>NZ_JBVNCJ010000001.1:1630000-2930000 GCF_055633275.1 Streptomyces sp. 12E | reverse complement strand
CTTCGTGGAGGACCGAACCCACCAGGGTTGAAAACCTGGGGGATGACCTGTGGTTAGGGGTGAAAGGCCAATCAAACTCCGTGATAGCTGGTTCTCCCCGAAATGCATTTAGGTGCAGCGTCGTGTGTTTCTTGCCGGAGGTAGAGCACTGGATAGGCGATGGGCCCTACCGGGTTACTGACCTTAGCCAAACTCCGAATGCCGGTAAGTGAGAGCGCGGCAGTGAGACTGTGGGGGATAAGCTCCATGGTCGAGAGGGAAACAGCCCAGAGCATCGACTAAGGCCCCTAAGCGTACGCTAAGTGGGAAAGGATGTGGAGTCGCAGAGACAACCAGGAGGTTGGCTTAGAAGCAGCCACCCTTGAAAGAGTGCGTAATAGCTCACTGGTCTAGTGATTCCGCGCCGACAATGTAGCGGGGCTCAAGCGTACCGCCGAAGTCGTGTCATTGCAGCAGAAGCCCCAACGGGTGTTGTGATGGGTAGGGGAGCGTCGTGTGCCGGGTGAAGCAGCGCCGGAAGGCAGTTGTGGACGGTTCACGAGTGAGAATGCAGGCATGAGTAGCGATTCACACGTGAGAAACGTGTGCGCCGATTGACTAAGGGTTCCTGGGTCAAGCTGATCTGCCCAGGGTAAGTCGGGACCTAAGGCGAGGCCGACAGGCGTAGTCGATGGATAACCGGTTGATATTCCGGTACCCGCTGTGAAGCGTCAAACATCGAACCAGGCGATGCTAAGCCCGTGAAGCCGCCCCTGATCTCTTCGGAGTGAGGGGGAGTGGTGGAGCCGGCGAACCAGACTTGCAGTAGGTGAGTGATGGGGTGACGCAGGAAGGTAGTCCATCCCGGGCGGTGGTTGTCCCGGGGTAAGGGTGTAGGACGTCAGGTAGGCAAATCCGCCTGGCAATAGTCTGAGACCTGATGCCGAGCCGATTGTGGTGAAGTGGATGATCCTATGCTGTCGAGAAAAGCCTCTAGCGAGTTTCATGGCGGCCCGTACCCTAAACCGACTCAGGTGGTCAGGTAGAGAATACCGAGGCGTTCGGGTGAACTATGGTTAAGGAACTCGGCAAAATGCCCCCGTAACTTCGGGAGAAGGGGGGCCACAACCGGTGATGAGCTTCGCGCTCTGAGCTGGGGGTGGCCGCAGAGACCAGCGAGAAGCGACTGTTTACTAAAAACACAGGTCCGTGCGAAGCCGTAAGGCGATGTATACGGACTGACGCCTGCCCGGTGCTGGAACGTTAAGGGGACCGGTTAGTCACTCTTCGGGGTGGCGAAGCTGAGAACTTAAGCGCCAGTAAACGGCGGTGGTAACTATAACCATCCTAAGGTAGCGAAATTCCTTGTCGGGTAAGTTCCGACCTGCACGAATGGCGTAACGACTTCTCGACTGTCTCAACCATAGGCCCGGTGAAATTGCACTACGAGTAAAGATGCTCGTTTCGCGCAGCAGGACGGAAAGACCCCGGGACCTTTACTACAGTTTGATATTGGTGTTCGGTTCGGCTTGTGTAGGATAGCTGGGAGACTGTGAAGCTCGGACGCCAGTTCGGGTGGAGTCGTCGTTGAAATACCAGTCTGGTCGTGCTGGATGTCTAACCTGGGTCCGTGATCCGGATCAGGGACAGTGTCTGATGGGTAGTTTAACTGGGGCGGTTGCCTCCTAAAGAGTAACGGAGGCGCCCAAAGGTTCCCTCAGCCTGGTTGGCAATCAGGTGTTGAGTGTAAGTGCACAAGGGAGCTTGACTGTGAGACCGACGGGTCGAGCAGGGACGAAAGTCGGGACTAGTGATCCGGCGGTGGCTTGTGGAAGCGCCGTCGCTCAACGGATAAAAGGTACCCCGGGGATAACAGGCTGATCTTCCCCAAGAGTCCATATCGACGGGATGGTTTGGCACCTCGATGTCGGCTCGTCGCATCCTGGGGCTGGAGTCGGTCCCAAGGGTTGGGCTGTTCGCCCATTAAAGCGGTACGCGAGCTGGGTTTAGAACGTCGTGAGACAGTTCGGTCCCTATCCGCTGTGCGCGTAGGAGTCTTGAGAAGGGCTGTCCCTAGTACGAGAGGACCGGGACGGACGAACCTCTGGTGTGCCAGTTGTCCTGCCAAGGGCATGGCTGGTTGGCTACGTTCGGGAGGGATAACCGCTGAAAGCATCTAAGCGGGAAGCCTGCTTCGAGATGAGGACTCCCACCTCCTGGAGAGGGTAAGGCTCCCAGTAGACGACTGGGTTGATAGGCCGGATATGGAAGCACGGTAACGTGTGGAGTTGACCGGTACTAATAGGCCGAGGGCTTGTCCTCAGTTGCTCGCGTCCACTGTGTTGGTTCTGAAACCACGAACGGCCCCATGCCAGGTCAGGCATGGTTCGGTTGTCTGTTTCATAGTGTTTCGGTGGTCATAGCGTAGGGGAAACGCCCGGTTACATTCCGAACCCGGAAGCTAAGCCTTACAGCGCCGATGGTACTGCAGGGGGGACCCTGTGGGAGAGTAGGACGCCGCCGAACAATCTTTGTAGAAAGCCCCCGTGCCGTTCGGCACGGGGGCTTTCTGCGTTTCAGGGCCGACGGGGCTTTCGAAGCTCCACCCGCCGGCCTCGTGCATCACAGACGACCAGCTGCCTTCAGAGCCAGATACGCGTCCGCGAGTGCCGGCGCCAGCTCCTCCGGGGGTGCGTCCACGACCGTGACGCCATGGCGGCGGAGTTGTTCCGCGGTGCGGTCGCGTTCCGTGTGGGCCTGGGCCGCCGCCGCTGCCTGGTACACCGCGTCGGTGTTTCCACGTGCTCTGGCCATCCTGGCGATGTGCGGATCCGCCACCGAGGCGAGGAGAACCGTGTGGCGCTGGGTCAACTGGGGCAGGACGAGCAGCAGGCCCTCCTCGATGGGGGCGGCGTCGAGTGTCGTGAGCAGGACGATCAGCGACCGGCGGGGCGCCGTACGGAGTGCCGTCGCCGCCAGACCACGGGCATCGGTCTCGACGAGTTCGGGTTCGAGCGTGGCCATGGCGTTGACGAGGGAGGGGAGGACGTCGCCCGCCGTGCGGCCCTGGACGAGGGCGCGCAGGCGGCGGTCGTAGGCCAGGAGGTCGACCCGGTCGCCGGCCCGAGAGGCGAGGGCTCCGAGAAGCAGGGCCGCGTCCATGGAGGCGTCCAGACGGGGAGCGTCACCGACACGGCCCGCGGAGGTGCGGCCGGTGTCGAGGACGAGCAGGATGTGACGGTCGCGTTCGGGACGCCAGGTGCGTACCGCGACCGCGGACTGGCGGGCGGTGGCGCGCCAGTCGATGGAGCGGGTGTCGTCGCCGGGGACGTACTCCCGCAGACTGTCGAACTCCGTTCCCTCGCCCCGGGTCAGCACGCTGGTGCGGCCGTCCAGTTCGCGCAGCCGGGCCAGTTTGGACGGCAGGTGCTTGCGGCTGGTGAAGGGCGGGAGGACGCGTACCGTCCACGGGACCTTGTGGGTGCCCTGGCGGGCGAAGAGGCCGAGGGGGCCGTAGGAGCGGATGGTGACGCGGTCGGCGTGGCGGTCGCCACGGCGGGTGGGGCGCAGGCGGGTCGTGACGCGCCTGCGTTCACCCGGGGGGATCGTCAGACGGTTGCGGGAGGCCGTCACCTCCGTGCCGGGCTGCCAACTGCTGGGGGGCCAGGCGTCGCGGATGCGGGCGCGCAGCGGGCGGTGGGACGGGTTGGTGACCGTCAGGGTGACGTCGGCGGTGTCGCCCAGGCGTACCGAGGTGTCGCCGGAGCGGGTCAGGCCGAGGCCGCCTACGGGGGCGGCCAGGGCGAAGTCGCAGGCGCAGGCCACCGCCAGGGGGGCGTTGACGGCGAGGATGCCGGTCCAGCCGGGTTCCCAGATGCCGACGGGGAGGGAGCCGAGGGCCGCGAGCAGGGCGGCGCGTCCGGTGAGTGCCATCAGCGGGGGACGGGGACGTGGGCGAGGATCGCGTTGATGACCGAGTCGGTCGTGACGCCTTCCATCTCGGCCTCCGGGCGGAGCTGGACGCGATGGCGGAGCGTGGGCAGGGCGAGGGCCTTCACGTCGTCGGGGATGACGTAGTCGCGGCCGGTCAACCAGGCCCACGCGCGGGCGGTGGCCAGGAGCGCGGTGGCGCCACGCGGGGAGACACCGAGAGTGAGGGACGGCGACTCGCGGGTGGCGCGGCAGATGTCCACGACGTAGGCGGTGATCTCGGAGGAGATCGTGGTTCCGGCGACCGCGCGGCGGGCGGCCTCCAGGTCGGCGGCGTTCGCGACGGGGCGTACGCCGGCGGCGCGCAGGTCGCGCGGGTTGAAGCCCTCGGCGTGACGGGTGAGGACGTCGATCTCGTCCTGGCGGGAGGGCAGGGGGATGGTCAGCTTGAGGAGGAAACGGTCCAGCTGGGCCTCGGGGAGGGGGTAGGTGCCCTCGTACTCGACCGGGTTCTGGGTCGCGGCGACCAGGAAGGGGTCGGGCAGGGGGCGGGGAGTCCCGTCGACCGTGACCTGGCGTTCCTCCATGGCCTCCAGGAGGGAGGACTGGGTCTTCGGGGGCGTGCGGTTGATCTCGTCCGCGAGGAGAAGGTTGGTGAAGACCGGGCCGGGCTGGAAGGAGAACTCGGCGGTGCGGGCGTCGTAGACCAGGGAGCCGGTGACGTCGCTCGGCATCAGGTCGGGGGTGAACTGGACGCGCTTGGTGTCGAGCTCCAGGGTGGCCGCGAGGGCGCGGACGAGGAGGGTCTTGGCGACGCCGGGGACGCCTTCGAGGAGGACGTGGCCGCGGCAGAGCAGGGCGACGACGAGGCCGGTCACCGCGGGGTCCTGGCCGACCACGGCCTTGGCGATCTCGGCGCGCAGGGCTTCCAGAGAGGCCCGGGCGGCGGCCGGGTCCCCGGTGTGCGCGGCGTTGTCAGTGGTCGGGTCCATCATGGACGGCGTACCTCTCTTTCGAGGGCGTCGAGGTGGTCGGCGAGCTGGATGAGCGCTGCGTCGTCGCCCGGGGGCGGGCCGAAGAGGAGGGTGTGCAGGGACTGTCCGTCGCCCCGGAGGTGGGCGGACAGCGCGGGGAGCAGGGTCTCGGGCGCGTGCGCCTGGGACACGGGGACGCCCACGAGAGGGGCGAGGCGCGTGCGGGTGGCGGAGCGAAGAGCGGTGGCCGCGCGGTCGCGGGCGTTGGCCTTGCGGTAGAGGCGGGCGCGGCCTTCGACGGTTTCGGAGGCGCGGATCGCCACGGGGAGTTTCTCGGATACCAGGGGGCCGAGTCGGCGTGCTCGCCACAGGGCGGCCAGGGCTGCCGCGATGAAGAGTTGCAGGGTGCCCCACAGCCAGCCGGAGGGGAGCAGGTCGAAGAAGCCCCGCTCGCCCTCTTCGGAGGCGGCGGAGGCGTCGGCGAGCGAGGGGAGGTACCAGACCAGGTGGGGGCGGGAGCCGAGGAGCTGGAGGGCGAGCGAGGCGTTGCCGTGCTCGTCGAGGCGGTCGTTGAGGAGGATGTCGGGGGCGCCGAGGAGGACGGTGTCGCCGTCGCTGTCGCCGGAGGGGTCCGGTATGCGCAGCAGGGTGGCGAGGCGCTCGCTGGGGTAGCACTCGTCGGCGGTGAGGTGGGTGGTGACGTAGCGGATGCCGCCCAGGTCGGCGGTGCCCGCGCGGCGGGCGGCGGGCAGGTCGCAGTCGGGGGAGAGGGTGGAGGTGAAGCTGGTGGCCGGGTCGGCGGTGACGCCGGGGGCGAGCCGTTCCACGGAGGCGCTGCCGGCGGAGACCAGGACGGTGCGGCCGCCTGAGCCGGTGACGGCGGAGCGCAGCCGGGACTGCTGGGGCCCGGTCAGGAGATCGGGGACGGCGACCAGGAGGGTCGTGTCGGGGCCGGCCGCGGCGGTGGCCTGGTCGAGGGTGGTGACCACGCGTGTGTCCACACCGCGGTCGGCGAGGAGTTCGGCGACGGCGCGGCTGCCGTAGGGGTCGGCGGAGCGCGGGTCGAGTTCGCCATGCCGGGTGTCGGAGCGGACCACGGCGATGGCGACGGCCGCTGCGATCAACAGCACCAGTGCCAGGGCGATGCCTCGCGCGCGGGACCACACCTGGCGGGCGGTGGGCGAGGCCGAGGTGGACGGGGGTGCGGCCTCGGTCGTCATCCGGCGGCTCCCTGGCGGGTGTCGGCCTCCGTGCTGCGGGTGCTGCCGTCGGCCGCGAGGTGGGGTGTGGCGCGTTCCAGGTCGCGGTCGAGTGCGGCGAGCTGCCGGTACGACTGTTCCGTGGCGGCCCGGCCGCCGTATGTGACGTCGTCGAAGGAGCGGGCGGCGGTGTGCAGCCGGGCGGTGTGGGAGGGAAGGGCGCGGCCGGCCTCCGCGGCGGCCTCGTCGGCGGTGCGGCCGGGACGGAGGTCGAGCAGGGCGCGTTCCTCCAGGGCGCGGACGACGGCCCGCATGCGTTCCTGGACGGCCTGGCTCCAGTGGCCCTGGGCGGCGTGTGCCTCGGCGGCCGAGCGGTGTTCGGCGGCGCTGCGGGGGCGGTCGTCGAACAGGGCGGGGGCCGAGGTCGGTCGGCGGCGCGGCGTGCCCAGGCGCCACCACAGGGCGCCCAGGACGGCGATCACGGCCGCGACGATGACGACCAGGCCGAGTGCGCCGCCGGGGGTGGCGGTGGAGGCGGCGCCGAACAGCTTGCCGACCCATTCCCAGAAGGCGTCGAGGGCCTGCTGGAACCAGCTGGGGTCGTTCTCGTGGTACATGCCTTTGGACAGCTCGCGCCGCGCCGCCTCCCGCGCGGGGTCGCGCGGGAGGGTGACGGGCGGCTCGTCGTCGCCGCGCAGCAACAGGCGTACGGCCGTGTCGGCGGCTGCGGGCAGCGCCCGTACGGATGTGAGAACTCCCCCCGTGGCGGTCACGCCATCAGCTCCCCGGGGTGGCGCCGGGGCCGTGGCCCCGAACGCCGGCGGCGCGGGCCAGTTCGAGGTCGAGGGCCTCGCGGCGGATGCGCTGGTCGACGTAGAGGAGCACGGTGACGCCGGCCGTGATCGGGAACGTGATCATGGCGCCGATGACCGAGCCGATGCCGCTGACGATGAGGAACGTCCAGCCCATGTCGCCGCCGGCGCTGTTGAGGAAGCCGGAGACGCCGTCGCCGCCGACGGCGGCGGCGAGGAAGGTGAAGGGGATGACGATGATCGACGCGACGACGTTCGCGATGACCGTCGCGAGCAGCTGGATGCCGAAGACGCGCCACCAGGAGCCGCGGACCAGTCTGGCGGAGCGGCTCATCGCCTTCCGGATGCCCTGCTTCTCCAGCATCAGGGTGGGCGATGCCAGCGACAGGCGGACCATGAGCCACACGGTGACGACGACGGCGCCGATCAGGCCCAGGACGGTGAGGGCGACGCCCGCCCCGCCGCCCACGGTGAGGGCGACGAGGAACCCGGGCAGCGCGCCGACGGCCATGATGCCGACGGTGATGAGCAGCAGCAGGCAGATCAGGCCGAACAGCTTGACGATCTGGGGGCGGGCGTCGCGCCAGGCCTCGCCGGTGGTGACCGACTTGCCGAGTACCGCGCGGCTGGTGACGGTCGTGAGCAGGGCGGTGGCGGCGACGGTGCCGACCAGGGTGACGAGGAAGACCACGCCGGAGTTGAGCAGGGAGTCGCTCATGGCGTCGGTCAGTTCGTCGAGGGTGGCGCTGGGGTCGTTGAGCACCGCGGTGCTGGAGGAGTCCAGGGCGAGGCCCTGGAGCAGCACGACGACGATCTCGGTGAGGACGGCGACGGCCAGCGAGATGCCGAGGACCGTGCGCCAGTAGGTGCGCATGGTGGAGACGGCGCCGTCGAGGATCTCGCCCACGCCGAGCGGGCGGAGCGGGATGACGCCGGGCTTGGCCGCGGGCGGGGGGCCTCCCCAGCCGCCGCCCCAGTTGCCTCCCCAGGCGCCGTGTCCGCCGCCGTAACCGCCGGGGCCGCCGGGCGGTGGGGCGCCCCAGCCCGGGCCGGGCGGCGGGGGCGGGGGAGTCTGGCCGGGGGCCGTGGGGCCGGGCGGGCCGGTGGGCGCGGACCACTGGCCGGGCGGCGGCTGTTCCTTCGACCACTTCACGCCCGGGTCCTGAGGGGCTTGGCCCGGCTGCTGGGGCTGGTCGGCGGGGTGCTGGGGGCCTGGACGGCCGGCGGGCTCGGCAGGGCCGGACGCGCCCGGTCCCTGCCCCTCGGACGGGGCGGATCCGGGCGAGGCCCAGCCCGGAGTGTCGTTCATCGTCGCTCCTTCACGGTGCCCGTCCGCGGTCGCGGCGGCGGCTTGGCAGCCATCGTGCCATGGGGTGGTCATCGACTGACCTGCCGAGGTGAGGGCTGCGTACCTTCAATTGTCCGCGCGACAGGGGGCAGACTGGCTGCATGGCTGATCAGTACGCGCACAGCGGCGACAACAACCGGCCGACCGAGATTCCCGCGCTGCGCTGGGAAGAGCCCCCCGAAGGCCCCGTCCTGGTCCTGCTCGACCAGACGAGGCTGCCGGCCGAGGAGGTCGAACTCGTCTGTACGGATGCGCCGGCGCTGGTGGAGGCGATCCGCTCGCTCGCCGTGCGCGGCGCCCCTCTGCTGGGCATCGCGGGAGCCTACGGTGTCGCGCTCGCCGCCGTACGGGGCTACGACGTGGACGATGCGGCGGCGGCGCTGGAGAGCGCCCGGCCCACCGCGGTGAACCTCGCCGTCGGCGTACGCCGGGCGCACTCCGCCCACCAGGCCGTTCTCGCCCGCGGCGGGGACACCCGGCAGGCGGCCGGGGCCGCGCTGGCCGCGGCGCGGCAGCTGCACCGGGAGGACGCCGAGGCCAGTGCCCGGATGGCCGGGCACGGGCTGGCGCTCCTCGACGAGCTGCTGCCCGGTGGCGGGCACCGGATCCTCACGCACTGCAACACCGGTTCGCTGGTGTCGGGCGGCGAGGGGACGGCGTTCGCGGTGGCGCTGGCGGCGCACCGGGCGGGGCGGCTGCGGCGCCTGTGGGTGGACGAGACGCGTCCGCTGCTGCAGGGTGCTCGCCTGACGGCGTACGAGGCGGCACGCAGCGGCATGGCGTACACCCTGCTCACCGACAACGCGGCGGGATCGCTGTTCGCGGCGGGCGAGGTGGACGCGGTGCTCGTCGGCGCGGACCGCATCGCGGCCGACGGCTCGGTGGCGAACAAGGTGGGGAGCTATCCGCTCGCGGTGCTCGCGCGGTACCACCATGTGCCGTTCATCGTGGTGGCACCGGTGACGACGGTGGATCCCCGGACGCCGGACGGGTCGTCCATCGAGGTGGAGCAGCGTCCAGGGCACGAGGTGACGGAGGTCATGGCACCGCAGGTACCGGTGGCCGGAACGGAAGCAGGAGGGGGGATTCCGGTGGCGCCCCTGGGGACCCAGGCGTACAACCCGGCGTTCGATGTGACGCCGCCGGAGCTGGTGACGGCGATCGTCACCGAGGAAGGTGTCGTTTCGCCCGTGACGGACGAGGCCCTGGCCGCGCTGTGCGCCAGGTCACGCCAGGTCACGATGAGCTAGTGGGATGATGTCGTTTATGAAGGGACGAGTCCTTGTCGTCGACGACGACAGCGCACTGGCCGAGATGCTCGGCATCGTGCTGCGCGGTGAAGGTTTTGAGCCGTCTTTCGTAGCCGACGGCGACAAGGCGCTGGCCGCCTTCCGTGAGGCCAAGCCCGATCTGGTGCTCCTGGACCTGATGCTGCCCGGCCGGGACGGCATCGAGGTGTGCCGTCTGATCAGGGCGGAGTCCGGGGTGCCGATCGTGATGCTGACGGCGAAGAGCGACACCGTCGATGTCGTGGTGGGCCTGGAGTCCGGGGCCGACGACTACATCGTCAAGCCGTTCAAGCCGAAGGAGCTGGTGGCCCGTATCCGGGCGCGGCTGCGCAGGTCGGAGGAGCCGGCGCCGGAGCAGCTCGCCATCGGCGACCTGGTGATCGACGTGGCCGGGCACTCCGTGAAGCGGGACGGGCAGTCGATCGCGCTGACGCCGCTGGAGTTCGACCTGCTGGTCGCGCTCGCCCGCAAGCCGTGGCAGGTGTTCACGCGTGAGGTGCTCCTCGAGCAGGTCTGGGGCTACCGTCACGCGGCGGACACCCGGCTGGTGAACGTGCATGTGCAGCGGCTGCGCTCCAAGGTCGAGAAGGACCCGGAGAAGCCGGAGATCGTGGTGACCGTCCGTGGGGTCGGATACAAGGCAGGACCGAGCTGACATGTCCGGGGACAGTGCCGCTTCGGCGTCCGGCCGGTCCGGGGGCCGTCCGGGGCGGCCTGTCGGCCGGAAGACCCGGGATTCCCGCTGGGGGCGCCTGCTCGACGGCGGGCTGCTGCAGGGCGGGGTCCAGGGCAGCCCGGTGATCCGGCTGTTCGTGCGCTGGGTGCGCCGGCCGCTGCTGCCCGTCATGCGGCTGTGGCGGCGCAACATCCAGCTCAAGGTCGTCGTCACCACGCTGCTGATGTCGCTGGGCGTGGTCCTGTTGCTGGGCTTCGTCGTCATCGGCCAGGTGCGCAACGGTCTGCTGGACGCCAAGGTGAAGGCGTCGCAGAGCCAGGCCACCGGCGGGTTCGCGGTGGCCAAGCAGCAGGCCGAGGAGGCCGTGAGCGTCACGGGCGACGACGGCGCGGCGGTGGACGGCCGTCCCTCGCAGAGCGTCATCCAGTGGATGAGCGACCTCGTGGAATCGCTCTCCAGCGGCGGACAGGGCGCCTTCGACGTGGTGACCCTGCCCGCGGGCGACGAGAGCGGCAGCGGGCGCGGACCGCGCGCCTCCGGTGAGGTCAATCCGACGGCGAGTGTGCCGGCGGCGCTGCGGGAGAGGATCGACGCCAGCGGGGCGGCGGCCCAGAGTTACACGCGCATCGTCTACGACACCAAGAAGGAGTCCCAGCCCGGTCTGGTCATCGGCAAGCAGGTCAACGACCCCAACAGGGACCCGTACCAGCTGTACTACCTCTTCCCGCTCACCCAGGAGGAGAAGTCGCTGAGCCTGGTCAAGGGCACCCTGGCGACCGCCGGACTGTTCGTCGTCGTCCTCCTCGGGGCGATCGCCTGGCTCGTGGTGCGCCAGGTCGTCACGCCGGTGCGGATGGCGGCCGGGATCGCCGAGCGGCTGTCCGCGGGGCGGCTGCAGGAACGGATGAAGGTCACCGGCGAGGACGACATCGCGCGGCTCGGCGAGGCCTTCAACAAGATGGCGCAGAACCTCCAGCTGAAGATCAACCAGCTCGAGGACCTGTCGCGGATGCAGCGCCGGTTCGTGTCGGACGTGTCGCACGAGCTGCGCACGCCGCTGACGACGGTGCGGATGGCCGCGGACGTCATCCACGAGGCGCGGGAGGACTTCGACCCGGTGACCGCTCGGTCGGCGGAGCTGCTCGCCGACCAGCTGGACCGGTTCGAGTCGCTGCTCGCGGACCTGCTGGAGATCAGCCGCTTCGACGCGGGCGCGGCGGCGCTGGAAGCGGAGCCTATAGACCTGCGCGAGGTCGTGCGGCGGGTGGTCAGCGGGGCGGAGCCGCTCGCCGAGCGCAAGGGCACGAGGATCAAGGTCGTCGGCGACCAGCAGCCCGTCGTCGCCGAGGCCGATGCGCGACGCGTGGAGCGCGTGCTGCGGAACCTGGTCGTCAACGCGGTGGAGCACGGCGAGGGCAAGGACGTCGTCGTCAAGCTCGCCGCGGCCGGCGGGGCGGTCGCGGTGGCGGTGCGCGACTACGGCGTCGGGCTCAAGCCCGGTGAGGCGACCCGGGTCTTCAGCCGCTTCTGGCGGGCCGACCCGGCACGCGCGCGTACCACCGGCGGCACGGGGCTGGGGCTGTCCATCGCCCTGGAGGACGCGCGGCTGCACGGCGGCTGGCTCCAGGCGTGGGGCGAGCCGGGCGGCGGCTCGCAGTTCCGGCTGACGCTGCCCAGGACCGCGGACGAACCGCTGAGGGGATCGCCGATACCGCTGGAGCCCAAGGACTCGCGGCGCGACCGGGGGCCGGACGACGCCGGCCTGCCGCGCGGCGGCGGGGACGACGAGAAGCGCGCGACGGTGTCGGCGCGGCAGGCGGGCGCCGACGGGGCGGCGCGGGATCCGCTCGCGCTGAGGCCGGCGACCGTCGCCCCGACGGCCGACCCCACCGCACTGCCCGGCAACGGGGCGCGCGTGGTGGCCCGGCCCGCCCCACCGGCACGGACGGGCGGTACGCGGACGACGTCCGGGGCGCGGAGCGGGAGCGCGGACGCCGATGACGGGTTCCCTGAGGCCGGCGACGATCCCGCGGGATGGCTGGACGACGGGGGTCCGGGGGCGTCGGCCGCGGGAAGCGGCGACGGTACGGAGCCGGGGGCGGACGACGGCCGGGACCGGGGTGCGGAGGCTGGCCGGGAGCCGGAGCGCGGGGCCGGGGCGGCCGGCGGCGAGGACGGTCGGAGTGGGGCGCGGGATGCGGACACGGACGGGGAGGCTTCGCGTGGGCGGCGGTGAGCGCGGCCGGGGGGCACGGGTGCGGACGGTGGGATACGCGGCCAGCGGGGTCGTTCTGCTGGCCGGGTGCGCCTCGATGCCCGACAACGGGGACCTGCGGGGCGTCGAGTCGACGCCGCGGCAGGACACACAGGTGCGGGTGTTCGCCATGCCGCCCAGCGAGGACGCCACCCCCACGCAGATCGTGCAGGGTTTCCTGGAGGCGCTGACCAGTGACGATCCCGACTACAAGACCGCGCGCCAGTACCTGACCCGTGAGGCGGCGAAGACCTGGAAGCCGGAGCTGTCCACCACCGTGCTGTCGGACGGGCCGGGTGCCCAGGTCGACCGTCCGGACCGGCGGGACGAGGGCTCCCTGTCCTACACGCTGACCGGGACCAAGGTCGCCACGGTGGACGCGCAGCAGTCGTACGCGCCGGCCTCCGGTCCCTACGACGAGCTGGTGCACCTCACGAAGGACGCCAAGACCGAGCAGTGGCGCATCGACGCGGTGCCGCAGGGTGTGGTCATGGGCAAGTCGGACTTCCAGCGCAACTACATGTCGGTCAACAAGTACTACTTCGCCTCGGAGAGCGCGGGATCGCCGCCGATGACGGTCGCCGACCCCGTCTATGTGCGCAGTCACGTGGACCCCACGACCCAGATGGTGCGCTCCCTCATCGAAGGGCCCACGACCTGGCTGGATCCTGCCGTCAGGACCGGTTTCCCCGAGGGGACGGCGTTGCGGAAGGGAGCCGGCCCGCTGACCCCGGACGACCGGGGCAGGCTGATCGTGCCGCTCAACGACAAGGCGGCCGAGGCCGGCACCGGCCGGTGCGAGGAGATGGCGGCCCAGCTGCTGTTCACGCTGCGCACGCTCAGCCCCGCGGTGGACGAGGTCGAGCTGCGGGCCGGCGGCGGGCAGCTGTGCTCGCTCGCCCAGGAGGGCGCCGAGACCGTGGCCACCCGGGGCGCGCTGGGCCGGCCCGACTACCTGTACTTCGTCGACGGCGAGGGCCGGCTCGTGCGGATCACCGCGGGCAGCGACGACACCGAGCCCGCGCCGGTGCCCGGGGCACTGGGCGAGGGCGAGAAGGCGCTGCGGTCGGTGGCGGTCGCCCGGGACGAGCGGACCGCGGCCGGGGTCTCCCTCGACGGCAAGTCGCTGTTCGTCGCCCCGCTGGTGGCGGGGAGTTCCTTCGAGGAGCCCGTGCTGCGCAGCACGGGCAGCACCGAGGAGGACGGACTGACCACGCCCAGCTGGGACGCGCAGGGCGGACTGTGGGTGGCCGACAGCGACCCCGTCGACCCGCGGCTGTACCTGCTGGAGGAAGGCGCGGGGGAGCCGGTGCAGGTACGGGCACCGGGGCTGGACGGCCGTGTGCGGGCGGTCCGGGTGGCCGCCGACGGGGTGCGGATCGCGCTCGTCGTGGAGAAGGACGGCCGGAGTTCCCTGGTGATCGGGCGGATCGACCGGAACGGCGGGACGGGTGAGCGGCCGACGGTCACCGTGCTGGACCCGCGCTCCGCGACGCCGGAGCTGGAGCAGGTCACGGCCATGTCCTGGGCCGGGGACGGCCGGCTCGTGGTGGTCGGTCGCGAGCAGGGAGGGGTGGAGCAGATGAAGTACGTCGAGGTCGACGGCTCCACGCCGGACGTGCCGCCGCCCGCCGCCCTGACCGGCGTCGAGGCCGTCACCGCCTCCGAGGACGAACAGGCGCCGCTGACGGCCTACTCGGTGGACGGGATCGTACGGCTGCCCTCGGGGGCGCAGTGGCAGAAGGTGACGGAGGGGACCGCGCCGGTCTACCCGGGGTGAGCCGGGCCCGGCCCCCGGGTTGTCCACAGGGGTGGCCGGGCACGGCGGGCGTTGGCACAGTGGTCCCATGCGGGACTGGTGGCGGGACCTCACCGACCTGGTGCTCCCGGCCGAGTGCGGCGGCTGCGGCAGACCCCGTACGGTGCTCTGCGCCCGGTGCCGCACGGCGCTGAGCGGGGCGGTGCCGTGCCGGGTGCGGCCGGTGCCCGAGCCGGCCGGGCTACCGTCGGTGCACGCGGCGGCCCGGTACGCGGACGAGGTGCGCGCCACGCTGCTGGCCCACAAGGAGCGGGGCGCCCTGGCCCTCTCCGGACCGCTCGGCGAGGCGCTGGCCGGAGCGGTGCGGGCGGGACTGGGAGCGGTCCGTGCCCCGGACGCGGGCGGCGGCTCGGTGCTGCTCGTCCCCGTGCCCTCCGCACGGCGGGCGGTGCGGGCGCGCGGGCATGATCCCGTCCGGCGGATCGCGTACGCGGCGGCGGGTGAGCTGCGGCGGGCGGGGGTACCCGCACACGTGCTTCCCGCGCTGCGGCAGCGACGGGGCGTGGCCGACCAGTCGGGGCTCGACGCCCGGCAGCGGCTGGCCAATCTCGCGGGCGCGCTGACGGTTGCCCCGGGCTGCGGCCGGCTGCTCTCGGCGGGCCGGGTCGTCCTGGTCGACGACCTGATGACGACCGGGGCGTCGCTGGCCGAGGCGGCGCGTGCCGTACGGGCCCGGTCGTGGGCCGAATCGCCCGGCCGGGGCGCCGGATCGAGTATTCCGGGGCACGCGTCCGTGTACAGGGGAGGGACACGGGAAAGGAGAGGGGAACAGCGGAACGGACCAGCTCAACAGTGGGCGGGCCGGCGGTCCGGTCGGACGCCGGTCGCGGCGGGCGCCGACGGCACCGTCGAGGGGATGTGCGCGGCCGTCGTCGCGGCGTCTCCGGATGCTTTTGAAATAAACCGGAACTGATGGGGAACGTGCGTCGTTGCAGGTAATGAGAAGGCCAATTCAGCAGAATGGAGGTACGGCGCGGTAGAGGGTGACGGCATCCGTCCGGGCGAGATATGTTCGGTTGTGAGGGAAAGCCGCAGGCCACACCTCTCGAATCCGATTACCGTGCTGCGGGTTTTTCGTTTTCACCCGTGTCGGTGGAGTGGAGATCTCGCCCATGGGGGAGGAGGTGGACGTCACCGAGTCCGAGGTTCCGGGCGTCACCGGAATCTGGTGCAAAAGGGAGACGCTCCGCACCGAGGCGGAGTGATCCGGGAACGGAGTTCTGCGTGGACATCGTCGTCAAGGGCCGCAAGACCGAGGTGCCCGAGCGGTTCCGGAAGCACGTGGCCGAGAAGCTGAACCTGGAGAAGATCCAGAAGCTCGACGGCAAGGTGATCAGCCTCGACGTCGAGGTGTCCAAGGAGCCCAACCCCCGACAGGCCGACCGCTGCGACCGGGTGGAGATCACGCTCCGCTCCCGCGGTCCGGTGATCCGGGCGGAGGCAGCGGCGAGCGACCCGTACGCGGCGCTCGACCTGGCGGCGGAGAAGCTGGACGCCCGGCTGCGCAAGCAGCATGACAAGCGTTTCTCGCGACGCGGTGCGCGCAGGATCTCGGCCGCCGAGGTCCCCGACCACGTCCCGGGCGTGGCGACGCTCAACGGGGTCGGCGCGAGCTCCGCCGCGGAAGAAGAGGGAGCCGTCCCCACCAAGAAGATCGGCTCCCTGGAAGTCCAGGGGGACGGCCCCCTGATCGTCCGTGAGAAGACCCACGTGGCAGCGCCCATGACCCTCGACCAGGCTCTCTACGAAATGGAGCTGGTCGGGCACGACTTCTATCTGTTCGTCGATTCCGAGACCAAGGAACCCAGCGTCGTCTACCGGCGGCACGCCTACGACTACGGCGTGATCCACCTCAGTACGGACACGATGGTCACCCAGACACAGTCCCCCGAGGCGGGCGGGACGCTCGGCGGCTGATCCGCCGCGTGACGGCCGAGCCGGTGCCCCTGGTGCGCGTGTGCGCCCCCAGGGGCACCGGTGTGCGACCACTCGGCGCGCACACCGGCACCCCGGTGTCGGCGAGGCATGGAATCATGGCTGCAACGGTCCAACCGGTGGGCCGTTGCCTTGGGTTGGCGATGGTCAGGACCACAGGCCACAGCCTTCAGGGGGAGGAACGATGGCGGACAGCTTCGGACCGATGCGTGACGAGGGCGCCGACGACGGCGTCGTCGGCATGGGCCCGGACGCGGACACTCCACACAAGGAGCCGATCAGGGTCCTTGTGGTGGACGACCACGCGCTGTTCCGCCGCGGACTGGAGATCGTGCTCGCGGCCGAGGAGGACATCCAGGTCATCGGCGAGGCGGGGGACGGTGCCGAGGCGGTGGAGAAGGCCGCCGACCTGCTGCCCGACATCATCCTGATGGACGTGCGGATGCCCAAGCGGGGCGGGATCGAAGCGTGCACCTCCATCAAGGAGGTGGCGCCCAGTGCGAAGATCATCATGTTGACGATCAGCGACGAGGAAGCCGATCTCTACGACGCCATCAAAGCGGGCGCGACCGGTTATCTCCTCAAGGAGATCTCCACGGACGAGGTGGCCACCGCCATTCGCGCGGTGGCCGACGGACAGTCGCAGATCAGCCCGTCCATGGCGTCGAAACTGCTCACCGAGTTCAAGTCGATGATCCAGCGCACCGACGAGCGCCGGCTGGTTCCCGCGCCCCGGCTGACGGACCGTGAACTCGAAGTCCTCAAGCTGGTGGCCACGGGAATGAACAACCGCGACATCGCCAAGGAACTGTTCATCTCCGAGAACACCGTGAAGAACCACGTGCGCAACATCCTGGAGAAGCTCCAGCTGCACTCTAGGATGGAGGCGGTGGTCTACGCGATGCGGGAGAAGATCCTCGAGATCCGGTGACGGCCTCCCCGCGTCAAGCGAGGAGCCGGCCGAGCTCCAGGGCGAGGGCCTCGCGCAGCTCCGGCGCGTCCACCCGCTCCACGCGCACGTCCGTGCAGTCCACCCAGCCCGCGGCCTCCACCAGGGCCCGGGCCACGGCGGGGACCGCCTTGCGGCCGTCCAGCGTGACCTGCCTGGCCACCAGCGTGCGGCCCTCACGGGCCGGGTCGACCCGGCCGACGAGCCTGCCGCCCGCGAGGACGGGCATCGCGAAGTAGCCGTGCACCCGCTTGGGCTTGGGGACGTAGGCCTCCAGGCGGTGAGTGAAACCGAAGATCCGCTCCGTGCGCGCCCGTTCCCAGACCAGGGAGTCGAACGGGGACAGCAGCGTCGTACGGTGCCGGCCGCGCGGCGGTGTCGCCAGGGCCGCAGGGTCGGCCCAGGCCGGCTTGGACCAGCCCTCCACCGTGACCGGGACCAGACCCGAGTCGTCGATCACCGCGTCGACCTGCTCCCCCTTGAGACGGTGGTAGTCGGCGATGTCCGCGCGCGTGCCCACGCCGAGGGACCGGCCGGCCAGGCGGACCAGACGGCGCAGGCACTCGGCGTCGTCCAGCTCGTCGTGCAGCAGCTCCGCGGGGATCGCCCGCTCGGCGAGGTCGTAGACCCGCTTCCAGCCGCGGCGCTCGACGCACACCACCTCGCCGTACATCAGGGCGCGTTCGACGGCGACCTTGGTGCCGGACCAGTCCCACCACTCGCTGGTGCGCTTGGCGCCCCCCAGCTCCGTGGCCGTCAGGGGGCCCTCCGCGCGGAGCTGCTTGATCACCTGGTCGTACACGCCGACGGGGAGCTCGTGGCCCCAGGGCGTGCGGGCGCGGTAGGCGCGGCGGCGGAAGGCGAAGTGCGGCCACTCCTCGACGGGGAGGATGCACGCGGCGTGCGACCAGTACTCGAACGCGTGCGGCGGCCGGTCCCCCTGCTTCCAGTACGCCTCCTCGACGGTCCGGCGCCCCACGGCGCCCAGACGGGCGTACGGGATGAGCTCGTGGGAGCGGGCGAGGACGGAGATGGTGTCGAGCTGCACCGCGCCCAGATGGCGCAGGACGCCCCGGACGCCCGAGCGGCGGTCCGGGGCGCCGAGGAAGCCCTGGGCCCGCAGGGCGATGCGGCGGGCCTCGTCTGCCGTCAGTTCCGTGGTCGGACGCGGAAGGGTCGTCATACGTCCGCACGATAGAGGGCGGCACTGACAACGGCGGAGGGCCCGGGGCTCACCCCCGGCCGGGGACGTAGGGCGTCGTGGAGGGAAGCCCCAGGTCGGACGGGAGCAGGGAGCCCACCCAGCCGTCCCGCAGCACTCCCTTGTTGCTGAGCGAGGAACGCAGCACGCCCTCGATGGTGAAGCCGGCGCGCTCCGCCACCGCGCGGGAGGCGACGTTGCCCACCTCCGCGCGCCACTCCACGCGGTCGACCGACATCCGGGTGAAGGCCCAGCGGGAGGCGGCGAGGGCGGCCTCGGTGATGTAGCCGTTGCCGCGGTGCTCCTTCGCGCCCCAGAAACCGATCTCGGCCGTCCCGAGGGAGCGCATGGTGAGGCTGAGCATGCCCGTGAGCTCCCCGGTGGGCAGGAAGACGCCGAAGGTGAACATCGAACCGTCCGCCCACCCGTCGGGAGCGATCTGCTCCGTGAAACCCCGCGCGTGCTCCGGGAGGTACGGGGAGGGGATCGTGGTCCAGCGCTGGATGTCCGGGTCCTGGCAGATCGCGTACACGGCGTCGGTCTCCTGCGGGCCGACCGTGCGCAGCAGGAGGCGGTCGGTGGTGAGCGTGACGGGTTCCATCGGCCGATTCTGCTCACGCGGGGGTGGAGGGCGCCATCCCTTTCGCGGTGCGTGAGGTGGTGATCACCCTTCGCGCAATTCGCCGGCGTGGGGCGGCACCATCCGGGGGGCCCGGACGTTGTCCTTTTGAAGCAGCCGTGAGACGGATGGGAAGCAGCCGACGGTCACCCCCGCGGCAGGCCTCCCGGCGTGACGGGGTCCTCGCATACGATGGCCGTTGCTCAGTCAGTGAAATGGAAACCGACCGTCCCAGGCCCGACCGGCAAGGAGACCAACCCCCGTGTCCGTCCTCTCGAAGATCATGCGTGCAGGCGAAGGCAAGATCCTGCGCAAGCTGCACCGCATCGCGGACCAGGTCAACTCCATCGAAGAGGACTTCGAAGGCCTCTCCGACGCCGAGCTGCGGGCCCTCACCGACGAGTACAAGCAGCGGTACGCCGACGGTGAGAGCCTGGACGACCTGCTCCCCGAGGCCTTCGCCACCGTCCGTGAGGCCGCCAGGCGCGTCCTGGGCCAGCGGCACTACGACGTCCAGATCATGGGCGGCGCCGCCCTGCACATGGGCTACGTGGCCGAGATGAAGACCGGTGAGGGCAAGACCCTCGTCGGCACCCTGCCCGCGTATCTGAACGCCCTGTCCGGTGAGGGCGTCCACATCATCACGGTCAACGACTACCTGGCCGAGCGCGACTCCGAGATGATGGGCCGCGTCCACAAGTTCCTGGGCCTGAGCGTCGGCTGCATCCTCGCCAACATGACGCCGGCCCAGCGCCGCGAGCAGTACGCCTGCGACATCACCTACGGCACGAACAACGAGTTCGGTTTCGACTACCTGCGCGACAACATGGCGTGGTCCAAGGAGGAGCTCGTCCAGCGCGGGCACAACTTCGCCATCGTCGACGAGGTCGACTCCATCCTCATCGACGAGGCCCGTACACCGCTGATCATCTCCGGTCCGGCCGACCAGGCCACCAAGTGGTACGGCGACTTCGCCAAGTTGGTCAAGCGCCTCAAGCGCGGCGAGCCCGGCAACCCGCTCAAGGGCATCGAGGAGACCGGCGACTACGAGGTCGACGAGAAGAAGCGCACGGTCGCCATCCACGAGTCCGGTGTCGCCAAGGTCGAGGACTGGCTGGGCATCGACAACCTGTACGAGTCGGTGAACACCCCGCTCGTGGGCTACCTGAACAACGCCATCAAGGCCAAGGAGCTCTTCAAGAAGGACAAGGACTACGTCATCATCGATGACGAAGTCATGATCGTGGACGAGCACACCGGCCGTATCCTCGCCGGCCGTCGCTACAACGAGGGCATGCACCAGGCCATCGAGGCCAAGGAAGCGGTGCCGATCAAGGACGAGAACCAGACCCTCGCCACGATCACGCTGCAGAACTTCTTCCGCCTCTACAAGCGCCACGACCACGACGGCAAGGAGATCCCCGGCCTGTCCGGCATGACCGGTACGGCGATGACCGAGGCCGCCGAGTTCCACCAGATCTACAAGCTCGGCGTGGTGCCCATCCCGACCAACCGTCCGATGGTGCGCAAGGACCAGTCCGACCTGATCTACCGCACCGAGGTCGCCAAGTTCGAGGCGGTCGTCGACGACATCGAGGAGAAGCACCGCAAGGGCCAGCCGATCCTCGTCGGCACGACGTCGGTGGAGAAGTCGGAGTACCTCTCGCAGCAGCTCAGCAAGCGCGGCATCCAGCACGAGGTGCTGAACGCCAAGCACCACGAGCGCGAGGCGTCGATCGTCGCCCAGGCCGGTCGCAGGGGCGCCGTCACCGTGGCCACCAACATGGCCGGCCGTGGTACGGACATCAAGCTCGGCGGCAACCCCGAGGACCTCGCCGAGGCGGAGCTGCGCCAGCGCGGCCTCGACCCCGAGGAGCACATCGAGGAGTGGGCACACGCCTTGCCCGAGGCGCTCAAGCGTGCCGAGGAGGCGGTCAAGGCCGAGAAGGAGGAGGTCGAGAAGATCGGCGGCCTCTACGTCCTGGGCACCGAGCGGCACGAGTCGCGGCGCATCGACAACCAGCTGCGCGGTCGTTCCGGCCGTCAGGGCGACCCCGGCGAGTCCCGTTTCTACCTCTCGCTCGGTGACGACCTGATGCGGCTGTTCAAGGCCCAGATGGTCGAGCGCGTGATGTCCATGGCGAACGTGCCGGACGACGTGCCGATCGAGAACAAGATGGTCACGCGCGCCATCGCCTCCGCCCAGTCGCAGGTGGAGACGCAGAACTTCGAGACCCGCAAGAACGTCCTGAAGTACGACGAAGTCATGAACCGGCAGCGCGAGGTCATCTACGGCGAGCGGCGCCGCGTCCTGGAGGGCGAGGACCTGCACGAGCAGATCCAGCACTTCATGGACGACACCATCGACGCCTACGTCCAGGCCGAGACCGCCGAGGGCTTCCCCGAGGACTGGGACCTGGACCGGCTGTGGGGCGCGTTCAAGCAGCTGTATCCGGTGAGCATCACCGTCGAGCAGCTCGAGGAGGAGGCCGGCGACCGGGCCGGGCTGACGGCCGAGTTCATCTCCGAGTCCATCAAGGACGACATCCGCGCGCAGTACGAGGCCCGTGAAGCGCAGCTCGGTTCCGAGATCATGCGCGAGCTGGAGCGCCGGGTCGTGCTGTCGGTCCTGGACCGCAAGTGGCGCGAGCACCTCTACGAGATGGACTACCTCCAGGAGGGCATCGGCCTGCGCGCGATGGCGCAGAAGGACCCGCTGGTCGAGTACCAGCGCGAGGGCTTCGACATGTTCCAGGCCATGATGGACGGCATCAAGGAGGAGTCCGTCGGCTACCTGTTCAACCTGGAGGTCCAGGTCGAGCAGCAGGTCGAGGAGGTCCCGGTCGAGGAGGTCAAGCCGGTGGCCGACCTGGAGAAGCAGGACGCGGTGCCCGCGCAGGCGGGTCCGCGCCCCGAGATCCGGGCCAAGGGGCTCGACGCACCGCAGCGGCGGGGCCTGCACTTCTCCGCGCCGACGGTGGACGGCGAGGGCGGCACCATCGAGGGCGACTTCGCCACCGACGACGAGCCGGTGCGCTCCGAGGCGGACGGCCTCACGCGCGCGGAGCGTCGCAAGCAGGCGAAGGGCGGGCGTCGCCGCAAGAAGTGAGCGGTTGTGAGCGGGCCGAGGGCCGGGCACCCCAGGGTGCCCGGCCCTCGGGCTTCGCGCGTGCGCTCAGCGGGGGGCCGGGCGGTGCGCCCGCGGACCGCCCAGCTCCACGGCGGTGCAGCGCCAGCGCAGGTCCCGGCCCTGTTCCAGCCGGAAGGCCATGGCGCGCAGTCTGTCCCCGGCCCCGATCCGGGCGAACACCTCGAGGGCGCCCTCGCGGGGCTCGAACCAGCCGATGTCGCGTACGACGGGACGGACACCCCGGGTACGCAGCGGCCCGCGCTCGGCGAGCCGCACCAACTCGTCGTAGGCCCGCCCGGCGGTGTGCCGCAGCATCGCGTGCACGGGTCGCTGCCCGCTGAGGACGGCGAGCAGCAACTCGGCGAAGTGGTCGGTGGGACCCGGCCGGAGGACGACGGGGCGGCGGGGAGACCGGTCGGTGACGCGCGGGCGGGCGCCGGTTGGCGGACGGTTGTCGGCGGGCCGGGTCGGGAGAACCGCGGCGGCCGGCCGGCGCCCGCCGGGAGAGGGCGCGGTGCGGGTCCTGCCGGTGGGGACACGGGGCGGGGCGGTGCTGGTGGGGGACGGCGGGCTCCCGTCGGGGGACGGGGCGGGTGCGGCGCTTCCCGCGGAGGTGCGGGGCGTGGTGGGGCCGGTGGCGGCCGGGCGGCCCTGGACGGTGCGAGCGGTGGGTGCGGGTCCTCCCGAGGCCGTGCGGGGTGCGGCGGTGCCGGTGGGGGACGGCGGGCTCCCGTCGGGGGACGGGGCGGGTGCGGCGCGGCCCGTGGGAGTGCGGGGCGCGGTGGCGGCCGCGGGGCGGCGGGGGTCTCGGCGGGTGGGGGGACGGTGTGAGGGGCGGTGCTGGGTTCTGGTCATGACCTTGTGCATGGGGACCCCGTTCGACGGGCCCGGGGCGGCCGGGGGCCGTACCGGGCGGTAACTCCGTGATGGGGATCTTGTACGGGGCCGTTCGGTGCGGTGGCAAGGAGGCGGAGAGCGGGCCGGAAGAGCGGGGAGATTCACTTATCAGAGTGATGCGGAGGGCCTCGGCCCCGTGTTCACGCGGACGTGCCGGGTGAATTCCGGGACGGAGGTGGACGCGTCGGAGGGTGTGGGCGGGGACTCGATGGGGGACGCCCGCACGTATCCTGAAGGCTCTTCCGGAGCCCCGATGACACGAAAGCAGCCGATATGCGCGTCTACGTCCCCCTGACCCTCCCCGGGCTCGCCGAGGCGTACAGGACGGGTGCGCTGGGCGACGGGCCGTTCCTCGCGTACGCCGTGACGCCCGCGCTGCGCGAGTGGTACCTCTCCGACGACATCGAGGAGCTGGAGTACGCCGCGCTCAGCCGCGCCGCGCTGGCCTCCCTGCGGCTGCTGGCGGCGGACGCCGGTGCGCCGCGGCGCCGGGTCGTGGTCGCCGTGGACGTGTCCGACGAAGCCGCCTCGGCCGACCCCGACCGGGGCCTCGACCCGGCAGCCCTCGGCGAGGTGCGGGTCACCCGCGCCGTACGGCTGGCCGAGGCGGCCGCGGTGCACGTGGACGCGGCGGACGCGGAGGCGGACGTGACGGCCGCCGCGGAGGCGCTGCCCGCGGCGGACGGCGGGGACGACGACGCCCAGTTCACGGTGGACGGCGCGGAGGACCACGAACTGCTGTGGTACGCCACCCAGGAGATCCCCGGCCTGCTCGGCTGACCCGCGGCCCTCCCCGATGTCAGTGCGGGCGGGTAGTTTTCGGGCATGGGGATGCACACGGACGCGCACATCGTCTGGGACTGGAACGGCACGCTGTTCCACGACGTCGACGCGGTCATCGGGGCGACGAACGCGGCCTTCGCCGAGCTGGGCCTGGAACCGCTCACGCTGGAGCGGTACCGGGAGCTGTACTGCGTGCCGGTGCCGAAGTTCTACGAGCGGCTGCTGGGGCGGCTGCCCAGCCCGGCCGAGTGGGAGCTGATGGACGCCACCTTCCACCGCCACTACACGGAGCACCACGTGCGGTGCGGGCTCGCCGAAGGCGCGGTGGAACTGCTGACGGGGTGGGGATCGGCCGGCCGCAGCCAGTCCATCCTCAGCCTGTACGGGCACGAGGACCTGGTCCCGCTGGTGAGGGGCTTCGGCATCGAGGCGCACTTCATACGGGTCGACGGGCGGACCGGCCCCTCCGGGGGAGGCAAGGCGGAGCACATGGTGCGCCACCTGCGCGCGCTGGCCGGGGTCGACCCGGCGCGCACGGTGGTGATCGGCGACGCGGCCGACGACGCGCTGGCCGCACTGCACGTGGGGGCGCGCGCCGTCCTGTACACCGGCGGCTCCCACGGCCGCGCCAGCCTGGAGGCGGTGGGCGTCCCGGTGGTGGACACCCTGCGGGAAGCCGTGGCGGAGGCGGAGCGCCTGGCGGCTTCCTGAAGCGCGCGCACTGTGCAGAACGTCAAAGTTCGGGGCCTGGTTTTGTACACATACGGCTCATGACGGGGGACCTGGGGGGAGCGATAGCCTTGGTGGCGTGATCAGCGCGATAGCTCGCGGGGGCCTCGGTGTCCCTGCTGTGCGCCCGGGCGGCACGGACGACATCCGTGCCCGGGTGGCGGTCGCTGGTCTTCGCGGGCGGCGCGGGGCCAAGAGGGCACCCGGGACGCGGCGTCCCCCAGGGGAACAGGTGTCGCCGAGAGCGGCGTCACACCCGTCGGGCGCACCGAATTCGACCGAGAAGCCCCCGCTCCTCCTTCCTCACGGCATAGCGTCGGTACAGACCGGACACCCCGTGTCGTACCACCGCACCACGAGGTCGGAGACCGTACTTCCTTCTACGTCACGCAACGGCGCGCGACAGGAGCCAGAGGACCATGCAGACCAAGCTGGACGAAGCCAAGGCCGAGCTGCTCGAAAGGGCGGCACGGGTAGCTGAGAACAGCCCGGCCGGGGGGAAACTGCCGACCGGGACGACGGACAAGGGCATGCCCGACCGGGACACCGTGCTCGAGTTCCTCCAGCGCTACTACCTGCACACCGCCCCGGAGGACCTGACCGACCGTGACCCGGTCGACGTCTTCGGAGCCGCCTACTCGCACTACCGGCTCGCCGAGAGCCGTCCCCAGGGCACGGCCAACGTCCGCGTCCACACCCCGACCGTCGAGGGGAACGGCTGGACCTGCAGCCACTCCGTCGTCGAGGTGGTCACCGACGACATGCCCTTCCTGGTCGACTCCGTCACCAACGAGCTGACCCGCCAGGGCCGCGGCATCCACGTCGTCATCCACCCGCAGTTCGTGGTCCGCCGGGACGTCACCGGCAAGCTGATCGAGGTGCTCGCCACCCCGGCCGGCGGCGACCTCCCGCAAGACGCCCGGGACCTCCCGCACGACGCGCACGTCGAGTCCTGGATCCACGTGGAGATCGACCGCGAGACCGACCGCGGCGACCTCAAGCAGATCACCACCGACCTGCTGCGGATCCTCTCCGACGTCCGCGAGGCCGTCGAGGACTGGGGCAAGATGCGCCAGGCCGCGACCGCGCTGGCCGAGGCGCTGCCCGGCGAGCCCGTCCCCGCCGACCTGCCCGCGCCACAGGTCGAGGAGGCCCGCGAGCTGCTGCGCTGGCTCGCCGACGACCATTTCACCTTCCTCGGCTACCGCGAGTACCAGCTCCGTGAGGACGACTCGCTGGCCGCCGTCCCCGGCACCGGCCTCGGCATACTGCGCTCCGACCCGCACCACTCCGCCGACGAGGGCGACCCGGTCAGCCCGTCCTTCGAGCGGCTGCCCGCCGACGCCCGCGCCAAGGCGCGCGAGCACAAGGTGCTGGTGCTGACCAAGGCCAACAGCCGGGCCACCGTGCACCGGCCCTCGTACCTGGACTACATCGGCGTCAAGAAGTTCGACGCGGACGGCAACGTCGTCGGCGAGCGGCGCTTCCTCGGACTGTTCTCGTCCGCCGCCTACACCGAGTCCGTGCGCCGGGTGCCGGTGATCCGGCGCAAGGTCGAGGAGGTCCTGGAGCGGGCCGGCTTCTCGCCGCACAGCCACGACGGGCGCGACCTGCTCCAGATCCTGGAGACCTACCCGCGCGACGAGCTGTTCCAGACCCCGGCCGCCGAGCTCCAGTCCATCGTGACCTCGGTGCTCTACCTCCAGGAGCGCCGCCGGCTCCGGCTCTACCTGCGCCAGGACGAGTACGGGCGCTACTACTCCGCCCTCGTCTACCTGCCGCGCGACCGCTACACCACCGGTGTGCGCCTGCGGATCATCGACATCCTCAAGGAGGAGCTCGGCGGCATCAGCGTCGACTTCACCGCCTGGAACACCGAGTCGGTCCTCTCCCGGCTGCACTTCGTGGTCCGCGTCCCGCAGGGCACCGAACTGCCCGAGCTGTCCGACGCCGACAAGGAGCGCATCGAGGCCCGGCTCGTCGAGGCCGCCCGCTCCTGGGCCGACGGCTTCGCCGAGGCGCTGAACGCCGAGTTCGGCGAGGAACGCGCCGCCGAGCTGCTGCGCCGCTACGCGGGCGCCTTCACCGAGGGCTACAAGGCCGACCACCCCCCGCGCGGCGCCGTCGCCGACCTGGCGCGTCTCGAGGAGCTCGACGAGGAGCGGGACTTCGCGCTCAGCCTGTACGAACCGGTGGGCGCGGGTGCCGAGGAGCGCCGCTTCAAGATCTACCGCAAGGGGGAGGCCGTCTCCCTGTCCGCGGTGCTGCCGGTGCTCCAGCGGCTCGGCGTCGAGGTCGTCGACGAGCGGCCGTACGAGCTGCGGTGCGCCGACCGCAGCGTGGCCTGGATCTACGACTTCGGCCTGCGGATGCCCGGGGGCGCCGACCGTCTCGGCGACGACGCCCGGGAGCGGTTCCAGGACGCCTTCGCGGCGACCTGGACCGGCAAGGCGGAGAACGACGGCTTCAACGCCCTCGTGCTCAGCGCCGGACTGACCTGGCGGCAGGCCGTGGTGCTGCGGGCGTACGCCAAGTACCTGCGCCAGGCGGGTTCCACCTTCAGCCAGGACTACATGGAGGACACACTCCGCCACAACGTCCACACCACCCGGCTGCTCGTCTCCCTGTTCGAGGCGCGGATGTCGCCGGACCGGCAGCGCGCCGGGCACGAACTGGTGGACGCGCTGCTGGAGGAGCTCGACGCCGCCCTCGACCAGGTCGCCTCGCTGGACGAGGACCGCATCCTGCGTTCCTTCCTCACGGTCATCAAGGCGACGCTGCGCACCAACTTCTTCCAGGAGGCGAGCGGCGGCGTGCCGCACGACTACGTCTCCATGAAGTTCGACCCGCAGGCCATCCCCGACCTCCCGGCGCCGCGCCCGGCGTTCGAGATCTGGGTGTACTCGCCGCGCGTCGAGGGCGTGCACCTGCGCTTCGGCAAGGTCGCGCGCGGCGGTCTGCGCTGGTCGGACCGCCGGGAGGACTTCCGCACCGAGATCCTCGGCCTGGTCAAGGCGCAGATGGTGAAGAACACCGTCATCGTGCCGGTGGGCGCCAAGGGCGGCTTCGTCGCCAAGCAGCTGCCCGACCCGAACGCCGACCGCGACGCCTGGATGGCGGAGGGCATCGCCAGCTACCGGACGTTCATCTCGGCGCTGCTCGACATCACCGACAACATGGTGGCCGGCGAGGTCGTGCACCCGGCGGACGTCGTCCGGCACGACGAGGACGACACCTACCTCGTCGTCGCCGCGGACAAGGGCACCGCGAAGTTCTCCGACATCGCCAACGAGGTCGCCGAGTCGTACAACTTCTGGCTCGGTGACGCCTTCGCCTCCGGCGGCAGCGCGGGCTACGACCACAAGGGCATGGGCATCACCGCCCGCGGCGCCTGGGAGTCCGTGAAGCGGCACTTCCGGGAGCTGGGCGTGGACACCCAGACCCAGGACTTCACGGTCGTCGGCATCGGCGACATGTCCGGCGACGTGTTCGGCAACGGCATGCTGCTCAGCGAGCACATCCGCCTGGTCGCCGCCTTCGACCACCGGCACATCTTCATCGACCCGAACCCGGACGCGGCCGTCTCCTACGCCGAGCGCCGCCGTCTGTTCGAGCTGCCGCGCAGCTCCTGGGAGGACTACGACACCGGGCTGCTGTCGGCCGGCGGCGGGGTCTTCCCGCGCAGCGCCAAGTCCATCCCGCTCAACTCGCAGATCCGCGAGGCCCTCGGCATCGAGCCCGGCGTCACCAAGATGACCCCGGCCGACCTGATGAAGACGATCCTCACCGCGCCGGTGGACCTGCTGTGGAACGGCGGCATCGGCACGTACGTCAAGGCCTCCACCGAGTCCAACGCCGACGTCGGCGACAAGGGCAACGACGCCATCCGCGTCGACGGCAAGGACCTGCGGGTCTCCGTCGTCGGCGAGGGCGGCAACCTGGGCATGACCCAGCTCGGCCGGATCGAGTTCGCGCTGCACGGCGGCCGGCTCAACACCGACGCGATCGACAACAGCGCGGGCGTGGACACCTCCGACCACGAGGTGAACATCAAGGTCCTGCTCAACGGTCTCGTCAAGGACGGCGACATGACCGTCAAGCAGCGCAACAAGCTGCTGGCGGAGATGACCGACGAGGTCGGCGCCATGGTGCTGCGCACCAACTACGCGCAGAACACCGCCATCGCCAACGCGCTGGCGCAGTCCAAGGACATGGTCCACGCCCAGCAGCGGTTCCTGAAGCACCTGGTGCGCGAGGGCCTGCTGGACCGGGCCCTGGAGTTCCTGCCCACCGACCGCCAGATCCGCGAGCGGCTCGCGTCCGGGCAGGGCCTGACCGGGCCGGAGACGGCCGTGCTGCTGGCGTACACGAAGATCACGGTCGCCGAGGAGCTGCTGGGGACCTCGCTGCCCGACGACCCGTACCTGAAGGTGCTGCTGCACGCGTACTTCCCGACGGCGCTGCGCGAGCAGTTCCCCGACCGGATCGACACCCACCCGCTGCGCCGTGAGATCACCACGACGGTGCTGGTCAACGACACGGTCAACACGGGCGGTACGACGTATCTGCACCGGATGCGCGAGGAGACCGGCGCGTCGCTGGAGGAGATCGTCCGGGCGCAGACCGCGGCCCGCGCGATCTTCCGCTCCTCGGTGGTGTGGGACGGGGTCGAGGCGCTCGACAACAAGGTGGACGCGGACGTCCAGACCCGCATCCGGCTGCACTCGCGCCGCCTGGTGGAGCGCGGTACGCGCTGGCTGCTCAACAACCGGCCGCAGCCGCTGGAGCTGGCGGAGACGGTGGAGTTCTTCGCCGAGCGGGTCGAGCAGGTCTGGGCCCAGCTGCCGAAGCTGCTGCGCGGCACGGACCTGGACTGGTACCAGCGGATCTACGACGAGCTGAGCGGCGCCGGGGTCCCGGACGAGCTGGCCACCCGGGTCGCCGGGTTCTCCTCCGCCTTCCCGACGCTCGACATCGTGTCGGTGGCCGACCGGACGGGCAAGGAGCCGCTGGACGTCGCCGAGGTGTACTACGACCTCGGGGACCGGCTGCGCATCACCCAGCTGATGGACCGCATCATCGAGCTGCCGCGCGCCGACCGCTGGCAGTCCATGGCCCGCGCGGCGATCCGCGAGGACCTGTACGCGGCGCACGCGGCGGTGGCCGCGGACGTGCTGGCGGTGGGCGACGGCTCGTCGACGCCGCAGCAGCGCTTCGAGCTGTGGGAGCGGAAGAACGCGGCGCTGCTGGGCCGGGCCCGCACCACGCTGGAGGAGATCCACGGCTCCGACGCGTTCGATCTCGCCAACCTGTCGGTGGCGATGCGGACGATGCGGACGCTGCTGCGGTCGCACTCGTAGGCAGGTGCGCGAGGGCGCTCCGGGCCGTCGGGCCCGGGGCGCCCTCGCGCCGTTGTGGTGCCTTGGGTGGGTGTGGGCGGGGATCCGGTGCGGGTCCGCCGTTTCGGGCAATGGCTCCTGTGTGACCGTTCGTCGCTCGTCGTCCGTCGTGCCCGCCGAAGGGACCGGTGCGCGCCGCGCCCCGGACCGTCCGGCGGCCGTCGGCCGGACCGCGGCCGTGGCCGCCGCCGGACTCGTCCTCGTCCTGCTGGTCCCGGTGATCGTGCGGCTCCCCTGGCTCGGCGACCTGGGCATGCACGCGGCGACCGTGCAGCGGCTGCGGCACAGTCCGCTCGCCCCCGGCAACCCGCTGGTCGACGCGGACACGCCGAGCCCGTACTACTCGCCGTGGATGCTGCTGCTCGGCACCGTCGCCCGTCTGTCCGGGCTCTCGGTGTTCGTCGTGCTGCGGCTGGCCGCCGCCGCCGGACTGGTGCTGCTGGTGACGGGCGTGTGGCGGTACGTGCGGACGCTGAGCGGGCACGGGGCCGCGCCCGCGCTCGCCCTGCTGAGCCTGCTGCTGCTGTGGGGCACGACCCCGTTCCCGTGGAGCGGTTTCCTCGGACTCGACTCGCTCGCGCTGACGGTGTCGTACCCGAGCACGCTCACCCTCGGACTCGCCTTCCACTTCTGGGCGTGGCTGACGGGAGCGCTGCGCCGGGAGGCCGGGTGGCCGGCGTGGCTCGGCCTGGGAGCGCTCTGGGCGGTGATCCTGCTCTGCCACCAGTTCTCGGGGGTCGTGGCCACGGTGGGCGCCGCCGCCACGGTGCTCGCGGCGCGGCGGCCCGGACGTGCGGTGTGGTCGGGGCTCGGCGCCGGGCTGCTGGTGGGGGCGGGTGTGCTGGGGGCGTGGCCCTACTACGACTTCTTCGCGCTGTTCGGCGCCGGGAGCGGGCTGGAGGCGGTGCACCGGGTGCTGTACGAGCAGCCGGTCGCACGGTTCGGGCTGGTGCTTCTGGGAGTGGCCGCGCTGGTCGCGCGGGGGCGGCGGGAGCACCGGGATCCGCTGGTGGTCTTCTTCGCGCTGGGGGCGGCGGTCGTCGCGGCGGGGTGGCTGAGCGGCCACTACTCGTGGGGGCGCGCCCTGCCCGCCGTGCTGATCCCGGCGCAGCTCGCGGCGGCGCTGGAGGCGGTGGGGGCGGGGCGGCGCCGGCTGCGCGCCGGGTGGACGGCTTTGCTGGCCGGGGCGCTGCTGCTCGGCGGGTGGGCGCAGGCGGGGGCGCTGGGATACGTGGTGCCGCGCGGTGTGCTGCCGGCGGTGGTGGAGGACCGGTACCGGGTGCCGTGGACGGGATACCACTGGATCACGCCGTGGGTGCGGTACGGGGACGTGGTCATGGCGCGGGGGCGGCCGGCCCGTCAGGTACCGGCGTACGGGCCCTACACGGTCGCTCCGGGGTATCCCGACTTCTTCCTGCCGGACGAGGCGCGGCGGGTGTCGGCCACGGGGGTGTACTTCGCGGAGGGGACGCCGGCGGCCGTGCGGCGGGGGATCGAGCGGGAGTACGGGGTGCGGTGGGTGGTCGACGGGGCCGGTGTGCTGGACGACCCCGGCTTGCGTGCGGTGGCGCGGGGGCCGGAGGGGGAGGTGCTCTACGCGGTGCCGGGGGTGGGGTGACCGGGCTGGTTTGTCTCGCCCCCGCCGCCCCTTCCCCTTCCCGTTCCCCGGGGGCTCCGCCCCCGGACCCCCGCTCCTCGAGCGCCGGAGGATCTGAGTTCAGCCGGAGGAGCCGAACACGCTCGCCGCCAAGCGGGCCGCTCGGCGGATCCGGGGGCCGGCCAGGCGGTGGGCCGTCGGGTGGAGGACGTTCGCGGTGAGGCCGGTCGGCTGCCAGCGGAGCTGGAGGCGGCCCGGGCCGTGGCCCTCGGGCTCGATGGTGAGCCGGTGGCGCGGGACGCGGGCGGTCAGGGGCGGGAAGGCCGGCGGGGCCAGCAGCAGCCCCCGGTTGCCTCGCCCCCGGCAGGCCAGCCGGACCAGCGGATGGCGCACCCCGGCGAAGCCGCTGAGCGGCAGGCGCGCGGCCGCCGGGTCGAGACGGACACGGCCCTCGAAGACACCGGGGCGGACCGGGGAGAGCCGGAAGGGGACGGTCAGGCGGCGCCGGCCGGGGGAGACGACCAGACTCGCGCGCTGCGGGCCGACCGGAAGGCGCAGGGCCGGGTCGTACGTGCGCACGGTCAGGTCGACGGAGGCCCCCGGGCCCCGGGTGATCCCGGTGATCTCGTGGCGGAACCAGGCGACGGGGAACGGGCGGGTGGCCGGCTCCAGCTCGGTCAGGTCCAGTTCACGGCGGGCGCCCGCCGACCCGGGGACCCGCCCGCCCCAGTACGTGCGGCCGTCCGGACCCGTGGTCAGCTCCCTGGGGGCGACACCGTGCCCCAGCCCCCGGGCCGCCCACCGGGCCTCGGTCAGGCGCCGGTCGCGGATCAGCTGGAGCACCACCCGCTCGGCGCGGGGGAGCCGGGCGTACGCGCCCGGCGACAGGGTCTCCAGGTACGGGTTCACCAGGTCCGCGAAGGCCGCCAGCCACTCCTCGTCCCGGTACGGCAGATCGCCCGCGTACATCCGGAAGTCGTGCTTCAGGAACTTGTGGTCCTTGTCCTCGCGCAGCGCCCCGTGCCCGCTCTCCACCAGGAACGCGTCGATCAGCCGCTGGACGTGGATCCGGTCACGGACGTTGGTGAGCAGGTGCCGCTGGTTGGAGATGGACGCGGCGCCGGAGTCCGCGTACGGGGCGACGTACCAGAGGTACACCGGCTCGGGGACGATCGTGAACCGCTTCGCCAGGCAGTACGCCTGGGCCGAGAACAGCTGGTCCTCGTAGTGGATGCCCTCGGGGAAGCGCAGGTCGTGCCGGTCGAGGAAGGCGCGGGCGTACATCTTGCCGGTCGACAGGTGCTCGAAGAACAGCCGTGGGTCGGCCTCGATGCCGTCCAGGGTGCGGCGCTCGCCCACGAGGTGCGGCATCCAGGTGGAGCGGCGGCCGGTGTCCACCCGGATCCGCCGCACCGCGCCCATCGCGAAGTCGATCTCGCGTTCGCGGTGCGCGGCGAGCAGCGCCGCGACCGCCCCCTCGGGGAGCTCGTCGTCGCTGTCGAGGAACATCAGGTACGGCGCCCGCGCGATCTCCAGCGCGCGGTTGCGCGGCGCGCTGCACCCGCCGCTGTTCTCCGGCAGCCGCAGGCACCGGATGCGGCGGTCGCGGGCCGCCAGCGCCGCCGCCACCCGGGGGGTGTCGTCCGTGGAGTGGTCGTCGCTGATGACGATCTCCAGGTTCCGGTGGGTCTGGCGGCGCACGGACTCCACCGCGCGGGGGAGCCGTTCGGCGTCGTTGTGCACGATCACCGTGACGGTGACGTCGGGGACCTGCGGGGCGCTCATGACACCTCCTCGGGCTTTGGGGCCGGGGTGCGTTCCCCGATCGGCAGCACCGGCGGCAGCGACGCCTCGTCCTGGCCGAGGAAGACCCGGCGCACGACGCGTTCGGCGGCGCGGCCGTCGTCGTACTCGCAGAACCGGCGGCGGAAGGCGTCCCTGCTCTTCGCCGCGCCGTCGTCGCGCCAGGCGTCGGTGGCGAGGATCCCGGTCAGCTCCTCCTGGGTGCGGGCCACCGGCCCGGGCGCCTCCGCCATCAGGTCGAAGTAGACGCCGCGCGTGGTGCGGTACGTCTCCCAGTCGTCGGCGTGGACGACGACCGGGCGGTCGAGGTTGGCGTAGTCGAACATGATCGACGAGTAGTCGGTGACCAGGACGTCGGCGGCCAGGCACAGCTCCTCCACCGGGTCGTAGGAGGAGACGTCCACGACGCGGCCCGAGCGGCGCGGTCCGGTCAGCGGGGAGGCGGCGCCGTCGTAGAAGTAGTGGCCGCGCACCAGCAGCACGGTGTCCTCGCCGAGGCGCTCGGAGAGCGCGGCGAGGTCCAGGCGCGGGGTCCAGCCGGCCTCGTAGTCGCGGTGCGTGGGCGCGTACAGGACGGCCCGGCGGCCCGGCGCGATGCCGAGGCGGGCGCGGACCGCCCGGATGTCGTCGGCGCCGGCCGTGTAGTAGACGTCGTTGCGCGGATAGCCGTGGTCGAGCGAGACGAACCGGGACGGGTACGCCCTCTCCCACATGCGGGTGGTGTGGCTGTTGCCGGAGATGCTGTAGTCCCATCGGTCGACGCGTGCCAGCAGCGCGTCGAAGTCCAGGCCCCGGGCGGCGGCCGGGAACGGCATCTGGTCCACGCCCATGCGCTTGAGCGGGGTGCCGTGGTGGGTCTGGAGGTGGACCGCGTCGGGGCGCTTGACCACGGCGTCCGGGAAGTTGACGTTGTTGACGAGGTACTTCGCGGTGGCGAGCACCTCCCAGTAGCGGCGGGTGCCGGGGACGACGTGGTCGGTGCCGGGCGGGAGCAGGGCGGCGTTCTCGCCGGTCACCACCCACACCGGGTGGATGTGCGGGGCGAGCTCGGCGAGCTTCGCGGAGATCGCGGCGGGGTTGCAGGCGACCCCGCGGTTCCAGTAGGCGGCGAACACCGCGAGGCGGGGGTCGACGGGGCGGTGCAGGGCCCTGCGGTACTGCTGGTCGCGGATCCGGGCGCCGAGGCGCCGCCTGCCGGTGCGCACCGTGGACCGCACGGCGCGGCGGGCGCGGTTGGCGGTCTGGAAGGCGCGGTACTTGCCGTAGGCGCCCTCTTCGAGCAGGGAGCGGCGGACGCCCTCCGGGCCGGCGGGGCGCCGGTGGCCCTCGGGGCGGCGGCGCAGGGCGGCGGCCCCGGCCCGGCGGAAGAACTCCCGGGCCACGTCCTCGGGCATGTCGCCGCGGGCGAAGGCGCGCAGGCAGTCACGGACCATGATCTCGTAGAGCACGGTGTAGACGGCGGGGCGTTCGCGGGCGAGGTCGAGGAGGCTCTCGTAGCGGTCGACGAGCGCGTAGTGCCGGTCGGGGGTGAGCGGGGGGAGGGCGGCGGGCCGCAGCCTGCGGTCCTCGTGGGCGACGTGCGGCAGGACGGCGACGCGGTCGGCGAGCAGCAGGGCGGCGAGGGCCGCCCGCGGTTCGTCGTCGGTGGTGAGCGGTCCTTCGTGGGCCCGCCAGAAGCCGGCGCGCAGCACGCGGGTGCCGAGCAGCGGGGTCAGGCGCAGCAGGTAGGCGCTGTCGTCGAGGGCGAGGTCGGTGCGGCCCGCGCGGGCGAGCAGCGGGCCGTCCGCCGAGGGCATTCCCGAGCTGCGCCAGGTGCTGCGCAGGTGGTCCAGGAGCAGGACGTCCACGGCGCCGGGGAGCTCGGCGACCCGTTCGGCGACGGTGCGGGTGCTGCCGGGCGGCAGGCCGTCCTTGGCGCGGACGAAGTGCAGCCAGCGGCCGGCGGCCCGCGCCGCCCCCGCCGTCCGGGCCGCCGCGTCGGACGTGCCGTCGGGCAGGGGCAGCACCTGGACGTGCGGGGCGTGCCGCTGAGCGGTCTCGCGGGCCCAGTCGCCGACGGCGGCGACGAGGACCTCGGTGTCCGGGAGGGGCCGGCCGGCGAGGGAGTCGAGCAGGCCGGTCAGGTGGTCCTGGGTGTTCGGCCCGTGGACGATGACGCTGAGCTCGGGCATCGCGGGACTCCTTCGGCTGCTCGTCGCTCCGGACGGTCCTCTTCGGTCATATTGGCATCAATACGATGAAGCGGCCGCGCGGGCGTGAGCCTCAGGAAGGCACCGGTACCGCCTTCGGCCGGGGTTTGCGGGCCTTGTCCGCGCCCGAGGTGAACGCCTCGTACTCCTTGAGCACGTCCTCCGTCGGCCCGTCCATCAGCAGCTCACCGCGTTCCAGCCAGAGCACGCGGTCGCAGGTGTCGCGGATCGACTTGTTGTTGTGGCTGACCAGGAACACCGTGCCCGCCCGCTCGCGCAGCTCCCGGATCCGGGCCTCGGAGCGCTTCTGGAAGGAACGGTCGCCGGTGGCCAGCGCCTCGTCGACCAGGAGGACGTCGTGGTCCTTGGCGGCGGCGATGGAGAAGCGCAGCCGGGCCGCCATGCCGGAGGAGTAGGTGCGCATCGGCAGGGTGATGAAGTCGCCCTTCTCGTTGATCCCGGAGAAGTCGACGATCTCGTCGTAGCGGGCGCGGATCTCCTCGCGGGACATGCCCATGGCGAGCCCGCCGAGGTGCACGTTGCGCTCGCCGGTCAGATCGCGCATCAGGGCGGCGTTGACGCCGAGCAGGGAGGGCTGGCCGTCGGTGTAGATGCGGCCGTTCTCCACCGGGAGCAGTCCGGCGACGGCCTTGAGCAGGGTCGACTTGCCCGAGCCGTTGGTGCCGATGAGCCCGATCGCCTCGCCCCGGTACGCCACGAAGGACACGCCCCGTACGGCGTGCACCCTGCGCACACCGGACGCCTTCTCGGTCTGCCTGCGGCGCAGCATGCGGTTGAGGGCGGCGGTGGCGGAGCCGCGTCCGGCGCCGGTGCCGTTGACCCGGTAGACGATGTCGACGCGGTCCGCGACGACCGTGGGGATCTTCTCGTCGGTGGTGTCAGCCACGGCCGTACCTCTCCTCAGCCTTCCAGAAGTAGACGAACCCGATCACGCCGGCCAGCAGCGCCCAGCCCAGCGCGAACGCCCACACGTGCGGGGGCAGGTACGAGGAGCCGTAGTCGTCGATCAGCGCGAAACGGACCAGGTCCATGTAGACCGCGGCCGGGTTCCACTGCAGCACGTCGGCCAGCCAGCCGGGCACGTCCTTGTCGTGCAGCATCGCCGGGATGCTGAACATCACGCCGGAGGCGTACATCCAGGTGCGCAGCACGAACGGCATCAGCTGGGCCAGGTCGGGCGTCTTGCTGCCCATCCGCGCGAAGACCAGCGCGAGCCCGGTGTTGAACACGAACTGCAGCAGCAGCGCCGGGACCACCAGCAGCCACGACCACGCGGGCAGACTGCCGAAGGCCATCACCACGGCGACCAGCACGATCATCGAGAACAGCAGCTGCTGCAGCTGCTGCAGCGCGAACGAGACGGGCAGCGAGGCGCGCGGGAAGTGCAGCGCCCGCACCAGCCCCAGGTTCCCCGAGATCGCCCGCACCCCCGCCAGCACCGAGCTCTGGGTGAAGGTGAACACGAACACGCCCGTCACCAGGAACGGCACGTACACGTCCTTCGGGATGCCCCGGTTGGCGCCCAGCAGCAGGCCGAAGATGAAGAAGTACACCGCCGCGTTCAGCAGCGGCGTGGCCACCTGCCACAGCTGGCCGAGCTTGGCCTGGCTGTACTGGGCGGTCAGCTTCGCCCGGGAGAAGGCGAGGATGAAGTGCCGCCGGTCCCAGAGCTGACGGACGTACTCGACGAGGGACGGCCGGGCACCGCTGACCGTGAGGCCGTGCCGGGCGGCGAGGGCCGCGAGGTCGCCCCCGGCCGGGGGCGGGGCGGCCGGGGAGGAGGGCGGTGTGTGGAGGACCTGACTCACATCCGCTGCTTTCGCTAGGGGGAGGGGGTGGCAACGGGTTCTTACGACGTCGTGCGACTTCTCACGTCGGGACGGGACCGTATCGTCGCAACGGGAGCGTAAGTCGAAAGAACGTCGGAACGCAACCGTTTCGTCGTGACGGTGGCGGCCTATGCTGTCCGCATGACGACGAACTCCGACGAGCCCCAGTCGCGTCCGCGCCGCAGGGCCCCCGCCGGGGCCGCCGTACTGCGCGAGGACGTGACGGAGGCCATCCGGGCGGCCGTCTTCGAGGAGCTGGCGGCGGCCGGCTACGCGCGGATGTCGATCGAGGGGATCGCGCGCCGCGCGGGCGTCGGCAAGACCGCGGTGTACCGCCGCTGGCGCTCCAAACTGCACCTGGTCCTCGACCTGGTCTCCGCGATCGCCGTCCAGGGCCTGCCCGCGCCGGACACCGGTTCCCTGGAGGGCGACCTGCGCCTGCTGTACGAGGTCACCTCCCGCGCCCTGCGCCACCCCGTCGCCTCCCAGATCCTCCCCGACCTCCAGGCCGAGGCCGCCCGCAACCCGGACATCGCCGAGGCCCTGCAGAAGGCGCTGCGCGAAGGCCAGGACTCCGTCGCCCGGGGCATCGTCGCGGCGGCGCAGGAGCGCGGCGAACTCCGCCCGGGCGCCGACCGCGCCCTGGCCCTCGACCTGATCTCGGGCCCGCTGTACTGGCGCTCGGTGGTCATCCGCGGCCCGAAGCCGCCGAAGGGCTACCTGGAGGCCCTGACCCGGGCGACGACGGAGGCGCTGAAGGCCCTGTGACGTGCGGGCGCCGTCGGTGAGGACGCCGGCCGTGACGCCGTCGCACCCCGCCGGCGTCGGACGGTCCGACCGCGGCAGCCGGGACGCCGGCACGCGCACGTCCGGGTTCCGGTCGCACCGGACGGCCCGGACCGTGAACGGTCCGGCCCCGAGGAGGCCCGCACGGAGGGCCTCGTCGCCCCCCGTCCGCCGAAGCTCGTCCGGCCGCGCGAGGAGCACGGACCCCCGGGCCGGGGTCACGGGGAAGCCCGGCGGCCGTGCGCGGCCGGAGCCCGCCCGGCGGCCGTGCGAACGGACCGTGCCGGCGCCCCGACGCGCGGTGCCGCGGGCTCAGAGGCACAGCCGACGGGTGAGGGCGGTCAGGTCCGCCACCCGCAGCACGCGCTCCGCGAAGCCCGGCAGGGGGACGTGCAGGGGCTCGGTCCAGCGGGCGGGGACGGCGTCGACGCCGTACACTGCTCCCGCCAGGCCGCCGGTCACCGCCGCCACCGTGTCCGTGTCGCCGCCCAGGTCGATCGCCGCGCGGACGGCCTCCTCGTAGCCGGTCGTCGTCCGTACCGCCCAGACGGCGGAGGCCAGGCAGGGCCAGACCGCGCCGTTGAACTCCGTGGCCAGGTCCGGGTGCCAGTCGGGGGCGAGGACGGTGGCGTAGCGGTCGCGGTGGTCCGGGTGCACCGCGCTCAGGGCGTCGGGCACGGCGGCCACGGGGTCGTCACCGTTCAGGGCGGTGCGGATCAGTTCGTGGAGGACGGCCGTGCCCTCCCAGGCCGCCCGGTCGCCGTGGGTGAGGGCGGACAGGCGGCGGGCGGCGTCCATGGTGGCGGCGCGGCCCAGGGGCGCGAAGTACACGGCGGAGGGGGCCGCCCGCATCAACGCGCCGTTGCCCGCCGCCCGTTGGTTGTTCTGGAAGTGCAGTGCGGCGGCCAGGTCCCACGGGTCGCCGCCGGTCAGCACGGCCTCCGTCTGGAGGCCGATGTCCTTCGGGTCGGCGGCGGCCCACCGCCGGAAGCGGCGGAAGACGTCGGGGAGGTCGAGGCCGCCGCGCTCCAGCAGCGACTCGGCGACCAGCACCGCCATCTGCGTGTCGTCCGTCGCCTCGCCCGGGTCCCAGCCACCGCCCCCGCACATCTCGCCGCCGGCCCCCGGTGCCGGGAAGCGGGCCGAGAAGGCGCCCTCGGGGCCGAACTCGAAGGGGGCGCCCAGGGCGTCGCCCACGGCGGAGCCGATGACGGCGCCCAGGGCGCGTTTGGTGCGGGCCGGCATCAGGGGCGGTCCTCCGTCGGCGGGTGCAGGCGCAGCCAGCCGGCCCACGCCGAGGTGATCATGTCGTCGATGTCGTGACGCGCCTTCCAGCCCAGTTCCGCGGCCGCGCGGTCGGCGGAGGCGACGACGCGGGCGGGGTCGCCGGGGCGGCGCGGGGCGACCACGGGCGGGCGGTCGTGGCCGGTGAGGGCGTTGACGCGGTCGATCACCTCCCGCACGGAGACGCCCTCGCCGCGGCCGATGTTGAGGGTGAGGTCCCGGCCGGGGGCGGAGCGCAGCGCGCGGGCCGCCGCCACATGGGCCTCGGCCAGGTCGACGACGTGGATGTAGTCGCGGACACAGGTGCCGTCGGGGGTCGGGTAGTCGTCGCCGAACACACGCGCAGGCAGGCCGTCCGTCAGCCTCTCGAAGACCATGGGGACGAGGTTGGAGACGCCCGTGTCGGCGAGGTCCGGGCGGGCGGCGCCGGCCACGTTGAAGTAGCGCAGGCAGGCCGTGGAGAGCCCGGCCGCTCCGCCGGCCGCGCGGACCAGCCACTCGCCGGCCAGCTTGGTCTCGCCGTACGGCGACATGGGCGCGCACGGGGTCTCCTCCGTCACGAGGTCCACGTCCGGCATGCCGTACACCGCCGCCGAGGAGGAGAAGACGAAGGAGCGCACCCCGGCCGTCGTCACCGCGTCCAGCAGGACGCGCAGGCCCTCGACGTTCTCCCGGTAGTAGTGCAGGGGGAGGGAGACCGACTCGGCGACCTGCTTCTTCGCCGCCAGGTGGACGACTCCGGTGACCTCGTGGTCCGCGAGGGCGCGCGCGACCCGTTCGCCGTCCAGGGTGGAGCCGACCACCAGCGGCACCCCGTCCGGCACCCGGTCGGCGAGGCCGGTGGACAGGTCGTCGTAGACCACCGCCCGTTCGCCCGCCCCGGTCATCGCCCGTACGACGTGCGCCCCGATGTAGCCGGCGCCGCCGGTGATCAACCAGGTCATGATCGGCCGTCCCCTCGTCGTTGGCCCGTGCCCGTCCGCTCCCCGGAGGTCAGCCCTCAGTGAAGCAGGCGCCGAAGCCTTCCGCGCAGCACCGGGACGACTCCGCGGAACCCGGCCGCCACGCGCAGGGCCAGCGCGCCCGAGTGCGTGGCGTACGGCCGCACCAGCACCACGCCGTGCCAGGGGCTCGGCATCACGCAGCGGCGCAGCAGACCCGGGCCGGCGAGCGCGTGCGCCGCCACCCGGCGGCTGGAGCCGTCCCGGAAGCGCACCCGCAGTCGCAGGTCCCAGGCGCCCGTGCCGAGCGTGGCCAGCCGGTCCGGCCGTACGGTCGTCTCCGCGACCCAGGTGCCGTCGGCGGCCGGCCGCAGCGGCACCGTGCGGCGGACCCGGGCGCCGCCCCGGTCCCGGTGGCGCCACTCCGTCTCCACCGACCAGGGCCCCGCCCGCGCCACCCGGCCGTACAGCTCGTGCAGGCGCACCCGCAGCCGCGGGCCGTGCGCGTGGGGGCGCAGCTCCGCGTCCACGGCGAGCGGGAGGAGGGACACGGGGCGGGTCAGCAGGGGCTCCAGGGTGATCCCGGGCAGGCCGGCCGACCAGCGGGGCGTGCCGTCCGCCGCGCGGGGGTACGGCGGGCACAGCCGGGCGGGACGGGCCGCCAGTTCCCGCAGCCGGGGCAGGTCGCACGGCTCGGGGGAGGCCAGCACGACCCGTCCGATCAGCCGGCCCGGGGCCACGGGGTCGCGGGTCCAGTCGGCGGCGTCGTACTCGGCGAGGAACGCCCGCGTGTGCGCCCACCACTCCCGCCGGTACTCCTCGTCGTGCAGCGGCAGCTCGCGGACGTACATGCGCAGGTCGTGGTCGAGGAACTTGGCCCGCGCCCGCCGCGCCAGCCGTTTCTGCCCGGCGGCCAGCAGGATCTCGTGGGCGGCGCGGCACGCGTGCGTGCGGGCACGCCAGTTGTCGACGTCCGCGCGGTCCAGCGAGATCGACAGCCGCCGCGCGGACCGGCGGACGTGCCAGACGTACACCCGGTCCGGGACCAGCGCGACGCGCGGGGCGGCGGCCCACACCCGCGCGGTGAACACCAGGTCCTCGTAGGGGAACCGGCCGTCGGGGAAGCGGATGCCGTGCGCGCGCAGGAAGGCGGTGGCGTAGAGCTTGTTGACGCACAGCGTGTCGTGGACCAGGCGGGGGCGCAGCGCCGGGCGGGCGAGCACGGCGGGCGCTGCGTACAGGGCGGGCTCCCACGGCGCCTCGCGCCCCGAGGGCAGCTCGCGGCGCACGCACAGGCCGCCCGCGACCTGCGCGTGCGCCCCGGTCGCGGCCGTGAGCAGCGCGTCCACCGCGCCGGGCGGCAGTACGTCGTCGCTGTCCAGGAACATCACGTACGGCGAGGTCACCGCGGCGAGCCCGGTGTTGCGCGGGGTGCCGCAGCCGCCGCTGTTGACGGGGCGCCGGAGCACCCGCAGCCGCGGTTCGCCCCCGGCGAGCCGGTCCAGCAGATCGGCGCTGCCGTCCGTCGAGCAGTCGTCGACGGCGACGACCTCCCGTACGGCGTCGCCCTGTGCGAGCGCCGAGCGCACGGCGTCGGTCACATGGGCGGCGTCGTCGTGACCGATGACGACGACGGCGACCTGGGGCTGGGAGGGCTGCATGGCGTCCTCGGGCGCGTCACGGGGCTGTTCCTGTCCTCCATTGAGGACGCCCGGCGCGCGCGGCGCACCTCGGCCGCGGTCACGCGCCGTCCGCCACCGCCGTGTCCAGTGCCGCGGTGAGCCGGTGGAGACGGGTGCTCAGATCGCGGATCTCGTCGACGTCGAAGCCGGTCGCGGCCATGATCCGGCGCGGCACCTCCAGGGCCCGCCGCCGCAGCGCGGCGCCCTCCTCGGTGGGCCGGACCTCCACCGACCGCTCGTCGCGCGCACTGCGCTCCCGGCGCACCAGACCGGCCGTCTCCAGCCGCTTGAGCAGCGGGGACAGGGTGCCGGAGTCCAGGCGCAGATGCTCGCCGAGCCTCTTCACGGGCAGCGTGCCGTGCTCCCACAGCACCAGCATGACCAGGTACTGCGGATAGGTGAGCCCGAGGTCCTTGAGGACCACCCGGTAGACGCCGTTGAAGGCGCGGGAGGCGGCGTTCAGGTTGAAGCAGATCTGCTGGTCGAGGCGGAGCCAGTCGTCCGCGGCGCCCGGCAGCGGGTCCGTCGCGGGGAGGGGGCTCGGAGTGGCTGTCATGCCTCCAGGGTAGCTCTCGTGGGCAATTTGGTTGCGCACAATTCAATTGCGTGCTCTACTTGTGGTCGTACGGCGGCCGGACCCGCCCCGGGAACCGGCCGAGCCACGACTCGAGAGGGAAGGTCCTTTCCATGGACGCGCTCTACACCGCTGTCGCCACCGCCACCCACGGCCGCGAGGGCCGCGCCGTCACCTCCGACGGCAAGCTGGACCTCGCCCTGAGCGCCCCCGTGGAGCTCGGCGGCAACGGCCAGGGCACCAACCCCGAGCAGCTGTTCGCCGCCGGTTACGCGGCCTGCTTCGGCAGTGCCCTCGGCGTGGTCGGCCGGGCCGCGAAGGTCGACGTCAGCGACGCCGCGGTGACCGCCGAGGTCGGCATCGGCAAGCAGGGCGAGGGCTTCGCGCTCGCGGTGACCCTGCGCGTCGAGCTGCCCGAGGGCATCGACGAGGAGACCGGCCGCAAGCTGGTCGAGCAGGCCCACCAGGTCTGCCCCTACTCCAACGCCACCCGCGGCAACGTCCCGGTCGACCTCGTCGTCGAGTAGTCCCGGCGCTCACCCGCCGACCCGCGCCAGCACCTCCCCCGTCCGCCGGCTCCACGCCACCACCACCGCCTCCTCGGGCACCCGCTGCGAGGGCGTCAGCAGCAGCCAGCGCGCGTGGTACCGGCGGACGACCGCGGCCCGTTCGGCGCGGGTCGAACCGGGGTCGAGGTACGCGCGCACGTCGGCCAGCCGCCGCAGTCGCTCCCCCTCGTCCAGCGAGGCGTCCGGCCAGGCCGGCGCGGCGAGGTTCGGCCCGTACCCGGCGAGCGCGTGGACGGCGTGGTAGCCGTCGGTGATCACGACCTCGCCCGGTTCGACGTACCGCGCGGCCCACGCGTACGACGGCCAGTCCGGCGGCCGTTCGAAGCCCGCCGGCGCCACCGCCCCGGCGTGCACGGTCAGGAACGCGGCGCAGGCCCCCGCCGCCGTCGCGCCGCCCAGCAGCCTCCGCCACACCGGCCACGGCCGGGGCGCCGCCAGCTCCACCGCCGACGCGAACTGCAACGGCACCAGCGTCAGCCCGAGGATCCTGCCGTAGGTGTAATGGCCGCTGACCCAGCCGTACGCCACCACCAGGCAGTCCAGGACGAACATCAGCACCAGCGGGTCGCGCCACGAGGCGCGCCGCGCCCGCAGCCACAGCGCCGGCAGCCCGAGCAGCGCCAGCCCGAACTGCCCGCCGAGGTCCAGGTACAGCCGTCGGTGCATCGCGTCCACGCTGTCGTCCCCGGCCAGCGCGAACACGTCGAAGTACGGCCAGACCGCGGCCGTCAGCAGCGCCACCGCCCCCGTCAGCGCCCACCGCCAGGCCACCGCCGGCCCCCATCGCCGCTGCCACCCGGCGACCAGCGCCACCGCCCCCAGCGCCGCCGCGACCGCCGTGATCGGGTGCACCAGCAGGACCAGCCCGTACAGCGCGCCCAGCGCCGCGTACCCGGACACCGGGCGCAGCCCGTTCGGCCCCACGTACCGCACGGCCCCCGCGTCCCGGGCCCGCACCCCCGTCAGCGCCCACCCCCAGAAGGCGAGCCCGATCGCGCACGCCGACGGATAGGCCAGGTTGCCCGTCATCGACATCAGGTTCAGATAGCCGCTCCACCAGGCCCGCTCCACCCCCCACAGCAGCGTCATCGCGCCGAGCGCCAGCACCGGCGCCCAGGGGCGCGGGGTCAGCACCCGTACGAAGCGGCCGATCCCGGTGAGCAGCACCAGCAGGTTCAGCGGCCCGGTGAGCCGCAGCACCTCCCAGCCACCCAGCCCGGTCAGCCGGGCGACCGCGCCCTGCGCCAGCGCGAACGGCGAGTAGTAGGGGCTGCCCGCCCCCGGCAGGTCCGCCGTCGGGTGCCGGGGCTCCAGCAGGTCGTCCCTGAGCCGTTCGACGACCGCCGCGTGCTGCCCGGCGTCGCAGCACAGCGGCACCCTCCAGTACGCCAGCGACATCACCAGCCAGAACAGGAAGCCGAAGAGCTGGTACGGGGTGGGGCGCCAGGCCCCGCCGCCGCGCAGCGCCGTGGCGCCGCGCACGGCCGGCCGGACGAGGACCGGGGAGCTCATCGGACGGCGGGGGAGGGGAGCGTCTCGGGCATTTGCCGTATGTTCCCGGCGAGATCAACGGTATGACCTCGCATCACCCCATCGAGTGGCCTGGGCGGTCAGCGCGCCGGCTCCACCGGAGCCCCCTGCGCCGGCACCACCGCCCGCCGCACCCCCGGCTCCAGCAACAGCGGCACGCCCAGCACCGGCAGCAGCCAGGCCAGCGTGATCAGCCGGTCGCCCCAGATGTTGATGTCCGGGTGCCCGGCCTGGTTGAGGAACCCCGTGCAGGCGGCGGCGACCAGGAACGCGCCGAACGCCGGCCGCCGCCGCGCCCCCAGGAGACCGGCCGCCAGGAACGCGACGAACACCGGCTCCCACAACTGCCGCCGCAGCCACTCCGTCCAGAAGTTCCCCTGCAACTGCAGGAACTCCGCCCACGGCCGCTCCCGGTCGGGGCGGGCGAAGTGACCGGTGAGCAGGTCCTGCACGCTCTCCGACACCGACGGGTAGTGCAACAGCCGGGCCAGCAGCACCGTGCCCAGCAGCCCGGCGAACCCCGCCCCGGCGAGCGCCACCACCCCGCGCCCCGGCGCCAGCCCCCGGGAGCGGCGCCGTACGGCGACCGCCGCGCCCGCGCCCGCCAGGCACAGCCCCAGGAACAGGGCCTGCGAGTGCTTGACGGTGAACAGCGCGAGCAGCGCCCCGCCCACCAGCGCCAGACCCGTCCGTGTCCGCCGCCCTTCCAGCACCAGCGCACAGCCCCACAGCGCCGCCAGGGTGAGCGCCAGCAGCAGCCCCTCGGTCATCGGGCGCATCGCGGTCGTCCCGCACGGCAGGACCATGAACAGCGCCTGCCCGGTGAGCGCGAGCGGCACGGACACCCCCAGGGCGCGCAGCACCAGGAAGGCGAGCACCCCGCCCGCGCAGGTCACCGCCACACCCGCCGCCCACACGCCCCAGACCACCCCGAACAGGGCGACGAACGGCGCCAGGAACACCGGGTAACCGGGCCGCACCTCGAAGATCCGCATGAACCGCTCCGGCATGAACGGCACGGTGTGCCCGCCGGTCCGCCCGGCCGCCGACATCGCCTCCACCTGCCGCCACTCCCGCTCCCGGCACTCCCGCATCACCCGCGGGGCGGGGTCGGGGGCGTGGAAGCGCACCACGTCCACGTTCTGCTCGCGGTGCGCGATCGCCGCCCGCCCCGCGCAGAACCAGTCGATGGTGGCGGACGCCGCCTCCCGCTCGTCCGCACCGGTCAGACTCAGGGCGTACGACAGGTAGTTCTTGCTGTCGGGGGTGGCCCGGCCGGTGACGTTGGCGAGCTGCAGCAGCGCGAACACGGCGGCCAGCAGCAGGACCGGGGTGCGCGGCCTCACGACGGGGTCAGCAGGTCGCGGCCGGTGGCCTGGGACGGCACCCGGGCCGGTCCGGCCGGCCGCTCCGGCATCGGCTCGCCCAGCATCAGCGTCCGCACCACCCGTTCGGCGGCCCGCCCGTCGTCGAACTCGCAGAACCGCTTCCGGAACGCCGACCGCAGCCGCGCCGCCTCCTCGTCCCGCCAGGTCCCGGAGTCGAACAGCCACGCCAGCTCCCAGGGGGAGCGCGCCACGTGGCCCGGCGCCTCGGCCGTGATGTCCAGGTAGGCGCCCCGGCTCGCCCGGTAGGCGTCCCAGTCGTCGGCGTACACGACGATCGGGCGGTCCAGCAGGGCGTAGTCGAACATGATCGACGAGTAGTCGGTGACCAGGACGTCGGCGGCGAGCAGCACGTCCTGCGCCTCCGGTTCGTCCGTGGCGTCGACGAGCACGCCCCGCCGGTGCAGCTCGGACAGCCCGAGGCCGCGCGCGGGTCCGGCGGCCAGCGAGGGGTGCAGGCGGACGACGAGGGTGCGGCCCTCGCCCAGCTGGGCGGCGAACCGGGCGAGGTCGAGCCGCTCCACCAGCCCGTCCCTGCGGTAGTCGCGGCGGGTCGGCGCGTACAGCACCACCGTGTCGCCGTCCGGGACGCCGAGCCGTTCGCGCACCGCGCGCGCCCGGTCCGCCGGCGCGGCGACCAGCACGTCGTTGCGCGGGCTGCCGCTGCGCAGGGAGGTGAAGTGGCAGGGGAAGGCCCGCTCCCACACCAGCTCGGAGTGCCGGCCGGCGACCAGGCTGTAGTCCCAGCGGTCGGCCCGGCGCAGCATCTGCGGGACGTCGAAGCCGAGCCGGGCGCCGGGCCGGTCCAGCAGATCGGCTCCCTGGTACTTCAGCGGGGTGCCCCGGTGGGTGTGGATGTGCACGCTTCCGGGGCGTTTGACCAGCGCACCGGACCAGTTGACGTTGTTGACGAAGTAGGTGGCCCGCTCGGTCACCCGGCGGTAGCCGGGCGAGCCGGGCAGCACGTACTCGGTGTCCGGATCCAGTCCGGCCGCCCGCTCCTCGTCGGCCAGCACCCACACGCCCCGGAGGTGCGGGGCGAGTTCGCGCGCCGCGCGGTGGATCGCCGCCGGGTCGCCGAGCACGCCCCGGTGCGAGAACGCCGAGTACACGACGAGGTCCGGGTCGAGCGGACGGCGGAACGCGGACCGGGCCCGGGTGTACCGCGCCGCCGTCGCCGTACCCGCCCGCCGTACCCGCCGCCCCAGCTCCCGGCCCGCCCGCCCGGTCCGCTGCCGCAGGACGTAACCGGCGTAACTCCCCTCCAGCACCCGCAGTTCCGGCGGAACCGGTGCACCCTCCGGCCGGTGCGCCCGGAACATCTCGGCCGTGCGGCGGAAGAACTCGCCCTTGTCGGACGGCGGCAGCCGGTCCGGCTTGGAGAGGATGTCGAGACAGTGCTCGCCCATCTTGGCGTGCAGGAAGGGCCGCCAGTGCGCGAGCGCCGGGCGGGCGTCGACGAACCGGAACACCCGCGCGTACTGCTCGTGGACGTCGAAGTGCCTGCGGCTGGTGGTGGACAGGATGCTGCCCCGGCGGCGCTGCCGGTAGTACACGCAGATCCGGTCCAGGACGGCGATGCGCCCGGCGCTGAGCAGCACCGGGAACGTCCACGGCGTGTCCTCGTAGTAGCCGGGCGGGAAGACGAAGCCCTCCCGCGCCACGAAGTCGCGGCGGTAGACCTTGTTCCACACCACCATCAGCAGGTCGAGGATCTCCGGCCGCTCGGCCGCCGTGAAGACGCCCCCGGACGCCTGGGCCAGCAGGTGCGCCAGGACGTTGCGGCGGGTGCCGCCCCACCAGTGGGTGCGGGCGTAGTCGAAGACCAGGACGTCCGGGGCGCCGGTCTCGTCGAGGCGGTCGGCGATCGCGCGCAGCGCGCCCGGGGTGAGGGTGTCGTCTCCGTCGAGGAAGAACAGGTAGTCGCCCGTCGCCCGTTCCATGCCCGCGTTGCGGGCCCTGCCGAGGCCCACGTTCTGCGGCAGGTGCACCACCCGGACCCGCTCGTCGCGGGCCGCGTACGCGTCGAGGATCGCGCCGCAGCCGTCGGGCGAGCGGTCGTCGACGGCGATCACCTCGAGGTCGCGGTACGACTGCCCGAGCACCGAGTCGAGGCAGGCGTGCAGGTACCCCTGCACCTTGTGGACGGGGACGACGACGCTGAACCGGGGCACGTCAGCTCCTCACCGGGGTGGCCGCGGGGGCGGGGACGCGCTCCGCGAGCGGGATCACGGGGGGCAGGGCCTCGGGCGGCTCGCCGAGCAGCACCCGGCGCACCACCCGTTCGGCGGCCCGCCCGTCGTCGAACGCGCAGAACCGCTCACGGAACCGGGCCCGCAGCGCGGCCGACCCCGCGTCCGCGTACGAGCCGTCGCGGAACACCCGGGCCAGTTCCTCGGGGGTGCGGACCACCGGCCCCGGCGGCCCGTCCATCAGGTCGAAGCAGACGCCCCGGACCTCCCGGTAGACGTCCCAGTCGTCGGCGTACACCACGATCGGGCGGTCCAGGTTGGCGTAGTCGAACATGATCGACGAATAGTCGGTGACCAGCGCGTCGGCGGCCAGGCACACGTCCTCCGCCGAACGGTGCGCGGATACATCGATGACCCGGCTGACCCGGCTGACCCGGCCGCCGCTCCCGCGCCCGCCCCGGTCGTAGAAGTAGTGGGCGCGCAGCAGGACCACGACGTCCTCGCCGGCCGCCGCGCAGAACGCCTCCAGGTCGAGGCCGGGCTCGAAGCCGGTGCGGTGGTCGCGGTGGGTGGGCGCGTACAGCACGGCCCTCGCGCCCCGCGGGACGCCCAGCTCCGCACGGATCCGCGCCACGTCGTCCGCGGTGGCGGTCAGATACGCGTCGTTGCGCGGATAGCCGTACTCCAGGTGCTCGTAGGAGCCGGGAAAGGCGCGCTCCCACACGCGGGTGGAGTGGGGGTTGGAGGACAGGTTGTAGTCCCAGCGGTCCACCCGGCCGAGCAGTTTGGTGAAGCTGCCGGTCGCGGCCGCCACCACCGGGTACGTCGACTGGTCGACGCCCATCGTCTTCAGCGGGGTGCCGTGCTGCGTCTGGAGGTGGACGCTGCCGGGGCGCTTGACGACGCCCTCAGCGAAGTTGGCGTTGTTGACCAGGTACGTCGCGCGGGCCAGCACCTCCCAGTAGCGCCGGCTGCCGATGACCGCGTGCTCGACGCCGTCCGGCACGGTGTGCGCCCGCTCCGCCTCCACCAGGAACACCGAGCGGATGTGCGGGGCGAGTTCACGGGCCTTCGCGTGGATCGCGGCCGGGTTGCAGGTGTAGCCGCGGCCCCAGTACGCGCAGTACACGGCGAGGTGCGGATCGAGCGGGCGGCGCAGGTGGATCCGGTACAGCAGCCGGGTGCGCAGCCCTCGCGGACGCGGCACCGCCGCCGTCGCCCGCGCCACCGCGCGGCGGGCGCCGCGCAGGGCGGTGAAGGCCCCGTAGGAGCCGGACGCCAGCAGCCGGTGCTGCACCCCGAGGCTGCCGCGCGGTGGCCGGTAGCCGGCGGGACGGTGGCGGAGGTAGAGGGTGCTCGCCCGGCGGAAGAAGGCGCGACGGCCCGACGGGAGCCGCCGGGGATGGGCGGCCGTCTTCAGCACGGCGCCGAACAGTTGCTCGAACAGCGGCGCCGACCGCGCCACGGACAGCCCCCGCTCGGCGGCCCGCTCCAGGACCAGCTCGACCTGGTCCAGCAGTTCGGCGTGGTGCTCCCCGGGCAGGTTCAGCCGGCTGCCCTGCCGCCGCACCAGGTGCCGCACGACGGCCGAGCGCAGCACCGCCACCCGTTCGGCGTCGAGCATGGCCAGCCCGCCCCAGCCGACGTCCGTGAAGTGGCCCGCCGGGAAGGCCAGACCCCGCTCGGCGACGAAGGCACGGCGCCAGAGCGCGCTCCACGCCGGGAGGACCACGCCGGTGAGGTGCGGGGCGCGGTCGGGGGAGAACACGCCGTCGGGGGCCTTCGCCAGCAGGGGCGCGGCCGGGTCGGCGGGCTCGCCCTCCCACCACGGCGCGCGTTCGTGCGCACAGTGCAGCACGTCCACCGGACCGGTCTCCGCCAGGCGTGCGTCCAGCGCCGTCAGCGCGCCGGGTACGAGGACGTCGTCACCGTCCAGGAACAGCAGGTACGTCCCCGTGGCCGCCCGCGTCCCCGCGTTGCGGGCGCCCGCCAGTCCGGCCGACGGCGGCGCGTGCACCGGCGCCACCCGCGAGTCCCGCTCGGCGTGCCGGGCGGCCACGTCGGCCGCGAGGGAGCCGGGCGCCTCGCAGACCGGGATCAGCTCGAAGTCGCCGAAGGGCTGGGCGAGGACCGAGTCCAGCGCACGGCCCAGCCGGCCTGCGACCCCGTGGGACGGGACGATGATGCTGAAGCGGGGCATTCTGCTCTTTCTCGTGGAGGAGGGCGTGGCGCCCTCGGCGGGAGGGACGCCGGCCCGGCCGCCCCGGCGGCCGCCGGACAGGCGGCCGGGCCGGGACGGGCCGCGACGGGCCGGGGGGCACGGGGACTCCCTGGGTCCGAAGAGGGGGACGGCGGTCAGCCGTGCTCGGTGACGGCCAGGACACCGGCGGGCTGCTGCTGCGGCACCGTGGTGAGCGACGACGGGGCGGGCACGGCGCCGGCCGACGGCACCGGACGGCGCTCGTCCGGCGGCACCGCCGGCGGCAGGTCCGTCTCCCCGAGCACCACCCGGCGTACGACCCGCTCGGCGGCGCGGCCGTCGTCGTACGGGCAGAATCGCGCGCGGAAGTCCGCCCGCAGCCGGGCGGCGCGGGCGCCGCGCCAGCGACCGGTCGCGAAGACGTCGATCAGCTCGTCCTCGCTGCCCGCGACCGCGCCCGGAGGGAACGCCCGCGGATCGAAGTAGGCGCCGCGGGCCGCCTCGTACGCCTCCCAGTCGTCGATGTGCAGCACCACCGGCCGGTCCAGGCCCGCGTAGTCGAACATCAGCGGCGAGTAGTCCGTGACCAGGGCGTCCGAGGCCAGGCACAGGGAGATGACGTCCGGGTGGCCGGTGACGTCCAGGACCCGGTCGGAGGCGGCCTCGAGCGGCCCGCCGTACGGGGGGTGGGCGTGGGCGTGGGCGTGGGCCAGGACGACGAACCGCGGGCCGAGGCGGCGCACCACGCGCTCCAGGTCGAGCAGCCGGCGCTGGGTGCGCCGGTAGTCGCGGTGGGCCGGCGCGTACAGGATCGCCACCGTCCCCTCGGGGACGCCGAGCGACTCCCGCAGCCGGGCCACCTCCGCCCCGGTCGCCGTGTGGAACCGGTCGGTGCGCGGTCTGCCGTACTCCAGGGTGGTGTAGCGGCCGGGGCAGACCCGCTCCCAGGTCAGGGTCGAGTGACGGTTGGCGGAGACGACGTAGTCCCACTGGTCGACGCCCTCGAGGAGCCGTGCGAAGTCGGTGTCCCGGGCCGCCGCGGGACGCTCCAGCAGGTCCAGGCCCGCGTGCCCGAGGGGGGTGCCGCGCCGCGTCTGCACCAGGACCTGCCCCTTGCGCTTGACCAGCCCCGGCAGGACGTCGGCGTCGGTCACCAGGTACGCGGACCGGGCGAGCGCGCTCCAGTGGGCGGCCGTGCCGGGGACGAGCCGGCGGGCGGCCGGCGGCAGGGCGGGGTGGCGCCCGGGGCGGGCCACCCAGGCGGTGCGGATGTGCGGGGCCAGCTCGCGCAGCGCGGTCTCCAGCGCGGCCGGGTCGCCGCCGCGGACGCGGTCCCCGTGGGAAGCGAAGACGGCCCGGTCGGCACGGAGCGGGAGCAGCCGCTGGAACCGGTAGTGCAGGCGCAGGGCCGCGCCGCCCAGGGTGCGCGGCAGCCGCCCCGCGACCCGGGCCCACCTGCGGCGCAGCGCCGCCGCCAGCCGCAGCGCCCGATAGGTGCGGTGCAGTCCGAGACGGACCATCGTGTGGTGGACCCGGGCACGCGCGGACACGGACGCGCCGGGCGTCCGATGGCGCCGGCAGTGGACGCGCGCCCGGCGCAGGAAGGCGGTGCGCGACCCGCGCGGCAGCCGGTCCCGCCGCGCGTACACGGTCACCAGGTGGTCGACCATGCGGCGGAACAGCACCGGCCGCCAGCGCTCGAGCCCCGGCCGCCCGTCGAGGAACGCGAAGACCCGGTCGTACTGGTCGAAGACGTCGAAGTGCCGTTCGCTGGTGGTGCGCAGGATGCCGCCCACCCGGCGCTGCCGGTAGTGCACGCACACCCGGTCCAGGGTGGCGATCGACTCCGCCGTCATCAGGACCGGGTACGTCCACGGGGTGTCCTCGTAGTAGCCGGGCGGGAAGGTGAAGCCCGCGCGCTCGACGAACTCCCGCCGGTAGGCCTTGTTCCAGGCCACCATCAGCAGGTTCAGCAGCCCCGGCCGGTCCACGAGGCGGAACGGCGCGGGGCCGTCCTCGGCGAGCTCGGCGGCGGCCCGGTTGCGCACGGTCTCGCCCGACCAGTAGGCGCGCGCGTAGTCGTAGACCAGGACGTCCGGTTCGCCCGTCGCCTTCAGCCGGTCGGCGAGGGCGAGCAGGGCGTCGGGCGTGAGGGTGTCGTCGCCGTCCAGGAACACCAGGTAGTCGCCCCTCGCCCGCTCCATCCCGGCGTTGCGGGCCGGACCGAGGCCGGCGTTCCGGGGCAGGTGCACGGCCCGTACGCGCGGGTCGCGGGCCGCGAACTCGTCGATCACCGCACCGCAGGCGTCCGGCGAGCAGTCGTCGACGGCGATCAGTTCGAGATCGGGGTACGACTGGGACAGCACGGACTCCAGGCACTCGTGCAGGTACGCCTGAACCTGGTACGCGGGGACAATGACACTGAACCTGGGCAAGGGGCATCCAACGGTCGGCGCGGGCGTTCTGCCCGGCAACGGACGCCGGCCCGGCTTGGTTACGCCCCCTGCGGCATCCGGGGGACGCACGTCACACGAAGGGGCGGACCGCGGCGGTCCGCCCCTCCAACGCGACGCCCGTTCCGGCTACTTCACCGCGCCCGCCATCACACCGGAGACGAACTGCCGCTGGAACGCGAAGAACACGACCAGCGGGACCACCATCGAGATGAACGCGCCGGGCGCCAGGACGTCGACGTTGTTGCCGAACTGCCGTACCTGGGTCTGCAGGGCGACCGTGATCGGCTGGCTGCCGGAGTCGGTGAAGATCAGCGCGACCAGCATGTCGTTCCACACCCACAGGAACTGGAAGATGCCGAGCGCGGCGATGGCCGGCCCGGCGAGCGGCATCACGACCCGCACGAACAGCCGCAGTTCGCCCGCGCCGTCCAGCCGGGCCGCCTCCAGCAGCTCCCTCGGGATCTCCGCGAAGAAGTTCCGCAGCAGGAACACCGCGAACGGCAGGCCGAAACCGACGTGGAAGAGGACCACGCCGGTCACGGAGCCGAAGAGGCCCAGGTTGCCGAAGAGTTCGGCGATCGGGATCAGCGCCACCTGCACCGGCACCACCAGCAGCCCCACCACGGCCAGGAACCACCAGTCCCGGCCGGGGAACTCCATCCAGGCGAAGGCGTACCCGGCGAGGGAGCCGATCACCACCACCAGCACGGTCGCCGGGACGGTGATGTACACCGTGTTCAGCAGCGAGCCGGTGATGTCGTCGTTCTCCAGCAACGTCTCGTAGGCGCCGAAGGTGAGTCGGGAGGGCTCGGTGAACACCTTCCACCAGCCGTCGGCGGCCATGTCCTGCGGGGTGCGCAGACTGGCCAGCAGCAGCCCGACCGTCGGGACCAGCCAGAACAGCCCCACGACGATCAGGAAGACGCGCACCAGACCGCCGCTCACCCACTCGCTCAACCGGGAACCCAGCGACCGCTCGGCCCTGACGGGGGAGACCGGCGGCACACCGTCCTTGGTGACGCTCATCGCCGCACCTCCCGCCTCAGCCGCCTGACGTTGAACCACATCACCGGGATGACGAGCAGCAGCAGGAACACCGCGATCGCGCTGGCGACGCCCGGCTGGTCCGCCGAGAAGCCCTGGCGGTACAGCTCCAGCGCGAGGACGTTGGCGTCGTCCTGGGAGGAGCCCGGAGCGATGATGAAGACCAGGTCGAACACCTTCAGCACATTGATCATCAGGGTGACGGTGACGACCGCGAGGACCGGCGCCAGCAGCGGTACCGTGATCCGCCGGAACACCTGCCACTCGTTCGCGCCGTCCACCCGCGCGGCCTCCAGCAGCTCCCGGGGCATGCCCGCGAGCCCGGCCGCGATCAGCACCATCGCGAAGCCCGCCCACATCCAGATGTACGAGCCGATGATCGCCGGGGTGACCAGGGACGGGCCGAGCCAGTCCAGGCCGTTGTACGGCTCCTCGAAGTTGCTCGCCGGGAGCCGCAGCCGGGTGCCCTCGGCCTTCGAGGAGAAGGAGAAGGTGCCGTCGGCGGCCGCCGTGGCCGTCTCCACCACCTCGCCGCCCTTCACGGCCTCGATCCTCATCCCGGCGTAGCCCAGCTCCGAGGCGTCGACCGCGTTCAGCGTGCCGACGCCCTTGCCGCGGGTGAAGTCCTGCCAGGTGGTACCGGTGATCCGGTCGTCCTCCGGCTTCGGCGCCGCGGCCGGCTTCGCGTCGTCCGGCATCAGGTCCGGGGCGACGCCGACCAGCGGCAGCGTGACCGTGTCGCCCGCGCGCACCGTCACGGCGGTGATGAAACCGCCGTCGTCGTTCCGCACGAGCGGCGACTGGCGGCCCGGGTGCGCCTTGGGGAACGCCGACGACTGGGCGAAGGTGTCGTGCACCCCCACCCACACCGCGTTCGCCACGCCCTTGTCCGGGTCCTGGTCGTACACCAGGCGGAAGATGATGCCGGCCGCCAGCATCGAGATCGCCATCGGCATGAAGACGACCAGCTTGAACGCCGTGCCCCAGCGCACCCGTTCGGTCAGCACCGCGAAGACCAGACCCAGCGCGGTCGCGATCGTCGGCGCGAACACCACCCAGACGACGTTGTTCTTCAGGGCGGTGCGGATGCCGTCGTCGGTGAACAGGGCCCGGTAGTTGTCGAGTCCGGCGAAGCCGTCGCCGGACTGGTCGTAGAAGCTGCGGATGACGGAGTACCCGATCGGGTAGACCACGAGCGCACCGAGCAGGACCAGCGCGGGCAGCAGGAACAGCGCCGCCACGGTTCCACGGGTGCCGGTGACGCTCTTGCGCGACTTGGGAGCGGCGGGGGCCGTCTTCGACGCCCCCGCCGCCGTGTCCGACGCCATCGCCGGATCAGTTCCCGTACGCCGCGGCCGCGTCGGCCTCCAGCCTCGCCTGCGTCCCCGCGACGTCCTTCGGGTTCTTCAGGAAGTCCTGCAGCGCCTTCCACTCGCCCTTGCCGGGCGTGCCGCCGAACGCCTGCGGGGCCTGGTCGGACATGTCGAAGCGGAAGTCGTCGCCGGAGGAGACCAGCGCCTCGGCGATCTTCTTCTGCACCGCGTTCGGGTACGCCGACGGGTCGAGGTTCTTGTTCGGGGAGAGGAAGCCGCCCAGCTTCGCGTGGACCGCCGCCGCGTCGGGGGAGGCCAGGAAGGTGGCCAGCGCCTGCGCCGCCTCCGAGTCCTCCAGGATCACGGCCGCGTCGCCCCCGGAGACCACCGGCGCGGCGTCGCCGACGGCCGGGAACGGGAAGACCTTCGCGTCCGTGCCGATCTCCGCCTTGCTCTCGCCGATGTTGACCTGCGCGAAGTCGCCCTCGTAGACCATGCCGGCCTTGGGCTGGTCGCCGCCGGTGAAGGTCTGCGTCACGGACGTCGGGAAATCGGTCTGCAGCGCGCCGGACGCGACGTAGTCCTTCTTGCCCCAGATCCCGGCGAGCGTGGTCAGGGCCTTTCCGACGGACGGATCCGTCCACTTGATCTCGTGCTTGGCGAGCTGGTCGTACTTCTCCGGACCGGCCTGCGAGAGGTAGACGTTCTCGAACCAGTCGGTCAGCGTCCAGCCGTCGGCGCCGCCGACCGAGAACGGGGTGACCCCGGAGTCGTACACCGTCTGGGCGACGGTGAGCAGTTCGTCCCACGTCTTGGGCTCGGCGGCCCCCGCGTTCTCGAAGACCTGGGCGTTGTACCAGATCAGCGACTTGTTGGCGGCCTTGTAGTAGACGCCGTACTGCTTGCCGTCGACCTTGCCGATGTCCTGCCAGCCCTGCGAGTAGTTCTCGCCCAGCTCCTTGACCGCCTCGGCGCCGAGCGGCTTGGCCCAGCCCTTGTCGACGGCCTGCTTGATGGCGCCCGGCTGCGGCAGCAGCGCCACGTCCGGCGGGGCGCCGCCCGCGACCTTCGAGCCGAGGAAGTTGATGATCGGGTCCTGGGCGGGGACGAAGGTCACCTTGGCGCCGGTGCGCTTCTCGAACTCCGCGAGGACCTGCTTGAAGTTCTTCTGCTCGGCGCCGGTCCACACGGCGGCGACCTCGAGGCTCGCGCCGTCCAGCTTCGGCAGGGTGACGGTGTTCCCGTTGGCGCCGGTCCCGCCGCCCTTGTCCTCGCCGTCGCCGTCGCCGTCGTCGCCGCCCCCGCACGCGGTGAGCGAGACCGCGAGCACGCCCGCGGCGAGCGTGGCGGCGGCTCTCACGCCCCTGCGGGAGCGGGGGGTCGTCACGTGGCCGCCGGGTGACCTGCGTATCCGGATGATCCTGCTCGTGCTGCGCATCACTGCCCCGTTCTTCGTACTCCGTCGTACTTCGCCGAACGTCCGAGCGCTGTCCCGTGGGCTCTGGTCTACGCCCGGGGAATGGGGGTGGCAAGAGCGCCTCCCGTGTCAAGTCCGGGATCGTGACCGCCTCGTGACCAGGCGTCATACGGAACGCGGCGGCGCCGGCCCGGCCGCGGCGAGGAGTGCGGGATCTCCGTCGGCGACGGGTGGCGCAGCGTGCGCACCGAAGTCGTCCGCGTCCCCGGCCGCGTGACGAAGGACGAGCCGACCACCGAGGCGCACGGCGCCTGCGCCGGGCCCCGGGGCGGGACCCCGCGTCGAGGACCGGGGCGGGACCCCGCGTCGAGGACCGGGGCGGTCACCGGCCGGCTTCCGCCCGGGGAGTCAGAGCAGCGACGGCACCTCCGCCGCCGCGACCTGGCGGGCCGCCCGCTCCAACGCGCTGGCGAGCAGGGCCAGGTCGGTCGGGCCGTTGCCGAGTTCGCGCACCTGCCGGCGGGCCGGGGGGTCCCCCATGCGGTGCCACTCCAGGGGAACGACCGTCGGCCGCAGGGTCGCCGTCCGCGGGATGCGACCGGTCACCCGCCCGCCCTGGAACGCCGTCACCCGCCCGTCCGGACGGGCCAGCCGACCCCGCCCCGGCGCCGGTTCCTCCGGCCCGCCCCCCGGTGCCGCCGCGTCGAGCGCGACCCGCAGCGACGCCTGCCGCACCGGCTCGGTCTGCGCCGTGCGGGCGCAGGGCCCGGTGGCCGCCACCAGGTGCACGCCCAGCCGCTCGCCGTCCCGTGCCACCGCCTCCAGCGCCCGCATCACCGATCCGGCGGCGGGCCGGCCCGGCGAACCGAGCGCGGGGGAGACCAGCGCGTCCAGGTCGTCCACCACCACCACCAGCCGGGGCAGCGGCGGCGCCGCCCCCGCCCTGCGCCGGTCCGCCCCGGGCCGCAGCCGCAGCGTCGAACTGGGCGGGGTGTCGAGGTCCCCGTTCCGCTCCCCGCCGGCCGCCGGGCCCGCGCCCGCGCGGGACGCGGCCGTGCGCTGGGCGACCATCCGGTCCGCCAGTTCCCGCCCGGTGTGCCACTCCGCGAAGTCCGACCGGCCCAGCAGCTCCGCGCGCCGCTTCAGCTCGGCGCTCAGGGACTGCGCGAACTCCCGCATCCGCACCGGGTCGTTGGCGCACAGATGCGTGGTGACGTGCGGTACGTCCGTACACACGCGCAGGCCCTCGCCGGACGCGGCGCCCGCCGTGGGCGCGCCCCGGCCGTCGACCAGCACGACGGCCAGCCGGTCGGGACGCTCGGCGGCGGCCAGCGAGGCGACGACCGCCCGCAGCAGTTCCGTACGACCGCTGCCGGACGGCCCCTCGACCAGCAGGTGCGGTCCGTCGGCGGCGAGGTCGGCGACGACCGGGCCGTGCGGACCGGCGCCCAGTACGGCGGTGACGCGTCCGCCGAGCGCCTGGGCGTCGTCGGCCGCGTCCGCCCAGCGGGCCATCAGCGAGGCCGGGGTGGCGCGGGCCAGGCCCAGCTCGTCCAGCAGCCGCGCCGACGGGGGCAGCGGCGCCGACACGCGCGCGTGCCGCTCTCCGCCGGCGCCGTCCGTGCGCAGCGGCGCCAGCGCCCGCGCGAACCGCTCGGCCCAGGCGGGGGAGACCGCGTCGACCGTGGCGAGGGTGCCGTGGCCGACGGGTCCGGGGGGCCGGCCGGAGCCGGTCCCGGCCACCCGCAGCAGGCGCAGGGCGGTCGCCACGTCCCCGCTGAGCAGGGCGACGGCCCCGCACCGCCGGAACGCCGGGGCCGCCGCGCAGGCCGCCTCGTACGTCTCCGTCACCGGGGACGCGGGGGAGGCGGCGGCCGTCTCGGCGAGGCACACCACGTGGATCCCGGCCCGGGGCCCCTCCAGGGCCAGCCGCGCCACCGCCTCGCGCGCCTCGGGACCGCCGGGGTCGCCGTCCACGACGACCACGGTGTACGGCCCTTCGTACCTCTCCTCGTGCTGTTCTCCGTGCAGCCCCTCGTGGGGTTCCGCGCCGGATATGCGGGGGGTCGCGGGGGCGTGGTCCTCCAGCCGGCGCAGCAGTTCCCCGGCGCGGGCCGCGGCCTGCTCGCGGTCGTGCGCGAGGAGCAGGCGGCAGTCCTGGCCGTGCCCCGGGCGGACGTGCGGCAGCCAGCCCAGCCAGGACCACTCGGCGGTGCGCTCCGCCAGGGGGCGGGAGGGGTCCGCGGCGATCAGGACGATCTCCAGGGAGTCGGGGGAGTGCAGCGCGGCGAGCTGGGCGAGCACCGCGCGGGCCAGCCCGGCGAGCCGCTCGCGCGGGCCGGCCAGTCCCAGCGCGCCGACCTCGCGCAGCCCCGAGGTCACCGGTACGGCGGGCAGCAGACCGGAGCCGTCCGGCGCCGGCCGGTCCGCCGTGCCGAGCCGCACCGCGAGCGCCTCCGGGTGGTCCGGCCCGCGCTCCCACAGCCGGGGGCCGGGGCCGAGCGCGGTCAGCAGCAGCGTGGCGGGGTCCGGCCAGGTCTCGGGCACGGCGGGGGCGGTCGCGCCCGGGTCGGGCGCGGTGCCGGGTCCCTCCTCGTCGGAGGCGTCCCACGCGGCCTCCGGCTCCTGCCGCCCCCCGGTCAGCCGCCGGGCCCAGGCGGTGAGCCCACCGCGCCTGCGCCCGCCCGCCGGCCGGGGGAGCTCGGTGCCGCGCACGGGGGTGCCCTTGCGGGTGCCGGGGACCTCCTCGTACGGGGCGGCGGGGAGCGCGCCGGTGGGCGGCATGCGGCCGGTGACGGGCCCGGTGGTCGGGCCGGTGGGGCGGCCGGACTCCGGGGCTGGCGTCCCGCCCGCGCCGCGGCCGGGAGCGGCGTCACCGGCCGTCCCGCCCCGGACCCCGTCAGGGGCCGTCCCGGCGGAGCGGCCGGCGGCGCCGCGGCCCGTCCCGCCCGTGCTCACGTCGGAGCGCCCCGCGTGGGTGTCCCCGTCGGCGGGCCGGGGCCGCGACACGCGGCGGCCCTGGGGGAGGCGGGGCACGTCTCCCCGGGCGGCCGTGTGCACCGCGCGCCCCCCGGGGGCGGTTCCGGTGCGCTCGAGCCCGGGGGTGCGGCCCTGGGCCGGCACCCGCGGCGGCCCGTCCGCGCCGTCCGGCCGCGGAGCGTCCGGCGTCTCCCGTGCGTCCTGTGCCGGCACGGCCCAGCCGGCCGAGCCGTGGGCGTGGTGCGTGGGCGCCGCCGGCGCCCACGCGCGCGGGCGGGCGTCCTCGTCGCCGGCCCGCAGGGCCGGGGGCGGCACCCGTACGTGCCCCTCGCCGTCCGGTGTCGTCGCCGCCCGCGCGCGGGGACCCGCCGCCGGGGTCAGGCGCAGGGCCGACTCCCCGATGCGCAGGAGCGCGCCCGGGGCGAGGCGGACCGGGCGGGGGCCCACGCGCCGGCCGTCCAGGGTCGTGCCGTTGGTGGAGCCGAGGTCGGCGACCGAGACGCCGCCGTCCGGGGCGACCGTCACCGCGCAGTGCAGCCGGGAGACGTCCGGGTCGTCGAGCGGCACGTCGGCGTCGGCGGAGCGGCCTATGCGGATCTCGCCGCCGTGCAGCAGGTGCACCCCGCCCGCGTCGGGACCGGCGACGACGTGCAGCCGGGTCGGGGTCCCGTCCAGCTCGGGGTGCGGCTCGGGCTCGCCCGGGGCGCCCACGGCCAGCACCGCGCCGTCGATCAGCGGCGGCTCGCCCAGCGTGCAGCGCTGGGCGTCGAGCCGCCGGTCACCGGCGTACAGCACCGGTGTGCCCGAGGAGCCGGACGGGCCGTCGCCGCCGGGGACCACCGAGGCCAGCGCGGAGGCGACCGCGGCCAGGGCCGTGCCCGCGGGCGCCGTGACCAGCACGTCACGGCTCGCGGCCCGCTCCCGCGCGGGGGAGGAGGGGCCCAGCGGGTCTACGACGGTCAGCCGGATCTGCATCGCCGTCAGCGGTCCCTTCTGCGCGGGCGCCCGCGACGCGGGGGGACACCACCGCCCCGCGGTCCCCCACCGCGGACTTCCCCCACCGCCACACGCGCACGTACGGCCAGTACTGCACGCATCCTCGCACCTGCCACCGACAACGCGCCCGCCCTCCGGCATCAAATGATCTTGATTGGTCGGCTCTGCCCGCAAAAGTGCCTGACCGGTGGGGAGCGAATGACCGTTCCGGATCCGCTTGGGACCGGTCACGTACGGCCTGCGGCAACCAACGGACCGAGTCGAGCGTCTTTCCTGCGGATCTCCGAACTCCGGCGGGAACCGGTACGCAAGACCCACGGGGAGATCACGTCGAAGGCGACCGGCCGGTATCCCGCGCGGCGGCACTACAGTGGGTCGGAACGTTCCGTAGCGCGGTGGACCAGGGTGTACGCCGAGCAGGCAGCAGGGAGTGCGTGACGTGCGGCCAGTCGGCAGCAAGTACCTGCTCGAGGAGCCGCTCGGACGCGGCGCCACGGGCACCGTCTGGCGAGCCCGCCAGCGGGAGACCGCGGGTGCCGAGGCGGCCGTGCCCGGACAGCCCGGCGAGACCGTCGCGATCAAGGTCCTCAAGGAGGAGCTCGCGGGCGACGCCGACGTCGTGATGCGCTTCCTGCGCGAGCGGTCCGTCCTGCTCCGGCTCACCCACCCCAACATCGTCCGGGTGCGCGACCTGGTCGTCGAGGGCGATCTGCTGGCCCTGGTCATGGACCTCGTCGAGGGCCCCGACCTGCACCGCCACCTCCGTGAGAACGGCCCCTTCACCCCCGTCGCCGCCGCCCTGCTGACCGCGCAGATCGCCGACGCGCTCGGCGCCAGCCACGCCGACGGCGTGGTGCACCGCGACCTGAAGCCCGCCAACGTGCTGCTGAAGCAGACCGGCGGCGAGATGCACCCGATGCTGACCGACTTCGGCATCGCCCGCCTCGCCGACTCCCCGGGCCTGACCCGCACCCACGAGTTCGTCGGCACGCCCGCGTACATCGCGCCCGAGTCCGCCGAGGGCCGCCCGCAGACCTCCGCCGTCGACGTCTACGGCGCCGGCATCCTGCTGTACGAGCTGGTCACCGGCCGTCCGCCGTTCTCCGGCGACTCCGCCCTGGAGGTGCTGCACCAGCACCTGAGCGCCGAACCGCGCCGCCCCTCCACCGTCCCCGACCCGCTGTGGACGGTCATCGAGCGCTGCCTGCGCAAGAACCCCGACGAACGGCCCAGCGCCGAGAACCTCGCACGCGGCCTGCGCGTCGTCGCCGACGGCATCGGCGTGCACGCGAACTCCGCGCAGATCTCCGCCGCCGAGAACGTCGGCGCGCTGCTCGCCCCCGACCCGGCCCCCGCGCCCGTACCCGGTACGCCCGGCGCGTCCGGCGACGCCGACCCGACGCAGGTGCTGCCGCACGGCGCGGGCGCCTACGACCCCAACGGCGCGACCAGCGTCCTGCCGCAGACCGGCGGCCCGGCCGGCGCCGCCGACCCCACGGCCGTCATGCCCCCCGTGCCGCCGGGGCAGCCCGGCGGGCCCGGAGCCGGCCCGGAGGACCCGCACCCCTGGCAGAACCAGCTCCGCGCGGCCCGCGACCGCAACGAGCAGACCCAGATCCAGTACCTCGACCCCAGCGAGGACCCGCTGCGACGCCGCCCCCAGCGCCAGGTCGCCCGGCCGCCGCAGCAGCCCCAGCAGCCCCAACGGCCGCAGCAGCCCCAGCAGCCGCAACGGCGTCCGCAGCCGCAGCAGCCCGGCCCCGGATACGGCCACCCGCAGCAGCACCGGCCCCAGCAGTACGCCCCGCCGCCGGAGCCGCAGCGCCGGCAGCAGCCCCAGCCGCCGCAGCGGTACGCCCCGCCGCCGGAGCCGCAGCGCCCGGCCCGGGAGCCCCGGCAGCCCCGGCAGCGCAGCGCCAACCCGATGCGCATCCCCGGCCTGGGCTGTCTGAAGGGCTGCCTGTTCACGGTCGTCATCCTGTTCGTCGCGGGCTGGCTGATCTGGGAGCTGAGCCCGCTCCAGGACTGGATCGGCACCGGCAAGGGCTACTGGGACCAGCTCAGCGACTGGTTCGGCTCGGTGACGGGCTGGATCGAGGACCTGGGCGGCTCCTCGGAGCCCTCGGACCCCTCCGGGACGAACTGAGCTTGTTTGCTGATTTGTCGACATCTGAGGGCTGATTTCCGGATCCGCCGTGAAGGTCGGCGTCCCGGACGCGTAGCTTTGGCGACAACACGCGTCGGTAGGAGCAGTCTTGGCACGGAGAATCGGCAGCCGGTACACCGCCCATCAGATCCTCGGGCGGGGCAGCGCCGGCACGGTGTGGCTGGGCGAGGGTCCCGACGGGCCCGTCGCCGTCAAGCTGCTGCGTGAGGATCTCTCCTCGGACCAGGAGCTCGTCGGCCGCTTCGTGCGGGAGCGGACGGCGCTGCTCGGTCTGGAACACCCGCACGTCGTCTCCGTGCGCGACATGGTGGTCGACGGCAACGACCTCGCGCTGGTCATGGACCTCGTCCGCGGCACGGACCTGCGCACCCGCCTCGACCGGGAGCGCAGGCTGGCCCCCGAGGCCGCGGTCGCGATCGTGGCCGACGTCGCCGACGGGCTGGCGGCGGCGCACGCGGCCGGGGTCGTGCACCGGGACGTGAAGCCGGAGAACGTGCTGCTCGACATGGAGGGCCCGCTCGGCCCCGGCGGCTCGCACCGCGCCCTGCTCACCGACTTCGGCGTGGCGAAACTCATCGACACCCCGCGCCGCACCCGGGCCACGAAGATCATCGGAACGCCGGACTACCTGGCGCCGGAGATCGTCGAGGGCCTTCCCCCGCGCGCGTCGGTCGACATCTACGCGCTGGCCACGGTCCTGTACGAGCTGCTCGCCGGCTTCACGCCGTTCGGCGGCGGACACCCGGGCGCGGTGCTGCGCCGCCACGTCACCGAGACGGTCGTCCCCCTCCCCGGCATCCCGGACGAACTGTGGCAGCTGCTGGTGCAGTGCCTGGCGAAGGCCCCGGCGTCCCGGCTGCGCGCCTCCGAGCTGGGCGCGCGGCTGCGGGAGCTGCTGCCGATGCTGGCGGGGATGCCGCCGCTGGACGTCGACGAGCCGGACACCGGGCCCACCGAGGAGGCCGGGGAGGAGTTCCAGCCCTCCGGGGCGGCCCAGGTCACCGGGGAGCCGGTGCGGCGCCGCGGCGCGGTCCCGCTGGTGCCGGGCGCGAAACCGGCCGACTCCAGCCGCGACACGCACACGTCGATGAGGGTGCCGACCCCCGACGAACTGGCCGGGGGCGCCCGCGGCACGGCCCGCGCACCCCGCGCGGCGGGTGCGCGCCGGCCGGGCTCCGCCCGCAACCGCGCGGTCGCCCGTCGGCGCCGGCTCACCCTGGCGGTGGCGGCGGCGGTGCTCGTGGCGGCGGGCGTCGGCACCTGGCTGGCCACGACGGAGGACGACACGCCCCCACCCCAGGACACCCGGAACTCCGCGCCGGCGCACCCGTAGCCGCGCCCACCCGGGCCGGCGGGCGAGCCCACCTCAGGCTGCGCCGGGGCGCCCCGGCCCCGCCACACTGCGTGGGCCCGCGCGCGGAGCCGTTACGCTGGAGGGCGTGGCAGTCGTCGATGTATCCGAAGAGCTCAAGTCCCTCTCCTCGACCATGGAGTCGATCGAGGCCGTTCTGGACCTCGACAAGCTGAGGGCAGACATCGCCGTGCTCGAGGAGCAGGCGGCCGCGCCGTCCCTGTGGGACAACCCGGACGAGGCGCAGAAGATCACCAGCAAGCTCTCCCACCTCCAGGCCGAGGTGCGGAAGACCGAGGCACTCCGGGGCCGGATCGACGATCTCGCCGTGCTCTTCGAGATGGCCGAGGAGGAGGACGACCCGGACACCCGCGCGGAGGCCGAGGCCGAGCTCGAGTCCGTCAAGAAGGCGCTGGACGAGATGGAGGTCCGGACGCTGCTCAGCGGCGAGTACGACTCCCGTGAGGCGCTCGTCAACATCCGGGCGGAGGCCGGTGGCGTCGACGCCGCCGACTTCGCCGAGAAGCTCCAGCGCATGTACCTGCGCTGGGCCGAGCAGCGCGGCTACAAGACCGAGCTGATCGAGACGTCGTACGCGGAGGAGGCCGGCATCAAGTCGACCACCTTCTCCGTCCAGGCGCCCTACGCCTACGGCACCCTCTCCGTCGAGCAGGGCACCCACCGCCTGGTGCGCATCTCGCCCTTCGACAACCAGGGCCGCCGCCAGACCTCCTTCGCGGGCGTCGAGATCCTACCCGTGGTCGAGCAGACCGACCACATCGAGATCGACGAGTCCGAGCTGCGGGTGGACGTGTACCGGTCGTCCGGTCCCGGCGGCCAGGGCGTGAACACCACCGACTCCGCGGTGCGGCTCACCCACCTCCCCACCGGCATCGTGGTCTCCTGCCAGAACGAGCGCTCGCAGATCCAGAACAAGGCCACCGCGATGAACGTCCTCCAGGCCAAGCTCCTGGAGCGGCGCCGTCAGGAGGAGCAGGCCAAGATGGACGCCCTCAAGGGCGACGGCGGCAACTCCTGGGGCAACCAGATGCGTTCGTACGTGCTGCACCCGTACCAGATGGTCAAGGACCTGCGCACGGAGTACGAAGTCGGCAACCCCGAGTCCGTGTTCAACGGCGAGATCGACGGCTTCCTGGAGGCCGGGATTCGCTGGCGCAAGCAGCAGGAGAAGTAACCCCCGGCGCACGCGCCGATTTGTCGACAAGGCAACTGCCGTCACTTCGACGGCAGTTGCCTTTTCCGTCCGGCCACATCGGGGATTTACATCACACTCACAGTTTCGTTGTCCCACAAAGCGCGCGTAGCCGGACATCGCGCACGCAACGGCCTTGACGTTCTTTTGGAAAATGGGAAAGGTGAAGCGTGGCATGCGTATCTCTGGGGCGCATGTGAACCGGGGGGCGTTTCATCACAGTTACCTCCGTTGATCACGGCCCCGAGCGCCGCCTCATTGACGATCAGCTACTGGGGGTAGCACACATATGACGAAGAAGACGCGGATCCGCGTCGCACGCATCGCAGCCGGCGCCGTGATCGCCGCGGGTGCGTCGCTGGCGGTGACGGGTGTCGCTCAGGCCGTAGGCGAGCCGGACCCGAGCTGCACCGTCGGAGTCGACCCGAACTGCCCTGGCGGTGAGAACCCGGGCGGTGAGAACCCGGGCGGTGAGAACCCCGGTGGTGAGAACCCGGGCGGTGAGAACCCGGGCGGTGAGAACCCGGGCGGTGAGAACCCCGGTGGTGAGAACCCCGGTGGTGAGAACCCCGGTGGTGAGAACCCCGGTGGTGAGAACCCGGGCGGTGAGAACCCCGGTGGTGAGAACCCCGGTGGTGAGAACCCCGGTGGTGAGAACCCCGGTGGTGAGAACCCGGGCGGTGAGAACCCCGGTGGTGAGAACCCCGGTGGTGAGAACCCCGGTGGTGAGAACCCCGGTGGTGAGAACCCGGGCGGCGAGGGCCCCATCGAGGAGCCCACCACCCCGGGTGACAACGGTGACGACGACAACACCGGCACCACCCCGGACGGCGGCAACAACGCCTCCCCGCAGGACCAGGGCTCTTCCGCCCTCACCGACACCGGTGACGACGCCACGGGCGCCTCGGCCCAGGGCAACGGCAAGGAGCTCGCCGAGACCGGTGCCGCCGAGACCACCTTCCTGCTGATCGGCGCCGCCACGATGATCGCCGGCGGTGTCGGCTTCCGGGTGCTGCCGCGCCTGATGGCCGGCCGCGGCGCCGCCGCCTGACGGTGGCCGCGCGCGTACGCGCCGTACGCATGAGGTGAGGTGAAGGGCCCGGAGCGCAACCGCGCTCCGGGCCCTTCGTCACGTCCCGCGCCCGTACGTCAGACGGTCCGGTGGGCGAGCAGCGCCACCGCCGCGACCAGCACCGCCAGCAGTGCGATCAGCATCATGGGGTTCAGCCCCGCGAAGAAGTTTCCCTGCTGCAGCCGCTCGCGGTTCGCGCGGCACACCGGGCACCGGCCCTCGCTCACGGGCGCGGCGCAGTTCGCGCACACCAGCCGGTCGTACGTCATGCGCTCGCCCTCCTCGCACCTGTTCCGGATGACATAACGCCCGCCACCCCGCGAACGTTCCCCCTCCACTGTGCCAGGTTCCCGCGGAGGCCGCGCGGGTGCCGTCCGCACCCGGCACCGGCACAAAAGGACGCAAGTCCCGCACAACCCCTACCGGTGCCTGCGCCCGCCTCCCCGATTCGCGTATGGTCACGCTCATCTACCCCCGGCTACCCGTGGTGCATCCGTGATCCGATTCGACAATGTGTCCAAGGTCTACCCCAAGCAGAACCGCCCCGCGCTCAGGGACGTCACCCTGGAAGTGGAGAAGGGCGAGTTCGTGTTCCTCGTGGGGTCCTCAGGCTCCGGAAAGTCCACCTTCCTGCGGCTGATCCTCCGCGAGGAGCGGGCCAGCCACGGAGAGGTGCACGTTCTGGGCAAGGACCTCGCCCGCGTCTCCAACTGGAAGGTGCCGCAGATCCGGCGCCAGCTGGGGACCGTGTTCCAGGACTTCCGCCTGCTGCCGAACAAGACGGTCGCCGAGAACGTCGCCTTCGCGCAGGAGGTGATCGGCAAGTCGCGCGGCGAGATCCGCAAGTCCGTGCCGCAGGTGCTCGACCTCGTCGGGCTCGGCGGCAAGGAGGAGCGGATGCCCGGCGAGCTCTCCGGCGGTGAGCAGCAGCGCGTCGCCATCGCGCGGGCCTTCGTCAACCGGCCCAAGCTGCTCATCTGCGACGAGCCCACCGGCAACCTCGACCCGCAGACCTCCGTCGGCATCATGAAGCTGCTCGACCGGATCAACCGGACGGGCACCACCGTGGTGATGGCGACGCACGACCAGAACATCGTGGACCAGATGCGCAAGCGCGTCATCGAGCTGGAGAAGGGCCGTCTCGTCCGCGACCAGGCACGCGGCGTCTACGGCTACCAGCACTGACGCTCCACGGAAAGGCTTGATCAGACGCCATGCGCGCCCAGTTCGTCCTGTCGGAGATCGGCGTCGGTCTCCGCCGCAACCTGACGATGACCTTCGCCGTCGTCGTCTCCGTCGCCCTGTCGCTCGCCCTGTTCGGTGGTTCGCTCCTGATGAACGACCAGGTGAACACCATGAAGGGCTACTGGTACGACAAGGTCAACGTCTCCATCTTCCTGTGCAACAAGAGTGACGCCGAGTCCGATCCCAACTGCGCCAGGGGCGCGGTGACCGACGACCAGAAGGGCCAGATCAAGACCGACCTGGAGAAGATGTCGGTCGTCGACTCGGTGACGTACGAGTCGCAGGACGAGGCGTACAAGCACTACAAGGAGCAGTTCGGCGACTCCCCGCTGGCCAGCTCCCTGACGCCGGACCAGATGCAGGAGTCGTACCGCATCAAGCTGAAGGACCCGGAGAAGTACCAGGTCATCGCGACCGCCTTCGACGGGCGGGACGGCGTGCAGTCGGTGCAGGACCAGAAGGGCATCCTGGACAACCTCTTCGGGCTGCTGGAGGGCATGAACATCGCCGCCCTCGCGATGATGGCGCTCATGCTGGTCGTCGCCCTGATGCTGATCGTGAACACGGTGCGCGTCTCCGCGTTCAGCCGCCGCCGCGAGACCGGCATCATGCGGCTGGTCGGCGCCTCCGGCTTCTACATCCAGACGCCGTTCATCATGGAGGCCGCCGTCGCCGGACTCATCGGCGGCGTCCTGGCGTGCGGATTCCTGGTGGTCGGGCGGTACTTCATCATCGACCACGGACTGGCCCTGTCGGAGAAGCTGAACCTGATCAACTTCATCGGCTGGGACGCCGTGCTGACGAAGCTGCCGCTGATCCTCGCGACCAGTCTGCTGATGCCCGCGTTGGCCGCGTTCTTCGCGCTGCGCAAGTATCTGAAGGTTTGATTTTTGCCACGAGGGGCGCGCGGCCAACCGACCGTGCGCCCCTTCGCGTTGTCCTAGACTCACCGGCATGTCAGGTCGTGCCCTGTTCTGTCAGCCCCATCGCGTCCGCCGTGGGGCCGCCCTGACCTTGGTGTTCGCGGGCGTGCTCGTCGCCGGCGCGGCCACGGGCAACCTCCCCGGGGCCGACGGCGCGGCCACGGCGGACGGCGTCCCCGCGGCCGCTCCCGTCGGCCACGGCACGGACGTCGCCCGGGCGGCCGAGGAGGCCGCCGCCGACGGCGCCTCCCCTGTGGAGGCCGCCCGGCGCGCCGTCAGCCGCAGCGGGGACCGCTGGGCCGCCGTCTACTCCCCGGGCGAGTACGAGGAGTTCGAGGAGGCCCTGGACGGCCGGTACACCGGCGTCGGCCTGTGGGCCCGCGAGCGGAAGGGCCGTATCGAGGTGACGAGGGTGGGCGACGACACGCCCGCCGCCGACGCCGGGATCCGCGCGGGGGACCGGCTGCGCAGCGTCGACGGCGAGAAGGTCGACGGCCGGCCCGTCACGGAGGTCGTCTCCTTACTGCGCGGCGGGGCCGACGGCGCGTCCGCCGGCACCACCGTCCGCCTCGGCCTGGAACGCGGCACGCGCGCGTGGAGCGAGACCCTGCGCCGGGCCAGGCTGTCCCGGGACACCGTCACCGTCAGCGAACTCGCCTCCGGGGTGACCGTCGTCAAGGTCGGCGCCTTCACCAAGGGCTCGGGCGACGAGGTGCGCACCGCCGTGCGGCGGGCCCCGGCCGGCGCCGGCATCGTCCTCGACCTGCGGGGCAACTCCGGGGGACTGGTCGCCGAGGCGGTCATCGCCGCCTCCGCCTTCCTCGACGGCGGCCTGGTCGCCACGTACGACGTCGAGGGCGAGCAGCGCGCCCTGCACGCCGAGCCCGGCGGCGACACCACCAGAGCCCTGGTCGCGCTCGTCGACGGCGGGACGATGAGCGCGGCCGAGCTCCTCACCGGCGCCCTGCAGGACCGTGGACGGGCGGTCGTCGTGGGCTCCCGCACCTTCGGCAAGGGCTCGGTCCAGATGCCGACCCCGCTGCCCGGCGGCTCCGTCGCCGAGCTGACCGTCGGCCACTACCGCACCCCCTCGGGCCGGGGCGTCGACGGCCACGGCATCACCCCCGACCTGGAGGCCGACGCGCGGGCGCTCCGGCGCGCCGAGACGGTCCTCAGCGGACTCGGCCGCCAGTCCCGCGGTCGATAATCGGCTTCCCGCGGACCCCCTCCGTAGTGCGAAAATGGGCGGCACTATGGCTAAGGAAAAAGGGCGCAAGCTGATCGCGCAGAACAAGAAGGCGCGGCACGACTACCTCATCATCGACACCTACGAGGCGGGCCTGGTCCTCACCGGCACCGAGGTGAAGTCCCTGCGCCAGGGCCGGGCGTCGCTGGTGGACGGCTTCGTCCAGCTGGACGGCAACGAGGCGTGGCTGCACAACGTGCACGTGCCGGAGTACAGCCAGGGCACCTGGACCAACCACAGCGCGCGGCGCAAGCGCAAGCTGCTGCTGCACCGCGAGGAGATCGACAAGCTGGAGTCCAAGTCCCAGGAGACGGGCCACACCATCGTGCCGCTCGCCCTGTACTTCAAGGACGGCCGTGCGAAGGTCGAGATCGCGCTGGCCAAGGGCAAGAAGGAGTACGACAAGCGGCAGACGCTCCGGGAGAAGCAGGACCGGCGCGAGACCGAGCGGGCGATCTCCGCGGTCCGTCGGAAGCAGCGCGCGTAGGTCCCGCGGAGCGCCGGGGAATACGCTGGCACCGACCCGCGTTGGTCACGTACGATGGCGACAGCACCTCACAGCGGGTGCGGGCCCCCTCCTCGGAGGGACTTGAAAAAACAACATGGGGATGATCGGTTTCGACAGCGGCTGTCGAAGCAGGGGAAGCGTGTCGAGGAAGCGGCCATGATCTCGTAAACCACAGGCCGAAAAAAATAATCGCCAATTCCAAGCGATCCATCTCCCAGGGCGAGCTCGCCCTCGCTGCCTGATCTTCAGGTAGCGAGCAGCGGCTCCCCTACTTAAGGGAGTGTCAGCCCGGGGGTGTTCCCGACCCGGATCCTGGCATCAGCTAGGGAACTAAACCTTGATCCCGGTCACGGGGTGAAGAGGGAAACCACACAGTGACTGGGCCCGTCGGAGACTTGTCGGCGTGATCTCCGGGGCCGAGAAAAGCACAGCCGACTGCACACGGAGAAGCCCTGGTTCCGCACCGTTGGACGCGGGTTCGATTCCCGCCATCTCCACTCATCCCATGTGGGCGAAGGCCCCGTCGCTTCCGGCGACGGGGCCTTCGTCATGCGCCCTGGAAGGCGGGGAGGATCCGGAGACGGGGCTGAGGCCGGACCCGGTCGTCACGTCCCGCGCGGCGCCGTGCTCGCCCGTTCCGTCAGCCGGGGCGGCAGCAGGGTGACCTCCGGCACGGGGACACCGGACAGTTTCCGGGCCAGCAGGTGCACCGCGCGGGTGCCCAGTTCCGCCGACGGCACGGCGACCGAGGTGACCGGGGTGCGCGCCGAGGCGGCGACGGGGGACGGGCAGACGGCGGTCAGGGACAGCTCGCCGGGGACGCTCAGCCCCAGCTGCCCGAAGGCGTCGAGCAGCGGGTCGAGCAGCGGTTCGTTGTGCACCACCACCCCCGTCAGCGCGGGCAGCTCGCGCACCAGCCGCTCGGCGAGCGCGCGGGCGGCCCCGCGGCCGGTCCCGCACGGGTGCACGACCGAGGTGAGCCGGTGCCGGTCGGCCGCCGCCGTGAAGCCCTCCACCAGCCGCCGCGCGAACGCGGTCCGCCGTACGTACACCTCCGGCGGCGAGCCGACCAGCGCCACCGCCCGGTGCCCGAGCCGCGCCAGATGGTCCACGCACAGCTCACCGGCCGCCCGGAAGTCCAGGTCGACACAGGTCAGCCCGTCCGGCTCGGCGGGCACGCCGATCAGTACGGACGGCAGGGCCCCCGAGCGCAGCAGCGGCAGCCGGGAGTCCTGGAGCTGGACGTCCATCACGATCACCCCGTCCGCCAGCCGGGCGTCCGCGACGCGCCCGATGCCCTCCTCGCCCTCGCCCTCGCCCTGGGTGAGCAGCAGCACGTCGTGGTCGTGGGCGCGGGCGGCGGTGACCACCGAGACCGCGAACTGCGTCACCACCGGCACATGGACGCCGGAGCGCACCGGGACCGCCAGGGCCAGCACCCTCGACCTGCGGCCGGCCGCGCCCCGGCCGCCGTCCGCGCGGTAGCCCAGCTCGCGGACGGCCGCCTGGACCCGGAGCCGGGTCGCGTCGGAGATCGGACGCTTGCCGCTGAGCGCGTACGAGACGGTGCTGGGGGAGACCCCGGCGAGCCGGGCCACATCCGTGATCTTCACCATCGGGGGTCCTCGTCTGCACGGTCCGTGGGATGCGGAAAGCGGTTTCGAAGCGCTTCGACGGGTGAAGGTAGGTGCGGGACCCGTGACCGTCAATGGTTCGGGAGGGAATCGGTGAAGCGGTTCGACGGCCCGAACGGGACAAGGGTGCAGAGGGACACGAGAAGGGCGATCGCGGCGGCCGCCGCCGGCACGCCGTAGCCGGCCGTCGCCGAGACGTGCTCCACCGTCCAGCCGCCCGCCGCGCTGCCGCAGGCGATCCCGCCGAGCAGACCGGTCACCGCGAGCGTCATGCCCTCGTTCAGCCGGTCCGCGGGCGAGCGGCGCTGGACCAGGGTCATGGTGGTGACCATGGTGGGCGCGGTCGCCATCCCGGCGACCAGCAGCGCCCCCGCCAGCAGCACCAGCGAGCCGGTGAGCCCGGCCGCGAGCAGCGGCAGGGTCATCAGCGCGGCCATCGCGGCCAGGCACCACGGCAGCCGGGACCGCGCGGACCCCGCCGGCCGCATCGCCCCGTACAGCAGCCCCGCCGCACAGGAACCGGCCGCCTGGAGCCCGAGCACGGCGCCGGACGCCGCGCGGTGCCCCCGCTCGTCCGCGAACGCGAGGGTCACCACCTCCAGCGAGCCGAACACCGCGCCCGTCGCGAGACAGACCACCAGCAGCGGACGCACGCCGGGCGACCGCAGCGGCGACCGCGCGGAGGAACGCCGTGCGGCCGGCGGCTCGGTCGACCGCTGGGCGGTGAACAGCAGGACGCCCGTCAGCAGCAGCACGGCGCCGACGAGCGTGCCCGCCTCCGGGAAGAACGTCCCGCACAGGAAGGCCGCGAGCACCGGGCCGAGCATGAAGCACAGTTCGTCCGCGGCCTGCTCGAAGGAGTTCGCGGTGTGCAGGGCCTCGGCGTCCCCCTTCAGCAGGTGCGCCCAGCGCGCCCGCGACATCCCGCCGGTGTTGGGAGTGGTGGCGGTGGCGGCGTAGGCGGCGAACAGGGTCCACTCCGGGGCGTCGTGACGCACGCAGAGCAGCAGCGCGAGGGAGCCGAGCACGGCGAACACCGTGGCCGGCAGGGCGACCCGGGCCTGCCCGTACCGGTCCACCAGGCGCGCGGTCCACGGGGCGACCACCGCCGTCACCGCCAGGCCCGTCGCGGTGACGGCGCCGGCCAGGGCGTACGAACCCCGGGTGCCGGCGATCATCACGACCGCGCTCACGCTGAACATGCCCATCGGCAGCCGCGCGATGAGGTTGCCGGCCGTGAACGCGCGGGCGCCGGGCAGCGCGAGGAGGCGGCGGTACGGGCCCTTCGGGCGGGGCCGGCTCCGTCCGCGCGGGCCGAAGTCGACGGCGACCAGGGTGTCGGCGGTGACCGTGAACAGGGGAGTGTCCCGGGAAGGGGAGGTCGATCGGGGCATGACACCACCGTCGCCTGCGTTCGCGCGCCCCGTCCAACACCTTCCCGGCGCCGATTGACGCACCCGTGTTGTAGGTTCGCGCCATGTCCGCCCCCGCCCACCTCGACCCCCGCCTGCTGCGCGCCTTCGTGGCCGTCGCCGAGGAACTGCACTTCACCCGGGCCGCCACCCGCCTCTACGTCGCCCAGCAGGCGCTCAGCAGGGACGTGCGGCGGCTGGAACGGGAGCTGGGCAACGAGCTGTTCGTACGGACCACCCGTCAGGTGACGCTCACCGCCGACGGCGAACGCCTGCTGCCGTACGCCCGTGCGGTGCTCCAGGCGCAGGACGACCTGCTCGCCGCCGCCGGACGGGCCCGGCCCCTGCTGGTGGACCTCAACTCGCCGGGCCTCGACACCCCCCGCCGGGTGCTGCACCGTGCCCGCGAGCTCGCCCCCGGACACGAACTGATGGCCCGCTACGAGAGCGGGCTGACCGGGGCCGCGGGGGAGCTGCTCACGGGGCGGCTCGACGCGTCGTTCGGCCGGTTCGCGGGCCTCGCCCCCGCCCTGCGGGCCGGGCTCGACCAGCAGCCCGTGCGCCACGAGCCGATGGCGGTCGTCCTGCCCGAGGACCATCCGCTGGCCGCCCTGCCCGAGGTGCCGCTGGCCGCGCTCGCCGGCGAGACGGTCTACGCCGGGGCCGGCAACCCCCGTACGCCGGAGTGGACGGACCTCGCACGGACGCTGTTCGAGGGCCGGGGGATCACGCTCGCGCCGCCCGCGCCGCTGGCCGTCGGCGAGGAGGAGTTCCAGCGGATCATGGCCAGGACGCGTCACCCGATCCTCGCCGTGGTCGATTTCCCGCCACTGCCCTCGACGGTGCTGCGCCCTCTGGTGGACCCGATTCCGCTGTCCCCCGTGTCCCTGGTGTGGCGGAAAGGGCTGGTCCATCCCGCTCTGGACGCTCTCCGGCGGGCGGCGGCCCTCGTCGCGGCCGAGGAGGGCTGGTTGCGGCGGCCGGTCGAGGGGTGGCTGCCCGGCCGGGACATTGCCGTCATGACGGCTCAGTGATGTCTCACTACTGATCAGTGATGTCTCACTCCTGATACGAACGGCTTTCCCGGGAACGCGGCACCTCTACGTGCGCTACATTCGGTGGCCGAGCACAGTGTGATAACCGGGGCGCTCGGAGCGGGTGGGGGCCCGGTCCGTCGACGAGTGCTCGGGTCGTACGCGCGCCGGAAGCTCCTCTGGGGGGAAGTGCGTGCGCGTGGAAAAGTGGCGAGAAGACGCCCAACCGGAACGACCCGAGGGTGCATCGGCGTTCGGGAGGGACACCGAGGACGAGGACCTGCGTGAGACGCGGGTCCTCCCCCTGGGCGAGGAGCCCGCCGGACCCGGCGCGGGTGCGCGAGAGGCCGGCTTCGGCCCCGGCTTCCCCGAGGACCGCTGGGACCGCCTCGGCGCCTTCCCCGGAGGCGACGACAGGACCCAGGTGCTGCCCGACGCCGCCCACCGCATGGAACCTCCCGCCCGGCCCGGTCCGCACGACGGCACCACCCGCGGCCCCGCGGCGCCGCCCGGGGGCCGGCCGAACGGTCCCCGCAACGCCGAGCGCCCCGCCGCGCCGTACCGGGCGGCACCGTCCGGAAGCCCGGCGGACGGCCCCTGGGACACCGAACGCACCACCGCCCTGCGCATCCCCCGCCGGCCGGGCGGCGCCCCCGGCGCCAGGCCGGCGGGACCCTCCTCCCGGCCGGGCGCGGCACGCCCCTCGGGAGGCTTCGGAGCGGCCGGTTCCCCACCGGCCCACGGACACCCGTCGTCCGACGCCGGGACGGCCCTCCTCCCGCCGGTCCCCGGAGGCCCGTCGCCGGACCCCGGCGCCCCGACCGGGTTCCTGCGTCCCCCCTCGGACCCCGGCGCCCCGACGGCCTCCCGCGCCCCCGTCCGTGACCCCTGGCAGGAGGAGGCCGGCGACTCCGCCGCGGCCACCCACGACCCGCACGAGGTGACGGTCCAGCTCGACTCGGTGCAGATCGGGGAAGGCCTCGAACTGCGCCGGGCGCCGAGGCACCGGGCGGCCGGCGCACAGGACGCCGCCGGACCCGTGTTCGTCGACGAGTCCGGCCGCCGCGGCCGGCTCTACCGCCGGATCGGCCTGGCCGTCGGCCTCGCCAGCGCCGGCTACGCCGTCGTCATGGTCGCCACGCTGCTGTCCGGCAACTCCGACGCCCCCTGGATGCCCGTCCCCGGCCAGGAGGACAAGCCCGCCGGCCAGGTCGAGACGACACCGCAGCCCGAGGGGACCGCCGCCACGCCCGGCACCGGCCCCGCCCCGGGCGACACGCCGACCACCGGCGCCCCCACGCTGCCCGCGCCCGGCCCCACCGCGCCCGCGACGGGCGGCGGAGCCGGCACCGCGGACCGGCCGGACGCCGCCGACCCGGCACCCACGGCGGCCCGGCGGGACACCACCGAACCGGCCGCCGACGGCGACGCCACCACCACGCCCCCGGACGGCACCGTGAGCGCGCCACCCGCGGACCAGCCGGTGCCGGAGTCCCCCGATCCCGTGACGACCGCCCCCACCGGAGGTGAGGCCGGGGGCGCCGACGACCTCGCCGACGCCCCCGCCCGCCGGCCGGTCGTCGCCGCCGACGGCTCCGCCGCTCAGCCGGAGCCGTCCACCACCCCCGCCGCACCGTCCCCGGAGAACGTCCTCTGATGGCATCCCGCTCCCCCCGCCGCAGGGCCGCCCGCCGGCCCCGCGGCGGCTCCCCGCGCCGCCGCGTGCCCTTGCGCCTGCTGCTCCCCGTGCTCGTCCTCGTCGCCCTGGCGGCCATGCTCATGCTGCGCGGCTACGTGCACAGCGAGATCCTCGCCGACCACCGCGTCCAGAAGCCCGCCCCCACCACCCAGGTGCCCAAGGAGATACTGGAGGGCGGCCCGGTCATCGACGCCCGCGCCGGACAGGCCCGGACCCTGAGCGTGCCCGACCGCCGCCTCGTCCTCACCTTCGACGACGGCCCGGACCCGACCTGGACGCCGAGGGTGCTCGACGTGCTGAAGAAGCACGACGCGCACGCGGTCTTCTTCGTCACCGGCACCATGGCCTCCCGCTACCCGGACCTCGTCCAGCGCATGGTCGACGAGGGCCACGAGATCGGCCTGCACACCTTCAACCACCCCGACCTCGCCCTCCAGTCCACCAAGCGCATCGACTGGGAGCTGTCGCAGAACCAGCTGGCGATCACCGGCGCGGCCGGCATCCGCACCTCCCTCTTCCGCCCGCCGTACTCCTCGTACGCCGCGGCCATGGACAACGAGACCTGGCCGGTCACCCAGTACATCGGCAGCCGCGGCTACCTCACCGTCGTCAACAACACCGACAGCGAGGACTGGAAGCGTCCCGGCGTCGACGAGATCATCCGCCGCGCCACGCCCGAGGGCGGCAAGGGCGCCATCGTCCTGATGCACGACTCCGGCGGCGACCGCAGCCAGACCGTCGAGGCGCTCGACAGGTTCCTGCCCGACCTGAAGGAGAAGGGCTACGAGTTCGACAACCTGACCGAGGCACTGGACGCGCCCAGCGCGCACAGCCCGGTCACCGGCGCCGAGCTCTGGAAGGGCAAGGCGTGGATCTTCCTGGTCCAGGCCTCCGAGAACGTCACCGGCGTCCTGGTGGTCGGCCTCGCGATCATCGGCACCCTGGTCATCGGCCGCTTCGTGCTGATGCTGCTCCTCTCCGGCGTCCACGCCCGCCGCGTCCGCAGCAGGAACTTCCGCTGGGGCCCGCCGGTCACCGAACCGGTGACGGTGCTGGTGCCGGCGTACAACGAGGCCAAGTGCATCGAGAACACCGTCAACTCCCTGATGGCGAGCGAGCACCCGATCGAGGTCCTCGTCATCGACGACGGTTCCACCGACGGCACCGCCCGCATCGTCGAGGCGATGGGCCTGCCCAACGTACGGGTGATCCGCCAGCTCAACGCGGGCAAGCCGGCCGCGCTCAACCGGGGCCTGGCCAACGCCCGGTACGACATCGTCGTGATGATGGACGGCGACACCGTCTTCGAACCGTCCACCGTCCGCGAACTCGTCCAGCCCTTCGGCGACCCCAGGGTCGGCGCGGTGGCGGGCAACGCCAAGGTCGGCAACAAGGACAGCCTCATCGGCGCCTGGCAGCACATCGAGTACGTGATGGGCTTCAACCTGGACCGCCGGATGTACGACATCCTCGGCTGCATGCCGACCATCCCCGGCGCGGTCGGCGCCTTCCGCCGCTCCGCCCTGGAGCCCATCGGCGGCATGAGCGACGACACCCTCGCCGAGGACACCGACGTCACCATGGCGCTGCACCGCGCCGGCTGGCGCGTGGTCTACGCCGAGAACGCCCGTGCCTGGACCGAGGCCCCGGAGTCCGTCCAGCAGCTGTGGTCGCAGCGCTACCGCTGGTCGTACGGCACCATGCAGGCCATCTGGAAGCACCGCCGCGCGGTGATCGACAAGGGTCCCTCCGGCCGCTTCGGCCGCATCGGCCTGCCCTTCGTCTCCCTGTTCATGATCGTGGCCCCGTTGCTCGCACCCCTGATCGACGTCTTCCTGCTCTACGGCATCGTCTTCGGCCCGACCGAGAAGACGATCATGGCGTGGCTGGGCGTCCTCGCCATCCAGGCGGTCTGCGCGGCCTTCGCCTTCCGCCTCGACCGCGAACGCATGACCCACCTGATCTCGCTGCCGCTGCAGCAGATCCTCTACCGCCAGCTCATGTACGTCGTGCTGCTCCAGTCCTGGATCACCGCGCTCACCGGCGGCCGCCTGCGCTGGCAGAAGCTGCGGCGCACCGGCGTGGTCGGGGCGCCCGTCGTCGGAGCGGTGCCGGGCCAGCGCGCCCCGCACAGCGATGATCGGAGGCCCGTGGCATGACCCACGGATACACGACCGGCACGGGCACGAGCCCGGAGTCGGCGGGCCCGTACGGAACGCCGTACGCGGGGGGCGCGGGCGCGGTCCCGGAGACGCCGTACACGCTTCCGCAGCAGCAGCGTGCGGCCGAGCCGGCGCCCGAGTCCGCCCCGGAGTCCGAGAAGCCGGGCCGGGACCGGTATCTGGACCTGCTGCGCTCCATCGCCCTGGTCCGCGTCGTGGCGTACCACCTCTTCGGCTGGGCCTGGCTGACGGTGCTGTTCCCGTCGATGGGCGTGATGTTCGCGCTGGCGGGCTCGCTGATGGCGCGGTCGCTGAAGCGCCCGGCGCTGAGCGTGATCCGGGGGCGGGTCCGCCGGCTCCTGCCGCCGCTGTGGGCGTTCGCGGCGGTGGTGCTGACGCTGCTGTTCCTGGGCGGCTGGAACCCCTCGGAGGACCCGGACCACGGTGGCGCCTGGGGCTGGATCGAGCTGGTCCACTACATCGTCCCGATCGGGGCGCCGCCCTACCCCGCGGACGCCGGCGCCCCGTTGGGCTGGCTGGAGGGGTCCTGGGCGGACCAGGCCGCGGGACCGCTCTGGTACCTCCGTGCCTACCTGTGGTTCGTCCTCGCCTCACCGCTGCTGCTGTGGCTGTTCCGCCGGGCCCCCTGGCCGACGCTGCTGGCCCCGCTGGGTCTGACGGCGGTCGTCGGCACGGGCCTGGTGACCATCCCCGGCGAGACGGGCAACGCGGTCACCGACTTCGCCGTCTACGGCAGCTGCTGGGTGCTGGGTTTCGCCCATCACGAGGGCCTGCTGAAGCAGATCCCCCGGTACGTCTCCGTCTCCTGCGCGTCGCTGGTGATGGCCTTCGGCCTGTGGTGGGCCTCGGACCACCGGGGCCCCGAGGGCTGGGACCTGAACGAGATCCCGCTGGCCCAGGCCACCTGGTCGTTCGGGTTCGTGGTGATCCTGCTCCAGTACTCCCCGTCGTGGCGGGAGCTTCCGGGGCGCCTGGCGAGGTGGGACCGGATGGTCACCCTCTCCAACAGCCGGGCGATGACCATCTACCTGTGGCACAACCTGCTCATCATGGCGACGGTGCCGATCTACGACCTGCTGTACCGGCTTCCGTTCATGCAGAGCGAGCGCGCGGTGAACGCGCTCGACAGCACGAACATGTTCTGGTCGTTCGCCCTGGTCTGGCCGCTCATCGGCCTGATGATCCTCGCGGTCGGCTGGGTCGAGGACCTCGCGGCGAAACGCAGGCCGCGCCTGTGGCCGAACGGGAGCAAGAACGGGCGGCCCCGGCCGAGCGCCGGGGCGCACCGGGGCTGACGTCACGGTCGCCTGGGCCACCGGGGTCGGACGGTGGCCCAGCGGTCACTTCGTGAGGTGGGCGAGGAAGGCGACCCACGCGGTGGGGGAGAGGCCGAGCCGGGGGCCGGACGTGTCCTTCGAGTCGCGTATGAGGACGGTGGCGGGAGTGGTGGCCACTTCGACGCAGTTGGAGGCGTCGGGGCTGTAGGAGGACTTGCGCCATACGTGATCGGACATAGTGACTCTCTCAGGTCTCCTGGGCGATGCGGTGGATCAGGTCGCGGGACTCGGCAGGTTTGAGGGCGTTCGATTCCATGCGGTCGAGCACTGAACGGTACTTGTTCAACTGGGCCTCCGCGTCAAGGAATTCGCACCCGTGGTGGGTGTCCAGCTGCACGGTGTCGAGCTGTGGGACGGGCCCCAGCAGGTAGTCGATCGACTGTCCCGTTCCGGGGAAGGAGCCCTTGCCGAACGGGATGACCCGGACGGTGACGTGTTCCAGTTCGCTCATGTCCAGCAGGTGCCGGAGCTGGGCACGGACGGTCGTGGAGCTGCCGTACCCCATGCGCAGCGCGGACTCGTGGATCACCGCCGTATAGGGCGGTGGGCACTCCCGGTGGAGAATGCCCTGGCGCTTGATGCGGTGCGTCACGCGGTGCTCGATCTCGTACTGTCTCAAAGGCGGCACCGCTTCGCAGAAGAGCGCACGGGCGTGGTCCGTGGTCTGGAGGAGCGCCGGGATGTGGACGACCAGCGCCACGCGCAGGGCTGCCGCGTGGTGCTCCAGCTCGGCGAGGTCGATGAGGCCCACCGGAAGATGCTCGCGGTACTCCTCCCACCAGCCCCGCGACCGCCGCCCGGTCATCGCGGCCAACGCGTCGACCAACGCGGCGTCGGGGCAGGCGTAGGCGTGTGCCATGGAGTGGATCCGGTCGGCACTGACGGGCGTGCGGCCCGTCTCGATCATGCTGATGCGCGCCTGGTTGACGCCGAGCAGTTCACCGGCGCCGGTCGCGGTGAGGCCGGCTCGTTCACGGAGCTTGCGCAGCTCAGCGCCCAGTCTCCGCTGCCGCAGCGTTGGATTGTTCGTGGGCGGCAAAGTGTGTCCCTCCCGGCCGCGAGGCGGCGCGTTTCTCCCTCGCACGAGTGAAGCATGGATGGTTTCCGATGGTTTCGTAGGAACCATCTAACCATCGGCCCTACGGTGGTCGCACAACGTTCGGCCCTCCGCTCCGTGAGCCGGAAGTGCACCGCGAACCGCGGCACCGCCACCGTCCGACGGAGTCGTTGAGCGAGCCCGAGTCCCTTCGAACCCCGGAGACGACCATGGTCACCGTAGCCCCGCCCCAGCCCTGGACGTACGCTCTTCGCCTCCCCCGTGACCCCCGCGCCGTACGCGTCGCACGTATGACGGTGCGGGCCGCGCTCGACGGTCACGGCAGGCAGGACGCCGTCGACGTCGTGGAGTTGTTGACGTCGGAGCTGGTCACCAACGCCTACCTGCACACCGAGGGGCCCGCCTCCTTGCGGCTCACGGGCCTGAGCGGCGGTCGGCTGCGGGTCGGGGTGTGGGACAGCGACCCGCACGTCCCCGCCCCGTTCGGCGGGGCCGGCGACGACTCCGTCCCGCTCGCTCCGCTCGACGCCGGGTCCGGTCGCGGACTGCGCCTCGTGCAGGAGTACGCCGACTCCTGGGGAGGGTGGACCCTCGGTGACGGCACGCTGGGGCGAGGGTCCGGGAAACTGCTCTGGTTCGAGGTGGGCGGGCGTGCCGCACTGCCCCCGTTGCGGAAGTGAACGGTGTGGCCAGGGGCGAGGGCGGATGAGCAACGGGCGCCCGGCCCCTACGGCGCCCCGCCCCAGCCCCCGTACGGGCAAGCTCGCCCAGTCGCCCCACCCCGGCAGAACCCCTCCCCGGCAGAACCCCCCACTGGCAGCCCCCGCGGCGCCGGAGAGCCTCACGGCGCGGTGTCCGGCCGGTGCCGGACACCTCTCATCCCGCCCCCGCCCCGGGTGAGCGCAACGTTCCCTGGCGGTCACCGCCCGCCACAGCGCCGAAACGCCCCCTCCCTACCTTCGGGACCATCCCCTCGCGGCACCGCCCGCGCCCCCGGAGAGCAGTGGAGGCCTCATGACAGCCCGCAGCGGCCGCTGGATCCAGCAGTGGGACCCGGAGGACGAGACCTTCTGGAACCGCACCGGGGAGAAGGTCGCCCGCCGCAACCTGCTCTTCTCCGTGCTCTCCGAGCACATCGGGTTCTCGATCTGGACGATGTGGTCCGTGCTGGTGCTCTTCATGGGCCCGGAGTACGGGCTCACCCCGGCCGACAAGTTCCTGCTGACGTCGATGGTCACGCTCGTCGGCGCCGTGGTCCGGGTGCCGTACACCTTCGCCGTCGCGGTCTTCGGCGGGCGGAACTGGACGGTGATCAGCGCGGGGCTGCTGCTCGTGCCCACCGTCGCCGCGTTCGCCGTGATGGAACCGGGGACGTCCTTCTCCACGTTCCTGCTGGTCGGCCTGCTGGCCGGGATCGGCGGCGGCAACTTCGCCTCCTCCATGACCAACATCAACGCCTTCTTCCCGCTGCGGAAGAAGGGCTGGGCGCTCGGGCTGAACGCCGGCGGCGGCAACATCGGCGTCCCGGTGATCCAGCTCGCCGCCCTCGCGATCATCGGCGCGAGCGGCGGACCCCGTGTGCTGCTCGGCGTCTACATCCCGCTGATCGTCGTCGCCGCCGTGCTCGCCGCGCTGTACATGGACAACCTGGCCTCGGTGAAGAACGACACCGGCGCCGCCAAGGACGCCGCGCGGGACGCGCACACCTGGATCATGGCGTTCCTCTACATCGGCACCTTCGGCTCGTTCATCGGCTACAGCTTCGCCTTCGGGCAGGTGCTGCAGAACCAGTTCGACCGCACGCCGCTCGAGGCCGCGTACGTCACCTTCATCGGGCCGCTGCTCGGTTCCCTGATCCGCCCGGTGGGGGGCTCGCTCGCCGACCGGTACGGCGGCGCGCGGATCACGCTGTGGAACTTCGTCGCCATGGGCGCGGCGACGGCGGTGCTGATCGTCGCCTCCATGCAGAAGTCGCTGGCGCTGTTCACCGTCGCCTTCGTGGTGCTGTTCGTGCTGACCGGCCTCGGCAACGGGTCGACGTACAAGATGATCCCCGGCATCTTCCAGGCGAAGGCACGGGCCAAGGGGCTCGCGGGGGAGGAGGCGGCCGCGTACGGGCGGCGGCTGTCGGGCGCCTCCATGGGCCTGATCGGCGCGGTGGGCGCGCTGGGCGGGGTCGGCATCAACCTGGCCTTCCGCCAGTCCTTCCTCTCCTACGGCTCCGGCACCGGCGCGTTCGTCGCCTTCCTCGCCTGCTACGCGGTCTGCTTCGCGGTCACCTGGGCGGTATACCTTCGTCGCCCGGCGGCCCGTGCGGGTGACACGGGCCCGGCTGAGGAGGAGAAGCCGCAGCTCAGCTACGCCGACGTGTGACGCGAAGTGACGTAACACTGGTGACATGAAGCCGAACCGGGCCTGTCACGCATCGTTGACAGGCTCGACCGGCGGGGAGGCGGAGCCGTACCTTCCCGCAGTACGCCGACTCGAGCCGGGACGAGAGCCATGGACGACGAACAAGAGCAGCCGCCGGAGCACGGGCCCCTCGCGGGGTTCACCGTGGGGGTGACCGCGGCGCGCCGGGCCGACGAGCTGGGCGCGCTGCTCGAGCGGCGCGGAGCCGCCGTGCTGCACGCCCCGGCCCTGCGGATCGTGCCGCTCGCCGACGACAGCGAGCTGCTGGCCGCCACCAAGGAGATCATCGGGCAGGCCCCGGACATCGCGGTCGCCACCACCGCCATCGGATTCCGGGGGTGGGTGGAGGCCGCCGACGGCTGGGGGCTGGGCGAGGACCTGCTGGCGCGGCTGCGCGGGGTGCGGATCCTGGCGCGCGGCCCCAAGGTGAAGGGCGCGATCCGGGCCGCCGGGCTGACCGAGGAGTGGTCGCCGGCGTCGGAGTCGCTGGCCGAGGTGCTCGACCGGCTCCTCGAGGAGGGCGTCGACGGGCTGCGGATCGCCGTACAGCTGCACGGTGAGCCGCTGCCCGGGTTCGTGGAGTCGCTGCGGGCCGGGGGAGCGGAGGTGGTGGGGGTGCCGGTCTACCGGTGGCTGCCGCCGGAGGACCTCGGTCCGGTGGACCGCCTCGTCGACGGATGCGTCGCCCGGACCCTGGACGCGGTCACCTTCACCAGCGCGCCGGCCGCCGCGTCCCTGCTGTCCCGCGCTCAGGAGCGCGGGCTGCTCGACGACCTGCTCGCCGCGCTCGGCCACGACGTGCTGTCCGCCTGCGTCGGCCCGGTCACCGCGCTGCCGTTGCAGGCCCGCGGCATCGACACGGTGCAGCCCGAACGCTTCCGGCTCGGCCCGCTGGTCCAGCTGCTCTGCCGGGAACTGCCCGCGCGGGCCCGCACGTTGCCCGTCGCCGGGCACCGGGTGGAGATCCGGGGGCACGCGGTCCTGGTGGACGGCGCGCTCCGGCCCGTCCCCCCGGCCGGGATGTCGCTGCTGCGGGCGCTGTCCCGACGGCCCGGCTGGGTCGTCCCCCGCGCGGAGCTGCTGCGCGCCCTTCCGGGCGCGGGCCGCGACGAGCACGCGGTGGAGACCGCCATGGCCCGCCTGCGTTCCGCCCTGGGCGTCCCGAAGCTGATCCAGACGGTCGTCAAGCGCGGCTACCGCCTCGCCCTGGACCCGGCGGCGGAGTCGAAGTACGACGCGGACGGGTGAGCCGGCCATGACCGCGGCGGCTCGCACACCGCGGGGGCCGGAGGACCCTCACCGTCCCCGCCGCCCCTCCGCCAGGTCCCGTACCGCCCGTTCCAGCCGTGTCCTCCGGCTCTCCGGCGTCGCCGCCTGGAGCAGCGGGAGCATCACGAGGTAGCGGGCGGTCCGGTCGAGCGCGTCGAACGCCGCACGCGCCACCGGGTCCGCGGCGAGCGCCGCGGCGAGATCGTCCGGGACCACGGCCGTCGCCTGCGACGCGTACGCGCGGTCCCAGCGGCCGTCCTCCTGGGCCCGCCGGACCTCGGCGAGGCCGGGCTCCCGCATCCGGCCCGACGCCGCCAGCGCCGCGACCTTCTCGACGTTCACCCGCGACCACAGGCTCCTGGGCCGCCGTGGCCCGTACTTCTGCAGGTAGTACCGGTCGTCCAGGCCCCGGCGCTGCCCGGAGATCCAGCCCCAGCACAGCCCCACGTCGACCAGTTCGCCATCCGTGACCGACGCGATCCCCGACGCCTTCTTCGCCACCTTGACCCACACGCCCTCGCGGCGGGTGTGGTGCTCGGCCAGCCAGTCGTCGAAGGCCGCCGCGTCCGGGAACGCGACGACCTCCACCCCGTCGAAGTCCTCCACGCGGGCCAGGCTAACCCGGCCGCGCCCCGGTCCGCGGGCCGAGCGGGCCGGGCTCCTCGGGGCCGGAGCGGCTGCGGGTACGGAACGTGCGGCGGTAGGTGTGCGGGGGCAGGCCGACCGTGCGGTTGAAGTGCCGGCGCAGCGTGGTGGCGGTGCCCATGCCGGTGGCGGCCGCGACGGCGTCGACGCTGTCGTCGGTGGTCTCCAGCAACTCCTGGGCCCGACGGATGCGTTGGGTGAGCAGCCACTGCAGCGGGGTGGTGCCGGTCGTGGCCCTGAAGTGGCGGCCCAGGTGGCGGGAGCTCATCCGCGCCCGGCGGGCCAGATCCTCCACCGTCAGCGGCTGGTCGAGCCGTTCGAGCACCCAGGGGAGCAGGTCGGCGAGGGGGTGGTGGCCCGGGGCGGGGACCGGGGCGGGGATGAACTGGGCCTGGCCGCCGTCCCGGTGCGGTGGCACGACCAGGCGGCGGGCGACCTCGTTGGCGGTCGCCGAGCCCCGGTCGAGGCGGATGAGGTGCAGGCACAGGTCCATGGCGGCGGCCTTGCCGGCGGAGGTGAGCACGCCGCCGTTGTCCACGTAGAGGACGTCCGGGTCCACCTCGACCTTCGGATGGCGGTCGGCCAGCGCCCGGGTGTGCGCCCAGTGCGTCGTCGCACGCAGCCCGTCCAGCAGGCCGGCGGCGGCCAGCACGAAGGCGCCCGTGCACAGGGAGACCAGACGTGCGCCCGCCTCGTGGGCCGCGCGCACCGCGTCGACCAGCTCGGCGGGCGGGGCCTCGTCGACGTCGGCCCAGCCCGGGACGATCACGGTGTCGGCGTGGGGGAGCCGGTCGAGTCCGTGATCGGGCTCGAGCAGGAACCGTCCGGCCCGCACCGGGCCGGGACCGCAGACGACGAGGTCGTACCAGGGACCCGTCACGCCGTCCGGGGCGGAGCCGAAGACCTCCTGCGCGAGGGCCAGTTCGAAGTGAAGCATCCCGTCGGTGACGGCCAGCGCGACAGTGTCCACGTCCGGAAGTGTACGGGGCGTGTCGTTCCGGACACTCGTGCGGATCCCCGCCCCCCGCCAGGATGGTCGTGACGGAGCACCACAGGTCGTTCGAGCGAGGGAAGCACCCATGACGACGGAGCCCAGGGTCGCGGTGTACGGCGCGTACGGACACACCGGGCGGTTCGTGGTGGCGGAGCTGCGGGAGCGCGGGTTCGTCCCGGTGCTCTCCGGCCGCGACGCCGGCAAGCTGAAGGCACTGGCGCACGGGACCGGGCTGGAGGCCCGCCCCGCGCCGGTCGACGATCCGGCCTCGCTCGACCGGGCGCTGGCCGGCGCGGCCGCCGTGATCAACTGCGCCGGGCCCTTCGCCACGACGGCCGCCCCGGTGATCGAGGCGGCGCTGCGCGCCGGGATCCCGTACGTGGACGTGGCGGCCGAGATCGAGGCCAACGTCGACACCTTCACGCACTTCACGGACCGGGCACGGGAGGCCGGGGCGCTGATCGTCCCCGCGATGGCCTTCTACGGCGGCCTCGGCGACCTGCTGGTCACCACGGCGATGGGCGACTGGACGGCGGCCGACGAGGCGCACATCGCCTACGGGCTGAGCGGCTGGCACCCCACCGCAGGGACGCGTGCCGCCGGCGCGGTCTCCCGGCAGCGGCGGGACGGCCGCGGCGTCCGGTACCGGAACGGTCGGCTGGAGTACCACCGGGACGACCTGCCCACGCTGGAGTGGCCCTTCCCCGCCCCGATGGGACCCCGGCCCGTCATCGGGGAGTTCACGATGGCGGACGTCGTCACCGTGCCCAGCCACCTGGCCGTCCCCGAGGTGCGCACCCACATGGCGGTGGAGGCGGCGCGGGACGTCGCGGCCCCGGACACGCCGGTGCCGGCCGCGGCCGACGAGTCCGGACGGTCCGGGCAGACCTTCCTCGTCGACGCGGTCGTGCGCTCCGGCGCCGTCGAACGGCGTGCCGTGGCGAGGGGCCGGGACATCTACGCGGTCACCGCGCCGCTCGTGGTCGAAGCGCTCGACCGCATCCTCACGGGACGGACCAGGGCGACCGGTGTCGTCTCCGCCGGCGCGGTCTTCGACGCGCCCGACTTCCTCCGCGCGCTGTCCCCGCACATCACCCTGGAACAGGACGGCGGGACGTCCGGTGCGACCCCGCCCGGGGACCACCGGGACCGCACCGTGCTCCGCCGCCCCACCGGTGGGCGAAGGCCGGCCCGGCCGTCGTCCGCCGGGTGAACTCCTCGCGCGGGGCGTCCCGGCCGGCGGTGTGCCGCCCGGCGACAACCGGGCGGCGGAGGGGTTCCGGGGGCCGGTGCGGGCAGGCACTGTGGGAGGGGAACGGTTTCCCGGATCGCTCACCGGCCCCGCACGCGCGGGGCCACCCTAGGCGGTGGCAGGAACATGGCACTGGGTACGGTCACGACGGCGTCCCACGAGCTGCGGTTCGACACCGGGCGGGTCTGCCTGGACCTGCTCGCGACCACCCATCCCGTGGAGCGGCTCGGCTCCGTGGAGGTGCTGCGCGCCTGGATCACCGGCTCGGGGCTCGTGCCGGCGGGCACCGTGCTCGCCCACGCCGACGCCTCCTGGCCGGCGGCCTTCCGCGAACTGCGCGGGTGGCTCGCCCCGTTGGTGCGCGGCCGGCCGGCGTCCGGCGTCCCCTCGTACGACCTCGCGCTCGCCCGGGTGAACGAGCTGGCCCGCGGGGCGCCCCCGGCGCCCCGCGCGGTGCCCGGTGAGGACGGCGTGCTGGTGCGCCGCCTCGACGGCCCGCCCGGCCGCGCGGGGCTGCTCGCGGCCGTCGCGCGGGACGCGGTGGACCTGCTCACCGACCCCGTCGTACGCGCGAGGCTGCGGCAGTGCGAGGGCGACAACTGCCCGATCCTGTACGTCGACACGTCCCGGGGGCGCAGACGGCGCTGGTGCTCCGGCGAGACCTGCGGCAACCGGGAGCGCGTGGCCCGCCACCGGCGGCGCGCGGCACTGGCGCGTGCCTAGCCGGACTCCGGTGTCACTCGCGGGCCTTCCGTGCGCCGCCCGCGGGGAGTGGTGAAGTGACGCCGGTCGCGCCGCAGTTCACCGTTCCTTCGCTGTGATCGACGTCACACTCCTGTCGTCGTGTCGGAAATGTAAAGAAGCGGCGGGGGGATTGTGGGTTCATGTCCCGGTCGTCACACGAGCTCGCCGAAAACCGTCACCTCCCTTTGAACACCCGCCCGCCACCGTCCGTACCGGTTGTCGAGCGACCGACGGGGAATCCCCCGGACACCGGAGGTGGGCGTGCGCAAGGATGCGGCCGTGGCCAATGAACGTGGAGCGAGGGCCCGACATCGCATGTCCTCACAGCCCTCGGAACCCGACGAGGAGCTGATGCGTGCGCTGTACCGCGAGCACGCCGGACCTCTGCTGGCCTACGTCCTGCGGCTGGTCGCCGGAGACCGGCAGCGCGCCGAGGACGTCGTCCAGGAAACGCTCATCCGTGCCTGGAAGAACGCCGGTCAGCTCAATCGGGCGACCGGTTCGGTACGCCCCTGGCTGGTGACGGTCGCCCGACGCATCGTCATCGACGGCCACCGCAGCCGGCAGGCCCGGCCGCAGGAGGTCGATCCGTCGCCGCTGGAGGTCATCCCCGCGGAGGACGAGATCGACAAGGCGCTGTGGCTGATGACGCTGTCGGACGCGCTCGACGACCTGACCCCGGCCCACCGGGAGGTACTCGTCGAGACGTACTTCAAGGGGCGTACCGTCAATGAGGCGGCGCAGACACTCGGCATACCCAGCGGCACCGTCCGCTCCCGGGTCTTCTACGCCCTGCGGTCGATGAAGCTGGCTCTGGAGGAGCGGGGGGTGACGGCGTGACGAGGGTCTACGGGGGATACGGAGAGGGTGGCACGGGTATGTCTGGTCCCATGCAGGGATCACCGGTGCCGAACGAACACGAGACCGTCGGCGCCTACGCCCTCGGCATCCTCGACGATGCCGAAGCAACCGCTTTCGAGGCGCACCTCGCGACCTGCGACTGGTGCGCCCAGCAGCTCGACGAACTCGCCGGCATGGAGCCGATGCTGGCCGCGCTCGCGGACCTGCCCGGCACCGGGACGCCCGCGCTGGGCGAGTCGCTGTCCGCCAAGCCCTCCCCGCGTGTGGTGGAGAGGCTGGTCGACGAGGTGGCCGAGCGCCGCGCCAGGAAGCGCCGCCGCAACTTCTACATGGTGGCCGCCGCCGGCGCGCTGATCGTCAGCGGTCCGTTCGTGGCCGTGGCGGCCAGCGGCGGGGGCGACGAGAGCGGGGGCGGGGGCGGTACCGAGCGGACGCTCGTGGCCAACCCGGCGAAGGAGGCGTTCGACAAGAGCTCCGACAAGATCATGGCGACCGACCCCGGCAGCCAGGTGACCGCGACCGTGGCCCTGGAGAAGAAGCTCTGGGGCACCGAGATCGTCACGGAGCTGAAGAACGTCAAGGGCGAGCAGAAGTGCTCGCTGATCGCCGTCGGCAAGAACGGCGAGCGCGAGACGGTGAACTCCTGGTCCGTCCCCGGCGAGGGCTACGGACTGCCGGACGCCACGTCGGAGAAGGCCAGGCAGCCGCTGTACGTCCAGGGAGGCGCCGCCTTCCAGCCGAACGAGATCGACCACTTCCAGGTCATGACCTTCGACGGCAAGCTGCTCGTCGAGGTCGACGCGTAGCCTTCCGGGGCCCCCTTCGCGTACGGTTGACGGCTGCCCAGCACGTCAGAAGGGGGCCCGGTGGCCGCTCAGGCTCAACAGCAAACCGCGGTCGATCCGGTTCACGACTCCGTTCGCGACCGGGAGATCCGAGTCGAACAGGAACACCTCGACCGGGTGTACCGGCGCCTCGAGGAGAAGATCCACGAGGCCGAGTTCCTCATGCGCGACGCCGCCCGGCGCGGCCAGGTCGGCACGCCCGGCGCCCTCGCCGAGCGGGACGCCCAGGTCTTCCGGGCCGGCGTCCACCTCAACCGGCTGAACAACGAGTACGAGGACTTCCTCTTCGGCCGCATCGACCTGCTCCTCGGCAGGGACGGCAAGAAGGGCCCCGACGGCGCGTACACCGCCGTCGAGCCCGCCGAGGGCGCCGTGCGCCCCGACAACACCGCCGACATCGCCGAGACCCTGCACATCGGCCGCATCGGCGTCCTGGACGAGGACTACGCCCCGCTGGTCATCGACTGGCGGGCGCCGGCCGCCGCCCCCTTCTACCGCTCCACCCCGGTCGACCCCGGCCGGGTCGTGCGCCGCCGCGTCATCCGCTCCAAGGGCCGCCGGGTCCGGAGCGTCGAGGACGACCTGATGCGCCCCGAGCTGACGGCGTCCCTGGACGGCCGCGAGCTGCCCGTGATCGGCGACGGCGCCCTGATGGCCGCGCTCGGCCAGGCCCGTACGCACACCATGCGGGACATCGTGGCGTCCATCCAGGCCGAGCAGGACCTGGTGATCCGCGCCCCCGCCGCCTCCGTGACGTACGTCGAGGGCGGCCCCGGCACCGGCAAGACCGCCGTCGCCCTGCACCGCGCGGCCTACCTCCTCTACCAGGACCGGCGCCGGTACGCGGGCGGCATCCTGATCGTCTCGCCCACCCCGCTCCTGGTCGCCTACACCGAGGGCGTGCTGCCCTCCCTGGGCGAAGAGGGCCAGGTCGCCATCCGCGCCATCGGCTCGCTGGTCGACGGCGCCGAGGCCACGCTGTACGACTCCCCGTCGGTGGCCCGCGTCAAGGGCTCGTACCGCATGCTGAAGGTGCTGCGGAAGGCAGCCCGCGGAGCGCTGGAGCGACACGACTCACCCCAGCGGCTGCGGGTCGTCGCCTTCGGCCGCCGCCTGGAACTGGAGGCGGGGGAACTGGCGGACGTCCGCCGCACCGCCCTCGGCGGCACCGCCCCGGTCAACCTGCTGCGCCCCCGCGCCCGCAAGCTGCTCCTCGACGCCCTGTGGGAGCGCTCCGGCGCCGGGAAGCGGCACACCGACCCGGAGCTGGCCGCGGAGCTGCGCGCCTCCTTCGACGAGGACGTCACCTCCGAGGACGACTTCACCGCCTTCCTCGACGCCTGGTGGCCCGAGCTGACCCCGGACGCCGTCCTGGACGCCATGGCGGACGAGAAGCGCCTGGGCCGCTGGGCCCGGCGCGTCCTCAACCCGGGCGAGGTCCGCAAGGTCGCCCGCGCGCTGAAGCGCGGCGGCCGCTCCGTGCACGACATCGCGATGCTCGACGAGCTCCAGGCGATCCTCGGCGCCCCGGCCCGCCCCCGCAGGAAGCGCGAGCTCGACCCGCTGGACCAGCTCACCGGCCTGGAGGAGCTGATGCCGGTGCGCGAGGAGAGCCAGCGCGAGCGGGCCGAGCGGCTCGCCCAGGAGCGCGTCGAGTACGCGCACGTCATCGTCGACGAGGCCCAGGACCTCACCCCGATGCAGTGGCGCATGGTCGGCCGCCGCGGCCGGCACGCCACCTGGACGATCGTGGGCGACCCGGCCCAGTCCTCCTGGTCCGACCCCGACGAGGCCGCCCAGGCCCGCGACGAGGCCCTCGGCAGCCGTCCGCGCCGCCGCTTCGAGCTCACCGTGAACTACCGCAACCCCGCCGAGATCGCCGAGCTGGCGTCGAAGGTCCTCGCCCTCGCCATGCCGGGCTCGCAGTCGCCGAGGGCGGTCCGCTCCACCGGCGTGGAGCCGCGCTTCTCCGTCGCCGAGGGCCCGCTGGGCGAGACGGTGCGCGCGGAGGCGGCCCGGCTGCTGGACCGGGTGGACGGCACCGTCGGCGTGGTCGTCGCCATGCAGCGCCGCGAGGAGGCCCGGCGCTGGCTCGACGGGCTCGGCGGCCGCGTGGTGGCGCTCGGCAGCCTGGAGGCCAAGGGCCTGGAGTACGACGCGACGGTCGTCGTCTCCCCGGCGGAGATCGCCGACGAGTCCCCGGCCGGCCTGCGGGTCCTGTACGTCGCCCTGACCCGGGCCACGCAGCAGCTGACGGTGGTCTCGGCGGACCGCGACGAGCCCGACGCGGCCGGGGTGCCGGATCTGCTGAGGGACTGAGGAAGCGAGGGACCGAGGGGCGCCCGGAAAAAGGTTTGCGCCGCGGGAATGGCCTCACCGGATCCGTTTGTTAGCCTTGGACGTGGCACCGGCCCGATCCAAGCCCCCGGGCCCAACCATAGTCGCTTCGAGCGACCACTTGCCGCGAGGCGAGCATGGCGGGTCGGTGTCACTCAGGTGTTCGAGAGGCCCACGTCGCTCCTTGGTGACGTGGGCCTCTTCTTCTGCCCGGCCGACTCCGGATCGCGGAAATGAGTTTCCGCGATCCGGTATACGTTGATGAACAAAACGTCCGCAATTCAAGGGCGGCTACCGCGTACTCAGGGGTAGGTGCGACGATCGGACGGCACATTCAGCGGCACGGTGAAAGCAGAGGAAGTCGGCCATGGCAACGGCGCCCAGCGTCTCCTACTCGATGACGATCCGGCTGGAGGTGCCCGCGAGCGGAACCGCCGTATCGCAGCTCACCACGGCCGTGGAGTCCTCCGGAGGCTCGGTGACCGGCCTCGACGTCACCGCGTCCGGCCACGAGAAGCTCCGCATCGACGTCACCATCGCGGCTTCCTCCACGTCGCACGCCGACGAGATCGTCGAGCAGCTGCGGGGCATCGAGGGCGTCACGCTGGGCAAGGTCTCCGACCGTACGTTCCTGATGCACCTCGGCGGCAAGATCGAGATGGCGTCGAAGCACCCCATCCGCAACCGTGACGACCTGTCCATGGTCTACACGCCCGGGGTGGCCCGGGTGTGCATGGCGATCGCGGAGAACCCCGAGGACGCGCGCCGCCTGACCATCAAGCGCAACTCCGTTGCGGTCGTGACGGACGGCTCGGCGGTGCTGGGGCTGGGCAACATCGGCCCGAAGGCCGCGCTGCCGGTGATGGAGGGCAAGGCGGCCCTGTTCAAGCGGTTCGCCGGCATCGACGCCTGGCCGCTGTGCCTGGACACCCAGGACACCGACGCGATCGTGGAGATCGTCAAGGCCATCGCGCCGGGCTTCGCCGGCATCAACCTCGAGGACATCTCCGCCCCCCGCTGCTTCGAGATCGAGGCCCGGCTGCGCGAGGCCCTGGACATCCCCGTCTTCCACGACGACCAGCACGGCACCGCGATCGTCGTCCTGGCGGCCCTGACCAACGCCCTGCGGGTCACCGGCAAGGCCATCGAGAACATCCGCGTGGTGATGTCCGGCGCCGGCGCGGCCGGGACGGCCATCCTGAAGCTGCTGCTGGCCGCCGGGGTGAAGAACGCCGTGGTGGCCGACATCCACGGCGTCGTGCACGCCGGCCGCGCCGACCTCGTCGACGCCGCCCCCGGCTCCGCGCTGCGCTGGATCGCCGACAACACCAACCCCGAGAACCTCACCGGCACCCTGAAGGAGGCCGTGCGCGGCGCGGACGTCTTCATCGGCGTCTCCGCCCCCAACGTCCTCGACGGCACGGACGTGTCCGCGATGGCCGAGGACGCGATCGTGTTCGCGCTCGCGAACCCCGACCCCGAGGTGGACCCGGCAATCGCCCGCCAGTCGGCGGCCGTTGTCGCCACCGGCCGCTCCGACTTCCCCAACCAGATCAACAACGTGCTGGTCTTCCCGGGCGTCTTCCGCGGCCTGCTCGACGCCCAGTCCCGCACGGTCAACACCGAGATGATGCTCGCCGCCGCCCAGGCCCTGGCCGACGTGGTCACCGAGGACGAACTCAACCCGAACTACATCATCCCCAGCGTCTTCAACGACAAGGTCGCCGGCGCCGTCGCCGGCGCGGTGCGCGACGCGGCGAAGGCGGCGGGGGCGTCGGCCTCCTAGGGAGACCCGCCGCCCGGCGGGCTGTGAGGATCACCACGGCGGGTTGGGACCGGCGCGTCGGGGCACCCGGAGATCCTGGTCGCCCTCTATGGTGGCGGCCGGGCCGTGGCGCCCTTCGTGTGACTCCCCGGAGTGTTCTCACGACTCCTGCGGGTGCCGGATTGGCATTACCGCCGCAGGTAGAGGCAGGATGCGTCCCTGGGCGCGAGGGTCTGACGAGGGACCCGGGTCCGGGGACCCACCGAGGAACCTGGCAGCATCGGCTTGGCCGTGCCCGACATGCGGCTCCGCCGCGTGGCACGCCTCAACGGCAAGAAGAACACGGGAGTAACAACATGAACCGCAGTGAGCTGGTGGCCGCGCTGGCCGACCGCGCCGAGGTGACCCGCAAGGACGCCGACGCCGTGCTGGCCGCGTTCGCCGAGGTCGTCGGCGACATCGTCTCCAAGGGCGACGAGAAGGTCACCGTCCCCGGCTTCCTGACCTTCGAGCGCACCCACCGGGCCGCGCGCACCGCGCGCAACCCGCAGACCGGTGAGCCGATTCAGATCCCGGCGGGGTACAGCGTGAAGGTGTCGGCGGGCTCGAAGCTGAAGGAAGCCGCCAAGGGCAAGTGACCTCGCCTTTTTAAGAGGTCGTAGGGACTGCGGGCCTGTCGTGGCCGGTCGCGCCCGCGCGGCGGAGCCGCACACGCACGTGGTCCCGCGCCCCCCGAGGGCGCTTGCGCATACGCCGATGGGGCGGTCACCCGAGTCCGGGTGACCGCCCCATCGGCGTATGCGCGACGGCTCCTGCTATCCGAGCGCCTTGCCCGGGAGCTCGACCTTCGCGCCCAGTTCCACGAGCTTCTCCATGAAGTTCTCGTAGCCGCGGTTGATCAGGCCGATGCCGTGGACGCGGGAGGTGCCCTGGGCGGCGAGGGCGGCGATGAGGTAGGAGAATCCGCCGCGCAGGTCGGGGATGACGAGATCCGCGCCCTGGAGCTTCGTCGGGCCCGAGACGACCGCCGAGTGGAGGAAGTTGCGCTGGCCGAAGCGGCAGTCGGAGCCGCCCAGGCACTCGCGGTACAGCTGGATGTGCGCCCCCATCTGGTTGAGCGCGGAGGTGAAGCCGAGCCGGGACTCGTAGACCGTCTCGTGGACGATGGACAGGCCCGTCGCCTGGGTCAGCGCGACCACCAGCGGCTGCTGCCAGTCGGTCTGGAAGCCCGGGTGCACGTCCGTCTCCAGCGCGATGGACTTCAACTGCCCGCCGGGGTGCCAGAAGCGGATGCCCTCGTCGTCGATCTCGAAGGCGCCGCCGACCTTCCGGTAGGTGTTCAGGAACGTCATCATCGAGCGCTGCTGGGCGCCGCGGACGTAGATGTTGCCCTCGGTCGCCAGCGCGGCGGACGCCCAGGAGGCGGCCTCCAGGCGGTCGGGGAGGGCACGGTGGGTGTAGCCGCCGAGCTTGTCCACACCGGTGATGCGGATGGTCCGGTCGGTGTCCATCGCGATGATCGCGCCCATCTTCTGCAGGACGCAGATCAGGTCCTCGATCTCCGGCTCCACCGCCGCGTTGGACAGCACGGTGACGCCCTCCGCGAGGACCGCCGTCAGCAGCACCTGCTCGGTCGCGCCGACCGAGGGGTACGGCAGCCGGATCTTGGTGCCGCGCAGCCGCTGCGGGGCCTCCAGGTACTGGCCGTCGGCCCGCTTCTCGATGGTCGCGCCGAACTGCCGCAGCACGTCGAAGTGGAAGTCGATGGGCCGGCCGCCGATGTCGCAGCCGCCGAGACCCGGGATGAACGCGTGCCCGAGCCGGTGCAGCAGCGGGCCGCAGAACAGGATCGGGATCCGCGAGGATCCGGCGTGGGCATCGATGTCAGCGACGTTGGCGCTCTCCACGTACGTGGGGTCGAGCACCAGTTCGCCGGGCTCCTCGCCCGGACGGACCGTCACGCCGTGCAGTTGCAGCAGTCCCCGGACGACCCGGACGTCACGGATGTCCGGGACGTTGCCCAGACGGCTCGGTGCGCTGCCCAGCAGCGCGGCGACCATGGCCTTCGGTACGAGGTTCTTCGCACCGCGGACACGGATCTCGCCCTCCAGCGGGGTCCCGCCGTGGACAAGCAGTACGTCATCAGCGCCGTTGACGGTCATGAATCTCGCGTTCCGTGGGGAGTGGGGCAGGGGCCAGAAGGGAAAGGGTAGTCGCCCCCGGCCCCCCGTCCGTAAGCCCGAGGAGGGCCCTGGGAGGTCATGGCTCTGTCACAACACGGGCCGTTCCGGGGCGTGCACACGGGGTCACCGTCCCCGCCGCGCGCCGTGGACGCCCCCGTGCGCCCGCCCGTCTCCCGCCGCCGCCCTCGAACGGGGCCTTACCAGGCCGCTCCTTCGAAATCATGGCCGCGTTCACTCCCGCACCCCCGTTGTCTCCCCATGCGGGAGCGGGATGCGGGATCATGTCTGGCATGACCGAGGTGTCCTCGCTCACAGGGCGGCTGCTCGTGGCCACTCCCGCCCTGGCGGACCCGAACTTCGAGCGTGCGGTGGTGCTCCTCCTCGACCACGACGAGGAGGGCTCCCTCGGCGTCGTCCTCAACCGCCCGACGCCGGTGGACGTGGGCGACATCCTGGAGGGCTGGGCGGGCCTGGCCGGCGAACCGGGCGTCGTCTTCCAGGGCGGCCCGGTGTCGCTGGACTCGGCCCTCGGCGTCGCCGTCGTCCCCGGCGGGACCGGCGGGGACGACGCGCCGCCGGGCTGGCGCCGGGTGCACGGCGCGATCGGGCTGGTCGACCTGGAGGCCCCGCCGGAGCTGCTCGCCTCCGCCCTCGGCTCGCTGCGCATCTTCGCCGGATACGCCGGCTGGGGCCCCGGCCAGCTGGAGGACGAACTGGTGGACGGCGCCTGGTACGTCGTGGAGTCGGAACCCGGCGACGTCTCCTCGCCGTCCCCGGAGCGGCTCTGGCGCGAGGTGCTGCGCCGCCAGCGCAACGAGCTGGCGATGGTGGCCACCTATCCGGACGACCCTTCGCTCAACTGATGCGTGTGAGCTTCAGTACCCTTGGCTGTTATGAGCACTCTTGAGCCCGAGCGCGGGACTGGTACGGGGACCCTCGTCGAGCCGACGCCGCAGACCTCCCACGGCGACGGTGACCACGAGCGCTTCGCCCACTACGTCCAGAAGGACAAGATCATGGCGAGCGCCCTCGACGGCACCCCCGTCGTGGCGCTGTGCGGCAAGGTGTGGGTGCCCGGCCGCGACCCGAAGAAGTACCCGGTGTGTCCCATGTGCAAGGAGATCTACGAGTCCATGGGCGCCGGCGGCGACGACAAGGGCAAGGGCAAGGGCGACAAGTAGTCCGTCCCCTCCCTCCGCCGGTCCGGCCCTCCTCCGAGGCCTCCGGGGTGCGCTTTGCGCGTCCTGGGGGCCTTTGTGCTGTCCGCGCGTCGCGCGGGGTGCGTCCGTCGGGCACGGAGTGGTGGAGACCTCTTGTGGTGTGGTCCGTCCAGTCCCTAGCCTCCGGTGTGTTGTGCACAGCGAAACCGCCATTGCGTGTGTCGCAACGCGCTCGGAGGGGAGACTCCATGGGGCTGTCCGCCCGCCCGGTCGCCGCCGCGGCCGTCCTCGCCGCGCCGGGAAGGTGCCCGAGGGCGCCGACGTCACCGTCGAGTACATCCCGTCGAGACCCGCGCCCAGCGTGTCGGGGCGGCCCTCGACGACCCGAAGTCCGCGCCCGACCTCACCGGGGGGGCCGGGGCCCGGGGCGAGGCCGAGGACACCGATCCGACCGCCGTCGGTCGGTCACCGTCGACGGCGGGGTCCACGGAGCCCCGTACTTCGTCGGCGTCCGCGCGCTCCACTGCCGCACCGACGTCTTCGACGGACCCGGATCCACGTCATGACGGGCGGCGGCACCGCCGGCCGGAACCTGGTCCTGAACGTACGCCCGCCAGCAGGCGTTCGCGTCCTCGCAGTACGTTCTCGGCGCGGCGATCGGCGTGGTGATGCCGCTGGTCCTGCTCGCCGTGACGCCGGTGCACCTGCGACTGTCGCGCCGCCGGGGGGAGGAACGGTGAGTCCTGTGAGCCGGGACGGGAAACGCCGGGTGAATCCTGTGCGCCGGTCCGTGCGGCGTCCGGGGCGGCCGGCGGCGCTGCTGATCGCCGCGGTGGTGGCCTTGCCGCTGTACCGGACGGTGCCGGGCGCCTTCGGGACCGGCCGGGGAGATCGGGTCGGCCGAGCCGCGTCCCTGGACCCCGGCGCCCGCGCCGGACTCCTTCCGACGGGTGTTCGGGCAACAGGAATTCGGCCGGTACTTCCTCGGCGGCGGCGTCGTCGCGCTGGTCGTGGTGGTCGCCTCCGCGCTGATCGCCTTTCCCGCCGCGACCGCCGTGACACGATTCCGGTTCCGGTTGCGGACCACCTCGCTGATCATGTTTCTGATGGCCCGGACGGTGCCCGCGGAAGCGCCGGCCGTCCCGCTTTTCTTCGTCGTGCGGGACTTCGGCCGCGAGAAGGCCGACCCCGTCGACGGGGCGAGCCGCGCGCTTTCCGTGGCAGGTCCTTTTCCCGCTCCTCCTGCCGGGCCCGGTCGTCATCAGCGTGTTCTCCTCCCTCTCCACCTGGAACGACTTCCTGTTCGCCAAGTCCCTCCCCATCGGCGACATCTCGCGGTCGCCCCTGCCGATGGCGCTGCCGGTCTTCCGCGGACCCGACGGGCCGGACCGGGGCGGGGTCATGACGGCGTCCACGGTGATGACGATTCCGGTACTGGTCTCCTTCGTACTCGTACAGCGGCGTCCGGTCTCCGGACCGGGCGGCGCGGCAAAGGACTGACGTGACTGAACTGATTCCAGCGCCCCGCAGTGTCGTCGCCGGTTCCGGCGAGGTGCGGCTGACGGCGCACTCCCGGCTGTACGCCGGCCACGGGACGGAGGGCGTCGGCCATTGGCTGCGCACCGTCCTGCGGCAGGCGACCGGACTGCCGCTGAGCGAGGGACGGGAACGTGACGAGGCGGACGGCGACGGCGTGGGGCTCCTGCTCGACCCCGGCCTCGGTCCCGAGGAGTACCGCCTCGTCAGCGACGGGAACGGCGTCCTCGTCGAGGGCGGCAGCGCGGCCGGTGTCCTCTGGGGCGCCCAGACGCTGCGGCAGCTGCTCGGCCCCGAGGCGTTCCGCAGGGCCCCGGTCCGCCGCGACCGGGTCTGGGCGGTGCCGCACGTCACGATCGAGGACTCCCCCCGCTTCCGCTGGCGCGGAATGATGCTCGACGTCGCCCGGCACTTCATGCCCAAGGAAGGCGTGCTGCGCCAACTGGATCTGATGGCGGCGCACAAACTCAACGTGCTCCACTTCCACCTGACGGACGACCAGGGATGGCGCATCGAGATCCAGCGGTATCCGAAGCTCACCGAGATCGGCTCCTGGCGTGCCCGGACGAAAATCGGGCACCGCGCGTCACCGCTGTGGGACGACAGGCCGCACGGCGGTCACTACACCCAGGACGACATCCGCGAAATCGTCGCCTACGCCGCCGAGCGGCATATCAGCGTCGTCCCGGAAATCGACGTACCCGGGCACTCGCAGGCCGCCGTCGCCGCGTATCCGGAACTCGGCAACTCCGACGTCGTCGACACCGCCTCCCTGACCGTCTGGGACACCTGGGGAATCAATCCGAACGTACTCGCCCCCACCGACGGCACCCTGCGCTTCTACGAAGGGGTGCTCGAGGAAGTACTGGAACTCTTCCCCGCGGACGCCGGCCCCTTCTCGCCGTTCGTGCACATCGGCGGCGACGAATGCCCCAAGGACCAGTGGCGGGACTCGGACACCGCGCAGAAGCAGCTCGGCAACCTCGGTCTGGCCGACGAGGAAGCGCTCCAGTCCTGGTTCATCGGGCACTTCGACAAGTGGCTCGCCGCGCGGGGCCGCCGGCTGATCGGCTGGGACGAGATCCTGGAGGGCGGCCTGGCCCCCGGCGCCGCGGTGTCCTCCTGGCGCGGCTACTCCGGCGGGGTCGCCGCCGCCCGCGCGGGGCACGACGTGGTCATGTGCCCCCAGCAGTACGTGTACCTGGACTACCGTCAGGACCCGGGCCCCGACGAGCCGGTGCCGATCGGGTACGTGCGCACCCTGGAGGACGTCTACCGGTTCGAGCCCGTGCCGTCGGAGCTGACGGGCGAGGAGGCCGCGCGGGTCCTGGGCACCCAGGCCAACGTGTGGACCGAGGTGATGGAGGACCAGGGGCGCGTCGACTACCAGACGTACCCCCGGCTCGCCGCGCTCGCCGAGGTCGCCTGGAGCGACCTGCCCGCTCCCGGCGACCGGGACTTCGCCGGCTTCGAACGCCGGATGACCGCCCACTACCGGCGGCTGGACGCCCTCGGGGTCGCCTACCGGCCGCCCACCGGGCCGCTGCCCTGGCAGAAGCGTCCGGGCGTCCTGGGGCGCCCGATCGACGGCCCGCCGCCGCACCAGTAGCCCCCGCCCGGGGCCCGGCGCGGGCGGCCCGCGCCACGCCGGGCCTCCGAACGGGGGGTGCGCATCTGTTCGTCCCGCATCGAACGGGTCATGCGAAACGGGTACGAAGGTCACCGAAGGGTGCCAATCCCCGGCACACCGGCGATGTGGGGCGGAACCGTCCGCGTCCGGGGTGAGGTGGGCGAACGCCTCCTGGCGGACCCCGGTCCTCGGCACCTGCCAAGATGTGCCAGAGTTGCCACGTCCGGCCTGTCAGCACGTACCGTACGGCAGCACAGGTGGGACCAGGTGGGGCAGCGGGAAGGGGCAGCCGGACTTGAGCACGCACGCACCGCAGGCGGCGCAGGCCGTGACGCTGCCCACGACACTCGACGAAGCCGTGGCGGCGCTCACGGAGATGCCCGCCGCCGTGCCCGTCGCGGGCGGCACCGACCTGATGGCCGCCGTCAACTCCGGGCAGCTCAGGCCCGCCGCGCTGGTCGGCCTCGGCAAGATCAGCGAGATCCGCGGCTGGCAGTACCTGGACGGACACGCGCTGCTCGGCGCCGGTCTCACCCACGCGCGCATGGGCCGCCCCGACTTCGCCGCCCTCATCCCGGCGCTCGCCGCCTCCGCGCGTGCCGCCGGACCGCCGCACATCCGCAACGCGGGCACCCTGGGCGGCAACATCGCCTCCGCCGCCCCCACCGGGGACGCGCTGCCGGTACTGGCCGCGCTGGAGGCGACGCTGATCATCGCGGGTCCGGGCGGAGTCCGCCGCGAGCTCCCGGTGTCGCACCTGCTGGCCGGGATGGACCTGTTGCGCCCCGGCGAACTCATCGGCTACGTGCGCGTGCCGCTGCTGCACGCCCCCCAGGTCTTCCTGAAGGCGACCGGCCGCACCGGCCCCGGCCGCGCGGTCGCCTCCGTCGCCCTGGTGCTCGACCCGGCGCGCCGCGGGGTGCGCTGCGCGGTGGGCGCCATCGCGCCGATGCCGCTGCGGCCCCTGCAGGCCGAGCAGTGGGTCGCGCAGCTCATCGACTGGGACAACAACCGCGCGATCGTGCCCGAGGCGCTGAGCGCGTTCGGGGAGTACGTCGCCGCGGCCTGCATCCCCGACGCCGCCCCCGGCGAGGACGGCGTCGTGCCACCGCTTCCGCCCGCTGTACTGCACCTGCGGCGCACCGTCGCCGCGCTGGCCCGACGAGCACTGGGGAGGGCGCTGTCGTGACCGACGACCAGCACGGACAGGACACGCCTCCGGGCGGCAGCCGCTGGGACCCGCTGCCCCAGGGCGACTACGACGACGGCGCCACGGCCTTCGTGAACCTCCCCGAGGGCGGCATCGACGCCCTGCTGGACTCCATGCAGAGCCCGCTCGCCGCGCCCGGCCACGGCTATGTGCCGCCGCAGATCACGGTCGACCCGACGGCCGGCGCGGGCACCGACCCGGCGGCCGCCGGCTCCTGGGGCGTGCCCGGCGTCCCCGTCGACGGCGTCCAGTGGCACGACCCCGAGGCGGGTGCGGCGCCGGGGGACCGGTTCACGTACGACCCCGGCGCGACCGGGCAGTGGACCTACGGGGAGGGCGCCGCGGGGAACCCGGCGCCGGGGCACGACGTCACCGGCCAGTGGTCGATCCCCGTGGCCGACGGCGACCTGCCGGACGAGTCGGGCGAGTTCACCGCGTCCTCCCTGGTCGAGCAGTGGGGCGGCACCCCGCCGGCCACCCTCCCGGGCGGCGCCCCCGCCCCCTGGGCGCCCCCTCAGGACATCGGCCGCCCGTGGGGACCCGGCGTGCCCGGGGTCCCGCAGGACGAGGCCCGGGAGCCGCAGGACGGCGGACACGGCCCCCTGCAGGACCGGCAGGAGCCCGGCCCCGGGCCCCACGCCGACGGCCCCGCCCCCCAGCAGCCGTCCGGCGCGGACGCGTACGGCGGACAGCCCCCGCCCGCCGCCGGACCGCTGCCGTACGCCGAGCCCGCGCACCGGGACGCGTACGGCGGGACGCCGGCCCACGGCACGTCCGTGCGGCCGGAGGAGGAGCACGTACCGGAGCGGCCGGACGCCGACGTCGCGCCCGAGCAGGCGCCGGAGCAGCCCGGACCGTACGCCGAGCCCGCGCACCGGGACGCGTACGGCGGGACGCCGGCCCACGGCACGTCCGTGCGGCCGGAGGGGGAGCACGTACCGGAGCGGCCGGACGCCGACGTCGCGCCCGAACAGCCGTCCGACGCGGCCGGACACGGCGGGCGGTCCGGGCACGCCGGGGCCCCGTCGGCCGGTGCGGCCCAGCCGTTCGCCGCCGAGGGGCACGCGGAGCCGCGGTGGGGGTCCGGGACGGAGGCCGCCGAGGACGCCCCGGACGGACTCCGGGAGCACCCGCACCCCGGCGGCCAGGAGGCCCCGGAGCCCGGTTCCGGGGCTCCCGAGGCCTCCGAGTCCCCGGCGGACGCCCCCGGGGCTCCCGAGGCCGCCGAGGGGCCGCTGGAGCCCTCCGCGACCCCCGCCGAGCCGGCCCCGGACGCGGAACCGGCGACGGGACCCGCCGACGCCGGCCCCCCGGACACCGACCCGGCGCCCGATGCTCAGGACACCCCGGACGACCGGGGCGAACCGGGCGCGGCGCACGGGGCGGACGGCCCGCCGCCACCGCACGACGACCACCCCCTCGCCTCCTACGTGCTCCGCGTCAACGGCACCGACCGGCCCGTCACCGACGCCTGGATCGGCGAGTCGCTGCTGTACGTGCTGCGCGAGCGGCTCGGTCTCGCCGGCGCCAAGGACGGCTGCTCCCAGGGCGAGTGCGGGGCCTGCAACGTGCAGGTCGACGGCCGGCTGGTGGCGTCCTGCCTGGTCCCGGCCGTCACCGCGGCCGGCAGCGAGGTCCGTACCGTCGAAGGACTGGCGCAGGACGGCCGGCCCTCCGACGTGCAGCGGGCGCTCGCGCGGTGCGGCGCCGTGCAGTGCGGCTTCTGCGTGCCGGGCATGGCGATGACCGTGCACGACCTGCTGGAGGGCAACCCGGCGCCCACCGAGCTGGAGACCCGCCAGGCCCTGTGCGGCAACCTCTGCCGCTGCTCCGGCTACCGGGGCGTGGTGAACGCCGTCAAGGAGGTCGTCGCCGAACGCGAGGCGCACGCCGCGTCCGCGGAGGAGGACCCCGACGGCGAGACGGACCCGCCCCGCATCCCGCACCAGGCGGCCCCCGGAGCCGGCGGCGTCAACCCCTCGGCGTTCGACGCCCCCGGCCCCGACGAGCAGCCCCATGACCAGCCCCACGGCCCGGACGGAGGCCAGGCGTGACCAACGAAGCAGCCACCGCGCAGGCCGTGGAGGCCGCCCCCGGGCCGGAACCGCTCCCGCACGGACTCGGCGTCTCCCTCCCGGCCGCCGACGCCCGCGCCAAGACCGAGGGCACCTTCCCGTACGCCGCCGACCTGTGGGCCGAGGGCCTGCTGTGGGCGGCCGTGCTGCGCTCGCCGCACCCGCACGCGCGCATCGTGTCCATCGACACCACGCACGCGCGTGAGATGCCCGGCGTCCGCGCGGTGGTCACGCACGAGGACGTCCCCGGCGACCCGGTGCACGGCCGCGGCACGGCGGACCGCCCGGTCTTCGCCTCCGAGGTCGTGCGCCACCACGGCGAGCCCATCGCGGCCGTCGCCGCCGACCACCCGGACACCGCGCGGATGGCCGCCGCCGCCGTCATCGTCGAGTACGAGGTGCTCGACCCGGTGACCGACCCCGAGCAGGCCTTCGAGGCCGAACCGCTGCATCCCGACGGCAACCTGATCCGGCACATCCCGCTGCGCCACGGCGACCCCGACGCGGCCGGCGACGTCGTCGTCGAGGGCCTGTACCGCATCGGCCGCCAGGACCCCGCCCCCATCGGCGCCGAGGCCGGCCTCGCCGTGCCCCGCCCGGACGGCGGGGTCGAGCTGTACCTGGCCTCCACCGACCCGCACGGCGACCGGGACACCGCCGCCGCCGTCCTCGGCCTGGCACCCGAACGGGTGAAAGTCGTCGTCACCGGCGTGCCCGGCGCCACCGCCGACCGCGAGGACCGCAGCTTCCAGCTCCCGCTCGGCCTGCTGGCGCTGCGGACCGGCTGCCCGGTGAAGCTCGCCGCCACGCGCGAGGAGTCCTTCCTCGGCCACACCCACCGCCACCCCACCCTGCTGCGCTACCGCCACCACGCCGACGCCGAGGGCAGACTGGTGAAGGTCGAGGCGCAGATCCTGCTCGACGCGGGCGCCTACGCCGACACCTCCTCCGACGCCCTGGCCGCCGCCGTCGCCTTCGCCTGCGGCCCGTACGTCGTCCCCAACGCCTTCATCGAGGGCTGGGCCGTGCGCACCAACAACCCGCCCTCCGGTCATGTGCGCGGCGAGGGCGCGATGCAGGTCTGCGCCGCCTACGAGGCGCAGATGGACAAACTGGCCAAGAAGCTCGGCGCCGACCCGGCGGAGCTGCGCCTGCGCAACGTGATGGCCACCGGCGACGTGCTGCCCACCGGCCAGACGGTGACCTGCCCGGCCCCGGTCACGGAACTCCTCGAGGCGGTACGGGACTTCCCGCTGCCGCCGCTGCCCAAGGACACCCCCGAGGACGAGTGGCTGCTGCCCGGCGGCCCCGAGGGCGCGGGCGAGCCGGGCGCGGTGCGCCGCGGCGTGGGCTACGGCCTCGGCATGGTGCACGTGCTCGGCGCGGAGGGCGCGGACGAGGTGTCCACGGCCACCGTGCGGGTCCAGGACGGCGTGGCGACCGTGCTGTGCGCGGCTGTGGAGAGCGGCCAGGGCTTCTCCACCCTGGCCCGGCAGATCGTCCAGGAGGTCCTCGGCGTCGACGAGGTGCACGTGGTGCCCGTCGACACCGACCAGCCCTCGGCCGGCGCGGGCTGCCGGGGCCGGCACACCTGGGTGTCGGGCGGTGCGGTGGAGCGCGCGGCGAAGATGGTCCGCACCCAGCTCCTCCAGCCCCTCGCGCACAAGTTCGGCATGTCCACCGAGCTGCTCCAGATCACCGACGGCAAGATCACCTCGTACGACGGCGTGCTGTCCACGACCGTCGCCGAGGAGCTCGAGGGCAAGGAGCTGTGGGCCACCGCCCAGTGCCGTCCGCACCCGACGGAACCGCTGGACGGGTCCGGCCAGGGCGACGCCTTCGTCGGCATGGCCTTCTGCGCGGTCCGCGCGGTGGTCGACGTCGACATCGAGCTCGGCTCGGTGCGGGTCGTGGAGCTGGCGGTCGCCCAGGACGTGGGCCGGGTGCTGAACCCGGCGCAGCTGGCCGCCCGGATCGAGGCGGGCGTGACCCAGGGGCTGGGCGCCGCGCTCACCGAGAACCTGCGCACGCCGCGCGGGCTGGTCCGTCACCCCGACCTGACCGGGTACGCCCTCCCGACGGCGCTGGACGCCCCGGACATCCGCATCGTGAAGCTGGTCGAGGAGCGGGACGTGGTCGCGCCGTTCGGCGCGAAGGCGGTCAGCGCGGTGCCGGTGGTGACCTCGCCGGCGGCGATCGCCTCCGCCGTACGGGCCGCCACGGGCCGCCCGGTGAACCGTCTGCCGATCCGTCCGCAGGCCGCGGTGGTGACCGGGGGCTGAAACCCGCGGCGGGCCGGTTCCCGCGGGAGGCAACGAACGGGGCCGCCGGAGCGTCTTGGGGGGTGGGCGCTTCGGTTCGCCGTCCCCGGCCCGGGGGCGTTGTCAGTGGTGCCGCGTAGTGTTCCGAGCAGTGGGGGACGGCTGCCGGATCCGGGAGGGCCCGGTCCGTCCTGCCCGGGCGGGACGTTCGCGAACCCGGGGCCGAGCACACGTATCGCGGGGGAATCATGAGCACGACCGACACCGTTGCCGCAGCGGCGATCACACTGACCGACGCCGACCTCGATCCCCGCGTCACGCACGCGCCCACGCGCGACTGGCTGACCGGTCCCGGACTGCCCTCCGACAGCGGCCTGTTCGGCTTCGCGGAGCTGGCGCGGCCCGGCGGCCCGCGCACGGTGGGCGACGCGACGGGCGGTCCCGGCGGCCGGCTCCCCGAGGAGCTGCGGGACCAGCTCGTCATCGGCGGACTGCTGGGCCCGGCCGGTCCGGAGACGGAGTCGGTGCTGCTCGACGGGGCGACCGGCGAGGTGTCCACGACGTTCTTCTTCCACGACCGCCCCGACCTGATGGACCTCCGCCCGCTCGCCCCGTCCCTGCCCACGCTGGTGCGGTTCGCGGCGGCGACGGACGAACTGGCGGGACTGCGCGGCCAGTTCGCCGCGTACGCGGACCGGTACGGCACCAAGGTGGTCGCGGAGGCCTCCCGGCAGTTGCTGGCGGTCTTCGAGGAGGGCGCGGACGGCGAGCCGGCGCCGTTCTGGAGGATGGCCGCGCTGATCAGGCCGCTGGCCCTGGTGGCGGGCCCGGGCACGGCCTCGGGCCTCGCCCTGGACCTCCCCGTCCGCCTGCTGGACGACGAGTTCGGCCGGGGCGGCGTGGTCCGCTTCGAGGAGGTCGACTTCCCCGCCACGCTGACGCACGAGCCGACCCGCCGCTTCCTGCGCGAGACGGGCCTGCCGGAGGACGGCTTCCTCTTCCAGCTGGACACCGACCTGCCGCTGCGCACCCTCGCGGAGTACCACGCCGACGAACGCGAGCTCCCCGACGCCCTCCTCCCCGCCCGCGCCGGCCACCTGATACGCCTGGGGTACCTGATCGAGGACAACAGCCTGGTCGTCGACGGCACCACGGGCGCGGTACTCAACTGGAGCGAACCGGACGGTGTCCTCCACCCGCTGAACACGGACGTCTCCACCCTCGCCTTCACCCTCTGGCTGCTCCACCGCGAGCACGCCATCGACGAGGCGTCGGGCCACGCGCTGACCGGCGACACCTACGACCAGCTGGCGCTGACGATGATCCAGGTCCTGTCCTCCATCGACCCGACGGGCGCCACCACCGACACCGACTGGCACTACTGGACGGAGCTCTTCCAGGACGAGGCGGGCGGAGTGCTGTAGCGCTCCGTTCCGGGGCGCCGACGAAGCGGGCGGGGCGCTCCGGGGAGCACCCCGCCCGCGCGGAGGCCGTGGCGGGAATCGAACCCGCGTCATTCGATTTGCAATCGAACCCCTGGGCCGCTCGGGCACACGGCCGTGTCGGGGGTGAAGCGCCCTGCGGCGCCCCGCCGTTCCGAACCGGTGCGACGACCGTACGGCGGGCCTCGGGCGGCGCTCAAGGAGACGGCCGGGGCCGCAATACGACTGCCACACGCCGTTCATGAACGGCGGTCCCGGTCCTACGACCAAGGTCCCGGTGCCGGTCCCGACCCCCGACAGGGGTCAAACCGTGCCGTGGCCCTTACTCTGGCGACCATGACCGCCCCGAACCCGCGTGACACCGATGTCGCCCAGCCCGCCGACGTCCCCGCCCCGGCCGCCGCCCCCGACGAGACCGTGCTGAGCAGCCCCTACCGGGCGCTGAGCATCGGCATCGTCTCCGTGGTGCTGCTGATCGCCTTCGAGGCGACGGCGGTCGGCACGGCGATGCCGGTGGCGGCGCGGGAGCTGGACGGGGTGTCCCTGTACGCGTTCGCGTTCTCGGGGTACTTCACGACCAGCCTGTTCGGCATGGTGCTGTCCGGCCAGTGGTCCGACCGGCGGGGCCCGCTCGCGCCGCTGACCTGGGGCATCGCCTCCTTCGCGGCCGGGCTGCTGCTCGCCGGGACGGCCGGGGCGATGTGGCTGTTCATCCTGGGGCGGGCCGTGCAGGGGCTCGGCGGCGGCCTGGTGATCGTCGCGCTGTACGTCATCGTCGGGCGGGCCTACCCCGAGCGGCTGCGGCCGGCGATCATGGCGGCGTTCGCGGCGAGCTGGGTGGTGCCGTCGATCGTCGGCCCGCTGGCCTCCGGCGCGGTGACGGAGCACATCGGCTGGCGCTGGGTGTTCCTCGGCATACCGCTGCTCGTGGTGTTCCCGCTGGCGCTCGCGCTGCCCCAGATACGGCGTCTGGCGTCCGGCCCGGTGAACGGGGACGCGCCCGCCTCCTTCGACGGCCGCCGCATCCGCCTGGCCCTGGCGATCTCCTTCGGCGCGGGCCTGCTCCAGTACGCCGCCCAGGACCTGCGCTGGGTCTCCCTGCTGCCGGGCGCGCTGGGCGTCGCCCTGCTGATCCCGGCCGTGCTCGGCCTGCTCCCGCGCGGCACCTGTCGCGCGGCGCGCGGACTGCCCTCGGTCGTCCTCCTGCGCGGAGTCGCCGCCGGCTCCTTCATCGCGGCGGAGTCCTTCGTCCCGCTGATGCTGGTCACCCAGCGCGGCCTCAGCCCGACCCTCGCCGGCTTCTCCCTCGCGGCGGGCGGCGGCACCTGGGCGCTGGGCTCCTGGTTCCAGTCCCGGCCCCGCCTGGAGCCGTACCGGGAGCGCCTGATGGTCCTCGGCATGGTCCTGGTCGCGGCGGCGATCGCGGCGGCCCCTTCCGTGCTGATCGACGCCGTGCCCGCCTGGACGGTGGCGGTCGCCTGGGGCTTCGGCTGCTTCGGCATGGGCCTGGTGATCTCCTCCACCAGCGTGCTGCTGCTCCAGCTCTCCGCCCCCGAGGAGGCCGGCACCAACTCCGCCGCCCTCCAGATCTCCGACGGCCTCTCCAACGTCCTCCTCCTCGCCGCGGGCGGCGCCGCCTTCGCGGCCCTGGGCGGCGGCACGGTGAGCCACGCGGCGACGCAGGCCACCGGCTCCCACCCGGCCGCCTTCGCCGCGGTGTTCCTGCCGATGGCGGCGGTGGCGCTGGCGGGGGCGTGGGTGGCGGCGCGAGTGAGGGCGGTCAAGTAGTACCACTTTGATGTCATGAGGTGGTACCGTTTTGGTATGGCTATGAACCTGCGTCTTCGGGACGACCAGACGGAAGCTCTCAAGCTGCGCGCCGAGGAGGAGGGTGTCAGCATGCACGCGATACTGCTGCGGGCCGTGGACGACTATCTGGCGCGGACCGCGCACCAGGCGCTGGTGCGCAAGGCCGCCAAGGAGCAGACCGCCAAATGGGCCGAACTGCTGGAGCGGCTGAAGTGACGTGTGTCTACCTTCAGGCCGAGGACGTCCTGGCCATTGCCGAGGACGCCGTCGACGACCAGGTCGTCGTCGTGCGCGACGCGGGCTTGCTGGAGTCCGCCGCGCATCGCCCTTCGGCCTCCATGTTCGGGCAGGAGGCATACGCCGACCTGTTCGACAAGGCTGCGGCACTCCTGCAGTCCCTGGTCATCAACCACCCCTTCGTCGACGGGAACAAGCGCACGGCCTGGGTCTCCTGCGTCGTCTTCCTGGCCATGAACGAGGTGCAGCTACGCCCCGACATCGACGCGGCTGAACGCCTGGTCATCGCTGTGGCGACCGGCAGCCTGGACGAGGTCAAAGGCATCTCCGAAGCGCTGAGGGACTTGGCCGAGCAGGACGATGTGACCTGAGTCCCATCCTGGGCGGACTCGGCCCCGTGCCGGCGTCGGCGCCTCCGGGCCATCGGTAGGGTGGCCCGGTCGTCATACGCAGACGCAGACGTGCCGCCCGACCCCCATCGGAGATCGTGACTACCACCGCCAGCTCCGCCTCGCACCACCTGTCCCCGGCCTTTCCCGGACGTGCCCCCTGGGGCACCGCCGGAAAGCTGCGCGCCTGGCAGCAGGGGGCGATGGAGAAGTACATCCAGACGCAGCCCCGGGACTTCCTGGCGGTGGCCACGCCCGGCGCCGGCAAGACGACGTTCGCGCTGACGCTGGCGTCCTGGCTGCTGCACCACCACGTCGTGCAGCAGGTGACCGTCGTCGCGCCCACCGAGCACCTGAAGAAGCAGTGGGCGGAGGCCGCCGCACGGATAGGCATCAAGCTCGACCCCGAGTACAGCGCGGGACCGCTCGGCAGGGAGTACGACGGCGTCGCCGTGACGTACGCCGGCGTCGGCGTGCGCCCCATGCTGCACCGCAACCGCGTCGAGCAGCGCAAGACCCTCGTCATCCTCGACGAGATCCACCACGCCGGCGACTCCAAGTCCTGGGGCGAGGCCTGCCTGGAGGCGTTCGAGCCGGCCACCCGGCGGCTCGCGCTCACCGGTACGCCGTTCCGCTCCGACACCAACCCCATCCCCTTCGTGACCTACGAGGAGGGCGACGACGGGATCCGGCGGTCGTCCGCCGACTACACGTACGGGTACGGCTCCGCCCTCGCCGACGGTGTCGTGCGGCCCGTCATCTTCATGTCGTACAGCGGCAACATGCGCTGGCGCACCAAGGCCGGCGACGAGATCGAGGCCCGCCTCGGCGAGCCCATGACCAAGGACGCCGTCAGCCAGGCCTGGCGCACCGCGCTGGACCCGCGCGGTGAGTGGATGCCGGCCGTGCTGCGCGCCGCAGACCAGCGCCTCACCGAGGTCCGCAAGGCCATCCCGGACGCCGGCGCCCTCGTCATCGCCGCCGACCAGGAGTCCGCGCGGGCGTACGCCAAGCTGATCCGCGAGATCACCGGCCACAAGGCCACCCTCGTGCTGTCCGACGACATCGGCGCGTCGAAGAACATCGACGAGTTCAGCGGGAACACCGACCGCTGGATGGTCGCCGTCCGCATGGTGTCCGAGGGCGTCGACGTCCCACGCCTCGCGGTCGGCGTGTACGCCACCACCATCTCCACCCCGCTGTTCTTCGCCCAGGCCGTGGGCCGTTTCGTACGGTCCCGGCGGCGCGGCGAGACCGCGTCCGTCTTCCTGCCGACCATCCCGGACCTGCTCGGCTTCGCAGGCGAGATGGAGCGCGAGCGCGACCACGTCCTCGACAAGCCCAAGAAGGAGGGCGAGGAGGACCCGTACGCCGAGTCCGAGAAGGAGATGGAGGAGGCGAACCGGGAGCAGGACGAGGACACCGGCGAGCAGGACATGCTGCCCTTCGAGGCGCTGGAGTCCGACGCCGTCTTCGACCGGGTGACGTACAACGGCGCCGAGTTCGGCATGCAGGCCCACCCCGGCAGCGAGGAGGAGCAGGACTACCTCGGCATCCCCGGCCTCCTCGAACCCGACCAGGTGCAGCTGCTGCTGCAGAAGCGGCAGGCCCGGCAGATCGCGCACAGCCGCAAGAAGCCGGACACCGAGGCCGACCTGCTGGAACTGCCCGCCGAACGGCGCCCCGTGGTCTCCCACAAGGAGATGATGGAGCTGCGCAAGCGGCTCAACAGCCTCGTCGGCGCGTACGTCCACCAGAGCGGCAAACCGCACGGCGTCATCCACACCGAGCTGCGCAGGGTCTGCGGCGGCCCGCCCTCGGCCGAGGCCACCGCGGGACAGCTGCGCCAGCGGATCGAAAAGGTGCAGGAGTGGGCCACGCGCATGCGGTGACGCTGTGTGTGCGTATGGGGACAAACGGAGCGACTTCCCTGTGAGGGTGCCCGGATTCTGGACGGAGCCTTCCGCTCACCGGACCGGCTCGCTACTGTCCCCGCAACGCACACGCCCCGTGGCAGCGCCGCCGCGGAGCGCAGCCGTGAAGCGACTGTGCCCGGGTCAGGACCGGGCCGCCGGCCGATCGGCGGCCTCTCGGGCGCGTGACCGACGGGACTCGGTGACGCATCCGCCGCGAGGGGGCCGCCGACCTCACCACTAAGGAGTGGGCGTCGTGACCGCGGAGACCTCTCAGACGCTCGACAGGGGACTGCGTGTCCTCAAGCTGCTGGCCGATACGGACCACGGGCTGACCGTCACCGAGCTTTCCCACAAACTGGGCGTGAACCGGACTGTTGTGTACCGGTTGCTCGCCACGCTGGAGCAGCACGCTCTCGTACGCCGTGATCTGGGCGGACGGGCCCGGGTCGGGCTGGGCGTGCTGAGGCTGGGCCGGCAGGTGCACCCGCTGGTGCGGGAGGCGGCGATGCCGGCGCTGCGGTCGCTGGCGGAGGACATCGGCGCGACCGCGCACCTGACGCTGGTGGACGGGGCGGAGGCGCTGGCGGTGGCCGTGGTGGAGCCGTCGTGGACGGACTACCACGTGGCGTACCGCGCGGGGTTCCGGCATCCGCTGGAGCGGGGGGCCGCGGGGAAGGCGATCCTGTCGGCCCGGCAGCGGCGGGCGGAGGACCCCGGGTACACGCTGACGCACGGGGAGCTGGAGGCGGGCGCGTGCGGGGCGGCCGCGCCGCTGCTCGGGGTGACCGGGGTCGAGGGCAGCGTGGGTGTGGTCATGCTGGCGGAGGTCGTGCCCGAGCGGGTGGGGGCGAGGGTGATGGACGCGGCCCGCGAGGTGGCGGAGGCCCTGCGCTGACCCTCCGCGCCGCGTGCCTGCGCACTCCGCGGGCAGGCGTGCCGCCCCAGCGGCACGCCTGCCCGCAGCGGCAGCACGTCGGGTGGCACGGTTGCCCGCGGTGGCGGCAGGTTAGATTGGCCCCGTGTTCTCCCGCCTCACGCGCCCCCAAGCCCTCGCCGTCCTGGCGGTGCCCATAGCGGCCCTGCTGGCCACCGCCGGCCTCGCGCCGCTCCCCTTCTCCGTCGCGCACCCCGGCATGACCGCGAACGTCCTCGGCGAGGACAAGGGCACCCCGGTCATCACGATCACCGGCGCACCGGTCCGCGAGACCAGCGGGCAGTTGCGGATGACCACCATCGAGGCGACCTCCCCGGACACCCGCGTCGGCCTCCCGGACGTCATCGACGGCTGGTTCGACACGGACCGGGCGGTCATGCCCCGTGACTCCGTCTACCCCAGCGGGGACAGCGTCGAGGAGATCGAGCGGTACAACCGCGAACAGATGGAGGAGTCCCAGGACGAGGCCGTCCGGGCCGCCCTGGGACACCTCGGCCGAGAGGACGACGGCATCGAGGTCACCTTCGAGCTCGCCGACGTCGGCGGCCCCAGCGCCGGTCTGCTCTTCTCCCTCGGCATCGTCGACAAGCTGAACGGCGACGGCGACGGCGGCGACCTCACCGGCGGCCGGATCGTCGCCGGCACGGGCACGATCGACGCGGACGGCACCGTCGGCGCCGTCGGCGGCGTACCCCTGAAGACGCAGGCGGCCAAGCGGGACGGGGCCACCGTCTTCCTGGTGCCGAAGGACGAGTGCTCCGACGCCCGGTCCGAGCTCCCCGAGGGCCTGCGCCTGATCCCGGTCACCACCCTCAAGGGCGCCGTCGACGCGCTGGTCGCCCTGGAGAAGGGCACCGGGAAAGTCCCCGGCTGCTAGCCCTCCTTGACGAACCCCTCCGCCACCATCCAGTCCAGCGCCACCTGGTGCGGGTCCTCCCCGTCGACGTCCACCCTCGCGTTGAGGTCCCGCGCCACGGTGTTGTCCAGCTTCGCCGTCACCGGGGCGAGCACCTCCGCGATGGCCGGCCACTTCCCGAAGGTGTCGGAGTTGACGGTCGGCGCCGCGTTGCAGTTCGGGAAGAACTTCCTGTCGTCCTCCATCACCACCAGGTCCATGGACTTGATGCGCCCGTCGGTGGTGAACACCTCGCCGTACGCGCAGGCGCCCTCGGCCGTCTGGGTGTAGATGATCCCGGTGTCCATCTGCGTGACGTCGCGCGCCGGGACGTCCATGCCGTACGCCTTCTCCATGCCCGGCAGCCCGTCCGCGCGGTTGGCGAACTCGCCCTCCACGCACAGCGTCACCGCCCCCGGGCCGGACTTCGCCAGCTCCGCCACCCCGGAGAGGGTCCGGGTGCGGTACTTCTCGTGGTTGGCCCGGTTCATGGCGAGGGCGTAGGTGTTGCTCAGCTCCGCCGGCTCCAGCCAGACCACCCCGTTCCCCACGTCCGCGTCCCGCACCGCCTTCCACTGCTCGCGCGCGTCGGGGATCGGCGTGCTGTTGCCCTGGTACGTGATCCACGCCGTGCCCGTGTACTCGAACCCGGCGTCCGCGTCGCCGTTGACGACCGCCTCCCGGGAGCCGACCGAGCCCTGGATGCCGGTCCGGTCGACGACCTCCGCGCCGGCCGCCTGGAGGGCGATGCCCATGACCGCGCCGAGGACGAGCTGCTCGGTGAACTCCTTCGAGGTGACGGTGAGCTTCGCGCCCTCCAGTGGCCTCCCCTCGCCGATCGAGCCCGGCTCCACGTCGTCGACCATGGGGGAGCCGCTGGTCAGCCCGCAGCCCGAGGCCGCCGCCAGCAGCGCCCCGGCCAGGAACGGGCGGGCCCGTCTCACGGGCCCGTCTCCAGACCCCGCGGCCGCAGCAGCAGCTCCGCCAGGGAGGCCAGCCAGTCCACCAGCAGCGCGAGGGCGACGGTGAGGACCGAGCCCACCACCAGCACCGGCATCCGCTGGCTGGTGATCCCGGTGGTGATCAGCGTGCCCAGCCCTCCACCGCCGCCGAAGGTCGCCAGCGTCGCCGTGCCGACGTTCAGGACGAGCGCCGTGCGCACACCGGCGAGGATGAGGGGGACGGCCAGCGGCGGCTCCACCCGTGCGAGCACGCCCGGCGGGGACACGCCGATGCCGCGCGCCGCCTCCAGCAGGGTCGGGTCGTTGGCCCTCAGGCCCGCGATGGTGTTGGAGAGCACCGGCAGCACGGCGTAGGCGACGATGCCGGTCAGGGCCGCCCTGCGGCCGATGCCCAGCCAGATCACCAGCAGCGCCAGCAGGCCGATCGCCGGGGTGGCCTGGCCCGTGTTGGCCAGCGCCATCGCCACCGGGGCGGCCCTGCGGAACGTGCGGCGGGTCAGCAGGACGCCCAGCGGGATCGCGATGATCAGCACGAAGAACGTCGAGACGACGGTGAGCTCGATGTGCTGCCACAGCGCCTTGGACACCTGCCCGTTCGACAGCGCGTTCCGGGTGAGCGCGTCGAGGTCCGCCTGCTCGAACCACAGCCAGGTCGCCGGCAGCAGGGCGATCAGCACCGCGGGCAGGAACGTCAGCTTCTGCCAGGTCACCCGGGGCGGCTTCGCGGCCGGGGACGGGGCAGCGGCCTCCGCCTCGTCCGGCCGCCCGCCGTCCTCGTCCCGGAACGCGGGCCCCTTCGCCTCCTGCTCGCCCCCGGGCCGCCGCCCGGAAGGGCCGAAGGAGCCGGAAGGGCCCGGGAAGCCGGAGGAACCGGAAGGGCCGGAAGGCCTGGGCGAGTCGGAAGGCCCGGAAGAACCGGAAGCGGAGGTTCTCACGTTTTCGCCTCCCCGCCGAAGCCCTCCTGCTCCGCGTGCGTCTGCGCGGACCACTGCTCCTGGAGCTCGTGCTGGGCGTCCATCGCCTCCAGCCGGTCCGCCTCCAGCAGTTCGTGCACGGAGTTCACCAGCGTCTCCACATCCACGACACCCTCGTACACGCCGTGCCGCCCGGTGACGGGAACCCGGCCGGTGTTGTCGGTGAGGACGGCCTCCAGCGCGTCCCGCAGGGTCGCGTCCCGGGTCACCGTGTCGTGCACCAGCGCGCCCGCGCGGGCCGGCGACCCCTTGGCGCGCATCATGTCGCCGCGCCGCAGCCACTTGTAGGGGCGGCCCCGCCTGTCGAGCACCAGCACCTCGTCGGTGCCGCCGGAACGGAGCCTGGTGAAGATCTCCTGGAGCGGATCGTCGACGCTCGCCGTCGGACAGCCGGTGATCCCCACGTCCCGCACCCGGGTGAGATCGAGCCGCTTCAGCGCGGCCCCGGCGCCCACGAAGCCCGACACGAAGTCGTCGGCGGGGTTGGTGAGGATCGCCTCCGGGGTGTCGAACTGGGCGATGTGGGAGCGTTCGCGCAGCACCGCGATCCGGTCACCGATCTTGATCGCCTCGTCGAAGTCGTGGGTGACGAAGACGATCGTCTTGTGCAGCTCCCGCTGGAGCCGGATCAGTTCGTCCTGGAGGTGGTCCCGGGTGATCGGGTCGACCGCGCCGAACGGCTCGTCCATCAGCAGCACCGGCGGATCCGCCGCCGGCGCCCGCGCCACCCCCACCCGCTGCTGCTGACCGCCGGACAGCCGGCGCGGACGACGGCCGTGGAACTCGCCGGGGTCCAGACCGACCAGGTCCAGCATCTCCTCCACCCGCGCCCGTACCCGGGCCGCCGGCCAGCGCAGCATCCGCGGCACCAGCGCGATGTTCTGCGCCACCGTCATGTGCGGGAACAGCCCGCTCGCCTGGATCGCGTACCCGATCGTGCGGCGCAGCCGCACCGGGTCCATGTCGGTGACGTCCTCGCCGCCGATGCGGATCCGGCCGCCCGTCGGCTCGATCAGCCGGTTGATCATCTTCAGGGTGGTGGACTTCCCGCACCCCGACGGACCGACGAGGACCACCGTCTCGCCCGCCCGGATGTCCATGGTGACGTTGTCGACCGCCGGCAGCGCGCTGCCCGGGTACCGCTTGGTCAGGCCCTCCAGCTCGATGGCCGCCCCGGCCGCCCCGGGCCCCGCCCCGGGCGCCTCGGCGTCAGGCACGGATCCCCCTGGGAATGGTCAGCCGTCCGACCAGCACGTACGCGGCGTCGAACAGCAGGGCGAGGACGATGATCCCGAGGGTGCCCGCGAGCACCTGGTTCAGTGCGTTGCTGCTGCCCAGCGAGGCGATCCCGCGGAAGATCAGGTTGCCGAGGCCGGGGCCGGAGGCGTACGCGGCGATGGCCGCGATGCCCGTCAGCATCTGCGTGGAGACCCGGATCCCGGTCAGGATCGGCGGCCAGGCCAGCGGCAGCTCCACCCGCGCCAGCCGGGCCGCGCGCGACATGCCGATCCTCGTGGCCGCGTCCACCAGCGACGGATCGACCCCGCGCAGCCCCACGATCGCGTTCCGCACGATCGGCAGCAGCCCGTACAGCGTCAGCGCGATCACCGTCGGCGCCACTCCGAGCCCCACGACCGGGATCAGCAGACCGATCATGGCCAGCGCCGGGATGGTCAGCAGGGTGGCGGTGGCGGTCGTGGCCAGGTTGCCCGCCCACTCGCTGCGGTAGGCGACCACCCCGATCAGCACACCCAGCAGGGTCGCCACGACCATGCACTGGAAGACGACGCTGGCGTGCTGGTAGGCGTCGGTGAGCACTTGCTGATGGCGGTCGACCAGGTACTCCCAGAAGTTCACATCCGCTCACCCCAGCTCGGCCAGGTCGGGTCACTCGCCGAGCGCGGCCTGTTCCACCAGCGGGATGATCCGCAGCGGAACGGGGTTCTCCATGACGATCGCCGTGGACGCCCGGACGATGCCATCAAAACCGACGACGCGGTCGATCACCCGCTGGAGGTCGGCGTTGGAACGTGCCACCAGCCGGCACATCATGTCCCCGGTACCGGTCGTGGTGTGCAGCTCCAGCACCTCCGGCACCGTCGCCAAGTGGGCCCGTACGTCGGCTCCTTGACCCTGCCGGATCTGCAGCGTGGCGAACGCCGTGACCGGGTAGCCGAGGGCCGCCGGATCCACCTCGGGACCGAATCCGCGGATGACTCCGTTCGACTGAAGCCGATCGAGGCGGGCCTGTACGGTGCCGCGCGCCACCCCGAGCCGCCGCGACATCTCCAGCACCCCGATCCGCGGCTCCCGCGCCAGCAGCAGGATGATCCGCCCGTCCAGATGATCGATCGCCATACCGGCCTCCCCGGTGGTCATCCTGTACAGAAAGCCCGACGGCACGGGCGTACGGCTGGACACATTGCCCAGTGAACGGGCGAACTATTGCGCACCTTGCAGGGCTGCACCACCCTGCCCCTATGACGCAGACCACACACCACGCTCCCGACACCGCCCGGCAGGCCGACCCCTTCCCGGTCAAGGGGATGGACGCGGTCGTCTTCGCCGTGGGCAACGCCAAGCAGGCGGCGCACTACTACTCCACCGCCTTCGGCATGAAGCTGGTCGCCTACTCCGGACCGGAGAACGGCAGCCGCGAGACCGCCGCCTACGTCCTGGAGAGCGGCTCGGCCCGCTTCGTGTTCACCTCGGTGATCAAGCAGTCCACCGAGTGGGGCGCCTTCCTCGCCGACCATGTGGCCGCGCACGGCGACGGCGTCGTCGACCTCGCCATCGAGGTCCCGGACGCGCGCGCCGCGTACGCCTACGCCGTCGAGCACGGCGCCCGCCCGGTCGCCGAGCCGTACGAGCTGAAGGACGAGCACGGCACCGTCGTCCTGGCCGCGATCGCCACGTACGGCAAGACCCGCCACACCCTGGTCGAGCGCACCGGCTACGACGGTCCCTACCTGCCCGGGTACGTCGCCGCCGACCCGATCGTCGAGCCGCCGGCCCAGCGCTTCTTCCAGGCCGTCGACCACTGCGTCGGCAACGTCGAGCTCGGCCGGATGAACGAGTGGGTGGAGTTCTACAACAAGGTCATGGGCTTCACGAACATGAAGGAGTTCGTGGGCGACGACATCGCCACCGAGTACAGCGCGCTGATGTCGAAGGTGGTCGCCGACGGCACGCTCAAGGTCAAGTTCCCGATCAACGAGCCCGCCGTCGCCAGGAAGAAGTCCCAGATCGACGAGTACCTGGAGTTCTACGGCGGCGCGGGCGTGCAGCACATCGCGCTGAACACCAACGACATCGTGCAGACGGTCCGCCGGATGCGCGCGTCCGGCGTGCAGTTCCTGGACACCCCCGACTCGTACTACGACACCCTCGGCGAGTGGGCCGGGGAGACGCGGGTGCCGGTGGAGACGCTGCGCGAGCTGAAGATCCTCGTCGACCGCGACGAGGACGGCTACCTGCTGCAGATCTTCACCAAGCCGGTCCAGGACCGCCCGACGGTCTTCTTCGAACTCATCGAGCGCCACGGCTCCATGGGCTTCGGCAAGGGCAACTTCAAGGCCCTCTTCGAGGCCATCGAGCGCGAGCAGGCCAAGCGCGGCAACCTGTAGGCACCCCGCGAGCGCGGGCGAACGCCGGGCCGCGTGACCCGCCCCCGCTCCGCGCCGACGCGCGCCTCAGGACAGCTCGGGCCCCGCCTGGAGGGAAGGCTCACCCAGGCGGGCCAGCGCCGCTCTTGCCTGCGGCACCCGCACCGGCGAGAACCACGGGTTGATCCGAAGGGCCTCTCCCAGGTGCCGCCGGGCCGCCCCGTACCGCTCCAGCGACCGCTCGATCATCCCCCGGTGGAACGCGTACAGCGCGCTCCGCACCCCGCCCCCCTCCGTCCCCTCGGTCGCCCGCACGGCGAAGGGCAGAGCCTCCTCGTGCTCACCCGCCCGGTGCAGCGCCCACCCCAGCGCGTCCGCCACCGCGGTGGACGGCTGCCGCTCCCACAGCCCCCGGAGCCGCCGCACGGCACCGGCCGCGTCCCCGTGGTCCGCCTCGAACCGCCCCAGCACCAGCCCTTCGTCGCCCCCGTGCGCCGCGGCCAGCCGGACCCGCTCCCGCACCACCCCGTACTGCGCCTGCGCGGCCCGCTTCAGCCCCAGCGACTCGTACAGCTCCCCCAGTTCCAGCGCGTACTCCGGCCGGGGCTGCCTCGCCAGCGCCGCCCGGTACGCGCTCAGCGCCTCCGTCGTCCGCCCCAGCGCCGCCAGCACCCTGCCCTGTCCGGCCTGCGCCGCCCGCTGGTCGGGATCGGTCCGCACCGCCTTCCGGAAGTACCGCAGCGCGTCCTGGCGGTCGCCGCGCTCCCAGGCGAGCTGCCCGGCCCGCTCCAGGTACGCCGCCCGCTCGGCCGGCTCCCCGGCGGCCGACGCCGCGTCCGCCAGCTCGGCCGCCGCGTCCTCCCGCCAGCCCCGGTCCCGGTACACGGCCGCCGCCCGCGCCATCACGGCGGGACCGGAGCGCAGGTCCGTCAGCTTCTCCAGCAGCCTCCCCGTCTCCTCGTCGTCGCCGAGCCCGGCGGACGCCTCGATCAGCGGCGGATACGTCGTCCACCGCTCCGGCTCCAGCTTCCGCGCCGCCTCGCCCCACTTCCGCGCCCCGGCGAAGTCCCGCCGCGCGTTCGCCAGCGCGGCCAGCCCCCGCAGCGCCGGGGCGTTCCCCTTCGCCCGCGCCTTCAACGAGGTGCGCAGCGCCTTCTCGGCCCGCGGCCAGTACGCCGGGTCCGCCAGCCGCAGCCCCTGCTCCACCCGGGCCGCCCCGAGCACGGCCCAGGCCTCCGCGTCCTCCGGATGCCCGCGCACCCGCCGCTCGCGCTCCTCGACCAGCGCCTCCAGGTCGGGCAGCGCGGCCGGCGCCCCGCGGGTGACCGCCGCCAGCGCCCGCGCCCCCGGATCCGGGGCGGGCGGGGCCCGGTGCCCCCAGAGCAACAGCACCGGCACCCCGCCCAGCACGGCGCACCCGGCGACCGAGGCGAGCAGCGCCCGGCGGCGGACCCGCCGCCGGGGCTCTTGGGGCTTGTCGTCCGTGGCGCACACCGTCATGGCGCACACTGTGCGCCACACCCCACGCCCATGCGATGATCACACTCCGACGTGACGCGGCTGCCGTACACGGGGTTCACACCGATGGCCCCCGGTGTCACGCTGTGATCATGAGCCGTATCGAAGCGCGACGCGATGAAGACACGGTGACGGCCGGCCCCCTCGTCGACCGGCTGCTCGAAGGCCTGCCCCCCGAGGCCGTCCTCACCGACCCCGACGTCACGGCCTCCTACGCCCACGACATGGCGAGCTTCTGCCCGGCCGGCAGCCCCGCGGTGGTGGTCCTGCCGCGCACGGTCGAACAGGTACAGCACGTCATGCGCACCGCCACCGGACTGCGCGTGCCCGTCGTCCCGCAGGGCGCCCGCACCGGCCTGTCCGGCGCCGCCAACGCCACCGACGGCTGCGTCGTGCTCTCCCTGACGAAGATGGACCGCATCCTGGAGATCAGCCCGGTCGACCGGATCGCCGTCGTCGAACCCGGCGTCGTCAACGCCGCGCTCTCCCGCGCGGTCGGCGAGCACGGCCTGTGCTACCCGCCCGACCCCTCCAGCTGGGAGACGTGCACCATCGGCGGCAACATCGGCACCGCGTCGGGCGGACTGTGCTGCGTGAAGTACGGGGTGACGGCCGAGTACGTCCTCGGCCTCGACGTCGTCCTCGCCGACGGCCGCCTGATGTCCACCGGCCGCCGCACCGCCAAGGGCGTCGCCGGATACGACCTGACCCGCCTGTTCGTCGGTTCCGAGGGCTCCCTCGGCATCGTCGTCCGCGCGGTCCTCGCCCTGCGGCCCGAGCCGCCCGAACAGCTGGTGCTGGCCGCCGAGTTCTCCTCCTCCGCCGCCGCCTGCGACGCCGTGTGCCGCATCATGGGGACGGAAGGGCGCGAAGCGCGTCCGCGGAAGGGCGGTGGGCGACGGGCGGGAGGCCACGTCCCCTCCCTCCTCGAACTCATGGACCGCACGACGGTCAAGGCCGTCAACGACCTGACCCGCATGGGCCTCCCGGAGTCCACCGAGGCCCTGCTGCTGGCCGCCTTCGACACCACCGACCCGGCCGCCGACCTCGCCGCCGTCGGCGCGCTGTGCGAGGAGGCCGGCGCCACCCGGGTCGTGCAGGCCGAGGACGCCGCCGAGTCCGGACTGCTGCTCCAGGCACGCCGGACGTCCCTGGTCGCGCTCGAAGCGGTCAAGGGCACGACGATGATCGACGACGTGTGCGTGCCCCGCTCGAAGCTCGGCGAACTCATCGACGGCGTCGAGCGGATCTCCGAGAAGCACCGGCTCACCATCGGCGTCGTCTCCCACGCCGGCGACGGCAACACCCACCCGACGGTCTGCTTCGACGCCACGGACCCCGAGGAGACGCGGCGGGCCCGCGAGTCCTTCGACGAGATCATGGCGCTCGGCCTGGAACTCGGCGGCACCATCACCGGCGAACACGGGGTCGGCGTGCTGAAGAAGGAGTGGCTGGCGCGCGAGATCGGCCCCGTGGGCCTGGAGATGCAGCGGGCCGTCAAGCGGGTCTTCGACCCGCTGGGCATTCTCAACCCGGGCAAGCTCTTCTGAACGAGAAGGCGCCCGAAAGGGGTGGGGTCCGGCCGGACGGGCGGTCAGGTCCCCGCTCTTCTGATAGATGTGGTTCCCCCCGACCCACCCCATCGAGCAGATACGGGACGACGGAATGAGTGCCCCAACCCCGGCCCCCGGTGACGACAGGCCCCGCGAAGGGTACTACCCGGACCCCTCCATTCCCGGATACGTCCGGTACTGGAACGGCACCTCCTGGGTGCCGGGCACGAGCCGTCCGGCGCCCGAGGACGGCGAGTCGCTCGCACCACCGCCCGGCGCGAGCCCGGCGCTGCCCTCCCTCGAGGAGACCGGACCGCACTTCTTCGACGAGGACCCGGTCGGAGAGCCGCTCCCGGACGGGTCCCGGCACGGCAGCCGGTCCGAGCCCGCCTCGGCGTGGGGCGCCGACCGCTCCCACCAGACGGGCTTCGGCGGCGACCAGGACCGCAAGGTGTCCTGGGGCGCCGACCCGAGGACGCCGCACACGGCCGCGCCCACCGCGCCTGCCGCGCCTGCCGCGCCTGCCGCGCCTGCCGCGCCCGCCGCGCCCGCCGCGCCGGAGACCGGGCCCGCGGGCGCGGACGTCCCGGACGGGCAGGCCGCGGCCGGCTCGGGCGACACCTTCGTCTTCCGCGGTCCGGCGCCGAAGCCGCGGCGGGGGGCCGGGGTTCCCGACGGGGAGCCCGCGGACGAGGGCACGATGACGTTCCGCGCCGTCACTCCCCGCACGGGACAGGGCCCCGCGGGGCAGCGGACGGGCTCCGCCGCCCCCGGACGGCCCGGGTTCGGGGCCGGGAAGGCCGCGGCCGACCGTGCCGCCGCCGCTGCCGCCACGACTCCGCCCGGCCCCCGGCAGGCCACCGCCCCCGCCGTGCCCCCGCAGACCGCGGGCACGGCGGGAACAGGCCACGCGGCGGGCGCGGTCCCCCAGCCCGCCGCTGCCGTCGCCGCGCCCCTGACGAGCGGCGCCGGCGGTGGCCAGTCCTCCTGGGCGCAGCAGGTGCACCGGCTGGCCGGCGCCGAGGAGCAGCCCGTTGCGCCCTGGAAGCCGCCGGTCGAGGACGTGTTCCAGGCCGCCGCCCGGCGCCAGGCCGCGGCCCGTCCCGCCGCCCTCGGCAGGCGGCTGGCCGCCCGGCTGCTGGACACCGTCGTCCTCGGCGCCGTCACCGCCGTGGCCGCCGTGCCGCTCGGCATCAAGGCCGTGGACCACATCGACGCGAAGATCGACGCGGCCAAGCTGTCCGGCGAGACCGTCACCGTCTGGCTGCTCGACGGCACCACCTCCGTCCACCTCGGCATCGTCCTCGTCGTCCTCCTCCTCGCCGGCGTCCTCCTGGAGGTGCTGCCGACCGCCAAGTGGGGCCGCACCCTGGGCAAGAAGCTGCTGGGCATCGAGGTGCGGGACATCGAGGGACACGAGGCGCCGTCCTTCGGCGCGGCCCTGCGCCGCTGGCTGGTCTACAGCGTGCCCGGACTGCTCGTCGTCGGGGTCGTCGGCGTTCTGTGGTGCCTGTTCGACAAGCCCTGGCACCAGTGCTGGCACGACAAGGCCGCGCACACGTTCGTCGCCGCCGACTGAGTCCGCGTCACCCGTACCACCGCTAATCCGGACGGCCGCTCGCCGGATGCGGGGCCGGGGGGTTCACGATCGACTCGGGGGCATGACCACCGAACCGCCCCCCGGCTCCGGTCGGCAGCCGCCGGACGACGACCCGTTCAAGAAGCACCCCCCGCCGGGCGGCCCCGAGACCCCGGGGCCGGGCTCCCCGTACGACACCCCCGGCGGCCCGCCCCCGCCCTCCGAGGGCGGCGGCGGCCCCTACGGCGGCGGTGGTGGCGGCCCCTACGGCGGTGGTCCCGACCCCTCCGGCCCCCTCGCCGGCATGCCCCCGCTCGCCGACAGCGGCAGGCGCACGCTCGCCCGCGTCATCGACATGATCCTCGTCGGCATCGTCGTCTGGCTGTTCACCTGGCCGTTCGGGGTCAGCGAGTACAGCGTCGACGGCGACCGCGTCAACGTCGGCAACTCCTTCGGGCAGTCCCTCATCGCCGCGGTCCTCTACATCGCCTACGACACCTTCATGACCGCCCGGAACGGTCAGACCCTGGGCAAGAAGTGGCTGCGCATGCGGGTGGCCGACCTCGCCGACGGCTCCACGCCCTCCGTGCAGACCTCGTTCATCCGCGCCCTCGTGCTGTGGCTGCCGTTCGCGTTCTGCTGCGCCTGCCTGTGGACCGCGATCGCGGGAGGCTGGAGCTTCTTCGACCGGCCCTACAAACAGGGCCTGCACGACAAGACGGCCAAGACCGTGGTGGTCAGCACGAGATGAGGGCGCCGCCCGCTCAGGACGCCGCGCGCTCCCGCACCGGTTCGCGGGACGCGGGAGCGACGGTGGCCCGTACCGGTCCCGGGGCCACGGGCAGCTCCGCCCCGGCGGGCCGCTCCACCGCGACGGGACGCCGGGGCCCGGGGCGCGGCACCGTCATGGCCACCAGCAGTCCGAGGGCGAGCGCCGGGACGGCGACGAGCGCGATGCCCACGGCCGAACTCGCCCCGGACAACAGCAGCATGGCGAACGTCGCCAGGATCACGGTGCACGAACCGTAAGCGAGCTGAGTGACAGTCGGACGGGGCATGGCCATCGTGTCCTCGGGAGTCGGGGGCTGTCCGCCTGGGTTTCCACCGGTTCGGGGCGGTTGCGCCAGACGACTCTAACCGCGAGCGTGCCCGGGGGGAACGGACGGTAAGCGTGACCTGACCGACACGGCCGGTGCACAGGGGGCGCACGGATTCACGGCGTCCACCACGTGGACGGTCGTACGCGCCCGCAGGGTTTCGCACGGATGTGTCCGGTAAGCGAACCCGGCCTCCGCATAGTGCCATTGATCTGTCCAAGTCAAGGTCTGTTTTTTCTGGCGAACCTCTAGTCAAATGTCGTCACTTGACTACACGCGTTGATCACGTGCGTGCGGGACCTTCCACAGACGGAACCTCCTTCGGCCGCGCGCACGCACGCGGGAGGGGATCTCAAGTGACGAGTAGAACCTGGACGTCCAGAGCGGCCGCGATAGGCGTGGCACTCGCGGCGGTCACCGCCACCTGCTCTGCGTTCACCGTGGCCCAGGCCGACTCGGCTGACAAGGCCGATCGCGCCGGCGCCGTGGACCGGCACGACCCGGCGGCGCACAACCACGTCGAGCACGACCTCGAGGGGCCGCTCTCCAAGACGCAGGAGGCCCAGCGCGAGGAAGCCCTCAACCAGGTCATATCCGGTAAGGCGTCGGTCAAGAACCGCGATGGTTCGAAGGTCGTCCAGCTCAAGAGCAAAAAGGGCGACAGCAAGTACGTGGAGCTCGGCCGCGAGAAGACCGACAAGATCTTCACGATCCTGGTCGAGTTCGGCGACAAGATCGACAGCCGCTACGGCGGCGAGCCCGGCCCGCTGCACAACCAGATAGCCAAGCCGGACCGCAAGAAGGACAACTCCACGGCCTGGCAGGAGGACTACGACCAGCAGCACTTCGAGGACCTGTACTTCGGGTCCGGCAAGGGCGTCGACTCGGTCAAGACCTACTACGAGAAGCAGTCCTCCGGCCGCTACTCGGTCGAGGGCGAGGTCTCCGACTGGGTCAAGGTCCCCTACAACGAGGCCCGCTACGGCAACAACGCCTGTGGCGACACCAACTGCCCCAGCGTCTGGAACGTCGTCAGCGACGGCCTGAACGCCTACGTCGCCCAGCAGAAGGCGGCCGGCCGCACCGACGCCCAGATCAAGGCGGACGTGGCCCGGTTCGACGAGTGGGACCGCTACGACTTCGACGGCGACGGCGACTTCAACGAGCCCGACGGCTACATCGACCACTTCCAGATCGTGCACGCCGGTGAGGACGAGTCCGCGGGCGGCGGCGCCCAGGGCACCGACGCGATCTGGGCCCACCGCTGGTACGCCTTCGGCACCGACGCCGGCGCCACCGGCCCCGAGCAGAACAAGCTCGGCGGCGCCCAGATCGGCGACACCGGCATCTGGGTCGGCGACTACACCGTCCAGCCGGAGAACGGCGGACTCGGCGTCTTCGCCCACGAGTACGGCCACGACCTCGGTCTGCCGGACCTCTACGACACCGCGGGCGGCGAGAACTCCACCGGCTTCTGGTCGCTGATGTCCTCCGGTTCCTGGCTCGGCACCGGGAAGAAGGAGATCGGCGACCTGCCCGGCGACATGACCGCCTGGGACAAGCTCCAGCTCGGCTGGCTGAACTACGACACCGCCAAGGCGGGCGTCAACTCCTGGCACAAGCTGGGCGTCGCCGAGTACAACACCAAGAACAAGCAGGCGCTGGTCGTCACGCTGCCGAAGAAGGCCGTGACCACCGAGGTCATCCAGCCGTCCCAGGGCCGGAGCCAGTGGTGGAGCGGCAGCGGTGACGACCTCAGGAACACGCTGTCCCGTTCGGTCGACCTGACCGGCAAGTCGTCCGCCGAGCTCACCTTCGACGGCTGGTACGACATCGAGGCCAACTACGACTACCTCTACACCGAGGTGTCCACCGACGGCGGCGCCAACTGGACCGCCATCGACGGCACGGTCGACGGCCAGCCGGTCCCGCGCGACGGCAGCGACAAGCCCGCCCTGCACGGCACGCTCGACGGCTACAAGAAGTTCGCGTACTCCCTGGACGCCTACGCCGGCCAGAAGATCGACCTGCGCTTCCGCTACCAGACCGACGGCGGAGTGGCCCAGAAGGGCTTCACGGCCGACGCGATCGCGGTGACGGCCGACGGCGCCCCGGTCTTCTCGGACGACGTCGAGACCGCCGACGCCGCCTGGAAGGCCACCGGCTTCTCCCGCATCGGCGCGTCCTTCACCAAGGACTACGCGCAGTACTACATCGCCGAGAACCGCCAGTACGTGTCGTACGACAAGACCCTCGAGGTCGGCCCGTACAACTTCGGCTTCACGGCCCGCCCGGACTGGGTCGAGCACTACGCGTACCAGAACGGCCTGCTGATCTGGAAGTGGGACACCTCCCAGGCGGACAACAACACCAGCCAGCACCCGGGCACCGGTCTGGTCCTCCCGGTGGACTCGCACCCGACCGCGCTGAAGTGGTCCGACGGCACGCTGATGCGCAACCGCATCCAGAGCTACGACGCGCCGTTCAGCAAGTACCGCACCGACGGCATGACGCTGCACAAGGCGGACGTGGCGACGTGGATCCCGTCGTCGAAGGGCGTGTCGGTCTTCAACGACCGCACCAACACCTACTACGACGAGTCGAACCCGACCGCCGGCGTCAAGGTCACTGACACCAACACGAAGATCAAGATCCTCAAGGAGGCCAAGAACGGCTCGACGATCGAGCTCGAGGTCGGCCCCGCAGGTAGGTAAATAGCATCTTCGCAGGTCAACACATGATCGGCGGTGACCCCCTGGCGGGTCACCGCCGATCCGTGTTTAGGTGCCTCCTGTGACTCGCTTATTGACACCGGCTGACACGGGGGTATGACCACATGGCCGCAGGAGGTTTCTGCAAGCTGCCGAACGGCACGGTGGTGGTGGCACTGAACCTGCCCAGCCCCGCCGCCGACGCACCGGCCGGGGTCCGCGTCCTCGTCCACGCCCAGAACCGCGCACGAGCCCTGACCAGGCTCCGCAACCTGGGCCTGCGGGCGATCTACCTCCGGGGCAACGCCGCCCCGCCCACCCCCGACGAGATCACGGCGGTCCTCCACCACCCCGACGGCCTCATATGGCGCACCAACCCCGACACCATCGCCCTGACGGTGGAACTCTGGCACCCCATAAGAGCCCTCCTCAGGCCCCCGGCGGCCTCCGCCTAGCGGGCGCGGCGGCACCCCGCGAGCGCCGGGCCGCGCGACGCCCCCAGGCCCGCCCCGGCGCAGGGCTACTGCACGACGGGCTTCCCCGACAGCTCCACCCCCGCCGAGCGCAGCTCCTCCAGCGCACGCTCGGTGGTCTCCGCCGCCACCCCCGCGGTGAGATCGAGCAGCACCTGGGTGCGGAACCCCTCCCGCGCCGCGTCCAGCGCGGTCGCCCGCACGCAGTGGTCCGTGGCGATGCCCACCACGTCCACCTCCTCGACCTCCCGCTCCCGCAGCCACTCCGCCAGCGGCGTCCCGTTCTCGTCGGCCCCCTCGAACCCGCTGTAGGCCGCCGAGTACGCCCCCTTGTCGAACACGGCGTCGACCGCGCCCGACGTCACCGCGGGGGCGAAGTTCGGGTGGAACCCGACCCCCTCCGTCCCGGCGACGCAGTGCGCGGGCCAGGACCGTACGTAGTCGGGGTTGTCGGCGAAGTGCCCGCCGGGCGCGATGTGGTGGTCGCGGGTGGCCACCACGTGCCGGTAGCCGCCGGCCGAGGCGGCCTGGCCGATCAGCTCGGTGATGGCGGCGGCCACGTCCGCACCACCGGCCACGGCGAGGCTGCCCCCTTCACAGAAGTCGTTCTGCACGTCAACGACGATCAGTGCGCGGCGCATGGTCGGTGTCCTTCGGCTATGGGGTCGGATGGGGGCGGGCCCGGCAGGGGGAACCTCCGAGCCTAGGGAATGACGGACGACGCGGGCAGGGGCACGGCAGGGCGGGCGGGAGCCCCCGCCCGCGCACCGGGAGCCCTGCCCCGCGTACGAGGGGCACGTTCTCAGCTACCCGACGGCCCGTGCGCGTACTCCGTCGGAAGGACGGGTTCCCCCCGGGAGAGCTGGGTGGCGGACAGCGGCAGGCCCGCGCGGGCCGCCGCGTGCCGGTCGCGGACCACGTCCAGCGGCTCCCGGGCGATCACCGTGCCGCCCTCGACCAGCTTCACCAGGAGCTGCCGGTCGGCCAGCTCGGCCGGCACCTCGCCGGTGCCGATCACCTCGGCCTCGGCGACGCCGTGCTCGTCCAGCCGCCGCGCGGCCCACTTGCGGCCGCCGACGGAGGTCTTGCCGCCGGTGGACTTCTTCGCCACCGGCACCAGCGGCGCCTTCGGGTCGGCGGACTGCGCGCGCGCGACCAGCTTGTACACCATGGAGGCCGTCGGGTGCCCCGAGCCGGTCACCAGCTGGGTGCCCACCCCGTACGCGTCCACGGGCGCCGCCGCCAGCGAGGCGATGGCGTACTCGTCCAGGTCCGAGGTCACGACGATCTTCGTGCCGGTGGCGCCCAGCTCGTCCAGCTGCTGCCGCACCCGGTGCGCCACCAGCAGCAGGTCGCCGGAGTCGATCCGCACGGCGCCCAGGTCCGGCCCGGCGACCTCCACGGCCGTACGGACCGCCTCGGTCACGTCGTAGGTGTCCACCAGCAGCGTGGTGCCGCTGCCGAGGGAGTCCACCTGGGCCCGGAAGGCGTCCCGCTCGCTGTCGTGCAGCAGGGTGAAGGCGTGGGCGGAGGTGCCCACGGTGGGGATGTTGTAGCGGAAGCCGGCCGCCAGGTCGGAGGTGGTGGCGAAGCCGCCGACGTACGCGGCCCGGGCGGCGGCCACCGCCGACAGCTCGTGGGTGCGCCGGGCGCCCATCTCGATCAGCGGGCGGTCCCCGGCGGCGGACGACATCCGGGAGGCCGCGGCGGCGATCGCCGAGTCGTGGTTGAGGATCGACAGGATCACCGTCTCGAGGAGCACGCACTCCGCGAAGCTGCCCTCCACCCGCATGATCGGCGAGCCCGGGAAGTACACCTCGCCCTCGGGGTAGCCCCAGATGTCACCGGAGAAGCGGTAGCCGGCCAGCCAGTCCAGGGTCTCCTCGTCGACGATGTCCTTCTCGCGCAGGAACCGCAGGACGCCCGGGTCGAAACGGAAGTTCTCCACCGCGTCCAGCACCCGCCCGGTGCCGGCCACCACGCCGTAGCGGCGGCCGTCGGGCAGGCGTCGGGTGAAGACCTCGAACACGCTGCGCCGCCCGGCCGTGCCCGCCTTCAGCGCGGCCCGCAGCATCGTCAGCTCGTACTGGTCAGTGAAGAGCGCCGTCGACGGAACATCCACCGGCAGCCCAAGGTCCGCTGTGTTCATGACGGGGATGCTACCCCCATTTCGTCACTTTGACGATTTCAGTCCGTGCACCGGAACAGCGGGCCGGTTTGTGCGACCACCCCCCTGCGGTGGCAGCATGGGCTGTGTGACGTCACCCGCACCCCTGGAGATCGAACGCACCGAATCGGCGGAGGAGGCCTTCGCCGTACCCGAGCCCGACGTCCCGTGGGTCACCATCGTCCACAACGACCCGGTCAACCTCATGAGCTACGTGACGTACGTCTTCCAGACGTACTTCGGCTACAGCAAGGACAAGGCCACCAAGCTCATGCTCGACGTCCACCACAAGGGCCGGGCGGTCGTCTCCAGCGGTACCCGTGAGGAGATGGAACGCGACGTCCAGGCCATGCACGGCTACGGACTGTGGGCCACCCTCCAGCACGACCGGAAGTGACCGAGCCGGACATGACCCGCCCCCGCCCGCAGGACCGGAAGCAGCCGATCGCCGCCATGCCAGGAACCTTCGAACCGCTCCCCGGCGGCGGCGCGGCCGTCGCCCTCGACGACGTCGAGATCTCCATCATCCGGTCGCTGGCCGTGCAGTTGATGGAGCTCATCGGCCCCGGACCCGCCGAGGACGCCTCCGCCGACCCGTTCGCCGGGCTCTTCGACGAGGGGCCGAGCGAGCCCCCTTCCGACCCCGTGCTGCGCCGCCTCTTCCCGGACGCCTACGTGGATCCCGAGGGTGCTGCGCGGGCCGAGGAGGCCGAGGAGCAGCGGGCCCACTCCGCGGAGTTCCGCCGCTACACCGAGAACGACCTGCGGGCCGGCAAGCGCGACAACGCCCTCGCGGTGATCCGCTCCCTGGACGCGCTCACCCCGGCCGGCGAGGCCGGCGCGGTGCTGGAACTGTCGCCGGACGAGTCCCGCCAGTGGCTCGGCGCCCTCAACGACCTGCGCCTGGCGATCGGCTCCCGCCTGGAGATCAGCGACGAGGACGACAGCGACCTCCTCTTCCACCTCCCCGACGAGGACCCGCGCAAGCCGATGGTGATGGCGTACCTGTGGCTCGGCGGACTCCAGGAGACCCTGGTCACCACCCTCATGCCGTGAATCCATGACGAGCATGCCGTGAATCCACCCGGAAAGTCCGGAAAAGTCCGCTGACGCGTTCGCTCAGAGGGCACTCAAATCCGGATAACGATCGCGTCAAAGAGCCCGCCGTCTATGGGCTCTTCAGGTGCCTTTTGTCCACTTCTCCCCGTGAGGCACGCCACACACCGCCCGTGTGATCAGTATTGCGGCCGTGATAAATCTTCACGACCGCCCGGCGAACACCACCCGTACGTTCGCCGGGTGCGCCACCGAGCCGGCGACCGCCGGCCAGGCACGGGCGGACTCCCAGAGCCCGCCCAGCTCCATCAGTCCGGGGGGATCGAGACCCGATCCGAGGCCGACAGCGGCTCGGATCGGCATGGAGAAAGGCGCACCGCACATGACCTCACCGCAGGTCGACACGGAGTCCGCACCCGAAGAGGGTTACGAGCGAGGTCTCAACAGCCGCCAGGTCCAGATGATCGCGATCGGCGGCGCCATCGGCGTCGGACTCTTCCTGGGAGCCGGGGCGAACATCGCCAAGGCCGGTCCCAGTCTGATCGTCATGTACGCCCTCGCCGGCGTCATCATCTTCTTCATCATGCGGGCCCTCGGCGAACTCCTGCTCTACCGGCCCGTCTCGGGTTCGTTCGCCGAGTACTCGCGCGAGTTCCTCGGCCCGTTCTTCGGCTACTTCACCGGCTGGACCTACTGGCTGATGTGGGTGGTCACCGGCATGGCCGAGCTGACCGCCGCCGCCATCTACATCAACTTCTGGTTCCCGGCGATCCCGCAGTGGACGTCGGCCCTGGTCTTCCTGATCATCCTGTTCGGCGCCAACCTGATCTCGGTGAAGCTCTTCGGCGAGATCGAGTTCTGGTTCTCCATGGTCAAGGTCACCGCCATCATCGGCATGATCGTGATCGGCCTCGGCGTGCTCACCCTCGGCTTCAGCCAGGCCGGCGACACCGCCGCCGTCTCCAACCTGTGGGCCTTCGACGGCTTCTTCCCCAAGGGCATCGGCTCGTCCCTGATGACCCTGCAGGGCGTCATGTTCGCCTACCTCGCCGTCGAGCTCGTCGGCGTCACCGCCGGCGAGTCCGAGAACCCCGAGAAGACCCTCCCCAAGGCGATCAACACCCTGCCCTGGCGCATCGCCCTGTTCTACGTCGGCGCGCTCACCGTCATCCTGTGCGTGGTCAAGTGGACCGAGTTCTCCGACGGGGTCAGCCCCTTCGTGAAGGCGTTCGCGGTCATCGGCATCCCGGCCGGCGCCGGCATCGTCAACTTCGTCGTCCTCACCGCCGCCCTGTCGTCCTGCAACTCCGGCATGTACTCCACCGGCCGCATGCTGCGCAACCTCGCCGACAACGGCGAGGCCCCGCGGGTCTTCAAGCGGCTGTCGTCCACCAAGACCCCGGCGCTCGGCATCGCCACCTCCGTGGTCTTCATGGGCATCGGCGTCGTCCTGAACTACACCGTCCCGGAGAAGGCCTTCGGCTACGTCACCTCCATCGCCACCGCCGCCGGCATCTGGACCTGGCTGATGATCCTGATCAGCCACGTCCTCTACCGCCGCCGGGTCGTCGCCGGCCGGCTGCCCGCCTCGTCCTTCCCGGCGCCCGGCGGCTCGGTCTGCTCCTACATCGCCATCGCGTTCCTGCTCTTCGTCACCGGCATGATCGCCATCGACGCGAACGCCAGGATCTGCCTGTACGTGATGGCCGGGTGGGCCCTCGCCCTGGGCGTCGGCTGGTTCTTCCTCAAGCGCCGCAACCCCCAGGTCACCCGGCGCGACGAGGACCGGTTCCAGAGGGTCGGCTGACCCCTCCCCGGGACGCCGAACCGCAGGGGGCACTCGTGGCGCCCCCGCGCCCTCCGCTCAAGGCGTCCGGCATACGGGCCGTTCCGTACCACCCCTCGGTACGGAACGGCCCGTCTGCTTATCCTGAGCCCCATGCTGACCATCACCCAGGACCTGTACGACCGGATCGTCGCCCACGCCCGCGAGGACCACCCCGACGAGGCGTGCGGCGTGGTGGCGGGCCCGGTGGGCGCCGGCCGCCCCGAGCGCTTCATCCCCATGCTGAACGCGGCCCGCTCGCCCACCTTCTACGAGTTCGACTCCCAGGACCTGCTGAAGCTCTACCGGGAGATGGACGACCGGGACGAGGAGCCGGTGGTCATCTACCACTCCCACACCGCCACCGAGGCCTACCCCTCCCGCACCGACATCTCCTACGCCAACGAGCCCGGCGCCCACTACGTCCTGGTCTCCACCGCCGACACCGACGGCGCCGGCGAGTTCCAGTTCCGCTCCTTCCGCATCCTGGAGGGCGAGGTCACCGAGGAGGAGGTCGAGGTCGTCGAGGCCTACTGACCCGGCGCACCGGCCCCGGTCCCGCATCCCGGAAGGAAGGTGTCCGAAGCGTGAGATCACATTCCGGAGACCGGTCCGGGAATCGATACGATGCCCCCATGGTTCTCCCTGACGTGAGCGAAACAGCGCCGGGCGCCCTGCTCGTGGCGCGGCTGCACGTCGACCTGTGCAGGCTGAACAGCGCCATCTGTTGATCCTCCGCCGCCGTGGGCCGTGAGCCGCGGCGGACTGCCGCGCGCCCCCGCGCGCCCTGACGAACCCACGACAGACACTTCCGACAGGAGCCCTCAGCCATGGCCATCGAGGTCCGCATCCCGACCATCCTCCGCCAGTACACCGACGGTCAGAAGGCGGTGGAGGGCACCGGGGACACCCTCGCCGAGCTCTTCAACGACCTCGAGACCCGGCACCCGGGCATCCACGCCCGCATCGTGGACGGCGAGCAGCTGCGCCGCTTCGTCAACGTCTACCTCAACGACGAGGACGTCCGCTTCCTGGACGGCATCAACACCAAGCTGTCCGACGGCGACAACGTCACGATCCTGCCGGCCGTCGCCGGGGGATCCGCCGCGGCGGAGCCGCGTCCGACCGGGGTGGCGGTCGGGCGGCGGGCGGGAACGGTCTGACCGGCGATGCGCTACGACTCCCCGCTGGCCGCGGTGGGCAACACCCCCCTGGTGCGCCTGCCGCGGCTGTCGCCGTCCGCCGACGTCCGGATCTGGGCGAAGCTCGAGGACCGCAACCCCACCGGCTCGATCAAGGACCGCCCCGCCCTGTTCATGATCGAACAGGCGGAGAAGGACGGCCGCCTCACCCCGGGCTGCACCATCCTCGAACCGACCAGCGGCAACACCGGCATCTCGCTGGCCATGGCCGCCAAGCTCAAGGGCTACCGCATGGTGTGCGTGATGCCCGAGAACACCTCGCAGGAACGCCGTGACCTGCTCGGCATGTGGGGCGCGGAGATCATCTCCTCCCCGGCCGCCGGCGGCTCCAACACCGCCGTGCGCGTCGCCAAGGAACTCTCCGCCGAGCACCCCGACTGGGTGATGCTCTACCAGTACGGCAACCCGGACAACGCCGGCGCCCACTACGCCGGCACCGGCCCCGAGATCCTCGCCGACCTGCCGTCCATCACCCACTTCGTGGCCGGCCTCGGCACCACCGGCACCCTCATGGGCGTCGGACGCTACCTGCGCGAGAACAAGCCCGACGTGAAGATCGTCGCCGCCGAACCGCGCTACGACGACCTCGTCTACGGACTGCGCAACCTCGACGAGGGCTTCGTCCCCGAGCTGTACGACGCCTCCGTGCTCACCACCCGCTTCTCCGTCGGCTCCGCCGACGCCGTCACCCGCACCCGCGAACTCCTCCAGCAGGAGGGCATCTTCGCCGGCGTCTCCACCGGCGCCGCCCTGCACGCGGCGATCGGCGTGGCGAACAAGGCGCTCAAGGCCGGCGAGAGCGCCGACGTCGTCTTCGTCGTCGCCGACGGCGGCTGGAAGTACCTGTCGACCGGCGTCTACACCGCCGCGACGACGGAAGAGGCCATCGACACCCTCCAGGGCCAGCTCTGGGCGTGACACCCCGCGCACGACGAGGGGCCGGAGAGCAGCGTCTCCGGCCCCTCACGCGTTCCCGGAGCCGTCCCGCCCGCCGCCCCGCCGCCTTGGGGACCGGCGCCCCCGCCCCCACCCGTCGACGAGCGCGGTGACGAGCGCGAGCACCCCCACCGCGGCGAGCGCGAGCCACCAGGCCGTGTCCATGCCCCGACCGTACCGGCGCGCGCCACCGCCGCGCGCCCCTCCCGACCACGGCACGCGCCCCTTCCAGCCGAACCGGTGACACCGCAGGTGAGTTCGCCCACAACGGCCCCTGGCGGAGGAGCGACCACAGGTTTCGCGCCTTACGCTCGACAAACCGCACGACCCCCGTCTCTCCACACCCGCCAGCGGAGGTTTCTGCTTCATGAAGCTCACCGTCGTCGGCTGCTCGGGGTCGTTCCCGTCCGCGGAATCGGCCTGCTCGAGCTACCTCGTCGAGGCCGACGGCTTCCGGCTGCTCCTCGACATGGGCAACGGCGCCCTGGGCGAGCTGCAGCGCCACTGCGGTCTCTACGACCTCGACGCGATCTTCCTCAGCCACCTGCACGCCGACCACTGCATCGACATGTGCGCCTACTTCGTGGCGCGCTACTACCGGCACGACGGCGGCCGCTGCGCCCCGCTGCCGGTCCACGGACCCGAGGGCACCGAGCACCGGCTCACCACCGCCTACGCCGACACCCCCTCGGCCTCCTCCATGAGCGAGGTCTTCGACTTCCACACGGTCAAGCCGTCCTCCTTCGAGATCGGCCCGTTCCTCGTCCACACCGAGCGCGTCGCGCACCCGGTCGAGGCGTACGGCATCCGCATCGAGCACGGCGGCAGGACACTGACCTACTCCGGCGACACGGGCGTGAGCCCCGCGCTCGACGACCTCGCCCGCGACGCCGACCTCTTCCTGTGCGAGGCCGCCTTCACGCACGGCAAGGAGAACATCCCCGACCTGCACCTCAACGGCCGCGAGGCGGGTGAGACGGCGGCCCGGGCCGGCGCCCGCCGCCTGATCCTCACCCACATCCCCCCGTGGACCGACCCGCAGATCAACCTCGCCGACGCCCGCGCGGTGTACGACGGCCCGGTGGGCCTGGCGGCGCCCGGGGCGACGTACGAGATCTGAGGCCGGGGCCGCCGGACCGGTCCGGTCGCTCCGGCACGTCCGCACGGCGCGTGCGCGACGAGGCGCGGACAGCGCGAAGGCCCGGCCGATCCCGGCCGGGCCTTCGCGTGGGTCAGCGGGTCACTTCGCCTCCGCCTTCCGCAGTTCCGCCAGTTCCTCGTCCGACTCCCGGCCGGGCGTCGGCAGGTTGAACTTGGTGATGGCGAAGCGGAAGACCACGTAGTAGACCGCCGCGAAGCACAGGCCCACCAGGGCCAGGCCCCACGGGTTGCTGGCGATGCCGAGGTTGAGGAAGTAGTCGACCGCGCCGGCGGAGAAGCCGAAGCCGTCCTTCATGCCCAGGGCCCACGTCAGCGCCATGGACACACCGGTCAGCACCGCGTGGATGGCGTAGAGCACCGGCGCGATGAACATGAAGGTGAACTCGATCGGCTCGGTGACGCCGGTCACGAACGAGGTGAGCGCGAGGGAGAACATCATGCCGCCGACGACCTTGCGGCGCTCGGGCCGGGCGCAGTGCACGATGGCCAGGCAGGCTGCCGGCAGGGCGAACATCATGATCGGGAAGAAGCCGGTCATGAACTGGCCGGCGGTCGGGTCACCGGCCAGGAAGCGCGCGATGTCACCGCTCTTGCCCTCGTACTCGCCCGCCTGGAACCACGGGAAGGAGTTCAGCAGGTGGTGCATGCCGATCGGGATGAGAGCACGGTTGGCCACACCGAAGATACCGGCGCCGACGGCCCCCGAGCCCACCAGCCACTCACCGAAGTTGTGCAGGAGGGTGCCGAGGACCGGCCAGATGTAGCCGAAGACGATGCCGATCACCAGACCGGCGAAGGCCGACAGGATCGGCACCAGGCGGCGGCCGCCGAAGAATCCGGCCCAGTCCGGAAGCTTCGTGCGGTAGAAGCGCTGGTAGAGCAGCGCCACCACGAGGCCCATCACCACGCCGCCGAGGACCTTGGCGTCCACCGGCGCGTCCACCATCACGACCTTGCCGTCGACGACCGTGCCCACCTGGGGAAGGTTCTCGTCGGTGAAGGTGGCCAGCACGTTCTTGAAGACCAGGTAACCGACGACCGCCGCGAGAGCGGTCGAACCGTCCGACTTCTTCGCGAAGCCGATCGCGATGCCCACGGCGAACAGCAGCGCCATGTTGTCGAGGATCGCGTTGCCGCCGGCCGCCATGAAGCCGGCGATCTTGGTGATGAAGGCGGGGAACGACTCGCGTCCCAGCATGTCCTCGTTGCCGAGGCGCACCAGCAGCGCCGCCGCGGGCAGCACCGCGACCGGCAGCATGAGGCTGCGGCCGATGCGCTGCAGGACGGCCATCGCGCCGGCGCCCTTCTTCTTGTCGGCTGTTGCCGTGCTCGCCGTGGTCATCGTCTTCCTCCAGTGGGCAAGGCGCCGCCAGGGGACACAATGAGGACGGCGGCGTCCCGAACGCGCGGCGCAGGTCCGCGCGCATGGTCTACACCACTGAGTGGTGTAGACCTGTTGTAGCACGATGAAGGTCGCATAAGGAACCCGTGATTCCCGCTCCCGCCGGGCCACGCACCGCACCCGCCCGGACCCCGCCGGCGGACACGCCGAAAAGCCCCCGGACCACACGGTCCGAGGGCTCGAACAGCCACCCCCACCCTAAGACGTCACGCCTTCGCCGCGTCCTCCACCTCCTCCTCCGGCTCCCGCCCCGGAGTCCTCAGACCGAACCGCGTGATCGCGAACCGGAAGACCACGTAGTACACCGCCGCGAAGCACAACCCGATCGGAACGATCAACCACGGCCTGGCGGCCAGGTTCCAGTTGATCACGTAGTCGATGAGCCCGGCCGAGAAGCTGAACCCGTCCTTCACCCCCAGCCCCCACGTCACCGCCATCGACACACCCGTCAGCACCGCGTGGATCACGTACAGCGCCGGCGCGACGAACAGGAAGGAGTACTCCAACGGCTCCGTGATGCCGGTCACGAACGAGGTCAGCCCCACCGACAGCATCAGCCCGCCCACCTCCTTGCGCCGGTGCGGCCTCGCACAGTGCGTGATCGCCAGCGCGGCGGCCGGCAACGCGAACATCATGATCGGGAAGAAACCCGTGGTGAACTGACCCGCGGTCGGATCACCCGCCAGGAACATGTTGACGTCACCGTGCACCACCGTGCCGTCAGGCTTGGTGTAACTGCCGAACTGGAACCACATCGGCACGTTCAGGAACTGGTGCAGCCCGATCACCAACAACGCCCGGTTGGCCACACCGAACACGCCCGCGCCCCATGCGCCCAGACCGCTCAGCCAGTCGCTGAAGCTCTCCAGCGCGCCGCCGACCGGCGGCCACACCCACAGGCACAGCGCCGCGAACACGATCGCCACGAACGCCATGACGATCGGCACCAGACGCCGCCCGTTGAAGAACCCCAGCCAGTCCACCAGCCTCGTACGGTGGAACCGCTGCCAGAAATACGCCGCCGCCAACCCGATGACGATCCCCCCGAACACCCCCGGATTCTGGTACGTGAACGCCGTCACCGTCCCGTCGGCCACCCGGCAGCCCACCATCGGCACCGCCCTCGACCCCTCCGGACAGTCCTCCGGGAACTGCCGCAGCACGTTGTAGTAGACGAGGAACCCCGCCACCGCCGCCAACGCCGTCGACCCGTCCGCCTTCTTCGCCATCCCGATGGCCACACCCACACAGAACAGCAGCGGCAGCCCCAGCGAACCGTCCAGCAGCGCGCCACCCGCACCCGTCATCACCTTGGAGACGCCCGTCCAGCCCAGACCCTCGGCCCCGAACACGTCCGGCTGCCCCAGCCGGTTCAGGATGCCCGCCGCCGGCAGCACCGCGATCGGCAACTGCAGACTCCGCCCCATCTTCTGCAAACCCTGGAACAAACGGTTCCAGCGCTCACGCACGGGAGGGACCGCACCCCCGGCCCCGGCGGCACTCTCGGTACTCATCCGGCCCCCTCGAGGAAAGCGGTGACGACGGGTTTGGCGGCAGTCCGCCCGGTGGTGTAGACCAGTCGGAGGGGTGGTTCCGCCGTCGTGACGCCATCATCCGGCCCCCACGACAGGACCGCTCGCAAAGATGGGCCAACTGTGGGTTACTGCGACAAAGCGGTTCGGATCAGGGAGAACGAACATGGCCACCAAGGCTGAGAAGATCGTTGCCGGGCTGGGCGGCATCGACAACATCGAAGAGGTCGAAGGCTGCATCACCCGCCTCCGCACCGAAGTCGTCGACCCCGCCAAGGTCGACGAAACCGCCCTCAAGGCCGCCGGCGCCCACGGCGTCGTCAAGATGGGCAGCGCCATCCAGGTCGTCATCGGCACCGACGCCGACCCCATCGCCGCCGAAATCGAAGACATGATGTGAGCCATCGCCACACACCAGGGGCCCCGACCCACCACGGGAGGGGCCCCTTCCACATGTGGCGCTTCCGCACACACCGCTGACGCTAGGCTCAGCGCCATGTCTCGAATCGACGGCCGCACCCCCGAACAACTCCGCCCGGTCACCATCGAACGCGGCTGGAGCAAGCACGCCGAAGGCTCCGTCCTCGTCTCCTTCGGCGACACCAAGGTCCTCTGCACCGCCTCCGTCACCGAAGGCGTCCCCCGCTGGCGCAAAGGCAGCGGCGAGGGCTGGGTCACCGCCGAATACGCGATGCTGCCCCGCGCCACCAACACCCGCGGCGACCGCGAATCCGTCCGCGGCCGCATCGGCGGCCGCACCCACGAGATCAGCCGCCTCATCGGCCGCTCCCTGCGCGCCGTCATCGACTACAAGGCCCTCGGCGAGAACACCATCGTCCTCGACTGCGACGTCCTCCAGGCCGACGGCGGCACCCGCACCGCCGCCATCACCGGCTCCTACGTCGCCCTCGCCGACGCCGTCGCCTGGGCCCAGGGCAGGAAACTCATCAAGCCCGGCCGCAAACCCCTCACCGGCACCGTCAGCGCCGTCTCCGTCGGCATCGTCGCCGGCGTCCCCCTCCTCGACCTCCGCTACGAGGAAGACGTCAAGGCCGACACCGACATGAACGTCGTCTGCACCGGCGACGGCCGCTTCGTCGAAGTCCAGGGCACCGCCGAAGCCGAACCCTTCGCCCGCGACGAACTCAACGCCCTCCTCGACCTCGCCGTCACCGGCTGCACCGAACTCGCCGCCGCCCAGCGCGCCGCACTCGACACCGTCCTCGAAAGGTAAAGGACACACCAAGACACGTGGCCGACGCGGGCAACCGCGCCGGCCACCACCGCGTCTGAAGGAGTACGGGCGCACGGCTCACCCCCGGGCGCCCGGCCAACGACCAGGGCCGCACACCGGCCCGACCAAGGGGAGGGACCGTTCCATGGCCGCGAGCCGCCGACGCCGCACCGCAACCGTCGCCACCACCCTGGCGGCCGTCGCGCTGACCGCCGGACTCACCACCGGCTGCGCCGCCGTCGACAAGGCACTGGACTGCGTCCAGACCGCCGACGCCATCGCCGACAGCGTCACCGACATGCAGCAAGCCGTCGAGAACGCCGGCAACGACGTCACCCAGCTCGAGGAATCCCTCGCATCCATAGACAAGAACCTCGGCGAGATCGGCGACAAGACCGACAACGCCGACGTCAGCAAGGCCGTCGACGACCTCGAGAAGGCCGTCCAGAACGTCCGCACCTCCATCCGGAACGGCGACGAGACCCCCGACATCAGCCCCGTCACCGACGCCGCCGGCGAACTCACCAAGGTCTGCACGCCGTAACGGACGAGCGCTCCACGGGCCCGGGGATACTGGGCCCATGACCCGCCTGATCCTCGCCACCCGCAACGCCGGAAAGATCACCGAACTGCGCGCGATCCTCGCCGACGAGGGACTGCCCCACGACCTCGTCGGCGCCGACGCCTACCCCGACGTCCCCGACGTCAAGGAAACCGGCGTCACCTTCGCCGAGAACGCCCTCCTCAAGGCCCACGCCCTCGCCCGGGCCACCGGCCTCCCCGCCGTCGCCGACGACTCCGGCCTCTGCGTCGACGTCCTGAACGGCGCCCCCGGCATCTTCTCCGCCCGCTGGGCCGGCCGCCACGGCGACGACAAGGCCAACCTGGACCTCCTCCTCGCCCAGCTCTCCGACATCGCCGACGAACACCGGGGCGCCTACTTCGCCTGCGCGGCGGCCCTGGCCCTCCCCGACGGCACGGAACGCGTGGTCGAGGGCCACCTGATGGGCACCCTCCGCCACACCCCGGCGGGCACCGGCGGCTTCGGCTACGACCCGATCCTCCAGCCGGAGGGCGAGACCCGCACCTGCGCGGAGCTGACGCCGGAGGAGAAGAACGCGATCAGCCACCGCGGCAAGGCGTTCCGGGCCCTGGCGCCGGTGGTGCGGGAGCTGCTGGGCTGAGGCATGAAAACGCCCCCCGCCTTTGTTTCGAAGGTGGGGGGCGGTGCGGCCGGTGGGATTCGAACCCACACGGGCTTTCGCCCACGGGCTTCTAAGGCCCGCGCGTACTGCCTATTTCGCCACGGCCGCGTGGCCGCCATGCTACCGGTCTCGGCCTGCTTGCCTAGGCCGACCTCCTCGGCACCAGGTGCTGGTGATCGCGTGGCAGTTGGGACACAGTAACCGCAGATTTTCACGTCGGTCGTCACTCCAGTCCCCGTTGATGTGATCGACCTCCAACGTCATAGGCTTGCCGAGCCACTCCGGGGCGGTGCCGCACATGGCGCACCGTTCTGGTATGCCGGTCTCGCGGAGCGCGCGACGCAACTGCGGAGTCCTCGTCCGTTGCTTGCCGTTGTGTTGGACGAGGATGTCATCGGCGCCCTTGAGCGGGGTTGGACCAGGCTTTCCTCGCTGATGAGCCTGGCCCAGGAAGTGTGTGACCGAGAGGTGCTCCTCGGCGATCCACCGTCGCACCATGGCACGCTGGCCGCCGTTGGCCGGTCGACCCAAGTGGCGAAGCACCCCCGCCATCGAGATCGACTCGGCGACTGCCGTACGCAGTGCGTCAGCCGTGGGACGTGGCAGTCTGTCACGAAGACCGAAGTGCGAGATGTCAATCCCGAAGTGAGCGAAGCGCCTTACGAGGTAGCGATCGAGATACGGGTAAGGCCGGGTGCGGAAGAAGGCGATGACCTCCTTCATGTCAGCACACTTCTCGGCGGCTTCAACCAGGCGCTCGCGGGTGTACCGCATGCCGCTGGTCATGAGGCACGCCCCTTGCCCCGGCCCCGGTAATCATCGGTCGTAGAGTGGCAGTTGGGGCAGAGCAGTCGCAGATTCTCGATCCGGTTGTTCCGCCAGTTGCCATCGATATGGCCGACCTCAAGTGGCAACGGCTCTCCCAGCCAGACTGCCCCGATGCCACACAGAGCGCACTGCTCTTGCACTCCGTGCTTGCCCATGGCTCGCTTGAGGCGATCGCTTGGAATGCGTCGGGCAGTGGCGGGTGCTTGCTCGATGAGCAGCAGTCCCTGTGCCCTACGGCGTTGGCTCGGCACCTGAAAGTGCGACGTGTCGATGCCGTACGCCTCGATGCGGCGGCTGATGTGCGTGTGATGCCCACCGACCACTTCCAGTCCGAGATGCCGTAGCACCTCGCACATGTTCGTCGAGGCCGAGACCGCTTCTTGGAGCAACTCCCGAGTCCACTTCACCCCCTCACGCTGGAAATGCGATGTGTCGACCCCGAGTTTCTTCATCCGCCCGAGCACATACCGCCGTGTCGAACTCTTCGGATCCACCCCCAACCGCACCAACGCCTCCGTCAGCGTCCGTGCCCCCCGAGCCGCCTCTTCCAGCCGCTCCCTGCTGTACGCACTGGCCCCCATCGGACCCCCTCCGTCTCCCGGCCTCCCGTTCGTGGCCTCGTACGGAGTAACGAACCGGATATCGGACGGTCGCGTGCGGAATGCGGAACGGGCCGTACCGGGGTTCCGGTACGGCCCGTTCCACGGGCGCGGAGGGCTCAGACGCCCAGGTCCTTGATGATCTTGGCCACGTGGCCCGTCGCGCGGACGTTGTAGAGGGCGCGTTCGACCTTGCCCTCCTCGTCGACGACGATCGTGGAGCGGATGACGCCCAGGTAGGTCCTGCCGTAGTTCTTCTTCTCGCCGAAGGCGCCGTACGCGTCGAGGACCTTCTTATCGGGGTCGGCGAGGAGGGTGACCTTCAGGGACTCGGCCTCGCGGAACTTGGCGAGCTTCTCCGGCTTGTCGGGGGAGATGCCGATGACGTCGTAGCCGGCGCCGGCCAGCAGCTCCAGGTTGTCGGTGAAGTCGCAGGCCTGCTTGGTGCAGCCGGGGGTGAGGGCGGCCGGGTAGAAGTAGACGATGACCTTGCGGCCCTTGTGGTCGGCCAGGGACACCTCGTTGCCGTCGGCGTCGGGCAGGGTGAAGGCGGGGGCCTCGTCCCCGGGCTGGAGGCGTTCGCTCATCGTCTCTGGTCTCCTCGTGCGTGCGCGCTGCGTGGATCGGGTGCCGGGATCGAGGGTAACCGGGGGTCCTGACCGTGCGCGGCGGCGTGGAGCTGACAGACTGTCCGGCACAGGTACACGGGTATCAGCGGATTTCGGAGGCGGCACGGTGGCGGACACGGCGGACACCAGGACCCCGGCGCAGATCGAGGCGGACATCGAGCGCCGTCGTGCGGTGCTGGCCGAGACCCTGGACGAGATCGGTGTGCGGGTGCATCCGAAGACGATCGTGGGGGATGCCAAGGCCCGGGTCGTCTCGAACGTGGACCACACGCTGGGGCGGGCGTATGTCCGGGTGAACGGTGTGGTGGGCCAGGTCAAGGCGCAGTTCGTGGACGAGGAGGGCGCGCCTCGGTTGGAGCGGGTGGTTCCGGTGGCGGTGCTGGTGGTGGGGGTCGTGGGGCTGCTGGCTCTGGGGTCCCGTCGGCGCGGGCGCTGAGCGTGTACCCGCCTGTCTTGGTTCGCGGCGATTGCAGGTAGGTTTCAGGGCGTGAGCGCCAAAAGACACGAGCAGGGTTCCCAGGACGACAAGCTGCCCATCCGGATGTTGCACGATCGTGTGCTCGTGCGGCAGGAGACCGGTGAGGGCGAGCGGCGTTCGGGGGGTGGGATTCTGATTCCCGCGACGGCGGCGGTGGGTCGTCGGCTGGCCTGGGCCCAGGTGGTCGCGGTGGGGCAGAACGTGCGGACCGTGGAGCCGGGTGACCGGGTGTTGTTCGATCCGGAGGACCGGGCGGAGGTCGAGGTGCGGGGGACGGCGTACGTGTTGATGCGGGAGCGTGATCTGCACGCCGTGGCCGCGGACCGTTTCGAGGGTTCTGAGGATTCGACCGGTTTGTACCTGTAGTTCGTTGGTGGGGAGGGGCTGGTGGCTGTTGTCACCGGCCCTTTTCCTGCTTTCGGGCTAGGGTGGTGGGACCCGTGAGGGCCCCGACGAGACGCGCCGTACCGGGGTGAAGGCAAAGACGACGCGCCCCCGTTTCCGTCCGTGTCCCGGAGGTGCCTGTCATGGCCTGGGTTCTGCTTGTCGTCGCCGGTCTGCTGGAGGTCGGCTGGTCGGTGGGGATGAAGTACACCGATGGTTTCACCCGGTTGGTTCCGAGCCTGCTGACCGGTGCGGGCATCGTGACGAGCATGCTGTTGCTGTCGTACGCGGCGCGTACGCTGCCGATCGGTACGGCGTACGGCGTGTGGGTGGGGATCGGTGCGGCCGGGGCGGCGGTGCTGGGCATGCTGGTGCTGGGTGAGCCGGTGACGGCGGCGCGGATCTTCTTCATCTGTCTGTTGCTGGTGGCCGTGGTGGGGTTGAAGGCGACGTCCGGGCACTGAACGGCGGGTGTTCCCTCGGTCTCCTGGGTCCTCCGGGGCCCTTCAGTCCCTTCAGTCCCATCGGCCGCTCTGGGTGAGGGCGTCGGTGAGGCCGTCCGGGACGGGGGAGTCGTCCCCGTTGGTGTCGCCGTCGCCTTCGCCGGTGTCGTCGGTGGTCGTCGCGCTGTCGTCCTCGGTGTCGCCGCCGGTGGTTCCGCCGCCGGTCTGTCCCCGGGGTGGTTCGGGCTCGTCCTGGCCGGTGGGCTCGTCGCCCGTCCCCGTCCCCGTCCCCGTTCCCGTCTCGTCGGGTGCCCGGCTGCCGCCGCCGTCGTTGTCGTCGGGGGTGCCGGTGGAGGAGGGGCCGGTGCTGGAGTCGCCGGGGGGCGGCTGGGTCTTCCAGGCGCCGGGTTGGAGGCGGAGGGTGAAGGCCGTGACCGGTGTGTCCTGGAGGGCTTCGCGGGTGTACTGGCCCCAGATCTCGGCGGGGGCGCCGCCGCCGTTGACGCGGGGCAGGCCCATGGCGCCGTAGAGGGGTTTGTGGCCGGCGGTGACGGGGTCCTGGCCCATGACGGCGACGACGGTGGCGAGGTCGGGGGTGTAGCCGGCGAACCAGGCGGCGGTGTCCTCCTCGGCGGTGCCGGTCTTGCCGGCGGCGGGGCGGCCGGCGGTCTGGGCGGCGGTGGCGGTGCCGCTCTCGACGACGCCGCGCAGGACGGAGGTGGTGGTGTCGGCCGCCTGGCGGGTGACGGCCTGGCGGGTGTGGCGTTCGGGCAGGTCGACGTCGCGTCCGTTCTGGGTGATCTTCTCGACCAGGGTGGGGTCGGTGTGTTTGCCGTGGTTGGCGAGGGTGGCGTAGGCCTCGGTCATGTCGAGGACGCTGGCGGTGGCGACGCCGAGGGCGATGGAGGGTCCGGCGTTGTCGAGGCTGGGGGTGTCCGGGGCCAGGCCGAGGTCGACGGCGGTTTGGCGGACCTTGTCGGGGCCGACGTCGGCGGCCATCTGGGCGTAGACGGCGTTGACGGATTTGTCGGTGGCCTCGCGGACGGTGATGTCGCCGTAGTCGCGGTGGTCCTCGTTCTCGGGGGCGTAGCGGTCGCCGGGCCAGCCCTCGACGGGGCGTTCGCTGGTGCCGTCGTAGAGGGTGTTGGGGGTGATGGGGCGGCCGTCCTGGGTGCGGGAGCCGTGTTCGACGGCGGCGGTGAAGACGAACGGTTTGAAGCTGGAGCCGACCTGGAAGTCCCGGCGGGTGGCGTTGGGGGTGTACTGCTTGACGTAGTCGATGCCGTTGTACAGGGCGACGACCTTGCCGGTCTTGACGTCGATGGAGGCGCCGCCGGCGCGGACGTAGGTGTCGACCTCGCGGTTCTTCCGGTCGAGCCGGTCCATGAGTTTGTCGTTGACGGCGTCGACGAGGGCGTCCTGTTTGTCCTTGTGCAGGGTGGTGGTGATGCGGTAGCCGCCGGTGTCGAGGGCGGCCTCGTCGATGATGCCGTTCTGGGTCAGGTGGCCCTTGACGATGTTCACGATGTAGCCGCGCTGTCCGGACAGGCTGGTGGAGACGGTGGTCCGCCGGGGCACGGGGAAGGTCAGGCCGGCGCGTTCGGGGGCGCTGAGCCAGCCTTCGTCGACCATGCCGTCGAGGACGTAGTTCCAGCGGCGTTCGACGGCGTCGCGGTTCTCGGGGTGGAGGATGACGTCGTACTGGCTGGGGGCGTTGACGAGGGCGGCGAGGTAGGCGGCGCGGCCGGCGTCGAGTTCGGAGGCGTCGATGCCGTAGTAGGCGTGGGCGGCGGACTGGATGCCGTAGGCGCCGCGGCCGAAGAAGCTGGTGTTGAGGTAGCCCTCGAGGATCTGGTCCTTGGTCTGTTCGCGGTCGAGTTTGATGGCGATGAAGAACTCCTTCACCTTGCGGGTGATGGTCTGCTCCTGGCGGAGGTAGTAGTTCTTCACGTACTGCTGGGTGATGGTGGAGCCGGATTGTTTGCCCTTGCCGGTGAGGGTGTTCCAGGCGCCGCGGACCATGGCCTGGGGGTCGACGGCTGATTCGGTGTAGAAGTCGCGGTCCTCGGCGGCGAGGACGGCGTGCTGGGCGTGCTTCGAGATCTGGGAGAGGGTGACGTTCTCCCGGTTGACCTCGCCGTCGCGTGCGATGACGGAGCCGTCGGCGTAGAGGTAGACGTTGGCCTGCTGGGTGGCGAGGGCGTTGGCGGCGGGGATCTGGACGAGGTGGTAGCCGAGGAGGAAGGCGCCGACGACGAGTGCGGCGGTGAGGAGGAGGCCGGCGAGGAGCATCCGCCAGGTGGGGAGCAGCCGGCGCCGGCCGGTGCGTCCGGGTCCTCTCGGGGCGGCGGCCGCCGGGGGTCTTCTCGGTGCCCAGCCCTGGTGGGGCTGCTGTGGCTGCGGCTCGTCGCTCATGTCGTGCATGGATTCCTGTTTCGCCTGGTTCGTTCCACTGCGCCGTGGTGTGTGCCTCTTATTCAAGACTGTCCCATCCTGTGGCGCGTGCCCGCCGACGCCGCGCGTGGCGCGCGCACGCGGCGTGTCACGCGCATGGCCCCGACGAAAATGCGTGGCGGGGGGTGCGGCGGGCGCACTAGGCTCCTGCGCTTTCGGTGCCGGACGCGGGAGGGGGCGGGGCGTGGGCTCGGCGCGGTTGTATCTGGCCGTGGCGGTGGGGGGTTTCCGGCGGTACGCGTCGTACCGGGTGGCGACGGCGGCCGGGGTGTTCACCAATACGGTGTTCGGGCTGATCCTCGTGTACACGTATCTGGCGCTGTGGGAGGAGCGGCCGGGGCTCGGCGGGTACGACCAGGCGCAGGCGGTCACGTACGTGTGGCTGGGGCAGTGTCTGTACGCGACGCTGGCGATCCAGGGCGGCGGTGCGGAGAAGGACCTGATGGAACGCATCCGTACCGGTGAGATCGCGGTCGATCTGTACCGGCCGGTGGATCTGCAGCTGTGGTGGCTGGCGGGGGACGTGGGGCGGGCGGGGTTCCAGTTGCTGGGGCGGGGGGTGGTGCCGTTCGTGTTCGGTTCGCTGTTCTTCCCGATGGCGCTGCCGGCGGAGGCGGCCGCGTGGGCGGCGTTCGCGGCCGCGCTGCTGCTGGCGGCGGTGGTGAGTTTCGCGATCCGCTACCTGGCGGCGCTGTGCGTGTTCTGGCTGATGGACGGCAGGGGGATCAGCCAGGTGCTGATGATCACGGGGGTGTTCTTCTCGGGCATGGTGCTGCCGTTGAACGCCTTTCCGGACGGGCTCGGTGACGTCGTGCGGGTGCTGCCGTGGGCGGCGCAGCTGCAGGTGCCGGCGGATGTGCTGATGGGGGAGGCGGACGTGTGGGGGGCGTTCGCGTTCCAGGGGGCGTGGGCGGTGGCGCTGCTGGCGGCGGGGCGGCTGCTGCAGTCGGCGGCGGTGCGGCGGGTGGTGGTGCAGGGTGGGTGAGCGCGGCGTGTTCGTGGAGGGGGTGCGGGCCTACGGGCTGATCGCGGGGATGTGGGTGCGGTCGGGCATGACCTACCGCGCGTCCTTCGTGTTCACGGTGGTGGGGAACCTGCTGGTGACCGGGCTGGACTTCGTGGGGATCCTGCTGATGTTCTCGCAGGTCGACTCGTTGGGCGGCTGGTCGTTGCCGGAGATCGCCCTGTTGTACGGGCTGTCGGCGACGTCGTTCGGGATCGCCGACCTGGTGCTGGGGTCGATGGACGTGCTGGGCGGGCGGATGCGGGACGGCTCGTTCGACGTGCTGCTGGTGCGTCCGGTTCCGGTGCTGGCGCAGGTCGGCGCGGACCGCTTCGCGTTGCGCCGGCTGGGCCGGGTCGCGCAGGGCGTGGTGGTGCTGGGCTGGGCGCTGGCCGCGGTCGACGTCGACTGGAGTGCGGTGAAGGTGCTGCTGGTGCCGGTGGTGGTGGTCAGCGGCGCGGCGATCTTCTCGGCGGTGTTCGTGGCGGGCGCGGCGTTCCAGGTCTTCGCGCAGGACGCGGCCGAGGTGCAGAACGCGTTCACGTACGGCGGGAACACGCTGTTGCAGTATCCGCCGAGCGTGTTCGGGAAGGATCTGGTGCGCGGGGTGACGTTCATGCTGCCGCTCGCCTTCGTCAACTGGGTGCCGGCCGCGTACGTGCTGGAGCGGCCGTACCCGGTCGGGTTGCCGGGGTGGGCGGCGTTCGCGTCGCCGCTGGTGGCGGTGGGGTGCTGCGTGCTGGCGGGGCTGGCGTGGCGGACGGGTCTCAGGTCGTACCGGAGCACGGGGAGCTAGCGGGTGAGGGACGTTTTCATCGAACTCGACGGTGTGGAGAAGGTCTTCGACGTGCGGAGGAGGACCGGCTTCATGAAGCGGGAGCGGCACCGGGTGCGGGCGGTCGACTCGCTCTCCTTCACGGTGGCGCGGGGCGAGATGGTCGGCTACATCGGTCCGAACGGCGCCGGGAAGTCGACGACGATCAAGATGCTGACGGGGATCCTCACGCCGAGCGGCGGCCGGCTGCGGGTCGCCGGCATCGACCCGTCCCGCGAGCGGACGCGGCTGGCGCACCGCATCGGGGTGGTGTTCGGGCAGCGCACGACGCTGTGGTGGGACCTGCCGCTGATCGACTCGTACCGGCTGATGCACCGCATGTACCGCATCCCGGTGGCGCGGTACCGGGAGAACCTGGAGCGGCTGACCGAGCTTTTGGACCTGGGCGGGCTGCTGGACGTTCCGGTGCGCCAGCTCTCGCTGGGCCAGCGGATGCGCGGGGACGTCGCGGCGGCGCTGCTGCACGACCCGGAGGTGCTCTACCTCGACGAGCCGACGATCGGCCTGGACGTCGTCTCCAAGACCAGGGTGCGGGAGTTCCTGCGGCAGTTGAACGCCGAGCGGGCCACCACGGTGCTGCTGACCACGCACGACCTGCAGGACATCGAGCAGCTGTGCTCGCGGGTGATGGTGATCGACCACGGCCGGCTGGTGTACGACGGTCCGCTCGCCGGGCTGCACGAGGCGGGGGAGAGCGAGCGGACGCTGGTGGTGGACCTGGAGCGGGAGCTGCCGCCGATCGAGGCGCCCGCGCCCGCGCGGGTGGTGCGGGTGGAGGGGCCGCGGCAGTGGCTGGCGTTCCCCGCGTCGGCGTCGGCGGCCGAGCTGGTGGCGGAGGTCGCGGCCCGGTACCCGCTGGTGGACCTGTCGGTGCGGGAGCCGGACATCGAGGCGGTGATCGCGAAGATGTACGAGGAACGGGCCGGGCGGGCCCTGTCGTAGCCCGGCGGACCCTCTCGTAGCCGTGCGGCGGAGACAACTCGTAGGCTGCTGACTATGACCGACGACGCAGCCGTGCCGGACCTCCGAGCCTCCGACGCCGACCGTGAACGGGTCGCCGAGATCCTGCGGGAGGCCCTCGCGGAGGGCCGTCTCGACATGGAGGAGTTCGAGGAGCGGCTGGACGCGGCGTACAGGGCGCGCACCTACGGGGAGCTGACGCCGATCACCCGTGACCTGCCGGGCCCGGGGACGGCCGTGCCGGCCGTGTCCCTGGCCAAGGAGCCGGAGGGGTCCGGTGATTGGCGGGACAGGATCGTCGGCGGCGACGACGCGGGGACGTCGTCGTGGGCCGTGGCGGTGATGTCGGGCTTCCAGCGCCGGGGCCGCTGGACGGCGCCGCGCCGCTTCAACTGCTTCGCCTTCTGGGGCGGCGGCGAGGTCGACCTGCGGGAGGCGTACTTCGCGGACCGCGAGGTCGTCGTCAACGCGGTCGCGGTCATGGGCGGGGTGGACGTCATCGTCCCGCCCGGTGTCGAGGTCGTCGTGCGCGGCGTCGGCGTCATGGGCGGCTTCGACCACCGCGAGGAGGGCGTGCCGGGCGACCCGGGCGCCCCGCGCGTGGTCGTCACGGGCTTCGCCTTCTGGGGCGGCGTGGGCGTCCAGCGCAAACTCCCCCGGGCGGAGAAGCAGCGCCTGCGCGAGGAACGCCGCAGGGAGAAGCTGGAGCGCAGGGAGCAACGCCGCCGCGGACTGGAGGGCTCGGACGGCCGCTGAGCCGATCCGGCCCTTCGGGCTGCTTCAGCCCCTCCGGCGTTCGAGGAGCGGGGGTCCGGGGGCGGCGTCCCCGGGATGGGGCTCCGGCGCGGCTGTAGGGGGGCGAGAAAAGCTCCCCGGCCCCCTACAGCCGCGCCGGAGCCCCGCCCTTCAGATCGTCGAGATCGAACTCCTCCGCCATCCGGGTGTATCCCCGGTCACTCGGGTGCAGACGGTCCCCGGAGTCGTACTCCGCCCGGAACCGGCGCGGATCGTACGGATCCCGGAGCGCCTCGTCGAAGTCGACGACCGCGTCGAACACCCGCCCCGCCCGGATCTCCGAGTTGACCGCCTGCCGCACGCCCTCCCGCGCGTCCGTGTACCCACGGTGCCCGCCGAACGGCATGAGCGTCGCCCCCACGACCTTCAGCCCCCGCGCATGAGCCCGCTCGACCAGCTCGTCCAGCCCCGCCACGATCGCCTCCGGATCGGCGGTCCCCGGATGCCGCAGGATGTCGTTGATCCCGAGCGCGACGACGACGACCTCGACGTCGGCCCGCCCCAGCACGTCCCGCTCGAACCGGTTCAGCCCGCTGGCGTTCTCGGCGGGCCGCCCCGGTCCGTCGGTGAGGACCCGGTTCCCGCTGATCCCCTCGTTGACGACGCTGTACCGCGGCACGTCCCGCCCGGCCCCGGTCGCCGACCGCAGCCGGTCGGACAGCACGTCCGGCCACCGGTTGTTCGCCCCGGTCGTCGAGGTGACGCCGTCGGTCAGCGAGTCCCCGAGGACGACGACCGTGCCGTCCGACTCGTTGCTCAGCACGTCCAGCGCGGTCACGTACCGCCAGGCCCTGCTCCGCCCGGTGTAGGCCGCCCCCGTCGCGTCCCGGGTGTGCTCGCCGTCGGCGACGTACGAGATCTGGCGGGCGTGCGGGTGGTGGGTGACCGGTCCGGACGCGGTGGGGGAGTACGTCGTGATCAGCACGTCCCCGTCGTGCGGGACGGCGATGCGCACCGCGTCGCTCACCACCTGCTCGCCCGCCGGGACGACGACCGCCGGGTTCCCTGCGAAGGTCAGCGGCCGCACCGTCTCCGCGAGCGCCGCCGCCGTGTCCGGGTCGGCCGACACGGCGATGGAGGCGTGCGTGATGCTCAGCGGCGACCGGCCGTAGAGGTTGGACAGTGTGACGCGGGCACTCGTACCGCCGGCGCTGGTGTGGACGACGTTGCGCACCGAGCGGTCCATGAGCCCCGTCGTCCCGGTGCCGGGCTCGCCCGCGACCGGGGAGGCGGCCCAGGAGGTGACCCAGGCGCCGGTGGAGGCGGGCGCGGCCGGGTTGTTCCGTGCGCCGCGGTCGTCGGCGAGGGCGCCGCGTTCCCGCGTGCCGTCGTCGACCCCGACACCGACGTATATGGCGGCGGAGACCGCCAGGACCGCGGCGACGACCGCGGCGAGCAGGGCGCGCTGCTGGGCGGGAGGCGTCACCGCGCCCCCGTCACGACCCCGGGTCATGCTGTTCCGTTCTGCTCGGGAGACGGGAGCCCGAGGCTCCGATCCGATGAACCCATGATGATCCATGGGAGGGGAAGACCGATCCGGGGGATCCTTGGGTGATCCCCCGGGACGAACCCCTTCCGGACAGACGCCGGGAACTCCTGTCACGTTCCAGTAGTCGGTCAGGAAGGGACAATGTGTGAGGGATCACCGAACGGGTGGAGCGGATGGAACGGACCGAGACGGCAGAAACGGCAGGAACGGCGGAGACCGGTGAGGGCGGCGCCGAGGGGCAGCATGCCCGTGCCGGCGCCTTCACCAACCGCGCGATGAACACGTTCAGCCCCGCGGACGAGGAGAAGCGGCGCGGGGTGCGCCGGATGAAGCTCACCGCCACCGGACTGCTGCTGTTCGTCGCCGTCGTCTACGTCCTCGCCAAATGGGCCTCCCACCAGGGCGCCGGCCCCTGGGCGGGCTACGTCGCCGCCGCGGCCGAGGCCGGCATGGTCGGCGCGCTCGCCGACTGGTTCGCCGTCACCGCGCTCTTCCGCCACCCCCTGGGCCTGCCCATCCCGCACACCGCGATCATCCCCACCAAGAAGGACCAGCTCGGCGTCTCCCTCGGCGAGTTCGTCGGGGAGAACTTCCTCTCCGAGGCCGTCGTGCGGCAGCGGCTGCGCGCCGTCGGCATCGGCAGCCGGCTCGGCGCCTGGCTCGCCGTCCCCGAACACGCCGACCGGGTGACCGCCGAGCTGTCGACGGCCCTGCGCGGCGCGCTGACCGTGCTGCGCGACTCCGACGTCCAGGCGGTGGTCGGCGAGGCCATCACCCGCCGCGCCGACGCCCAGGAGGTCGCGCCGGGCATGGGCAAGCTGCTGGAGCGGATCGTCGCCGACGGCGGCCACAAGCGGGCCGTGGACGTCATCGTCACCCGCGCGCACGACTGGCTGGTGCTGCACGGCGACACCGTGATGGACGCCGTCCACGGCGGCGCGCCCGGCTGGACCCCCAAGTTCGTGGACCGCAAGGTCGGCGAGCGCGTCTACAAGGAGCTGCTGCGCTTCGTCACCGAGATGCGCGACATGCCCACCCACCCCGCGCGCGGCGCCCTCGACCGCTTCCTCGCCGACTTCGCCTCCGACCTCCAGTCCGACGGCGACACCCGCGCCCGCGTCGAGCGCCTCAAGAGCGAGATCATCGGCCGCAGCGAGGTGCAGGACCTGATCGCCTCCGTGTGGACGGCCGTACGATCCATGATCGTCTCGGCGGCGGAGGACGAGCACAGCGAACTGCGCCTGCGCGTGCGCGCCTCGCTGCTCTCCCTGGGCGCCCGCATGTCGCTCGACCCCAAGGTGCAGGGCAAGGTCGACGGCTGGCTGGAGAGCGCCGCGGTGTACGTGGTCACCACCTACCGCAAGGAGATCACCTCCCTGATCACGGACACGGTGGCGAGCTGGGACGCCGAGCACACCACGAAGAAGATCGAGGCCAACATCGGCCGGGACCTCCAGTTCATCCGCATCAACGGCACGGTGGTGGGCTCCCTGGCGGGCTTGCTGATCTACACGATCTCCCAGGCCCTGGGCGCGTAGCGCGACACGCCCCGGCACGTGCCGGCCGGCGGCGACCGCAACGCCCCGGGGGCGCGGGGAACTGCGCGAACGGCCACGACGCACCCGCGGGAACACGACGTGCCGCGGCCCCTCCGGCACGTGCCGGCCGGCGGCGACCGCAACGCCCCCGGGGGCGCGGGGAACCGCGCGAACGGCCACGACGCACCCGCAGCACCCCCGCGCACCGCACCCCGAGAAGCCCCGCCGCCCCGCCGCGAAAGGCGGGCGGGCGTGAAAACCCCCGCCCGGGGGCATACGGAGGTTCGCTTCGCCAGGGAGGGAGCCCATGACCACCGCGCAGTCCGAGACCGGACGCACCATCACCACCAGCATCCCCGCCCGCCTGGACCGCCTCCCCTGGTCCCGCTGGCACTGGTCCGTGGTCATCGGCCTCGGTACCGTGTGGATCCTCGACGGCCTGGAGGTCACGGTCGTCGGCAACATCGCCGGCCGCCTCTCCGAACCCGGCAGCGGACTGCCCATCACCTCCGGCGAGGTCACCGGCATCGCCGCCGCCCTCTACGTGGCCGGCGCCTGCGCGGGCGCCCTGTTCTGGGGCCGTCTGACCGACATCTGGGGCCGCAAGAAGCTCTTCATGATCACCCTCGCGGTGTACCTCGGCGCCACCGCCCTCACCGCGATCGCCTTCGACACCTGGTGGTTCTTCCTCTTCCGCTTCCTCACCGGCTTCGGCATCGGCGGCGAGTACGCGGCCATCAACTCCGCGGTCGACGAGCTGATCCCGGCGAAGTACCGGGGCCGCGTCGACCTGATGATCAACGGCAGCTTCTGGCTGGGCGCGGTCGGCGGCTCCCTGCTGTCGATCCTGGCCCTGAACACCGACATCTTCCCGGCGAACGTCGGCTGGCGCCTGACCTTCGCCCTCGGCGCCGTCCTGTCCCTGGTCATCCTCCTCGTACGCCGGCACGTCCCCGAGAGCCCGCGCTGGCTGCTGATCCACGGCCGCGACGAGGAGGCGGAACGCATCGTCGGCGACATCGAGCGCCGGGTCGAGGCCGAGCGCGGCGAGCCGCTGCCCCGCGCCGAGGGCGAGCTGACCATCCACCAGCGCAAGAACGTCACGTTCACCGAGATCGCCCGCACCGTCTTCGCCAGGTACCGCAAGCGCTCCGTCCTCGGCTTCTCCCTCTTCATCGGCCAGGCGTTCCTCTACAACGCCATCACCTTCGGCTTCGGCGCGATCCTGACCACGTTCTTCGACGTCCCGTCCGGCAACACCGGCTACTACTTCGCCGTGATCGCGGTCGGCAACTTCATGGGCCCGCTGCTGCTCGGCAAGCTGTTCGACACGGTGGGGCGCCGGGTGATGATCTCCGGCACGTACCTGCTCTCGGGCATCCTGCTGTTCGGCACCGCCTGGCTGTTCGACCGGGGTTCGCTCGACGCGGCGACCCTCACCGCCTGCTGGTGCGCGGTCCTGTTCTTCGCCTCGGCCGGCGCGAGCAGCGCGTACCTGACGGTCTCCGAGGTCTTCCCCATGGAGACCCGCGCGATGTCGATCGCCTTCTTCTACGCCCTCGGCACCGCCGCCGGCGGTATCAGCGGCCCCCTGCTGTTCGCGAAGCTCACGGAGACGGGCGTGGTCGGCGACACGGTCCTCGCCTTCCAGATCGGCGCCGGCCTGATGTGCGCGGCGGGTCTGGTCGCGGCCTTCCTCGCGGTCAACGCGGAACGCCGCTCCCTGGAGGACATCGCGAGCCCGCTGTCGGCGGCCGGGGCGAAGGAGGGGACGGCGGGGGAGTGACCGGGCCGCAGGGGCCGTGGCGGCGGCCCTTGTCGGACACCGGACGGCGATATCGGGCCACTGGTCTTTGAAAGTGCAACTAACCCCTTGTTCGAGGATCGTCACACGGGTGACACTCGCTGACGGCGGCCGACCTCTTCGGATCGGCGAACCGGGCCGACGGGAACGTCGTGCCGCCTCGTGCACCCCCATGCCCTCGATCAGGAGGTACCGATGAAAACAAGCCGTCGTGGGGCCGGATTACTCCTCGGCCTGTCCTCTGCCCTGGCCTTCTCACTCCTCGGAGCGTCTCCGGCGTCCGCCTCGACCTCGACATGGACGCTGGAGGCCGAGGGGCAGGTGGTGTGCGTCCGTGGTGGGTTCTCATGGACGTACGCCCTGTCCCCGGTGTCCGGAAGCTGGTCGAAGCCCATCACGACCGGCATCCGCAACCTGCCGGGCCAGTCCTCCGCCAACCTGGGCCGCCAGGTCATCCCCCCGGGCACGAACGAACGTGACCCCGCCGACGGCAGCCTGGCCGTCAACGGCTACGTCTTCTTCTCCCTGGGACTGGCGCCGGTCGGTGAGTACACCGCCGAGATCTACGCCACTGACGGCGAGCGGACCGAGACCGACCAGCTGAAGATCGTCTACCAGAACGAGTACTGCCGGTAGGCCCGGTGGAACGATCCTGAGCCATGGTGCCCGGGCGCCCGGTCGGCCCGGGCACCATGGCGCGGTCGCCGGAGCCCCGTCGCACGGCCGCCCTTCTTCCGCCTCATCCCCGCCGGTCGGCCACCGCCCACGAGGCGAGCGCCACGGCCCCCGCCGCCCCGAACACGGCGGGCCAGGCGCCCACCTTCTTCGCCAGCGGGTGCGACCCGGCGAACGCGGCGACGTACGCCACCGACAGCGCCCCCGCCGCCCCGCTCCCCGCCCGCTCCCGCCACTGCTGCGCGGCGGCGGCCCCGGCGGCGGCGAGCACGACACCGCCCAGCTGACGCTTCCGGGTCCAGCGGGCCACGCCGTACCCCCCGACGAGTCCGCTCGCGGCCACCACCGAACTGGGAACCTTCGCCATCCTGCTGCCTCCTGCCGCTGCGCCGGCCCGCCGGGCCGGGGTCGTCCGGACTCCGAGGCTAGCGCTCCGGGAGACGGCCCCCGCGCCCGGACCCGCGACCGGGCCCATGCCGAGCCCACGACCGGACCCATGACCGGACCCGCGCCAAGCCCGTGACCGGGCCCGCGCCCACCCTTGCGCCCAAGCCCGTGACCGGGCCCGCGCCCACCCCTGCACCCAAGCCCGTGACCGGGCCCGTGACCAGGCTCGCGTCCGGTCGCGCGACACAACCTGAGTCTTGGCTTGTCAACTTTCCTCCCCCGCGCTATATAAGAAAGCAAGACCGTAAGGGCATCGCAGATGACACCCACGGAAGGAGATGACCGTGATGCTCATGCGTACCGACCCGTTCCGCGAATTCGACCGACTCGCGCAGCAGGTCTTCGGCGCCACCTCCAACGGACGCCCCTCGGCGATGCCGATGGACGCCTACCGCTCGGGGGACGACTTCATCGTCCACTTCGACCTCCCCGGCATCGACCCCGAGACGATCGAGCTCGACGTCGAGCGCAACGTCCTCAACGTGCGCGCCGAGCGCCGCTCCCCGGCGCCCGAGGGTGCGGAGACCGTGGTCGCCGAGCGGCCCACCGGCACCTTCACCCGCCAGCTGTTCCTGGGCGACACCCTGGACACGGAGCGCATCGACGCGTCGTACGAGTCCGGTGTCCTGACCCTGCGCATCCCGGTCGCCGAGCAGGCCAAGCCGCGCCGCATCCAGATCACCGGCGGCGACAGCCGCAAGCAGATCGGCGGCTGACCCCCCCCGCGCGTCCCGCGCACCCGCTCACCCCGCGCGTCCCACGGACCCGGACGGTCCGCGGGACGCGCCCCCGCGCACATCCGGCCCGCAGGGCGGCACATGCCCGGGAAGAACCGGGGCACTGGAGAACCGGAGACCGGGGCACTGGAGAACCGGAGAAGGAGAGAAGCACCGGATGACCACGCTGACACCGCAGAAGCCCGCGACCCCGAAGCCGACCGGAGGCATCCCGGCCCCGGCCGCAGCGCCCCGGAACGACAGCTGGCACCAACTGATCGACGCGGTACGGGAGTCGGGCCAGTACCCGACGCGGTCGGAGGCGGAGAGCGTCACCCGTGTCGTCCTCTCCGCCCTCGGTGGTCACGTCGTCGGCGACGAGCGCGTCGACCTGGCCCGCGCCCTGCCCGAGGAGGCGGCCAGAGTGGTCGCCTCGCAGATCCCGGTGACCCGCAGACTGACCGCCGCGGAGTTCGTCGACTCGGTGGCCGCCCGCATCGAGGGCGCGACCCCGGCGACCGCCCGCTGGGACGTCAGCTCGGTCCTGAGCGTCCTGCCCGACCTGGTCGGCGACGCCCTGGTGACCCGCGTCCTGGCCCAGTTGCCGCCGGGCTACGCCCTGCTCTTCGGCCGCGCGGAGCTGACCCCGGCGTGACGGCCGGGCCGCGGCCCGGTACACGTGGGACACGTGAGAACCGCCTGACGTGAGCCGGCCCCGGACCCGTGTCCGGGGCCGGCTCACGTCAGGATCCCGCCCCCGCCCGCCAGGAGGTTCGACACCACCCCTCCCCGCCCGCCATCCTGCGGGCCGGAAGCCACACCGCCCGCCCGCCCCGGAGGACCGTTGAACCCCGTCATCCGCCACATCACCTTCGACTGCACCGGCGACCCCTACGACCTCGCCGCCTTCTGGAGCGCGATGCTGGGCAACCCGCTCGCCGACGACGACAGGCCCGGCGACCCCGAGGCCCTGGTCGCGGACCCGTCCGGCGGGCCCGGCCTGCTCTTCGTGCGCGTGCCGGAGGGCAAGACCGCCAAGAACCGCCTCCACTTCGACCTCAGGCCGACCGGCCGCACCCGCGCGGAGGAGGTCGCCCGCGCCATCGGACTCGGCGCCCGTCAACTGGCCGACCACACCCGCCCCGACGGCGGAGGCTGGGTCAGCCTGCTCGACCCCGAGGGCAACGAGTTCTGCGTCGAGCGCGGCGACCTGGACTGAGACGGACACGCGGCGACCGGAGTGTACGTTCGTACGCTCTTGTGCGTACGATGGCGGCATGCCGACGGACGACCACTTCGCGAACGACCCGCGCACCAACCTGGAGCGCATGCTCGCGGGCGACCTGTACATCGCCGACGACCCGGAGATCGCCCGCCGCCAGCAGCGCGCGATGCGGCTCGCGGCCCGCTACCAGGCCGCCTATCCCGAGAACCCCGCCGAGGCGAGGCCGATCCTGACCGAGCTCCTCGCCTCGGTGGGCGACGACGTCGACGTGCGCCCGCCCCTGTACGTCGACTACGGCAGCAACATCAGCATCGGCGCCCGCACCTTCGTCAACTACAACCTGACCGCCCTGGACGTCGCCCGGATCACCATCGGCGAGGACTGCCAGATCGGCCCGAACGTCCAGCTCCTCACCCCCACCCACCCCGTGGAGCCACAGCCCCGCCGCGACAAGCTCGAGGCCGCGCTGCCCATCACCATCGGCGACAACGTCTGGCTCGGCGGCGGCGCGATCATCTGCCCCGGCGTGACCATCGGCGACAACTCCGTCATCGGCGCCGGCGCGGTGGTCACCAAGGACGTCCCGGCGAACGTCGTGGCCGTGGGCAACCCGGCCCGCCCGGTCCGCACGATCTGACCCCGCCCGTATGGCCACCGGACACACCGACCCCCACCGCCGCGAGCGCATCCTCGCGGCGGCGCTCGACCTGATCGCCGAGGAGGGCGTCGCCGGCGTCTCCCACCGCAAGATCGCCGCACGGGCCCGGGTCCCGCTGGGCTCGATGACGTACCACTTCACCGGCATCGACGACCTGCTGCTCCAGGCCTTCACCGGCTACGCCGACCACGTGGTGACCGTCTTCGAACAGCACCTCGGCGCCGCCACCACCGCCGACGAGGCCCGCGAGGCGGTCACCGACCTCATCCACACCCTCTCCGAGAACCCCCGCCGCGACCTGATCCTCACCCAGGAGCTCTACACCCTGGCCGCCCGCCACGAGCCCTACCGCGCCCTGTGCGCCCGCTGGATGCGCCGCAGCCGCACCCTCCTGGAACACCACTTCCCCGCGCCCACGGCCCGCCGACTGGACGCCCTCATCGAGGGCCTGACCCTCCACCGCGCCCTGGACGACACCCCCTGCGACCGCGCACTGACCCGCGAGGCGGTCGCCCGCATCACCGCCGGACCCTGATCCGTGGTGCGGGCCGGTCTCAGTTCAGCATGTTCCAGATGACCGCCGAACGGGCCTCGGAGATCAGGTCGTCGACGACCGAGCCGCCGTCGCCACCGCGCGGGGGCTCCGGTGTCCGCTGCTCCGGCTTCTCCGGAACGACGGACCACAACGGAGCACCGCCGGGGAGGGCGGCGACGGCCGGGAAGCGCAGATCACCGGCGAACCACAGCACCCCCCGGCCGTCGGCCATTCCGAGCCAGACGTCGGTGGGGACGTTCCCCCGGAACGACGCCGCGACGCTCTTGTCCGGTGCCAGCAGCAGGACGCGGCGCTCGGACGACTTCCCCGGGACCTCCTCTAGCCGGCACGGCCACACCTGCCAGCGGTTGTTCTCCAGGATGCGCAGCATCTGCTTCGGAGCCAGCTTCGCCTTCAACACCCAGCCGAGCGCGAAGACGACGGCCATCGGGACGGCGATGAAGGGAAAGAGCCCTGTATCGGACACCGCGCTGACAGCGAACGCTACGAGGAGCATGAGCGGGACCACCCAGAGGGCCCGGCGGTTCGAGCTTCTCCCGATCTGCTCCACCTGCGCCCGCATCCCGGGCGTGTCTACCGCGGGACGCGGTGACACCTGGTACCCGTACTCCTCGGCGAGCATCCGTCCCCCGGTGCGTCGGCTGTGCCCGATGTGTCGGCTGAATGCTAGTGGCGCTCAACCGGGTTCGTACCGTTGTTCGTATGTCCGTCTGTTCGTCTGTTCGTCTGTTCGTCTGTTCGTCGGGCGGATCCCTGGTCCCGCTTCTCCCTCGCCGTCGCGTACGGACCCTCGCCGAAGCTGAAGATCGTCAAGCGTGCAGAATGACCCGCATGCCGATGACGAACATCCCGAGAGCGGCGAAGGCCGACGATGCGCGGGCGGTCGGCCGTACTCTCGCCAGAGCCTTCGGCGACGACCCGATGATGCGGTGGTTCTTCCCCGACGACTCCTCCCGCGAGGCGGCGTCGGGCCGTTACTTCACCACCCTCTTCACCCGGCAGTACGTCAAGCACGGCGTGTGCGAGCGCACCGGGGGCGCGGCCGCCTTCTGGGTGCCGCCGGAGGGGCAGGCGAAGGCCGTGCCCGACGCGGAGACCGTCCGGGAACTCCAGGACATCCTCGGCGACCGGGCTCCTCTGTTCCGCGGCGCCGTGGAGGCGGCGGCCGAGCACTCCCCGAAGGAGCCCCACTGGTACCTGGCGGTGATCGGCGCCGACCCGGCCGCCCGGGGGCGGGGGCACGGCGCCGCCCTGCTGCGCTCGGGACTGGCCAAGGCGGACGCCGCGGGCCTGCCGGTCTGCCTGGAGTCCTCCAAGCCGTCCAACCTCCCCTTCTACGAGCACTTCGGCTTCACCGTGCACGAGGAACTGCGGCTGCCGGGCGGCGGACCGGTGCTCTGGGCGATGCGGCGCGAGCCCAGCCCCCCGGCTGGCGGCTGAGGACCGTCCGGCGGGCCACCACCGGACGCGCGCACCGCCTCGGCCGTCCGGCCGAGGCGGTGACGCGGGGCTCCTCCCCGACCGGACGACACCGCCGTGGAGTTCGGGAAACGACCGGGCGGCCACGGCGGTTGGCCGTGCCGTGACCGGCCGGCCCGCGCCGCGTCCCTTGTCCGACGAAGCCCTCTCCGGCCTGCTCGGCACCACCACGACCAGGCCGGCCACCTCACCTGCCACCGGCGGACCGGGCCTGTGCGGGCGGTCGGTCAGTCGACGAGGGCGGTGGCTTCGATCTCGACGAGGACGCCGGGCTCGAAGAGGCAGTCGACGCCGATGAGCGACGACGGGGGAAAGGGCTGCGGCAGCCCGATCTCGTCGGCCACACCTTCGACGCCCGCCATGAAGGCGCCCATCTTCTCCGGCTCCCACTGGGTGACGTAGAAGGTCAGCCGCACCACGTCGTCGAACGTCGCGCCGGCCCCGGCGAGACCGCGTGCGGTGTTGCGCAGCGCCTGCGCGACCTGTCCGGAGAGGTCCCCCGGCGCGACGGGCGTCCCGTCCGCGAGGCTGGAGATCTGCCCGCTGACGTGGACGTGCCTGCTGCCGGTGCCGACGGCGACGTGATGGTAGGGCGTGGGCTGCAACAAGCCCTCGGGGGTGAAACGCTGAACGGCCACGATGGTCTCCTTCGAACGACGGACTTGGTATAGCTTTGATACCTAGGAGACGCAGGACACTTCAACGAGACCAGGTTTCATGACCGATACCGCCCCTCCCCACGACGACGAGCTGAGCATCCCGGCGCCGCACCGCGAACTGCTCGACCAAGTGCTGGACAAGTGGTCCTTGAGCGTGCTCAGCGAGCTGTGCGAGGGGCCGCGCCGGTTCAACGAGCTGCGCCGCGCGATCCCCTCGGTCACGCAGAAGTCGCTGACCGCCACCCTGCGCAGGCTGGAGCGCAACGGCATCGTCGAGCGCGAGGTCGTGAACTCCAGGCCTGTCGCGGTGGAGTACCGGATCACTCCACTGGGGAAGACCATGCGCCCTCCCGTCGACGTCCTCCTGGACTGGGTACGGACGTACATGCCCCGGATCGAAGAGGCACGGGAGGCCTTCGACGCCGAGTGAGGAGCGGAACGGGAGATCCGCCCGCGTTCCACCCCACGCCTCGGCCGTCACCGACGAGGCGAGATGCTTCTCCGCCCCTTCCAGGGACGAACCCGCCGGGTCCGTCATCGGTCGCGGACGGGACGGTCCGGCGCCCGCTCGACGCCGCGGCGCCCGTCCTGGCCGCCTCCCCCTCGGTGCGGGACCTCGAAGCGGACGGCCGGTCCTGCTTCACCGACGTCGTGGACCGCGCCGACCCCGACGCCGTCGCGACGCCGACGAAGGCCGGCCGTCCTTCCTGTGGGTGAGCGACGCGTGCCGGGAGCACATCGCACCCGCACTCGTCCGGGTGAACGCGTGGTTCTCCGCGCCGGCGCTCCGCACGGCTCCCCGCAGGGGCCGTGGACAGCCGGATCGCGGCACCGCGGAACGTCCGGCGGTCGTACGCGATGCGGACGGCCCGCGGCGGAGGCCCCGAACCCCCCCGTCCGGCATCACTACGATCTGCGCTGCTGTGGGCCGATGCACCCGCGCTCACCGTCATGCACGCGATCGACCTGCTGTTATGCGGCGATGCAGGCGGCGTGGACGCCCGGCCGTTCCGCGAGACGACGGGAGGAACGCATGGCGCACGAGCCGGAGGCCCAGGACCGGGGGCAGCGGCCGGGGGAGCGGCTGGCACGGCTGCTGCGCCGCTGGTGGGAGGAGGCCGGGAGCGCACCCGGCGGCACGCGGCCCACCCAGCAGGCACTGGCCGCGAAACTGGGCGTCGACCAGACGACGCTCTCCCGCTACCTCAACCCGAAGCACACCTCGACCGCTCCGCCGAGGGTGGTGGAGGCGCTCCACGCCCACCTGCGCGCCCCGGCGGCGGAGCTGGAACAGGCACGGGAGCTGTGCCGGGCGGTACGGGAGGAGAACAGCGGCCACGCGCCCGTCGGCAGCGTCCCGCAGCCCGCCGCCCCGGCCGACGCCACGGGCGGCCCGGGCGGACGCGGCGCCCCGGGCCGCCCGTGGCGAGCTCGGTGGGTGCGGCCGACGCTGGTGGCCGCGGCGGTGGCGCTGGCCTTCGTCGCCGGGGCGGTCGTGCGCGACCAGTACGCCCCCCACCCCCGGACCCCGGCCGACGGCGTGGCGGCCGGGGCCGTTCCGGCGAGCGGCGCGCCGCTGGAGTGGCCGCTGCTGATGAAGCGGAAGGAGGACCACTTCACCCCCGGCCGCGCCCTGCAGCACCTGCTGAGGGCACACGGCTACGAGGTGAAGGCGGACGGGTACTTCGGGGACGAGACCCGGGACGCCGTCATGGACTTCCAGCGCCGCAACAACCTGCCGTCCGACGGCAAGGTCGGCGAGGACACCTGGCCCGAACTGGTGATCCCCCTCGGGCGCGGAGCCGACGGACACGCCGTCCTGGCCCTCCAGGAGCTCCTGCACAACACGGGCCAGGGCGGCACGGAGGTGTCGGGGGAGTTCACCGCGGCCACCGCCGAGGACCTGAGGTACTTCCAGAGCCGCCACGGCCTGCGGCCGAACGGCCACGCGGACGCCGACACCTGGCTGGCCCTGCTGGTGTTCCAGCGCCCGCCGACCGGCGCACCCGCCCACCAGGGACCCGCGACTCCACGGCCCTCCACGCCGGCGTGAGCGGGCCGCGCCGCCCGCCCGCGTGAGACCTCCGCACGGGGCGGCCCGCATGCACGCCGCCCGCCCCGTGCCGCATGATGCGCGATCTCCACTTCCGACAGGCATGACCGCAGGTCAGGGCCCCTTCCCGCAGGCTGCACGGAGCCTGCATGGATGCGCCTGCGCAGACCCCCCGGAATCCCTTCCCGCACCCCGCCCCCGCGGTCATTCTGGTTGCCGTGCCCGGCGCTCCCCGGCCGAAGCGACCCGCCCTCACCGGCGGTCGACGTGCCCGGGGCGTGACACCGGAGCGCTTTCCGACCACTCTCCATCCGAAGGGGTACTTCCATGTCCGCTGTCCGCAAGACCGTCCTGTCCGCGCTGTCGACGATCGTCCTCGCCGGAGGGCTGGCCTTCGGCGCCGCCGGCACGGCGAGCGCCGCCACCTGCCCGTCCACGGCGTCCCCGAAGATCGACGGTGCGATCGCCGGCTGGTCCCTGAGCTGCTCGGGCGGCGCCGTGCGGGTGGCCGGCTGGCTCGAGGACACCCGCATGGACGGCAAGTGCGCCGTGGTCCGCGTCGTCGGCGGCAACGGCGATTACCGCACGAAGCAGGCCTGCGGCTCCGGGGTCCGCGAGCAGTTCGACTTCACCTTCGCCGGGACGGACTCGGCCCAGGTGCGCCTGGCCATCGCCTGAACCCCGCTCCGGGGCGGGCCGCGACGCCCGCCCCGGAGCGTCCGGGCGCGCACCCGCCCGACGGGGAGTCCGGGCGGGTGCGCGCCCCGTGTCGGCCCGGCCGGCGGTACCGTCCGGTGCACGCCGCCGACCCGGCGAGGAACCCGCCCACCGGCCGTGACGGCCCACCGGCCGTGACGGCCCACCGGCCGTGACGGCCCACCGGCCGTGACGGACCGCGACATCCGGGACAGCCGGTGCCCGAGGACCCGCCCACAGGCGCGTGACCGCGGGAGAGCGACGAGGAACGAGGCGGACAGGTGAACACGGACAAGGGTTCCCCGCGCGGCCTCCTGACGGCATGGGCGGTGATGACCGCCCTGGCCCTCACCCCGGCCGCCCTCGCGGACGATCCCGCCCGGCTCTGTCCACGAGACGGGAACGGACGGCAGGTGCCGACCGCTTCGGAAGGCGCCAAGGAACCGGACAGGCGCGACCCGAGGCGGACATCCGTGAGTGCACGGACACCGACGTGCGACCCCTCCGTGAACAGTGCGGTGAGCCGATGAAGGACTCAGCTCGGGGAACGGCCCGCCCGGCTCGGACCGCGGTACCAGTCGAACGCCTCGCGGGCGTCCGGGACGAACTTCCGCCCCCGTACGAGGGACTCCAGCTCCGACTCGGTGAGCCAGTCGTGCCGGGCGACTTCCTGGACGCTCGGCCGGACGGGCGCCGTGATGACGACCTCGTGCAGTCCGAGCCGTAGGGACCGATCGCCCCCGCGCACGGGAACTCGAGCACGAAGCGCGGGGCAGCACGAACGCCCAGTTCCTCCGACAACTCCCGGTCCGCCGCCTCCTCGTACGACTCGCCGACATCGACCGCACCGCCGAGCATCCAGTTGTACTGACCGGGAAAGCGGGACGAACCGTCCGGGCGGCGATGGACGAGGAACCGTCCGTCCGCGTCGCGGCACACGATCGTGGCGATGCGATGCAGCCGGCCCTGACGGATCGCTTCGGCCCGGTCGACGACCCCCAGCACCCGGTCCTGCTCGTCGACGCGCTCAACCAGTTCACCCATCGAGCACACGATGACAGGGGCTGCCTCCGCCGGGACCAGCAGGTTCCCACGCCGGCTTGCGCCGCCGACGCGCCGAGACGGAGGAGGCCGGCGACCCGCCGCGCCCCCACCTCAAAGCTGCGCCGTCCCAGGTCGTCCACATCGAACGGAGCCGGAGGCAGGCGCCTCCCGAAGCGGTGGACGTCTGCTGTCCGTCCTCGGGCTCCGGCCCGCTTCCCGTGGTGTGTGCACGCTGACTGACGCTACTGCGACCGTCCGTCCCTGGCTCAGCTCTTGTGGCCGAGCTCCGTGAGCGGCCACTACCGGAGTTCTGGGCCCGGCCGAAGGAAGTCGATAAGCGCCGAGGCCAGTGCTTCGGGCGCCTGCTCGGCGACATGATGCCCGGAGTCGATGCCGTGGCCGCGGACGTCGTGGGCCCACCGGCGCCAGATCGCGCGGGGATCTCCATACAGATCCTCCAGATCGTCCTGAAGCGACCAGAGGACCAGCGTGGGGCAGGTGATGCGCGCACCGGCGGCGCGGTCGGCCTCCTCGTGTCGTCGGTCGACGGTGAGGCCGGCGCGATAGTCCTCGAGCATCGCCCGCACCACGTCGGGATCGCGGGTGGCCTGCCGCCACTCGTCGTAGTTCTCCCGTCCCATCGCCTCGCGGTCGCCGAGGTACCAACTGTCGGGATCGGCGGTGATGACGCGCTCGGGGATGCCCGGCTGCGCGAAGAAGAACCAGTGCCACCACTGAGTGGCGAACTCGGCGGTGATCCGCGACAGATGTTCCGTCAGCGGCAGGCAGTCCGCGAAGACCACCCGGGAGACGGTCTCGGGATGGTCGAGCGTGAGGCGCAGCGCCACGCTCCCTCCGCGGTCGTGTCCGACGAGCGCGAACCGGCGATGCCCGAGGTGGCGCATCACGGCCACCACGTCCCCGGCAACCGCGCGCTTGGAATAGCCCGCATGATCCGCCGTGAAACGCGGCCCCCTGGAGCGCCCGTATCCCCGCAGGTCCGGACAGACCACCGTGTGGCCGGCCCGCACGAGCAGCGGAGCGACCCGGTGCCACGTCGCCGATGTGCGGGGATGGCCGTGCAGCAGCACCACTGGCGGACCGTCCCCACCGAAGCGGACGAAGAGGCGAGCCTCACCGACATCGATCCGCGCCGTCTCGAACCCCTCGAACACCCCGGCCTCCCTGGGCTCGGCTCACGTACCGCGCCTCACCGTCGGCGCGGTACCGGGACTCCCTCCTGCCCCGGCCGGCGACGGCCATGCGTCCGCTTCCACGGTCGGTCACGCACGGATCACGACGGCGACGACCGACTCCGCGCGGCCCGGCACTCCCGGCCCGCGCCGACCACCACGGGGGCGGCATGACGAGCGCGCCGGCCTTGATCCCCAGGACGCCCGGCCGACGGAGACGGCCCGAGGCGGACCCCGGCGCCTGTGCGGGTCGGCGGGACCGCGTCGACTGGGCTTCGAACCGGCCGGGAAGGCCGAAAAGTGATGCTTGACGATTCAACATACTTGTTGTGATCATGCGCATGACGTCCCGAGATCGGAGCCCCTCATGCGCCTGAAGTCCCTCGCCCTCGCGGCGATACCCGCAGCTTTCCTCGGAGTCATGGCATCCGCGCCCAGCGCGTCGGCGTGGTCTCCCGGGAACTGCCAGACGGGCACGTTCTGCGTCTGGCCCGAGTTCTGGTACGGCGACACGGACATGACGCCGTCGCTGGTGACCGACGGTGAATGGTCGGGCAGCGCTCGCGGCCACATCTTCTACAACAGGACGCCCCGGGACGTCACGATGACGTACGTCATCGTCGGACACGAGGAGCAGGGTCCCAGCACGGCATGCGTCTCCAGCAATCACGGCAGCTACTTCACGATGCCCATGCACGTCACGGACATCGCCTGGCGTGAGGACGACGGCAGCCCCTGCTGGTGACCGTCCCGAGCCACCGTCTCCAGCAGCGCCGGAGCGCGCCGGGTGTCCTCGGCCCGCGGGTGGGGACCTCTGCGGGGGAGAGGTCCCCACCGCTCACGGCCAGGAGACCCCGGCACGGCCGTCCGGCGGGCTCCGCCGTCCGGGAGGTCCGTCTACCCGATTCCCGGCGGCACCGATGGTGTGCGAGGCTCGGCGGGTGTCCGACTCTCGAAACGAATCCGCCTCGCGGTACGCCCTCGACCTGCTGCGCCGACAGTTCGACCTGACGTGGTCGTTGTTCGAGTACCACCTGGAGAGGCTCGAACCCGACGACTTCCTGTGGGAGCCCGTCGGCAACTGCTGGACGGTACGCCGGGCCGACGACGGGACGTGGGCGCCGGACTGGGCGGAGAGCGAGCCCGACCCGGTCCCCCTGCCGACGATCGGCTGGCTGAGCTGGCACATCGGCTGGTGGTGGAGCGTGGCCACCGACCACGCCCGGAACAGGACGCCCCGGGAACGGGACGACATCACCTGGCCGGGCGCGGGCGAGCCGGCCGTCGAGTGGCTGCGCGCCCTGCGCGCCGACTGGCTGGAGGCACTGGACCGGCTCACCGACGCCGACCTGGACGCGACCGCCCCGTTCCCGTGGCGGGACGACCCCCGGCACACCGTCGCGGACATGGTCGCCTGGGTGAACGCCGAGCTGATGAAGAACGTCGCGGAAATCGGCCAACTCCGCCTCCAGCGAGCGGCCGACCGTCCGCCGGCCGCCACGAACTGACGGCCGGGACCCGCGGCGGGGCGCCGCCGCGAACGGGGCCGGGTCGAGCGGAGGGCGGCTCAGGACGCGGAGGGCCCGATCTCCCCCGCGAAGACGATGATCTGGTCGATGAGGCTGCGCCGCAGGTGGACGACGTCCGTTCCCGCCAGACGGGGACCTCCGTCCGGGGTGGTGAAGACCCACTGGTACCGGGCCCACTCGTCCGGCATGTCCACCGCCGAGCAGCGCACCATCGTGCCGGTTCCCGCCGGGTGCCGCCGGATGTCCAGCACGAACCGTTCGACCGCCTCGATCCCCTCACTGCGCCCCAACGGCCCCCAGAAGACGACGTCCGAGGTCAGGGCCTGGGAGAGCAGCCCTGTCACGTAGCCGTCCTCCGAGGCGTTGAAGGCGGAGAGGAACGTGTCGATCGCGGCCTGTGCGGTCTCTTCATGCATGCGCCAGTCATACCAGCCCGTCCGCGGCGAAGTCCGTCCCACGACGCGGCTTCCGGACGCGGAGGACCATCCCGGACACCGCACCGGCTCCTGCTCGGCCGATTCCGGTACGACGAGGCCACGTTCTGTTCTTCGCGGGCTCCGTCATCCGGAGTCACAGCGACGATCGCCACGGTCGGGGGCGGCGGAGAGGGCGTGTACCCGTACGCCACGGCCGATCCCGGCACGCCGTCCCGGGGCTCGATCCTCGTCCTGCGCACCTCCGTGCCGTAGTGACGGGGAGGCCAGAGCCGCACACCGAGACGCGGGGTCTGCTCGAACTCCTGCCGCGGAGCCTCCGGATCCCGCTCGGCTCCCAGTTCCTTCGCACACTGGGCGGCCCGTGCGGTGACGGCCGCCGTCACACCGCTCAGGCGCGTGGATCCTCCCGCTTCAGCTGTGCCGCCAGGTCGAGACCCTCCTGTACGGCGATGTCGAAGTCCGGGTCCTGGTGGAGGCGGATCCGCCCCCGGTGGTCGACGATCACCGCGGCGACCGCATCGAGGTCCGTCTCCGAGGAGGCCTCCAGCGCACGCTGGAGATCCGCTTCGAAGGTCTCCCGGTCGCCGGGGAAGCCGTGCCCGGGCCGCGGAGCGGCCCGGATGTCGCCGATGGTCCTCAACGGCAACGGCAACGGCAACGGCAACGGCAACGGCGCAGGGACGGGTGTTTCCGCGTGCTCCGCACCCACGATCTCCCGCTCCTCGATCTCCCCGTTCCACGAGGAGCGTTCCGCACGTCCGCACCCTGTGCGGGCATCGTCCGGATCAGAAGCCCGGCGGCTCCGAAAGGGAGTGCGGGAGAGCCGTCGTGCTGCGAGACTGCGCCGATGATCGACGTGCCTACCGCTGTGCTGGACTCGTTGTACGGACTCGCGTTCGGCGACGCCTTCGGCGACCGCTGGTTCGGCATCCTGCGCAGGCAGGGCCCGGCAGCCCTGGAGGCGCGCACGCCGCCACCGGAACCGCTGTGGCGGTGGAGCGACGACACCGCTCAGGCGCTGGTTCTCGTCCGGGAGCTCGTCGAGGGCGGGGGCGTCGTCGACCAGGACCGCCTGGCACTACGCCTCGCGGCGGCCTACGCCGAGGACACGCACCGCGGCTACGGAGCCTCGATGCACGACGTGCTGCGCCGGATCGGTACGGGCGAGCCCTGGCAGGAGGTGGTCGCCGGACAGTTCGGCGGCCAGGGCTCCTGGGGCAACGGTGCGGCCATGCGAGCCGCCCCGCTCGGTGCCTGGCACGGCGCCGACCTCGACGCGGTCGCCGAACAGGCCGCCCGCCAGAGCGCTGTCTCGCACCACCACCCTGAGGCGGTCACCGGAGCGGTGGCGGTCGCCCTGGCCGCGGCGCTGGCGACCCGCAGCCGGGGCGGGCCAGCTCCGGCCAGGCCGGACTTCCTTCGGGCAGTCGCCGAACGACTCCCCGACAGCGACGTCCGGTCGGGCGTGCGGATCGCGGCCCGGATGCCGGAGCGCACCTCGGTCCGGCACGCCGCGGAGGTTCTGGGCTCCGGCTACCGGATGTCGGGGCCCGACACCGTCCCGTACGCCCTGTGGTGTGCGGCGGGGCACCTCGACGACCTGCACGAGGGCCTGTGGGTCACGGTCGCCGGGCGCGGCGACATCGACACCACCTGCGCCATCGCGGGCGGGATCATCGCCGCCCGCACCGGAGTCGCCGCCCTTCCTCCCGCATGGCACGCGGCCTGTGAACCGCTGCCCCCGGTCGTGACGTAGCAAGGCCTCCCACCGGGACGAGTTCAGGCGCCGCCGACGGATGGGTGCGCCTCCGAGGGCGGTGAAGGCTTCGTGGATGCCGTCGTGGATCCCCCGCCGGCTCCGCGGACGGCGGAGCCGGTGCGGGTGGGCGAACGCGCGCTTCACGGCCGAGCGTAGGGTGCCCGGGTCGGAACCGTGCTCGGGGCCGCGGCGGGCGATGATGTGCGGGTGTTCTACGAGGACCTCAGCGCGTACGACTACCAGGACGACGACACCTTCACGGACCTGGAGTCGGGCTTCTACGGACTCTGGTACCGCCCCGCGTACACCCGCCTGAACGTCGGCTGGCTGGAGGCCGGCAAGCCGTACGCGACGGGGCCGGTCCCCGAGGCGTTCGTGGAGAAGCTGAAGGCCGTCCAGCGGGTGCAGTGGATGAACGTCTGCCTGGGCGTCCACGAGTGCGACCTGTGTCCGGCGGGAGACGAGCCGCCCCCGGAGGGCAACGGGGAGCTGCGCATCCCGGGCGACCCCGGCACCGCCTACGCCGCCCCGTTCCTCATCACGCACTACGTCACCGCCCACGGCTACCGCCCGCCGCAGCCCTTCATCGACGCCGTCCTCGCGGTCGACGTCGACGCGTGGGCCTCCGCGCGCTGGCCCGACGTGCCGTTTCCCTGGGTTCCGGGGGACGCGGAGCGCATGGTGGAGTAGGTGGCTTGGGAGTGTCAGGCGCACACGGCCGGTCGCTCGCGTCTCAACCCCGCCACGAAGAAACGCCATGCACTGGCTTCGACGGAGACGACAGAACCGTCCACGTCCTTGGAGTCACGTATGAGGACGCCGTACGGGACATGGGCGCACTCCACGCACTCGGTGCCGCTGCCGCCGCTATAGGAGGACTTGAACCAGGTGGGCTGTGACGGGGACGTCATCAAGGCTCCTTGCTGATCCGATCAATGAGGTCAGTGGAAGACTCAAAATCGAGCGCCTGTGCGCTGAGGTACTCGAACGCCAACCTATAACGCTCCAGTTCCTCTGGCTTCTCCATGAACAACCCACCGCCGAGGAGGTCTACGTACACCACATCCAGCTCCGGAGCCTGCCCGCGTAGGAAGGCGAAGCTACCGACGGCTGCTGCGTGAGCGCCTCGCGCGAAAGGGAGAACCTGCACGTTGATGTGCGGGCGTTCAGTCAATGCGAGGAGGTGTTGCAACTGCTTCCGCATGACCCCCGGGCCACCTACCTGCCGCCGTAGCGCTGCCTCGTCGATCACGGCCCAGATGCGTGGCGGCTCTTGGCGGTCCAGCAACTCCTGCCGCTTCATGCGGATGTCGACCATGTGCTGGACCTCGCGCTCCTCGCACCGCACCTCCGAGGCACGGTGGACGGCTTCGGCGTATGCCCGGGTTTGGAGCAGGCCGGGGATGTACATGCAGGCGTAGTGGTCCTCGCGCACGACCTCGTCTTCGAGGGTGAGCATGAGGTTCATGGACTCGGGGATGGGATCGGCGAGAGAGCGCCACCAGCCTTGGATCTTGGCGCCCTTGGCTAGCTCGACCAATGCAAGGCGTTCCTCGTCCGTCGCGTCGTACTCACGGCACAGCGCGTCGACGGCTGGCCACTTGACCGTGCCTTCCTTGGTTTCGTAGCGGCTGAGCGTTGCCTTCGAGATGCCGACTCGAGCACCTGCCTCCTCTAGCGTCAACCCCTTCAACTCGCGGAGTCGCCGCAGGTCAGCGCCAAGCTGGCGCCTTCGGGTGGTGGGTCCAACTGCCATGGATCAAGCCCTTCTTGTCCGTTGAGTGATCATTGCCGCCTGCCAGGAAGGACGGCAAGACGGTGTGCGCCGGGGGCGCGTACGGCAGTGACGTGCTCCAGCAGGCCGCTAGTGAGAGTTCCATTTTGAGAGTTTCAATGCAACTCTCGGTGTGGGACACACTCCATGGCGTAACCATCGTGTCCCAGGCAGGAGTAGAACCATGGATGAATCTGTCAGCATCCCCCTGGCGTCCTGGGAGTTTCCATTCCTTGCTGAGCCAGAGGAGGTTGCAGTCCTACGCGGTCTCGTACGGACCCGGCTGAGCGACTGGGGCCTGCAAGAGCTCAGCGACTCGGCTCAACTGTGCGTCAGTGAACTCGTGTCCAACGTGATCACGCACGTCGGTCGCGGAACCCCCGCCAGCCTCGCCGTCTCCCTGAGAGGCGCTCGCCTCCGCATCGAACTGCAAGACCCGGACGCTCGTGCCCTTCCCGCGCTCCTAGAGGCGAGTGATGACGCGGAAAGCGGACGGGGCATGGCGCTCGTAGACGCCCTGACGGAACGTTGGGGCATCGAACTGCACCATGACAGCAAGGTGACGTGGTGCGAGCTCGTCGCCACCTCTGCCACACCCGGTGGGCATGCTGGCGCGCGCATCACCAGAGCCGCCCAGATTCTCAGCTCCTATGGTGACGGCGAGCTGTTCAGCACCTCCCGACGCAGTCGGCTGGGTGCGATGGCGGCAGAAGCAGCCGCCATCGACGTCATCGCCGACCTGCTGTACTGGCTCCAGACGCACGGACATGACACGGACGAGATCCTGGACCGCGCCCAGACGCACTTCGAGGCCGAACAGGAGGTGACACGCGTCCCCCGCTGACGGTCAGCCCGCCGCTACTGCCTTGGCGTACGACAGCACATCCGCCGGAATCTCATGTCTCAACTTCCAGGTAATGGCCATCGGCTTGCTGCCCTTATGGCCTTGGTACTCGGCAGGTCCCAGAAGCATCCAGGGCTGAGCACCGCCTATGTCGGTGGTCTTGTAGCGGCGGACGAAAAGCAGTACCTGGCTGCCTTCGGCGACATGATTTTGGTACCTCAAACCGGTCGGGGACGTTTCGGAGATCTGGTTCTGGGACTCCCAATGGAACCGCTTCTCGCTCAGTGCGAAGTCGTGGTAGCGAGTCTGAGGGGAAAAGTCCTTCTCATCCTTTTCCAGGGTGATGAGGAGCGCGTCCGTCGCGATCGACTCGCACCACTTCACGCCTTCGCGGAAGTCACCGGGCATGAAGCCCCCGATATCCGCCTGACCGAGCGCGGGAAGGATCTCTTCTCGGCTGTAGGAGGCGTGCACGGTCAGCGGAATGCTCCGATCACCAGCGACGCCGAGGAGAGGAATGGGTACGTGCTCGGTATGGGCGAGGTTGTACGCCAGCACTTGGCGTAGCTCGCTACGGAAGGCCTCCTGCTTTCGGAGGGCGGCAAACCCCGCTTCGTAGCTCGCAAAGCCCTTCCTCGTGATGCCCCCCAACGGCCATAGCTGGAAGAAGAACATGCGGGCATATGCCTTCCCCTGCTCACTGAGGTCGCCGTAGGGAACAGCATCGTCTTCGAGCAGGCGTGTGTACGCGTCTACCCGCAGGGGGTCGTCGACGTGTAGGAACGCGGGCACTCGTTTGAGGAGAGCAGCCTCCCCTCCAAGTGCCTCGCGGTCCATCAAGCTGGAGCGGCGGAGTAGTCCGGTCCAGGAGTTTCCGTTTCCGCGGTACACCTCCTTGATGTCTCGGCCGCTTTCCTCCAGGTAGCGGCTGAGGAGGGGCTCGCCGTAGTCGGCGACTTCACGCGCCAGTGTGGTCACGTTGACGCTGAGCTGGTCCTTGATGTTGGCGATGATGGTGTGCTTTGCCTTCTCCTCCAGCACGATCTCGCAGCCGGAGGGGAGCTTCGGGAAGTCATGCTCGATGTGATCCAGAAGCCGCTTGCGCGTCAGGTTCGTGAGGGCACGGAACTGGTTCTCGAAACGGAACTCCTTACGGTGCTGGCCGATGAAGTCCAGCACGGTCAACACGGCTTTGTTGCCGGAACGTCGTAGTCCACGGCCGAGTTGCTGAAGGAACACAGTCGCGCTCGACGTTGGACGGAGGAGAATCAGGGTGTCCACGTCCGGGACGTCGACGCCTTCGTTGAAGAGGTCGACCGAGAAGACCACCTGAAGTGCCCCTGACCTCAGGTCTGCGAGTGCCTGCCGCCGTTGATCGGCCGGCGTCTCCCCGGAGACCGCGACGGCGTTGAAGCCAGCCGAACGGAAGGCCTCCGCCATGAAGCATGCATGAGCAACGGAGACGCAAAACCCCAAGGCCCGCATGCGGTGAGGGTCTGCCACCTTTTCCTCGACGGCCTTGACAACGAGGCCAGCGCGGACCTTGTTGCCCGTCAGAACGTTGTTGAGCGCGCTGATGTCATACGCTCCGCGCTTCCACTCCACGTTGCTCAGATCAGTGGTGTCACTGATGCCGAAGTAGTGGAAGGGGCACAAGAGCTTGTTGTCCAGGGCTTCCCACAGTCGCATCTCGGCGGCGATGCGACCGTCGAAGAACTCATCCTGGACGTTCTTTCCGTCCATGCGCTCCGGCGTAGCAGTCAGGCCCAGCAGTTCCATCGGCTGGAAGTGATCGATGATCTTCCGGTAGGTCGGTGAGGTTCCGTGGTGGAACTCATCGATCACGATGACGTCGAAGTGATCGGGTGCGAGACGATCAAGATTCCGTGCGTTGAGTGACTGGACGCTCGCAAATACGTGCGTCCAGCGCGCTGGGATTTCACCGCTATGCAGGGATTCTCCGAAGTTCGCATCGAGCAAGATGTCCTGGTAGGTCCGCAAGGACTGCTGCAAGATCTCCTTGCGATGAGCGACGAACAGGAGGCGCAAGTCGCCCCCACGTCTCTTGCGGAGCTGCTTGTAGTCAAGCGCAGCCATGACGGTCTTGCCCGTGCCGGTCGCCGCTACCAAGAGGTTCCGGTGCCGATCATGGACCTCACGCTCGACGTCGAGGCGCTCAAGCATGTCCCGCTGATAGGGATACGGCCGCACCTCAAGGCCGGACAGCGTGATGGCCCGGCCTGCTGACGACGCACCGCCAGCCACTGCCAGCGCTTCCTGCAGGCGACTGCCATCGGCGTCAGGGTCGTACACCTCGAAGGACGGGTCATTCCAGTACGACTCGAACGTCGCTTCAAACTTCCGCATCACATCGGGCGTGGCTACGGAGGACAAGCGAACGTTCCACTCCAGACCATCGAGGAGGGCGGCCTTCGACAGATTTGAGCTACCGACGTACGCGGTGTCGTAACCGCTGTCCCGTCGGAACAGCCAAGCCTTGGCGTGCAGCCGCGTCGAACGCGTCTCGTAGTTGACCTTGACCTCGGCTTCGAAGTCCTCGACCAAGCGGTCCAACGCCCGCCGCTCAGTGGCGCCGATGTACGTCGTGGTCAAGATCCGTATCGGTACCCCCCGCGCATGAGCCGCACGCAAGGACCGTTCAATGACCCGCAGCCCGTGCCACTTGACGAAGGCGCACAGAAGATCCACGCGGTCGGCTGTAGCAAGCTCTGCGCGCAGCTCGAATCCGAGGCTGGGGTCCTCGGGTGAGTTGGTCAGGAGCGCGGTATCTGAGAGCGGGATGCCGGGGCGTACGGCGAAGACTCCTGGCGCCTCCTGCCGCGTGATCGCTAGGAGCTGCTGAGGGCCGTCTGCGACGAAGTCCACCCATTCTTGGGCGCCCTTCAGTGTGCCGATGGACTCCAGGATGTGGTTGGCCGCGTGCACGCGCTCCTCGGCAGGCAAGTTCTGTAGAACGCGACGCACGGTGTGTGAGACGTGCCGTGCAAGTACGTGAGAGACCGACTCCGAGCCCACTGCTTCGCTCATCGGATGCCAGCCAAGTTGAGAGAGCTGCTGAAGCTTCTGCTCGAAACGGAGCGTGATCAGTTGCTCGTACAGGCCCGCGGCAGGTTGGGACAAATCCTCCAGCTCAGACACACGGACTCCTTCGATCGCGGTGGACAACTCGGCCCATGTGTAACAGAGCGCTCTGACAGGCCAGGATGAGGTTGACCGACACTGTCCGCTGGATGGTCACAACTCGGCTGCATCGGAGGGGAGTTCGGTAAAAAACGATCACTCTCGATCCAGTATGGGTGGATGAGAATCGAACGTGTCATCGGACATATAGAGGGCGTGCCCGTAGGCGCGGTCTTCCATCGGCGAAAAAATGTGCAGCACGCGAAACTGCACCAGACGAACCAGAAGGGCATCTCTTGGCTGCTCGACAAGGACGGCAGCAAGGTCGGGGATGCGATCGTCCTGCACGGCGGCTATGTGGACGACGAGGACCACTGGGAGTGGATCCGATACACGGGGGCTTCGGAGGGGAAGGACAAGGACGAATCCACCGGAAGGCTCCTCCGTAGCCAGTCGTGGTCCTACCCGGACAACGCTGCGCTCCTGCTCAGCTATGAGCGTGGTCATCCCATCCGCGTGATCCGAGGCTACGAGGGGGATCCGCGGTACTCACCCTCCAACTCCTACAGGTATGACGGCCTCTACGAGATCACGGAGGTGCGCACGGCGACCTCCAGGTACCCGGCTCCTGACGGGTCTCCGATTGACATCTGTCAGTTTGACCTGCGGCGCTTGTCCGACCGGGAACAGGTGCAGACCGCGGTCGAACGGCACGTCATCGACGTATTGAAAGAGCTTGACGAGGAGCCGGACGAGCAAGGCGACGGACAGCAGGAAGACGAAGAGCCGCCTGGCGAGCAGTGGCATGTGGAGAAGTTTCCGCGCTCGCGCAGCATGCGGGTGCGCCGCCTGGTTAGGGACACGGCTGCCGCGCAACGGATCAAGCAACTCTATGAGGGGGAGTGCCAGCTGTGCGGCCTGCGCCTGACGGGTCCGGACGGTAGACCTTACAGTCAGGGCGCCCACATACGGCCTCTGGGTAAGCCCCACCACGGACCCGACGTCGAGCCGAACATTCTGTGCCTCTGCCCCAACTGTCATGTCCGACTTGACATCGGCGCGATCGCAGTGGATGAAGACGGGTCCGTCATCGTGCGATCAGACCTTGCAGGAGCGAAGCTCTTGCCGAAGCTCACCGTGAGGGACGGCCACCGAGTCCACCCGGAGTATCTCCGTTATCACCGGAGGTACTGGGAGCAGAGAGCTTCTGATCAGGAGCCGTGAACTGCGGACATCCGCACCAGAAGGCGACTGCATGGCAAGTGAGGCGACGCGTGCGATAGATATACCCTCCACCTGATCGCGTACGGCTGGAGCGTCGGCGCGACTTCGAGAGCCGGGACGGCAAGCTGCTTGCGGAGAACGACTCCACGCTGCTTGCGGAGGGCGCCGCGCTGGGCGCCCGGGGCGGGTTCACACCCCATCTCGCCGCGACCTGCCCCCTGACCGACGACCCGGCCCTGCCCACCGAACTCACCGCACAGCCTCAGACCGAGATCACCCAGTGGCCGTCGATACACCACTCCAGCGGACGTGACCCGGCCCACCGGTCAGCGCTTTCCCGTGGGGGCCGGCAAAGTGGCAGTTGAGCCAAGACATCGCAGGTCTACCGCACGGTCCTGGCATAGCCACCTGCGCTCATGCCGAACTCCCGCCGGAAGTGCCGGTTGAGCTGGCTCTGGTCACAGTAACCGAGCTCGGCGGCGGTCTCTGCCACGGATCGTCCCGCTGCCAGCATGGACTTGGCGCGTGCCAAGCGCAACAGGGTCCGGTAATGGTGCGGTGGAACCCCGTAAGCCTGCCGGAAACTCCTGATCAAGTGGCGTTTGCTGCAACCGGCGACTGCTGCGAGATCGTCGAGCTTGGTGTTGGAGTTCAGTTGGCTGTGGAGCATCTCCCGTACTTGACGAAGCGCTCGAGGACGAAGTGCCGGACTCGCTGCGCCGGGAGCGTCCGCATGCCTGGCGAGCAGGACGTTCAGCAAGTGGATCAGCGACGACTCGAGATCCAGCTCGTCCTCGCCGTCCGCCAAACCCCTGTGCAGCGCAGCAATGCCGTTGAAGAGGCTGCGGTCTGAATAGGTCACCTCATGAAAGCGCGGCCGGCCTGTGCCGACTGGCAGGAGATCGGCGTCGATGAACATCAGTTGCACGATGGCCTGGCCGTCAGCGGCGGCTTTGTCCTGATCGAGGCAGCTCACGACCTCATGGGGCTCGATCACCGTCACCGCGCCAGGAACAGGGGGACCCTGGGTTCGCCCGAGGTACTGAAAAGGGGGTGCAGAGCCGCCATGCGTGATCTTGACGGTGTACCCGCTGTTCACAACGGTCGGGAAGTCACCCTCGGCAACGCGCAGAGCCAGGCTCTCGACTCCGAACCGTGCTCTTCTGCGACGCCCTTCGATCGCGGACTCAGCCATGTCATTTTCGCCCTAGTTCGGCTTGTTCGGTTGATCTTACAGTTCTCGGCAAGACAAGCGCATCCGTCGGGCCAGGGAGGCGTGACAGTCGATGGTTGAGCCAGTCGCCCTCCCTCTGCCGTCAGACCGCGGGACGAACACCTGACGAGATCTGTGCACCGCTGCGGAGATCACCGTCCACACCGACCCAGGTGCCGGACGGCCGTTCCTGGCCCATCAGGCTCGCGGCTACGACCGCCAGTTCCATGCCCACCGCCAGTTACGGCAGGCGCTATGTCAACACCGATCTCGAAAGGGCTCCGATGAGCAAGCCGTACAGCGACGCCGCCAACATCCCGGTCAACGCGTCACAACCCGTCCTCACCTACCACCCGGTCACCCTCGACGTTCCCGGCCGGCCCGTGCCGCTGGAGGTCAAGGTGTCGATCCCCGCGACCGGCACCGACCTGCCGCTCATCCTCCTGTCCCACGGGCACGGAATGGCGAACTTCCTGTCCTCCTACAACGGCTACGGGCCGCTGGCGAACTTCTTCGCCGCCCACGGGTTCGCGGTCATCCAGCCGACCCACCTGGACTCGACGGCCCTCGGCCTGCGCGACACCGACCTCAAGGACGCGCCCCTGTTCTGGCGTGACCGCGCCACCGACATGCACAACATCCTCGACCGCCTCGACGACATCGAGGCCGCCGTCCCCGGTCTTGCCGAACGGCGGATCGACAGGGACCGTGTCGGCGCCGTAGGGCACTCCCTGGGCGGCAACACCGTCTCCCTCCTCCTCGGAGCCCAGATGCTGGATCCGGACGACGACCGGCCGAAGGACCTCTCCGACTCTCGTGTCAAGGCGGGAGTGCTCATCGGAGCTCCGGGCATCGGCAACGACGAGCACTTCGCCGAGTGGGCCAAGACGAACTACCCGGTGCTGTATTACACCGACTTCGAGCAGATGACAGGCGCCGGCCTGATCATCGTGGGCGATCAGGACCTCAACCCCAACTTCTCCAATCGGCTCAGCTACCGTGCTGACGCTTACTCGGCCAGCCCCGGCGGCAACAAGACCATGGTGACCATGTACGGCGCCGGTCACATCTTCGGTGGCATATCCGGATACGACGCGGCAGAGACGAACGACGAGAATCCCGAGCGCGTGGCGACTCTGCGGGCTCTCGTGTGGGCCTACTTGCGCAGTCAGCTCTATTCGACCGACCCGTCCTGGAAGAACGCGGTGAACGCCCTGGAGAACGGTGAAGACCCGATGGCCATGGTCGAAACGAGGTAGTTCCGCGAGGTGGGCGGCGGCGCGACGGCCGCCGCCCACCGCACTTCATCGCACCGAGACCTTCCACCCCGGCACGGACCGCACAGGAGCAACCGCCATGTGGACCACGTTCGCCGCAACCGTCGGCGGAAGCGCCGCCGGCCTCACCGGCCTGCTTGGTCAAGGAGTGGGCGGGCGTCGTCGATGGCGTTGCGGATGGTGCCGCGGCCGACGCCGAACAGGTCGGCGAGGGTCTGCTGGCCGCATAGGCCGCGTTGCGAGGGGACGGTTGCCAGGATCCGGTCCGCGTCGGTGATTTCTTGGCGGAAGAGGCCGCCGCGGGCTCCGGGGCGCCGGTACGGATACGGGAACGGGAGACGTGGTGTCGGCGGCGGCGCTCCTGCGCGGGCGTCGCCGCCAGCATCGCGTGGAGGCCGTCGGGGTCGGCGTCAGCGGACCGGTTCGGGGCGGTCGGCGTCCGGGTGGCCGGCGGCCAGGTGGGTGGTGAGGAAGCGGGCGGCGCGGTCGAGCGCGGCGTCCGCCTCGTCGAGGCGGCCGTAGTGGTGCTGGAAGACGTGGGGGAGGCCGGGCCCGATCTCGAGCGTGACCTCGACGTCGTCGGCGCCCGCGCGGGCGGCCAGCCGGACCGCGTCGTCGAGCAGGATCTCGTTCGCCCCGACCTGCGCGAGGAGCGGGGGCAGTCCGGTGAGGTCGGCGAGGACCGGGCTGGCCAGGGGGTGCGCCCGGTCGCCCGCGCCGACGTAGAGGTCGGCGTAGGCGCGTATGTCGGCCTCGGTGAAGAGGGGGTCGGCGTCCTCCTTGGAGCGGATGCTCCCTCCGGAGAGGGTGAGGTCGGCCCAGGGGGAGAAGACGACCACGGCGGCCGGTTGCGGCAGTCCGGCCTCCCGGGCCGCGAGCAGCGTGGCGACGGCCAGGCCGCCGCCGGCGGAGTCGCCGGCCACGACGAGGTCCCGTGGGTCGGTGCCCGCCGCCAGCAGTTCGCGGTAGGCCGCGAGCCCGTCGTCGACGGCCGCGGGGAAGGGGTGCTCGGGCGCCAGCCGGTAGTCCACCGACACCGCCCGCAGCCCGGCGCGGCGGGCCAGTTCGCCGACCATTCCCGCATGGGTGTCGGGCGAGCCGATGACGTAGCCGCCGCCGTGCAGGTAGAGCAGCCGGCCGCGGCCGGAGGCTCCGGCCGGCTCCAGCTCCAGGGCCGGCCGCCCGCCCAGGACGGTCCTGCGGGTGACCACGCCCTCCGGCGCGGGGCGGGTGATCGCCGCGCCGAAATCGCGGCGCTGCTCCTCGGGGGTGGGCTGCGTGTCGCCGCGAGGGGCGGAACGGAGTACGGCGTCCAGGGCGTCGCGCTGCTGTCGGGACATGCGGGGCCTCCACGGGTCGGGTGCGAAGATGGATTCCTGGGAATCCATCTGTCCGAGCCCAACCTGATTCCGAGGAAGATGATTCCCAGGAATCCACTGGAGGCTGGTGTGAGCCACGTCACTTCGATCTTCTCCGATCTCGTCCGCGTCGAGACCCGGCTCTACAACGCGGTGAACGCCCGGCTGCGCGCCGAACGGGGTCTGAGCCTGGGGCAGTTCGATTTCCTGGAGGTCATCGACCGGGTGCCGGGGTGCCGGGTGCTCGACATCGTCGGCGAACTGGCGATCACCGTGGGGGCCGTCAGCAAGGCGGTCGACCGGCTGGTGGCCGCGGGCTGGTGCCTGCGGGTCGCGCACCCCCAGGACCGCCGCTCGTCCGTCCTCCGCCTCACACCCGAGGGCGAGGAGCAGCTGGCCGCCTCCCGTCCCGTCGTCGAGAGCGAACTCGTCTCGCTGACCGGGGCGGTTCCCCCTGACGACCTGACCCGCGTCGCCTCGACCCTGGCCACCCTGCGCGCGACCCTCGAGGCGGGCTCCCACGGCCGGCCGGGCTGAGAGTCGCGCGGTCGACCGCGTTCGGGAGGTGACGAGGAAGGAGGTGCGGCGGTGGGGGAAGATGCGGTCATGACGATGTGCAAGAAGTGCGGTGCGCAGAAACGCGGTTGGCGCCGCTCCTGCTCCCGCTGCCGCTCGGGGCTGGACTGGACGCAGCCTGCCGCGGACGCCGCTGACCTCGCTTCGGCGGGGGGACTGTTCGGCTGGCTCTGGCGAGGAGTCAAGGGGGTCGTGCGGCTGGTGCTGCGCACGACCGACTGACCGGACCCGGCCGACGTGCGCACGAGCGGCGGCTCCGGGTGGCCGGTGGGCCGACGGGACCGCCGTGCCCGGGCTCGCGGGCTCCCGTTGCCGATGGAGGTGTGTAGATCCGGCTCTGCCGCTCACCCGGCCCCCGTACGGGACTCGCGTACGACGGAGGGAGTCGATCGTGCGGCAGGAACCGCCCGAGGGCACCGCGGAGGTCCTCTTCATCGGCAACGCCACCCTGCTGATCCGGTACGGGGAGCTGACGCTGCTGACCGATCCGAACTTCCTGCACCGGGGACAGTTCGCCCACCTCGGCTACGGGCTGGTCTCGCGCCGACTGACCGAGCCCGCCCTGGACGTGGCGGACCTGCCCCACGAGGAGCTGGACGCCGTCGTCCTCTCGCACCTGCACGGCGACCACTTCGACCGGGTGGCCCGGCGCGGGCTGGACCGGGGGCTGCCGTTCGTCACCACCCCGCACGCCGCCCGCCTGCTGAAGGGCCTGCACGGCTTCCGCCGCGCCACCGGCCTGCGCACCTGGCAGAGCCGCACCCTGCGGCACGGGGACTCCTCCGTGCGGATCACCTCGCTGCCCGGCCGCCACGCGCCCGGCCCGCTGCGGGCCCTGCTGCCGCCCGTGATGGGCAGCCTGCTGGAGTTCGGCGACCGCTCGGGGGAGGTCCGGCTGGTCCTCTACCTCTCCGGGGACACCCTGGTGTACGACGGGCTGCGCGAGATCGCCGCGCGCCACCCGGACATCCACCTGGCGGTCCTGCACCTCGGCGGTACGACCCTGCCCGGCGGCCTGGTGGTCACCATGGACGCCGGGCAGGGCGCCGACCTGCTCGACCTGCTGCGCCCGCGGCGCGCGCTGCCCGTGCACCACAGCGACTACACGGTCTTCCGCTCCCCGCTGGAGGACTTCCTCGCGGAGGCGGAACGCCGGGGCCACGGGGCGCGCCTGGTGCGGTGCGCCGCGGGCGAGCGGGTGACCGTCGGCGACCGGGCCACGGCCTGAACCGCGGACCCCCGCCCCGGGGGGCCGTCACACGCCGTGGCACTCCCCGTACGTCCGCCCCGAACCGCACCAGCACGCCGCCGACCCCTCCGGGGGCCACGCCACCGCCCGGCCGCGGGCCGCCAGCGTCGTGGCGTACTGGGGCAGCAGGGCCGGGTCGGCGGGGGAGGCGAGCTCGGAGGCGGCGAAGGCCTCGTACGACGGGACCGTGCCCGTGACGACGCCCAGGTTCGCCGTGCCCGACGCCGCCAGCTCCCGCAGGGCCGCCTCTATGGCCGCGAGGTGCTCCCCGTAGGAGGGGTACTCCTCCGCCAGGGGCGGGTACGCCTCTGTCAGCTCCGCCAGTTCGCCGGCCGGCCAGTGCAGCACCGCCACCGGGAACGGGCGGGACAGCGCCTCCCGGTACGCGCCCAGTTCGGCGCGCAGGCGGATGATCTCCGCCTCCAGTTCCACCGGGTTCTCCGAGCCGAGCGACCACACCCGCTTGGGGTCGTGGAGTTCGTCCAGGCCGATCGGGAGGGTGTGGACGGTGTCCGCCAGGGCGTCCCACTCGTCGTGCGCCGCGCCGAGCATCCTGCGCACGCGGTGGCGGCCGAAGAGGAGCGGGTGGGTGGCGCGCGCGGGCTTCTCGACGCCGGTCAGGAGGAGGAGCACCGCCTGGGTGAACGTCTCGTGCGCCTGCTCCAGCTCGTCGTGTGCTTCCAGGGACTCCGCGACGATCACCCAGGGGGCGGGGTCGCGCGGGGCCGCCGCGCGGATGCCGGTGATGATCGCGCGGGCCTCCGCCTCGTGGCCGTACTCCCAGAGGTTCGACGCCTTGAGGGCCCGGACCAGGTGGGGGGCGTCCAGCTCCTGGGAGGAGGCCAGCAGACGGTCGTAGAGGGCGGTCGCGGCGGGGCGGTCGCCGGAGAGCTCCCGGTGGGCGGCGGCCCGCAGGAGCAGGGCCTCGGCGTCCTCGGGATACCGGTCGGCGATCCGCTCCAGACGGTCGGCTTCGGCGGTGTGGTCGACGTTTTCGGCAGGCGTGTCGGGGCGCATGGATGACACCGTACTGCCGGGAGGCGACTGGAGGTGAGGGAGCGGGGGCGTGCGGGCCGTCCCGGGCCCGCTCGCGGAGCCCTGCGGTCCGGACGGTGAACGTCCGGCCGGCGGAACCCTTGTGCCGTGCCGGACGTTGTGGTGTCGCGGTGGCCGGCCCCGATCCGGTGAATCCGGTGGGACCGGTGGGACCGGTGGATCCGGTGGGACCGGTGGATCCGGTATGGCGCCGGCACGGTGGGGACGACGGGACGACGGGAAGGGGGGACGGCGGGTGATCCGACATCGGGCGACCGTGCGTTGCGCCTTCGCCGTGCTCCTGCCGCTGCTCCAGGCCGTCCTGCTCCTGCTGCCCACCGCCGGCGGGCTCTCCCTGGCCGAGGTCACGCTCGCCGCGACCGCCGCCGTCGGCAGCGCGCTCGCCGTCTGCGCGCTCGTCGCCGCCCGCTGCGCGCCCGCCGTGCCGCCCACCCGGGTGCGCACGGCGATACGCGACCGCGACCGGCGTACGGCCTTCCTGCCCCAGCGCGACCCCGACGCCAGGGGGCGCACCAGACCCCGAGCGCCCGGACACGCCCTCCTGGCGACCGCCGCGTAGGGCACCCCTTCGGTACGTCCGTTCCGTACGTCCACCACGCCCCGCTGCGGGTCGTCATGCCGCCGTTCCCCGTACATCCGGCACGACGAGACCCCCGGAGGGCTCACCCATGTCCGTCTTCGCCAGCCTGGTCGAGCACCTGGCCGACCTGCTCCAGCCGCTGTTCGGCGCCTTCGCGGCCGCCGCGGCGATCGTCCTGTTCACCGCGCTCGTACGACTCCTCGTCCACCCCCTGTCCCGCGCCGCCGCACGCGGACAGAAGGCCCGCGCGGCGCTCCAGCCGCGCGTCGCCGAGCTGCGCCGCAAGCACGGCCGCGACCCCGAGAGGCTGCGGCGGGCCGTGCTGGAACTGCACGCGCGGGAGAAGGTGTCGCCGCTTGCCGGGTGCCTGCCCAGCCTGCTCCAGCTGCCCGCCTTCTTCCTGCTGTACCACCTCTTCTCCAGCGAGACGATCGGCGGACGGACCAACGAGCTGCTCGGGCGCCGGCTGTTCGAGGCGCCGCTCGGCGGCAGGTGGGCGGACGCGCTCGGGGACGGCGGGGTGTTCGGCGGGCCCGGGCTCGTCTACGTCGGGCTGTTCGCGGTCGTCGCCGTCGTCGCCTGGTGCGGGTACCGGCTGTCCCGGCGGATGACGGCCGCCAACCCCGCGATGCCCGCGGCCGGCGAGGGGGAGCAGGTGCCGGGGCTGGGGGCGGTGACCAAGGTGATGCCGTTCATGTCCTTCCTCACGCTCGTCACCGTCGCCGTCCTGCCGCTGGCCGCCGCGCTGTACATGGTGACCAGCACGACGTGGAGCGTGGCGGAGCGGGCCGTGCTGTACCGCTGAGCGCGGGGCGGGACGAGACGGGGGCGCCGTGGGGGCCGGGTGCGCGGTTCCCCGCGCCCCCGGGAGGAGTTGGGGCTGCCGTTGGCCGGGGCCTGTCGGGGGCCGGGTGCGCGGTTCCTCGCGGTCCAGTACGTGAACGGGGTCTTGCGGAGTGGAACGCCGGATCGGAGGATCGACCAGTCCTCCGATGACTGTGCCCCGCCGCATCCGGGCCGGGGTCGTCGGGCGGGCCCGCGATCGAGGGAGACGGGAAACATGAAGCTGCTGCGAGTCGGCACGGCGGGACAGGAGCGGCCGGCGCTGCTCGACGACGAGGGGACCCTGCGCGACCTGTCGGGGCTCGTCCCCGACATCGACGGGGCGCTGCTCGCCGACGAGGCCGCGCTCGGCCGGATCAGGGCCGCCGCCGGCACCGGCGAGCTCCCCGCGCTGGACGGGACCGGGCTGCGGATCGGGCCGCCGGTGGCGCGGATCGGGAAGATCGTCTGCATCGGGCTGAACTACCACGACCACGCCCGTGAGACGGGGGCCGAGCCGCCCGCCGAGCCGGTCGTCTTCTTCAAGGCGGCGGACACGGTCGTCGGCCCCGACGACCCGGTGCTGGTGCCGCGCGGGTCGGTGAAGACCGACTGGGAGGTCGAACTGGCGGTCGTCATCGGGCGTACGGCGCGGTACCTGGAGTCGGCGGAGGAAGGGCTCGCGCACGTCGCCGGGTACGCCGTCGCGCACGACGTCTCCGAGCGGGAGTTCCAGCTCGAGCGGGGCGGGACCTGGGACAAGGGGAAGAACTGCGAGACGTTCAACCCACTGGGGCCGTGGCTGGTGACCGCCGACGAGGTCGGCGACCCGCAGGACCTGTCGCTGCGGCTGTGGGTCAACGGGGAGCTGAAGCAGGACGGGACGACCGCCGAGCAGATCTTCCCGGTGGGGGAGGTCGTGCGGTACGTCAGCCGGTTCATGACGCTGTACCCCGGTGACGTCATCAACACCGGTACGCCGGCGGGGGTGGCGCTGGGGGAGCCGGAGCCGAAGCCGTACCTCCGCGCCGGGGACGTGGTCGAGCTGGAGATCGCCGGACTCGGGCGGCAGCGGCAGGAGTTCAAGCAGGCGTAGCGCTCCGCGGGGAGGCGGGGGCGGGGAGTCGCGGTGCGGGTGCGGTGCGTTGTGGTTTGCCGCGCGGTTCCCCGCGCCCCCGGAGGGCGCGGGGCCGCCCGGCCGGGCCGAGTTCAGCCGCCGGGGAGCAGACGGCTCGGCCGGACCTCGTGCAGGTGCACCACCACGTCCGCCGACCTCAGCAGGTCGACCCGGTCCGGGTCCCGGGGCCAGTGCGTGCCGATCTCCCGTTTGGGACGGGGCACCGCCAGCCAGGCGCGGACGGCGGGTGGTGCGGTGCGCAGGTCGAGGTACCAGTCGCGGTGGCTCACCCGGTCCAGGGTGTGCTCGACCGAACCGGCCGCGACCGGTCCCGAGCGGAACACCTTCACGTCCTCGTCACGGGGGTCGGAGACGCCCTCGTCGGTGGCGTGGAAGGAGCCGTGGCCGAAGGCCAGGCCCACGACCCGGTAGGCGTCCCCGAGCGCGCGGCGGAGCAGGCCGCCCTGGATGACCGGGTAGTCGGGGTCGTAGCCCTCCAGGTAGACGTGGCCGTTGTGGGCGGCCAGCACCGCCCGGGTGCCGGTCTGCCGGAGCCACCAGAGGGTGTTGTCCGTCATCACCGTGTCGCGGTAGGCCAGGGCCTCGCGTTCGTCGGCCGGGTCGTCGTAGTCGAAGGCGTTCTGGCGTGCGACCTGGTGGACGACCTCCGCGTTGCGCACCGCCCGGACGTGGTCGTCCCCGGCCCCGGTGCGCCCGGCGATGCTCCGGGCGCGCAGCAGTTCCAGGACGCGTCCGGTGCGTTCGGCCTTCTCCTGCCGCACGGCCAGGGGTTCCTCGAAGGCGGCCACCATGTGCTCGCCGGCGGGCAGGGTGGGGCGCAGGCCCTCGTACAGGTCGGTGACGGCGGGCAGCAGGTCGGGGTGGGCGCGCCGGACGTGGCCGACGACCCGGTCGTACAGATCGGGGCCCGCGTAACTGCTGTCGTTGCCGGCGAACCTGACCGGGTCGTCGGGGTGGGCGACGTTGTGGGCGCGCATCCAGCGGATCAGGTCCAGCACCTCGCGGGTCCGCATGAACAGGTAGGCGTTCTGGAACTCCTCGGCCATGATCCGGGCGGGGTCGCCGCGCCCGGTGAGCACGTAGTCGTCGAGGCGGAGCCCCGCGCTGAAAGGGGCTTCGAGGACGAGGGAGCGGAAGCCCTTCTCCTCGACCAGGTACCGCAGCACCCGGTGCTGGAGGGCGAGGAAGTCGCGGGAGCCGTGGACGGCCTGACCGACGCCGACCAGCCGGGCGTCACCCACCGCCTCCCCCAGGGGGCGCAGGTCGTCGAGGGGGCCGGTGGGCTCCACGGTGCGCAGCGGACGGGCCGCCTCCTCCAGGGCGGGCAGCAGGCCGGTGGACGTCCCCGGCGCGAGGGGCCGCGGTTCGGCCGCTTCACGGGCGAGTCTCCGGCTCGGCCGGATCTCGTGCAGGTGCACCACCAGGTCCGCCGACCTCAGCAGGTCGACCCGGTCGCCGGGCGGCGGGTAGTCCGTGCCGATCTCCCGCTTGGGCCGGGTGACGTCCAGCAGGGCGCGGGCGGCGGGCGGCGCGGTGCGCAGGTCGGCGTACCAGTTCCGGTGGCCCACCCGGTCCAGGAGGTGCTCCAGCGAGCCGGGAGCGGCGGGCTCCACCTCGACCCGGCCGACGTCGTCGTCGGCCGGGTTCTGCAGGCCCTGCGCGGTGGCGTGCACGGCGCCCCGGTCGAAGGAGAGGCCCACCGCCAGGTAGCCGCCGCCCAGCCGCCGCCGGAGCACCGTGCCCTGGGCGAGGGGGAGGGCGGGGGTGGAACTGCTGGTGTACAGGTGGCTGTTGTGCCCGCCGAGCACCAGCCGGTGGCCGGTGCGGCGGTGCCACCACAGGGTGTTCTCCGCCATGACGGTGTCACGGTGGGCCATGGCCCGCGGTACGGCTGCGGGGTCGGTGAGGTCGAAGGCGTACAGGCGCGCCACCTGGTCGATCACGGTGGCGTGCTGGACGGCCCAGGCGTGGTCCCGGTCCGTCCCGGCGGGTTCGTGGGCGCGGAGCAGCTCCAGCACGCGTCCGGTGCGCTCGGCCCGGGCGCGCCGCTCGTCCAGGGGCTCGGTCACGGCGGCGCGCATCCACGCGTCGACGGGCAGGGTGGGGCGCAGGCCCTCGTACAGGTCGGTGACGGCGGGCAGCAGGCCGGGGTGGGCGCGCCGGACGTGGCCGACGACCCGGTCGTACAGCTCCGGGCCGGCGTAGCCGCTGTCGTTGCCGGCGAACCTGACCGGGTCGTCGGGGTGGGCGACGTTGTAGGCGCGCATCCAGCGGATCATGTCCAGGTACTCCCGGCTGTGCAGCAGCAGGAAGGCGTCCCGGAACTCCTCGGACATGATCCGGACGGGGTCGCCGCGCCCGGTGAGCAGGTAGTCGTCCAGACGGAGCCCCGCGCTCCAGTTGGCCTCCAGGACGAAGGAGCGGAAGCCCTTCTCCTCGACCAGGTACCGCAGCACCCGGTGCCGGAAGGTGACGAAGTCGTGGGAGCCGTGGGCGGCCTCGCCGACGCCGACCACCACGGCGTCACCGACCGCCTCGCCGAAGGGGCGCAGGTCCTCGAAGGGGCCCGAGGGCTCGGTGGTGCGCAACGGACGGGCGGCCTCCGCCAGGGGTGACAGCACGTCGCCGGCGGCCGTGGGAGGTCCGTCCGAGGCCCCGGGGTCCCCGCCGGCCGGGGCCGCCGCGGCCGTCCCGGACAGGAGGACGAGCCAGACGAGCAGCGCGGCGGCCGGCCGCCTTGGTATGAGGGGTGTCATGACGCCAGCGTCGCCGCCGCGGCGCCGGACCGCGCGCCGGGTGTCACCCGGCCGGAGCAGCGCCGCGCCGGCGGAGCGGCGGCGGGCGGCCGCCGGAGGCGAGGGGCGCGTCCCCACCCTCCGCCGTGTCGGCGGGAGCCGGACGGGCCCGGGAGGGCCGCCCCGCGCCGACGGGGACGGCCCGGCCGTGTCTACGAACGGGACAGGAAGCGCTCCAGGGCCTCCACCACCAACTGGTGGTCCTGGAGTTGGGGGAGGCCCGAGACCGTCACCGCGCCGATGACGCCCACGCCCTCCACCGTGAGGGGGAAGGAGCCGCCGTGGGCCGCGTAGGTGTCGGGGTCCAGGCGGGAGGACGCCTCGAACGTCGTGCCCTTGGCGCGGTAGCGGGAGCCCACCAGGTAGGAGGCGGCGCCGTAGCGCTCGACGACCCGGCGTTTGCGGGCGATCCAGGCGTCGTTGTCGGGAGCGGAGCCGGGCAGCGCGGCGTGGAAGAGCTGCTGGCCCGCGCGGTGGATGTCGATGGCGACGGGGGCCTGGCGCTCGCGCGCCATCTCCACCAGCAGGGAGCCGAGAGCCCACGCGTCGTCGTGCGTGAACCGGCGGAGGACCAGGCGGCGTTCCTGCTCCTCCAACTCCTCCACGCTCGGGGTCGGTTCGGAAGACTGCTTCGGGGTGGTCACAGCGTCACCGTAACCCTTTCCAGGGCCGACCGGCGGGCGGCCTCCAACACGTCCAGGGCGGCGGCCGCCTCGTGCGCGGTCACCGGGTTGGGGGCTCCGGCCAGCAGGGCCTTCGCCACGGCCGCGTAGTAGGCGGGGTAGTCGCCCGGGAGGGTGGGCACGGGGTGTCCGCCGCCGGTCACCGGGGACTCCCCGGCGCCGATGCGGCCCCACAGCTCCTCGGGTTCCATGCCCCAGCCGGTGCCGGGGCGCTGGCCGTCGCGCAGGGCGGCCTCCTGGGGGTCCAGGCCGTGCTTGACGTAGCCGGACTTCGAGCCCAGGACGCGGAAGCGCGGGCCGAGCTGGGCCGTGGTCGCCGAGACGTAGAGGTGGGAGCGGACGCCGTTCGCGTGCGTCAGCGCGAGGAACGTGTCGTCGTCGGTCCGCGCGCCGTCGCGCCGGATGTCCGCCTCGGCGTAGACGGCGGTCACCGGGCCGAAGAGGACCAGCGCCTGGTCGACGACGTGGCTGCCGAGGTCGTAGAGCAGACCTCCGATCTCTGCGGGGTCGCCGGACTCCCGCCAGCCGCCCTTGAGCTGCGGGCGCCAGCGCTCGAAGCGGGACTCGAAGCGGTACACGTCGCCGAGCTCGCCCTCCTCGACCAGCCTGCGCAGGGTGAGGAAGTCGTTGTCCCAGCGGCGGTTCTGGAAGACGGAGAGGAGCAGGCCGCGCTCCTCGGCCAGCGCCGCCAGCTCGCGCGCCTCGGCCGCCGCGCCGGAGAGCGGCTTGTCGACGACGACCGGCAGACCGGCCTCGAGGGCGGCCCGGGCGAGCGGGACGTGCGTCCTGTTCGGGGACGCGATGACGATCAGGTCCAGTTCGCCGGCGCGGGCGAACAGCTCGTCCGGGCTCGCGGCGACGCGTACGTCCGGGAACTCGTCGCGGGCCTGTCGCTGCCGCTCGGGGTTCGAGGTGACCACCGTGTCGAGCGCGAGGTCCTCGGTCGCGGCGATCAGCGGGGCGTGGAACACGGAGCCCGCGAGGCCGTAGCCGACGAGTCCGACGCGGAGGGGGGTGCCAGTCATGGCTCCTACTTTCGCAACGCTGTTGCCAAAGTGCAAGCAGGGGAGAGAATGGGCCGGTGAACAGGACGAACGACGGCATCGGCGGGGCGCACGGCACGCACGGGGCCCCGCTGGGGGTGAACCTGCTCGCCCTGCGCAGCCACAACACCGCGCTCGTGCTGGACCTGCTGCGGACCGCGGGGACGGAGGGCATCAGCCGGCTGGAGCTCGCCGAGCGGACCGGGCTCACCCCGCAGGCGGTCAGCAAGATCACCGCCCGGCTGCGGGAGGACGGCCTCGCGGCGGAGGCGGGGCGCCGGGCGTCCACGGGCGGCAAGCCGCGCACGGTGCTGCGGCTGGTCCCGGAGGCGGGGCACGCGGTGGGCGTCCACCTGGACCGGGACGAGGTGCGGGCGGTCCTGGTCGACCTGGACGGTGCGGTGGTGGACCGGCGGCGGGCCCCACTGGACCTGGGCGCGGGGGCGGAGGCGGTCCTGACCCGAGTGGCCGGGGCGGTCGAGGCGCTGCGGACGCCGGGTGCGGCCGGGACGGACCGGTCGCCGCTCGGCGTCGGGGTCGCGCTGCCCGGGCCGCTCGACCACGACACGGGCGTACTGCACCGGGTCACCGGTTTCCCCGAGTGGGACGGCTTCCCGCTCCGGGACGCGCTGGCCCGGCGGCTCGGCGTGCCGGTGGTCGTCGACAAGGACACCAACGCGGCGGCGCTGGGTCTCGCGGTCGGTGGCGAGGGCGGCTCCTTCGCCTACCTGCACCTGGGCACGGGGCTGGGGGCGGGACTGGTGATCGGGGGGAGCGTGCACCGGGGGACGAGGACCGGGGCGGGGGAGTTCGGGCACCAGGTGATCCAGCTGGACGGGCCGCCGTGCGGGTGCGGCGAGCGGGGGTGCGTGGAGGCGCTGTGCCTCGGGGCCGTGGCGCGGGGGGAGACGGAGGAGGCGGCGCGGGTCCTGGGGGTGGGGGCGGGGAACCTGGTGGGGTTGCTGGACATCGACCGGGTGCTGCTCGGGGGGCGGACGGTCGAGGGGGACCCGGAGGCGTTCGTACGGGGCGTGCGGGCCGTACTGGACGCGCGGGCCCGGCGGACGGGGGACGCGGCGGTGCCGGTGCGGGTGGTGGGCGGCGGGGTCGCGGAGGGGGCGGCGCAGCTGGTGCTGGCGCCGGTGTTCGGGCGGGGGGACGCCTGACCGGAGGGGGCTTCGGCCCCCTCCGGCACCGGGCTCGGCGCGGCCTTGGTGCGGCCGGCGGCGGAGGTCTCACTCACCGGCGTTCGCCGGTCGGCCCCCCGCTCCCGGCTTCTCCCCCGCTCCCGGCTCCGCTCGAGCGGGGGACCCCCGTGAGCGGGGGGGACACCCCCCACCGCCCGCCCGTGCCGCCCCGGGGGCGCCTCCCAGGCCCTTGGGGCACCGGGGGAGGCGCGACCGCCCGCAGCCGCGCGGGCGGCGTGTCAGCGGCCCACCGCGCAGGCGTCGCCGTTCAGCGTGAAGCGTGGGGGCGGCGTCCTGTCGCCCGTGTGTTCCGCCAGGTAGCCCAGGGTGATGCTCGCGCCCGGTGCGATCGTGGCGTTGTGGGCGGCGTCGGATGCCTTGATCACGTTGCTCAGCTGGGTGAGGTTCGTGTTCCAGTCGGAGACGATCGTCTGGTCGAGGGTCAGCGGGAACTCCAGTGTCCAGCCGTTCACCGGGGCGTTGCCGGTGTTGGTGACGGTGAGGCCGACCGTCATGCCGGTTCCCCAGGACGTCACCGTGCGGTCCACCCGGCAGGTGGGTTCCTCCCGCGAGAAGGACACCTTGTGCAGGCCGCCGGGCAGGTCGTTGACCATGTAGAACTCCCCGTCGACGGTCGTGCCGACCGACGTCACCTGCGTGGGCGTCCTGCCGATCTCGGCCTGCTCGTAGCCGCCCCGCCCGTCGGGTCGCAGCGCCCAGACCGTGGAGGAGCAGTAGTCGGTGGCGATGTACGTGCCGCCCACCAGGTCGGCGTACTCCCGGCCCCGGTACACGTGGCCGCCGATGACCGAACAGCCGCCGGTGTAGGGGGAGTAGGTGAAGACCGGCTCGGTGTGCTCCCCGCCGGGCCCGCAGTCCCCGTCCGTGAACCTCTCCAGGCCCTCGTAGCAGGACCAGCCGAGGTTCAGCCCGCCCCGGCCGGGGGCGATGTGGTCGATCTCCTCCCAGTGGCCCTGGCCGACGTCGCCGATCCACATCGAGCCGTCGGCCCGGTCGAAGGAGAACCGCCACGGGTTGCGCAGCCCGTACAGCCAGATCTCCGGGCGGGCGCCGGGCGTGTCCACGAAGGGGTTGTCGGAGGGGACGCAGTACGCGAGCGAGCCGCACGCCCGGCTCACGTCGATCCGCATGATCTTGCCCAGCAGGGTGTCCAGCCGCTGTCCGGAACGGAAGGGGTCCCCGGAGCCGCCGCCGTCGCCGATGCTCCAGTACAGGTTGCCGTCGGGGCCGAAGGCGAGCTGGCCGCCGTTGTGGTTGTTGTACTCGGCGTGCTCCTGGGAGAGCAGGGGCTCCAGGCGGGAGTCGTCGAGCCGGTAGCGGGCGAGGGTGACCGCGCCGTCGGGCGGCGCCGTGTACGCCAGGTACAGCTCCTGGCTGTCGGCGAAGTCGGGCGGGAGGGCGATGCCGAGCAGGCCGCGCTCGTTGCCCGACTCGTCGACGGACGCGGTGACGTCGATCAGCGGGGTCCGCTCCAGGCCGGTGTCCGGGTGGTAGACGCGGACGGTGCCGGACTTCTCGGTGATGAACAGCCGGTCCGTGCCGTCGTCGGGGGCGACGATGGCGGTGGGGCGTCTCAGCCCGGAGGCGACCTGGGTGGTGGTGGCGTCGATCGAGGGCAGGGGGACGGCGGGCGCGTCCTCCTCCGGCGCCGCGGTGGCGGACGGGACGAGGGCCGGCACCACCGCGAGCAGGGCGCACAGGACGAACGCCAGACGGAGCCGCACCCTAAAGGCATGCATATGACAAACCACGATCTCCTTCTTTCCGCGTGCTGTCGGCGACCGATGAACGGGGCTGTGGGGGCACGGGTGGTCATGGGAGCGCTCCCGCCACTTCAGGCTGCGACGCACAGGGCACAGCGGCAACACGCGTTTGCGCCACGTTCGCGCCGTCCGGCGCGAACGCCCCTCCCGCCCCGCCGCCACCGAACCGCCCGCCCGCCCGCGAGCCGAGCCGTATCCGGCGTTCCCTCAAGATCCGGGTCTGTTTAGGCTGGGGCGCACGCAGGACCGCGTACGGCAGGAGATCCCGCAGATGGCAGACCGCAAGCCGATCGAATCGTGGCTCACCGACATGGACGGGGTGCTGATCCACGAGGGCGTACCGATTCCCGGCGCCGACGCCTTCCTCAAGAAGCTGCGCGAGTCCGGGAGGCCCTTCCTGGTCCTCACCAACAACTCGATCTACACCCCGCGCGACCTGCACGCCCGGCTGCGCCGCATGGGCCTGGAGGTGCCGATCGAGAACATCTGGACCTCCGCCCTCGCCACCGCCAAGTTCCTGGACGACCAGCGCCCCAGCGGCTCGGCGTACGTCATCGGCGAGGCCGGACTGACCACCGCGCTGCACGACATCGGCTACGTCCTCACCGACCACGAGCCCGACTACGTGGTCCTCGGGGAGACCCGGACGTACTCCTTCGAGGCCATGACGAAGGCGGTCCGCCTGATCAACGACGGCGCCCGCTTCATCTGCACCAACCCCGACGAGACCGGCCCCTCCACCGAGGGACCGCTCCCGGCGACCGGCGCGGTGGCCGCGCTCATCACCAAGGCGACCGGCAGGCAGCCGTACTTCGCGGGCAAGCCGAACCCCCTGATGATGCGCACCGGGCTCAACGCCCTCGGGGCCCACTCCGAGAGCAGCGCGATGATCGGCGACCGGATGGACACCGACGTCCTGGCCGGCATCGAGGCTGGCATGCAGACGTTCCTGGTGCTCACCGGCCTGACCCGGACCGAACAGGTGGAGAACTTCCCGTACCGGCCGTCCAAGGTCGTGGACTCCATCGCGGACCTGGTCGACCTGATCTGACCCCGTTCACCCGTACGGAGCAGTCGCCGCCCTCGCGGGGATGCGGCGCCGGGACCCGCGCGGGACCCTCCAGATGTCTGGAGGTGCACGATGGGTTCCCCGCTGAACACCCTCCGTACGGGCTGCCCGTCCGGTGCCGGACGGCCGCTCGCCGGTGCGGCCTGGGCGGCGCTGCTGCTCGGGCTGTGGCTGTGGGGCGGTGAACGGGGCGACGTACCCGCCGGCGTGTCCGGGACCGCCGTCGGCGACATGGCGGCGGCCGGACGGCCGCCCAGGGCCGGACTGCCGCCCGCGCACCGTTCCTTGGGCGCCGCGGCGCCGCGGCGCCTCGACATCCCGGCCCTCGGCGTCCGCGTGCCGGTGGTGGCCGACGGCAGCGGCCGGCCGGGCGCGGTCCGCTGGTACGCGGACGGGGTGGCGCCGGGGGAGTCCGGCACCGCGCTGGTGGTGGGGTCCGCCGCCCTCCGCCCGGTGGACGCGCTCGAACCCGGACAGACGGTCCGGGTGACCCGCGCGGACGCCGGGACCGCCGAGTTCACCGTGGAGGACGTCCGGGTCCTCTCCCGCGAACGGTTCGACGCCCGGCGGGCCGCCGAGCCGCGCCCCGCGGACCGGGCCGAACTCCTGCTGGTCGCCTGCGCCGAGGACCCCGGCCGGGCCGCCGGCGGCTGCGCGGCCGACGCGATCGTCTCGGCGTACCTGACCGGGACCGGAACCGGCCCCTGAGCCCCGCACAGCCCTCCCGACCCGGCGACCGGCGCCGCCCCCCCCGGCCCGGTCGCGGTCCGTGATCCCCGCAGGCGGCTCCCGCCGCCGGACCCCGTACGGCACGGCCGGACGCCCGCGTGGCGCCGGGCTGTGACAGACGGCGGACAAGGTCGGGTTCGGCCTCGTGGGCGCCGCGGGACGTATGTCAGGATTGGGGCTCGGAGCACATGGAACAAGTGCACCCAAGGGGGGCTCGATGTACGGCAGCAGGGGGGTCGGGGCGTTCGTCGGGGGGCGGGCGTCCGCGGCGGTGCTGGGGGCGGCACTGCTGATCACGGGATGCTCGTCCTCGGACGGCAAGGGGGACGAGCCGGACGCCGGCGCGGGGATCACGCAGCAGCCGAAGGAGTCCGACCCCTTCTGGGTCAACCCGGACGGCAACGCCGCGCGGCAGGTCGCCCGGCTGCTGGAGGACGGCGAGAAGGAGCAGGCCGACCAGATCCGCAAGATCGCCCAGCAGCCCGTCGGCGAGTGGATCAGCCCGGAGAACCCCGAGGAACAGGCCCGCGGCTTCACCGAGGCCGCGGACGAGGCGGGCCGCACCGCGCTGCTGGTCCTGTACAACATCCCGCACCGCGACTGCGGCCAGTACTCGCAGGGCGGCGCCGCCGACGGCGACGCCTACCGCGCCTTCGTCGACGGTGTCGCCCAGGGCATCGGGGACCGTCCGGCGACCGTGATCCTGGAACCCGACGCGGTGCTGCACCTGGTGGACGGCTGCACCCCGGGCGAGTTCCACGAGGAGCGCTACGACCTCCTCAAGGGCGCCATAGCCAAGTTGAAGGGCCTGAAGAACACCAAGGTCTACCTGGACGCGGGCAACGCCGGCTGGGGCGACCCCGACCAGATCCACGAGCCGCTGAAGCGGGCGGGCGTCGACCAGGCCGACGGCTTCTCGGTGAACGTCTCCAACTTCTACTCCACCGAGGACTCCATCGCCTACGGCAAGCGGCTCTCCGCCAAGATCGGCGGCAAGCCCTTCGTCGTCGACACCAGCCGCAACGGCAACGGCCCCTACACCGAGGGCGCCGCGGACGAACGCTGGTGCAACCCGCCCGGCCGCGCCCTCGGCGAGACCCCGACGACCAGGACGTCCGACCCCCTGGTCGACGCCTACCTGTGGGTCAAGCGCCCGGGGGAGTCGGACGGCGAGTGCAAGGGCGGTCCGAAGGCGGGCGAGTGGTGGCCCGAGTACGCCCTGAAGCTGGCCGAGGGGTCAACCTCCTAGGGGCGCGGGGAACCGCGCGACGAGCGCAGCGCTCCCGCGCCCGAGAACGCACCCGCGGGAGCGCGCTACGGCACCCGCACCCACCGCGCCTTGCTGGGCGTCCCGTCGCCGTCGTTCACGAACAGCATGTACCACCCCGACTGCACCAGGTTCTCGTTCTCCGGCACCGTCACGGTGATCTTGTCCCCGTCGGTCGTGAAGTCCAGCGCGATCGACCGCTGGTCCACGTCCGTGACGTGCGTGGACGCGCTCGGCCGGATCAGCCGCACGCTCTTGACCGACGCCGCGTCCGCCGAGGTGAACGTGCCGGACCCGCCGCGCTCGATGGTCTCCGGCCCCTCCGACAGATCGGGCTGCTCGTTGTCGCCGTACAGGTACGGCGGCGTGTAGATCTCGATGCGCTGCTCGAACTCGCCCGGCTTGGTGTTCGCCTTGTCGGCGTAGAGCGAGTCGGAGCCGAAGACCATCACGCGGCCGTCGGGCAGCAGGACGGAGCCCGAGTGGTAGTTGCGGCCCACCAGCGGGTCGGCGACCCGCCGGAACGCGTTCTTCTCCGTGTCGTAGATCCGCGCCTCGAGGATGTCGGAGTCGCTGCGGCCCCGGTAGTCCTCCGAGCCGCCCGTGACCAGCACGTCGTCGTTCGGCAGGATCGACGCCTGCGGGTAGCGGGTGCCCTTGTCCAGTGACGGCCCGTCGACGAACTTCGGGTCGTCGGCCTTGAGGTCGACGATGCGGGTCTTCTCACTGGCCTTGCGGGACTCGCCGACCCCGCCGCCGCCGATCACCATGTACTTCTCGTCCTGCGCGGGCGGCAGCAGCACCGTGCCGGACGTCTCCAGCATGTCGGGGTCGCTCAGCCCGGGGACCTTCGTGAACGTGTTGGTCTCCACGTCCCAGACACCCGGGTCGCGGCCCACGTCGTCCGGTCCGTAGCCGGCGTTCGAACCCGAGTAGAAGACCTTGCCGTTCTGCATCAGGAACAGCGCCGGGTACGTCGGGAACTGGCGGACCTTGTCGGTGTACTCCCACTCCTTGGTCTCCGGGTCGTAGATCTCGTTCTTGCCCGGGACCAGCTGGCCGATGTCGTCGAGGCCGGAGACGCTGAGGATCCTGCCGTCGCTCAGGGTGGTGAGCGTCGGGTACCAGCGGGCCTCCTTCATCGGGTCGACCTTGATGTACTTCTCGGCGACCGGGTCGAACTCGAAGGCGTCCCGGATGCCCTGGAAGTCCTTCTTGTCCAGGGCGAGCTTCTCGGCGATGCCGTACGTGTTGCGCGCGTCGGCGCCGGTCAGGCCCTGCACCCTGTAATTGTCCTGGGTGCCGGTCTCGTACTTGGCGCCCTCCTGCTGTGCCTCGACGTAGATGCGGCCGACGCCCGGGGTGTTGCCCAGGAACTCGCCGGTGGCCGGGTCGAAGTTCTTCTCGGCGCGTGGGACGAGCACCGGGTCCTTCGAGACGAAGGTCTTGCCGTTCTCCTTGCCGGTGAACTTCGTGCCGGCGGGCAGGGTGATCGGCTTGTCCGGGTTCTCGTTGTGGACGAGCATCAGGCCGCCGGCCTTCTTCACGTCACCCTTGAGCTTCTCGTACCGCTTGGTGCCGCCCGCGATCAGCAGGTTGCCGTTGGCGAGCTGGGTGTGGCCGGTGCAGAACAGGTCGGTGGGCGTCGGCACCTTCTTGACGGTCCCCTTGACGGGGTCCCAGATCCGGGTGTCGTACCTCTTCGCGTCGAAGTTGTCCTGGTCGTTGCCCGAGCCGGCGACGAGCAGCACCTTCCCGGTGCGCAGCAGCGCCGCGTGGATGGTGTTCTGCCGGTACTCCTCGGGGAACTCGACGATCTCCCACTTGCCGTTCTCGGCCTTGTACTCGGGCTGGTCGATCTTGTACTGGTGGTATTTCTCGGTGCCGAAGCGGTAGAGCCACGGCCCGTTCATTCCGGCCAGCGCCAGCACCACCGCCGTGCCTATCGTGATCCGACGGGCCCGACGGCGGCCTGCACGGTCCTTCATTCCTTACGTCCCCCAAGTCCACCAAGGGCGATCTGCATGGTCTGGTCGTTTCCGGGGGCGTCCCCGGTGCCCGCGGGCCCGCCGTGCGAGGCGGCCCAGGCGGGCCGGTCCTGCGGGGCGTGCTGCTGCTGCGGCATCTGCGGCGGCTCCTGCGCGCGGGGCGCCCCGGCGGCGTCCGGCCGCCCGCCCCCGGAGTGGGCGCCGGGCTTCTTCCGGTCCTGCCGCATGCCGTGCCGCCAGGCGAACATCGGCGCGGCGGTGATCAGCAGGGCGAAGGTCGCCCAGATCACCATCGCCGGATGCGAGTGTCCGTGGACGAAGCCGGCGGCGATGGAGCCGGCGAAGATCAGGATGAAGTACCAGTGGTACCGGAAGGTCCCGAACCAGGTGTCCGGGCTGGCCGAGTCGCCCTTCGGGGTGACCACGAACTTGCTCTTCCTGCGCAGGACGGAGTCGATCAGCGCCTTCGCGTACAGCGGCGCGGACAGCGCGGACATCACCATGCCGGCCACACCGCCGGAGCCCTCCGGCTCGTGCGGCGAGACGTTGTGCCGGCGGTTCCAGACGTACAGGCCGATCTGCAGGGCGGAGGCGTTGCCGTAGAGCATCAGCCAGACCGTGGGGTCGATGTTCACGCCCGAGGCGCCCAGGCCCAGGAACAGCGCACAGCTCAGCGCCGCCAGGATCCAGTTCAGGGCCGACATCGGATAGAAGATGATCATCATCGTGTAGTTGAAGAGCTTGCTCGGCGGGAGCGAGTACCAGCCCTTCCAGTACTGCTTGAGGATCGTCTCGTACGTACCGCGCGACCAGCGCATCTGCTGGGTGAAGAAGTCGGTCCAGGCGTTGGGGCCCTCACCGACCGCGAGCACGTCCGGGGTGTAGACCGAGCGCCACTTCCGCCCCGTCGCCGGGTTCTTGTGGCGGTGCATCTCGAAGCCGGTCGCCATGTCCTCGGTGATCGAGTCGTACAGACCGCCGATCTGCTTGAGCGCCTTGATGCGCACGGCGTTGGAGGTGCCCACGAACATCGGCGAGCCGTAGCGGTTGCCGGCGCGCTGGATCAGCGCGTGGAAGAGGAACTGCTGGGACTCGGCGGCCTTGGTGACGAAGTTGTCGTAGTTGCCGTAGACCTGCGGGCCGATGACGAAGCCGACGTCGGGGTCGCGGAAGAAGCCGAGCATCCGCTCCAGGTAGTTCGGCAGCGGCACGTGGTCGGTGTCGACCGAGGCGAAGAAGTCGTAGTCGTCGCCGTGCGCGTCCAGCCAGGCGTTGTAGTTGCCGTGCTTGGTCTTGGCGCGGTGGGCGCCCTTCTCCTGGTTCCACTTCGCGACCCCTTTGCGGGAGAAGTGGTGCACGCCGAGCCGGGCGCACACCTCCTTCACCTCGGGGTCGTCGCCCTCGTCGAGCAGCCAGACGTGCATCAGGCCCCGGTGGCGGATCCTGACGGCCGCCTCCAGGGTCTTCGTCACCATCTCCAGCGGCTCCTTGCCGGGCACGAAGGAGGTGAGGAAGGCGACCCGGGTGCCGGTCTCGGGCACCACCGGGATCGGGTCGCGGGCGACCAGCGTGGCGTGCGCGTTCGACAGCACGTTCATGCAGCGGAAGAACTCGATCAGGCCGATCGAGACGAGCATGACGATGTCGAGGGCCGGCAGCCACTCGAACTCCACGTAGTCCCGCTCGGTCCAGTGCGAGGGCTGCAGCAGCCACACGAGGAGCACCAGCGACAGCACCGGGGCCGCGGCCAGCATCAGCGCGATGCGGATGCGGTGCGGCTCCTGGCCGATCAGCGAGCGGTACTGCACCTTGTACGGTCTGTTCGGATCGGGCTGGGTGAGGGGACCCGCGAGCCGGCTGTAGTGCTCGTAGTCGTATCTCGGCAGCGCCTTCTTGATCCGGCGGAACGTCCCCGTGTTCCAGTTCCGATGGCCGGGCACCCTGAGCTGGGTGGTCCGGGACGGATCGTCGTCGTCCCTCTGGGACCCCGTCGGCGTCGACGTCATGAGTCATCCCCCCAACACACGACGGTCGCCGCGTGTCTCGTCGCTTTCTCGCGTCCGATCCGGTCCCCCTCGACCGTCACGGACGTACCCGTGGTGGACCGCTGTCACCACGTCATCCACACCTTATAGACACGGCACAGCGCCGTTCCGGTTGCATGACGCCTCCCCTCGGCATCGCTTCGTGAAGCGGGACCTTCGTCCCGGATCGTCAGCAACCGGTTTCTCGCCCCCCAACCGCCGCGAATCCGCGGCAACGTGAAGAACCCAGGTTCTACGGTGCCCATCATGATCGCAAGGCGCGAAACACGGTGTTCACCGGTCATACGGGTCCATTGTGAACGCTGAGGGAGTCCCGGGGGGCCGATGTTGCATACGTGCGCCGAGTGGGTTGCGTTCAACGGCCGCGAGGGGGTATCCGGCCAAAAACCGACGGGCTCCTCGTCTGCACGAGGAGCCCGTCGGGTCGGTGCGCCGCCAGGGACTCGAACCCCGGACCCGCTGATTAAGAGTCAGCTGCTCTAACCAACTGAGCTAGCGGCGCGCGCTGACGGCGTAACTCTACAGGACCCCGGCGGGTGCTCCCGACCGCCGTCCGCCCGGCCGCCGTCCGCCCGGCCGCCACCCGCGGGCCGTGCCCGGCACGCGCCCGGTTCACCGCCCGTACATCGTTCGGACCGTCAACATGCGCGTGCGGAGGACGGTTGCGAAACTGGCCGTCGTGCAGGGACGTGAAGAAATCGACCGGGAGTGTGAGGGGAATCGCATGGAGTCTCCGGTATTCGAGGAAATCGATCCGGCGGACGATTGCGACTGCCCCGGCTGCGCGCACTGGCGGCGCGTCCTTCCGCATTCCGGGACCGGCCGCTTTCCCGGTCATCCGGCGGCGCACCGGACCGCCCTCGTCGTGGCCGCCGTGACCTCGGCCGCGGTCGCCGCGCCCGCCGCCCCCGCGGTCGCCGCACCCTCGGCCCAGCGGCCCGCTGTTCCGGACGTTCCCGCAGGTGAAGGGCGAGGTACCCCGCAGGGGAAGCGGGCTCCGCTATATGGTCCCGGCGGTCGGGCGGCCCCACCCGCGAGCCCCGTGCGGGTGCCCTCGATCACCCGCGCGGACATCGTCGAGCGGGCCCGGAACTGGGTCGCCCGGAAGGTTCCGTACAGCGTGGCCTCGTACTGGTCCGACGGTTACCGGCAGGACTGTTCGGGTTATGTCTCGATGGCCTGGCGGCTGCCCGGGAACGAATGGACGGGGAGCCTCGGGAAATACGCCGAGAGAATCACCAAGGACGAACTCCAGCCGGGCGACGTGCTGCTGTTCCACGACGCGGCCTCCCCTTACGGCGGATCCCACGTCGTCCTTTTCGGCGGCTGGGCGGACACCGCCCGCTCCCGGTACGTCGCCTACGAGCAGACCACCCCGCACACCCGTCGGAAGACCACCCCCTACGCCTACTGGAGCAACTCCGCGCGCTACGTCCCGTACCGCTACAAGGGGGTGACCGACGGCGCGGCGGGGGCGGGAGCGCCCCGCCCGACGGGCCGGATCCCGTTCCCCGGGGTGGCTTATTTCGGCCCCGGGGCGGAGAACGAATACGTCGCCGAACTCGGCCGGATGCTCGTCGCCCGCGGTGCCGGGCGCTTCTACTCCGCCGCGCCCGGTCCGCGCTGGACGGACGCGGACCGGGCGGCGACCCGGGCGTTCCAGGAGGCCCAGGGGTGGCGGGGCGCGGCGGCGGACGGGCTGCCGGGGCCGCTGACCTGGGAGCTGCTGGTGACCGGCGGGGGCAGGGACATCCCGAGCGGAGGTTCCGCTTCCGTTACTGCCCGGTTCTCGTCCGCCCCTTCCTCGCACGGGGTGCCGGGCTATCCGGGCCGGGCGCCGTTCCGGCCGGGCGCCGTCGACGACCATGTCACGCGGCTCGGGAGGCAGCTGGTGAAGAAGGGGTTCGGCCGGTACTACACGAAGGGGCCGGGACCGCGCTGGGGCGAGGCCGACCGCCGCAACGTGGAGGCCTTCCAGCGGGCCCAGGGCTGGCGCGGCGGAGCGGCGGACGGCTGTCCGGGCCCGGAGACCTGGCGGCGGCTGTTCCTCTCCTGACCCGTCCCGGGCGTGAGGCACCGCCCGGCGCCCACGTCCCTCGAAGTGACCGGTGTGACGCATCTGGCGCGGAGGCTGGAGGCACGCATGACCACGACGACATCCCCCCTTCCGGGCAACGTCCCCGAGGACGTCCCGGAGAACGTCCCCGAGCCCGGCGGTCCGGTGGACGGCGGTCCGGTGGACGGCGGCGCGGTGGACGGCGGTCCGATGGACGGCGGCGCGGCGGCAGCCCGGCCGGTCCGGCTCATCCACACCGGGTCCACCACCGAGATCCCCGTCCACCTGCTGTTCCGCGACGCCCCCGAGCCCGCGCCGGTGCGGCTGCGCCCGGCGGTCGTCGCCCGCCGCACGGACGGGGGCGGGCACGGAGCGGGGAAGCGGCCCCGTCCGCGCGGTCCGGCCGGCGGACGGACCGGACCCGCCGTTCCGCGGGTCGACCCCGAACTGGTGGAGCGGCCCGCCCGGGTGCTGCCCGGCCTCGCGGGGGTGCTCGCCGGGGTGTGCGGGGCGGCCGGCTGCGTGGCCGTCTCGTGGTGGGCGGGCGTGCTGCCGCCGCCGGTGACGGAGGCGCTCGGACCGGCTTCGCGCTCCGGTGCGGCGGGGCTCGGCCCCGCGCAGTGGGCGGCGTACGCGGGGGCCGGGGCGCTCGGCCTGTTCGGGTTCGGCGGGCTGGCCCGCGGACGGACCGGGCGTGCCTGGGCGCTCGAGCTGTTCGGCCGCTACCGGGGGACCGTCCGGCGGACCGGGCTGATGTGGGTCAACCCGCTGCTGCTGCGCCGCCGGGTCGACGTACGGCTGCGACACTGGCGCGGTGAGCCGATGCGGGCGGCCGACCGCAGCGGGGTCGCGCTGCGGGTGGCCGTGCTGGTGGTGTGGCGGGTGCGGGACACCGCGCGGGCGACGCTGGGCGTCGAGGACCACGAGGCGTACCTGCGCGCGTGCGTCGAGGCGGCGCTGGTGCGGGTGCCGGTGGCGGCGCCGGGCGCGAGCGAGGGCGCGGTGGAGGCGGCGCAGGACGCGCTGACCCGGTTGGTGGCGGCGGACACCGCGCCGGTGGGGGTGGAGGTGTTCGCGGTGCGGCCGCTGCGGGTGGAGTACGCGCCCGAGGTGGCCGCCGCGATGCACCGGCGCAGGATCGCCGCGCTGGACGCCCAGCACCGGGCGAGCGTGCTCGGCTCGGTGGTGGACTCGGTGGAGGACACGGTGACCCGGCTGACCATGCGGGGGCTGGTGGAGCTGGACGACTACGAACGCAAGGTGCTGGTGAAGGACCTGACGGTGGCGTTCTGCGCGGGACGGGGGGAGACGGGCCCGTGAACGGCGGGGGAACGGGACCTGTGATTGGTATGGACATGCTCAATCTGTGCCCATAATCTCAGACTTGGTCTAGACCTACCTGCACGGCTCGAGGAAACTCCCCCCACGTTCACCAGGAGCGGCAGCATGCGCACAAGGACCAAGATGTACGCGGCCGCGGTGGGACTGGCCACGACCGGAGCACTCGTGCTCTCCTCCGGTGGTGCCAGCGGCCACGGCTACACCGATCTGCCGGTCAGCCGGCAGAAGCTCTGCCAGAACGGCTCGGTGACCAACTGCGGATCCATCCAGTGGGAGCCGCAGAGCGTCGAGGGCCCGAAGGGCTTCCCCGCCTCGGGTCCCGCCGACGGACGGCTCTGTTCCGCGGGCAACGCGCCCTTCGCCCAGCTCGACGGCCCGAAGACCCCCTCGGGCGGCGCCTGGCCCACCACCCGGGTGTCCGGCGGCCAGAACTACACCTTCCGGTGGCAGTTCACGGCGATGCACGCCACCACCGACTTCAGGTACTACATCACCAGGCCGGGCTGGAACCAGAACCACAACCTGGCCCGCTCCGACCTCAACCTCACGCCGTTCCTGACCGTTCCCTACAACGGCCAGCGCCCGCCGCAGACGCTGTCGCACAGCGGCCGGCTGCCGTCCGGGCTCAGCGGGCACCACGTGATCCTCGCGGTGTGGACGGTCCACGACACGGGCAACGCGTTCTACGCCTGCTCCGACGTCACGTTCTGAGCGTCGCGTGCTGAGCGTCCCGGACCGCCGCGACACCCCGTCCGGGCACGCCAAAGGGCCTCTCGCTCCCACGAGAGGCCCTTCTCGGTGCGCCGCCAGGGACTCGAACCCCGGACCCGCTGATTAAGAGTCAGCTGCTCTAACCAACTGAGCTAGCGGCGCATGACTCCCGCCGTCCGCTTTCGCGGTCGGCGACAGGGAAAATACTACCCGGTCCCGGAGGGTGGTCCGTGCCACCGCCGGCCCGCCTAGATCGTCAGGGACAGCAGCACCGGGGCCGCGCTGCGGTTGAGCGTGTCGGCGGCCCGGCGCAGGCGGTGGGCGTGCGCGACCGGCAGGGACAGCGCCAGACAGCCCACCGAGGAGCCGGCCGTGAGCGGGACGGCCGCGCAGACCGTGCCGACCGCGTACTCCTGGAGGTCCAGCACGGGCACGGTGGGCGGCTGCGCCGCCAGCCGGGAGAGCAGCAGCGCGTCACTGGTGATGGTGCGCGAGGTGAGCCGGGCCATCCGGTGCCGGGCGAGGTGGTCGCGCCGGCCGTCGTGGTCGAGCTGGGTGAGCAGGCTCTTGCCCACCGCGGTGGCGTGCGCGGAGCAGCGGAAGTCCACCCACTCGTTGACCTTCGGGGTGGCCGGGCCGTCGGCGTACTGGGTGACCCTGACCTCGCCGTCGACGTACCGGCTGAGGTAGACGGCGGCGCCCACCCGGTCGCGGAGCCGGTCCAGGGTGCGCTGGAGCTTCTCGCGCAGAGCCTCCTGGTGTCCCTCGGCGGCGCCCAGCCGGGCGAAGGCCGCCCCGGTGACGTACCCGCCGTCGGCGATCTGCTCGACGTAGGCCTCGCGGCGCAGCATCCGCAGGAGCGCGGTCAGCCGCTCCGCGGCGAGGCCGGTCTCCCGGGCGATGTCGGTGTCGGTGACTCCTGTGGTGTGCCGCGCCACCGTCTCCAGGACGCGCAGCGCGTCCTGGACCGAGCGGTACGGCGCGGTCGGCTCGTGCCTCAGCGCCACGGTTTCCCCCTGCGCTCGCGTATGGGGCCGCAATCCGGTCAGCGAATCCCCTCCACGATAGCCGCCGAGCGGCTCCCGGAAAGCGGGTGTTGACAAGAATGCGGCCCCCTGATCTGCGGCGTCGGCCCGCTGGCATGTGCCGGTGGACTGCTCCACGGCGTGTGTCCCGGACACTGCCCCGCTCACGGTCCGCGGTCACAGCTCCGTGGTCACAGCACCGCGCTGAGGAACTCCCGCGTCCGGTCGTGCTCGGGCTCGCTGAAGATCTTCTCCGGCGCGCCCGCCTCGATGATCCGGCCCTGGTCGAACATCAGCACCTGGTCGGAGATGTCCCGGGCGAAGTTCATCTCGTGGGTGACGCAGAGCATGGTGATGTCGGTGGAGCGGGCGATGTCCCGCAGCACGTCCAGCACGCCCGCGACCAGCTCCGGGTCGAGCGCCGAGGTCACCTCGTCGAGCAGCAGCACCCGGGGCCGCATCGCCAGCGCCCGCGCGATCGCCACCCGCTGCTGCTGACCGCCGGACAGCTGTCCGGGGCGCTTTCCGAGGTGGTCGGTCAGCCCGACCATCTCCAGCAGCTCCCGCGCCCGCTCCTCGGCCGCGTCCTTGGACATGCCGAGCACGGTGACCGGGGCCTCGGTGATGTTCCGCAGCACCGTCATGTTCGGGAACAGGTTGAACTGCTGGAACACCATCCCGATCTTCTTGCGGACCTCGCGGACCCGCTTCTCGGGGGCCGGGAACAGCTGCTCCCCGTCGACGGTGATCGTGCCCTCGTCCGGCTTCAGCAGCGTCATCAGCAGCCGCAGGATCGTGGTCTTGCCCGAACCGGACGGGCCGATCAGCGTGACGTGCTTGCCGGCGTCCACGGAGAAGTCCAGGTGGTCCAGGACCGTGTGGTTTCCGAACCGCTTGGTGACCTGTTCGAGTCGGATCAGCTCGCCGGTGCCGCGCGGGCCCCCGGGACGCTCCGGCTTCTTGCCGAACGGGGCGTGGGTGTCAGTGGACAAGGCGTCGCTCCAGGGCTCGCAGGGCAAGGGAGGCCAGGTAGGAGATGACGACGAAGGCCACGCCGATCACCGTCAGGGGCTCGGTGAACTGGAAGTTCTGCTGGGAGAACAGCCGCGCCTCACCGAGCATCTCCAGCACGGTGACGGCCATCAGCAGCGGCGTGTCCTTCAGCATCGAGATGACGTAGTTGCCGAGCGCGGGCACCACCCTGCGCACGGCCTGCGGCAGGATCACCGCGGTCCACGTCCGGCGCGGCGGCAGGTTCAGCGCCGTCGCCGCCTCCCACTGGCCGACCGGCACGGCCTCGATGCCCGCGCGGTAGACCTGCATCGTGTACGTCGAGTAGTGCAGCCCGATGGCGAAGACGCCGGTGGTCAGCGCCGAGAAGGTCACGCCCCACTCGGGCAGCACGTAGAAGAGGAAGAACAGCTGCACCAGCAGCGGGGTGTTGCGGACGAACTCCGTGACGGCGCCGACCGGCCAGGTCACCCAGCGCGTCGGCGCCCGCATCAGCAGCGCCCACACCAGACCCAGCGCGAACGAGATCAGCGAGCCGAGGGCCAGGATCTGCAGGGTGACCAGCAGACCGTCCCAGAAGTGCGGCATGAAGTCGGAGACCGCGCTCCAGTCCCACTTCATCAGGCCGCACCTCCCACGGTGGTCGTCTCGGGCCGCTTCAGCTCCACGTCCGGGTCACGGACCGGAACCTTGCCGACGCCGGCCTTCAGCTTCTTCTCCAGACCGCGCATGACCCGGGTGAGCAGGAAGGCGATCACGAAGTAGATCAGCAGGATGTACGTGTAGATCTCCGCGCTCTCCTGCAGCGCCAGGCGCACCAGGTTGCCGCTGAACGCCAGGTCGCCCATGCCCATGATCGACACCAGGGCGGTGCCCTTGAGCAGTTCGACCAGCAGGTTGGAGAAGGGCGGGATCATCTCCGGCACCGCCTGCGGCAGCAGGATCAGCCGCATCCGCTGCCAGGGCGTGAAGCTGAGCGCGACACCGCCCTCGCGCTGGGCCGGGTCGACCGCGGCGAGGGCGCCGCGCACGATCTCCGAGCCGTACGCCCCGTAGGTCAGGCCGAGCGCCAGGGTGCCCGCCCACAACGGCACCAGCTGCCAGCCGAAGGCCGGGGGCAGCACGAAGAACACCCAGAAGATCATCACCAGCGCCGAGGTCCCGCGGAACACCTCGGTGTAGAAGCCGGCCAGGAAGCGGACGATCCACAGCCGGTGGGTGCGCGCGACGCCGACCACGAAGGAGACCGCCGTCGCCAGCAGCGCGCTGAGGACGAGCAGCTGCACCGTCACCCAGACGCCGTCGAGTACGAGTTCCCAGAGTCCCGGTGTCATCCGCCGCAGAGCTCCTTCGCGGTCAGATTCGTCATCTCGTCCTCGGTGAACCCGAAGGGCCTGAGGATGCGAAGCAGTTCACCGCTCTTCTTGAGCTTCCGCAACTCGACGTTGAAGGCGTCCCGCAGCGTGGTCTCGGTCGGCCGGAAGGCGAACGCGCCGCCGTCGACGTGCGGCTTCCCGCCGACGATCGGCTTGAAGGCCTCCGTGACCTCCGCCTTGCTCGACTTCTTCACCACCTCGCGGGTGGTGAGCGCGGTCCCGGCGAAGACGTCGACGCGTCCGGCCTCGACGGCGTTCAGGCCGGCGACCTGGTCGGGGACGATCAGGATGTCGCCCTCCTCGTACCCGGCCTCGACGGCGTACGCGATCTCCGCGTACCCGGTGCCGGTGGCGAACCTCGCCTTCTTCTCCACGACGTCCCGGTAGTCGTGCAGGCCTTTCGGGTTGCCCTTGCGCACGATGAACGCGTCGAGCATCTGGTAGTCGGGGTCGGAGAAGATGACCTGCTCACAGCGCTCGGGATTGACGTACATCCCGGCGGCCACGACGTCGAACTGCTGGGAGTTCAGCCCGGGTATCAGCGAGCCGAACTCGGTGGGCACGGGCTGCACCCGGTCCACGCCGAGCCGTCCGAAGATGACCCTGGCCAGTTCCGGCGCCTCGCCGGTCAGCTCGCCGTCCCTGTCGATGTAGCCGAACGGGATCTCACCGGCTATGCCCAGGCGGACGACGCCCGCGGCCCTCAGCCGGTCCAGCAGGTCACCCCCGTCGGTGGCCGCCGCCGTCGGCACCCGGGAACAGCCCGCGGCACCCAGTGCGCCGAGCGCCGCGACCCCCGCGAGCAGCGACCGGCGTGTGGGTCCGGGGGCTTCCCGGAGTCGTCTCAGTGGTTGCAGTGGTGGAGCCATGGCGGCGCGGCTACCCGAAGCGATGCGATTTATTCCGGCCAGTTTCGGCCCCGTCCGGCGGCCGGGCGGTCGTGACCGGGGCGGGACGACGGGGGACACGGCAGACCGGTTCCTGGAGATCTCCCTGGTCACGCGCGGGATCAGCCGCACGGCCCGCCTGCCCGACGACCGGGCCCCGCTCACCTGCGAGGCCGTCCGGAAATCACCCCCGCCGTCCGGCGACGTCCACCACGCCGAGTACGCGCGCAACGAGGTCCACGCCCTCTTCCCGCCCTTCGCGGGACGGGACCGCCCCTGGAGAACCCGACCGTCACCCCCCGTCCCGGGCGACCTGCGCTGCTTCTCCTTCGCGGGCGCCGAGCCGGGCACGGCGTCCCACGGTCACGGCCGCGAGGTCCGCCCCGGTACGACGGTCGTGGACCTGGCCCTGTCCCACGAGCGCGACGACCTGCTGCTCGACGGCGGCGTGGGCCGGGGCCCCGGCACCGCTCCCGGGACGCGGCGGTCCGGCGGCAGCCGTCGGGGAGCCCCGCGGCGGCCGGTTCGGTGAGCCCGGACATCGGTCCCCCTGGACACGTCAGTGGCCCGGTACGTACCCGCGCTGTTTGTCGACCACGTGCACCAGCGGCCTGCCCGCCGCCCCCAGCTCGAACAACTCCACGAACCGCGCCCCGAGTTCGTCCCGCCGGCCGACCGTGCCCCCGCTCATGTGCGGGGACGCGACCAGATCCGGGAGCCCCCGCAGGGGGCTGTCCGCGGGGGAACGGCTCGGTGGTGAAGACGTCCAGCGCGGCGCCCGCGGTCCAGCGCCGCCGCAGCGCCTCGGCCGGCGCGTCCGCCACCACCAGCCGGCCCCGGCCGACGTCGACGAAGTACGCGGACGGCTGCATCACGCCGAACCGGCGGGCGTCGGACGTGCCGCGCGTCGCCTCTCGCCTCCACGGGGCTGACCCGGCGGATCCGGAAGGTCACCTGCCGCGAGGCGGTGGACCTGGCGCGGCGGGCGGCGGTGCGCGGCCGGCTCGGCGCGGCGGAGGCGCTCTTCCCCTACTGCCTACTGCACCGATCCGCCGGCCTGTGACGTCATACCGCAGCTCGGGGCCGAACTGTGCATACCGGTCATCTCGGCCAACCAGGTGACCAGGTGGGCGGCGTTGCGCCGATTGGGTACCCGAGGGGTGGGACCGTATCAGGCGCCGACCGACGCGTCGGCACGCTCCGGGACCGTACCGCCGGGTCAGGCGTCCGGTCCCGTGGCGCCGGACGTGCCGGAAGGGAAGCAGCAGGAAGGCTGGACATGACCGCACTGGGATTCCTCTATCCGGGCCACTCCGCAGAGGACGACTATCCGCGCATCGAGCAGTTGCTGGGCAGCGACATCCGGGTGGACCTGGTGCACACCGACATCGGTGAGGACGCGCACCGGGTGGACGCGCTGCTCCAGATGGGAGCGCCCGAGCGGCTGGCGGCCGGCCTCCAGCAGCTGCGCCTCTCGGGCGCCGAGGCGGTGGTGTGGGCCTGCACCAGCGGCGGCTTCGTGCACGGCTGGGAGGGCGCCCACGAGCAGGTGCGCAGTCTCGCCCTGGCGGCGGGCATGCCGGCGTCGTCGACGTCGTTCGCCTTCGTGCGCGCGGTGCGGGAGGTCGGGGCGCGGCGGGTCGCCGTCGGCGCGGCCTACCCGGACGACGTGGCCCTGCTCTTCGCCGAGTTCCTGCGGGCCGGCGGGGTGGAGGTGACCGGGGTGCGCAGCTCCGGGACCGTCACGGCGGCGGAGGCCGGCGCCTGGGGCGAGGAGGAGCTGTTCGCGCTGGCCCGCGCGGCCGACACCCCGGACGCGGACGCCCTGCTCCTGCCGCACACGGCCCTGCACACGATCGCCCACATCCCCGCCCTGGAGAAGGAGCTGGGTAAGCCGGTCCTCACCGCCAACCAGGTCACCGCCTGGGAGTGCCTGCGCCTGGCCGACCGCCGGGTGAACGCCCCTGAACTCGGCGCCCTGTTCACCCGGGAGCCGATCGTCCAGGTCTGAGGGCGGCCCGGCGCAACCTCGATCGACCCACGGCGGTCTCACTCCGGTGAGCCCCGCGCCGCGACCGGGCGCGGGGCGCCGGAACCAGGGAGTGAACACCCATGAGGACCACCGCCGTCCGCCGTACCGTCCTGACCGCCTCCGCGGCCGCCCTCGTCCTTCTGGTCACCGCTTGCGGCGGCGGGGACGAGGAGGGCGGGAGCGGCGGCGACAAGGCGGCGAAGGGCGACGCCGCGTCCGGCGCCCCGGCCGCGAAGGCGCTGACCGCCGCCGAACTGGAGAAGCTGGTGGTCGCCCCGGCCGACCTCGAGGACCACAAGGTCGCCGAGCCGGGCAAGGACGACGTCTTCGACCCCGGCACCCTCTCCGTCGAGCAGGCCGAGTGCGAGCCCGTCGCCCAGGCGCTGTCGTCCGTGCCGACGGGCACGCCGGCGGCGAGCGTCCAGCGGCTCGTCACCCAGGAGTCCGAGGCGGCGAAGAAGGGCATGCCGGACCTCACGGGGCTGACGGAGAAGGAGGCCGAGGAGGCGATGCTCGACTCCCTCGACATCACCAAGACGATGACCTCCCTCCGGTCCTACGACGCCGACGGCGCACAGCGGACCCTCGCCGCGCTGCGGGAGGCCGGCAAGAAGTGCGCCGGGGGCTTCGCCATGTCGATCGGCGGTGAGAAGCAGCAGGTCACCAAGGTCACCGAGGAGAAGCTCGCGGCCGGCGAGGACGCGGTCGCCTGGACGGTGGGCACCGAGCTGGACGGCACCCCCGCCGACACGAAGGTCGTCGTCTTCCGCCAGGGCACCACGCTCGCCGGGTTCTCGTCCTTCAACATCGCGGCGGTCGGCCGGGGCGAGGCGTTCGGGCAGCCGACCGCCGTCATCGAGGCGCAGGAGGCCAAGCTCGGCTGATCCGTGCTCCGCCGTGGACCGGGTGACGTCCCCCTCCCGGTCCACGGGGCCCGCGGAGGCGGCGCCATGGGGCGGACACGGAAGAACCCCGGTCCCGCTGGAGCGGGCCGGGGTTCTGTTCGAGCGCCGGGCAGGCCTTGCACCTGCATCTCCCCGCAGGAAGCGGGGCGTCTTTCCTTGGACCACCAACGCGTGACCACTGTCGGGGGGCGACCCCCTCAGCGAGCAAGATGATCGTATCGCATGATCGTCGAGCGCGCACACCGGTGGGCGGCGCGGGGCGGCCGGCCCCTGCGGGAGTGCGCGGGGAATAACCGGGGACCGTCTCCTGTTATGTCGCGCAGCGACCGTCACACCCCACAGCAGGAGGCACCCCACCATGGCCGCAGACGCCGCAGAGGAGATCCGGGGCACCGCCCACGGCACCGCACCCGTCCCGCTCTCCGTGCTGGACCTGGTGACCGTCGGGGCGGGCCGGACCGCGAGCGACGCCTTGCGCACCAGCGTGGACATCGCCCGCCTCGCCGAGTCCCGCGGCTTCCACCGCTACTGGGTCGCCGAGCACCACTCCATGCCCGGCGTGGCCTCCTCCTCGCCCGCCGTGATCCTGGCGCACCTCGCCGCCCACACCGGGCGCATCCGCCTCGGCTCCGGCGGGGTGATGCTGCCCAACCACGCGCCGCTGGTCATCGCCGAGCAGTTCGGCACCCTGGAGGCCATGGCGCCGGGCCGGATCGACCTCGGGCTCGGCCGCGCCCCCGGCACCGACGGGGCCACGGCGGCGGCCCTGCGCCGCTCCGACCGGCTGAACGAGGGCGCCGACGACTTCCCCCAGCAGCTCGCCGAGCTCACCCGCTTCCTCGACGACGACTTCCCCGACGGCCACCCCTACCGCCGCATCCACGCCGTCCCCGGCCCGGTGCAGGCGACCTCGCCCGGCGGCGTGCAGTCCCCGCACCGGCCGCCGATCTGGCTGCTCGGCTCCTCCGGCTTCAGCGCCCGGCTGGCCGGCATGCTCGGCCTGCCCTTCGCCTTCGCCCACCACTTCTCGGCCCAGAACACCGTCCCCGCGCTGGACCTGTACCGCGAGACCTTCCGCCCGAGCGAGGTCCTCGACGAGCCCTACGCCCTCATCGGCGTCTCCGCGCTCGCCGCGGACGACGAGAAGGAGGCCCGCCGCCAGGTGCTGGCCGCCGCGCTCAACATGGTCCGGCTGCGCACCGGCCGCCCTGGCCTCGTGCCCACGCCCCAGGAGGCGGAGGCGTACGACTTCAGCCCGATGGAGCGGGAGTTCGTCGACTCCTGGAACGCCAACGTCGTCCACGGCACCCCCGACGAGGTCCGCACCGGGCTGGACGAGCTGCAGAAGCGCACCGGCGCCGACGAGTTGATGCTCACCGCCAACGCCCACGGCGGCGACGTGCGCCTGCGCTCCTACGAACTGATAGCCGACGCCTACGGATTGCCCACGCCCGCCTGAACCCCGGGCGCGCCCAGCAGCTCGGAGATGCGGTCCGGCGGCACCGGGCGGGAGTACAGCCAGCCCTGACCGGTGTCGCACCCGATCCGGCGCAGCCTCGTCGCCTGCGCCGAGGTCTCCACGCACTCCGCGGTGACCGTCAGACCGAGCCGGTGGGCGAGCTGCACCATCGCCTCGACGATGACCTCGTCCGCCGGGTTCGGCGGGGCGGCGGCGCGCTCCTCGTACTGGAAGCCCCGGACGAAGGAGCCGTCCAGCTTCAGCACCGACACCGGCAGCCGGCTGAGGTAGGCCAGGTTCGAGTAGCCGGTGCCGAAGTCGTCGATGGCGATGCGCACGCCCATGTCGCTGAGCGCCTTCAGGACCTGGATCGGCCGGCCGGACGAGCCCATCACCGCCGACTCGGTCAGCTCCAGCTGGAGCAGCCTCGGCTCGAGGCCCGTCTCCTCCAGGGTGTCGGCGACGTCCGCCACCAGGTCGGAGTCCCACACCTGGCGGACCGCCACGTTCACGCTGACGAAGATCGGCGGCTCGTCCGGGTGCTCCACCTGCCAGTCGCGGGCCTGCCGGCACGCGGTGCGCAGCACCCAGCGGCCGAGCGGCACGATCGAGCCGTCCTCCTCCGCGAGCGAGATGAACCGATTCGGCGTCAGCGTGCCGAACCGCGGGTGGTGCCAGCGGATCAGCGCCTCCACGCCGTGCACCCGGTCGTCCTCCATGCCCACCAGCGGCTGGTACTCCAGCGCGAACTCGCCCCGCTCGATGGCCGGGCGGAGCGTGGAGGCGAGGGCCTGGCGGGTCACGCGGGAGGCGTTGCGCTCCGGGTCGAACAGCGTCCAGCGGGCCTTGCCGTCGGCCTTCGCCCAGTACAGCGTGGTGTCGGCGGCCTGCATCAGCGCGGTGGGCGTGGTCCCGGCGGCGTGCCGCTCGACCACCCCGATCGACGCGGACACCGACAGCCGGCGCCCGGAGAGGTCGAAGGGGGCCTGGATCGTGTCGAGCAGCGACTCGGCGAGGTCGGCGAGCTGTTCGGTGCCGGTGGAGTCCTCGACCAGCAGCGCGAACTCGTCCCCGCCGAGCCGGGCGACCAGCGGGGGACCGGTCCTGCTCCGGCCCGCCTCCTGCGCGCAGTGCGTCAGCCGCTCGGCGACGGCGGCCAGCAGTTGGTCGCCGACGCGGTGGCCCAGGGTGTCGTTGACGGCCTTGAACCCGTCCAGGTCGAGGTAGCACAGCCCGATCCGGCCGGTGCCGCCCTCCTCGTACGACTCCGCGTCCAGCGCGGCGGTCAGCCGCTCGAAGAACAGGGTGCGGTTGGGCAGCCGGGTCACCGGATCGTGCGACCGCACGTGCCGCAGCTGCGCCTGGAGTTCGTGGTGGTCGCTGATGTCGGCGACCGACAGCAGCACGTCCCCGCCGCCGGCGGGCAGCGGGGAGACCGTCACCCGCACCCACAGCGCGTGCCCCTCCGGGTGCTTCAGCCGGCGCGTGCAGCGCAGCCTGGTCCGCTCCCCGCGCAGCAGCTCCCGGTAGGCGTGCCAGGCACGGGCGTCGGAGGCCAGGTCCACCAGATCGGCGGCGGCGGCGCCGGCCAATGACTCCGGGGCGCGGCCCAGCAGGGCGGCGAGGGCCGCGTTGGCGCCGGTCACCATGCCCTCGCGGTCGACCACGGCCATGGCGAGCGGCGCGGCCGCGAAGACGGAGCGGTACGGCGGTGACGGCGGGGGCGGGGATTCCGTACGCGGAGACGTAGCGATCTCACTCTCTGTGACGCTCGGCCGGTTGAGTTCCGCCGCGGGCGCCGGCCCTTCGGACGTTCCGCTCACCGCTCGCTCCCGCAGTGCACTCGATCGCTGTCCGTGCAGAAAGTCTCTGATTCTCAGGAAAGTGTGCCGATCATAGAGGTCCGCGTCGGGCCCTTCCAGCCACTGTCCGGCCTCCAGGGCGGATCCGCATCCCTGCCAGATCGTTTCTGCCCGCGGGGGGACGGCTTATGCGGACCCTCGACCAATTGTGACGTTCCGTGAGTGCGCGGGATGTCGGTCCCGACCGGTCCCGCCCGGATACCCGCGTTTCTCACCCGTCCGGTGCAGCCGAACGAGGCGCAGTATGACAAATCAGCACACTCTGGGTGCGGTGTCCCGTGAACCGTCTCCCGGAGGTCCCCGTGCCGCGTCAGCTCACCCCGAGAGGACTCGGCCGTGAGGTTCTTCGGCGACGGCCGGGGCGGCTGAGCCGATCGGGTGCACCGGGCGTACGGCCCCGGCTGCGCAGCACCGCCGCGATGTGCACCACGATGTCGGCGCTCGCGGCGACCTCGATGGTGAACGTCCCCTCCGTCACCGAACCGTTCTCGGCGGCGCCCTGCGCCCTCACCCGCACCGCCGCCCACCACTCCGAGGGCCTGGACACCTGGAACACCGCCTACCCCCGCCCCGCCCGCGGCCTGGACGCGGTGATGGTGTTCCTGTCCTTCCCCGACTCCCGCCCCCTGACCACGCCCGCCGAACTCACCGCCGACCACTTCCCCGCCACCACCCGCTTCTTCGAGCAGGCCTCCTACGGCAGGTTCACTCTCCGCCCGCACGCCCTGCGGCAGTGGCTCCGGATGCCGCGCCCCTCCACGGCGTACGACATACAGCGCGACTGGACCGTCGCCCACCGGTCCGCCTACCTGCGGGACGCGCTCTCCGCGGCCGACCCGCACGTCGACTTCTCGCGCTACGACATCGTGTACTTCGTCGCCGACCCGGACGCGCCGGGCGTGGACTCCGACGCCACCAAGGTCGTCAACCTGGACCGTCCGCTGCGCGCCGACGGCGCCGACATCCGCCGGGTCGTCACCGTGTTCGAGAACCACCCCCCGGACCGGCTCGTCCTCGCCCACGAGACCGGACACGTCTTCGACCTGCCCGATCTCTACCACCGGCCCGTGGACGGCAAGGGCGACTGGGACACCCACGTCGGCGACTGGGACCTGATGGGCAGCCAGTTCGCCCTCGCACCCGACCTCTTCGGCTGGCACAAGTGGAAGCTGGGCTGGCTGGAACCCCGCCAGGTGCGCTGCGTGCAGGAGGCGGGGCCGGTACGGCTGACGCTGGAGCCGCTCGGGGCGGGGCCGGGCACGCCGGTGACGGGCGCCGCCGGGGCGCCGTCCTTCGGTCTCGGCCGGGGCATCAAGCTCGCGGTGGTGCGCACCGGTCCCGACAGCGTGCTCGCCTTCGAGGCCCGCGGGCCGGTCGGCAACGACGCGAGGGTCTGCCGGCAGGGGGTGCTGGTGTACAAGGTGCGCAGCGGCACCCGGTCGGGACGCGGCCCCATCGAGGTCGTCGACGCCCACCCGCACACCGAGGCGTGCTGGGCGGACTCGGTCTACCCGCCGCTCGCCGACGCCCCGGTCGCCCTGGGCGAGAGCTTCACGGTGCCCGGGGAGTCCGTACGGGTGGCGGTGGAGGGGCGTACGGCGTCGGGGGCGTGGACGGTGCGGATCAGCACGCGGTAGGCACGGTGAAGGCCCCCCGCTTCCGCGAGGGGCCTTCACCGTGTCTGTGCGCCGCCAGGGACTCGAACCCCGGACCCGCTGATTAAGAGTCAGCTGCTCTAACCAACTGAGCTAGCGGCGCCTGCTGACGTCGTAGACATTAGCACCCTGATCGGCGGGAGGAGAAATCGAAATCCGCACGGCCGCGCGGGCCGCCCGCACGGCCGCCCACAGCAGCACCTCCGGACCCGGCAGCCAGGGGTGACGGGTGTCGGGGGCGACGAGCCAGCGGGAGCCGGAGCGGGCGGTGGGCGAGGGGACGGTCACCGCGTCGCCGACGCCGTGGCACAGCAGCGGAGGGACACCGTCCGTGCGTGAGCCGTGCGCGCCCCACTCCTCCCACTCCAGGAGCGCCGGGAGCCGCCGCGCCGTGCCGGGCGCGGCGAACAGCAGCATCCGCCCCCGGAGCTCCGCGACCGGACCCGAGCCGGGCCCCTCCTCCCACATCCGGTCCAGCATCCGCCGCCCGAAGACCGCGGGCGCGCTCACCACGTCGAAGACCGCGCCGCAGGGCAGCACGACCGGCGCGTCCGGCCGCTCCCTCCAGTGCGAGAGCGTGCTGCGCGGATACGCGCCCGCCGAGGCGAGCCAGGTGGCACCGTCCGGCGTGACGCCGCTGACCTCGGAGGCGTTCCGTGTGCTGCTCATGACGGAAATATCTACCCGTCGTGAGGGGGCGGCTGCGCAGAGTCGCGTAAATCGGGGACGTGGAAGCGGAGAACGGGGTATCTTGCCCGCCCGGCATATGCCCGGCTCATGCGGGGCCGGCCTGCACCGGTCCTTCTCCGCCCCGCATCAGGTCCCGGCCGAACTCGACCATCTTCTTCGCGTAGTCCTCGGTCCACTCGGCGCGCTCGGCGATGTCCGCCGGCGTCAGCCGGTCGAAGCGCCGGGGATCGGAGAGCTGGGCCGCCGCCACCGCCTGGAACTCCGTCGCCCGGTCGGCGGCGGCACGGAACGCGAGCGTCAGCTCGGTCGCCCGCTCCAGCAGCGCGCGCGGATCCTCGATCGACTCCAGGTCGAAGAAGTGCTCGGGATCCGAGGCCGCCTCCGCGGGCTCGAACAGCAGGGGCGCGGGGCGTAGCCGCGGCTGCTCCCGGCGCGGCGTGTGCTCCGCCATGACTTCTCCTTCGTACGTCGCGGTCGGCCCCCCTGGAGGGCGGGCCACCGTCCATTGTCCCGCGCCCCCGCAAGAGGGCCGGAGGACCGCGCCCTCGGGCGCCGCGTGAATGGCTTCCCAGCTGCCCGGGGCGTATGCACGGACCGCTGTTCCCCGCCGGGGGCGCCGAGGCGTGCGGTGAACGCGGTGATCCACCGCCGCAGCCGCTCGTCGCGGTCACCCGCGGCTGCCGGTCCCGGGATACACTGTTCCGCTCCACCACGATCGGAGGCCACCCGAGTGTTCCCCGCACGGGCACGTGCCGGCGTTCCAGTGGCTCTGGTGATTCTCACCCTGTCCGGCTGCTCTTCCCTCTGGGACTGCACCGACACGACCGCGGAGCGCGGTGAGGCCGGTGTCAGGGTGCAGGTCGAGGACGTGTCCGGGCGGCCCCTCGGCGTCACCGCCGAGGTCGTCGACTGGCGCCTCGAGCCCCACCCGCAGGTGCCCTCCGAAGGCGACCACGTCTCCTTCCGCTACCGCTTCGACGGCGCCGACGGAGGATCCGGTCCCGCGGTGGACGCCTGCGCGGTCGACGAGGAGCGCGTGGCGCTGGGGTGCCAGACGGTCCATTCGTCCGAGGCGTTCGAGCGGGGCGGTGTCCTCACGGGCGACGGCTGGCTCGCCGTCGAGCACCCCGAGCGGGTTGCCGGAGTCCTCCTGGTCCCCAACGACCAGTCCTACGTCGGACGGACCTGCGAGGAGGACATCAAGGACGGCGGCGGTCCGCACCCCCCGGAACCAGCCGCCATGGGGGACCGGCTGTAGGCCGTCCTCCAGCGGGCGGGCGGGAGGCGTCGTCGCGCACGCTGTCGAAGGGCGACGCGCAGAAGGCGGTGCTCGCCCGGGCCCTGCCCGTCCAGCCCGACCTGCTGGTGGTTCAGGCTGCTGAGGAGGCCGTGCCCGGCGGTGCTGCTGCGGACCCCAGGTGAGCCGGGGTCAGGTCCGCCAGGCCACCCGGTGTTCCGCCAGGTGCGCCAGGACCGCGTGGTTCGCCTCCCAGCCGTCGGGAAATTTGACGAGCGTGCCCAACTGGACCGGTTCCGTGGACGGGTAGTCGTCCAGCAGGCCGGTCACCCCCTCGCGGCAGACCACGATGCAGGCGTGGCGGTGGCGGGAGGCGAGGACGCACAGGCGGCCCGTCTCCAGGTGGAAGGCGGTGGCGTCGGGGCGGCCGGAGAGGGGGTGCAGGACGACCGTGACGTCGTACTCGCGGCCCTGGAGCCGGTTGGCCGTGTCGACGGTGACGTCCGGCACGCCCAGTTCCGTGAGCGCCGCCCGTACGGCGGCGGCCTGGTCGCGGTGGGCGGTCCCCACGGCGATGCGGCCGGCGGTGAGGGGAGCGGGGTCCGGGGAGCGTTCGGAGGTCGCCGCGCCGCCCCGGTCCAGCAGCCGGCGGACCACCAGCGCCACCGCGTGCACCGCCTCCGGGTCCGTGCGCGGGGTGTGCCGGGCGGGGAGCTCCAGGAGGCCCCAGCCGGACTCCGCCGCCTCGTCGATCACCCGGTCCGCGGCCGAACCGTCCGACGGGACGGAGAAGGCGAGCGCGCGGTCGCCGTGGTCCGTGCCGCTGCGGAACGGCGTGTACGGGTAGAAGGCGTCGGAGACCAGGGGGGCCGCCGACGCCGGGAGCCGCCAGGACACCGGCAGGCGGTGCTGCGGCAGTTCGGGGTTGTGGGCGAGCAGGGTGGTCACGGCGGACGCCGACGGGTCGTACGACAGGCCCGCCCACTGCTCGCCGCCCACGATGGAGAACGGGTCCAACTGCCCCGGGTCGCCCACGAACAACGCCCGCTCGAACAGGTTGGCCACCGCGAGCAGCGCGTCCGAGCGCATCTGGTACGCCTCGTCGACGATCGCGTGCTCCCACGGCTCGACGCCCTTGACGTGCGCCCACTTCGCCGCCGTGGAGATCACCACCGGCAGCCCGGCGAGATCGGCGGCCTTCGCGGACGTGCGGACGCTGTCCAGCGCGTCCAGCGCCTTGTCGTAGGGGTCGGTGTCGCTGCTGTGCAGCCGGCCCACCGGCAGGTCGGGGTTCTTCTCGGCGAGGCGGAGGACCAGGTCGTCGACCTGTGCGTTGGTCTGCGCCACCACCATCAGCGGGCGGCCCGCCGCCGCCAGCTCCAGCGCCGCCCGCACCACCAGCGTGGACTTGCCGGCGCCGGGCGGGGAGTCGACGACGACACCGCGCGCGGCGCCGCGCAGGGTGTCGAGGAGGATCGCGTCGGTGGCGCGGGCGGCCGCCGCGCCGGGGTCGAACACGGCCTGCCGGTCAGGGGCGGTCACAGCACGTCCTCCTCGGTCACCGGGTCGGCGGGCTCGGGCACGGCCTCCTCACCGGGCGGGCCGCCGTGGGTCCACGGGGTCTCCTCCGGGTCGGGCAGCTTCGCGCCGCCGCGCGGTTCGTGCTCGAACAGCGTGAAGCACACGAGGTCGCCCTTCTCCGGGACCGAGCCCTCCTCCGGCTCCTTGCCCCGGCCCATCCTGTCCATGACGCGGAGGACCAGCAGGCCGCCCTCCGGGCCGTCCTCGTAGCCGGCGAACTCCACCGTCTGCGGCTTCCCGCCCAGCGAGCGGTACGCCCGCACCCGTTCGCCGAGGTGCGGGCGGTCGTCCGTGCGGACGGTGACCAGCGGGCGCGGGCTCGGGCGTCTGCTCTCGCTGTACGCCATCACCACGTCGACCACCTCGCCCGCGAACGCCTCCCCGGACAGCCGCCGGGCCGCCATCACCAGCGGGTCGTCGAGCGCCTCCTGCGCCTCGAGACGGGCCTGCTCCCGCTCGCGCACGGCGAGCTTGTTGGCCGCGGTCACCGCGTCGTCGCGGCGCGGCTGCGGCGGCTCACCGGCCAGGACGCGGTCCCGGTGACCGGTGAACGACCAGCGGTCGCGCGTCCACCGCTCCTCGACGCGCGCGCCCTCCGGAAGCTCCGCCAGCAGGTCGAGCCCCCGCCACACCGCGTCCCAGGTGGGCCGCGTACGGCTCTCCACCAGCGCGCGGATCTCCCGTTCGGCCCGCGTCAGCGCGCCGAGGCGGTCGTCGGCCTCCAGGCCGTCCTCCGCCGCCGCGAGCGCGGTGCGGGCCCGGTCGTAACGCTCGATCGCGGGAGCGAGCAGCTTGTTGTCGAAAGCCGGGTCGGTCGCCGGGCCCGCGGGCGGGCACACCAACTGGCCGTCGGCGTCCCGCGCCAGCTCGGCCTCCCGCGCGGCCTCGGCCCCCGAGCGTCCCTCGGGCGGGTCGATCCAGGCGAGCAGCGCCCCCAGGTGCTGGTCCTCCAGCGTGGACTGCCCGGTCGCCCAGTGCCGGGCCAGCACGTCGGTCATGGCCAGCAGCAGCGAGGAGCCGGGCACCCGGGCCCGCTCCCCGAAGTGCGTCAGCCACCGCCCCAGCAGCGGCACCCGGGGCGGCGCCGGGAACGGGGCCTCCGGATCCTGCTCCGCCGTGCGCCTGAACCGCGTGGACCGTCCGAGCAGCCGTACGAGGTCGACGCCGGCCCGGGACGGCACGATCAGCTGGGGCGCGTCCGCGCACAGTTCGACCTCGACCTTGACCCGCTTGCCGGTCTCCGGGTCGGTCTCGGAGCGCTCGGCGGCCTCCACGACGTCCGCGAAACCGTCGACGTACGGCAGCACCACGTCGGCCAGCTCGGCCAGGAACGCGAACCGCAGATCGCGGTCGCGCGGCTGCGGCACCACCAGCAGCCGCGGCGCGTCCCGGTCGGTGCCCACCAGCGCGCCGAGCGGGGCGCCCGCCTCACCGGCGGTGATGAGCGGGACGAGGACCAGGGGGCGCTCGGAGAGGTGCCGGTGCCGGACGGTGGCGGCCGGCTGGGCGCGGCCGGTGCTGACGGCCTCGAGGCGGGCGAGGGTGGCGATCAGCGACAAGGGGCCACCTCCGGGGCGGCCGTCGCCAGCGCCTCCGCGCGCAGGGCCGCCGCCCTGCGCAGCGCCGCCACCGCCGGGTCGTCGGGGTCGCCGGCCTCCCCGCGGGCCGCCGCCAGCACCTCCCCGATCGTCGTCAGACCGCCCAGCTCCGCCCGTACCGGACGGCCCAGACGGGTCACCATGTCCTGCGCGCGAGCACGCTCCCGGCAGTGGAAGGCCAGCTCGCACGCGGACAGGCACTCCGGCGCGTAGGTCGCCGGTACCGACTCCACGGCCTCGGTCAGCCGCTCGGCGGGCAGCCGGGGCGAGAAGCACGTGCCCTCGGGGAGCGCGTCGGCGATCTCCTCGATGCGGGTGAGCCGGTCCAGCTGACGGGCGGTCACCGCACGCTGCTTGCGCACGTCCACGGCGGACGCGGTGGGCAGGTTGGAGAAGTCCTTCGGGCACACCAGCAGGATCCGGTGGCGCACCCGCGGGGCCGGGTCCAGCCGCGCGGCGACCTGCTCCAGGGCCAGCACGTACACCGCCGCCTGGCGCGCCGCCGCGCCGACCTTGGCCGGGTCCGCGGCGCCGTCCAGCATCGGGAAGGACTTGATCTCCACGACCGTCCAACTGCCGTCCGGGTGCACCACCACCGCGTCCGGCTCCAGGAAGGCGGGGGAGCCCGCGACGTCGAGCGCGAGCATGGGGTGGTCGAGCAGCGTCCAGGCGCCGGGCGCCTCGGCGGCCTCGCGCAGCGCCAGCTCCGTACGGGCCGTGCGGCCCCGCGGGCCCTGGGCGGTGAGGTCGGGCACGCGCGCGCCGGCGGGCGGTTCGGCTCCGCGGTCCAGCTTCTCGTGGGCCAGGCGCAGCAGTTCCGCACCGCCGTCCGCCTTGACCTTCGCCTCGAACGCGTTGCCCCGCACGAACGCGAACTGGGACTGGCCGAAGACCGACGGCGCGCCCAACGCGTCCGCCAGCACCGCCTTGTCCACCCCGGCGCCGTCGAGGAGCGCGCGCCGTCTGCAGCCCGGGTTGGCGGCGAGGGCGGCCAGGGCGCGCGCGTCCAGCGCCTTGGCCGGGACCTCCGGGCCGCGCAGCTCAGCGAGCCGGTGCCCGAGCGCCTTCTCCCGCGTCCGAAGGGGAGGCACCCGCTCCGGCCCCTGGTCCGTACTCCGGCTCGGGGTGCCGCTGCCGTGGTATTCGCTCACCCGCGGAAGTCTGGCATCCGGCACTGACAATCGGGGAACCGGTGGCGGAGGAGTCCGCCGGGGCGGCCGAAGGACGGGGCAGGAAACGGGCCTTCGCCCGGTCCGCCAGCCGCATCACGGCCGGGGCCAGCAGCAGGCCGGCGCCCATGACGGCGGCGCCCGCCGCCGCGTCGAGGAAGTAGTGGTTCGCGGTGCCCATCACCACGATCGTGGTCACCAGCGGGTAGACGACGGCGGCCGTCTTCGTCAGGCGCGTGCGCCCGTACCGCCAGAGGATCACTCCGCACCACAGCGCCCAGCCCACGTGCAGGCTCGGCATCGCCGCGTACTGGTTGGTCATCCCGCCGAGCCCGCGCGGGGCGCTCGCCTCGCCGCCCCACCAGCCGTACGCGCTGTAGTGGGCCATCGTGTCCACGAAGCCGTGGCTCGCGTCGAGCAGCCGGGGCGGGCAGGTGGGCAGCAGGGTGAAGCCGATCAGACCGATGAAGGTGGACGTCATCAGCCAGGTGCGGGCGGCGCGGTAGTGCACCGCGCGGGAGCGGAACAGCCAGACCAGGACCGCCGGGGTCACCAGGTAGTGCAGCGACGCGTACCAGAAGTCGGCGGGTATGCCGAGCCACGGCTCGCGGGTGAAGAGACGGTTCAGCGGGTGCTCGGCGTTGAGGTACAGCGCCTTCTCGATGCGCAGGATCGCCAGGCCGTGGTCGACGGCGTCGGAGACGTCGCCGCGGACGACCAGCCGTCCCGCCGAGTAGCAGGCGTACACCAGGAGGATGAGCGGCAGCTCCGTCCACCAGCGCAGCCGGGTCGCCGGGGCAACCTCGGTGCCCGGTGTCTCGGTGTGCGGCATCCGATCGCTCCCCCTTTGTTCTCGCGCGGTGCTCCGTTCAGCGGCCAGCCACTCTACGGTGTGCGCGCGTCCCCCGTGACATGCCCTCGGCCCTGAGAGACGTCAGGACCGCCCGCCGGGTTGCCCGGGACCGGAGTGCGCGATGATGAAGGAGTCCCGCCTGCGAATTTTCACCCGGAAGGTCTCCCATGGCACCGCGCATCCTGCTGGCCCGGCACGGACAGACCGAGTGGTCGTTGTCCGGCAAGCACACCGGCAGGACCGATGTGCCGCTCCTGGAGGAGGGCCGCCGGGGCGCCAAGCTGCTCGGCGAGCGCCTGCACCGGGCGCCGTACGACGGGCTGCCCGGCGTCGAGGTGCGCACCAGTCCGCTGGTGCGCGCGCGGGAGACCTGCGAGCTCGCCGGGTTCGGCGACCGGGCGGAGCCCTGGGACACGCTCATGGAGTGGGACTACGGGGCGTACGAGGGCATGACGCCGGCCGAGATACGGGCGGTCCGGCCCGGGTGGCTGATCTGGCGGGACGGGGTCCCCGAGGGGGAGTCCCTGGCCGAGGTGACGGCCCGCGCGGACGAGGTGGTGGCCTGGGCCCGGTCCGCCGACCGTGACGTGCTGGTGTTCGCGCACGGGCACGTGCTGCGCTCGATCGGTGCGCGGTGGCTGGGGCTGCCGATCGATTTCGCCGCCCGTATCCGGCTGAACCCGACGTCCCTGTCGGTGCTGGGATGGGCGTACGGCGAGCCGGCCGTGGAGTCGTGGAACGAGACGGGGCACCTGGCGGCCGGCTGACGTCCGGGCGCCGGCCGCGCGGCCCGGCGCTCACGGGGCGCCTCCCGGAGGGGGTGCCCCCGGCGCGCTGGGGTCCCCCAGGCCGTTCGGGCAGGGGAGGCGCGACCCGACCGCGGTCGCGAGCCGGTCGTCACACCGGGCGGGGCAGGGAGTCGTGGCGGTCGAGGAAGGTGGAGACGCCGGCGGCCCGGCGGTGGGGGAGGAGGACGCGGGAGGTGCCCGCCAGCATCGTCCGGACCCGGGACGACTGGACCTCGTTCAGCAGGTCCAGCACCCGCATCCCGGCCTCGGCCGCCTCGTCGGGCAGGCCCCCGCGGGCCAGGTCGTCCGCCAGCTCCGCCGTGTACAGCGCGATGTTCCGCTTGAAGTGCGGGTCCTGCAGCTCCGCCGCCCGCCGTGCGTGCCGCGCCGCCCGCGGCCAGTCGCCCAGCGTCGACCAGCACTGCGCCTCCAGGCCCTCCAGCTCGGCCTCCCCGTAGAAGCTCATCCACTCCGGATCCGCCTCCGAGGCCCCGCGCTCGAAGTAGGCCCCCGCCCGGGCCAGCGCCTGCTCGCAGCCGGTGCGGTCGGCGAGCCCCGCCCAGCCGCCCGCCTCCCGCAGCGCCAGCAGCGACATCAGCCGCGCGGAGCCGAGCGGCCGCGCGGCCCGCTGCGCGGCCTGCGCCGCCCGCACCGCCTCCCGGGGCCGGCCCGCGTCCCGCGCGAGGAACGCCGTGTTGCAGAAGGCGTGCGCCTCCACCCCCGGGTCCCCGGCCATCCGCGCGGTCGCCAGCGCCTCCGCGTAGTGCGAGCGCGCGTCGTCGAAGCGGCCCGAGTCGTGCGCCAGCCAGCCCACCGAGATGGCCAGCTCGCCGGCGCCCGAGTACAACCGGTCCGCCGTCCGCTGCCGGGTCGTCCCCGCGTCCAGCAGCGCGTAGGCGGCGCGCAGGGGGGCCGCCGCACGGCGGTACAGCCCGTCCGCCCCGTGCCGGTCGTCCAGCAGCCGGATGCGGCGGACGGCCTCCTCCAGGGCGCCCGCGTCGCTCGCCCCCGCGCGGCGCACGGCGCGCTGCGCCGCCGACGCGTCCGGGGCGAACCCGTACGGGCTCAGCGAGGCGGCGGCCACCGTGGCGCCCCCGCCGGTCATGAATGCGCGACGCAGCACGTCGCTCTCCTCGTAGTCGTGCGTGTCGTACGTGTCGTACCGGTCCTGCGTCTCATACGGCTCGTACGCCCCGCTGTTCTCAGTCGTGGCGTTCGCCGGGTTCCCGGTGGGGGCCGGGGGCGTGTCCCCGGCGGCCCGGGTCCCGCGCCCGCGCACCGCCGAGCGGGGCGCGAAGCCCAGATCGGTCAGCGTGCGGCCGGGGAACATGTGCAGGAAGACCCGCTCATAGGCGTAGTTCGGGCAGCGGATCTCGCCCGCCTCCACCCGGTGCACATACCGCGCGTCACAGCTGACCCGCTCGCCGATCTCGCGGGCGGCCCGCCGGACCGCCGCGGCGAACTCGGCCGGCGAGCGCGGCCCGCGCAGGTGCCGGAAGACGAGGTTCGGCCGCGGGGGCCGGGGTGGCTGTGACGAGGGCACCGTTGACGACGCCATGGCCGGGTCCTCTCTGCGAACCGTCGAACCATGCCGGAATCAGGGATGTCCGTCCGTGTGGCGCCCTGCTTCCGGCGGGCTAGAACGTACCTGTTGTGACGGAGTCACTACGCGGAGTTTGGCAACAATCCGGATATGTCATCCGCGATCCGCCATGAACTGCCATCCTTTGCGGCGGTCTTTCGTCGTAGCCGTTGACGTTCCGGCTCGTTGAGCCCTGTGGACCGGGGGCCTGATGTGCGCGTTGGAGGCCGGGATGACGACCAGGCGGAGCAGGGATCCGTTGGAACTGCCGGACACGGAGTGTGACGTGGTCACGGTTCCGGCGCGGCAGGGGCTGGAGGCGGTCGACATCCTGCGGCGCGGCGGTGCGGACGCGGTGGGGCCGGTGCTCCACGACGACGGGCACGACACCCTCGGCTTCCTGGTCCCGCCGGGGACGGCCGCGGCCTGGGACGTGCCGGGCAGCGTCTGCACGGAGACGGACGGCCGCGGGCTGAAACCGGTGCCGGAGATCCCCGCCGAGGGGGTGGACTGGCTGCTGCCACCGGGAGAGGCGGAGCCGGCGACGGATCCCGCGGTGCTGCGGAAGGCGCTGGACGAGGCCCAGCGGGTGATCGAGGCCGCGGACGGGTGCGTGTGAGGTCCGGGTACGGGGCCCGCCCCGCCACCCTTGCCGTTCCCCTCCCCCGGGGGTTCCGTCCCCGGGACCCCCGCTCCTCGGACTGCGCAGGGGCTGAAAGCATGGGGCCATGGGAAGGACCAGGAACAGCGGGCGTCACCAGCCATCCGCCGAGGCCGTCGTCGAGCCGGTCGACGGAGGGCTCGCCCGGCTCGTTCCGGACCGGGAGCGGGCGCGGGGCTGGACGCTGCTGATCGACGACGCGCCGCAGTCGCACGTCGACCTCGACGACCCGGCGCACCTCTCCTTCGAGTACCAGCGCCGGTTCGGCCACGTCGTCGACCTCGCCGCCCCGCCCGGCAAGCCCCTGCGGGCCGTGCACCTCGGCGGCGGCGCCCTCACCCTCGCCCGGTACGTCGCCGCCACCCGCCCCCGCTCCACCCAGCAGGTCGTCGAACGGGACGCGGCGCTGGTGCGACTGGTCCGGCGGGAGCTGCCGTTGGACCCCAGGGCCCGTATCCGGGTGCGCTCGGTGGACGCCCGTGAAGGGCTCGCCAAGGTGCCGGACGGCTGGGCCGGACTCGTCGTCGCCGACGTCTTCAGCGGGGCCCGCACCCCCGCCCACCTCACCTCGACCGAGTTCCTCGACGACGTCCGCAGGGCCCTCGCCCCCGGCGGGGTCTACGCCGCCAACCTCGCCGACGGGCCGCCGCTGGCGCACCTGCGGGGCCAGATCGCCACCGCCGCCGCCCGGTTCGCCGAACTCGCGCTGATCGCCGACCCCGCGGTGCTGCGCGGCAAACGCTTCGGCAACGCCGTCCTGGTCGCCTCCGACGCGCCCCTGCCGATCGCCGAGCTGACCCGCCGGGCCGCCTCCGACCCGCACCCGGGCCGCGTCCAGCACGGCAGGGAACTCCTCGACTTCACCGGCGGGGCCGCCCCCGTGACGGACCGGTCGGCGGTCGCCTCACCGGCGCCGCCCGCGTCCGTCTTCCGGTGACCGGCGGCCGGCCAGCCACACGCGGGGACCTGGGCCCGTCGGTCGGCGGCGCCCGGGGCGGGACGCCTCAGTACGTCCCGATCTCCACCCGCGGCGGTCCGTCGTGCCAGGTGCAGAAGACCGACACCCGGTCCGCGCCCGCGGAGAACTCCACCCGGATCCACGTCTCCGTCTTCCACACCTGCATCGACCAGCCCGCCCCCGGAGTCGCCGAGACCAGCGACGCGGACGTCCCGCCGAGGTCGAACACCGCCCGGCCGCCCTCGGTGTCGTAGCCCTTCACCTCGCCGGAGGCGGCCGGAGCGGCGGGGGAGGGGGAGGGGGAAGGCGGGGGAGCGGCGGTCCGGGACGGCTCCGGATCCGGCTCGGGGGACGGCGTCCCGTCGGGCCCCGCCGACGGCTTCCGGGTCCGCCCGGTGTCCTTCGGACCCGCCGTCCCGGAGGGGCGCCGCGTCGACGACGACACCGGATCCGACTGTTCGGCGGCCGCGTCGACCGCCGCGACGGGCAGGGCGCGGGGCGGGTCGTAGGCGGTGCCCGTCAGCACCGTGCTGACACCCCACCACGACAGCGTGACCGCCGCGCCCGTGGCGAGCAGCCAGGCCAGTACGTGTACGAGTCCTCTGCGCATCGTCGGCCCATACTGCCCCATCCCCCTCAGGAGTGTCGCGTCGGCGGAGGCGTCCTGAGTTGTCCACAGGCCCGCGCTCCGCCCGTCCGGGATGGCGTACGGTGCCGCCCATGGCAAGTGTTCTCGTGGTCGAGGACGACCAGTTCGTACGCTCGGCGCTCATCCGGCAGCTCACCGACGCCTCGCACACCGTGCGCAGCGTGGGCACGGCGCTGGAGGCGCTGCGCGAGGTCGCCCACCACCGCTTCGACGTGGTCGTCCTGGACCTCGGACTGCCCGATCTCGACGGCTCCGAGGCCCTGAAGATGCTGCGCGGCATCACCGACGTACCGGTGATCGTCGCCACCGCCCGGGACGACGAGGCCGAGGTCGTACGGCTGTTGAACGCCGGCGCGGACGACTACCTGACCAAACCCTTCTCGGTGGAGCACCTCTCGGCCCGGATGGCGGCCGTGCTGCGCCGGGCCCGGGCCGGCGGAGGGGAGGCGGCGCCCTCTCCGGTCATCCGGGTCGGCGGCCTGACCGTCGACCCGCTGCGCCGCCAGGCCGAACTGGACGGCGTGCGCCTCGACCTGACCCGCCGCGAGTTCGACCTGCTCGCCTTCCTCGCCGGGCGCCCCGGCGTGGTCGTCCCCCGCAGGGAACTGCTCGCCGAGGTGTGGCAGCAGTCCTACGGCGACGACCAGACCATCGACGTCCATCTGTCCTGGCTGCGCCGGAAACTGGGGGAGACCGCCGCCCGGCCCCGCTACCTGCACACCCTGCGGGGCGTCGGCGTGAAGCTGGAGCCCCCGGCCGCGCACGCGCCCGGAGCGGAGCCGCCGCGATGAGATGGGCCCTGGTGAAGGTGTCGCTGGCGGTGACCGCGATGGTCGTGGTCGCCTTCGCGGTGCCGCTCGGTCTGGTGGTCCGGGAGATGGCCCGCGACCGCGCCTTTTCCAACGCCGAGCGGGAGGCGGCGGCCGTCGCCCCCGCGCTGTCCATCACCACCGACCGCGACCAGCTCGAACGCGTCGTCGCCTCCGCCGGTTCGAACGCCGCGATGGCCGTGCACATCCCGGCCGGCGACGGCGGCGAAGCCCTCGGCATGGGGCGACGACGGTCCGCCGAGGAGGACATCGCGGCCGTGCGGAGACTGGGCCGCGCCTCCACCTCCACCGTGTCCGGCGGCTCGGCCCTGCTCCAGCCGGTGGCGCTGAGCAGCGGCGAGATCGCCGTCGTCGAGGTGTTCGTCCCCGAGTCCGAGGTCACCAACGGCGTCGGCACGGCCTGGGCGGTGCTCGCCGCGGTCGGAGCCGCCCTGATCCTCGGCTCGGTCACGGTCGCCGACCGGCTGGGCGTACGGATGGTGCGACCCGCGCGGCGACTGGTCGAGGGGGCGCACGAGCTGGGCGAGGGGAAGCTGGGGGCCCGGGTGCCCGAGGAGGGACCTACCGAACTGCGGCTGGCGGCCGTGGCGTTCAACTCCATGGCCGACCAGGTCGTCCAACTGCTCGCCAACGAGCGGGAACTGGCCGCCGACCTGTCCCACCGGCTGCGCACCCCGCTGACGGTGCTGCGGCTCAACGCCGCCTCCCTCGGCGAGGGCCCGGCCGCCGAGCAGACCCGGGCGGCGGTCGAGCAGCTGGAGCGGGAGGTGGACACCATCATCCGCACCGCCCGGGAGGCCAAGCCGCAGACGGCCGCCCTCGGCCCCGGCGCCGGCTGCGACGCGGCCGAAGTGGTGCGGGAGCGGATGACGTTCTGGTCGGCGCTCGCCGAGGACGAGGGCCGCAAGTGGCGGGTGGCCGGCGCCGACCGGCCGGTGCGCGTACCCGTGGCCCGCACCGACCTGGCCGCCGCCCTCGACGCCCTGCTCGGCAACGTCTTCCGGCACACCCCCGAGGGCACCGCGTTCGCGGTCGACGTGCACAACGGCGACGACGCGGTGATCGTGCTGGTCTCCGACGCGGGCCCCGGCATACCCGACCCCGAGGCGGCGATGGCCCGCGGCCGGGGCTCCGGCAGCGACGGCTCCACCGGGCTCGGCCTGGACATCGTGCGCCGGCTCGCCGAGGCGACCGGCGGGGACGTGCGGATCGGCTCGTCCGTGCTCGGCGGGACCGAGGTGCGGATCTGGATCCAGCTCGACGGACGCGAACGGGCGCCCCGGCGGCGCGGACACCGGGGTACCGTGCGCCGCCGTCGTGGACCGGGCCGGCCGGCCGTCTCCTTTAACCGGTCCCGATCCCTTCCTTAAGCGCACCCTAAGATCCTCAACGGCCTCCCGGATCGGGAGATTCGTCCGGATCCGGCTCGCTAGCGTGCTGCCGCACCCCCGAACGGCGACGAAGGCAGGCACACGATGAGCACGCACCGGCGCAGGATCAGCGGCAGGAACAAGGCGATCGGCGCGATGACCGCCGCGGCCGTGGCCGGCGGCGGCGCGTTCCTGTTCACCGGCACCGCCCAGGCGGCCGGCGTCGGCGCGGCCTACACCAGGACCAGCGAGTGGTCGACCGGCTACACCGCCCAGTACGTGGTGACCAACAACGGCGGCGAACGGAACCAGGACTGGAAGCTGGAGTTCGACCTGCCCGCCGGCACCGAGCTCGGCTCGCTGTGGAACGCCGAGGCCGGCGTCAGCGGCCGGCACGTCACCGTCCGGCCGGCGAAGTGGGACACCGACGGCCTGGCCGCCGGCGAGTCCGTCACCGTCGGCTTCGTCGCCAAGGGCACCGGAGACCCGGCCGGCTGCCTGGTCGACGGCGCCGAGTGCGGCACGGACACCGCCCCCGCCCCCGGACCCGGCGGTCGTCCCACCGACGCCCCCACCCCCACCACCCGGCCGACCCCCACCGGGGAGCCGGCCGCCGAGCCCACCGAGGACACCGGCACCGGCACGGGCGCCACCGCCGGTTTCGCGCCCTACGTCGACACCTCCCTCTTCCCCGCCTTCGACCTGGTCGCGAGCGCCGAGGCGACCGGTGTGAAGGACTACAACCTCGCCTTCATCACCGACGGCGGCGGCTGCACCCCCGCCTGGGGCGGCGTCAGCGGCCTCGGCGGCAACGCGGTGGCCGGGCAGATCGGCGCGCTGCGCGCGAAGGGCGGCGACGTCCGGGTCTCCTTCGGCGGCGCGGCCGGCTCCGAACTGGGCACCACCTGCGCCTCGGCGGACGCGCTGGCCGCGGCGTACGAGAAGGTCGTGAACGCCTACGACCTCACCAAGGTCGACTTCGACGTCGAGGGCGGCGCCCTGCCCGACGCGGCGGCCAACACCCGCCGTGCCCAGGCGATCGCGAAGCTCCAGAAGGCCCACCCGGACCTGGACGTCTCCTTCACCCTCCCGGTGATGCCGGAGGGACTCACCCAGGACGGCGTGAACCTCCTCGCCGACGCGAGGAGGAACGGCGTACGGATCGACGCGGTCAACATCATGGCGATGGACTACGGCCCCGCCTACAGCGGCGACATGGGCACCTACGCCGAGCAGGCCGCCACCGCCACCCAGGCCCAGCTCAAGGGCGTCCTCGCACTGAGCGACGCCGACGCCTGGAAGACGGTCGCCGTCACCCCGATGATCGGCGTCAACGACGTCGTCACCGAGATCTTCCAGGTCGACGACGCCACCCAGCTGGTGGACTTCGCCGAGTCCAGGGGGCTGGGCCGGCTGTCCATGTGGTCCGGCGCCCGCGACCAGCAGTGCGCCGGCGGCGCCAAGCCGGCCGCCGACCCCACCTGCAGCTCGATCCTCCAGGACGAGTTCGCCTTCACGAAGGCGTTCGCCGCCTACCGGTGAGGTGCTCGTGGAAGAACGGGGCACGGCACTCCCCCCGGAGTGCCGCGCCCCGCCCCCCGTCATCCGGAACCGGAGTCGGTCAGATGTGCTCCGGCTCCGGAAGCGTCCCCGACTTCGCGGCCTGCGCGTACCACAGGGCACTGGACTTCGGGGTCCGCTGCTGGGTCACGTAGTCGACGTACACCGCGCCGAAGCGCTTGTCGTAGCCGTACGCCCACTCGAAGTTGTCCAGCAGGGACCACAGGAAGTAGCCGCGCACGTCCGCGCCGTCGGCGATGGCCCGCCGCACCGCGGAGAGGTGCCCGTGCAGGTAGGCGACGCGCTCCGGGTCGTGCACCGTGCCGTCGGCGTCCGGCTTGTCGTCGTAGGCCGCGCCGTTCTCGGTGATGTAGATCGGCAGTCCGGGCGCCTCGCGGTTGTAGCGCATGATCAGCTCGTGCAGGCCCGTCGGGTCGACGGACCAGCCCATCTCGGTCTGCTCGCCCGGCGACTGGTGGAAGGCGACGTCCTCCGCGGCGGGCCACGGCGAGTGCTCGCTCGCCCCGTGACCGTCGGCCCGCGGGCCCTTCGCGTCCGGGTCCGCCGCCGACACCAGGGTGGGCGTGTAGTAGTTGAGGCCGAGCGCGTCCAGCGGCTGGTGGATCAGGTCCAGGTCGCCGTCGAGGACGAACGACCAGTCGGTGAGCGACGAGGTCGCCTCCAGCAGCGTCTCCGGGTAGGCGCCGTGCATGATCGGGCCGTGGAAGATGCCGCTGGACAGGTCGTCGATCTTGCGCGCCGCCGCCACGTCCGCCGGGTCGCTCGGCGAGAGGGGCCGGACCACGGAGGAGTTGAGGCTGATCGCGATCGAGTTGCGGGCCGGCATCACCGAGCGCAGCGCCTTGGCGCCCAGGCCGTGCGCCAGGTTCAGGTGGTGGGCGGCCCGCAGCGCGGCCACCGGGTCGGTGCGGCCGGGGGCGTGCACCCCGGAGGCGTAGCCCAGGAAGGCGCTGCACCAGGGCTCGTTGAGCGTGATCCAGTTCTCCACGCGGTCACCGAGCGCCTCGCCGACGATCTGCGCGTACTCCGCGAAGCGGTACGCGGTGTCGCGCTCCGGCCAGCCGCCCGCGTCCTCCAGCTCCTGCGGCAGGTCCCAGTGGTAGAGGGTGACGGCCGGCTTGATGCCCTTCGCCAGCAGCTCGTCGACCAGCTTGCGGTAGAAGTCCAGACCGCGCTGCACGGCGGGGCCGCGGCCGGTCGGCTGCACCCGCGACCAGGAGACGGAGAAGCGGTAGGCGTTCAGGTTCAGGTCCGCCATCAGCGCCACGTCGTCGCGGTAGCGGTGGTAGTGGTCGACAGCGATGTCACCGGTGTCGCCGCCGAACGTCTTGCCCGGCGTGTGGCTGAAGGTGTCCCAGATGGAAGGCGTACGCCCGTCCTCCCGCACCGCCCCCTCGATCTGGTACGCGGAGGTCGCGGCGCCCCAGAGGAAGGCGGGAGGAAAGGTCACCGGGGTCGCCGGCGTTGTGGAGTCAGACATGGAAGCGCTCCCATAGGAGGTCGTGGAAGACCGACGAGTACGAAAAGGAGGGGGGAGGGGCCGAGGCGGCGGTGACCCGGCCCCCATGGGTACGAAGGCGAAGCGGGCGTCAGCCCTTGACGGCGCCCTGCATGATGCCGCCCACGATCTGCTTGCCGAAGATCGCGAAGACCAGCAGCAGGGGCAGCGTACCCAGCAGCGCACCCGCCATGATCAGGGACTGGTCCGGGGTGTACCCGCGGCCGAGGCCCGCGACCGCCACCTGCACGGTCGGGCTGCCGGTCTGGGTCAGCACCAGGAACGGCCACAGGAAGTCGTTCCAGGTCTGCACGAACATCAGCATGCCCAGCACGGCCATCGCCGGCCGCGCGGCCGGGAACACCACGTGCCACACCACGCGCCAGCTGCTCGCGCCGTCCACCCGGGCGGCCTCGATGACCTCGTCCGGCAGCGCCTGGAGCAGGTACTGCCGCATGAAGAACACGCCGAACGCGCTCACCAGCGACGGGAAGATGACCGCCTGCAGCTGGTCGGACCAGTCGAGCTTGGCGACCATCATGTACAGCGGGATGATGCTGAGCTGCGGCGGCACCATCATCGTGCCGATCACGATCAGCATCAGCGCGTTGCGGCCCTTGAAGCGCAGCTTGGCGAAGGCGAACCCGGCGATCGTCGACAGCACGACGATGGTCACCGCCGAGATGCCCGCCACGATCGTGGTGTTGAGGAAGGCCTCGCCGAGGTTGGCGTCCTTCCAGGCGATCTCCAGGTTCTTGAACAGGTTGGAACCGAACCAGAGCGGCGGCGGGTTCTGCGCCAGCCGCTGGTTGTCCCGGGAGGCGGCGATCGCGGTCCACACCAGCGGGAACAGCGACACGATCGTGAACACGATCAGGATCGCGTACGCGATCGGACCGCCGTGCAGCGTTCCGCCGGCCCGCGCGGACTTCGGCAGGCGCGGACGCCTGGCCTCCTTGGCGGGGGTGGTCTCGGGGGGCGTCACAGTCGTCGTCACGGCCACAACTCCTTAACTGCTGGCGCGCAGCCGGCGCGAGATGAGCTGGTTGATGATGCCGATGACGATCAGGATCGCGAACATCGTCCAGGCGATCGCCGAGGCGCGGCCCAGGTGCTGGTTCACCCAGCCCTGCTCGTACAGGTACAGGCCGAGCGTCTGGAACTGGTGCTCCGCGCCGCCGGACGCGCCCTTGTTGGCGTCGAACAGCAGCGGCTCTCCGAAGACCTGGCTGGCGCCGATGGTGGAGACCACCACCGTGAACAGGATCGTCGGACGCAGCGAGGGCAGCGTCACGTGGATGAACTGCTTCCAGCGGCTGGCGCCGTCCAGCGCCGCCGACTCGTACAGGTCCTGCGGGATCGCCTGCATCGCGGCCAGGTAGATCAGCGCGTTGTAGCCGGTCCAGCGCCAGATGATGATCGCCGACACGGCGAACTGCGAGGGCCACTTGTCGCCCTGCCAGTCGACCGGGTCGATCCCGACGAAGTCGAGCGCCCAGTTGATCATGCCGTAGTCGTAGCCGAAGAGCAGCACGAACACCAGGGAGGCGGAGGCGATCGAGGTGGCGTACGGCGCGAGCATCGCGACCCGGTAGAAGGTCGAGGCCCGCAGCTTGTAGTTGAGGATGTGGGCGATGCCCATCGCGATCAGCAGCTGCGGAACGGTCGCGATGATGCCGATGGTCAGGGTGTTCTGCGCCGCGTTCCAGAAGAACTCGTCGTCGAAGATCCGGGTGTAGTTCTTCAGCCCGACCCAGCTCATGTCGGTCGGGGCGGTCAGCTCCACCTGGTGCAGCGAGGCCCAGCCCGTGTAGATCAGCGGGAACAGGCCGAAGGCGAGGAACAGCAGGAAGAACGGCGAGACGAAGGCGTACGGGCTCCAGCGCATGTCGCGCTGCCAGCGCCGGGACAGCTTGGCCCGGCGTCGCTGTTCCTTGTCCGCGGGTGCGGAGCTCCCGGGCGGACGGCCCGGGGCCGCGCCCCCCTTGACGGGGAGCGCGGCGGTGTCGTGGCGGGTGGCCATGCGAGTCACTTGTCCAGGCTGTTGTCGATGGTCTTGGTGGCCGTCTCCCAGGCCTCCTTGGCGGACTTGCCCTTGGTCACCAGGATGACGCCGTTGTCCGTCAGACCCTGCTGGATGATCTGGTCCTTCGGGCCGATGACCTGGTCCGGGATCTGCTTGGCGGCCTCGGAGAAGATCTGGCCGATCGGGGAGTCACCGGTCATCTCGTTCTTCGCGCCGGTCACCTCGGGGCTGTCGTACGCGCCCGGGGTGCTCGGGAAGCTGCCCTGCACCTTGAACAGCTTCGTCTGCTGCTCGGGGGCGGTCAGCCAGGCCACCAGCTTCTGCGCCTCCTCGACGTTCTTGCCGCTCTTCGGCACGCCGAGGAAGGAGCCGCCCCAGTTGCCGGACTTGGGAGCCACGGCCACGTCCCACTTGCCGGCGGCGTCCGGCTGCGACTTGCCCTTGATGGTGCCGAGCATCCACGGCGGGCAGGCGACGGTGGCGAACTTGCTGTTGGCGATCGTCGTGTCCCAGGCCGGCTGGAACTGCGTCTGCGACTGGACCAGGCCCTTCTCGGCGGCCTCGGCGGTCAGGTCGAAGGCGTTCTTGACGGCCGGGTTGGTCTTGTAGATGACCTCGCCGGAGGCGTTGTAGAACTTCTCCTTCTCGCTGCTGAGGACGGCGTTGAGCAGGCCGCCGGGGGAGTCCATGAAGAAGGTCTCCTTGCCGGCCTTCTCCTTGTACTTCTCACCGGTCTCGATGAACTTGTTCCAGTCACCGGCCCACAGCTTGCCGACCTCCTCGCGGTCGGTCGGCAGGCCGGCCTTCTCGAAGAGGTCCTTGCGGTAACAGATCGCCATCGGGCCGATGTCGGTGCCGAGAGCCACGGTCTGGCCGTCCTTGGTGGTGGCCTGCTGCCACTTCCAGCTGAGCCAGTTGTTCTTGTCCACGCCCTCGGCCTTGGACATGTCCGCGAACTTGTCCGCCTGGGTGTCGACGATCTCGGCGATGTTGGCGATCTCGATGGCCTGGATGTCCATCAGACCGCTGTTGGTGGTGAGGTGGTTGAGCAGCGGAGGGTAGTAGTTCTCGTTCCGCTCGATGACGTTCTGCTCGATCTTGATGTCCGGGTTCAGCTTCTCGTACTCGTCGTAGAGGCCGGCTTCCTTGAAGCCCATGGTGCCGAACAGACCAAGCGTGATCTTGGTCTTGCCCTCGCTGTCGGACGAGGACCCGGAACCGCCGTCACTGCCGTCGTCGGCACAGCCGGCCAGCAGCCCGGTGCCCAGCGACACCACGGCCGCGATGGCCAGTGCCTTGCGGGCGATGGGCTTCCCCCCGCCCGACCGCTGACGGGAGAGGGGGAGGGTACGTGCTCGCATTGCGTCCTCCTGTTGCCCTGACGTGCCGACCCCCCGGCCAACGGCTTTGTTGGACCCGTATCTTGCGCGTTGCGGCTCGGGCGGGGAACGTGCGGGTTGTGTATGTGTCAGGTACTGTGGGAGCGCTCCCACAAGTGATGTGTTGAAGAGTCGCGGGTCCGGGCGGGGGTGTCAAGGGAACAGACGAGGCAAAGTGCCTTCAGTTATCTGCCTGTTAACTTGACGTCGAAGATCCGCCCCCGGAAGTCCGCAGTCCGTACACCGCCCTCCCGGCGGTGGCCGCCGTCACCGGCGGGACTGTTACATTCCAGGCCAGCGTGACACACGACGGAAGGCGGAGCCGATGGCAAGCCACGGAGCGCGGGGCCGGAGCGGCGGTCGGCCCACCCTCGAAGAGGTGGCCGCGCGCGCCGGTGTCGGCCGCGGCACGGTCTCCCGGGTGATCAACGGTTCGCCCCGGGTGAGCGACGCCACCCGCGCCGCCGTGGAGGCCGCGGTCGCCGAGCTCGGTTACGTCCCGAACACGGCCGCCCGCGCCCTGGCCGCCAACCGCACCGACGCCATAGCCCTCGTCGTGCCCGAGCCGGAGACCCGGTTCTTCGCCGAGCCGTACTTCTCCGACATGCTCCGGGGCGTCGGCGCGGCGCTCTCCGACACCCAGATGCAGCTGCTGCTGATCTTCGCGGGCAGCGACCGGGAACGGCAGCGGCTCGCCGAGTACCTCGCCGCCCACCGGGTGGACGGGGTGCTGCTGGTCTCGGTGCACGCCGACGACCCGCTGCCCGACATGCTGTCCCAGCTGGAGATCCCGGCCGTGATCAGCGGCCCCCGCTCGGCCGCCGAGACGCTCGCCTCCGTGGACTCCGACAACTACGGCGGCGCCCGCCAGGCCGTCGAACACCTCATCGGCCGGGGCCGGCGCACCATCGCCCACATCACCGGCCGCCTCGACGTGTACGGCGCCCAGCGGCGCGTCGACGGCTACCGCGACGCCCTGCGCGACGCGGGCCACGAGGTGGACGACCTGCTGGTCGAACAGGGCGACTTCTCCGAGGACGGCGGCCGTCGCGCGATGGCGGCCCTGCTGGAGCGCCGCCCCGACCTGGACGCCGTCTTCGCCGCCTCGGACGTCACCGCGGCCGGCGCCCGGCACGCGCTGCGCGACGCGGGCCGCCGCATCCCCGACGACGTGGCCCTGGTCGGCTACGACGACTCCGTCATCGCCCGCCACATGGACCCGCCGCTGACCAGCGTGCGCCAGCCGATAGAGGAGATGGGGCGCGCGATGATCGACCTCCTCCTCGCCGAGGTCGCCGACCGCCGTCCTTCGGTCTCCCGGGAACTGGGGCGGCGCCAGATGGTGCTGGCCACCGAGCTGGTGGGCCGCGCCTCGTCCTGACGCCTCAGTGCTCCGTGCCGGGGCCCGGGTCCTTCAGGACCGCCTCGGCGTGCAAGGTGGGGGCGGCGACGCGGTACTGCGCCCCGCGCTTCCACCACTGGGGGTCGGTGGCCCGCTCGTAGTCGTTGCGCAGGCGGGCCGGGACCAGGCCCAGACGCCGGTCCGGCACAGGCCTTCCGTTGGCCCCGGCCCACGCGCTGATCTCCTCGAAGTCGTCCGCCGGCGAACCCGCGACCGCGTACACGGGGAGGCGGTCCCCGGCGAGCACGGTACGGGGGAGGGAGAGGCCGAGGCGCTTCTCGAAGACGGCCAGGCCGAGGCGCTCGCGTTCGGCGTAGTCGTGGTCGCCGGTGTCGCGGTAGGTGTCCCCGTCGGGGTGCAGGATTCCGGCGGCCACCAGGTCCGGCAGGAACAGATCGCGTTCCTCGCCCCAGCGGATCCGCTCCTCGCACAGCCCGTACCCGCAGACGGTGCGGCCGTCGTGCGCGTACAGGACGGTGGTGGGAGGGTGTTCCGAGTTGTAGTGGTAGTGGACGGCCTCCACGCCGTCGCGGGAGACCTCCTCCAGCCGGTCGTGGTAGGAACCGTAGAGGACGGCGAACGCCCAGCCCGCGTGCTCGCCGACGCGGACCACGGCGCTGCCCGGCCCGCGCTGGGGATAGCCGTCGACGTCGAGCTCCTCCATCTCGGCGTCGGTCATCGGCCCGGCGGCCGATCCGCGCCGCGCCCCCATGCGGACCGCCAGCTCCTCGGCGTCGATGCCGCGCGCGAAGTGGACGTCGAACATCCACCCGGAACTCGTCACCGTGCCGACCATCCACTGCACACCGTCGCCCACGTGCTCTCCCCTTGTGTCGGCGAACAGGCCCTGCGCCCGTCCGTCGACGACCGTAGGGCGGCCCGCTGACGTCCCGGTGGCGGGAACGAGTACAGCCGGTGACCTCGGTACCGAGGTCACCGGCTGACCGGTGAGGGTGAGTGACGGGACTCGAACCCGCGGCATCCTGGACCACAACCAGGTGCTCTACCAGCTGAGCTACACCCACCATGGCCTTGTCGGTCGAGGTCAGTGACTTCTCCGACCGGCCGAGAAAAAGTGTACAGGGTCCGAAGGGGTGCTCGCGCACGCTTTCCGCGGCGGCCCCCGACGACCCCCCGATCCGCCTACTGAGCAGGCAGGACGTGCTTCGCGGCGATCTTCTTCGCGGCGTCCGAGTCGGGTCCGGGCTGCGGTACGAAGACGGCCTCGCGGTAGTAGCGCAGCTCCGCGATGGACTCGCGGATGTCGGCGAGGGCGCGGTGGTTGCCGTTCTTCTCGGGGCTGTTGTAGTACGCCCTCGGGTACCAGCGACGGGCCAGCTCCTTGATGCTGGACACGTCCACGATGCGGTAGTGGAGGTAGTCCTCCAGGGCCGGCATGTCCCGCAGCAGGAACCCGCGGTCGGTGCCGACGGAGTTGCCGCACAGGGGCGCCTTGCCGGGCTCCTTGACGTGCTCCCTCACATAGTCGAGGACCTGCCGCTCGGCCTCCTCGAGCGTCGTGCCGCCCTCCAGCTCGGCGAGCAGTCCGGACGCGGTGTGCATCTCCCGCACCACCTCCGGCATCGTCTCCAGGGCCCGCGCCGGCGGGCGGATGACGATGTCCACGCCCTCGCCGAGCACGTTCAGTTCGGAGTCGGTGACGAGGGCGGCCACCTCGATGAGCGCGTCGTCCGACAGCGAGAGGCCGGTCATCTCGCAGTCGATCCACACCATGCGATCGTTCATGTGTCTCACCTTACGGGGGCGCCGCGCCGTGCGGGACCGGGCGGCGGAGCGCGAGGTCCCGGCACCGGTGTGAACGTCACGGGGGCGCCGCCCCCAGGGCCCCGCTCCGGCCCCGGACGGGCCGGAGGCCGCGGCCTCCGGCCCGTCCGGGGCCGCCGTCGGCTCAGGGCGCGCTGCGCTGGCCCGGGAAGGCCGAGGCCGTCACGGACGGGCCCGCGGCGCCGGCCGCCGCCGTGCGGCGGGACTGGTGCGGGAGCGGGCTGTCCGGGTGCAGGGCGGGCGGCGCCTGGGGCCCCGCGTGACCCGGCTGACCCGGCGGGAAGGAAGCCGCGGTGCCCGGGGCGCCCTCGGCGTCCTGGCTCCGGTCGGCCTGCGGGCGCCGCGCGCGGTACGCGGCCCGGTAGGCGGCCGGGGACGACCCCAGCTGGCGCCGGAAGTGGCCGCGCAGCGCGACCGGGGAGCGGAAGCCGCAGCGGCCGGCGACCTCGTCCACCGAGTAGTCCGACGTCTCCAGCAGGCGCTGCGCCTGGAGCACCCGCTGCGTGATCAGCCACTGCAGCGGCGCGCTGCCGGTCAGCGAGCGGAAGCGGCGGTCGAACGTACGACGGCTCATGTACGCGCGCGCCGCCAGCGTCTCCACGTCGAACTGTTCGTGGAGGTGCTCCAGCGCCCAGGCGACGACCTCGGCGAGCGGGTCGGCGCCGATCTCCTCCGGTAAAGACCTGTCCAGGTAGCGTTCCTGGCCCCCGCTGCGGCGCGGCGGCACCACCAGGCGGCGGGCCAGCGCGCCGGCCGCCTCGTTGCCGTGGTCCGTGCGCACGATGTGCAGGCACAGATCGATTCCGGCCGCCGTGCCCGCGGAGGTCAGCACGTCGCCGTCGTCCACGAAGAGCTCCCGTGGATCGACGTGCACCGACGGATAGCGTTTCGCCAGCGTCGGCGCGTACATCCAGTGCGTGGTCGCGGGCCGGCCGTCCAGCAGGCCCGCCGCCGCGAGGACGAAGGCGCCGGTGCACAGCCCGACGATGCGGGCACCCTCCTCATGGGCCCGGCGCAGTGCGTCCAGGGCCTCCTCCGGTGGCGGCGAGGTGATCGAACGCCAGGCCGGCACCACGACGGTGCCCGCCCGGGATATCGCCTCCAGGCCATGCGGCGCGGTGAGCTCCAGGCCCCCCGTGGTCCGCAGCGGGCCCTCCTCGCCCCCGCAGACGAGCAAGCGGTAGCGCGGTACGCCGGCGTCCTGGCGGTCAACCCCGAACACCGACAGCGGTATGGAACTCTCGAAGATGGGGCCGCCGCTGAACAGCAGCACCGCGACGATCTCCTTGCGGCGGCGCCCGGAGAGTTTCCGGGCCGTCGTCTCCGGCGTGGCAGTGGAGTCGTGGCTCATACTGCTAAGCCCCCCTCGGTGGTCGCGGCTCCTCGGTTGTGTCGCTCCTGCACGTTTCCCCTCGGTCCTGCACGAGTCCCCCGCCGTAAGACATCAAGATCGAATCTACTGCGTCCCGTCGCGCGCCGATGGCCGGTTCGCCACCGGTGCATTGTCGACTTGGCAACTTGGCGTGAAGCATTCGATCACGAAGCGTTGCACTCGTGGGCCGTGCGGGGAAGTGCGCCTTGTCGCAGTGGCCAATCCACGTAGGGTGCGCGGGGCCCGTCGGACCCTTTTCGTGCAGGTCGAACGGGGGTTGGGGGGTGGCTGCGGCGGAGGACGCACACCAGCCGGAAGTTGGCTGAAAAGATACGGGCGGGGGCGCGGAAACCGGTCAGTTGACCGGTGTCTCCCCGCCACCGCGCACCGTTGCCGCCGCACCCCGGTCCCGGCCCGCCCGCGCCGGCCCCGCGAGGGCTCCGGCCCCTCGGACGGCGGCGGGCGCGAAGTGCCCTGCGGCACGGCTCACGGGGCCCGGCGCGCGGCCGGCCCGTCGGTCCGCCGCGGGACCCGCGGCGGACCCCTCGTGGCGGCTCGCTCCCACCGGCGGGTGAACCCCGTGCAAACCACTTGTACGGGACAGCAACCATTGCGTGACGGGCGGGCCCTCGTGCATGCTCCGGTGAACCCGCCTGCCGGTACGCGCGGGACCTGGGCTCAGGAGGCGTGCCGCCGTACCCTTGAGGGTATGGGGTCGGGAAGGCACTTCCCGGACACAGCTCCGCCGCACACTGTCGTCCTCGCAAAGGATCACACCCCCGAGACAGCCATGGCCGGTCACGAATTCTTCGAACCCGCGGACCGCAAGCGGCCGGTCGCCGATCCCACGGCGGCCGAACCCCTGGCGGCGGAGGAGTCGCGCCATCCCTGCGACCCCGCGTTCCGGCACGGTGTCGTCGTCGGCTTCGACGGCTCCACCTCCAGTGAACGGGCCCTCGCGTATGCCATCGGCATGGCGCGGCGTTTCGGCTCGGGCCTGATCATCGTCCACGTCGCCAACCGGCTGCCCACCACGGTCTGGGCGGGCTGCGAACCGCCGGTCTTCGTGGACGTGCCCGACCACCGCACGGAGGTGCTCGGACTCGAGCTCGCCTGTGCGGACTATCTGACCGAGGTGCCGTGGATCCTTGTCGAGCGCGGCGGGGACATCTGCCACGAGCTCGAAGAGGTGGGGCGGGAGTACGCCGCCGACGCGATCGTCGTGGGTTCCACCCACGGCCTCGCGGGGCGGATCTTCGGGTCCGTCGCCGGGAGGCTGGCGAAGCGGGCGCAGCGGCCGGTCGTCGTCATTCCGTAAGTCGCTCGCGGGCCCCCGGTGTTGAGTGGCGACACCGGGGGCCCGTTCCGTGATCCGGCCCGTGCGGGCGCGTGGGGGTCGATCGCGCCCGCACGGCAAAGCCGCATGCCGGTACGGCTCCGCGGCCCCGGGCGGCCTACTCGACCGTGACCGACTTCGCCAGGTTCCTGGGCTTGTCGATGTCCCGGCCGAGGGCCAGGGCGGTGTGGTAGGCGAGGAGTTGGAGGGGGATGCCCATGAGGATGGGGTCGAGTTCGTCCTCGTTCTTGGGGACGAGGATCGTGTGGTCGGCCTTCTCCTGGTCCTGGTGGGCGACGGCGAGGATCCGGCCGCTGCGGGCCTTGATCTCCTCCATGGCCGCGCGGTTCTTCTCCAGCAGGTCGTCGTCGGGGACGATCGCGACCGTGGGGAGGGCCGGCTCGATCAGGGCCAGCGGGCCGTGCTTGAGCTCGGAGGCCGGGTACGCCTCGGCGTGGATGTAGGAGACCTCCTTGAGCTTCAGGGAGGCCTCACGGGCCACCGGGTAGCCCCGGACGCGGCCGATGAAGAGCATCGAGCGGGCCTCGGCGTACTCCAGGGCCAGCTTCCTGATCTCCTCCTCCTGCTCCATGATCTCGGCGATCTGGGCGGGGAGCCGGCGCAGGCCCTCGATGATCCGCTTGCCGTCGCGCACCGACAGGTCACGGGTACGGCCCAGGTGCAGGGCGAGCAGGGCGAAGGCGACCGTGGTGTTGGTGAAGCACTTGGTGGACACCACGCAGACCTCGGGCCCGGCGTGCACGTAGACGCCGCCGTCCGCCTCGCGGGCGATCGCGGAGCCGACGACGTTGACCACGCCCAGCACCCGCGCGCCCTTGCGCTTCAGCTCCTGCACGGCCGCCAGCACGTCGTAGGTCTCGCCGGACTGCGAGACCGCGACGTACAGGGTGTCGGGGTCCACGACCGCGTTGCGGTAGCGGAACTCGGAGGCCGGCTCGGCGTCGGCGGGGATCCGGGCCAGCTCCTCGATCATCTGCGCGCCGATCATGCCGGCGTGGTAAGAGGTGCCGCAGCCCAGGATCTTCACGCGGCGGATCCGGCGCGCCTCACGGGCGTCCAGGTTGAGGCCGCCCAGGTGCACGGTGGAGAAGCGGTCGTCGATCCGGCCGCGCAGCACGCGGTCCACGGCCTCGGCCTGCTCGTGGATCTCCTTGTGCATGTAGGTGTCGTGGCCGCCCATGTCGTACGAGGCCGCCTCCCACTCCACGGTGGTCGGCTCGGCGGTCGTACGGGTGCCCTCGGTGGTGTAGGTCCGGAAGTCGTCGGCCTTCAGCGTCGCCATCTCGCCGTCGTCCAGCGTGACGATCTGGCGGGTGTGGGCGACCAGCGCGGCGATGTCGGAGGCGACGAACATCTCCTTCTCGCCGATGCCGAGCACGACCGGCGAGCCGTTGCGGGCCACCACGATGCGGTCCGGGAAGTCGGCGTGCAGCACGGCGATGCCGTACGTGCCCTCGATGAGGCGCACGGTCTCGCGGACCTTGTCCTCCAGCTTCTCGGCCGTCGAGCGGGCGATCAGGTGGGTGAGGACCTCGGTGTCCGTCTCGGAGAGGAACTCGACGCCGTCCGCCTCCAGCTTGCGGCGCAGGTCGGAGGCGTTGTCGATGATGCCGTTGTGGACGACGGCGACCTTGCCCTCGGCGTCCAGGTGCGGGTGGGCGTTCACGTCGGAGGGGGCGCCGTGGGTGGCCCAGCGGGTGTGGGCGATGCCGGTGGTGCCCTTGAAGCGCGCCGGGACCTTGGCCTCCAGGTCGCGCACCCGGCCCTTGGCCTTGACCGTCTTCAGGCCGGACGCCTTCGGGGACGTGACGGCGATGCCCGCCGAGTCGTAGCCGCGGTACTCCAGGCGCTGCAGGCCCTCCAGCAGCAGGGGAGCGACCTCACGCCTGCCGATGTATCCGACGATTCCGCACATATGCGTAGTTCCTAGCCGTAGACGATGCGGCGCAGCTGCCGGAGCGAGAGCTCGGGCGGTGCCACCGCTCGGTATCTGAGGTCCGCCTCGATCCGCTCGAAGATCGTCGCGTTCACCAGGCCCTGGGCCTGGAGCTCGCGGTGGCGGCGACGGACGTACTCCTCGGTCGTCTCGTCGAAGTAGGCGAGCACGTCCTGGACCACCCGCAGCGCCTCGCCCCGGCTGAGGGGCGTGGACCGCGTCAGATGATCAACAAGTTCGTCGTGCACTCGATGATCCTGAGGTACCGGTGGCGGTTTCGCAAGAAACCTGCCCGATTTCGGGCAGGACTCACGGGACAGGTCCGGGATCGGCCTACATGCGCTTGAGGATCGCCTGTTTGGCGAGGGTGAACTCCTCGTCCGTCAGCACCCCGGACCGGTGCAGCTCGCCCAGCTCCCGCAGCCGGCGCAGCAGGGCGTCGTGGTCGTCCTCGGCCGCGGCGGGGGCCGTCTGCGGCGGCGCGGTCCCCGGCTCCCGCGGGCGCTCGTCGGCGGGAGCGGCCGGGTGCGGCAGGCGGGCCTGGACGGCGGCGGCGACGAGCGCCATCAGCGGGTCCTTCTTGAAGCCCCACAGCTCCACGGCGTGGGGGTCGTACTTGGCGGGCGCCTTGGCGGGGGAGTGCCGCACGAGGAAGCGGAGGTAGCCGTTCTCCAGACCGACGGCCGGCTGCCACTCCACGCCGGTCAGGTCCGCCAGCGCGAGGGTGCGGGCGCCGGCGGCGGCCTTGGCGTCCTCCGTCTTCCAGTTCCACTCCAGTCGGACGCGCTCGCCGTCGAAGCCGACCGTGCCGTCCCCGGCGGAGACGGACAGCGGCACGGACGGGCCGGGCAGCAGGTACTCGGTGACCGGGTCGGCGGGAACCTGGTCCAGCAGCAGGGCGGTGCGGACCTCCTGCGTGAAGTACTCGGCGACGCCGTAGCGGTCGGATTCGACGATCAGCCGGTAGGGGTCGTGCGGCTCGGCGAGCCGGCCGCCGGTCGCGTGCAGCAGGGGGTCCGCGCCGTCGCGCAGCCGCAGTCTGAGCCGTCCGGCCCGCTTGCCCTGCTCCAGCGATATGCCCGCCAACGCCCGCAGCGGCAGCACCAGTTCGCCCAGGGTCCTGCGGAGCAGTCCGACGCTCTTGTCCCGTCCGGGGGTCAGCCGCAGGGTGTCCCCGTCGAAGGTCCAGGTGCCGTCCTTCTGGATGATTTCCGCCATGGGGGGGATTGTTCCACCGGATCCGCGGGAGGGCGGTCCGGGCTGGTTCGGCGCCCCTTGCGGGGCACCGGGGTCCACCCGGCTCCCATGCCGACGGGCGCCCCGGAGGACCGTACTCCGGGGCGCCCGTCCGTTCGTGGGTCAGAACCCCGCGAGCGGGTTCCTCAGGGTGCCCACCAGCTGGAGCGCGCCGGACGGGTCCGTGAGGTCCACCATCTGCTTGTTGTTGCGCAACTGGAGGCGGTTGAGGCAGGACAGGGCGAACTCGGGGGCGAACATGTCGTACCGGGCGAACCTGTCGGCCAGTTCGGGCACCGACGCCTGGTACTCGCGGGTGATCCGGGCGACCGTGCCCCAGAAGCCGTCCTCGTCCAGGACGCCCTCCTCGGCGAGGTTCGCCGCGAGGAAGCGGAAGAAGCAGTCGAAGACGTCCGTGAAGATCGACAGCAGCTTCGTGTCGTCCGGGACCTCCACCCGGATGCGGGAGACCTCCGGCGGCAGCACCGCGTCCGGGTCCATCACCACGATCTCCTCGGCGATGTCCTTGTAGACCGCGCGCTTCACCACGCCGTCCTCCAGCACCAGGATGACGTTCTCGCCGTGCGGCATGTACGCCAGGTCGTAGGCGTAGAAGCTGTGCAGCAGCGGGACGTAGTACGCCCGCAGGTAGTGCCGCAGCCACTCGGCCGGAGCGAGCCCCGAGCGCTCGATCAGCGCGCCCGCGAAGGACTTCCCCTCGTGGTCGACGTGGACCAGCGACGCCATCGTGGCGAGCGACTCGCCGTCCTCCAGCGACGGCACCGGGCTCTCCCGCCACAGCGCGGCCAGCATCTTCCGGTACGGCGAGGAGCGGTCCGTGGCCTGCTCGTACTCCAGGTGCCGGTAGCCCACGGCGGCCCGCTCGCGGATGACCGACAGCCCCGTGGCCCGCAGCACCGGGTCGCTGTCGACGAGCCGGGCCAGCCAGTCGTTGATCGCCGGGGTCGCCTCCATGTAGGCGGCGGACAGCCCGCGCATGAACCCCATGTTGAGGACGGACAGGGCCGTCTTCACGTAGTGCTTCTCGGGGTGCGAGGTGTTGAAGAAGGTGCGGATGGACTGCTGGGCCAGGTACTCGTCGTCGCCCTCGCCCAGGCAGACCAGGTGTCCGCGCGCCACCTCGGCGGCGAAGGTGACGGACAGCTTGTTCCACCACTGCCAGGGGTGGACGGGGACGAGGAGGTAGTCGTCGGGGTCGAGGCCCCGCTCGCGCAGCACGCCGTGGAAGCCCTCGACGGTCTCCTCGCCCAGCTCCTGCCGGATGAACGACTCGTACTCGATCCCCGCCCCGGCCGTGAACGCGGCCCGCGAGCGGTGCGCGGCCAGCCACACCAGCTTCACCGGGTTCGCGGCCTCCGGCGCGTACGACAGGTACTCGTGGACGCCGAAGCCGAGCCGCCCGTTGTTGGCCACGAAACAGGGGTGGCCCTCGGTCATCCCGGTCTCGATGGCCTGGAAGCCGGCGTCGACCAGCTCGGCGACCGGGACCTGCGGTTTGGTGAGCTTGTAGCAGGTGCCGGAGAGGGTGGAGGAGATCTCCTCCAGGTACACCGGCAGGATCTCCTCGCTCAGGCCCAGGGACTTCTGCAGCTCGATGAAGAAGTCCAGGGCCGCGAGCTCGAGTTCGGCGCCGTCGCGGTGGCGGGTGATCGAGTCGGCGTCGACCTGCCAGTGGTCCAGCGCGCGGCGCGTGGCCGTGAAGGCGTACCGGGTCAGGCCGTCGTCGCTGCGGACGACGTACCCGCCGTCGCCGGTGGCCTCCGGGGTGACGAGCCGCTCGTGCGCGAACTCGGCGAGCGCCTTGCGGATCAGCAGGCGGTTGGCCCGTGCCCAGCGGTGGGGGGACAGGTGCGCCACGGCGTCGGACGGGGTCATACGGATGCTCCTCGTGCGGCCTCGAACTGTTCGCGCGTGCAGAAGCTCAGCAGCGCGCGCTTCTCCGGCTTGTCGATCTCACGCTCGGGGACGAAGCCCACGGCCTCGTTCAGGGCGTGCACGGCCTTGTTGGACACGTCCGGCTCGACCACGACCCGCCGGGTTTGCGGGTCGGCGAACAACTCCTCCATCACGGCGGTGATGACGGCCCGGGTGAAGCCGTGGACGGGCCGGTCGGTGGGGGCGACCAGGAAGTGCATGCCGACGTCGCCGGGCTCGGGGTCGTACAGGCCGACGAGCTCGACGTACCGGGGGTCGTACTTCTCCATCAGGAAGGCCGGTTCGCCGTCGTGCAGGCCCAGGTGGGCGTGGTGGTGCTCATGGGCGGCGATGCGCATGTACTCGCGCTCGACGTCCTGGAGCGCCGCGTCCTGCATCATCCAGAAGGCCGCCTTGGGGTCGGTGACCCAGCGGTGCAGCAGCTCGGCGTCCCGCAGCGGGTCCAGGGGACGGAAGGTGAACCTGCCGATGCTCATACGGCGAACTCCTGGAACGCGATGGTCTTCTCGACCGGGTAGTACTCGGCGCCCAGCAGCTCGCGGATGATGGTCGCGTTCCGGTACGGGCCCATGCCCAGGTCGGGGCTGGTGACGCTGTGCGTGTGGACGCCGGCGTTCTGCAGGAAGACGCCGCGGCCGGTGACGTCGACGGCGTAGTCGCGGCTCACGTCGAAGCGACCGTGGCCGTCGAAGCGGAGCCGGTCGCGCACCGGGTCGAGGAAGGCCGGCGGCTCGTAGTGGTAGCCGGTGGCCAGCACCAGGCCCTCGGTGCGGATCTCGAAGTCCTTGTCCTGCTCGTCCTGGTGGAAGCCGAGCGTGTAGCCGCCGTCCTCGTACCGGGCGGTGGTGAGCGAGGAGTTGGTGAGCAGCCGGGTGGGGAGCGGCCGGTCGCCGCTCTCGACGTTCTTCTGGTACAGCAGGTCGAAGATGGCGTCGATCAGTTCCGAGTTGATGCCCTTGAACAGGCCCTTCTGCTGCTTCTCCAGCCGGTAGCGGGTCTCCTCGGGCAGCGCGCGGAAGTAGTCGATGTAGTCCGGGGAGGTCATCTCCAGGGTCAGCTTGGTGTACTCCAGCGGGAAGAACCGCGGGGAGCGGGTGACCCAGTTGAGCTGGTAGCCGTGGACGTCGATCCCGGAGAGCAGTTCGTAGTAGATCTCGGCGGCGCTCTGCCCGCTGCCGACGATCGTGACCGATTCCTTCTCCAGCAGCTCCGCCTTGCGGTGCACGTAGTGCGCGTTGTGGAAGAGGTCGCCGTCGAGGCCGCGGCAGGGTTCCGGGACGAACGGCACGGTCCCGGTGCCGAGCACCAGGTGCCGGGCGCGGTACGTCTCGCCGGCCGCCGTCGCCACGGCGTACAGCCCGTCGCCCTCGTCGTACGTCACCTCGGTGACCGTGGTGCCGAAGCGGATGCTGCTGAGCCGGGCGGCGGCCCAGCGGCAGTAGTCGTCGTACTCGACCCGCAGCGGGTAGAAGTTCTCGCGTATGTAGAACGAGTACAGCCGCCCCTTCTCCTTCAGGTAGTTGAGGAAGGAGTACGGGGACGTCGGGTCGGCCAGGGTGACCAGGTCCGACATGAACGGGGTCTGGAGGTGGGCGCCGTCGAGGAACATCCCGGAGTGCCACTCGAAGTCCGGCTTGGACTCCAGGAAGACGCCGTTCAGTTCGGCGATGGGCTCGGTGAGGCAGGCGAGGCCGAGGTTGAAGGGGCCCAGTCCGATCCCCACGAAGTCGTAGGCCGGGTGCGTGGTGCCCGTCGGGTCAGGAAGCGCGGTCAAGGGACTCTCCCAGGTACTGCTCGGCGTGGCCGGCGATCAGATCGAGGACGGCGGCGATGTCGGACGTGGTGGTCTCGGGGTTGAGCAGGGTGAACTTCAGGTAGTGGCGTCCCGCCACCTTGGTGCCCGCGACCACCGCGTCACCGGAGGCGAACAGGGCCTTGCGCGCGTAGAGGTTGGCCCGGTCGATCTCGGCGGGGTCGGTGACGGCGGCCGGGACGTAGCGGAAGACCAGGGTGGACAGGCTCGGCTCGACCACGACGTCGAAGCGGGGGTCGGCGGCCAGCAGTCTCCAGCCCTCGGCGGCCAGGTCGCACACCTCGTCGAAGAGCTGCCCGATGCCGTCGGCGCCCATCACGCGCAGCGTCATCCACAGCTTGAGCGCGTCGAAGCGGCGGGTGGTCTGCAGGGACTTGTCCACCTGGTTGGGGATGCGTTCCTGCACCGTGCGGCGCGGGTTGAGGTACTCGGCGTGGTAGGTGGCGTGCCGCAGCGTGGCCGCGTCCCGGACCAGCACGGCCGACGAACTGACCGGCTGGAAGAAGGACTTGTGGTAGTCGACGGTGACGGAGTCGGCGCGCTCGATGCCGTCGATGCGGCCGCGGTACTTCAGCGAGGCGAGCAGGCCGCATCCGTAGGCGGCGTCGACGTGCATCCAGGCGCCGTACCGCTCGCACAGCTCGGCGATCTCGGGCAGCGGGTCGATGGAGCCGAAGTCGGTGGTGCCGGCGGTGGCGACGACGGCCATGGGGATCAGGCCGGCCTCGGCGCAGCGCTCCAGCTCGTGGGCGAGGGCGACGGTCTGCAGGCGCTTGTCGTGGTCGACGGGGACGACCACCACGGCGTCCTGGCCGAGGCCGAGCAGTTTCGCGGACTTCTGCACGCTGAAGTGGCTGACCTCGGAGGCGAAGACGCGCAGTTTCGTCAGGTCGGCTCCCCCTTGCCACCCGTCCCGCCCCGGCTTCGCCTCCTCGCGGGCCAGCAGCAGTGCCTGGAGGTTGGACTGGGTGCCGCCGGAGGTGAACACGCCGTCGGCGGCCGGGCCGAGGCCGATGCGGCCCGCCGTCCAGTCGATGAGTTTCCGCTCGATGAGGGTGCCGCCGGCCGACTGGTCCCAGGTGTCCAGGGAGGAGTTGACGGCGGAGAGCACGGCCTCGCCGAGCACGGCCGGGATGACGACCGGGCAGTTGAGGTGGGCGAGGTAGCGGGGGTGGTGGAAGTAGACGGCGTCCCGGAGGTAGACGTCCTCCAGTTCGTCCAGCACGGCGGTGGTGTCGTGGAGCGGCTGGTCGAGGTCGATGCCGTCGATGCGGGGGGCGAGCGCGTCGACGGTGACGCCGGTGAACGGACGGTCGGTGGTGGCGAGTTTGGCCGCCACCCGCTCGACTCCTTCGGTCACGGAGCGGCGGTAGTGCTCCGCGGTGGTGTCGTTGAGCAGGTGCGAGCGCATGTAGGGGTCCTCCGGTGGGGACGATCCGGTGCGGGAAAGGGCCGGCGGTGAAAAACTTAGGTAAGCCTAACCTAACTTTTTTCGGCTCAAACCTGCTTCGGCCGTGACTGTCATCACTCCTGCACCAGGTGTAATCGAGGGCGGGTCCGTTTCTTGCTAGCCCTGCCGGCGCAACTGCTCCTCCGTCAGCCCGCGGCGCCAGTAACCCACGAACGTCACCCGCCCGCGGTCGATCCCCCGCTCGCCCACGAAGTGCCGCCGCAGCAGCTTCACGCAGTCCGCCTCCCCGGCGATCCAGACGTACGGCCGCTCGGCGGGCGGGAGTCCGGTGGTGCGCAGGCCGTCCAGGGCCAGGGGGGAGCCCTGGTCGTGCGCGTCCCTGACGAACCACGTGACCTCGGCGTCGGCCTCGGTCGTCAGGTCCTGGACGTCTCCGGGGTGCGGCACCTCCAGCCACACCCGGGCACGGGTGCCGGCCGGGAGGGCTTCCAGGACGGCGGCCGCGGCCGGCAGGGCGGTCTCGTCGGCCCAGAGCAGCACCAGGTCGGTGTCCTCGGGCGGACGGAAGCGGATCGCGCGGTTGTCGGCGATCGCGGGGCCGAGCAGCAGCACCCGGTCGCCGGCGGCGGCGCGGGCGGCCCAGCGGGAGGCCGGCCCCGCCGCGGCGGACGCGCCGGCCCCCTCGGCGACGCCGTGCAGCACGAAGTCGACGTCGACCTCGGTGGTGCGCCCCCCGGCGTCCGCGCGCAGCCCCCGGAGCGTGTACGAGCGCATCACGGCCCGCACGTCGTCGGGGAGTTCGCGCCACCCCTGCCACCAGTCGTCGCCCAGTTCGAGCGGCACGACCGGCTCGCTCTGCCCCGGGTGCGGCAGGAACAGCGACAGGGACTGGTCGTGCCCGTCGGAGCGGAAGTCGCGCAGTTCGGGGCCGGTGAAGGTGACCCGGACCAGGGACGGACCGAGCCGCCTCACCGCTGCGACCTGGAGGGAGAAGAAGCGGAACGGGGCGGCTACGGCGGTGGTCACGTGTGGCTCCGGGGGGAGAGGGGTCTCGGCGGGTGCGGTCAGCCGACCTTCTCGGCCTTCTCGATGGCCTCGGCGAGGTTGTCGAGCAGCGGCGTGCACTTGTCGTAGGAGAGGATCGGCTCGGGCGAGCGGGCGATGACCTGACCGGCCTTGACCGCGGGGAGCTTCTTCCAGGTCGCCTCGGTGATGTCGGCGGGCTGGATGGTCGAGGCGCGGTCGTCCATGATGATGACGTCGGCCGGGTACTTGTCGACGTTCTCCCAGCTCAGCGTCTCGAACCAGCCGCCGGTCGCCTTCTTGGCCTCCTCCGGGGGCTCGACGAGGTTCACGCCGAGGGCCTTGAAGTACTCCAGGTCGATGGAGTAGTTGGAGCCGGAGACGTAGAAGACGTCCGGGGCGGCGGAGCCGGCCAGCACCCTGATCTCCGGGCGGGCCTTGGCGGCCTTGCGCAGCCGCTCGGCGGCGTCCTCGAACCTCTTCTTCGCCTCGACGACCTTCGTGGCCTTCATGTCGGCGCCCAGCGACTCGGCCAGCTCGGCCATGCGCTGCAGCGGCCGGGGCATCTGGAGGTCGTAGACGGAGACGGCCACGCTCGGGGCGAGCTTGGCGATCTTGTCCTTGGAGGCCTCCGGGACGTACCAGAGCGACCCGGCCTCGTCGAACGTCGTGCTGATGAGCACCTCGGGCCCGAAGGCCGCGTACTGCTCGACGTTGAAGCTGTCGAACTTGTTGCCGAAGATCGTCAGCTTGCTGACGTCCATGTCGCCGGCCTGGACGTCGGCCTTGCCGTCCGGCGTCCTGGTCGGGCCGAAGACGCCCTTCACCTCGACGCCGTAGTCGTACAGCGCGGCGGCGACACCGGTGAACGCGACGATCTTCGTCGGCACCTTGTCGAGCTTCACGGTGGTGCCGCGGTCGTCCTTGAAGGACCACGGACCGGACTTCGACCCGCCGGACCCCGTCGCGTCCGAGCCGCCGCTCTTCGCGTCGTCGCCCCCGCAGGCGGTGAGCACGGCGCCGAGTCCGAGGGCGCCACCGGCGGCGAGCAGTCCCCGACGGGAGAAGCGGGCGGTTGTGGCGTTCGACATGGAAGGTTCTGCTTTCGTGCGTACGGAGCCGTCCTGGGCTGGAAACAGGCTTAGGTTAGCCTAACCTCAGGATCTGTCCAGAGGGCGCCCGGTATGCGTTCCCTCCCGGCCGGTCGGCATGCCCGTGCCGAACCGTGGACCGAGCCGCACGAACAGACGGGCCTATGCCGGGGAGGGCTCCTCCCGGTCCTTGCCGTAGCGGCGGAACGCGGACGTGTCCACCGTCCAGGGGCCGAACGGGACCATGTCCCCGAAGATGTACGGGTCGTTGTCGCCGTAGTGGCTCCCGCACGGGGCCGAGTGCACCTCGATCGTGCCGGTCCTGGGGTCGACGATCATGTAGTGCGGGATGCCCATGGCGGGGTACTCGGCGAGTTTTTCGCCGTAGTCGTTGTTCGGGTCGGCCGGGGAGACGATCTCGACGACCGCCAGGACCTGCGTGGCGTCGACGGCGAGGCCCTCTTCGTCGAGCACGGCCTCGGGAATGACGACGGCGTCGGGGCGCCGCATGCGGCCGATCGCGGGGTGCTCGATCTCCGGGCCGTTCGCGCAGATGTAACCACGGTGGGTGGTGAGGAGCTGCTCGTCCGACTGCTTGCAGATGCGCCGGATGGTGCCCTCGTGACGCTTCGAGGGGCACATCATGGCCAGTACCGGACCCGACGGGCCGATCTCTACGCTCCAGGAACCCTCGAGCTGTTCGGCATGGGCTCCGAGCTGCTCGGCGATCGCGCGCATCTTCGCGTAGTCCACGGTTCCAGAGTACTGATGACTTCGCATGGTGGCCGTCCGTGTTCGGCGCGCGATCAAGCCGGGCCGGACGCTTCGCCGACGGGCCGACCGGCCCGCGTACACGCTGGACGCGGGCCGGTGCCGAGGCTCAGCCCGCCAGGCCCAACTCCCGCGCGATCAGCATGCGCTGGACCTCGCTCGTGCCCTCGCCGATCTCCAGGATCTTGGAGTCGCGCCACATGCGGGCCACCGGGTACTCGTTCATGAAGCCGTAGCCGCCGTGGATCTGGGTGGCGTCGCGGGCGTTGTCCACGGCGACCGTGGACGAGTACAGCTTGGCCAGCGCCGCCTCCTTCTTGAAGGGCTCGCCGGTCACCAGCCGGCTGGCCGCGTCGCGCCAGGCGAGGCGGGCCGTGTGGGCCTTCATCTCCATGTCGGCGATCTTGAACTGGATCGCCTGGTTGGCTCCGATCGGCCGGCCGAACGCGTGCCGCTCCTTGGCGTACCTCACCGACTCGTCCACACAGCCCTGCGCGAGCCCCGTGCCCAGCGCGGCGATGGCGATGCGGCCCTCGTCCAGGATGCGCAGGAACTGGGCGTACCCGCGGCCCTCCTCGCCGAGGAGGTTGGCGGCCGGGACCCGGACGTCGGCGAAGGACAGCTCCCGCGTGTCCGAGGCGTTCCAGCCGACCTTCGAGTAGGGCGCCGCCACCGTGAAGCCCGGCGTGCCCGACGGGACGATGATCGCCGAGATCAGCGGCTTGCCGTCCGGCTTGCGGCCGGTGACCGCGGTGACCGTGACCAGGCCCGTGATGTCGGTGCCCGAGTTGGTGATGAAGCACTTGGTGCCGTTGATGACCCACTCGCCCGTCGACTCGTCCAGCCGGGCCGTCGTACGGGTCGCGCCCGCGTCGCTGCCGCCGTCCGGCTCGGTCAGGCCGAACGCGCCGAGGATCTCGCCCGAGCACAGGCGGGGGAGCCACTCGCGCTTCTGCGCCTCGGTGCCGAAGAGGTGGAGCGGCATCGCGCCCAGGGAGACGCCCGCCTCCAGGGTGATGGCCACCGAGGAGTCGACCCGCGCGAGCTCCTCCAGGGCCACGCCCAGCGCGAAGTAGTCGCCGCCCATGCCGCCGTACTCCTCCGGGAACGGCAGCCCGAACAGGCCCATCCGGCCCATCTCCCGCACGATCTCGTACGGGAACTCATGCCGCTCGTAGAAGTCACCGATCTTCGGCGCCACCACGTCGTGCGCGAACTCCTCGACCGTACGGCGGAGTTCTTCCAGTTCGGGGGAGAGCTTGTGGTCCATGTCGTTCACTGCTCCTGGTGGGAGAGGGCTCGTACGGTGCGGGACGGGCTGGGTCGGCCCAGGTGGGCGGCCATCCAGACGCTCGTGGCGACCAGACGGCCGAGGTCGACCCCGGTGTCGATGCCGAGGCCCCGCAGCATCCACACGAGGTCTTCGGTGGCGAGATTGCCGGTGGCGGACTTCGCGTACGGGCAGCCGCCGAGACCGCCGGCGGAGGCGTCGACCGTGGTGACGCCCTGCCGGAGCGCGGCCAGCGTGTTGGACAGGGCCTGGCCGTAGGTGTCGTGGAAGTGCACGCCCAGCGCGGACACGGGCACGTCCGCCGCGGTGAGCGCGGTGAGCAGGGCCGTGACGTGCCCCGGGGTCGCCACGCCGATGGTGTCGCCCAGGCTCAGCTCGTCGCAGCCCATGTCCAGCAGGGCCCGGCAGACCTTCACCACCTGCGGGACGGGGACCGCGCCCTCCCACGGGTCGCCGAAGCACATCGACAGGTAGCCGCGGACGTGGACGTCCTGCGCCTTCGCCCGCCGCACCACCGGCTCGAACATCGCCAGCGCCTCGTCCACCGTGCGGTTGAGGTTGGCCTTGGCGAAGGACTCCGTGGCGCTGGCGAAGACCGCCACCCGCCGGACGCCCAGCGCCAGCGCGCGGTCCAGGCCGCGCTCGTTCGGCACCAGGACGGGCAGCTCCACCGGCAGGTCCGCGACGGCCGGGTACAGCTCCTCGGCGTCCGCCAGCTGGGGCACCCACTCGGGGCGCACGAAGCTCGTCGCCTCGATGGTGGTCAGACCCGTGCCGGCCAGGCGGCGGACGAACTCCGCCTTGACGGCCGTCGGCACGGTCGCCTTCTCGTTCTGCAGCCCGTCGCGCGCGCCGACCTCGTGGATGCGCACCCGCGCGGGCAGGCCCTCGGCCGGTACGACCATGGGCAGGTCCGGTTCCGTGGTGTTCACGCCGTCTCCTCCTCCACGGGGGCGATGACCGCCAGCACCTGGTCCATCGCGACCGTCGTGCCCGGGGCCACGTCCAGTTCGGTGACCGTGCCGGCGTGCGGGGCGGAGACGACGTGCTCCATCTTCATCGCCTCCACCACCAGCAGGCTCTGGCCCGCGCTCACCTCGTCGCCGACGGCGACCTTCACCACCGTCACCGTGCCGGGCATCGGCGCGGTCAGCGAGTCGGCGCCCGCCCGGCCGGCGCGGGTGAGGGACGCGACGACCGGGTCGTGGTCGCGCACGTGCCAGGCGTCGCCGTCCCGGCCCAGCCAGGTGCCGTCCGGCAGGGCGGCGAAGGTGTGGGTGACACCGTCGAGCGCGAAGGTGAACCGGTGCCCGCCCACCGGGCCCGCGGACGCCCGCAGCGGGGCGCCGGAGCCGGGGAGCAGCAGTTCCGTACCGCCGTCCGGGGTGCTGCGCACGCGCACGGTCACCGGGTCGTGGCCCGCCACCCGGAGGTGGTGCGCCGTCCAGGCCCGCGTGCCGCCCAGACGCCATCCGTCGGCCGCGGCGAAGGGGTCCCGCCAGCCGGACGCGCCGGCGGGCGCGAGGCAGGCCTGCCGCAGCAGCGCCGCCGCCGCGTACGTCTCCGCCGGCACCGCGTCCGGTACGAGCCCGTCCACCTCGCGCTCGACCAGCCCGGTGTCCAGGTCCCCGGCGGCCACCGCCGGGTGCGCCAGCAGCCGCCGCAGGAACCCGGCGTTGGTCTGCACGCCCAGCGTGACCGTCTCCGCGAGGGCCGCGCGGAGCCTGCGCAGCGCGGTCGCGCGGTCGGGGCCGTACGCGATCACCTTGGACAGCATCGGGTCGTAGAGGCTGCCGACCTCCGTGCCCTCGCTCAGCCCGGAGTCGGTGCGCACCCCGTCGCCCTGCGGCTCGCGCAGCCTCAGCACCGTGCCGCCGGAGGGGAGGAAGCCCCGCGCGGGGTCCTCCGCGCAGACACGGGCCTCGACCGCGTGGCCGGTGAGCCGGACGTCGTCCTGCCCGAACGGCAGCGGCTCGCCCGCCGCCGCCCGCAGCTGCCACTCCACCAGGTCGAGCCCCGTGATCAGCTCGGTGACCGGGTGCTCCACCTGGAGGCGGGTGTTCATCTCCATGAAGTAGTACGACGAGGGGTCGTCGCCCGGGACGATGAACTCCACCGTGCCCGCGCCCCGGTAGCCGCAGGAGCGGGCCGCCTGGACCGCCGCCTCGCCCATCGCGGCCCGGGTCCGCTCGTCGAGGAGCACGCTGGGCGCCTCCTCGATGATCTTCTGGTGGCGGCGCTGCAGCGAGCACTCGCGCTCACCGAGGTGGACGACGCCTCCGTGGCCGTCGGCCAGCACCTGGATCTCGATGTGCCGGGGGCGGTCGATCCACCGCTCGACCAGCAGCGTGTCGTCGCCGAAGGAGGCGCGGGCCTCACGGCGGGCGGCGGCGATCTCGTCGGCCAGCGCCGAGGCGTCCCGCACCAGGCGCATGCCCTTGCCGCCACCGCCCGCGGACGGCTTCAGCAGCACCGGCATCCCGATCTCCCGGGCCGCCCCGGCGAGCTGCTCGTCCGTCAGCCCGCTGCCGCTGGAGCCGGGCACCACCGGCACCCCGGCCGCCCGCACCGTCTCCTTCGCGCGGATCTTGTCGCCCATCAGGGCGATCGCGTCCGCCGGGGGACCGATGAACACCAGCCCCGCCTCCGTGCACGCCCGCGCGAAGGCGGCGTTCTCGGCGAGGAAGCCGTACCCGGGGTGGACCGCCTGCGCGCCGGTGCGGGCGGCGGCCCGCAGCAGCCGCTCCACCGACAGGTAGCTCTCCGAGGCCGCCGCCGGCCCGATCCGCACCGCCGTGTCGGCCTCCCGCACGTGCCGGGCGTCGGCGTCCGCGTCGGAGTACACGGCCACCGAGCGCACGCCCATCGACCGCAGGGTGCGGATGACGCGGACCGCGATCTCGCCCCGGTTGGCCACCAGCACCGTCTCGAACATCTGCTCTGTCATCGTCAGGGGTCCCCTCACATCCGGAAGACGCCGAACTGAGGGTCGCTCAGTGGCGCGTTGGCGCACGCGGTCAGGGCCAGGCCCAGGACCTGCCGGGTCTCCATCGGGTCGATCACGCCGTCGTCCCAGAGGCGGGCCGTCGCGTAGTAGGCGTTCCCCTGACGCTCGTACTGGGCGCGGATCGGGGCCTTGAAGGCGTCCTCGTCCTCGGCCGGCCACTCCTCGCCGCGCGCCTGGAGCTGGTCCCGCTTGACGGTCGCGAGGACGGAGGCGGCCTGCTCGCCGCCCATCACCGAGATCTTGGCGTTCGGCCACATCCACAGGAACCGGGGCGAGTACGCCCGTCCGCACATCGAGTAGTTGCCCGCCCCGTACGACCCGCCGACCACCACCGTCAGCTTCGGCACGCGCGTGCAGGCGACCGCCGTGACCATCTTGGCGCCGTGCTTGGCGATGCCGCCCGCCTCGTAGTCCCGGCCGACCATGAAGCCCGAGATGTTCTGCAGGAACACCAGGGGGATGCCGCGCTGGTCGCACAGCTCGATGAAGTGGGCGCCCTTCTGGGCGGACTCGGAGAACAGGATGCCGTTGTTGGCGACGATGCCCACCGGGTGGCCGTGGATCCGGGCGAAGCCGGTGACCAGGGTCTGCCCGAACTCCGACTTGAACTCGGCGAAGCGGGAGCCGTCGGTGACGCGCGCGATGATCTCGCGCACGTCGTAGGGCGTGCGGGAGTCGACCGGCACCGCCCCGTACAGCCCCGCCGGGTCCACCTTGGGCTCGACGGCCTGCTCCACCTGCCAGGGCAGCCGCCCCCGCGCGGGCAGCGTGGAGACGATGTTCCGCACGATCCGCAGCGCGTGCGCGTCGTCCTCCGCGAGGTGGTCGGTGACGCCCGAGACCCGCGCGTGGACCTCGCCCCCGCCCAGCTCCTCCGCCGTGACCACCTCGCCGGTGGCCGCCTTCACCAGCGGCGGGCCGCCCAGGAAGATCGTGCCCTGGTTCCGGACGATCACCGCCTCGTCGCTCATCGCCGGGACGTACGCGCCGCCCGCCGTGCACGAGCCGAGCACCGCCGCGATCTGCGGGATGCCGGCGCCGGACATCCGGGCCTGGTTGTAGAAGATCCGCCCGAAGTGGTCCCGGTCCGGGAACACCTCGTCCTGCATCGGCAGGAACGCGCCGCCCGAGTCCACCAGGTAGACGCAGGGGAGCCGGTTGTCGAGGGCCACCTCCTGCGCGCGCAGGTGCTTCTTCACCGTCATCGGGTAGTAGGTGCCGCCCTTGACGGTGGCGTCGTTGGCCACGACCACGCACTCCCGGCCGGCGATCCGCCCGATCCCGGCGATCACGCCGGCCGCCGGGGCCTGCCCCTCGTACATCCCGTCGGCCGCCAGCGGGGCCAGCTCCAGGAAGGGCGATCCGGGGTCGAGGAGCGTGTCCACGCGGTCGCGCGGGAGCAGCTTGCCGCGCGCGGTGTGCCGCTCCCGCGCCCGCTCGCCGCCGCCGAGCGCCGCCGCGGCCAGCTTGCCGCGCAGCTCCTCGACGAGCGCGCGGTGCGCCTCCTCGTTGGCCCGAAAGGCCTCCGACGCGGGATCGGCCGCGCTGTGAAGCTCCGGTGCCTCATGCATCCTGCGGGTCCCCTCACCTCGTTAATGAGCGTTAACGCACTTCCTTCAGGTTAACGACCGCTAACCGCGCTGTCTAGAATCGTCTCCATGGCCACCAGAACCGACGCCCCCACCCGCCGCGAGCAGATCCTCAAGGAGGCCGCCCGGCTCTTCGCCGACCGCGGCTTCCACGGCGTCGGGGTCGACGAGATAGGCGCCGCGGTCGGCATCAGCGGCCCCGGGCTCTACCGGCACTTCGCGGGCAAGGACGCGATGCTCGCGGAGCTGCTGGTGGGGATCAGCGGCCGACTGCTGACCGGCGCGAAGCGGCGCCTGAAGGAGGCCGACGGGGTGGCCCCCGAGGCGGTCCTCGACTCGCTGATCGAGGGGCACATCGACTTCGCGCTCGACGACCGCCCCCTCATCACCCTGCACGACCGCGAGCTGGACCGCCTCCGGGACACCGACCGCAAGCTGGTCCGCCAGTTGCAGCGGCAGTACGTCGAGCTGTGGGTGGGGGTGGTCCGCGAGCTGTACCCGGAGCTGGCCGAACCGGCCGCCCGCTCGGCGGTCCACTCGGTGTTCGGCCTGCTCAACTCCACCCCCCACCTCACCCGCCCCGGCTCGCTGCCCGGCCGCGCGGGCACCGCCGAACTGCTGCACCGGATGGCCCGGGGCGCGTTCGCGGCGGCGGGCTCGCCCTGACCCCGGCGGAGTGACGAGCGTTACGGGACGTCCGCTCTGGACGGCTGTGGATACTCGCCGGTACCTTTGATCTGAGCAAGCGCTTAGACATGCCCAGGTTCTGGAGGTGGCGGACAGTGCGCCGTACGGTTTTCAACGAGGATCACGAGGCGTTCCGGGAGACCATCCGCGCCTTCATCGAGGCCGAGGTCGTCCCCGTCTACGACGAGTGGTTCGCGGCGGGCCAGGCGCCCCGCGACTTCTACTACAAGCTCGGTGAGCTGGGCATCTTCGGCATCAGCGTGCCCGAGGAGTTCGGCGGCGCGGGCATGGACACCCACAAGTTCGAGGCCGTCCTCTACGAGGAGACCGCCCGCGCGGGAGTCCAGTTCGGCGGCTCCGGCGTGCACGTGCTGCTCGCCCTGCCGTACATCAAGATGCTGGCCACCGACGAGCAGAAGAAGCGCTTCCTGCCGAAGTTCGTCACCGGCGAGGAGATGTGGGCCATCGCGATGACCGAGCCGGGCACCGGCTCCGACCTCGCGGGCATGAAGACCACCGCCAAGCTCAGCGAGGACGGCACGCACTACGTCCTCAACGGCGCCAAGACCTTCATCACCGGCGGCGTCCACGCCGACAAGGTGATCGTCTGCGCCCGCACCGCCGCCCCGACGGCCGAGGACCGCCGCCACGGCATCTCCCTGTTCGCCGTGGACACCAAGTCCGAGGGCTACTCGGTCGGCCGCAAGCTCGACAAGCTCGGCCTGAGGACCTCCGACACCGCCGAGCTGGCGTTCGTCGACGTCAAGGTGCCCGTCGAGGACCTGCTCGGCGAGGAGAACAAGGGCTTCTCCTACCTCGGCCACAACCTGGCCTCCGAGCGCTGGGGCATCGCCTTCGGCGCCTACGCCCAGGCCAAGGCCGCCGTCCGGTTCGCCAAGCAGTACGTGCAGGAGCGCACCGTCTTCGGCAAGCCGGTCGCCCACTTCCAGAACACCAAGTTCGAGCTGGCCGCCTGCCAGGCCGAGGTGGACGCCGCCGAGGCCGTCGCCGACCGCGCCACCGAGGCCCTGGACGCCGGCGAGCTCACCCCCGCCGAGGCCGCCAGCGCCAAGCTGTTCTGCACCGAGGTCGCGCACCGCGTCATCGACCGCTGCCTCCAGCTGCACGGCGGCTACGGCTACATGAACGAGTACCCGATCGCCCGCCTGTACGCGGACAACCGCGTCAACCGCATCTACGGCGGCACCAGCGAGATCATGAAGTCGATCATCGCCAAGGACATGGGGCTGTAAGGCCCCGGAAATCCCTGCCGTATACAACTGACCTCATGAGTCAGGCACTACAGGATCTCCTCGATCTGCTCGACCTCGAGCAGATCGAGGAGAACATCTTCCGCGGCCACTCCCGCCCCGCCGTCGTCCCCCGCGTCTTCGGCGGGCAGGTCGCGGCGCAGGCGCTGGTCGCCGCCGGGCGGACCGTCCCCGAGGACCGGCCCGCCCACTCCCTGCACGCGTACTTCCTGCGCCCCGGCGACCCCGGCGCCCCGATCGTCTACACCGTCGACCGGATCCGCGACGGCCGCTCCTTCACCACCCGTCGGGTGGTCGCGGTCCAGCACGGAAAGCCGATCTTCCACCTCTCGGCCTCCTTCCAGGCGTACGAGGAGGGCCTGGACCACCAGGACCCGATGCCGCCCTCCCCCGACCCGGCCACGCTGCCCGCCTCGGAGGAGCGCCTGCGCGGGTACGCCCACCTCGCGCCCGAGGTCGTGGAGCGCTTCCTGGAGGCCCGCGCCGCCGTCGACCTGCGCTACGTCGACGAGCCGCCCTACGGCCGCTTCGGCGAACCCCGCGAACCCCGCTCCCAGGTGTGGTTCCGCACCAGCGGCAAGCTCACGGACGACCCCCTGCTGCACGTCGTCCTCGCCACGTACGTCTCCGACATGACGCTGCTGGACTCCGTCCTCCTCGCCCACGGCCGCGGCGGCTGGGCCGTCGGCGACGTCGTCGGCGCCTCCCTGGACCACGCGATGTGGTTCCACCGCCCGTTCCGCGCCGACGAGTGGCTCCTGTACGACCAGCAGTCCCCGTCGGCCCACGGCGGCCGGGGCCTGGGCCAGGGCCGCATCTACACCCAGGACGGCCGGCTCGCGGTCTCGGTCATCCAGGAGGGCGTGGTCCGGGTCCCGCGCTCCTGAGCCGGCTCCGGACGTCCCCCTCCCCCTCCACTCCCTTCCACGTGACGCGCGGAAGCGGCCCCCGCACATGTCCCGCGCGGGGGCCGGACGGCTGTCCACGTCCCAGTGGACCGTTCCAGACGGTCGGCATCCTTGCTGGTCAGAGGCCGTTCCAGCGTTCCGGCGTCCCGGCATGGGCGTCCGATGTGGCGGGCGGGACGGATCACGGCACAAGCTGCGGTCATCCCGGCAGCCCGCCGGCCGATCCACCACGTCACACCATGGAGACCGCCATGCGCTCACGCCTCGCCACCCGCTCCGCCCGCCTCGCCCTGGCCGCCGTCGCCGCGCTCGCCCTCGGCGGCGCCGCCACCGCCACGGCCACCGCCGACAGCGGCGGCTTCACCACCCAGCCCTGCGCGACCAGCGACCTGAACTTCAAGATCACGGCCAAGACGCAGGCGGGCGGCTACTACCTGGTCACCGCCAAGGCCAAGCCCGGCATCATCTGCCACCTGGAGGGCGTGTTCCCCTCCGCCTCCTTCGGCTCCCACCCCGACACCGAGGTCTCGCCCGCCGAGCACGGCGTCAGCGACGACGTCGTCCTCGCCGGCTCCGCCGCCGCCTACGCCGGCATCAGCCCCAAGTCCACCAACAACGACAACGGCGTGCAGTTCGACCGGATCCACCTCTCGGTCGCCGGCGACGAGGAGAACTCCGTCACGCTCCGCCTCCCCGACACCGCCACGGTCGACCGGCCGATCGCCACCAACTGGCACGCCGACCCCGCCGACGCCGTCCCGTTCACCAGCTGATCCCCGCGTCCACCGGCCGCCCCGTCGGCCGGGCGTGTCCCCCGCGCCCGGCCGACGGGGCGTTTCACCGCGCCAGACCGGCCTCCGCCAGCAGGTACGCCGTCATCGGGTCGTAGTGGCGGGGGCTGGTGACGTGGTCGTCGAGGGGGACCGTGACCTGGACGGTGCCCTCGGACTCGGCGACGAAGAGGGCCGGGTCGTTGCAGTCGGCGTAGCCGACGCTGTCCACGCCGTACTGCCCTGCCGCACCCGCCCAGCCGTGGTCGGCGACGACCAGGTCGGGCAGCGGGCGGCCCTCGCGCTCCAGGGCGGTCAGGACGGTCTTCATCGGCTCACCGGAGTGGGTGTGCCACAGCGTGGCGCCGTGCTCCAGCACCGCCACGTCCGCGAACTGCATCACGTAACCCTCGTCCGTGACCAGCCCGTCCGGAATGACCACGATCTCGCAGCCGGCGGCCCGCAGCGCGGCGGCCGTCGCCCGGTGCACGTCCAGCAGCCCGCCCGGGTGGCCGGTCGCGAACAGCACCCGCTGCCGCCCGTCCGCCGCCTTGCGCAGCCGCCCGGCCATGCGCTCGAGCCCGGACACGGTCAGCTCCGGGTCGATGGTGTCCTGCCCGTACCGGTACTCCGGGTCGTCGTTGACGCCGACCCGCTCCGCCATCACCGCCAGCACGTCCTGCTCGTCGGTCCAGCGGTCGCCGAGCTCCAGACCGAGCCAGAAGTGACGGTCGCCGTTCGCCAGTTTGCGGTAGTGCGAGAGGTTGTTCTCGCGCGGCGTGGCGACATCGCCCGCGATGCGCGTGGCGACGAGGTGGGCGAGGAGTTCGGCGCGGCTGGGTGTCCCGGGTATCGGCATGCCCTCATTGTGAGGCAGCGGCCTGGGGGCGTCCCCGGGGTGTCGCGCGCTGGGACGTGCGTCACGTACTCGGTCGACTCCGTACGGCTGCCCGGTGCCGCCCGTACGGCTCATGTCCGGCGCAGCGCGAACCACAGCTCCATCCGCACGTCCGGATCGTCCAGGTCGGCCTCCAGCAGCGCCGCGCACCGCGCGATGCGCTGCCGCACGGTGTTGCGGTGCACCGACAGCGCCACCGCCGTACGGTCCCAGCTGCCGTGCAGGGAGAGCCAGGTGCGCAGGGTGTCGGTGAGGGCGGGAGCGGTCGCCATCGGCGCGAGCAGCGACCGGGCGTGGGCGTCCGCGTCGTGCGGCGGGACGAGGTCGGCGAGGGCGGGGCGGTCGCCGTGCCGGAGCAGCGGGACGCGGGTGGCGCGGGCCCGGGCCAGGGCGCGGGCGGCCCGGGTGTCGGCGTCCGGCCAGTCGGGCGGGTCGGCGACCGTGCTGACGCCGAGGGTCCAGCCCGGCAGCGGTTCCACGGGCCGGTCGGCCGGCACCAGCACGCGTACGACCTCGCCCGCCGGGTCGACCAGGGGCGAGCCGAGCGCCGTGCCGAGCGCGGCGGCGGCCAGGGGGTCGGGTGCGGTGCGGTCGTCCGGCCGGGCGTGCACGACGTGCCACCGTGCTCCGCCGAGGAGGGGGGTGACGTCCTCGGGCGGGGCGCCCAGCAGCAGGCGTACGAGCGCGCAGGAGTGGGCCGTGGCGGTGCCGCTCCGGTGGCGGCCGGTGAGGAGGGTGAGCAGGGCGGCCGCGACGGAGGCGATGGTGTGGTCGCCGGGGGTGCGGTGGGGGGAGGCCACGCCGAGTACGAAGCCGTGGCCCGTGCCCAGGGCGTAGGCGGCGAGGTGGGTGCCGTCGACCGTGTCGCTGGCGGTGGCGGGGACGGGGGCCGCTTGTCGGTGCTCGCCGGGGACGGGCTTCACCGGCCGGCGTTCGCCGGGTGCCGCTGCGCCCACCCGTGCCGCCCCAGCGGCACGACTGCCCGCGGCTACGTCGGCTCGGCTGCCCGTGGCCGGGGCGGTACGACTGTCCGTACTCATGTCGGGGCGTACGACTTTGGCCAGGTCGGCCAGGGAGTGTCTCGTCCCGGGGGGCGGGGTGGTTCCCGCGGTGGCGAGCTCGGTGGCGTCCGGGGCGAACAGGACGGCCCAGCCGTCGATCCGCTGGGCCAGTTGGTGGAGCACCGGCCGGAGCGGGTCCGGACGGGCGGCGGCGGTGGCGAGGCTCTGCTGGGCCTCCGTGACCCGGCGCAGCTCCGCCGTGCGGGCCTGCGCCATCAACTGCCAGACCGCCCGCGCCACCCCCGAGAACGTGGTCCGCGGCGGCACCTCCAGCAACGGCAGCCCGTGCATCTCGCACGCCTCCACCAGCGCCCCGGGCACCGCCTTGTGGACCGGCGCCAGACCGAAACCGAGCGCCGCCCCGCCCGCCGCCACGATCCGCGAGACGTACGCGTCGAAGTACCCCGCGCCCGCCCCCTCCGGGATGTGCACCCCCGCCGACAGCAGCAGCTCCCCGCCCAGCAGATACGGGTACGGGTCCGCCATCTCCGAGGTGTGCGCCCCGTGCACGACGGTGCCGGGGTCGTCGGGCCCCGCGATCCGGCGCAGGCCGAGGTCCGCGCGGGCCAGCAGGGCCTCCAGGGGCACGGGGGGCGTGGGCGGAACCATGGGGTCCGGCATGCTGGACACTTCCTCCATTCCGTGCGGCGGGAATGGAGGAAACGTACACTTCGCAGATGCTTTCCGCCCCCTTATGGTCGGAACGGACCGGCAGCCCACGGGTACGGGCGCACGCATGAGCCAAGGCGAAGAGCAGGAAAGAAGGCAGTCCCATGAGCAGCAACGAGACGCCCCGCGGCCCCGTCGACTCCTCCCGCGTCCCGCGGTACGCCGGGCCCGCGACCTTCGCCCGGCTGCCCCGGCTCGACGAGGTCGGCCGCGCCGACGTCGCCGTGGTGGGCGTGCCGTTCGACTCGGGCGTCTCCTACCGGCCGGGCGCCCGCTTCGGCGGCAACGCCATCCGTGAGGCGTCCCGGCTGCTGCGTCCCTACAACCCCGCGCAGGACGCCTCCCCCTTCGCCCTCGCCCAGGTCGCGGACGGCGGCGACATCGCCGTGAACCCGTTCAACATCAACGAGGCCGTGGAGACGGTCGAGGCCGCCGCCGACGACCTGCTCGGCACCGGCGCCCGCCTGATGACCCTGGGCGGCGACCACACCATCGCCCTGCCCCTGCTCCGCTCGGTCGCGAAGAAGCACGGCCCCGTCGCCCTGCTCCACTTCGACGCCCACCTCGACACCTGGGACACCTACTTCGGCGCCGAGTACACCCACGGCACCCCGTTCCGCCGCGCGGTGGAGGAGGGCGTCCTCGACACCTCCGCCCTCTCCCACGTCGGCACCCGCGGCCCGCTCTACGGCAAGCAGGACCTCACCGACGACGAGAAGATGGGCTTCGGCATCGTCACCTCCGCCGACGTCTACCGCCGGGGCGCCGACGAGGTCGCCGACCAGCTCCGCCAGCGCATCGGTGACCGCCCGCTGTACATCTCCATCGACATCGACTGCCTGGACCCGGCGCACGCCCCCGGCACCGGCACCCCCGAGGCCGGCGGCATGACCTCCCGCGAGCTCCTGGAGATCCTGCGCGGACTCGCCTCCTGCAACCTGGTCTCGGCGGACGTCGTCGAGGTGGCGCCCGCGTACGATCACGCCGAGATCACCTCGGTCGCCGCGTCCCACACGGCGTACGAGCTGACCACGATCATGTCCCGCCAGATTGCAGAGGCCCGCGCGCAGTGACCCACGACCACGACCTGGTGCTCCGCCCGACCGCCGCCCAGACGGAGGCCGCGCTGAATCCCCCTCCCGGCCGCAACGGCGGGGACCTGGTCGTGGAGACCCTGGCCGGGCTCGGCGCGACCACCGTCTTCGGTCTGCCCGGCCAGCACGCCCTCGGCGTGTTCGACGCCCTGCGCCGCTCCGACCTGCGCTACATCGGCCTGCGCGTGGAGAACAACGCCGGTTTCGCGGCGGACGCGTACGGCCGGATCACCGGCGAGGCCGCCCCGCTGCTGCTGTCGACCGGCCCGGGAGCCCTCACCTCCCTGGCCGCGCTCCAGGAGGCGGCGGCGGCCTCCGCCCCCGTACTGGCGATCTGCAGTCAGGTCCCGACGGCCGGTCTGGGCGGCGGGCGCCACGGCTACCTGCACGAACTCCCCGACCAGTCGGCCTCGTTCCGCGGCGTGGTCAAGTCGGTGCACACGGTCCGTACGCAGTCCCAGCTCCCGTCGGCGATCGCGGCGGCCTGGCAGTCGGCGCTGACCGTCCCGCACGGCCCCGTGTGGGTGGAGATCCCGCAGGACGTGCTCCTCGCGGAGACGGTCCTGCCCGTGGTGACGGCGATGGACGCCACCCCCGAGGAGCTGCCCCCGCGTCCCGAACTCACCGCGCTCGCCGCCCACCTGCTGGCGAACGCCGCCCGCCCCGCGATCATCGCGGGCGGGGGAGTGGTCCGCTCCGACGCCTCGGGCAAGCTGAGGCAGCTCGCCGAGCGCATCCAGGCCCCGGTGGTCACCACCCCCGGCGGCAAGGGGGCCTTCCCCTGGACGCACCCGCTGTCGCTGCAGTCCTGGCTGGAGGACCGCCACACCACCGACTTCCTCCAGGACGCCGACGTCCTGCTGGTCGTCGGCTCCGGCCTCGGCGAACTCTCCTCCAACTACCACACGTTCGAGCCGCGCGGCCGGGTGATCCAGATCGAGGCCGACCTCGGCAAGCTGGAGTCCAACCACCCGGGCCTCGGCATCCACGCCGACGCCCGCCTCGCGCTCCAGGCGCTCCTGGAGACGGTGGAGCCGCGCGAGGACGCGAGGGCCGCCGAGCGGGTGCGGGGAGTCCTGGACCGGGTCCGTGAGCGCATCGCGGCCCAGGAACTCACCCTGGAACGGCAGGTGCTGACGGCGGTCCGCCGCGCCCTGCCCACCGGCTCGCCGTCCTTCTGGGACATGACGATCCTGGCGTACTGGGCCTGGTCCGCCTTCGACGCCATGGGCCCCAACCACCTGCACTCCGCGCAGGGCGCCGGCGGCCTCGGTTACGGCTTCCCGGCCGCCCTCGGCGCGGCCGTCGCCGACCCCACCCGCCCGGTCCTCGCGGTCTCCGGCGACGGCGGCGCCCTGTACTCCGTCGCCGAACTGGCCACCGCCCGCCAGCACGAGCTGGACGTCACCTGGCTGATCGTCGACGACGGCGGCTACGGCATCCTGCGCGAGTACATGACCGACGCCTTCGGCGAGCCCACGGCGACGGAGCTCATCCGCCCCGACTACGTGGCCCTGGCGGAGTCCTTCGGCGTACCGGGCCTGCGCACCAGCCCCGAAACCCTGGAACAGGACCTCGCGAAGGCCCTGGCCACCCCGGGCCCGGCGGTGGTCGTCCTCCCCGCCGTGCTGCGGATGTTCGCCCCGACCCACGGGGAGTGATCCCCGCCCGGAGCGATCAGCGGAGATCCGCTCCGGGCGCGGACGTGCCTCGGGCCCCTGTGCCTACCAGGGGTACATGACCACGTGGCGGCCCTCCTGCACACAGCTGAAGCCCGTCAGCTCCCCCTGCTGCGCAGCCTGGTTGCCGAGGGTCTGGCACTCCAGGAAGGAGTCGGTGTAGTGCGGGAGCAGCCTCGTCTCGGCGGAGGCCGAGCCGGCCAGCGGGAGCGCGATCGCCGCGGAAGCCATGATCCCTACGAGTGCGGTCCTGGTGGTGCGCAGTTTCGTCACGGTCCTACCCCTTCGACGTGTCCGGTGGTGAGGGAAACCCTCTGAGAGCCATTACAACGGCGCCGCCACGGGGAAGGACCGTGAACCACTGATCATTAAGGGTTCCGCCGTTCGCGCATCACCGACCCGTCATACGGTGACGCCCGGGTGTCCGCAACCCCTCATCGCCGCCGTCGCCCCCTCGGGGCGACGAGGCCGCGGTCGTCGTCGGCGGGACCGGCCGGCGGAGGCGCACGGCGACCCCGGCGTGCAGCCGCCGGGCCGCCGGCACCGGGCCGGGGCCCGAGGAGCGAACTCGGTGTCGGGTCGTTCGGGGCCCGGCAGCCCGCACGCTCCCGGACCGGGGCCGCCGGTCAGCAGCCGCCCGGGCCGACCCCGTCGATGCGCCCGCCGAAGTCGCCGAGGTAGCGGGAGCGCCAGTCGCCGTTGAAGACGTCCCGCTTCTCGGTGGGCTGCCAGTTCACGAAGCAGGCCCGGGTGCTCGCGACGAACGAGCCGACGTGGTCGTGCAGACGGGGCGGCATGTCGCGGTAGCCGCTGCGCGCGGTCCACTCCCAGTAGTCGCCGCCGAAGCCCTCCTTGCTCCAGAAGCACACGGACCCGTCGGGGCAGGACGGGGGCGCGGCCGGGGCGGCGGACGCCGTGTGGGCGGGCAGCAGGAGCGAGGTCAGGGCGAGGACGGCGGCGATGGACCAGGAACGAGTCTTCACGGCACTCTCCGGTGAGGTGTCGGGGACGGATCGCCCCGGCGGACGTGCCGGGGCGGTTCCATGCTCACGGCGGGGCGGGCCGGACCTGCCCGGGTTGCCGTCCACACCACCGGATGGAGCGAACCGGAGGCTCGGCGGCGTGCTCCCTGTCGAACGACGGACCCGGACGCGCGGGGCGTGCGTGCCCGGCGTCGCCGGATCGGCCCGGCGCACTCGGGACGGCCGGCCCCCTGCGCGCCGGGCCTCGTACGGAGGCGTTCCGCGTACCGTCTCCGCGCTCGGTCCCGGGGCGAAGGACGAGCCGGGCTTCTCCGAGGCGGACCTCGCCCCCGCGGGGGGCGCGCCGGACGTACGGGTCCGAGGCGGGCGTGAGCCGCGCCGACGCACGGGACCCGGACCCTTGCGCCGGGAGCGGTCCGGGGACCTAGGATCGGGAGCCGGCCGTAGGGGGGACCGTGGATCCGGAGATCGCCGCACTGGCAGGGACGGCGGGCACGACCGTCGTCACGTTGATGGTGACGAACGCCTGGGAATCGGCGAGGGACGGCATGGTCGCCCTGTGGCGCCGTTTCCAGCCCGCCAGAGCCGAGGGCATCGGTGAGGAACTGGAAGCGGGCCGTGCGGACCTGCTTCTCGCGCGCCAGGCCGGTGACGCCGAGTCCGAGGCCGAGCTGACCGCCGAATGGCAGGGCCGCGTACGGCGGTTCCTGCTGGCGCAGCCGGAGGCCGCCGACGAACTGCGGCGCATCCTGGACGAGTTGAACCCGTCGGTTCCGGGGGATCCGGAACCGGAGCGGATCCGCCTGCAGGCCCGGGCGTCGGGCAGTTCCCGGATCTACCAGGCCGGACGTGACCAGCACATCACCGAACGATGAGCGTGCCGACGCCGATGGAGGGAACCGCGTCGGGCAGTGCCCGGGTCTACCAGACCGGTGGCGACCAGTACGTCGAGGAACACGTCCACCACTACGCCCCGGGCTCGGCCCCGCTGTTCGGACGCCACGCGGTGGCCCCGGCCGAACCCCGGCCGGCCGCTCCCGACTCCGTCCGCCTGCCCCTGGTCGGCCGCGCGCCCGGCGTCCTGCGGGACCGCACCGACCTCATGGAACGCTTACGGGCGGCCGTGGCCGGCCCCGGCGGCGACATCCAGGTCCTGCACGGCATGGGCGGCTGCGGCAAGACGGCCGTCGCGCACGCCCTGTTCACCGAGGCCGTACGGGACCACGGCCGCGTCGGCCTGTGGGTCAACGCCTCCGAGCGGGTGTCGCTGCGCGCCGGCATGCTCGCCGTCGCCGGCGACCGCGGCGCCGCCGGCGGTGAACTGGCCGCCGCGGCCGGCGGCCGACGCGCCGCGGCCGACCTGGTCTGGCACCACCTGGACCACTCCGCGGAGCCCTGGCTGCTGGTCCTCGACAACGCCGACGACCCCGGCATCCTGGAGGAAGGCGCCTGGCTGCGCTCGAGCCCCTCGGGGACGGTGCTGGTGACCACCCGGCACGCGACCTCCCCGCTGTGGCACGCCCCGGGGGTGAGCAGCCACCGGATCGGTGTGCTCCCCCTGGAGGACGCCGCCCTGCTCCTGCGCGACCTGGCCCCGGAGGCGGGTACCCAGGAGTCCGCACGGAAGGTCGCCCGGCGTCTGGGCTGTCTGCCCCTGGCCCTGACCCTGGCCGGGGCGCACCTGGCCCACCAGCTGCTGGAGTCGTGGACCATGGACGAGTACGACCGGAGGCTGGGCGAGGAGTCGACGGCCCTGGTCGACCGGGGGGCGCCGGCGGTCGGCGGCGGACAGTCCCGCCGCCTGGTGGGCCGCACGTGGCAGCTGTCGCTGGACACCCTGGCGGAGGGCGGTCTGCCGGAGGCGACGACCCTGTTGCGGCTGCTGTCCCTCTGGGCGGCGGACCCCGTCCCGCTGTCGCTGCTGGTGCCGGCGGCACAGGGCAGGGTCGACGGCCTCGGACACCTCGATCCGCCGCTGAGCGCCGAGCGGGTCGAACCGGCCCTGCGCGGGCTCCTCGACCACTCGCTGATCGACCTGGTCGAGACGGACGGGCACCGCTGCGTGAAGGCCCACGGGGTCCTGCTGGACAGCGTCGCCGCAGGCGTGTCCGACGCGCAGCGCGAGCTCCTGGCGGGAGCGGCGGGCCGGCTGCTGCGGGCGGCGCTGCCGCCGGAGGGCGCCGCGTCACCGCGGGCCCGCTCCCAGGTGCGGCTCCTGGCGCCGCACGCGGCCGGCCTGCTGCACCGGTCCCACCGCCACGGCCTGGTGACGGCGGAATCCGTGCGGATCGCGGCACGCGTCGCACGACTGGTGTACGAGGCGGGGGACTGGACCGCCGCGCTGGCCCTGGCCGCCACCGCCGCGAGGACCGCCGCGGAGCACCTGGGGGACGAGCATCCGGCGACCGTCGAGGCCCGGTCGGGCCAGGGGCCCGTCCTGTTCAGGCTCGGCCGGTACGCCGAAGCCGCCGACCTCCTGCGACCGGTCCACCGGGACGCGCTGCGCACGCTCGGGCCCCATGACGCGCGCACCCTGGAAGCGGCCTACGAGCTGCAGCGGGTGCTGCACCGCCTGGGCGAGCTGGCACAAGCCCGTACGCTGCTGGAGACGGTCCTGGACGGTCGCCGCCGCGCGCTCGGCGAGGACCACGTCGCCACCCTCAAGACCCGCTGCGAGATGCTGGAACTCCGCGCCGCGCAGAACGAGTTCGACCACTACGTGGAAGCGGCCGAGGAACTGGCGGAGGACTGCGAACGCCGTCTCGGCCCCGACCACCTGGTGACCGTGTGGGCGCGCGACGCACTGGCGCGGGGGCTCCTGCGCTCCGGTCGGGGAGCCGAGGCCGAGGCCCTCTTCCGCAGGGTGCTCGCCGGGCAGAGAGCCGGGTACGGGGACGACCACCCCCTGGTCCTCGGGGTGCTCATCCAGCTCAGCCGCGCCCAGTACGCGCAGGGCAAGCGGGAGCAGGCCGCCGACAGCGCACGCGAGGTGGCCGAGCAGCGGGCCGCGATCCTGGGCGAGGACCATCCCGAGACCGCCGCGGCCCGCGCCTGGCACGCCGAGGTCCGGGCGGGCCTGCGTCCGCTCGGGGCGTGACTCCCGAACTCCCGATCGCCTCACCCCAGCAGCTCGCCGAACTCCTTCCTGTCGTGGGCGAGGCGCTCGGCGTAGCCCGCGGAGAAGGCCGCCTGCTCGCCGGGGCTCATGGTGTCGCGGGGCAGGCGGGACGGCGGCAGGAGGTCCGGCACCTCGCGGTAGACGGTCACCGCGGCCTCCCAGTGTTCACCTCCTCGGCTCCTCGCCCGGACGAGATGGGCCGACAAGCGGGACAGCTCCTCGTCCAGCAGCCGTGCCGGGACCTTCTTCGAGAGGAACTCCCCGGGCTCGGGAGGTGATCCCTCCGAAGCGGCGAGGAGCCGCAGCGTCCAGAGTGCGGCGAGCAGCCGTCCCGAAAGTGTGTGATCGCTCGGTGTCGCGTCAGCCATGAGGAAGTCTGCCCCGGCACCGGCCACCGTGACACCGGCGTCCGGCTACCAGATCGACTCGACCCACTCCGGGTGGTCGATGAACGGGTTGCGGTTGTGCTGGTACGAGGCGTAGATGACCTCGTTGCGGTTCTTCTCGAACGCGCTCGGCGGGTCCTCCCGGTGCCACTGCTTCAGGACCGAGAGGCGGCCGTGGTACGGGTCGCTGCCGTTGGTGACGGAGTCGTTGGGCTCCAGGTCGGGCCAGCCGTCGGTGCCCTCGTAGCGGACCGCCATGTAGAGGATCATGCGGGCCACGTCGCCCTTGACCGCGTCGCGCGGCTCGAAGGAGTTGGAGTCGGTCAGGCTGCCGCCGCCGTCGGTGAACGAGCTGCCGCCGTCGTCGAAGTCCTTGTTGCCGCGGACGGAGTTGACCCGGACGTCCTCGGGGCGCAGGTGGTGCAGGTCGGTGCCGGGGCCGGTGGAGGTGCCGAAGTCGCCGTGGGACTTGGCCCACACGTGCTCGCGGTTCCAGTCGCCCGTGTCGCCGCCGTTGAGGGACTTGCTGCGGGAGATGCCCGAGTACAGCAGGATCACGTTGTTGCTGTTGTCCGGGTCCTGGTCGGTGACCTTCAGGGCGTTCCAGACCGCCGAGTACGAGATCTTCGTCTGGTCGCTGATGATCGTGTGCAGGGAGTCCTTGAGCGCCGTGCCGGACTTGCCGATCGCGGCGGCGTAGTAGGTGTCGTCGTACGCGGTGGTCGCGGCGCCGGCGGAGGGGGCGTTCAGCGCGGGGACGGCGAGGGCGGCCAGGACGGCCGAGGTGGCCAGGGCGAGGGTCTTCCAGCGGCGGCGTATGTGTGTCACGGGCATGGGGGACGTCCGATCTACGCGGGTTGATTGAGCGGCCGAACGGCAGAATGACATGGACATGTATGCGTGGGGGTGAAGGAGAGGTGTCGGTCATGTGTCGGTAGGAAGCGACCGGCCGTCACCCGGCTGCCCTACGGTGACGCCCATGCGTCTGCGACCGATCCTCGCCACCCTCACCGCCGCCCTCGCGGCCGCCACCTGCCTCACGGCCGCAGGCCCCGCCGCCGCACACGGCGGCGGGGCCTGCTCCCCGTCCGTCTCCCTCGACCGCTTCTCCGACGCCCTCGACGAGACGACGTACGACGGCACCTACGTCGGCAACCTCTCCGCCCTCGCCCCGGACCGTCACCGCACGGTCGCCGCCCTCTCCGACCGGTCCGCCCTGTTCCGGCTGGACGCGCGGACCCTGCGGCCCGAGGGCGTGATCCCGCTCGCCGACGAGAACGGGGCCGCGCTCGACTCCGAGGGACTGGTCGTCGACCGGGACGGCACGTACCTCGTCTCCTCCGAGACCGAGCCCGCCGTGCGCCGCTACTCCCGCGACGGGAAGATCCTCGACCGGCTCCCCGTACCCGGGGAACTCCGCACCCGCGCCCGCCCCAACGGCACCTTCGAGGGCCTGACCCTCCTCCCCGGCGGCCGCACGTTGATCGCCTCGATGGAGTACCCCCTCACCGGCGACCCCGACGACCGGGTCCGTCTCCAGACCTGGCGGCGCACCGCCCACGGCGACTTCCGGCTCGGCGCCCAGTACACCTACCGGGTCGACCCGGGCCTCGGCGTCACCGAGGTCACCGCCGTCCCCGACGGCCGCCTGCTCGTCCTGGAACGCGGCTTCACCTCCGGCGTCGGCAACACCGTCCGGCTCCACCTGGCCGACCGCCGCGGCGCCGCGTACGACAAGACCCTGCTCGCCGACCTCGCCGACTGCCCCTCCCTCGGCGCCACCGCCGAGCAGCCCCAGCCCAACCCCCTCCTCGACAACGTCGAGGGCATGGCGGTCACCGGCCGCGACCACGGCCGGCTGAAGGTGCTCCTGGTCAGCGACGACAACCAGAACGAGAACCAGACGACCCGCCTCTACGCTCTGCGCGTACGCCTCTGAACATTGCGGAGGGATGAAATCCGCCGCCGGCCGCGTTGGTGCCTTCCGGCAGATCAGGACGATCGGAGGGCACCCGCGTGACACCGCAACGGGGATGGGCACGGCGACTGGCCGAATACGCGTGGCGACATCCCAAGGACGTGGTCCTCGCGCTGGGCTCCTCCCTCGGAGGCATGGCCGTCATGGCCCTGGTCCCGCTGATCACCAAGGTGATCATCGACGACGTCATCAGCGACAGGACCAGATCCATGGCCACCTGGGCCGGCCTGCTCGTCGGCGCCGCGCTCGCCGTCTACGTCCTCACCTACGTCCGCCGCTACTACGGCGGCCGGCTCGCCCTCGACGTCCAGCACGACCTGCGCACCGAGATGTACGGGACGATCACCCGGCTCGACGGCAGACGCCAGGACGAGCTGTCCACCGGGCAGGTCGTCGGACGCGCCACCAGCGACCTCCAGCTGATCCAGAGCCTGCTCTTCATGCTGCCGATGACCATCGGCAACCTCCTGCTGTTCCTGATCTCCCTCGTGATCATGGCGTGGCTGTCGCTGCCGCTCACCGCCGTCGCCGTCGCCGTCGCCCCCGCCCTGTGGTGGATCGCCAAGCGCAGCCGCACCCGGCTGCACCCCTCCACCTGGTACGCGCAGGCGCAGGCGGGAGCCGTCGCCGGGGTGGTCGACGGCGCGGTCAGCGGCGTCCGCGTGGTGAAGGGCTTCGGGCAGGAGGAGCAGGAGACCGGGAAGCTGCGCGAGGTCGGGCGGCGGCTGTACGCCGGACGGCTGCGCACCATCAGGCTGAACTCCCGGTACACCCCGGCCCTCCAGGCCGTCCCCGCCCTCGGCCAGGTGGCGATGCTGGCGCTCGGCGGCTGGCTCGCGGTGCGCGGGCACATCACGCTGGGCACCTTCGTCGCCTTCTCCACCTACCTGGCCCAGCTCGTCGGGCCGGTCCGGATGCTCGCGATGGTGCTCACCGTCGGCCAGCAGGCCCGCGCCGGCACCGAGCGCGTCCTGGAGCTGATCGACACCGAGCCGTCCCTGACCGACGGCACCAGGGACCTGCCCGCCGACGCCCCGGCGACCGTCGAGTTCGACGACGTCTCCTTCGGCTACGAACCCGGCCGGCCGGTCCTGGACGGCCTCTCCTTCGAGATCCGCCCCGGCGAGACCCTCGCCGTCGTCGGCGCCTCCGGCTCCGGCAAGTCCACCGTCTCCCTGCTGCTGCCGCGCTTCTACGACGTCACGCACGGCGCCGTCCTCGTCGGCGGCCACGACGTGCGCGAGCTGACCACCGAGTCCCTGCGGGCCGCGATCGGACTGGTCCCCGAGGACTCCTTCCTCTTCTCCGCCACCGTGCGCGACAACATCGCGTACGGCCGCCCGGACGCCACCGAGGAGCAGATCGTCGCCGCCGCCCGCGCGGCCCAGGCCGACCGGTTCATCAGCGAGCTGCCCGACGGCTACGACACCACGGTCGGCGAGCACGGCCTGACCCTCTCCGGCGGCCAGCGCCAGCGCGTCGCCCTGGCCCGCGCGATCCTCACCGACCCGCGCCTGCTGGTCCTGGACGACGCGACCTCCGCCGTGGACGCCCGCGTCGAGCACGAGATCCACGAGGCGCTGAAGGGGGTCATGCGGGGCCGTACGACGCTGCTGATCGCCCACCGCCGCTCCACCCTCAACCTCGCCGACCGCATCGCCGTCCTCGACGGCGGCCGGCTCGCCGACATCGGCACCCACGACGAGCTCCAGCGGCGCTCCGCCCTCTACCGCAGGCTGCTCACCGACCCCGACGAGCTGGGCGCCGTCTCCCCGGGCCACACCCCGCCCGCCGGGCCGCGGGAGGAGGACGACACCTCGGTCCGCGCGGAGCTGGACGCCGAGTTCGACGCCGAGCGCGGGGTCACGCCCCGGCTGTGGACCGGCGACCGCGAACCCAAGGACACCGCGCTGGCCGGCACCCCGGCCACCCCGGAACTCCTCGCCCAGGTCGAGGCGCTGCCCCCGGCGAACGACGTCCCCGACGTCGACGAGGACCGGGCCGTCCGCCCCGAGGACTCCTACGGCCTGCGCCGTCTCCTGCGCGGCTTCCGCACCCCCCTCCTCATCAGCCTCGGCCTGGTCGCCGTGGACGCCGGAATGGGCCTGCTGCTGCCGGTGCTGATCCGGCACGGCATCGACCAGGGCGTGACGCGGGCGGCCCTCGGCGCGGTCTGGGCGGCCGCCCTGCTGGGCCTGCTCACCGTGCTCGTGCAATGGGCGGCGCAGACCGGCGAGATCCGGATGACCGGACGCACCGGCGAACGCGTCCTGTACGCGCTGCGGCTGAAGATCTTCGCCCAGCTCCAGCGGCTCGGCCTCGACTACTACGAGCGCGAGCTGACCGGCCGGATCATGACCCGGATGACGACGGACGTCGACGCGCTGTCCACGTTCCTGCAGACGGGCCTGGTCACGGCGTTCGTCTCGGTGGTCACCTTCTTCGGCATCATGGTCGCCCTGCTGGTCCTCGACGTCGGGCTCGCCCTGGTCGTCTTCGCCACCCTGCCCCCGCTGGTCGTCGCCACCTGGTTCTTCCGCCGGGCCAGCGTGAAGGCGTACGAGCTGGCGCGGGAACGGGTGTCGGTGGTCAACGCCGACCTGCAGGAGTCGGTGGCGGGGCTGCGGATCGTGCAGGCGTTCCGCCGCGAGCGGGACGGCGGACGCCGGTTCGCCGAGCGCAGCGCCGACTACCGCAGCGCCCGCGTCCGGGGCCAGTGGCTGATCTCGGTGTACTTCCCGTTCGTGCAGCTGCTGTCCTCGGCCGCGGCCGTGGCGGTACTGGTCGTGGGCGGCGCCCGGGTCGACGACGGGACGCTGGCGATCGGCTCGCTGGTGGCGTACCTGCTCTACATCGACCTGTTCTTCGCGCCGGTGCAGCAGCTCTCCCAGGTCTTCGACGGCTACCAGCAGGCGTCCGTCTCGCTGGGCCGGATCCAGGAGCTGCTGCGGGAACCGGCCTCCACGAAGGCCGCCGAGAAGCCGCTCGACGTGCCGTCCCTGCGCGGGGAGATCGCCTTCGAGAACGTGCGCTTCGCCTACGGCGACGACGAGGAGGCCCTCGACGGCATCGACCTCACCATCCCGGCCGGGCAGACCGTCGCCTTCGTCGGCGAGACCGGCGCGGGCAAGTCCACCCTGGTCAAGCTGGTCGCCCGGTTCTACGACCCGACGGGCGGGCGGGTCACCGTCGACGGCACGGACCTGAGGGACCTGGACATCACCGCGTACCGGCACCGGCTCGGGGTCGTACCGCAGGAGGCGTACCTCTTCCCGGGCACCGTCCGCGACGCCATCGCCTACGGCCGTCCGGACGCCACCGACGCAGAGGTGGAGGCGGCGGCCCGCGCGGTCGGCGCGCACGAGATGATCGCCACGCTGGACGGCGGCTACCTCCACGAGGTCGCCGAGCGAGGCCGCAACCTGTCCGCCGGACAGCGCCAGCTGATCGCACTGGCGCGCGCCGAACTGGTCGCCCCGGACGTGCTGCTGCTCGACGAGGCCACGGCCGCGCTCGACCTGGCGACCGAGGCGCAGGTCAACCAGGCGACGGACCGGCTCGCCGGGCGTCGTACGACCCTGGTCGTCGCCCACCGCCTGACCACCGCCGCCCGCGCCGACCGGGTGATCGTGATGGACCACGGCCGGGTCGCGGAGGACGGCACGCACGAGGAACTGCTCCGGCTCGGCGGCGCCTACGCCCGGCTGTGGCGGACGTTCGTCGGGGAGGACGTGCCGGCGCCGGCGTGAGGGGCGGCCCGCCCCCGCGGGGGCGGGCGCGCGCAACCATCCGGCGTACGCCGTGCGTCCGTACACGCGTACGCCGCCTGGCGCGGCAGCCGCGGTACGGGAGGACGACTGTGGGCAGTGGAGCGATACGCCGGCGACTCGCGCTCGGCCTGGCGATGCTGACGGCCTCGGGGCTGCTCGCCGTCGCCGCGCCGGGTGACGCGCACGCCGCCGCGTACTGCGCCGGGCGCAAGGTGCGCACGCTGCCGTTCTCCACCGGCTCGGTGGCCGTCTACAAGCGGGGCGGCTACGTCTGTGCCGTCACCCTCGCCAAGAACCCCGGCACCAGACGGAAGATGTCGCTGAGCGTACGGGCGCGCGGGGGCCGCCCGGTCGTCGACGAGGGCAACTACAAGCACCACGCCGGACCGGTGACCGTGCACACCGGCCGCCGCTGCGTGTGGGTGAAGGGCAGGGCCGGCGGCGGGTCCGTCAGCTCCGGCTGGATCCTGTGCTGACCCCTCGTCGGCCGAGGGTTATCCCTATGTCCCCTGGTGCTGGAGGGAGTTGGTCCAGTAGCTTCCGGCGCACATCCGTCTCACAGGGGAGTGCGCATGCGCAAGGCGCTCAGATGGCTGCTGGCGCTCACGGTGCTCATAGGCACACTGGGCACGGCCGGGGCGGCCACCGCCGCCGAGCCGGAGGCCACCGGCACCACTGACATCAAGGAGAGACTGCTCTCGATCCCGGGCATGAGCCTGATCGAGGAGAAGCCGTACACCGGGTACCGCTTCTTCGTCCTCAACTACGCCCAGCCGGTCGACCACCGCAGGCCCTCCAAGGGCACGTTCCAGCAGCGGATCACCGTGCTGCACAAGGACACCGCGCGGCCGACCGTCTTCTACACCGGCGGCTACAGCGTCTCCACGACGCCGCGGCGCGCCGAGCCGACCCAGATCGTGGACGGCAACCAGGTCTCCATGGAGTACCGCTTCTTCACCCCGTCCCGGCCCGAGCCGGCCGACTGGTCGAAGCTGGACATCTGGCAGGCCGCCAGCGACCAGCACCGCGTCTTCACCGCGCTGAAGGAGATCTACTCGAAGAACTGGATCTCCACCGGCGGCTCCAAGGGCGGCATGACCGCCACCTACTACGAGCGCTTCTACCCGCGTGACATGGACGGCGTGGTCGCCTACGTGGCCCCCAACGACGTGGTGAACAAGGAGGACTCGGCCTACGACCGCTTCTTCCGCACCGTCGGCACCAAGGAGTGCCGCGACCGGCTGAACGCGGTGCAGCGCGAGGCGCTGGTGCGCCGGACGCCGCTGGAGGAGCGGTACGAGGCGTACGCCGCCGAGAACGGCTACACCTTCGACACCATCGGCAGCCTGGACCGGGCGTACGAGGCCGTCGTCCTCGACTACGTGTGGGGCTTCTGGCAGTACAGCACCCTCGCCGACTGCGCGGACATCCCGGCGGACGCGAAGAACGCCACCGACGACGAGATCTGGACCTCGATCGACACGATCTCCGGGTTCTCGTTCTACACGGACCAGGGTTTGAGCCCGTACACGCCGTACTACTACCAGGCCGGCACGCAGCTGGGCGCGCCGACCATCCGCTTCCCGCACATCGAGAAGAAGTACGTCCGCTACGGCTACCAGCCGCCGCGCAACTTCGTGCCCCGCTCGATCGACATGAGGTTCCAGCCCCACGTCATGCGGGACGTCGACTCCTGGGTCCGCCACAACGCGCGGCAGATGCTGTTCGTGTACGGCGAGAACGACCCGTGGGGCGCCGAGCCGTTCCGCGTCGGCAGGGGCGCGCGCGACTCGTACGTGTTCACCGCGCCCGGCATGAACCACGGCGCGAACGTGGCCGGTCTGGCCGCCGAGGAGAGGGCGCTGGCCACGGCCCGCATCCTGGACTGGGCGGACGTCGCGCCGAGCACGGTCCAGGAGAACCCGGCGGCGGCGAAGCCGCTGGCGAAGTTCGACGCCAAGCTGGACAAGCGGGACGTCGGGCAGGAGCGGACGCTGCGCCCGTAGCGGGGGCGGGGCGGGACTACACCGGGCGGGCGCAGCCCACCGGTGACGAACCGCCCAGCCGGACGTAGAGGGCCGTGGACGCCGGACACTCGGACCGGTCGTCCACGGCCTTCACCACCTCGAACTCCGGTTCCCGCCCGGCACTGCCGTCGCAGGCCGTCTCGCGGACCCTGCCGGCGCCCAGCTCGTAGACGCAGTCGCCGACGATGGTGCGCGGCCCGCCCCCGCCGCCCGGGTCCCCGGGGTGCGGCGGCTGGAGGTGGCGCATGCAGGCGTAGCCGCGCGGCACCGCGCCGTCGCCGTCCTCGTCGGCGGAGGGGCGCTGTTCGCTGATGTGCAGCACGAAGTCGGTGGTGGCCGGGCAGCGCGGCCCGTCGCGCGCGGTCCCGTCGTGGCGGGCGACGACCCGGGCCGCCGCCCGCTCGCTGCGGCAGGACACCTCGGTGAAGCTGGTCCGGCCGAAGGAGCTGCACTCGTCGACCGCGAGGAACACCGCCCCGTACCCGGACGGCGGGGCCGCCGTCGGCGACGCCGTCCCCGTACGCCGCTCGCCCGGCCGGCCGTCCTCCTCGGCGCCGCCGTCCGGCGCGCCCCGGCAGCCGGTGAGCAGCACCGTGACCGCCGCCGCGAAGACGGCGCGCGTCCCCCACCCACTTCCCACGTGCATCGTCATCCCCCGGACACTCCCGTCCAGCGTGACCCGATCCGCCGGGGCACGCCAGACATCCGGTGGGCTTTCACCACATCGGGGAGGGTGCGTCGGATGGGTGACGTACGCGCGCTACGCCCGGCGGGGAGGGGCGCGCCCGCGTGCGCCTAGTACCTCAGCCCGTGCCCGACGGGGTACAGCACCGTCGCCGGGTCGTCCGCCCGCGGCACCGGCACCGGCAGCGTGCCGCGCGGGCGCACCCTGCCCGCGATCACCCGTGCCGCCGCCCGCAGTTCGACGTCGGTCCAGGAGTACGTCGCCAGGTACGCCGGCACGCCGGGCAGGTGGGCCACGTCGTAGGGGTTGCGGATCGCCACCGCGACCACCGGCCTCCCGGTCGCCAGCAACTGCTCGACCAGCGTCTTCTGACCGCTGGTCGCACCGACGTCGTACGTCCCGACGACCACCGCGTCCGCGTTCCGTGCCGCCGCGACGGCCTCGGCGACGGTGGCGGCGGACGGCGCCGTGCCGGTGGACAGGGCGGTGGCGGCGAAGCCCAGCTCGGTCAGGGCGTCCGCGAGCACCCCGGTCGGCGGTCCCGTCGTGCCGGACGGGGAGGCCGGGTCCGCGCCGACCACCAGCAGCTCGGGGTGCCTGCGCCGGGACAGCGGCAGCAGGCCGCCCTCGTTGACCAGCAGGGTGGTGGTGCGCTCGGCGATCCGGTCGGCGGCGGCCAGGTGCGCACGGGTGCCGACGGCGCGGTCGACCCCGGCGTGCGAGACGTACGGGTCCTCGAACAGGCCCAGCCGCGCTTTGAGCCGCAGCACCCGCAGGACCGACTCGTCGAGCCGGGACTCGGTCAGCTCGCCGTCGCGCACGGCGTTCAGGACCGCGTTCCAGGCGACGTCCAGGGAGGGCGGGTTGAGCAGCTGGTCCACGCCCGCCTCGAGGGCCAGCACCGGCACCCGGTCGTCGCCGTACTTCGTGCGGACGCCCTCCATGCCGAGGGAGTCGGTGACCACGACCCCGTCGTAGCCCAGTTCCTCGCGCAGGATGCCGGTGAGGACGGGGCGGGAGAGGGTGGCCGGGTCCTCGGAGGCGTCGAGGGCCGGGACGACGATGTGCGCGGTCATGATGGAGTCGATGCCCGCGCCGATCGCGGCCCGGAACGGCGGTGCGTCCAGCTCCTCCCACTGCTCGCGGGTGTGGTGGATGTACGGCAGCTCGGCGTGGCTGTCGGTGATCGTGTCGCCGTGTCCCGGGAAGTGCTTGGCCGTCGAGGCGACTCCGGACGACTCGTAGCCCCTGACCTCCGCCGCGACGAGGCCCGCGACCGCCTCCGGGTCGGACCCGAAGGAGCGGACGCCGATGACGGGGTTGGCCGGATCGACGTTGACGTCGGCCACCGGGGAGTAGTTCTGGCGGATGCCCAGCGCGCGCAGCTCACGGCCCGCGATCCGGCCGAGGGTGCGGGCGTCGGAGCGGGAGCGGCCCGCGCCGACGGCCATCGCGCCCGGGAACAGCGTCGCGGGCTCGCCCACGCGGGCCACGATGCCGTGCTCCTGGTCGGTGGAGATGAGCACGGGCAGCCCGCGCTCCAGCCCGAGGGACGCCTTCTGGATGCCGTTGGACAGGTCCGCGATCTGGTGCGGGTCGCGGGTGTTGTGCGCCCAGGCGAAGTAGATGATGCCGCCGACCCGGTACCGGGCGAGCAGTTCGGCGGCCGAGCGGACGCCGATCTCCTCGAGGTTGGCGTCGACGTCGGCCTGGTCGGGGTCGGTGGCGGAGTGGCCGTAGACCCGCATCACGAACAGCTGGCCGACCTTCTCCTCCAGCGTCATGCGGGAGACGAGGGCGCGCAGCCTCCTGTCGTCGTGCGCGGACGGGCCGTCGGCCGCGTGGGCGGCGCCGCCGGCCGCGAGGGCGGTGGTGACGCCCGCCGTCGCGGCGAGGACGGCGCGTCTGGACGGACGTGCGGTGCTTCCCGTGCTTCCGGTGCTGCTGTCGGGCACGTGCGCTCCTTTGGAAGGTGATCCGCGGGGACCGGGATCCGCTGAAGGAAACTGCCGGGAAGTCACCAATATCCGGGAAGTTTCTGCCAGTCAAGGGGATGCGCGGCGGCCGGGGCGGGGCCGTCACCGGCGCGGCGGGAGGGGACGCGCCGATGACGGCGGGCTGCCGGCCGTGGCACGGCGGAGAGGGCGGGCCGGCGGTCGCGGCAGGCGGCGAGGGCCGACACCGCACCACGGGGACTCGCCCGGCAGCCCGGCCCTGGGACGGACGGAGGCGGGAACGGGTTCCCCGCCCGGCCCGTGATCCCCGAAGCCGGGACCGGTGGTGCGGACGGGGTCAGCGGGGCGAGTGCGCCGACACCTCGGGCCAGTGCCCGCACAGCGTGCGGACGGTCTCCACGATCGCCGGACGACGGGCCGCCCCGGCGCGCCACAGCGCGTACAGCCGCCGTACGGGCAGGGGGTCGAGCGGCACCTCCACCACCCCGGCGGGCAACGGGCCGCGCCCCAGCCGGGGGATCAGCGCGATGCCGAGCCCGGCCGCGACCAGGGCGACCAGGGTCGGGTTCTCGTCGGCCTGGTGGACGATCTCCGGTTCGTGCCCGGCCGCGCGCAGGGTGCGCACCAGCCACTCGTGGCAGACCCGCCCCGGCGGCTGGCAGATCCACCGCTCGCCGCCCAGCTCCGCCCGCCGCACCGCCGTACGCCCCGCGAACCGGTGGCCCTCGGGCACCAGCAGATCGCACAGGTCGTCACCGATGACCACCTGCTCCAGGCCCGTCGGGGCCGGCAGCGGCGCGATGTCCCAGTCGTGCGCGACGACGAGGTCGACCGCGCCCTTGGCCACCAGGTCCACGGACAGGTGCGGGTCGACCTCGGTGAGCCGGGTGTCGAGCGCGGGGTGCCGGCGCGCCAGGTCGGCCAGCACGGGCGGCAGCAGCCCGCGCGCCGCCGACGGGAACGCCGCGACGGTCAGCCGCCCGGCCGGCACCCCGCGCCGCTCCTCCAGCTCCGTCTCCGCCCGCTCCACGATGGCGATCAGCTCCCGGGCCGCACGCACCAGTTGGTGCGCCTCGTCGGTCAGCCGCACGCCCCGGCCCTCCCGCTCCAGCAGCACCGTGCGCGTCTCCCGCTCCAGCTTGGCGATCTGCTGGGAGACGGCGGACGAGGTGTAACCGAGCGCCGCGGCGGCGGCGCCGACGGTGCCGTGGACGGAGACGGCGTGCAGGGCGCGCAGCCGCTGGAGGTCGAGCATGGCGGCTCCCCGATCGGTTAGCGGTGCTTCATCCAACCATGCAGGAATCATCGCTGGTGCTGAAGTGCGGCGGGCGGTGATCCTCGACGTATGCGCCCTTCCCACCTGCTCCTGGCCGTCCTCGTCACCGCCGTGTGGGGGGTGAACTTCACCGTCATCGAGGTCGGGCTCGACCGCTTCCCGCCGCTGCTCTTCTCCGCCCTGCGCTTCCTGGTGGCGGCGCTGCCCGCGGTGTTCCTCGTGGGGCGGCCCAAGGTGGCGTGGAAGTGGATCGTGGGGGTGGGCCTCGCGCTGGGGGTGGCCAAGTTCGGGCTGCTGTTCGTCGGCATGGACGCGGGGATGCCGGGCGGACTGTCCTCGCTGGTCCTGCAGATCCAGGCGGTCTTCACGGCCCTGTTCGCCTTCGCGCTCCTCGGCGAACGCCCCTCCCGGCTGCGGCTGGTGGGCATGGCGGTGGCGCTGGCCGGCATCGGCGTGGCCGCGGTCGACGAGGGCGCCTCGGGTCCACTGCTCGGTTTCGCCCTGGTGGTCGCGGCGGCGGCCTGCTGGGGCGTCTCCAACATCCTCACCCGCAAGGCGGCGCCCACGGACGCCCTGAACTTCATGATCTGGGTGAGCACGGTGCCGGTGCTGCCGCTGCTGGGCCTGTCGCTGCTGCTGGAGGGCCCGTCGCGGGACCTGGACGCGCTGCGCGGCCTGGACTGGCAGGGCGTGGGCACGGTGCTCTTCGTCGCCTGGGTCGCCACGGTGTTCGGCTTCGGCGCCTGGGGCTGGCTGCTGCGCCGTCACCCCGCCTCCGCGGTCGCGCCGTTCTCCCTGCTCGTCCCGGTCTTCGGGATGTCGTCGGCCGCCCTGTTCCTGGGCGAGTCGGTCACCCCGCTGCGGTGGTGCGCGGCGGCGCTGCTGGTGGGCGGGGTGGCGCTGGCCTCGGTGACGCCGCGGCGGCCGACGGCGCGGGCCGTGGAACCCGTTCGGCGGGCGAAGGCGCGCGCGGAGGACTCCCCGGTCGGTGGATGAAGGGGGACGCGCAGGGTTTCCGTGCTCCGCCGCGCACCCGCGAACACCGCCGCGCACCCGCGGCCCCGGGCTCCCGGACACCCCCTGCCGGGGGTCAGGGCGCCTCCGGCGCCGGGGCCCCCTCACGCAGTTCCCGCGTGCTCGCGCCGACGTACACCACCGCGACCAGGCACAGCAGCCCGCCCGTCACCAGGGCCGCCGCCCCGGACGTCGCGCCGGCCACCAGCCCCGCGCGCATGTTGCCGAGGTGCGGGCCGGCCTGCCCGACGATCTGCTCGGCGGCCGTGACCCGGCCCAGCAGGGCGTCGGGCGTACGGGTCTGCACGATCGTGGTGCGGGAGAGCACCGACAGGGCGTCGGCCCCGCCGGCCACCACCAGCAGCCCCAGCCCCACCCAGGGGCTGGTCATGAGACCGAACGCGGCCAGCGCGGCCCCCCACACACCGGCGCCGCACAGCATCACCAGGCCGGGACGGCCCAGTTGGGTCACCGCCCCGGACAGCGCGGACGCCAGCACGCCGCCGATCGCGACCGCCGACAGGAACAGGCCCAGCGTGCGGGGGTCACCGCCGAACCGCTCGTCGTTGATCAGCGGGAACAGGCTGACCGGCATCGACAGGACGGTGGCGGCGAGGTCGGTGACGAGCGCGCCGCGCACCACCCGGTGGCCGGCCAGGAAGCGCAGCCCGTCCAGCACCCCGTGCAGCCCCGCGCGGGACGGCTCGCCCTCGGGCGGCAGCGCGGGCAGTCCGAACGCGCCGTAGAAGGCGAGGAGGAAGCTCAGCGAGTCCAGCAGGTAGCAGACGCCGATGCCGAACCAGCCGAGCATCAGCCCGCCGAGGGCCGGGCCGACCAGCATCATCGACTGGGCGGTGACCTGGTACAGCGCCAGCCCGGAGGCGACCTGCTCCTTGGGCAGCAGCCGGGGGACGAACACGCCGGCCGCCGGACCGCCGACCGCCGCGCAGGCGGACTGGGCGGCGACCAGGGCGAGCACACCGGCCACCGGCACGTTCCCGGTGAATCCCTGGACCGCCAGCAGCAGCGAGCACAGCGCCTGGCCCACCGTCGCGGCCAGGAAGATCCGGCGCCGGTCGCCCCGGTCGACCCAGGCCCCGGCGAACAGGCCGAAGCACACCAGCGGCAGCGCCTGCGCGAGACCCACCGCGCCGCTCCAGGCCGCGCTGTGCGTCATCTCCCAGACCTGGTACATGACGGTGACCATGGTCATGAAGCCGCCGAGCACGGACACCGTCCGCCCGATCAGCAGCCGTCGGAAGACCGGCGAGGTGCGCAGGGGACGCACGTCGATCAGCGTGCGGGACAGGCTCACGAGGGGAGGACGGCGGGGCGGGGCGCGGTTCGAGGCACGGCGGAAGACGCTATCCGGTCGCCCCGTGCCCCGGCCAGCGAATTTCCGCGTCCGCTCAGGCCGACTCGTTCAGCAGCCGGGCCAGGTGTTCCCGGCCGGGGGTGAGGAGGCCGGGCAGCGGGGCGGCGTCGGCGTACCAACGCTTCTCGTACTCCCAGCAGAGCCAGCCGTCCCAGCCGTGCCGGGAGAGGACCTCCACGACGTCGGCCAGCGGGAGGACGCCGGCGCCGAGCGGGAGCGGGGCCGTGTCGTCGGCGGAGGCGATGTCCTTGACCTGCACGTACCCGAGGTGCGGGGAGAGGGCCGCATGACTCTCCACGGGCTGCTCGCCGCCGAGCCAGGTGTGCATCACGTCCCACAGCGCGCCCACCTGCCGGTGGCCGACCAGGCCGAGGACCCGCATCGCGTCGGCGCCGGTGCGGTGTGAGTCGTGGGTCTCCAGCAGGATGCGCACGCCCAGGTCGGCGGCGTACTCGGCGGCCGTGCCCAGCCGGCGGGCGGCCGTCGCGTCCGCCTCCTCGGGACTCCGGTCGCCGCCGCCGGGGAAGACCCGGACGAAGGGGGCGCCGAGGTCCCGGGCGAGGTCGAGGAGGGCGCGGACCTCGTCGAGGACGGGTTCGTCCGCGCCGGGCGCGGCGACCCGGGCGTATCCGGCGAGGCCCAGGACCTCGACGCCGGCCGCCTTGAACTCGGCGGCCACGTCGGCGCGCCGTGCGGGGTCGAGGCCCGGGTGGACGGGCTCCTCGGGGTGGGCGCGCAGTTCGACGCCGTGGTAGCCGTGCGCGGTCGCGAGGTCCAGCACGTCGGTGAGGGGGAGCCCGGGGACGCCGAGGGTGGAGAACGCCAGCTTCATGGAATCGGACCCTACCCGCGAGGACCCACCTTGATTCCTCTCCCTCACCCTGGTGTCGGCGTCACGGCTCCGTGGGGGACTCGCCGCGCGGTTCCCCGCGGCCCCTGAGGGGTGTCCGTGCCGGAGCCGTGGAGGATCCGGCGAGCAGCCCCCACGGCCCGCACTCGATGTCGCACCTCTCCAGGGGCGCGGGGAGCTGCGCGAGCAGCCCTCACGGCCCGCACTCGACGTCGCACTCGACGTCGCACTCCTCCAGGGGCGCGGGGAGCTGCGCGAGCAGCCCTCACGGCCCGCACTCGACGTCGCACCTCTCCAGGGGCGCGGGGAGCTGCGCGACGAGCCGCAACCACTCCGCGCCGGCGGTGCAGGCCCCGGACCGGGGTCCGGTCAGTCCCGCGGTCCCGCCGTGGACCCCCGCACCATCAACTCCCCGCGCACCGAGGCGATCCCGCCGGGCGGCTCCTCCTCCCGCCCCATCGCGATCCGCCCCGCCCTGGCCCCCGCCTCCGCCAGCGGCAACCGCACCGTGGTCAGCGCCGGCACCGCGTCGATGCTGAACGGCAGATCGTCGAACCCGGCCACCGACACCTCGTCCGGGATGCGCAGGCCCGAGTCCCGCAGCGCCGCGCAGGCCCCCAGCGCGACGGAGTCGTTCGCCGCGACGACGGCCGTCAACGACGGGTCGCGCCGCAGGAGTTCGAGCGTCGCCTCGTATCCCGACCGCCGGTCGTACCGGCCGTGCACGGTCCACCGGGGGTCCTCCTCGATGCCGTGCGCGGCCAGCGCGTCGCGGTGGCCCTCGAGCCGGTGGCGGGTGGTGGTGCGTTCCTGGGGGCCCGCGATGTAGCCCAGCCGCCGGTGCCCCAAACCGATGAGGTGTTCGGTGAGTTCCCGGCCGCCGCCCCGGTTGTCGAAGGTCAGCGCGATCGCCCCGGTCTCCGGAGCCTGCGGCCGGCCGCACAGCACCACCCGGGTCCCGGCGTCCGCCAGTTTCCGCAGCTTCGCGTTCATGGCCGCCTTGTGCGGCGCGTCCTCGATCGCGCCGCCGGTCAGCACCACCGCCGCCGCCCGCTGCCGCTGGAGCAGGGTGAGGTAGGTCAGTTCGCGCTCGGGCGAGCCGCCCGTGTTGCACACGACCGCGAGTCTCTCCCCGCCCGCGCGCCCGCCCGGACCCCCGATCTCCGCCTGGATCGCGCTCGCCATGATGCCGAAGAACGGGTCGGCGATGTCGTTCACCAGGATGCCCACCAGGTCGGAGGTGGCGGCGGCCAGGGCGCTGGCGGGCCCGTTGAGGACGTAGTCCAGCTCGTCGACGGCCTTCAGCACCCGTTCGCGGGTGGTCGCGGCCACGGGGTAGTTCCCGTTGAGCACGCGCGACACCGTCGCGGGGGAGACCTGTGCGCGAGCCGCCACGTCCGCCAGGGTCACCGTCATGTCTCGTCCTCCGCCTCGCGCGTTCGCCGTACGCCGTCGTACACACCCACACCCACGCCCACACCCGTGGTTCCGAGCAGACCCTACGGCCATCCGCGCGGCTGTTCGCCCCCTCGAACAACTCGGGTTCGCCGCGGTCTTGTCCACACTGCCGCTCAGAGGCTAGCTTCTACGTACATAGAAAGCGCTTGCTGTCACGCTCACCAGTGGGGCGTACGCGGCGCGCGAACCGCGTACGAAGGGAATGACGTGACACGCAAGACGGTGCGTATCGCCATGAACGGTGTGACCGGGCGCATGGGCTACCGCCAGCACCTCGTCCGCTCCATCCTGGCCCTGCGCGAGCAGGGCGGCCTCGACCTCGGTGACGGCACCGTGCTGTGGCCGGAGCCGATCCTGGTCGGCCGGCGGGAGCACGCGCTGAAGGCGTTGGCCGAGCGGCACGGACTCGAGCACATCGCGACGGACGTGGACGCGGTCCTCGCCGACGGGAGCGTCGACATCTACTTCGACGCCCAGGTGACCTCGGCCCGCGAGGAGGCGATCAAGAAGGCGATCGCCGCGGGCAAGCACGTCTACACCGAGAAGCCGACCGCCACCGGCCTCGACGGCGCCCTGGAACTCGCCCGCCTGGCGAACGCGGCCGGCGTCAAGCACGGCGTCGTCCAGGACAAGCTCTTCCTCCCCGGCCTGCTCAAGCTGAAGCGCCTCATCGACGGCGGCTTCTTCGGCCGCATCCTCTCCGTGCGCGGCGAGTTCGGCTACTGGGTGTTCGAGGGTGACTGGCAGGAGGCCCAGCGCCCCTCCTGGAACTACCGCTCCGAGGACGGCGGCGGCATCGTCGTCGACATGTTCCCGCACTGGGAGTACGTGCTGCACGAGCTGTTCGGCCGCGTGAAGTCCGTCCAGGCCCTCACCGCCACCCACATCCCGCAGCGCTGGGACGAGAACGGCAAGCCCTACGACGCCACCGCCGACGACGCCGCCTACGGCGTCTTCGAGCTCGAGGGCGGCGCCATCGCCCAGATCAACTCCTCCTGGGCGGTCCGCGTCAACCGCGACGAGCTGGTCGAGTTCCAGGTCGACGGCACCGAGGGCTCCGCCGTCGCCGGGCTGCGCAACTGCCGCGTCCAGCACCGCTCCGCCACCCCCAAGCCGGTCTGGAACCCGGACGTCCCCGCCACCGAGGTCTTCCGCGACCAGTGGCAGGAGGTCCCGGACAACGGCGAGTTCGACAACGGCTTCAAGGCCCAGTGGGAGCTCTTCCTCAAGCACGTCTACGCCGGCGCCCCCTACCACTGGGACCTGCTGGCCGGCGCCCGCGGCGTCCAGCTCGCCGAGCTGGGCCTGAAGTCCTCGGCCGAGGGCCGCCGCCTCGACGTGCCGGAGATCGCGCTGTGACCCTCCACCTCCCCGACGCGAACGGCGCCCTGCGGGCCTACGAGCCCCGCACCGAGCCCCTCGCCCTCACGACCGGAGCCCCCTTCACCTCCCGTACGGTCTTCTCGGCCGCGCACGTCGTCGCCGACCCGTACGCCGACACCACCCCCGACTCGCCGGCGGCCGTCGACTGGGACGCCACCCTCGCCTTCCGCCGCCACCTGTGGTCGCACGGCCTGGGCGTCGCCGAGGCCATGGACACCGCCCAGCGCGGCATGGGCCTGGACTGGGCCGGCGCGGCGGAACTCATCCGCCGCTCCGCCGCCGAGGCGAAGGCGGTCGGCGGCCGCATCGCCTGCGGCGTCGGCACCGACCAGCTCGCCGGCGGCACCCTCGCCGAGGTGCGGGCGGCGTACGAGGAACAGCTCGCGGTCGTCGAGGAGTCCGGCGCGCAGGCCATCCTGATGGCGTCCCGCGCGCTGGCCGCGACGGCGCAGGGCCCGGAGGACTACCTGGAGGTCTACGGCCACCTGCTGCGCCAGGCCGCCGAGCCCGTGATCCTGCACTGGCTGGGCCCCATGTTCGACCCGGCCCTGGAGGGCTACTGGGGTTCGGAGGACCTCGACGCGGCCACCGACACCTTCCTGGAGGTCATCGCCGCCCACCCGGACAAGGTCGACGGCATCAAGGTCTCGCTCCTGGACGCCCAGCGCGAGATCGACCTGCGCCGCCGCCTGCCGCAGGGCGTGCGCTGCTACACCGGCGACGACTTCAACTACCCCGAGCTGATCGCCGGCGACGGGCAGGGCTTCAGCCACGCCCTGCTCGGCATCTTCGACCCGCTCGGCCCGCTGGCGGCGGAAGCGGTCCGCGTCCTCGACACCGGGAACACGGAGGGCTTCCGCGCCCTGCTCGACCCGACCGTCGAGCTCTCCCGCCACCTCTTCCAGGCGCCCACCCGCTTCTACAAGACGGGCGTGGTCTTCCTGGCCTGGCTGGCGGGCCACCAGAGCCACTTCACGATGGTCGGCGGACTGCAGTCGGCGCGTTCCCTGCCGCACTTCGCCCGCGCCTACGAACTCGCCGACGGCCTCGGCCTGTTCCCCGATCCCAAGCTCGCCGAGGAACGCATGAGGACCCTGTTGCACCTGTACGGAGTGACCCCGTGACCGACCTCGCGCGTTTCAGCATCAACCAGATGACGGTCAAGCAGCTGTCGCTGCCCGACCTCGTCGACGCCTGCCGCGAGCTGGGCGTACCGGGCGTGGGCCTGTGGCGCGAGCCCGTCCAGGCGTACGGCGTCGAGGCGGCCGCGAAACTGGTCCGCGACGCGGGCCTGGCGGTGACGACCCTGTGCCGCGGCGGCTTCCTCACCGCGATCGACCCCGGCGAGCGGGCGGCGGCCCTGGCCGACAACCGGCGGGCGGTCGACGAGGCGGCCACGCTCGGCACCGACACCCTGGTCCTGGTCTCGGGCGGACTGCCGGCCGGCTCCAAGGACCTGCGCGGCGCCCGGGAACGCATCGCGGACGCGCTCGCCGAACTCGGCCCCTACGCCGAGGAGCACGGGGTGAGACTGGCCATCGAGCCGCTGCACCCCATGTTCGCCTCCGACCGGTGCGTGGTCTCGACGCTCGCCCAGGCCTTGGACATCGCGGAGCGCTTCCCCGCCCACCAGGTGGGCGTCACGGTCGACACGTACCACATCTGGTGGGACGACGGGGCCCCCGCGCAGATCGCCCGCGCGGGCGCCCAGAGCCGCATCCACACCTTCCAGCTCGCCGACTGGACCACCCCGCTGCCCGAGGGCGTCCTCAACGGCCGCGGCCAGATCGGCGACGGCGCGGTCGACATGCGGGAGTGGAAGGGCTACGTGGAGGCGGCCGGGTACACCGGCCCCATCGAGGTCGAACTGTTCAACGACGTCCTGTGGGCCCGCGACGGCCGCGAGGTGCTCGCCGAGACGGCGGCACGGTTCGCGGAGCACGCGGGCTAGGAGCCGCACGCGGCGTCCCGGGTCTTGTGCGGGGCCCGGGTTCCGCCCGTGTGGCGTCCCGGGTCTTGTGCGGGGCCCGGGGCACCGCGTCGGGGCGCGGGGCACGGGAGAAGCTCTGGGGAGAGGTCTTCCCGTGCCCTGTCGTCCCCGTGCGGGGCGCAAGCCGTGCGGTGCCGGACCGGACGCCGACGTTCGCCGGCACCGCACGCTGCTTCCCCCCGTTCCCCCGTGCGTGCACAGCCCCCACTGCGCACGGGCACCAGCATGCGGCCGTCGAACGTGTGCATCCTTGACCGTTCGTGCAGAGGGCTTGTCGATTCCGGCAGGACGGCACACCCGCCCCTACGGGCTCGCGTGGTGGCGGTGGTCCGTCGGCGTCATGCCGTACGCGCGGCGGAAGACGCGGCTGAAGGTGGCCGCGTCGGTGAAGCCCCACCGCGCGGCGATCGCGTGGACGGAGCGGCCCCGCAGCCGGGGGTCGGCCAGGTCGCGGCGGCACCGCTCCAGCCGACGGTGGCGGATCCAGGCCGCCGGGGTCTCGCCCTCCGCCGCGAACAGCTGGTGCAGATGCCGTACCGAGATGCCGTGGGCCGCCGCGACGGCCGCCGGGGACAGCGACGGATCGCCCAGGTTCCGGTCGATGAAGTCCCGGATCCGGGCGTGCAGGGCGCGACGGCGGGACTCCGGCGGCAGCGCGTCCTCGGAGTCCGCGCAGCGGCCGAGCACGGAGGCGAGGAGGTCGGTGGTCACCGAGGCCAGCACCGGCGCGTCCGCCTCGGTGAACTCGTCGGCCCGCCGGGCGACGTCGGCCAGCCAGCGGTACAGCGCGCCGCCCATGCCGTGGTCCACCGTGAGCGGCACCGCCAGCAGGCGGCGCACCGCGCGCGGCGGCAGCGGGAGCCGGGCCCGGGGCATGCTGACGACCACCGTCGTGGACCGCTGCGACGTCCTGTTGATGCGGACGTCGTACGGAAGGCTGGTGTCGGCCACGATGAGCTGCCCCGCCCCGAACACCCCCTCGGTGCCGTCCTGCACCAGGATGCCGTCGCCGGAGAGATGACAGTTGATCTGCAGGAACTCAGGGTCGAAACGCCGGATGACCCGCGGTGTGCGCACGGTGTCCAGGTGCGGCAGGTCCAGCTCGGCGATCTGCAGGTCCCCCAGGGGCAGCACCCGCATCGTGGCCTCGAAGTCGTCGCTGCGCCCACTGCGCATCAGGGTGGGCACGTGCGTCCGCGTGGCCACGTCCTGCCACAGATCCCACCGCTCGGCGGGCGGCACCGCCCCGGTCCGGAACTCCTGCACCAGCATCCCCACACACCCTCACCGCATACCGGACGCCCGCATCCTGCCCGGACGGACACCGCAAGGAACCGGAACCGCAAAAAATTCCGGAGAGCCCGTGCCCTCCCCGCGCCTCGTGGGTCGTACAGGGAGTCGGTCAGGACTCCTGGAAAGGGACCCGGGCGACACCGTCGGCGGAGGCCGGGGACCGCCCGGCCTCCGGGAACCGGGCGTGCCACTCCCACCGGGTGGCCCACCGGACGGCTCCGTGGGCGGGTCAGGCGCCGGAGCGGGTGCGCGGGGCCGGGGCCCTTCAGTCCTCCCGGAACGCCCAGAAGACGCCGACTTCCGCGTCGGACACGGCGACGAGTCCACAGTCGGTGGTGCAGACGGAAAGACAGTCCCACTCCGTGTCGGGGTTCAGGAGGTCGGCGTCGGGGTCCCTGCGGGCTTCGGCCGCGTTCGTGAAGAAGCGGCTGCCGGCGCCGAACCGCGACAAGATCGTCCGGGAGCTCCTGAACAACGTCTCCTTCCGCTGTTCGAAGCCGGGGATGCGGGCGGCCTGGTAGAGCTCGCCCTGCAGCGCGACCAGGAGCCGGCCGGCCGGTTCCACTCCTATTTCGTGCAGGGACTTCCCGGTCTCCTCGGGACTCCACGGAAGGAACGGCGAGTGCGTGCCGCTGTGGTTCTCGTCGACTCCGGGCGCGTAGTTGAGCGAGGCCCAGCGTCGTGGATCGGTGGTCTTGAGGGCCATGACCGTGGTCACATCACGGCGCCAGTCGTCGTGGCGCCTGGGGCCCACCTGGGCGAAGGTCCAGCCGCCACCGAACAGATCGAGTACGGCCGTGTTCCAGGAGTCGGCGTCGACGGCGGGTTCCTGCTCGGGCACAGTGCTCCTGTTCATGAGGCCGGCCGGTTTCATGGCGGATCCCCCGTCCTGCTCAACGGCATCGGACAACTGCCGACACTCATCCGACGGATGATCCCAGGGAACGACCTGCGGGGCACGGTTCGAGGTCCTTCGGGGACGGCCGGGAAAAATCTTCCGCACCCCGTGCAACCCTCCCCGCACCTCGCGGGTCGTACTCGGCGTCAGGACTTCTGGGAGGGGACCCGGGGGGGGATTTCGAGGGGTTCTGACGGGGAGGGACGAGGGGGCCGGGTCGACGGACCGGGCCCCCTCGAAGTTCATACGGACCGCCTCAGAAGAACACCCCGCAGCGCAGCAGCACGTTGGCGTACGGCCGTGCCTCGCCGGTGCGGACGACGAGCCGCGCGCCGGCGCTCAGCTCCTTGAGCCGCTCGTGCGGGACCAGGCCGAGGCCGGGGAAGCGGTCCGCCAGCAGTCCGGCCGCCGCCGGATTGGCCTCCCGCACCTCGGACGCGGCCGTGGCGCCCTCGACGACCAGCTCCTCCAGCAGCCCCTCCAGCACCTCCGCGAACGACGGCACCCCCGCGCGGAACGCCAGGTCCACCACGCGCGGCCCGTCGGGGATCGGCATCCCCACGTCGCACACCAGCACCCCGTCCCCGTGCCCGAGCTCGGCCAGGGCGCCGGAGAGGTGCCGGTTCAGGATCCCGTGCCTCTTCACAGCGACGCGACCTCCTCCGCCGTCGGGAAGGACACCTGCGCGCCCTCCTTGGTGACCGTCGCCGCCCCCACCCGGGCCGCGTACGCCGCGGCCCCGGCGAGCGGCTCGCCCGCGCCGAGGTGCCAGGCCAGCGCGGCGGTGAACGCGTCACCCGCCCCGGTGGTGTCCACGGCGCGCACCCGCACGGACGGGACGCGGGCGACACCGTCGGCGGAGGCCACCAGCGCGCCCTCGCCGCCCAGCGTCACCACCACCGAGCGCGGACCCTTCGCCAGCAGCAGCCGCGCCCAGTCCTCCGGTCCGTCGCCCGCCCCGGCGGTGTCGCCCAGGATCACCTTCGCCTCGTGCTCGTTGACGATCAGCGGGTCGCAGGCCGCCAGCACCTCCGCAGGGAGCGGGCGCGGCGGGGACGGGTTCAGCACGAACCGGCTGCCCGGCGCCAGGCTCCGCACCACCTCCACCACCGTCTCCAGCGGGATCTCCAGCTGCGCGGAGACCACCTTGGAGGCGTGGAACAGGCTGCCGGCCGCCCGCACGTCCGCCGGCGTCAGCCGGCCGTTGGCGCCGGGCGAGACGACGATGCTGTTGTCCCCCGACGGGTCCACCGTGATCAGCGCGACCCCGGTGGGCGCCCCGCCCACCAGCACGCCCACCGTGTCCACCCCGGCCGTCCGCTGCGAGTCCAGCAGCAGCCGTCCGTGCCCGTCGTCGCCGACCCGCGCCAGCAGGGCCGTACGGGCGCCGAGCCGGGCGGCGGCGACCGCCTGGTTCGCGCCCTTGCCGCCCGGGTGGACGGCCAGGTCGGAGCCGAGGACCGTCTCCCCGGCGCCCGGCCGGCGCTCGACCCCGATCACCAGGTCGGCGTTGGCCGACCCGACGACCAGGAGGTCGTAGTCGTACATGTGTTGCTCCCCGATCCGAGTGAACCCCAGTGAACCCGAGTGAATCCGAGTGAGGGCGGGCGGTCGTCGTGACCGCCCGCCCGGGTGCCTCCGTGCCCGGCGTCAGCCCTCGAAGCCGGCCACGTTCTCCCGCGTGACCACCTTCACCGGCACCTTCACCATGCTCTCCACCTTCTCGTCCTCGGCGGCCCGCAGCGCGTTGCGCACCGCGATCCTGCCGAGTTCCGACGGCTGCTGCGCGACGGACGCGTACAACGTGCCGGCCTCGACCGCCTTCAGCCCGTCCGGCGTGCCGTCGAAGCCGACGACCTGGACCGACTTCCCGGCCCTCGAACCGAGCGCCTTGACCGCGCCGAGCGCCATCTCGTCGTTCTCGGCGAAGACGCCGTCGACGTCCGGATGCGCCTGGAGCAGGTTCGTCATCACGTCCAGGCCCTTGGTGCGGTCGAAGTCCGCGGGCTGCTTGGCGACGACCTCGATGCCCGGGTAGTCCTTCAGCCCGGCCGCGAAGCCTGCCCCGCGCTCGCGGCTGGCGGAGGTGCCCGCCTGGCCCTGCAGGATGACGATGGTGCCCTTGCCGCCGAGCTTCTCGGCGAGCGCCTTCGCGCCCAGCGCGCCGCCCTCGACGTTGTCGGAGGCGACCAGCGCGGCCGTGTCCGCCTTGTTGACCCCGCGGTCCACGGCGACGACCGGGATGCCGGCCTTGTTGGCGCCGCGCACCGCGGGACCGGCCGCGTCGGAGTCCACCGGGTTGACGACGACCGCGGAGAGCGAGCCGCTGGTGAAGTTCTGCAGCTGGTTGGCCTGCTGGGAGGCGTCGTTCTGCGCGTCCGTGACCGTCAGGTCCACGCCCAGCTTCTCCGCCTCCTCCTCGGCGCCGGCCCTGATCTGCACGAAGAACGGGTTGTTCAGCGTCGACAGCGACAGGCCGATCTTCTGCGTCTTCCCGGCCGGGGACCCGTTGTGCAGCAGCGAGGTCGCGCCGACCACCGCGACGGCGACGACGGCGGCGATCACGTACGTGAGCGCCTGCTTGCCGCGGTTCCCGCCCCCGGACGCCCCGGCCGCCGGGGTGGTCGCGCCCGCCTTGCGGCGCAGCGTGTCGAAGAGGACGGCCAGCGCGATGACGACACCGATGACGACCTGCTGCCAGAACGCGGAGACGGACAGCAGGTTGAGCCCGTTGCGCAGCACCGCCAGGATCAGCGCGCCGATCAGCGTGCCCGACGCCTTGCCGGTGCCGCCCGCCAGCGAGGCGCCGCCGATGACGACGGCGGCGATGGCGTCCAGCTCGTAGCCCTGCGCGGCCTGCGGCTGCGCGGAGGACAGCCGGGAGGCGAGCACGATGCCCGCGGCGGCGGCGAACAGACCGGAGAACGCGTAGATGGCGAGCTTCTGCCGCTTCACCCGCAGGCCCGAAAGGCGCGCGGCCTCCTCGTTGCCGCCGATGGCGTACATGGAGCGGCCGATGTACGTCCGTCCGAGCACGAAGGCGGTGAGCAGCCCCATGACGACCATCACGAGGACCGGCACCGGCAGCCAGCCGCCCAGCGTGTCGCCCAGGTGGGAGACGGAGTCCGGGAAGGCGATCGGGGAGCCCTGCGAGATCACGAGCGACAGACCGCGCCCCACCGACAGCATGGCGAGCGTCGCGATGAACGGCGGCAGCTTCCCGTACGAGATGAGGAAACCGTTCACCAGACCGCAGGCGATGCCCGTCGCGACGGCCAGCAGGACCGCCAGGGCGACCGGGATCCCGGCCTCGGTCGCGCTCCACGCCAGCACGGTGGCGGACAGCGCGGCGACCGAGCCGACCGACAGGTCGATGCCCGCCGAGACGATCACGAAGGTGACGCCGAAGGCGAGGATCGCGGTCACGGCGGCCTGGACGCCGACGTTGAGGAGGTTGTCGGCGGTCAGGAAGTCCCCGGACAGCGCCGACATGGCGATCACGAGGACGATCAGCGCGGTCAGCGCGCCGTTGTCGAGGAGCAGGCGGCGCAGGCCGGCCGTGGCGCCGCCCTGCGCGCCCGGCTTGCCCTTGAGCGTGTCAGTGGCCACGGGAGGCCTCCGTTCCATGGGTGTGAGTGCTGACGGCGAGGGCCATCACGGCGTCCTGGGTGGCCTCTTCGGCGGTGAGTTCGCCGGCGACGCGCCCCTGTGCCATGACGACCACCCGGTCGCTCATGCCGAGCACCTCCGGCAGGTCGCTGGAGATCATGAGCACGGCGGCGCCGGCGGCCGTCAGTTCGTTGATGAGCTGGTAGATCTCGACCTTGGCGCCGACGTCGATGCCGCGCGTCGGCTCGTCGAGGATCAGCACCTTGGTGTCCGCCAGCAGCCACTTGCCGATGACGACCTTCTGCTGGTTGCCGCCGGAGAGCGTGCGCACGTGCTGTCCGAGCCCGGCCATCCGCACGCCGAGCTGCCCGGCGATCCGCTCGGCCGCCTCGTGCTGCCCCTTGAGGTCGACGAGCCCCGCGCGGGAGGCGGACCGCAGGGTGACCAGGCCGAGGTTCTCCTCGACGGAGGCGTCGAGCACCAGCCCCTGCCCCTTGCGGTCCTCGGGCACGAGTCCGATCCCGGCCGCCATGGCGGCGTTCACGTCGTGGCGGCGCAGCGGCGCCCCCGCGACGTGCACGGCACCGGCGTCGTACGGGTCGGCCCCGAACACGGCCCGGACCACCTCGGTCCGCCCGGCTCCGACGAGCCCCGCGATGCCGACGACCTCACCGGCCCGCACCTCGAAGCCCACGTCGTGGAAGACGCCGTCCCGGGTGAGCCCTTCGACCTTGAGCAGCGCGTCACCGGCCTCGGCGCGCTCGCGCGGGTACTGCTGCTCGATCGACCGTCCGACCATGAGCCGTACCAGCTCGTCCTCGGGGGTCGAGGCGGGCACCTGGCCGACGCTGCGGCCGTCCCGGATGACGGTGACCCGGTCGCCGAGGGCGGCGATCTCCTCCAGGTGGTGCGTGATGAACACGATCCCGACGCCGTCCTCGCGCAGCCGTCGCACGATGGCGAACAGCTTCTCGACCTCCTCGGAGGTCAGCACGGCGGTCGGCTCGTCCATGACGAGCACGCGCGCGTCCAGGCTGAGCGCCTTGGCGATCTCGACCATCTGCAGCCGGGCGATGCCGAGTTCGCGCACCCGGGCCCGGGGGGAGACGTCCACCCCGACCCGCTTCAGCAGCACCTCGGCGTCCGCGTCCATCCGCTTCCGGTCGATCATCCCGAAGCGGCGCGGCTGCCGGCCCAGGAAGATGTTCTCGGCCACCGTCAGATCGGGGACCAGGTTGAACTCCTGGTAGATGGTGGCGATCCCGAGCCGCTCGGAGTCCTGCGCACCGTGGACGCGCACCTCCTGGCCGCCGACCGTGATCCGGCCGGCGTCGGGCGTGTAGGCGCCGGAGAGCATCTTGATCAGCGTGCTCTTGCCGGCGCCGTTCTCACCGAGGAGCACGTGCACCTCGCCCCGGCGCAGGTCGAAGTCGACGCTGTCGAGCGCGACCACACCGGGGAAGGTCTTGCGGATGCCCTCGATGCGCAGCAACTCGTCCGGGTTGCTCACGACGTACTCCTTCGTACGGGGGAGGGGGACTGTGGGGACACCGGCTCACCGCACGAGCGGCGTACGACGAGCCGGGCGGGCAGGGTCACGGACTCGCCGGGACCGCCCTCGACGCGGTCGACCAGCGCGCGCACGGCGGCCCGGCCCAGTTCACGGGTGGGCTGGGCGATGGCGGTGACCGGCGGATCGGTGTGCACGAACCACGGGATGTCGTCGAACGCGGCCAGCGCGATGTCGTCGGGCACCCGCAGCCCGCGCGCGCGGACGGCGTCCAGCGCGCCGAGCGCCATCAGGTTGTCGGCGGCGAACACGACCTCGGGCGGCTCGGCCAGGTCGAGGAAGCCCTCGGTGACCCGGCGCCCGCTGTCGGCCTGGAAGTCGCCCTGGCCGATGTAGGCGCCGGGGAGGGCGAGCCCGTACGCGCCGAGCGCCTCGCGGAAGGCGTCCACGCGCTCACGGCCGGTGGTGGTGGCGGCGGGCCCGGCGATGATCGCGAGCTTGCGGTGCCCGAGCTCGTACAGGTGCGCGACCAGGTCCCGTACGGCGCCGCGTCCGTCGGACCTGACGACGGGCACGTCCACCCCGGGGATCCACCGGTCGACGAAGACCATGGGGGTGCCCGTGCGGGCGGCGTCCAGCATGCGCGGGGAGCCGCCGTCGGTGGGGGAGACGAGCAGGCCGTCGATGCGGCGGTCCAGCAGGGTGGTGACGTGGTGGTCCTGGAGGTCGGGCCGCTCGTCGGCGTTGCCGATGATCACGCTGTAGCCGAGCGCGCGGGCCTCCTCCTCGACGGAGCGCGCCAGCTCGGTGAAGTACGGGTTCATCACGTCGCTGATGACCAGTCCGAGGGTGCGGGTCTGGTCGGTGCGCAGGGAGCGTGCGACGGCGTTCGGGCGGTACCCCAGCGCCTCGACGGCGGCCAGCACACGGGTACGGGCGTCCGCGCTGACCGACGGGTGGTCGTTCAGGACGCGCGACACCGTGGCGACGGACACCCCGGCCCGCGCGGCGACGTCCTTGATGCTCGCCATCGCCGTTCCACCTCCTCGTGGAATCGATTACACGGAGGATTGGAAACGATTACACGGGTGGCTGACAAGAGGGTGGCGGATGGCCGAAACCGAATCGTGACCGCGCGGCGCGGCAGCGGGCCCGCCCACCGCGCTCCGGCGGATCGCCTTCCCCGCCGCGCTGTCAGTGGTCGCTGACAGCATGACGGTCATGAGCCGGATCATCTCGTACAGCACCGCCGACAAAGCCGACGTCCTGGCCTTCATCGGAGCCGCGGACGACCTGACGCCCGACCAGGCACGGCAGCTGGGCGTCATGCGTGAGAAGGCGCGGGAGAGCCAGCGGGAACTGGAGCGGCAGGGCATCGACCTGGGCCTGACCGTCCCCGACGCGCTGGAGCACCTCGTGGCCGGTCACGCGAGCTCCGAAGCCGAGTACGCGGCGGGCGCCTACTACCGCGCGCTCCAGCACATCATCGACCGCAACGCCTCCGACCCCGCCGACCTCGGTGTCTACTCCCGGCCCTCCACCTTCTTCGGCCTGCTCGACGAAGAGCTGCGCCGTGCGGGCGTGAGCGCCGATCTCCTGCTGCACGACCGCCTGTTCTCCGGGCCGCCCGAGGAGATCCCCTTCCCCGTCCCCTCTCCCGTCGACGGGCCGCACATCGGCATGTTCCCGCTGGCCAGGGCCAAGCCGGCCGCCGACGCCTACCGCGCGGCGCTGGACCGGGTGGACGAGGACTTCCGGTACGACCTGCGGGAGCTGGCCGAGAAGCTCGAGTTCGAGCACACGGAGTGGGAGTACTCCACGAAGAACATCGACTGGTACACCCAGGACACGATCTTCTTCTCCATCACGGGCTGAGCGGCGGTGGCCGCCCCCCGGTGGCCCGCGCTGCGCACGGTCACCGGACTCGAGCGGCCGAGCGGGGCGTTCGGCCGGTCTGCCGTCGCTACCTTGCTGATCACCACCGACAACGCCGGTCCTCACGCGGCGGGCGGAGCTGCGACGACGGGCGGGTTGAGGCGGGCGAAGCCTTCCTGGCGCTGGTAGGGGAAGTACGGGTAGGGCGCCGTCCTGGCACTCGCCGCGTCGAGTCTCGCCGTCTGGTCGGGCGTGAGCGACCAGCCGACGGCGCCGAGGTTCTGGCGGAGCTGCTCCTCGTTGCGGGCGCCGATGATGACGGAGGAGACGGTCGGCCGCCGCAGCAGCCAGTTGAGGGCGACCTGCGGAACGCTCCTGCCGGTCTCCCGCGCGACCTCGTCGAGGACGTCGACCACGCGGTAGAGGTGTTCGTCCTCGACCGGCGGGCCGTAGTCCGCGGTGCGGTGCAGTCGGCTGCCGGCCGGGAGCGGCAGGCCGCGGCGGACCTTGCCGGTGAGCCGTCCCCAGCCGAGCGGGCTCCAGACGAGGGCTCCGAGCCCCTGGTCGAGCCCGAGGGGCATCAGCTCCCACTCGTAGTCGCGGCCGATGAGCGAGTAGTAGACCTGATGGGCCACATAACGAGGACGGCCGTACCTCTCCGCGCTCGCCAGGGACTTCATCGCCTGCCAGCCGGAGAAGTTGGAGATGCCGAGGTAGCGGACCTTCCCCGCCCGTACGAGGTCGTCGAGCGTGGACAGGACCTCCTCGACCGGCGTCCCGGCGTCGAAGGCGTGCAGCTGGAACAGGTCGATGTGGTCGGTGCCGAGACGGCGCAGGGCGTCCTCGCACGCGGTGATCAGGCGTGAACGGGAGGTGCCCGCGTCGCCGGGGCCGTCGCCCATCGGCAGGCCGGTCTTGGTGGACACGATCACCTGGTCCCTGCGGCCCTTGATCGCCTCGCCCAGCACCTCCTCGGAGGCCCCGCCGGAGTAGACGTCGGCGGTGTCGAACATCGTGATCCCGGCGTCGAGGCAGATGTCCACGAGACGCCGTGCTTCCCGCGCGTCCGTGGTGCCCCAGGCGCCGAACAGCGGCCCCTGGCCGCCGAAGGTGCCGGCGCCGAAGCTCAGTGCGGGGACCTTGAGGCCGGACGCGCCCAACTGCCTGTACTCCATGGCTGTTCCTCTCCCATCACACGACCTGGCTAACGGGTCTGAAGTTCCGTTAGTGTGGACCCCAACGTAGCAGGCGTGAGCATTTAATGGAACTGGAGTCCCGTTATGGAGTTCGAGGGTGCGGATCCGGGGACCGTCCGTCCTGGTGGGCGCACGGCGCGGGTGCGGGCGTCGGTGCTGCGGGCGGCCGGGGACGCCCTGGCGGAGCACGGCTTCGCCCACCTGGACCTCGCCGACGTCGCGCGCCGTGCCGAGGTGGGCAAGACCACCGTCTACCGCCGCTGGGGGACGGTGACCGGCCTGGTGGCCGATCTGCTGCTGGACATGGCCGAGCAGTCGCTGCCGCGCACCGAGACCGGCTCGCTGCTCGGCGACCTCAAGGCCAACGCCCGGCTCGTGCGGCGCACCCTGGCCGACCCGCGGCAAGGGGCGCTGTTCAAGGCGGTGATCGCCGCCGCCACCTGCGAGGCGAAGACGGCCGAGGCCCTGCACCGCTTCTACGACATCCGCGTCGAGGAGTGGGCGCCCTGCGTCCAGCAGGCCGTCGACCGGGGCGAGGTCCCCGAGGGCACCGACGCCCACGAGGTGATCCGCGCCGTCTCCGCCCCCCTTTACTACCGTCTGCTGACCACCGGCGCCCCCCTCGACGAAGCGGCCGCGGACCAGGCCGCCGAGGCCGCGGTGGCGGCGGCGCGCGCGGGAGCGTACGTGCGGGGCGGCGAAGCCCGTACGTGACGGGCTCGCGCCGTCAGGCCGCCGACAGCTCGCACCACACGTACTTGCCCCGGCTGCCCTGCCTGGCCAGCGGCTGCCACCCCCACACGTCGGCGCAGGCCCGCACCAGCGCCAGCCCCCGCCCGTCCTCCGCCTCGTCTTGGAACTGCCTGGGTGGCTCCGGAGGTTGAGGGTCCGCGTCCCACGCCCCGATCCGCAACGTCCCCGGCGGCGACCAGTGCACGCGCAGGCCGGCGGGGCCCTTGGTGTGCCGCACGGCGTTGGAGACCAGCTCGGTGGCGAGGAGTTCGGCGACGTCGACGAGGCGGATCAGTCCGTGCATGGTCAGGATCAGACGGAGGGTGCGACGGCTGACGGTGACGGCGCGGAGGTCGTTGGGGATGTACAGGGAGTACTCCCACGGTTCGTTTTCGGACATGCGGGACTCCGTTTCGGGTGCGGGGGAGTTGGAATCGGCCCCGGTGTCATTGCCGCAGCCGTCACGACAGGACGGGGCGGTGCGCTTCCGGCGGGCCGGTGTCGCACGGTGTGCGTCGCGTCACTGACAGTAGGTACCAAATTTGGTCCAACGCAAGCCGCTGTCGTAGCCTGTCCCCCGAACGAGTCGCTGTAGAACGCTGGTTGAAGCGAAGGAGGGCGGCGATGCCACGTAGGCAGCAGGCCACTGCTCGTCAGCGGCGTTTAGGCGCTGAACTGCGCAAGCTCCGCGAGGCCGCAGGGATCAAAGGGCGGGAAGCCGCAGCGTTGTTGGGTACCGACTCCGCCCAAGTGAGCCAGATCGAGGCCGGCCTGGCGGGTGTCAGTGAGGCGCGCCTGCGCCGCATCGCGGCACACTACAACTGCACCGATCAACAACTGGTGGATGCCCTGGCGGCCATGGCGGGAGAGCGGACACCCGGTTGGTGGGAAGGGTACCGGGGTCTTCTGCCGACGTCCTTCCTGGACCTGTCGGAACTGGAGCATCACGCCGGCTACCGATGGGACGTGGACTTCCTGCATGTTCCTGGGCTCCTGCAGACCGAGGACATCGCGAGAGCGCTGTTCTCGTCCCGCGTTCCTGAATTGCCGGAAGCGGATCTGGAACTGCGAGTCCAACACCGGATGCAGCGCCGTGCCATCCTGACCAAGGAGCAGCCCACCAGGTACGAGGCACTGGTCCATGAGGCGGCGCTGCGCATGATGGTCAGCAGTCGTGCTGCCGCACGAGGCCAACTGGCCCGACTCCTGGAGTTCTCCGAGGCGCCGCACGTCACGGTCCGGGTCATTCCGTTCGAGCGCGAACACTTCGTCGATGTCGGCGCCGCCATGGTGTACGCGGGCGGCGCCGTTCCCAAGTTGGACACCGTCGTGCGCGACGGTCCTCATGGAACGGTTTTCGTCGACTCCGAAGCACAACTGTCGGTGTTCCGCACTCATTTCCGTAGAGTGGAGGCGATGTCGTGCGACCCCGCACCATCGCGTGACCTCATCCACAAGCTGTCGAAGGAACTGTGAGGAACTGATGGCCGACCGCGACCACTGGCGCAAGTCCTCATACTCCGGTGGCGGTGACGGGAACGCCTGCGTGGAGATCGCTGAGGGGTCGACGCACATAGGTATCCGCGACTCCAAGGCCCCCGCGAACGGAACACTCGCCTTCCCCGCCGAAGCCTTCGGCGCTTTCGTGCGAGCGATCAAGGAGACGACCGGGAGGATGTGAGGGGCCCATGGAGAACTGGCGCAAGTCGTCCTACTCCGGCGGAGGCGACGGCAACAACTGCGTGGAGATCGCGACCTCGCCCACCCACGTAGCCGCCCGCGACTTCAAGGACTCCGCCCGAGCCACCCTCACCTTCCCGACCACCGCCTTCACTCACTTCCCCAAGGCGCTGAAGGAACCCGAACCGGCGGGAACCGGCATGATGTCCCTCGGCTGATGTCCCTGGCGGACACGTTCTTGTGGAACCGGGCCACACCGTTCCGCAGTCTCACGGACAGCTGCCCTGCCCGGCGGCTCCTTTCCGCCCCACCCGCATCCTGGAGCCCGCTTTGCCTGTACGGACAAGCACCGCCCGCCCCATGCTCCTGCTCCTGTCGACCGTGCTCGCGGCCGGAACGCTCACCGGCTGCGCGCTGCAGGAGCTCACCAGGGACTGCGAGGGGACCGACGGCCGGGTCAAGGAGATGGCCGCGCTCGGCATCCTCGACTCCCGGCCCGCCGGGGCCACCGTCGCCCGGGGCTTCGAGGAGGTCGACGCGGGCTGCTGGGCGGACAGCGGCGACGTCTCGGTGTACGCCGGCCGGACCTACGCCTACCCCGGGACGAAGGCCGAAGTCGCCGCCCACTACCGGACGGCGGCGGTGCGGGACGGATGGGATCCGGCCTCCGAAGCCCCGTCCGACGACCTGTGCTTCGTCAAGGAGGACATGACCCTGCGGGTCGTCTTCCTCACCGCCGAGGGCCTCGCGGAGGACGGCCACGGAGACCGCCCCGACCTCACCACCGGGGCCGGCTACTCGGTCGACGCCGACTCGTTCGTGGGCAGCGGCGCCGAGGCGGGCTGCTAGGGCGGGGTCGGCCGGACGGGGCACCCCGTGTCACACCCCACCGGTACCGTCGGACCCATGCCCAACCAGTCCGCAGCCGCCGCCCCCGGTGAACGCCGGCTCGCCACCCTCGAAGGCGTCCTGGAAAGGATCACGTACGCCAACGAGGAGAACGGTTACACGGTCGCCCGCGTCGACACCGGCAGAGGCGCCGGCGACCTCCTCACCGTCGTCGGCGCGCTGCTCGGCGCCCAGGTGGGGGAGTCCCTGCGGATGGAGGGGCGCTGGGGGTCGCACCCCCAGTACGGCAAGCAGTTCCACGTCGAGAACTACACGACCGTCCTCCCCGCCACCGTCCAGGGCATCCGCCGCTACCTCGGCTCCGGCCTGGTCAAGGGCATCGGCCCGGTCTTCGCCGACCGCATCACCCAGCACTTCGGCGTCGACACCCTCACCGTCATCGAGGAGGAGCCGAAACGCCTCATCGAGGTCCCCGGGCTCGGGCCCAAGCGGACCAAGAAGATCGCCGACGCCTGGGAGGAGCAGAAGGCGATCAAGGAGGTCATGCTCTTCCTCCAGACCGTGGAGGTGTCCACCTCCATCGCCGTGCGCATCTACAAGAAGTACGGCGACGCCTCGATCTCCGTCGTGAAGAACCAGCCCTACCGCCTCGCCGCCGACGTCTGGGGCATCGGCTTCCTCACCGCCGACAAGATCGCCCAGTCCGTCGGCATCCCGCACGACAGCCCGGACCGGGTGAAGGCCGGCCTGCAGTACGCCCTCTCGCAGGCCACCGACCAGGGGCACTGCTACCTCCCCGAGGAGAAGCTGATCGCCGACGCGGTGAAGCTGCTCCAGGTGGACACCGGCCTCGTCATCGAGTGCCTGGCCGAGCTCGCCGCCGAGCCGGAGAACCCCGACGAGGACCCCGGCGTCGTACGCGAGAAGGTGCCCGCCCCCGACGGCGGCGACCCCGTCACCGCCGTCTACCTGGTCCCCTTCCACCGTGCCGAGCTGGCCCTCTCCGCCCAGCTCCAGCGCCTGCTCCGTACCGACGAGGACCGGATGCCGGCCTTCCGGGACGTGGCCTGGGACAAGGCGCTGGGCTGGCTGAAGGGCCGTACCGGCACCGACCTCGCCCCCGAGCAGGAGGCCGCCGTCAAGCTGGCGCTGAGCGAGAAGGTCGCCGTCCTCACCGGTGGGCCCGGCTGCGGCAAGTCCTTCACGGTCCGCTCGATCGTGGAGCTGGCCCGCGCCAAGAAGGCCAAGGTCGTCCTCGCCGCCCCGACCGGCCGCGCAGCCAAGCGGCTCGCCGAGCTGACCGGCGCCGAGGCCTCCACCGTCCACCGCCTGCTGGAGCTCAAGCCCGGCGGCGACGCGGCCTACGACCGGGACCGCCCGCTCGACGCCGACCTGGTGGTGGTCGACGAGGCGTCCATGCTGGACCTGCTCCTCGCGAACAAGCTGGTCAAGGCGGTGCCCCCGGGCGCCCACCTGCTCTTCGTCGGCGACGTCGACCAGCTCCCCAGCGTCGGCGCGGGCGAGGTGCTCCGGGACCTCCTCGCCGACGGCGGCCCCGTCCCCGCCGTCCGGCTCACCCGTGTCTTCCGGCAGGCGCAGCAGTCCGGCGTGGTGACCAACGCGCACCGGATCAACGCGGGGCAGCACCCCGTCACCGACGGCATGAAGGACTTCTTCCTCTTCGTCGAGGACGACACCGAGGAGGCAGGCCGGCTCACCGTCGACGTCGCGGCCCGGCGCATCCCGGCGAAGTTCGGCCTGGACCCCCGCCGTGACGTGCAGGTCCTCGCCCCCATGCACCGGGGCCCGGCCGGCGCGGGCACGCTCAACGGGCTGCTCCAGCAGGCCATCACCCCCGGCCGCCCCGACCTCGCCGAGAAGCGGTTCGGCGGCCGGGTCTTCCGTGTCGGCGACAAGGTCACCCAGATCCGCAACAATTACGAGAAGGGGGAGAACGGTGTCTTCAACGGCACCGTGGGCGTGGTCACCGCCCTCGACCCGGTCGACCAGCGCCTGACGGTGCTGACCGACGAGGACGAGGAGGTGGGTTACGACTTCGACGAGCTGGACGAGCTGGCGCACGCCTACGCCGTGACCATCCACCGTTCCCAGGGCAGCGAGTACCCGGCGGTCGTCATCCCGGTGACCACGGGCGCCTGGATGATGCTCCAGCGCAACCTGCTGTACACGGCGGTCACCCGGGCCAAGCGGCTGGTCGTCCTCGTCGGCTCCCGCAAGGCGATCGGGCAGGCGGTGCGCACGGTCTCGGCGGGCCGCCGGTGCACGGCGCTGGACTTCCGCCTCGCCGGTTCCCGCCTCTCGGAGGCGTGAGGCGCCGCTGTGAGCGGTCCGTCACCAAAAAATGATCGATCAAATGAGTCACGAAGGTCACAGAGGGCTTCCGGATCGCGAACACAAGGGGCAGGATGGGCAAGTTGGCGGCACTGAGTGCCGCCGATAGGCCCGATGGTCGACCCCGAGTGCACTCTCCTGCGCCGAGTGGGGGATGGTGGAGACAGTCAGGGCACCTCGAAGATGAGGCACTAGGTCGGTGAGGGAAGACGTGAGCGACAACTCTGTAGTACTGCGGTTCGGCGGCAGCGAGTACACCTACCCGGTGATCGACAGCACCGTCGGCGACAAGGGCTTCGACATCGGGAAGCTCCGCGCCCAGACCGGTCTGGTGACACTGGACAGCGGCTACGGCAACACCGCCGCCTACAAATCCGGGATCACCTACCTGGACGGCGAGGCCGGCATCCTCCGGTACCGCGGCTACCCGATCGAGCAGCTGGCCGAGCGCTCCACCTTCCTGGAGGTCGCCTACCTGCTGATCAACGGCGAGCTGCCGACCGTCGACCAGCTCTCCGCGTTCAAGGGCGAGATCACGCAGCACACCCTGCTGCACGAGGACGTCAAGAACTTCTACAAGGGCTTCCCGCGCGACGCCCACCCGATGGCCATGCTGTCGTCGGTGGTCTCCGCGCTGTCGACGTTCTACCAGGACAGCCACAACCCGTTCGACGAGCAGCAGCGCAACCTCTCCACCATCCGCCTGCTCGCCAAGCTTCCGACGATCGCGGCGTACGCCTACAAGAAGTCGGTCGGCCACCCGTTCGTCTACCCGCGCAACGACCTCGGCTACGTCGAGAACTTCCTGCGCATGACGTTCTCGGTCCCCGCGCAGGACTACGAGCTCGACCCGGTCGTCGTGGCCGCCCTGGACAAGCTGCTCATCCTGCACGCGGACCACGAGCAGAACTGCTCGACCTCCACCGTGCGCCTGGTCGGCTCCTCGCAGGCGAACATGTTCGCCTCGATCTCCGCGGGCATCTCCGCCCTGTGGGGCCCGCTGCACGGTGGCGCCAACCAGTCGGTGCTGGAGATGCTCGAGGGCATCCAGGCCTCCGGCGGCGACGTCGACTCCTTCATCCGCAAGGTGAAGAACAAGGAGGACGGCGTCCGCCTGATGGGCTTCGGCCACCGGGTCTACAAGAACTTCGACCCGCGCGCCAAGATCATCAAGGCCGCCGCGCACGACGTGCTGTCCGCCCTCGGCAAGTCCGACGAGCTGCTGGACATCGCGCTGAAGCTGGAGGAGCACGCGCTCTCCGACGACTACTTCGTCTCGCGCAGCCTCTACCCGAACGTCGACTTCTACACCGGTCTGATCTACCGGGCCATGGGCTTCCCGACCGAGATGTTCACGGTCCTGTTCGCCCTCGGCCGGCTGCCGGGCTGGATCGCCCAGTGGCACGAGATGATCAAGGAGCCGGGCTCCCGCATCGGCCGCCCGCGCCAGATCTACACGGGCGTCGTCGAGCGGGACTTCGTCCCGGTCGAGGAGCGCTGACACCTGCCGACAGAGACGTGGTGCGCCTGAGGGCACGTCACTGAAGGGGCGTGGGCGACTGCGGGCCGGTCCTGTGGCCGGTCACGCGGTTCCCCGCGCCCCCAGGTGTGTGGCGCGACCGCAAGGAAGACCGCAAGGAAGAAGGCGCCCCGGCCGCCGGTCCCCCCACGGGCCGACGAGCCAGGGCGCCTTCCCATGTCCCGGTGCGGATTCCCCCCACGGGATCCGGCCGGGCGTCTGTGAGGACAGCGCCTGAATCGCTGTGCGAGCACGGGCGGGCCTGAATCCGCCGCACTCGTCGGTGTGCGGTCTGCCGGGACAGCGCACATTCGGGAGGGCCGCTCAAAGCTCCCCGCTGGGCACGTGCCCCGGCAACGCAATCTCTGGGAAAGTCCCCCAAGACATCCCCAGATGCCAGGAAACGCCCCCCAAGACGTTGCCTGACATCGCCAACTTAGACCTTCGAAGCCCTTCGATGGTTACGTTCAGATCACTGTGATCTGCGTCTCTTGCACATCCCTCGAAGGTGCGCGGGAGCCCGCAAACCGCTCACGGGACCCGAGCGTAAGGAAGATGCGCGAGCCGTGTGAAGAGCTTATGTGAGGGACGTACCGGACGACAGGGGTACACCCCAACTCGAGACCTCAATGAAACGCCCGCAGGCGCAGGCTGTTCGTCACCACGAAGACCGAGGAGAACGCCATCGCCGCACCGGCGATCATCGGGTTCAGCAGTCCGGCCGCGGCCAGCGGCAGCGCGGCCACGTTGTAGCCGAAGGCCCACACCAGATTGCCCTTGATCGTGCCGAGCGTCCTGCGGGACAGCCGTATCGCGTCCGCGGCCGCCCGCAGGTCGCCGCGGACCAGGGTCAGGTCGCCCGCCTCGATCGCCGCGTCCGTGCCGGTGCCCAGGGCGAGACCCAGATCGGCGACGGCCAGCGCGGCCGCGTCGTTGACCCCGTCGCCGACCATGGCGACGCTGCGCCCCTCGTCCTGCAGCCGTCGTACGACGTCGGCCTTGTCCTCGGGCAGCACCTCGGCGATCACCCGGTCGATGCCCACGCTCCGCGCCACCGCCTCGGCCACGGTCCGGTTGTCGCCGGTCAGCAGCACCGGTGTGAGCCCCAGGGCCCGCAGCTCGCGCACCGCCTCGGCGCTGGTCTCCTTCACGGCGTCGGCGACCGTCAGGACACCGCGTGCCGCGCCGTCCCAGCCGGCCACGACGGCAGTGCGCCCGTCCCGCTCGGCCTCGTCCTTCACCCGCGCCAGCTCAGGCGGCAGCTCCCCGAAGAGCTCGGAGAGCCGCCCCACGGCGACCTCGTGGCCCTCCACGCGCCCGCGCACGCCCCGGCCGGGCACGTTCTCGAAGTGCTCCGCACGGGGCAGCGCGCCGGCGCGTTCCTCCGCGCCCGCGGCGATCGCCCGCGCGACGGGGTGCTCGGAGGCGTGCTCCAGGGCGCCCGCGAGCCGCAGCAGCAGCCGCTCGTCCGTGCCCTCGGCGACGTACACCTCCTGGAGGGTCATCCGTCCGGTGGTGACGGTGCCGGTCTTGTCCAGGACGACGGTGTCGACGCGGCGGGTGGACTCCAGGACCTCGGGGCCCTTGATGAGGATGCCGAGCTGGGCGCCGCGCCCGGTGCCGACCATCAGGGCGGTCGGCGTGGCGAGCCCGAGGGCGCACGGGCAGGCGATGATCAGTACGGCGACGGCGGCGGTGAACGCGGCGACCGTGTCACCGGTGGAGCCGAGCCACATCCCGAAGGCGCCGACGGCGATCAGCAGCACCACGGGGACGAAGATCCCGGAGATCCGGTCGGCGAGGCGCTGCACCCGGGCCTTGCCGTTCTGCGCCTCCTCCACCAGCTTCGCCATCCGCGCGAGCTGTGTGTCGGCGCCGATCCGGGTCGCCTCGACGACGAGCCGTCCGCCGGCGTTGACCGTGGCGCCGGTGACGGTGTCGCCGGCGGTGACGTCCACCGGGACGGACTCGCCGGTCAGCATGGACGCGTCCACGGCGGAGGAGCCCTCGAGCACCGTGCCGTCGGTGGCGATCTTCTCCCCGGGCCGTACGACGAACCGGTCGCCCACGGCCAGCCGCTCCGCCGGGACCCGCACCTCGCGTCCCTCGCGCAGCACGGTCACGTCCTTGGCGCCCAGCTCCATCAGCGCCCGCAGGGCCGCTCCCGCGCGGCGCTTGGAGCGGGCCTCCAGCCAGCGGCCGAGCAGGATGAACACGGTGACGCCGGCGGCGACCTCCAGGTAGACCGTGGAGGCGCCGTCGGTGCGGGCGACGGTGAGTTCGAAGGGGTGGCGCATGCCGGGCATGCCCGCGTCGCCGAGGAACAGCGCCCACAGGGACCAGCCGAACGCGGCGAGCGTGCCGACGGAGACCAGCGTGTCCATGGTGGCCGCGCCGTGCCGGAGGTTGGTCCAGGCGGCCCGGTGGAAGGGGGCGGCGCCCCAGACCACGACGGGCGCGGCGAGGGTGAGCGAGAGCCACTGCCAGTTGTCGAACTGCAGGGGCGGGACCATCGCCAGCAGGACGACGGGGAGGGCGAGGAGCGCGGAGACGGTGAGGCGCCGGCGCAGGGCGGCCGACTCCGGGTCGGCCTCCGCGGCGGGCGTCCCGTCGCTCTCCTCCCGCGGGGGCGCGGGTTCCTCGGCGGTGTAGCCGGTCCGCACCACCGTGCTGATCAGGTCGGCGACCTCGGTGCCCGGCGGGTAGGTGATCCGGGCCTTCTCCGTCGCGTAGTTCACCGTGGCGGTGACGCCGTCCATGCGGTTGAGCTTCTTCTCGACGCGGGCCGCGCAGGAGGCGCAGGTCATCCCGCCGATGAGCAGCTCGACCTCCGAGAGGGCCGGCTGTCCGGCGGCCGGCGCCTCGGTGGCGGTGGTGCTGGTCATGTCCGTGCTCCAGGGACGTCCGGGGCTCCAGGGGGGTCAGGGGCTCCGGGGGCGGTGGCGTGCCGGGCCGAGGTGGTGGCGGACCGCGGGGAGCGGGTGGCCGCCGCGGCCCGGTTCACGCCGTGCGGAAGCGGGGCGTTCCCGGCTCAGGCCGGGCCGGCCAGCTCGAAGCCGGCCTCGTCGACGGCGGCGCGGACGGCCTCCTCGTCGAGCGGGGCCGCGGAGACGACGGTCACCTCGCCGGAGGAGGCGACCGCCTGCACCGAGCTGACCCCGGGGAGCCGGGAGATCTCGCCGGAGACGGCGCCCTCGCAGTGCCCGCAGCTCATCCCGCTCACCCGGTAGACGGTGGTGACGGAACCCTGGGTGTCGGTCTGGGAGGTCATGTCGTTGCTCCTCGTCGAGGCGTAAGGGGTCGGTGTGGCCGTGGCCACGGTTCCAGGTTATACCCCCTAGGGGTATGAATCAAAGCTCGGCGGCCGGCCCGGCGCGCGGCGGACCGGGGACGCCCGCGACAAGGCGGGACCCGGGGGATGACGTTCCGGCGGAAGCGACGATCACCGGAGGGCGGGACCGGACATGCGGGCGGTGGTGTTCGAGCGGTACGGAGAGCCGGCCGAGGTGCGGGAGGTCGCGGACCCGGAGCCCGCGGAGCACGGGGTGGTGGTCCGCGTCGAGGCCACCGGCCTGTGCCGCAGCGACTGGCACGGCTGGCAGGGCCACGACCCGGACATCACCCTGCCGCACGTCCCCGGCCACGAACTCGCCGGGACCGTCGAGGCGGCCGGCGCCCGCGCCGCCCGGTGGCGCGCCGGGGACCGGGTCACCGTCCCCTTCGTCTGCGCCTGTGGCTCCTGCCCCGCCTGCGCGGCCGGCGACCAGCAGGTGTGCGAGCGCCAGACCCAGCCCGGCTTCACGCACTGGGGCTCCTTCGCCCAGTACGTGGCGCTGGACCACGCGGACGTGAACCTCGTCGCCGTCCCCGACGGGATGTCCTTCGCGACGGCCGCCTCGCTCGGCTGCCGGTTCGCCACGGCCTACCGGGCGGTGGTGCAGCGGGGCCGGGTGGCGGCGGGGGAGCGGGTGGCCGTGCACGGCTGCGGCGGGGTGGGGCTGTCGGCGGTGATGATCGCGGCGGCGGCCGGTGCGCGCGTCGTCGCCGTCGACGTGTCGCCGGGCGCCCTCGACCTGGCGCGGACGTTCGGCGCCGCGGAGTGCGTGGACGCGGCGGCCACGGCGGACACGGCCGGGGCGGTCCGCGACCTCACCGGCGGCGGCGCCCACCTCTCCCTGGACGCCCTCGGCGCACCCGCCACCTGCGCCGCCTCGGTGAGCGGCCTGCGCCGCCGGGGCCGCCACGTCCAGGTCGGCCTGCTGCCCTCACCGACGGGCGCCACGCCGTCCCCATGGCCCGCGCCATCGCCCTCGAGCTGGAACTCCTCGGCAGCCACGGCATGGCCGCGCACACCTACCCTCCGATGCTGGAACTGGTCCGCGCCGGTGTGCTCCGCCCCGATCTGCTGGTGACCTCCGCCCTCGCCCTGGACGCCGCCCCGCGCGCCCTCGCGGCCATGGGCGGGGCGGCGGCGGGGGCGGGCGTGACCGTCGTCGAGCCCTGGAGCTGACCTCAGCCGTTCCCGCGGCCCCGGTTGCCCGGGCGGGAGGCGACCCACCTGCGGACGGTGTCGGCGTACCAGTAGGGCTTGCCCGCCTCCACGTGGTCGGGCGGGGGCAGCAGGCCGTGCTTGCGGTAGGAGCGGACGGTGTCCGGCTGCACCTTGATGTGGGCCGCGATGTCCTTGTAGGACCACAGCGATCGGTCGGTCATGGTCGTGGCACCTCCCCGCGCGCACCGCGGCGACGGCCGGGGGCGGCCGTCAGGGGGAGCCGGGTGCGCGCTGGTGATCAGGTATGCGTCGTGCCCGGTGAACGAGAGCCGTCGGCGGCGGGGCAGGGGCTGTGCTCCGGGTGTGACGGGAGGGTCGCGCACGTGTGACGCCCGTGACGGCGCGGGAGTGTTTGTGACAGGAACGTCACACGGGCGCGCGCCGGTCCGTCGGCGGGGCGCGTTGACTTCCCCCGCGGCGGCGGGTCCGGGCGGGACACGGAAAAAGTCTCGTCCGAATGTCCGGACAAAACATTGACAGGGCTTCGTGCCCGGGGCTAGAACCAGGGGGGAGCCGTGAAGCCGTAGATGCCTTCCAGCCGTACGAAGGGGACGCGATGGCGTACGACGTGATCACCATGGGGCGGATCGGGGTGGACCTCTACCCGCTCCAGACGGGCGTACCGCTGGCGCAGGTCACGTCCTTCGGCAAGTTCCTCGGCGGCTCGGCGGCCAACGTCGCGGTCGCCGCCGCCCGCCTCGGCCGCCGCACCGCGGTGATCACCCGCACCGGCGACGACCCCTTCGGCGCCTACCTCCACGAGGCGCTGCGCGACTTCGGCGTCGACGACCGCTGGGTCACGCCCGTCCCCGGCCTGCCCACCCCGGTCACCTTCTGCGAGGTCTTCCCGCCGGACGACTTCCCGCTGTACTTCTACCGCCGGCCCAAGGCCCCCGACCTGGAGATCGACGCCCGTGAACTCGACCTGGACGCGATCCGCGGGGCGCGCGTCTTCTGGGTCACCGGCACCGGGCTGAGCGAGGAACCCAGCCGCACCGCCACCCTCGCCGCCCTCGCCCACCGCGCCAGGTCCCACGCCACGGTCTTCGACCTCGACTGGCGCCCGATGTTCTGGACCGACCCCGACGCCGCCCGCCCCTTCTACCGAGAGGCCCTGCGCCACACCACGGTCGCCGTCGGCAACCTGGACGAGGTGGAGGTCGCCACCGGGGAGCGCGAACCGCACGCCGCCGCCCGCGCCCTGCTCGCCGCCGGGGTCGGGCTCGCGGTGGTCAAGCAGGGACCGAAGGGCGTGCTGGCGATGGACGGGGACGGCCGGGTGGCCGAGGTCCCGCCGCTGCCGGTGAACGTCCTCAACGGTCTCGGCGCCGGCGACGCCTTCGGCGGCGCGCTCTGTCACGGCCTGCTGGCCGGCTGGGACCTGGAGAAGACCGTGCGGCACGCCAACGCCGCGGGCGCCATCGTCGCCTCCCGCCTGGAGTGCTCCTCCGCGATGCCCACCCCCGACGAGATCGACGCGGCGCTCGCCGCCGGCGCCGTCGGATGACCGAGCCGCACGTCCCCCGGGGCGCCGCCACCGGCGCCCCACCGATCGCCTCCGGCGCGGGAGGCCGCCTCGCTTTGGCAGGAGCGAGGTGCGAGCGACGACTCCCCGCCCGCCGCGGCCCCGCGCCGGAGGTTCCGCCGCAGTGTCATGTGTCCACTCGGGGACCCGAACGGCCGACACTGTGTCGGGCCCGTCCGGCCGTCCGGTCCTGGTGGGATGGGCCCGTGGCCGAGGCCGCGGCGCGTCCGCCCGCGGCCGGGGCGCACGAGCTGCACGAACGGCACGTCCCCACCCGTCGCCGCCATCTGTGAAGGAGTTCCCGGTCATGACGAAGATCGTCAACCACTGGATCGGCGGCAGGACCGCCGAAGGCGCCTCGGGCACGTACGGCCCGGTGACGGACCCGGCGACCGGCGAGGTCACCACGAAGGTCGCGTTCGCGTCCGTCGAGGAGGTCGACGCCGCCGTCGCCGCCGCCAAGGAGGCGTACCTGAGCTGGGGCCAGTCCTCCCTGGCCACCCGCACCTCGGTCCTCTTCCGGTTCCGCGCGCTGCTCGACGCCCACCGCGACGAGATCGCGGCGCTGATCACCGCCGAGCACGGCAAGGTGCACTCCGACGCGCTCGGCGAGGTGGCGCGCGGCCTGGAGATCGTCGACCTGGCCTGCGGCATCACCGTGCAGCTGAAGGGCGAGCTGTCCACGCAGGTCGCCAGCCGCGTCGACGTGTCGTCCATCCGTCAGCCGCTGGGCGTGGTCGCCGGCATCACGCCGTTCAACTTCCCGGCGATGGTGCCGATGTGGATGTTCCCCCTCGCCATCGCCTGCGGCAACACGTTCGTGCTGAAGCCGTCCGAGAAGGACCCGTCGGCCTCCGTCCGCCTCGCCGAACTCCTCTCCGAGGCCGGACTGCCCGACGGCGTGTTCAACGTCGTGCACGGCGACAAGCTGGCCGTCGACCGCCTCCTCGCCCACCCCGACGTCAAGGCGGTCTCCTTCGTCGGCTCCACCCCGATCGCCCGCTACATCCACACCACCGCCTCCGCCAACGGCAAGCGCGTCCAGGCCCTCGGCGGCGCCAAGAACCACATGCTGGTCCTCCCCGACGCCGACCTCGACGCGGCGGCCGACGCGGCCGTCTCCGCGGCCTACGGCTCGGCGGGCGAGCGCTGCATGGCGATCTCCGCGGTCGTCGCCGTCGGCGCGATCGGCGACGCGCTGGTGGAGAAGATCCGCGAGCGCGCCGAGAAGATCAGGATCGGCCCCGGCGACGACCCCGCCTCCGAGATGGGCCCGCTGATCACCAAGGCCCACCGCGACAAGGTGGCCTCCTACGTGGCCGGCGCGGCGGACGAGGGCGCCGAGGTCGTCCTGGACGGCACCGGCCACACCGTCGACGGCTACGAGAACGGCCACTGGATCGGCATCTCCCTCCTCGACAAGGTGCCGACCACGGCGAAGGCCTACCAGGACGAGATCTTCGGCCCCGTCCTGTGCGTCCTGCGCACCGAGACCTACGAGGAGGCCCTGGACATCGTCAACGCCTCCCCCTTCGGCAACGGCACCGCGATCTTCACCCGGGACGGCGGCGCCGCCCGCCGCTTCCAGCTGGAGGTCGAGGCCGGCATGGTCGGCGTGAACGTCCCGATCCCGGTCCCCGTCGGCTACCACTCCTTCGGCGGCTGGAAGGACTCCCTCTTCGGCGACCACCACGTCTACGGCAACGACGGCACGCACTTCTACACCCGCGGCAAGGTCGTCACCACCCGCTGGCCCGACCCGGCGGACGCCCCCACCGGCGTCGACCTGGGCTTCCCGCGCAACCACTGAGGCACCCGGACCACCCCGCCCGGCCGGGACCGTGCCCACCCCCCCCACGGTTCCGGCCGCCCGCCCGCGACCGCCCGGCCTTCCCCGCTACCCTCGGGCGCTGAAGATCACAGACCCGGAGGAGGGAATGGCTGTGGACAGCGCACGGCGGCCCGTGTCCCGGCGCACCGTGCTCGCCCGGGGAACCGGCGCGGCACTGACCGCCGCCCTGGCCGTGGGCGGGAGCGCCCACGCCTCGGCGCCGGACGGCGGGATCGTGCGCCGGCTGAGGGAGCTCGAACACCGGCACTCCGCCCGGCTGGGCGTGTACGCCCGCGACACCGCCACCGGCAAGTCCGTGCGGTACCGCGCGGACGAACGCTTCCCGATGTGCTCGGTCTTCAAGCCGCTGGCGGCCGCCGCCGTGCTGCGCGACCTCGACCGCGACGGGGAGTTCCTGGCCAGGCGCGTCCGCTACACCGAGAAGGAGGTCAGGGACTCGGGGTACGCACCGGTCACCGGCACGCCCGGGAACCTCGCCTCGGGCATGACCGTCGCGGAGCTCTGCGCCGCCGCGGTCTCCCACAGCGACAACGCCGCCGGGAACCTCCTGCTCCGGGAGCTGGGAGGGCCGGCCGCGGTCACCCGGTTCTGCCGGTCGGCCGGGGACCGGACGACACGGCTCGACCGGTGGGAGCCCGAGCTGAACTCCGCCGAACCGTGGCGGGTGACGGACACCACCACACCGGACGCCATCGGACGGACCTACGCGCGCCTGACGCTCGGCACCGCGCTCGTCCCCGAGGACCGCGAGCGGCTCACCGGCTGGCTGCTGGCCAACACCACGGGCGACGCGAAGCTCCGGGCCGGCCTGCCCGCCGACTGGGCCGTCGCGGAGAAGACCGCCGGCGGGAAGTACGGCACCAACCACGACGTGGGCGTCGCCCGGCCCCCGGGGCGCGCGCCCCTCGTCATGGCGGTCCTCACGACGAAGCGCGAGCCCGACGCCGCGCCCGACGACCCGCTGATCGCCGAGACCGCCGCACTGCTGGCCGAAGCGCTCACCTGACGACGACCGCCACCACGGTCGTCGTGCGCCGCCGCGTACCGCGGACGCGGTACGCGGCGGCGGTTTTGTACGCCTGCGGGAGGTGACCGGGTTCGGTCTGCGGTCGACATCCGTCCGACAGGTTCGCCCCGTACGGTTGACGCATGGATCTTCGACTGCCCGGATCGCGGTGGCTGCGGTCACGGCGGCCGCGACGGGTCATCGCCGCCGCGGCCGCCGTCCTCGTGCTCGCCGGCGCCGGTACGTGGACCGCCGTCGCCTCCGACGACGCGCCCGCGGTCCGCCGCGCCGACCGGGTCATGAACACGGGCGACGGGGTGCGCATCGACACCTCGTACTTCACCGCGGGGCCCGCAGGACGCCGCCCCGCCGTCCTGCTCGGGCACGGCTTCGGCGGCAGCAAGGACGACGTGCGGGAGCAGGCCGAGGACCTCGCGCGCGACGGGTACGCGGTCCTCACCTGGTCCGCGCGCGGCTTCGGCGCGTCGACCGGGAAGATCGGGCTGAACGACCCGGAGGGCGAGGTCGCCGACGTCTCCCGGCTGATCGACTGGCTGGCGGACCGGCCCGAGGTCGAGCTGGACGAGGACGGCGACCCGCGGGTCGGCATGACGGGCGGTTCCTACGGCGGCGCCGTCGCGCTGCTCGGCGCCGGGTACGACGACCGGGTCGACGCCATCGCCCCGGCGATCACCTACTTCGACCTCGCCGAGGCGCTCTTCCCCAGCGGCGTCTTCAAGAGGCTGTGGGCGGGCGTCTTCGTCAACTCCGGCGGCGGCTGCGAGAAGTTCGAGCCCGCGCTGTGCGAGATGTACCAGCGGGTCGCCGAGTCCGGCGTCCCGGACGACGAGGCGCGCGAACTGCTCGAGGCGCGCTCGCCGTCCGCCGTCGCCGACCGCATCGACGTGCCCACCCTCCTGCTGCAGGGCCAGAGCGACTCCCTCTTCCCGCTCGGCCAGGCCGACGCCGCCGCGAAGGCGATCCGCGCGGGCGGCGCCCCGGTCGGCGTCGACTGGATCGCGGGCGGCCACGACGGCGGCGACCCGGAGACGGACCGCGTGCAGCAGCGCGTGACCACCTGGTTCGACCGGTACCTCAAGGGCGACGAGAGCGCCGACACCGGCCCCGCCTTCCGCGTCACCCGCACCGGAGGCGTCGACTCCACCGACGGCGAGGCCGTGCTGAACGGCGCGAGCGCCGACACCTACCCGGGGCTGACGAACGGCGGCCGCTCCTTCCCCCTCACCGGACGCGAACAGAGCTTCGCCAACCCGGCCGGCGCCAGCCCGCCCGCCGTCTCCTCCCTGCCCGGCCTCGGCGGCTCCGGCGGACTCGCCCAGCTGTCCTCGCTCGGCGTCGGGATCTCCCTGGACTTCCCCGGCCAGTACGCCCGCTTCGAGTCCGCCCCGGTCGGCGGCGACCTGCGGATCACCGGATCGCCGACCGTCACCGTGCACGTGAGGTCGACCGGCGAGGACGCCGTCCTCTTCGGCAAGGTGTACGACGTCGGCCCGGACGGACGGCAGCAGGTCCTCCCCTCGCAGCTGGTCGCGCCCGTCCGCGTCGAGGGCGCCGAGGCCGGCAAGGACGTGACGCTCACCCTCCCCGCCGTCGACCACGAGGTCCGCAAGGGCCACCGCCTGCGCCTCGTCCTCGCCTCCACCGACCTCGGCTACGCCTCCCCGGCCGCCCCGGCGACGTACACCGTCTCCCTGAAGAGCGACCTCACGGTGCCCACCGCACCCGGCGTGACCACCGCCGCGGCCCCGCTGCCCGCCTGGGTGGTGTGGCTGCCGGCCGCCGGCGCCCTGATCGCCCTCGCCCTGCTGCTCACCGGCCGCCGCCGCACCACCGCCCCGGCGCCCGACCCCGCACTGGCCGGTGTGCCCCTCCAGATCACCGGCCTGAGCAAGCGCTACGCCCGCTCCTCGGACCGGTACGCCGTGCGGGACCTGTCCTTCCGGGTCGAGAAGGGCCAGGTGCTCGGCCTCCTCGGACCGAACGGCGCGGGCAAGACGACCACCCTGCGCATGCTGATGGGCCTGATCAGTCCCGACGGCGGCGAGATCCGCGTCTTCGGCCACGCCGTCCGCCCCGGCGCCCCGGTGCTCTCCCGGGTCGGCGCCTTCGTCGAGGGCGCGGGCTTCCTGCCGCACCTGTCCGGCCGGGAGAACCTGGAGCTGTACTGGCGGGCCACCGGGCGTCCGCCGGAGGACGCCCACCTGGAGGAGGCGCTGGAGATCGCCGGCCTCGGCGACGCGCTCGCCCGCGCGGTGCGCACCTACTCCCAGGGCATGCGCCAGCGCCTCGCCATCGCCCAGGCCATGCTCGGCCTCCCGGACCTGCTCATCCTGGACGAGCCGACCAACGGACTCGACCCGCCGCAGATCCGCGAGATGCGCGAGGTGATGATCCGGTACGCGGCCGCCGGGCGCACGGTGATCGTCTCCAGCCATCTGCTGTCGGAGGTCGAGCAGTCCTGCACCCACCTCGTGGTGATGGACCGCGGGCGGCTCGTCCAGGCCGGTCCGGTGCACGAGATCGTCGGCTCCGGCGACACCCTGCTCGTCGGCACCGTCGAGCCCGTGGACGAGCCGGTCGCCGAGAAGATCGCCGCGCTGCCGGGCGTCGCCTCCGCCGTCCGCACCGACGAGGGGCTGCTGGTCCGGCTCGACGCCGGCGGCACCGCCCCGCGCCTGGTCGCCGAACTGGTCAGGCTGGAGGTGCCCGTGGCGTCGGTGGGCCCGCACCGCCGCCTCGAAGACGCCTTCCTCACCCTGATCGGAGGTTCCGCATGAGCACGCTCACCGAGCGGGCCGAGCCCACCGGGCGCACCGAGGGGGCCGAGCCCGTGGAGGTCGCCGCCGGCTACCGCGCGGGCCGCACCCTGCCGCTGCGGGTGGAGCTGGTCCGCCAGCTCAAGCGCCGCCGCACCCTCGTGATGGGCGCGGTCCTCGCCCTCCTGCCGTTCGTGCTGGTGGTCGCCTTCGCGATCGGCGGCGAACCGGACCGTCCGGGCGGCCGGGTGAACCTGATGGACACGGCCACCGCGTCCGGCGCCAACTTCGCCGCCGTGAACCTGTTCGTGTCCGCGGGCTTCCTGCTGGTCATCCCCGTCGCCCTGTTCTGCGGGGACACGGTCGCCTCGGAGGCCGGCTGGTCCTCCCTGCGCTACCTGCTCGCCGCGCCGGTGCCCCGGATGCGGCTGCTGTGGTCCAAGCTGATCGTCGGACTGGGGCTGAGCCTGGCCGCGATGGTGCTGCTGCCGGTGGTGGCGCTCGTCGTCGGCACGGCCGCCTACGGCTGGGGTCCGCTGCACATCCCCACCGGCGGCACGCTCGACCCCGGCACGGCGGCGCAGCGGCTCGTGGTGGTCGTGGCGTACCTGTTCGTGTCGCAGCTGGTCACCGCCGGGCTCGCGTTCTGGCTGTCCACCCGCACCGACGCCCCGCTGGGCGCGGTCGGCGGCGCGGTCGGCCTGACCATCGTCGGCAACGTCCTGGACGCCGTCACCGCCCTCGGCGACTGGCGGCACTTCCTGCCCGCGCACTGGCAGTTCGCCTGGGCGGACGCCGTCCAGGCGACCCCGGAGTGGTCCGGCATGATCCAGGGCGCCTCGGTGTCCGTGACGTACGCGCTGGTGCTGTTCGCGCTGGCGTTCCGCGGGTTCGTCCGCAAGGACGTGGTGTCGTGACCGGTGGCCCCTTCCGGGTGAGGAGCGGGCCAACCGGGTGAACCTGCGCAACCGATTCCGCCGAGTCGGGTTGAAGAAGGAGTAGGCCATGCGGCAGCGGAGGGCCAGAACGCGTGGCCGCTCCCACTCTTCAAGCAGGAAGACAACCACATTGCGACAGACCCTGAGCAGGGGAGTGTTCGTGGCGGCCGCCGCCGCCACGGGCATTCTGTCCCTGTACGGAACCCCCGCCCTCGCCGACTCGTACGCGGTGGGCAGTGCCGAGGATTCTCCCGGTGTGCTGTCCGGGAACAACGTGCAGGCGCCGGTCCACGCGCCGGTGAACGCGTGCGGCAACGGCGTCACCGTGGTCGGGGCGTTCAACGAAGCGACCGACAACACGTGTGTCAACGGCTCCTCCACGTCCGGCCACGACTCCCGCACGTCCGACCACGGTTCGCGCGGCTCCGACGGCGCGTACGCGACGGGTGGCGCCAAGGGCTCGCCCGGTGTGCTGTCCGGGAACAACGTGCAGGCGCCGGTCCACGCGCCGGTGAACGCGTGCGGCAACGACGTCACCGTGGTCGGGGCGTTCAACGGGGCGGCCGACAACACGTGCGTCAACGGCTCCCACGACCACGCGAAGAAGTCCGCGGACGGCTCGCACGGCGACTCCTACGGTGAGTCCTCCTACGGCGACTCCTCGCACGCGGACTCCGGTGGCGCGCACGCGACGGGTGGCGCCAAGGGCTCGCCCGGTGTGCTGTCCGGGAACAACGTGCAGGTGCCCGTCCACCTGCCGGTGAACGCGTGCGGCAACGGCGTCGACGTCGTCTCGCTGTTCGGCGGCTCCTACGGCAACACCTGCGTCAACGACAGCGGTTACGGCAAGGAGGAGGAAGAGCCCGAGAAGGAGACGCCGCCCCCGCCCACCAAGGTCAAGACGCCTCCCGCCCACGAGGTCGAGAAGCCCCCGGTCGAGGAGGAGGAGGTGCCCGGCAACCCGCCGCACCTGGCCGAGACCGGCAGCGACGGCATGATCGCCGCCTCGGCGGCCGGCGCCGTCCTGATCACCGGCGGCGCGGTGCTCTACCGCCGCAGCCGCCTCGCCTCCCGCCGCTGATCCGTCGGCTGCCGGGCCCGCCCCACCCGGCAGCCGTACCCGCAGGACGACGCGTCCCCCGGACCGACCCGGTCCGGGGGACGCGTCGTCGTCCCCGCCCGTCAGCCGCTCACCGGCGACGGCGCCCCGCTGCGGCTGCCGCCGCCCGGGACGGGGACCGACCCGCGCACCGGCGTCGACCTCAGCCGCCGGCGCACCCCCTGGACCAGCGTCGGCGCCGTGAACGTCGCCCCGTGCACGAAGCGCATCGCCGGGCCGAAGCCGGACGCGGTCACCAGGCCCGCCAGGAACAGCCCGGGGTGCGAGGACTCGAAGCCGCGGCCCAGCACCGGGGAACCGTCCGGCAGCATCGCCAGCGTCCCGCGCAGCTCGGCGGAGAGCAGGCCGAGCCGGTCACGGTGCGCCCTGAACCCCGTGGCGGCGATGACGTGCTCGGTCTCCAGGAAGCGCCGGGAGCCGTCCCGGCCGGCCAGGTCCAGGCGCAGCCCGCCCGGCACCGCGGCGGCCGCGGTGACCTCCTGGCCCGGCAGCAGGTCCACCGCCCGCTCCACCCGGTCCCGCACCCACCACGCGCCCGCGGGGCCCAGCGCCGTGGCCGCGATCCGCGACCGGGTCCCCCGCGGCAGCCTCCGGAACAGGCCGGGGCGCTCGGCGTAGAACCAGTTCCGCCAGCCGGGCCCGAGACCGCTGTGCGGCGAGCGGACCGACTGCCACCACGGGCGCTCCCGGGGCGGCGGCACGTCGTTCCACCGCAGCCGCTCCGCCCGCGCCAGCACCCGTACCCGTGTGCCCTGTTCGGCGAGGAGCGCCGCCGTCTCCAGAGCCGCCTGGCCGCCGCCGATCACCGTGACGTCCTTGCCCTGGAGGTGGCCCAGGTCGCTGTGGTGGCTGCTGTGCGTCACCAGCGTGGGGTGCAGCCCGCGCAGCGCCGCCGGCACCTCGATGAACGGCATCACCCCGACCGCCAGCGCCACCGTCCGCGCGTGCAGCGCCTGCCCGTCCTCGGTGACCGCCGTGAAACCGGCGGGACCGGACGACACCCGGGTGACCGTGCGCTCGTCCACCTCCGGCACGGCGTTGCGGGCGAACCACAGGCCGTACGAGGCGAACTCCTCCACCGGGATCGGGTGCGCGTGGCGCACCGTCAGGCCCTGCTCGGCGCAGTACGCGTCCAGCCGCCAGCGCCCGGCCGGGTCGGAGAGATGGGACGCCCACGGCTCCGACTTCAGGAACATGCCGCCGGGCATGTGGTCCCGCCAGGACGCCATGGGCCGGCCGAACACGCGCAGGTTCAGTCCGGCGGCCGCGGCGTGGGCCGCGATCGACAGGCCGTACGGACCGGCGCCCACCACCAGGAGGTCGTACATCATCAGCTGCTCGCTTTCTCGTCGTCGGTCGGGGAGGTCGGGGAGGGCGCGGCCGCCCGGGGGGCCGGGAGGGGCGCGGGCACGGCGGCCGACGTGCCCAGCCGCTGCCGCAGCCGGCCGGACACGTGGCGGGCCCACAGGGCCCACATCGCCCATCCGGGGGCGCGGTCGTCCCGGGCGTACCAGGCCAGTTCGCGTCCGCCGGACGGCGTGCGCAGCGCGGCGAACGGCGCGTAGTTCTCCACTACGAACGACCGTCCGGCCACCGGATCCCCGTCCGGCAGCGGACGGCCGGTCAGATCCAGGTGCAGGGCGCGTACGACGTCCAGTCCCGCGCTGTCCGCGAAGAGCCGGAACTGGGCGCCGGGGCGCGGATTGAAGTCGAGGAGGTGGTAGCGGCCGGTCGTGCCGCAGCGGCGGAAGTCGAGGTCGAAGACGCCGCGGTAGCCGAGTTCGCCGGTGAGCCGCTCGGCGAGCGCCCGGACCTCGGGGTTGGGCGTCCAGTGGCCCACCGCGGTCAGCCCCGCGCCGCGCGGCCAGGACAGCTGCTTGCGGCCCGGACCGCCGGCGCGCACGGTGCCCGCGCGGTCGGCGTAGCCGTGGAAGAACCAGTCCCGGTCCTCGCCCGGCGGCAGGAACTCCTGGAGCAGCAGCGGGCTGCCCGCCTCCGCGGTGCGCGCGTACAGCTCCCGGGCCTGCCGTGCGGTGCGCACCAGCTGGGTGCTGCGCAGTCCGCCGCCGGCCGGCAGCAGCCAGGGCCGGCTCCACTTCGCGACCAGCGGCAGCCCGAGCCGGTGGGCGTCGTCGACGGCCCGCCCGGGGCCGTCCGGTACGAGCGTGCGCGGGTGCGGGATGTCCGCGGCGGCGCACACGGCGGCCAGTTCCGCCTTGTCGGCGACGCGTTCGGACAGCGCGGCCGGCATCTCGGGCAGCAGGTAGGAGGGCGCGAGGTCGTCCCGCAGCCGGCCCGCGGCGATCGCGGTCGCGTCGTCCAGCGGGATCAGCACGGCCGGGCGCCCCACCCGTGCGGCCACCCGGCGCAGCACGGCGAGGATCTGCCGCGCGGACGCTCCCGGCGGCGGCGGGGAATGCATGCTGTGGACATAACGCGAGCGGCGAACGGGGCTTCCCGCGGAATCGGCGACGACGTGCACCTCCACTCCCGCCCTGCCGAGCGACCGCACGGCCCCCAGCGTTCCGTGGTGAAAGGGATTCCGGTCGGTCCGCAGCAGTACGGCGGGGACTCGGGTGTCGAGCAGCGACACGAATACTCACTTTCCTCTGGCGCCGGATCACCCGCACGGGCGAGTTCGGCACTCGAAAGCCGCAGTGACATTGGCACCGCCGTATTTCCTGTGCCTGAATTCATATGACTGTTCGTCAAGAACGGATCGTTCAGGCAGAAGGCGGACGTGGATGAGAAGAGGAGCAGCCGATGGCCCCACAGCACAGGCGGGTCCGGGCCCGCACGATGGCCGTGGGCGCGGCGGCGGTCGTCGTGGCCGCCGCCCTGGCGGCCGGACCCGCACCGGCGCCGGCGCCGGCCGACGACTCCCGTCCGGCGGCGCCTGCCCCGGACGAACCCGTGGCCGTCCCCACGGCGCCCGCCGTCCCGGACGTCGCCGTCCCGGGCGTCGCCGTCCCGGGCGTCGACGTCCCGCCGGTCCCCGCGCCGGTGCTGCCGGCGCCGCTCCGTGACGTCCCGGCCTTCGGCGCCTTCCTCGCCTCCGACGCCCGCGGCGTGGCCCGCATGGAGCAGTTCAGCCGCTGGCTGGGCGGCGCCGAGCTGCGCGTCGGCCACACCTACCTGCCCGGCAACCACTGGAGCGACATCGAGGGGAATGCCGGCTTCCTCGAGGCGTGGGCGCGCTGGCGCAACGCCGAGGACGACCGGATGCTCGTCCTCAACGTCCCCCTGCAGGAGCGCAACGAGGCGGGCGTCCCCGACCACGAGGTCCGGCAGCTGCTGCGGCGGGGCGCGGCCGGGGAGTTCGACCACCACTTCCGCGTCCTCGCCGAGCGGCTGGTCGAGCTGGGGATCCCGGACACGGTGCTGGTGCTCGGCTGGGAGATGAACGGCGTCACCTACACCCACCGCTGCGGTCCCGACCCGGAATCCTGGAAGCAGTACTGGAACCGGATCGTGCGGACCATGCGCGCGGTGCCGGGCCAGGAATTCCGCTTCGACTTCACCCCGAGCCGCGGCCGGGACGCCGTCCCCTGGACGCAGTGCTACCCCGGGGACGACACGGTCGACATCGTCGGCATGGATTCCTACGACCAGCCGGCCGGGCGCTCCTTCGACGAACAGGTGAAGGAACCGTACGGACTCCAGGCGCACGTCGATTTCGCGAAGGCCCACGGAAAACCGATCTCCTATCCCGAATGGGGGCTCTTCCGCAACGGCGACAATCCCGAGTACGTGCGGCGCATGCTCGCGTGGATCGACCGGCACAAGCCGCTCTACAACACGCTGACCGATTACTGCCCGCACGGCGTGTGGCAGTGCGACGACAACCCGGAATCGTCCCGCGTCTACCGGTCCGTGCTCCTCGGACGCGCCCACGAGGAGGAGCCGGACACCACGCCGCAGACCCCGGCGCCCACTCCCGTGCCGACCGTGCCCGGCGTGCCGCCGCCGCCGGAGGACTGCTCGCCGCTGGACATGGGCCGGTGGGTGGAGCACTGGCTCGGCGGGGAACTCTGCTTCCGCTTCGACTGGTGGTCGCGCACCCGCTAGGGGCCGTCCCGGCCGCGTCACCGCTGCACATCGGCGGCGGTGGCCGGGCCGGGCACCGAGGCGGCGGGGGCCGGGTCGTCGCCCCGGCCGGTCCGCCTCGGCCGGGCGAGCAGCACCAGGCCGCCGAGCAGGCCGCCCGCGCTCGCCCCCACCAGCGCGGTCACCTCCGACGACGCGGACGACGGCTTGCCCGGCGGCACCGCGCGCGAGAACCGCACGAGCCGGACCTGCGTGCTGCCCTTGGTGTCCTCGGCGTGCCGGGTCAGCGCGCGCGAGACCGCGTTGGCCATGTCGACGGCCAGTCCGGGCTGCGTGGAGGTGGCCGTGACGGCGACCATCGGCGCGTCCGGCGAGGTCGCCGTGCGGACGCTGTCCCGCAGCGTCCGCACCGGCACCCCGGCCCACACCTGGGCGTCGCCGAGCACCGCGAGCTGGGTGGCGACCCGGCCGTACGCCTGCGCGAAACCGCGGGCCGCGTCCGGGGTCGCCTTGTCGGTGGGCACGGCGACGACGTAACTGGTGGCCGTGTACACCGGGGGCGTGAACAGACCGTACGCGCCGCCGAGCAGACCGCCGAGGGACGTGCCCGCCACCAGCGCGGACCAGGCCGGCAGCTTTCTGACACGGTCCAGGGACGGACGGCGCCGACGGGTCGGGGTGTCGGTCATGACGGGCTTGCTCCCTCGAAGGTACGGCAGAGACGTGCGGTGCGGCGGAGGCTCACGGTGCGGCGGGCGGCGACGCGCCGGTGACGGCCGCCGTGTACACGTCCATGAGGCGGGCTGTGCTGCGGGTGATGCTGTAGTGATGCGCGGCCCGGCCGGCCGTGCGCGGTCCGGGGCCCGCCGCACGGACCTCGGCGATCGCGCGGGCGTACGCGGCGGGGCCGCCGCGCACCCGCCGGGCGCCGGCGCGGGTCTCGGGCGGCAGGTCCTCGACCGCCGGGCAGGAGGCGTAGAGCACGGGCAGGCCGGACGCCAGCGCCTCCACGACCGCCAGGCCGAAGGACTCCTCCGCGGACGGGGAGGCGAACAGGTCCATCGCCGAGGTCAGCGAGGGCAGGTCGGGGCCGGGGGTGCCGTCGGGGACGACGGGACGCTCGCCGGTGAACAGCACCCGCCCCGCCACCCCGGCCTCGCGGGCGGTGCGCCGCAGCACGTGCTCCTCGGGGCCGCCGCCCACCAGCAGCAACCAGTGGTCCTCCGGCAGCAGGGCGAGCGCGCGGACGAGGACGTCGAACCGCTTGCCCCGGGCGAGCCGGCCGACGCCGCCGACGACGAACGCCCCCTCCGGCAGGCCGAGGCGCCGGCGGGTGCGCTCCCGCCGCTGCGGGTCGAAGCGGAAACGGTCCAGGTCGATGCCGTTGGGGACGACCTCGATGCGGGGGGCGGGTACGCCCCAGCGCTTCAACCGGTCGGCCACCGTCGGGGAGACGGCGACCGTCGCCGACCCGAGCCGCTCGCTCGCCAGGTACAGCGCGCGCACGCCGGCCGTCAGCCTGCGGCCCTCCATCTGGGTGTCGCCCAGGGAGTGCTCGGTCGCCACGACCGCGCGGATCCCGGCGGCCCGGGCGGCGAACCGGCCGTAGACGCAGGCCCGGTACAGGTGCGTGTGCACGAGGTCGTAGCCGCCGGCCCGGATCACCCGGACCAGGCGGGGCAGCGCGGCCAGGTCGCGGTTGCCGCCCATGCCCAGGTGCACGACCCGCACGCCGTCGGCGCCGAGCCCGTCGGCGACCGCGCCGGGGTTGGTGAGCGTCACCACGTCGCAGTCGACCGGCAGGTGACGCAGCAGCAGCCGCAACTGCTGCTCGGCGCCGCCGACCCCGAGCCCGGTGATGATGTGCAGCGCCCGCATCACAGGCCCTCCACCGGGCGCCGGCGCAGCCGGTGCAGCCGGAGCTTGAGGTGCAGGCGCCACGCCGTGTCGTTCTGCCCGACGTGTGCGCGCGGCAGGGCGTGCGGGCCGGTCAGCGGGCCGGGGTCGATGGCGCAGGCGTAGGTGTAGCCCGCCTTGCGCACGGCCTCGACGGCGCGCGCGTCGACCGTGCCGTACGGGTAGCAGAACCCGGCGGCCGGGGCGCCGGTCAGCGCCTCGATCCGGGCGCGGCTCTCGGCGACCTCGGCGGTGAGCGTGGCGTCGTCCGCGCGGGTCAGGTCGGTGTGGGTGAGGCCGTGCGAGCCGATCTCCACGCCGCCGTCGGCGGCGCGCCGGATGCCGTCCGCGGTCAGCAGCGGCTTGCGCGGGCCGAGCGGGTCCCAGGCGTTGTCGCCGCCGAGCCGTCCGGGCAGGACGAAGAGGGTGGCGCCGCAGCGGAAGCGCTGCAGCAGCGGCAGGGCGCCGGTGAGGAAGTCGGTGTAGCCGTCGTCGAAGGTGAGGCCGACCAGGTCCCGGCCCTCGCCGCGGGCGCGCGCGGCGAGCAGCTCGGCGACGGACACGCCGCGCAGCCCGCGCCGGCGCAGCCAGGCCAGCTGCCGCTCGAGCCGCCCGGGGGTGACGGTGATGCGGTACGGATCGTCCGGGCAGTCGCTCACCGAGTGGTACATCGCCACCCAGGGGACGGGGCCCGGACGGGGCGCGGAGGAGCTGCCGGCGGCGACGGAATCAACGGGAGCGGCCATGTGTGAGCCTTCGTGTGACGGTGCGTACGGAGCGCAGTGCGGATGCGGATGCGGATACGGAGCGCCGGGCGACCGGGACGGACAGGGCGAGCGGCACGAAGACGGCGGCCACGGCCGGACAGCCGGCCGCGAGAGCGGCCGCCGGGGAGTCGAAGAGGCTCGCGGCAAACGTCCCGGCGGCGACGGCGAGGACCGAGGCGAGCACGGGCCGGCTCAGCCGGCCCAGGACCCCGCGGACGCCGACCGTGACGCCGGGCGTCCCGCCGGGGCGGGCCGTGCGCAGGCCGGTCAGCAGCAGCACGGCCGTGACGGTGATGCCGAAGGCGTTGGCGGCGGCGATCCCCGCCACCCCCCAGCGGCCCACGGTCACCGCGCCGATCAGGGACGTGGCGACGACGCCGGCCGCCATCACGCCGAGCGGGTACCAGCTGGGGCGGCCCGCCGAGAAGTAGCAGCGGACGAGGGCGCCCACGAGGGTCTGGCCGAGCAGGCCGAGGGCGTACACGCGCATGACGTTCGCCGTCGCGGCGGTGTCGGCCGCGGTGAACGCCCCCCGCTGGAAGAGCAGTTCGATCATCTGCGGGGCGCAGGCGATCACCGCGCACATGCCGGCCAGCACCACACAGGACGCCAGCACCAGGTCCCGTTCCACCCGGGCGCGGGCCCGGCGGGTGTCGCCGTCGGCGAGCGCCCGCGCCACCACGGGGAAGGTGACGGTGCACACCATCAGCGACAGCGTCATCGGGATCTGGGCGACCTTCTGCGCGTAGTTGAGGTGCGAGATGGACCCGGCGGGCAGGGAGGACGCCAGGAACCGTTCGACGAGGACCTGCGACTGGCGGCACAGCGCGAACAGCAGCACGGCGGCGATCAGGGCGAGGCGCACCGGCCGCTCCTCGTCCGCCGGCCCGGTCGCGGCGGGCGCGGGCGCGGGCGACGCGAGCCGCCGCCACAGGGACGGCAGCTGCACCGCCACCATCAGACAGCCGCCCACCGCGACCCCGAGGGCCGCCGAGCGCACCCCCCACTCCCCGCCGAGCAGGAACATCGTCGCCACGATGCCGGTGTTGTACGCGACGTAGATCGCCGCCGGCGCGAAGAAACGGCGGTGCGCCCGCAGCGCGGCGCTGCAGTACCCGGCGAGCCCGAAGGCCAGCAGGCTGAGCGCGGTGAGCCGGGTGCAGTCGACGGCGAGGCGGGGATCGGGCAGACCGGGCGCCAGCACCCGGACCAGGTACGGGGCCCCGGCGGCGACCAGCGCCGCCACCGCGGCGAAGGCCAGGCACAGCCGGGGCAGGGTGGCCCTGACCAGATCGCGCACCGGGTCGCCGGGCACGCCCCGGGCCCGCCGCGCCAGCGCCATGCTGAACGCCGGGATCAGCGCGATCGCCAGCCCGTCCTCGATCAGCAGCGTCGCGGCGATCTCCGGCACGGTCCACGCCACCAGGAAGGCGTCGGTGTCGCTCCCGGCCCCGAACAGCCGCGCCAGCGACTGGTCCCGCACCAGACCGAGCAGCGACCCGGCGATGGACAGCACCGCCGTCCCCAGCGCGGCCCGGGCGAGGAACCTCCGGGACACCGCGCCCGACTCACCACCGTCACCGCCGCCGGTCCCGGATCCGCCGGCCCCGGGGAAGCCGGTCGTCGTGCGTGTGCCGGCCGGGGACCCGGCGGGTCCGGCTTCCGCGGCTCGGGGGCCGTCCGCCGGAGCGGAGCCCGTCGCGGGCCGGCCGGAGGCGGGACCGCCGGTCCTGAGCCCACCGGGCCCGGACCCGGCGGCGCCGGAACCGGGAGTCTGCGAAGGCAGCACCGTCATCGGGTCGCGGCCTCCTCGAGGCGTGCGGGCGCTCCGTCCCGCGGGGCGGCGCCCGCCCGGTCGTCGCGGGACAGGGCCCACCACGCCGTCAGGCCCAGGGCCACACCGGTCAGGACGGTCGAGGGGCCGCCGATGTCGCCGTAGAGGAAGTCGGTGAGCTGCCAGAGCAGGAGGCCGACGGCGACGAGCGCGCAGTCGAGGTCGGGGCCGCGGCGGCGGGCCCGCGGCAGGCGCCGCAGCGCGCACACCAGCAGCGCCAGCCAGCCCCCGGCGAGCGCCGTCAGCCCGATCAGGCCCTGCTCGCTCAGCACCAGCAGGTACATGCTGTGCGGCGACAGCAGCGCCTGCCTCCGGTACTCCGTGCCCGCGCCCGCGATGTCACTGCCCGAGGACAGCGCCAGCGTGGCGTGCCCGTCGCGGTACTCGGGGAAGCTCTTCAGCCCCACCCCGGTCCACGGGTGCTCGCGCCACATGCCGGCCGCCGCCGCCCACAGGGCGTACCGGTCGACGACGGACTGGTCGGGCGCGTCGGCGACCTCCGTGATGCTGCCGATCCGCTCCTGCAGCATCGCCGTACCGACCCCGAACCCGCCCACCAGGACGACGCCCGCCGCGGCCACGGCCGCCGCCACCTTCAGCGCGCGCCGCAGCCCCGCCAGCGCCAGCTGCGCCGCGCACGCCAGCGCGGTCGCGATCCAGGCGCCCCGGCTGAAGGACAGCGCCAGCGGCAGCACCAGGACCAGGGCGCACCCGGCGGCGGCCGTCCGCTGCCGCACCGGGCCCCGCCCCAGCGCGATCCCCGCCGCGCACACCACGCCCAGCGACACCGCCGTCGCCATGCCCATCACGTCCGTGGCCCCGAAGGTGCCGACCGCCCGGACGGTCTCGCCCCGGTACGAGGCGCCGGTCCCGGTGACGTACTGGTACACCCCGACGGACCCCTGCCACAGGGCGAGCCCCACGAACGACCAGGCCAGCGCCCGGAAGCCGGCCCGGCCGCGGAGCAGCACCAGGACGGCGGCCGGGACGAGCACGAAGACCTGCAGATAGCGGCCCAGCCCGCCGAACGCCGCCTGGGGCGAGGCCGCCCCCATGGCGGCGAGCGCCAGACCCACGACCGGCAGCCCCAGCACCACGGCCGCGCGGGGCGACAGCGGACTCCGCCGCTTCCGCAGCAGCAGGATCACGCAGTACCCGACGACCAGCGCGGACACCGCGTCGGCGGGCCCCGCGCCGTCCCCCGTGGGCGGCAGGCCCGCCAGGACGACCACCGCCACCAGCGGCAGGACCGGCACCGGCGCGGCGACGGCCCGGCGCGGCAGCGGTGCGAGGGCGTGGCTCACGTGTCGTCAGCTCCCCGTCGGACGGACCAGCGTGGTCGCGGTGCGCAGCAGGATGCAGACGTCCCGCCACAGCGACCAGTCGTCGATGTAGGCGTTGTCGAACCGGCAGCGGTCCTCGATCGAGGTGTCGCCGCGCAGCCCGTGGACCTGCGCCAGACCGGTGATGCCGGCGCGCATCCGGTGCCGGGCCGCGTAGCCCGGGTACGTCTGGCTGAACTGTGCGACGAAGTAGGGCCGTTCGGGCCGGGGGCCGACCAGGCTCATGTCGCCGCGCAGCACGTTCCACAGCTGGAGCAGCTCGTCCAGGGAGGTGCGCCGCAGCATGCGGCAGAACCAGCGCATCTCGTGCTCGCCCGCCACGCTCCACCGGGTCGCCGACTCGCGCTCGTCGACCGGGCGGTGGGTGCGGAACTTCAGCAGCGTGAACGGCTCCCCGTTCCGGCCGATGCGCTCCTGCCGGAACACCACGCCCGGCCCGTCGGCCAGCCGCAGCGTCACGGCGCACACCAGCAGCAGCGGGCTGACCAGCAGCAGCAGCGTCCCCGAGACCAGGATGTCGAGCATCCGCTTGCCGAGGCCGCCGTCGCGCGCCGGGGCGAGGTCCAGCCGCCGGCAGGAGAACCCGGCCAGCCGCTCCCGCGCCGGGTACGGCGCCGGGTCGGCGTCCACCTCCCAGACCGCGCAGCCCGACGCGGCCAGCGCCCGCAGCAGCGCTCCCTGTTCGGTCCGCACCGAGGGATGGACGGTGAGCACCGCCCGCACCCCGTTCTGGATGACCGCCCGCTCGACCTCCTCGTCCGTGCGCAGCACCGGCACGCCCTCGGCGCCGTCCGGCCGCCCGGCGACGATCCCCACCGGCCGCACCCCGCAGCGCGGGTCGCGCAGCACGGCGGCGGCCACCCGCTGCGCGGTCGCGGCCGGCCCGACGACGAGCGCGGCGCGCGGACGGCGCAGCAGCGCGGCCCGCCGCCGCCCGTGCACGGCCGCGCGCAGCGCGCAGGCCGCAGCCGCCTGCACGGCGAGCCCGGTCAGCACGGTGCCGGCCGGCAGCGCGTCCTCCGGCCGGTACGCCGCCCACAGCACCGCGCCGGCCGGCCAGACCACCGCGACACGGCCGCACACGGCGGGCAGTTCCTCCAGCAGCCCCGGCACCGGCGGCCGGGTGTCACGCGGGCGCAGCAGCAGCGACACCGCGATCAGCAGGGCGACGAGCAGCGGATGGCGCTGGGCCCCGGGCAGCACCAGCGCGGCGGGCAGGACGGCGGCGCCGTCCGCGACGAGCAGCGGCAGCGGTGAGGCCGTCCGGGGCGGCGCGGCGGGCAGGCGGGGGCCGGTGTCGGCGCCGCGCGGCGGCATGACGGAGACGGGTGAGGGGAATCCGTGGTCCCGCGGCGGCACGCCGGGGGAGGTCACGGTACGTTCGGCGGTCACGAGTGGATGGGCTCCCTGTGCTCGGAGGGCTCGGCGCGCGATGTCGTCCGGTCGGCCTCGGCGCCCCCGGCCGCCCGGTGCGGACATGCCCTCGCCGCGGCGGGCCGGGTGCCGAGCAGGTCGTGGTAGACGTCGGCGACCGCCCGCGCGGTGTGCCGCACGTCGTGGAGGGACAGCACGTGCCGACGTCCCCGGTCGCCGAGGGACGTGCGCAGCACCGGGTCGAGCAGCAGTTCGCCGACCGTCTCCGCCAGGGCCCGGGGGTCCTCCGGCGGCACCACGCACAGGGCGCAGAGGGAGGGCGGCAGGCTCTCGCGGGCGCCGTCGACGTCCGTGACGACCACGGGCCGCCCGCAGGCCATCGCCTCCAGCGGGGCCAGCGCCATGCCCTCCCAGCGGGACGGCAGGACGACGAGGTCGGCGGCCTGGTACCAGGGGGAGGCGTCCGCGACGGCCCCCGCGAACAGCACGGACCCGGGGGCGACCGCGCGCAGCCGGTCCCGGTCCGGCCCGTCGCCGACCAGCACGAGACGGGCGTCGGGCACCCGGCGCAGCACGGCGGTCCAGGCCCGCAGCAGGACGTCCTGCCCCTTCTGCCGGCACAGCCGGCCCACGCACACGACGAGTGGCGTTCCCTCGCGCAGCCCGGCCAGCGGCGCGAGCCCGGCCCGTACGGGTCCTGCGGGCGCCGGACGGAAACGGCCGGGATCGATGCCGTTGGGCACGACGGTCAGGCGGCCGGTGATCCCGGCGTGCACGCCGGTGGCGCGCTCCGCCTCGCTCACGCACACCACCCGCGCGGCCCAGCGGGCCGCCCACCGCTCCCAGCGCAGCGCGAGGGCCGCCGTGCCCCCGCCCACCGCCTCGAACGACCAGGCGTGCGGCTGGTACACCGTGGGGATGCGCCCGCGCACCGCGAGCCGCCCGGCGAGCCCGGCCTTCGCACTGTGCGCGTGCACCAGATCGGGGCGCACCTCGTCGATCAGCCGGGTCAGCTGCCGCACCTCCCGCGCCAGCGAGGCGCCCGGCGAACGCGTCGCCCTCCAGTGCCGCACGTGCGCGCCGAGCGACCGCAGCCGGCCGGAGAGCGCGCTGTCGGGGCAGATCGCGGCGACGTCCAGGCCGTCCGCGAGCTGGGCCCGCACCAGGTCCGTCACGACACGCGCCACTCCGCCGTCCACCGGCTGGGTGAGGTGCAGGACCCGCGGCCGGCGGACGCCGGCCGCCGGGCCCGCGGGAACGGTCTTTCCGCCCCCGAAGGTGCTCGACGCGGAGGCGTTCATCACCGGGCGTCGACGGCGGCGAAGAGCACGCCCGCCCATGCCGCGTCCCGCTGGGACGCGAGCCGGAAGGTCGCCCGGTCACCGGCGTGCGGCAGGCCCCCGTCGAGGTCGAACACGTCGGAGTCGTAGCCGAGGGTGTTGGCGTACGCCGGCACCCGCGCGGGGGACGCGCCGCCGGGGTCGGCGATGGTGGAGTTCAGGACGTCGTCGAAGGGGTTGGCCCGGTCGGCGAAGGCGGTGGGGGTGGGCCCGCCGGCGGTGAGGACGAGCGAGTCGCCGGTGGTGCCGCGGTCGCCGTTGTAGGCCACCAGTCCCGCCCGGCCCCCGGCGCCCGCCGGGAACGGCAGGTCGCTCAGCGGCATCCCGACCCCCGAGCGGCCGCCCAGCGGGGCGAAGCCGTCCCAGAGCGCGAGGTGCCGCAGCGGCTCCGCCGGGTTCTCGTACGCCACCACCAGCGTCCAGCCGCCCCAGGTCCCGGCCGCCGATCTGCCCATGGCCACGTTGACCTGCGCCACCGTGTACAGGCCCGGTCCGCTGTCCCGCACCAGTGCCGTCACGTCCGCCGAGGCCTGGAAGGCGTCCGCGCCGTCCGCCACCCGGTGTCCCACCACCGTGTCGGCGAACAGCTCCTTGTACTCCCCGCCGGGCTCGGCGATCAGCACCCGTCCGTTGTCCTGCCACGGCTTCTGTTCCCCGGCGAGCAGGTTGCCGCCCCAGTACAGGCGGGCGTACGTCACCCGGGAGCCGGTGGGCAGACGGACCTCCGCGCGGGAGGAGTTGTACGTGTTCGGGTCGCTGTCGACGTCGACGTAGAACATGTCGAAGTCGCCGTTCACCCCGGGGCCGCCCGCCTGCGCGTCCCGGCACGAGGACGCCTGGGCACGGCAGGTGGCCGAGGCGTTGGCGGCGCGCACGATGCCGCCGTGCTGGACCGCGCGGTACCGCTGGGAGAAGGCGAGGCCGTCGGCCTCCGGAGAGGGCGCGAGCGGCGCGGAGGCCGCGGAGGCGCAGGGCGCCCACAGCACTGCGAGGGAGAGGACGCCCACTGCCGTGTGGCGAAGCATCTGACCCAGGGATTGACGCATGACCGTCGGAGCCTTTCGGAACAGGTGGCGGTGGCAGGCAGCGGGGACGAGTGCGATGCGGCCGCCCATGGGGTGCTCGGGAGGTTCGCAACTCTAGTCATCAAACGGACAAATTCACCGAAATTCGATGAAGGGCGACAAGTGTGTTGGAAGCGTGAAGCCCCTTCCGGGGGCGGCCGGCCCGGCCCACCGCCCCGTCCGGGTGCTTTCCGGGCGGTACGCACGACGGGTGAGGAGCGGGGAACCGAATGGCGCACACCCGGTTGCGGGGGTCCCCGGGTGCTCCCACGGTGGGCTTCGAGATCCGAAGCCTGTGAAAGGAACCCCCATGCGCGCTCTGCCTGCCCGGCGCATCGCACTCGGCGCACTGTGCGCCGCCCTCCTCGCCGGCCTCACCGGCCCGGCCGCCATGGCCGACGAGCACGACCGCGCGGCATTGCTCGCGCAGGTCAGGACCGTCGAGGCGGGCGAGCCGGGGCTCGCTCCGGTCGTCGGCCTGCTGGAGGCCGTGCTCGAGAAGGGCGAAGGCCGGCTGTCCGCCGCCGAGGCCAGGGAGCTGGGTGACGCGGCGAAGGACGCCCTGGCGAAGGCGGCCGACGAGGACCCGGCGACCACGGCCGGGATCACCCTCACGACCGGGACCGCCACCACGACCGGACCGTCGCCGTCGGCCACGACGACGACGACCACGACGGCGACCACGACGGCGGACGGCACGGCACCGGCCGCCGCCGGGGACGACCTCACGAGCGAGGAGACGGCCACCCTGCGGGAGGTCCTCGACGCCCTCCTCGACCTGCTCCGGCCCGACGCCGGCACCGACGCCGACGCCGACGCCGACGCCGACACCGGCACCGACGCCGACACCGGCACCGACGTCACCGCGGACGCGGACACCGGGGCGGACGAGGGCACCGCTCAGGAGCCCTCGGCCCTCGACGAACTGCTAGCCCGGGTGCACGACCTCGTCGACGCGCTGCTCGGCGCCGCGCCCCAGGCGTCGACCCTGCCCGCACCCGTAGGACCCGTGCAGACGCCGCTGCTCCCCGGCGTCACGTTCCCCGCGCTCCCCTCGGTGCTGCTGCCGTCCTCGTGAAGTCGAGGTCCCGCCACCCCCGAAAAACTCTCATATGAGGACTTGCCAATCTTCGGCTCCACGGTTTCCGCTCCGGCAGGAGGTCGTTAGGCACGGCGACAGAATTCCCCTCCGGCGACCGGCTCCCGCGTTGCCGAAGAAAGGAACACGATGAAGTCCCTGAAGGCTGCCGCCGTCCTTGCCGGAACCCTGATCGCCGCCGGTGCCGCCGCGCCCGCGTACGCCCAGGGGTCCACCGACCTGGCGTCCACCAGCCTCGACACCGGCCTGCGCACCGCGCTCCCCTTCGAGGTGACGGCGACGGACGAGTCCGGCTCGCTCGCCGGCGCCGACGAGGAAGCGCTGTTCGGCACGACGAAGGAAGCGGCGGCCACGGTGAACGAGGCGAAGCCGGTCCACGGCGACCTGGGGCTGCACGCCTGAAAAGCACCCCTGAGAAATCCGGCCCCCAGTTTCCCCTGGGGGCCGGATTTCGTTTGCCGCTACGGACAACCGTACGGACAAGGGAGTCAGGCCGATGGCCATCGGAATCGACGCAGCCCCGAAAGGCGTGCAGCCGCCGCCCGCACCGAAGGGCAGAACGAGGCGGGAGGTGTCACAGGGTCTGCGCACCGGAGCGCTCGCCGCGGCCCTGGCACCCCTGCTCGCCGCCTTCCGCGCACCACGCCCCGCCCCCGGGAGGGCTCCCGGCCGCGCCTCCTTCGCCGAGACGTACCGAGGCCGCCGCATCCAGGGCGTGCGGGCCGCGGACGGCCACTGGCACGTCACCGTCGACCGCCGCCCCCTGCACCTGATGCGCCGGGCCGACGGCACCTGGCTGAGCATGGTCGACCACTACTGCTCCTACCCCACACCGCTCGACGCCGCCCGCGCCGCCGCGGACGCCCTCGCCCCCGGCGAGCGACTGCGCGCGGCGGGCGCGGAACCGCGGCACGAGCACCGGGGAGGCGGGCATGGCGTACGTGCGTAAGGACGCCGCCACCCTCACGGCGGCCGAGAAACGCCGGTTCGTGAACGCGCTGCTCGAGGTCAAGCGGCGGGGGGAGTACGACGAATTCGTGCGCACGCATCTCGCGTACTTCTCCTCCGACGGCGAACGGGGGCTGCGCACCGCGCACATGGCGCCCTCCTTCCTGCCCTGGCACCGCCGGTTCCTGCTCGACCTGGAGGAGGCGCTGCGCCGGGTGGACTCCTCGGTGACCCTGCCGTACTGGGACTGGACCCGCGACCGCACGGCCCGCTCCGCACCCTGGACGGCGGACCTCCTCGGCGGCAACGGGCGCCGTTCCGACCGCCGGGTGACGACGGGCCCGTTCGCGTACCGGGAGGGCAACTGGAGGCTCCGGGTGGGCGTGACCGAGGGGGAGTTCCTCACCCGGGACCTCGGCCGCCGGGACGCCCCGATCGACCTGCCGGGCAAGAGCGACCTGGAGTGGGCGCTGAAGGAGCCCGCCTATGACGTGGCGCCCTGGGACTCCACGGTCACCCGGGGCTTCCGCAACCGGATGGAGGGCTGGGGCACGGGCCGGGGCAGCGTCTCGTGGCGCAACCACAACCGGGTGCACCGCTGGGTCGGCGGCGTCATGCTCACCGCCGCCTCCGTCAACGACCCCGCCTTCTGGCTCCACCACGCCTTCGTCGACCTGCAGTGGTACCGCTGGCAGCGCCGGCACGGCGGTGCCCGCTACCTGCCCGCGACGGCGCCGGGCCCGGGTGACGAGCAGCACGGCCGGGTCGTCCCCCGCGACGAGAGGCTGCCGCCGTGGGACGTGACCCCCGGTGAGCTGGAGGACGTCAGCGACACGTACCGCTACGCGTGAGGTGACACGAGGGCATGGCAGAGCCCCGGCGCCGGAGGCGGCCGGGACTTCCTCGCGACGCGCTACTTGTTCACGCAGTGGTCGCCGAAGGCGGGGTCGAGGGCGCCGACCACGTTGACGGTGTTGCCGCACGCGTCGACGGGCACGTGGACCGGGACCTGGATCACATTGCCGGACGCGACACCGGGCGAGTGGACCGCCGCGCCCTCGGCGCCGGAGTCCGCCGAGGCCGTTCCGGCGCCACTGATCACGGCGGCCCCCGTGCCGAGAGCCACGGCCGCCTTCGCGATACGAGACATCACGTTCTCCTTGTTGGTCAGGCAAGTGCGGTCCCCTCACGAGCAGCCGCACTTCCCGCTCAACGCGCCGACTTTCGCGGGGTGACGGGCGATGCCCGGGGGTCGCTTCTCGGTCGCCTTCGCGGCGGACGCGGGGCGTGTCCGCGACGCCGTTCATCCATCTGGTGCAGCCGGACAGGGCCCTGACCTGCACATCCACACAAAACATGTGCATCTGGGGTGTTTTGATTGTTCATAACCGTCGAGATCGCCTAGATTGACAGCGTTCGGTGACCGGCCCACTACGGACCGTGTCCACTCGAGAAACGGAGAGGTAATGCGTAAGTACCAGAAGGCCGCCGTCGTGATGGCCATGCTCGGCAGCGTCGGCTTCCTCGGTGCCGGCGTCAGCCACGCCGGTGACGAGCCGTCGTTCGAGCTGAACAGCGAGCAGGCGGTGACCTGCGCGCAGGACAACTCGGTCCAGTCGCTCATCTCCATCGACGACGTCAACGCGGGCGTCGGCGCCCTGCTCGGCCTCGGCAACGCCGAGAACACCGAGACCAACGCCGTGGCTTGCACCAACGCCCTCGGTATCGGCGGCTGATGGCCACTGCCAGGTGATCTGGGCAGGTCCTGGAGTGCGGGCCCACGTGTCCGCCCTCCGGGCCTGCCCGGCCCGTCGGTCGGTCCAGGACTGTTGAGGAAAAGGTAGATGTTCAAGTCGAAGAAGATCGCAGCGGCGGCGGGGGTTCTGGGGAGCTTCGCCCTGATCGGCGTCGGCGCCGTCCAGGCCGTCGGTGCCGAGAACCCCGGCAACTGCACCGAGGACGAAAAGGGCAACGTCCACTGCGTGCAGGTGGACGAGCACCGGATCACGCGCGGCGAGGACGGGAAGGTCCGCATCGACGGGCGGACGTCGAAGAGCTGCTCCGGCTCGGGCGGCGAACTCTCCTGTGTGAGCAGCGTCGTGTTCAGCGACGAGGCGCCCTGACGATACGGAAGGGGCGCGGTGGCGCTGTCGCCTGATCGCCGGGCTGCCGAGTCGGTCAGAGGGCGTACGACAGCACTGCGAAGTGTCTTTTTCTCTATGCGAACGCTGTTCAGCGTTTCACCTACCAATTGACGCAAAAGCCACCCGGGTTCGGTGGCCGTCCGTGACCGATTCATGGTGAATCGTGTCTATTCGAGAATGGAGAGATAATGCGCAAGTACCAGAAGGCCGCTGTCGTGATGGCCATGGTCGGCAGCGCCGGCTTCCTCGGCGCCGGTGTCGGCCACGCCGGTGACGGCCCGTCGGCGGAGCTCAACAGCAGCCAGACCGCGACCTGCGTGCAGGACAACTCGGTGCAGTCGCTCATCGCCGTCGACGACATCAACCTCGCCGTCGGTCTGCTGGGTCTCGGCAACGCCGAGAACGCCGAGACCAACCTGGTGGCCTGCGGCAACGGCCTGGGCATCGGCGGCTGACGATCACCGTCAGGTGATCCGGTCGGGTCCCGGGGTGCGGACCGTGTGTTCACGCCCCGGGACCTGCCGGTCTCCGTCGGCCGAGGTGCCGTCGTTCACGGCGGCGCCTCCCGCGCCGGACCACCCGTACCACCGGAAATGGCCGGGACCCGATACCGGGTCCCGGCCATTTCCGGTGGTCAGCGGCGTGCCGCCGGAACGGAACCGGCGCCCGGGGACTCGACGGCGTTGCAGTACGGCAGGTCGTCGATGGAACGGTCGGTGCAGAAGCGGCCGATCAGGTCCGAGGACTCCTGCCGGCGTTCGACGGTGACCAGGTGGTCCGCCTCCTTGACGGTCGTGAAGCGCGCCGAGGGCATCACCGTGGCCAGTTCACGACCCATCTGCGGGGTGCAGAGGGTGTCGTACTCCCCCGTGAACACCAGGGAGGGCACGTCGGGGATCGGCAGGGGGCGGTAACAGCCGTGTGTCGTCAGCCGCGTGTTGTGCTCGACCGCCTTCCTGATCTCGTCCGGCGTCTGGTTCAGGAACTGCTGCTGGAGGAGGCGGGCCACGGCCGCGTGCTTACGGACCCGCCCGGCCCCCGGGTTGGACATGAACAGCCGCACCAGTCCGCCGGCGGCTTTGTCGTTCTCGCCGCGCTCGAGCGCCCGGGACAGCCGGGGCACGGCGTCGGTGTAGATGTCGGGAAGCCGCTTCGCCGCGCCGCAGAAGACGATGCGCCGGACGAACTCGGGGTGGAGCTGCGCGAAGCGGAGGCCGACGACTTCGCCGAAGCAGCCCCCGAACAGGTTCACCTGCGGCATGCCGATGCTCACCAGCATGTGTCTGACCGCGGCGGCGAGGAAGTCCATGCCGTACCGGGCGGGCAGGAAGTCCGAACTGCCGTAACCGGGGAGATCCACGGTGACCAGCGTGCACAGCGGTGACAGCCATTTCTCGTGGCCCTGCCAGGAGTACCTGTTCTGGGACGAGCCTCCGAGCAGTACCAGCGGGTCGGTCCGCGGAGCGCTCTGGTGGACGATGCGGCATGTGTACGCGAAGCCCTCGAAGGTGAGGCTTCGCTCCTCGGCCTGCTCCGGCGCGGGCGTGTCAGAGCCATGGTGGTGTGCGTTCGGTGCGTCCTGGGGGATGGTGGCGGTAGTGCGCATGAACGGCTCCGGGACAGAAGGAACGACGGTGAACCCGTCCATGATTGCCGACAATGCACCATTTAGGGCGTAATTCCACTTTTGTGGGCGATCCCAGTGAGGCCGTCCTCCGGCCGGGATCCGGCGGTGGACCGGAAGGCGCCCGGCCCGCGGCGTCGGGCGCCCTCCGGCACGCGAAAAGGCCGGCGTTTTCGCCGGCCGGCGGATGTGGCGCCCCCGGCAGGACTCGAACCTGCGGCCAAGCGCTTGGAAGGCGCCTTGCGGGTTGCGTCCCACCCTCCTGATGACCTGCGGCTCCTCCCCGACTGAACGGTGTGTCGGTGGAGCTTCGACACGGATTCGACATGCACTGGACTGGTGGCCCGTACGGCGCGAACGTTACGCACACCGGCCGATGGTCTGCGGTACCGGAGGTTGGGCCGGTCAGGTACGGAGCAGTCCCGGGGTGGGCTTGGAACGGGGCAGAATGAAGCCACTCAAAGGCGAGACGTGGGGGTGGACGTGACGGTGTATCTGGCTGAGGCCGATCCGCGGTGGGCTGAGCATTCCGGGGAAGAGGGGCACTACGAAGCTCCGGAATGGGGTCCCGAGGACTTGGAACGCGCCGCGGTGTTCCTGGCCGAACTCGCCCCGCAGGCCCGGCAGGTGTTCGAGTACCTGCTACGCAACCCCGGCCGGAGGATCCACTGCACAGAGCTGGTGGACAAGGTCCTGGGTGGGCCCAATGGGAGTGATCCGGCGCGACGCGTGGCAGGTGTTCTGTCCGGGACGAGCAAGGGGCACGGCAATAGTGGGCGGCGGTATCCGTTCTACTGGTGGGAGGCCCCTGAGGGAAGTGCGGGCGCAACGTACGCGGTCCGCCCCTCGGTGGCAGCGGTGTTCCTGGCCGCTCAGCTCGGCGAGTGACTCCCTCGCCCGTGGCGTGAGGGCCGGTGGTCTCGTAGTAGCGCCTCGCCGGCGACCGTTTGTCGTCGACGGGGCGCACGCCTTTTGAACCTCGCCCGGTGCATATCAACCGCCCTGCGAGCAGCGGCTAACGGTTGATCGGGATCTCGTAGACGATCTCGCAGTGCGCGGCGGGCACCACGAGGTCCGCCGTCTCCACGGGCCGCCCCTGGTCGCTGTAGTACGTCCGCCGGATGTGCGTGACGAGCGCGGACTTCCGGATGCCCAGGAGTGACGCTTCCTCGGCGGTCGCCTGCCTCGGCTCCGGCTGCTCCACGGCGTGGCTGACGGTCACGTCGATCGCGGCCATGCGGTTCACGACACCCGTCCCGGCGTACGGCCCACCCTCGGCACCGATACGCCGCGCCCCGCGACCGCCCGGGCCGTCCGCGAATTCTCCAGCCCTGGCGAGCTGAACTCCACCGTCGGGGAGTTGTGGGTGACTGTGCATCGGAGAGACGATGCCCGCTCGGCGCTCGACGATGTTCGCAAGGCGCTCACGGAGTGCTCGGGCAGCTTCAAGGTTCTCGGCGCCCCCGTGATCTACCGCGACCTCGAACCAACCCAGGCCCCAAATCTCGGGGACGAATCCGTCGGCTTCCGGTTCACCACCAGCCTCTCCAGCGTAAGCAGTCCCGCGACCTACGCCGTCGTCCGCACCGACCACATCCTCACCACGATGATGGTGATCACGGACACGCTTCCGCGGCCCCTTCTGGAGGCGCAGCTGGCGAAGCTCCCCGGCCGAGGAGGGCACACAAAGGGTGCACAACGCATCAGGGCCCGGTTTCCCGCGCAGGAAACCGGGCCCTGAGCTCTGCTGCTTCAGCTGTCGGGGTGGCGGGATTCGAACCCACGACCTCTTCGTCCCGAAGCAACCGGGCTGGGGTGCTGCCTTGAGTTACTGCGCGTCTCACCTGCGTTGACGGTCCACATGCGTTCGCGCTCGTCCGCCGATGTCCGTCGGCGTTGTCACGCAGTTAGACACTCACCTGGGCACGTGGCGGTGTTCCTGAGTCGTCTGCTCGATGCCGTCATGGCGGTGACGATCGATGGTCATCGCCGGTATCGTGACGTGATCCGTCCTTTGCTGCACGGGAAGTTCTCATGCCTCGCCGTTCTCCGGGCGAGATCAGGTCTGAACGGCTTCGGCGCATGCCGGCAGGCGGGATCCCGGTCATTGACGGGTTGTGTGCCGCGACGAATCACGAGATCGCTCAGTTCGAGACCCGTCATCAGTTGCCGGCAGGGCATGTGGCCCGTGCCTTCCGGGACTGGGCCCTGGCCCTACACGAGCGGCCGGACCAAGGAGCAAACCACGGCTACGGGACAACGGCGTGGAGGGACATGCACGCCCGAACGCTGTTGGAGGATGTGGCGGCGTCGATGCGACGCAGGAACAGACGTGACTTTCTGGCGGCGATTGCTCCCTTGGACGACCGCTATGTCTCGCGAACGCTCCCTGATCCCTCTGCGGCGAGCCGGGGCCCATGGTGGAAGTGTCGCCTCAAGGATTGATCCGCACTGCGCCGCTTCGGCTGACAAGAAAACCCCATCTTGCTGCATCGCCGCCCCGGGGCGGAAACCCGTGGGATCGGGGGCTCTGAACTGCGGTTTCTACGCTGGCGGCGGTGGCTCGCGTGTCGCCGTTGGTCAACGTCGGTCGCCGTTGATTCCCCTCGCGCGGCTCAGAGGCGGCCCAGCAGGTGATCACTGCGGCCGCCGCCGATCGGATCGGATCGCCTCGACAGCATCCTGACCGGAGGCTGTACTGTGCCGCCCAGGTGGAAGGGCGCCGACAGGCATCAGGGGGTCGCGTGAACACGGGCATGACCCGTCCGCTCGGACCGGGCGGCGCGTCGCGAGGCGCTTTCCGCCGGGTCGCACGTCACCTCGGCGCCATGCATCTGGGTGGTGCGCTCCTGCTGTTCACCTACGTGATCCCTCCGGCCCGGTCTCTCGACGCCTACGGCGCGGCACCGGCCGGCGATCCTTCGGCGGACGTGCCCCCGTTCGTGATCTTCGCTGTGGTGCTGTTCCACTGTGTGGGCTTCCACGTGCTCGTACAGATCCCCTCCGGGCTTTTGGGTACCAGGTTGGGCCTCCACCACGGCGGCTTGATCACCTACGCCTCGGCCCTGGCGATCGCGGGAGTCCTCACCGCCGTGGCCTTGCCGGCGGCCCTGCGTGTGGAGGATGTCGGTGAGCTCGGGCGACTATGGGCTGACTTCATGGTGCGTGGCTCGCTCGGACTGGCGGGCTACGTGTGGATGACTCGGCGGTCGCAGGAGGACTCGAAGACGTGAGGCCGGCGGAGCTTCAATGGATGAGCCAAGTGCCGTCAGGGGCGATCAGAAGCCGGTCTACTGATCACCGGTTCCACTGACCAGCGGGCCTGACGAAGCCCACGGCTCTGACCAGTTCGGATGCCGTGGGCTTCTGTCGTTGTCGGTCGGCGTTGGCTGACCTTGGACGGCCCAGAGACGGCCCGGCACAGTTAGCTGAGGCGCCTCTGCCGCACGTATCGAAAGATTACGAGGGTGATCACAGCGAGCTGCGCAAAAAGCCAGATGCCGATCTCCACCCCTCCCATGCTGCTGCCGAGTGCTACCAGCGCCAGAGCGAAGATGGCGATGACCAGCAGAAGATTTACGATCAAGCTGCGCAACGTCCTGCCCCCTAGATTTGTGGGCTTGTGCCCTGGTGGGCATGATCGCAGGTGGTGACCGCCGCGTATAGATTTGGCTGACCAGTACGGTCGGTGGAGCCCTGATGGCCCAGATGAGCACTGGCGCATGGGTCCTGGACCACCAGTTTGGAAGATCGCGTACGCGGACCGGCACTAAAAGAGCGTTTCGTCCTGTGATGAGTGTTTCATCGCACTTTAGGCGCCGGATCGTTTCGGGCTGGTCGGGGCGATAGACGTCTGCTGTGGCAGGCGAGGCGGGTGACAGCCTTCGGGGGTCCGTTTCGGTCCGTTCGCTCCTGTCTGATCCCAACACGCCCCCCACCGTGCTTGTTTGCGCCCTGTGGCAGGGGGGCGATCATCGGTACTACAGAAACATGCCTCGCAGACAGCGGCCGTATCCGAGCGACCTGTCCGATGCCCGTTGGAAACTGCTGGAACCAACTCTGACAGCCTGGCGGGCCGAACGAGGAGGGAAGGGCCTGGACATCGGCCGGCCGCCTGAACACGACCTGCGCCGCATCATGGACGCCATCCTCTATGTCGACCGGACCGGAATCCCGTGGCGGTGTCTGCCACACGACTTCGCCCATGGGAAACCGTCTACGGATACTTCGCCGCCTGGCAGAAGGACGAGGTCCTCGACCAGCTCAACGGCCTCCTGCGACGACTGGTCCGGAAGGCCGAAGGCCGCGACGCCGAGCCCGGCGCCTGCATCCTCGACGCCCAGAGCGTCAAGACCTCAGCCAACGTGCCCGCGGCCGGCCAGGGTGTCGACGCGGGCAAGAAGATCGCAGGCCGCAAACGCCACCTCGGCGTCGACACCGCCGGCCTCCTCCTGGCCGTACTGGTCACCGCCGCCAGCGTCTCCGACAACGCCGGCGGTATCCACCTGCTCTCGAGCATCGCCGAAGGCCGCCCCCGCGTCACGAAGGCGTGGGCCGACACCGGCTACCGCACCAAAGCCATCGAACACGGTGCCACCCTCGGCACCGACCTCGAAGTCACCCGCCGCGACCCCGCCCAGAAGGGCTTCAAGGTGATTCCGCGACGCTGGGTCGTCGAGCGGACCTTCGGCTGGCTCATGCACCACCGCCGCCTCGCCCGCGACTACGAAACCCGCCCCCACCGCTCCGAAGCCATGATCAAGGTGGCCATGGTTGACCTCATAAGCCGACGGCTCACCCGCGGATCATCCCCGAACTGGCGCGACGCATGACCACCGCGCAGGCGACTTCACGAGTGCGTCGGGCCCTGCCGCAACACGCTGAATCGCTGATCCACCAGATCAACGCACTCATGCAGACTCGGCATCGGCAGACCGACACGGTCACGCATCACAGCAATGGCCTGCACGTTTCGCCCGGCCGAAACGAGGCTGTCCACCTCCGACCGCACCTCAGCTGAGAGCCGGCCCCACAGCACGTTCTCCATACCCGCATTGAACCCCACAGGCCGTACTCGAGAGCGACCGCGCCCCCTCGAACCGTCGCCTTACCAAACAGCCCCACCGGGACAAAACGCTCCTTAAAGGGTCGGCGGTTTCGTAAGACAATCAGCCATCGAAGCGGTTCCAGTCGATAGGGAGGTCGGCCAGCGGGGCCAGGGCACTTCGGTGGGTGGCGCCGGCCCAGGCATCGAAAGCTTCCCCGTTCTTGCTGCTGACACGCACGACGAGGCCGGGGGCCACATAGAAGTGGGTGGGCGCCCCGGGCCGGAAGGGACGCAGGGGCACAAGCTGCAGTGCTTCGGTGAGTTGCTCGACCTGTGGTGCAGTGAGTTCGCGGGGCAGGGCGAGGTAGTCGGCGCCCATGGATGCCTCGAAGAGGGAGAACTGGATCAGGAAGCCGCTGAGCGGTTCCTGTTCGGCGATCGGCGCCTCGTCGAATTCACGGAACCAGACAGTCGGATCGGCTTCAGGTTCCTCAAGCGTCCACAGGAGTGACCAGAAGAAGCCTCCTTGGTTCCGACGCCGAAGACGAGCATTTCTCCGAGACGGTCGGTGTGCAGGTCTGGCTCGGGCAGGATCCTGTTCTGGATTCCGAGGGCACCCGGCCGCTGCTTCGCGAGCCGGTACAGCTGTCTCAGTCCACCGGGAAGGCGTGGCGCGGAGTCGCGGGTAGGCGATTCGGCGGCGTCTGCGGTGGGGTACCAGCCGGTGACGAACTGCTCGAGAGCTGCCGCACGGTCACCGTTCATATTCCTCAGCCACTCCAAGTCCGGCACGTGCGCAGGTGGAAGTGGTGGGCGCACTCGGTTGAGGAGTTCTCTGCTCAAGGATGCTTCAAAGCGCAGTTCGCATTCGGTGAGAACGCCATCGGAGGTGCCAGCCCGGGTCACCCAGGCAGTTCCCAGGTACAGGACCTCACCTCCGACGCGGACCGCGATGTGGATCGGTGACGAGCCTTCGCCCACACCCCAGGACGCCCCCATGAGCCGCTCTGTGACCGGCGCCGGTGCGGGCCCGATCAAGCGGACCTCCTCAGCGTTCCACACACCGCTTCTGGCGGGTGCGTCACTCGCTTCCGCGATGATCACCGTTCCGGCCGGGCCTATGACGACACTGGCACCCCCCACCGTGAAACGCCCGGGTACCACCGAGCCGCCGACGAGCACGGGTACGTGCTCCCGATCGAACACCGGCACCGGAATCACGGCGGGAAGCTGATCGTTCATTCCCGCATCATCCTTGACCACGGCCGGTCACCCCCAATTCCTCGCGTCGAGCCCGCCTCCGGCACCGCATCCAAGGCGGACAGGCGAGTGGGTTCGTCATCTCTCCGCTCCCGGAATCCGCGAACCCACGCGTTCTTGACCTCGACCACTTCAAGAACCTCGGCGACAGCCTCGGCACCCTTCGCCACGCACGCGCCGACTACCGAGTCGCCCAGGAACACGTCGCCCTCGGCCTGGACGGCCGTGAGCCGGACACCGTCCTGGTCGTCCGCGGCATCGTGGGGCACAGCGCGCTGGAGGTGACGGTGAACATCTACGCGCACGCCGACATGACGGAGAAGCGGGCCGCTCTGGACCGGCTGGGGAGCCTGCTGGCCGTCGAGTGACGGGGCCGTTGCCGTCAGCACTGCCGTCAGAACCACGAAACGCGCCGGAGGGGAGGTCCCCTCCGGGGCGTTCTTGCTGATAGGAGGTGGCGCCCCCGGCAGGACTCGAACCTGCGGCCAAGCGCTTAGAAGGCGCCTGCTCTATCCACTGAGCTACGGGGGCCGGTGTGGTGGCTGTCGTCGCGGTGCCCGGGGACGGGCCCGTCCGTGACGTCGCCGGAGACAAGGATAGGGCTCCCGCATCCTCGTCCCTGTTGCCTCGCCTCCGTGACGCGGTGTGGAGGTTCGGTGAAGCGGTCCCGATAATCGCAGGCAGGTGCGAATCGTGCATCGCTTTTGACCCCTGGCGCACCGGGTGTTGTGCACTCGTTATGCCTGGAGCGCGCACGCGCCGTGGTCATCCCTTCCGTCCCTTGTGTCTTGTCGGCGCGCAGACATACTCATATGCTTCAGAATTCCCCCAAAATTGGGCATTCTTCGCATGTGGTGACCTTGGACGTACGGCCCCAGCTGCTCGACGCACTCTCCGCCCTGCGCGAGCGTGTCGCCGCCGCACGCTTCCCGCTCCCCCTGGCGGGGGCCGCACGCGCGCGTGCCAACCGCGACGAGCTGCTCGCGCAGCTCGACGACTACCTGGTGCCCCGGCTGAGGGATCCCGAGGCGCCCCTGCTGGCCGTCGTCGGGGGGTCCACCGGGGCCGGGAAGTCCACCCTGGTGAACTCCCTGGTGGGCCGCCGGGTCAGCGAGGCGGGCGTGCTGCGGCCGACGACCCGGACACCGGTGCTCGTCTGCCATCCGGAGGACCACCACTGGTTCAGCGGGATGAGGGTGCTGCCCGACCTCACGCGCGTGTGGGTGCCCCACCACCGGGACCCCGCGGACGACCTGCTCCTGCCGGGCGAGGACCCCGCGCGGGTGCTGCGCGTCGAGACCGCCGACACCCTGCCGCCCGGTCTCGCCCTCCTGGACGCGCCCGACATCGACAGCCTCGTCTCCGACAACCGGGTCCTCGCCGCCGAGCTCATCAGCGCCGCGGACATCTGGGTCATGGTCACCACCGCCGCCCGCTACGCCGACGCCGTTCCCTGGCACATGCTGCGCACCGCCAAGGAGTACGACGTCACCCTGGTGACCGTCCTGGACCGCGTGCCCCACCAGGTCGTCTCCGAGGTGTCGCGGCAGTACGGCGCCCTGCTCACCAAGGCCGGACTCGGCCACGTACCGCGCTTCACCGTGCCCGAGCTGCCCGAGTCGGCCTGGGGCGGCGGACTGCTGCCCGCCACCGCCGTGGCCTCGCTGCGGACCTGGCTGGTCCACCAGGCGCTGGATCCCGCCGCCCGGCAGTACACGATGACCCGCACCGCGTACGGCGTCCTCGCCTCCCTCGACACCCGCATGCCCGAGCTGGCCGGCGCCCTCGCCGCGCAGTACGCGGCCGCGCTGCGGCTCACCGCCGCCGTCGAGGGGGCGTACGACAGCGAGCACGCGCGCGTACGGGGCCGGCTGCAGGCCGGAGCCGTACTCGCCGGCGACGCGCTCAGACGGTGGCGCGCCTTCCCCCTGGACTGCACTCCGGGCGAACTCCTCGACACCCTGGCGGAGAGCCTGAGCGCGCTGCTGCTGTGCGCCGTCGCCGCCGCCGACGAGCGCGTCGACGACGCCTGGCGGCGCGAACCCGCGGCGGACGCCCCCGAGCTCGCCGGCCGCGACACCGCGCCCGAGAGCGCCGAGCACCGTATCGGACTGGCCGTGCGGCGCTGGCGGCGCGAGCTCGAGGAGTACGCCGAGGACGAGGTGCGGGGGCTGGACCGCAGCGTCGCGCCCGACCCCGAGACGGTCGCCGCGCTGGTCGCCACGGTCCTGCTGGGCGGTCGCCGGGGCCGGACCGCCGGGGAGGGGCTCGCCGAGCGGATCGGCGCGCACGGCGCGCTGCGGCTGCGCGACCGGGGCGGACGGCTGCTCGTCGCGTACGTGGACCGCGTCATGTACGCCGAACGCGAACGCCGGCTCGCCCCGCTCGACGCGCTCGAGGTGCACGCGGAGCCCCAGGCCGAACTCATCGCCGCGTTGTCCGTACTGCAGAAGGAGAGGTGACCGGTGACCGCCGTCACTGACCAGGACCACACCGAGCACCCCGAGCGTCCCGAGCACGTCGACCGTGACGCCGGGCGGCCGCCCCGTACGGACACCGCGGGCCCTTGGGACGACGGGCTGATCGCGCGCCGGGTGAACGGGGGCTCCGACGAGGAACAGCGCGGGGCGGCGGCCCGCACGGCCGCGCCGCAGACCGTGACCCCGCTCGCGTACGACCCGTGGCTGCGGTCGCGGCTCGACGCGCTGCGCGAACTGGTGGGGCTCTCCCGCGCCCGGCTCGACAACCGCACCCTCGCGCGGGCGGGCCGGGTCCTCGAGGAGTCCACCGCGCGGCGCCGGCTCTCCGGACAGCACACCGTCGTCGCCATCGCGGGCGCCACCGGCAGCGGCAAGTCGCAGCTGTTCAACGCGCTGGCGGGAGTGCCCGTCTCGGAGACCGGCGTACGGCGGCCGACCACCGCCGCGCCCATCGCGTGCAGCTGGAGCGACGGCGCGGCGGGGCTCGTCGAACGCCTCGGCATCCCGCCCCGGCTCAGGCGGCGCCCCCTCCAGGCGACCGCGGACGCCGACGAGCGGCTGCGCGGGCTGGTCCTGGTCGACCTGCCCGACCACGACTCGGCGGCCGTCCAGCACCGGAAGCAGGTGGACCGCGTCCTGGGACTGGTCGACGCGGTCATCTGGGTCGTCGACCCGGAGAAGTACGCCGACGCCATGCTGCACGAGCGTTATCTGCGGCCCATGGCGGCCCATGCGGAGGTCATGTTCGTCGTCCTCAACCAGATCGACCGGCTGCCCGGGGAGGCCGCCGAGCAGGTCCTGGACGATCTGCGGCGACTGCTCGACGAGGACGGCATCGTCCTGGGGGAGTACGGCGAACCCGGTACGACCGTGCTGGCGCTGTCCGCGCTCACCGGTGACGGGGTCGGCGAACTGCGCGAATCGCTCGCCCGGTTCGTGGCCGAGCGCGGGGCCCCGGCCCGGCGGATCTCCGCGGACGTGGACGTCGCGGCGGCCCGGCTGCGGCCCGTGTACGCCACCCGGCGGCGCACCGGGCTGAGCGAGGAGGCGCGCGAGGAGTTCGCCGACCGGCTCGCGGACGCCGTGGGGGCCACCGCCACGGGCGAGGCGGCCGAGCGCGCCTGGCTGCGCAACGCGAACCGCGCCTGCGGCACGCCCTGGCTGCGGCTGTGGCGCTGGTGTCAGGCGCGGAGCGAGCCGTCCACCGGCCGGGTCGCCCTGCGCGGTCAGCCCGACGAGGAGGCGACGGCCCGGCAGCGCGTGGAACAGGCGGTGCGCACGGTGGCCGACCGCGCCTGTGCCGGACTGCCGGCGCCGTGGGCGCTGGCTGTGCGGGAGGCGGCCGTACGCGGCTCCCAGGGCCTGCCGGAGGCACTGGACGAGCTGGCCGTACGCGCGGGACTGCCGCCGGGGAGGCCGCCGCGGCCCGGGTGGTGGCCGCTGGCGGTGCTTGCCCAGGTGTCGATGACAGTCCTTCAGTTCGCCGGCGGGCTGTGGCTGCTGGCGCAGATCATCGGGGTCGTGGCGCCGAACCTGGGGGTGCCGGTGCTGCTGATGGTGGTCGGCATCGTCGGCGGCCCGCTCGTCGAGTGGAGCTGCCGTGTGGCGGCGCGGGGGCCCGCCCGGCGGTACGGGCAGGAGGCGGAGAGGCGGCTGCGGGAGGCGGCCGCGGGGTGCGGCCGGGCCCGTGTCCTGGATCCGGTGGCGGCGGAGCTGCTGCGGTACCGGGAGGTACGGGAGCAGTACGGGCGGGTCGTGGGGGCAGGGGCGGGGGCCGGCCGGGGCTGAGGCGGAGCGCCTCCTTCGGGTGGTGGGGATGTCCACAGGGCGGAAGCGGTCCACAGCGCTCGGCGGGCCCGGCCCGACGGAGGCAGTCTGGCTTCGCGGCGATCGCGGGACGGTCCGCGGTCGCCCTGCCGGACGGCAGCCGTACGGGACGGGCCCGTACGCGTACCAGCCCGGCGCCGGTGTCGCCGTGCGCGGCCGGCGGGGCCGGGCGAGGGAGGGAGACACGATGAACGAGACGATGGTGTGCGTGGTGGGCAACGTGGCGACGCAGCCGGTGTACCGGGAGACGGCGTCCGGCCCCGCGGCCAGGTTCCGGCTCGCGGTCACGTCCCGGTACTGGGACCGGGAGAAGAGCGCCTGGGCGGACGGACACACCAACTTCTTCACGGTGTGGGCGAACCGGCAGCTCGCCACCAACGCGGCGGCGTCGCTGTCGGTGGGCGAACCGGTGATCGTGCAGGGCCGGCTGAAGGTGCGTACGGAGACGCGCGAGGGGCAGCAGGGGTGGATGTCGGCGGACATCGACGCGGTGTCGATCGGTCACGATCTCGCCCGGGGCACGACCGCCTTCCGGCGCGCGCAACGGCCGGAGCAGGCCTCCGTGCCGGAGCGCTCCGGACCCGACTGGGAAAGCGGGCCGGGGAATCCGGCGGCGGCGTACGGAAGCGTGCCGCAACGGCAGCCGGAAGCGGCGGCGGTGACATGAAGTCAGGGATTCGGCCTCGGCGCCGCCGCTGACTGAACCACGGCTTATCGGTGGATCCGCACCGGAACATCCCGAGTGGATTTGTCGACAAGGCCTGCTCGTGACGGCTTCCGCGATAACGATTCCGAGTCGGATCACTCCTCCGACGCGATCACCGGCAAGCGCGCTTCGCCGCCTCCTTAGGATGCCGGGCAAGGCTCCCGGCACTCTCGGGGCCGGTGATTCTGCTGGTGGGACCGTCAGCCCCCCACGTCAACGGGTCCCGCCCGGGAAGGATTTCGGTGTTTGCTTCGTTCTCCGCGGGGTCCGCACGCGGATGCGGGTCGGCCCGTCTCGCCGCAGGGGCGCTGGTGTCCGGACTCGTCGCCACGGCCGCACTGGCCGGCGCCGGGACGGCAGCCGCCGACGAGGAGACGGCACAGGGGCACAGCGGGGCGGCCGCGACCGTGGGCGGGCTCAAGACCTACGGCGCGGCCGTGATCCACGGCGCCGCCGGGGACCAGCAGGTGTCGGCGGGACTGTTCGAGATGTCCGTCGAGGGCGGCGGCACGCTGCAGACGTACTGCGTCGACATCCAGACGCCCACGCAGAAGGACGCCAAGTACCACGAGACCGCCTGGAGCGGGACCTCGCTCGGCGTCAACAAGGACGCCGGCCGGATCCGCTGGATCCTGCGGAACTCCTACCCGCAGGTCAACGACCTCGCGGCACTCGCGAAGAAGGCCGGCGTACGCGGCCGGCTCACCGAGCAGGACGCGGCGGCCGGCACACAGGTGGCCATCTGGCGGTACTCCGACGACGTCTCCGTGGACGCCGTCGACCCCCAGGCCGAGCAACTCGCCGACTACCTGCAGAAGAAGGCCCGCGATCAGGGGGAGCCGAAGGCGTCGCTGGCCCTGGACCCGCCCGCGGTCTCCGGCCGCCCGGGTGAGCTGATCGGTCCGGTGACGGTGCGCACGGACGCGCGCAGCGTGACCGTCTCCCCGCCGGCGGACGCCACCACGACCGGGGTACGGATCGTGGACAAGGACGGCGAGCCCGTCACCACCGCCACCGACGGCGGCCAGATCTTCTTCGAGGTGCCCGAGGACGCGGCGGCGGACACCGCCGAGCTGACCGTGCAGGCCTCGACGACGGTGCCGGTCGGCCGCGCCTTCGTCTCCGAGAGCAGGAGCCAGACGCAGATCCTGGCCGGCTCCAGCGAGTCGACGGTCTCGGCGACGGCGAGCGCCACCTGGGCGCTCGAAGGCGCGATACCCGCACTGTCCGCCCGAGAGAACTGCGCCGCGGGCGGGGTGGACGTCACCGTCGCCAACCAGGACGACGAGCCGTTCACCTTCGAGGTGGCGGGCGGGGAGCACACCGTCGCGGGCGGCGAGTCCCGCACGGTGACGGTCCCGCTGAGCGAGGACCGGCCCTACGACTTCACGGTCACGGGCCCGAACGGCTTCGAGCAGCGCTTCACCGGCGTGCTCGACTGCCTCACCCGGTCCGCCGAGATCGGCACCACCACCCACACGCTCACGGGCCCGAGCCTCACCCCCCTGGCCGGCACCCCCACCGACACCAACCTCGCCGAGACCGGCTCCTCCAGCGCCACCCCGTGGATAGCCGGTACCGCGATCGCCCTGGTCGTCCTCGGCGGAGCGGGCCTGGTCATCACCCGCCGCAGGAACGCTCCCTCCGGGGGGTGAGCCGCCCTTCTCCCGGTGTGCCGGCGTCTGGCGGCACGAGGGGAGCGGGGGCAGGAATCCGACCGGTCGCCGCCGTGGCCGCTGCGGCGCTGCTGCCGGCGGGGCTGCCCGCGCCGTACTTCCCGGCCGTCCACGGCTGCGGTGAGGAGGAGGACCGTCTCGCCGAGGCGACGGCCGGCGAGACGGTGCTGGACGCGGCTCCGGAAGACGCGGACGGGAAGGACCGCCACCGGGAGTGCGATGACGACGACCGCTTCGTCGTCGTGGGAGCGCGGTACCGGTACGACGGTTCGCCGGAGGACGTGCTGCGGTACTACGGGGAGACGGCCCGCGCCGACGGCCGGCGGCCACGGGCAGGGGCCGGATCCTCGATGGACCCGGACCCGGACCCGGACCCGGACCCGGCGGTGCGTCAGCCCGCCCAGGCCTCGGCCTCGTCGGCCGGGACGGTGGTGGCCAGGCCCAGTTCCTTGCGGGCGGCGACCGACTTGTTCGGGTCGATGTCGGTGATCGCCGGGTCGTAGGCGAGGTAGAACGCGTCGGCGTCGGCGGCGTCCGCGGCCTTCTTCCAGTTCCCGGCCGCCTTCGTCAGCGTCGCGCGGAGCTTGCCGACCTCGGCGCCCTCGATGCCGCCCAGGCCCTCGACGTGCGTGTCGAGGGCGGCCGCGACGGCCTTGGCCTGGGCCTTGTAACCGGCCAGGTCGTCCTCGACGAGGTCCTTCTCGGACTGGTTCGCCCACAGGGCCTCGTAGAGCGCGTTCGAACCCTCGAGGTACCTGGCCTGCTCGGGCTTGAGGGACTCCGCGGTGTCCAGCGAGCCGCTGAGCGTGCCCTTCTCCGAGGTGTAGGTGCAGCTCACCGCGCGGTCGCCGGTCGCCCAGCTCTCCTTGGTCGGGGTGTAGTAGAAGAGGGCGGCGCCCTCGGGGAGCGCCCAGGTGTCCGGGGAGTACTTCTGCGCCTCGACCGGGCAGCGGTTGTCCGCGATCGCCGAGATACCGTCGTCGCCGGGGTACTCGTTGCCCTCGTCGATCGCGAACTCACCGACGACCTGGCCCTCGTGCGCCTCGTCGCAGGGCACGATCTCGACGGAGTACGCCGTCCCCTCGGCCTTGCCGTTCGGGTTGTAGCAGTCGCCGACGTCCAGCGAGAACACCGAGCGCTGGCGGGCCACCTTCTTCGCGCCGTCCTTGGCGCTGTCGACGGCGTCGGAGACCTCCGAGCAGCCCACCGCGCCGATCGCGAGCAGGGCGACAACGGCGGATATGCCGCGCAGGGGGCCACGGGGGGCGCGGATTGCCATGACGTGTACATCCTCTTATGTGATCTTCATGAAGGTCGCGCGCATCGTATGTCATCCCTGTGAGCAGGCCGCGCGAAGGCCCTCACCTCATCGCGGCATCCCCGACGCGCGACGGGCCGCAAGGATCGTGCTCGGGTCGCTCGCGGGCGGGAGCGGGGAAGGGGCCTGTGACATCCCCGCGGAGCCGGGCGCCGACCGTTCCGGGCTCACCGGCCGGGGCTTTGAGCCCTAGCGTCGGCACGCCCGCGTCCCGGAGTCCGGAACCCGCGTCAGCGGGTGCGCCACCACCGGCGGGGCGGCGTGACCGGCTCGCTCCCGGCTGCCCGCTCGGGCTTGAGCCGCGCCGTGCGGGCCGCGGCAGGCGGGTGACCTTCGGCGGGGCGGCGAGGTTCCCTGTGCCGGGGGGGCGACGCCCCGTCCCGTCCCGAGTGCGGCAAGCCCCTGGAGCCGGGTGGCTCCGTGCCGCCGGGCGAGCCGACGACGGGCGGAGGGCCCGTCGTTCTCCGCGGTGGTGGGCCGATCGGCACCCGGTGGCGCCGGACGGACCGGTCGAGGAAGAGGCACTCCGCCGAGCCGGTCACGGCGGCGCGACAGCCCGACGCGTCGGGGGACCGGCATCCCCGGGCCGGGCCGCACGGGGTGCCCAAGGCCGGCCGATGGCGACCGGCAGTGACGGGCGAGCCATACCCGCCGCCGGCGAAGCCCCAGGTCAGAGGCTCCGGACCGGACGGGTTTCCGTCCAGGGGTAGCGGTCGGGCAAGATGGGGTGTATCTGCCCACTGCCAGATTTCAAGCTGCCGGACGGTTTCTCTTGGCTGAGTACATCTACACCATGCGCAAGGCGCGCAAAGCGCACGGCGACAAGGTGATCCTCGACGACGTCACCCTGAGCTTCCTGCCGGGAGCGAAGATCGGTGTCGTCGGTCCGAACGGCGCCGGCAAGTCGACCGTCCTGAAGATCATGGCGGGGCTGGAACAGCCGTCGAACGGTGACGCCTTCCTCACTCCCGGTTACACCGTGGGCATCCTGCTCCAGGAGCCCCCGCTGAACGAGGACAAGACCGTCCTGGAGAACGTCCAGGAGGGCGTCGCCGAGGTCAAGGGCAAGCTCGACCGGTTCAACGAGATCGCCGAGCAGATGGCGACCGAGTACACCGACGAGCTCATGGACGAGATGGGCAAGCTGCAGGAGCAGCTCGACCACGCCAATGCCTGGGACCTCGACGCCCAGCTGGAGCAGGCCATGGACGCCCTGGGCTGCCCGCCCGGCGACTGGCCGGTCGCCAACCTCTCCGGTGGCGAGAAGCGCCGCGTGGCGCTGTGCAAGCTGCTGCTCGAGGCCCCCGACCTGCTGCTGCTCGACGAGCCCACCAACCACCTCGACGCCGAGTCGGTGAACTGGCTGGAGCAGCACCTCGCCAAGTACGAGGGCACCGTCGTGGCCGTCACCCACGACCGGTACTTCCTGGACAACGTCGCCGGGTGGATCTGCGAGGTCGACCGCGGCCGGCTGCACGGCTACGAGGGCAACTACTCCAAGTACCTGGAGACCAAGGCCACCCGCCTCAAGGTCGAGGGTCAGAAGGACGCCAAGCGGCAGAAGCGGCTCAAGGAAGAGCTCGAGTGGGTGCGGTCCAACGCCAAGGGGCGGCAGGCCAAGTCCAAGGCGCGTCTGGCCCGCTACGAGGAGATGGCCGCCGAGGCCGACAAGATGCGGAAGCTGGACTTCGAGGAGATCCAGATCCCGCCGGGCCCGCGCCTGGGCAACGTGGTCGTCGAGGTCAACAACCTCACCAAGGGCTTCGGCGAGAAGCTCCTCATCGACGACCTCAGCTTCACGCTGCCGCGCAACGGCATCGTCGGCATCATCGGCCCGAACGGCGCCGGCAAGACCACGCTGTTCAAGATGCTCCAGGGGATCGAGGAGCCCGACTCCGGGTCCATCAAGGTCGGCGAGACCGTCAAGATCTCGTACGTCGACCAGAGCCGGGAGAACATCGACCCCAAGAAGACGCTGTGGGCCGTCGTCTCCGACGAGCTGGACTACATCAACGTCGGACAGGTCGAGATGCCCTCGCGGGCCTACGTCTCCGCCTTCGGGTTCAAGGGACCGGACCAGCAGAAGCCGGCCGGGGTGCTCTCCGGCGGTGAGCGCAACCGGCTGAACCTCGCGCTCACCCTCAAGCAGGGCGGCAACCTGCTGCTGCTCGACGAGCCGACCAACGACCTCGACGTCGAGACGCTCTCCAGCCTGGAGAACGCCCTGCTCGAGTTCCCCGGGTGCGCCGTGGTCGTCTCCCACGACCGGTGGTTCCTGGACCGGGTCGCCACGCACATCCTCGCCTACGAGGGTGACTCCAAGTGGTTCTGGTTCGAGGGCAACTTCGAGTCGTACGAGAAGAACAAGGTCGAGCGGCTCGGACCGGACGCCGCGCGTCCGCACCGCGCCACCTACAAGAAGCTGACCCGGGGCTGATCTCTTGCGGCACATCTACCGCTGCCCGCTGCGCTGGGCGGACATGGACGCGTACGGCCACGTCAACAACGTGGTCTTCCTCCGCTACCTGGAGGAAGCCCGTATCGACTTCCTGTTCCGCCCGGAGAAGGACTTCAAGCAGGGGTCCGTGGTGGCGCGCCACGAGATCGACTACAAGCGGCAGCTCGTCCACCGGCACCACCCGGTCGACATCGAGCTGTGGGTCACCGAGATCAGGGCGGCGTCCTTCACCCTCACCTACGAGGTGAAGGACGACGACCTCGTCTACGTCCGCGCGTCGACGGTGATCGTGCCGTTCGACTTCGAGGCGCAGCGTCCGCGCCGCCTCACCGCGGAGGAGCGCGAGTTCCTCCAGGAGTACACGGACGACGGCCCGGGCGAAGAGGAGGAGGCCGTCGCCGCATGACGGTGCTCCACCTCGCCGACGAGGGGGAGGCCGCGGATCTCGCGGCCTTCCTCTCCCGGCTGCTGCGCTACGACCGTTCCGCCGCGGTGCGGTTGCAGGCGGCCGGCACGGCGCTCGCCGTCTTCGGCCGGCCGCCCTCCTTCGAGGTGCTCGCCGTCCGCGCCGCACGGCTGGCGAAGCCGTACGAGAACGGGCTGGACGTCACGCTGGACGTGACCGTGTCCGCCGGTGAGCTGCTGGAGTCGGTGGACGAGTCCGCCGCCACGGCCGCCGTGCCGGGCGCGGTGACCGGGCCGCCGTGGGCCGGGGTGCTGCCGCCGCGCGGCGGCTGGCGGGCCGAGCCCGGGCTGCCGGCGCCCGAGGAGCTGCGCGGGCTCGTCGCCGCGTCGGTCGCGGAGTTCCGGTCCCGTACGGAGGAACTGGCGCCCGAGCGGCGCACGCGGGCCGAGCTCGACCGGATCGGACGGGAGATCTGGTCCCGCACGGTCGCGGAGACCGGGCTTCCGGTGCGGGCGGTGCACGCCGCCCAGTCGCTGGGGTTCCTGCGGGGCGGCGCGCAGGGGCTGTTCTCCTCCGGGGCGTGGCTCCGGCTGCGCACGCCGTACGGGTCGGTCGCCGTGCGCCGGGCGGGGCTCGGGGCGTTGGGCCTCAGCGTGCGCTGAGACCGCCGCGCTCACCGCCCTTCGCTGTCGTCCGGACGGACGGCGATGTGGTCGGGTTCCAGTTCCAGCGCGACGCGGTCGCGCATGTGCAGCGCCTTCGTGTACTCGGCGGGCAGCTGCAGGCGGCCCGCGCGGTCCAGCATGGCGTACTCGCGGGCGACGACGGTCTCGTGACCGGTGGCCGCGTCGACCTCGCTGCGGCGCAGCACCTCGGTGGAGGTGCGGCCGTCGCGGATGGCGACCGTGCGGCGGACCTCGCCCGCCACCGCCTGGTCGTGGGTGACGATCACGACGGTCGTGCCGAGCCGTTCGTTCGCGGTGCGGAACGCGGCGAAGATCTGCTCCGCGGTGTGCGAGTCGAGTTCGCCGGTGGGCTCGTCGGCGAGCAGCACCGCCGGATCGCCCGCGAGGGCCACGGCGATGGCGACGCGCTGCTGCTGGCCGCCGGACATCTCGTGCGGGCGGCGGCCCCGGCAGTCGGCTACCTCCAGCAGCTCCAGCAGTTCCAGCGCGCGTCCGGCATCGGCCCGGCGGGCGGAACGGGACCGGCCGCGGCGGCCGGCGAGCCGCATCGGCAGGGCGACGTTCTGCGCCGCGGTCAGATAGGGCAGCAGATTGCGGGAGGTCTGCTGCCAGACGAAGCCGACGACCTCGCGGCGGTAGGCGAGGCGGTCCCTGGCGGTCATCGTGAGCAGGTCGCGGCCGGCCACGCGGGCCGCCCCGGCCGTGGGGGTGTCCAGGCCGGCCAGGATGTTCATCAGGGTCGACTTGCCGCTGCCGGACGCGCCCACGAGCGCCATCAACTCCCCCTCCCGCACCAGGAGGTCGAGTCCCTGGAGCGCCTGCACCTCCACCCCGTCCGCGGCGAAGACGCGGACCAGCCGGTCGCAGGTGATGAGCGCGTCGTGGCCGTAGGCCGGACGGTCGCGGTCGGCGGTGACGCGGCCGGCCAGCTCGGCGAGCGTGGGGTTCGAGGTCATCGGGGGGCCTCCTGCGGAGAGAAGGGAGGGAAGGGGAGGAGCCGGCGCGACGCGAAGGCGGGCGAAGGGGCGTTCACCGGGCGTCCCCGGCCCTCAGCTCGCGCACCGAGCCCCCGCGGCCCGTCCACCACGCCTGTGCCGCCGCGATGCCGACGGTCAAGGCCACCACCGTCAGGGCCGGCACCAGCAGGGACACCGGGTCGGTGCGCAGCGCCGCCCGTCCCGCCGGGGACGAGGATGCGGAGACGGCGACGGTCGTCAGATCGATGCCGGGAGACAGCAGCCGGACGGCGGCCCACGCCGTGACCGTGCCGCCGGCCGCCGCGAGCAGCGCCTGCGGCAGGGACTCGAGGACGAGCAGCCGGCGGCCCTGGGCCCGGGTGAGGCCCATGGTGCGCAGCCGGGCCAGCAGCGCGGCGCGTTCGGGCGCGGCGCGCAGCAGGGTCAGCAGCAGGGCGAGCACGGCGTACCCGGCGCCCGCCGCCACCGCCGCGGTGTAGACGCGTTCGGCGCCGGACTGCAGGGGCGAGTCGACGTACTTCGCGAACTGTTCCGCGCGCAGCCGGACCTGCGCGGTGCCGCCCGCCGCCTCGCGCAGCGCGCCCGCGTCCGGCCGGTCGCCGGTCACCAGCAGCGTGGTCGGACGGGCGGGACCGGCGGGCAGCCCGGAGCGGTCCACGACCAGGAAGTCCAGCCCGGCCAGCACCGGGGTCCGTTCGCGCACCGCCACGATCCGTACGGTGAACCGGCTGCCGTCGTCCAGGCGCACCGGGAACGGCCGGCCACCGTGGCGGTCGGCGACCTCGGGGGAGGCCAGGGCGGGCAGGGTCCCGGCGCCGGAGGCCCTCAGCACGTCCGGGTCGAAGGCGCCGATGCCCGTGTGCCGGCTGAGGGCCGCGTAACCGGCCGGGTCGACACCGGCCACCGGCACGGTCGGCCCGCCGTCCGCGGGGCGGCCCTCGTAGGTGACGCTCGCGGCGGTGACGTCCCGCACGCCGGGTGCGCGGCGGACCCGGTCGGCGAGACCGGACGGCAACGGCCGCAACCCGTCGACGCGGGCGTCCGCGCCGACGGCGAGGACGGCCGCGCGGTCCCGGGCGTCGGCCACCCCGGTGAGGACGGAACCGCCGAAGGCGGCCGTGGTCAGCGCGGTCAGCAGGGCGAGCAGGGGCAGCACCGCGGACCCCGGGGCACGGCCCGCGCGGGCCAGCGCCAGCGGGCCCACCACGCCCCGCAGCCGGCCGGCCGGACCGGCCAGCCCGCGCAACGGCAGCGGATACAGCCGCACCAGCACCAGCGCGGCGATCATCCCCACCAGCACCGGGGCCAGCGACACCAGCCCGTCCCCGGACGCTCCCTCGCCGTCCGGCGTACCGCGCGTGCGCAGCGCCACGACCGCGCCCGCCGCCAGGGCGAGCAGCGTCAGCTCGGCGACCGTGCGGCGCCGTGACGGGCGGGCCGCGGCGAGGTCGTCGCGGGCGGTGTGCACGCGCACCGCGCGGTGCGCGGCGACGGCCCGCAGCGGCAGCGCCACGGAGGCGAGCAGGGCGACGGCGCCGGCGGCGGCCACGGCGTACGACGGCCGGCCCCCGTCGACCGCGAGCAGGGCGGCGGCCAGACCCAGGGCGGCCGCCGGCACGGCGACCACCGCCGTCTCCGCCAGCAGCCGCCCGGTCAGACCGGGCAGGGAGACGCCGCGGGCGCGCAGCAGGGTCAGCTCGGCGCGGCGCCGGCCGGCGGCGAGAGCGCCCGCCATGAGCAGGACGACGGCCGCGACCGTACCGGTGCCGAAGGCGGCGACGGCGACCAGGGGACCGATGACGGAGCGCAGTTCGGTGTGCTCGGCGAGCACCTCGTCGAGCGAGGTCTCCGCGTCCAGGGCCGGCGAGGCGGCCGCACGGGCCCGCTGGAGCAGCGGACCCGACTCCAGGGAGGCGACGGCCGACGTCAGCCGCGACAGGTCGTGACCGTGCAGGGCGGACACCTCGGGGGCCAGCGTCCAGTACCGCTCGGGGAGCCCGCCCGTGCCCAGCAGCGCCGGGGCCGCGCCCGGGGGCAGCAGCAGCGCGCCGGCCCAGAACACGCTGCGCTGCGGGTCGCCGGGGACGGTCAGCAGGTTCGGGCCGCGCAGCACGGGCGTGGTCGACCAGTACGCCCCGCGCGGCGCGCGCGGTTCGACGACGCCGGTGACCCGCACCGTGAGCGGGGCGCGCTCCACACCGGGCAGATGGAGGACCGAGCCGGCCTCGATGTTCAGCTTGCGGGCCGTCTCCGCGGTGACCGCGGCCTCGACCGCCGTCGTCGCCGCGGTGACGTCGTCCGGGGCCTTCGGCAGCCGGCCCTCCCGCAGCCGCGCGTGGCCGGCGAGCCCGCTCGGGGCGACGAGGTGGAACTGCGGGGCGATCCCGTCCGGCCGGGACAGGTACGGGTCCGGGGCCGCCAGCCGCCGGGTGGTGCGCACCCCGTGGGACGACTGCCCGGCATCGAGCGGCAGGGAGCGTCCGGGCAGCGCGAGGAGCTCGGCGTAGGGGGCGCGCACCGCGTCCGGGCGCAGCCGCTCCTGCCACTCCTCCGGCGACATGAAGACCTCGTCCTGGGAGGCGTACAGCTGGACGGTGGTGCGGCCGGGCCCGGCCGTCTCCACCGACCGGCGCAGCCCCGCGTCGCCGTACCGGTCGACCGCGAGCGGCAGCGCGGCGGCCAGGAACGCGGTCACCGCCACCAGCAGCGCGAGCGCCGCCGCCGCACCGGGGGCCGCCCGCAGCCGGGTGCGCACCCAGGGCGCGGTCACCCGCGCTTGTTTTGCGGTCCGCCCGGTCACGTCACTCGCCTCCCCGTTCCCGCAGCGACGTCACCGGGTCCGCCCTGCGCAGGGCCAGTACGGCCGTGATCAGCAGGGGCGCCGCGGCCACGGCGGCCAGGAGGACGGCCACCCGGGCGGGCGGCAGCTCCACCAGGACGCCGGGGACCGGGCGGGTGGCCTCCGAGGTCAGCACGGTCAGGGGGATCACCGCCCGGGCCAGCACCGCGCCGAGCAGGACGCCCACCGCCAGCGCCAGACCGACCAGTACCCCCTGCTCGACCAGCACCACCCGGGCCAGCCGCCGCCGGGAGGCGCCGAGCGCGCGCAGCACCGCGAACTCGGCGGACCGCTCCCGCAGCGACCCCGCCGCGCTCACCGCGAACCCGACCGCCGTCAGCGCCGCCGCGGCGAGGGCCGCCGCCCCGAACGCCGTCCCCGGCCCGGCGCCGAACGGGTCGTCGCGCAGCTCCGCGGCGATCTCGTCCCGCACCACCACCCGGGACGGATCGATGTCGGGCCGGCCGCGCAGCGCCCCCGCCACCCGCGCCGACGCGCCCGGCGCGGTCGCCAGCCACCACTCGTCCGGCAGCACGGTCTCCCCCTGGCGCGCCTGGATCATCCGGTTGACGGAACGCAGGTCGACGAGCAGGGCCCCGCCGTCGTCCTTCCCGCCGGCCGGCGCGGACGGCAGCTCCCGCACCGCCCGCACCAGCCGCAGCGGCACGGTGGACCCGCCGATCCGCACGTCCACCCGCTGCCCCGCACGCGCGCCCGTGGAGGCGAGGTAGCGGTCCGTCGCCACGGCGGCGACCTCGGACGGCGACGGCTGCGGCACCTGGAGGCCGATCGTGAGCGGTGACGGCTGCCAGGCCAGCTCCGACGGGAGGTGACCGGTGCCGTAGACGACGGTCGTCGGAGCGCCGGGGACCACGCGGGGCCGGTCCGGCCCGGTGCCCCCGCCCGGGGAGGACACCGCGCGACCGGCGCGGACGGACAGCTTCCACTCGTCCGGCAGCGGCAGCTCCCGGTCCCGGCCGCCGGCGTCCGTGGCGGTCAGCGCCGCCAGGGTGAGGCGGTGCCGCTCGGCCTTCCCGACCGGCTGGGTCAGTTCCAGCCGGAGCCCGGTCAGCGTCAGCGCGCCCACCGGCGCCTCGGCGGCCGCCGTGAGGTCGCAGACGAGGGCGTGGGGCCGTCCGTCGGCGGGCAGCCCGCCGAGACCGAGCGTGTACGGGGTGCCGTGGGAGTCCTCCACCGTGGCGGTGGCCGTGACCGGGGCCCGCGCGTCCGCGCCCCGCAGCGCCGCCGTCAGCGCCAGCCGCGCGGTGCCCGCCGGGACGCGGACCCCCGCCGCGGCGCCCCTCGGAGACAGCCCGGACACCAGCGAGGGCACCGGTTCCGGCGCCAGGTCGGGGCGCATCAGCAGCGTGTCCGCCGCGTGCGCGGTGTCCAGCGCCAGCACGGTCGCCGTCCGCCCGCCGGACAGCGGCACGGTCGTACGGGCGGCGGGGGCGGCCTCGCGCACGCCCGGGACGGCCGCGTACGCCTGGGTACGGCCGAACCCGCCCTGCCCGGCGGTGGTCACCCGCACCGGCGCACCGGCCCGGAAGTCCGCCCGGTCGTCCTGCGAGCGGTCCCACGAGGAGCCCTGACCGATCGCCAGCGTGCCCAGTGCCACGGCGAGCACCAGCAGCAGCACCGGGCCGGCCCCGCGCATCGGGCGGCGGCTGAGCTGCCAGCCCGCCAGCGCCCCCGGCAGGCCGCGACCGCGGGCCGCCCGCCGCTCGGCCAGCCGCGCCACCGGCGGCAGCAGCCGCAGCGTCAGCACCGTACCGGCGAGCAGCGCCAGCGCCGGGGCGACCACGAGCAGCGGATCGACGCCGAGGTCCTCGCCGACGGCGCCGGAGGGCCGGCGGCTCAGCCGCCAGTACGCCACACCGGCCACCACCAGCAGGCCCACGTCCGCGCCCGCGCGCACCAGGCCCGGCAGCGGCTTGGCACGGCCGGCCGTGAAGGAGGAGACGAGAGCCGGGACCGTGACGGCCAGCGCGCAGCCCAGCGCCACGCCCGCCGCCGTCAGCCACACCGCGCCGCGTCCGGCGACCGCGCCGACGGAGGCGTCCAGGCGCAGCCCGATCCGGTCCAGCGCGCCCTGCCCTGCCAGCAGCCGGGTGAGCGGTCCGGCGAGCAGCGGGGCGCAGGCCGCCGCGGGCACGGCCAGCAGCAGCGCCTCCAGGGCGGCGAGCCGGGCCACCTGGGCGCGGGAACCGCCACGGGCCCGCAACAGCCGGGTCTCGCCCGCGCGTGCGGTGCTCAGCAGCCGGGCCACCAGCAGCAGGGCGCACATGGCGAGGAGGGCGAGCTGGAGCGCGATGACCAGCAGCGTGGAGCGGGAGACGAACAGGGAGCGCTCGATGCGGTCCAGCGCGGCGGGCAGCTCGCTCGTGGCGGTCGCCGTGCCGTCCAGCGCCCCGGCCTCGGGCAGGGCGGCGACGCCCCGGCGCACCGCCTCGCGCAGCGCGTCGATCCGCCCGGTCGTCATCGCCGAGAAGTCGGCCGACGCCAGCCAGCCCGAGGGGCCCGTGCTGATGTGGTCTCCGGTGAACACGGCGGGGGTGGTGAGCAGGGGGCCGTACGTCGTGAAGTGGTCCGTGACGATCCCGCGGCCGTTCAGGTCGTCCAGCCGCCAGTAGGGCGCGGTGGTGTCCACGGGCCGGTACAGACCGGTGATCCGGACCTTCGCGGGCGGTCCGTCGAGCCGGTCGTCCAGGGTGAGGCGGTCGCCCGGTTCCAGGGCGAGGGCCCGGGCGGCGGTCTCCGGGAGGGCGGCCTCGATCTCCGTGCCGACGGCCCGTGCGGGCATGCGGCCCTCGGTGATCCGTACCTGGGTGCGGTCCAGGGCCGCGAAGTGCGTGAGGTCGGGTTCGTCCGCCTTCGCGCGTTCGTCCGGGGGGCGGAGGGAGCCGGGCAGGGCGTACGGGCCGGAGCGGGTGAGGGTGCGCAGCGTCACCGGCAGTCCGTCGAAGGCGTCCCGGGCGCCTTCGCGCACGGCGGTGTCGGCGGCGGCGCGACGGTCCGGCGGGAGGGCCTCGGCCTCGACGGCGAGCGTGGTGTCGGCGGCGGTGCGGGGGGCCGCCAGGGCGTGGCGCAGGGACGCGTCGCCGATGGCGGTGGAGTAGGCGGTGAGGGTGGCGAGGACGGCCGTGGTCAGGAGGACGGTGAGGAGGGCGGCCGCGAGGAGTGGTGCGTGCGCGCGTGCGCGGGCGAGGACGAATCCCGCCGAGCTCCCTGCGGATGGCACCGCAACCCCCCGTGGCTGTCCGGACCTTCGGGTGATGCTGTCAGAGGGGGGTGCCGGAGGTAACCGTCCGGGGCGGGGACTTGACCGGATCGTGATCGGAAACCGGCGCCGGGTGACCGGAATGCGATGGGGAAGGGGGGAGGGTTCTCTTCGCCCCCGCCGCCCCTTCCCGTCCGTCCCCAGGGGGCTCTGCCCCCTGGACCCCCGCTCCTCGAACGCCGGAGGGGCCGGATCGCGCCGGTGGGGTCGTCTCAGTCCGGGGAGTTGATCATCGACGCCGCCGCGTACGTCAGGTACTTCCACAGGGTCTGCTCGTGTTCCTCGGACAGGCCCAGTTCGTCCACGGCGTCGCGCATGTGCTTCAGCCAGGCGTCGTGCGCCGCCCGGTCGACCTTGAACGGGGCGTGACGCATCCGCAGCCGGGGATGGCCGCGGTTCTCGCTGTACGTGGTCGGACCGCCCCAGTACTGCATGAGGAACAGCGCGAACCGCTCCTCGGCCGGGCCCAGGTCCTCCTCGGGGTACATGGGCCGCAGCAGTGGGTCGTCGGCCACTCCCACGTAGAAACGGTGGACGAGCCGACGGAAGGTCTCTTCCCCGCCGACCTGCTCGTAGAAGGTCTGCTCCTGAAGCGTGCCGCGCCGAATCTCTGTCACGCCGTCCATGGTCTCAGACGCGACGGCATAGGACCGGAGGCCTAGGACCGGCCCACCGCGGAGGCGCGGGCGGGCAGGCCGCGGCGCGAACGCCGCGGCCTCACGACCGGTGCCCCGGGGGCCGTGCTCAGCCCCGGTGGATGGTGATCGTCGTCCAGGCGCCCACGTGGACCCGGTCGCCGTCCTGGAGCGGGACCGGGACGAACGGCTGGATCGGCTCGTCCGAACCGTTGACCGTCGTGCCGTTCGTCGAGTTCTGGTCGACGACCGCCCACGTGCCGTCCGGCTGTTGCACCAGCACCGCGTGCTGGTGGGAGACGCCCGGGTCCTCCGGCGGGGTCGACAGATCGATGTCGGGGGTGTCGCCGGTGGAGTGGCGGCGGCGCCCGATGGTGATCTGGTTGCCGGTGAGCGTGCGCTGCTGCTCGGGCGAGTACGCGGGCAGGTTCAGGCCCGCGGCCTCGGGGCCGGAGCGCTGCATCATCGCCATGAAGTACTCGCGGTCCGGGCCGATGGTCGCGGTCCAGGTCGCGGGGCCCTGCGGCGGCCCGGGCTGCTGCGGGAAGCCGCCGGGGCCGGGCGGAGCCTGGGTCGCACCGGGCTGCGGGTAGCCGTAACCGCCGCGCTGACCGGGGCCGTTCGGACCGCCGGGCCCAGGGCCGGGCCCAGGGCCGGACCCAGGACCGGGGCCACCGGGCCCACCGGGTCCGCCGGCCGGCGGGGAGATCACCCAGTCGTCGTCACCGCCGCCGAAGGGCGGTCCGCCCGGCTGGGGGCGGCCGGTCGTCTCCTGCGGGAATCCGGGCGGGGCCGACGGCCCGGACCGGAACGCCTGCGGGGCACCGGGACCGTTCGGACCGCCGGGCCCACCGGGGCCGTTCGGAGCACCGGGCCCACCAGGTCCACCAGGCCGACCGGGGCCGTTCGGACCGCCGAAGGCGCCAGGTCCACCGGCCCCACCGAAGCCGCCGGGACCACCAGGTCCACCAGGCCGACCGGACCCGCCGGGGCCGTTCGGACCGCCGGACCCGCCGGGGCCACCGGGGCCGTTGGGGCCACCGGGGCCGCTCGGAGCACCGGGCCCACCAGGTCCACCAGGCCGACCGGGCCCACCGGGGCCGTTCGGGCCGCCGAAGCCACCGGGTCCGCCCGGGCCGGGCGAGGGCGGTACGGAGCGCGAGGGGTCGCCGCCGAAGCCGGGCGGGCCCGGCGGGATCGGCTCGGCGGGACGGTTCATCTGCGAGGGACGCGAACCCTGGTAGTCGTACGCGTCACCGCCGCCGTACGACGGTCCGCCGGGCGGCTGCTGGAAGGGTCCGCCCGGACCCGGACCCGGACCCGGACCCGGACCGGGGGCCGACGGGCGCGGGGCGGCCGGGGTGTACGAGGTCGCCGTGTTCGTCAGGAAGTTCCACCGGCACTCCTCGCAGAACGGCGCCGCGCCCTCGCGCGGCGTACGGCACTGCGGGCACAGCTCCGGCCGGCCGCCACCGGGGCCGCCGAAACCACCGGGGCCGGCGGGGCCGCCGGCGGGGCCGCCGGGCGGGGGGAATCCGTAGCCGCCGCCGGGTGCGGGCGGCGGGGGAGGAGGCGGGGGCACGGCACCCGCCATGCGGTGACCGCACACCTCGCACCAGTCGTCGGAACCCGACTGGTGTCCGCTCGGGCAGGTCGGCATGTCGGCGCTTCCCCCTCTCCTCGTCCGGCCGGTTCCGGCCGGTTTCTCCCACCCCGAGGGGTCGGGCTCGATTACTTACGGATCACTTCTTTACACGAACAGTCTTTGTCGACCGAGTCTCGAGCGTCATCTCGTCGGCCTCCTCGACCTTCGTCTTCAGTCGCACAGTACCCGTCGCGGCGTCGACCACGTCCACCACCTTCGCAAGCAGTTTCGCAGTATCCGCGTTGCCGGACACGCTCGCGAGCTGAACGGCCCTGCCCAGTTTGGCCGTCGCTCCGCCGATATCTCCCCCCTTGCTCAGGTCCAGGCCCTGCCGGATGACTTCCGCCAGTTCCGCCTGCCCGGTGTAGTGGGCGACCTGGGGGTTGATCGCCGTCGAGGCGGCCATGTCGTCCGTCCACACGGCCCGGACCAGACCCTGCGCCCCGAGGTTGCGCACGCCGCCGTCGGACGGCTGCGGGATCACCAGCGACACCCGGGCCGCCAGCATCTCCTGCCCGATGTCCGCGGGCGGCACCTCCACGCAGACGTGGTAGTCGCGGGACTCGTCGCCCCAGGAACCCAGCGGGTAGTCGCCCGCGCGCGGGCCCGCATCCGTGCGGCGGCCGGTCAGGTCCTCGACCGTCGGCGCGACCTGCTTGACGAACCTCACCGTCGCGCCGACCGGGGTCCACAGCCGAAGCGAGACGTCCGCGACCTCCTTGCCCATCGCCGTCTCCATCATCCGCGTGAAATCGGCGGGGAGACCGGCCGGGTCGGCGACGATGTCGGCGGTGCCGAGGAGGGCGGAGGCGATGGCTGTGACTTCTTTCACTTCCCAGTCGGTGCCCACACCCCGGGCGTCACAGGTGAACCGTCCCGCGCAGGCGTCCAGGGCCGCCTTCAGGTCCTGCGGCGACTCGTGCTCGTTGCGGCCGTCGGTGAGCAGGATGCCGTGCCGGATCGCCACGTCCGCCGACGCCAGCAGCCGGTCGGCCAACCGCAGCCAGGTGCCGATCGCCGTGCCGCCGCCCGCGCTCAGCTTCCGCAGCGCCTGCTTGGCCCGCTCCCGCGTGCCGGCGCCGGCGACCGCCAGACCGCCGCCGCCCGGATACACCTCCTCGGCCACGTGCGTGCCGCCGACCACCGCGAAGTTCACACCGTCGCGCAGGGCGTCGATCGCCGCGGCCGTCGCGTCGCGGGCGTTGCGCATCTTGGTCGGCGGATAGTCCATCGAGCCCGAGCAGTCGACCATGAGGACCACCGCCGCCGACGGCCCCTCACCGGGCGAGTAGAGGTGGGGCGCCGCCACCGCGCTGCCGATGGTGCCGCCGCCGGTCGCGGTCACCGTGACGACGGCGTTGACCTCGCGGCCGCCCTCCGGCAGGTACTCGTTCTGGTACACGTCCACCGAGAACTGCGGCACGTTCGATTTCGAGAAATTGGCCATGCCTGGTTCGCTCCCCCTTGGCTGCCCCGGCGGCGCGGGACGACGACGGATGACGGACCGGTCCCCTCCGGTCCGTCGGGACTTCTCCGTGCGAGGCGGCCCGCAAGCGGCCTCAGGCCGATCCTGCCCCCTGCGGGACGGCGGGGAACGGGACGAGGGCCACTGTTACGTTGTCGTGGCCCCCGCCGTCGAGGGCGTGGCCGACCAGCACCCGGGCGGCGTGCAGCGGTCGTACGGCCGCGTCCGCGGGCACCACCCCGGCCATCTCGCCGGCCGACTCCGCGTAGTTCCACAGGCCGTCCGTGCAGACCACGACCACGCCGGGCCGGTCCGGCTCGAACGAGGCGGTGTGCGGCTCCAGTTCGTACGCGTCGGCGCCGAGCCAGCCGGTGATGGCGTGCGCGCGCTGGTCGGCGTACGCCTCGGCCTCGCCCATCAGGCCCGCGGCGACCATCTGCGCGGCCCACGAGTCGTCCTCGGTGAGCCGGGCCGCCCGGACGGAGCGGTCGACCGGCACCCAGTAGACGCGGCTGTCGCCGACCCAGCCGACGACCAGCAGACCGGCCGTCACCACGGCGCCGACGATCGTGCACGCCGGGGCGTTCTGGTGCGGGGCGTGCTCACGGGCCGCCGCGGGCTCGTCGGCCAGCGCGTTGACCGCGTCGGAGGCGGCGACGATCGCGTCGTGCATCGCCTGCCGCGGGTGCGTGCCGCGTGGCAGGGCCGCCAGCAGGGACTCGCTCGCCGCACGGGAGGCGGCGAGTGACGCCTCGTCGGGACGGGTCGCGGAGGAGACGCCGTCGCAGACGATCGCCACCGAGGCGGGGGAGCCGTCGGACAGCGCCGTGACGCCGACGGCGAAGGCGTCCTCGTTGCGGTGGTGGCGCAGACCGCGGTCGCTGACCGCGGCCACGGGCCCGCACTCCTGTTCCATGTGGTCCCGTTCGCGTGGCTGGGCGTGGCCGCAGTTCTCGCAGTAGCCGTCGTCGTCGACCCGGCCCGCACGGCAGGCCACGCACACCGCGGCGCCGTCGGCGGCCGGCCGCTGCTCGGCCGCCACCCGCGGGTCCGGCGCCTGGAGCGGGTACTCGTCGGGCTGCGCGGCCGGCCGGCCGGCGGCAGCGGACCCCTCCTCCGGCTGCGCGCGCCGGTCGAAGCGGACCCCGGACGACGGCGCGGGGGACGCCGCGGGCGGGGGAGGGGGTACGGCGCCCTGCGCCGGGGGCGGCGGGACAGGGGCGCCCGGTACCGGGAGAGGCGGAACGGGAGCACCCTGGGCCGGGGGCGGTGGCGACACGGGGGCGCCCTGCGCCGGGGGCGGCGGGACAGGGGCGCCGGGCGCCGGGGGCGGGGGTGGGGGCGTCACCCCGGCAGCGGACGGCGGCACTTGGGCGCCGGACGGCGGTGCGGGGGCGCCCTGGACCGGTGTTCCGCGGCCGGCCGGGGCGTCGGGCACGGGAGAGCCGTCCGCGCCGGGCCAGGCCGGCGCGGCGGGCGGGGCCGACGGCGGCCGGGGCCGGTCACGGTCCGTCAGGACCTGCGACGGCACCGAGCCGTTCACGGCGATCGTCGGCTCGTCCCGTGGCCGCACGGGGACCACGGACAGGTCGTATCCGCACGCACCGCAGAAACGGTCACCCGACTCGAGGGGTTCCTCGCAGCTCGGGCACTTCGTCAGAGCGGCCTGCTGAGGCATCTGCGACATCAACTACACCCACGTCCGGGGGCGGTAACGATTGGCACGTTCCACCAGGTCGATCCTCTCCTCGCCGCTGCGCGCCAGCCGGGCCAGCGTGCGGTACGAACGCTCCAGGCCGAAACGGAGGCCCCGCTCGTCCAGACCGCTGCCGAGCAGCGTCCGTCCCCCGGCGGCGGGAGGGGCGGAACCCCGGCCCCCGGAGAGTACCCAGTCCAGCCCGCAGCCGAGGACCTCGGCCGACAACAGCTCGCGTCGCGCCGGGTCCAGACCGTACGCCTCCAGGGCCTCGACCTGCCCGGCGGCGGCGGTCAGGTCGTCCAGGAACGGTACGTCACCGGCGGCGGCCGTACGCCCGCGCAGCCGCGCCCGTACGGACGCCACCCGCGCGGCCGTGTAGTGGATGGAGGACTCCGGCACCGACACCAGCGTCCGTACCGCGCCGCCGCGGTCCCCGGCCGCCAGCCGCACCCGGGCCAGGCCGAACGCGGCGCTCACATGGCTCGGGTCGGTCGCCCACACCAGGCGGTAGTACTCGGCGGCGTTGTCCAGCTGGCCCAGCACCTCCGCGCACACGCCGAGCGCCAGCTTCGGCGCGATCTCGCCGGGGAACGCGTCGTAGACCGCGTCGAAGGCGAGCGCGGCGCCCTCGTGGTCGCCGGTGACGAGCGAGGCCACCCCCCGGTACCAGACCACCCGCCAGTCGTCGGGGTCCTGCTCCTCCAGCGCGTCCAGCGCCGCCAGCGCGGCGGACCACTCGCCGGTCTCCAGCCGGGCGCGGATCTCGCGCAGCCGGGTCTCCACCGACGGGGCGGGGGCGGCGGCGAGCGCGTTGATCAGCTCACCGGGCGCGGACGTCAGCAGGCCCGCGAGGAGACCGGCGTTGGGGTCCGAGGGATGGACGTGCGGCACGGGCAGCGCGAGCGCGGCGGCCGGGCAGTCGACGGGTCTGACCGGGGCGGGGGCGCCGGCGGCGGGCGGGAGCGCGCGCGGCGTCCCCTTGCGGAGGCGGACCGGGCGGGCGCCGAGGCGGGAGACGTCACCGTTCAGCGCGGGGAACAACTCCGTGTCGGTCACCCGGAGTTCCGGACCGAAGAGGGTGGACAGCGCGGGACGGGCGCGGCCCGACTGCAGGGAGACCACCTCGCGCAGCACGCCCGTCAGCTGCTCGGTCATCTCCTGCGCGGAGGCGAACCGGCGGGCCGGATCCGGGTCGGTGGCACGGACCAGGAAGCGGTAGAAGGACTCGTACCGCCGGAAGACCTCGATGCCGTCCGGGTCGGGCAGCGAGTCCACGTGGACGTTCGTGTAGCCCTGGAAGTCGAAGGTGAGGACGGCGAGCGTACGGGCCACCGTGTATAGGTCCGACGCCACCGAGGGGCCGACGTCGGCGACCTCGGGCGCCTGGTAGCCGATCGTGCCGTAGATGGCCGACTCCTCGTCGTCCATCCGGCGCACCGCGCCCATGTCGATCAGCTTCAGCTGGTCCTCGGTCTGGATCGCGTTGTCGACCTTGAAGTCGCAGTACAGCAGGTTCCGGCTGTGCAGGTGGCCGAGCGCCTCGAGGGCCTCGATGCCGTACGCGCAGGCCTGCTCCACCGGCAGCGGATCGCGTCTGCCCTCCGGTGTGCGGCGGCCGTTGGCGATCTCCTTCAGCGACTTGCCGCCCAGGTACTCCATGACGATGTAGCCGTCGAGGGAGCCGGTGCGCTGGTCGAGGTGCTCCACGAAGTTGTAGATCCGCACGATGTTGGCGTGCTCGATCTCCGCGAGGAAGCGCCGTTCGGAGATCGCCGCCGCCATCGCGTCCTGGTCGCCCGTGTCCAGCAGGCCCTTCAGCACCACCCAGCGGTCCGAGACCGCCCGGTCCACGGCGAGGTAGACCCAGCCGAGGCCGCCGTGCGCCAGACAGCCGACCACCTCGTACTGGCCGTGCACGATGTCGCCGCCCCGCAGCTTCGGGACGAACGAGTACGGGTGGCCGCACTTGGTGCAGAAACCCTCCGTGCGCCCCGGCCGGCCGCCGCGGGCCCGGCCCACCGGCGCCCCGCAGTCCGAGCGCGAGCAGAACCGCTTCCGCTCGGGCACCTCGGGGTCGGCCAGCACCATCGTGCGCGGATCGGGGCGCGGGATCGGCGGCACCTCGACCAGACCGGCGCCGAGGCGGCCGCGGCCGGAGGAGCCGGCGCCCGCGCCGGAACCGCGCACCGACACCGAGCGGCCCGCGGTCCGGCCCGACACCGAGCGGGAGAGCCGTCCGGAGACCGAACGGCGGGACCGCGACGACTGGGACCGCGACGACTGGGACGAGGTGCGGGAACCGCGGCCGCCGGAGCGCCCGCTGCCCGCCGAGCCGCGCGATCCGCGGCCGTCCGCCGTGATGCCGGTCGGGGCCGAGCCGACCATGCCGGTCGGCGACACCACCGGGGCCAGGCCGCAGGTGTCGCAGTACAGCTCGCCGCCGCCGACGTCCTCGTACGCGCCGCCGCACCCGGGGCGCTGGCACCCGGCCCCGGCCGCCCGGTTCTCCGGTTCGCTCATGACGCGGCCTCCCCCTCCTCGCTCATGCGCCGGGCTCCCTCCGGTCGTCGGGCACGCCCTGGCCCGGTACCCGCGGCTCCGTGCCGAGGAGCTCCGCGGCCGCCTGCTGGTAGCGCAGCACCGCCCGGTCGGCGGCGCGCAGGTCGCAGGGCGCGCTCCACAGCATGCGACGCGCCTTCTCGTACCGCTCCACCAGGACGGGATCCTCCGCCAGGCCGTGCCGGGCCACCTTCGCCCGGTACGCGTCCAGCCGCCCGCGCAGCTCGGCGCGGACCGCCAGCGGCGCCGTCACCGCGGTCAGCGACTCACGGGCGCGCAGCAGTTCGTCCTCGGCCTTCCGTTCGAGGGACTCCAGGAGCGGGGACAGGCGGTGCCACTGGGCGTGCCTGCGGTACTCGGCGGCCGTCGACAGCTGCTCCTGCAACGCGGTCGGCGGTCCGCTGACCACCGGCACCTCCGTCGCGGCGATCTTCGCCAGCACCTCGCCGCGCGCGGTGCGGGCCTCGGCGAGGGTGCGGTCGGCGCGGGACAGCACGTCCCGCAGTCTGATGATGCGTTTCTCCGCGTCCTGGCGGACCGTCAGCACCGCGTCGATCTCCCGGCGCACGTCCTCCAGCGCACGTGCCTCGCGGTCGTAGACCGTGGTGTCGGGCCGTCCGCCGCCGGGCGCCGAACTGCCCTCCGCCCGCTTCCAGTACGCCAGCGGGTCGGACACCACCTGCTCGCGCAGCTTCGTCAGCGTGCGGGTGATCCGCTCCAGGTCGTCGCCCGCCGGATGCTCGCCCGGGCGCACGCCGACCGAGTGCGCGAGCCGGCCGGTGCGCTGCAGCTCGGCGGCGAGCAGGTCGATCCGGGCGGGCAGCGCCGACCACACCGCGTCGGCGGCGACGACCATGTCCAGCGAGGCCGCGTACAGCTCGTTCATGCGGTCGACGAGGGAGGCCAGCGAACAGCGTTCGCCGAGTCTGCCGGGGGCGGCGCCGAGGGCCGTCGCGGCGCCGCCCGCCACGGTCACCGCGTCGCCGCGCAGCAGCTCCGTCAGCTCCGCCAGGTCCTCGCGGCTGGACCAGCGGCGGCGGGACCGGATCTCCCGGGCCCTGCGCAGCGCGTCCGTGTACGCGTCGAAGTACGTCCACAGCAGGGTGATCGACGCCTCCGTGACCGTCCAGCGCTCCGCGGTGACGCCGGTGAGCCGCGCGCCCTCCAGGAGTCTCCGGCCCGCGTGGTCCTGCAGGGCGAGGAGCGAGGTCTCGATCGCCTCGTGCTCCGCGCCGAGCCGCGCCAGCGCACGGTCCACCTCGTCCCGGTCCATCACCGGCCCGGCGGGATCCGTGTCGGCCATCGGTCACCTCTCGCTGCGGGGTTGTTGACGGTTGGGGGAGTGCCCGGCCGGAGCCGGTCCGTGATCAGCTCTCGCGCAGGTACTCCGGGGCCGGGGGCCTCGACCCGGAGGAGTCGTCGCCCAGCGTGGCCGAGAGCCACTCGGCGTACGCGTCCTCCCAGCCGTCCGTGGTGTCCTCCCGGAAGTCCACCAGGATCCGGTTGACCCGGCGCACCAGGTCGTCCGCGTCCTTCCTCATCGCCACGCCGTAGTACTCGGTCGTGAAGGCCCCGCCCTTGAGCCGGACCGTCGGGTCCTGCGCGGCCTGGCTGGCCGCGAGCGCGCCGTCGGTGACCACCGCGTCGACCTCGCCGAGCTGCAGCCGCACCAGACAGTCCAGCTGGTTGGGGACGGTGGTGCGGATGTCGGTGGACGCCGGCAGCCTGCCCGCCTCCTTGTCCGCCTCCAGTTTCGCGTACGCGGTCGAGCCCGTCGCCGTGCAGATCCTCCGGTGCGCGAGCGTCTCGTCGTACCCCTCGACCGGTGAGGACTTCGGGGCCAGGACCTGCTGGCCCGTCCTGAAGTACGGCGCGGAGAACGCCACGTCCTCGATGCGGGCGCAGTTGATCGTCATCGTGCGGACGACCATGTCGACCCGGCCCGCCTTGATCGCCGGGATGCGCTGGTCGGTCGGGATCGCCTTGAACTGGACCGCGTCCCGGTCGCCGAGTATGTCCTCGGCTATGCGGTGCACCAGGTCGATGTCGAAGCCCTCGAGGGTGCCGCTCTCCCCGCTGTTGGGGTCGCGGTAGCCCCAGCGGTAGCTGTTCTGGTCGACCCCCACGACCAGTTTGCGCTTCTCCCCCCGGCGGTTCTTGATCTCCTCGATCGTGGGCCCGTCGGCGTCCGACGGGGACAGGGTCTGCTTCTCCGGGGCCGTGCAGTCCTCGTCCGCCTGGGCCCGCGCGGTGTGGGACACGCTCTGGCCGGCGGTCCTCGAGGGGGCGCCGGCCGGGGCGCCGGCGCAGGTCAGCACCAGCGCGAAGACCAGTGTCAGGGCGCAGGCGGTCGCCATCGCGCCCACGCCGCCCCAGCCCTTCAGGCGGGCCCGCAGGTGTCGTGCGATCGTCGTCATGGCCCCCTCCGGCTCGTTCACGCGTCCGTTCATCGGTACTCCGACAGCCTGCGGCCGATGCCCAGCACCGCGCCGGCCGCGCCCAGCACGGCGAGGACGGCCGCGCCGGCCGGCAGGCCCGTCAGCGCGTCCCGGCCGTCGCGGGCCGCCCGCCGGAACTCGTCCTCCTCGTGCGCGAGCGCCCTGGCCAGGTTCTCGTCGACGCTGTCGAAGCACTCGCCGGTCGAGCCCTTCGCGCCGATCACCATGTCCAGCGCCTGCTGGTAGTTGCCGTTCTCGTCCTGCTCGCGGGCCGCCGCGTGGCGCTTCCTCCACTCCGCCATGGCGCCCGACGCCGAGGCGACCGGCCGGGAGCCGCCGGCGTCGTCCGCGAGGCGCTCTGCCCGGGTCAGCCCTTCGGCGAGGGCGTCCATGTCGCGGCCGAAGTCGTGGTCGTAGGCGTCGAGCGTCTCGTCGCCCGCCTTCGTCGTCTCGGCGCCGCGGGCCACCAGGGTCAGGTTCTCGTTGCCCCTCGCCTTCAGGGAGGCGATGCGGGCGTCGTGCAGCACGTCGAGCGAGCGGACGCCGTGGTCGTAGGAGTCGTCGAGGCTTGACCGGGCGAGGGTGTGACCGGCCGTCAGCCAGAGGAGGACGACGGTGGTCGCCGCCGTCGCCGCCACCAGGCCGTGGTTGAGGACCCTGTTGGTGCGCAGGTAGGTGCGGCGCATGGCCCAGGCGAGGGCGGCGAGGGCGAGGACGCCGAGGGCGACGGCGGGCCAGGGATAGGGGGTCGCGTCCGCGTAGTCGTCGCGCAGGCGCTGGTTCTCCCTGGTGTAGAGGTCCTCCGCGGCCGGGAGCATCTCCTCCTGCATCTTCTCGTTCGCGTACCGCAGGTAGGCGCCGCCGACGGGGAAGCCCTGGCGGTTGTAGGTGCGGGCGCGTTCGACCAGGCCCTTGTACTCGGGCAGCAGGCGGTTGAGCTCGGTGATCGTCTTCGCGGAGGGGGAGCCGGGTTCCGAGTTGGCCGCGGCGTTGACGAGCTTCGCGGCGGCGGTGCGGATGTCCTTCTCGTAGCGGTTCCTGGAGGCGGCGGTCTCCTGACCGCCGGCCAGGAAGCCGTCGGCCGCGGCCGTGTTGGCGTCGGCGAGGGAGCGGTAGATGTCGGCGGCGTCCGAGCTGAGGGGCTGGCTGCCGGTGAGGACGTCGTCGGCGGCCGCGGCCCGGTCGGTCATCTGCCAGGCGGTCACCGTGCCGAAGGCGACGACGAGGGCGGCGAGGACCGCGCCGATGACGCGGAGGCGGCCGGGTTCGGTGGTGGCGGCCCTGCGGAGGCGGTCGACGCCCTCGGCGAAGGCGGTGCGGCGGGCCCGCGGCGGGGGCGCGGCGCCGGCGGGGGTGGGTCGGGGAGGCGCCGCCGGCAGCGTGGGCACGGGTGTGGGCGTGGTGGTGCCGGGTGGCGCCGTGCCGTTCGGCGTGCCTGTCATGCGACCTCCCCCATGGCCATCCCCTCGGGCAAGTATCGCCGCCGGGACCGGCGTGCGCACCGGCCTTGGCGCGATCTTGATCCGGTCGCCGCGCGACCGCCGGACGCTCCGCCCCCACCCTGCCCACGAACACGCCCGGGAAATCGGTTCGGTTCCCGCGTGACGTCCGGTCCGGCGGGGCGGCCGGGGGAGGGACGGGGAAGGGCGGCACCCGGGGATCCCGGGTGCCGCCCTTCGCGGCCGGCGGTTACTTCGTGGTGCTGGGCGGGGGCAGCGGGGACGCCGCCACCGACTGCGGGGAGACCGTGCTCGCGTAGACCGACGGGGGCGCGACGCCCGCCGCGGGGTCGGGGGCCTCCACGTCCTCCGTGGCCGTGGCCCCGCCGACGATGCGGATGCCCGCCGCGTCGAAGGCCCGCTTGACGCGCCAGCGCAGCTCCCGCTCCACGGTCAGGGACTTGCCCGGCATGGTCTTCGCCGAGAGGCGGATCACCATCGAGTCCAGCAGCACCGAGTCCAGGCCGAGCACCTCGACCGGGCTCCACAGGAGCTCGTTCCAGGGCTCCTCCTTGCCCATCTTCTCGGCGACCTCGCTCAGCGTGGCCTTCACCCGGTCCAGGTCCTCGTCGGCACGGACCGTCACGTCGACGCCCGCGGTCGCCCAGCCCTGGGAGAGGTTTCCGATGCGCTTGACCTCGCCGTTGCGGACGTACCAGATCTCGCCGTTGTCGCCGCGCAGCTTGGTCACCCGCAGCCCGACCTCGATCACCTCGCCGGAGGCCACGCCCGCGTCGATCGTGTCGCCGACGCCGTACTGGTCCTCCAGGATCATGAAGACGCCGGAGAGGAAGTCCGTCACCAGGTTGCGCGCGCCGAAACCGATCGCCACGCCCGCGACACCCGCCGAGGCCAGCAGCGGGGCCAGGTTGATCTGGAAGGTGCCGAGGACCATCAGCGCGGCCGTGCCCATGATCAGGAACGACGCCACCGAACGCAGCACCGAGCCGATCGCCTGCGAGCGCTGCCGGCGCCGTTCGGCGTTGACCAGCAGACCGCCGAGCGCGCTGCCGTCCACCGCCTGGCCGGTCCGGGACATCCGGTCGACCAGCTTGGTGATCGCCCGCCGCACCATAACCCTCAGCACCGTCGCGATCACCAGGATCAGCAGGACCCTGAGCCCGATCGCGAGCCACGTCGACCAGTTCTCCTCGATCCAGCCGGCGGCGTTGCTGGCGCTCTCCTGCGCGTCCTGGAGCGAGGGCACCCGTGGTGTCCCGGACTCCGAGGGCGTCGGTGACGGGTCGGCGGCCGACAGAACGGCGGACAAGGACACGGCAGGTACCTCCAGGTGCATGTCTGCCCCCGGCGCGGCGGTCAACATCTTCAAGGTCACGAATGGGTCACCGGTACGGGCAGAACCACCACACTAACGGGGCATTGTGAGCGGATCGGCGGCATCTGTGAAGAAGAGACCGGCCTCACCCGTGCTTGAACAGGCCATGATCCTGGGGATGAATCGGGATGTGGTCGAGAACACTCCCAGCCCGTTACCGGGACATGGTGGCGCGTCCACCAGGCATGAGGAGAGACTGGCCACGGATCGTCCCGGCGCGAGCCACGCGCCGCCGGCGTACAAGGAGGCCGTCCGTGCCGCATGTCCTGGTCCTCAACGCGTCGTACGAGCCGCTCGGCGTCGTACCGCTCCGCCGCGCGCTCGTGCTCGTCCTCGAGAACAAGGCAGTCTGCCTCGAGGAGACCGGCGCCCATCTGCACAGCGCGACCGTCACCGTCCCCGCACCCAGCGTGGTCCGGCTCAAGCGTTTCGTGCGGGTTCCCTACCGGGGGCCCGTTCCTCTGACCCGCAGGGCGCTGTTCGCCCGTGACGGGGGCCGGTGCATGTACTGCGGTGGCGTCGCGACCAGCGTCGACCACGTCATCCCGCGCAGCCGCGGGGGCAAGCACGTCTGGGACAACGTGGTGGCCTCCTGCCGCCGCTGCAACCACGTGAAGGCCGACCGCCACCTGTTCGAGCTGGGCTGGCGCCTGCGCCACAAACCCGCCCCGCCCACCGGTCTGGCCTGGCGGATCATCGGCACCGGCCACCGGGACCCGCGCTGGCTGCCGTACCTGCAGCCGTACGGCGCGGACGACGCGCTGGCCCGCATCGAGGGCATCTCCGCCTGACGGCGCGTCCGGGCCGCCCGGCCCCGGGGAACCCCCGTTCCCCCGGGGACGCGGCGAGCCCCCGCGCGGCGCGTCAGCCGCGCCGTCCCTCGGGCCGCGCCCCGCGTACGACGTACAGCGCCGAGCCCGCCACCAGGAGCACGACGGCGGTCACCCAGGCGGTGTGCTGCGCGGCGGGCTGCACCGGCCACGCCCACACCGGGACCAGACGGCCGCGCGCGCCCGCCGACCCCACGTACACGGCGCTGACGTAACCGAAGGCCGGCAGCCAGCTCAGCCGGGCCCCCAGCAGGGCGGCCGCGCCCGCGGTGAGGCCCGCGCACCCCAGGGTGTTGCGGACCATGGCCGCGGGGCCGAACGGGGAGGGGTGCCCGTACACGGTCGCCGCCAGCAGCAGCGCGGCGCAGCCGGTCAGCGCCGACAGATGGACCAGGCGCCGGCGCCACCAGGGGCGCACGGCGGTGCGGTCCAGCTCCTCGGACGCGCTGTGCAGGCCGGTGCCGATCACCGCCGCCGCGAACAGCGGGGCCAGCGCGACGACCGGGACCTGCCGGGACGGGTCCAGGTACGCGTCCAGGTTCCGGGCGCCCAGGACGGCGGCCGCGGCGGTCGCGACGAGCACCAGCACGGTGCGCGGCAGGACACGCGAACGGGCGTACAGGAGGAAGCCGTGCGTCACAGCTCCGGCACCCCGTTCCGGCCGCACTCGTCCCGCGTCGCGAAGTACGCCGACAGCCACGCGCGGCGCTCCTCGTCGCCCATCGACGCCAGCCGCTCGCGCGCCGCGAGCCGCTCCGCGAGCGCGGCGCGTTCGGCCGCGTCGCCCCGCGCGTACTGCTCGTCGAACTGCCGCCGCAGCGGGCTGGGGGCCAGGTAGTGCTCGACGGCGTCGTCCACGGCGGACACCCGCGGCGCCACCTCGTCGCAGTCCCCGCGGCCCTGCAGCGTCATGCCCGCCGACCACGCGTACTCCTCGGGATCGGTGAGCCGCCCCCGTACGACGGACCAGCCGATCGGTGTGATCATCGGCAGCTCCACCTCGTCCGGGCCCGGTCGGCCCGGCAGGTCCTCGAAGCGCACCGGCAGGTTCTCCACGCCCTCCAGCCGGCCCGTCATCCCGGACAGGGCCTCGGTGACCTGGGGGAGCAGCTCCTTGTAGCGGGCGTTCACGCAGATCTGCGGGGTGGTGGAGGTGTCGCACACCTGGCGCCGGGCGAGCGGAGCGGTGTGCCACAGGCCGTCGCCGGTCTGGACGAGCAGCGTGCCGGCGGCGGCCGCGGCCACCAGCGGCAGCAGGGCGACCGCGCGGCGGCGCGCGGTGCACGCGAGGACCGCGGCGGCCGTGAGACCGCCCGCCCACGCCGCCGTCGCCAGGGGCTGCCACCACACCGGCACGGAGCCGGGCGAGGCGTCGGTGAACGGCGACAGGTGCCGGAGGGGCCCGTGGTCGCCGTACCCGGCCACGCCGAGCACGACGTACCCGGCCGCGGCCAGCAGCGGCGCCGCCAGCCGCCAGGCCACCAGCCGGCCCACCACCTGGCCCGTCAGCGCGGCGCACGCCACGACGGCGGCGTCCCCGAGCGGCGTGCCCAGGTGGGGCCGGTCCCCCATGGCGCGGTACCAGGTGGCGAGCAGCGCGAGCGCGGTCGCGACGGCGTACCCGGCGACCAGCCACAGCGCGACCGGCAGGGCCGACGCGAGGAACGCCGTCGTCCGGCCGCGCACGGCCGTCGCCAGCAGCTCACCCGTACCGCGCCTGCGTTCCCGGCCGCCCTGCCAGCAGCCGGCCGCGAGAGCCAGCGGAACGCCGAGCAGCATCGCCGCCGTGTGCGCCTGGTCACGGGTCTCCGCCCAGCCGCCCTGCCACCGCTCCGACCCGGCCGCCAACGCCACCCCGAGCACGAGCGGCATCGCCGCTCCGGCCCAGGGGGCGAAACCGCGCACGGCCTCCGCCCGCAGCGGGTGCCGGGGCCGCCGGGCCCGCTGCCGCGGGGTCCGCTCCGTCACGAGGGTCATCGGAGCATTCCTCCTGGAGCCGACGCGCGGTGCGCCCGCAGCGCCGCCGTGTAGCCGCGCTCGATCGGGTGGTCGCCGGGGCCGCCCTCCGACTCGCCGAGCGCGGCGAGCGACGGCGGCGTCCCCCGGTAGGCGACCCGGCCCGCGTCGACGAGGGTGACCTCCGTGCAGGCCGCCGCGACGTCCTCCACCAGGTGCGTGGAGACGATGACGGTGGACGAGGCGCCCAGTTCGCGCAGCAGTTCGCGGAACTCCACGCGCTGTTCCGGGTCCAGGCCGGCGGTCGGCTCGTCGAGGAGCAGCACCCGCGGATCGTTCACGACGGCCTGCGCGATGCCGACCCGGCGGATCATGCCGCCGGACAGGCGGCGCACCTTCGTGTCGATGCGGTCGGCCAGGCCGACACGGGCGACGGCGCGCTCGACCGCGGCCGGGGCGCGGTCCGCGGGCATCTCCTTCAGCCAGGCCACGTAGGCGACGAACTCCCGCACCGTGAAGCCCGGGTAGTAGCCGAAGTCCTGCGGCAGGTAACCCAGGTGGCGGCGGACCTCGCCGCGCCGCCGGTGGTCGCGGGTGTCGTGGCCGAGGATCTCCACCCGGCCGCCGGACGGTTCGGCGACCGTGGCGAGGACGCGGATCAGGGAGGTCTTGCCGGCGCCGTTCGGCCCGAGCAGACCGTGCACGCCGGGGCCGAAGTCCAGGTCCACCGCGTCCAGGGCGACGGTCCTGCGGTGCCGGACGTGCAGGCCGGCGGTCCGGACGGTGGCGGCCGGCGCCCCGGGCACGGGACGGGGCACGATGCGTGGAACCGTACTCAACTCTTCTCCGGGAAGTGGAAGGCGGGACGGCGCGCGGCCAGCAGGGCGGCGGACAGGACGGCCGCGGCCGCCCAGCCGCCCTGCGCCGGGGCGCCGCCGAGGTACGAGGACAGCCGCAGGCCCAGCTCGCGGGTGAGCCCGCCCGGTGCGGTGAGCACCGGACCGAGGACGGCGCACAGCCAGGCGCCGCCGGTCACGGCGGTGGCGACGCGCAGGCCGGTGTAACCGGCCAGGGCCAGTGAGGCGAGGGTCAGCGCGAGACCGGGCAGCAGCCAGGCTGCGGCGTTCGGGGCGCCCGTGGACGGCAGCAGCGCCCCGGCGAGGGTCAGCAGCGGCAGGCTCACCGCCAGTACGGCGGCCGTGCGCGTCAGGACCAGCCGCAGCCCGGCCGAGGGCGTGGCCGCGGTGATCTCGTGCATCGGGTCGGCGTGCGGTCCGTAGGACAGGGCGACCCCGGCGACCGGCACGACCGGGGCGAGGGCCAGCAGCCAGGGCCGTGCGTGGGCGAAGCCGCCCCCGTGGGCGAGCGCGACGGCGCCGACGGCGACGAGCAGCACGGCGGGCAGCCAGGCGCCGCGCACGGCGGGACCCAGCGCCCACAGCACGCGCACGGCTCCCGAGCCGGCGGACGGCCACCGGTACGCCCGCGCGCGGGACGCGGCGGGGCGTCCGAGGCGTCCGGGGGCCGGCGCGGGCGCCGCCGCGGACACCTCGGCCAGGACCGCCTCGCGGACCTCGGCCAGGACCGCTTCCGCCGCCGTCGCGCGCACCGCCCGCGAGACCCGCGCCGCGCAGTCGCCGCAGTGCTCCAGGTGTTTCTCCAGCGACCAGGCGTCCGACTCCGGCAGGGAGCCGTCGGCGTAACAGGTCACAAGGCGGTCGGACGCGTGCCAGTCGTTCATGCCGGGCCTCCCATCGGCGACGGGTTCATCCGGGCGAGGACGGCCCGGAGCTCGGCCCGGGCGCGCGTCGCACGGGACTTGACGGTCCCCTCGGGGATGCCCAGCAGCCGCGCGGTCTCCCGGGTGCTCAGCCCGTCGACGACCGTGGCGCGCAGCACCTCCCGCAGCTCGGGCGAGATCCGGTCGAGGGCGGTGCCCACGTCCCCGTACTCCAGGCCCGCCAGCACCCGGTCCTCGGCGGAGGGCGACGCGGCCCCGGCCTGCGTGCCGCCGTCCCACGCCTCCTCCATCGGCGCCGTGCGCAGCCGCGCGGACCGCTCCTGCGCTCGGAACGCGTCGACCAGGCGCCGCGCGGCGATGGTCCACAGCCAGCCGCCTGCCTGCTCGCCGCGGTGCGCGTCCGCCGAACGCCACACCGTGACGAACGTGTCCTGGAGCACCTCCCGCACGGTCTCGGGGTCGGAGCAGCGCCGGCTCAGCCGGGCGTGCAGCCACCCCGCGTGCCGGTCGTACAGCGCGGCCATCGCCGCCGGGTCCCCGCCCGCGACCGCCTCGAGCAGCGCCGCGTCGGAGTCCCCCTCGTCCTTCTCCCGGTGGCCCCCCACGGGGCGGAACAGTCTCACACCCCGTCTATCGACGGCTCCGGCGGTCCCGGTTCACGGCGGCGGCGGGCCCGGTCACCGGGCGACCGCGTACGCCTCCACCGACCACAGCGAGTAGCCGTACCGCGTGGCGCGCTTCTCGCCCCGGACACGGACGTGGCGCACACCGGGCTCGTCCATGCGGACGGTCTCCCGGCCCCCGCGCCCGTCCCGCACCGTCGCCGCCGTGCGCCAGGTGCGGCCGTCCGCCGACACCTCCACGCGGTACGCCGACGGGTGCGCCTCCTGCCAGTGCAGCGCGACCTTCCCCAGCCGCACCGGGCGCTCCAGCTCGACCTGCCACCAGGCGTCGTCCTCGACCGGCGACGACCAGCGTGTCTCCGGGTCGCCGTCGTTCGCCGCCGCGGCCGGGAAGTCGGGCGTCTCGTCGGCCGAGGACGACGCCCGCCCGGCGCGGGCCAGATCGGGGCCGGCGGTACGCGGGACGGCGTGGACCGTCAGCGTGCGGGCCGCCCCGCCGAAGCCGAGCCGCACGCCGTACGACCCGGTCGGCGTGCCCGGTGCCACGGTCACCTCCACCGGCACCTCCACCGGCGTGCCGCGCGGGGCGGTCAGCGCCTCCTTCGGCACCCGGACCCCGATGCCCTCCGGCGCCGTCACGGTCAGCCTGCCGCGCACCTCGTCGGGGCGCAGCGAGCCGACCGAGACCGTCAGCCGCCGGGTGCCGCCGATGTCGGTGTCCGCGCGGTCGTCGGACAGCTCCAGGGAGGCGGCGGGCGCGTCCGCGTACCAGGGGACCAGGTGCCGCACCCGGGAGGCGTCGGCGCCGGTGACCCGGACGGAGTCCACCGGACCGTCACCGGGCCGCAGTTCGGTGGCGCCCGTCGCGGACAGCGCGCCGAGACGGCGCCACCCCTCACCGGGCGCCCGGACCTCCACCGCCCCTTCCGTGCCGGGCTCGGTGAGCACCGTCACGGCGTCCATCGCGCGGGCGCGCGGCAGGTCGAGGGTGCGGTCGCCGCCGGACCGCGCCGGCGGCTCGTGGTCGATGCCCGCCCAGCTCTCGTACGCCTCCTGCGCCCGGCTCAGGAACGGGTCGAGCACGCCCTCGCCGACCGTCACCCGCGAGGACGCCAGTCGCGCCCGCTGCTCGCCCAGCCGCCGGTACGCCGTCCAGGCGGCGCCCGCGTCCCCGCCCCGCTGCGCGCGGAGCAGGTCCAGGGCGGTGGTGCCGGCCTCGCCGTACCCGGCCAGCCGCCGGGACCACGGGCCGGTCTCGGCGGCGAGCCCGGTCCCGGACAGCCGCTCCGGCAGCTCGCGCAGGACGGCGAAGGCCGCCCGCAGCCGCTCGGCTTCCGCTGTCCCCTCCGCCGTCCCGTCCTTTCCGCGGGCGGTCGTACGGGTCCGCCAGAACGCCTTCATCAGCGGCCGCAGGTACGCCGACTCCTCGCCGCCCAGCACCGAGGACGCGGTGTTCCCGGCGAGCGCGCTCAGGGCCTCCGCGCGCCGGGCGTCACCGCCGGCGAGGTCGGCGATCGCGGCCCGCCAGGACTCCCGGGGGCGGTAGTCGCGCGGGTTCCAGGCGAAGTCGGCGGCGGTGAACAGCGGGACGCGGGACGCCTCGGGCTGCTCCATCGCGTTGGCGAGCAGCGCGGCCGAGCCCGCGGCGACGGCCGGTTCGCGGCCCTGGTAGGGGCCGAGGAAGAGCCGGTCGGGGGCGTAGTCGTTCACCGGGTAGTTGTCCATGGTCACCAGCGGGTGCCCGAACACCTTCCGCGCCTCGGCCAGCTGGCCGCCCGTGATGGTGCGCGGCACCACCCCGACCCCGGTCCACGCCACCTCGACGCCCGCGTCCAGTTCCTCCGCCAGGGCCCGTCGGTAGGCCGTCGGGCCCTCCTCGTAGAACTCGGTGGGCATCAGGGACAGGGCGACGGAGTCCGGGTGGCGCTCCGCCAGGTGCCGGGCCACCGCGTTCGCCACGTGCGCCTGGGCGCGGGCGGCGGCGCCGGGTCCGGAGCCGAACCGGTCGGCGTCCGCCCCGCAGTGCCACTCGCTGTAGCTCACGTCCTGGAACTGCAGCTGGAAGGCGCGGAAGCCGAGCGCCCACATCGCGTCCAGCTTGCGGGTCAGCGCCCGCAGGTCGTCGTCCGAGGCGAAGCACATGGCCTGCCCCGGCGCCACCGCCCAGCCGAGCGTGACGTGGTTGCCGCGTGCCCGCTCGGCCAGCTCCCGGAACTCCGCCCGCCGCTTCGCCGGGTACGGCTCGCGCCAGCGGGCCTGCCGGTAGAGGTCCTCGCCGGGCGCGTAGAGGTACCGGTTCTGCTTGGTGCGGCCCATGAAGTCCAGCTGGGCCAGCCGCTGCCCGTGCGTCCACGGGGTGCCGTAGAAGCCCTCGGTGATGCCGCGCACGGCGGTGCCGGGCCAGTCGCGGACGACGGCCGCGGTGAGCGTGGCGCCGTCCGGGCGCAGCAGCTGGCGCAGCGTCTGCACGGCGTGGAACAGGCCGTCGCCGTCCGCGCCGGTCAGGGAGACGGCGCCCTTGCCGACGGTCAGCGCGTACCCCCCGGCGGGGAGGGCGTGCCGGGGGTCGGTCGAAGCGCGCTCCCTGCCCATACGCACCACGAGCGCCCCCTCGGCCACCGATGCGCCGGGGGTGGTGAACCGGCGTGCGCCCGCTTCCCGCAGCAGCGCGCGGAGCGCGTCGAGGGCGTGCGCGTCGGCCGTCGCATCCGTGACCAGGGCGACCTCCTCGGTCACCGCGACCGGGGCGCCGTTCGCGCGCAGCGAGTGGGGGCGCGGCCACACGGACGGCTCCGCCGTGTCGGCGGCCGGGGCCGTGGCGGCGCCCGGCGCGGGCGGCACGGCCAGGGCGGCGGGCGCGGCGGCCAGGGGCACGGCGCCCAGGATTCCGGTGAGGAAGGCGAGGGCGAGGGCGGCCCTCCTGGCGTTCGCCGTCCTCCCACGCCGCAGCTGCACGGGCCCTCCTGGTCGCTCGACGGGCCGCCCGGCCCGGTGACCGATGCGGCCGTGTCCATTCCGTTACCGGGAAACCCCGAGCCCACCACTTCTGCGGTGAACGTGTCAATGAGAGTGAGCGATGTGGCGTATTTGTCCCGCCGTGGGGGGAGGGGGAAGGGAGAGAATATGACCAGGATCACGTGAGAAGGGTTTGTGCGTCTGACGTCGCGCCCACGGGGTAGGGCTGCGGGATGACCCGCACGACCCGCGCGCCCCGCGTGATCCGCGCCGTGCCCGACGAGGAGGCCATCTGTGGCTGCACCCGCCTACGTTCCTTCCCCCGCCCCGTCCAAACCCGCGGCGGAGCCCTCCGCCGACGTCGAGGAGCCCCACTTCTGCGTCTTCAGCGCGGAAGGGTCCTGCGCCGAGGCCCCGTTGACCAGCGAACCCCCGCTGCCCGACGCCGAACCCCTCACCAGCGAACCGCCGCTCGCCGACGCCACCCCCCTGACCAGCGAGTCCGACGCCTTCCTGGACTCCTCCGGACTCGACCCCTTCCCGGCCCAGTACCGCCCGGAGCCCTAGGGTGAGCGCGCCCCGGCCGGCCGAGCCCCCTTCCGAGGACCTGTCCCGGCTCGCCGCCCTGCACGGCGTCGCCACCTCCTACCAGCCCTCCCCGGACCGCACGGTCGCGGCCTCGGCCACCGCCGTCACCCTCGCGCTGGCCGCCCTCGGCGTGGACGCGGCGACCCCGGAGGCCGTCCGCACCGCCCTCGCCGCCCGTGAACGCGAACTCGGCGAGCGGCTGCTGCCCCCCACCGTGGTCGGCTGGGGCGCCCGCACCCCCGCCGCCCTGGCCGCCCTCCCCGAGGGCACCCGGCTGCACGTGGTCACCGAAGAGGGCGGGACCCGGGCGTCCGCCGAGCACCTCCCGCCCGGCGTGCACGAGGTGACCGCCACCGCTCCCGACGGCCGCACCGCCCGCGCCCACCTGATCGTCGCCCCGCCCGGGCTGCCCGCGCCGCCCGGACGCTCGTACGGACTCCTGGTCCAGCTCTACTCCCTGCTCTCCCGCCGCTCCTGGGGCATGGGCGACCTCACCGACCTCGGCGAACTCGCCGGCTGGGCCGGACGCGCCCTCGGCGCCGGATTCATCCAGGTCAACCCCCTGCACGCGGCCGTCCCCGGCCCGCCGACCGACCCCTCCCCCTACCGCCCCTCCTCCCGCCGCTTCCCCGACCCCGTCCACCTGCGGATCGAGGACGTCCCCGAGTTCGCGTACGTCGACGACCAGGGCCGTGTGCGCGCCCTGCTGGAGCGGGCCGGACGCCTGCGCGAGGCGGTGCTGGAGAAGGGCGCGCTGATCGACCGGGACGCCGTGTGGGAGGCCAAGCGGGAGGCCCTGGAACTGGTGCACGAGGTTCCGCTCGGGCCGGGCCGCCGCGCCGCCTACGACGGCTTCCGCGCCGGAGAGGGCCGCGCCCTGGAGGACCACGCCACCTGGTGCGCGCTCGCCGAGGTCCACGGCGCCGACTGGCACCGCTGGCCCGCCCCGCTGCGCGACCCGCGCTCTCCCGGGACCGCCCGTGCCCGGCGCGAGCTGGCGGACCGCGTCGACTTTCATTCTTGGCTCGTCTGGCTCACCGACGCCCAGCTCACCGCCGCCCAGCGGGCCGCCCGCGAGGCCGGGATGCCGGTCGGGATCGTCCACGACCTCGCCGTCGGCGTCCATCCCGGCGGCGCCGACGCCTGGGCGCAGCAGGAGCACTTCGCGGCCGGCATGTCCGTCGGCGCGCCCCCGGACGCCTTCAACGCGCGCGGCCAGGACTGGGGTCTGCCGCCCTGGCGCCCCGACCGGCTCGCCGCCTCCGGGTACGCCCCCTTCCGCGCCCTGCTCCGGGGCCTGTTCCGGTACGCGGGCGCCCTGCGCGTCGACCACGTCATGGGCCTGTTCCGGCTCTGGTGGGTTCCCGGGGGCCACCCGCCCACGGAGGGCACGTACGTCCGCTACGACGCCGAGGCGATGCTCGCCGTCCTCGTCCTGGAGGCGTCCCGGGCCGGGGCGACGGTGATCGGCGAGGACCTGGGCACCGTCGAGCCCGGCGTGCGCGAGGCGCTGCGCGAGCGGGGCGTGTACGGCACGTCGGTGCTGTGGTTCGAGCGGGACTGGGACGGCGACCGGCGCCCGCTGCCGCCGGACGCCTGGCGCGCGGACTGCCTGGCCACGGCCACCACACACGACCTGCCGCCCACGGCCGCCCGGCTCAGCGGTGAGCACGTGGAGCTCCGGGACGGCCTGGGGCTGCTGACGCGGTCCCTGGAGGAGGAGCGGGCGGAGGCCGCGGCCGACACGGCGGAGTGGCGGGAGCTGTTCGTGCGGCTGGGGCTGATGGAGGCGGGCGCCTCCGAGGAGGCCGAGATCCGGGCCGTCCACCGGTACCTGACGCGGACGCCGGCGCGGATGGTCGGGGTCTGGCTCCCCGACGGCGTCGGCGACCGGCGCCCGCAGAACCTGCCCGGCACGTGGGACCAGTACCCGAACTGGCGGCTGCCGGTCGCGGACGCGCGGGGAAGACCGGTGACGCTGGAGGAACTGACGGGGTCCGCGAGGCTGCGCGCGCTGATGGACGTGCTGAGGGAAGGTCCGTGACCGCGGGCGGTCGTGCCTCCCCCGGCGCCTCGAGGGCCCGGGAGGCGCCCCCGGGACGGCACGGGCGGGCGCCGGGGGCCCGCCCCCTGCGCGGGAGGCGTCCCGCGAGCGCCGGACCGCGCGGGCCCGCCCCCGGCCGAGCCCCTTAGGACACCCCGCGCGCGCGGAGCCCGACCGCGTTGGATAGTTTGGCACCGTGGACAAGAAGAACGCCCTGCGCGCCGGCGCCCTGGCAGCCGGTACGACGCTGATGATGCTGCTCATGTCGTCCCCCGCGCTCGCGCTCACCCGCGACGACGGCGACGACCCCGGTACGGGCCTGAGCGTCGTCGAGACGCTGGGCCTCTACGTCGTGGCTCCGATCGCGCTGTTCGTGATCATCGCCGCCCTGGTGATGATCGGCGACAAGTCGCACAAGAAGAAGGACCCGACCAGCTCCAACATCAGCACCAAGGCCGAAGCCAAGGCCTGACCCGGGTCTCACCGCCTTCCGAGGGCGCCGGCACCGCCGTACGCGGGGCCGGCGCCCTTCGTGCTGCCGCAACGCGCCCTCGCGCGTTCCGGCGTGGCGCGCTCTTCGCGCGGGCGGCATCGGGGAGGCGCCGGTGCACGGCCCCGCCGGCCCGCCGACAACGCCCCCGCCGCTACCTCTCCGTGGCGAGCAGCAGTTCCCGCAGCAGGCCGGCCAGGTGCGCCGCCCGCTCCGCGTCCAGGGCGGACAGCGCCTCGGACTGGGCGGCGAGGCCGGCGCCGACCGCCGTGTCGATCAGCCGCAGCCCCTCCTCGGTGAGCGTGACCTGGAGTCCGCGCCGGTCGTGCGGGTCGGGGGAGCGGCGGAGCAGTCCCGCGCGCTCCAGTTTGTCGAGGCGGCCGGTCATCCCGCCGGTGGTGAGCATCAGCGTGGCGGAGAGCTGGCGGGGGGAGAGGGCGTAGGGCTCCCCGGAGCGGCGCAGGGTGGCGAGGACGTCGAACTCGCCGCGTGAGATCCCGTATGCGGCGTACGCCTTCTCCATCCGGTCGCCCATGGCGCGCGCGAGCCGGAAGACGCGCCCGAAGACCTCCATGCCGGCGGTGTCGAGGTCGGGCCGCACCCGCGCCCACTGCTCGATGATCGCGTCGACGGGGTCCTCGGGGCGCTGCTCTGCGGTCATGGCAGGAGTATCCGCCGGAAGCGGGTCACCCGCAAGAAAGTGGGTCGACGTTAAGCAACTTGACGCCAAGTAGCTTGCGACTAAGCTACTTGTCATTGACCTACTCGGAAGAGGTGCGCCCGTCATGGCCGCGAACCGCGCCACCCTCATCGCGCTCACCGCCCTCGCCCCCGTCTCCTGGGGCACCACCTACGCCGTGGCCACGGAGTTCCTCCCGCCCGACCGCCCGCTGTTCACCGGCCTGACGCGCGCCCTGCCCGCCGGCCTCGTCCTGCTCGCGCTCGTCCGGGTGCTGCCGCGGGGAGCCTGGTGGTGGAAGGCGACGGCGCTGGGCGCGCTCAACATCGGCGCCTTCTTCCCGCTGCTGTTCCTCTCCGCGTACCGGCTGCCCGGCGGCATGGCGGCGGTGGTCGGCTCCGTCGGGCCGCTGTTCGTGGTCGGCCTCTCGGCGCTGCTGCTGGGGCAGCGGCCGACGGCGCGGAACGTGGTCACCGGGTTCGCGGCCGCGTCCGGTGTCAGCCTGGTGGTCCTGAAGGCGGCGGGCGCACTGGATCCACTGGGCGTCCTCGCGGCCCTCGCCTCCACCGCCTCGATGTCCGCCGGCACCGTCCTCACCAAGCGCTGGGGCCGCCCGGAGGGCGTCGGCCCGCTCGCCCTGACGGGCTGGCAGCTGACGGCCGGCGGTCTGCTGATCGCGCCCGTCGCCGTCCTGGCCGAGGGCGCGCCCCCCGCCCTGGACGCCCCGGCGATCGGCGGCTACCTCTACCTCGCCCTGGCCAACACGGCGATCGCGTACTGGCTCTGGTTCCGGGGCATCGGCCGCCTCACCGCCACCCAGGTCACCTTCCTCGGCCCCCTCAGCCCCCTCACGGCGGCGGTGATCGGCTGGGCGGCCCTCGGCGAGACGCTGACCCCGCTGCAACTGACGGGCATGGCACTGGCGTTCGGCGCGACGGTGGCCGGGCAGGTCGCCACGCGCCCCCGCCCGGTCCCCGCGCCGCCCCTCGCCGACCGCCCGCAGGACACCCGGCCGGCCCGGGGCGCGCCTCAACCGCGGGTGGCGGACCGCTCGACGAGGGCGACGGTGGCGCGGGGGTCGTCGACCTCGATGACCAGGCGGTCGTAGGTCTCGGCGTCGGCGAGCTCGACGACGACCGCCTTGTCCGGGTTCTTCACGGCCCAGAAGAGGCGCTCCCCGTCACGCCGGAAACGGCCGGCGGTGATGACGCCCGGGAAGTGCGTGCCGCCGACCCGTACGCCCTTCGGCTCGCGCGCCATCCCGGGATCGTGGGTGGCGCCGCGCACGTGCGCGAGGGCGCCCGGTGCGAAGGCACCGGGCGCCCCCTTCGGGGAACCGGTGCTACCGGGCCGCCCCCGCCGCCGCGTCCGCCGCCTGGGCGCGCAGCGCGCGCTCCACGCCCGCGCGGGACTCCGAGACCAGGCGGCGCAGGGCCGCACCCGGCTCGGCGGACGCCAGCCAGGCGTCCGTCTTGTCGAGGGTCTCGCCGGAGACCTGGACGGCCGGGTAGAGGCCGACCGCGATCTGCTGGGCCATCTCGTGCGAACGGGAAGCCCAGACGTCCGCCAGCACCTCGAAGTACCGGTCCGTGTACGGCGCCAGCAGCTCGCGCTGGTCGGTCTGGACGAAGCCGGAGATGACCGCCTCCTGGACGGCGTTCGGCAGCTTGTCGGACTCCACGACCGAGGCCCACGCCTCCGCCTTGGCCTCCTCGGTCGGGCGGGCCGCGCGGGCGGTCGCGGCGTGCCGCTCACCGGCCGCCGTCCTGTCCCGCTCGTACTCGCTCGCGATCTCCGCCTCGTCGAACCGGCCCACCGCCGCCAGCCGCTGCACGAACGACCAGCGCAGCTCCGTGTCCACGGCCAGCCCCTCGACGGTCTGCGTACCGGCCAGCAGGCCCTCCAGCAGGTCCAGCTGCTCCGGCGTACGGGCCGTCGCCGCGAACGCCCGCGCCCACGCCAGCTGGTGGTCGCCGCCCGGCTCGGCGGACCGCAGGTGGGCCAGCGTGGCGTCGGTCCAGCGGGCCAGCAGGGTCTCGCGGGCGCCGGGATCGGCGTACAGGTCGATCGCCAGCTTCACCTGGCGGTGCAGCGACTGCACGACACCGATGTCGGACTCCTTGCCGATGCCCGACAGCACGAGCGAGAGGTAGTCGCGGGCGGCGAGTTCCGCGTCCCGGGTCATGTCCCAGGCGGAGGCCCAGCACAGGGCGCGGGGCAGGGACTCCGCGAAGTCGCCGAGGTGCTCGGTGACGACGGCGAGCGACTCCTCGTCCAGCCGGACCTTCGCGTACGACAGGTCGTCGTCGTTCAGCAGGACGACCGCCGGGCGGCGCTTGCCGACCAGCTGCGGCACGGCCGTCAGCTCGCCGTCGACGTCCAGCTCGACGCGCTCGCCGCGCACCAGCCTGCCGTTCGCGTCGAGGTCGTAGGCGCCGACCGCGATGCGGTGCGGGCGCAGCGTCGGCTCGCCCTTCGCGCCGGCCGGGAGCGCCGGGGCCTCCTGGCGGACGGCGAAGGAGGTGACGACACCCTCGGCGTCCGTCTCGATCACCGGACGCAGCACGTTGATGCCGGCCGTCTCCAGCCACTGCTTCGACCAGGTCCGCAGATCGCGCCCGGAGGTCTCCTCCAGCGCGCCCAGCAGGTCGGACAGGCGCGTGTTGCCGTACGCGTGGCGCTTGAAGTACGCCTGCACGCCCCGGAAGAACGCGTCCTCACCGACGTACGCGACGAGCTGCTTCAGCACCGACGCGCCCTTGGCGTACGTGATGCCGTCGAAGTTGACCAGCACGTCGTCCAGGTCGCGGATGTCCGCCATGATCGGGTGCGTGGACGGCAGCTGGTCCTGGCGGTAGGCCCAGGTCTTCATGGAGTTCGCGAAGGTCGTCCACGAGTGCGGCCACTTCGAGCCCGGCGCCGCCGCCTGGCAGGCGATGGACGTGTACGTGGCGAACGACTCGTTCAGCCACAGGTCGTTCCACCACTCCATGGTGACCAGGTCGCCGAACCACATGTGGGCCAGCTCGTGCAGGATGGTCTCCGCGCGCACCTCGTACGCCGCGTCGGTCACCTTCGACCGGAAGACGTACTGGTCGCGGATGGTCACCGCGCCCGCGTTCTCCATCGCGCCGGCGTTGAACTCCGGCACGAACAGCTGGTCGTACTTCTCGAACGGGTACGCGTAGTCGAACTTCTCCTGGAACCAGTCGAAGCCCTGCCGGGTGACCTCGAAGATCGCCTCCGAGTCCAGGTACTCGGCCAGCGACGGGCGGCAGTAGATGCCGAGCGGGACGGACCGGCCGTCCTTCTCGTAGACGCTGTGCACGGAGTGGTACGGGCCGACGATCAGCGCCGTGATGTACGACGAGATGCGCGGGGTCGGCTCGAACCGCCAGACGTTCCCCTGCGGTTCGGGCGTCGGGGAGTTGGAGACGACGGTCCAGCCCTCCGGCGCCTTCACGGTGAACCGGAAGGTCGCCTTCAGGTCGGGCTGCTCGAAGCTCGCGAAGACCCGGCGGGCGTCGGGCACCTCGAACTGGGTGTAGAGGTACGCCTGGTCGTCCACCGGGTCGACGAACCGGTGCAGGCCCTCGCCCGTGTTGGTGTACGCGCAGTCGGCCTCCACCCGGAGGATGTTGCGGCCCTTCAGCAGGCCGGGCAGGGCGATGCGGGAGTCCGCGAAGACCTCGGCGGGGTCGAGGGGGTCCCCGTTGAGGGTCACCTCGTGCACGGTGGGAGCCACCAGGTCGATGAAGGTCTCCGCGCCGTCGCCGTCCTCGGCGACGTCGAAGCGCACCGTGGTCACGGACCGGTAGGTGCCGCCCTCCTGCGCGCCGGAGAGGTCGAGATCGATCTCGTACGAGTCAACGGTCAGCAGCTTCGCCCGCTGCCGCGCCTCTTCGCGAGTCAGGTTTGTGCCAGGCACGCGGTCATCTCCTCGATATGTGTGGGTTGCGCCATCCTTCCACGCGACGTCGGGATGAGGCGATGACCGAGCCGGATCATGGGGATACCCCTGTGTCGGCCGGTCGGGGCGTGTCCGGCCGACGGTCCCGCGTGCGGGTGGCCAAGGTGTTCCCACCGCGAGCGGCATCGAGGGTGTGAAGATCAGTCTGAGCCCGCCTCAGGAGGATGTCGCCTTCGTCGACGAGTACGCCGCGCGCACCGACGCCGACTCCAGGTCGGCCGTGACGCACGCCGCGATCGGGCTGCCGAGGCAGGCGCAGCTCGTGCAGGAGCACACCGAGGCGTTCGCCGAGCGGGACGCGGGCGAGGGTGCCGCCCTCCGGGACCGGACGAGCGGGGACGGGATCACCGATGAGGCGCGGCGACGTCTACCTGGTGGGCCTGGAACCGGCCAGGGGAGGCGGGGCCGACAAGGCCAGGCCCGCTGTGATCGTGTCCGCTCGACGGGACCGACGAGCCCGTCGAGCGGAACGGCCGAGGCGTCGTCGGTGTCGTGCCGCTGGCGTCGGACACCACACGGATCCTGTCGTTCCAGGTCCTCCTGCGTGCTGACGGGAGTCGTCTGCCCAGGGACTCCGAGGCGGAGTGCGAGCAGGTGCGCGCCGTCGCGCCGGAGCGTCTGCGGCAGCGGGTCGGCGCCCTTCCCCGACAGCGCGTGGCCGGCATCGACGTGGCGCTGCGGCGGCACCCGGCGCTCCGAACGCCCCGAGGGGGCGCCCACCGGCGCCCCCTCGGGTCATGCCCGCGGCGTCACGCGCTCAGCTCAGCCGCCACCAGCTCCGCGATCTGCACGGCGTTCAGCGCCGCGCCCTTGCGGAGGTTGTCGTTGGAGACGAACAGGGCGAGACCGTTCTCCACCGTCTCGTCGGGGCGGATCCGGCCGACGTAGGACGGGTCCTGGCCGGCGGCCTGGAGCGGGGTGGGGATGTCGGTGAGGACGACGCCGGGGGCCTCCGCCAGCAGCTCGGCGGCGCGCTCGGCGCTGATCGGGCGGGCGAAGCGGGCGTTGATCTGCAGGGAGTGCCCGGAGAAGACCGGGACGCGCACGCAGGTGCCGGAGACCTTGAGCTCGGGGATCCCCAGGATCTTGCGCGACTCGTTGCGCAGCTTCTGCTCCTCGTCGGTCTCGCCCAGGCCGTCGTCGACGAGGTTGCCGGCCAGCGGCAGCACGTTGAAGGCGATGGGGCGCTTGTAGACACCGGGCTCGGGGAAGTCGACCGCCGCGCCGTCGTGGGTGAGCTTGTCGGCCTCGTCGATCACCTTCTGCGCCTGGCCGTGCAGCTCCGCGACGCCCGCGAGGCCGGACCCGGACACCGCCTGGTACGTGGCGACGACCAGCGCCTGGAGGCCCGCCTCCGCGTGCAGCGGACGCAGCACCGGCATCGCGGCCATCGTGGTGCAGTTCGGGTTGGCGATGATGCCCTTGGGGCGGTCGGCGATCGCGTGCGGGTTCACCTCGGAGACGACGAGGGGGACCTCGGGGTCCTTGCGCCAGGCGGAGGAGTTGTCGATCACGACCGCGCCCTGCGCGGCGACCTTCTCGGCCAGCGCCTTCGAGGTCGCGCCGCCCGCGGAGAACAGCACGATGTCCAGGCCGCTGTAGTCGGCGGTCGAGGCGTCCTCCACCGTCACGCCGTCCAGCTCCGTGCCCGCCGAACGGGCCGAGGCGAACAGGCGCAGCTCGGTGACCGGGAAGTTCCGCTCCTTGAGGATCCCGCGCATGACCGTACCCACCTGACCGGTGGCTCCGACGATTCCGACCCTCACGGCGACTCCCTACTGTGTCCTGATTCGTATCCGAATGCCTGGCCGAGGCTCTTCCATCATGCGGCCGACCACGGCCCGCCTGTCCAATTCTTTGCGGATCCTGCCCGCCCAGTGGGACACCCCGGCGACGACCGCCGGTTGCGGACCTTCGGCCGTCACCCCTGTGAACTGCAGAAATTCAGCCTTCGGGGGCCGTGGGCCGGAAGGTCCCCTGCCCGGTCCGGTCCCGGTCACACGAAGGTGTGACATACGCCTCGGCCGGATCCGGAGGAGCCGGCCGAACGTTCCGGGCGGGAGCGGCGTCGTAGGGGAAACAGCGTGAGGGGGGTGGCCAGTGCTGCGCGGAAGGACCCGGCGCGGCCGGGGGGCGTCGTACACCGCCACGGACGACGACCCGCTGGACGAGGCGCAGGAACGCCGGGTGCGGGCGGTGCTCGCACTGGGCGGGGTACCGCAGGCGGACCTGCCGGACGGGGTGCAGCAGGTCCGCCTGCGGCTGCTGGAACGCGCCGCGAGCGGGCGGGAGGCGCCGCGGGACGTCTCGGCGTGGGCGGCGGTGGTCGCCTCCAACCTCGCCATGGACTGGCACCGGGCCAAGCGCCGCCAGGAGCGGCTCGGGGAGCGCCTCGCGTCGCTCCGTCCGGCACAGGCCCCGTCCGGCGAGGAGACCAGCCTGCTCTCCCTCGCCGTGGCCCGCGGCCTGGACGCGCTGCCCGACGCGCAGCGCCAGGTGGTCGTGCTGCGTTTCTACGCCGACCTGCCGGTGCGGTCCATCGCCGAGCAGCTCGGCGTCCCGGAGGGCACGGTCAAGAGCAGGCTGCACACGGCGGTACGCGCCCTGCGCGCCCGCCTGCACGAGGACGAGGTGGTGTGACGTGACCGCCCACGACGACCGGGGCCCCGGAGACGGCGCCGAGGACGCCGTCGAGGACGCCGCCGGCGCCGGGTACGACGGCGTGGACCCCCTGACGGCCGCGCTCCTGGACGAGCCGCCGCCCGCGCGGGCCCGGCGCGATCCGGGGTTCCTGGCCGCGCGCGATGCCGCCGCCGCCGACCTGGCGGTGCTGCGGGAACAGCTGGCGCTGATCGGGGACGCGCTCGCCGCCGCCCCGGGGGAGCGGCCGGAGTCCGGTGACGGGGCGCGGCGGCCGGGCACGCAGGGGCGCTTCCCGGAGGGCGGGGGCGCCGGGGACGGGACACGGCACCGGCCGGCCGCCCACACGTCGCCGGGGCACCGCTCCCCGCGTCCCGGAGGCTCCCGCGGCCCGCGCCGAGCCCGCCGTCTGAGGGCGGCCCTCGGCACGCTCGCCGCGGCGGCCGCCGCCGCGCTGGTCGTGGGGGCGGGCGGCTGGCTCGTGGCGCAGGGCGGTACGGCGTCGAGCGACGAAGCGGCGGTGGCTCCGGACGCCGCGGCCGGCAAGGAGGCCTACGGGCAGGACGGCGAGCAGGACGGCGGTGTCGCCTTCGGCAGCCCCCGCTACCTGGCCTGCGCCCGCCTCGTCGCCGAGGGCACCGTCACCGCCGTGGAACCGGTGGCGGGCGCCGGCCGGGAACGGATCACGCTCGAGGTGACCCGCGTCCACAAGGGGGGGAGCACGGACCGGATCACCTTCGTGCTGGAGCCGGCCGGGCAGCCCCGCCTCCGCGGGGGCGAGCGGGTGATGGTCGGTCTGCCCCGCGCGGGCGACCGCCCGGACACGGTGATCACCGGGGAGGAGGACATCGCCCCCGAGCGGGCCCGGATCACCGCAGGACTCCCCGAGTCGCGCACCCTGGCCTGCGACTGAGTGACGACGGGACGACGAGGGGGCGGGCGTCCGCACGGGACGCCCGCCCCGCCCGCGGCGCGGGGAACACCGTCCGGAGGACGCCGGCCACGAGGGGAGCAGTGCGTACCACCGGACCGCCCCGAAGGAGGCGCGCGGGGAGGCCGTGCTCCCGCGCCGCACGGGGGACGCGGGACGTGGCGGACGGGGCGGGACGTGGCGGACGGGACGGGGCGGGCGCCCCGGAGGAGCGCCCGCCCCGCTCCCTGTCACGGACGGCGGCCGCCGGGTTAGCGTCCCCGGATGCGACGGAATCTGAGGGTGGCGGCCTACGCCGTGGTGGTGCGCGAGGGACAGTTCCTGCTCGCCCGGTCGCCGGGCCCCGGCGGCGTCCCCGAGTGGGTGCTGCCGGGCGGCGGCATGGAGCACGGCGAGGACCCCTACGACACCGTGCGGCGGGAGGTCGAGGAGGAGACCGGCTACCGCATCGAGGTCACCGGACTGCTCGGCGTGAACTCCACCCGCCGCACCTTCCCCGCCCGCTTCGGCCGCTCCGTCGACCACCACGGCGTGCGGCTGGTCTACGAGGGCCGGATCACCGGCGGCGAACTGCGCAACGAGGTCGGCGGCTCCACCGACCTCGCCGCCTGGCACCCCCTGGACGTCGTCCCGGACCTGGTCCGCGTCCGCATGGTCGACATCGGGCTGCGGCTGTGGCGGGAACGCCCGGCCGCCGGACGGGTGGAGGCCGCCGGGAACTAGGGGGGTGGCTGCCCCGTGAGATGAACGAGGCGTGACCGCTCCCCGGCCGGTGCGGGAGCGGCCGGCGACGCCTGCGGCGGTCCGCGGGCGGTCCGGGGCCGACGTACGGCGATCGGCGTCGCGCGTTGCCGTCTCGTTCACGCCCGGGTCATCCCCGGTGCCGAGCATCCAGTACGAGCGGGACGGTCGCCCAGCGAGCGCCCCGCGACCACTGCCGACGCGTTCGCACCCGGGGAGACAAGCGCCATGTCGCGCACACGCTCAGTCGCCGGCTCCACTGGACTCCACCGTCGTTCCCTCCTCGCCGCCACCGGAGCGGTGGCCCTCTCCGCCGGCGCCGGCTACGCGCTGTGGCCCGGTGAGGGCCGGGCCGCCGCCGCGGCGGGCCCCGGTTCCGGCACGGAGGGGGCCGCGCCCGCCTCCTCCGGCCGGGCGCCGGCCGCCCCGCTCGTCCCGTACACCCGCGGCACCACCGTCGCCGCCTCGGCGGCCCCGCGCCGCGGCACGGGCTACCGGCGCCTCGCCGAGGGGCCGGGCTGGGACCGCGTGGTGCGCGGCGAGCTCGCCGGGCCGCGGGCCGGACGGGACGACCGCCGGACCGCGCTCGCCGCGTTCGTGCACCTCACCGACCTGCACATCACCGACGTCCAGCATCCGCTGCGCCTGGAGTACCTGCGCTCGGCGGACGTCCACGCCTGGCGGCCCCAGGAGGCCCTGACCGTCCAGGGCGCGGTCGCCCTCGTGGAGCGGATCAACGCGCTGCGCGGCGCCCCCGTCACCGGATCGCCGCTGCGCTTCGCGATGACCACCGGCGACAACACGGACAACAACTGCCGCGCGGAACTGGAGTGGTTCCTGACGGTGATGAGCGGGGGCCGCGTCACCCCCGGAACCGGGGACCCGCGCCACTACGAGGGCGTCCAGAACAGCGGTCTGGAGCAGTACTGGCACCCCGACACCGCACTCCGCGACACCGACAAGCGGCTCGGCTTCCCGCACCTGGACGGCTTCCTCGCGGCGGCCGTCCGCGAGGTGAACAGCCCCGGCCTCGACCTGCCCTGGTACTCCACCGTCGGCAACCACGACGCGATGCCGCTCGGCTGCTTCGCCTCCCACGGCGACCCCCGCCTCACCGAATTCGCCGTCGGCGGGCGGAAGCTGATGGACCTGCCGGCGGCCGAGGCGCACCGGCTCCAGCAGACCCTCAGGAGGGCGAAGGACCCCAGGGGCGTGCGGTACGGCGACTTCCTGGCGGCCCATGCCCGCTCCATGCGCTCCGTCACCCCCGACGAGAAACGCGCCCCCTTCACCCCCGCCGAGTACCTCCGGGCCCACCTGGACCCGGCGTACACGGGTCCCGGCCCGGTGGGCCACGGCTACACCGCGGAGAACCTCGACGCGGGCACCCAGTACTACGCCTTCCGCATCGCCGACGACGTCCTCGGCGTCAGCCTCGACACCACCGGCCCGGGCGGCCACTACAACGGTTCCCTCGGCACCGCCCAGCTGCGCTGGCTGGAGCGGACGCTCACCGAGAACCGGGACGCGTACGTCCTGGTGTTCAGCCACCACACGAGCACGTCGATGGACAACACCCACCGCGACCCGGCCCGCCCCGGCGAGCGGCGTCACACCGGCGAGGAGGTCGTCGCGCTCCTCGGCCGGCACCGCAACGTGGTCGCGTGGGTCAACGGGCACGTCCACCGCAACGCGATCACCCCGCACACCGGGTCCGGCGGGGCCTTCTGGGAGATCTCCACCGCCTCCCACGTCGACTTCCCCCAACTGGCCCGGGTGATCGAGCTGGTGGACAACGGGGACGGCACGCTCTCGCTCTTCACCACCCTGGTCGAATCCTCGGCCCCGTACCGCACGGACTTCACCGACCTCTCCCGGACCGGCCTGGCCGCCCTCTACCGCGAACTCTCCTTCAACGCCGCCGGCTCCCGCACACACCGGGGCGGCGAACCGGGGGACCGCAACACCGAGCTGGTGCTGAGGAGGCGCTGACCCGGCGCACGCGCGGGGAGGGGCCGCCCGGCGGCCCCTCCCCTCCCCTCCTGACGGCGCCGCCCCGGCCCCCTACCGGGGCAGCACCACGACGTACGCCGACGGGGCGCGGTCGGCCGAGGCGATCAGCGCCGTGCGGACCACCGCCGCCTGCTGCTCCATCGCGTCCCGCAGCTTGCGCGGGGTGATGTGGACGACCGTGACGCCGAGGCGCTCCAGGTGTTCGCGCCTGCGGGCGTACTCCGACCACTCGGCCTCGTCGTCGGGCCGCCGGCCCGGGCGCGGCGCGCGGGTGTCCAGCTCCACCGCCACCGCGTGCTCCGGCCAGTACGCGTCCACGCCGCCGAGGCGGGGCCCGCCCGGCAGCCGCAGGTCGACGTTCCAGCACGGGTCGGGCAGGCCGTGGTCGCGCACCATCCGGTACAGCCGGGACTCCGCCAGCGTCCGCCCCTCGGCCAGCAGCGAGTCCACCGCGTCCACCACGTGCGGCCGGTTCAGCAGCTTCGCGGCGGTCAGCTCGCGCACCGCCGCCGCCGGATCGCAGAAGCCGCCGCGCACCGCGTCCGTGAGCAGCCGGCGCACCGTGCCCGCGTCCTGGAGGCCCGCCACGGCGTCGGCCAGCGCGCGCGGGACCGGGGCCACCGGCAGGCCCGTGACCTGCTCCGGGACGGGCAGGTCGGGGGTGCGGACGATACGGACGCAGCCCGTCGAGCGCAGCCGGCGCAGCCGCGGGACCAGGACGTCGAAGGCCTCCAGGGACGGCAGCGGGGGAGCGGACGGGAAGCCGTGCAGGGTCAGCGCGGCCAGTCCGGTGATCATCGCCTCCCCGTAGGCGGACGCGGGCGGGCTCTCCGTACCGGGCTGGACGGGGACGCCCGTGGTCCGTTCCCGTGCCGCGTACATCAGCACCGCGTGCAGCCGCTCCTCGCTGGTCGGCGGGCCGGGGTGGAGCAGGACGACGCCCGGGAGCAGCTGCTGCCAGGGGCCGCCGGGGCGGCACTGCTCGCCGGCCTTCGCGGCGGAGACGCCGTGGGCGCGCAGCTGCGCGTGGGTCAGCACCCGGCGCCCGGCGCCGGTGGAGAGGTGGTGCAGGGGGCGGGGGGAGAGCGGGGTGTTGTGGTTCATGACCGGCAATTTCCCGTCTTCGGCCGGTCCGCGAACCCGTGTTACACGCTCGTCGACAAACAAGGACAAGGCCGTACTGAAGGACACGTGTTCGGATGCCGGGAACCCCTGGTCCGTCCGGGCGCGGACCAGGGGTTACGGGCGTTCTGTAACGATGGCGGAACGCCCGGCCGAGGGCCGGATCCGCCCTTCAGCGACCGGCGGCGGCCGCGTCGCAGGCCTGCCCGCGCAGGGCACGGGCCAGGTCGTCGCGGGCCTCCAGGACCAGGCGGCGCAGGGCGGGGGCCGCGTCCTCGTGGGACGTGAGCCACGCGTCCGTCGCCTCCAGCGTCGCCCGCGAGTCCTGGAAGGAGGGGAACAGGCCCCGCACCACGTCCATGCCGATCTGGATCGACCGCTCGGTCCACACCCGCTCGATCGCCGCGAAGTACCTCTCCGCGTACGGCGCGAGCAGCTCCCGCTGGGACGCCTGCGCGAAGCCCGAGATGGTGGCCTCCACCAGCGCGTTGGACAGCGCGTCCGACTCCACGACCTGCGCCCAGCACTGCGCCTTGACCGCGGCCGACGGGCGGGCGGCCAGACAGCGCACGTGGTGCCGCTTGCCGGACGCGGTGTCGTCCCGGGCCAGCTCCTCGTCCAGCCGCTTCTCGTCCGCCGCCCCGTGCGCGGCCAGCGGCTCCAGGAACGCCCAGCGCAGCTCCTGGTCCACCTCCAGGCCCGGCAGGGTCACCGTGCCGTCGAGGAGCGAGGTCAGCAGCTCGACGTCGGCCGGCGCGTGGGCCACGTGGGCGAAGAACCTCGCCCACGCCAGCTGGTGTTCGCTGCCCGCCTCGGCGGCGTACAGCAGGGCGGAGGCGCCCTCGGCGAGCCGGCGCCCGGTCTGCTCCCGCCGCTCGGGCGCGGTGTAGTGCACCGCCGCCGAATCGGCCCACGCGTGCAGCATCTGCAGCACGCCGATGTCGGACTCGCGGCCCGCGAACTCCAGCACCAGCTCGATGAACTCCTGGGCCGGCAGCAGCGCGTCCCGCGTCATGTTCCACAGCGCCGACCAGCACAGGGCGCGGGCGAGCGGGTCGGTCAGCGCGCCCAGGTGCTCGCGCAGCGTGTCCAGCGACGTCTCGTCGAAGCGGGTCTTGCAGTACGTCAGGTCGTCGTCGTTGACCAGCACCAGCTCCGGCGCGTCCGCGCCCGCCAGCTCCGTCACGACCGTACGCGCCCCCTCGACGTCCGTCTCGGCCTGCGCGTACCGCTCCAGGGCGTCGGATCCCGTACGCCGGTACAGGCCCACCGCCACGCGGTGCGGGCGCAGTTCGGGGTGCGACTCCGCCGCCTCCTGCACGACCGTCAGCTCGTCGATCCGGCCGTCCTCGCGCAACAGCACCTGCGGGGTGAGCGAGTTGACGCCGGCCGTCTGCAGCCACGCCCGCGACCAGGCGGCCATGTCCCGCCCGCTGGTCTCCTCGAGGACGGACAGCAGGTCGCCGAGGCGCGTGTTGCCGTACGCGTGCCGCTTGAAGTAGCGCCGGGCGCCCTCCAGGAACGCGTCCTGGCCCACGTACGCCACCAGCTGCTTGAGCACCGAGGCGCCCTTGGCGTACGTGATGCCGTCGAAGTTGAGCTTGGCGTCCTGCAGGTCGCGGATGTCGGCGGTGATCGGGTGCGTGGAGGGCAGCTGGTCCGCGCGGTAGGCCCACGCCTTGCGGCGGTTGGCGAAGGTGATCCAGCCGTCGGTGAAGCGGGTCGCCCCGACCAGCGAGAACGCGCCCATGAAGTCCGCGAAGGACTCCTTCAGCCACAGGTCGTCCCACCACTCCATGGTGACCAGGTCGCCGAACCACATGTGCGCCATCTCGTGCAGGATGACGTTGGCCCGGCCCTCGTACGACGCCCGCGTCACCTTGCCCCGGAAGATGAACTCCTCCCGGAAGGTCACCATCCCCGGGTTCTCCATCGCGCCCAGGTTGTACTCGGGCACGAACGCCTGGTCGTACTTGCCGAACGGGTACGGGTAGTCGAAGTGGTCGTGGAAGAAGTCCAGGCCCTGCTTGGTCACCAGGAACACGTCGTCGGCGTCGAAGTGCGGGGCGAGGCCCTTGCGGCACATCGCGCCGAGCGGGATCTCCAGCCGCGTGCCGTCCTCGAGGACCCGCTCGTAGGAGTCGGTCACGTAGTGGTACGGGCCGGCCACCACGCACGTGATGTACGTCGAGATCGGCTTGGTCTCCGCGAACCGCCACACGCCGTCGGAGAGTTCACCGGCCCCGTTGCTCCAGACCGTCCAGCCCTCGGGCGCGCGCACCTCGAAGCGGTACGGCGCCTTGAGGTCGGGCTGCTCGAAGTTGGCGAAGACCCGGCGGGCGTCGGCCGGCTCGTACTGGGTGTACAGGTACACCTCGCCGTCCTCGGGGTCGACGAAGCGGTGCATGCCCTCGCCGGTGCGGGAGTAGGCGCACTGCGCGTCGACGACGAGTTCGTTCTCGGCGGCCAGGTCCTCCAGCAGGATCCGCGAGCCGTCGAAGACCTGGCCGGGGTCGAGGTCGCGCCCGTTCAGGGACAGGGCCGTCACGCTCGGCGCGATCAGGTCCGCGAAGCTGCTCGCGCCCGGTTCGGCGCAGCGGAACCGGACGGTGGTGACGGAGCGGAAGGTGCGCGGCTCCCCGCCGTGCTCGCCGACCGCCGAACGCAGGTCCAGGGACACCTCGTACCCGTCGACGGACAGCAGGGCTGCCCGCTCCCGGGCCTCGTCACGGGTCAGATTCTCACCGGGCACGGGCGGACTCCTCATGCGTCGTCGACATGGATGAACAGGACCGATCCTGCCATGCGCCCCTGACGCGGGCCGTCCGGGAATGGCGGGGACCGGTCACGTTGTTCCCCCGGGCGAGACTTCCCTTCCTGAGGAGTGACATGTCGGACAAGCCTTCCGCCACGCCCGTCGACTTCTGGTTCGACCCGCTGTGCCCCTGGGCCTGGATGACCTCCCGCTGGGTGCGCGAGGTGGAGAAGGTGCGGGACATCGAGGTCCGCTGGCACCTGATGAGCCTCGCGGTCCTCAACGAGGACAGGCTCGACGAGCTCCCCGCCGAGTACCGCGAAATGCTGGAGGTCAAGGCCTGGGGGCCGGTCCGGGTGGTCATCGCGGCCCAGCAGGAGCACGGCGCCGAGGTGCTCGGCGACCTCTACACCGCGCTCGGGACCCGCATCCACAACCAGGGCGAGGGTCCGGGGAAGGACGTGGTCGCCGCCGCCCTGAAGGACGTCGGCCTGCCCGAGTCCCTCATGGAGCACTGGGACTCCACCCCGTACGAGCCGGAGCTGCGCGCCTCCCACAGGCAGGGCATCGAGAAGGTCGGCCAGGAGGTCGGCACCCCGGTCATCGCGGTCCCCGGCCCCGACGGCGAGGAGATCGCCTTCTTCGGCCCGGTCGTCACCCCGGCGCCCCGGGGCGAGGAGGCCGCCCGCCTGTGGGACGGCACCCTCGCGGTGGCCTCCGTCCCCGGCTTCTACGAGATCAAGCGCTCCCGGACGAAGGGGCCCGACTTCAGCAACCTGTGACGGTCAGTCGATCACGGGCACCTTGATCGGCTCGGCGAACGGTTTCTTGTTGAAGCCCGTACGCAGGTTGCGGCACTGCTTCCCGGTGTCGGGGTCGAGCACGTTCACGCAGAGCCAGAACTCGCCGACCCCGGACCGGCCGAGCCGTTCCTTGAGCCAGTCCTCCTCCTTCTTGCCCAGCCGGCGGTGCTGCTGGTCCCCGCCGCAGGTCCAGCAGTAGTCCTTTTTCGTCCTCTGTGTCGCCATTGCGCAACCATGGCCCGGATCGCCGCATACGGGAAGCCCCCACGAGTCACGTCCTCGCGGGGGCTTCCCTCTTTCCGCCTGCCGGGTGAACGGTGAGAAGGCGATCGCGGGGCAGGTTTTTTATTGCAACATCCTTGCAACTGCACGCTAGCAGCAGAAAGGGCCGTCCGTGAGCCCCGGTACGCGAAACGGCCCCCGCGTTCTCCCGCGAGGGCCGTCGGGGCGCAGGTCAGCCGCGTGCGCGCGCCCGCTGCCAGGCGTAACCCCCGGCCGCCAGGAGCAGCGTCATGGCGCCCGTCGAGTACAGCTGCACCCGTGTGTCCGGCTCCCGGGCCATGAGGACGAAGACCGCCGCCATGCCGGCCAGTGCCGACCAGGTCAGCCACGGGAACGCCCACATCCGCACCGTCAGCCGCTCCGGCGCCTCGCGCTCCAGCCGGCGGCGCAGCCGCAGCTGGGAGACGGCGATGAAGATCCAGACGACCAGGATCACCGCGCCGATGGTGTTCAGCAGCCAGGCGAAGACGTCGTCCGGCCGCCAGTAGCTCAGCAGCACGCACAGGAAGCCGAAGGCCGAGGAGGCCAGGACGGCGATCCGCGGCACCCCGCCCGACACCCGGCCGAGCGCCTTCGGGCCCTGCCCGCGCTCCACCAGCGAGTAGCCGATGCGCGAGGCGCCGTAGATGTTGGCGTTCATCGCGGACAGCAGCGCGACCAGGATCACGACGTCCATCAGCCGGCCGGCGCCCGGGATGCCGAGGCGGTCCAGGGCGGCGACGTACGGGCCGTCCTCGACCACTGCCGGGGAGTCCCACGGGACCAGGGTGACGACGACCGCCATCGAGCCGATGTAGAACAGCGCGATCCGCCACATCGCCGTACGGACCGCGCCCGCCACGCTCTTGACCGGGTCCTGCGACTCGGCCGCCGCGATGGTCACCGTCTCCAGGCCGCCGTAGGCGAAGACGGAGGCGAGCAGGCCGATCACCAGGCCCTCGCCGCCGTTGGGGAGGAAGTCGGTGAGGTGGGAGGCGCCCGGGGAGTCCGTGCCCGGCAGCACACCGGCGACCGCCAGCACGCCGAGCACCAGGAACAGGGAGATCGCGCCGACCTTGAGGGCCGCGAACCAGAACTCGAACTCGCCGAAGTTCTTCACCGCCGCCAGGTTCGTCCCGCAGAACACCACCATGAACAGCGCCACCCACGCCCAGGCGGGCGTGCCCGGCAGCCAGCCGGTGACGATCTTCGCGGCCCCGATGCCCTCCAGGCCGACCGCCGTGCACAGCAGCACCCAGAACGACCATCCGGCGGTGAACCCCGCCCAGGGGCCGATCGCCCGCTCGGCGTGCGCCGAGAAGGAGCCCGACGACGGGTACGCGGCGGACATCTCGCCCAGCATCCGCATCACCAGCATCACCAGGAGGCCGGAGACGGCGTAGGCGACGACGACGGACGGGCCGGCGGCGGCGATGGCCTCCCCGGAGCCGACGAACAGCCCGGCGCCGATCACCCCGCCGAGGGCGATCATCGACAGATGGCGTTGCTTCAGGCCGTGCGAGAGGGAGGCGCCGCCCGCCTCGGGAGGCGTCTCGACGGTGGTGCGGGGCATGGCGCGACTCGTCCAATGCGGAAGACGGCGAAAACGCCGCTCAGTGTGGTCGGCCGCCCCGCGTGCACGAAGAGGCCGACCAGCATGTGGACATACGACATGCGGAGGGTGATGATCCGCTTACGCCGCGACGATCGTGCGGCGCGAGGCGTCCCCCTCGGTCGAGCAGGACTCCTTCGCCTCGACGCCGGCCCGGACGTCACCGGTGACCATCACCCGGTGCAGCCGGCGCGGCAGGCTGAAGATGTCCGTCCCGCGCTGCCCGGACGGCGACCGACGGGCGAGGCGGCGCCCGCGCCCGCCCGGCCCGCTTGGTGGATCCCCACAGCCGCCGTTCCCCGACGGCGTGTTGGCGAAACCACGTCACCTCAGTGACCGGTGTCACCTCGCGTGCTTCGGCTCCCCGCCCTTTGTCCGGAGCCCACCAAGTCCACGGCGACGCCTTTGTCGGCCGCTGACGGTGATCGGCGCGCGGACACCGGTATAGCGTCGCGGTGTCCCCGACTGCCCTCACTCCGTGGAGACCCCATGAGCACCGCCACCCTCACGTCCGCCCGATCCGGACAGGTCCTCGCGGACCTCGTCCCGGCCTCCCGTGTCCGGGACGCCGCGCTCGTGCTCGGCGGCGCCGCGCTCACCGGCCTCGCCGCCCAGATCGCGGTGCCCGTCCCCGGCTCCCCGGTGCCGGTGACCGGCCAGACCTTCGCGGCGCTCCTGGTCGGCACCGCCCTCGGCGCCCGCCGCGGCTTCGCCTCCCTGGCGGTGTACGCGCTGGTGGGCGCGGCCGGCGTGCCGTGGTTCGCGGAGGGCAGGTCGGGCCTGGGCATGCCGTCCTTCGGCTACGTCCTCGGCATGCTGCTGGCCTCCGTCGTCGTGGGCGCGCTCGCCCGCCGCGGCGCCGACCGCTCCGCCTGGCGCACGGCGGGCACCATGGTGCTCGGCTCGGCGGTCATCTACGCCGTCGGCGTGCCCTACCTGGCCCTCGCCACCGGCATGTCCGCCTCCGCCGCGATCGCGGCCGGCCTCACCCCGTTCCTCGTCGGCGACGCCCTGAAGGCGGCCCTGGCGATGGGCGTGCTGCCGACGGCCTGGAAGCTCGTCGGCAAGCGGTGACCGCCCGGTTCCACGGCGGGAGGCTCGGCGGGGGCGCCGTAGAGCGCCTCCGCCGAGCCTCCCGCCGTGGAAAGGTGTCTCAGCCCGCCGGGACCCCGTCCCGGTCCCCGGCACGACGCCCCGCCACCCGCTGCCTGACGACGGCGATGACGAGCACGATCGCGGCGACCAGCAGGGACAGCAGCATCGTCGTACGCCCGTCGTGCTCGGTGTCGGTCAGCATGTAACCGATCACGAACACGATCAGCGCGGCGCTGGCCCACGTCAGATACGGGTACAGCCACATCCGCACGACCAGCTTCTCCGGCGCCTCCGCCTGGATGATCTTCCGCATGCGCAGCTGCGAGAAGCAGATCACCAGCCAGACGAACAGCGCGACCGCTCCGGAGGAGTTGACGAGGAAGAGGAAGACGGAGTCGGGGAACTTGTAGTTGAAGAAGACGGCGACGAAGCCGAACACCACCGACGCGATGATCGCGGTCCGCGGCACGCCCCGGCTCGTGGTCCGGGCGAACGCCTTCGGCGCGTCCCCGCGCCGGCCGAGCGAGAAGGCCATCCGGGAGGCCGTGTAGAGCCCGGAGTTGAGGCAGGAGAGCACGGACGTCAGCACGATGAAGTTCATGATCTGACCGGCGTGCGCGATGCCGAGGGAGTCCAGGGCGGCGACGTAGGAGCCGTCCTCGGCGATGGACTCGCTGTCCCAGGGCAGCAGACAGACCACGACGAAGATCGAGCCGAGGTAGAAGACGCCGATCCGCCAGATGATGCTGTTGGTCGCCTTGGTGACGGCCCGCTGCGGGTCCTCCGACTCGCCGGCGGCCAGCGTGGCGATCTCGCTGCCCATGAAGGAGAAGACGACGAGCAGGATGCCGGTGAGGATCGCGCCGGCGCCGTGGGGCAGGAAGCCGCCGTGGCCGGTGAGGTTGGCCAGGCCGGCCTGGTCGCTGTCGACGCCGGGCAGCACGCCGAAGACGGCCAGTCCGCCGATGACGATGAACGCGCCGATGGCGACGACCTTGATCCCGGCGAACCAGAACTCGAACTCGCCGTAGGAGCCGACGGACACCAGGTTGGTGGCGGTCAGCACCACCATCACGATGAGGGCCCAGCCCCACTGCGGAACGGCCGGTATCCACCCTTCGAGGATCGCGGCGCCGGCGGTCGCCTCGACCGCGAGGACGACGACCCAGAAGAACCAGTAGAGCCAGCCGATCGTGAAACCGGCCCAGGGACCGAGCGCCCGGTCGGCGTGCGCGGAGAAGGATCCGGACGTCGGGTTGGCCGCGGACATCTCACCGAGCATCCGCATCACCAGCACCACGAGCGTGCCGACGAGGGCGTACGAGAGCAGGATGCCGGGGCCGGCGGTCGCGATGCCGGCGCTGGAGCCGACGAAGAGGCCCGCGCCGATCACGCCGCCGATGGCGATCATCGACAGATGGCGGTTCTTGAGCCCGGCCTGGAGCCCGGAGCCGGGTTCTCCGGGTCCGCTCGCGGATCCTCCGGGTCCTCCGGGGCCTGGGTGGCCGCTTCCGGCTGTCTTCAGGGTCGGCTGCGAGGTCATGGAACGGGATTTCCTTTGCGCCGGGAGAGCTGCGCTCCGCAGAGGTCTACGGGCCGGTCCAGTGAAACGGAGGCGAACAGATTGTGGAACCTTTGATTCCCCTTCTTTACCCGAGCTTTTCCAGAGGTTCTGTAATCCTCCTCACGTTTCCGGCGGCCCGCCCCGACGCGTCTGCCCGCCCGCCCCCGTGTCACACTCGGACCATGCGCGTGTATCTCGGCTCGGACCATGCGGGCTACGAACTCAAGAACCACCTCGTCGAGTGGCTCGAGGCGGCGGGCCACGAGCCCGTCGACTGCGGCCCGCACATCTACGACGCCCAGGACGACTACCCGCCCTTCTGCCTCCGCGCCGCCGAGCGGACCGCCGCGGACGAGGGCGCCCTCGGCATCGTGATCGGCGGCTCCGGCAACGGCGAGCAGATCGCCGCGAACAAGGTCGAGGGCGTACGGGCGGCCCTGGCGTGGAGCGAGGAGACGGCGGCACTGGGCCGCCAGCACAACAACGCCAACGTGATCGCGGTGGGCGCGCGCATGCACACCCAGGACGAGGCGACGAAGTTCGTCGAGACCTTCCTGAGCACCCCCTTCTCCGGTGACGAGCGCCACGTCCGCCGGATCGACATGCTCGCCGCCTACGAGACGACGGGCGACCTCCCGCCCATCCCCCCGCACCACCCGCAGCAGTAACGCCGCCAGGGCCCTTCCCCGACGCACGGGTCCGGGGGAGAGCACCCTCTCCACGGGGCGCACCACCGGGGCCGCGCGCCGGGGCGCCGACGGGGCGCGGGAGACGCGGCCCGCCGGGGTCCGGGGCCGAGCCCCCGGCACGCGCCGGGCCGCCCGGCCGACCGGGCGGTGGGCACACGCTTGGAAGGACACCCCCGTGCCGGAAGGCCACACCATCCACCGGCTGGCCGCGGACTACGCCGCCGCCTTCGCCGCCGGCGCCCCCCTCCGCGTCACCAGCCCTCAGGGCAAGTTCGCCGACGCCGCCGCCCTCCTCGACCGCACGCCGCTGCACAGCACCGACGCCCATGGAAAGCACCTGTTCCTCGGCTTCGGCGACACCGAGCCCGCCGAGTGGGTCCACATCCACCTCGGCCTCTTCGGCAAGGTCGCCTTCGGCCCGGCCCCGGCGCCGCCGCCCACGGACACCGTCCGGCTCCGCCTCGCCGACGCCACGTCCTACGTCGACCTGCGCGGCCCCACCACCTGCGCTCTGATCACGGACGGCGAGAAGCAGGCGGTCCACGACCGCCTCGGCCCCGACCCGCTCCGCCCGGACGCCGACCCGGCCCTCGCGTACCGCAGGATCGGCCGCAGCCGTACGACGATCGCCGCCCTCCTGATGGACCAGAAGGTCATCGCGGGCGTGGGCAACGTCTACCGCGCCGAGGTCCTCTTCCGGCACCGGATCGACCCGTACCGCGCGGGCCGGGACCTCACCCCGGCCGAGTGGGACGCCCTCTGGGCCGACCTGGTCGCGCTGATGCGCGAGGGCGTGCGCGACAACCGCATCGACACCGTCCGCCCCGAACACACCCCGGAGGCGATGGGACGCCCGCCGCGCGTCGACGACCACGGCGGCGAGGTGTACGTCTACCGCAGGGCCCGCCTGCCCTGCCACATCTGCGGCGGCGAGATCCGCACCGCCGACCTCGCCGCCCGCAACCTGTTCTGGTGCCCCGGCTGCCAGCGCCGCTGAGGCTCAGAAGCCGTGCGGCAGCCACGGCGCCGGGTCGCTCCCGAACGCCAGGGACGCCTCCGCCAGCGCGCCCCGCCGCAGTTCGTCCACCCGGCCGGCCGCCGCGAGCGCCGTGAGGCTCGTGCCGCCCAGATAGGCCGCGCCCAGCTCCCGCACCGACAGGGCGAGATCGGCCGGGTCCTCGGCGCGTTCGCAGGACGCGCCCTTGGCGTCCCCGCTCAGTCGCCAACGGCCCGCGTTCCAGGGGCAGAAGGCGTCCTCCACCTCGAGGACGACGTCCACCGGGGCCCGGTACGTCCGCGCCCGGAGCGCCGCCCCGACGTCGACCAGCCGTACGTACAGCGCGTCCCGGAGCTCCGGCCGGCACCGGCGGATGTCCGACACCATGTGCTGCCACGCCTCGTCGACCGGCCGGCCGCGCACCACCAGCGTCGACGTCAGGTCGATGCCGAACAGGAACCGCCACAGCGCCGCCTCGGCCGCCGGGTCCAGCGCGGCCAGGGCGCTCAGGACCACCGACCCCTCGTGCCCCGCCGGACCGTAGTCCCCCTTCACCCGGAACCACGCGTACCCGACGGTCTCGCCGTCCCGTTCGGCGACGACGCCCTGCAGCGGCGACGCCCCGTCCCGGCTGCCCGCCGGGTCCAGCGTCCCCAGCCGCTCCCAGCCCGGCTGCCGCGCGAGCATTCCCGGCCGGCCCGGCACGAGCCGGGCGTACACCGCCTCGCACCGGTCGAGCACGTCGGCGGGGGCCGCGTACCGCACCCGTACGCCGTCCGTGCCGGGCGGGACCGACAGGCGCGTACGACTCGTGTCGATCTCGGCGTTCAGCTGGAAGGTGGCCGCCCCGTACCCGAACCGGCCGTAGATCGCCGGCTCGGAGGCGGTGAGCACCGCCAGCGGCTCGCCCCAGGACCGGACGTCGTCCAGCTGGCGCCGCATCATCGTCCTCAGCACGCCGCGCCGCCGGTGCGTGGCGGCCACACTGACGCCCGTGATGCCCGCGGCCGGCACGGAGTCACCGCCGGGAACGGTCAGCCGGAAGGAGAACGCGCCCGCCGTCCCCACGCACTCGTCGCCGTCCCAGGCCCCCAGGAAGCGGTCGTGCTCGGTGAGCGAGTTCCACAGCTCGCGTTCCTCGTCCGCCTCCTCGGCGCCGCCGAACGCACGGATCAGGTTCGCGTACCACTTGTCCCAATCGTCAGGGTGGAGTACTCGAAGTCCGGTTGCGGGGCTCGCCTGTTCGATCGCCATGGGCCATGCCTATCAGGGCCGTACAGGACGGGCGAGGCAATTTCTCCCGTGCGGCCCCACGGCGGCGTCCGGTGAAGTTGACTGTGAAGTCGGCCCCGACAAGGGGACAACCAGGACCTCCCGTGCCAAGTGGCCGGTCCGATGGATAGGGTCCCGAACTGATGGCAGCAGGACGAGAGCGGCGCGCGGAGGCCGAGACGTTCACGGCCCGGTTGAAGAAGCAGTGGCACCGGGCCCGCGTCGGCATGCGCCGGTCCGCCGTCGACTACTTCCGCGGGGACGGCTCCGACTGGGTCGCGCTGGCCGGACTGCTCCTCACCGTCCCGCTGATCGCGGCCGGGACGCTCACCAACTCCGTGTGGTGCGCGCCCGCCGCACTGGTCCTGCCGATCGTCGCCGGCGGCCTGCTGCTGCGCCCGGCGAGCCTGCTCGGACTGTACGCCGCCGCGGCGACCGCGCTGATCGTGGAGTCGGTGCTGCTCGGCCCCTACACCGAGGGCGCGGCCCGCGTCACACCCGGCGTGGTCCTCACCGTCGCCGCCTGCGGCTTCTTCGGTCTGCTCGTGGCCCAGTTCCGCAGCCGGGTGGGCGTGCCCTGGCGGCGCGGCGGCACCATGCTGTTCGACCTGCGCGAGCGCATCCGGGTGCAGAGCAAGCTGCCGAAACTCCCCGACGGCTGGCACCGCGAGATGGCCCTGCGCCCGGCGGGCGGACAGTCCTTCTCGGGCGACTTCGTGGTCGCGGCCCGCACCAACGGCGGGCGCACCCTGGAGGTCGTGCTCACCGACGTCTCCGGCAAGGGCATGGACGCCGCCTCGCGCGCCCTGCTGCTGTCGGGCGCCTTCGGCGGCCTCCTCGGCAGCCTCCCGCCGCACGCCTTCCTGCCGGCCGCCAACGGCTACCTGCTGCGCCAGGACTGGGACGAGGGCTTCGCCACCTCCATCCACCTGGTGCTCGACCTGGACACCGGCGACTACGAGCTCTACTCCGCCGGGCACCCGCCGGGCCTCCAGCTCAGCGCGGGCAGCGGACGCTGGGAGGAGAAGGCGGCCGACGGCCCGCTGCTCGGCGTCTACGACGGAGCCCAGTTCGACTCGGTGAAGGGCTCGCTGCGCCCCGGGGACGTGCTGATGCTGTTCACGGACGGCCTGGTGGAGACCTCCGACCGGGACATCGTGGAGGGCATCGACCGCCTCACCGGCGAGGCCGACCGCTACGTCGCCGGCGGTTTCCACGGAGCCGCCTGGCACCTCATCGAGGCGGTCGCCAAGGACGTCAACGACGACCGGGCCCTGCTGCTCATATGCCGGGAGGGCCCGACGGCCGCGGCGGTCCGCTGACCCGTGCACACTGGGCGGATGACCGAGACGACACCGCTGTCCCCGGCCGAGGTCGAGGCCGTCGCCCGCGCCGCGCACACCGGCCAGACCGACAAGGCGGGCCGGCCCTACGCAGAACACCTCCGGGCCGTCGCCGAGGGGGTACGGGCCCGCGGCGGCGACGAGGAGCAGATCGCGGCGGCCTGGCTGCACGACGCCGTCGAGGACCACAGGCTGTCGCGGCGCCGGCTGGAGGAGGCCGCGCTGACCCGGCGGACCAAGGACATCGTCCTCGCGGTCACCAAACGGTCCGGGGAACCCCCCGAGGCGTACGCGGCCCGGATCCTCGCCACGCCCGGCGCGCTCCTGGTGAAGGAGGCGGACCTGGCGCACAACGCCGACCCGGCCCGCCTGGCCGTACTGGACGGGCCGACCCGCGCACGACTGACCGAGAAGTACGCGCGGATGCGCGCACTCCTCGGTCTCGTGGCGGGGGAGGGCGACTCCTAGGCGGAGACCTTCTCGCGGGTCTCCTTCTTCTCCTGCCGCTCGGGCGCGCGGGCCGCTTCCGCGGTGTCCCGCTTGAACGCCCACTCCATCCTCGGCTCCATCACGAACCGGAACACCCGCCGCACGGGGGCGGTGCACAGCAGCGTCACCATGACCGCCGCCAGGACGCTCACGGCGATCTCGCCGAGCGGCTGGTGCAGCACGGAGTGCTCGAACCAGCCCCGGTAGTCGCCGGCCTTCACCACGAAGCCGTGCAGCAGGTAGCCGTAGAGCGTGCCCGCGCCGAGCGCCGTGAACCACGTGCGGCGGCCCGGCACCCAGGCGAAGAAGCAGGCGGTCAGCACCAGCGAGCAGCCGAACATCGCGAGCACCATGACCGGACCGGCCCACCACGGCGCGCCCAGCTCCTGCGCGGCGTCACGGTGGTAGAACCACGCGGTGTTCATCCGCGGCACCGCCCACCAGCCGAAGGCCAGCGCCGCCGCGAACACCGGCACCGCCGCGATCCGCACCGACCGGCGGCGCACCAGGTGGAAGTGGTCCGGCCGCAGGCACAGACCGAGCACGAAGTACGGCAGGAACTGCAGCACGCGCTGCAGGTCGAGGCCGTCGCCGATGGCGGGGGTGACACTGGCCAGCATGGCGATGCCGAGCGCCGGCGGCAGCGGGTGCCGTACCGCGTTCCAGATCGGCGTGGTCAGCCGCCACACGAACAGCGCGACCAGGAACCAGGTCAGGTACCAGGGGTCGAGCAGGCTGATCTCCTGCTCCGGGGCGTCGTCGACGACCCGCCGGAACAGGGGGTAGGCGGTCTCGAACACGATGTACGGCACGGCGACGCCGGTGATCAGCCGGCGCAGCCGGTCGGGCCGCATGTCGAAGCTGCGCGAGAAGAAGCCGGAGATGATGATGAAGGCCGGCATGTGGAACGAGTACACGACCGTGTACGCCGCCTCCAGGACCCGGCTGTCGCCCTTGAGGGGTTCCCAGGCGTGTCCGACCGCCACCAGCACGATCGCCAGGTACTTGGCGTTGTCGAAGAACGCGTCGCGCTGTCCGCCGGACGGCGCCGGCCGGTCGCCGCGCCGGCTCTCCGTCCGCGGGCTCGGCACTCCGGGCGCCGGCGGCCGTGCCGGGGGGAGCGGCGTTCTGCGGTTGCCGTACGGTCGCTGCGAGTTCGTCACTGACACTCCCGGCGGGGACTCGGGGAGCCGATCGGTGAGCTCGCTGCGCTTGCGGGGGACGAGGCAGCGTGGAACATCTGAGGCACCCTAGCGTCGTCCGCGGGATTTCGTAAAACGCCCGGCGCCGTCCCTGGTATTCGGTTCGGGAAACCCGGATTCGGGAAAGCGCGCGAGGTGATCGGCGTGATGACCAACACGCTGCGCGCATAAGGAACTTGGATGCGAAGCAGGGCGTCTTTGTCATGATTGTTCCGGATCAAACCGTGCACGAGGCCAGCAGGCGACTACGGCGGTATGTCCTGCTTCGGTGTGTATATCCCGTATTGCGTGAAGGGGTGTTGGAGTACCCGCGGCGGCAATTCGAATGAGCTGCGAACGCATTGTGTGGAGACGGAAACGATCCGGATGAATTCCCTGTGCGGGTGTTCTTTCGAATTGCCGTGCGACACGGCGCCGCCGGCCCGCGCGGACGGCCGCGTGCGGGCGGGCCGGCCGCGCCGGGACGGATGATGCGTCAGCCGCCGCATAGGGCGGCCGTGTTGGTGGCACGATGGTTCTGGCGGGGTGCGCGGGGTCGCGTCGCCCGGGCCGGGGAAGCGGAACCGACCGAGGGTGTGATCAGTTGTGGCCATTTCACTGTCCGTGGTGCTGCTGTTGGCGATCATCCTGGTGGTGCTGATGAGAAGCGGCTCCATCAAGGCGGGGCCGGCGATCGTCGCCGTCCTCTTCGGCTTCTTCCTCGCCTCCACCGGCATGGCCGACGACATCCAGCGGTTCCTGGACTCGATAGCCGAAATGATCAACTCCATCAGCTTCTGACCCCGCCCGCGGAAACGATCCGGGCCGGCCCGGGAGCCGCTCCCCGCCCCGTCCGCTTCGGCCGCCCGGCCTCCGTTCTCCTCCGCGAGCCCGCGGGCGACCGGGGAGCGGGACCGACCGGGGCCCGGAAAGCGATCAGGGCCAGGCGGAGGAATGATCCTCCGACCTGGCCCTGAGCCGTATGGAGCGGGCGACGGGAATCGAACCCGCGTAGCTAGTTTGGAAGACTAGGGCTCTACCATTGAGCTACGCCCGCACGGAGCGCGCCGCGCGTCGGTGGCCGCGGCACTGACAGGCATCGTAGCGGGTCGTACGCCCTCGTCGCACACCCCGTTTCCGTCCCGCCCCCCGGCACCCCGCCGCGCCCGCGAAAACGCGGCGGCCGTTCCGCCCGGGTGCATGTACCCTACGTGTCGCACCAGACGGGGTGTGGCGCAGCTTGGTAGCGCGTCCGCTTTGGGAGCGGAAGGCCGTGGGTTCAAATCCCGCCACCCCGACCAGCCACCTGCCTCATGCAGCGATGATCGCCTTTTGGGTGCCGTAGCCGCTGCCGTTACTATGCAAACTGCACGCCCTGTGTGTCTCTGAAGTCCTCCGGGCGGCGAATCGGCCGGACCCTTCTGGTCCCGGCAGAACCCGAGAAGTCAGCCACAAGGAGACCGAACCGTGAAGAGCGCCGTGGAGACCCTGAACCCGACCCGGGTTCGGCTCACTGTCGAGGTGCCCTTCGAGGAGCTCAAGGACAGCCTCGACGCGGCGTACAAGAAGATCAACCAGCAGGTCACGGTGAAGGGCTTCCGCAAGGGCAAGGTCCCGGCCCGGGTCATCGACCAGCGCTTCGGCCGCGGTGCGGTGCTGGAGGAGGCCGTCAACGACGCCCTCCCGAAGTTCTACACCGACGCGGTCAACGAGGCCGAGCTGAGCCCGCTGGGCCAGCCCGAGGTCGACATCACGGAGCTGAAGGACGGCGAGACGCTGAACTTCACCGCCGAGGTCGACATCCGCCCGGCCATCGAGATCCCGGACTACTCCGGCATCGAGGTCGAGGTCGACGCCGTCGAGGTCACCGACGAGGACGTCGAGAAGTCGGTCGAGCAGCTCCGCGAGCGCTTCGCCTCCACCTCCCCGGTGGAGCGCGCCGCCGAGGAGGGCGACGTCGTCACCATCGACCTGGAGGCCAAGGTCGACGGCGAGGTCCTCGAGGACGGCGTCGCGAACGGCGTGTCGTACACCATCGGCTCCGGCGAGCTGCTGGAGGGCATCGACGACGCCGTGAAGGGCCTGGAGGCCGGTGGCGAGGCCACCTTCACCTCCGAGCTCAAGGGCGGCTCGGCGGCCGGCAAGGAGGCCGAGGTCACCGTCAAGGTGTCCCAGGTCGCCGCCCGTGAGCTGCCGGAGCTGGACGACGAGTTCGCCCAGCTCGCGTCCGAGTTCGACACCCTCGAGGAGCTGAAGGCGGACAGCCGCAAGCGCCTGGAGAACATGAAGCAGTACGACCAGGCCACGCAGGCCCAGGAGCGCGTCCTGGAGAAGCTGCTCGAGCTGGTCGAGGTCCCGGTCCCCGAGAAGCTGCTCGAGGACGAGATCAACACCCGCAAGCACAACCTCGAGCACCACCAGCTCGGCCAGATGGGCCTCGACCTCGCGAAGTACCTGGAGATCCAGGGCAAGACCGAGGAGGAGTTCGAGACCGAGACCCGCGAGGCCGCGGTCAAGGGCATCAAGACCCAGTTCGTGCTCGACGAGCTCGTCAAGCAGGAGAAGCTGAACGTCAACCAGGAGGAGCTTACCGAGCACCTCATGCGGCGCGCCGCCTCCTCCGGCATGTCCCCCGACCAGTTCGCCCAGGCCGTCGTCGAGCAGGGCCAGGTCCCGCTCCTCGTCGGCGAGGTCGCCCGCGGCAAGGCCCTGGCCTCCGTGGTCGAGAAGGCCACGGTCAAGGACACCAACGGCGAGATCGTCGACCTCGAGGACGAGGACGAGGAAGAGGCCGAGGCCGCCGAGTCGGCCGAGGGCGCCGAGCAGACCGAGGCCGCGGCCGAGGAGAAGACCGAGGGCTGACCCTCGCGTCACACCTGACCGACGCACGCGGGGCCCCGGCGATCACGCCGGGGCCCCGCGTCGTGCGGCGGGACGACACCCCCGGGAACGCGCGGTGGCGGCCGGTGTACGGCTCCGCCGCGCGGGCGCGACCGGCCGCCCACGGGCCGCGGCCGCCCGCAAACCGAACAGGCGCCCCTCTACGCCCCCGGCGAACACCCCCGTTACCGGGATTCCCCGGCGGAGCCACCGCGTTAGGGTCCATGAATAACGGGGGGCCAGGAATCACGGCGAAACCGCCGGAGGCCCCCGCAGGGATACGTGAGACGGCCCGGCGCCGTCGCAAGACGAGCAGGTGGATACGTGACGAATCTGATGCCCTCCGCCGCCGGCGAGCCCTCCATCGGTGGTGGCCTCGGCGACCAGGTCTACAACCGGCTGCTCGGCGAGCGGATCATCTTCCTCGGCCAGCCGGTCGACGACGACATTGCCAACAAGATCACCGCACAGCTGCTGCTCCTTGCCTCCGACCCGGACAAGGACATCTACCTGTACATCAACAGCCCCGGCGGCTCCATCACGGCCGGCATGGCGATCTACGACACCATGCAGTACATCAAGAACGACGTGGTGACGATCGCCATGGGCCTGGCGGCCTCCATGGGCCAGTTCCTGCTGAGCGCCGGCACCCCCGGCAAGCGCTTCGCGCTGCCGAACGCCGAGATCCTGATCCACCAGCCGTCCGCCGGACTCGCCGGCTCGGCCTCGGACATCAAGATCCACGCCGAGCGGCTGCTGCACACCAAGAAGCGCATGGCCGAGCTCACGGCCCAGCACACCGGCCAGTCGGTCGAGCAGATCACCCGCGACTCCGACCGCGACCGCTGGTTCGACGCCTTCGAGGCCAAGGAGTACGGCCTCATCGACGACGTGATCGCCACGGCCGCCGGCATGCCGGGCGGCGGCGGCACCGGGGCCTGAGCGGCCTCACGGAGCCCGCACGGCCCCGTGGACGCCCCCGGGCCCCAGGGCCCGGCCGGACCAAGCCCCAGCAGCCCCAGCCGACCGCCTCAGCCCCTTTCAGGAGACACCGTGAACAGCTTCCCCGGCAGCGGCCTGTACGACCGCACGCCCGCCGCCTCCGAAGGCCGGTACACCGGCCCCTCGGCCGAGTCCCGCTACGTCATCCCGCGCTTCGTCGAGCGCACCTCCCAGGGCATCCGCGAGTACGACCCGTACGCGAAGCTCTTCGAGGAGCGCGTGATCTTCCTCGGCGTCCAGATCGACGACGCCTCGGCCAACGACGTGATGGCGCAGCTGCTGTGCCTGGAGTCGATGGACCCCGACCGGGACATCTCGGTCTACATCAACAGCCCCGGCGGTTCCTTCACCGCGCTCACGGCGATCTACGACACGATGCAGTACGTGAAGCCGGACGTCCAGACGGTCTGCATGGGCCAGGCCGCCTCGGCCGCCGCCGTCCTGCTGGCCGCCGGCACGCCCGGCAAGCGCATGGCGCTGCCGAACGCGCGCGTGCTGATCCACCAGCCGTACAGCGAGACCGGCCGCGGTCAGGTCTCCGACCTGGAGATCGCCGCCAACGAGATCCTCCGGATGCGGAGCCAGCTGGAGGAGATGCTGGCCAAGCACTCCACCCGGCCGCTCGACAAGATCCGCGAGGACATCGAGCGCGACAAGATCCTCACGGCCGAGGACGCGCTGGAGTACGGCCTGATCGACCAGATCATCACCACCCGGAAGATGGACAACGCCAGCCTGCGCTGACGCGGGGCGGGGAGTGACGTCTGCCGCCCCTTGGCACGGTTTGGCACGGTCCACGTCAAAGTGAACCGTGCCAAGGGGGGCCCGAACGGAGGGCTCGGCAGGGTACCGTCGGACATAAGGCAGCACCAGGAGCCGCCGGACGCCCACGTCCGCGTCTCCCAGGCGAAGGGGAAGCACACCGTGGCACGCATCGGTGACGGCGGCGATCTGCTCAAGTGCTCGTTCTGCGGCAAGAGCCAGAAGCAGGTCAAGAAGCTCATCGCAGGGCCTGGTGTGTACATCTGCGACGAGTGCATCGATCTCTGCAACGAGATCATCGAGGAAGAGCTCGCCGAGACCAGCGAGGTCCGCTGGGAGGAACTTCCCAAGCCCCGCGAGATCTACGAGTTCCTCGAGGGGTACGTGGTGGGACAGGAGGCGGCCAAGAAGGCCCTCTCCGTCGCCGTGTACAACCACTACAAGCGCGTCCAGGCCGGCGAGAACGGCGGCGCCCAGGGCCGTGAGGACGCCATCGAGCTGGCGAAGTCCAACATCCTCCTGCTGGGCCCCACGGGCTCCGGCAAGACCCTGCTGGCCCAGACCCTCGCCCGCATGCTGAACGTCCCGTTCGCGATCGCCGACGCCACGGCGCTCACCGAGGCGGGGTACGTCGGCGAGGACGTCGAGAACATCCTGCTGAAACTGATCCAGGCGGCCGACTACGACGTCAAGAAGGCCGAGACCGGGATCATCTACATCGACGAGATCGACAAGGTCGCCCGGAAGAGCGAAAACCCGTCGATCACCCGTGACGTCAGCGGTGAGGGTGTGCAGCAGGCCCTGCTGAAGATCCTCGAGGGCACCACGGCCTCCGTCCCGCCGCAGGGCGGCCGCAAGCACCCGCACCAGGAGTTCATCCAGATCGACACGACGAACGTGCTGTTCATCGTGGGCGGCGCCTTCGCCGGACTGGAGAAGATCATCGAGGGCCGGGCGGGCGCCAAGGGCATCGGCTTCGGCGCGACGATCATCTCCAAGCAGGAGCGGGACTCCAAGGACCAGTTCGAGGAGGTCATGCCGGAGGACCTGGTCAAGTTCGGCATGATCCCCGAGTTCATCGGCCGGCTCCCGGTCATCACGAGCGTCCACAACCTCGACCGCGAGGCCCTGCTCCAGATCCTCGTCGAGCCGCGCAACGCGCTGGTGAAGCAGTACCAGCGCCTCTTCGAACTCGACGGCGTGGAGCTGGACTTCGAGCGCGAGGCGCTGGAGGCCATCGCCGACCAGGCCATCCTCCGCCAGACCGGCGCCCGCGGCCTGCGCGCCATCATGGAGGAGGTCCTCCAGGGCGTGATGTACGAGGTCCCGTCCCGCAAGGACGTCGCCCGCGTGGTCATCACGGCCGACGTGGTCCTCTCCAACGTCAACCCGACCCTGATCCCGCGCGACGCCCGCGGCCGGGGCCCGGGCGAGCAGAAGACGGCGTAGCCGCCCCACACCGACGCGGAAGAGGGGCCCCGGCCGGTGCCGGGGCCCCTCTTCCGCGTGTGCACGCGCCGCGTCAGGCCTTGACGCGGACGTCCTTGCGGAACTTGGCGGTCAGTTCGGCGGCCTTCCCCAGGTCGGCGGGCTTACCGGCCATGGCGTCGGCCAGGTCGGTGTTCATGACCACGGCCAGCGTGCTGTGGTCGCCCCAGATGCACACCGGCATGCTGATCTCCGAAGGTCCGGAGGCCGGGTCGCCCGGGGCGGCACCGCTGTTCTTGCCCTTGATCTCCTGGCACTTCAGGACGGCGCCGTCCAGGGCGCTCGGCTCGAAGCCCTTCGGGCTGCCGACGAGCTCGGCCTCCTCGTCCCCGGAGGCCTCCCTCCTCATCTCCGCGAACATGGCGTCGACGGTCTTCTCCGGGTCGTCGATCTCGCCGTAGACGCCCGTGAAGTTGATCATCTTCATGGCGAACGGGTTGCTCTCGTCCCCGGCCTGGTAGGCCGCGCTGACGTTCTTGGCGTTCTTGACGCCGTGCTTCTCGGCTTCCTTCATGTCGTTCTCGTCGAATCCGCCGCTGTCCGCGGCGTCGCCCTTCTTGTACTCGCCGCCGAGCACGGTCGTCGGCGTCGTCAGCTTGTGCGCCCCGTCGTCCTCCAGGCCGCCCGCGCCGCCGCCCACGCCGATCACGAAGTACGCGCCCACGCCGAGGGCCGCGACGACCGCGACCGCGCCGATGATGATCCCGGCCTTCTTGCCGCCGCCGCCCGGGGCGGGGGGCTGGGGAGGCATGCCGTACGGGGGCTGGCCGTAGGGCGGCTGCTGGCCGTACGGGGGCTGCGGCGGCACGCCGGGCTGGCCGGGCTGCTGCGGGTAGCCGTAGCCGGGCTGGCCGGGCGGGGGAGCCTGCTGGGGGTAGCCGTAGCCGGGCTGCGGGGCCTGCGGCGGCTGGCCGTAAGGACCCGGCTGGCCGTATGGCCCCGGCTGCTGGGGCTGCTGCCCGCCGTACGGGCCCGGCTGGTTGTAGCTCATTACGGGGTTCCCCCTCCAAGTGCTTGTGCGTTGCTGACATCCTGGCTCAGGAGTGATGCGTTCAGGTCAGCGGGGGTCGCACCGTTACAGAGAAACGCGTTTCGGGACAGGCCCGTGACGCCTCTAAACTGAGCCCCGTGACCGAGAACGCTCAGCAGCAGCCACCAGCGCCCACCACCGAACTGCCGACCCAGTACGCGCCGGCCGATGTAGAGGGGCCGCTGTACGAGCGCTGGGTGGAGCGCGGTTACTTCGAGGCGGACGCGAAGAGCGACAAGCCTCCGTACACCGTCGTCATCCCGCCGCCGAACGTCACCGGCAGCCTGCACCTCGGGCACGCGTTCGAGCACACGCTGATCGACGCCCTCACCCGCCGCAAGCGCATGCAGGGCTTCGAGACGCTGTGGCAGCCCGGCATGGACCACGCCGGCATCGCCACGCAGAACGTCGTCGAGCGGGAGCTGGCCAAGGAGGGCAAGTCCCGCCACGACCTCGGCCGCGAGGCGTTCGTCGAGCGGGTCTGGCAGTGGAAGGGCGAGTCCGGCGGTCAGATCTCCGGCCAGATGCGCCGCCTCGGTGACGGTGTCGCCTGGTCGCGCGAGCGCTTCACGATGGACGAGGGCCTGTCCCAGGCGGTCCAGACCATCTTCAAGCGGCTCCACGACGACGAGCTGATCTACCGCGCCGAGCGCATCATCAACTGGTGCCCGCGCTGCCTGACCGCGATCTCCGACATCGAGGTCAACTACCAGGACGACGACGGCGAGCTCGTCTCCATGACGTACGGCGAGGGGGACGACACCATCGTCGTCGCCACCACCCGCGCGGAGACGATGCTCGGGGACACGGCCGTCGCCGTCCACCCCGAGGACGAGCGCTACAAGCACCTCGTCGGCAAGCTCGTCAAGCTGCCGCTGACCGACCGCTCCATCCCGGTCGTCGCCGACGAGCACGTCGACCCCGAGTTCGGCACCGGCGCCGTCAAGGTGACGCCGGCCCACGACCCGAACGACTTCGAGATCGGCCGGCGGCACGACCTGCCGTCCATCACCGTGATGGACGAGCACGCCGTCATTACCGTCCACGGCCCCTTCCAGGGCCTGGACCGCCTGGAGGCCCGCTCCGCCATCGTCGCCGCGCTGCGCGCCGAGGGCCGGATCGTCGCCGAGAAGCGCCCCTACGCCCACTCCGTCGGCCACTGCTCGCGGTGCAGGACCACCGTCGAGCCGCGGCTGTCCATGCAGTGGTGGGTCAAGGTCGGCCCGCTCGCCAAGGCCGCCGGTGACGCGGTCCGCGACGGCCGCGTCAAGATCCACCCGCAGGAGATGGAGAAGCGCTACTTCGACTGGGTCGACAACCTCCACGACTGGTGCATCTCGCGGCAGTTGTGGTGGGGCCACCGCATCCCCGTCTGGTACGGGCCCGACGGCGAGGTCGTCTGCGTCGGACCGGACGAGGAACCGCCCACCGGCGAGGGCTGGCACCAGGACACCGACGTCCTCGACACCTGGTTCTCGTCGGGCCTGTGGCCGTTCTCCACGCTCGGCTGGCCCGAGCAGACCGAGTCGCTCGCGAAGTTCTACCCGAACTCCGTCCTGGTCACCGGCTACGACATCCTCTTCTTCTGGGTCGCCCGGATGATGATGTTCGGCCTGTACGCGATGGACGGCACCCCGCCGTTCCACACCATCGCCCTGCACGGCATGGTCCGCGACCAGTTCGGCAAGAAGATGTCGAAGTCCTTCGGCAACGTGGTCAACCCGCTGGACTGGATGGACAAGTACGGCTCCGACGCCCTGCGCTTCACGCTCGCGCGCGGCGCCAACCCGGGCGTCGACGTGCCGATCGGCGAGGACTGGGTCCAGGGCTCGCGCAACTTCGCCAACAAGATCTGGAACGCGACGCGCTTCGCGCTGATGAACGGCGCGACGGTCGAGGGCCCGCTGCCGGACGCGTCGAGGATGTCGCCGACCGACCGCTGGATCCTGTCCCGGCTGAACTCGGTCGTCGCCGAAGTCGACGCGTACTACGACGACTTCCAGTTCGCCAAGCTGTCGGACGCGCTGTTCCACTTCGCGTGGGACGAGGTGTTCGACTGGTACGTCGAGCTGTCCAAGACGACGTTCCAGGCGGGCGGGGAGCCGGCCGAGGTCAGCAAGCGGGTCCTCGGCGAGGTCCTCGACGTCACGCTGAGGCTCCTCCACCCGGTGGTCCCGTTCGTCACGGAGACGCTGTGGACGACGCTGACGGGGGGCGAGTCGGTCGTCGTCGCCGAGTGGCCGTCCGACAGCGGCTTCCGGGACGCGGAGGCCGAGCGGGAGATCGAGACGCTGCAGTCCGTCATCACCGAGGTCCGCCGCTTCCGTGCCGACCAGGGGCTCCAGCCGGGCCAGCGGGTTCCGGCCCGCCTGACGCTCGACGGGACGGCGCTCGCCGCGCACGAGCCGGCCATCCGCCAGCTGCTGCGCCTGACGCCGGAGGGGGAGTCCTTCACGGCCACGGCGACGCTGCCGGTCGCGGGTGTCGAGGTCGCGCTGGACCTGTCCGGTGTGATCGACGTCGCCGCGGAGCGCAAGCGCCTGGCCAAGGACCTCGCCGCCGCCGAGAAGGAGAAGGCCCAGGCGACGGCGAAGCTCGGCAACGAGGCGTTCCTGTCGAAGGCGCCGGACCACGTCGTGGACAAGATCCGGGGGCGTCTGACCAAGGCGGACGAGGACATCGCACGCATCCAGGCGCAGCTGGAGAAGCTGCCGGAGGCGTAGGCGCCGACGCGTCGACGCAGGCTCCCGGTGCCCTGCCGGCACCGGGAGCCTCCGTGTGCCCGGGGGCCCGGGGCCGTATCGGTGTGCGGCTCCGCCGCGTGGGGGCGACCGGCCCCGACGCCCTCGCGCGCCACAGGGCACCAGCCGTCCCACTCCCGTGGGCCCCCCGTCGCCCGGCCTCCGTAGACTGGTCCCCGTGAGCGACATCCCCGGCGAGAACGATCAGCCAGACCCCCTCGACTCCTTCGACGAGATCATCGACGCGGAGACCACCCGCGACCCCGACCTCGCCGTCATCGAGGCCGGCAGCCGCACCCTGCGCACCCAGGGCGGCCCGCCCCAGGCCGACGTGCCCGCCCGCCCCGAGGACCCCGAGGTCGACAAGGCCCTGCGCGAGGTCGAGGCGGAGCTCGCCACCCGCTGGGGCGAGACCAAGCTGGAGCCCTCGGTCGCCCGCATCGCCGCGCTGATGGACGTCCTGGGCGAGCCCCAGCGCTCGTACCCCTCGATCCACATCACCGGCACCAACGGCAAGACCTCCACCGCCCGCATGATCGAGGCCCTGCTCGGCGCCTTCGAGCTGCGCACCGGCCGCTACACCTCCCCGCACGTCCAGTCGATCACCGAGCGGATCAGCCTCGACGGTGCCCCGGTCTCCGCCGAGCGGTTCATCGAGACGTACCAGGACGTCAAGCCGTACGTCGAGATGGTCGACGCGGCGCAGGAGTACCGGCTGTCCTTCTTCGAGGTGCTCACCGGCATGGCGTACGCCGCCTTCGCCGACGCCCCCGTGGACGTGGCGGTCGTCGAGGTCGGCATGGGCGGCAGCTGGGACGCGACGAACGTGATCGACGCCGGCGTCGCCGTGGTGACGCCGATCGACCTCGACCACACCGACCGGCTCGGCACCACGCCCGCCGAGATCGCCGCCGAGAAGTCCGGCATCGTCAAGCGGGACGCGACGGTGATCATGGCGCAGCAGCCGGTGGAGGCCGCGCAGGTGCTGCTGAAGAAGGCCGTCGAGGTGGACGCGACGGTGGCCCGGGAGGGCCTGGAGTTCGGGGTCGTGGCCCGGCAGGTCGCCGTCGGCGGCCAGTTGGTGACGCTGCGCGGACTCGGCGGCGAGTACCCCGAGGTGTACCTCCCGCTGCACGGCGAGCACCAGGCCCACAACGCGGCCGTGGCGCTCGCCGCGGTGGAGGCGTTCTTCGGCGTCGGCGCCCAGCACGCCCAGCCGCTCGACGTCGACACCGTGCGCAAGGCGTTCGCCGCCGTCGCCTCACCGGGGCGGCTGGAGGTCGTACGGCGTTCGCCGACCGTCGTCCTGGACGCCGCCCACAACCCGGCGGGCGCGCGGGCGGCGGCCGCGGCGATCGGGGAGGCGTTCCAGTTCAGCCGGCTCATCGGTGTGGTCGGCGCGAGCGGCGACAAGAACGTGCGCGGGCTGCTGGAGGCGTTCGAGCCGGTCTTCGCCGAGGTCGTCGTCACCCAGAACACCAGCCACCGCGCGATGGGCGCCGACGAGCTGGCGGCGGTCGCCGTCGAGGTGTTCGGCGAGGACCGCGTCCAGGTCGAGCCGCGGCTGCCGGACGCCCTGGAGGCCGCGATCACGCTGGCCGAGGAGGAGGGCGAGTTCGCGGGCGGCGGTGTGCTCGTCACCGGTTCCGTCATCACCGTCGGCGAGGCCCGACTGCTCCTGGGGAGGGGCTGAGATCCCGTGCGTACGCTCTGCGCTTCCACCCTGATCGGCGAGTTCTTCATCATCGGTTTCGCCGGGCTGGTCGCGATGAAGGACGCGGACCTGTCCACCGGCACGGTGTGGACGGTCTGCGGCATCGCGATGTTCCTGTGCGTGGCCCTGTGCGGGGTGATCACGCGACCCGGCGGGGTGGCCCTCGGCTGGGCGCTGCAGGTCGCCCTCGTCCTCTCCGGCGTCTTCGTCCCGATGATGTTCTTCATGGGGGCGCTCTTCGCACTGCTGTGGTGGGCATCGGTGCACTTCGGGCGAAAGGTGGACGAAGCGAAGGCCCGTTTCGCCGCGCAGGCGGAGCGGCCTGACGCTGCATGACGGATGTCCCGACACGCCCGGTAACCTCGTGTTCCCGCACCACTTCACGCACAAGGAGCTCCGTCGTGACCCAGCGCACCCTCGTCCTGCTCAAGCCCGACGCCGTACGTCGTGGCCTGACCGGCGAGATCATCAGCCGTATCGAGCGCAAGGCCGGCTGGCAGATCACCGCGCTGGAGCTGCGCGACCTGGACCAGGACACGCTGGAGCAGCATTACGGCGAGCACAAGGGCAAGCCGTTCTACGAGCCGCTGATGGAGTTCATGGCCTCCGGCCCGGTCGTGGCGATGATCGTCGAGGGCGAGCGGGTCATCGAGGGGGTACGCCAACTGGCGGGCCCCACCGACCCGATCGCCGCCGCGCCGGGTTCGATCCGCGGTGACTTCGGTGTGATCGTCCGGGAGAACCTGATCCACGCCTCCGACTCCGAGGAGTCCGCCGAGCGCGAGGTGAAGATCTTCTTCCCGGGTCGCGCGTAACTTCGCGCATAACGATCACGTCGCGGCCGAGTACAGTGCGTTTGGCCGTCTCTCGGGTGGTCTGGGGGCTTTGCCCCCGGACCCTTTTTTGGCATATGCGCGGCGTTCGGGGGAACGGATGCCCCCGATGGGCCGTCTCCGCAAGCAGGGGGAGACGCCATCTGATGACAATGGCGAAGACCCTCGCGCGGTGCTCGCGAAGGCGCGTCTACGATGGAAGCATTCACGTCACCGCACCCACCTCGCCGACCTGAAAAGCCCTCAAAAGCTCGTGGGAAGGCCAGACGAATCCTGATGGGGAACTCAATGTCGTTCATCGGCCGTGACATGGCTGTCGACCTCGGGACCGCCAACACGCTGGTGTACGTCAGGGGTCGTGGGATCGTACTCAACGAGCCGTCCGTCGTCGCGATCAACACCAACACCGGCGGCATCCTCGCGGTCGGCTCCGAGGCGAAGAAGATGATCGGGCGCACGCCCGGCAACATCGTCGCCGTGCGTCCGCTGAAGGACGGTGTCATCGCCGACTTCGAGATCACCGAGCGGATGCTCCGCTACTTCATCCTGAAGATCCACAAGCGGCGGTACCTGGCTCGTCCGCGGGTCGTCGTCTGTGTGCCCTCGGGCATCACCGGCGTCGAGCGCCGCGCCGTCATCGAGGCGTCGTCCCAGGCCGGCGCCCGCCAGGTGCACATCATCGAGGAGCCCATGGCCGCCGCCATCGGCTCCGGACTGCCGGTCCACGAGGCCACCGGCAACATGGTGGTGGACATCGGCGGCGGCACCACGGAGGTCGCGGTCATCTCCCTCGGCGGCATCGTCACCGCCCAGTCCATCCGCGTCGCGGGCGACGAGCTGGACAACGCGATCATCCAGCACATCAAGAAGGAGTACTCCCTCCTGCTGGGCGAGCGGTCGGCCGAGCAGATCAAGATCACGATCGGTTCGGCGTACGACCTGGACACCGACGAGCACACCGAGATCCGCGGCCGGGACCTCGTCTCCGGGCTGCCGAAGACCGTGGTGATCTCCGCCACCGAAGTGCGCAAGGCGATCGAGGAGCCGGTCAACGCCATCGTGGACGCGGTCAAGACGACCCTCGACAAGTGCCCGCCGGAGCTGTCGGGCGACATCATGGACCGGGGGATCGTGCTGACCGGCGGCGGGGCCCTGCTGCGCGGCCTCGACGAGCGGCTGCGCCGGGAGACGGGCATGCCGATCCACATCGCCGAGGACCCGCTGGACAGCGTGGCGCTCGGATCCGGCAAGTGCGTCGAGGAGTTCGAGGCGCTTCAGCAGGTGCTCGACGCCCAGCCGCGCAGATGACGCGACGCTTCGGTTCCGCCGTACGGGATGTTCACCCTCCGTACGGCGGATCTCTGATATAGAGGCATAATCTCCCCACAACGCCTCGAAACATCATTCGAAGCACCTTCAACACACCTGAACAGACCCCCACCTCATACCCGTTCTCGACGAGGAAGGCACGGCCGCCGCACGTGAGGGACACACGAGAGAGCCGGCTGCTCCTGGTGCTGCTGATCGCCATCGCGTTCGCACTGATCACGGTGGACATCCGCGGCGGGGAGGATTCACCGGTCGACGGTGCCCGACAGGCCGCGGCGACCGTCTTCGGCCCGATCGAGAACGGCGTGTCCGGCGCGGTCGACCCGATCGGCAACGCCGTCTCCGCCGTCCGCGAGTCGGGTGACCGGCACGACCGGCTCGCCGAGCTGGAGAGGGAGAACACCGCGCTCAAGGCCGAACTCGGCAGCGACGACCGCAGCCGCAGCCGCCTCAAGCAGCTCGACGAACTGCTGAAGATCTCCGGCCGGGGCCAGTACGGCATCAAGGGCGCCCAGGTCATCGCCATAGGAGCGGCCCAGGGCTTCTCCTGGACCATCACCATCGACGCCGGGGCCGACGACGGCATCGAGCGCGACATGACCGTCCTCAACAACGACGGACTCGTCGGCCGCGTCACCACCGTCGGCCCCGACACCGCCACCGTGCTGCTCGCCACCGACCCCGACTTCACCGTCGGCACCCGCATGGAGGCCACCGACGAGCTCGGCTTCGCCTCCGGCCAGGGCGACCGCCCGCTGCGCGTCGAACTCCTCAACGGCAGGGCCGAGATCAAGAAGGGCGACCGTCTGGTCACCTTCGGCTCCCAGGCCGACAAGCCGTTCGTGCCCGGTGTTCCCGTCGGCGTCGTCTCCCGCGTCGACCCCTCCGGCGGCGGCCTCACCCGCACCCTCTCCGTCACGCCGTTCGTCAGCTTCAGCAAGCTCGACGTGGTCGGCGTCGTCGTCCAGGCCCCGGAGAAGGACCCGCGCGACACGGTGCTGCCCAAGAAGCCGAAGCCGACCCCCACGCCGACCGTGACGGTGACCGTCACGCCCTCCGCCTCTGCCGACGGCCTGAACCAGCAAGAGCAGTAGGAGCTGTCACCCCATGCGCGTCAACCGGATCCTGCTCTCCAGCTCGCTGATCGTCGTCGCCCTGGTGATCCAGGTGAGTGTCCTCGCCCGGCTCCACCTCCCGGGTGCCGTCCCCGACCTGCTGCTGCTCACCGTCCTGGGCCTCGCCCTGGTCTACGGCCACGTCGGCGGCGCCCTCGTCGGCTTCGCCGCCGGACTCCTCGCCGACCTCGCCCCGCCCGCCGACCACGCCGCCGGACGCTACGCCCTCGTGCTGTGCGTCATCGGCTACCTCGCCGGACTCGTCAAACCCGAGAACGGCCAGGTGAAGTCGGCGACCGGCCCGATGACCGTGGTCGTCGCCGCCGCCGTCGGCTCCACCCTGCTCTACGCCGGCGTCGGCGCCCTCGTCGGCGACACCGCCGCCCGCCATGTCGGCCTGGGCGGACTGCTGTTCACCGCCGCCCTGTACGACCTGCTGCTCGCGCCGTTCGTCGTCCCCGGCGTCATGGCCCTGGCCCGGCGCGCCGAGAACGACCCGCTCGCCGAGACCAACCCCGCCAAGTCCGGCGACATCTCCTCCGGCTGGCTCTCCGGCGGCACCGGACTGCGCATCGGCGGGCAGCGGGGCGGACTGCGCGTCAAGGCGGCCCGCGCCCGGATGGCCCGCGCCGGACGGATCAAGGGGGTCAAGCGCCTGTGACCTCGCACAACTTCACCGGAACGAGTGAACGACGGCGGAACGCGGGCGCACGGCCCGGCCGTTCACCCCTCGTACCCGCACCCGCGTACGCGCTCTGAGAGAGGAGGAAACCGCGTGACCAACATCCCCGAGACCGGCCGCAGCCCGCGGGTCCAGATCCGGCTCGTCGTCATCCAGGTCCTCGTCATCTCCCTCCTCGGCACCCTCGGCGGGCGCCTGTGGTACCTCCAGATCCGCGAGGGCGACCAGTACGCCAAGGAGGCCTCCGGCAACCACGTCCAGCAGGTCGTCCAGCCCGCGGTCCGCGGCTCCATCCTGGACGCCCGCGGAGTGCCCCTCGCCGACAACGAGACCCGCCTGGTCGTCTCCGCCTCCCGCACCGACCTGCTGAAGATGAAGGACGACGGCAAGGCGGTCCTCACCAAACTCGCCGGCGTCCTCGGCATGGACGCCGAGGAGGTCCTCCGGAAGGTCCGCCTCTGCGACGCCGAGACCCCCCAGCCCTGCTGGAACGGCTCGCCGTACCAGCCCATCCCCATCACCGACGAGGCCACCGCCAAGCAGGCCCTGCAGATCCGCGAGCGCGCCGAGGACTTCCCCGGCATCACCGCCGAACCGCAGGCCCTGCGCCGCTACCCGAGCCCCGGCAAGGCCAACACCGCCCAGGTCCTCGGTTACCTCTCGCCCGTCACCGACGAGGAGATCACCAAGGCCCAGGACACCAGCTCGCCCTACCTGCGTTCCGACATGGTCGGCCGCTCCGGCCTGGAGCGCCAGTACGACAAGCAGCTGCGCGGCAAGGCCGGCGTCACCCGCTACGAGGTCGACAACCTCGGCCGCGTCATCGGCGAGGCCGAGTCCGACCCCGCCGAGCCCGGCGCCAACCTCGTCACCAGCATCGACGCGCGCGTCCAGCGCATCGCCGAGTACGAGCTGAACGAGGCGATGAAGGACGCCCGCAAGGTGGTCGACCGCAACACCAACCGCCCCTACGAGGCCGACTCCGGCGCCGTCGTCGTCATGGAGGCCAGGACCGGCCGCGTCGTCGCCATGGCCTCCAACCCGACCTACGACCCCAACGCCTGGGTCGGCGGCATCTCCGCCAAGGACTACGCCGCCCTCACCGGCAAGAAGTCCAACTACCCGCTGCTCAACCGCGCCATCCAGGGCCAGTCGGCGCCCGGCTCCATCTTCAAGGTCATCCCCACGGCCGCCGCGATCAACGCCGGCTACTCCTTCGAAGGCCCCTACGACTGCTCCAGCTCGTACTCCATCGGCGGACAGGTCTTCAAGAACTTCGAGTCGCAGAACCACGGCCCGATCAGCCTCGGCCGCGCCCTGGAGGTGTCCTGCGACACCGTCTTCTACGCCCTCTCCCACGAGGAGTGGAAGCGCGACGGCGGCAACAAGCCGAAGAAGGACGCCGACGACTGGTTCTACAAGACGGCCCACCAGTTCGGCCTCGGCGCCGAGACCGGCATCGACCTGCCCAACGAGGTCACCGGCCGCGTTCCCGACCGCCAGTGGAAGCTCGACTACTGGACGGCCAACAAGGACGCCTGGTGCAAGTACGGGAAGAAGGACGGCAGCTACGCCGAGAAGATCGCCTACGAGAACTGTCTCGAAGGCAACCGACTGCGCGCGGGTGACTCCGTCAACTACTCCATCGGCCAGGGCGACACGCTCGTCACCCCCATCCAGATGGCCACCGTCTACGCGGCCCTCGCCAACGGCGGCACCCTCTACGACCCCACCGTCGGCAAGGCCGTCATCAGCCCCGACGGCAAGACGGTCACGGAGATCGAGCCCCAGCCGCACGGCAAGCTGCCGATGACGAAGAAGACGCTCAGCCAGATAGACGAAGCCCTCGAGGGAGTCGCCACCCGCGGTACGGCCGCGTGGCGATTCGGGGGCTGGCCACAGGACGAGATCCCGATGCACGCCAAGACCGGTACCGCCGAGGTCCACGGCAAGCAGACCACCTCATGGTTCGCCACGTACACCAAGGACTACTCGATCGTCATGACGATCTCCCAGGGTGGTACGGGCTCCGGTGCCTCGGGCCCCGCCGTGCGCAACATCTACAACGCCCTGTACGGCGTCTCCGAGGACGGGGAGATCGACAAGAAGAAGGCGCTGCTGTCCACGCCGCAGAAGAACCTCCCCAAGGTCCGCACGGACGGCACCATCACGTCCCCGAAGATCTCCAAGGACCCCGCCAAGGACCGGGCGACCCCCTCGCCCGACGCACAGGCCACCACCCCGCAGGGCGACCCGGCCGACCCGCAGCAGACCGGCACGGTCCCCTCACCGGAGAACACCAACCGCGACACCCGCCGCCGCGAGCGACGGCGGGGCGGCGGCGGACCACGACGCGGCGACGGACGCCCCCGCCACCGCGCACACCACCGGTGCGGCCGCAGCGGAGCACGGAGGACGGCGTCATGACCGGCGGCGTCAACAGCTTCCAGGTCTCCGGATACGGACCGGAGCGGGCCGGCTGGACACGGGTCTTCGCCCGCGACTCCCTGGCCCGCCGCCTCGACTGGCCGATACTGTTCTCGGCGCTCGCCCTGTCCCTGCTGGGCTCGCTCCTGGTCTACTCGGCCACCCGCAACCGCACCGAACTCAACCAGGGCGACCCCTACTACTTCCTGGTCCGGCACTGGCTCAACACCGGCATCGGACTCGCCCTGATGATCGGCGTCCTCTGGCTCGGCCACCGCACCCTGCGCACGGCCGTGCCCCTGCTGTACGGCGCCTCCGTCTTCCTGATCCTGCTGGTGCTCACCCCGCTGGGCTCCACCATCAACGGCGCCCACTCCTGGATCAAGCTCCCCGGCGGCTTCTCCCTCCAGCCCTCCGAGTTCGTGAAGGTCACGATCATCCTGGGCATGGCGATGCTGCTCGCCGCCCGCGTCGACGCCGGCGACAAGCCGTACCCCGATCACCGCACGGTCCTCCAGGCCCTCGGGCTGGCCGTCGTCCCCATGCTGATCGTGATGCTCATGCCGGACCTCGGGTCGGTCATGGTCATGGTCATCATCGTGCTCGGCGTGCTGCTCGCCTCCGGCGCCTCCAACCGCTGGACCTTCGGCCTGCTCGGCGCCGGAGCGATCGGCGCGGTCACCGTCTGGCAGCTCGGCATCCTCGACGAGTACCAGATCAACCGCTTCGCCGCCTTCGCCAACCCCGAGCTCGACCCCGCCGGCGTCGGCTACAACACCAACCAGGCCCGCATCGCCATCGGCTCCGGCGGACTGACCGGCTCCGGCCTCTTCCAGGGCTCCCAGACCACCGGCCAGTTCGTCCCCGAACAACAGACCGACTTCGTCTTCACCGTCGCCGGTGAGGAACTCGGCTTCGTCGGCGGCGCACTGATCATCGGCCTGCTCGGCGTCATCCTCTGGCGCGCCTGCCGCATCGCCCGCGACACCACCGACCTGTACGGCACGATCGTCGCCGCCGGCGTCGTCGCCTGGTTCGCCTTCCAGTCCTTCGAGAACATCGGCATGACCCTCGGCATCATGCCCGTCACCGGCCTGCCCCTGCCGTTCGTCTCCTACGGCGGCTCCTCCATGTTCGCCGTCTGGCTCGCCGTGGGCCTGCTGCAGTCCATCCGGATACAACGCCCGATGTCCGCGTGACCCTCACGGGCGCGGAGCGGCGGTCCACCGCCGCTCCGCGCCCGTGACGACTAGATTCACCCATGACGGATAGACGGACCTCATGGCGGACACCAAGCGCGAGATCGAGCGGAAGTACGAGTCCGACGACAGCGGACTGCCCGACCTGACGCGCGTCCCCGGCGTGGCGACCGTCCTCGACAAGGGCGTCACCCACCTCGACGCCACCTACCACGACACCGCCGACCAACGCCTCGCCGCCTCCTCCGTCACCCTGCGCCGCCGCACCGGCGGCTCCGACGCCGGCTGGCACCTGAAGTTCCCCGTCGCCCCCGGAGCGCGCGACGAGATCCGCGCCCCGCTCTCCGACACCCTCCCGGACGAACTCGCCGCCCTCGTTCGCTCCCGCGTCCGCGGCAGCGCACTGCTGCCCGTCGTCCGGCTGCGCTCCGACCGCGACGTACGCCATCTGATGGACGCCGACGGCCGGCTGCTCGCCGAGGTCAGCGTCGACACCGTCCACGCCGAACGCCTCACCGGCGACGGCGGCACCGCCCGGTGGACCGAGATCGAGGTCGAACTCGCCGACGACGGTGACCCCGCCTTCCTCGACAAGGTGGAGAAACGCCTGCGCAAAGCCGGCGTACGCCCCTCGAAGTCCGCCTCCAAACTCGCCAGGGCACTGGCCGACACGGCACCGGCCACCACCACGACCGCGGCGACGACAGCCGCACCCGCCACCGCACCGGAGGCCGCCCCGCGGCGGAAACGCCGGTCGAGGGCGGTCGGGAAGCCCGTCACCGCCGGCGACCACGTCCTCGCCTACGTCCGCGCCCAGCGCGACGCCCTCGTCGAGCTCGACCCCGCCGTACGCCAGGACGTCCCCGACTCCGTGCACCGCATGAGAGTCGCCACCCGCCGCCTGCGCAGCACCTTCCGCTCCTTCCGCACCGTCCTCGACCGCGAGGCGACCGACCCCATCGGCGACGACCTGAAATGGCTGGCCGCCGAGCTGGGCCTGGACCGCGACCAGGAAGTGCTCGCCGAACGCCTCCGGTCGTCCCTCGCCGACCTGCCCGACACCCTCGTCGCCGGCCCCGTCGGCCACCGCCTCACCACCTGGGCCGAAGCCCGCCACGCCGGGGCCCACGGCCGCCTCGCCGGCATCCTCGACTCCCGCCGCCATCTCGCCCTCCTCGACGCCCTGGACGCCCTGCTCACCGACCCGCCCCTGCGCAAGAAGGCCGGAGCCGCACCGGAGAAGGTCCTCACCAAGGCCGTGCGCAAGGACCTCGACAAGCTGACCGGCCTCGTCACCCGCGCCCTGGACCTCCCGCCCGGCACCGACCGCGACGTCGCCCTGCACGACGCCCGCAAGAAGACCAAGCGCACCCGCTACGCCGCCGAGGCCGCCGCCCCCGCACTCGGCCGGCCGGCGGACGACCTCGTCAAGGCCATGAAGTCGCTCCAGGACCTGTTCGGCGACCACCAGGACAGCGTCATGGCCCGCAAGAGCCTCCGCGAGTTCGCCGCCGTCGCCCACGCCGCGGGAGAGAGCGCCTTCACCTACGGCGTCCTCCACGCCCGCGAGGAACGCCGCGCGGAACTCGCCGAGGCCGCCCTCCCCGGAGCCTGGAAGAAGATCACCAAGGACCTCCGGCACTGGACGACGTAGGGAGTACCCCTCCGGCCGCGTTACGCTGAATGGTCACCCCACTCAGCACACAAAGGTTCGCGAGATGCCTGCCGAAGCCGCCGAGTCTGTGTTCCCGCAGCTCGAAGCTCTGCTCCCGCATGTGCAGAAGCCGATCCAGTACGTCGGCGGAGAGCTCAACTCCACGGTCAAGCCGTGGGACAGCTGCGACGTCCGCTGGGCGCTCATGTACCCCGACGCCTACGAGGTCGGACTGCCCAACCAGGGCGTCATGATCCTCTACGAGGTCCTCAACGAACAGGACGGCGTCCTCGCCGAGCGCACCTACAGCGTCTGGCCGGACCTCGAGGCGCTGATGCGGGAGCACGACGTCCCGCAGTTCACGGTCGACAGCCACCGCCCGGTGAAGGCCTTCGACGTGTTCGGCCTGAGCTTCTCCACCGAGCTCGGCTACACCAACATGCTCACCGCCCTGGACCTGGCCGGCATCCCGCTGGAGGCCAAGGACCGCGGCCTCGACGACCCGATCGTCATGGCCGGCGGCCACGCCGCCTTCAACCCCGAGCCGATCGCCGACTTCATCGACTGCGCGGTCATCGGCGACGGCGAACAGGCCGTCCTGGAGGTCACGCGGATCATCCGCGCCTGGAAGGAGGAGGGCCGCCCCGGCGGCCGCGAGGAACTCCTCTTCCGCCTGGCGAAGACCGGCGGGGTGTACGTCCCCGGCTTCTACGACGTCGAGTACCTCCCCGACGGCCGCATCGCCCGCGTCGTACCGAACAAGTCGGGCGTCCCGTGGCGCGTCTCCAAGCACACGGTGATGGACCTCGACGAGTGGCCCTACCCCAAGCAGCCCCTCGTCCCGCTCGCGGAGACCGTCCACGAGCGCATGTCCGTGGAGATCTTCCGCGGCTGCACCCGGGGCTGCCGCTTCTGCCAGGCCGGCATGATCACCCGCCCGGTCCGGGAGCGCTCGATCACCGGCATCGGCGAGATGGTCGACAAGGGCCTGAAGGCCACGGGCTTCGAAGAGGTCGGCCTGCTCTCCCTCTCCTCCGCGGACCACTCGGAGATCGGCGACATCGCCAAGGGCCTCGCCGACCGCTACGAAGAGGACAAGATCGGCCTCTCCCTCCCCTCCACCCGCGTCGACGCCTTCAACATCGACCTGGCGAACGAGCTGACCCGCAACGGCCGCCGCTCGGGCCTCACCTTCGCCCCGGAGGGCGGCTCGGAGCGCATCCGCAAGGTCATCAACAAGATGGTCTCCGAGGACGACCTCATCCGGACCGTCGCCACGGCCTACGGCAACGGCTGGCGCCAGGTGAAGCTGTACTTCATGTGCGGCCTGCCCACCGAGACCGACGACGACGTCCTCCAGATCGCCGACATGGCCACCCGGGTGATCGCCAAGGGCCGCGAGGTCTCCGGCTCCAACGACATCCGCTGCACGGTCTCCATCGGCGGCTTCGTCCCCAAGCCGCACACCCCGTTCCAGTGGGCCCCGCAGCTCTCCGCCGAGCAGACGGACGAGCGCCTCGCCAAGCTCCGCGACAAGATCCGCGGCGACAAGAAGTACGGCCGTTCCATCGGCTTCCGCTACCACGACGGCAAGCCCGGCATCGTCGAGGGCCTGCTCTCCCGCGGCGACCGCCGCATCGGCGCGGTCATCCGCGCGGTCTACGAGGACGGCGGCCGCTTCGACGGCTGGCGCGAGCACTTCTCGTACGACCGCTGGATGGACTGCGCCGACAAGGCCCTCGCGCAGTTCGGCGTGGACGTCGACTGGTACACCACCCGCGAGCGCACCTACGAGGAGGTCCTCCCCTGGGACCACCTCGACTCCGGCCTCGACAAGGACTGGCTCTGGGAGGACTGGCAGGACGCCCTCGACGAGACGGAGGTCGAGGACTGCCGCTGGACCCCGTGCTTCGACTGCGGCGTGTGCCCGCAGATGGACACGGCCATCCAGATCGGCCCCACCGGCAAGAAGCTGCTGCCGCTGACGGTCAAGAACGCGGCGCCGGCGCCGAGCGGTCACGCCCACTGACGCGAGCGGGGGCCTCGATCGGGTGATCGAGGCCCTGGGGGCGGGTGAGGGCGGGGCGGCCCTGCCGCGGCCGTCCGGTCACGGACTTCCGTCACCTGCTTCAGGCGGTGCCCCTGGCGGTGACGACGTAGCAGCTGGCGTGCCCTCCGTTCCGTTCCCATTCTTCCGGATCCGACCACATGTACCAGTAGGCTCCGGTCCGGTCCGCCTCGGAGACCCATCGCCCGGGGGCGGTGTCATAGGCGGCGCCGCAGGCGGCGGCGGCTTTCTCCTGGGCGGCCGTGCTGCCCGGGTAGGGGCCCGTACCGAGTGTTCTCTGGGCGAAGATCCTGCCGTCGTGCGCGCCCGAGCACGGCACGTCCACGACGGTGTCCAGGACCCGCTGGCCGGTGCTGAAGTCGACGCAGCCTCCCGGCTTCACCGAGTCGGTGGAACGGACCGCCTCGTCGGCCGGCCGGACGGGTCCGTCGGGCTTCGCGGCGGGCTCGGACACGCCGTGTCCGGAGAGCCGGAGGTCGACGGTCAGGGAGGTCATGCCCTCGAACGCGCTGCCCTCCTTCCCCAGGGTCGTCGAGAGGTCGGCCCGCACGTGGGTGACGCGTCCCCGGCCGTCCACGGAGACGGTCGTCGGCAGTGGGGCGCCCTTGCCGGAGGATCCGGTGGGGAAGGGGAGGGACAGTTCGCGCGTGAGGTCCTGGGGGAGCAGTTGCTCGACAGTGCTGGTGGGCATGTCCGCCTCGTAGACGCGCTGGGAGCCGTCGGTCCGCCAGGATGCCGCCTCCGTGGCGCCGAGTCCTTCGAGGAGGGTGCCGCCCACCGGTCCCTCGGATCCGCGCAGGTGGCCGACGCTGTCGGTGCCGAGGCCCCGACCGGTGTCGTTCGTCGTGTACTGGAGCCAGTACGCCGCCGACCCGGCGCGGTAGTGGATGTGCTGGAGGTCGACGAGGACGCGTGCCGAGGGGTCGGCGTTGCCCTTGCCCGGGGTGGCGCCCAGGAGCGTGTCCTTCGTTCCTCGGGGGAGTCCCTTCGACAGGCGCCACGTCGTGGTCGCCTCGCCCGTTCTCTTCGCGAAGTCCATCCGCCCGCCGAGGGTCTGCACCGCCCGGCCCTTCTTCGATTCGAAGGTCATGGTCTGGACGAAGTCGGCACCGCCCGCCTTCTGCGTCCGGCGCAGGGCGAGGTAGACCTGGAGGCCGAGCTTCTGGTCGAAGACGGGGTGCTCGACGACGGGGTGCTCGGCGGGGGCGTCCCGGCCGCCGGAGCAGGCGGTCAGGAGCAGGGACGCGACGGTGAGCACCGCACCTGTACGGGCAAGGTGTCTGATCATGCCCGTAAGACCCGGCCGGGTGGTGGAGGGTTGCCTTCGCACGGGCCGTGGTGTGACCGCCTTCGGCGGTCGGGGACGCGGCGTCGGCGCCGATGGGTCACGGCCGTCGGAACCCGAGTGCCGGTGTCGGTGCCTGCCGGCGTGACACCGTTGCTCCTCGCCGGGCTTCTCGCCGGCGCCGAGCAGGCCGTCCGCAGCGGCTGGAGTGCCGGGACGTGCACCCCCGAGTACCGGTCGCGCTGGACCGGGGACGATCCGGCCCGGGGGAGGTCCCCTGCTGTCGGCGGCGCATCGGACAGCCGACAGCGGGAGGCCTTACGGGGTGTGCTGTCCGGGGTACCGGGCGGATGGCGTGTCACGCCGGTAGGAGTGGGCCGGGGCCCGGAAACGTTCCTGTTCGCCGGGATCGGCGAGCGGTGCGGGGTGGTCCGCGGGGGACCGCAGTCGGTGGCGGGGGACGGCGCGGCGGGGCGGGCGGGTGAGGGTGATCTGGCGGACGAGTTGCTGGAAGCAGGTCAGGGCGGCCACGCCCGGAAGGGCCGCGGCGGCCGTGTCGGTGAGGGTCCGGGGGGCCTGGGCCACGCAGAGCATGACGGCGAGGGACGAGAAGAGGAGGACGACGAACCACGAGTGCAGGGCGCGCCGTTGGTGCAGTGCCGCGCGGAGGACGGACAACGAGCCCGCCAGCCAGGGGCCGTAGACCAGCACGGGCCACCAGGCCGAGGAACTGCCGCTGCTGTGGGCCGTGGTGACGAGGAGCAGGGGGTCGTAGGTGACGACGCCGCTGAAGACGCTGACCATCGACACGGTGACCGCCGTCAGGGCGGCGGTGGTGTAGCTGGCGAGGCGCAGCGCGTCGGGGCGTCGGCGCGGGGGTTTGCGATGACCGCGTGGTGCGGCGCGCAGGGGCGGCAGTTCCGCCGTGATCTCCTGCGGGTTGCCCAGGGGACCGCCGGCCGGGGGAGCGGTGGCCGAGGTCTCCCCGCGGGGCTGCGGCATGGTGACGCCGGGGGGTTCCTCGCCGCGGGCTTCCTGGAGCAGGTAGGCGAGTTCCTCGGCCGGGTCCCAGTGCGGTACGGAGGACTCCATGGGGTCTGCGTAGACGAGAGGGTCGTAGCGTTCGTCATTCATGTCAGCCGGCCTCGCCGATCCTGCGGCCGGTGAGGTCGGTTTTCCACGAATTCCCCCCCGTCGGACCTGATGAGCCCGGGCATGCGTGCCTTCGTCATATAGCGACTAACGGCAGCTGTTTCGCTGGGATGCGTGGCAAATGAGTGAACACCCGTAGAGAAAATTGTTTTATATAAGTCGCGGAATTCTTTTTTCCTATGGGTGTTCGGCATATGAAATGAACAATGTCTCGGACGTGGGATCCGGGCGGGCCGCGCCCGCGTCTTTGCGAGCATGGATCTCGAGAAGCCGGCCCGCCCGCCCGCCGCCGTGCCCGCGGATGAGGGGTGCCTCGTCGTGGCGGTCCGCGTCCCGGTGCGGATCGTGGTGCTGGTGCTGGTCGTGCCGGTGCGGATGGTGTGGGACGCGCTGGTCGTGGCCGGGCGGTTCCTGAACGACACGCTGCTGCGGCCGCTGGGACGGGCGCTGCTGTGGGTGGGGCGGGCGGTGTTCGTGTGGCCGTTCGTGGGGCTGTGGCGATATGCCCTCGTGCCGTTCGGCAAGGGGCTGGCGTGGCTCGGGAAGGCGCTGGTGGTCCTTTTGGCCGTCGCGTTCCACCGCCATGTGCTGACCCCCCTCGGTCGTGGGGCCGTGTGGGTGTACGCGCGGGTGCTGACGCCGATCGGTCACGTCCTCGCCGCGGTCGGGGCCGGGGCGTGGGCGGGCGCGGTGCGGCTGGGGCGGTGTCTCGTCGCCGTGCCCTCGGCGTGGCTGTACCGGCGGGTCCTGGCCCCGGTGGGGCGGGCGGTCGTCCGGTGCGCGCGGGGTCTGACGCGGGTGGGGGAGGCGCTCGTCGCCGGGATCGGCACGGGGCTGTACTGGATCACCCGGATCCTGCTGGTGCTGCCCGCGCTCGCGGTGTGGCGCCGGGCGCTGACGCCCGTGGGCCGTGTGCTCGCGGTCGTCGCGCGGGAGGCCGGAGAGGCCCTCGGGCACGCCTGGCGCGTCGCCGGACACGTCTCGCTCGCCGTCGGACGGTGGCTGGGGACGTTCTTCCGGTGGGTGTTCGTGGAGCCGGCGCGGTGGATGTACCGGAGTGTGCTGACCCCGGCGGGGTACGCGGTGCGTGACGCGGTGCTGCGGCCTCTCGGGGGCGCCGCCCGCGCAGTGGGCCGGGCCACCCGGCAGGCCCTCGCCGCCGCCCGCGCGTCGGTGTGGCGGGCACGCGCCGACCTCCGGCGGACACTGCTCGGCGAACAGGCCGGTGCGGAGCGGGAACCGCAGCCCACGCACCGGCGGGAACCCAACGGCCCGCGGACACGTACTCTTGGTAGCAGTACGACCGCTCTCACGAAGGACTGAACGACACTGGGCAAGCGACAGCCCGAAGGCCCGCCGCCCGCACCCGCGGTGCAGCGCATCCGACTGCGCTACACCAAGCGCGGCCGCCTCCGGTTCACCAGCCACCGTGACTTCCAGCGCGCCTTCGAGCGTGCGCTGCGCCGCGCCGAGGTGCCGATGGCGTACTCGGCGGGGTTCACACCGCACCCGAAGGTGTCGTACGCCAATGCCGCACCCACCGGCACGGGCAGTGAGGCCGAGTATCTGGAGATCGCGCTCACCGAGCCGCGTGACCCCGAGCGGCTCCGGGGCCTGCTCGACGAGTCGATGCCCGCCGGGCTCGACATCGTCGAGGCGGTCGAGGCCCGCACCTCGGGTCTCGCCGACCGGCTGACGGCCTCCGTGTGGGAGCTGCGGCTGGACGGCGTCGGCCCCGAGGACGCCCGCCGTGCGGTGGACGCCTTCAACGCGGCCGGGACCGTCGAGGTCCAGCGCCGGGCCAAGAACGGCGTCCGCACCTTCGACGCCCGCTCGGCGGTCGTGCGGCTGGAGAGCGCGGAAAGGCACCCGTCGCCTCCCGACGCGAGCACCGCCTCCACCGGAGCGGCTGACGCCGTGCTCCTTACTGGGCCGACCGACCGCCCCTGTGCGATACTGCGGCTGGTTGTTCGGCACGTGACGCCTGCCGTACGACCCGACGACGTCCTGTCCGGTCTCCGCGCCGTGGCCGACCTGGCGCCGCCGGTCCCCGCAGCGGTGACCAGGCTGGCGCAGGGGCTGCTCGATGAAGAGACCGGCACGGTGACCGACCCGCTCGCGCCCGACCGCGAGGCAGCAGCGACCGAGCCGCAACAGGCCGGCGCCACTGCCGCCGCGACGGCGCCGGCGTAAGGAAGGTCCCGCGAAGGGACGGACGTCGTAAGCGCCGCCCTCGACCTCGGGAGCCACCTGGGTCGGGCAGCGCACCGACCAGAAGACTTTCGCCAGGCCGTACGCATTCGGCGTACGGAACCGGCGAGACAGGACACAGAGTGCTCCCGTGCGGCGCCCGCGCCCCGGACGGCGGCGATCGCGCACCGCGCGAGCCGCGGACGTCACCGGCATCGCCGGACCAGGCGCGGCGCCCGGGAGCCTGACGGGAGAAACGCCCGCATGCTCGAACCGACCGAGCCCACCGAGGGCTCCGAACCGAACACCCCCAGCGACACCCTGCCGCCGAGGCGGCGGCGCCGTGCCGCGTCCCGCCCGGCGGGCCCGCCCGCCGGGGCGGCCGACACGACGGCGGAGACCGTCGCGCCGGCCATACCGGCCGCGGAGGCCCCCGAGCCCGAGGAGCCCGTGGAGCAGGAAGGCGCCGAGGCCGAGCCCGTCGAGGCCCCGGCCGCCGCGCCCCGGCGTCGTCGCGTGGTCCGCCGCGCGGCCGCGCCGGCCGGGGCGCCGAAGTCGGCGGAGGCCGCCGAGACCGTCGTACCGGCGACGCCCGCCGCTCCCGAGGCCGCTCCCGCTCCCGAGCAGCCCGCAGCCGCCGCGACCACCTCCGAGGACGCGGCCCCGCGCCGTACCCGGCGGCGCGCGACCCGCAGCGTGACCTCGCCGACGGCGACCGCGGAAGCCCCGCAGACCGCCTCCGAAGCCCCGGAGGCCGCCCCTGCAGCCCCGGAGGCCGCGGAGACCGCGGTCGAGGAGGCGGCTCCGCGCCGTACCCGGCGTCGGGCCACGCGCGGTGCGACCTCCCCGGAGGCGTCCACCGGGACCGTCGAGGCCACCGTCGAGGCCGCAGGGACGGCGGAGCCCGCCGCCGAGGCGCCCGAGGACGCCGCTCCGCGCCGTACCCGGCGGCGCGCCACGCGGCGCGCCGACGCGCCCGCCGCCGAGGAGACCCCGGTGACCGAGGCCCCCGAGTCCGCGCGGACCCCCGAGCCGGTGCAGGCCTCCGAGCCCGCGCAGGCCCCCGAGCCCGTCGCCGACGAGGCCGGTCCGCGGCGCCGGCGCCGGGTGGTCCGCAAGCCCGCCGCCGGCTTCGCCGAGCCCGCCGGATCCGGTGAGGCGGAGACCTCGCAGCTGCGCCCCGCGCGTCCGGCCGTCGCCGTGTTCCAGCCGCCGGTGTTCACCGAGCCCCGCTTCCAGACCCCGGAGCGGGCCGCCGCCGAAGCGGCCGCCGAGGGCGCCGAACCGGCGGCGGAGCCGGAGCGGACCGAGGAGTTCCCGGAGGAGGAGCAGCCCGCCGCCTCCCGCCGCCGCCGTCGGCGCCGGGGTGCGGGCGACGAGCCCGAGGCCGCTCCCGCGACCCACGCCGAGGACGAGGCGGAGGAGGCCGAGGAGCAGTCCGACGACCACGCCGAGGACCACCTCGAGGCCGACGACCAGGACGACAGCGAGGCCGCCGGTTCGCGTCGTCGCCGTCGTCGCGGCGGCCGTCGCCGCCGGCGTGGTGACTCCGCGGAGGCCGACCTCGAGGGCGACGAGTCCGCGGACGTCGGCGCCGAGCAGGCCGCCCAGGACGCCGAGGACACCGCCGAACAGGTCGAGGAGGATGCGGAGGACGAGGCCGAGTCGGCCGAGGACCGCGAGGAATCCGGGTCCAGCAGCAGCCGGCGCCGTCGTCGCCGTCGTCGTCGCGCCGGTGACGGCGGCGGTGAGACCGAGGCGGCCTCCGACGACCCCGAGCGCACCGTCGTCAAGGTCCGCGAGCCCCGTCCGAAGGCCGAGCCGTCGGACGAGGTGCAGTCCATCAAGGGCTCCACGCGTCTGGAGGCGAAGAAGCAGCGCCGCCGCGAGGGCCGTGAGCAGGGCCGCCGCCGGGTGCCGATCATCACCGAGGCCGAGTTCCTGGCCCGCCGCGAGGCCGTCGAGCGCGTCATGGTGGTGCGCCAGCACGGCGACCGCACGCAGATCGGCGTCCTGGAGGACGGCGTGCTCGTCGAGCACTACGTCAACAAGGAGCAGGCGACCTCGTACGTCGGCAACGTCTACCTCGGCAAGGTGCAGAACGTGCTGCCGTCGATGGAGGCCGCCTTCATCGACATCGGCAAGGGCCGCAACGCCGTGCTCTACGCCGGCGAGGTCAACTTCGAGGCGCTCGGCATGTCGGGCGGTCCGCGCCGCATCGAGTCCGCGCTCAAGTCGGGACAGTCGGTCCTGGTGCAGGTCACCAAGGACCCGATCGGGCACAAGGGCGCCCGGCTCACCAGCCAGGTCTCCCTCCCGGGCCGCTACCTCGTGTACGTCCCCGAGGGCTCGATGACCGGCATCAGCCGCAAGCTGCCCGACACCGAGCGGGCCCGGCTGAAGACCATCCTCAAGAAGATCGTCCCCGAGGACGCGGGCGTCATCGTGCGCACCGCAGCCGAGGGCGCGAGCGAGGACGAGCTGCGCCGGGACGTCGAGCGGCTGCAGGCGCAGTGGGAGGAGATCAAGAAGAAGTCCAAGAACGGCGGCAGCGCGCCGACGCTGCTGTACGGCGAGCCGGACATGACCGTCCGGGTCGTGCGGGACATCTTCAACGAGGACTTCACCAAGGTCGTCGTCAGCGGTGACGACGCCTGGGAGACCATCCACGGGTACGTGTCGCACGTGGCGCCGGACCTGGCCGGGCGGTTGTCCCGGTGGACCAGCGAGGTCGACGTCTTCGCCACGTACCGGATCGACGAGCAGCTCGCCAAGGCGCTGGACCGCAAGGTGTGGCTGCCCAGCGGCGGTTCGCTGGTGATCGACCGGACCGAGGCGATGGTCGTCGTCGACGTCAACACCGGCAAGTTCACCGGCCAGGGCGGCAACCTGGAGGAGACGGTCACCAGGAACAACCTGGAGGCGGCCGAGGAGATCGTGCGTCAGCTGCGGCTGCGCGACCTCGGCGGCATCATCGTCATCGACTTCATCGACATGGTGCTGGAGTCCAACAGGGATCTCGTTCTGCGGCGCCTCCTCGAGTGCCTGGGCCGGGACCGTACGAAGCACCAGGTCGCCGAGGTGACCTCGCTGGGTCTGGTCCAGATGACCCGCAAGCGGGTCGGCCAGGGTCTGCTGGAGTCGTTCTCGGAGACCTGCGTCCACTGCAACGGTCGCGGTGTCATCGTGCACCTGGACCAGCCGACCGCCGCCGCCGGCGGCGGCAAGCGCCGGAAGCGGGCCCGGGCCGGTGCGGCGGAGCAGCCGCACGAGCACGAGATCGTCGTGGACGCCGGGACGGCCGAGGAGGAGGCGGAGACGGAGACGGAGACGGTGGCCGAGGTCGCCGCCGAGGCCGCCGAGCCGGTCGCGCTCCCGGCCCCCGAGTTCGTGCCGGACGAGGAGCTGTACAGCAGCGCCGCCGAGGCGGAGGCCGCGGCGACCCGTGGGCGCACGCGCCGCCGGGCGAGCCGGCGGGCGTCGGCCCCGGCGGGCGCGCCGAGGCGGGAGACCGCCAAGGACAGGGCGGGCCGGCACAAGGCGCAGGAGAGCGAGCAGGCCGAGACCGAGGCTCCGACGGCGCAGGACGTGACGGCCGCGGAAGAGGTCGCGCGTCCGGTGCAGCCGGAGTCGGCCGCCGAGGCGCTGGCCGAGCCCGCGGCCGTCGAGGACGCGGTGGTCCCCGAGCCGCCGGTCGAGGAGGCCGCGCCCAAGGGCCGTACGCGTCGCCGGGCCACCCGCAAGGCGTCCGCGCCGGCCGGTTCCCCGGCGGGAGCGGAGGCCGCGGTGGTGACGGTCACGGAGCCCGCGGCCCCGGTCGCCGAGGCGCCCGAGCCGAAGCCCGAGGAGGTCCCGTCCGAAGCGCCCGCCGAGACCGGGGCCCCGGCCCGCCCGCGCCGCCGCGCGGTGCGCAAGCCGAGCACGTCGACCGCGTCCGAGGAGACGGCCGTCGTGGTCGTCCCCTCGGTGGCGACGGAGGCGGCGCCCGCCGAGGAGGCGTCCAAGGCGCCTTCCGACGAGCCCGTCGAGGAAGCCGGGGCCGAGGCCGCCCCGGCCAAGAAGACCGCCCGCAAGGCGGTCAAGAAGGCCACGGCGAAGAAGACCGCCACGAAGAAGACGGCGGCCAAGAAGACCGCCACGAAGAAGACGGCGGCCAAGAAGACCGCCGCCAAGAAGACGACGGCCAAGAAGGCGGCGGCGAAGACCACCAAGTCGGCCGCCGCCAAGACGACCGCGAAGAAGACGGCGTCGAAGAAGACCGCGGCGGCGGCCCAGCAGCCGTCGTCCTCGGTGACGGCCTCGACGGAGGACTGACCTCCGGATCGTTCGGTGATCGTGATCCGCCCCCGGTCCCACCGGGGGCGGATCACTTTTCTGCCATGCGATGGCCACCGGGGTTCGAATGCGTGAATGGCCGGTGAATCGTTGTTCCTGCGGCGCGGTTATGATGTGCGCAAAGATCTGCTGCGAAATCAGACAAACGGGGACTTTCCATCCCTACTAAGGTCCATAGTATTGGGGCACCACACGTGAAGGCTCTCGTGCTTTCCGGGGGAGCGGGAACCCGCCTCCGTCCGATCACCCACACCTCCGCCAAACAGCTCGTGCCGGTCGCCAACAAGCCCGTGCTCTTCTACGGCTTGGAAGCGATCGCCGAAGCCGGGATCACCGAGGTCGGAATCATCGTCGGCGACACCGCCGACGAGATCCGCGAGGCGGTGGGGGACGGTTCCCGGTTCGGCATCGAGGTCACCTACATCCCGCAGGACGCGCCCCTGGGCCTCGCGCACGCCGTGCTCATCGCCCAGGACTTCCTCGGCGACGACGACTTCGTCATGTACCTCGGCGACAACTTCATCGTCGGCGGCATCACCGGCCTGGTGGAGGAGTTCCGCACCGAGCGGCCCGACGCGCAGATCCTGCTGACCAAGGTCCCCAACCCCACCTCCTTCGGTGTCGCCGAACTCGGCCCCGACGGCCGCGTGGTGGGCCTGGAGGAGAAGCCGAAGCAGCCGAAGAGCGATCTGGCCCTCGTCGGCGTCTACCTGTTCACCCCGGCCATACACGAGGCCGTCCGCTCCATCGAGCCGTCCTGGCGCGGCGAGCTGGAGATCACCCACGCCATCCAGTGGCTGATCGACCAGAAGCGGGACGTCCGCTCCACCACGATCTCCGGCTACTGGAAGGACACCGGCAACGTCACCGACATGCTGGAGGTCAACCGGTCCGTCCTGGAGACCCTGGAGCCCCACGACGCGGGCACGGTGGACGAGACCAGCGAGATCATCGGCCGGGTGCGCATCGAGGAAGGCGCCCGGGTCAGCGGCAGCCGGATCGTCGGGCCCGCGGTCATCGGCGCCGGTACGGTGGTCAACGACGCGTACATCGGTCCCTTCACCTCGGTGTCCGAGGGCTGCCGGATCGAGGACAGCGAAATCGAGTACTCCATCGTCCTGCGGGGCGCGTCCGTCACCGGCGTGCGCCGGGTGGAGGCCTCGCTCATCGGGCGCGACGTCGAGGTCACGCCCGCTCCCCGTAACCCCAAGGCCCACCGACTCGTGCTCGGTGATCACAGCAAGGTGCAGATCTCCTCATGACTACCAGGATCCTGGTGACCGGCGGCGCCGGCTTCATCGGCTCGCACTACGTCCGTACGGTGCTCGGCCCCCAGGGCCCCGGTGACGTCTCGGTCACCGTCCTGGACAAGCTGACGTACGCGGGCAACCCGGCCAACCTCGACGAGGTGCGCGAGCACCCCGGGTTCGCCTTCGTGCAGGGCGACATCTGCGACCCCGAGCTGGTCGGCAAGCTGATGGCGGAGCACGACCAGGTGGTGCACTTCGCCGCCGAGTCCCACGTCGACCGGTCCATCGACGGCGGCGCGGAGTTCGTCCGCACGAACGTGGTCGGCACCCACACGCTCGTCGACGCCGCGCACCGGGCCGGCGTCGAGACCTTCGTGCACATCTCCACCGACGAGGTCTACGGCTCGATCGACGAGGGTTCCTGGCCCGAGACCCACCCGCTGGAGCCCAACTCGCCCTACTCCTCGGCGAAGGCGTCCAGCGACCTGATCGCGCTGTCCTACCACCGCACCCACGGCCTGGACGTCCGCGTCACCCGCTGCTCCAACAACTACGGGCACCACCACTTCCCCGAGAAGGTCATCCCCCTCTTCGTCACCAACCTCCTCGACGGCAAGAAGGTCCCGCTGTACGGCGACGGCGGCAACGTCCGCGACTGGCTGCACATCGACGACCACGTCCAGGGCATCGAGCTGGTCCGCACCAAGGGCCGCGCGGGCGAGATCTACAACATCGGCGGCGGTACCGAGCTCTCCAACAAGGAGCTCACCGAGTTGCTCCTGAAGGCGTGCGGCGCCGACTGGGAGACCAGCGTCGAGTACGTCGAGGACCGCAAGGGCCACGACCGCCGTTACTCCGTCGACTGCACCAAGATCCGCGAGGAACTGGGCTACGAGCCCCGCAAGAGCTTCGAGCAGGGCCTCGCCGAGACCGTCCAGTGGTACCGCGACAACCGTGCCTGGTGGGAGCCGCTGAAGGAGCGTGCGGCGCTGTGAGCGGTACGCGCAGCTGGCTGGTGACCGGCGCGGGGGGGATGCTGGCGCGGGACGTCCTGGCCCGGCTCGCGACCGCCGGGATCCCGGCGGTCGCCGTCACCCGCGCCGAGCTGGACATCACCGACCCCGCGGCGGTGCGCGACGTCCTTGCCGAGCACCGGCCCGCGGCCGTGGTCAACTGCGCCGCCTGGACCGCCGTCGACGACGCGGAGACCCGCGAGGACGAGGCCCTGCGCATCAACGGCGACGGCCCGCGCCACCTGGCCGAGGCCTGCCGCGAGCTCGACGCCGTGCTCCTGCACGTCTCCACGGACTACGTCTTCCCCGGTGACGCGGACACGCCGTACGCGGAGGACGCCCCGACGGGCCCGCGCAGCGCGTACGGCCGCACCAAGCTGGCCGGGGAACAGGCCGTCCTGGCCACGCTTCCCGACCGCGGCTTCGTGGTCCGCACGGCATGGCTGTACGGGGCGGGCGGCGGCAACTTCGTCCATACGATGATCAAGCTGGAGGCCGTCAAGGACACCCTCGACGTCGTCGACGACCAGCGCGGCCAGCCCACCTGGACCGTTGACCTGGCCGACCGCCTGGTGCGCCTCGGCCAGGCGGCCCTCGCGGGGAGCGCTCCCGCCGGTGTGTACCACGGCACCAGCGCCGGCGAGACGACGTGGTTCGGGCTCACCCGGGAGATCTTCCGGCTGCTGGGCGCCGATCCGGAGCGGGTCCGGCCGACCACCAGCGCGGCGTTCGCCCGCCCCGCGCCCCGGCCCGCGTACAGCGTGCTGGGGCACGACCGTTGGCGACAGGCCGGAATCGAACCCATACGCGACTGGTCCGAAGGGCTCAGCTCCGCGATGCCCGTGTTGGCCGCAGAGCTGAAAGAGGGGAACCCATGACCGTGAAGGTCAGCATCATCATCCCGGTGTACAACGCGGGGGTCTACATCGAGCGCCCGATCAACTCGATCCTGAAGCAGTCGATGCCGCAGGACGAGCTCGAGGTGCTCTTCGTCGACGACGGATCGACCGACGACTCCGCGGAGCGGCTGAACAAGCTGGCCGAGAAGACGGAGAACATGCGGGTGCTCTCCATGCCGAACTCCGGCTGGCCCGGGCGTCCCCGTAACGTCGGCGTCGCCCATGCGCGCGGCGAGTACATACATTTCCTCGACCAGGACGACGCCCTCGGCCCGAAGGCGCTGGAAGTGATGTACGACCGGGCGCGGAAGAACAACTCCGACATCGTCGTCGGCAAGGTCAAGGGCAACATGCGCGGCCCCATCCGCCTTTTCCGCGAGTCGTACGACAGCGTCGGCCCGGAGTTCGCCGAGCTGTACGAGACGCTGACCCCGCACAAGATGTTCCGGCGTCAGTTCCTGCTCGACAACGACATCACCTTCCAGGAGGGGCGCTGCCGTCTCGAGGACCAGATGTTCCTGGCGAAGGCCTATCCGCTCGCCAAGAGCATCACGGTCGTCGGCGATGTCGTGTGTTACGACTGGAGCAAGCGCGACGACGGCAGCAACAACAGCAAGAGCCGCACCGAGCCGGGTGACTACTATCCCTGGCTCGCCAAGACCGCGCAGATCGTCAAGGCCAACACGAGCCCGGGACCGGTGCGCGACGCCTTCCTGACGCGCAACTACCGGGTCGAAGTCCTGCGGAACACCTCCACCCAGGGGTTCCTGAAGGGCGACCCCTTCAGCATGGGGCACTACGAGGCGGCCCGTAAGGTGGCGGTGGAGGAGTACTCGGACTCCGTCCGCGAGGGGCTGCCGCCGCTCTGGCGGTTCCGCGCCGAACTGCTCGAGGCCGACCGCGTCGAGGACCTGCGCAAGGTGGCCGAGCGCTACCGCGACACCGTCAGCGAGGTCGAGTTCAGCGGTCCGGTGCGCTGGCGGCGGGGTGTGCTGGTCGCGCCGTTCCGCGCCCGGCTGCGCTACCAGGACGGCGCCACGGTGAAGGTCAGGAAGCTGGGCGACGGCTACGGCCTCGACCTCGCCGTGGTCCAGGGGATAGACGGCGGACCGGAATGGTCCTTCAAGGACATAGAGAACCGCGCGGTCGTTGATTTCCAGCTGCGTCAGCGCAACAAGGCACAGGCCTGGTTCGCCGACGTCGAGTCCAAGCTGAACGTCGCCTCCGACGGGACCGTGGAGATCACGGGGACCGTCAGCATCGACCCCGACACCGCGGCGTGCGGAGGCCGGCTCCCCAAGGGGCTCTACGACGTCCACGTCAACGTCCAGCTGCTCGGGATCGAACGCATGGCCCGGGTCGAGGGCGGCCCGGTGAGCGAGCTGCTGCCCTGCGGCGGTCAGCGGTCCCAGCGCCGGAACATCCAGGCCGCCCCCTACTGGACCCGGGACGGGAGGCTCGCCCTCGACATCGGCGGGAACATGCACCCGGTCCCGGACAAGGTCGAGGGGGAGGCCACTTGGCGGAAGGTCGCCAAGAAGGTCAAACGAGCTCTCTCATCCTGAACCGGAGGTTCCGCTACACCATGAAGCCCCTTTCGATCGAAGGCGCCTGGGTCCACGAGCCCAGCGTCTTCCCGGACGAGCGCGGCAGCTTTCACGAGTGGTTCCGCGGAGCGGATTTCCGCGCGAGCACCGGGCACGACCTGTCCCTGGCCCAGGCGAACTGCTCGGTCTCCCGCCGCGGCACCCTGCGCGGCATCCACTTCGCCGACGTGCCGCCGAGCCAGGCCAAGTACGTGAAGTGCGTACGCGGCGCCGTGCTCGACGCGGTCGTCGACATCCGGGTCGGCTCCCCCACCTACGGGCAGTGGGAGCTGGTCCGGCTCGACGACGAGACGCACGCCTCGGTCTACCTCTCCGAGGGTCTCGGGCACGCCTTCCTGGCGCTGACCGACGACGCGACGGTCGTCTACCTCTGTTCCGAGGGCTACGCGCCGCAGCGGGAGCACGGCATCCACCCCCTCGACCCCGAGCTGGGCATCGCATGGCCGGCGGACGTGGAGCCGCTGCTGTCGGACAAGGACGCCGCCGCCCCGACGCTGGCAAAGGCGGCGGAGCAGGGGCTGCTGCCCCGCTACGAGGAGTGCGTCGCCTATCGCTCGGAACTCTGAAAGGCCCTTAAGTTACTGGGCGGTAAGTGTTTACTCCCCGGTCGCACCCCCGCTAGTTTCCGTGAATCGCTTGGTCGTCACCCATCAGTGAAGGGCGCGCTTTACGTGGATCGGCACGGGTTCCTCCGCCAGTTGCACAAGGTTTACCGCCCCCGTAACTACCTTGAGATAGGAGTGAACGACGGTCGCAGCCTGACGCTGTCCCGGGTTCCCACGGTCGCCGTCGATCCGGCGTTCAAGGTGACGTCGGAGGTCAGCTGCGACGTGCACCTGGTCAAGGCCACGAGCGACGCCTTCTTCGGCCGCAAGGACCCGTTGATCCACCTGCGCAACGGCCGCAACCCGTTCCGCGCGCTCGCCCGCCGGGATCCGCTGAACCTCCTGGGCGGTGAGCCGCGGCTCGATCTGGCGTTCATCGACGGCATGCACCTGTTCGAGTTCGCGTTGCGGGACTTCATGAACGTCGAGCGGCACTCGCGCTGGTCGAGCGTGATCGTGCTGGACGACATGCTGCCGCGCAACGTCGACGAGGCGGCCCGCGACCGGCACACGGGGATGTGGACCGGCGACGTGTTCAAGGTGGCGCAGGTGCTGCGGCGCTTCCGTCCCGATCTGGTGGTGGTGGAGCTCGACACGAAGCCGACCGGCGTCGTGGCGGTCTTCGGAGCCGATCCGACCAGCACCGTGCTGAAGGACAACTACGACAGGATCATCGAGGAGTACCGCGCCGAGGACCCGCAGGTCGTCCCGGAGGAGGTCCTGCTGCGCAAGAACGCCGTCCAGGGCGAGATCCTGCTCGGGGCGGACTTCTGGCCGGCCCTCATGCGGGCCCGCAACCTGCGCCGCCCCCGCTCGGCGTTCGCGCCGATCCGCCGCCGCATCCAGGCCGTGGCCGGCTGACGCCGGCCGCTCCGCCGGGCCGGACGCCCCCGGCCCGGCGGACGCGCGTCCGGCCCGCCCCGCGTCCGGCCCGCCCCGCGTCCGCTCCCGTTCCCCGGATGGTCCGAGGTCCGGTTTGACCCTCACGTCAGGGCCCCGTAACCTTGACCGTCGGCGTGTCCATCGGGACCGCCACATCCCCGTAAACCTCTTCCTTCCGGGTGCTCCGGTGGCCGGGAGAGGTCGTCCGTGTTCCTGGCCGGGCGGCTGGCCTGCGGGGGTGCCGTTCTTCGAGTGAGAGTGAGATCCGCGTGTACGCCATCGTGCGCAGCGGTGGTCGCCAGCACAAGGTTGCTGTCGGCGACATCGTTGAGGTTGACAAGATTTCCACCGCCAAGGTGGGCGACACGGTCGAGCTCTCGACCCTGCTCGTCGTCGACGGCGACGCTGTGACCAGCGACCCGTGGGTGCTGGCCGGCATCAAGGTCCAGGCCGAGGTCGTGGACCACCACAAGGGCCAGAAGATCGACATTCTGCGCTACAAGAACAAGACCGGCTACCGCCGTCGTCAGGGCCACCGCCAGCAGTACACGGCGATCAAGGTCACTGAGATCCCCGCGGCTGCGAAGTAAGGGACTGAGGAGACATGGCACACAAGAAGGGCGCATCGTCCACCCGGAACGGTCGCGACTCGAACGCCCAGCGGCTCGGCGTGAAGCGCTTCGGCGGTCAGGCCGTCAACGCGGGTGAGATCCTGGTCCGCCAGCGTGGCACCCACTTCCACCCGGGCGCCGGCGTCGGCCGTGGCGGCGACGACACGCTGTTCGCCCTGCAGGCCGGCGCGGTGCAGTTCGGCACCCACCGTGGCCGCAAGGTCGTGAACATCGTTCCGGTCGCCTGACCGGAAGCTTTCGCGAGGCGGACCTCACTTCCCTCACGGGAAGCGGGTCCGCCTTTCGCGTGTTGGGCAAGAGACAACCCCGTAGTAACTGGAGGCACATCCCATGACCACCTTCGTGGACCGCGTCGAACTGCACGTCGCCGCGGGTAACGGAGGTCACGGCTGTGCCTCCGTCCACCGTGAGAAGTTCAAGCCGCTCGGCGGGCCCGACGGCGGGAACGGCGGACGCGGCGGCGATGTGATCCTCACCGTCGACCAGTCCGTGACGACCCTCCTCGACTACCACCACTCCCCGCACCGCAAGGCCACCAACGGCAAGCCCGGCGAGGGCGGCAACCGGTCCGGGAAGGACGGGCAGGACCTGGTCCTCCCCGTGCCGGACGGGACCGTCGTCCTGGACAAGGCCGGCAACGTGCTCGCGGACCTGGTCGGGCACGGGACGTCGTACGTCGCCGCCCAGGGCGGACGCGGCGGGCTCGGCAACGCCGCCCTCGCCTCCGCGCGCCGCAAGGCGCCCGGGTTCGCGCTGCTCGGTGAGCCGGGGGACCTGCAGGACGTCGTCCTGGAGCTCAAGACCGTCGCCGACGTGGCGCTGGTCGGGTACCCGAGCGCGGGCAAGTCGTCGCTGATCTCCGTGCTCAGCGCCGCCAAGCCGAAGATCGCCGACTACCCCTTCACCACCCTCGTCCCGAACCTCGGCGTCGTCACCGCCGGGTCGACCGTCTACACCATCGCCGACGTGCCCGGCCTCATCCCCGGGGCCAGCCAGGGCAAGGGGCTCGGCCTGGAGTTCCTGCGGCACGTCGAGCGGTGCAGCGTGCTCGTGCACGTGCTGGACACCGCCACGCTGGAGTCCGACCGCGACCCCGTCTCCGACCTCGACATCATCGAGGAGGAGCTGCGGCAGTACGGCGGTCTCGGCGACCGCCCCCGCATCGTCGTCCTCAACAAGATCGACGTTCCCGACGGCAAGGACCTCGCCGAGATGGTGCGCCCCGACCTGGAGGCGCGCGGCTACCGCGTCTTCGAGGTGTCGGCCGTCGCCCACACGGGGCTGAGGGAGCTGTCGTTCGCGCTCGCCGACCTGGTGGCCCGGGCGCGGGCCGCCAGGCCCAAGGAGGAGGCGACGCGGATCGTCATCCGGCCCAAGGCCGTGGACGACACCGGCTTCACCGTCACCCGCGAGGAGGTCGACGGGGAGCTGTTGTTCCGGGTGCGCGGCGAGAAGCCCGAACGCTGGGTCCGCCAGACCGACTTCAACAACGATGAGGCCGTCGGCTACCTCGCCGACCGGCTCAACCGCCTCGGCGTCGAGGCGGAGCTGATGAAGGCCGGCGCCCGGTCCGGTGACGGCGTCGCCATCGGCCCCGAGGACAACGCGGTCGTCTTCGACTGGGAGCCGACCGTCACCGCCGGCGCGGAGATGCTCGGCCGGCGCGGCGAGGACCACCGCTTCGAGGCGCCCCGTCCGGCCGCCCAGCGGCGCCGGGACAAGCAGGCCGAACGGGACGAGTCCGAGCAGGCCTACGAGGGCTTCGAGCCGTTCCGGTCGGAGTGACCGCGGGAGGAGGGCGAACACCCGGGTGACCGACGGGTGTTCCGGCCGGCCGTACTGAACGGCGGCCCGGCCGGCCCCACGACGGGACGCCCACCGCGGGAGCCTCCCCGCCCCGAGCGCGCCCGCGGCCGGTGCGGCACCCGTCAGCCCGGCCGTGGCCCGCCGCTCACCCGACGGACCCGTCGTGTCCACGGGACGTTCCCGTGCCGCGGCGGGTTTCCCGTTGTCCTTTTGTTTGTCATGCACGCGCACTTAGGTGTTCAGCGGGCGGACCGCCCGGACCGCGAGCTTCCCCGTGTCCAAGCGTCACACGAGGCAGGGGAGTCAGCCGATGACCGGAGCAGTTCAGCCCGACCGCCGTCGCGTCCTGACCGCGGGCGCCGCGGTGCTCGGCGCCGCCGCTTCCGCCCAGCTGTGGCTGCCGGCCACCGCGCACGCGGCCGAGGCGAAGCTGCCCGAAGGCGTGTTCAGCCTGGGCGTGGCCTCCGGCGACCCGCTCCCGGACGGGATAGTCCTGTGGACCCGGCTCGCCCCGGACCCGCTGAACGGCGGCGGCATGCCCGACCGCACCGTGGCCGTGGAGTGGCAGGTCGCCCGGGACGCCCGCTTCAGGAAGGTCGTCCGCCGGGGTGTCGCCCCGGCCCGGCGCGCGTACGGGCACAGCGTCCACGTGGACGTACGCGGGCTGCGCCCGGACACCACGTACTGGTTCCGCTTCCGCGCCGGCGGGCGGCTCTCGCGCGTCGGCCGCACCCGTACCGCGCCCGCTCCGCACAGCTCCGGCGGCCGTCTGAAGGTCGCGCTGGCCTCCTGCCAGAACTGGCAGCACGGCTACTTCACCCCGTACGCCGACATGCTGCAGCAGGACCCGGACGTCGTGGTGTTCGTCGGCGACTACATCTACGAGTCCGGCCCCTCGGCGACCGGCGTACGGCGCCACGAGGGCACCGGTGAGCCGTACAGCCTCACCCAGTACCGCAACCGGTACGCCCAGTACCGCTCCGACCCGGACCTCGCGGAGATGCACGCCAACGCCCCGTTCGTGGTCACCTTCGACGACCACGAGGTCGACAACGACTTCGCCGGCCAGATCCCGCAGGACCCCGACAAGCAGGCGCACGACCCGTTCGTCGCCCGGCTGACGGCCGCCTACCAGGCGTACTACGAGCACATGCCGGTCCGCGCCACCGCCGTGCCGGACGGCCCGCACATCCGCATGCACCGCCGGCTGGACTTCGGCCGGCTGGCCCGGCTGAACGTGCTGGACACCCGCCAGTACCGCAGCGACCAGGCCACCACCCAGGAAGGCGCCCAGGACCCGTCGCTGACCATGCTCGGGGCCGCGCAGAGGCGCTGGCTGGTCGACGGGCTGCGCCACTCGCCCGCCCGCTGGAACCTGATCGCCTCCCAGATCATGATGGCCGAGACCGACCTCCAGGTCGGCGAGGGCAAGCTCTGGTTCTACGACGCCTGGGACGGCTACCAGGCCGAGCGCAACGCCCTGCTCCAGGAGTTCCGGCGGGTCAGCAACCCCGTCGTCCTCACCGGCGACCGCCATCTGACGATGGTCAGCGACCTGAAGGCGGACTTCGCCGACCCGAGGTCCGCGGTCGTGGGCGCCGAGTTCGTCGGCACCTCCATCTCCAGCAACGGCGACCAGGACCAGACCGCGTTCCGCGCGCAGTGGGATCCGCGGCGCGCGGACAACCCGCACTGGAAGCTGCTCGACGCCCACCGCGGCTACCACCTGTTCGACATCCGCCGGGGCGGCATCGACGCGCGCGTGCGGGTGGTGGACACCGTGGTGAAGCCGCGGGCCACCCCGAGCACGCTGGCGAGCCTCCGGGTGGAGGCCGGTCGGCCGGGCGTGCACCTGGTCTGAGTGGGCCGGGGACGGGTCGCGCGGCCCGGCGCCCGCGGGGTGCCTCCCCCGGAGGGGGGCACCCCCGGCGCCCGCCGGTGCCGCCCACCGCGGACGACCGCCCGCGGTGGGCGGGGGCGGGCACTCAGGTGGGTCCCGGGCTCCTCCCACGGCCTCCTCGGCGAGCCGTCCTGCCGTCCCCCGGCATGGACACCGACCGTACGAGAGAAGAACTCCCGGCCACCGGCGCCGTGGTCCCCCGCTGCCCGCCGGCATCCGCCGGCTGCGCATCGGTCCGCACGAAACCGGCACCACCGCCGTTCAGGGCGCGCTGTCCGCCGCGAAGGAGGAGACGGCGCGGCACGGCGTCGGCTTCCCGGCGCACAGCCGGCACCCGATCGAGGCCGTCCTCGCCGCCTGCGCCCGGCCCGCGACGACGGGGGACACCGTACCCGCCGAGCGGCACCGGCAGCGGCTGCTGGACCGGGTGCGGGCCACCGGGCGGCGCACCTCCGTGCTCAGCGGCGAGTTCTTCGCGGACGCCGAGGACGACACGACGATCGCCCGGATCGTTGAGCAGCTCGGGGGCGACCGGGCGCACGTCCTGGCCGTCCTGCGGCCCCTGGCCCGGATCGTGCCCTCGCAGTGGCAGCAGTACGTCCGGAACGAGCCGTGGCCGGAGCACATGCTCCGCCGGCCCCCGTACGACAGGCCCGCCCCCAGCTTCCGGCGCCGGCACGACCGGCCGGTCGAGCGGTGGGCCGGGGCGACCGGCCCCGGCCGGGTGACCGTCGTCGTGGTCGACGACCGCGACCGGGACGCGCTGATGCGCGCCTTCGAGGCGCTGCCGGGACTGCCGGGGGCTGCTGCGTCCGGTCCCGGAGACCGTGAACCGTTCCCTCACCCTCGCCGAGACCGAAATGCCGCGGAACCTCAACGAGGAATTCCGCGGCAATGGGCTTCCGGAGGAGCTGTATTCGAAGCCGGTGCGGCACGGCGCGACCGCGCATATGAAGAACGCGTGCGGCCCCGCCCCGCGGGACGCGAGGATCCGTACTCCGCCATGGGCCCCGGAGGCCGCCGCCGGGATCGGCGCCGGGACGGCCGCGCGGATCGACGACATGGGCGTGCGGATCCTCGGCGACCCGGCGTCGCCGTCCCGTGCACCGGCGTCCGCGGGGCCGGCGGACGAGCCGGGGCTCACCCCCGGGACGGCCGCGCAGGCCCTGTTCGGGATGCTCACCGCGGTCGCGGCGGCGAACGGCGCCGACGAAGGGCGTACCGTTCACCGGACATCGTCGAAGGAACTCGTGAAGGTCCTCGGTCACCGCTGTCCGAAACGACTGCACCCGCGCTGAGCCGAGCGGGTGGTGTCACGCCTGTCACGCACGGCAATGGCATAACTCCTGTGGAGTTACTCACAAGAATTCACGGTGCGTCCCGGGAACCCTCACCGGGCGCCCGGAGTCCTAGGTGAATGACAGGTGGCGCGCACATATGCGGCGGAGGTCGCTCACCTTGCACTGCGGTAACCACAAGTGGGACCATTTCGAGGTTCCCTGTCGCCCCAAGGTAGGTCACCTGTGTCCCAGCACATAGCCAAGCCCCGTACCACCGCAGTGATCCTGGCCGGCGGTACCGGTCAGCGGGTGGGTCTGTCGATCCCCAAGCAGCTGCTGAAGATCGCCGGCAAGGCAGTCATCGAGCACACCCTGGCCACCTTCGAGAAGGCCGGCTCGATCGACGACATCATCGTGCTGATGGCGCCCGGGTACGTGCCCGACGTCGAGAAGATCGTCGCCAAGGCCGGGTTCACCAAGGTCACCAAGGTCATCGAGGGCGGCTCGACCCGGAACGAGACCACCGAGCGGGCCATCGCCGCGCTCGGCGAGGGCCTGGCCGAGGGCGAGGACCGCAACGTCCTCTTCCACGACGCCGTGCGTCCCCTGCTGTCGCAGCGCGTCATCGACGACTGCGTGACCGCGCTGGAGCGCTACCAGGCCGTCGACGTGGCCATCCCGTCCGCCGACACCATCATCGTCACGCGCACGCACGGCGAGGACGGCGAGTTCATCACGGAGATCCCGGACCGCTCCCGGCTGCGCCGCGGCCAGACCCCGCAGGCCTTCAAGCTGTCCACCATCCGCCGCGCCTACGAGGTCGCCTCCGGCGACCCCAACTTCCAGGCCACGGACGACTGCTCGGTCGTGCTCAAGTACCTGCCGGACGTGCCGATCCACGTCGTGGCGGGCGACGAGTACAACATGAAGGTCACCCAGCCGGTCGACGTCTTCATCGCCGACAAGCTCTTCCAGCTCGCCTCCACCGCCGCCCCCGAGCAGGTCTCCGAGGAGGCCTACCGGCAGCTGCTCACCGGCAAGACCATGGTGGTCTTCGGCGGTTCGTACGGCATCGGCAAGGACATCGCCGAGCTCGCCGAGTCCTACGGCGCCACCGTCTACGCGCTGGGCCGCTCCACCACCGGCACCCACGTGGAGAACCCGGAGGAGGTCGACGACGCGCTGTCCAAGGCGTACGGCGAGACCGGCCGCATCGACTACGTCGTCAACACCGCGGGCGTGCTGCGCATCGGCAAGCTCGCCGAGACCGACAACGCCACCATCGAGGAGGCGCTGAAGGTCAACTACCTGGCCCCGGTGCAGATCGCCCGCTCGGCCTACAAGTACCTCGCCGAGACCGACGGACAGCTGCTGCTGTACACCTCCAGCAGCTACACCCGCGGGCGCGCCGAGTACAGCCTGTACTCCTCGACCAAGGCCGCGATGGTGAACCTCACCCAGGCCCTGTCCGACGAGTGGGCCGGCGACGGCGTCCGGGTGAACTGCATCAACCCGGAGCGCACCGCCACGCCGATGCGCACCAAGGCCTTCGGGCAGGAGCCTTCGGGCAGTCTGCTGTCCTCCGAGGCGGTGGCCAGGACCTCGCTGGACGTGCTGTTGTCCGAGCTCACCGGCCATGTCATCGACGTGAGGCAGCAGGATCCGACGGCGGGCGCGGCGCGGGCCACCGGGTTCGAGCAGGCGCTGGCCGCGGTGCTGGACCGTCAGGACGGCGTGTAATAATTGCCGCCAAATAGCCTTCCGTAATTCAGGCCCCCCCGGCCTCCTGTTCACGTGGTTAGTCGACGGGAGTTCGCGGGGGCCTGAATCCGTACCTCCCGAATTGCGCACAGGCACAAAACCGGCACTCCCCCTTCAAGAGCAGGTTATTCGTGATATCCACCGCTATTCGCGTCGCCCGGGTGGGCAGTGCGGCCGAGCTGGCCGCGGCGGTCCTCATGGTGCTGGGCTTCCCCTGCCTCATGCTGGCCGCGCTCGTCCCGAGCATCCCCGCCTTCGCGGCGGCGGCCGCCGTGACGTACCTGGCGGACCACTATCTGCACCGCAAGGGCAGCTACCTGGTCAGCCGCCTCAGCAAGGTGCGGGCCGGCCTGTCGATCCGCTTCCTGATCCGGCAACTGCTGCTGATCCTGCTGCTGGCCCGCCTGTCCCTCGCGGACAACCTGATCTACTACGGGGCGATCGCCTGCTTCATCGCCTTCTACGGTCTTCAGGCCCCGCACGGCGCGCTCACCACGCTGATCCGCAACCGCCGACGGATGCCGGTCGCCACCCGCAACGTCGACCTGGCCTCCCGCATCCGCATCCCGGACGCGCCGCCGCGCGCACTGCTGAACCGGCCCGCGGAGAAGATGCTCCACCTCGACCTCGCGGCGGTCGTCGGCATACTGGCCGGCGCCGCCCTGGAGTCGGCGGCCATCGGCTACGCCGGCATCGGCGTCACGGTGGCCGCGGGCACCCTGTACGTCCTCGCCCTGCTGCCCTACGCGCGCGGCCGGAGGACCCCGCCGAGCCCGGAGAAGGTGCTGGAGGCGGTCGACGACTGGCTGCGCGAGTACCGCCCGGAGACCGTGCTGTACTTCTCCGGCTCCAGGGACTCCGCCTACCAGGTCAACATGTGGCTGGAGACCATGGAGCAGCTGGACACCCGTCCGCTGGTCATCCTGCGTGAGCGGGTCATCCTGCAGAACCTGGCGCCCACCACGGTCCCCGTCGTCTGCGTGCCCGGAGGGGTGCACCTGATGAACATGGACCTGTCCACGGTGCGGGTCGCGCTGTACGCGGCGAACGTCGGCAAGAACATCCACATGCTGCGCGTGCCCACCATGAAGCACGTCTTCATCGGCCACGGCGACAGCGACAAGCTCGCCAGCGTCAACCCGTACAGCAAGGTCTACGACGAGGTGTGGACGGCCGGCCGCGCGGGCCGCGACCGCTACGCCATCGCCGACGTCGGTGTCCGCGACGAGGACATCGTCGAGGTCGGCCGTCCGCAGCTGGCCCCGATCCGGACCTGGCAGGGCGTCCCCGGCGACCGCATGCCGACCGTCCTGTACGCCCCCACCTGGGAGGGCTGGGACGACAACCCGGGCAACACCTCGATCCTGCTGGCCGGCGAGAACATCGTGAAGAAGCTGGTCGAGGCCGACCCGGCGGTGCGCGTCCTGTACAAGCCGCACCCCTTCACCGGCACCCGCAGCGCGCAGGCGAAGGCCGCCCACCAGCGGATCACCGCGCTGATCGAGAAGGCCGCCGCCGCGCGCGCCGCCGACCCGCGCTTCACCGCCGACACCGCCGCCCAGGCCGAGGCCGGGGCCGAGCTGGCCCGCATCGAGGCCCGGCTGGCCGAGCTGTCCGGCGGCACCGGCAAGGGCGACGAGGCCGAGGCCTCCCGCGACGGGGTGGTCGACGTGGCCCGGCACGAGGAGATCGCCCGGCTGCGCACCGAGTGGAACACCGCGTACTGGCGCTCCTTCCCCGACTGGGAGCACCGCGTCATCACGGGCGCCGAGCCGCGCCTGTACGACTGCTTCAACGTCTCCGACGCGATGGTCTCCGACATCTCCAGCGTGGTCTCCGACTTCATCGCCAGCGGCAAGCCGTACGCCGTCACGGACTCCGCCGAGCTGGGCGTCGAGGAGTTCAAGCGGCAGAACACGGCGGTGCGCGCCGCGGTGATCCTGTCCAACGGAGCGAAGGAGCTCGGCGGGCTGCTCGAGGCGGTCCGCGACCCGGCCGCCGACCCGCTGGCCGAGGACCGCAAGGAGCTCAAGCAGTACCTGCTCGGCCCGGACGAGCCGAAGTCCATCGACCAGTTCAACACCGCGGTCGCCCGGCTCGCGCTGAAGGCCGAGACGCGCAACCTCGGCCAGGAGGCCCGGATCACCACCGGCGGCCCCGACGTGGAGCTGGCGGACGCGGTGCCCGTGCCGCGGACGTCGACGGCCGGTGAGGCGGACAGCGTCGACTGACCGGCCCGACGGGTTCGGCGGGGCTCGGCCCCCCGAGGAGTCGATCCTCGGGGGGCCGAGCCCTTTCGCGTGCCCGCCGACTGCCCTGTGACGTGGGCCACCGAAGCAGGCGTCCGACGCAACTTCCCGACTCGAACCGCCGTCTCACCCGCAGGGAATGAGGCGATACAGGGGAAACACCCTGTGACGAGGGGGAAGTGACCGTGGCGCAGCCCGATGTCACCGTGGTCATCGGGGCGTACGAGGCGATGCCGTACCCGACCGAGTGCCTCGCCTCCGTGGAGGCGCAGACCATCGCCCCGGAGCGCGTCGAGGTCATCGCGGTCGACGACGGCTCGACCGACGGCACGGGGGAGTGCCTGGAGGAGTTCGCGGCCCGCGCGCCGATGCCGGTCACCGTGCTGAGGCAGGAGAACTCGGGCGGCCCCAGCGGCCCGCGCGACGTGGGCCTGGCCAGGGCCGCCGGGCGCTACGTCTTCTTCCTGGACGCCGACGACCGGCTGGGCCCCGAGGCCCTCGAGCGGATGGTCGGCATGGCCGCCGGGCCGGCACCGACGTCGTGCTGGGCCGGATCGAGGGCGTCAACCGGGGCGCGCCGAAGTCCATGTGGGGCAGGACGCTGGAGCGCACCGACGTCTACTCCTCCCCCATCAAGTTCACGCTCAGCGCGCAGAAGCTGTTCCGCCGCTCGTTGCTCGAGCGGCACGGCATGCGCACTTCCGCGACCGCGCGGCGGGCATCCCGACTCCGTGTACCTGGCCCCCCCGCGCGAGGCCCGCGCGGTCCCCGGCTACCGCGGGGGCGGCGTGGACTCCCTGCCGCGCCGCACCGTCCGCAAGGTCCGCCGTCTGCTGACCTCCGTGGCGGCCTGAGCCAGGGCGTGCCGGCCGGATCCCGTCGGGGTCGCGGGGCCCGGCTGCGAGGCACCGCTCGCCGGAGCCGGCCCGATCCGAACGACACCCCTAGACGAGGCGCGGGGCGGCCGGGTTCGTGGTGGTCTCCTGGCGCTGGACGGGGAGCTCCGCGGTGAGGCGCCGGGTGGCGCGGGTCCGGCGGGCCTGGGACGCCGTGCACAGGGCCTGGACGGCCGCGGCGAAGCGCTGCTGGGACGGCGGGTCGGCCGGACCCAGCAGGCGGAGCTTCAACTCCGCGCGGACCCGCGCCAGTCCGTCCTTCTCCGGATCGCGGACCGACTCCAGCAGGGCCGGAACCCCGGCCGCGTCCGGCGTCAGCACCGTCGCCGCCGCCACCGTCGGGAACACCGCGCGGAACGCCTCCTCGGGCAGTCCGCCGGTGTTCACCACCGCGTACGGCTTCCCGCTCGCCAGGAAGTCGCTGATCACGCTCGACACGTCGCTGATCAGCAGGTCGGCGACGTTGAAGCAGGCGTACAGCCCGGGCCGGACGTCCGTGACGACCTGGTGCTCCCACTCCGGCAGCGACGCCCAGTACGCCTCCTCCCAGGCCGCCGTCGCCCGTGCCACCGCCTGTGCCCGGCCCGGCTCCGGCGCGGACTGCACCAGCATCCGCTCGACCTGGTCGGCGCCCGCCCGGAAGGCGGCCGTGGTGAGCCGGTCCAGCTCCGCGGCGCGCCGGGCCGGCTCCCCCGACGGCGCGGGACGCGCCCCGGACCGCTCCCGGTTCGCCGCCCGGATCAGCTCCCGCACGCGCCGGTCGGCGGCGCCCGCCCGCGGGTCCACCGAGCCGGTCAGCGGGTGCGGCTTGTACAGCAGCCGCACCCCCGGGTCGGCGAGCAGCGCCCGCACCAGGTTCTCGCCGGCCGCGACCACCGAGGTGTTGCCCGGGTTGCCGTCCCAGCCCTCCCAGGTCGGCGCGTACAGCACCGTCACGTAGGAACCGGCGGGCGGACCCGCGTACGGGCGCACGGCGTCCAGCTGCGGACGGCCGATCTCCACCACGTCCTTGTCCTCGACCCCCACCTCGGCCAGCGCGTACCGCTCGCGCGCCGCCGGGCCGGCCACCCACACCTCGTCGTACGCCTTCGCGTACGGGTTGCAGGACGACAGCTTGTCGCTCTCGCCGTGGTTGACGAAGGCGTGCTTGATCGTGGGGATCCGCAGCACCTGGGAGGTCTTGCCGGAGTTCGACGGGTGGATGAGCACCTGGAGCGTGGACCGCTCGAGACGCATCAGCGTGGACACCTTCGGCAGGCACACGACCGGGATGTCGGTCGCCGCGATCCTCGGCACCATGAACCGCTCGCGCAGCACGATCACCGGCCGCCCGCCGAGCCCGGCCAGCGGCTCCAGCCACATGTTGGCCTGGTAGGCGGAGGACGGACCGCCGGAGAAGTACAGGCCGACCGTCGGGCGGTACTCGGCCAGCCACGCGTCGAACCAGTCGAGCACCTCCCGCTCGCCCGCCGGACGCCGGCCCGGCAGCAGCCGCAGCAGCAGCGCGCCCAGGCCCGCGGACGTGAGCAGCAGCGCCAGCGCGACACCGGCCGCCGCGTACCGGGCGTCGTCGGTGACCGCCGTCGCCGTCAGCCCGGCCGTGGCGGGCAGGCCGAACACCAGCAGCCGGTGGCCGGGGCGGCGCAGCAGCGCGGCCGGGGCGGGGGACAGGCGCAGCGCCGAGGCGTCGATGTTGCGGGTCAGCACCGGCAGGGTGCGGGTGCGACGGACCAGCACGGACACCGCCTGGACCGTGCAGTGCAGCGCGTAGAAGGCGAGCAGCCCGGCGACCAGCGGGGCGTACTGCGTCTCCCGGTGCTGCTCGCCGAGCCGCAGCAGGCCCACCACCAGCAGCAGGTCGCGCAGCACGTGGCGGACGGTGATGTCCGCGTGCGACTTGGCGAACAGCGCCACCATGCCGGGCTGCCACCGGTACAGCACGCCCTCGACCGCCAGGGACACGGCGGTCGAGGCGAGCAGCAGCGGCACGTGGGGGAGCAGCGCGGCGACGGCCTGCGCGGTGAAGGCGGCCGCCAGAACGGCGAGGACGAGCAACTGGGCGGCGGTCCGCCGCCGGGGGGACGAGGGTTCGGGCACTGCGGTCACTCCAGGGTCGGCGCGGGACGGGCGCCCGGGTTAACGCGCACCGACCTCCGGACGACACGCGGGTGTCCTCGCCGCGGGGAGCGGCCGGGGGTACCGCGCCCCTCCGAACCCTGGCTCGGGCCTCCTGCGGTGCCCGGCGCAGGGGAGCGCCCACCACGCGGCGGGCTCGGCGGTGCACCGGCACGGCCGTGGACCCGCGCGCCCGGCCCTCGCCCGGCGCGCTCCCTCCCCGCGCGCGAGCCGTGACGGCGCGGTGACCCGCACCGGCCCGTTCCGGAAGCTGGAACGACCGAGCGCCGTCCGATCCGCTTCGCGTAGATTGCCTGGTGGGCGATCGATCGACGTGAGGGACGGGCGGCAAGGTGGCAGGGGCGAGGCAGGCCGTGGGCGAGGCGCGCAGGATCGTCGTGAAGGTCGGCTCCTCGTCGCTGACCACCGCGGCGGGCGGTCTGGACGCGGATCGCGTGGACGCGCTCGTCGACGTGCTGGCGAAGGTGCGCAGTGGAGGGGAACGGGAGATCGTCCTCGTCTCCTCCGGCGCCATCGCCGCCGGGCTCGCCCCGCTGGGCCTGCGCCGCCGCCCCAGGGACCTGGCCCGGCAGCAGGCCGCCGCCAGCGTCGGCCAGGGGCTGCTGGTCGCCCGCTACACCGCCTCCTTCGCGCGCTACGGCGTCCGGGTCGGCCAGGTGCTGCTGACCAGCGACGACATGAGCCGCCGCGCCCACCACCGCAACGCCTCCCGCACCCTGGACAAGCTGCTGGCGATGGGCGCGTTCCCGGTCGTCAACGAGAACGACACCGTCGCCACCGACGAGATCCGCTTCGGCGACAACGACCGGCTCGCCGCCCTCGTCGCCCACCTGGTCCACGCCGACCTGCTGGTCCTGCTCTCCGACGTGGACGGCGTCTACGACGGCGACCCGGCCCGCCCCGGCACCTCACGGATCGCCGAGGTCAGGGGTCCCGCGGACCTCGCCCACGTGGAGATCGGCAGCGCCGGCAGGGCGGGCGTCGGTACCGGCGGCATGGTCACCAAGGTCGAGGCCGCCTCGATCGCCGCCGCCGCGGGCGTCCAGGTGGTGCTGACCAGCGCGGTGCACGCCGCCGACGCCCTCACCGGCGGCGACACCGGCACCTACTTCCACCCCACCGGCCGCCGCTCCGCCGACCGGCTGCTGTGGCTCCAGCACGCCTCCACCCCGCAGGGCGCGATCACTCTGGACGACGGCGCGGTCCGCGCCGTCGTCCAGGGCCGCAAGTCACTGCTGCCCGCCGGCATCGCGGGCGTCGAGGGCGAGTTCAGCGCGGGCGACCCGGTGGAGCTGAGGGACGGCGAGGGGCGGGCGGTGGCCCGGGGGCTGGTCAACTTCGACGCCAGGGAGATTCCCCTCCTGATCGGCCGCTCGACCCATGAACTCGCCCGGGACCTCGGACCGGAGTACGAACGTGAGGTCGTACACAGGGACGATCTGGTGGTCCTGCATCCGTAATGTGCCGAAACGCCCGCCCTCGGTGGTGGACGTTCCGCAAAAGTGCCCCGCGATCCCCGGCGGCCTGCTCCACTTTGTTGCGAGGACACATCCGCCCGACCACCGGGTGGGTCCGCGCGTGAAGGAGGCCGTCGTGAGACGAGTGCGCCCGGTGACGACACCGTCTCGCGGTGCCGGCTCCCGTGCGGCCGGCGACGAGCGCGCCCTGAGCGGCGTCGCCGCCGGTGACCGTTTCCAGGACGGCGGCGGACCCCGGGACCTGCCCCGCCTGTGGCACGTGACCCTCAGCGTCTCCGGCGCACCGGCCCCCGCCGCGGAGGTCCGGCGGGCACTGGAACAGCTCGCCCACGACCACCCGTTCCTGCTGACCAGCCGCTACGCCGACGACCACGCGGAGATCCGCTACTGGGAGGAGGCCCGCGACCTGCACGACGCGGCCGCCGTGGCGCTGCGCCTGTGGGGCGAACACCGCCGCACCGCCGGCCTGCCGCCCTGGGAGATCGTCGGCCTGGAGGTCATCGACCGGGCCACCTACCACCAGCGCGTCGCGGCGGGGTACGGACCGGTCCTGGCGACACCCGTCGGAGTCCACCCGTTCTGAGCCCGTGTCTCGGGGTTCGGGATGACCGCGGGCCGGACCCGCCGCCCGCACTACCCTTTTTCCATGACCACGCTCTCGCCGTACGACTCGATGTCCCCGGTCAGCCAGGCCGCCTACCGGGCCAAGGGCGCCGCCGCCACCCTCGCGCCGCTGCCGCGGGCCGCCAAGGACGACGCGCTGCTCGCCATCGCGGACGCGCTGGAGGTCCGTACGAGTGAAATCGTCGAGGCCAACGCCCAGGACGTGGCCAGGGCCCGCGAGGCCGGCACCAGTGAAGGCATGATCGACCGGCTCACCCTCACCCCCGAGCGGGTGCGCGCTATCGCCGCCGACGTGCGGGACGTGGCCGCGCTGCCCGACCCGGTCGGCGAGGTCGTCCGCGGCTCCACGCTGCCCAACGGCATCGACCTGCGCCAGGTCCGGGTGCCGCTCGGCGTCGTCGGCATCATCTACGAGGGCCGTCCGAACGTGACGGTCGACGCCGCCGCCCTCTGCCTGAAGTCCGGCAACGCGGTCCTGCTGCGCGGCTCGTCCTCCGCGTACCGGTCGAACACCGCCCTGGTGGGCGTCCTGCGCGACGCCGTGCACGGCGCCGGGCTGCCCGCCGACGCCGTCCAGCTGGTGCCCGGCGAGAGCCGGGACAGCGTGCGCGAGCTGATGCGCGCCCGCGGTCTGGTCGACGTGCTCATCCCGCGCGGCGGCGCCTCGCTGATCAACACGGTCGTCCAGGAGTCCGTCGTCCCGGTCATCGAGACCGGCACCGGCAACTGCCACGTGTACGTCGACGCGCAGGCCGACCTCGACACGGCGGTGGAGATCCTGGTCAACTCCAAGGCCCACCGGGTCGGCGTCTGCAACGCCGCCGAGACCCTCCTGGTGCACCAGGACATCGCCGCCGAGTTCCTGCCGCGCGCCCTGGACGCCCTCGCCGACGCCGGGGTGACCGTGCACGCCGACGAACGCGTGATGGCGTACGCCAAGGACTCCCGCGCCACCGTCGTGGAGGCCACCACGGAGGACTGGGAGACCGAGTACCTCTCCCACGACATCGCCGCCGCCGTCGTCGACTCCCTCGACCGGGCCGTCGAGCACATCCGGCTGTGGACCTCCGGCCACACCGAGGCCATCGTCACCACCTCGCAGCAGGCCGCCCGCCGCTTCACCCAGTTGGTGGACTCCACCACGGTCGCGGTGAACGCCTCCACCCGGTTCACCGACGGCGGCCAGTTCGGCTTCGGCGCGGAGATCGGCATCTCCACGCAGAAGCTGCACGCCCGGGGGCCGATGGGCCTGCCCGAGCTGACCAGCACGAAGTACATCGTCACCGGCGACGGTCACGTACGGCGCTGACCCGCGCACGCGGGAGGAACGACGGCGGGACCGTCTCACCGGACGGATGAATTTCCATACCGTCTGCCCAAAATGACCCCCCAGGTCTACTCTGGATCCGTGCCGGAGGACGTGGGGGGCACGCCGTTCCGTGACGGCCGGGAGCCCGACGACGACCACGACCGCGGGGTGTCGGACGAAGAGTTCGCCTCCGTGGTCTTCGACGAGGCCTTCGTACGGGCGGCCGAGGTGCACGAGCCGACCGCCGTCGAGCGCCTCCTGGCCGCGGCACAGGCCAGAGCCGAGGCCGAGGCCCGCCGGGCCCATGCGCGCGGCGACCGGTACGACGACGGGTACGGCGGCTGCCGGGGCGATTCCGGCTACGACGACCCGGACGACGCCGAGGACGTCCCGGAGGGCGGCCAGGGCTCTTTGGGCCCGTACGGCAGGCAGGTGCGCTGGCACCGCCCCGTCGCCTGGATGCTCGCCCTGGTGATGGGCGTCGGCATGGTCGCGCTCGCCTTCTCGGCCGTCTACCGGGGAGCGTCCTCCCAGCGCCAGGACCCGGCCCCGCCGCCCACCACCGGCGTGGAGCGGGGCGGCACGGCGGAGCCCTCCGCGTCGGCCGACTACTCGCAGCCGACCGTTCCGGTGATCCCGCGCGGCAGCCCCTGAGACCGGGCGCCGGCCTGGTGAGAACCTGTCAGAACTTGACCCGGGCGGGGCGTTTACCGGAACCTCCCCGGACCTACCCTTGAAGATATGGGAGGGCCTTCGGACCCACCCGAGGGGACGCCCGAGGGAGCCCCCGGAGGTGGAGAGGACGAGTACAGGTCCGTCGTCTTCGACGAGTCCTTCGTCCGCGCTGCCCGGCTCCAGGAGTACTCCGCCGAGCAGCGCATCACCGACCACGCGCCCGCCGTGCGCCGCCGCCCGCCGCGGAGCCGCGGCGGCCTGCCCCGGCAGGCGCTGATCCTGGTCCTGCTGATCGCCGTGGCCTTCGGCACCGCCGTCTACATGGGTGTGCGCCACCCCTACCGGAGCCCCGCCGCCGCACCCGCCGAGCCGCTGCGGATGACCGTCATCCCGCTCGCCCCGCGGGACGAGGTCCCCGGCACCGCCGACGTCGAACAGCTGTACGCGAGCAGTCCGGCGGCGCAGTTCCGGCCCGGAGCCGAGGGGGTGCCGCTCCCGGCGTCCCGGCGCACCGCGCACTTCTCCGACGGCCAGGTGGTGGCCGCGCTGCTCACCGCCAAGGACTACATCGTGCGGTCCGCCCTCGACCCGGGCGTGCTCACCGGCGGCGAGACCCGGCCCGTGCGGGTGCTGCTCGACCCCGGCCAGCTGGACCAGTTCGACCAGAGCTTCGACCGGCCCGCCGCCGACGGACGGCACGCACCCACCGGATGGCTGGTCCGCTTCGACCCCGCCAGCGTGCGGCTGGCGGACCACGGGATCCGGGTCCAGGGCACCATGCGGGCAGCCGAGACCGACTCCGCCACCCTCGAGGTCACCACGGACCACACGCTCGTCTACGCGCTGCGTCCGGCCGGCGCCGACCGGGACGCCGCGGCGTCGCTGTTCACCGTCCGGCGCGAGCTGCACTTCCGCTTCGACCGCGACGACCTGCGCCTGCACCGGGCGGAACTCGTCGTCGCCCGCGTCCAGGCCGGCCCGCTGTCCTGCGCCGAGGACTCCGCCGTCCGGCTGCGCCCGCTGCTGGCGGGCCGGACGGCCGGGGAGACCGCCCCCGCCGGCACCGACCCGTACGCCACGGGCAGCACCCCGGCCCTGTGCGGATCCCTCGCCCCGGGCGCGCAGCCGAAGCTGTGAGCCGGGGCACCGCGTCGTTCCGGCGGGCGGCGCCGTGCCCGTCGCGTACCGCACGGGCCCGCGCGCTCCCCACCCGTCGTCCTCCCCGGGCGCCGCGCGCGGGAGCGGTGGGACATCCCGCGGGGGAGCCCCGGGACGCGGACGGGGAACGCGGGTCCCTGCCGACCGCCGACCGCCGACCCGGGGATCTGGGCGGCCCTACGCGCCGTCGCGTGGCGGCTCGTCACCCTCCGCGCCCGGCGCCGTACCCGGCTCCCGCGGTCCCGGCTTCGGCGGCTTCGGCTCCGAGGACGTGAACCCGCCGAAGCCGCGGCGGACCCGGCCGCCCAGATCCCCGGCACCGCCCGCGATGTCGCTGACCAGCTTCATCAGCGGATCCTTGGAGGTGCGCACCTCGTCCGCGTAGCTGCTCGCCGAATCCCGCCAGGACTCCCGCACCGAGGCGTCCTTGTCCTCCTCACGGCGCGGGTAGTGACCGTCCATGATCCGCTGGAAGTCACGGGAGGCCGCCCACTTCTTCAGCTCGGCCGCCCGCACGGTGGTGAACGGGTGCGAGCGGGGCAGCACGTTGAGGATCTTCAGCACGGAGTCGCGCAGATCGCCCCCCGCCTCGTACTCCTCGGCCTGCTCCAGGAACGCGTCCACGTTCATCTCGTGCAGGTGGTTGCCGCCCGCGATCTTCATCAGACCGCGCATCGAGGCCCGTACGTCCTGGCCGACCAGCAGCCCCGCGCGGTCCGCGGACAGCTCCGACTTGCGGAACCACTCGCGCAGCGCCGTCACGATCGCCATGATCGCGACGTTGCCGAGCGGGATCCACGCGACCCGGACCGCCAGCGACGTCAGGAACAGCAGGACCGTCCGGTACACCGAGTGCCCGGACAGCGCGTGCCCGACCTCGTGTCCGACGACCGCCCGCATCTCCTCCTCGTCGAGCAGCTCCACCAGACCGGTGGTCACCACGATGATCGGCTCGTCCATGCCGATGCACATCGCGTTCGGATTCGGATCCTGCTTGACGTACATCGGCGGGACCTTCTCCAGGTCCAGGATGTAGCAGGCGTCCCGCAGCATGTCGTTGAGGTGCGCGAACTGCCGGTCCGAGACCCGCACCGAGTCGGACAGGAACAGCAGCCGCAGACTGCGCTCGGGCAGCAGACCGCTCAGCACCTTGAACACCGTGTCGAAACCGGTCAGCTTGCGCAGCGCCACCAGCGCGGAACGGTCCGCCGGATGCTCGTACGCCCGCGTGGAGATCCCGGGGAAGCGCCTGCGCTGCCTGCTCGGCACGCTCTCGTGCCCGTTGTGCTGATGGCCGTCGGACATGTGTCCCCCATGTGCGTCTGGGTGACCCTTCGCGGCCCCCTCGTGCGACCCTTCGCTCCCTCGCGGCGAGGCCCGGCCCAGGCGGAGTCGCCGTGGACGGGCGGTGACGGACGACGGGACGGCCGGGGAGGCGCGGGGGGATCCTGCTCCGGGTGCTCCTGATCGTGAGGACGGCGGGCCGGGCGCCCGCCGCGTGGTTCCTGTTGCGTGGCTACAGCCGGAAGGACGATCGAGCGGCGGGGAAGGTTCCTTCCACCCGTCCCCGAGCCCGCGACGGCGGAGTCGGCGTGATCGGCGCGAAGGCGCCCGCTTACGATGAGCCGACGTCTTTGTCCCGCCCACACGCGATAGGTCCTGCCGAAGATGAGCATCCACAGCACCGCTGCCCAGTTCGCCACCCTTGCCGCCGAGGGCGGAGAGCACGGCGGCAACCACGCGAGCCTCAACCCCTACCTCACCGGCGGCGGCGCCCTGTTCGTCCTGCTGCTCCTGCTGTGGATCACCACCCGTTTCAACCGCGACCGCTGAACCTCCCTCCGGCCGCCCTCGCGGACGGGGTCCCCGGGCCGGGCCGGTAGGGTCTGCACGCATGGGAGAGCAGGACATGCCTACCGGCCCCGGCAGCGGCCAGGCGCGGCAGGGCAGGCGCCGTCTCGGCGTGATGGGCGGCACCTTCGACCCGATCCACCACGGGCACCTGGTGGCGGCCAGTGAGGTCGCCGCGCAGTTCCGCCTCGACGAGGTGGTCTTCGTCCCCACCGGCCAGCCGTGGCAGAAGAGCCACCGCGCGGTCTCCGCCGCCGAGGACCGCTATCTGATGACGGTCATCGCCACGGCCGAGAACCCGCAGTTCTCGGTGAGCCGCATCGACATCGACCGCGGCGGCCCCACCTACACCACGGACACCCTGCGCGACCTGCGCGCGCTCAACCCGGACAGCGACCTGTTCTTCATCACCGGCGCCGACGCCCTCGCCCAGATCCTCACCTGGCGCGACAGCGAGGAGCTGTTCTCCCTGGCGCACTTCATCGGCGTGACCCGGCCCGGCCACCACCTGACCGACGCGGGCCTCCCCGAGGGCGGCGTCTCGCTCGTCGAGGTTCCCGCCCTCGCCATCTCCTCGACGGACTGCCGTGCGAGAGTCGCCAAGGGGGCGCCCGTCTGGTACCTGGTGCCGGACGGAGTCGTGCGCTACATCGACAAGCGCGAGCTGTACCGCGGCGAGTGAGCCGAGAGGGGCACCGGTGAACGACCGATACGACGCGGGGTACGGGGCCGACGGGGGCGCCCCGTACGAGCTCGTCGGCTACGACGAGTACGGCCGGCCTGTCTACCGCCAGGCCGCGGACCAGCAGAGCCAGCAGGCCCAGCAGGCCCAGCAGTACGACGGGTACCAGCAGCAGGGCTACGGCTACGACCCGTACCACGCGGGTGGACACCAGCAGCCCTCGTACGATCCCTACGGGACCGGGGCCCCGCAGCAGTCGCAGGACCCGTCCTACGACTCCTACGCCCCCTACGGCACCCAGCAGGGCGGCCACGGCGGCCAGGACGCCCCGTACGACCCCTACGGGCAGACCGCGCACACCGGGCAGCAGCCCCGCGTCACCGAGCAGACCGCGCACATCCCGCAGCAGCCCGGCCCGGCCGACGACGAGCAGGGCCCCGACGGGCCCGCGCCGGAGTACCGCACCGAGCAGTTCGCCTTCGTCGAGGAGCCCGACGGCGACTCGGAGGACGTCATCGACTGGATGAAGTTCACCGAGAACCGCACCGAGCGCCGGGAGGAGGCCAAGCGCCGCGCCCGCAGCCGGATCATCGCCCTCGTCGTGGTGTTCGCCCTGGTCGTGGCCGGCGGCGTCGGCTACCTCTGGTACGCCGGGAAGCTGCCCGGCCTGTCCGGCTCCGGCTCCGGCACGGGCACCACGACGGCCGCGGGCGCGCAGAAGCGGGACGTCATCGTCGTCCACCTGCACGACACCACCGGCGGCGGCACCGCCACCGCCCTGCTCGTCGACAACACCACCACCGAGCGGGGCACCACCGTCCTGCTGCCCAACTCCCTCGCCCTGACGGCCGACGACGGCACCACCACCACGCTCGCCAAGTCGGTCGAGGACGACGGCTCCGAGGGCACCAGGACCGCCCTCGACACCGTCCTCGGCACCGACATCGAGGGCACCTGGCGGCTGGACACCCCCTTCCTGCTCACCCTCGTCGACCTGGTCGGCAACATCGAGGTCGACACCGACACCGACGTGCCCGACCCGGATGCCAAGAAGGGCGAGGCGCCCCTGGTCAGGAAGGGGAAGGGCCAGGTCCTCAGCGGCAAGTCGGCCGTCGCCTACGCCACCCACCGCGGCTCCGGCGAGGCCCAGAACGCCCAGCTGGAGCGGTTCGGGCAGGTCCTGCACGGCGTCCTGCGCAAGATGACCTCCGACCCGGACGCCGCCACGACCACCGTCCAGACCCTCGGGCAGATCATCGAGCCGCCGCTCACCGACAAGGACCTCGGCTCCTTCCTCGCCCGGCTCTCCGACCGCGCCAAGGGCGGCGACCACAGGACCGCCGTGCTGCCCGTGCAGGACGACGGCACGCTCACCGCCCAGGCCAGCGACAGCGTGGTCGAGGACGTCCTCGGCGGCACCGCCAAGAGCCCCGACCCGGACGCCGCCGTCAGTGTCTCCGTGCGCAACGCCACCGGGGTGGACGACCGCACCGAGAAGGCCCGCGTAGTGCTCCTCAACGGCGGCTTCACCTTCCGGGACGCGGGGGCCGCCGGCGCCGCCGAGTCCGCCTCGAAGGTCGTCTACGCGGACGCCGCCGACAAGGAGAACGCCACCGAGGTCGCCAAGACCCTGGGCCTGTCCGCCGACTCCGTCACCAAGGGCGAGGTCTTCGCGAACGCCCGTGTCTCGGTCGTGCTCGGCCAGGACTACGACCCCGGCACGTAGGGCACACGGGGCGCACCCTCCGTCATCGCGTGGGGTGCGCCCGGCGGTCCGTGAGACCCTTGGGGGCAAGTGTCCACCGACCGAAAGCCTCGCAGTGACCGCAACCGACCGTTCCCTCGAGCTCGTCACCACCGCCGCCCAGGCGGCCGCCGACAAGCTCGCGCACGACATCGTCGCCTACGACGTCAGTGACGTGCTGTCCATCACCGACGCCTTCCTGCTGGCCTCCGCACCCAACGACCGCCAGGTCAAGTCGATCGTCGACGAGATCGAGGAGCGGCTCAGCAAGGAGCTCGGCGCCAAGCCGGTCCGCCGCGAGGGCGACCGCGAGGCCCGCTGGGTGCTGCTCGACTACGTCGACATCGTCGTCCACGTCCAGCACAGCGAGGAGCGCGTCTTCTACGCCCTGGAGCGACTGTGGAAGGACTGCCCCGAGCTGGAGCTGCCCGAGGAGGCCAAGGCCACCCGCGGCAAGGCCGCCGAGCACGCGAAGCTCCAGGAGGCCGAGGAGGCCGCACAGCCGGACGGTGAGTGGTGAGCGCCACCGGCGAGGTGGGCGGGGCCGCGCGCCGGGGCCGCCGCATCATCCTGTGGCGGCACGGCCAGACGTCCTGGAACGTGGAGCGCCGCTTCCAGGGCTCCACGGACGTGGACCTCACCGAGACCGGCGTCGCCCAGGCCCGCAGGGCCGCCCGCCTCCTCGCGGGGCTGAAGCCCGACGCGATCGTCGCCTCCGACCTGAAACGGGCCGTGGCCACCGCCGCCGAGCTCGCCGCGCTCACCGGCCTGGACGTCACCCACGACGAGGCCCTGCGGGAGACCTACGCGGGCGTCTGGCAGGGTCTGACGCACGACGAGATCATCGCCAGGTACGGCGACGAGTACACCGCGTGGAAGCGCGGCGAGCCGGTCCGCCGGGGCGGTGGCGAGCTGGAGACCGAGGTCGCCGACCGTGCCGCCCCCGTGGTGCTGCGGCACGTCGAGAAGCTCCCGCAGGACGGCACGCTCGTCGTGGTCAGCCATGGCGGCACCATCCGCACCACCATCGGCCGGCTGCTCGGACTCGCCCCGCACAACTGGGAGAGCCTGGGCGGTCTCACCAACTGCTGCTGGTCCGTCCTCGGCGAGGGCGCCCGGGGCTGGCGGCTGCTCGAGCACAACGCCGGCACCCTGCCGGAACCGGTGCTCGGCGACGACGACTGAGAGCGCTCCGATCCGGCCCCGGGGCGCCCCGGGACCCGGATTTCACTTTCCGGCAGGTCACAGGCTAGAGTTCTTCTTGTTCGCCCCGCCGAGCGGGACGGAACACCAGGAGGTCACCTCGTGTGGCAACCAGGGGCTATAGCTCAGTTGGTAGAGCGCCTGCATGGCATGCAGGAGGTCAGGAGTTCAATTCTCCTTAGCTCCACATGACGAAGATCCCGCCTCCCTCAGGGAGGCGGGATCTTTCGTTGTCCGTCGGTGAGCGGCACGCTCCCGGCGCGCGTATACCCCTACGAGGCGTCGAGCCGTGTCCTGACCGGTACCACGGCGTCGCTGACCGTGTCGGCCCGGCCGTGGCAGAATCAAACGGCCGGAAGGGGGCGCGGCCCTACGGGAGGGAGTTGTGATGCCTGCGAGCATCCTCGAGGAGGTCGACCACCTCCTCGGAGCGGTGTCGACGCGACGGACCTCGGCCCGCCTCGGCTGTCCTTCCCGCGGCTCCGCGCACGTCGCCCAGGTGCTCGGCGACGACGGCGGGGTCTCCTGCGCGTGCACGGCCTGCGGCCACAGCTGGAGCTGACCGATGGGTGCACACAGGCGGAAGTGCGACTGGTGCGGCAGCGGGACGCCGATCGTCCGGGACATGGAGCCGCTCAACCCCGACTACCAGTACTGGTGCGAGGAATGCGCGCGGGCGCTGATCATAAAGGGCGACCCCATCGAGACATACCGCGAGCTCGAGGGGGAGCCGATCTACGGTCGGCTGCTGGAGGAGCACTGCACGCTCAAGCGCTTCTATTCGTTCGTGACCGCGTAGGCCTCCATATGAGGGGGCATTTCGGGACACGGGCGAGCGAAGCGAAACCGATTTGGTGTTGGACCGGGTCGACCGTGTAAAGTTGGCGTCGCCGCCGGGGAAACCGGGCGACGCGAACGACATGCGGCTCCGCCGCATGACAGCAAGGGGCTATAGCTCAGTTGGTAGAGCGCCTGCATGGCATGCAGGAGGTCAGGAGTTCAATTCTCCTTAGCTCCACAGAAGGAGAGGGCGGATCATCCGAACGGATGGTCCGCCCTCTGCCGTTGTCCCGGTCTCCGGTTGTCCCGGACCGCCGCAGCGGCCCGGGACCCGTGTCAGCGCCCCAGGGCGCGCCGGCCGCGCCCCTGCGAGAGCACCGGCAGATTGCGGGACGGCGCCTTGGCCTGGGGCGCCTCGTCCTCGATGCGCAGGGCCAGTGCCGGGCAGCGGCGCACCGCCCGCAGCGCCTTCGCCTCCGCGAAACGCGGCACCTGGGCCTGAGCCACCGTCGGGAAGCCGTCCGCGCCGAGCTGGAAGACCTCCGGGAGGATGTCCGCGCACAGGCCGTGGCCCCGGCACAGCGTCCAGTCGACGTAGATCTTCCGGCGGCTGGGCCCGTTCTCCTCCCCGCCGCCCGGGACGCCCGTGGGGGCCCTGCCCCCCTCGAAGAGCGGCAGGACGCCCGCCACGGGCCGTCCGCAGCCGTTGCCGAGGACGTGCGCGGCGAGGTCGTCGGTGAACGCCTTGACGGTCGACTCCAGGAACATCGCGGAGCCGTCCGGGTGCGAACACGCCCCGCGCCGCTTCACGTTCCTGGCGACCTGCTTGACCGCCTCCAGGGCGGCGGGACCGCCGCCGCCCAGGATGTCCTCGAGGCCGCGCGCGGCGGCCGGCAGCCCCAGGTAGCAGGGTCCGCACTGGCCCGCGCTCTCCTCCGCCAGCCACTGCGCCACCCGCAGTGACTCGCCCAGCGGGCAGGTGTCCTGACCGATCGGCAGGATCGCGCCCGCGCCCAGCGAACCGCCCACCGCGTCCAGGGAGTTGCGGGAGATGATCGCCTCGTTGACGGTCGCCGCGTCGATCCACTTGCCGTGGTAGCCGCCCGTCAGCACCCCCTGCGGCACCGGCGGGGCGCCGGCGAGCTGCAGGACGTAGCGCAGCGGCACACCCGTCGGCACCTCGATCACCATGGGGCGGGCCACCGCCCCGGACACCGTGAGCATCACGGTGCCCGGCTCGTCGTACAGACCGGTGTTGCCGTAGCGCTCCGGGCCGATGCGGGCGGCGATGGCGAGCTGGGCGAAGGTCTCGGCGTTGGACAGCAGGGTGGGCGCGCCGCCGACGCCGTTCCTCGACGCGCTGACCTTGCGGCCCGGCGGGATCGCCGGGCCGCCGTCGATGGAGCGGATCAGCGAGGCCGCCGCGCCCGTGACCATGCGGACCGGGTTGCGCTGCACGCGGGCGCGCAGCGCGGAGCGGCGTCCGTTGTTCAGGCCGCGTTCGGCGAGCGCGGCCTCCATGGAGCGCTGGGTGGACTCCCGGGTGACCCCCACCACGAGCGTGCGGGCGCCCATCGCCTCGGCGCACAACAGCGCGCCGTCCAGGATGAGGTGCGGGGCACGGTTGATCAGCACCGTGTCCTTGCGGCAGGCCGGCTCGTCCTCGCTGCCGTTGACGACGACGACCGGCCGGACACCGCGCTTGATCGCCGATTCGGCGACCGAGCGCAGCTTCCTGTGGAAGGGGAACCCCGCGCCGCCGCGGCCCCTGAGGTTGATGCGTTCGGCGAGCTGCGCGAGCTGCTCACCGCCCAGGGGCTCGAGCGGCCCGTGCACCTTGAGGTGCATGGGCAGATCGAGCCGGTCGACAAGGTCGAAGCCCGACGTGAGCTGGGGAAGGCCGACCACGCGGACTTCGGGTACGTCGGGCAGGGCCTCGTTCACTTGTAGCCTCCGGACGGCGTGTTCCAAGGTTCGCCCGAGCCCGGTGCGTCGAAGTCGTAGGACGACGAGGGCGACGCACCGGGGAGTGGTTCATCGGCGGGACCGCTGTTGTACGTGTCACCCGGGTTGTACGTGGCGTAGAGGCCGTTCGTCTCAACGGTGTCGCGCACATCACGCGAACCGAAGCCGGAGGCGGCCGAATTGTCATGGGCCGGGATGGTGTATCCGGTGTCCTGGAGCGGGTCGTACGCCGACGGCGGGGCCTCGCCGACCGGCGGCGGGGACGGGATCGGCCAGTTGCCCGAGGTGCTGGGGGGACCGTCCACGCGCGGGACGGCCTCCGTGGGCCGCATGTCCGGCGGCAGCTCCATGCGGGCGGTCGCGTCGGCGAGGGGCTGTTGCCCGGCGGGCGGGCGGCCGGGCGTCGACAGCGCGCGGTAGGCGGCCGCGAAGCCGTTCGCCGGTTCCGGGGCGGGGGCGCGCTCGGCGGTCTCGTACAGCGGGCGTTCGCCGCGCCGGTCGCCGTCGCCGCGCGGGCGCCCGTCGCCGTATCCCGGCGGGAGGGACCCGGTCGCCCCGGACCTGCTCTCCTCCCACCGCTCCTCGCGGCCCCGCTGCCGGTCGGCGAGGCCGAGCAGCGCGGTGACCCGGTCGGCGATCCTGCGCTTCACACGGGCCGGGGAGGCGCGCACGGCGAGGGCCGCCATGACACCGACCAGGGACAGCCCGTAGAGGATCAGGAAGACCGGCTTCGCCGATCGACCCGCGTAGAGGCCGTGCACCAGCGCGGCGCACCAGGCCGGGTAGGCCAGCATGTGCATCGCCCGCCAGCGGGCCGCGACCGGCGCCGGGGAGGCGAAGCGGTTGCGCAGTACGCCGGTGATGCCCACGAAGATCATCAGCAGGCCGGCGAGGGTGCCGAGCCCGATGAGGAAGGACCTGCCGGCGACGGCCTCGTCGTTCGTGAGCGCCAGCCCGAAGGGGATGAACGCGGCGATCCACGTGGTGTGGTCCAGGGCCAGCTTGATGCCTATGTGCACCAGCAGGAAGGCGATCGAGGCGACCGCGGTGGTCCGGTGCACCGCCTGCGCCAGGATCCGCTGGCGGGGGCCCAGCAGGATCCGGTCCTGGGCGACGAGCCCCCAGATCACCGAGCAGCTGAGGCAGACGAGCGAGAGGACGCCCACGCCGAAGTCGAGGAACTCGGCGAACCAGTCGTCCGCCGTGCTGTCGTCCGGCCTCACGACCTGCCTCCCGGCGTCACGACGCGGAGCGGGTACGACGGAGCCGCAGCCGACCGGCCCCGAGCGGGGGGTGGGCTGCTGTCTGGGCGAGGGTTCATGGGGGCAACTCCGAAGGTTCGGTAAAGCGGTCCCGCTGCCGAACTCTAAGGCCCGTCATACCGATGAGTACGAGGTTTGAGTTATTGCGCTGTTATCAAAAGACAATGAGGTCGCTGTGATGTCCCTTACTGGTTGTTACGCGGAGTAATACGTGACCTCGGGTCAGCGTGCCGTGGAAGCGCGTCGCGACCGGATCGGCGGCTGCGGTACCCTGGCGCCATGCGTGCCGTACGCCTTCTGCTTAGCGAGCCGCGCTGATCAGTCCCGACCGCCGGTGACCGGCGGGTCGGAATCGGCGCGGCGTCCCCTCCTGTGCGAGGGGATTTTTCATTTCCGGGAAGTCGCGGCAGCAGGCGAAGACGATCGATGGAGCATTGAGGATCATGAGCGAGACGAACCCCGCTGCCACCGCAGCCGCGGAGGCCGCGCCGCACCGCTACACGGCCGCCCTGGCGGCCGAGATCGAGGCACGCTGGCAGGACTTCTGGGACGCCGACGGCACCTACGCGGCGCCCAATCCGAGCGGCGACCTGTCGGGCGATCCGGAGACGGCCGCCAAGCCCAAGAAGTTCATCATGGACATGTTCCCGTACCCCTCCGGTGCGGGGCTGCACGTCGGACACCCGCTGGGCTACATCGCCACCGACGTCTTCGCCCGCTTCCAGCGCATGACCGGGCACAACGTCCTGCACACCCTGGGCTTCGACGCCTTCGGCCTGCCCGCCGAGCAGTACGCCGTGCAGACCGGCACGCACCCGCGCGTGTCGACCGAGGCCAACATGGAGAACATGAAGTCCCAGCTGCGCCGGCTGGGTCTGGGCCACGACAGGCGCCGGTCGTTCGCCACGATCGACCCCGAGTACTACAAGTGGACCCAGTGGATCTTCCTGCAGATCTTCAACTCCTGGTACGACGAGGAGGCGGACAGGGCCCGCCCGATCGCCGAGCTGGTCGCCCAGTTCGAGTCCGGTGAGCGCGGCGTCCTCGGCGGCCGCTTCTGGAGCGAGCTGACCGAGGCGGAGCGCGCCGACGTCCTGGGTGAGTACCGCCTGGCCTACGCCTCCGACGCGCCGGTCAACTGGTGCCCCGGCCTGGGCACCGTGCTGGCCAACGAGGAGGTCACCGCCGAGGGCCGTTCCGAGCGCGGCAACTTCCCCGTCTTCAAGGCCAAGCTGCGCCAGTGGAACATGCGCATCACCGCCTACGCGGACCGCCTGCTGAACGACCTGGACGCCCTGGACTGGCCCGAGGCCATCAAGCTGCAGCAGCGCAACTGGATCGGCCGCTCCGAGGGCGCCCGCGTCGACTTCCCCATCGACGGCGAGAACATCACCGTCTTCACCACCCGCCCCGACACCCTGTTCGGCGCCACCTACATGGTGCTGGCGCCCGAGCACCCGCTGGTGGAGAAGTTCACCCCGGACGCCTGGCCCGAGGGCACCCACGCGGTGTGGACCGGCGGGCACGCCACGCCCGCCGAGGCCGTCGCCGCCTACCGCGCGCAGGCCGCCGCCAAGTCCGACGTCGAGCGGCAGGCCGAGGCCAAGGACAAGACCGGCGTCTTCATCGGCGCGTACGCGACCAACCCGGTCAACGGCGAGCGGGTCCCCGTCTTCATCGCCGACTACGTCCTGATGGGCTACGGCACCGGCGCGATCATGGCCGTTCCGGCGGGCGACCAGCGCGACTTCGAGTTCGCGCGCGCCTTCGAGCTGCCGATCCACTGCATCGTCGAGCCGACCGACGGCCGCGGCACGGACACCGCCACCTGGGAGAACGCGTTCGCCTCGTACGACGCGAAGATCATCAACTCGTCGAACGACGAGATCTCCCTGGACGGCCTGTCCGTCGTCGAGGCCAAGGCGCGCGTCACCGAGTGGCTGGAGCGCGAGGGCCGCGGCGCGGGCACCGTCAACTTCCGTCTGCGCGACTGGCTGTTCAGCCGGCAGCGCTACTGGGGCGAGCCCTTCCCGATCGTCTACGACGAGGACGGCGTCGCCCACGCCCTGCCCGAGTCGATGCTGCCGCTGGAGCTGCCCGAGGTCGAGGACTACAGCCCGCGCACCTTCGACCCGGACGACGCCGACACCCAGCCCGAGACGCCGCTGTCGCGCAACGAGGACTGGGTGAACGTCACCCTGGACCTGGGCGACGGCCGCGGTCCGCGCCGGTACCGCCGCGAGACCAACACCATGCCCAACTGGGCCGGTTCCTGCTGGTACGAGCTGCGCTACCTGGACCCGCACAACAGCGACGAGCTGGTCGACCCGGCCGTCGAGCAGTACTGGATGGGCCCGCGCGAGGGCATGCCGCACGGCGGCGTCGACCTGTACGTCGGCGGCGCCGAACACGCCGTGCTGCACCTGCTGTACGCGCGCTTCTGGTCCAAGGTGCTGTACGACCTGGGGCACGTGTCGTCGTCGGAGCCGTTCCACAAGCTGTTCAACCAGGGCATGATCCAGGCCTACGTCTACCGCGACAGCCGGGGCATCGCCGTGCCGGCCGCCGAGGTGGAGGAGCGCGACGGCGGCTACTGGTACCAGGGCGAGCGGGTCTCCCGGCTGCTGGGCAAGATGGGCAAGTCCCTGAAGAACGCGGTCACCCCGGACGAGATCTGCGCCGAGTACGGGGCCGACACGCTGCGTCTGTACGAGATGGCCATGGGCCCGCTGGACGTGTCCCGGCCGTGGGACACCCGCGCGGTGGTCGGCCAGTTCCGGCTGCTGCAGCGGCTGTGGCGCAACATCGTCGACGAGACGAGCGGCGAGGCGACCGTCGTCGACGACGGGGCGGCCGACATCGACGAGGACACCCTGCGCGCCCTGCACAAGGCGATCGACGGCGTGCGCGGCGATCTGGAGGGGATGCGCTTCAACACCGCCATCGCCAAGGTCACCGAGCTGAACAACCACCTGACCAAGCGGGGAGGGGCGCTGCCGCGCTCCGTGGCGGAACCCCTGGTGCTGTTGGTCGCGCCGCTGGCCCCGCACATCGCCGAGGAGCTGTGGCGCAAGCTGGGGCACACGGACTCCGTGGTGCACCAGGACTTCCCGGTGGCCGACCCGGCGTACGTGGTGGACGAGGCCGTCACCTGTGTCGTGCAGATCAAGGGCAAGGTCAAGGCGCGGCTGGAGGTGTCCCCCGGCATCTCCGAGAGCGAGCTGGAGAAGATCGCGCTGGCCGACGAGCGGGTCGTCGCGGCGCTGGACGGTGCCGGGATCCGCAAGGTGATCGTCCGGGCGCCGAAGCTGGTGAACATCGTCCCGGCGTGAGGTGAGCGTTTCGGGGTCCGTCCGGTGTGATCCGCCGGACGGGCCTCGGACTTCGGGCCTCGGGCCTCGGACTTCGGGGCGCCCGGCGGTCCGGGTGGTCCCCTACGGGCAGGATCGGGGTTTTCCGGGAACTCCGGACCTGCCCGTTGCGTTTACCGTTGAAGAGCGGCGCGACGTGCGCCGGGACAGGCCGGAGGGGCCCGGAGGAGGAGCTTCGTGGAAGCGGTGTTCGCAGTGGTCGCCCTGCTCGTCGTGCTCTTCGTCGTGCTCGGCGCCTACGCCACGGTGAAGGTCGTCGGCGCCGCCAAGCGCAGCGCGGACCGCCACATCACCCAGGCCCGACGCACGGTCGAGGACCACACCCTGAGGGCCAAGGCCTTCGCGCAGCCCGGCCCGGCCGGCGAGATCGCCCAGCTCCGGCTGGGGCTGCGCACCTCCATGCGGGCCACCCAGGACGCCCTGGAGGCCGCCGTCGCCGAGGACGAGTCCCTCAAGGAGTCCCTCGGCCTCTTCCAGCGGCTCAGCGCGCACGGCCACGAGCTGGACGCCGAGCTCAGGCGCCTGGAGTCCGAACCGGACCGCGCCACCCTCTCCGCCCGGCTGCCCGAGCTGCGCGAGCGCACCGAGCGCATCAGGGGGTCCGCGGACTCCCTGCGCTGGGCGGCCCGCGACCGCGCCCACCGTTTCGCCTCCGACGACCTGGACTCGCTGAGCGAGCAGATCGACGTGGAGGCCGGGGCCCTGCGCCACTGGGCCACCACGGAGCGGCACCCGGCGCCCCCGCCCTGGCCCGAGGACCCCGCCGACGACGCCCCGACGGCCGGGCGGACCCGGCCGGACACCCCGGCGCCCGCCTCGGCGAAGGAACCGGAACAGCGGCCCGCCATCACCCCGCCGACGCCGCGTCCCGCCTACCCCTGGCAGAAGAAGCCCCGCCCCGAGAGCACCACCTGAGCACCACCTGAGCGCCCCCTGATCCGGCCACCGTCGAACCCGCCCGCGAGGCCGGACTGCCGCACGGGCACCACGGCAGGTAACCTCCAGCTCATGTCCCGCCATGTCGCGATCGTCACCGATTCAACGGCCTACCTGCCGACCCGGACGACGGAGCGGCACCGCATCACGGCGGTACCCCTGACCGTGGTCCTCGGCGACCGTGCGCTCGAAGAGGGCACCGAGATCTCCACCCGCTCCCTCGCCCAGGCTTTGCAGAAGCGGCGCCCGGTCACGACCTCGCGGCCCGGCCCCGAGGTGTTCGCCGAGACCTACCGCAGGGTCGCCGGGTCCGGCGCGACCGGCATCGTCTCCCTCCACCTCTCCGCCGAGCTCTCCGGCACCTACGACGCGGCGGTCGTCGCGGCCCGCGAGGCGCCCGTGCCGGTGCGGGTGGTGGACACCGGCATGATCGCGATGGCGCTCGGGTTCTGCGCGCTGGCGGCGGCGGAGACCGCGGAGGCGGGCGGCACGGTGGACGAGGCGGTCACGGCCGCGGAGAAGCGGGCGGCGGGCACGTCCGCCTACTTCTACGTCGACACGCTCGACTATCTGCGCCGGGGCGGCCGGATCGGCGCCGCGCAGGCCCTGCTGGGCTCGGCCCTCGCGGTCAAGCCGCTGCTGCAGCTGGCGGGCGGCCGTATCGAACCGCTGGAGAAGGTGCGCACGGCGTCGAAGGCGATCGCCCGTCTGGAGGAGATCGCGGCCGAACGGGCGGGCGGGGCGGAGGTCGACGTCGCCGTCCACCATCTCGCCGCGCAGGAGCGCGCGTCGGCCCTCGCGGACCGGCTGCGGGCCCGGCTTCCGGGCCTGGCCGACCTGCACGTCAGCGAGGTGGGAGCGGTGATCGGGGCGCACACGGGGCCCGGGTTGCTGGGGGTCGTGGTCTCGGCCCGGTGAGGCCGGCGCACTCGTACGGGTGACGGAGTTGTCCACAACCGGTCGGTGATCCACCGGATTCGAGCAAGATCATCGCGGATGGGGTGATGTGCCGGATCCTCCTGGCATGACACTTCGATCACGCTCACGCACAGCGACGGCGACCAGCGGTCCGGGCCGCCCGCCCGCCTCCGACGGCCGCGCCCGCCACCGCAGGCCGACCGGGCCCCGAGGCCGGCCCCCGCACCGGAACCGCCGGGCGGCGGCGGAGGAGATCCGCCGCCGGGCGGAGTCGCTTTTCGACGGCGACGGCCACTCCGCGCACACCAGGCGGCCTCCGGCCTGGGCCCTGACCGGCACCCGCCGCATCAGGCGGGCCGGGTCCTCGGCGGCCGTGGACCGGGTGGCGGATGCGGACCGTTCGGGAGCCGGGGACTTTCCGGTGGGCGTGGGCCGTCCGGCGGCTTCGGAGCGGACGGCTGCTGTGAGCCGGCGGGCCGCTCAGCGGCCGGTGGCTGCTGTGGGCCCTCTCGCCGCGAGGCCCGGTGGCGGTGCGGTCGCGGTGGACGACGTGGACGACGTGGACGACGTGGACGACGTGGACGACGTGGACGACGTGGACGACGTCGTGGGCGCGGAGGAAGCCGGCCGAGGGTCCGGACGGGGGTGGCGGCGGGAGAGGGCCGGGCTCGCGCTGCGGGAGCGGCTGCCGTTGTGGGTGCGGGCGCGGTGCGGGATGGAACGGCGGAGCGTGGTCGCGCTCTCGGTGCTGCTCGTGGTCGCCGTGGGATTCGCCGTACAGCACTTCTGGGCCGGGCGGACCCAGCCGGTGAGGGCGCCGGAGGTGGTGCGGGCGGCGGCGGTTCCCCACGGGGCGCACGCCAAGGGCGCGGCGAAGGGGGAAGCCGCACCGGACGGCGCGGTGCGGGCCGACGGCTCGGAGGGGCCCGAGATCGTGGTCGACGTCAGCGGCAAGGTGCGCGACCCGGGAATCCACCGCCTGCCCGCCGGTTCACGCGTCGAGGACGCGCTGCGGGCGGCCGGCGGAGTACGGCCCGGCACCAGGACCGACACCCTGAACCGCGCCCGTTTCCTCGTCGACGGCGAGCAGGTGGTCGTAGGGGGACCGGCACCGGCCGGAGCAGCCCCCGACGGCGGCCCCGCCGCACCGGTCTCCCTCAACACCGCCACTCCGGACCAGCTCGACGCCCTGCCCGGAGTCGGCCCCGTGCTCGCCCAGCACATCGTCGACTACCGCACCCGCAACGGCGGTTTCCGCTCGGTGGACGAACTCCGCGAGGTGAACGGCATCGGCGACCGCCGTTTCGAGGATCTGCGAAACCTCGTACGGCCATGAGGACGGAGGCGACGGACACGGCGGCGCCACCGCCGCCCGTGGAGCCCACCGCCCGGCGGCACGTCCACGCAGCCTCCGGGAAGCGGCTCGGAGCCGCGCACCCGCGGCAGGAGGGACCGACGGACCTGCGCCTGGTCCCGCCCGCCCTGGCCGCCTGGGCCACGGCCGCCGTGATGCTGCACGCCCCGCCCGGCCGGGCGGCGGGCGCGGTGATCGCCTCCCTGCTGGCGGCCGGTGCTCTCCTCGTGGCGCGCAGCCGGCTGACCGGGCGGGGGCGGGCCACCGCCCACGCCGGCGCCGCCGCACTGCTCTGTGTCGCCGCAGCCGCCGGATCGGCGGGCCTGCACGGCGCGGACCTGCGACGGGGACCCGTGCCCGCACTGGCGCGGGAGTACGCCCCGGTGACCGCCGAGGTCGAGATCACCTCCGACCCCCGGCTCACCCGGCCCCGGGTCAGCGGCAACCACATGGCCCCGGCATCCGTACTGATCGAGGCCGACGTGCGGCGGGTGGAGCGGGCCGACGGCACGGCGGAGACGACCCGCGCACCCGTACTGCTGATCGTCGACCCGGGCTCGTCCGAACGCACCGCACCGGATGCCGAGGGCCGCTCCTCCTGGCTCGCCCTCCTGCCCTCCACCCGCCTCCGCGTCGAGGCACGGCTCGCCCCGGCGAGGGCGGGCGGCGACCGGTTCGCCGCCGTGCTGCGGGTGAAGAGCCGGGGCGGCGAACCGGAGACCGTGGGCCCGCCGACGGGCCCGCAACGGCTGGCGGGACGGCTGCGGGCCGGACTGCGGGAGGCGACCGACGGACTGCCGGCGGACGCGCGGGCGCTGCTGCCCGGCCTGGTCGTGGGCGACACCGCGAGGATCACCCCGGAGCTGGACGAGGCGTTCAGGGAGACCGACCTCACCCACACGCTCGCCGTCTCCGGCGCCAACTTCACCATCCTCCTCGCCCTGCTCCTCGGCCCGCCCGGCCTCGCGCAGCGGGCCGAGCGGCGCGGACTCGCCCCCCGCCTCGGCATCTCCCTGCGGGCCACCGCACTGCTGGGCGCGGTGCTCTCCCTCGCCTTCGTCGTCGTGTGCCGGCCCGATCCCAGCGTGCTGCGGGCCGCCGCCTGCGGATCCGTCGCCCTGCTCGCGCTCGCCACCGGCCGCCGCAGATCACTGATCCCGGCGCTGGCGACGGCCGTCCTGCTCCTGGTGCTCTACGACCCCTGGCTGGCACGCAGCTACGGCTTCCTGCTCTCCGTGCTGGCCACCGGCGCGCTGCTCACGCTCGCGCCGCGCTGGGGCGCGGGACTGCGACGGCGCGGGGTGCCGCCCCGCCTCGCGGAGGCGCTGGCCGCCGCGGGCGCCGCGCAGGCCGTGTGCGCGCCGGTGGTCGCCGTGCTGGCGGCGCGGGTGAGCCTGGTGGCGATCCCGTGCAACCTGCTCGCGGAGTTCGCGCTCGCGCCGGCCACGGTGCTGGGCTTCCTGACCCTGGCGACGGCGCCGGTGGCGATGCCGGCGGCGAAGGCACTGGCCTGGTGCGCGAGCTGGCCCGCCCAGTGGCTCGCACAGGTCGCCAGGACCGGTGCGGCGCTGCCCGGCGCGGGAGTGGACTGGCCCGGCAGCTGGGCCGGCGCGGCGGCGCTCGGCGCCCTCGTCCTGGCGGCGCTGCTCGTGGGACGCCGCCTGTCGAGACACCCCTGGTGGTGCGCTGCCTGCGCACTGCTGCTGATGCTGGTGCTGGTACAGCCCCGACCACTGACCCGGGCGATCACGGGCTGGCCCCCGCCGGGCTGGCGGATGGCGATGTGCGACGTGGGCCAGGGCGACGCGCTGGTGCTGTCGGCGGGCGAGGGCGCCGGCGTGGTCGTGGACGCCGGCCCCGACCCGGCCCTCGTCGACCACTGCCTGCGCTCCCTCGGCATCACCAGCGTCCCCCTCGTGGTCCTGACCCACTTCCACGCCGACCACGTGGCGGGCCTGCCCGGCGTACTGCGCGGACGCGCGGTGGGCGCCGTCGAGACGACGTCCCTCGAAGAACCCGCCGACCAGGCCGCGTTCGTCCGGAGACTCGCCGCCGCCCGGCGCATCCCGGTGACGCACGCCGCGGCCGGTGAGGCACGGCGCACGGGGGAGCTGTCCTGGGAGGTGGTGTGGCCGCCGCCGAGCGCCCCGCCGACCGCGGGCCCGCAGCCCACGGGCCCCGTGCCGGAGGGCCCGAACGACGCCAGCGTCGCCATGCTGGTCCGCACGGCCGGCCTGCGCCTGCTGCTCCTCGGGGACCTGGAACCCCCGTCCCAGCGGGCCCTGGCCAGATCACCGGCGGCCGGGAGACTGACCGACGTGGACGTCCTCAAGGTCGCCCACCACGGCTCGGCGTACCAGGACCCGGACCTCATGCGCCGGGCGGCCCCACGGCTGGCGCTGATCAGTACGGGGGAGGACAACACCTACGGGCACCCCGCCCCGAGCACGGTCGCCGCCCTCCGCGCCGGAGGAGCGACGGTACTGCGCACCGACCGGGACGGGGCACTGGCGGTGACCGTCGGCGAGAACGGGGACAAGGAGCTGCAGGTGGCGCGAGACTGAAGGCATGACTGAGGGCATGAACACCGCGGAAGTCGACGCCTGTCTGCGCCGCCTGGGCGTCGAACAGCCCGCCTGGCCCACCGTGGACGCGCTGCGCGAGCTGCACCTGCGGCATCTGGAGACCGTGCCGTTCGAGAACCTGTCCATCCATCTCGGCGAGGAGATCGTGCTGGACGAGAAGCGGCTGCTGGACAAGGTGGTGGAGGCGCGGCGGGGCGGGTTCTGCTACGAACTCAACGGCCTCTTCGGGGCGTTGCTCGCCGCACTCGGCTACGACGTCCAGTTGCTCGCGGCGCGGGTGTACGGCGACGGGGGCCGGCTCGGCATCCCGTACGACCATCTCGCGCTGCGGGTGCGGACGGTGGACGGCGGTGACTGGCTGGCCGACGTCGGCTTCGGCGCGCACTGCCACCTGCCGCTCGCCTTCGGGGAGCGCGGGGAGCAGAAGGATCCCGGGGGCACGTTCCGGATCGCCGAGGCGGGCGCCGACGCGGCCGGAGTGCGCGGCGGACACGACAGGGTGGAGGCCGCGGACCTGGACGTGAGCCGGAACGGGCGGCCGGTGTACCGCCTGGAGGTCCGGCCCAGGGTGCTCGGCGACTTCACGGTCGGGGCCTGGTGGCACAGCACCTCACCGCTCTCCCACTTCATGCGGTCGCCGGTGTGCTCGCGGATCACCGAGGACGGGGGCAGGATCACGCTCAGCGGCCGGCGGTTCACGGTCACCGCGCCGGACGGGACGCGGCGGGAGCACGAGGCCGGGACGGACGAGGAGGTGCTGGCGCTCTACCGGGACCGGTTCGGGATCGCACTGGACACGGTGCCGACGGCGCGCGGCACCGGCACGGACGGCTGAACCCGGTGTCGGACAATGACCCGTGTGAGTGATGTGCGACATGTGCTGGTGCTGCCCGACCGTGATGCCGCGGAGGAGGTGGCCGAGGCCCTCGGGGAACGGTTCGGCGTGGACGAGGAGCCGCGGCTGGTGCGGGACGCGCTCGCCGGTGAGGACGACGCGGAGGACGCGCAGTGGCTCGTCGTCCTGCGGGACGAGCCGGGCCGGCTGGACCCCGGGGAGCTGGACGAGTTCGTGGCAGGGTGGGACGGCTGGCGGGAGGAGCCGTAGCCCGGTGACCGCAGGCCGGGCGGCGTTGTCGGTGGCGCGTGGGATGCTTGTCGCGATGGCCAGGAAGACCGCATCCGACGACCCCCTCGCCCCGGTGACGCTCGCCGTGGGCCAGGAGGACCTGCTGCTCGACCGCGCCGTGCGGGAGGTGGTGGCCGCCGCGCGGGCCGCCGACGCCGACACGGACGTACGCGACCTGACACCGGACCAGCTCCAGCCCGGCACCCTCGCCGAGCTGACCAGCCCGTCGCTCTTCGCGGAGCGCAAGGTCGTCGTCGTGCGCAACGCGCAGGACCTCTCGGCCGACACCGTCAAGGACGTGAAGGCCTACCTGGGCTCGCCCGCCGAGGAGATCACGCTGGTCCTGCTGCACGCGGGCGGCGCCAAGGGCAAGGGGCTGCTCGACGCGGCGCGCAAGGCGGGGGCGCGCGAGGTGGCGTGCCCGAAGATGACGAAGGCCACGGACCGGCTGGCCTTCGTGCGGGGCGAGTTCCGCACCGCCGGGAGATCGGCCACGCCGGAGGCGTGCCAGGCGCTCGTGGACGCGCTGGGCAGCGATCTGCGGGAGCTGGCCTCGGCGGTGTCCCAGCTGGTCGCGGACGTCGAGGGCACGATCGACGAGGCGGTCGTCGGCCGGTACTACACCGGGCGGGCCGAGGCGTCGAGCTTCACGGTCGCCGACCGCGCGGTCGAGGGGCGGGCGGCGGATGCCCTGGAGGCCCTGCGTTGGTCGCTGTCGACCGGGGTGGCCCCGGTGATGATCACCAGCGCGCTGGCCCAGGGCGTACGGGCGATCGGCAAGCTGCAGTCGTCGCCGGGCGCCCGCCCCGCCGATCTCGGCATGCCGCCCTGGAAGATCAACCAGGTCCGGCAGCAGATGCGCGGCTGGACCCCGGACGGCGTGGCGGTCGCGCTGCGCGCGGTCGCCGAGGCGGACGCGGGCGTGAAGGGCGGCGGGGACGACCCGGAGTACGCCCTGGAGAAGGCCGTCGTCGCCATCGCCCGCGCGGCGCGCTCGCGGGGACGGGCGTAAGCGGGACGGAAGAGGCCGAAGGCCCCGCCCACCACCCGGGGAAGGGTGTGGGGCGGGGCCTTCGGTCAAAGCGTGTGAGCCCGTACCCGCGTGGCGAACGCAGGCCGCGTACGGGCTCGGGTGCCGGCCGGGGGCGGATGAGAGAGGGCCCGCCCGGATTCCCGCCGACGGTCAGATCACGGGGTGGTTCAGCCCTTGACGGCCGCGACCTTCTGAGCCAGCGCCGACTTCTTGTTGGCGGCCTGGTTCTTGTGGATGACGCCCTTGGAGACGGCCTTGTCGAGCTGACGCGCCGCGGCGCGCTGGTACTCGGTGGCCTTCTCGACGTCACCCGCGGCGGCGGCCTCGCGGGCCTTGCGGATCGCGGTCTTCAGAGAGGACTTGACGGCCTTGTTGCGCAGCCGGGCCTTCTCGTTGGTCTTGTTCCGCTTGATCTGGGACTTGATGTTCGCCACGAATGAGCCTCTACAGGTTCTGGCACGGGACCGCACGGAAGCCGCACGGTTCCGGTACCGGGTGATTTCTTGGGGGTGTGCCTCGCGCTGAGAGGGCATGAGACACAGCCCCCCACACTACCAGCGGCCCATTCAGTGGCCCAAACCCGTCCCCGGTCGCCACCCGTGGGACCATGGAAGCTACGTATCGATCCGACCCGAGACCGCAGACGCACAAGCACACGTATGCGGACGCCTCAAGAATCAGGACCCTGCGTGCCCGCGATCCCTAGCCATGTGCCCGAGCCGAGCCGTACCGACCCGGCGCTGATCCGCAATTTCTGCATCATCGCGCACATCGACCACGGCAAGTCCACGCTCGCCGACCGGATGCTCCAGCTGACCGGAGTGGTCGAGCAGCGGCAGATGCGCGCTCAGTACCTCGACCGCATGGACATCGAGCGCGAGCGCGGCATCACGATCAAGTCCCAGGCGGTGCGGTTGCCGTGGGCGCCCACCCACGACAAGGGCGACACGCACATCCTCAACATGATCGACACGCCGGGGCACGTCGACTTCACGTACGAGGTCTCCCGCTCGCTCGCCGCCTGCGAGGGCACGGTCCTGCTGGTCGACGCCGCCCAGGGCATCGAGGCCCAGACCCTCGCCAACCTCTACCTGGCGATGGAGAACGACCTCACGATCATCCCGGTGCTCAACAAGATCGACCTGCCGGCCGCGCAGCCGGAGAAGTTCGCCGAGGAGCTGGCGAACCTGGTCGGCTGCGACCCCGACGACGTGCTCAAGGTCTCCGCGAAGACCGGTCTCGGCGTCGAGGCGCTGCTGGACAAGGTGGTCGCCGAGATCCCCGCCCCGGTCGGCGTCAAGGACGCCCCCGCCCGCGCGATGATCTTCGACTCGGTCTACGACTCCTACCGCGGTGTCGTGACGTACGTCCGTGTCATCGACGGCCAGCTCAACAAGCGCGAGCGGATCCGGATGATGTCCACCGGCGCCACCCACGAGCTGCTGGAGATCGGCACCAACTCGCCGGAGATGCTGCCCGCCGACGGCCTCGGCGTCGGCGAGGTGGGCTACCTCATCACCGGTGTGAAGGACGTCCGCCAGTCGAAGGTCGGCGACACCGTCACCAGCCAGCACAAGGGCGCCGAGGAGGCGCTCGGAGGCTACAAGGACCCCAAGCCCATGGTGTTCTCCGGCCTCTACCCCCTGGACGGCTCCGACTACCCGGAGCTGCGCGAGGCGCTGGACAAGCTCCAGCTCAACGACGCCGCCCTGGTCTACGAGCCGGAGACCTCCGCCGCCCTCGGCTTCGGTTTCCGCGTCGGCTTCCTCGGCCTGCTGCACCTCGACGTGATCCGCGAGCGCCTCGAGCGCGAGTTCGGGCTCGACCTCATCGCCACCGCGCCGAACGTGGTCTACCGCGTGGTCATGGAGGACGGCAGCGAGCACACCGTCACCAACCCGAGCGAGTTCCCCGAGGGGAAGATCGACGAGGTGTACGAGCCGGTCGTGCGCGCCACCATCCTGGCGCCCAGCGAGTTCATCGGCTCGATCATGGAGCTGTGCCAGACCCGACGCGGCGTCCTGCTCGGCATGGACTACCTCTCCGAGGACCGGGTGGAGATCCGCTACACCCTCCCGCTCGCCGAGATCGTCTTCGACTTCTTCGACCAGCTGAAGTCAAAGACCCGCGGCTACGCCTCCCTCGACTACGAGCCCACCGGCGAGCAGACCTCCAGCCTGGTGAAGGTCGACATCCTGCTGCACGGCGACAAGGTGGACGCGTTCTCCGCGATCACCCACAAGGACCAGGCGTACGCGTACGGCGTGCGGCTCGTCGCCAAGCTCAAGGAACTCATCCCGCGGCAGGCCTTCGAGGTCCCGGTGCAGGCCGCCATCGGCTCCAGGGTCATCGCCCGCGAGACCATCCGCGCCATCCGCAAGGACGTCCTCGCCAAGTGCTACGGCGGTGACATCTCCCGCAAGCGGAAGCTGCTGGAGAAGCAGAAGGAGGGCAAGAAGCGGATGAAGATGGTGGGGTCCGTGGAGGTCCCGCAGGAGGCCTTCATCGCCGTCCTCTCCAGTGACGACAGCGCGGGATCGGGCAAGGGCAAGAAGTAGCCGGTGGTTACCGCGGGTCACTCCGCGAACCGGGCGTAACGGGGCCCGTCGTACGCGAGTGCGGCGGGTCCCCGCGCGTCCGCGGGGTAGCTCTCTGTGTGAAGTGGCAGGCCGCGACCCCTTACGCCGTGGCCGGTCGCACCTTACTCTGTCCGTGCTCGATAGTTACTCGCGAGTTAAACAACGGCGCGAGGAAACCCCAGCCGCACTGAGCCAGCCGCACCGTCGCGGGCCCCGGAGGATGTCGTGAGCGACACACAGACACTGATCGAGAACCGTCCGCCGAGCGTGGCGACCCTCTTCCTGGAGCGTGTGGCGGCCACACCGGACGCCGAGGCCTATCGCTACCCCGTCCCACCGGCCTCCGGCGAGGGCCCGGACGACTGGAAGTCCCTCACCTGGGCGGGCGCCGCCGAGCGGGTCCACGCCATCGCGGCCGGCCTGATCGAGCTGGGCGTGCGGCCGGAGGAGCGGGTCGCGCTCGCCTCCTCCACCCGGGTCGAGTGGATCCTCGCCGACCTCGGCATCCTCTGCGCCGGCGCCGCCACCACCACGGTCTACCCGCAGACCAACGCCGACGAGTCCGCCTACATCCTGTCCGACTCCCAGAGCCGGGTGCTCGTCGCGGAGGACGCCGAGCAGGCGGCCAAGGCGGTCGAGAAGCGCGCCGAACTGCCCGAGCTCACCCACGTCGTGGTCGTCGACCCGGCCGGCGTCGAGACCGACGACTTCGTGATCACCCTCGCCGACCTGGAGAAGCGCGGCGCCGCCCGGCTCCAGCAGGAGCCGGAGCTGATCAAGGAGCGGGTCGCCGCGATCACCAAGGACCAGCTCGCCACCCTGATCTACACCTCCGGCACCACCGGCCGCCCCAAGGGCGTACGCCTGCCGCACGACTGCTGGTCGTACATGGCCAAGGCCATCCCCGCCACCGGCCTGATCAGCGCCGACGACGTGCAGTACCTGTGGCTGCCCCTCGCCCACGTCTTCGGCAAGGTGCTCATCTCCGGGCAGATCGAGGCCGGCCACGTCACCGCCGTCGACGGCCGCGTCGACAAGATCATCGAAAACCTCCCGGTGGTCCGGCCGACGTACATGGCGGCCGTGCCCCGCATCTTCGAGAAGGTCTACAACGGCGTGGCCGCCAAGGCGAGGGCCGGCGGCGGAGCCAAGTACAAGATCTTCCAGTGGGCCGCCGGCGTCGCCCGCGAGTACGCCGAGGTCACCCAGGACAACTTCCGCCGCACCGGCACCGCGAGCGCCCCCTTCGGCCTCTCGGCGAAGCACAACATCGCCGACAAGCTCGTCTACGCCAAGATCCGCGAGGCCTTCGGCGGCAACCTCCGCGCCTGCGTCTCCGGCTCAGCCGCCCTCGCTCCCGAGATCGGCTACTTCTTCTCCGGCGCCGGCGTCCACATCCTGGAGGGCTACGGCCTCACCGAGTCCTCCGCCGCCTCCTTCGTCAACCCCGGCGAGGCCTACCGCACCGGCACCGTCGGCAAGCCGCTGCCCGGCACCGAGGTGCGCATCGCCGACGACGGCGAGATCCTGCTGCGCGGCCCCGGCATCATGCAGGGCTACCACAACCTGCCCGAGAAGACCGCCGAGGTCCTGGAGGAGGACGGCTGGTTCCACACCGGCGACATCGGCGAGCTCTCGCCCGACGGCTACCTGCGCATCACCGACCGCAAGAAGGACCTGATCAAGACCTCCGGCGGCAAGTACATCGCGCCCGCCGAGGTCGAGGGCCGGTTCAAGGCGGTCTGCCCCTACGTCTCGAACATCCTCGTCCACGGCGCGGACCGCAACTACTGCACCGCCCTCATCGCCCTCGACGAGATCGCCATCACCGCCTGGGCGGCCGAGAACGGCATGGAGGGCAGGCCGTACGCCGAGATCGTCGCCGCGCCCGCCACGGTCGAGATGGTCGACGGCTACGTCAAGCAGCTCAACGAGGGCCTCCAGCGCTGGCAGACCATCAAGAAGTTCCGCCTCCTGCCCCGCGACCTCGACGTCGAGCACGGCGAGATCACCCCGAGCCTGAAGCTGAAGCGCCCGGTGGTGGAGCGCGCGTACAGGCACCTCATCGAGGAGATGTACGAGGGGGCGCGCGAGGCGTGATCACCACGGTGTGACCGCGGGGCGGGTTCCGGGCCGGTGCGGCCCGGAACCCGCCCCTCTTCTCACGATGACCGGAACAAAACGGCTTTCTGTTCGTTCCTGAACGCGCGCGTAGCACTGTTTTCACCCGTGGAGGTTCACTTGGGTGACTCGGTGCTCATGAGCGGGGCCGGTCTGTCACCCTGTCGGCAGCGATCGAGTTCTCTTCGTACGAACTGCCCGGGGAGCTGCCCATGAGGGCCATTCCGACCCAACGGGAGACCGCCTCGTGCGCCTCCGGCGCGCGGGAGCGCGTGTGGGTGGACGCGACCCTGCCCGGGAGCCCCCTCGCACCGGGCACCGCACGCGCCGTGCTGCGCAAGGCGCTCACCGAGTGGGCGGAACTCGCTCCGCCCGGCGCCGAACACCTCACCGGCCGCGTCGGCGACGACGCCACGCTGGTCGCCAGCGAACTCGTCACCAACGCCGTCGTGCACGCCGGCACCGAGGTGCGTCTGACGTGCAGGCTGGAGGAGGCGACCGGCGCGCTCGTCGTCGAGGTCGCCGACCAGCACCCCTCCCGCGCGCCGCGCGGCAACGAGCCGGAGGCGCCGGCGTACGGGACCCCGGAGTACGGGCGCGGCCTGCGCCTCGTCGCCGCGCTCTCCGAGGCCTGGGGGATCACCTACCGTCCGGGCACGAAGACCGTGTGGGCGCGGCTGGCCGCCGGAGGGAGCGCGGCGGACGATCAGGCCGAGGCGTACGCCGGGGAGCGCGCGCTGGCGCGCGACCTGAGGGTGGCGGAGATCCTCGCGCCGGAGCCGCCCCGGCCGGAACAGGGCGCCCCCGGTCCGCTGGACGCACTCGACCCACTGGTCCCCCGGCGCGCGCCCGGCCACCGGGAAGCGCGCGGTCCCGCCCGTGACATCTGGCGCGGCGGCTCGTACGGCGACGACTGGCTCGCCCGCCGGCCCGGCCGGGACGGGACCTGGCTGGGGCGCGGCGCCCTGTCCTTCCTCGCCGAGGCCTCCGACCTGCTCGCCGGGCAGCTCGACGAGGACCTGGTCGCCTCCCTCACCGGGCAGCTGATCGTGCCGCGACTGGCCGACTGGTGCGCGGTGTGGCTGGAGGACGAGACCACCGGCCACGGCGGCTGGAGCGGGGGGAGCCGGTCCTGCGGCCCCCGCCTCGCCCGCGTCTGGCACGCGAGTGAGGACCGCATCGAGGACCTGAGCCGCTCCCTGGAACGGAACCCGCCGCCCGCGTGCGATCCGCTGCGGGCCGGCCCCGCCCCCTACCCGTGGCCGGACGGAGCACTCGACACCCCGGGCGCCCCCGGCGCCGCCCTCTCCTACCGACTGGTCGCCGGCGGACGCCCGCTGGGCACGCTGGTGATCGGACGGGGCGGGATCGACCGGTTCCCGGACGAGATCACCGGCCTCGTGGAGGACCTCGGCCGCCGGGTCGCGCTCGCCATCGGGGCCGCCCGGCAGTACTCCCGCCAGGCCACCATCAGCGCCGTCCTGCAACGCGGACTGCTGCCCGGCGCCGTCGCCGAGATCCCCGGCGTGCGCAGCGCCCTCGTCTACGAACCCTGCGACAAGGGCGGACCCAGCGGCGACTTCTACGACCTCTTCCCCGCCGGGCACGGCCGCTGGTGCTTCGCCGTCGGCGACGTCCAGGGCAAGGGCCCCGAGGCCGCCGTCGTCATCGGCCTGGTGCGGCCCTGGCTGCGGCTGCTCGCCCGTGAGGGCTACCACGTCGCCGACGTCCTGGACCGCCTCAACCAGCTCCTCCTCGACGACGCCACCGAGGCCGCCGACGCCGCCGCCCGCGCGCTGGTGGCCGCCGGCGCCCGCCCCACCGCCCCCGGCGACGGCCCCCAGACCCGCTTCCTCTCCCTCCTCTACGGCGAACTCGCCCCCTTCGACGGCGGGGTCCGCTGCACCCTCGCCTCCGCCGGACACCCGCTGCCCCTGCTGCTCGCCCCCGACGGCTCGGTCCGCGCCGTCGCGCAGCCGCAGACCCTGCTCGGGGTCGTCGAGGACGCCACCTACACCAGCGAGACCTTCGCGATGCACTCCGGCGACACCCTGCTCTGCGTCACCGACGGGGTCACCGAGCGGCGCTCCGGCTCCCGCCAGTTCGACGACGGCGACGGGCTCGCCACGGCCCTGTCGGGATGCGCGGGGATGGACGCGGAGCTGATAGCGGAACGGATCACCGAGCTCGTGCACGCGTTCGGGGCCCGTCCGCCGGCCGACGATCTCGCCCTGCTCGTGCTGCAAGCCGACTGACGCGGCCGGTGCGGGACAATGGAGCACATGCCTTCCGCACTCCCCGACGGCGCGCCCGTCCCCGCCGACGGCGCGCTGCCCGCGTCCGCGCTCGCCGGGGCCGCAGACCGCCCCCTCGGGTTCTACCTGCACGTCCCGTACTGCGCGACCCGCTGCGGCTACTGCGACTTCAACACCTACACCGCGACCGAGCTGCGCGGCAGCGGCGGCGTGCTGGCCTCCCGCGACAACTACGCCGAGACCCTGGTCGACGAGGTCCGCCTGGCGCGGAAGGTGCTGGGGGACGACCCGCGCGAGGTCCGCACGGTGTTCGTCGGCGGCGGTACGCCGACGCTGCTGGCCGCCGACGACCTCGTACGGATGCTGGGGGCGATCCGCGAGGAGTTCGGTCTGGCGCCGGACGCCGAGGTGACCACGGAGGCGAATCCGGAGTCGGTCGACCCGGCCTATCTGGCGGCCCTCCGCGCGGGCGGCTTCAACCGCGTCTCCTTCGGCATGCAGAGCGCCCGGCAGCACGTGCTGAGGGTCCTGGACCGCACACACACCCCCGGCCGCCCCGAGGCGTGCGTCGCCGAGGCCCGAGCGGCCGGCTTCGAGCACGTCAACCTCGATCTGATCTACGGCACGCCGGGGGAGTCCGACGACGACTGGCGGGCGTCCCTGGACGCGGCGATCGGCGCCGGTCCCGACCACGTCTCGGCGTACGCGCTGATCGTCGAGGAGGGCACGCGGCTCGCCCACCGCATCCGGCGCGGCGAGGTCCCCATGACCGACGACGACGTCCACGCGGACCGGTACCTGATCGCCGAGGAGACGCTGTCGGCGGCGGGCTTCGACTGGTACGAGGTGTCCAACTGGACCACCTCCGACGCGGGCCGCTGCCTGCACAACGAGCTGTACTGGCGGGGCGCCGACTGGTGGGGCGCGGGGCCCGGCGCCCACAGCCACGTGGGCGGGGTGCGCTGGTGGAACGTCAAGCACCCGGGCGCCTACGCGGCGGCGCTGGCGGAGGGGCGGTCGCCGGGGGCGGGCCGTGAGCTGCTGTCGGACGAGGACCGGCGGGTGGAGCGGATCCTGCTGGAGCTGCGGCTCGAGGAGGGCGTGCCGCTGTCCCTGCTGAAGGAGGCGGGGCTGGAGGCGTCGCGGCGGGCCCTGACGGACGGGCTGCTCCGGCAGGGGGCGTACGACGAGGGCCGCGCGGCCCTCACCCTGCGCGGGCGGCTGCTGGCGGACGCCGTGGTCAGAGACCTGGTGGATTGATCACTCGGCGGAGTGAATCACTGCGCAACGCGGGTTCGGTCCCTAACCTGGTTCGTGGGCTGCCGCCAAAAGAACGCGGCGGATGTGGAGGGCCACGGAGATGACCGCTGTGGACGAGCGTGGGATGACCAGGTTCTTCGAGGAGTTCGAGCCTCCCGAGGGCGTCAGGGTCGAGCTTCTCCGGGGGGAAATCGTGATGGTGGCCAGCCCTGATCTGGTGCACAACCTCATCGTCGCCGATGTGCAGGACCAGATTCCACGCAAGTACTGGGCCCGCCTCCAGACCCAGGACGTCGACATCGTCGACGAGGCGAGCGAGCCCGTTCCGGACCTGGTGGTCCTGGAGCCCGACGTCCCTCCCGCATCCGGGCGCCTGCTGCCGTCGAGGATCATCACGATGGTCATGGAGGTCGTCTCCAAGACCAGCGTCGACCGGGACTACGGCGTCAAGCGATCGATCTACGCCGCGGGCGGCGTGCCCGTGTACCTCATCGTCGATCCGATCATGGCGCAGTGCGTTCTGCTGACAGACCCTGTCGGCACGGGGGGGGAAGGCCGACTACAAGGGGCAGGAGAAAACGAAGTTCGGTGATCCGCTGGCCCTCGACGCCCTGGGTGTCGAACTCGACACCAGCGGATTCGGCACCCTGCCGGGTGTCAGGCCCCACCGCTGGCCGTTGCCGTGACGAAATCGATCAGTTCCTCCACGCGGCCCAGGAGCTGGGGCTCCAGGTCCTTGTAGGAGCGCACCGAGCCGAGGATCCGCTGCCACGCCTCGCCGGTGTTCGCCACCCGCCAGCCCAGCGCCCGGCACACCCCCGTCTTCCAGTCCTGCCCGCGCGGCACCCGGGGCCACGCCTCGATGCCGACCGACGCCGGCTTCACCGCCTCCCAGACGTCGATGTACGGGTGGCCCACCACCAGCGCGTGCTCGCTCGTCACCGCCTCGGCGATCCGCCACTCCTTCGAGCCCGGGACCAGGTGGTCCACCAGGACGCCCAGCCGCGCGTCCGGCCCCGGCGCGAAGGACTCGACGACCGACGGCAGATCGTCGACGCCCTCCAGGTACTCCACCACCACGCCCTCGACGCGCAGGTCGTCGCCCCACACCTTCTCGACCAGCTCCGCGTCGTGCCGCCCCTCCACGTAGATGCGCCCCGCGCGGGCCACCCGCGCCCGCGCGCCGGGAACGGCCACCGAACCGGACGCCGTACGGGTGGGGCGCGCCGGACCGGCGGGCGGCCGCACCAGCGTCACCACGCGGCCCTCCAGCAGGAAGCCCCGCGGCTCCAGCGGGAACACCCGGTGCTTCCCGAAGCGGTCCTCCAGGGTCACCGTGCCCGCCTCGCAGCGGATCACCGCGCCGCAGAAGCCGCTGCCGGGTTCCTCCACCACCAGGCCGGGCTCGGCCGCGACCTCGGGGACGGGCTGCGGTTTCTTCCACGGAGGGGTCAGATCGGCGGAGTACTGGCGCATTCTGACGACGATACGAGGATCCCGCCCGCCGTGATCAGTCCGACACGCCGAAACGGGCCGCCAGGGCGTCGCGCTGGGCCCGGACGAACGCCGCGTCCACCACCGCGCCGTGGCCGGGGACGTACCGGGCGCCCTCGCCGCCCAGCTCCAGCAACCGGTCCAGGGCGGCCGGCCAGCGGGACGGTACGGCGTCGGGACCGGCCTGCGGCTCGCCCGACTCCTCGACCAGGTCGCCGCAGAACACCACCTCCGGGTCGCCGGGGACCAGTACCGCGAGGTCATGGGAGGTGTGCCCGGGGCCCACGTTCGCCAGCAGCACCCGCAGGCCGCCGCCCAGGTCGAGCGTCCGCTCGCCGCTCACCGCGTGCCGGGGCGGGACCAGCGCGTCCACGGCCTCCTCGGCCACCCGCGCGTCCAGCCCGTGGCGCACCGCGTCCGCGCGCAGCTCCTCACGTCCGCGGCCCGTCAGCACGGTGTCCGCGCCCACCGCGCCGAACACCTCCGCGCCCGCGAACGCCGCCGCCCCGAGGACGTGGTCGAAGTGGGGGTGGGTGAGCGCGAGATGCGTCACACGGCGACCGGTGAGCGCCTGCACCTCCGTCCGCAACCGTGCGCCCTCGCCCGGACCGGAACCCGCGTCGACGAGCAGCACGCCGTCCGGGCCCACGACGAGCCCCACCGTGCAGTCCCACACCGGCAGTCGGCGCCGTCCCACCCCGGCGGCCACTTGCTCCCATCCCGGCTCTTCCCAAGTCACGGTCATACCGGGACGCTATCGGGGGACGGCGCCGTCCGGCGCGACGGCGAGGGGACCGGCCTTGCCCGGGGTGCACCCCCCGGCCGTACACTGGGCGGGGAAGTCTGGCACTCGTGCACGAAGAGTGCCAGGCGGACAGGGAAGGTACCGCGCGGAAGGCTTCTGGAGGTGTGCGCGATGCTCAGTGAACGCAGGCTCCAGGTGCTGCGCGCCATCGTTCAGGACTACGTGGGCACCGAGGAGCCCGTCGGCTCCAAGGCGCTCACCGAGCGGCACAACCTCGGCGTCTCCCCGGCCACCGTGCGCAACGACATGGCGGCCCTGGAGGACGAGGGCTTCATCGCCCAGCCGCACACCAGCGCCGGGCGCATCCCCACCGACAAGGGCTACCGCCTGTTCGTCGACAAGCTCGCCGGCGTCAAGCCCATGAGCCCGCCCGAGCGGCGGGCCATCCAGAACTTCCTCGACGGCGCCGTCGACCTCGACGACGTGGTGGCCAGGACCGTGCGGCTGCTCGCGCAGCTGACCCGGCAGGTCGCCGTCGTGCAGTACCCGTCGCTGACCCGCTCCACCGTGCGGCACGTGGAACTGCTGGCCCTCGCCCCCGCGCGGCTGATGCTGGTGCTGATCACGGACACCGGCCGGGTGGAGCAGCGCGTGGTCGACTGCCCGGCGCCGTTCGGCGAGTCCTCCCTGGCGGACCTGCGGGCCCGCCTGAACAGCCGGGTCACGGGCCGTCGGTTCACCGATGTGCCCAGCCTGGTGGAGGACCTCCCCGAGGCGTTCGAGGCGGAGGACCGCGGTACGGTCTCGACGGTGCTCTCCACTCTCCTGGAGACGCTCGTCGAGGAGAACGAGGAGCGGCTGATGATCGGCGGCACCGCCAATCTCACCCGCTTCGGACATGACTTCCCCCTCACGATCCGGCCTGTCCTGGAGGCGCTCGAGGAGCAGGTCGTGCTCCTCAAGTTGCTTGGTGAGGCGGGGGATTCGGGCATGACCGTGCGCATCGGGCACGAGAACGCCTACGAGGGACTCAACTCCACGTCCGTCGTGTCGGTGGGCTACGGTTCGGGCGGCGAGGCGGTTGCCAAGCTCGGCGTGGTCGGACCGACCCGCATGGACTATCCGGGAACGATGGGAGCGGTACGCGCAGTGGCACGGTACGTCGGACAGATCCTGGCGGAGTCGTAGTGGCCACGGACTACTACGCCGTACTCGGCGTGCGCCGCGACGCGTCGCAGGAGGAGATCAAGAAGGCCTTCCGGCGGCTCGCCCGCGAGCTGCACCCGGACGTCAATCCTGATCCGAAGACGCAGGAGCGGTTCAAGGAGATCAACGCCGCCTACGAGGTGCTGTCGGACCCGCAGAAGAAGCAGGTCTACGACCTCGGCGGCGACCCCCTCTCGCAGGCCGGCGGCGGTGGCGCGGGCGGCTTCGGGGCGGGTGGCTTCGGCAACTTCTCCGACATCATGGACGCGTTCTTCGGCACGGCGTCGCAGCGCGGGCCGCGCTCGCGCACCCGCCGGGGCCAGGACGCGATGATCCGCATCGACGTCGAGCTCGACGAGGCCGCGTTCGGCACGACCAAGGACATCCAGGTCGACACGGCCGTCGTCTGCACGACGTGCAGCGGCGAGGGCGCCGCTCCGGGCACCACCGCGCAGACCTGTGACATGTGCCGGGGCCGAGGTGAGGTCTCGCAGGTCACGCGGTCCTTCCTGGGCCAGGTCATGACCTCCCGCCCCTGCCCGCAGTGCCAGGGCTTCGGCACCGTCGTCCCCACCCCGTGCCCGGAGTGCGCGGGCGACGGCCGGATCCGTTCCCGGCGCACCCTCACGGTCAAGATCCCGGCCGGTGTCGACAACGGCACCCGGATCCAGCTGGCCGGCGAGGGCGAGGTCGGGCCCGGCGGCGGCCCCGCCGGTGACCTGTACGTGGAGATCCACGAGCTCCCGCACACGCAGTTCCAGCGGCGCGGCGACGACCTGCACTGCACGGTCACCCTCCCGATGACGGCGGCGGCCCTCGGCACCAAGGTGCCGCTGGAGACGCTGGACGGCATGGAGGAGGTCGACATCCGGCCCGGTACCCAGTCCGGCCAGTCGATCCCGCTGCACGGCCGGGGCGTCACGCACCTGCGCGGCGGCGGCCGGGGCGACCTCGTCGTCCACGTCGAGGTCCAGACCCCGACCAAGCTCGACCCCGAACAGGAACGCCTCCTCCGGGAGCTGGCCAAGCTGCGGGGCGAGGAACGGCCCACGGGACAGTTCCAGCCCGGTCAGCAGGGGTTGTTCTCGCGGTTGAAGGACGCGTTCAACGGGCGTTGACCGGTCGGCGCCGGGCGGTTGGTGTGCTGCCGGGGGTCCGGGGGTGGTCCCCCGGGCGGGCACGGTCAGCCCGGTCAGCAGGGGTTGTTCTCGCGGTTGAAGGACGCGTTCAACGGGCGTTGACCGGTCGGTGCCGGGCGGTTGGTGTGCTGCCGGGGGTCCGGGGGTGGTCCCCCGGGCGGGCACGGTCAGCCCGGCCGGCAGGGGTTGTTCTCGCGGTTGAAGGACGCGTTCGACGGGCGTTGACCGGTCGGCGCCGCCCTGTCGAAAAGCGGCTTATGCCAAGAGGAAGGGTGGATTCGGAGTTGGTCGGAGGACGTGACAACATGCCGTCATGCCCTCCGTGCTGACCGATATCTGCCCGCACCCGATCGTGCAGGCGCCGATGGCGGGCGGTGTCGCCGTGCCGCAGCTCGCCGCCGCAGTGTCCGAGGCGGGCGGACTCGGTTTCCTGGCCGCCGGGTACAAGACCGCGGACGGGATGTACCAGGAGATCAAGCAGGTGCGGGGGCTGACCTCCCGCCCCTTCGGCGTCAACCTCTTCCTGCCGCAGCCGGAGACGGCCGACCCCGCCGCCGTCGACGTCTACGCCCACCAACTGGCCGGTGAGGCCTCCTGGTACGAGACCGCGCTCGGCGACCCCGACAGCGGCCGCGACGACGGCTACGACGCCAAACTCGCCGTGCTGCTGGACAACCCGGTGCCGGTGGTGTCGTTCCACTTCGGCGTGCCGGCCCGCGAGGTCCTGGAGTCGCTGCGCCGCGCCGGCACGTTCACGCTGGTCACCGCCACGACCGCGGAGGAGGCCCGGGCCGTGGAGCGGGCCGGCGCGGACGCGGTGATCGCGCAGGGCGTGGAGGCCGGCGGCCACCAGGGCGCCCACCGCGACGACCCGGAGGCGGACGGCTCGGGCGTCGGACTGCTCTCCCTCGTCGCCCAGGTCCGGGAGTCGGTCGGCATCCCGGTGGTCGCCGCCGGCGGCATCATGCGCGGCGGCCAGATCGCCGCCGTCCTCGCGGCCGGCGCCGCCGCGGCCCAGCTCGGCACGGCCTTCGTCGCCGCCCACGAGTCCGGCGCGCACGCCCTGCACAAACAGGCCCTCACCGACCCCCTGTACGTCCGCACCGAGCTGACCCGCGCCTTCTCGGGCCGGCCGGCCCGCGCCCTGGTCAACCGCTTCCTGCGCGAGCACGGCCCGTACGCGCCCGCCGCCTACCCGGACGTCCACCACCTCACCGCGCCCCTGCGCAAGGCCGCCGCCAGGGCCGGCGACGCGCAGGGCCTGGCGCTGTGGGCGGGCCAGGGCCACCGGATGGCCCGCGAGCTGCCCGCCGGGCAGCTGGTGGAGGTGCTGGCCGCCGAACTGGCCGCCGCCCGGACGGCGCTGTCGACGGGAGGCGCCCGATGACCGCGCCGGTGTTCGTCGTCGACCACCTCGACACGGGCGGCGGGGGCCGTTACGTGCTCGACGGTCCCGAGGGGCGGCACGCCGTCTCCGTGAAGCGGCTGCGGGCGGGTGAGGACGTCGTCCTCACCGACGGCGCGGGCCGCTGGGCGGACTGCGTGGTGCTCGGCACCGAGGGCAAGGACCGCCTGATCGTCCGCATGGACGCGGTGGCCGAGGAGCCCCCGGAGGAACCCCGGCTCACCGTCGTCCAGGCCCTGCCCAAGGGCGACCGGGGCGAGGTGGCCGTGGAGACGATGACCGAGGTCGGCGTCGACACGGTCGTGCCGTGGGCGGCGGCGCGCTGCATCACCCAGTGGAAGGGCGAGCGGGGGGCGAAGTCCCTCGCCAAGTGGCGGGCGACGGCCCGGGAGGCCGGCAAGCAGTCGCGCCGGGTGCGCTTCCCGCGGGTCGCGGACGCGGCGACGAGCAGGCAGGTTGCGTCACTTCTCGCCGAAGCGGAGTTCGCCGCCGTGCTCCACGAGAGCGGCACGGAACCCCTGGCGAGTGCCGAACTCCCCGCCTCCGGTGACATCGTGCTGGTCGTCGGGCCCGAAGGCGGTGTCGCTCCGGAGGAGTTGGCGCTCTTCGAGGAGGCCGGTGCGCGGGCCTACCGGCTGGGGCGCAGTGTGCTGCGTACCTCCACCGCCGGTACGGCCGCGGCGGCGCTGCTGCTCGGACGCACGGGGCGTTGGTCCTGACCTGAGGGTTTTCGCCCCGCCGCCCTCGCCCTTCCCGTCCCAGGGGCGCTGACCCCGGAGCCTGTTCCTCGAACGCCGGGGGTGCTGAATCGGCCCGTCCGGGGGGCGCGCAGCCCTCGGGGGCGGGAAGGAGCAAGTGGCCGTATGCGCCCTACCGCCCCGCCTGTGACGGTGGCAGTCTGCCGTGCATGGGGGCGTTGAACAGGATTCCGCGCGCGTTGCGCGCAGGGCGGCGGCAGGCGCTCGCCGTCGGCTTCGCCGTGGCCGCCGTCGCCGGGGCCACCGCCTGCGAGGGCGGCGGACTCAGCTCCGCGGCCGTCGCGTTCACGACCGACGAGGCCGTCACCGAGGAGCTCAACCGGCAGAAGGCCGACGTGCGCTGGCTCAGCTGCACCGGGTCCTTCGGGGACGAGGGGGACCGGGGCGAGGAGAGCCGCAGCGCCGTCGCCTCCGTCGACTGCCAGGGCGAGACCCGGGACGGCAAGGAGATCACCGTCACCGGGGAGATCACCCACGCCGTCAACGGCGCCTGCGTGCGCGGGAACATCACCGCGAAGGTCGGCGGGAAGCAGGTGCTCCGGGTCGACGGCCTGGGCGACTGCGACTCCACCAGCCCGCCGCGCGTGGGCGAACCCACGCGACGGGGCCCGGATTCCACCGTCACCGTGACCGTCACGACGACCGTGTGGTGCGAGCAGTACCCGTCGTGTCGTCCCGTGGAGGGCAAGTGACCGCAACCCCTGTCCGGGACCGCCCGTGCCTGCGTAGGGTGATCGGGTGACACAGCCCGCATCGGTCGCATCCGCCGCTTACCTCCGGTTCCCGCATCCGCACGGCGAGCTGGTCGCCTTCACCGCCGAGGACGACGTGTGGCTCGCCCCGTCCGACGGCGGCCGGGCCTGGCGGGTCAGTGCCGACAACGTGCCCGTGACCCGGCCCCGCATCTCGCCCGACGGCGCCACCGTCGCCTGGACCTCCACCCGCGACGGCGCCCCCGAGGTGCACGTCGCGCCCGTCGACGGCGGCCCCGCCAGACGCCTCACCCACTGGGGCAGCACCACCACCCGGACACGGGGCTGGACGGCGGACGGACGGGTCCTGGTCACCAGCTCCCAGGGCCAGGCCAGTTTCCGCCGCACCTGGGCCCGCGCCGTCCCCCTGGACGGCGGCCCCGCCGCCACCCTGCCGTACGGCCCCGTCGGCGACGTCGCCCAGGGGCCGCACACCGTGCTGCTGTCCGCGCCGATGAGCCGTGAGGCCGCCTGGTGGAAGCGGTACCGGGGCGGTACGGCGGGCAGGCTGTGGATCGACCGCGAGGGCGACGGCGAGTTCGTCCGGCTGCACGAGGACCTCGACGGGAACATCGAGGATCCCCTGTGGGTGGGGGAGAGGATTGCGTTCCTCTCCGACCACGAGGGCACCGGAGCCCTGTACTCCTCCCTCGCCGACGGCTCCGACCTGCGCCGGCACACCCCGCTCGAAGGCTTCTACGCCCGGCACGCCGCCACGGACGGCAGCCGGGTCGTCTACTCCAGCGCCGGTGAACTGTGGCTGCTGGACGACCTCGACGGGGACGGGCCGCGCCGGCTCGACGTCCGGCTCGGCGGGCAGCGCGTCGACCTCCAGCCGTTCCCGGTGAACGCCGCCCGCTGGTTCGGCTCCGCCTCCCCCGACCACACCGCCCGCGGCAGCGCCGTCTGCGTGCGCGGCGCCGTCCACTGGGTCACCCACCGGGCCGGCCCCGCCCGCGCGCTCGCCGCGACCCCGGGCGTACGGGCCCGGCGGCCCCGCGCCTTCCGCGTGGACGGCGAGGAGTGGGTGGTGTGGGTGACCGACGCCGAGGGCGACGACGCCCTGGAGTTCGCCCCCGCCACCGGGCTCGCCCCGGGCGCCACCCCGCGCCGGATCGCCGCCGGGCGGCTGGGCCGCGTCGTGGAACTCGCCATGGCCCCCGACGGCAGCCGCGCCGCGGTCGCCTCCCACGACGGCCGGGTCCTGCTCGTCGAGCGGGAGACCGGCGAGGTCCGCGAGGTCGACCGCAGCGAGGACGGCGACGTCTCCGGGCTGGCCTTCTCGCCCGACTCCTCCTGGCTCGCCTGGTCCCACCCCGGCCCGCGCCCGCTCAGCCAGCTCAAGCTCGCCCACACCACCGACCTGTCGGTCACCGAGGCGACCCCGCTGCGGTTCCAGGACTACGCGCCCGCCTTCACCCTCGACGGCAAGCACCTCGCGTTCCTGTCGACCCGCTCCTTCGACCCGGTCTACGACGAGCACGTCTTCGACCTGGCCTTCGTCGAGGGCGTACGCCCGTACCTGATCACCCTCGCGGCGACCACCCCGTCGCCGTTCGGCCCGCAGCGGCACGGCCGGCCCTTCGAGACACCGGACCGGGACGAGACCCCCGACAGCGAGGGCACCCCCACCACCCGCATCGACCTCGACGGCCTCGCCGACCGCATCGTGCCGTTCCCGGTGGAGGCCGCCCGCTACACCAACCTGCGCGCCGCCAAGGACGGCGTGCTGTGGCTGCGGCACCCGGTGCGGGGCGTGCTCGGCGCGTCCAGGGCCACCCCGGACGACCCCGGCCCCAAGACCGACCTGGAGCGCTACGACCTCGACCGGCAGCGCGTCGAGCACCTGGCCGTGGACGCCGACCACTTCGAGGTCAGCGGCGACGGCAAGCGGGTGCTGCTGTGGACCGACGGACGGCTGAAGGTCGTGCCCAGCGACCGGCGCGCCTCCGGCGACGACGACAGCGACACCAACATCACCGTCGACCTGGGCCGGGTCCGGCAGTTCGTCGACCCGGCCGCCGAGTGGCGGCAGATGTTCGACGAGAACGGCCGCATCATGCGGGACAACTTCTGGCGTCCCGACATGAGCGGCGTGGACTGGGACGGGGTCCTGGACCGGTACCGGCCCGTGCTCGACCGGCTCGCCACCCACGACGACCTGGTGGACCTGCTGTGGGAGGTGCACGGCGAGCTCGGCACCTCGCACGCCTACGTCATCCCGCGCGGCGGCTACGGCGACGGTGCGCGGCAGGGGCTGCTCGGCGCGGACGTCTCCCGCCACGAGGACGGCAGTTGGCGGGTCGACCGCATCCTGCCCGCGGAGACGTCCGACCCGGACGCCCGCTCGCCGCTCGCCGCGCCGGGGGTCGCCGTCCGGCCCGGTGACGCGATCGTCGCCGTCGCCGGGCAGCCGGTCGACCCGGTGACCGGGCCCGCGCCGCTGCTGGTGGGGACGGCGGGGAAGCCGGTGGAGCTGACGGTGTCCCCGGCGGGGGGCGGTGAGCCGCGGCACGCGGTGGTGGTGCCGCTCGCCGACGAGGAGCCGCTGCGGTACCACGCGTGGGTCGCGGACCGGCGGGCGTACGTGCTGGAGAGGTCCGGCGGACGGCTGGGGTACGTCCACGTTCCCGACATGCAGGCGCCCGGATGGGCGCAGATCCATCGCGACCTGCGGGTGGAGGTGCTGCGGGAGGGGCTGGTCGTGGACGTGCGGGAGAACCGGGGCGGGCACACCTCGCAGCTCGTGGTGGAGAAGCTGGCCCGGCGGATCGTGGGGTGGGACCTGCCCCGGGGGATGCGGGCGGAGAGCTATCCGCGGGACGCGCCCCGGGGGCCCGTCGTCGCCGTCGCCAACGAGTTCTCCGGGTCCGACGGGGACATCGTGAACGCGGCGATCCGGACGCTGGGGATCGGGCCGGTGGTCGGCACCCGGACGTGGGGAGGCGTGATCGGGATCGACAGCCGGTACCGCCTGGTCGACGGGACGCTGGTGACCCAGCCCAAGTACGCGTTCTGGCTCGAGGGGTACGGGTGGGACGTGGAGAACCACGGGGTCGACCCCGACGTGGAGGTCGTGCAGCGGCCGCAGGATCACGCGGCGGGGCGGGACGTGCAGCTGGACGCGGCGGTGCGGCTGGCGCTGGAGGCGCTCGAGTCGACGCCGGCGAAGGTGCCGCCGGCGTTGTCCTGAGCGGAGGTGTCACGCGGTCCGGCGCTCGCGGCGCGCCCTCGCGCCCGCCCTCCCCGCTCCCGGCTTCGCCCGGGCGGGAGGGGGTCCCCGTCGCCCCCGCGGCACCACTGCCCGCGGGTACGATGATCCGTACGTGATCGGCCGGCTCGAGGAGGGTTCATGGCTGGGGAGCCTCAGGACGACTGTCTGTTCTGCAAGATCGTCGACGGGAGCGTCCCGGCGACGATCGTGCGGCAGACCGAGACCACCATCGCGTTCCGTGACATAAACCCCCAGGCGCCCACCCATGTGCTGGTGATCCCGAAGGCGCACCACCGGGACGCCGCCGCCCTCGCCGCCGCCGCGCCCGGGATCGCCGCCGACGTGCTGCGGGAGACGCAGGCCGTCGCCGACGAGGAAAAGCTGGAGAGCTACCGGATCGTCTTCAACACCGGCAGCGGCGCCGGCCAGACCGTCTGGCACGCGCACGCCCACGTCCTGGGCGGCCGCGGTCTCCAGTGGCCCCCCGGATAGGCAGCCTTGTCCGTACGCGAACTGGTGGTCCTCGGCACCGCCAGCCAGGTCCCCACCCGGCACCGCAACCACAACGGCTACCTGCTGCGCTGGGACGGCGAGGGCATCCTGTTCGACCCCGGCGAGGGCACCCAACGCCAGATGCTGCGCGCCGGGGTGGCCGCCCACGACCTGAACCGGATCTGCGTCACCCACTTCCACGGCGACCACTCCCTCGGTCTCGCCGGGGTGATCCAGCGCGTCAACCTCGACAAGGTGCCGCACGAGATCACCGCCCACTACCCGCGTTCCGGGCAGCGCTTCTTCGACCGCCTGCGCTACGCCACCGCCTACCGTGAGACCGTCGCCCTCACCGAGGCCCCGGCCGACACGGACGGCCCCCTCGCCCGTACCCCCGGCTACACGCTGGAGGCGCGGAAGCTGTCCCATCCCGTCGAGGCGTACGGCTACCGGCTGGTCGAACCCGACGGCCGGCGCATGCTGCCCGACCGGCTGGCCGCGCACGGCATCGAGGGCCCGGACGTCGGCCGCATCCAGCGCGAGGGCACGCTCGGCGGGGTGTCGCTGGAGGAGGTCAGCGAGGTGCGGCGCGGGCAGCGGTTCGCGTTCGTCATGGACACCCGGCTGTGCGACGGGGTGTACGCGCTCGCCGAGGGCTGCGACATGCTGGTCATCGAGTCCACGTTCCTCGACGAGGACGAGGAGCTCGCCGTCGACTTCGGCCATCTGACCGCCGGGCAGGCGGCCCGGGTGGCGCGCGAGGCGGGCGTACGCCACCTCGTCCTCACCCACTTCAGCCAGCGCTACACCGATCCGGAGGAGTTCGAGCGGCAGGCGCGGGCGGCCGGGTACAAGGGCGAGCTGACCGTGGCGCGTGATCTGCAACGGGTAGCGCTTCCGAAGCGTCGGTGAAACGGCCGTACGATGGCCTGATGCCCGTACCAAAAGCCGAACTGCACCTTCATATCGAAGGCACCCTGGAGCCCGAGCTGGCCTTCGCCCTCGCCGAGCGCAACGGGGTCGAGCTGCCCTACGCCGACACCGACGCGCTCCGTGAGGCGTACCGCTTCGAGGACCTGCAGTCCTTCCTGGACCTGTACTACGAGCTCATGGCCGTGCTGCGCACCGAGCGGGACTTCGAGGACCTGGCCGACGCCTACCTCGCCCGCGCCGCCGCGCAGGGCGTGCGGCACGCGGAGATCTTCTTCGATCCACAGGCGCACATGGCGCGCGGCGTCGGCATGGGCACCGTCGTCGAGGGGCTGTGGCGGGCGCTGAGCCGATGGGCCCCCCGCTCGAGCGAAGCCGGGAGTGGGGGAGAGGAGAGGCACGGTGTCTCCACCCGGCTGATCCTGTGCTTCCTGCGGGACGAGTCCGCCGAGTCGGCCCTGGCCACCCTGGACGCCGCGAAGCCCTATCTGGACCGGATCACCGGCGTCGGGCTCGACTCGGCGGAGGTCGGGCACCCGCCGGCGAAGTTCCGCGAGGTGTACGAGGCCGCCGCCGCGCTGGGGCTGCGGCGAGTGGCGCACGCCGGCGAGGAGGGGCCGCCGGAGTACGTCACCGAGGCGCTGGACGTCCTCGGCGTGGAACGGGTCGACCACGGGCTGCGCTGCGTGGAGGATCCGGCGCTGGTGGAGCGGCTGGTGCGGGAACGCGTGCCGCTGACGCTGTGCCCGCTGTCCAACGTGCGGCTGCGGACGGTCGACACCCTCGCCGACCATCCGCTGCCGGCGATGCTCGACGCGGGGCTGATGTGCACGGTCAACTCCGACGACCCGGCGTACTTCGGCGGTTACGCCGGGGACAACTTCGACGCGGTGAGGGGGACGCTGGGCCTCGGCCCGGAGCGTCTGCGCGAGCTGGCGCGGAACTCCTTCCTCGCCTCGTTCCTGGACGACGACGAGGCGCTGCGGGCGCGGTACCTCGCCGAGGTGGAGGCGTACGACTTCGGCTGACCGGTGCGGGCGACGCCGCCGGGGTCCGGCCGGGCGGGGCGGGTCCGGCTCGCCGGCGCTCGCCGGGCGCCGGCGCGCCCGCCCTCCCCGCTCCCGGCTCCGCTCGAGCGGGGGACCCCCGTCGCCCCTGCGGCACGACTGCCCGCGGGAGCGGGGGCCGGGGCGGCTCAGTGGGCGCCCGGCGCCCGGGTCGCCGCCGCCGTGTCGTAGGCGCGCCGGGCCGGGGCGGGGGTGCCGTCGAGGGAGATCTCGACCACCGGCTGTTCCGGGGCGCCGACCTCGGGGACCGGGCCCGTCGGGGTGCCCGTGGCCGCGGCGAGCACGGCCGCCGGGTGGCCGCCGCGGCGGCGGACCGCGCCCGGCAGCAGCGGGCGTCCGCCGGTGTGCAGGGCGACCGCGGTCATCGGCAGCGCGACCAGCAGCAGACCGGTGCCGAGGACCGCGCCCATCACCGGGAACCCGGCCTGCGCGGACAGCACGCTGCCGGTCAGCGGTCCCGCGGCGGTCCCCAGGGACGACGCCGAGCCGACCAGCACGGCCCAGCGCCCCCGCGGGTCCAGCGAGGCCGCCAGTCCGATCAGGTAGGACAGGACGACCGGGTAGATCGTGTTCCAGGCGATCTCACCGGCGGCGAAGCTGCCGAGCCCGGTCGCGGAGGCGCTGAGCGCGATGCAGCCGGCGATGAGGACCGTGCCGCCGCCGATGGGCAGCGCCCGCCCCAGCCGCGACCCCAGCGCGCCCGCGCCCAGGACACCCAGCAGTCCGGCGCCCAGCGCCACCGCGAAGACGACGCCCACGGTCGGCTCGGACAGGTGCGCCTGGCTGACCCCGATGCGTCCGCTCACGCCCCACAGCGCGTTCTGGGCGAGCGACCACAGCAGCATCGTGCCGGCGAGGACCGCGCCCGAACGCCGGTGCGGCAGACGGGCGGTGTCCTCCGGCCCGGTGCGGCGCGGACCGGGCGTGCCGGCCGGCAGCCGGGAGGTCAGCGGCCACACGGCCAGCGCGGTGAGGGCGATGGCGGCCAGGGTGAGCCCGTGCCCCGGCAGGTGCGGCACCGTCAGGTACACCACCCCGGCGAGCGCGGACACGCTGAGCAGTCCGAGGGCGGACGCCCGGTGCGGGTCCTGTTGCGCGGCGATCCGGGTGGCGGCGACCGTCGTGGCCGTACCCGAGCCGAACCCGCCGATCACCGCGCCGGCGACGACGGCCGGTACGGCGGTGGTGAGGGCGGCCCCGCCGTAGCCGACGGCGGCCAGCAGCAGGCCCAGCCGGGCCAGGGGCCGCGCCCCGACCCGCTCCACGCGCGACGCCAGCAGGAACCCGGCGGTCGCGGAACTCAGCAGCAGCGCGCTGCCGACGGCCCCCGCCTGGGTGGCGGAGAGCCCGAGGCCGCGTTCCAGCCGGCCGACGGTGGTCGGCAGCAGGTACGGGGCGAGGTACCCGGCCGTGAAAAGGGCGACGAGGGGCCAGGGGGCGGTGCGAGGGGCGAACACGGGCGTTCCCGGGGCGTGCGGAAGGGACGGTGCGAAGACCGTGGGGAAGGGAGGGGCGACGACCGTCGACGGACAGGAGCGCGCGGCCAATTTGTATCAAGCGGGGGCAGGGCGGCGGGAGCGCGCAAGGAGTGATCTGGGTCACACTCGCGTTTGAGGTTCCGGAAGGGTGGGCACAAGCGTCCGCTAACGCCAGTGAACAGCCCCGCCACCTGCGGGAATCGCCGTCTCCGCCTTGGTCCGGATCTCCCGCATCACGGCGACGATCCGCTCCTCCCGCTCGGGTGTCAGCCGGGCCGCCGGCACCGAGCAGCTGATGGCGTCCTGTGCGGGGGAGGCGTACCGCAGGGCGAACCCGAAGCCGACGATCCCGGGCACGCCCTCCTCGCGGTCCACGGAGTAGCCGCGCTCCCGCACCCCGGCCAGATCGGCGGCCAGCGACTCCCGCGAGGTGTGCGTGTTCGGCGTGGCCGCCTCGTACGGCCCCTCGGGCAGCTCCTCGTCCGGCCGCTCCGCCAGCAGCGCCTTGCCGAGCGCGCCCATGTGCGCCGGCAGCCGCCGCCCCACCCTGCTGATCGTCCTCAGGTACTCGTGCGACTCGCGGGTCGCCAGGTACGCCACGTCACGGCCGTCCAGCCGCCCCAGGTGGATCGTCTCGCCCAGCGCGTCGGACGCCTCGTCCAGGTACGGGCGCACGGCCCGCACGCGCGGGTCCGAGTCGAGGTAGCCGGTGCCGGTGAGCAGGGCGCGGATGCCGATGCCGTACAGCGAGCCGGTGACGTCGGTGCGGACCCAGCCGCGCGCGATCAGGGTCTGCAGCAGCGCGTACATCGAGCTGCGCGGCACCCTCAGCGCGTCCGCCAGCTCCTGGAGGCGCGCCGGGCGGTCGCCGCGCGCGGCGAGCAGTTCCAGTACCTCCAGCGTGCGCGCGGCGGACTTCACCTCGCGCACGCCCCCTGTCTCCGGCATGCGCCGATCGTAGTCCCGCGGAAGGAGGCCCGGCCGGACCGTTGACGGCTCCCGTTCGCCTCCTTAGCCTTCATCTTCATACGTGGATGACGTCTACATCGGGAGACGACGAAGGGTGAGTCCCGATGCAAACCCCGCCCGCCGCCGGACCCGACCCCGTAGGAGCCGACCTGTGACCACGCCGACCTCCCGCGATCTGACCGTCACCGAGGTCCGGCTGACGCCGGTCCTCGTCGCCGACCCGCCCCTGCTCAACACCCAGGGCGTCCACCAGCCGTACACCCCCCGCCTGATCGTCGAGGTGGTCACCGCCGGCGGCGCCACCGGCCTCGGCGAGACCTACGGCGACACCAAGTACCTGGACCTGGCGCGGCCCCTCGCGGACCGGCTCGTCGGCCGCCGGGCCGACGACCTGAACCGGCTGTTCGCCGAGGCCGACGAGGTGGCCGTCGACGCCTCCCAGGTCTCCGGCAAGGTCGACGTCGGCGGACTGCGCGGCGTGCAGACCGCCGACAAGCTGCGCCTGTCCGTGCTCTCCGCCTTCGAGGTGGCCTGCCTCGACGCCCTCGGCAGGAGCCTCGGCCTGCCCGTGCACGCGCTGCTCGGCGGCAAGGTGCGCGACGCCGTCGAGTACAGCGCGTACCTCTTCTACAAGTGGGCGGACCACCCCGAGGGCGTCACCGCCGAGAAGGACGACTGGGGCGCCGCCCTCGACCCGGCCGGCGTCGTCGCACAGGCCCGCAGGTTCACGGAGCGGTACGGGTTCACCTCCTTCAAGCTCAAGGGCGGCGTCTTCCCGCCCGACGAGGAGATCGCGGCGGTACGCGCCCTCGCCGCCGCGTTCCCCGGACACCCCCTGCGGCTCGACCCCAACGGCGCCTGGTCCGTGGAGACCTCGCTGGAAGTGGCCCGGGAACTCGGGGACGTCCTCGAGTACCTGGAGGACCCCGCCCTCGGCATCCCCGCCATGGCCGAGGTCGCCGCCCGTATGAAGGGGGCGGCGCGGAGCGCCTCGGACAAGGGCGGCGGCGGGCGACGGGCGGGCGTGCCGCTGGCCACCAACATGTGCGTGACGACGTTCGCCGAGATCAAGGAGGCCTTCACCCGGAACGCCGTCCAGGTCGTCCTCTCCGACCACCACTACTGGGGCGGACTGCGCAACACCCAGCGGCTCGCCGCGGTCTGCCGAGCCTTCGGCGTCGACGTCTCCATGCACTCCAACACCCACCTGGGCATCAGCCTCGCCGCGATGACCCACGTGGCGGCCACCGTGCCCCATCTGCACCACGCCTGCGACTCCCACTACCCGTGGCAGTCGGAGGACGTCCTCACCGAACGCCTCGCCTTCGAGAACGGCGCCGTGCGGGTCTCCGACGCACCCGGCCTCGGCGTCGAACTCGACCGCGACCGGCTGGCGGCCCTCCACCGGAGGTGGCTCGACGACGACGGCGCCCTGCGGGACCGCGACGACGCGGCCGCCATGCGGGCCGTCGACCCGGACTGGACCGCACCGGCGATGCCGCGCTGGTGACCCCCCCGGGGGGGGCGACACGGACGGACGGCGGTCGCGTCGTCGGCGGGGTGGTGCACACTGGCTGAAACCGCACCACGTCAGGGAGCCACCGTGAAGGCGTCCACCGGGAAGGCACGCATCGAGGGACCGCACCGCTCGCCCCGGGCCGATCCCCTCGCCGCCCTGCGCACACCGGACGACCCGCCCTGGGACGTCTACCTCACCGGCACGGTCTTCCTCGACATCGTCTTCACCGGACTCGACTCCGCCCCGGTGCGCGGGACCGAGTCCTGGGCACGCGGGATGGGGTCGAGCCCCGGCGGCGTCGCCAACATGGCCACCGCCCTGGCCCGCCTCGGCCTGCGCACCTCCCTCGCGGCGGCCTTCGGGGACGACCACTACGGCGAGTACTGCTGGGACGCGCTGGAGCAGGGCGAGGGCATCGACCTCTCCCCGTCGCGCACCGTGCCCGGCTGGCACTCGCCGGTCACGGTCTCCATGGCCTACGACGGCGAGCGCACGATGGTCTCCCACGGTCACGAACCGCCCCCCGAGGAACCGGCCCCCGACTGCCCGCCCCGCGCGCGGGCCGCCGTCGCCTCCCTCACGCCCGGTCGCGGCGCGCCCTGGATCGCGCAGGCCGCGCGCAAGGGCGCCCGCGTCTTCGGCGACGTCGGCTGGGACGACACCGGGGCGTGGGACCTGGCCGCGCTGCCCGACCTGCGGCACTGCGAGGCGTTCCTGCCGAACGCGGAGGAGGCCATGCGGTACACCCGCACCGACTGCCCCCGCGCGGCGGCGCACGCCCTCACCGAACACGTGCCCGTCGCCGTGGTCACCCTCGGGGCGGAGGGCGCGTACGCGGTGGACCGGCGCACGGGGGAGACCGCCTCGGTGCCGGCGATCGACGTCGAGGCGCTCGATCCGACCGGGGCGGGGGACGTGTTCGTCGCCGGGTTCGTCACGGGGACGCTGGCGGGATGGCCGCTGGCCGACCGGCTCGCCTTCGCGGGGCTCACGGCGGCGCTGTCCGTCCAGGAGTTCGGCGGGTCGCTGTCGGCGCCGGGGTGGACGGAGATCGGGGCGTGGTGGCGGAAGGTGCGGTCGGTCGAGGGGCAGGACCCCTCGGCGCTGCGACGGTACGAGTTCCTGGCGGGGCTGGTCCCCGGGGAAGTGGCACGGCCGTGGCCGCTGCGGCGGGCGGTGCCGACGATCGGCTTCCGCCGGTCCGCCTGACACGAGGGCTCCGCCCCCGCCCCGGCGCGGTCCGTTAAAAGCCCTACGGGCTTGTCACTCCTCCGTCGTACCCTGGGAATCGCGAGGCCGCCCTCCGGTGCGCGGCCGTGACGAGGAGGATCCGCAGGCCTTCAGAGCCGGCCCATGACTCAGACACCCACAGCTCACACCCCCGCGCAGGGGCAGGCGAGAGTGCAGTTCACCGTCCCCGCCCAGCACCCCATGGTGACCGTGCTGGGTTCCGGTGACTCCCTCCTGCGCGTGATCGAGAAGGCCTTCCCGGGGGCCGACATCCACGTCCGGGGCAATGAGATCAGCGCGGTCGGCGACACGGACGAGGTCGCCCTCATTTCGCGCGTGTTCGACGAGATGATGCTGGTGCTCCGCACCGGGCAGCCGATGACGGAGGACGCAGTGGAACGCTCGATCGCCATGCTCAAGGCGAGCGAAAGCGGGGAGAGCGACGGCCAGGAGACCCCGGCCCAGGTGCTCACGCAGAACATCCTGTCCTCGCGCGGCCGCACGATCCGCCCCAAGACGCTCAACCAGAAGCGCTACGTGGACGCGATCGACAAGCACACCATCGTCTTCGGCATCGGCCCGGCGGGCACCGGCAAGACGTACCTGGCCATGGCCAAGGCGGTGCAGGCCCTGCAGTCCAAGCAGGTCAACCGCATCATCCTGACCCGCCCCGCGGTCGAGGCCGGAGAGCGGCTCGGATTCCTCCCGGGCACGCTCTACGAGAAGATCGACCCGTATCTGCGCCCCCTCTACGACGCGCTGCACGACATGCTCGACCCCGACTCGATCCCCCGGCTGATGGCGGCGGGGACCATCGAGGTCGCGCCGCTGGCGTACATGCGCGGTCGTACGCTCAACGACGCCTTCATCATTCTCGACGAGGCCCAGAACACCAGCCCCGAGCAGATGAAGATGTTCCTCACCCGTCTCGGCTTCGACTCGAAGATAGTGATCACGGGTGACGTCACGCAGGTCGACCTGCCCGACGGCACCAAGTCCGGACTGCGGCAGGTGCAGGACATCCTGGAAGGCCTGGACGACGTCCACTTCTCCCGGCTGTCGTCCCACGACGTCGTCCGGCACAAGCTGGTGGGCCGTATCGTCGACGCGTACGAGCAGTACGACAGCCAGCACGGCACCCAGAACGGCACCCACAAGGGCGGCCGGGGCAAGTCCGGGCACAAGGGGAAGTAGACCGAGCACCAGATGTCGATCGACGTCAACAACGAGTCCGGAACCGAGGTCGACGAGCAGGCGATCCTCGACATCGCCCGCTACGCGCTCGCGCGGATGCGCATCCACCCGCTCTCCGAACTCTCGGTGATCGTCGTGGACGCCGAAGCCATGGAGCAGCTGCACATCCAGTGGATGGACCTGCCCGGGCCGACGGACGTCATGTCGTTCCCGATGGACGAGCTGCGGCCCCCGTCCAAGGACGACGACGAGCCCCCGCAGGGACTGCTCGGCGACATCGTGCTCTGCCCCGAGGTCGCCGCCAAGCAGGGCGAGGAAGCGCCGACGCGGCACACCATGGACGAGGAGCTCCAGCTGCTCACCGTCCACGGTGTGCTGCACCTGCTGGGCTACGACCACGAGGAACCGGACGAGAAGGCCGAGATGTTCGGCCTGCAGGCCGCCATCGTGGACGGCTGGCGCGCGGAGAAGGGCCTCACCGGCCCCTCCCCGGCCCCGACCGTCTCATGAGTCCGACCCTCGTGCTCGGCGCGATCGCCCTGGTCGTCGTCGCCTGGCTGGCCGCCTGCGCGGAGGCCGGCATAGCGCGCGTCTCCAGCTTCCGCGCCGAGGAGGCCGTGCGCTCCGGCCGCCGGGGCAGCGCCAGGCTCGCGCAGATCGCCGGCGATCCCACCCGCTACCTCAACGTGGCGCTGCTGGTGCGCGTCGCCTGCGAGATGGCCGCCGCCTCCCTGATCACCTACGGCTGTCTGCGCGAGTTCGACGAGACGGCCGAGTCGCTGCTGATCGCCATCGCGATCATGGTCCTGGTGTCGTACGTCGCCGTCGGGGTCTCCCCGCGCACCATCGGCCGCCAGCACCCGCTGAACACCGCCACGGCCGCCGCGTACGTCCTGGTGCCGCTCGCACGGGTCATGGGACCGGTCCCGTCGCTCCTCATCCTCATCGGCAACGCGCTCACCCCCGGCAAGGGCTTCCGGCGCGGACCCTTCGCCTCCGAGGCGGAGCTGCGCGCGATGGTCGACCTCGCGGAGAAGGAGTCGCTGATCGAGGACGAGGAGCGCCGCATGCTGCACTCGGTCTTCGAGCTCGGCGACACCCTCGTGCGCGAGGTCATGGTGCCGCGCACCGACCTGGTGGTGATCGAGCGGTACAAGACCATCCGCCAGGCCCTCACCCTCGCCCTGCGCTCCGGGTTCTCCCGCATTCCGGTGACCGGCGAGAGCGAGGACGACATCGTCGGGATCGTCTACCTCAAGGACCTGGCCCGCAAGACGCACATCAGCCGGGACGCCGAGAGCGAACTGGTGGCCACGGCGATGCGCCCGGCGTTCTTCGTGCCGGACACCAAGAACGCGGGCGACCTGCTGCGCGAGATGCAGAAGCAGCGCAACCACGTCGCCGTCGCCGTCGACGAGTACGGCGGCACCGCGGGCATCGTCACCATCGAGGACATCCTCGAGGAGATCGTCGGCGAGATCACCGACGAGTACGACCGCGAACTGCCGCCGGTGGAGGAGCTGGGCGAGGACCGCTACCGGGTCACCGCCCGCCTCGACATCGGCGACCTGGGCGAGCTGTACGGCCTGGAGGAGTTCGACGACGAGGACGTGGAGACCGTCGGCGGGCTGCTCGCCAAGCACCTCGGCCGGGTGCCGATCGCGGGCGCCTCGTCCGTGGTCGCGCTCCCCGACGCCCGCGAGCTGCGGCTCACGGCCGAGGCGGCGGCCGGACGCCGGAACAAGATCGTGACGGTGCTGGTGGAGCCGGCGGCCCCGGCCGGCCCGCCCGCCGACGAGGAGGAGAAGCCGGAGTGACCCCGCAGGAGCTGCGCGCCCTGTGCCTGTCCTTCAACGCGGCGGTGGAGGAGTTCCCCTTCAACCCGGAGACCTCGGTCTTCAAGGTCCGGGGCAAGCTCTTCGCCCTGACGGACCTGGACGCGCGGCCCCTCAAGGTCAACCTCAAGTGCGACCCGGAGGAGGCGGTCCGGCTCCGCGCCGAACACCCGGACCTGATCGCCCCCGGCTGGCACATGAACAAGCGCCACTGGAACACGGTGACGGCGGACGGCGCCCTCCCGGACCACTTGGTCCGGGAGCTGGTGGAGGACTCGTACGACCTGGTCGTGGCCGGTCTGCCGCGAGCGGACCGCCTCCGCCTCGACCGCCCCTGAGACCGGGGGAACGGCCCCTTATGCTCGGATCATGACCGACACCACCGCCCTCGACCCCGAGGACCGCAAGATCGTCACCCTGGCCCGCTCCGTCCGGGCCCGCAACGGTGTGTCCGAGGGGGCCGCCGTACGCGACGAGACCGGGCGGACGTACGCCGCCGGGACCGTGGCCCTGGACTCCCTGAAGCTCAGCGCCCTGCAGACGGCGGTGGCGATGGCCGTGGCGTCCGGCGCGACGTCGCTGGAGGCGGCGGCCGTGGTGACCGAGGCGGAGTCGGCCTCGGCGTCGGACCTCGCGGCGGTACGGGACCTCGGCGGGGCCGGAACCCCGGTGCTGGTGGCCGCCGCGGACGGGACGCTGCGGCAGACGCTCGCGGCGGGCTGACCCACTAGCGTGGACCGGAACACGGTCAAGGCCTTGGGCTGAGGCCGGCACGACGACGCTCCCACCGGGTCCCGGCCGCCCCGTCACGGGGCGGCCGGGACCCGGTGGCACGCGACGGCGTCCGGCCCGGGCGCGCACCGTGCGGGCCCGGGGCCACCGCTGGTGCGACGGGGGTCGCGAATCAGGGAGAATGAGCGTCATGAGTGTTCGTACCCAGTCATCCGAACAGCCGGCCGACGTCGTCCACCGGGCCGGCTTCGCCTGCTTCGTGGGCCGTCCCAACGCGGGCAAGTCCACCCTCACGAACGCTCTGGTCGGGCAGAAGGTGGCGATCACCTCGAACCGGCCGCAGACCACCCGGCACACCGTGCGCGGGATCGTGCACCGCGAGGACGCGCAGCTGATCCTCGTGGACACCCCCGGACTGCACAAGCCGCGCACCCTGCTCGGCGAGCGGCTGAACGACGTGGTCCGCACCACCTGGGCCGAGGTCGACGCGATCGGCTTCTGCATCCCCGCCGACCAGAAGATCGGCCCCGGCGACCGCTTCATCGCCAAGGAACTGGCCGGGATCAAGAAGACCCCGAAGATCGCGATCGTCACCAAGACCGACCTGGTGGACGGCAAGGCGCTGGCCGAGCAGCTGATCGCCGTCGACCAGCTCGGCCGGGAGCTGGGCATCACCTGGGCCGAGATCATCCCGGTCTCGGCGACCGCGAACAAGCAGGTCGACCTGTTGGCCGACCTGCTGATCCCGCTGATGCCGGAGGGACCCGCCCTCTACCCCGAGGGCGACCTCACCGACGAACCCGAGCAGGTCATGGTCGCGGAACTGATCCGCGAGGCCGCCCTGGAGGGCGTCCGCGACGAGCTCCCGCACTCCATCGCCGTGGTCGTCGAGGAGATGCTCCCGCGCGAGGACCGTCCCGCCGACAAGCCCCTCCTCGACATCCACGCCAACCTCTTCATCGAGCGCCCCAGCCAGAAGGGCATCGTCATCGGTCCCAAGGGCAAGCGCCTGAAGGACGTCGGCATCAAGTCCCGCAAGCAGATCGAGGCGCTGCTCGGCACACCCGTGTTCCTGGACCTGCATGTGAAGGTCGCCAAGGACTGGCAGCGGGATCCGAAGCAGTTGCGGCGCCTGGGCTTCTGACGGGGGCGGGCACCGGCGTCAGGTCCCGTGAGCGGATCGAGGCGCCGTTCGGAACGCCCGCCGCGCGGCGGCAGCCGCATGTCGGTGCGGTCTGGACCTGCATGTGAAGGTCGCCAAGGACTGGCAGCGGGATCCGAAGCAGTTGCGGCGCCTGGGCTTCTGTCACGAGGAGTGCTGCTCGCGCAGCAGCTCCCTGAACCAGCCGTACGACGCCTTCGGGGTCCGTTCCAGCGTCTCGAAGTCGACGTGGACCAGCCCGAAGCGGCGGGCGTAGCCCTCCGCCCACTCGAAGTTGTCCATCAGCGACCACACGAAGTAGCCGCGCACGTCCACGCCCGCCTCCACCGCCCGGTGCAGCGCGCGGACGTGGCCGTCGAGGTAGGCGATGCGGTCCCGGTCGTCCAGCCCTTCGTACGCGCAGCCGTTCTCGGTGACGACCACCGGCGGGAGGCGGTCGCCGTACCGGGCGCGGAAGGCGGTGAGGACCTCCGTCAGGGCCTCCGGGACCACCGGCCAGCCGAAGTCCGTCACCGGACGGCCCTCGATCTCCCGCACCGAGAAGGGGAGGTCGGCCGGCATCCGGACACCGCCGAAGTCGATCTCCGTGCCCTGCGGCGCGCCCACGCTCGTCGGCGCGTAGTAGTTGATCCCGTACCAGTCCAGCGGCTCCGCGATGACCTTCAGGTCCGCCTCGACGTCGCCCGGCATCAGCTCGCCGATGCCGTCCGGGTAGCGGCCGAGCAGCAGCGGGTCGGCGAACATCCCGTTCAGCAGGGCGTCGTGGAAGCCGGCCGCCGCCACGTCCGCCTCGTCCTCGGAGGCCGGCCAGGTGGGCGCGTGCGAGTTCGCGATGCCGATGTCGTCCGCCCCCGCCGCCCGCAGCGCCCGCAGCGCGAGCCCGTGCGCGAGCAGTTGGTGATGGGCCACCGGGAGCGCGTCGAACAACAGCTTCAGGCCGGGAGCGTGCACGCCCAGCGCGTGCCCCAGCAGGGTGTGCTCGGCGGGCTCGTTGAGGGTGATCCACTTCGTCACCCGGTCGCCGAGCCGCCCGGCGACCTCCGACACGTACTCCGCGAACCGCTGCGCCGTGTCCCGCTCCAGCCAGTCGAGATCCGCCGGCAGGTCCCAGTGGAACAGCGTCGGCACCGGTCGTACGCCCGCCGCGCACAGCTCGTCGACCAGCCGGTCGTAGAAGTCCAGTCCGCCCCGCGACCGCACCCTCGGCCAGGAGACCGAGAAGCGGTACGCGTCCACGCCCAGGCCGGCCAGCAGCGCCACGTCCTCGCGGTGGCGGTGGACGTGGTCGCAGGCCACCGCCGCCGTCGAGCCGTCCCGCACCCGCCCCGGTTCGTCCGTGAACACGTCCCACACGGACGGCTCGCGCGCGTCCGCCGCCCCCTCGATCTGGTGCGCCGAGGTCGACACGCCCCACAGGAAACCGGCCGGGAAACGGGGGATCGGGTTCGTCGTCGCCATGGCCCGGATCATCCGCACCGCCTGCGGGCGAAGTCAACGCCCTTGCGGGGCAAGCCGGTTACGCACCCTCCTTCAACACCCTCCTGATCAGCTCCCGCTGTTCCTCCGTCAGCCGGGGGTCTGCGCAGTACACCGACCTGCCGTCCACCGTGATCCGGTAGCCGAAGCCGTCCGGCACCCCGGCCGGCGGTGTGCCCCGGCCGGCGGCCAGCACCCGCTCGGCCAGGGCGTGCCACTCGTGGGCGTCGGCACGGCCCGAGGTGTCCACCTCGGCCTGCCGCTCGATTCCCGCGAACCCGCCCGTGCGCCGCACCTGAATACGCATGGGTCCCTGTCTAGTACGGAACTACGGAGTCCGCACTCCCACCCGCTCCCAGGCCTTCGACACCGCCCGCAGCTCCTCGCCCTCCCCGTACCGGGCGCGCGCCGCCTTCACCGTCAGCGTCGCGAAGTCCCTGAACCGCGCGTCCTGCTCCAGCTCCCCGCCGGTCAGCACGTCGTACCAGACCTGCCCCGCCCGCTCCCAGGCGTGCCCGCCGAGGGCGGTGGCCGCGAGGTAGAAGGCGTGGTTCGGGATGCCCGAGTTGATGTGCACGCCGCCGTTGTCGCGGCCGGTATGGACGTAGTCGTCCATCGTCGCGGGCTGCGGGTCCTTGCCGAGGACGTCGTCGTCGTACGCCGTGCCCGGCTCCTTCATGGAGCGCAGCGCCTTGCCCGTGACGCGCGGGGCGAGCAGCCCGGCCCCGATCAGCCAGTCGGCCTCCTCGGCGGTCTGGCCGAGCGTGTACTGCTTGATGAGCGCGCCGAAGACGTCCGACACCGACTCGTTGAGCGCGCCGGACTGGCCGAAGTAGTCCAGGTTCGCGGTGTACTGCGTGACGCCGTGGGCGAGTTCGTGGCCGATGACGTCGATGGGGATGGTGAAGTCGAGGAAGATCTCCCCGTCCCCGTCGCCGAAGACCATCTGCTCGCCGTTCCAGAAGGCGTTGTTGTAGTCCTCGTCGTAGTGCACGGTCGCGTCCATCGGCAGCCCGTGGCCGTCGATCGAGTCGCGGGAGTACGCCTTCAGGAACAGCTCGAACGTGGCGCCGAGACCGGCGTAGGCGCGGTTGACGGTGGCGTCCTGGCCGGGCGCGTCGCCCTCGCCGCGCACCTTCGTCCCCGGCAGGTCGGTGCGGTGCCGGGCGTCGTACACGGTGCGCCGCGGCTTGCCGGGCTCGGCCTCGGCGGGCGTGGCGACGGCCGGCGCGCCGACGACCGTGGTCAGGCGGCGCTGGGTGCGCTCGTAGGCGTCGCGCCGGAGGGTCCGGCGGGCGGGGCCGTGGAGCACGGGGTCCTCGGCCTGCGCGAGCCGGTCGAGGACGTGCGGCGGGACGATGGTGCAGAAGACGGGCTCGAAGCCCCCGTTCTCGGTCATGTCCGGCACGATCGCACCGCGTTGCCGCGTTGTCACCAGGAGCGACATTGATTGGATGAAATGTCGGTAATCTGCCGCCGTGGAGGTGGCTGTGTGTTATCGGCTCAGGCGGTTTGTGACTCATTGCGCAGTTCCCCGTGCCCCTTTCGAATGCCGCGGTCCCGCATACTGATACATGCGGCCCGCGTCCGGGAGAGCTCGGCTAGCATGCTCCGCATCATGCGTTTCGGGCTGCTTCTCCTTAGCTGCCGCGGTGAGGGTCCGCAGTAGAGGCCGACCCCCTCCCCGCGGAGTTCGGCGCTGCGCCGTCGGCCGTCCATCAGGACACACCGAGGAGCCCCCGCATCATGGCGAACCGCCAGCAGCCCAGCACCATGCCGATCCACAAGTACGGCCGCTACGAGCAGGTCGACATCCCCGACCGCACCTGGCCGGACAAGCGGATCACCACCGCCCCCCGGTGGCTCTCCACCGACCTGCGCGACGGCAACCAGGCCCTGATCGACCCCATGTCGCCCGCCCGCAAGCGCGCCATGTTCGACCTGCTGGTCACGATGGGCTACAAGGAGATCGAGGTCGGCTTCCCGGCCTCCGGCCAGACCGACTTCGACTTCGTCCGCTCGATCATCGAGGACCCGGACGCCATCCCGGACGACGTCACCATCTCCGTACTGACCCAGGCCCGCGAGGACCTGATCGAGCGGACCGTGGAGTCCCTGAAGGGCGCCAGGCGCGCCACCGTCCACCTGTACAACGCCACCGCTCCCGTCTTCCGCCGCGTGGTCTTCCGCGGCTCCAGGGACGACATCAAGCAGATCGCCGTCGACGGCACCCGGCTGGTCATGGAGTACGCCGAGAAGCTGCTGGGCGACGCGACCGACTTCGGCTACCAGTACAGCCCCGAGATCTTCACCGACACGGAGCTGGACTTCGCGCTGGAGGTCTGCGAGGCGGTGATGGACACCTACCAGCCCGGTCCGGGCCGCGAGATCATCCTCAACCTGCCCGCCACCGTCGAGCGCTCCACGCCCTCCACGCACGCCGACCGCTTCGAGTGGATGCACCGCAACCTGTCCCGCCGCGAGTACGTCTGCCTGTCGGTCCACCCGCACAACGACCGCGGTACGGCGGTGGCGGCGGCCGAGCTGGCGCTGATGGCCGGCGCCGACCGCGTCGAGGGCTGCCTGTTCGGGCAGGGCGAGCGCACCGGCAACGTCGACCTGGTCACCCTGGGCATGAACCTGTTCTCCCAGGGCGTCGACCCGCAGATCGACTTCTCCGACATCGACGAGATCCGTCGCACGTGGGAGTACTGCAACCAGATGGAGGTCCACCCGCGCCACCCGTACGTGGGCGACCTGGTCTACACGTCCTTCTCCGGCTCCCACCAGGACGCCATCAAGAAGGGCTTCGACGCCATGGAGGCCGACGCGAAGACCAGGGGCGTCACCGTCGACGACATCGAGTGGGCGGTTCCGTACCTGCCCATCGACCCCAAGGACGTCGGCCGCTCCTACGAGGCCGTCATCCGCGTCAACTCGCAGTCCGGCAAGGGCGGCATCGCGTACGTCCTGAAGAACGACCACAAGCTGGACCTGCCGCGCCGGATGCAGATCGAGTTCTCGAAGATCATCCAGGCGAAGACGGACGCCGAGGGCGGCGAGATCACGCCGACCGCGATCTGGGACGTCTTCCAGGACGAGTACCTGCCCAACCCGGAGAACCCCTGGGGCCGCATCCAGGTCGCCAATGGCCAGACCACCACCGACCGCGACGGCGTGGACACCCTCACCGTCGAGGCCACGGTCGACGGCGAGCGCACCACCCTGACCGGCTCCGGCAACGGCCCGATCTCGGCGTTCTTCGACGCGCTGGGCGCCGTGGGCGTCGACGTGCGGCTGCTGGACTACCAGGAGCACACGATGAGCGAGGGCGCCTCCGCGCAGGCCGCCTCCTACATCGAGTGCGCGATCGGCGACAAGGTGCTGTGGGGCATCGGAATCGACGCGAACACCACGCGGGCCTCGCTGAAGGCGGTCGTCTCGGCCGTCAACCGCGCAACGCGCTGACCAGCCGAATCGGCGGTTCGGGGCCCCGCTCGCCGGAGAACGGCGGGCGGGGCCCCGTCACATACCGGCCATCTTCATGTGCGGGTCACGGAAAGGTCTCGTCCCGGGTACTGACTCCGCCTCATGGATGTGGCTAACATCACGCAAGCGGCGGCGATGATGCCGTGGCGTTGATGGAGGTGCGACGTGCTGCCAGGACGGGGACCCAACGGCCGTTCCGCTGCCGCCAGGCTGTCGCGCCTGCTGGGCACCCGCACCGCGTGGACGGCCGTCGGCGACGGGGAGTTCTTCTGCCCCGGCTGCGGCGGCGACCGCAACTACCAGCGGCTGACCGGACACCGTCGCTTCGCCCTGCTCGGCGTGCCCGTGCTGCCGCGCGGCGGGACCGGGCCGGTCGTCGAGTGCGCGGCCTGCCGCCGCCACTTCGGCACCGACGTCCTGGACCACCCCACCACCACCCGCTTCTCCGCGATGCTCCGCGACGCCGTCCACACCGTCGCCCTCGCCGTGCTGGCCGCCGGCGGCACCTGCTCCCGCGCCTCCCTGGAGACGGCCGCGGCCGGGGTGCGCGCCGCAGGCTTCGACGACTGCACCCAGGAGCAGCTGGCCGCGCTCGTCGAGGCGCTGGAGGCGGACACCGGCCGCTTCACCGGCGAGCCCTGCACGGCGGGCCTGGCGATCGAGCTGCACGAGGCGCTGGACCCGCTGGCCCCGCACCTCGCCGCGCAGGGCCGTGAGTCGATCCTCCTGCAGGGCGCGCGCATCGCCCTCGCCGACGGCCCCTACACCCCCGCCGAGCGCGACGCCCTGGCCACCGTGGGCGCGGCCCTCACCATCTGCTCGGACGACGTGACCCGCCTGCTGGCGGCGGCACGCACGCCGTCCTGATGCGGCGGCGTCCCGGCCGCTCCGGGACCGCCCGGGGCGCGTCACAGCACGAGGCACATCACCTCGCGGTCCTCACCCGGGCCGAAGTAGTCCCGGCGCAGTCCCCCGTCGGGCGGCTCGGGGCGGAAACCCAGGGAACGGTAGAGCAGGATCGCGGCGTCGTTGGCGGGTTCCACGGTCAGCCGGACCCGCTCGGTCCCACAGCGGCGCAGGCGCGCCAGGACCTCCGCCATCAGCTCCCGGCCCAGCCCGTGCCGGCGCCGGTCCTCGGCCACGCACAGACCGAGGATCCAGCTGTCCCGGCTGATCGCCGTGGTGGCCGCCAGCACGTAGCCGCGCAGCCTCCCGTCGCCGTCGTCGAGGACGAGCAGATGCCCGGCGTGACCGGCGTACAGGTCGTAGAGCTGGCGCAGCAGGAACGCCGGGTAGGCGACCTCCTGGAAGACCTCCTCGTCGAGCCGCTGCAGTTCGGGCAGGTCGGACTCCTGTGCCGTCCGCAGCAGCGGGGGCCGTGATTCCGGCAGAGGTGTCGGCCGGGTGAGGCGCTCCTCGTGGTCCAGGGCGCGCTCAAGCGGTTCGGCGGTCATGCCACCCCCAGTCGGGACGTGAGACGTCAACACGGCAGCCGTGGCCGCCGTTCACCCGAAGGGGGGAATGTGGACCCCGGTGGCGGCCGGTGGCTGCCTCTGGCCAGAGTGAGCGCCCAACTCGCCCTGCACAAGGGCGATTTGAGGTGTGACAGGACTGTGCTGGCGTGCGCCTGACGTGCGCCCGGTCGCGGAGGACTGGCGTGTTCCTGGCTGTCTCGGCGTGCCGACCGGGCTTACCGTGCGAACACCGGAGCCGCTTCTTCGTCCGTCGACGTCCACGGGGGACTCGTGCGCCGGGCCCACGGTCTCGTCCGACACCGAATGGAACTTGGCAGGGTGATGATGGATCGCAACGCCGACGCGCCATGGTCGCAGTTCGATCCGGAGGTGTACGTCGACCTCAATTACCGCACCCCGCTCGAGGTCGACCTGCTGATCGTGCGACTCATGCGCGACTATTTCAGCCGCTGCTACGAACGGGGTGTTCCGTCCTCGGTCCGCGGGGTGGACGTCGGCGCCGGCGCGAATCTCTATCCGGCCCTGTCCATGCTGCCCTGGTGCGAAAAGATCCTCCTTCTGGAATACGCGACTCCGAATGTCGGATATCTGGAGAAACAGGTGTCCGGCGGGGGATACGACACCGCGTGGGACGCCTTCTGGGACGTACTGAGCGAGGCCCCCACCTACCGGGACGTCGAGCCGCGGAGCCGGTTCGGCGAGATCGTCCGGGTGGAACGCGCCAACCTGCTGGACCTCGACGGGCAGCGGCGCTGGGACATCGGCACGATGTTCTTCGTCGCCGACTCGATGTCCGAGTGCCCCGACGAGTTCCGGCGGGGAGTGGAATGCTTCATGGACGCGCTGAACGAGGGCGCGCCCTTCGCCGCCGCGTTCATGAAGGAATCGCTCGGATACCAGGTCGGCGCGCACAGGTACCCCGCCTGCCGGGTCAACGCGGACCGGATCCGGGAGAGCCTGGAACCCTTCACCGCCGAGCTGGAAATCCATGACATGGACCACATGGTGAGGCCGGGTCACGAGGGGATGATTCTCGCCCTGGGGCGGCGGAATTCGGCGATTGCCGTCCCGTAGGAACGGGGACCATGTCTGAACACAGGGCAACGAGATCTGTGCGAGGGGTGCGGGGATGCAGATCAAGCCGCGGCAGCACATGCTGGACATCTGGCGGGCCATGGCCCGCCATTCGTTCGACGACGGAAAGCTCGTCCGGGAGGACACCGACGGGCTGAGCAGCGTCGCCGACGCCGAGCGGCTGCTCTGCCTGCTCTACCCCGCCACCGAGGTCCCCGCGTTCCGTCTCGACCAGCCGGACACCACCGAACGGGACGTGCTGCGCGCGCTGGAGGGGGTCGGCAGCCGGCTGGAGATCCCGCCCAACCTGATCGCCGCGCTCTCCCAGTTCATGCGCAGCCACACCGGGCCCGACGACAGCCCCACCTTCTCCGGCGGCCACTACTTCAGGCCGGCCGAACCCCAGCAGAAACTCACCCACGAGCAGTACCAGCTGGGCGTGGTCGACTCCTACTCCATGTCCGTCACGCTCTGCCTCGCCACGCTCGGATTCCTCAAGGTCTACGAGCCCAGCACCACCCGCCCCGAGGTGCGCAAGGCCATCGGCGAGCTGAGGGAGGCCACGAACACCCGGCTGACCGCCGCGATGATCAGCCTCCTGCGCTCCTTCACCGTCAACGTCTTCGACGCCGAGTCCGAACAGGGCAAGCGGCTCATCCAGGTCATCGGCCAGGACAGACAGTCCGACCGGGCCGTCCTCCAGCAGTTCTCCCGCCGGTTCCGCCCGCTGCGCGCCACGATCATCGAGAGCCTCAGCCGCGGCATCCAGGTCGACGAGAGCATCCGCGACGAGAGCCAGCTCTTCGAGTGCGGCTGGGCCTGGGGCGTGGTCAAGGACGCGCCGACCATCACCGACCTGGACGTTCAGGTCCCCGGCCAGCCCGACGGCATCGCCGACCGGCTGCCCTACGTGTACTTCACCGTCATCGCCCTGGACGGCATCCAGGACCTGTTCTCCGACCGCACCCTCACCCTGGGACTGCTCGACGCCGACCAGCAGAAACTCGCCGAGGCGTTACGCCTGCGCTGGGAGCTCAGCCAGCAGTACTGGTCGGCCATCGCCCGGTTCGGCAGCGAGCGCTGGCCCCTGGAGGACCTGCCCTGGCAGACCACCGGACTGCGGCTGGAGTCGGAGTACTTCTCCCTGACCGTCGCGGCCATCCTCGTCCACGACCTGGTCCGCCGGAAGGCCACCGACGACGACCTCACCCGCACCGTCGCCATCATGGAGCGCCTGGCCGACCGCGGTCGCGTCACCAGCCGCATGACCAGGAACGACCCCGCCATCGAGCTGCACAACCCGGGCGTCACCATGCCGCTCGCCGGCTCCGAGCGGTCCGGCTCCCCGCTGCAGTGGCGGATGACCGACTTCTCGGCCCAGCTGCTCAAGCGGATCATCCAGCTCGCGGAACTCTCCCGGAACATCAACGCCCAGGACCGGCTGCTCCGCCTGGGCGAGCAGGCGTTCGAGCACCTGTGGAGCCGGCGCATCGAGGACGGCGAGGGAGCCGGCCTCTGGGACCACGCCCGCGCCGTCTACCCCGAGGCGCGCGTCAGCCGGCGCCTCTCCTGGAGCATCACCGAACGCGTCACCGAGTGCCTGGTCGCCGCCCGCAACCTCTACGAACAACAGCCCATCCGCAGCCCCGAACTGGCCGAGCTGGCCCGGGACCTGCTCAGCGAGGCCACCCACCTCTTCGGCAGGGAGCAGCTGGAGGCCTCCACCAGCGCCGACGGAAGCCGGGGCCGGGCCATGCGGAGCATAGAAAGCCGCCTGGACCACGCCCGCAGCCTGGTCGACGACCGGCCCGCGACCGCGTTCGCCCTGGCCCTGCCCGTGCTCCGGGAACTGGACACCCTGGCCCAGGCCCGGGGCGCCGCCGCGCAGGAGGTGTGAGCCGTGCTCGTCTTCGCCGCCTCCGACAAGGGGGGCACCGGCCGCTCGGTGACCAGCGCCAACCTGGCCTACCAGCGCGCCCTCACCGGCGACCACGTGGCCTACGTCGACTTCGACTTCGGCTCGCCCACCGCCGCCGCCGTCTTCGACGTGCCCGGCGCGATGCGCGGCACCGAGGAACGCGGCCTGCACTCCTACCTGGAGGGCGCCGTCACCGAACCGGCCAGGATCGACGTCTGGCGGCAGACCGAGCACCCCCAGCTGCGCGCCAGGCCCAACCAGGCGGGCCGCCTGGTGCTGCTCCCCGGCGACGCCGGCGGCGGCGAGTTCGCCACCGGCGAGGACGCCCTGGAACGCTGCGTCGACCTCCTGCTGCGGCTGCACGGCGAGTTCGACCTGATCGTCGTCGACCTCAGCGCCGGCCGCAGCTACGCCGTCGACATGGTCCTCGCCGCGACCGCCCACCCCCGGATGCGCTACGTCCCCTTCCGCTGGCTGGTCTTCCACCGCTGGACCCGGCAGCACGTGATCGCCGCCGCCGGACTCGTCCACAAGGACCACGGCATCATCAGGGGCGGCGTCGAACGCGGCCACGACGAGGAGGCGCTGCGGGGCGCCGTCCGCTTCGTCCGGGCCGCCGTGCCCGATCCGGACTCCCCGCTGTGGTCCCAGGGCACGCCCGCCCAGGCCGCCTGGATGCAGTCCTGCGACGAGGCGCTGCGCCGGCTCGCCGCGGAACACCGCATCGGCGACAGCGTGGTGCTCGGCGTCGTCCCCCTGGAACCCATCCTGCAGTGGCGCGAACAGCTCATCACCGAAGAGGACGTCCTCTCCACGCAGATCGCCAACAAGGAGACGCTGGAGGCGCTGGAGGAGATCGCGCGACGTCTCACCGACGACGACTGCTGGGGGCGGCCATGACGGAAGCGGTGTTCCGCGAGACGGCCGCCGAACCACGCACCCAGGCGGTGCCCTTCTCCCATCTCTCCCTGGAGCTCGGCCACCTCTACATGGAGGACTTCGAGGCCGGCCCCGCACACCTGAGGCGGCACTTCGAGCGGGTGCGCCCCTGGGCGGAGGCGGCCCGCGCCACCGCCGCCGCCACGACCGGCGGCAAGCGTCCTCGGATCAGCACCTGCTTCCTGATCGACGACTACTTCACCCGCTTCTCCGCCCCGGCCGACGTCGTCCCCATGCTGCTGGAGGAGGCCGACCGGGCCGGGCTGGTCGTCGACTACCTGGCCCGCGAGTCCGGCTGCGCCGTCGCCGGCAAGGTGCCGGTCGCCGAGGCCGTGGCCGGACGCATCGTCGAGGAGCCACCGCCCGGCAGCTACGGGCTGCGCCCGCCGGCCGCGCAGACCGGCTGGCTGGCCAACGGCGAGCGCAGCCCCGTCGCGCGCGCCCCGCAGGCCATGAAACCGGCCACCGCCTGGCAGCCGCCGAAGGAGACCGCCGCCCGCCGCCACTCCGTCTTCCTCGACGTCGAACTCTGGGACGACGGCCCCGACGGACACCGCACCTGGTCCTGTCCCTTCCTCGCCGCGGTGTGGCAGCTCGCCCGCCTCGGACTGCTGCGCAACGAGGGCGAGGCCGTCCTCGTACCCCAGCCGCACACCGGGACCGCCTTCCCCGACGACTGGGACGAACTGCCCCCGCTGCTCCGGCTCAACCCCCGGGCGGACCCGTTCGCCGCCTACCGGACCTGCTCGGTGATCCCCAGCCGGTTCTTGCCCGTCGAACACGCCGTCCGCGTGATCCTCGACCAGATCGAGGTCGACCCCGGAGCACTGGCCCAGGCCGCCGAGCGCTCCGCCCGCGAGCACGCGGCCGTCCCCGACTCGGTGACCGACCGCGTCTCCTACGTCTTCTACGCGGGGCAGTGACATGGCGCCGGAGGGGACGCCGCCACCCGTCGTGCTCGCCTGCGGCGAGGTCCGCACCTGCCTGCTGCCCGCCCTGCAGGCCCTCGACAGCCGCTCCGCCGCCCAGCTCCTCGGACTGCGCGCCGACGAACGCGTCCTGCTCTCCGAACGCCCCAACGTCTACGGCCGCTCCCCGGACACCCTCACCGGCGTCGACTGCCCCCTGCCCAGCGCCGACGGCGCCAGGATCCGCGCCGTCGGCACCGTCGCCGCCCGGGCCTCGCTCACCGAGGGGCGCGTCCTGCAGAGCTCCGCCCACTTCCGCGTCCCCGCCGCCGGCCCCGACCACCGACGCCCCTGGGGCCACTACCTCGTCCGGCCCGGCACGGTCGAGCCGTTCGGGAAGCTGCCCCACGAGGCGGTCGCCCAGGGCCTGCTGAACGGCGGGCGGCACGGCGAACTCGACGTCGGACTGATCGCCGACGGACTCCTCACCCGCCTGCTGCGCCACCCCCTGCTCGACCAGCGCCCGCCCCTGAAGTCCCGCCCCACCCGGCTGCGCTGGGTGGCCCTGCCCGCCGAACGCGACGAAGGGCCGTCGATCGAGCGGTTCACCCTCGCCGAGGACGAACTGCGCACCGTGCGGCTCCGCGTCCCCCCGGGCACGGCCAGCGGCGAGATCGCCGGGCTCTGCGACGACCTCGCCCTGCACGACTGGCTGCTCACCACCGTCGTCCGCATCCTGGACGGCATCCGGCTGGGCGCCGCGGAACCGCCCGCCCGGCTGCGCCCCCGGTCCGGCGAGGACCGCCCCGCCGTCGTCACGGCACTGCGGCCCGCCGTCGACCACCTGCTGCACCTGTGGATGCCACGGGCCCGCGTCGCGCACGGACTCGCCCCCCTCTGGGAGGCGCTGGAGGACCGCCCCGGCTTCACCCGGCAGTGGCGGACCCTGGTGCAGCGCATCCGGGACCAGCTCGCCCTGCACGCGATCCCTCCGCCCCACCGGGAGGCCGAAGTGACCCCCTGACCGCGGGCCCGGCCCGCACCACTCCGACGCACATCCCCGCACCCCGATCCGACGCGCATCCCAACGGGGGGAGAAGCGAGATGAGCACGGCACAGTCACCCCAGCCCGAGGAGACGTCGCCCCCGCCCGGCGCGGGGGGCGCGCCCGGAGGCGAGGGCGCCCCGGCGATCCCCGGCCCGACCCGGCCGTCCGGCGCCCCGGACGTCCCGCCCGCACGCCTTTGGACGCGGTCGCCCGGCCGGGCCGAGTGGACGCGCGGACTCCTGACCGGCCTCACCGTCGGCCTCGTCGTCTGGGGCGTCGCCGCCCTGCTGAGCCCGGAGACCGGGGCGCTCCGGCAGCTCGCCGCCGCCGCGCTCTGCGCCGCCGCCACGGTGGCCGTCCCCCTCCTCCTCGCCCGGGGCCGGGAACCCGACGAACAGGCCCTGCGGACCCGCAGCGTCCTCGCCGAGACCGCCGCCACCGTACGGGACGGGCTGGAGCGGCACGACGACGACCTGCGGGCCGCCCTGGAACGGCACGACGACCACCTGCGGACCGGCCTGGCCCGGCACACCGAGGACCTCCGGCAACTCGTCGAGAACCGCCTCGCCCAGCAGGCCCCGTCCCCCGAGTCCTACCCGCCGCTGGACCGCGTCCGCACCGAAGGCGTACCGGAACTGGCCAAGCGGTTCGCCGAGGCCCTCTCGCCCGGACCGTCCATCCTCTACACGTTCGTCCGCCTGGAGATGCAGCGGGTGCTCGGGCACATGGCGGCGCTGACCAGCATGAGCGTGGAGTGCCACGGCGAGAACCACGACTGGATGCTCACCCTCACCCACGCCGCCGAGCGCTCCGTCGACGCCATCAGCACCTCCGTCGACCGCGAGTTCTGGAACAGCGAACCCGCCAGCCGCTACCTCGACGCCCAGCGGGAGGCGATCGAGGAACACGGGGTGCCGGTACGGCGGCTGTTCCTGCTGGCGAGCGCGCGCGAACTCGACGACCGGCTGCTGCGGCTGTGCGACGAGCAGCAGGCGCTGCACATCGAGGTCCGGGTGGCCGTACTGCCCGAACTGCCGCCGCACCTCCAGCGCGGCACCACCGACGACTTCATCGTCTACGACGAGGAGGTCTCCTTCGAGATCGAACAGGACCTGCGCGACGTCAACGTCAGGACCCGGCTCATCGCGCGCCGGGACCACGTCCAGGACCGGATGAAGCGCTTCCGGGAGCTGTGGGAGGCGGGCATGAGCGTCCGCGAACTGGAGGTGCGGGTCGACGACGAGGAGGACGGCACCTGGATGGTCGACCGGGCGTAGCTCCCGGCGTCACTCCCGGGGGAGTGACGCCGTCCCCGTGCCGCCTCCCCGGAGTACCCCGTAACTCGGTCCCACGTCCGACGATCCGCGCCCCTTCCGCCGGGAGTCCGGGAACCGACCCGCGACGACCGGGGAGGGAACCGAACGACCATCCGCAGCCCGCCGCCTCAGAGGGTGTGGTGCAGCCAGCGCCGGACGGTGCTGTTGATGCTGCCGGACAGGGCGCTCAGGCTCTCGATGGCCTCGCGGTCCTCGGGCCGGGGCGGGATGCCGGCGGCGGTCAGGGCGGCGTGCAGCTCCAGCCGGCGGCGGTCGCGCGGGTCGATGCCGGTGCCGATGCGCTCGGCCGGGTTCGGCGGGGCCAGCAGGTAGTCGCCCTCCGACTGTCCCTCCGCCGGGGGCCACCGGACGGAGCGCCCGCCGTCCTCGACGGCGCGGGGGTCGGCGAAGGCGTGCTTCGGGCCGTGCTCGAAAGCGGTCGCGGTCATGTCGGTCTCCTCACCGAGGGGTGTCGGTTCCGCAGGACAGGAGACCGGACGCGGGAGGAGCGGTTGCGCCCGCGCCGAAACGTCACGCCAACGGCGTCATCGGCAGCTCATCGTCCGGTCGGACGAACGGCTCGTCTCCCGGGGGCGTCGTCGCAGCGCCGCCGCACCCGTCGCCCTCCGCGCCCTACTGCCAGGTCGCGGTGTCGGGGTCGATGCCGTGGGCGCGGGCGCCGGCGTCGACGACGCGGCGGAACCACGCGGCGAGGCCGGGGCGGATTCCGTCGTAGTGGGCGGCGAACCCCGGATCGGCCTCGTACATGCGGCCGAGACAGACCTGCATCTGCCGGGTGAGGGGGAAGTACGAGGCGAAGACCTCGCGGTGCCGCTCGACGAGCCGGTTCGCCTCGGGGCTGCCGGGGGCGACGCCGGCGTCCATCGCCTCCCCGAGGGCGCGGTCGAGGCCGGCCACGGCGTCGGCGACGGCCTGCCACTCCTCGGGACCGCGAGCGGCCGCGCGCTCGGCGTACTGCCGCCACTGCGTCGTGTCCCCGTAGCGCCGACGGGCCTGGGCGGGCCAGTCGGGGTTCCAGCGGGGGCCGAAGATCGCGGCCTGCTGCTCGACGGTCAGCAGCAGGCCGCGCTCGTGGGCGTCGATCATCCGGTCGAGACCGGTGCCGAGCCGCTGGAGGCGGTCGATCCGCTCGGCGACCTGGGCGCGCTGCGCGCGCAACGCGCCGGGCAGGTCCATGGCCGGGTCGTCCAGGACGGCCCGGATCCGGTCCAGGCCGAGGCCGAGCTCCCGGTAGACGACGATGCGGTGCAGGCGTTCCAGATCACCGGCGGTGTAGAGCCGGTATCCGGCAGCCGTGCGCAGCGACGGCCGTGCCAGCCCGATCTCGTCCCAGTGGTGCAGCGCGCGGACGGTCACGTCCAGGCGCGTCGAGACCTGGCCGACGGTCAGGCCGTCGGTGTCCGTGGCGTCAGGCATGCCCCTCATTGTCGCCGCGACCGTCGTCCGGTGGGGTGATGCCGACGGCTGCAAGGTTCCGCGCCTCCTGACTGGCCGGATCGAAGGGCTTCGCCGCGGTGAAGACCACCCGTGCGTTCTCCGGGGTGATCACTTCCACGTCGCGGGTGTTCCAGGGAGTGTCCCGCGGCCCCTCGACCGAGTCCGGGCGCACCGCACGGCAGGCCTCGACGAGGGCATCGACCTGGCTGAGCACGCCCGCGAAGCTGAAGCTCATCGCCGGCGGCCGCTCCGGAACGCTCTCCGCCCGGACGAGGAGCACGTCCTGGAACGCCCACCGGCGCAGGTGCACGAGCCTGCCGGGGATGCCGAACAGTTCGAAGAACCCGAGCCCACGGGTCCAGAAGTCCACCGACGCCGCCAGGTCGCTCGTGGGGATCGTCACGAACGCGGGCATTCCGTAGATGCCGCGGAACGGCTCCGGCGGAACCGCGTCGGGGCCGGGAGCGGGCACGGGACTCATCTCGAACGCGTTGTGGTAGTCGCTCATGAACCCCACCTTCGAGCCTCACGCCGCGTGAGGGTCAAGCCGAGCGGGGGACCCCGTCCCGGTCCTGGCGGCAGTACGCGTCCCGCCGGGGGCGCTCGCCGGTGGTCAGGTAGTGGGAGACCGTGCGGTCGCCGCACTCGTTGCCGTGGGCCAGGTAGGCGTCGTGGCCGGTGGAGTCCACGGTGACCATGACGGCGCGGCGGCCGAACGCCTCGCGGAGCTTCAGGGCGCCGTCGAACGGGGTGGCGACGTCCCGTTCGTTCTGGATCATGAGGACGTTGGACGGCCCCCGGTCGGTGATCCGTACGGGCGCCTCGCGGGGCTCGTACGGCCAGGCGGCGCACGGCATCGCGTTGCGGGGCATGCCGGCGGTGAGCGGGAACTTCGCCCGGCTCTCGGCGACCTCCTTCCGGTACGTGGCGGCCGACCGGGGCCAGGTCACGTCGTTGCAGAGCGTCCCGGCCCCGACGGCGGTGACGTTCTGCAGCACCGGCTCGGGCGGGGCGGCCGGCGCGGGCGGTACGGTGCCCTGCCGGGCGGCCCGCATCAGCTTGGCGAGGGCCGGGTAACGGCTGGGCCGGTAGAGGCTGTCTAGCATGGTCTGGCGCAGGACGTTGCCGTTCAGCTCCTCGGGGTTGGCGCCGGGCCAGGGGATCGGTTCGCGGTCGAGGCGGGCGGCGAGCCGCAGGAACAGCGGACGGACCTCGGCGGCCGTGTCCGCGACCCGGTCCGGGTTGCCGGGCGCCGACGCCCACGCCGCGAAGTGCGGGAACGTGTCCTCGACACCCTGCTCGTGCCCGGCGAGCCAGGCGCGGGCCACGCGGGTGGGGTCGGGGTCGTCGTTGCTGTCCAGCACGATCCGGTCCGTGCGGTGCGGGAACATCTGACTGTAGACGGCTCCGACGTACGTCCCGTAGGAGACACCCCACGCGGAGATCTTCCGTTCGCCGAGCGCGGCCCGGAGGCGGTCGAGGTCGCGGGCGTTGTCGCGCGTGCTGAGGTGGCGGATCAGCTCACCGGCGTTGCGGACGCAGGTGGCCGCGATGCGCTCGGCGGTGGTGATGTTCTCGTCGATCGAGCCGTCGGGGGCGGGCCAGGGGCGCAGCTTGGAGGTGGCGAGGTCGGCACGGTCCAGTCCGCAGTCGACGGAGGTGGAGGGGGAGACGCCGCGGGGTGCGAATCCGATCAGGTCGTACTGGTCGCGGACCTTCTGGGGCAGCTTCTGCCCCTTGCCGGAGGGGTCGCCGAGGCTGGAGCCGCCCGGTCCGCCGGGGATGAGGAAGAGGGCGCCGCGGCGGGAGGCGGGGCTCTCGGCGGGTATGCGGGAGACGGCGAGGGAGATCTGCGGACCGTCCGGGTCGGCGTGGTCCATGGGGACCTGGAGGGTGGCGCACTCCTGACGGGGGTCGGCGCCGGGCGCGCCCGCGCAGGGTCCCCAGGTGAGGGACGGGCGAGGTGCGGGGCCGGGGACGGCGGCGCCGGCGGTCAGGGGCGGGAGCAGGGTGACGAGGAGGGCGGCGGGCACGGCGGTGAGGGCGAGGCTGCGCGTGGTCGGTGACATGCGTACGAGCCTCGTGGCAACTCGCCCCGCCCCCCATCCGGCCAACGGCCGTGTTGCTGCGGGGGTTTACCCCAGGGCGCGCTCGCCGGTGGCCCCGACGGCGCGTATGAAGTCCGTCCAGGCGGCCGACCCGACGACGACCACCGGTCCGTCGGCCAGCTTGCTGTCCCGGACGGGTACGACGCCGGAGAGTCCGTCGGCGACCTCGACGCACTCGCCTCCGTTGCCGTCGCTGTAGGAACTCCTGCGCCAGTGGGCCGCGCCGGGGAAGTAGTGGGCGACCTCGACGCAATCCTCGCCGCCGTCGCCGCCGCTGTACGTGCTCTTGCGCCAGCGGGCGTTGCTCAGGTCGAACTCGCGCATCGTCTGAAGTCCTCCGCTGCCGACTCGATCAGAGGCAGGGACGCCTCCGGCGACAGCGCGGCGGCCCTGATGTGATCGTAGGACGCCCGGACTCGCTTCACCAGCGCCGGTTCGTCCAGCAGGCTTCCCGAAAGCACGCCTTCTGTATAGACGGTCGGCGGTGCGTCCTCGAACTCCATGAGCTTCATCTGCTTGCCCATGGCGGGGTGCGCTCCTGCGGAGAACGGGAGCACTTGGAGCAGCACCTTGCGCTGACGCGCCATGGCCGCGAGGTGGTCCAGTTGGTGCGCCATGATCGTCGGTCCGCCCACGGGGACGCGCAGCACCGTCTCGTGCAGTACCACCCAATACACGGGCCGTGCAGCGTCCTTGAGGACCCGTGTCCGCTCCATGCGCCCCTTGATCAGTTCCTCGATGTACTCGTCGGCGGCGAACGGGTTGCCCGCCAGGAACATCGCCTGCGCGTACTCACGTGTTTGCAGCAGCCCAGGAACCACGGTCGGCGCGTACTCGCAGATTTCCGTCGCCAGTCGCTCCAGTTCGGCGGCGTGTGCAAAGTACTCCGTATAGCTCTGGTCCTTGATGAGCTTGCGCCACAGCCGCTCGAAAATACCGTCGGTTTGCAGCGTGTCGTCGATCCGCTGGGCCACGTCCAATTGCGGCTTGCGAATCGCCTGTTCGAACTGGCCGATGTAGCCGCCGGACACGAACACCCGCGCACCCAGTTCCACCTGCGTGAACCCCGCGTCCTCGCGCCGCCGCTTCAGTTCCGCGCCGAAGAACTCCCACGCCGCCTGACGTGAACCATTGGCCATAACCAATCCCCTTGTGCTGACTCGCACTTGTAGAGCAAGACCCCCTCCCGAGGGTAGGGACGGAAGGTCACCCTCGGGGTACGAAGAGTGAAAGCCGAAAAGGAAGGGGAACAGCGTGAAGGCACAGCACTCGGCGCTCTGCGTCGAAGAAGCGGAGGATGTGGTGAAGGAATTGCGGGCGGCGTTCGAGAAGGCCGGAATTTCCCTGCCGTCACTGGGGCTGGACCCGGTGAGTCTCGCGCGGGAGGCGCCCTGTCCGCTCGTGGAACTGGGGCGGTGTTCCGTGGAGACCGCGCGGCGGATCGCGGCGGCGGTGGTGCGGTGAAGTTGCCCGTCGGCGCGCATGTCGTGGACACCCGGACCGAGCGGGTCGGCGTGGTCATGGGGCATGAGGGGCCCTACGTCCAGCTGAGGCCGTACGGCGGCGGCCGGGAGTGGGACGCCGACCCCGGTGCCGTACGGCGCGCGACCCCGGCCGAGCGCCTGCGCGCGGCGACCGCCTACGTCAATGCGCGCAGCCGGGGGGAACTCCCCTGACGCGGGGTGACGGGACCGGTACGCACCGAGACGCTCCCCGTCTCCCGGACCTGGGCCAACGAGCTCAAGGGGCGGGGCGTCCGGGGCGACGCCATCACGCCCGGCCCGACCGGCACCCCCGGCCTGACGGGGCTCGCCCCCGACGCGGAACAGGCCGAGGGCCTCAAGCGGGACATGGCCGCGAAGGTGCCGCTGGGCCGGCTCGGACGTCCGGAGGAGATCGCCGCCGCCGTGGCCTTCCTCGCCTCCGGGCAGAGCAGCTTCGTGACCGGGTCGAGCCTGTACGTCGACGGCGGCCTGAACCAGATCTGAGACCCCGGGCGGACGGGCGTCGGGGGCGCCGTCCGCGTACGGGAGAATGGATCCATGAGCCTGTTCCGCGACGACGGCATCGTGCTGCGCACCCAGAAGCTGGGTGAGGCGGACCGGATCATCACCCTGCTCACGCGCGGTCACGGGCGGGTACGCGCGGTGGCGAGGGGCGTGCGCCGGACGAAGTCGAAGTTCGGCGCGCGCCTCGAACCGTTCTCGCACGTGGACGTGCAGTTCTTCTCCAGGGGGAGCGAGCTGATCGGCCGCGGTCTGCCCCTGTGCACGCAGAGCGAGACGATAGCGCCGTACGGCGGCGGGATCGTCACGGACTACGCGCGGTACACCGCGGGCACCGCCATGCTGGAGACCGCCGAGCGGTTCACCGACCACGAGGGCGAGCCGGCGGTGCAGCAGTACCTGCTGCTGGTCGGGGCCCTGCGGACACTCGCCCGGGGTGAGCACGCCCCGCACCTCGTCCTCGACGCCTTCCTGCTGCGCTCCCTCGCCGTCAACGGGTACGCGCCCAGCTTCACCGACTGCGCGAAGTGCGGCATGCCCGGGCCGAACCGGTTCTTCTCGGTCGCGTCCGGCGGTTCCGTCTGCGCCGACTGCCGGGTGCCCGGCAGCGTCGTACCCTCACCGCAGGCCCTCGGACTCCTCGGCGCGCTGCTTGCGGGAGACTGGGAGACCGCGGACGCGTGCGAGGCGCGGTACGTCCGGGAGGGGAGCGGGCTGGTGTCCGCCTACCTGCACTGGCACCTGGAGCGCGGACTGCGCTCGCTGAGGTACGTCGAGAAGTAAGCACGAGGAGACGAGAGACACATGGCCGTACGCGGGTTCCTGGGGCGTCAGCGCCGGGAGTACAGGACGCCGGAACCGCACCCGTCCGGCGCGCGGCCTCCGAAGCTTCCCGGGGAACTGATCCCGAAGCACGTGGCGATCGTCATGGACGGCAACGGGCGGTGGGCGAAGGCGCGGGGGCTGCCGCGCACCGAGGGGCACAAGGTCGGCGCCGAGCGGGTGCTGGACGTGCTCCAGGGCGGGATCGAGATGGGGGTCGGCGCGATCTCGCTGTACGCCTTCTCCACCGAGAACTGGAAGCGCTCGCCGGACGAGGTGCGCTTCCTGATGAACTTCAACCGGGACTTCATCCGCAAGTCCCGCGACCAGCTCGACGAGCTGGGGGTCCGGGTGCGGTGGGTCGGGCGGATGCCCAAGCTGTGGAAGTCGGTGGCCAAGGAGCTGCAGGTCGCCCAGGAGCAGACGAAGGACAACGACCGGCTGACGCTGTACTTCTGCATGAACTACGGCGGGCGGGCGGAGATCGCGGACGCGGCGCAGGCGCTGGCGGAGGACGTGCGGGCCGGGCGGCTCGACCCGTCGAAGGTCGACGAGAAGACGCTGCAGCGGTACATGTACTACCCGGACATGCCGGACGTGGACCTCTTCCTGCGGCCCAGCGGTGAGCAGCGCACCTCCAACTACCTCCTCTGGCAGAGCGCCTACGCCGAGATGGTCTTCCAGGACGTGCTCTGGCCCGACTTCGACCGCCGCGACCTGTGGCGGGCCTGCGTCGAGTACGCCTCCCGCGACCGCCGCTTCGGCGGCGCCGTCCCCAACGAGGAACTGGCCGCCATGGAGGCGGCGATGAAGGGCCGCGCGACGGAGTCCTGACGGCCGGCCGGTCCGCCGCCCGCGTCCGCCGGAGCGTTGTTTCGGGCGGGCGTGACGCCCGCTCCCTGCCAATCTCGTCGGCAGGGAGCCCCGGTGGGCTCGGGAGGCGTCAACAGGCTTGCCGGGGAGGGGAGCAGGGGGGCACCCCCGGGGAGGGGCCAGGGCCTCCCGCGACGGCCCCGGCCGCCGGCCCGGTGCGGTCAAATGGACCCGATCACCAGTGGCTTGTGTGCTCCGGCAACCATCCGGCGCCACGCCGGACGAAACCCTCAGGTGCTTGACCGTTCATCGTTCAGCCTGGCCCGGAGCCATCTTTTGCACTCGGGGAAGAGCTGCGCAATGGTGGAAAACGAGGGTCGTCCGAGGCCCGGGGGACGGGACGGCAGGCCGAAGCCGAGTCCTCCCGGTGCGATCCTCGCACCCCTTCGTCATCCACGCTTGGAGGCTGTCATGGCCGTTCGCTTCACGAACGCGAGGAAGAGGAAGATGTCCAAGGGAGCCATGGCGAGCGTGTTCGCGCTGGCACTGGCCTTCCCGGTGGCCGGTGCCACGGCAGCCTCGGCCAACCCGCAGAACCCGACGGTGGTCCTCAGGGGAACCGTCAGCTGCGCCAGCTTCGGCGACCAGTTCGTGCCGACCTCACTGTCGGTCCAGTCGACCCGGGCGTCCAACAGCACGGCGATCAACGCGGCCACGCCCCGGGCCCTCTACTCGCAGCTGTCCCTCAACCCGGTGAGCGCGGGTGCGGGCGACAACGCGACCGCCACGCTCACGTGCACGAGCACCGAGGACGGACTGGAGGAGACCAAGGTGGTGAACTTCCAGCTGACCCGTCCGGCGGGTGCCGGCGTCACCAAGGTCCTGAACGTCCTCTGACCGGAGCGGACCGGACCGACCCGGTTCTCGGACGGCGGTGACCTCGGTGTGACGGGCGTGAGCCGTGACCGCACGGCGCACGCCCCCGCCGACCGTCCGAGGGCCTGTCCGCACGCGACCCGTCGGGCGCTTGACGCTCCCGGAGCCGGAAGGCGGCGAAGGGCTCAGCCCTTCGCCGCCCCCGCGCACTCCGCGCACGTGCCGAAGATTTCCACCGTGTGGGCCACGTTGACGTAGCCGTGTTCCGCCGCGATGGCCTCCGCCCACTTCTCCACCGCCGGGCCCTCCACCTCCACCGCCTTGCCGCAGCTGCGGCAGACCAGGTGGTGGTGGTGGTCGCCGGTGGAACAGCGGCGGTAGACGGACTCGCCGTCGGCGGTGCGCAGGACGTCGACCTCGCCGGCGTCGGCGAGGGACTGGAGCGTGCGGTAGACCGTGGTGAGCCCGACCGAGTCGCCCTTGTGCTTGAGCATGTCGTGGAGTTCCTGCGCGCTGCGGAACTCGTCGACCTCCTGGAGGCAAGCCGCCACCGCGGCGCGCTGCCGGGTGGAGCGGCCCTTCACGGGTGGTCCTGCGGTCGTCACCGGATTGCCTCCTCACATCTGGCCTATGCCCGGGCCATTGTGCCAGTCCGGGCGGAGGGCGGTCAGGCGCCGACCTCGTCGGCGGCCTTGCGGCCGGCCGGAACGGCGCACTCGGCGGGGTCGCCGCCGGGTCGGGCCGCGGCCAGCGCCCGGGCGCGGCGGCGGGCCAGCGGGGCGGCCAGCGCGGTCAGCGCGATGAACGCGGCGATGGTCAGCAGCACGATCGTCGCGCCGGGCGGCACGTCCTGGTAGTACGAGGTGACCGTGCCGCCGATGGTCACGCTCACGCCGATCGCGACGGCGACGGCGAAGGTCGCGGCGAAACTGCGGGTGAGCTGCTGGGCCGCCGCGACGGGCACCACCATGAGCGCGCTCACCAGCAGCAGGCCGACCACGCGCATCGCGACGGAGACCGTGACCGCGGCCGTGACCGCCGTGAGCAGGTTGAGGAACCGCACCGGCAGGCCCGTCACACGGGCGAACTCCTCGTCCTGGCTGACCGCGAACAGCTGCCGGCGCAGACCGACGGTGATCAGGACGACGAACGCGGCCAGCAGGCAGATCGCGGTGACGTCGGACTCGGAGACCGTGGACAGGGAGCCGAAGAGGAACGAGGAGAGGTTGGTGGTGGAGCCGCCGGGGGCGAGGTTGATGAACATGACGCCGCCGGCCATGCCGCCGTAGAAGAGCATCGCGAGGGCGATGTCGCCGCGGGTCCTGGCGTACCAGCGGACCAGTTCCATGAAGACGGCGCCGAGGACGGAGACGAGCGTCGCCATCCAGATCGGGGACCAGCTGAGCAGGAAGCCGAGGCCGACGCCGGTCATGGCCACGTGGCCGATGCCGTCGCCCATGAGGGCCTGGCGGCGCTGGACCAGGTAGATGCCGACGGCGGGGGCGGTGATGCCGACCAGGACGGCGGCGAGCAGGGCCCGCTGCATGAAGGCGTAGTCGAGGATCTCCATCAGCTCAGCAGTCCCGTGCGGATCGGTTCGGCGCCCGCGGGCGCGTGCGGGTGGACGTGGTCGTGGCCGGGCAGCGCGTGCTGGCCGACGGCCTTCGGGGGCGGGCCGTCGTGCAGGACGCAGCCGTCGCGGAGGACGACCGCCCGGTCGATCAGGGGCTCCAGCGGGCCCAGTTCGTGCAGGACGAGGAGGACCGTGGCGCCCCGGGCCACCTGGCCCTTCAGCGTCTCGGCGAGGACCTCCTGGCTGGCCAGGTCGACGCCCGCCATCGGCTCGTCCATGATCAGCAGTTCGGGGGCGGCGGCGAGGGCGCGGGCGATCAGGACCCGCTGGTGCTGGCCGCCGGAGAGGGCGTCGACGGAGTCCTTGGCGCGGTCCGCCATGCCGACGAGGTCCAGGGCGTGGCGCACGGCCTCGTGGTCGGCCCTGCGGAAGAGGCCGAAGCGGGTGCGGGCCAGGCGGCCCGAGGAGACGACCTCGGTGACCGTGGCGGGCACGCCGCCGGCGGCGGTGGTGCGCTGCGGGACGTAGCCCACGCGCGCCCAGTCGCGGAACCGGCGCCGCGGGGTGCCGAACAGCTCGATCTCCCCGGCGCTGACCGGTACCTGGCCGATGACGCTGCGCACGGCCGTCGACTTGCCGGAGCCGTTGGCGCCGAGCAGGGCGACGACCTCGCCGCGGCGCACGGCGAGGTCGATGCCGCGCAGGACGGGGCGCGAGCCCAGCTCGGCGCGGACGCCGTGCAGGGAGATGACGGGCTCGGTCATGCCGTCCTCCGGTGGTTCGTGGGTCACTTGGTTCCCAGGGCCGTCTGCAGGGCCTTGAGGTTGGCTTCCATGACCTGGAAGTAGTCGTCGCCGCGGGAGGCGTCGGTGATGCCCTCGAGCGGGTCGAGGACGTCCGTCCTGAGCCCGGTGTCGCCGGCGAGGGTCTTGGCGGTCTTGTCGCTGACGAGGGTCTCGTAGAAGACGGTGGTGACGCCGTCGGCCTTCGCCGTCTTCTGGAGTTCCTTCACGCGCGCCGCGCTGGGCTCGGACTCGGGGTCCAGGCCGCTGATGGCCTCCTCGGTCAGGCCGTAGCGCTCGGCGAGGTAGCCGAAGGCGGAGTGCGTGGTGATGAAGACGCTGTTCTTCCGGTCCGCGAGGCCGGTCTCGAACTTCTCGTCGAGGTCGTTCAGCTTGCCGACCAGGGCCGCGGTGTTCTTCCGGTAGTCGGCGGCGTGGTCCGGATCGGCCTTCTCGAAGGCCTTGCCGACGCCCTCGGCCACCTCGGCGTACTTGACCGGGTCGAGCCAGACGTGGGGGTCCTTGCCGCCCTCGTGCTCGTGGCCGTGCTCCTCCTCGGCGTGGCCGTGCTCCTCCTCGGCGTGGTCGTGGCCGTGCTCCTCCTCGGCGTGCTCCTCCTCGTGTTCGTGCCCGCCGGCCTCGGCGCCGTGCTCCTCCAGGGTCGTCAGGGTCGCCGCGTCGATCTTCGTGGCGACCGGGGACTGGCCGATGGCCTCGTCGACGGTGGGCTGGAGGCCCTTGAGGTAGAGCGCCGCGTCGGACTCCTCGAGCTGCGCGGTCTGCTTGGCGCTGATCTCCAGGTCGTGCGGCTCCTGGCCGGGCTCGGTGAGACTGGTGACGCTGACGTGCTCGCCGCCGATCTGCTCGGCGAGGAAGGCCATCGGGTAGAACGAGGCGACGACGTCGAACTTGTCGGTGTTGCCCTCGGCGGCGCTGTCGGAGGAGCAGGCGGTCAGGGTGCCGAGACCGAGGGCGGTGGCCGCGGCCAGCGCGGCCGTGGATATGTAGTGTCGTCGTACGTTCATGACTCTCATTTTCAACAAATATGGAAACCGTTGTCAACAAAGCACGTGGGGGCGCTGTAAGGGGCACCGAATTGGTCGCGGGGCAGGCCGCGCCGGTAGCCTGAGGGCTTCGCTGGAAGCAATCTCGCTTCGTCGCCCGTCGTCGTAATGAAGAGAGCACCGTGGCCGCCGACAAGATCGACACCATCGTCAGCCTGAGCAAGCGCCGTGGCTTCGTATTCCCCTGCAGTGAGATCTACGGCGGCCAGCGTGCCGCCTGGGATTATGGACCGCTGGGTGTCGAGCTCAAGGAGAACCTGAAGCGCCAGTGGTGGCGCTACATGGTCACCTCGCGCGAGGACGTGGTCGGCATCGACTCGTCCGTGATCCTGGCCCCGGACGTGTGGGTGGCGTCCGGCCACGTCGCGACCTTCACGGACCCGCTGACCGAGTGCACCTCCTGCCACAAGCGGTTCCGCGCGGACCACCTGGAGGAGGCCTACGAGGAGAAGAAGGGCCGCGCCCCGGAGAACGGCCTCGCCGACCTCAGCTGCCCCAACTGCGGCAACAAGGGCACCTTCACCGAGCCCAAGCAGTTCTCGGGCCTGCTCTCCACCCACCTCGGCCCGACGCAGGACTCCGGCTCCATCGCCTACCTGCGCCCCGAGACCGCCCAGGGCATCTTCACCAACTTCGCCCAGGTGCAGACCGCTTCGCGCAAGAAGCCGCCGTTCGGCATCGCCCAGATGGGCAAGTCCTTCCGCAACGAGATCACGCCCGGCAACTTCATCTTCCGCACCCGCGAGTTCGAGCAGATGGAGATGGAGTTCTTCGTCAAGCCGGGCGAGGACGAGAAGTGGCAGGAGTACTGGATGGAGCAGCGCTGGAACTGGTACACCGGTCTCGGCCTGCGCGAGGAGAACATGCGGTGGTACGAGCACCCGAAGGAGAAGCTCTCCCACTACTCCAAGCGCACCGCTGACATCGAGTACCGCTTCCAGTTCGGCGGCAGCGAGTGGGGCGAGCTGGAGGGCGTCGCCAACCGCACCGACTACGACCTCGGCGCCCACTCCAAGGCCTCCGGCCAGGACCTCGCCTACTACGACCAGGAGGCCGGCGAGCGCTGGACGCCGTACGTCATCGAGCCGGCGGCCGGTGTCGGCCGGGCGATGCTCGCCTTCCTGCTCGACGCCTACGTCGAGGACGAGGCGCCCAACGCCAAGGGCAAGATGGAGAAGCGGACCGTGCTGCGGCTCGACCACCGCCTCGCCCCGGTGAAGGTGGCCGTGCTCCCGCTGTCCCGCAACGCCGAGCTGTCGCCGAAGGCGAAGGGGCTGGCGCAGGCGCTGCGGCAGAACTGGAACATCGAGTTCGACGACGCCGGCGCCATCGGCCGCCGCTACCGCCGCCAGGACGAGATCGGTACGCCGTTCTGCGTCACCGTCGACTTCGACACGCTGGACGACAACGCGGTGACCGTGCGCGAGCGCGACACCATGAAGCAGGAGCGCGTCTCCCTCGACCAGATCGAGGGGTACCTGGCGGCCCGTCTGATCGGCGCCTAGTCGCTTCGCGGGCCCTGCCGAGGCCCCCGGTACCGGACCGTTCAGTGGTCCGGTACCGGGGGCCTCGCGTTCGGCACCCGCCGGTTCGACGGGTCCACCGTCGCCTGGTGCGCCCGTGTCAGGTGCTCCTGTGCCTTGAGCCACGGCAGGAACCGGGCGCCGCTGCGCCAGCCGCAGGTGGCACACCGGATCGTCCGCTGTATGCCGCTGCGTTGGACGTGGACGACGTACTCGCGGCCGTGCAGGTCCCAGCGGCTGACCTTGCTCGTGTCGATCTGCGGCATGGCTCCTCCGGAGGCCGGGGACGGTGGTAGCCGTTCTACTGCCCCGCGTTCGGCGCCGGCAGTCGTGCGGGCGCGCCCGCGGACGGCGGACAGCGGTCTCAGGCGCTCACGCCCGCGTTCCGGCGCATCTCCGTCGACTCCAGGCGTTCTGCCGTGCGTTCGGCGGTCCCGCGGGCCCAGCGGCCCGATGTCAGCGCGCCCACGGCCAGCACCGCGAGGCCGCACCCCGCGAGGATCCACCAGCCCGGCCGCGCCGCCGTCACGAACGTCTGCGCGTACGACGACGAGCCCACCCCCGCCGCCAGCACCGCGCCGATCACCGCCACCCCCAGCGCCTGGCCAAGCTGCCGGCTGGTGGAGGCGACCGCCGAGGCCACCCCCGCCTGGGCGGTCGGCATGCCGGAGACGGCCGTGTTCGTGATCGGGGCGTTGACGAAGCCGAAGCCGACGCCGAACAGGACGTAGCCGAGGAAGAGGGTCGGGTTCGACGTCTCGGCCTCGAAGAGGGCGAAGAGGAGTCCGCTCACCGTCATCGCGGTCCCCGCGATCAGCAGCGGCAGGCGCGGACCCCGGCTGCCGACCAGCCGGCCGGAGAGCGGGGCGCACAGGAAGGTCGGGACGGCCATCGGGAGCATCCACAGCCCCGCGTCCAGGGCGCTCAGGCCCCGTACGTTCTGCAGGTACAGCGTGGACAGGAACAGGAAGCCGCCGAGCGCGGCGAACGCGCTCACGGCTGTCACCGTGGCCCCGCTGAACGGAGCGGAGCGGAAGAAGCGCAGGTCGATGAGGGGATCGCGGCGGCGGGACTCGTAGCGCAGCAGGGCGAGCAGGGCGATCAGCGCGACGGCGGCGAAGGGGGCGGTCACGGAGAGGGATGCGTGCGGGGCCTCGATGATCGCGTACGTCAGGGAGCCGAACAGGACGATCACCAGGAGCTGGCCGACCGGGTCCGGTCGGCGGGCCTTCGGGGCGCGGGACTCCGGGACGAAGCGCCGGGTGAGCAGCAGCGCGGCCAGGCCCACCGGCAGGTTGATCCAGAAGATGGAGCGCCAGCCGACCGACTCCACCAGCAGCCCGCCGACCAGCGGTCCCGCGGCCATCGAGATGCCGACGACCGCGCCCCACGCGCCGATCGCGCGGGCCTGCTCGCGGGGGTCGGTGAAGGTGTTGGTGATGATCGACATGGCGACCGGGTTGAGCATCGAGCCGCCCACCGCCTGCACCGCCCGGAACACGACCAGCCAGGACAGGTCCGGGGCCAGGGAGCACAGCACCGAGCCGAGGGTGAAGACCACCAGGCCCGTCATGAACACCCGTCTGCGGCCGATCCGGTCGGCCGTGGAGCCCGCGAGCATCAGCAGGGAGGCCAGGACGAGCGTGTACGCGTCGATGGTCCACTGCAGACCCGGGGTACTCGCGTGGAAGTCCCTCTGGAGGGCGGGCAGGGCGACGTTGAGGACCGTGTTGTCCAGGCTCACGATCAGCAGACTCATGCAGCAGATCGCGAGCACCAGCACGCGTCGGCCGTGGTTGAGCTCGGGCATGGGCGCCATCGTACGCGCATTTCGATAGTGCGGTTAACTAATGACCGTTACACGTTCTTCGTGCACCGACGTACCGGGTGCCCCTCGGCATGCGGGACAATGGGGGAATGTCCACGCCCACGCCCACCCTGAACGCGGCCCCGAACACGACCCTGCGCATCGGCCCGCACGCGGTCCTGCCGCCCGTCGTGCTCGCTCCCATGGCCGGGATCACCAACGCGCCCTTCCGCACCCTGTGCCGGGAGTTCAGCGGCGGCAAGGGCCTGTTCGTCAGCGAGATGATCACCACCCGGGCGCTGGTCGAACGCAACGACAAGACCATGCAGCTGATCAGGTTCGACGCGAGCGAGAAGCCGCGCTCCATCCAGCTGTACGGCGTCGACCCGGCGACCGTCGGCAAGGCCGTCCGCATGATCGCGGAGGAGGACCTCGCCGACCACATCGACCTCAACTTCGGCTGCCCGGTCCCCAAGGTGACCCGCAAGGGCGGCGGCTCGGCCCTCCCGTACAAGCGGAACCTGCTGCGCGCCATCCTGCGCGAGGCGGTCGGCGGGGCCGGGGACCTGCCGGTGACGATGAAGATGCGCAAGGGCATCGACGACGACCACCTGACCTACCTGGACGCCGGCCGGATCGCGGTGGAGGAGGGCGTGAGGGCCATCGCGCTGCACGGCCGCACCGCCGCCCAGCACTACGGCGGCACCGCCGACTGGGACGCCATCGCCCGGCTGAAGGAGCACGTCCCGGAGATCCCGGTGCTCGGCAACGGCGACATCTGGTCGGCCCGGGACGCGCTGCGGATGGTGCGCGAGACCGGCTGCGACGGGGTGGTCGTGGGCCGGGGCTGTCTGGGCCGGCCGTGGCTGTTCGCGGACCTGGTCGCGGCCTTCGAGGGGCGGACGGACGCCTATGTGCGGCCCACCCTGCGCGAGGTCGCCGACGTCATGGTCCGGCACGCCACCCTGCTGGGGGAGTGGATCGGCGACGAGTCGCGCGGGGTGATCGACTTCCGCAAGCACGTGGCCTGGTACCTGAAGGGCTTCGCGGTCGGCTCCGCGATGCGGGGGCGGCTCGCGATCACCTCCTCGCTTCAGGAGCTGCGGGCCGGGCTCGACGAACTGGACCTCGACCAGCCCTGGCCGGTCGGCGCCGACGGGCCCCGCGGCCGCACGTCCGGCAACAACCGGGTGGTGCTGCCGGACGGCTGGCTGAAGGACCCGTACGACTGCGCGGGCGTCGGCGAGGAGGCGGAACTGGACACCTCCGGCGGCTGATCAGTCCTCGGTGGGGTGCGGGACGGAGCCGTAGGCCGTCAGGAAGCGGTCGCGGAACGCGCTCATCCTCCACACGGGCGCGTCCCGCGCCGGGCGGAGGCCCTCCGTCCAGTTCCAGGCGTCGATCTTCTCCAGCACCTCCGGGTCCTTGGCGACGACCGACACCGGCACGTCCCGGCCCGCGTTCCTGCCGCTGACGCGGCTGATGGGCTGGTGGTCGCCGAGGAAGACGAGGACGGTGTCGTCGGTGCCGTAGCGCTCCAGCCACTGGGTGAGGCTGGTGAGCGAGTACTCGATCGACCTGCCGTACTCCCGCCGGGACGCGGTGGAGTCGGCCATGACGTCGGACGTCTTCCTGCCCGCCTTCTCGATGGCGTCGAAGACCGAGCCGTCGCCGAGCTCGTCCCAGCCGACCAGTTCCGGGATCGGCGCCCAGGGCTGGTGGCTGGAGGTGAGGATGACCTCCGCCATCAACGGCCGGTCGCGCTCGCGGCCGTGCTCCAGCCGCTGGAAGGCCTCCAGGGCGTACTGGTCCGGCATGGTCGACCAGCTGAACTTCGGCCCCTCGTAGCCGAGGTCGAAGGCGTCGTAGACCTTGTCGAGGCCGTGCCACTCCGCCTCCGGCCAGGCCTTCTGCACGCCCGGCATGACCCCGACGGTGTCCCAGGCGCCGGTCTTGCGGAACGCCTTGGTGAGGGTGAGGTGGTCGCCGGAGGTGACGGTGCGGTAGCGCTGCTGGTTGTCGATCCACAGGCCGGACAGGGTGGTGGAGTGGCCGAGCCAGCTGTTGCCGCCGTACGTCGCCGAGGTGAGCCAGCCGCTGCGGGCGTGGTAGCCGGCCTTCGTGAGCGCGGCGGCGCGGGTGTCGAGGGTGTGGACGACGCCGGGGGCGATCAGCGGGTTCTCGAGGGCGGTACGGCCGTAGCTCTCGATGAAGGCGAGGACGACGTCCTTGCCGCGCAGGTCCGGGACGAGCCGGCCGGGGGGAGTGGCGCCGAAGGCGTCCGTCCGCGCCTCCTTCGCGAACGCCGCCTCGTCGCGCAGGGTGTCCACCACGCGCCGCGTCTGCCCCGTCAGGGCGTCCACGGCGGGGCCGGAGGCGACCGGCGCGCCGGAGACCTGGACCCCGAGCGCCGCGCAGGCGACCCACACCGTCCCCGCGATCAGCGCGCCCGGGGTGGCGTGGACGCGGTGCCGGGCCAGCAGGTTGCCGAGCCGGACGGTGGCCAGCGCCATCACGGCCACGAGGAGCAGGACGAGGACGACCGCGCCGACGGCGGCGGCGGTCGCGGTCGCGGAGCCCATCGAGTCCGCGACGTAGCTCTGGGCGTCGTCGAGCAGCCCCCAGTCGAGTACGACGTCGAAGCCGCGGCCCAGGTATTCGGTGAACCCGATGTCCAGCAGGTTCAGCACGGTCAGGACGCCGACGCACGCCCCGTACAGCGCCGCCACGGCGATCCGCGGCCGGCGGGGCAGGGCGAGCAGCAGGACGGCCCCGGCGATCGCCTCCGCCGGTATCCGCGCGAACCGGTCGGGCCGCAGCCCCAGGGCGGTGTTCGGCAGCAGCAGGGCGCCGACCACGAGGGCGGCGGCGAGGACGTGCAGCGTCCGGCGCAGGACGAGGGCGGCGACGGGGTGCGCGTCGCGCGCGTCGCGCAGGTGTGTGAAGACAGGCAACCCGGAGGTCCCTTCGGTACCGAGCCCAGTGGGAGGCGGACCCGGCGTGGGGGTCCGGGTCCGCCGCCGTTCCGTACGAGCGGTGGGGACGGTCCGTTCATCCGGTCCGCATGGTGGAATCCGGCTCACTGTGGCAGCGTGATTCTCGCCACCCTTGATAAGGGTTCCGCTCAGATGAGCGGATCATGGGCGGCTGCACTTCTCAAAGGACGGCACTCAGTGCCATCCCCCGATCGTTCATCGAGCGAAATCAGACGTGGCGATTGTCGCTCACATGAGCGACTGGAGGAGGGGGGAGAAGGGTCGTGCGTTCAAGAGGTGAAAACATTCGGCCACTCCGGCTTGCCGCGCTTTGACTTTCGATCCGCTGGCGGAGGAGTGGTTACAGGCGCATGACGCACAAGTGGACGTACCCAGAAGCCTTTGATCTGGGTACATTCCTCGACGTCAGGGCAGCCACCGCGTCCTCGAGGAGTCGAGACCCGTGTCGGAAAACAAAGATCCCCACGCAGCGAAGTTCGTTTACGACTTCACCGAGGGCAACAAGGACCTGAAGGACCTGCTCGGCGGCAAGGGCGCCAACCTCGCCGAGATGACCAACCTGGGCCTTCCCGTCCCGCCCGGCTTCACCATCACCACCGAGGCCTGCAAGACCTACCTCGACAGCGGCGAGGAGCCGGCGGCACTGCGTGACGAGGTGAGTGCGCACCTCGACGCCCTCGAGGCGACCATGGGCAAGAAGCTCGGCCAGGCCGACGACCCCCTCCTCGTGTCGGTCCGCTCCGGGGCCAAGTTCTCCATGCCGGGCATGATGGACACCGTCCTCAACATCGGTCTCTCCGACAAGTCCGTGCAGGGCCTCGCCCGGCAGGCCGGCGACGAGCGGTTCGCGTGGGACTCCTACCGGCGCCTCATCCAGATGTTCGGCAAGACCGTCCTCGGCGTCGACGGCGAGCTGTTCGAGGACGCGCTGGACGCGGCGAAGGCGGCCAGGAAGGTCACCGTCGACACCGAGCTGGAGGCCGCCGACCTCAAGAAGCTCGTCACCAAGTTCAAGAAGATCGTCAAGGCCGAGACCGGCCGGGACTTCCCGCAGGACCCGCGCGAGCAGATGGACCTCGCCATCAAGGCCGTCTTCGACTCCTGGAACGGCGACCGCGCCAAGCTCTACCGCCGCCAGGAGCGCATCCCGCACGACCTCGGCACCGCCGTCAACGTCTGCTCCATGGTCTTCGGCAACCTCGGCCCCGACTCCGGCACCGGCGTCGCCTTCACCCGCGACCCCGCCTCCGGACACCAGGGCGTCTACGGCGACTACCTGCAGAACGCGCAGGGCGAGGACGTGGTCGCGGGCATCCGCAACACCGTGCCGCTCGCCGAGCTGGAGTCGATCGACAAGAAGTCGTACGACCAGCTCATGCAGATCATGGAGACCCTGGAGAACCACTACAAGGACCTCTGCGACATCGAGTTCACCATCGAGCGCGGCCAGCTCTGGATGCTCCAGACCCGTGTCGGCAAGCGCACCGCGGGCGCCGCCTTCCGCATCGCCACGCAGCTGGTGGACCAGGGCCTGATCGACGAGGCCGAGGCGCTGACCCGCGTCAACGGCGCCCAGCTCGCCCAGCTGATGTTCCCCCGCTTCGACGACGAGTACGCCCGCGGCGGGGAAGGGGTGGAGCAGGTCGGCCGCGGCATCGCCGCCTCTCCGGGCGCGGCGGTCGGCAAGGCGGTCTTCGACTCGTACACCGCCGTGAAGTGGTCCCGCTCCGGCGAGAAGGTCATCCTGATCCGCCGCGAGACCAACCCCGACGACCTGGACGGCATGATCGCCGCCGAGGGCATCCTCACCTCGCGCGGCGGCAAGACCTCCCACGCGGCCGTGGTCGCGCGCGGCATGGGCAAGACCTGTGTCTGCGGCGCGGAGGAGCTGGAGGTCGACACCAAGCGCCGCCGGATGACCGTGCCCGGCGGGCGGGTCGTGGAGGAGGGCGACGTCGTCTCCATCGACGGCTCGTCCGGCAAGGTCTACCTGGGCGAGGTCCCGGTCGTCCCCTCCCCGGTCGTCGAGTACTTCGAGGGTCGGATGCACCCGGGCGCCGACGACGCCGACGAACTGGTCGAGGCCGTGCACCGGATGATGGCCTTCGCCGACCGCAAGCGCCGGCTGCGGGTGCGGGCCAACGCCGACAACGCCGAGGACGCGCTGCGCGCCCGCCGCTTCGGCGCCCAGGGCATCGGCCTGTGCCGCACCGAGCACATGTTCCTCGGCGACCGCCGCGAGCTGGTCGAACGCCTGATCCTGGCCGACACCGAGGCCGAGCGCGAGGAATCCCTCAAGGCCCTGCTCCCGCTCCAGAAGCGGGACTTCGTGGAGCTCTTCGAGGCGATGGACGGCCTCCCGGTCACCATCCGCCTGCTCGACCCGCCGCTGCACGAGTTCCTGCCCGACATCACCGAACTGTCGGTCCGCGTCGCCCTCGCCGAGTCCCGGCAGGAGCCGCACGAGAACGAACTGCGCCTGCTCCAGGCCGTGCACCGGCTGCACGAGCAGAACCCGATGCTGGGCCTGCGCGGCGTCCGTCTCGGCCTCGTCATCCCGGGCCTGTTCACCATGCAGGTGCGGGCCATCGCGGAGGCGGCGGCCGAGCGCCGGGCGGCCAAGTGCGACCCGCGCGCGGAGATCATGATCCCGCTGGTCGGCACGGTCCAGGAGCTGGAGATCGTCCGCGAGGAGGCCGACCAGGTCATCGCCGAGGTCGAGCAGACCACCGGCACCAGGCTGAAGCTCGCCATCGGCACGATGATCGAACTGCCGCGCGCCGCGCTGACCGCCGGCCAGATCGCCGAGGCGGCGGAGTTCTTCTCCTTCGGCACCAACGACCTCACCCAGACGGTGTGGGGCTTCTCCCGCGACGACGTGGAGGCCTCCTTCTTCACGGCCTACCTGGAGAAGGGCATCTTCGGGGTGTCGCCGTTCGAGACGATCGACAAGGACGGCGTGGGCTCGCTGGTCGCCGCCGCCGCGAAGGCCGGCCGCGCCACCCGCCCCGACCTGAAACTCGGCGTCTGCGGCGAGCACGGCGGCGACCCGGAGTCGGTCCACTTCTTCCACGGGGTCGGCCTGGACTACGTCTCCTGCTCCCCGTTCCGCATCCCGGTCGCCCGCCTGGAAGCCGGCCGCGCGGCCGTCACCTCCACGGGCAGCGACCACCGTTAGCCCTCACGGGGCGAGTCGAGCCCCGGAGCCGTCGTCTGTCACCCGACCACCCTCACCGATCGGCGACGGCTCCGGACCACGAAAGAGAGGGCGGCACCCGTGCGGGGGTGCCGCCCTCTCGCGTGTGTAGTGTCCTCCGCCGGGACTTACGGACCGCTACGGCGGGGAACACGGGGGACGCGGTGCCGTTTCGGATACGCAGGAGCGGCATCAGGCCGTCGAGCGCCATGGGCGGACACGCCGTCGACCCCTGGCGGTCGTTCCGGCGCACGGTCGGGGCGGTGCTCTTCGGGTGGGCCGCCGCGGCCGTCACCGCGGGGGCGTCCTACCTGGCGTTGCGGTGGGTGTGGGTGCCCATCGCCGTGGGGGTCCCGCTGTTTCTCGCGTTCGCCCTGTTCCTGATGCTGCTTCATCGCGCGGGGTGGATCGCCCTGCTGTCCTTCGTGCCGGGCCTGTTCATCCTCGTCGGAGCCGTCCAGTACGCGCCCGAGGCGGCGTTGGAGGTGCGCGGGGTGCGGGAGAGCGTGACGATCGTGGTGGACAGCGCGGACGAGACGGGCGGCGACAATCACCGGTTCACGCTGCGCACGGCGGACGGGGAGGAACTGGAGGAGCGGCTCACCCACAACGGTGACGGCTCGGGTCTGGAGGTGGGGGACCGGCTCGACGTCCTCCGCGACCCGGAAGGCGCGGCGCCCATGGAGCAGGCGGACAGGGTGGACGCCGCGGGGCGGCTGAACGGTCTGGTCGGCGGGCTCGTGGCGTGGACGCTGATGGCGGTCCTCGCCGGGCGGCGCGGGCACGTGCGGCGCCGGCGGGGGAGGACCGACTCCCTGCTGCTGTCCCTGTAGGCCGGGGAGCCGGTCTTCGCGCGGTACTGCCTCAGCGGGCGTCGTCGCGGCGCTTGCGGACCCGGCAGGCCGCGGCCGGTTACGCCGCCTTCACCTCGTACGCCGTCACCCGCACCGCCTCGTCGTCCAGGCACCGGCCCGACTCCAGGTCGAAGCGCTGCTTCAGGAGCGGGGAGGCGACGAAGGGGCGGCCCCGGTGGGTGCCGGTCAGGCCGCGGGAGAGGACCGCCGCGCCGGTGAAGGGGTCGCGGTTGTCGATGGCGTAGAGGCGGCCGGTGCGGTCGGCGAAGAGGGCGGCCTGGCGGCCGTCGGGGAGGAGGACGGCCACTCCGCGGCCCGGGAGCAGCGCGCTCAGGTCGCAGGCCGTGAACCAGTCGTCGGCGAGGCGGAGCCGGACCTTCAGATCGGTGGTCTCGAGTGCCAGGGTCATCGCGTGACGCTTCCTTCCAGGATCTCGTCGGCGGGTCGCAGGCCGATGTTCAGCAGCGGCAGGTCGGGCTTCATCTGGTCGCGCTCGGGGACGAAGGCGACCACCGGGTCGGGGGTGTCGGGGGCGTTCACGAAGGACACGAAGCGGGCCAGCTTCTCCGGGTCGTTGATGGTCTCGGCCCACTCGTCGCGGTAGTGCGCGACGTGGGCGGCCATCAGCGCCTCCAGTTCGTCGCAGATGCCGAGCGAGTCGTGGACGACGACGTCCCGTACGTGGTCCAGGCCGCCGGGGATGCGGTCCAGCCACACGCTGGTGCGCTCCAGGCGGTCGGCGGTGCGGATGTAGAACATCAGGAACCGGTCGACCAGGCGGATCAGTTCGGCGTCCGAGAGGTCCTGCGCGAGCAGGTCGGCGTGGCGCGGGGTGGCGCCGCCGTTGCCGCCGACGTAGAGGTTCCAGCCGTTCGCCGTGGCGATGACGCCGAAGTCCTTCGACTGGGCCTCGGCGCACTCGCGCTGGCATCCGGAGACCGCGGACTTGAGCTTGTGGGGGGAGCGCAGGCCCCGGTAGCGCAGCTCCAGGTCGATCGCCATGCGGACGGAGTCCTGGACCCCGTAGCGGCACCAGGTCTGCCCGACGCAGGACTTCACCGTGCGCAGCGACTTGCCGTAGGCGTGGCCGGACTCGAAGCCGGCGTCGACCAGACGGGCCCAGATGACGGGCAGCTGTTCCACCCGCGCGCCGAACATGTCGATGCGCTGGCCGCCGGTGATCTTCGTGTAGAGGCCGAAGTCGCGGGCGATCTCGCCGATCACGATCAGCTTCTCCGGGGCGATCTCACCGCCGGGGATGCGGGGCACGACCGAGTACGAGCCGTTCCTCTGCAGATTGGCCAGGAAGTGGTCGTTGGTGTCCTGCAGCGCCGCCTGCTCGCCGTCCAGGACGTGAGTGCTGGCGCCGATCGTCGGGGCGAGGGAGGCGATGATCGAGCCGACCGCCGGCTTGCAGACCTCGCAGCCGTCACCGCCCCGGGCGCCTTGGCGGCCGTGCCGGTCGAGCAGCTCCCGGTAGGAGGTGACGCGCAGGGTGAGGACGATCTCGTACAGCTCCTCGCGGGTCTGCGAGAAGCAGGCGCACAGGCCCTTGTCGACCTCGACGCCGCTCGCCTCCAGCTCGGCGTTGATCAGCTGGCCGAGGACCTTGACGCAGCTGCCGCACGTCGTGCCGGCCTTGGTGCACTTCTTCACCTCGGGCACGGTGGTGCAGCGGTGCTCGGTGACCGCCTCGCGGATCGTGCCCTTGCGGACGTTGTTGCAGGAGCAGATGATCGCGTCGTCCGGCAGCGCCGACGGGCCGAGCTGGGCGGGCGCCCCGGCGCCGGCCGGCAGCACCAGCGACTCGGGCGGGACCGGCGGGACGGAGCCGGTGAAGGCCTTCAGCGTGCCGTACGCCTCCGCGTCGCCGACCAGGATGCCGCCGAGCAGCGTGCCGTCCCGGCCGACGACCAGCTTCTTGTACAGGCCGGCGCGGGAGTCGGAGTAGACGACGTCCAGGCAGTCGTCGGTGGTGCCGTGCGCGTCGCCGAAGGACGCCACGTCCACACCGAGCAGCTTCAGCTTGGTGGACAGGTCGGCGCCGGTGAACGCGGACTCGTCCTCGGCGATCGTCGCGGCGGCCGTCTCGGCCTGCTCGTAACCGGGCGCGACCAGGCCGTACACCCGGCCGTCGGCGGCCAGCGCGCACTCGCCGATCGCGAACACGCGCGGGTCGGCGACCGTGCGGCACTGCTCGTCGACCACGATGCCGCCGCGCTCGCCGACGGTCAGGCCCGAGGCGCGGGCCAGCTGGTCGCGGGGGCGGACACCGGCCGAGAACACCACCAGGTCGGTGGCGAGTTCGGAACCGTCCGACAGCCTCATCCCGGTGACCGCGCCGTCCTCGCCGACCACGATCTCCTGTGTGCCGACGCCGGTGTGGACGGACAGGCCCATCTCCTCGATGGTGCGCAGCAGCGCCGCGCCGCCGCCCTCGTCGACCTGGACGGGCATCAGCCGGGGCGCGAACTCCACGATGTGGGAGGTGAGTCCGAGACCCTTGAGCGCGCCCGCCGCCTCCAGGCCGAGCAGGCCGCCGCCGACCACGGCGCCGGTCGTCGACTTCTTCGCGTACTCCTCGATCGCGAGCAGGTCCTCGATCGTGCGGTAGACGAAACAGCCCTCGGCGTCCTTGTTCGGCACCGGCGGCACGAACGGGTAGGAGCCGGTGGCCAGGACCAGGACGTCGTAGCCGACGACCAGCCCGGAGCGGGCCGTCACCGTGCGCGCCGCACGGTCGACCGTCTCCGCCGGGTCGCCGACGTGCAGCTCGATGCCGTGCTCCTCGATGAACGCCGCGTCCGTCAGGGACAGGTCCTCGGGCGTCCTCCCCGAGAAGTACGAGGTGAGCTGGACCCGGTCGTACGCCGGGCGCGGCTCCTCGCACAGCACGACCACGCGGTGCGTGGCGGTCAGGCCGCGCCCGGCGAGCGCCTCGAGGAAGCGCTGGCCGACCATGCCGTGGCCGACGAGCACGATCGTGGGGGGTGCCTCCGGGGTGGCGGTCATCAGGAGCCTCCATCGTTGGTGAGCAGGTGGAGCAGGGGCCCGCCGGCGGACGGGAGCGGCTCTGCTCCCTCCCAGGCGCGCGCGAGGGCGCCGACGGTGCCGAGTTCGCCGACGAGGACCCCGCCGACCAGGCGGTCGTCGCGGACGACGACCTTGCGGTAGGTGCCCCGGGTGGCGTCGGCGAGCTGGACGACGTCGTCGCCCGGCAGCGCCTCGGTCTCGCCGAAGGCGGCCAGGTCGAAGGGGTTGTCAGGACCGGTGAGGGTGAGCCGGGTCAGGGAGCGGGTGCCGGTGTAGCGGGCGCCGGTGTCCCCGGCGAGCAGCGCGGCGAGCGCGTCGGCCTGTTCGAGGGCCGGGGCGGCCAGCCCGTACACCGTGCCGGCGTGCTGGACGCAGTCGCCGACGGCGTGGACGTACGGGTCGGAGGTGCGCAGCTCGTCGTCGACGACGACGCCCCTGCGGACCTCGAGACCCGCCGCCTGCGCGAGGCCGGTGCGCGGGCGCACCCCGCAGGCCAGGACCACGAGGTCGGCGTCGAGGGCGTAGCCGTCGGCCATCTCCACCGAGCGGACCGCGCCGCCGACGCAGCGCACGTCCCGCACCCGGCACTCGGTGTGCACCTCCACGCCGAGGCCGGTGAGGTGCCGCTCGACGAGCCGGGAGGCGGCCGGGTCCAGCTGGCGCTCCATGAGCCGCTCGGACTGCTGGGCGAGGACGACCTGTGCGCCGCGCACGGCGAGCGCGCGGGCCGCGGAGACCCCGAGCAGCCCGCCGCCGATCACCACCGTCCGCGCCCCGGGCCGTACCGCCCCGGCCAGGCCCAGGCAGTCGTCCAGGGTGCGGAACGCGTGCACGCCCTCGGGCAGCTCGTGGCCGGCGGTGAACAGGCCGCGCAGCGGCGGGAGCACGGGGTTGGAGCCGGTGGCCAGGACCAGCCTGCCGTATGCGGTCACCGTCCCGTCCGCGCAGGTGACGGTGCGTGCCGCGCGGTCGATGCCGGTGACCCGGGCGCGGGTCAGCTCCGCGGGCGCCGGCAGGGCGATCACCTCGGGGCTGTAGCGTCCGGCCAGCACCTCGGCGAGCAGCACCCTGTTGTACGGGCGGTGCTCCTCCTCGCCGATCAGCGTCACGGGCGTGCCGAGCTCGCCGAGCCGCCGGGCGAGCCGTACGCCCGCGAGGCCGGAGCCGATCACCACCACACGCTCGTTCGAGGTCATGCCCTTGAGCGTGCGGTGCGGGTGTTACCCGGTGGCATCACCCCTGTTTCCCGCGCGGAACGCTGCCCTCAGCGGGAGGCGGGCGGGGATGTGAGGGTTCCGGGCCCCGGACGGGGCGTGTGCGAGGAGGCCGGCTCCGCGCCGCTCCTGCGCCAACCTCAACAAACGCTCATCTTGATGGACGCAGCATCTATCCCGTCCCTAGGCTCACGGCCATGCCCGACATCTCCCTGACCACGGTCGTCCTGCTCTGTCTGGCCGCCCTCGCCGCCGGCTGGATCGACGCCGTGGTCGGCGGCGGCGGGCTGCTGCTGCTGCCCGCCCTGCTGCTCGGCCTGCCCGCCGGCACCCCCGCCGCGCACGCGCTCGGCACCAACAAGGCGGTCGCGATCGTCGGCACCACGGGCGCGGCGGTGACGTACGCCCGCAAGGCGCCGGTCGACGTGAGGACCGCCGTGCGCATCGGCCTGGCGGCCCTCGCCGGATCGTCGGCCGGGGCGTTCTTCGCGGCCGGGATGAGCACCGAGGTCCTCAAGCCGGTGATCATGGTGGTGCTGCTCGCGGTGGCCGCCTTCGTGATCCTGCGCCCCGCCTTCGGCACGGCCCCCGCCACCGGCCCGGCGACCCGCCGCCAGATCCTCGCCGCGATCGGCCTGGCCGGCCTCGGCATCGGCTTCTACGACGGCCTCATCGGCCCCGGCACCGGTACGTTCCTCGTCCTGGCGCTCACCGCCCTGCTCCACCTCGACCTGGTCACCGCCTCCGCCACCGCCAAGATCGTCAACTGCTGCACCAACGCCGGGGCCCTCGCCACCTTCGCCTGGCAGGGCGCGGTGCTGTGGCAGCTGGCGGTGCTGATGGCGGTGTTCAACCTGGCGGGCGGCATGCTCGGCGCGCACACGGCCCTGAGGAAGGGCAGCGGCTTCGTCCGCGTCGTGCTGCTGACGGTGGTCTTCGCGCTGGTGGCGAACCTGGCGTACGAGCAGTGGCTGGCCTGAGCGTCCGAGCGCCGGCCGGCCCGGGCGGGCGACGGCCGGCCGATCGCCGTCGGCGGCCCCCGGCGCTCGCGGTCCGTCCCTGACCGGCGTTCCCCGGTTCAGCGGCTGCCGGTCAGGTGGGCGTACACGACGACGTTCCCCCGGTACCCGGTGGTCCGGGAGTAGCCCCCGCCGCAGGTGATGACCCGCAGCTCGGGGCGGGGCGCCGTGCCGTACACCCTCCCGTCGGGGAAGTCCCGCGCGTCGTACACCTCGACGGCGTCCACCGTGAACACGGCGACGCTGCCGTCGCGGCGGTCCACCTCGATGGCGCTGCCCTTGCGCAGGGCGCCGAGGGAGTAGAAGACGGCGGGGCCGTCGGCGTTGTCGACGTGGCCCGCGACGATCGCGGTGCCCCTCTCGCCGGGGGTGGCGCCGGCCCGGTACCAGCCGGCCAGGTTCTCGCGGTCGGCCGGGGGGACGTCGAGGTTGCCGGTGTTCGTCAGGCCGAGGCCGATCAGGGGAGCGTCCACGTCGATCGCGGGGATGCGGACGCGGTCGGGGGAGGAGGGCGGCAGGGCGGGGGCCGAGCTCCGGCCCGCGCTGCGGTCGTCGTCCTCCGTGTGCGCCTGGGCGGCGGACGGCTGCGGCGGCGCCTGCGTCCCGGTCCCGTCGAGCAGCAGCCACATCCCCGCACACAGCGCGCACACCGTGACGGCGGCTATCACCGTGTTGACCGGACCCCCGGTCCGGCGGAACCTGCGGCGCATCACGGACTGACCTCATCTCGAGTGGGCCCCGTACCCCCTCCGGGCCGCGAGGGGCGTCGGACCCGGAGGGGGAGGGGACGTGCGGTACCGGCGGACGGGCAGCGGAGGGTGCCCGTCAGATCCCGTCGCCTCTCGCCCGGCGATGCAGGAGCCAGGTACCGCCCGCGGCGGCGACGGCGAGAGCCGTCACACCGGCCGCGGTCTGTACGGGGTCGGGGCCCAGAGCGCCCCCGACCCCCGTCTTCACACTTCCTCGGGGAACCATCTGCAGCGCCTCGGGCGTCAGCGTGACCACCAGGTCACCGGCGACCCGCCGGCTGCTCCCGTCACACGTCGCGACGATTTCGTACGTCCCCGGCTGCGCGCTCGGCGGCACCCTGAACTGTCCGATCGCGTCCCGTTCGTGCGCGCTCGGCGCCAGTGTGAACCGGCCGGACCCCACGGCGGTGGCGTCGCCCGCCGCGGTCCCGTCGTCACCGCACGCCGCGGTGTTCACCGTGACGTGCGAACCGGGTGCGACCGAGGACGGGTACACCTCCAGGCTCCCGGCCGGCGGGCCGGCGGGTCCCCCGGCGTACGCGGGCGCGGCGAGCAGCCCCGCGGCGGCCACGGCGAGCGCGGTGCCGGTCAGGCCGGTCAGCGGCCGGGCGGTATGTCGCATCGATGCTCCCTCGGGCGGGCCACGGCCCGCGGCAATCCCGTGTGCCGCCGTCGGACGCGTCCCTGCCCCTTCGAGGTAAGTGCCATCGGGCCGCCGCCGCTCCCCGAGGAAGCGTCGGGAGGCGGGCCGAACGGGTGTCGGACGTACCCGTACGGCCGCCCTCTTCATCGCGTTTCAGCAGGTCACCGGGTTGCACGGATCCGATCGCGGCAAAGCGCCCGAAGGGGGCGGTGCACGGGGGTGATCGGGTGACCGGCGCGTCCGCGAGGATCGTGCGCGGGCCGGACCCGGACTCCTCCGGGACGAGGACCCACGAGGAGCAGCGGGCCTGCCGGCGCGAGGCGGGCGAGGACGTCGTCGTTCACGCGGGGGACACGGCGGGCGGGGCGGCGGCCCGCACGGGGCGCACGGCCTCCACGCGGACCGCGCACACCTTGAACTCCGGCATGCGGGAGGTCGGGTCGAGGGCCGGGTTGGTGAGGGTGTTGGCGCGGCCCTCACCGGCCCAGTGGAACGGCATGAAGACCGTGTCCGGCCGGATCGCGGTCGTGATCCTGGCCGGCGCCACCGCCCGCCCCCGCCGGGACACCACGGCCACCGGGTCGCCCTCGGCCGCGCCGAGCCGCTCCGCGAGCCGGGGGTGCAGCTCCACGAACGGGCCGGGCGCGGCGGCGTTCAGCTCGTCCACGCGCCGGGTCTGGGCGCCGGACTGGTACTGCGCCACGACCCGCCCGGTGGTCAGCAGCACGGGGTACTCGGCGTCGGGCTCCTCGGCGACCGCCCGGTGCGAGACCGGCGCGAACCGCGCCCGCCCGTCCTCGGTGGCGAACCGGTCGAGGAAGAGCCGGGGGGTGCCGGGGTGGGCGCCGCTCGCCGGGTCCTCGGGCGCCGGGCACGGCCAGAACACGCCGTTCTCCTCCGCCAGCCTGCGGTAGGTGATCCCCGAGTAGTCCGCGGGCCCGCCCGCGCTGGCCCGGCGCAGCTCCTCGAAGACCTCCTCGGGATCGGTCGGGAACCTCTTCTCCGGGCTCCCCTCCCCGCCCAGCCGCGCGGCCAGCTCGTGCATGACCTCCAGGTCGCTGCGGACGCCCTCCGGCGGCGTGATCGCGCGCCGCCGCAGCAGCACCCTCCCCTCCAGGTTCGTCGTCGTCCCCGTCTCCTCCGCCCACTGCGTCACCGGCAGGACGACGTCGGCGAGCGCGGCCGTCTCCGACAGCACCACGTCGCACACCGCCAGGAAGTCCAGCGAGCGGATCCGCTCCTCGACGTGCGCGGCGCGCGGCGCCGACACCACCGGGTTGGAGCCCATCAGCAGCAGCGAGCGGATGTCCGTGCCGAGCGCGTCCAGCAGCTCGTACGCGCTGCGCCCCGGCCCCGGCAGCGCGTCGGGGTCCACCCCCCACACCCCGGCGACGTGCGCCCGCGCCGCCGGGTCGGTGAGCTTGCGGTAGCCGGGCAACTGGTCGGCCTTCTGGCCGTGCTCGCGCCCGCCCTGCCCGTTGCCCTGCCCGGTCAGGCACCCGTACCCGGACAGCGGCCGGCCCGCCCGCCCCGTCGCCAGGCACAGGTTGATCCACGCGCCCACCGTGTCCGTGCCCTTGGACTGCTGCTCGGGCCCGCGCGCGGTGAGCACCATCGCGGCCTCCGGCTCGCAGAACAGCCGTACCGCCTCCCGCAGTCGCGGCACGGGCACGCCGGTGATGCGCTCCACGTACTCCGGCCAGTGCGCCATCGCGGCGGCCCGGGTCTCCTCCCAGCCGCTGGTGCGCTCCCGGATGTACGCCTCGTCGGTGCGCCCCTCGGCGACGATCAGGTGCAACAGGCCCAGGGCCAGCGCGAGATCGGTGCCGGGGCGCGGCGCCAGGTGCAGATCGGCCTGCTCGGCGGTCTTCGTGCGGCGCGGGTCGACGACGATCAGCGTGCCGCCGTTCTCCCGCAGCTCGGTGAAGTACCGCAGCGACGGCGGCATGGTCTCCGCCGGGTTCGACCCGACGAGGATCACGCACCCGGTCCGCGGGACGTCCTCCAGCGGGAACGGCAGTCCCCGGTCGAGACCGAACGCCCTGCCCCCCGCCGCCGCGGCCGACGACATGCAGAACCGCCCGTTGTAGTCGATCTGGGAGGTCCCCAGCACCACCCGCGCGAACTTCCCCAGGCTGTACGCCTTCTCGTTGGTCAGCCCGCCCCCGCCGAACACCCCGACCGCGTCCGCCCCGTACTCCGCACGCGTCCGCCCCAGCCCCCCGGCGACCCGCTCCAGCGCCTCCTCCCAGGAGGCCGGCGCCAGCACGCCCTCCTCGGACCGCACCAGCGGCGAGGTCAGCCGCACGCTCGACGACAGCACGGCGGGCGCCGTGCGCCCCTTCCCGCACAGCGCCCCCCGGTTCACCGGGAAGTCCGCGCGCTCACTCACCTCGACGGTCCCGTCGGGGGCCGGCGTCAGATTCATCCCGCACTGCAGGGCGCAGTAGGGGCAGTGCGTGGGCGTCACGGTGTCTCGCATACGACCAGGCTGCGTCCCCGGTGTTACGCACCGCGCCGGCCGCTGTTACACCCCGGGTACGGCGACCTCCCCGCCGGCCGGGGCCCGCGGTGAGGCGTCATCCGGTCCGTCGCGCGGACGCCTCCTCGAGCGCGCGCTCCACCCCCGGCTCCCTCGGGCCGAGGAAGCGCGGGTCCGGGCGGAACGCGGCGTCCAGTGCCGCCTTGCCCGCCGCGAAGATCTCCCTGACGCCCCCGTAGTACCAGGTCACGTCGTGACGGTCGTCCACGCCGACGCCGTACGAGGTGACGCCGGCCGCCTCGCACAGGGCCACCGCGCGGCGGATGTGGAAGCCCTGGCTGATCAGCACCGCGCGGTCCACCCCGAAGATCTTCTTCGCGCGGACGCAGGAGTCCCAGGTGTCGAAGCCCGCGTAGTCGCTGACGATCCGTGCGTCGGGCACGCCGTGCCGCGTCAGGTACGCGCGCATCGCGTCCGGCTCGTCGTACTCCTCGCGGCTGTTGTCGCCGGTGACCAGCACCACCTCGATCCGCCCCGCGCGGTACAGCTCCGCCGCCGCGTCCAGCCGGTGCGCGAGGTACGGCGACGGCTCCCCGTCCCACAGCCCCGCGCCGAAGACCACGGCGACGTCGGTGCGCGGCACGTCGGCGGTGGTGCGCAGCCGGTCGTCCGTGGTCACGCGCAGCCAGGTCGCCGGCAGCAGCGCCAGCACGCACACCGCCACCACCGTCCGCACCAGCCGCCGCCACCCCGTACGGGTGCGCGGCAGACGCGGACGGCGGACTCCGAAACGGCGCATCGGACGGGTCCTTCCCGGTAGGTCCTCGACCGGGGGAGACGCACCGCCGGGCCTTCCGGTTCGCCTCACGCACTGTGACCGGTTTCACGGTTCGAGGTGAAACGCCAGGTCGAACCGCCCCGCACCCACCGCCGTCCACATGGTGAACCGCTGGAAAACGCCCGTCACGCCCGCGCAACGGGAAGGCAACGTGCCGCACCCACGATCAGTGCATGACGGCGTACCCCATGAACGACCGCGACACCCGGCCCGCCCTCGTCGTCGTGGCCCACGGCAGCCGCGACCCGCGCGCACTGAGCACCGTACGGCGGCTCCTGGACCGCGTCCGCGCGCTGCGGCCGGACCTGCCCGTGCACCTGGGCCACATCGAGCTGAACGCGCCCCTGCTCCCCGACACCCTGGCCGGGCTGGACGCGCACGGCACCAGGGCCGCCGTCCTGGTGCCGTTGCTGCTCAGCCGGGGCCACCACGTCAAGCGGGACATCCCCGAGACGGCCGCCGGGGCGCGGCTGCACGCGCGCGTGGCCGCCCCGCTCGGCCCGCATCCCCTCCTCGTGGACGCCCTGCACGCCCGCCTCACCGAGGCCGGCTGGCGCACCCCGGCGGACGCGGCGGCCCGCCGCGCGAGCGGCGTCGTGCTCGCCGCCGCCGGCTCCCGCGACCCCGAGTCGCGGATCGACACCGGCCGTACCGCGCGGCTGCTCGCCGAACGCCTCGGCGTCCCCGTCGTCCCCGCGTACGCCTCCGCCGCCGCCCCCACGGTCCCCGAGGCCGTACGGTCCCTGGCCGCCCAAGGCCGTCATCACGTGGCCGTGGCCTCCTCCTTCACGGCCCCCGGCCGCTTCGCCACCGAGTGCGCGGCGGCCGCGCCGTGGATCGCCTCCGCCCCCCTCGGCACCCACCCGGCGATGGCCCGCCTCCTCCTCCACCGCTACGGCCAGGCCCTGCGGACACCCGCCACCGCGCCCCTGCAGCTGGCGTCGGCTTCCTGAGCGGGCCCGGCGGCGGGCCGGCCCGCGGCTCCGCCGCGTGGGCGCGACCGGGGTCCGGGAAAGGGGAGGGACGGCGAGGAGAACCGGACGCGTAAGGCGCCCCGCTGTCACACCTCCCCCTTAATGTCATGGCATGGAAGGCACCGCTCCCCCCGCCGCACACGCCCCGGCATACGACCCGACGTCAGTCGCCCGCTGGGCCCCCGAACCCGACAAACGCCCCGGCCGCACCGCCTTCCAACGCGACCGTGCCCGCGTCCTGCACTCCGCCGCCCTGCGCCGCCTCGCCGGCAAGACGCAGGTCGTCACCCCGGGGGAGCGCAGCCAGGTCTGGGACGCCAGCCCCCGCACCCGCCTCACCCACTCCCTGGAATGCGCCCAGGTCGGCCGCGAGCTCGGGGCCGCCCTCGGCTGCGACCCCGACCTGGTGGAGGCCGCCTGCCTCTCCCACGACCTCGGCCACCCGCCCTTCGGCCACAACGGCGAACAGGCGCTGAACGAGTTCGCCGAGGACTGCGGCGGCTTCGAGGGCAACGCCCAGTCGCTCCGCCTCCTCACCCGCATCGAACCCAAACGCTTCACCCCCGAAGGCTCCGTCGGCCTCAACCTCACCCGCGCCGCCCTCGACGCCGCCACCAAGTACCCCTGGCCCCGCGGCGCCCACCCCACCGACCCGGCCTCCCCGAAGTTCGGCGTCTACGAGGACGACCGCCCCGTCTTCGACTGGGTCCGCGAGGGCGCCCCCGGCACCCGCACCTGCTTCGAGGCCCAGGTCATGGACTGGGCCGACGACGTGGCCTACTCGGTGCACGACGTGGAGGACGGTCTGCACGCCGGCCACATCGACCCCAACTGCCTGCACGCCGATCCGGAGCGGGAGGCCGTCTTCGCCGTCGCCGTCGGCCGGTACGTCCCCGCCGACACCGACCCCGCCGAACTCGCGGAGGCCCTCGACCGCCTCCTCGACCAGGAGTGGTGGCCGCACGGCTACGACGGCACCGCCTCCGCCCAGGCCCGCCTCAAGGACGCCACCAGCCAGCTCATCGGCCGCTTCTGCCTCGCCGCCGAAGGCGCCACCCGCCGGGCCCACGGCGGCGGGCGCCTCACCCGGTACGGCGCCGAACTGGTCGTACCGCGCGGCATCCGCATGGAGTGCGCGGTCCTCAAGGCGGTCGCCGACCGGTACGTCATGCAGCGCGCCGAGCAGGAGCTGCTCCGCGCCGACCAGCGGATCGTCGTCCTGGAGCTGGCCGAGGCGCTCACCTCCCGCGCCCCCGACGGCCTGGACCCCCAGTTCCGCACCCTGTTCGACCGGGCCCCGGACGACCGCGCCCGCAAGCGCGTGATCGTCGACCAGATCGCGTCGCTCACGGACGCCTCGGCCCGCTCGCTCCACGCCCGGCTCACCGGGCGGGCATGAGCCGTATGGCCTGATCGGGTCACTCCCCCTTCCGGCAACACCCTGCGTGCGGGACGCTCGCAGGTGGCGACACCCCCAAGAGGAGGCATCGACGTGGTCGACGCGGATCAGACATTCGTCATCGTCGGAGGCGGCCTGGCCGGCGCCAAGGCGGCCGAGACGCTGAGAGCGGAGGGCTTCACCGGCCGCGTGATACTGATCTGCGACGAACGCGACCACCCCTACGAGCGTCCGCCCCTCTCCAAGGGCTACCTCCTCGGCAAGGCCGGGCGCGACAGCGTCCTCGTCCACGAGCCGGCCTGGTACGCGCGCCACGACGTCGAGCTGCACCTCGGCCAGACCGTCGACGCCGTCGACCGCGCCGCGAAGACCGTCCGCTTCGGCGAGGACGGCACCGTCGTCCGCTACGACAAGCTGCTGCTCGCCACCGGCGCCGAGCCCCGCCGTCTCGACATCCCGGGCACCGGCCTCGGGGGCGTCCACCACCTGCGCCGCCTCGCCCACGCCGAGCGCCTCAAGGGCGTCCTGGCCTCCCTGGGCCGGGACAACGGCCATCTGGTGATCGCCGGCGCCGGCTGGATCGGCCTGGAGACCGCGGCGGCGGCCCGCGGGTACGGCGCGGAGGTCACCGTCGTCCACCGCGGCCGGACCCCGCTGCACTCGGCCATCGGCCCCGAGCTCGGCCAGCTCTTCGCCGAGCTGCACAGCGACCACGGGGTGCGCTTCCACTTCGGCGCCACGCTCACCGAGATCACCGGCCAGGACGGCATGGTCCTCGCCGCCCGCACCGACGACGGCGAGGAGCACCCCGCGCACGCCGTCCTCGCGGCGATCGGCGCGGCCCCGCGCACCTCGCTCGCGGAGTCGGCGGGGCTGGAGCTCGCCGACCGCGCGGACGGCGGCGGCGTCCTCGTCGACGAACGGCTGCGCACCTCCGACCCGGACATCTACGCGGCCGGCGACGTCGCGTCCTTCCCGCACGCCCTCTTCGGCACGCGGCTGCGGGTGGAGCACTGGGCCAACGCGCTGAACGGCGGGCCGGCGGCCGCCCGCTCCATGCTGGGCCGGGAGGAGATCTACGACCGCGTGCCCTACCTCTTCACCGATCAGTACGACCTGGGGATGGAGTACTCCGGATGGGCGCCGCCGGGCTCCTACGACCAGGTGGTCGTCCGGGGCGACGCGGGGAAGCGCGAGTTCATCGCGTTCTGGGTGAGGGAGGGGCGGGTGCTCGCGGGGATGAACGTGAACGTGTGGGACGTCACGGAGCCGATCCAGGGGCTGATCCGCTCCGGTGCGCAGGTGGACACGGAGGCGCTGGCGGATCCGCACGTGCCGCTGGAGAGTCTTGTCGTCTAGAAGACCGCCGGGTGCGCCGCACCGCGCGTGCGGCGCCGTCGCGGCTGGTCGCGTCCCCGGGGTGCAGGGCCCGCCCCGTAGAATTCACGCGTGGCTGGGCGGATCAACGATGAGGACGTGAAGGCGGTTCGGGACGCGGTCCCGATCGACGCCGTCGTGTCCGAGTACCTCCAGCTGCGGAACGCGGGCGGCGGGAACCTCAAGGGGCTCTGTCCCTTCCACGACGAGAAGTCGCCGTCCTTCCAGGTCAGCCCGAGCAAGGGACTCTTCCACTGCTTCGGCTGCCAGGAGGGCGGCGACACCATCACGTTCGTGATGAAGATCGACCACCTCTCCTTCTCGGAGGCGGTCGAGCGCCTCGCCGGACAGGCCGGCATCACCCTGCGCTACGAGGAGGGCGGGTACAACCCCTCCCACCAGCGCGGCGAGCGCATCCGCCTGGTCGAGGCCCACAAGATCGCCGCCGAGTGGTACGCGGAACAGCTCGCGACCTCCCCCGAGGCCGACACCGGCCGGGCCTTCCTCGCCGACCGCGGCTTCGACCAGGCCGCCGCCGTCCACTTCGGCGTCGGCTACAGCCCGCAGGGCTGGGACCACCTCACCCGTTTCCTGCGCGGCAAGGGCTTCAGCGACAAGGAGCTGATCCTCTCCGGCCTCTCCCAGGAGGGCCGCCGCGGCCCCATCGACCGCTTCCGCGGCCGGCTGATGTGGCCCATCCGCGACATCGGCGGGGAGGTCGTCGGCTTCGGCGCCCGCAAGCTGTACGAGGCGGACACCGGCCCGAAGTACCTCAACACCCCCGAGACCGCGATCTACAAGAAGTCCCAGGTCCTCTACGGCATCGACCTGGCGAAGAAGGACATCGCGAAGTCCTCCCGCGCGGTCGTCGTCGAGGGCTACACCGACGTCATGGCCTGCCACCTGGCCGGGGTGACGACCGCCATCGCCACCTGCGGCACCGCCTTCGGCGGCGACCACATCAAGATCCTGCGCCGGCTGCTCATGGACAACGGCAGCGCGCGCGTGATCTTCACCTTCGACGGCGACGCGGCCGGCCAGAAGGCGGCCCTGCGCGCCTTCGAGGACGACCAGAAGTTCGCCGCCGAGACCTACATCGCCATCGCCCCCGACGGCATGGACCCCTGCGACCTGCGCCTCGCCAAGGGCGACGAGGCCGTCGCCGACCTGGTCGAACCCCGTACCCCGCTCTTCGAGTTCGCCCTCCGCCAGATCGTGGTCCGCTACGACCTGGACACCCCGGCCGGCCGTGCCGCCGCCCTCGACGAGGCCGCCCCGATCGTCGCCCGGATCAAGAACAGCGGCGCCCAGCACGAGGTCGCCGTCCAGCTCGCCGGGATGCTCGGCATCCTCGACACCCAGTTCGTCGTCAAGCGGGTGGCGCAGCTGGCCCGCTGGGCCCGTGAGCGCGGCGGCAAGGGCCCCGCCCCCGACCGGCAGCAGCGCGGCGGCGGCCCCCAGCAGTACGCCTCCGTCCCGGACCGGCCGGCCCCGCGCGGCCCCGCCCTCAACCTCCGCAACCCGGTCTTCGCCACCGAGCGCGAACTGCTCAAGCTCGCCCTCCAGCGCCCGGAGCTGGTCTCCCCGGCTTTCGACGCGTACGGCGTCGACGAGTTCACCGCCCCGCCCTACGCGGCCGTGCGCCAGGCGATCCTGGACGCGGGCGGCGCGGAGTACGGCGCCCAGGACCCGCAGGAGTACCTGATCCGGGTCCGCGAGGCCGCCCCCGACGACACCGTCCGCGCCATGGTCACCGAGCTCGCCGTCGAGGCGATCATGCTGCACCGGGGGGTCAAGGAGGTCGACGAGACCTACGCGGGCGCCCAGCTGGTCACCGTCCGACGCCGCGCGGTCGAGCGCCGCATCCGTGACGTCGCCAGCCGCCTCACCCGCCTCAGCGCCCACGGCGACCCGAGCGAACTGGCCGCCGTGCAGAACGAGTTGTGGGTGCTCCAGCAGTACGACCAGGCCCTGCGGGAGCACGGCGCCGCCGCGCTGTGAGGGCGGCCGGGGACGGACCCGGGTAACCGTCCGGTCACCGGCCGGACGCAAAAAGTCACCGCACGCCCCTCGTGGGGACGATGTGTCGTACGCCACACTGGATTCGGTGCCTGAGTCCTCGGAGCGCGGCCGATCCGTCACCGACGGGTCCCGGACATCCGCGGTTCCGCTCATCGCGTACGGGACGGACAGCGGCGAGGCCGCCGACTCCGTTCCCGAAGTACCGCTGCCCCACCCCCCGGCAGCGATCATCCTGGAGGTCGCACCCGTGCAGACCCGGACCCTCACCCAGCCCGACGCCGACGTCCTCGTCGCCGTGCCCGCGCACAGCCGCGTCGCGCACCCCCTCGAGACACCGTCCGAGCCGGCCGAACCCGTCGAGCCGGTCGCGCCCGTCCGCCCCGAGACCGGCGGCCCCTCCTCGGACCTGTTCCGGCAGTACCTGCGCGAGATCGGGCGCATCCCGTTGCTGACCGCCGCCGAGGAGGTCGAACTCGCCCGCCGTGTCGAGGCGGGGCTGTTCGCCGAGGAGAAACTGCGGCTGGCCCCCGATCTGGACAGCCGGCTCGCCGTCGACCTGGACCGGCTCGTCGTCCTGGGCCGGATGGCCAAACGGCGGCTGATCGAGGCGAACCTCCGGCTCGTCGTGTCCGTCGCCAAGCGGTACGTGGGCCGGGGACTGACCATGCTGGACCTGGTCCAGGAGGGGAACCTGGGACTGATCCGCGCGGTGGAGAAGTTCGACTACGCGCGCGGGTACAAGTTCTCCACGTACGCCACGTGGTGGATCCGGCAGGCCATGTCGCGCGCGCTGGCCGACCAGGCCCGGACCATTCGCGTGCCCGTGCACGTGGTGGAGCTCATCAACCGGGTGGTGCGGGTGCAGCGGCGGATGCTGCAGGAGCGGGGGTACGAGCCGACGCCGGCGGAGGTCGCCGCGCACCTCGGCCTGTCGGCCGAGCGGGTGGGGGAGGTGCTCCGGCTCGCGCAGGAGCCGGTCTCCCTGCACGCCCCGGTGGGCGAGGAGGAGGACGTGGCGCTCGGTGACCTCATCGAGGACGGTGACGCGGCGAGTCCCGTGGAGACGGCGGCGTTCCTGCTGCTGCGGGAGCATCTGGAGGCGGTGCTGTCGACGCTGGGGGAGCGGGAGCGGAAGGTGGTGCAGCTCCGGTACGGCCTGGTCGACGGGCGCCCGCGCACCCTGGAGGAGATAGGCCGCCTCTTCGGAGTGACCCGCGAGCGGATACGGCAGATCGAGTCCAAGACGCTGGGCAAGCTCCGCGACCACGCCTTCGCGGATCAGTTGCGCGGTTATCTGGACTGACCGCACCCCGCACCGCACGACTGCCGCGACGGAACGGCCCCTCCCCTCAACTCGCTCCATGCGTAGAGGTTTTACGTATTTCCGCTGACGCCGCACTCGTTGTTCTCCGTCACCGTCTTCCCCGATGTGACTCGGTGCCGACGCGCCGGGCACAGGTGTCTGAGGAGTGAGCATGCGAATGGACGGACTGCGGCGGGTCCCGGCGGCCGTGGCGATGCTGGGGGCAGCGGCTCTGCTGGCCGGCTGCGGAGGCGGCGACGAGGAGTCCGGGGACGGCGGCGGTGGTGGCGCGGCCGAGAGCTCGCAGAAGGGGACCTCGGCGGGGAAGACGGGCGGCGGTCCGCTGGACGCGGCCGGTCTGGAGAGTGCGGCGGTCGCCGAGGCGGACCTGCCCGACCACACCTTCACCGTCTTCAAGCAGGGCACCGTCCTCGGAAGCAAGGGCGAACCGGCCGCCCCGGCGGTCTGCCAGCCCATCGAGGACATCCGACTGCGCTCACCCGAACCGGCACCGGCCGCGGCGGCGGCCCGCTCCGTCCGCCCGAACACGGACACACAGGAGACCGAGATCGCGCTGTACGCCTACGACAAGGCGGCCGACGCCGAGGAACTCCTCACCCGCGTCCGCGAGGCGGCGAAGAACTGCCCCGCAGGCTACGAGGACGACACCGGTCTGAACCCGACCGTGACCGCCCTCGCCGACCCCGACCCCGGGCCGGGTGACGAGGCGGTCGCCTACCAGCGGGAGCTGTCCGGCACGGCGCACTGGTACCGGGTGGTGCGCAGCGGCCCCCACGTCGCCGTCTTCGGGTGGAAGAGCCCGGTCGCACACAAGAACGCGGGCGAGGCCCCGGACGAGGTGATCACCGCCCAGATGGAGAAGCTGACGAAGACGGCCGGTAAGGGCTGAGCCGGGGACGCGCGCGTCAGTCGACCTCCGCCACCGCCTGTGCGAACTGGGCCCGGTACAGGCGGGCGTACGCCCCGTCCGCCGCCAGCAGCTTCTCGTGCGCGCCCTGTTCGACGATCGCGCCGTTCTCCATCACCAGGATCGTGTCCGCGTCCCGGATCGTCGACAGCCGGTGCGCGATCACGAACGAGGTGCGCCCGTGCGCCAGTTGCGCCATCGCCTTCTGGATCAGCACCTCCGTACGCGTGTCCACGGAGCTCGTCGCCTCGTCCAGCACCAGGATCACCGGGTCCGACAGGAACGCCCGGGCGATCGTGATCAGCTGCTTCTCACCCGCGCTGACCCCCGCCCCCTCGTCGTCGATCACCGTGTCGTACCCGTCGGGCAGCGTCCGGACGAACCGGTCCGCGTGCGCCGCCCGGGCCGCCTCCTCGATCTCCTCCCGGGTGACCTCGCGGGACGCCCCGTACGCGATGTTCTCCGCGATGGTGCCGCCGAACAGCCAGGTGTCCTGCAGCACCATGCCGATGCCGGAGCGCAGTTCGTCCCGGGACATCCTCGCCATGTCCACCCCGTCGAGCGTGATCCGCCCCCCGGACACCTCGTAGAACCGCATCAGCAGGTTCACCAGCGTCGTCTTGCCGGCCCCGGTCGGCCCGACGATCGCCACCGTGTGGCCCGGCTCGACCGTCAGCGACAGGTCCTCGATCAGCGGCTTCCCGGGGTCGTACCGGAACGACACGTGCTCCAGCGCCACCCGCCCGCGCAACCGCTCGGGCCTCTCGGCGGGCGAGGCGTCCGCCCCCTGCTCCTCGGCGTCGAGCAGTTCGAAGACCCGCTCCGCCGAGGCGACACCCGACTGCACCAGGTTCGCCATCGAGGCGACCTGCGTCAGCGGCATCGAGAACTGCCGCGAGTACTGGATGAACGCCTGCACGTCACCGATGGACAGCGTGCCCGATGCGACCCGAAGGCCCCCGACGACCGCCACCAGCACGTAGTTGATGTTCGAGACGAAGAACATCAGCGGCTGCATGACGCCGCTGTTGAACTGCGCCTTGAACCCGGCCTCGTACAGCGCCTCGTTCTCCTCGGCGAACGTGCGCGCCGACTCCTCCTGCCGCCCGAACACCTTCACCAGGGTGTGCCCGGTGTACATCTCCTCGATGTGCGCGTTGAGCGTGCCGGTGCTGCGCCACTGCTGCACGAAGTGCGGTTGCGACCGCTTGCCGACGCGGGTGGCGACGACGAACGACAGCGGCACCGTCACCAGCGCGACCAGTGCGAGGATCCAGGAGACGTAGAACATCATCGCGAGCACGCCGACGATGGTGAGCAGCGAGTTGATCAGCTGGCCCATCGACTGCTGGAGCGTCTGCCCGATGTTGTCGATGTCGTTGGTGGCGCGGCTGAGCACCTCACCGCGCTGCCGCTGGTCGAAGTACGACAGCGGCAGCCGCGACAGCTTCGTCTGCACGTCCTCGCGCATCCGGAACACGGTGTGGTTGACCGCCCGGTTCACCAGCCGGGTCGCCACCGCCATCAGCAGGCCGGCCACGCCGAACACCGCCAGCGCGACCAGCAGGACGTTGCCCACCGCCGTGAAGTCGATGCCCTCGCCGGGGGTGAAGTCGGTGCTGCGGAGCATGTCGGCGACGTCGCCCTCGCCCCGCTCCCGCATCGACTCCAGCACCTGCTCCTTGGTGGCTCCCTCCGGCATCTCCCGTCCGACGATGCCGGAGAAGACCAGGTCGGTCGCCTCGCCGAGGATCTTCGGCCCGATCACGCTGAGCCCCACGCTGAGCACGACACAGGCCAGCAGCCCGTAGATCGTCAGGCGCTCCGGCCGGAACCGGGCGATCAGCCGTCTGCTCGACCCCTTGAAGTCGATCGACCGCTGGTCGGGGCCGCCCCCGGCCATCATCCGTCCTCCGGGCCCCGCCATCAGGCAGCCTCCGCTTCCGTCAGCTGGGAGAGCACGATCTCCCGGTAGGTGTCGTTGTCCGCCATCAGTTCGTGGTGCCGGCCGGTGCCGACGACCCGGCCCTCGTCCAGGACCACGATCCGGTCGGCGTCCCGGATGGTCGCCACCCGCTGGGCGACGATCACCACGGTCGCCCCGGCCGTCTCCCGTGCGAGGGCCGCCCGCAGGGCCGCGTCGGTGGCGTAGTCGAGCGCGGAGAAGGAGTCGTCGAAGAGGTAGATCTCCGGGCGCTGCACCAGCGTCCGGGCGATCGCGAGACGCTGGCGCTGACCGCCGGAGACGTTCGTCCCGCCCTGCGCGACCGGCGCGTCGAGGCCGCCCTCGAGCCGCTCCACGAAGTCCTTGCCCTGCGCCACCTCCAGCGCGTGCCACAGCTCCTCGTCCGTGGCGTCCGGATTGCCGTAGCGCAGGTTCGTCGCCACCGTGCCCGAGAAGAGGTACGGCTTCTGCGGCACGAGTCCGACCGTCCTCGCCAGCAGCGCCGGATCGATGTCCGCCACGGGCACGCCGTCCACCAGCACCTCCCCGTCGGTCGCGTCGAACAGCCGGGGGACGAGACCGAGCAGCGTGGACTTGCCGCTGCCGGTGGAACCGATCACGGCCGTGACCTCGCCGGGCCGCGCCACCAGGTCGACCGACCTCAGCACCGGCTCCTCGGCGCCCGGGTAGCGGAAGCCCGCACCCCGGAGCTCCAGGTGCCCGTGCCGGCGCAGCTCGGTGACGGGCGCGGCGGGCGGCACCACGCTGGAGGAGGTGTCCAGCACCTCGTGGATGCGCTCGGCGCACACCTCGGCGCGCGGCACCATCATGAACATGAAGGTGGCCATCATCACGGACATGACGATCTGCATCAGATAGGCGAGGAACGCGGTCAGGTCGCCGATCTGCATCCCGCCGCTGTCGATGCGGTGCGCGCCGAACCACACCACCGCGATCGACGACAGGTTGACCACCGTCATGACCACCGGGAACATCAGCGCGAGCAGATTGCCCGTGCGCAGCGAGACGTCGGTCAGCTCGGTGTTGGACCTCCCGAACCGCTCCTGCTCGTACGCGTCCCGCACGAAGGCGCGGATCACCCGGTTGCCGGTGATCTGCTCGCGCAGCACCCGGTTCACCGTGTCGAGCCTCTCCTGCATGGTCCGGAACATCGGACGCAGCCGCCGCACGATCAGCGTCACGCAGACGCCCAGCACCGGCACCACCGCGACCAGCACCCCGGACAGCGGGACGTCCAGGCCGAGCGCCATCACGATGCCGCCCACGCACATGATGGGCGCCGACACCATCAGGGTGAACGTCATCAGGACCAGCGTCTGCACCTGCTGGACGTCGTTGGTCGTACGGGTGATCAGCGAGGGCGCGCCGAAGTGGCCCACCTCACGCGCGGAGAACGACTGCACCCGGTCGAACACGGCGGCGCGCACGTCCCGTCCCAGCGCCGACGCGGTCCGGGCGCCGTAGTACACGGCGCCGATGTTGCACACGACCTGGGCCAGCGAGATGCCGAGCATCAGGACGCCGTGGCTCAGGATGTAACCGGTGTCGCCCTCGACGACGCCGCCGTCGATGATGTCCGCGTTGAGCGTGGGCAGGTAGAGCGAGGCGCAGGTCTGCAGGAACTGCAGCAGCACCAGGAGGGCGACGGGTTTCTTGTAGGGCCTCAGATGGGTTCGCAGCAGTCGTATGAGCACGCTGAATCTCTCGGAGTGGTCGGCGGGGGCGTCGGTTGCCCGTGGCCCCTATCGTCGGACACTCCACCCGCGTTACCTCAACCGAATTAACCGGCCCGGTCCCCGGTCCTGCCGCGCTACGGGCGGAACGCCCCCGGATGCGTCTGCTCGCGCACCGACACGTACTGCTGGCGCACCGCCTGCCCCACCGCCAGGTCCTCCCCGGGATCCAGCACCTGCGCCACCGGACCCTGCCAGACCGGCGGGGTGCGCGGATCGAGGGCCCCCTGCGACACGCCGAGCGCCCACGCCCCCTGCCGGGCCGCGCCGATCGCCGCGTAGTCCGCGGGCTGCGGCACCACCACCTGCGCCCCGAACAGCCCGGGCGCCGCCGACTGCACGGCCGGCAGCTCCGCGGCCGGACCCAGCAGGAAGACCCGCCGCACCTCCACGCCCCGGCCGCGCAGCACGTCCAGCGCGTCCCCGAGTCCGCACAGCATCCCCTCGAACGCGGCCCGCGCCAGGTGCTCCGGCTTCATCGACTCCCGCCGCAGCCCGGCCAGCGTGCCGGCGGTGTGCGGCAGGTTCGGGGTGCGCTCGCCCTCCAGGTACGGCAGCAGCACCAGCCCGTGCGCCCCCGGCGTCGACTTCATCGCCAGGTCGGACAGGCTCTCCAGATCGGGCAGCCCGAGCAGCTCGGCGGTCCCGCGCAGGGCGCGCACGGCGTTCAGGGTGGTGACGACGGGCAGGTGCATGCCGGTCGCGTCCGCCAAAGAGGTGATCATCCCGTACTGGTCGACGAGCGCCTCGGGGTGCACGGCCATCACGGACCCGGACGCGCCCAGCGACACCACCGCGTCGCCCAGCCCGATCCCGAGCCCGAACGCCGCCGCCATCGTCTCGCCCGTACCGGCGGAGATCAGCAGTCCCTCCGGCGTCGTGCCGGCCGCGTCCGCCGGGCCGATCACCTCGGGCAGCATCGCCTGGTGGCCGAGCGCCAGTTCCACCAGATCGGGCCGGTAGCCGCCGGTGGCCGCCGCCCAGTACCCGGTGCCGGAAGCCCCGCCCCGGTCGGTGGTGCGCCGCACCGGCCGGCCGAGCAGCTGCCACACCAGCCAGTCGTGCGCCTGCAGCAGCACGGCGGTGCGCGCCGCGTTCTCCGGTTCGCTGCGGGCCAGCCAGCGCAGCTTGGTCACCGGCTGCCCGGCCCCCGGCACACAGCCCACGGCCCGCGCCCACGCCTCGCGCCCGCCGAGGGCGTCGATCAGATCGGCCGCCGCGACCTGGGCCCGCTTGTCGCCGCCGGTCATCGCCGGCCGCACGGTGTTGCCCTGCGCGTCCAGCGGCACCAGCGCGTTCGCCTGCGCGGAGACGCCGATGGCCTGCACGCCCTCCAGCAGGCCGCCGCCCGCCGCCTCGCCGAGGGACAGCAGCCAGGCCTGCGGGTCGACGTCGGAGGGGCGGCTGCCGTCGGCGCCCTGGATCGGATGCTGGGCGTACCCCTGCCTGAGCACGGCTCCGGTGTCCGTGTCACAGACGACGATGCGAGTGGAATCTGGCGCGCTGTCCAGTCCGGCGACTATCCCCATACGGCGAATTTTGCCGCATGGGGAGGGATGGGTGGGGCGTGGGCGGCGTTGCGGGGCGCCCTTACGTGTTGCTGGTGCCCCAGTCGTCCTCCGCCGGGCCGTGGGCCGTGCGTTCGCGGAGGGTGCGGACCCGCTGGGCGACGGAGTCGGGCATGCGGTCGCCGACCTTGTGGCTCACCGCCTGGTAGGCCTTGTCCGCGAACTCGCGGCTCTGCTGTGCCGCGCTCTCCGCGGTGTTGCGCACCGCGGGGTTCCGGGTGAGCTGCTGTGCGGACTTCCGCAGCTGCTCGTATCGCTCCCGGCCGGCTTTCGTGCCCAGGACGTAGCCCAGGGCTGCTCCGGCGACGAACGTGAGCCGGTACTTCATGGCGGCCACCCTTCCGTTGTTCCAGTCTGCGAAGGTCCTGCGGCGCGCTGACAGCGCCGGGGAGCACCGATTGGCGGAGCACCCCCCTGCTTGCGCTAATGTATGTGTCGCAGCGAGCACGCGCCCCCTGGCGAATACCCAGGCGGGTGCGTTCGATGCAGCGAGTCATTCCTCCGTAGCTCAATTGGCAGAGCAGCCGGCTGTTAACCGGCAGGTTACTGGTTCGAGTCCAGTCGGGGGAGCTCGGTCCTCCGTAGCTCAATTGGCAGAGCAGCCGGCTGTTAACCGGCAGGTTACTGGTTCGAGTCCAGTCGGGGGAGCATGTTGAACAAGGACCCCTCAGGGGTCCTTTTTCATGTCCGGGGGAACCGTGCGGGGTCCGGCGAAGTCTCCATGGTCACGAAGACCGCACGCAGCCGACCATCCGAAGCAGGAGATCGTATGAGCGGCTATGCTGCGGCAGACGGCGCGCACACATGTACGCGACACGCCGTTATGGGGCGGTAGCTCAGCCGGTTAGAGCAGCGGACTCATAATCCGTCGGCCGTGGGTTCGAGTCCCACCCGCCCCACCACTGGGCCAGGGGAGCGCGCGTTCCGCCGCCGAAGGGCGAGCGGCACCCTCCCCGGACCCCCTCGGAGCCTCCTTCCCGGGACGGCCTCCGCTCCCCGTCACCGCGCGGGGGCGCCGTGCCGGCACGGCCCCTCCTCGCCCGGGTCAGGGGGAGCGGCCGGCGGTCCCGGAACGCGCCGGCAGCCCGCCCCGTTCCCGGCTCAGCCGTCCTCGGCCGTGGCCGGCGCGTCCGCCGGGTCGCGTTCGCCCTCCGCCTGGGAGGGGGTGGAATGCGGTATCTCGGGGGTGGTCCACTCGTCGTCGTCCCGGTCGCCCTCGGCCTGGGACGGAGTGTGTTCGCTCAGCTCGCTCATGGCGCTGCCTCCCGATCTCGGGGCCGGTGCTCGTCCGTCGCCGGGTACCCCGCGCGGGCCGGTGTCACCGCGACGAGCGGCGGGCCAGGGCCCGGGACAGGGCGGAGCGGACCTCCTCGGGCGGGGGAGCGCCCTTTGCCCCCGTGCCGGCGGTGAGCGCCTCCGCGACCGCGCGGAGCTTGGTGTTGGACAGCTGGGACGCCTCCCGCAGGATGTGCCAGGCCTCGTCCGAGGTGCAGCCGTACGTGGCCATCAGGATGCCGCGGGCCTGGTCGATCACCGGGCGGGAGGCGATCGCCCGCCGCAGCTGCTCGACCTCCTCCTGGAGCACGTGCAGCCGCTCCTCCCGTTCCAGCGCCACCGCCGAGACGGTCCGCGGCGGCGCGTCCTCGGGCGCCGGGGAGCGCAGCGGGTCCGCGGTGTCGAGGCCGGCGATCTCCAGGATGCGGCGCGGCTGGCCGTTCCAGCGGGTGGCCGTGACCGGGACCGACCGCCGGCGGCCGTGGTCCCGCAGCACCTCCAGGAACTCCAGTCCCGCCGTGTCCATGAAGTACACGCCGCTCATGTCCACGTCGACCCGCGCCGTGCCGTCGGGCAGCCGCGCCAGCTTCTCCGCCAGGGCCTGGGCGCACCCGCGGACCAGTTCGCCGCGCGGGGTGAGCAGTGCCCGGTCCGCGTCCGTGCCACCGCCGATGACCAAGGTGGCCGGCCTTCCGGGGAGGGGGAGGGATGCCTCGGAGGTCATGTCACCGCCTTGTCGGTGCTCGTGGGGCCGGGGCGTTCGGTGGGGGTTCGGCCGCCGTCGGTACGGAGCGGTAGGCTGCGCACGGCCCCGGCTGCGCTGGGGGTGCGCCTGCCCGCCCCGCGGCGTACTACACACCGCGTCGGGGAATGGCCGGGAACCGACGGGGTACTCGTGGGCCGGGGAGCGGGGGGAGACGGGTGTTGGGCGATCGCCGGCGGACGTCGTACGTGCCCGGGACTCCGGCGCCCTGTCTGACGGTGCGCCCGCTGGAGGGCGGTCGGGGTGTCCGCGCGGCCGGGGAGATCGGCCTGGCCACGCATACGATCTGGGAGTGCGTGCTGGAGCAGGCGGTGCGCGAGGGTGAGGCCGTGTACCACCTGGAACTGTCCGAGGTGACGTTCGTCGACGTCGCGGGCGCCGGAGCGCTCGCGGCGGCCGCCGGGCGGCTCGGGGACGGCCGCCGGTTCGTGGTGCGCCGGCCGCCGCCCGCCCTGTGCCGGGTGCTGGACGCGTTCTGGCCCGACCTGTCGACGATCGAGGTGTCGATGTCATGAGTGCCGCGGCCGAACCCCTGGAGACCCCCTCCGGTCCCTTCGTCCACCCCGCCCTCTTCTACCGGGACGACCAGGAGTACCTGGAGGGCACCGTCCCCTTCGTGCGCGAGGGACTCGCGACCGGCGAGCCCGTGGCGGTCGCCGTGCCCGGCGACCGGCTGCGGATGGTCCGGGACGCGCTCGGTGACGACGCGGACACCGTCCGCCTCCTCGACATGCGCGAGGCCGGACGCAACCCCGGCCGGATCATCCCCGGAGTGCTGCGCGCCTTCGCCGACGCGCACCCGGCCGGGCAGCGGGTGCGGATCATCGGCGAGCCCGTCTGGGCCGGCCGCTCCGCGACCGAGTACCCGGCCTGCGTCCAGCACGAGGCACTGATCAACGCCGCCTTCCGGGACCGCGCGGTCACGATCCTGTGCCCCTACGACGCCGTACGCCTGCCCGCGCACGTCCTCGCCGACGCCCACGCCACCCACCCCACCGTCATCCCGGCCGGCGCCCGCCCGGCGCGGGACAGCGAGGCGTACGCCCCCGACGCGGTCGTCGCCCGCTGCAACGAGCCGCTGCCGCTGGTGGCGGACGCGATGACCTTCCCGTTCGTCGCCGAGTCGCTGACCTCGGCCCGGCACGCCGCGTCCGACGAGGGGCGGCGGCTCGGCCTGACCGGCGTCACCCTGGAGGACCTGGCGCTCGCCACGGCCGAGCTGACCACGAACAGCGTGGTGCACGGCGGCGGGTCGGGGGTGCTGCGGATCTGGGCCGAGGACGGCCACGTGCTGTGCGAGGTGCGCGACGGGGGCCGGATGACCGACCCCCTCGCGGGGCGCCGCCCCCCGTCCCGCGACCAGCGCGGCGGGCGCGGCCTGCTGATGGTCAACCTGATCGCCGACCTGGTGCGCGTGCACACCGGGGACGGGGGCACGACGATCAGGTGCTGGTTCCCCCGCTGACGCCCGCCCGGCTCAGGCGCGCATCGGGTCCAGCACGATCGGTGCGATCCGGCCCTCCAGCATCTCGCCCAGCCCCTGTACGGCGCAGAGCTCCGGCTGCTCGGCGATGTGCACCGGCATGCCCGTCGCCTGACGCAGCATCTGGTCGAAGCCCGGCAGCAGGGCGCTCCCGCCGACCATCATGATCCCCCGGTCGACCAGGTCGGCGACCAGATCCGGCGGGCACTCCCGCAGCACCCTGCCGATGCCGTCGAGGACGGCGGTGAGCGGCGTCTGGATGGCCCGCCGCACGGCGGCCGTGTCGACCCGCACGGAACGGGCCAGACCGGTGGCCACGTCCCGCCCGTGGATCTCCGTCGACTCCGGGCCCCGCGGGGTGAGCCCGTTGCCGTGCAGGGCGAGCTGCAGGGGCCGTACGGACTGGCTCGGCAGCATCAGCTCGTGCTGGTGGCGCAGATACTGCACGATCGCGTTGTCCACGGCCTCACCGCCGACGGGGACGCGCTCCGCCGTCACGATCGCCCCGAGGGAGAGCACGGCCATCTGGGTGGCCGCCGCACCGCACACCATGATCATGGTGGCCTCGGGCCGCTCCACCGGCAGACCGCAGCCGACGGCGGCGGCGATGAGCGTGTCGACCAGCTCCACCCGGCGGACGCCGAGACCGACCAGGGTCTCGATCGCGGCGCGCTGGGCGAGCGGGTCGGCGTCGTGCGGGACACAGGCCGCGGCCCGCAGCCGGGGCCTGCGGCGCAGCGTGCGGCGCGTCCTGTCGCCGATCAGTTGCCGCAGCATGCGCTGGGCCATCTCGATGTCGACGACCGTGCCGCCGGAGACGGGACGCACGACGCGGATGTAGTCCGGCGTACGGCCCGTCATCTTCTCCGCGAACTCCCCGACCGCCATCAGCGCTCCGGTGCGGGTGTTCACGGCGGCGGTGGACGGCTGGTCGACGACGAGTCCGGCGCCCTTGACGTACACCCGGGTACGGGCCGCCCCCAGGTCGACGGCGAAGTGGCAGCGGCGCAGCTGCTCCAGACTGGCGGTCACGGCAGTTCCTCCCGAGTGCGCGCCCAGCGGCCCGCCGGGCGGCGGACCTCTCAGGCATCGTGCGCGGCGGGCGGGGGCGGGCGCCTTTCCTGGGGGGCCGGGCGGGTGGCCGCCGAACGGGGCGGGGATGTTCCGTCAGGGTCAGGGGGCGCCGCGCGGCGGCAGGGAACGGACCGCTTCGAGCACCGCGCCCAGCCCTTCCACGGTGAGACGTGCCGGGCCGGGACTCCGCAGTGCCGCGTGGGTGCCGGCAGCCGATGAAGGGCACACCGGCCGCTTCCGCGGCGGCGCCCTCGACGGCGGTCGACCCGACCATCACGCAGCGGGCCGGTGCGGCGCCGAGCCGCTGGACGGCGCGGTGCACGACGTCCGGGTGCGGCATCAGCTGGCGAGGCCGGCCGGCCGTGCACCCCGCCCGTCGGGCGGGGGCGACGCCCGCGTACGTCAGGAAGGCCTCGGCCGCGTCGCAGCGCTGCTCATCGGCGGTCGGCGGCCTCGCCGTCCGGCCCGGGCGTCGACTCGGGCGTCCAGCTGAGCTTGACGACCAGATGACCCTCCGCCGAGCCCTTGGCGATGACGGCGCCGGCTTCCGCGGTCAGCTTCACCCCGAACTCCAGCTCCACCGAGTCCGGTTTGAGGGAGCCGTCGCGGAAGACCCGCAGCGCGGACTCGGCCGCCGCCCGTACGCCCTCCAGGGAGCCCTCGAAGGTGCGCGCCGCCTGGGCCGGGCCGTTGCCGCGCGAGACGAGCCGGGCCCCGGACCCGTCCACCGCGCCCTCCACCACGACCGTCGCGCCGCCTTCGGTCGTGAACTGCGTCAACCCGTCCATGGCGCGACGTACCCCCGTGGTGTGCGACTGTGATGAACTCCCATGTTACGCGCGGTGTTTGGCGTGTCACGGGTCAGCCGGCCGGGTGTTCCCCCGTACGGTCCGCCGGTCCCACGACCCCCCGGACCACCCCCAGCTCCACCAGGTCCTGTGGACGGACGCGGAGCCGGTCCGCGGTGTCCTCCACCTCCTGCGGGGGCCGCTTGAGGATGGCCGCCGCGAGTTCCGGGGCGATCACCGAGAAGTAGCTGTCCGGAGTGGCCCAGGTGTTGCCGGGGGCGGCGAGGGCCAGCGCGCCGCCGGAGCCGCCCTCGCCGACGACCAGCGTGGTGATGGGCGTGCGGGCGGCGGCCACGGCGTTGAACAGGCCGGCGATGGCGGCCCCCGCCCCCTGCCGCTCCGCCTCCGCGTCGTTCGCCGCGCCCGGCGTGTCCACCAGCGTCAGTACCGGGATGCCGAGCCGGTCCGCGAGCCGGACCAGCCGGGCGGCGGCGCGGTACCCGGCGGGACGGGTGGCCGTCCCGGTCTGCGCCGCGTAGGCGACCGTACGGCCCTCCTGCTCACCGAAGCCGCACAGCATGCCGTCCGGGTCCGTGCCGCCGCAGCGGTCGCCGCCGATGGCGACGCGGGAGGTGAGGCAGGCGTCCAGGTAGGCGGCGGCGCGCGGGCGTTCGGGGGAGCGGGCGCGGCGGACGGCGTCCCAGCCGGTGGCCGGGAGATCCGCCCTGCCCAGCGGGGGCGGTGGCGGGACCGGCGCGGCGGAGGGCCGGGTCAGCAGCCGCAGCCAGCGGCCCAGCGTCCCCCGCAGTTCCTCCGGCCGTACCAGCGCGTCCGCCGCGCCCGCCGCCACCTGCGCCTCGGCCGTGTACGCAGCCGGGTCCGCGTCCGCGGGCCGCACCCGTGAGCCGGCGAAACCGATCTGCGCGCCGGGCAGGGCGAGGACGACGTCGGCGCCCGCGCCCAGGGTGGCCCAGCCGCCGCCGGTCGTCGGGTCCCGCACCACCGCGATCTGCGGCAGCCCGGCCTCCCGGGTGAGCGCCGACTCGCGGGCCACCCGCTGGAGCTGGGCGAGGGCGAGCATGCCCTCCTGCATCCGGCTGCCCCCGGTGGCGACCAGCGGCACCACCGGCAGCCGGTGCGCGCGGGCGTGGGCGTACGCCGCCACCAGGCGGTCGCCGGTGCGTGAGCCCAGCGAGCCGCCCAGGAAGCCGAACTCGAAGGCGATGAGGACCGCCCGGGCGCCCTCGACGCTCGCGGTGCCGCAGATCACGGACTCCCGCTCGCCGGTGCGTTCGGCGGCGCGGGCGCGGGCGGCGTCGTAACCGGGCCAGCCGAGCGGGCCGTCGGGGGACGACCGCCGCGCCGGGTGGGGCAGTTCGGTGAAGTCGTCGGTGACGAGGGCGAGGACCGCGCGCGCGGACAGACGGTCAGCCACGGGACAGCGCCCGCTTCATGATCTTCCCCATGTCGTTGCGGGGGAGCGCGTCGAGGTGGTGGAGCACGCGCGGGCGCTTGTGCGGGGCGAGGCGCCCGGCGACGTGGCCGGCCAGCTCCTCCAGACCGGGCGGGGACTGCGGATCGGCCGGCACCACCCACGCCACGATCCGCTCGCCCAGATCGGCGTCCGGCTCCCCGGTCACCGCGGCCTCCCGCACCCCCGGATGCTCCAGCAGCGCGTTCTCGATCTCACCCGCGCCGATCTTGTACCCCCCGCTCTTGATCAGGTCGGTGGCCTTGCGGCCGACGATCCGGACGTACCCGTCGGCGTCGCGCACCGCCATGTCCCCGGTGCGGAACCAGCCGTCGGCGGTGAACGCGGCGGCCGTCGCGTCGGGCCGGTTGAGGTACCCGGTGAACAGGTTCGGCCCGCGCACCTGGATCTCGCCGACCGTCTCCCCGTCGTACGACGTCACGGGCGAGCCGTCCTCCTCCACCAGCCGCAGCTCCACGCCGGGCAGCGGCACGCCCACCGTGCCGGGGCGGGCCTCGCCGTCCGCGCGGACGCCGGGCCGGGGGCCTTGGGGCGTCCACCGGGACGAGCACAGCATGAGCGTCTCCGTCATGCCGTACCGCTCGACGACCCGGCGCCCGGTCGCCGCCGCGATCCGCTCGTGGTCGTGCACGGGCAGCGCGGCGGACCCCGACACCAGCAGCCGCGCCCCGGCCAGCGCCTTCACCAGCTCCGGTTCGGCCGGCAGCGCCTCCGCGACGCGGTGGTACATCGTCGGCACCCCGAACAGCATGGTCGCGCCGTCGTTCAGCTCCCGCGCCACGCCCCCGGTGGTGAACCCGCCCAGGTGCCGCAGGGACCCACCGCGCCGCAGCGGGCCGAGGACGCCGAGGACGAGACCGTGCACGTGGAACAGCGGCAGCCCGTGCACCAGCACGTCGTCGCCGGTCCACCGCCAGGCCTCGGCGAGGGCGTCCAGGGTCGTGGCGATCGCGCGGCGGGGGAGGACGGCGCCCTTGGGCGGGCCGGTGGTGCCGGAGGTGTAGACGATCAGGGCGGGGGTCTCCGGATCCCGCGCGCGGTCGTCCGGGAGCGTCCCCGCGGCCGCCGGGTCCACGTCGACGCGGGGCAGCCCGTCCAGTGCGGCGGGGAGCTCCTCGCCGGGCGCGGCGAGCACCAGGTCCGGGGCGCTGTCGGTCAGGATGTGACCGAGTTCCTTCCCGCCCGACCTCGGGTTGAGCGGCACCACGGGCACCCCGGCGAGCAGCGCCGCGGTGACCGCGACCGCGGTCTCCAGGGCCGGCGTGGCCCATACGGCGGCCCGGCGCGCCTCCGTCAGGCCCCCGGCCACCGCTCCGGCCGCCGAGGCGAGTTCCCCGTACGTCAGTGAGCGCCCGCCGAAGCGCAGGGCGGGCCGGCCGGCCGGGCCGTCGGTCAGGGGCGGGAAGAGAGAGGGCACGTGGCGTACTCCTTGACTGGCTGTCGTCCGAGGGCCGCGGGGGTGGGACCCGGGCCGATCGTCGCGCGGACCGGGCCGCTTTTCCACTTCCTCCCCGCTCCGCGTTCCGCCACCGGTGCCGGGGCCTCCCCGGAGGTGAGGGGCGCCCGTGGTGCGGCGGGAGGAGAAGGCGGAACGTGGCGTCCTCGCCCGGGGCCGGACGATCGTGGGGGAGTCCCGGGCCGTCCTGGTCCACCCTGCGGCGCGGACGGCCGATGCGGGAGGAAGCGATGCCGTACGCCCCGGAGAACCGCGGGTGACGGCGGCCCCACCGGTCGGGGAAGCCCGGGGATGCACACAGGACGTTCGGAAAGGGGGCTGTTAGCCTGCCCGTCGACCAGCTGTCCGTACGAGGAGTGAGTCGTCGTGCCCCGTATCGCGCTCGTGACCTGCCGGCCCGGCTCCGAGGTGGCCGAGGACCGGGACCTGCCGGGGCTGGTACGGGCGTTGGAGGAGGCGGGGGCCGAGGCGTCCGCCGTGGTGTGGGACGACGGCGCCGTCGACTGGGCCCGCTTCGACCTCGCCGTGATCCGCTCCACCTGGGACTACAGCTGGCGGGCGGCGGAGTTCACCGCGTGGGCCGAGCGGTGCGGCACGCTCACGCGGCTGGCCAATCCGGCGGACGTGGTGCGCTGGAACACCGACAAGCGGTACCTCGGGGACCTCGCCGCCGCCGGCGTGCCGGTGGTCGACACCCGGTACGTCGCGGCGGGCGATCCGCTCGACCTCCCGGACGACCACGAGTACGTCGTCAAGCCCGCCTCCGGCGCCGGCGCCCGGTTCGCCGCCCGCTACACACCCGACGAGCACGACACGGCCGTACGGCATCTGCGGCGGATGCACGCCGAGGGGCTCACCGCGATGGTGCAGCCCTATGTGCGCGGCATCGACACCGCCGGCGAGCGGGCGCTGCAGTTCTTCGGCGGAAACCTGCTGCACGTGAGCCGCAAGGGGCCCGTCCTCACCCCCGGCACGCCCTACGACCGGCGCAAGGCGGCCCACCCCGGGCTGACCGACTGGACCCCGACCCTCGAGGAGACCGCCGTCGCCAGGAAGGCGATGGCCTCCGTGCCGGGCAGGCCCGAGCTGCTGTACGCGCGGGTCGACCTCGTGGACGGGGAGGACGGCCGGCCCCGTGTGATGGAGCTTGAGCTGGTCGAGCCGAACCTGTTCCTGTGGCTGCACCCGGAGTCGGTGCCGCGCGTGGTGGAGGAGATCCTCAAGGCCGCGACCCGCTGACCGCCGTACGCTGCAGCAGGCCCCAGGTGAACTCCGCGACCACCTCGCGCGGTACGCCGCTCGCGTCCGGGGCCGTGAAGGCGAGACCCCGGCGGGTGGGGGCCGTGCCCTCCAGCGGACGGGCGGGCGGGAAGGCGCGGGCGGCCTCGTCCACCGTGCAGGACCAGGGGGTGAGGTCCTCCAGCGTGCGGAGGGCGGGCGGTTCGGCGTCCGGCGCGCGGACCAGCCACTCGTTCCAGACGGCGCCCCCGTCGGCGACGAGCACCTCGAAGCGCAGGCCGGGCCAGAGGGGGAGCGCCCACCGCCACGCCTCGCAGTCCAGGTCGCCGACCCCGCGCGGGGTCCGGGACTCCGGCTCGCCGAGCACGGACCGGTACCGGGACAGGGCCGGGCGGGGGCGCGGCGCGCGGACCATCGCCTGCCAGCGCCTGTTGGCCTCGCGCAGGTCCGCGGAGGAAGCGCCTAGTGCGTGCCGCGCGTCCTCGACCAGACCGGGGTTGTGGTCGGCCATGCGGCGCAGCAGCACGAGCTGGAAGTCGAGCGGAGTGAACGGGGTGGTGGGGCGTCGTCCGGTGGTCACGGGACCCATCGTCGCGCACCGGGGGCGCCCCGGGACCCCGCGCGCGGTGGTGATCGGGACTGTCCCATTGCCCGGGTGGGACGGTATGACTAGCCTGTGTGTTCGCCATTCCGATCGCCTGTTGAAATCTCGAACGACCGCAGGCGCCTGAGACACATAGGGAGGGGGCCGGTCGTGGGACGCCTCGTACCAGCCGTGACCCGGGCTCTCGACATTCTCGAGCTCTTCCTCGACGGGGACGGGACGCTCTCCGCCCCCGACATCGTGCGCAGGCTGCAACTGCCGCGCACCACCGTGCACGAACTGGTGACCACGCTCGCCGCCCGGAAGTACATCGTCCCGGTGGCGGGGCAGCCCGGACGCTACCGGCTCGGCGTACGTCCGTACCAGCTCGGCGCCCGCTACGCCGAGCACCTCGACCTCGCCGCCGAGGGCCAGCAGGTCGCCCGCTCCGTCGCCGAGACCTGCGACGAGACGGTGCACGTGGCGATCCTGGAGGACACCGACGTCATCTACATCGCCAAGGTGGACTCCACCCACGCGGTGCGGATGGTGTCGGCGGCCGGCCGCCGGCTGCCCGCCCACTGCACCTCCGTCGGCAAGATGCTGCTGGCCTCCCTCCCCGAGCACGAACTCGCCGCGCGCGTCCCCGACGACGCCGAGCTGTCCGCGATGACCCCCAACAGCATCACCGATGTGACGGCCCTGCGCGAGACCCTCGCGGAGATCCGCGCCCGGGGCGTCGCCGTGGAGAGCCGCGAGTCCAACCCGGACGTCTCCTGCGTCGCCGCCCCGGTACGCGATCGCACGGGGCAGGTGGTCGCGGCGCTGTCCATCTCCGTACCGATGATCCGCTGGAGCGACGAACGACTCGGCGAGCTGGAGCAGCTCGCCGTGAAGGGCGCCGCCGAACTGTCCGAACGCCTGGGCCACCGGAGCATGACATGACACACACCTACGACGTCGCCGTCCACGCTCGGGCGGCCCTGGGCGAGGGCCCCACCTGGGACCCGGCCACCGGCCGCCTGCTGTGGATCGACATCCTCGGCTCCCGCGTCCACACCTACGACCCGGCCACCGGCCGGCGCACCCTGCGCCGCACCGAGCAGCACGTGGGCGCCGTCAAGCCCCGCGCGGGCGGCGGACTTGTCCTCAACCTGCGGGACGGCGTCGGCCTGCTCGACCCCGACGACACCTTCCGCTGGCTGCACCGGGAGGTCGTCCCCGGCCGCCGCGGCAACGACGCCGCCGTCGCCCCCGACGGCAGCCTGTGGGCGGGCACCATGCGCTACGACGAGGAGCCCGGCGGCGGCTCGCTCTCCCGCGTCACCGGCGACGGCACGGTCGACGTCCTCCTCGACGACGTGGCGGTGAGCAACGGCACCGGCTGGAGCCCCGACGGCCGGCTGATGTACTACATCGACTCGCCGACCCGTCGTATCGACGTCTTCGACGTCGGCGAGGCGGACGGCAGGATCGCGAACCGCCGCTCCCTGGCCGCGATCGAGGACGGCGCAGGCTTCCCCGACGGCCTGTGCGTCGACGCCGACGGCTGTGTGTGGGTCGCCCTGTGGGACGGCGGCGCGGTACGCCGCTACACCCCCTCCGGCGAACTGGACCGGGTGATCCCGCTCCCCGTCCCCCTCGTCACGGCCTGCGCCTTCGGCGGTCCCGACCTGACCGACCTCTACGTCACCACGGCCCGCGTGGGCCTCACCTCCCCGCACCCCCTGGCGGGCTCCCTGCTGGTGGTGCCGGGCGCGGGCAAGGGGCTTGCGCAACCTCCGTTCGCGGGGTGACCTCTCCTCGCCCCCGCCGCCCCTCCCCGTCCCGGGGGCGTCGCCCCCGGGACCCCACTCCTCGAACGCCGGAGGGGCTGATTTCAGCCCGTCCGGCGTTCGAGGACGAGGCCCGTCCAGGGCCGGAAGGGGGCTCCGGGGGCGCAGCCCCCGGGGATGGGACGGGAAAGGGCGGGGGCGAAACTCCCCCGGCTCACACCTCCGTGCGGTCGAGCCCGCGCAGGACCTCGCGTTCACCCGGGGTCAGCGGGGGCTCGACCGACGGAGGAAGCGGGGACCCGGCCACAGCCGCCAGCACCGCGGAGGGCCGGAACATCCGGCCCGGAGAGGCGCGCAGGCTCGTGACGTCCCACACCGCCGAGGCAGCCGCGTAGGAGCCCGTCGCCGCCCTCGTCATGCGCCGCGTGTACGCCGTCACCATGCGGTCGGCCGCGGTCGGCCGACCGCCCCGCACCCCCGGGTACAGCACGTCCTGTCCGACCGCCATCGACCACGCGGTGTCCGCCGCGCGCGCCGCCCCCCGCACCACCCGCCGGCCCAGGCCGGGCGCGCCGAGCCCTGCGCCCCGCCCCAGTTCCCGGCCGAGGACCCGCGCACCGAACGCGGCCACCGACATCCCGTGCCCGTACGCCGGATTGAACGTGGCCAGCGCGTCCCCGAGCACCACGAACCCCTCCGGCCACCGCGGCATCCGCTCCAGGTACCGCCGCACATTGCTCGTCGACCGGCTCAGGTGCACGTCCGTGAGCGGCTCCGCGCCGGAGATCAGCCGCCCCACGATCGGGTCCGGCAGATCGAGCGCGTAGCGCAGGAACCCCGCCGGATCCGCCGGCGGCGCACCGCCCCGCGAGCCGCCGCAGCTCACCAGCCAGCGGCCCCCCTCGATCGGCATCACCATCGCGCTCCGCGCCGGCCGCCCCACGTACGGGTTGGCCTGCACGATCGTCAGCGGGAACCGCTCCGCGCCCTCCGGCACCCGGTACACGCGCGACGCGTTGACCAGGCCGGAGTCCACCGCCCGTTCCTCCACGCCGGTCAGTCCGAGCCCGCCCAGCCAGCTGACGACCCGCGTGCCGCGTCCGCTCGCGTCGACGACCAGGTCCGCCTCCAGGTCCGTGTCCCCGCCGGGCGCCGCGATCCGCACCCCGCGCACCCGCCCCGCGGAGCCCGTCAGTCCCACCACCGCCGCCCTGCGGACCTCCACCGGCGCCTGTTCCCGTACCGTCGTGCGCACCGCCCAGTCCACCAGCGCCCGGCTGCACGTCACCATCGCCGGGCCCTCGCGCCGCCACCGCCGCAGCCAGCCCTCGGAGGTGAGCGCCAGCATGCCCGAGCTGAGCGGGATCTCGTGCGCCCCGGCGGCGAGCAGCCGCTCGCGCAGCCCCGCGCCCGGCAGCAGCTCCTCCATGGCCTCCATGCCGCCCGCCATCAGCAGATGCGCGTGCCGCCCCTGCGGCAGCCCCTTGCGGTGCTCCGGGCCGTCCGGCAGCGCGTCGCGGTCCAGGACGATCACCTCGTCCGCTCCCGCACGGGACAGCACCGCCGCGGCCAGCATGCCGGCCAGGCCGGCACCGATGACGACAGCTCTACGCGACATGGGGCTCCTCGGGTTCGGTCACGGTTCCGGTCGGGGGAGGCGGCGCCGCGCCCCCGCGCGCGGTGGGAGGACGGTGCAGCGCCTGCGCCAGCTCCACCAGTCCGCCGGTGCCGGAGACCTCGGTGGCGTGCAGCCGGTACGTACCGGTGGTCTCGGGCGGTTCCTCGCGGGCGGCGGCCCGGCGCGCCGCGTCGGTGAGCATGGCCGCCTCCGCCGCCAGCCGCGCCTCGTGGGGGGAGCGGCCCGCGCGCAGGGCGGCGTCCCGGGTCCGCTCGCGGACCCCGTGGTCGAAGTACGGCGCCAGCGCGAGCAGCGCGTCGTGGATCGACACCTCACGCCACTGCAGCCGCGCCTGCGGCAGCTGCCACCAGGCGGCCCGCGGCTTGGGCGCGGTCGGCACCGGCCCCACCAGCGACCACAGCGGGCCCAGCCGCCGGTAGTCGCCGAGCCCCCGCCACTGTGCGCGGACGGACGGCAGCAGCCGCGGCAGCGCGAACCCGGCCGACCACAGCAGCGCGGCCAGCGCGGCCATCGGCGGGGCGACCGTGGTGGACAGGAAGTCCAGGTCGTGCCCCGACCAACGGGCCGCCACCGCCGTGTACTTGGTCAGCTGGAACCCGACCAGGTCCAGCAGCGCCCCCACGAGGATCAGCCGCAGTCCGGTCCGCAGCAGCCCGCCGACCTCGCGCCCCCACTTGACGCAGACGACGCACATGACCAGCATCGCCGCGCTGTGCCCGACCAGGTACAGCAGGATCATCTCCCGCATGAACGGGGTGGTGGCGTAGTACGTGTCGAGGTCCGTCAGCCGCTCGGTGTCCGCCTCGGCCAGCGCGAACAGGACGACGATGGCGGCCACCAGCAGACCGTAGGCGGCCACGCTGCGCAGCACCAGGCGCCGCACCCGTTCCCGCGACCCGCCCCGCCAGTTGATCAGCAGCACCAGCACCGCGCAGCTGTACGCGGAGAGCATCCCGTAGGTCAGCGGGGCCCCGAAGTTGGGGACGCCGGTGAGGGAGTTGACGGCGGCCAGGGTGGCCGGGGCGGCGCACACGAAGACCAGGGCGCCCAGGACGATCGCGGCGCAGGTGGACAGGGTGAGCGGGTTGCGCGGGGCCGCCGTGCGCGGGCGGCGGAACAGCAGCACGGACGTCATCCCGAAGACGAAGGCCGCCAGGTAGACGACGGAACTCATGCCGGCCGGCTCCTCTCGTCCGGGGCCCGGTTCACGCGGTCCCCGCCGTCGTCGCACCGCTCGGCACCGCGTCGGCCGCCGGGACCGGGGCCGGGCCGGCCAGCGCGTCGGCGATCCGGACCAGGACGGCCGGGTCCGGCACCCGGTCCGGGAGCCGGACCCCGTCGCGCGACGGGGCCCGGCGGCCCGGTTCCGCCTCGTCGCGCACCGCCGCGGTGATCACGGCCGCCCACGCGGCGGCCTCCGCGCGCTCCGCCTCCCCCGTCGCCGCCAGCACACCGGCGCGGGTCCGGTCGTACAGCTCCCGGTCGAAGTAGGCGTCCAGGTGGCTCAGCGCGTTGTGGACGCTGGTCTGCCGCCACATCAGCCGTGTCGTGGGGGAGGCGAGCCTGGGCCGGGGCAGCCGCAGCGCCCGGCGGGTGAGGAGGTCGTCCAGGGCCCGCTCCAGCGGTTCCAGCCGGGCGTACGTCCGCCGCGCCCGCCGCCACTCGGCGACCCGGGGCGCCGCCAGCGGCACCAGCACCCCGACGACCGTCAGCAGGGCGCCGAGCCCGGCGGCGGCCGGGGAGACGGCGGTGCCCAGCCGCGACCAGTCCCGCCCGGACCAGCGCGCGACCACCGCGACCAGCTTGGCCACGCTGTACCCGGCCCCGCACAGCGAACCGGTCCCGAGCAGCGTCAGCCCCGCCCGCAGCCCGCCCCGCACCCGGCGTGCCCAGCGCAGCGACGACACGGTGGTGACGGTCACCGCGGTGAGGTGCGCGACCAGGTACAGCACGATCATCTGGGCGATGAACGGCGTCGTCGCGTAGTAGGTGTCCAGGTCGGTACGGCGCTCCACGGGCGCCTCGCCGAGCGTGAACGTCACCGCGATGCCGAGCACGACCACGGCGTAGGCGAGCAGCCAGCGGCGGACGGTGCGGCGCACCCGGGGCCCGCCGCGCCAGTGCACGACGAGGACCTGGGAGGCGGCGCAGTACCCGGTGATCGCCGCGTAGGTGACCGGCGCCGCGAGGTTCGGCACGTCGCCGATCCGGTTGACGGCGCCGACCGTCGGCGGCGCCCCCAGGAAGAAGCACAGCCCCGCGAGGCCCAGCACCGCGCAGATCGACCGCAGGTACGGATCGCGCCGGTGCCGCAGCAGATCGGGGGCCTTCACCAGCAGGCCGAGCCACAGCACCCCGCAGCTGACGTAGTTGAGCAGGCCGTTCACCCCTTCGTCCCGCGGTGGTTGAGCGCGGCCCCGATGCGTCCGGCGAGGTCCCGCGGGTCCCCGGGGCCGCCGCCCTCCGCGGCGTACACCGAGTCGGTGGAGGCCTCCAGCCAGGTGCGCAGCCGGCGGCCCATCAGCATGCCGAAGCGGTCGGCCTCCTGTTCCTCGGCCAGGCTGAAGTCGGTGCGGGCGGCGACCGGACCGGGCCGCCCGCCGGCGTCCGCGGGCCGGCGGTTCATGTGCCACACCTCGTGGCAGAGGATCACGATCTGGTGCCACACGGCGGCCCGCTCGTCGACGACCACGTCGTCGTGGTCCTCGCGCTCCAGCCACAGTCCGCTCGCCGTGTGCGGGGGGAACGCCGCCCGGTGGACGACCACCTCCCGTCCCCGCCACGCGCTGACGGAGGCGACCAGCGCCTCGAACAGGACCTCGGGATCCGCCGGGACCGCCACCCGGATGGGGCCGATGAGGGCGTCAGCGAGACGACGCATCTCCTTCCCTGTACGCACCGCTGTCTCCCTGTTTCCCTGGGTGTCGCCCGGTCACCTGTGCAATATGCCAAGTCGGGTGCCCTCCCGGCCAGTTCCGCGTGCGACGCGGTCACTCGGTGACCGCCGCGGTGACCCCGGGCGCCACGGCGAGCGCGCGGACCTCCCGGATCACGTCGGGGTGGCGCAGGGCGCGCGAGACGGCCCCGATCTCGCGCAGCAGTTCGGTGGTGTCGGGTTCGTGACCGTGGTGCGCACCGGCTCCGGCCTCGACGGCGTCGAGGATCACCACGGCCGCGGCGAGCGCCCGCGCCCGCTCCGGTGGGAGGCCGAGGCCCAGGGCGGCGGCGTACGACCGCTCGCGCAGCCGCTCGTCGGTGCGGGGGGCCAGCGGCAGCAGGACGTCCCGGATGAACGTCTCGCGGCGGGTCAGGCGCAGTCCGGGGCCGGCGTGCAGCACGAACGGCGTGCCGGAACCGTGCACGGACCGCATCAGCACGTACAGGGGCCGCAGCCGGCGGTGGGCCAGGCGCAGCCGCCAGCGCTCGTGCAGGTACTGGCCGGCGTGCGGCAGGATGAAGCCGGCCGCGATCGACACCGCGGACACGCACGCCAGCGCCGGGGCCACGTCCAGACTGAGCCAGTCCAGGTCGTTCCCGGTCCAACGCGCCCCCACGGCCGTGAGCTTGGCGGCGTCGAAGGCCAGGTTCAGCGCGTATCCGACGCCCAGGAACTTCAGTCCCCAGCGCAGCCAGGCGTCGAGTCCGTCGGCGCGGATCCAGTTCCAGATCAGCTTCGAGGTGATGAGCGCGGCGGTGGTGTGCGCGAGGAGGTACAGCAGGATCTCCTCGCGCATGAACGGCGTCGTCGCGTAGTAGGTGTCCAGGTCACGGGTGCGCTCCACGGGCACGTCCGCGAGGACGAAGAGCACCCACAGGGCGACGATCACGCCCCCGTACGCGCGGAGCACCCGGCGGGTGGCGCGGCGGGTGGAGGCGGAGTGCTCGGGCAGGCCGTCGCGCCAGGCGACGATCAGCACCAGGCAGGAGCCGCAGAAGGCGGTCAGCAGCGAGTACACCCAGGGCGCGGAGATGTTCGGCACGCCCGTGACCCGGTTGACCCACGCGATGGTCGACGGGGCGACGAACACGAACACCGCGCAGGCGAGCAGCAGCAGCCCGCCGACCGCGCGCAGCAGCGGATCGTCCCACAGCCGGACGATCGTCGGCAGTTTGATCGCCAGGGCGGCGGCGAGGACGAGGGCCGGGATCCACCAGAAGGACGTGTAGAACGCGCTGAGGAACGAGGCCGGACCCACGGCCGCCTCCGCGAACCCCATCCCGCCCCCCGCTCCCGTCCGCCGCCGAAACCAAGGCCGTCCGAGCCTACGCGGCCGGACGTGTCCGCGTCATGCGAGGGCTCCCGCGGAAAGTCCCGCTGTGAGTTCTTGTCCGATCCATTGACGCGCCGGTCCATCGCCTCTACGGTCCGTTCGAAGTTACGGGCGTCATTCGATATTTCGAACCATCGATGAACGGATGGGGCAGGGCATGGGACGACCTGGCCTGGATCGCAGGCAACTTCTCGCCGGACTGGGCGGGTTGACCGTCGCCGGAAGCTTCGGCTTCGCGGCGCTCGGGACCGGGGCCGACGCGCTCGCCTCCGGGGCGGACACCCGGGTGCGCTACTGGAACCTCTTCAGCGGCGGCGACGGATACAACATGATCGCGATGCTGGATTCCTTCCGCCGGGAGACGCCCGGCATCGAGGTGAAGGACTCCACCCTCCAGTGGGGCAGCCCCTTCTACACCAAGCTCGCCATGGCGGCCGCGGGCAACCGCGCACCCGATCTCGGCGTCATGCACCTGGGCCGCGTCACCGGTTTCTCACCCGGCCGCCTCCTGGACCCCTGGGACGTCGGCCTGCTCGCCGAGTACGGGGTCGAGGAAGCCGACTTCAACCCCGAGCTGTGGAAACGCGCCGTCGTCGACGGCAGGCTCTACGCCCTCCCGCTCGACATCCACGTCCAGCTCTGCTTCTACCGCAAGGACGTGCTGAGGAAGGCGGGCCTGCTCGGCGCCGACGGCAGGATGATCCCGGTGACGTCGACCGACCAGTGGTTCGACGTGCTGAAGGAGGCCAGGAAGGCCACCGGGAAGGGGCTGCAGACCATCGGCCTGTGGCTCAACGACCAGAACTTCCAGTGGTGGTTCTTCGTCGCCTTCTACACCCAGCTCGGCGGCACCTGGTTCGACGACGCCCACACCGAGGTCACCTTCGACACCGACAAGGCCACCCAGGTCCTGGAGTTCCTGCGCCGTCACATCACCGACGGGTACGCCGACCCGAACTTCGGCGGCGGCGCGGGCGCCGAACAGTTCGTCAACGGCTCCCCCTTCGTCTGGGAGGGCAACTGGTCGGTGCCGGTCTTCGACAGCGCGAAGATCGAGTACGGGGCCACCCCCCTGCCCCCCGTCTTCGGCGCACCGGCCACCCACGCCGAGTCGCACGCCTTCGTGCTCCCGCACCAGTCCGGCCGCGGCGGCGCCACCAACGAGGCCGCCCACCGGCTCGCCGCCTACATCGTCCAGCACGCCCGGCAGTGGGCCGCGGGCGGACACATCCCCGCCCACACCCCCACCCTCTCCTCGGACGCGTACCGGAAGCTGGACCCGCAGAGCGAGTACGTCTCCGCGATGGACCACCAGGCCACCGAGCCCAAGGTGTGGTTCGCCGGCTCCACCGGCATCCTCGCCCAGCGCGTCGGCCCCGTCGTCGTCTCCTCCACGACGGGCTCCGCCAGGCCCGGCGCCGCCGCCGACCGCATGAAGAGCACGCTGGCCCGGCTCCTCGCCTCGAAGAACCCCATGGACGGCCGCACCGCCGCGCAGGGAGGTGCCGCCGCATGACGACGACCAGCGCCGGGACCGTCATCCGCCCGGCCCGCGCCGAGGCCGCCGCCGACGCTTCCGCCGTCCGCCGCAAGCAGGGATTCCAGCACGGCGGCTGGTTCATCGCCCCGTTCCTCGTGCTGTTCGCGCTCTTCGTGATCTGGCCGCTGCTGCGCGGCCTCTACCTCAGCTTCACCGACGCCAACATCTCCGGCGACGGCACGAGCTTCGTCGGCCTCGACAACTACCGCGAGGCCCTCGACGACCCGCTGGTGTGGGAATCCCTCGGCCACAGCGCCTGGTTCACGCTGCTCGTCGTCCCCTGCCTCACCGTCCTCGCCTTCCTCCTCGCCATGCTCGCCCACCACATCGAGCGCGGGAAATGGCTGTGGCGGCTCTGCTTCTTCATGCCGTTCCTGCTGCCGTCCACCGTCGCCGCCAACCTCTGGCAGTGGCTGTTCAACCCCGGCACCGGCATGATCAACCACGTCTTCGGCATCGAGACGCCCTGGCTGACCGACAAGTCGTACGCCATGCTCGCCGTCGTCGTCACCACCCTGTGGTGGACCGTCGGCTTCAGCTTCCTGCTCTACCTCGCCGCCCTCCAGGGCATCCCCGCACACCTCTACGAGGCCGCCGAACTCGACGGGGCGAACGCCTGGCACCGCATGGCCCACATCACCCTGCCGATGCTGCGCAACATCACGGGCCTGGTCGTCGCCCTGCAGATCCTCGCCTCGCTCCAGGTCTTCGACCAGGCCGTCGTGATGCAGGACTTCGGCCCGGGGCCGGAGGGATCGACCCGCACCTTCGTGCAGTACACCCTCGAACAGGGCTTCACCAGCTACCGCGTGGGCTACGCCTCCGCCATCTCCATCATCTTCTTCGTGATCATCGCGGCCGTCGCCCTCGCCCGGACGTGGCTGCTGCGCAACCGTGAGGAGGGCGGCCGATGACCACCGCCGCACAGCAGACACGGGCCGAACCCCGCCGGAACCGGTCGGCCGGCCAGATCGTCCTCACCCTCCTCGGCGCCGCCGTCTCCCTCGTCTTCCTCGCCCCGCTCGCCTGGGCCCTGTTCACCTCCTGGAAGTCGGAGACCGAGGCCGTCGAGGTACCGCCGCACTGGCTGCCGAAGGAGTGGACCGGCCAGGCGTGGACGGCCGTCCTCGAGACCGGCAACATCACCAACTGGTTCGTGAACTCCCTGGTGGTGTCCGTGTGCGTGACGGCGATCGTGCTGGTGGTCAGCGCACTCGCCGGGTACGGCTTCGCACGCACCGAGTTCCGCGGCAGACACGTCCTGATGGGCGTGGTCATGGCCGGCCTCATGGTCTCCCCGGCCGTGCTCGGCGTCCCCCTGTTCACCACCGTCCAGCAGATGGGCATGGTCGACACCTACTGGGGCATGATCCTGCCGCAGTGCGCGCCCGCCGCGATGGTCTACATCCTCTACAAGTTCTTCCAGGGCGTCCCGCGCGAACTGGAGGAGGCCGCCTTCATCGACGGCGCCGGCCGCTGGCGCGTCTTCCTCACGATCATCGTGCCGCTGTCCCGCCCCTCCCTCGCGGCGGTCGGCATCTTCACCTTCATCAGCTCGTGGAACAACTTCCTGTGGCCCTACATGGTCACCAACAACCCCGACCTGATGACCATGCCGAACGGCATCGCCACCGTCATGAACTCCTACGGCATCCAGTGGGCCCAGCTCATGGCCGGCGGCCTCATGGCGGGCCTTCCGCTGATCGTCGTCTTCGTCTTCTTCCAGCGCCAGATCGTGGCGGGCGTCGCCCACACCGGTCTGGCGGGTCAGTGATCCCTCCGATGGGAGCCTGATGTGAAGCGCCTGGGACTCGTCACCCTCCCGGCCGCCGCGGCCGTGGCCCTGCTGCCGGCCACCAGGGGCACGGGGCTGTGCCGATGCGCGGCCCCGCCGCGCGGGCGCGACCAGCCACCAGGCACCCGCACCTGAGAACGCACCGGAAGGAACTCATGCGCACCGCTCGTTTCACCCTGGACCCCGCCTTCACCGTAGGCGAAGTGAACCCCCGTCTCTTCGGCTCGTTCGTGGAACACCTCGGCCGCTGCGTGTACACCGGCATCTTCGAACCCGGCCACCCCACCGCGGACGCGGAAGGCCTCCGCCAGGACGTCCTCGACCTCGTCAGGGAACTGGGCGTCACCGCCGTCCGCTACCCCGGCGGCAACTTCGTCTCGGGCTACAAGTGGGAGGACTCCGTGGGCCCCGTCGAGGACCGCCCCCGCCGCCTCGACCTCGCCTGGCGCTCCACCGAGACCAACCGCTTCGGCCTCTCCGAGTACATCGCCTTCCTGAAGAAGATCGGCCCCCGGGCCGAGCCCATGATGGCCCTCAACCTCGGCACCCGGGGCGTCGCCGAGGCCCTGGAGCTCCAGGAGTACGCCAACCACCCCTCCGGCACGGCCCTGTCGGACCTGCGCGTCGAGCACGGCGACAAGGACCCGTTCGGCATCCGCATGTGGTGCCTGGGCAACGAGATGGACGGCCCCTGGCAGACCGGCCACAAGACCGCCCGGGAGTACGGCCGCATCGCCGCCGAGACCGCCCGCGCCATGCGCCAGATCGACCCCGGCGTCGAGCTCGTCGCCTGCGGCTCCTCCGGCCAGTCCATGGAGACCTTCGCCGAGTGGGAGGCGACGGTCCTCGAGGAGACGTACGACCTGGTCGACTACATCTCCCTGCACGCCTACTACGAGCCGCTCGACGGCGACGTCGACTCCTTCCTCGCCTCCGCCGTCGACATGGAGTCCTTCATCGAGAACGTGGTCGCCACCTGCGACCACGTCGGGGCCCGCCTCAAGTCCAAGAAGAAGATCAACCTCTCCTTCGACGAGTGGAACGTCTGGTACCTCTCCCGGACCGAGGCCCAGGTCAGCGCCCTGGACTGGCCCGAGGCCCCGCGGCTGCTCGAGGACAGCTACAGCGTCACCGACGCCGTCGTCTTCGGCTCGCTCCTCATCGCCCTGCTCCGGCACGCGGACCGCGTCACCGTGGCCTGCCTCGCCCAGCTCGTCAACGTGATCGCCCCGATCATGACCGAGCCCGGCGGCCCGGCCTGGCGGCAGACGACGTTCTTCCCGTTCGCCCAGGCCTCGAAGCACGGCCGGGGCGAGGTGCTCGACGTCCGCGTGGACTCGCCTACGTACGAGACGAGGAAGTACGGCGAGGCCGACCTGCTGCACGCCACCGCCGTGCGCGCCGAGGACGGCACGGTCACCGTCTTCGCCGTCAACCGCAGCCGCACCGAGTCCCTGCCGCTGGACGTCGCGCTGGGCGGCCTCGGCCTCACCTCGGTCGTCGAGCACAGCGCCCTCGCGGACGCCGACCCCGACGCCCGCAACACCCTCGCCGAACCCGAGCGGGTCACCCCGCACCCGGTCGACGGCACGACCCTGGACGCCGGCCGGCTCTCCGCCGTACTGGAGCCGCTGTCCTGGAACGTGATCCGGCTGGCGTGAGCCGCCGGGGCGGTGGACTCACCTCCCCGGTGAGTCCACCGCCTCCACCGGGACCCCGCCCAGCGCCGCGCCCAGCAGCGTCAGCCGTACGTCGCGCGGGCCCGAGGGCGTGGTCCCGTCGGACAGCACCGCCAGGGCCAGCGTGTTGGTCCCCCGTGTGCGCAGGATCCCGTTCGGCAGGACGAAGGTGTGCTGCGGGCCCACATCGTTGATGTACTGGCCCATGTTCCAGCCGTTGAGGAAGATCTGGACCCGGTAGGCGCGCTCCGGGTCGTCGTCGAGCGTGAGCCCGATCGAGGCGTCCACGTCCGCGTCGACGGCGAGCCGGAAGCCCGTCCGGTACCAGGTCACCCCCTGCCGCCGCTCCTCCCGGGGGAACTCCACGTCCGGCCACTCCCGGTCGTCGAACCCCGGCAGGTGCCAGCCCTCCCGCTCCCCGTACAGCCCGCCGTTGTTCAGCGGTCCGCGCACCCGGTCCGGCGCCACGGCGCCCCGGATCCGCCACTCCACGTCCCGGGACGCGCCCCCGAACCGGGCCGACACGAGCCCGCGCGCGGCCCTGTGCGTGTCCTGCGCCCGCTCGTCCCCGTCGTGCTGCATCGGCCGGACCAGCACGGACAGCACGTGCGGGCCCCGCGTGCGCCACTTCTTCGGCACGCCGAAGGAGGCCGTCGCCGTCCACGTGCCCCGCCGGGCCGTGTCCTCGTCCGGCACCGGCATGCGGTGCGTGCCCAGCGGGCGGCCGTCCAGCCAGGCCATCAGCAGCCCCTGCGTACCGGTGCTGTAGGACAGCGACACGGACGTGACGCCGCGGGCGTCCTCGAACCGTCCCCGGTACCAGACGTCGCCGTAGTGGAAGCCGTGGTCGTCCGCGAAGAGGACGGGACCGCCCTCGGGCACGGGCGTGGTGCTGTGCGACGAGGCGAGACCGGCGGCCGGCCACGCCGAGTCGTCGAAACCGGCCTCGGACTCCGGGTTCTCCGCCCGCCGGCGCCAGCCCTCCAGCGCGGGCAGCCGCACCTCGGGCGCGCCCGGCATCAGCCCCTCCATCAGCAGGCTCCCGGCCCGGCTGACCTCGGTGCGCACCGGCCGTCCGTTCCAGGTCACGGCGGTGATCCCGCGCGGTGCCCACACCTCCAGGCCGGTCTCGCCGACGAGGTCGCCGACGAGGTGGGCGGTGGAGCCGCGCAGGGTGACCGAGCGCAGCAGCGCCGGGCCGTAGACCAGCATCGAGCCGGACGGGGTCTCGTACGGCCACAGGCGCAGCGCGGTCGCGTCGTCGGCGAACAGCAGCACCATGGGCGTCTCGGAGTCCCCGCCCTTGACCAGCACCCGGCTCAGCCCGCCCACGCCCAGCGGCACCACGACGTTCAGCCTGCCCCGGTCGTAGGACCACCCGGGCTCGTCGTCCAGCCGGTAGGTGAGCGGCTCGGTGTCGCAGTCCAGCGCGACCTGCGCCGTCTCACCCCTGCGGCCCGTGAACAGGGCGATGTCCTGCCGTCCGACGGTCGTGCTCAGCATGGGCTGCGCGGTGGTGTACGCCAGTCTCCGCCGGCCCAGTTCCAGCCCGGTGACGAGCAGCTTGGCGTCCCGCGCTCCGACGGTGACGGGGACGTCGATGCCGGTGCCGGGCAGCATCGAGTCGACCGGCTCCCCGGAGTCGTTGTGCAGGACGTACACCTGGGCGCCGGTGTCCGGATTGGCCAGGTGGCGCACCCTCAGCCGGTCGTCCTCGGCCCGCACCTCCTTCGCCGGGTCCAGCCGGGCGAGGTCGGGCACGGTCCGCAGCAGGTGGCCGAGCTGCTGGAGCGCGGCCAGCTTCGGCGTCGGCCGGCGGCCCTCGTCGACCGCCGCCCCGTGGTCGTACGAGGTGTAGACGCCCGGCGCGGGCAGCCAGCCCCACGAGGTCCCGCCGAACGCCATGCGGACGTTGTGCACCGTGACGCCGTCGGCGAGGTTCGTGAGGAGGTCGCGCCGCTCGCGGGCCGCGTCGTGCGTGCGCCGCACCTGCGCGTACCCCTTGCCGCCGGAGGCGGCCCCGCCCCACGGGTCGGCCGCCCCGCCGGCCGCCCCGGCCAGGACCCCGGGCGTCCGCCGGCCGGTGCCGCGGTCGCCGAAGCGCCCGTCCGCGTGGAACAGCGGTACGTCGATGCGGTCGGCGCGCGCCTTGTCGTACAGGTGGGTCAGGTAGGCCTGCCCGGCCGGATCGTCGGCGAGGACCTCGATCCCGTCCTCGAACTGGTACAGCAGCACGGTGCCGCCGCCCGCGGTGAACAGGTGCCGGACGGCGATGCGGTTGACGGCGCTCAGCCACGCGTCGGCGTGCCGCAGGTACTCCGGGTCGGTGGTGCGGGCGCGGCCCCCGGTGGCCGTCAGCCACCCGGGGAACCCGCCGGCGTCGAGATCGGCGGACCCCAGGTACGGACCGGGACGCAGGATGACGTACAGCCGCTCCTCGGCGGCCATGGTCAGGAAGAGGTCCAGGTCCCGCACCCCGGTGAAGTCGTACCGTCCGGGCGCGGGGGAGTGGTGGTTCCACGGCACGGGGACGCTGACCGCGTTGCACCCGCCCGCGCGCAGCTTCTGCAGCACGTCCCGCCACAGGGACGGGCTGGGCAGCCGGAAGGGGTGCATCTCGCCGGACCACAGCACCAGGCGCCGGCCGTCGACCAGCAGCGAGTACCGGTCGTGGCCGATCCGGTGCCGCTTGCCGTCCGCGCTCGGGGGAGGGGGCGGCGGACCCGTCGGCACGCTGCGCGGCCCGTGCGTGCCGGTCGCCGCCCCGCCGCTGCCGGCCAGCGCGAGACCGAGCGCCGCCGTACCGGCCAGGGCGGTGAAGGTACGCCTGCTGAGCTCCAAGGGAGCGCCTCCTGTAGTGCTGCCACACGGGGTGCCGGTGGGCCATTGTCCACGAACCGGCACTTCCGCGTTCACACGAGGGCCTCGTTACGCCTGGTTCCTCCCGCTTCGGTGGGGTGGAAGCGAAGGGCCGGAGTTCGCCCTGTCCGCCGCCGGCGCGCGGGCGGGCCGGCGCGGATCCGCGGGCCCGCCCGCTGTGCCCGCGGCAGGAGTCACTCCCCGGTGTCGTGGCCGCGCAGGTGGAGCGAGCGCAGGGCCACCTCGAGGGCGAAGCGGTGGTCGGGGTCGGTGAGCCGGTCGCCCAGGTGGGCGTCCAGGTTCCGCAGGCGGTAGCGGACGGTCTGGGCGTGGACGCCCAGCATCTCGCCGACCTGCTCGGCGGGCGCCCGGGTGGAGACGTGGACCCGGAGCGTCTCGACGAGCCGTTGGCGCCGGCTGGCGGGCAGTCCGTCGAGCGGGGCCAGTTCGCGGGCCGCGAGCTGGTCGACGAGGGCGGGGTCGGACAGCAGCCACAGCGTGATCAGGTGGTCCTCGCAGCGGACCAGCGGGGCGTCGGGCACCACACCGTCGTCGACGAACTGGAGCACGCGGCGCGCCCAGCGGACGGAGTCGGCGGCCTGCGCGAGCGGCACGGTCAGGCCCACCGCGGCGCGGGTGCCGGACAGGGCCGTGCCGAGCATCGCGAGGCGTTGCGGGGTGAGGTCCCCGGGGACGAGCAGGTGCGGCTGCGGGATGTCGAGGTCGGCGAGGACGTCGCCGTCGAGAGCCGCCTGGATGTGGTCCGGCGCCGGGGGGCGGAGGGCGACGAGGGTGCACGTCCGGGGGAGCTCCCAGGCGGCGGCCTCGCACAGTTCGGAGACGGTCGTCTGGGGCAGCGGCGACGAGGCCAGGATCAGGTGCAGTAACTGTCTTCGTAACGCGAAGACCTCGGACGCGGCCCGCTCCCGCACCTCCGCGTACCCCTCGCGGGTGACCGCCTCCAGTTCCTCGACGTACGAGAAGAGGGCGTCCGCGAAGGCCAGGATGAGGGAGGGGGAGAGGTTGTGCTGCCTGCCCACCGACCTCGCCCGGCGCAGCGCGATACGGGCGCCGAGCCGGTAGGCGCCCTGCAGGGTCTCCAGGTCGCGGCCCTCGTAGGCCTCCACCCGGCCGAACCTGCGCAGGAGTTCGTCCCGCAGTTCCGAACTCCTGCCGGGGTCGGCCACCCGGTCCACGAAGGCGACCAGGGCCTGTTCCACGCCTTGGCGGACCGCGTCCCCGTTGGGGCCGTTGAGCAGTCGGCCGTACACCGGGTAGGCGCGGGTGACCTCGGCCCGTATCTCGTTCAGCAGCCCGGGGAGTTCCGGCCGTATGAAGGCCGCGAACTTCCTGGGCAGGGGCTCGAGCGGTTCACCGACCTCCGGGGACCGTGTGGTCGAGGGCATCAGCCACCCCTTGCTCTCCGACGTGTCCGGCGGGATGGCCGGGCGGGCGTCGTCCGGCCGGGTGGCGGACGACGCCCGGACCGGTCCACCCGGTCGTGCCGGCCTGAAAAGCTGAAGCTAAATCAACTTCTTTTTGTTGTACACGGGTTGAGCGGAATTGCTCCATCGCGGCAGCGGTTCCCGGCCGTCACGACGGCCGGGAACCGCTGCCGCGTGTCCGTTACCCGACGGCGGAGTGCCAGTTCTCCGCGAGCACCTTGCCGGCGTCGGGCGCGGCGGTGCCGGGTGCGTTGAGGCCGGTGAGGTGGGTCTGCGTGTCGTCGAGGGTGAGGCTGTTGTTCCCGGCGGCGGAGGGCAGCCCGGACTTCGCGTTGACCGCGGCGTTGATCAGGCCGACGTTCAGGCCGCAGCCGGTGGCGGCGGGAACCGCGAAGGTGCTGTCGTTCTGGGTGGCGCCGGTGAGGTTGATCCGGCTCATCTCGCCGGATTCGTCGGGGGTGCCGTCGCCCTGGAAGAAGGTCATCCCGAAGTCCGGGTAGTTGAGGTTCCTCGGGCGCAGCAGGATCGGGTCGGCGGCCGTTCCGATGTAGCACTTGCCGCCCAGGAGCGGGTTCTCCAGGTGGATGCGGACCGGCAGGGCGACGATGGGCATGTCGGTGAGGACGCCCGCGGTCTGGTCGAAGGCGTAGGGCGCGCCGACGGACTCCATGGTGGCGGTGATCTTGTTGAGGGAGGAGTTCTCGAGCGTCTTGCAGAGGGACGTGATCACCGGGATGCTGCTCGGACACATCAGGCCGAGCAGGCCGCCGGGCACGGTGGCGGAGTCGGCGACGAGCGCGCCGGAGGGCGGGGCGACGACGGTGCTGGTGCCGTCCGCGTTCTGGACGACGCCGAGCTGGAGGTTGGTCCTCCCCGTGGTCACGGTGGTCTTGCCCAGCTTGATGGAGCCGCTGGCGGAGGTGGAGACCACGCACTGCGGGGTCCTGTCGAAGCCGTCGGCGGCCAGCATCGCCGGCGCGTCCACGGGGCAGCGGGTGAAGGGGGCCCACTCGCCGTTCAGCGTGGGGTCGGCGGCGGTCGCGGTGCCCAGGGAGGCGAGGGCGCCGAGCGCGGTCAGGGCGGAGACGGTCGCGATCCTGGTGCGGGTGGAGGGCTGGGACATGGTGGTGGCCTTCCGTGGTGGTGGGAGGGGGAACGGGGGAGGGAGCGGCTCAGCGCTCGGCTACGGGGATCACGTGGGGCTGCAGGTCACTGGTGCACTGGGCGGCGGCGTTCTCGTCCCCGAACACGGGGGCGCTCGGCGTGCACGTCTGCCCCTGTGTCTGCTTGATGTAGTTGCCGGGGCCGGAGACGGAGGCGGTGAGGAGGCGGTCGAGGTTCTCGCCGCCGTCGCTGCCGCAGCCGGTGAAGGCGGGGATGGTCGCCTCGCCGGTCAGCGGGCCGCCCGAGAGGAGCATGTAGCCGGTGGCGTCCTCGGCGTACTTCTGCTCGCCCTTCCCGTACATGAGCAGGTGGTCGCCGGGGTGGTTCGCGGGGTCCGGCTCGGCGGAGCGGAGCGGCTTCTCCGTCCGGCAGCCGGAACCGACGTCCAGGGGGGTGCCGTTGACCTCGAGACCGGTCACCCGGAGCCTCAACGGGACCCGGACGAAGGTCTCCGCCTCGATGTCCGCCCCCACATAGACGGTGTCGAAGCGGATGGTCATCGGACCGGTCTGTTCCAGCACCATGGTGGCCGTCGTCGGGACGAACCCGAAGCTGAGGAAGGTGCTCCGGAAGGGGGGCGTCCGCATGCGCCCCTCGTGGTGCAGCTCGCCCTCGGCTTTGATCGTCACGACGAAGTTGCCCTGTTCGTCCGGCTCGGCGAGCATCTCCTTCGTCTCGAGCAGCACGCAGGACACCGGCAGGAGCGAAGCGCCCTTCTGCTTCTTCACGTTGCTGTAGCCGGTGATGTACGCGTTCATCGACAGGGGTTCGAAGGGGTTCTCCTCGTCGTAGGCGCAGCGCGGTGCGTCGCGGCCCGCCGCGGAGCCGGGCGGGCCCTCCGCCACCTCCGGGCTCCGGTCCACCCGTCTGTCCCGCGGTGTCCCGAAGGACGGGTCCGGCGTCCCGAAGGACGGGTCCGGCGGCCCGGAGGAGGCACCGGGCGCGGACGGCGAGCCGCTCGGCTCCGCCGTGCCCGTGACGACCGGCACGGTGGCCAGCACTCCCTCCCCCGGCGCGTTCCCGGAGGGGGAGCACGCGACGGTCAGCGACCCGGGATCGGTGGCGGTCCCGTCCGCCGTGCCGAGCGCCAGGTCGACGGCGAGGTTCCCGGCGGAGAAGCCCAGGTCGCCGTCGCCCCGTCCGGTCACCGTCGGGACGTCGCCCGTCGCGGTCAGCGTCAGCGGTCCGGACCCGGGGAGGGCGGCCGGCTCCGCGGTGCCGTGCCACGTCGCCTCGGCCGTGGCCTCGTCCTGGGTGACGCCGACGGTGAGACGGGTGGCGGCCCGCGCGGTGGCCGCCCCGAGCGCGGTGAGGTCCGCGACCGCCTCGGCCGGGAGCTCCACGGCGGTGGTGACACCGGTGGGTGAGATCGCCTCTCCCCGCTTCGCCCGGTCCGGGAACTCCGCCGAGATCCGCACCGTCGCGGTCCGCTCCCCCGAGGGGAGGCCGCAGACGTAGGGCAGTTCGACGTCGACCTCCTGGGTGCCCGGGGCGGAGGCCGCGGCCGGGACCACGGCGGTCAGTACGACGAACGCGGCGATCGCCGTGCCCCTGGTGCGGACACGGGACGGCCGCGACGCGGCGGTACGGTTGCCTCTCAATGCTGCTCCGCTCGAGTCGTTCGGAACCGGGGACCGCCGGCCGGCGCCGGTGGAGTCCGGCAAGGGCTACGGGTGGGTGCCGACGACCGTCGGGGCGCTGCCGTTCGGCGTCCGGAGGCCGTAGCGGCCCTTCCGGAGGAGCTTGGTGGCGGTGGTGACCGACGAGTCGCAGTCGGCGGGTCCGGCACGGGCGGCCCGCGAACGCCCGGCCGGGTGTGCCGGCCGGGCGTTCGCGGGCGGGTGGCGCCTTACGGGTTGGTGCCGACGATCTTCGGGATGGCGCCGTTCGACGCCTTGATGGCGTAGTTGCCCCTGAAGAGGGGCTTGGTGGCGGTCGTGATGACCGAACCGCAGTTGACCGGGTTGGTGACGGTCAACTCGCCGGTGACGCTGTTGACGGCCAGGATGCCGGTGGAGTTGGTGTAGGTGGCCGAGGCCTTGCCCTTCACCGTGAACTTGCAGACGCCGGCGGTCACGTTGGCCGTGACGTTGCCGACGTAGCCCTTGGTGACGCCGGTCGAGGCGGTGTAGTCCTGCGCGACGACGGTCCAGGGGGTGACCGCCACGGTGGTGACGTTGCCCAGGACGCTGGTGCACGGCGTCGCGGAGGTGCCGAAGTTGATGGCGTTGATGGTGGCGACCTGGGCCGGGTTGCCCGTGGCGCTCGCCATGCCGCCCGAGGCGCCCGAGGTCGTGCACGTCATCGGGATGGTGGCGGTCAGCACGATGTTGCCGCTGTTCGTCGCCGTGTAGCTGCCCGTCGGGGTGACGGTCCACACCGTGGACGGCACCGCCGAGGCGGGGGAGAGGGTGAGGCCGAAGGCGGCCGTGGCCGCACCCGCCACGACAGCGGTCCTTCTGAGGGTTTTCTTCATGGCTCGGGGAGTCTCCTTGTGGATTGACCGGCAGAGATGGGCCGTGGCCGAGGTGGTCGAGGGGCGGCCGTGCGGCCCGCGGCTCGGTGTTCCCTGTCCGCGAGCCATGACGTTACTTGCGGGAAACTTAGCCGAACAATGCCGCCGTTCATGATTCTTTGAAAAGCGAAACCAACTGTTCCCGGGGTGAGCGGTTCGCGGACCGTCTTACTCACCTGTCGTCAATGGCGAGATCTCCGGCCGGCGTCCGGAAGTGTTCCGTGGAACGTCCGGCGTCGAGCCGGTCCGCTCACTCGGTGACAGTTTCGGGAGTGTTTTTTGTTTGCGCCGTGACAGGTTTTCCGTGGCTGGAGTCGGCCCCCCGGAAAACTCGGATTCCACTCTTGCCCGTAGAGGTTACTGGGCCGTAACGTGCCGGTGTGGTGCTCGGTTCCAGGTCGGTGGCCCCCGTCGGCCGGAGCCATGACGGATGCTTTCCGGCCGCGCCCTTCCACTGGGGCCGGACGTCCGTCGGCGGGGTCCCGCGGATCCGAGCCCCCGGAGCCGCGGGGCCCCGCCTGTCTCCCCGGAGACAAGTGCGGGTGCGGCGTGTTGTCTGCGCGGTGACAAAGTCCGGAAAGCCGACGGGCAACCGGCGTCGCACCCGTTGTCAGCGCGTTCCGCGCCGACTTAACGTGCGCCGGCGACGCGCATGAGGACACACGTCCGCTGGAGGTGACATGGGAATCGAAGTCGTGGTCGAGGGACTGACCAAGTCCTTCGGCAAGCAGAGCATCTGGCGGGACGTGACACTCACCCTTCCTGCCGGGGAGGTGAGCGTGATGCTGGGTCCGTCCGGCACCGGGAAGACCGTTTTCCTGAAATCGCTCATAGGGTTGCTCAAACCGGAGAAGGGCCGTGTCCTCATCAACGGGGTGGACATGGTGAACAGTCCCGAAAGGGATATATACGAGACCCGGAAATTGTTCGGGCTCATGTTCCAGGACGGAGCCCTCTTCGGGTCCATGTCCCTCTTCGACAACATCGCCTTCCCGCTGCGCGAGCACACCCGGAAGAAGGAGTCCGAGATCCGCCGCATCGTCATGGAGCGGATCGAGGTCGTCGGGCTGCTGGGCGCGGAGGGCAAGCTCCCGGGGGAGATCAGCGGCGGCATGCGCAAACGGGCCGGCCTGGCCCGCGCGCTCGTGCTGGACCCGCAGATCATCCTCTGCGACGAGCCGGACTCCGGGCTCGACCCGGTCCGCACCGCCTACCTCTCCCAGTTGCTGATCGACCTGAACGCGCAGATCGACGCGACGATGCTGATCGTCACCCACAACCTCGACATCGCCGCCACCGTGCCGGACAACATGGGGATGCTCTTCCGGCGCGAGCTCGTCACCTTCGGCCCGCGCGAGGTGCTGCTCACCAGCGAGGAGCCGGTCGTGGCCCAGTTCCTCGACGGCCGGCGCGAGGGCCCCATCGGGATGTCCGAGGAGAAGGACGCGGCCACCCTCGCCGCCGAGGCGGGCGCCGCCGGCCTCGCCGCGGCCCGGCCCCGCGCCATCGTCCCGCAGCTGGAGCCGTCGCCCGGCCTCCCGCCGCGCCGGGCCGTCGCCCGGCGGCGTGAGCGTGTCATGAGCATGATCGAACAGTTGCCGCCCGCCGCACGGTCCGCCATCCGCCGGACCTACGCGCAGAGCGCCGGGGCGCCCACCCTGCCGATGCCCGCCGCCGGGAGCGGCGCGTGATCACCGGTGCGCTGCGGCAGACCGGCCGGCTGTTCGCACTCGCCGCCGAAGTGAGCCGGGCCGTCTTCCGAAGACCCTTCCAGTTCCGCGAGTTCGTCGAGCAGTTCTGGTTCGTCGCGAGCGTCACCATCCTGCCCGCCGCCCTCGTCTCGATCCCCTTCGGCGCCGTCATCGCACTCCAGGTCGGCTCCCTGACCCAGCAGATGGGAGCCCAGTCGTTCACCGGGGGCGCCAGCGTCCTCGCCGTCGTCCAGCAGGCGAGCCCGCTCATCGTGGCCCTGCTGATCGCCGGCGCCGGCGGCTCCGCCATCTGCGCCGACCTCGGCTCCCGCAAGATCCGCGAGGAGCTCGACGCCATGGAGGTCATGGGCGTCTCGCCCGTGCAGCGCCTCGTCGTGCCCCGGGTCCTGGCCACCATGGGCGTGGCGGTCCTGCTCAACGGCCTGGTCTCCGTCGTCGGCACCCTCGGCGGCTACTTCTTCAACGTGATCATGCAGGACGGCACCCCCGGCGCCTACCTGTCCAGCTTCTCCGCCCTCGCCCAGCTCTCCGACCTGTACATCAGCGAACTCAAGGCGCTGGTCTTCGGATTCATCGCGGGCATCGTCGCCGCCCACCGGGGCCTCAACCCGCGCGGCGGCCCCAAGGGCGTCGGCGACGCCGTCAACCAGTCCGTCGTCATCACCTTCCTCCTGCTCTTCTTCGTGAACATGGTGATGACGGGCATCTACCTCCAGATCGTCCCGCCGAAGGGAGGCTGAGGCCCGATGGCCTCCCCGCTCGCCCTGCTCGACCGCTCCGGCGACCACCTGCTCTTCTACGCCCGCGCGCTGCTGTGGATCCCGCGGACCCTGCACCGCTACCTCAAGGAGGTGCAGCGCCTCCTCGCCGAGGTCGCCTTCGGCTCCGGCGGCCTCGGCGTCATCGGCGGCACCATCGGCGTGATGATCGCGATGACGCTCTTCACCGGAACCGTCGTCGGGCTCCAGGGCTACGCGGCCCTCGACCAGATCGGCACGGCCGCGTTCACCGGATTCGTCTCCGCCTACTTCAACACCCGCGAGATCGCCCCCCTCGTCGCCGGACTCGCCCTCTCGGCGACCGTCGGCGCCGGCTTCACCGCCCAGCTCGGCGCCATGCGCATCAACGAGGAGGTCGACGCCCTCGAGGGCATGGGCATCCGCTCCATGCCCTACCTGGTCACCACGCGCATCATCGCCGGGGTCGTCGCCATCGTCCCGCTCTACGCGATCGGGCTGCTCTCCTCCTACCTGGCGTCCCGCTACGTGACCGTCCTGTTCAACGGCCAGTCCCGGGGCACGTACGACCACTACTTCAACCTGTTCCTCTCCCCGACGGACGTCCTGCTCTCGGTGCTGAAGGTGCTGGTCTTCAGCGTGATGGTGATCCTCGCCCACTGCTACTACGGCTACCGCGCCACGGGCGGCCCCGCCGGCGTCGGCGTCGCCGTCGGCCGGTCCGTGCGCAACGCCATCGTGCTGATCAGCGTCACCGACTTCTTCCTGTCGCTCGCCCTGTGGGGCGCGACCACGACCGTGAAGGTGGCGGGGTGAGATGAGCACAGCGCGAGGCGAGACGCTGCGCCACCGGTCCGCCGGGGTGGTGTTCCTGCTGGTGCCCGCCCTGCTGGTCTGGCTGGCCGTCGCCGTCTACGACAAGAAGTTCACCGACTCCGACCCGGTGGTCGTCGAGACCGACAGCGTCGGCAACGAGATGCACCTGGGCGCCGAGGTCAAACTGCGCGGCGTCGTCGTCGGCGAGGTCCGCGCCATCGACGCCACCGGCGACGGGGCCCGGCTCACCCTCGCCATGAAACCCGGCGCCCTCGACGACGTCCCCTCCGACGTCCGCGCGCAGATGCTGCCGACCACCCTGTTCGGCGAGCGGTTCGTGGCCCTCGTACCGCCCGAGGCCCCCTCGGACCGGCCGCTGGCCGCCGGGGCCGTCATCCCCCAGGACCGCTCCGAGAACGCCGTCGAACTCCAGCAGGTCCTCGACGACGTCCTGCCGATGCTCACCGCGGTCCAGCCGCAGAAGCTGTCCGCGACCCTGTCGGCCGTCTCGAGGGCGCTGGAGGGACGCGGCGACCGGATCGGCGACACGCTCGTACGACTGGACGCGCACCTGAAGGAGTTCAACCCCCACCTGCCCACCCTCAACCGGGACCTCAAGCACCTCGTGAAGGTCAGCCATGTCTACGCGGACGCCGCACCCGACATCATCACGGCGCTCACCGACCTCACCACCACCAGCGGCACCCTCGCCGAGCAGGAGGCCGCGTACGCCGGCACCCTCGGCGCCACCACCCGGACGGCCGAGGACATGACGGCCTTCCTGCGGAAGAACAAGGACAACATCATCCGGCTCAGCGCCACCGGCAGGCCCACCCTGGAACTGCTCGCCGAGTACTCCCCCTCCTTCCCCTGCACCCTGCGGACCCTCGCCGAGTTCGTGCCCGCCATGGACAAGGCGCTCGGCAAGGGCACCGACCGGCCCGGCATCCACGTCGACGTCACCACCGTCCCCTCCCGCGGCGCCTACCTCCCCGGCCGCGACACCCCGGTGTACGACTCCGGCGGCGGCCCCCGCTGCCCCTCCGTGCCCTACCTCGGCACCCTCGCCCGGCCCGCCGCACAGGCGTCCGCGGCGGCCGGCCAGGACCTCGGACCCGCCAACTCCCCGCAGGAGAACGACCTGGTCAACGAATTGCTCGCACCCGCCGCCGGCCGGCCCCCCGGCGATCTGCCCGACTGGAGCAGCCTGCTCGTCGGCCCGGCCTACCGCGGCACGGAGGTGACCCTCGGATGACCGCCCCGGACCACGCGCACACCCGGCGCCGCCCGCTGACCGGTCCGCTGCTCAAGTCCCTGGTCTTCGTGGTGGTCACCGGCATCGCCACGGCCGTGCTCGGCCTCAGCGTCGCCGACACCGGCGTCAGCACCGGCACCACCACCTACCGGGCCCTGTTCACCGACGTCACCGGACTCGTCGACGGCGACAGCGTACGGATCTCCGGGGTGAAGGTCGGCGAGGTGACCGACGTCCGCGTCGTGCGGCGGCGCACCGCACAGGTCACCTTCACCGTCCGCGACGACCGCCGGCTGCCCCGGTCGGCCACCGCCGCCGTGAAGTACCTCAACATGGTCGGCCAGCGCTACGTCGCCCTCGACCGCGGCAGCGGCGACCTCACCGGCACGCTCGAAGCCGGCGACACCATCCCGCTGGACCGCACCACGCCCGCCCTCGACCTGACCCTGCTCTTCAACGGGTTCAAGCCGCTGTTCGAAGGCCTGTCCCCGAAGGACGTCAACGGACTCGCCGGATCGATCGTGCAGGTGCTCCAGGGCGAGGGCGCCACCGTCGACGGACTGATCCGCCACATCGGCTCGCTCAGCACGACCGTCGCCGCCAAGGACGAGGTGATCGGCCAGGTCGTCGACAACCTCACCACCGTCCTGAAGACGCTCAACGACCGCGAGGACAGCTTCGACGACCTCGTGGTCACCCTGCGGGACCTCGTCACCGGCTTCAACGACGACCGCGAACCCCTCGGCGAGGCGGTCGAGGCCATGGGCGACCTGACCACCGTCACCGCCGATCTCCTCGAGGACGGACGCGCCCCCCTCAAGGAGGACATCCGCGAACTGGGCCGGCTCTCGACGGGTCTGGGCGAACACACCCCGCGGATCGAGGACTTCCTCGACCGGACCCCCGCCAAGATGACCGCGCTGGCCCGCCTGTCCTCCTACGGATCGTGGTTCAACCTCTACCTCTGCGAGGCACGCGTGAGCGGAGTGACCACCTCCGACGGCTCGGAGCCGCCGACCGGCATCGCGATCACCGAATCGAGGTGCCGCGGATGAGACCCTTCGCACGGCGCGACCGGACCGGCCGGCCGGCCGGGGTCCGGCGCCCGCGGCTCAAGCCGGTCAAGGAACGCGACCCCGTCGCCGTCGCCGTCGTCGGGCTGCTCGCCCTCGCCCTGCTCGCCGCCCTCGTCTACCACGTGGACCGGCTGCCGTTCGGCGGCGGTACGCACTACAGCGCCGACTTCTCCGAGGCCGCCGGCCTCGACGAGGGCGACGAGGTGCGCATCGCCGGCGTCAAGGCGGGCGAGGTCACCGGCGTCGTCCTCGACGGCGACAGGGTGAAGGTCACCTTCGAGGTCGAGGACGCCTGGATCGGCGACCGGACGACCGCCGCCATCGCCATCAAGACCCTCCTCGGCGACAAGTACCTGGCGCTCGACCCGCTCGGCTCCGGCCGGCAGGATCCAGGCAGCCGCATCCCGCTGTCCCGCACCACCTCCCCCTACGACGTGACACAGGCGTTCCAGGACCTCGGCTCCACCGTCGAGGACATCGACACGCGGCGGCTGGCGGAGAGCTTCGAGACCATCTCCGACACCTTCGAGAACTCCCCGCCCCATGTGCGCAGAGCCGCCGACGGCCTGTCCGCGCTGTCGAGGTCCGTCTCGAAGCGCGACGCGAAGCTCTCCGAACTCCTCGCGGGCAGCGCCCGGTTCACCAAGACGCTGCAGAACAGGAAGTCCAGCTTCGAGACGCTCATCGAGGACGGCGGCTCCCTGCTCGGCGAACTCCGGGACCGCCGCAGCGCCATCCGGGCCCTGCTCAAGGGCAGCAGGGAACTCGGCACCGAGATCAACGGCCTGGTCGACGACAACGAGAAGCAGCTCGGCCCCACCCTCAAGGCCCTCGGCCGGGTCACCGGCGTCCTGGAGAAGAACAACGACCAGCTCGGCAAGACCCTCGCCCTGGTCGGCCCGTACTACCGCCTCGTCGGCAACACCCTGGGCAACGGCCGCTGGTTCGACAGCTACCTGTGCGGCGTCGTCCCCCGCGACTACCTGCCCGAGACGTCCCTGCCCGAGACCGGCTGCCTGCCGCCGAAGCAGGCGGCGGCCCGGGGGAACGGTGAACGATGAGCAGACGCAGAAAAGTCCTCACCGGCCTGCTCGCCCTCGCGGTGCTCGTCGCCGCGGGCCTGACCGCGGTCCGGGTCCTCGACTCCGGCGGCACCCGCATCACCGCCTACTTCGACCGCACCGTCGGCGTCTACGCCGGGTCCGACCTGCGCGTCCTCGGGGTGCGGGTCGGCGAGGTGGAGTCGGTGCGGCCGCAGGGCACCACCGTGCGCGTCGGCCTCCTCCTGGACGAGGGCGTGAAGGTCCCCGAGGGCGCGCGGGCCGTGGTCGTCGCGCCGAGCGTCGTCGCCGACCGCTACGTACAGCTCACCCCCGCCTACAGCTCGGGCCCCGCCCTCGCCGAGGGCGCCGTGCTGCCCGCCGCGCGCAACCGCACCCCCGTCGAGATCGACCAGCTCTACGACTCGATCACCGAACTCGGCGAGGCACTCGGCCCGGACGGCGCCAACTCCGGTGGCGCCCTGTCCGACCTGCTGAGCACCGGCGCCGCCAACCTCGACGGCAACGGCGAGGCCATCGGCGACGGCATCGAGGAGTTCGGCAAGGCGGCCAGGACCCTCGACGGCAGCAGCGGCGACCTGTTCGGCACGCTGCGCAGCCTCCAGACCTTCACCACCATGCTGAAGGAGAAGGACACCGACGTGCGCACCGCGCAGGAACGCCTGGACGAGGTCGTCGGCTTCTTCGCCGACAACAAGGACGACCTCGCCGGCGCGCTCGAGGAGCTCGGCACCGCCCTCGGCCAGGTCAAGACCTTCATCGAGGACAACCGGGGCGAGCTGAAGGAGAACGTCGACCGGCTCGTGCCCCTCACCCGGACCCTCGTCGAGCAGCGGGCCTCGCTCGCCGAGGCGCTGGACGTGGCGCCGCTGGCCGCGGGCAACGTCGTGGACGCCTACAACCCCGACACCCGCACCCTCGACGGCCGCGCGAACCTCAACGAGATCAGCATGGGCGGACCGCTGCTGCCGCTGCCCGCGGCGGGCGGCTTGGCCGCCACCGGGGAGGGGGAGCGATGAGACGCGGGCCACGGAACTCCGGCCCGAGGGCCGCGGCGGTGAAGCGCGGCGTGCTCACCACGGGAGGCGCCGCCGGCCTCACCCTGGGCGGGCTGGTCGCCCTCGGCCTCGGCTTCGCCCTGGCCCTCGGCGCGGTCACCGTCGAACCGCCGCGCTTCGACGGCATCGAGGACCTGCCGCTGCCCGGCGGCGCCGACCTCGGCGACCACCCCTACACCGTCACCGCGGAACTCCGGGACGTGCTCAGCCTGGTCCCGCAGTCCGCGGTGAAGGTCAACGACGTCGCCGTCGGCCGGGTCACCGACGTCGAACTCGGCCGCGACGACTGGTCGGCCCGCGTCACCATGAGGATCAACGGCGACGTGCGGCTGCCCGCCGACGCCACCGCCCGCCTCGAACAGTCCAGCCTGCTGGGCGAGAAGTACGTCCAGCTCGTCGCGCCCGACCGGGAGACCGGAACCGGAAGGCTGGAGGACGGGGCCGTCATCCCGGTCTCCCGCACCAGCCGCAACACCGAGGTCGAGGAGGTGTTCGGCGCGCTGTCCCTGCTCCTCAACGGCGGCGGGGTCAACCAGCTCAGGACCATCACCCGGGAACTCGACGCGGCGCTCGACGGCCGCGAGCCCGAGGTCCGCTCCGTGCTGAAACGGGTCAACACCCTGGTGACCGACCTCGACGACCACCGGGGCGACATCACCGACGCCCTCGACGCCGTCAACCGGCTCTCCACGACCCTCGCCACCCGCAAGGACGACGTCGGCACCGTGCTCACCGGCCTCTCGCCCGGGCTGAAGACGCTCGAGGAACAGCGCGGCTCGCTGCTGACCATGCTGCGCTCCCTCGACACGCTCTCCGGCGTCGCCGTCACCACCATCGACGCGAGCAAGGACGACATGATCGCCGACCTCAAGGCCATCGCGCCGACCCTGAAGGCGCTCGCGGACGCGGGCACGGACCTGCCCGACTCCCTGGAGGTGCTGCTGACGTACCCGTTCACCGACGAGGTGCTGCGCGGGGTGAAGGGCGACTACCTCAACGTGTACCTGGACATGGCCGCCGTACCCGGCACCGAGGTGATCCCGCCGTTGGTGCCCGGGGGCACCGCGTCGCCCTCCGCCCCGGCGGACGGCGGGCCGGCGGCGGCCGGGAGGGAGCGGTCCGAGGGGAGGACGGGTGGGGAAGGGGAGTCCGCCCCGTCGCCGGCGGCCCCGTCCCGGCGGTCCTCACCGGCGCCGTCCTCCCCCCTGCCCCTGCCTTCCGTCCCCGCCACCGGGACGGCGGCCGTGCGGGGAGGTGAACCGGGTTGATCACCCTCGCCGTACGGCTGAAGAACCTCGCCTTCCTCGTCGTCGCCGTCCTCGCCCTCTCCTACCTCGGCATCCGCTACGCCGACCTCGGGCGCTACGTCGGGGTCGCCGACCACTACACCGTCGACGTGCGGCTCCCGCGCACCGGCGGGCTGTTCACCCACTCCGACGTCACCTACCGGGGCGTTTCCGTGGGCCGCGTCGGACCGATCGGCCTGACCGACGACGGTGTCGTCGCCGAGCTCCGCATCAAGAAGTCCGCCCCGCGCATCCCCGCCGACACCCGCGCCGTGGTCGCCGGGCTCTCCGCGGTGGGCGAGCAGTACATCGACCTGCGGCCCGAGAGCGGCGGCGGCCCCTACCTCGCCGAGGGCGCCCGCATCGAACAGGCCGACACCCAGGTGCCCGCGCCCGTCACCGACGTGCTCGCCAGCGTCGACGAACTCGCCGGCTCCGTCCCGCTCGACGACCTGCGCACGGTCGTGGACGAGTTCGGCAGGGCCTTCAAGGGCCACGGTGACGACCTCCAGGTCCTGCTCGACAGCGGCAGCGCCTTCGTGGAGGCCGCCGACCGCGCCCTGCCGTCCACCACCCGGCTCATCACCGACGGCGAGACCGTCCTGCGCACCCAGGCCGAGGAGGAGCGGGCCATCCGCGACTTCGCCGTCGGGGCGGAGGAACTGGCCCGCACCCTCAAGGGCTCCGACGCCGACCTGCGCCGCCTCCTCACCGTCGCCCCCGAGGCCGCCACCCAGGTCAGCGGCGTCCTGCGGGACCTCGACCCGAGTCTCGGCGTCGTCCTCGCCAATCTGCTCACCACCTCCGAGATCGCCGTCACCCGGCAGCGCGGCACGGAGGAACTCCTCGTGAAGTACCCGGCCGCCGTCGCCGCCGGAGCCACCGCCGTCGACGGAGGGAAGCTGAACCTCGGCATGGCCGTCACCTTCTTCAAGCCCCTGCCCTGCACCGCCGGATACGGCGCCACGCGCTACCGCAACGGACTCGACCTCGGCACCACGCCCGCCCTCAACACCGGCGCGGCCTGCACCGCACCCGCCGCGGACGGGTTCAACGTGCGCGGTTCGGCGAACGCCCCGAAGGGCGGCCCGGTGCCCGCCCCGGCCAGGCCCGGATCCCTGCCCTCCGGCAGCGGCGGGGCACGGACGGGCGGGCCGGCCGCGCTGCCCGGCGCCCTCGCCCTGCCCGGCCAGGACGGCGAGGCGCCGCGGGACATGGCGGGCCTGCTCGCCCCGGCCGGCGGGAGCACACGATGAAGGGGGCCCGCGTCCTCACCGGCGTGGGGCTGGCCCTGGCGCTCGGCTTCTGCGGCGCCGGCGCGTGGACGTACGCGCAGGCACGCACCGACGACGCGCTCGCGTACGGCCGGGAGCGCGACCGGGCGCTCGCCGACGGGCGGGCGGGCGTCGCCGTGCTCACCACGCTCGACGCCTCCACCCGGCAGCGGGCGGAGCAGGGAATCCGGGCCTGGCGCGACGCCTCCACCGGGCCGCTGCGCGAGGAACTGGGCCGCACCGAGGCGAAGGCGGGCGCCTCGGCGCGCGGCACGGTGACCGAGGCGGCCGTCACCGCCCTCGACACGCGGGCCGGCACGGCCAAGCTGATCACCACCGTCCGCGTCGAGGTCACGTCCGCCGGGACGAAGAAGCCGGCCGCCGACCGCAAACGCCTGGAGGCGGTCCTGGCCCGCACGGGTGAGGGGGAGTGGAAGGTGAAGGCGCTGAGCGCGGTGCCGCTCTCGGGGGAGCGGGAGGACGGGGACCGATGACGCTGACACGGCTGCTGCGCGGCAGGGCGCAGGATCCCGCGCGGGACGCGGCCCCGGGGGCTGATTCCGCTACGGACCCGGTCTCCGGGCCGGGACCCGCGGACGCGTCCGCCGCGGGGGAGACGCCCGCGGGCGGGACCCCCGGGCACGGGACCCCCGGGCACGGGACCCCCGGGCACGGGACCCCCGGGCACGGGACCTCCGGCAACGGGCCCTCCGGCAACGGGCCCTCCGCCGACGGGCTCCCCGAGGACCGGTTTCCCGGGGACGGGCGTTCCGGGGACGGGCGCTCCGAGGCGCAGGGCCCTGCGAACGGACCCGCCGCGGACCCGGTGGACGGCGTCCGCGCGGGCGGCCCTCTGCGGCGGGCCGCCCTCGCCGGGATCGCCGCGGCGCTCGTCCTCGGCGGCTGCGGCTTCCTCTACGGCGCCCACCGGCTCGAGTCGGCCGAGTCGGCCCGGAACCGCGCGCTCACCGACACCGAGGCCACCCACCGCGTCACCGGCGAGATCGCCGACGCCCTCGCCCGCGTCTTCTCCTACACGCCGGACGGCACCGCGGCCGCCGAGCGTTCCGCGCGCTCCGTCCTCGGTGGTCGCGCCGCCCGCCAGTACCAGGATCTCCTCGCCCAGGTCCGCGAGGACCTCACCGAGCAGCGCGTCACCCTGAGCACCCGTGCCGTCCGCACCGGCGTGATCGAACTCGACGGCGAAAGGGCACGCCTGCTGGTCTTCCTCGACCAGACCTCCCGCCGCGGCAAGGACGAGGCCACCACCGCGGCGGCCCAGCTCACCGTCACGGCCCGGCTGGAGAACGGCCGTTGGCGGATCGTCGACCTCAAGGCCCGCTGATCCGTGCGCGGGAGACTGGAGCACCCCATGCAACGCGCGGTCCGCGTCCTCACCGCACACCGCCCCCGTCCGCTGACGTCACTGGTGGTCGCCCTCACGCTCACCGCGGGCGGCTTCGCGGCCTGGGCGGGACAGGACTGGTACGGCGCGGCCCACGACGACCGGACCGCGTACGCCGCGCAGCGGGACGAGGCGCTCGCCGCCGGGGAGCAGGCCGTGCAGAACCTCAACACGCTCGATCACCGGGACCTGAACCAGGGCCTGGACCTGTGGGAGTCGTCGACCACCGGTGAACTGCACGACCAGCTGAAGTCGGGGCGGGCGGAGTTCGCGGACCAGGTGAGAGCGGCGAAGACGGTCACCACGGCCCGGGTGCTGTCGGGCGCGGTCGCCGAACTCGACGACCGCGCGGGCCGCGCCCGGGTGCTGGTCGCCCTGCGCGTCACCGTCCGGGCGTCCGACGGCGCGAGGACGGACAAGGACAGCCGCATGCTCGGCGAACTCACCCGCACCGGGGACCGGTGGAAGCTGAGCGCCCTGGGCCAGGCCCCCGTGGGCGGCGCACCGACCGGCTGACCCGGCTCCGCACCGGGCAAGCCGCCGCACCGAGAGGACAGCACGATGTCGACGACCCGCCACCACATCAACCGCCAGCGGCGCCGCCAGGCCCGCGAGACCCGGCCCGCCGCCTCCGCCGGGGCGGCGGAGAGCGCCGGGAGCCGGAGCCGTGCGGGTGGCACGGCCGTCCTGCCGCCCGCCGGCTCCCCGCCCTCCACGCGGCCGAACGGAGAGGGCCGGAAGGGCCGGAAGGACCGGAAGGACGGGAAGGCGCACGCGGCCGGCGGCGCGACGGACCTGAAGCCGGCCGGGTCCCGGGACGCGGCCGGTGAACGGACGGCCCGTGCCCGGCCGCGCCGCCCGGTGGGCCTCGCGGTGCTCTGCGCGCTGACCGTGCTCCTCGGCGGCTTCGCCGGCTGGGCGCACGCGAAGGCCGAAGCGCTCCGGGACGACCCCGCGCGGCGCAACACCGCCCTGACGGATCCCGCCCGCACCGGCGAGATCGAGGGACAGACGTCCAAGGCCGTCGACCGGCTCTTCTCCTACGACCACACCGACCCCGGCGCCCTCGAGAAGGCCGCGCGGGACCTCCTCACGGGAAAGGCCGTCGACCAGCACCGCACCCTGCTCGCCGACGTCCGGAAGCGGGCCGACGGGCAGAAGGCGGTGATCACCACGACGGTCACCGAGAGCGCGGTCGAACGGATCGACGGCCACCGGGCCCGGGTCCTCGTCTACGCCGACCAGAGCAGCGTCGCCACCGCCGGAAGCGCGAAGGACGCGAAGGACACGCAGGACGAGGGCGTGTACGCGGGCGCCGTGCTCGCCGTCGACGTCGTGCACCGCGACGGACGGTGGCTCGTCTCCGGCATCGACACCTTCGGCCGCTGAAGGCCGCCCGGCCGACGGAACCCACGGGCGTGACCGCCCCCCGCATCCGACAGGAGTGACAGCCATGCCCGTACGCCGCGTACGACGTCCGCGCACCGGCCGGACCCGCAGGGGACTGCGGACGACCGCCGTCACCGTGGCGGCCATGGCGGCCCTCACGGCCTCCCGGGCCCCCGGACTCCTCGGGGACGCGCGGGACGCCCATGCCGCCCCGCCCGCCGACGACGTGCGCGGCACGGCGGCGGGCGCCCCGTACGTCGATCCCGTTCCACCCGGTGACGGCTCCTACCACACCGAACTCCCGCCCCTGCGGACCCCGGACGTCGCCTCCGCCGCCCCGGCGCTCGTGCGGGACCTCCGTTCCCAGTCGGGCATCCCGGCCACCGTGCTGCGCGCCTACCGCGCCGCCGAGGCCTCCGTCGGCAGGACGGACCCCGGCTGCCGGCTGCCCTGGGAGCTGCTCGCGGCGATCGGCAAGGTCGAGTCCGGCCAGGCGCGCGGCGGCGCGGTCGACCGCAGCGGCACCACACGGGGCCGGATCACCGGGCCACCGCTCGACGGCCGGGGTTTCGCCCTGATCCGGGACACGGACGGGGGCGCCCACGACGGTGACACGGTCTACGACCGCGCGGTGGGACCGATGCAGTTCCTGCCGTCCACCTGGGCCCGCTGGGGCACGGACGGCAACGGCGACGGCCGCGCCGACCCGAACAACGTCTTCGACGCGGCCCTGGCGGCCGGCCACTACCTGTGCGCGGGCGACCGGGACCTGGGCCGGGCCGCGGACCTGGACCGGGCGGTCCTCGGTTACAACCACTCACGCCCCTATCTGAGGCTGGTCAGGTACTGGCTGGACTTCTACAGCCGGGGGGCCCACGCCGTACCCGACGGCGAGGGCGTCGTCCCGAGGAGCCCCGGCGCGGGCGGCGCCACCCCGGCGAACGGGCCCGTCGACGGCGGGATCGGCGGCAAGGGCGGCAAGGGCGGCAAGGGCGGCAAGGGCGGCAAGGGCGGCAAGGGGGACGGGAACGCGGGCGGGGGCATCGTCATCGGTCCCGACCCGAGCACGCCGGGCAGCCCCGGGCCGTCCCCGTCCCCCTCCGCCCCGGCGCCCGCTCCGACGACCGCCTCCCCGACCCCGCAGCCCTCCCCGACGACGCCTCCGACGAGCCAGGAACCCTCGCAGCCGCCCGTCCAATCCCCCACGGGAACCCCGTCGCCGGACCCGACGGACCCTAGCCCCACGCCCACCGGTCCGGACGACTGCCCCACGGAGTCCGCGACCCCGTCCCCCGGCCCCGCCGCCTCCCCGGCCGCCTCGCCCTGCCCGGCCCCGACGGCCACCTCGTCCGGGTGAAGAGGGCCCCGGAGAACCGCGCCCGCCTCACCGTCGGGCGGGCACGGTTCTCCGGGGCCGGTGTCAGGAAGGGCTGCGCGGGCCATTGACGCGCAAACGGTTCGATTCTACGGTCCCGTTCGAACTTGCGATCGCTGTTCGAAATCGCGAACAGCTCCTTCACCCCCACCGCAAGGAGAACCCCCGCATGAGCCGCACCCTTCGCAGGCGCACCGCGCTCCTCGCGCTCCCCACCGCCGCCCTCCTGGCGCTGACGCCGACCACGGCCTCGGCGTACCCCGACCCCGGCCGCGTCACCGGTTCCGTCGTCACGCACGACCCGTCGATGATCCGGACCTCCTCCGGGCAGTACCTCCTCTACGCCACCGGCGGAGGCGTCTCCAGCAAGACCTCCACCGACCGCACCGCCTTCTCCGCCGGCGCCGACGCGTTCTCGTCCCGCCCGAGCTGGTGGCGGAACTACTCCTCCGTGCCGGAGGCCTGGGCGCCGGACATCTCGTACCACGGCGGCAAGTACCTGATGTACTACTCCGTCTCGAAGTTCGGGTCGAACACCTCCGCCATCGGGCTGGCCGGCTCGACCACCGGACAGCCGGGCAGCTGGACCGACTACGGCACCGTCTACACCTCGAGCTCCTCCAGCGACTTCAACGCCATCGACCCCAACCTCTTCGTCGACGACGACGGCAAGTGGTGGCTGTCCTTCGGCAGCTGGTGGACCGGCATCAAGATGATCCGGATCGACCCCGCCACCGGGAAGCAGCTCTCCTCCCACACCACCCGCTACTCGCTCGCCTCCCGTCCCTCCGGGACGAAGGCCGTCGAGGCGCCGTTCATCGTCAAGCGGAACGGCTACTACTACCTCTTCGCCTCGTACGACACCTGCTGCGCCGGCACCAGCTCCACCTACAAGGTCAAGGTCGGCCGCGCCACCAGCGTCACCGGGCCGTACCGCGACAGGAACGGCGTCTCGATGATGAACAACGGCGGCACGCCCGTCCTCGAGTCGCACGGCAGCGTCATCGGCCCCGGCGGCCAGTCGATCATGAACGACGTCGACGGGGACCTGATCGTCTACCACTACTACGACGGCGACGACAACGGCACCCCCAAGCTCGGCGTCAACCTCCTGAACTGGAGCAGCGGATGGCCCGTCGCCCACTGACCCTGACCCTGCCGCTGCCCGCCCTCTCGCTCGGGCAGTCGTCCGCGGACGGCGCCGACGTACGGCGGTGGACCTGGCTGAACAATGGGCGCCGGCAGTGGAGGCTCAGCCCTGCGTAGGGCACGGGGCAGGAGGGTGAGGGGCGGATGGACCTGGACACGCTGGCCGACAGGGCGCGGGAGGCCTTGCGCGCGGGCGGGGAGGAGGCCGACGTGTGCGCCGGTCTCGTGCGGGACACCGGCGATCCGCGCGCCGCCGCGCTCGCCACCTGCCTGGCCCTGGGGATCACGCGGACCGAGGCCGAGCGGCGGCTGGCGACGGAGGAGGGGGCGGGCGCCTTCGACGAGACGGGGCCCGGCGACGAGGATTTCCTCGCCCTCCTGCTCCAGGCCGGAGGCGTCTTCGTCGTCGACCGGCGGCTCGACGCACACGAGCAGCGGATACGGGACCTGCTGGATGCGGCGCGCACGGCGTACGGGGCGGGCCTTCCGAGCGGGTTCGCCGTCAGCCTGTGGCGGTGGTGCCGCGCCGGTGAACTCGCCCGGGCCTATCGGGGACTCGCCTCGCGGCAGCGGGTCAGGGACGACGGCGATCCCGCCGCCTACTGGGCCGCCCTCGTCGCCGCCGGGGAACTCCTGCAGGACGGCGACGGGATCGAGGAGGCGCGGGAGCACTGCCGCCGGATGGCGGAGCGACACCCCGCCCCCTGAGGACGGTTCAGCCCGCCTGGCCCATCCCCGCCGGGCCGGGCCAGGCGCTCTGCGGTCCCGGCCGGCCCGCCGCCGGGGCCGTGGAGAGGCCGTCGGTGCCCCTGACCTGGGCGGCCGTCAGGCCGCCGCGGGCGGGGACGCCGGGTGGGGTGAGGCCGGCGGACGGAGGCTGCGCCGGGTACGCCGTCGCGGCGGGCATCGGCGCCTGCGGCACCTGTGCCGCCTGCGCCACGGGCGCGAGCGGCTGCGCGGGCTGCGGGAGCGGCTCCGGAACCTGCGGGGGCGCGGGCTGCGACACGGGTTGGGGCACGGGCTGCGGGACCTCCTGCGGCGCGGGCTGCGGCGCGAACTGCGGCGCGAACTGCGGTACCGGCTGGGCGACCGGCTGAGGCGCCCCGGCCCCCGTCCCGCCCCCCGCGACCACCGAGGCGGCGGCCGGCACCGGCATCCCGCCGCCCGCGCCCGTCGCGGGGGCGGGCGCGGCGGCGGGGAGCGGCATGCCGGCACCGGCGGCCTGAGCGGCGAGCCCCCGCGTGCCCGCCCCGTTGGTCCGGCTCACCAGGCGGTCCACGGCCGCCGTGCCCGAGCTGTAGCCGGTCCCTGTCGCCTGCTCGGGCACGGCGGCGCCCCTCCTGGACGTCCCGTAGAGCACCTGTTCCAGACCGGACACCAGGCGGCGCACGTCCACCTGGGGACGCACCACGAGACGCAGGAAGCGGCTGGAGGAGCCGATCTTGTTGCCGCACTCGCGGACCAGGATCCGGTGCTCGGTGAGCATCCGGTCCCGGACCACGGTGCCCTCGGCGCCCACGGGGAGGCGCACGAAGAGGAAGTTGCCCTGGGACGGGTAGACCGTCAGCCCGGGCAGCGAGGAGAGCTGACCGGACATGTCCATCCGGTCGCGGCGCACCTGGTGCAGACTTCGGGCGTACTCGGCGCCGTGCTCCTTCAGCATGAACACCACGTGCTCGGCGAAGGAGTTGAGATTCCACTTGGGGAGCATCGAGCGCACCTTCCCCGCGAGCGCGGGGTTGGCGACCAGGTAGCCGAAGCGGATGCCGTGCAGGCCGAAGTTCTTGCCGAGGCTGCGCAGCACGATGACGTTGGGGCGCAGCATCGCCTCCTGCACCACGCTCGGCTCGTTCTCCGCGTCGGCGAACTCCAGGAAGGACTCGTCGATCACCACCAGGTCCAGGTCGGCCATGGCGTCCATGAACTGCACGACCGCGTGCCTGTGCAGGAAGCCGCCGTCGGGGTTGTTCGGGTTGCAGATCACCGCCACCCGGGTGCCCCTGGCCCGTATGAACTCCGCGTACTGCGCGAGGTCGAGGACGAAGCCGCCGGCCTCCTGGAGCGGGAACATGTCGACCCGCTTGCCGGTCTCCATGGGCTGGTCGGTCCAGCGGCCGAAGGTGGGGACGGGGACGGCGAGGGACTCACGGACCAGGAGGTGGTCGATCCAGGTGATCAGCTCCGTGGAGCCGTTGCCCATCGCCACGCACTGCGGCGGCAGTTGGAGCAGGCCGCACAGTTCGGCCGTGATGGTGTCGGCGCTGCTCGGGTAGTACGTGATGATGTCGCGCAACCGGCCCGCCATCTCCTCGAACATGGCGGGGGTGGGGAAGTACGGGTTGCAGGGGATGCAGAAGTCCACCGGGCCGGCCCCGTCGCTCTCCCGTGTCAGCGCCGCCATCGACGGGCTGTGCGCCGCGGTGCCGCGGAACAACGAGGTGACGTTGTCGGCCATGGATCCTCCGTGTGCGACGGGCCCGTCGGGGAGGGGGCCGGGCCCGTCATGCCTGGGTGGCCCGTGCGGGGGAGCACGGGCCACCCAGGAGTACGGAGCGGGGCGCGCCGCCGTTCAGGCCGTGTGAGGAAAACGTGACGGCGACGATCCCCCGGGGCTCATGCCCCGAACGAGTGGACCGTCGTCGTCCGGTACGTCTGTCCCGGCCGCAGCACGGTCGACGGGAACGACGGCTGGTTCGGCGAGTCCGGGAAGTGCTGGGTCTCCAGGCACAGCCCGTCGCCCTGCCGGTAGACCCGGCCGCCGGTGCCGACGAGGGTGCCGTCGAGGAAGTTGCCGGAGTAGAACTGCAGGCCCGGCTCGTTCGTCGCGATCCTCAGGGTGCGGCCGGAGGACGGGTCGCGCAGGACGGCGACCTGCTCGGGGCGGCGGGTGACGCCCTTGTCGAGCACCCAGTTGTGGTCGAAGCCCTGCCCGTACAGCACCTGCTGGTGAGCGGCGCGGATGTCCCGGCCGACCGGCTTGGCCCGGCGGAAGTCGAAGGGGGTGGCCGCGACCCGCGCCAGTTCGCCCGTGGGGATCAGCCCCGAGTCGACCGGCGTGTAACGGGAGGCGGCGATGGACAGCTCGTGGTCGTAGATCGAGCCGCTGCCCTCGCCCGCGAGGTTCCAGTAGACGTGGCTGGTGAGGTTGGTGACGGTGGCGTGGTCGGTGGTGGCCTCGTAGTCGATGCGCCAGTCGCCGTCGCGGGTGAGGGTGTACGTGACCTTCGTGCGCAGCGTGCCCGGGTAGCCCATCTCGCCGTCGACGCTCGTGTGGTACAGGCGCAGGCCGACGTCGGAGCCCCGGGTGAACGGCTCGACGTCCCAGACCCGCTTGTCGAAGCCCTGGGCTCCGCCGTGCAGGCTGTTCTCGCCGTCGTTGACGGAGAGCTGGTACTGCTTTCCGTCGAGGGTGAAGCGGCCCTGGTCGATGCGGTTGCCGTAGCGGCCGATCAGGGCGCCGAAGTAGGGGCTGGAGGCGACGTACTCCTCGAGGGTGTCGAAGCCGAGGGAGACGTTGGCGTAGCGACCGCGGCGGTCGGGGATCTCCAGGGACTGGACGATGCCGCCGTAGGAGAGGACCTTCATCCGCGTGCCGCCGTTCTCCAGCGACCAGCTGTGGACCTTGGTGCCGTCCTCGAGCCTGCCGAAGAGCGACCTCACCGGCTTCCCCCTGCCCGGCGCGGCGTGCGCCGTGCCGCCGAGGGCGGTGGTGGCGGCGACACCGGCCGCCGCGGCTCCTGCGATGACCGTGCGTCTGTTCAGTTCCATCCGTGCGGCTCCCGAAAAGGAAGGGGCCCCGCCTTCCGACGGGGCCCGAGCTGACCTACGAACCGGACTTGCGCTTGTTCCACACGTCGAAGCCGACCGCCGCCAGCAGCACCAGGCCCTTGATGACCTGCTGCCAGTCGGTGCCGATGCCGACGAGGTTCATGCCGTTGTTCAGCACGCCCAGGACCAGACCGCCGATGATCGCGCCGAGGACCGTGCCGACGCCGCCGCTCATCGACGCGCCGCCGATGAACGAGGCGGCGATGGCCTCCAGCTCGAAGTTGAGGCCGGCCTTGGGAGAGGCCGCGTTGAAGCGGGCGGCGAAGACCAGACCCGCCAGGGCCGCGAGCATGCCCATGTTCAGGAAGACCAGGAAGGTGACCTTCTTGTCCCGCACGCCCGACAGCTTGGCCGCGGGCAGGTTGCCGCCGATGGCGTAGATGTGGCGGCCGATGACGGCGTTGCGCATCACGTAGCCGAAGCCGACGAGCAGCGCGCCGAGGATCAGCAGCACGATCGGGGCGCCCTTGTAGCTGGCCAGCAGCATCGTCACGACCAGGATGGCGGAGCCGAGCGCGACGAGCTTCAGCAGGAACAGCTTGGCGGGCAGGACGTCGAGGTCGAACTCCTTCTGGCGGCGGCGGTCGCGGACCTCCTGGAGGACCACGAGCGCGATCAGCGCGAAGCCGAGGAGCAGGGTGAGGTTGTGGTAGTTGGTCTCCGGGCCGACCTCCGGCATGAAGCCGTTGGCGACGGTCTGCAGACCCTTGGGGAACGGGCCGAGGGTCTGGCCCGCCAGGAAGATCTCGGTGAGACCGCGGAAGGTCAGCATGCCCGCGAGGGTCACGATGAACGACGGTATGCCGCCGTAGGCGATGAACCAGCCCTGTATCGCGCCGGCCAGCGCGCCCACGGCCAGACAGAGGATCACCGCGACCGGCCACGGCAGGTCGTTCTTCACCATGAAGACGGCGGCCATCGAGCCGACGAACGCCGTCAGCGAGCCGACCGACAGGTCGATGTGGCCCGCGATGATGACCAGCATCATGCCGATCGCGAGGATCAGGATGTAGCTGTTCTGCAGCACCAGGTTGGACACGTTGCGCGGCAGCAGCAGGTCGCCGTCGGTCCACACCGCGAAGAGCGCCACGATGAGGCCGAGGGCGATCAGCATGCCGTACTGGCGCATGTTGCGGCGCATGCCGTCCAGCATCAGCTGGAGCAGGCCGTCACCGCCGCCCGCCCCGTTCCTGCCCGGCGGCGCGGCCGCCGGGGTCTTGCCGGTGACTTCGGTGCTGCTCATCGGGATACCTCTTTGTCCTTCGTCATCTGACGCATCAGCGATTCCTGGGAGGCCTCGGCCCGCGAGAACTCACCGGTCAGCCTTCCTGCGGCCATCGTGTAGATGCGGTCGCACATGCCGAGCAGTTCGGGCAGCTCGGAGGAGATGAAGACGACCGCCTTGCCCTCGGCGGCCAGCTTGTCGATGACCGTGTAGATCTCGTACTTGGCGCCGACGTCGATGCCGCGCGTCGGTTCGTCGAGGATCAGCACATCGGGACCCGCGAAGATCCACTTGCTGAGCACGACCTTCTGCTGGTTGCCGCCGGACAGCTTGCCCACCGGCTCGAACACCGTCGGGGCCTTGATGTTCATCGACTTCCGGAAGCGCTCGGAGACCTGCCGCTCCTCGTGCTCGTCCACCACACCGCGCCGGGCGACCTTCTTCAGGGCGCTGAGCGAGATGTTGCGGTTGATGGTGTCGATGAGGTTCAGCCCGAAGTGCTTGCGGTCCTCGGTGACGTACGCGATGCCGTGCCCGACCGCCTCGGGGACGGTCTTCGTACGGATCTCCGTGCCGTCCTTGAGGACCGTGCCGGCGGCGTACCGGCCGTAGGTGCGGCCGAAGATGCTCATCGCGAGCTCGGTACGGCCCGCGCCCATCAGGCCGGCGATGCCGACGATCTCACCGCGCCGCACCTCGAGGGACACGTCGTCGACGACCTTGCGCTGCTGGTCGATCGGGTGGTGCACGGTCCAGTTGCGGACCTCCAGGGCCGGGGCGGCGCCCTCCTCGGGCTGGTGCGGGGAGCGCTCCGGGAAGCGGTGCTCCAGGTCGCGGCCGACCATGCCGGAGATGATCCGGTCCTCGCTGGTCTCCGCGGCCTTCACGTCGAGCGTCTCGATGGTCCGCCCGTCCCGCAGGATCGTCACCGAGTCGGCGACCTTGCGGATCTCGTTGAGCTTGTGGGAGATGATGATCGAGGTGATGCCCTGTTCCTTCAACTCCAGTATCAGGTCGAGGAGTTTGTCGCTGTCCTCGTCGTTCAGGGCCGCGGTCGGCTCATCGAGGATGAGCAGCTTCACCTTCTTCGAGAGCGCCTTCGCGATCTCCACCAGCTGCTGCTTGCCCACGCCGATGTCGGCGACGCGGGTGTCCGGGTGGTCGGACAGACCGACCCGGCGCAGCAGTTCGGTGGCGTGCTTGAGGGTGGCGTTCCAGTTGATGAACCCGCGCGTGGCGTGCTCATTGCCGAGGAAGATGTTCTCGGCGAGGGAGAGGAACGGCGACAGCGCCAGTTCCTGGTGGATGATGACGATGCCGCGCTGCTCGCTGGCCCGGATGTTCTTGAACTCGCAGGGCTCCCCCTCGAAGAGGATGTCCCCCTCGTAACTGCCGTGCGGGTGGACGCCGGAGAGGACCTTCATGAGGGTCGACTTGCCGGCGCCGTTCTCACCGCAGATGGCGTGGACCTCGCCCTTGCGGACGGTCAGCGTGACGTCCGACAGCGCCTTGACGCCGGGAAAGGTCTTGACGATCGAGCGCATTTCCAGGACGGGTCCCGCCATGGTCGTGCCTTCCAATCCTTGAAGGGGCCCGGTTACTTGAGCTGGTCCTCGGTGTAGTAGCCGCCGTCGACCAGGACCTGCTTGTAGTTGGACTTGTCGACGCTCACCGGCTGCAGCAGGTAGGCGGGGACGACCTTGGCGCCGTTGTCGTACGACTTGGTGTCGTTGACCTCGGGCTTCTTGTCGTCGAGGACCGCGTCGACCATGTTCGCGGCGACCTTGGCGAGCTCGCGCAGGTCCTTGAAGACGGTCTGGGTCTGCTGGCCCGAGATGATCGACTTCAGCGAGGCGACCTCGGCGTCCTGGCCGGTGACGACGGGCATGGCCTTGCTGCCGGAGCCGTAGCCGTCCGACTTCAGGGCGGACAGGATGCCGATGGAGATGCCGTCGTAGGGCGAGAGCACCGCGTCGACCCGGGCGCCGCGGTAGCTGGAGGTGAGCAGGTCGTCCATGCGCTTCTGCGCGGTGCCGCCGTCCCAGCGCAGCGTGGTGACCTGGTTGAGGTCGGTCTGCTTGGAGCGGACGACCAGCTGGCCCTTGTCCATGTACGGCTTCAGGACGTTCATCGCGCCCTGGAAGAAGTACCGGGTGTTGTTGTCGTCGTTGGAGCCGGCGAACAGCTCGATGTTGAAGGGGCCCTTCTTGCCGGCCTTCAGCCCCAGCTTGTCGACGATGTAGCCGCCCTGCAGCTCGCCGACCTTCTCGTTGTCGAACGAGGCGTAGTAGTCGACGTTCTCCGTGCCGAGGATCAGCCGGTCGTAGGAGACGACCGGGATGTCGGCGTCCTTGGCCTGCTGCAGGACGTTGCCCAGGGACTTGTTGTCGATCGCCGCGATGATCAGGGCGTCCACACCCTGCGTGATCATGTTCTCGATCTGCGAGACCTGCTGGTCCGGGTCGTCCTCGCCGAAGACCAGCTTGGTCTTGAACCCCTTGGCCTTCAGCTCCTTCTCGACGTTGGCGCCGTCGGTGATCCAGCGCTCGGAGGACTTGGTCGGCATCGCGATGCCGACGGTGGCCCCCTCCGAGCCGCCCTTCTTCTCGCTGCCGCCCTCGCTGTTCTGGCCGCAGGCGGTCAGGGTGAGGGCGAGGGCTGCGGCCGAGGCGACGGCGGCGAGTGCGGCTCTGCGGTTACGCATGGTCATCATCCTTGATGTGGGTGCGGGGTCGGTCCGGACGGGCGAGGCGCCACCGGGAGGGGGATCAGGAGACCGGGAAAGAGGTGTGTGCGATTGTGCGCGGCTGTGTCTGCTTCTGTGAAGCCGAGTTTCCGGAACGTTATGACGAGATCTCGAACCGGCTCAGATCGCCCGGAAGGCGCGAACCGAGCGGCGCCATGTCGCCGTCCGCGCCGTGCCGGGCCAGCAGGTCCAGGGCCAGCCGGCCGCGCCGCACGCGCTCCTTCGCGGTCGCCAGGGTCAGCTCCCGCATGTGGTGCCCGTACGGATAGATCCCGGGTGTCTTGGACAGGCCGAACTTCAGGTACAGCGGGGCGCCGCGCCGGATGAGTTCGGCGACCTCGTACATCCGCACGTAGCCGCCGAGGTCGTCGGGGGCCTCGATGTACATGTCCATCGGGGTGGCCGAAACCCGCCGTATCTCGGTGAGGTGGTCGAGCGTCAGGTCGCTGGGGACGTTGATCGAGTCGGCGCCGAGGTGCTCGTAGACCGCGAAGGAGGCGGGGTTGACCGGTCCGACGAGCGCCGAGAGCTTCAGTGTGGTGTCGGCGGGCAGCAGCCCGGCCGCGCGCGCCCGGTGCAGCGTCCACAGCACGCCCTCGTCGGCGACCAGCAGGCACTTGACGCCCAGCTCCGTGGCGCGCACGGCGTCCTCGACGCAGCCGGCGACCGCGTCGTGGCCCCGGGCGCGCAGTCCGGCGCCGCCCGAGTCGGTACGGGTGGAACCGCCGATGTCCCAGGTGCCGCGCGGGCCGGTGAACAGGCAGAGCTCGATGTCGCGCTCCGCGGTGGCCTCGGCCATCTCGGTGATCTCGGCGTCGGTCAGCATCCAGACGCCGCTGCCCTGGCTGATCCGGTGGATCGGCACGTCGAGGCGCGAGGCCTCCTTCAGGACCACGGCCAGCGCCTCGGGCCCCTCGCACGAGGGGATCTCGGTGCGCCAGCGGCCGCCGCCGGGGAAGGTGTGCGGCGAGGCGTCGGCGGGGTCGAGGGCGGGTGCGCTCATGCCGAGCGCGGTGAGGATCTGCTCACCGGGCCTGCGGGGAGCCGTGGCGGAAGCGTCGGTCACAGGGTGTCCTTTGGTTCGATATGTCGGACGAGGTTCGCGGCTCGGGGTGCGAGTCGGGCGGGAGGCGGGCGTACGCCGGTACGGGGACCGTCAGGTCGCCCCCGTACCGGCGTACGGACTAGGGACGCAGCAGGACCTTGCCCACCTTCGGATCGCCGGACCCCACCAGCTCGATGGCCTGCGGGAACTCGGCGAGCGGCAGCTCATGGCTCACCAGCGGCAGCGGATCGAGCAGCCCGGCGGCGAACACCCGCACGGTGTGCGCCCAGGCGTCCGGCGGAGCGCCGAAGACGGTGTGCACCTCCAACTGCCGTACGACCAGGTCCGTGGGGTCGAGCCCGTCGGCGCCCGGCGCCGGGATGCCGGTGAGGACCAGCCGCCCGCCGCGCCGCAGCAGCGAGGCCGCCGTACGGGCCGCGTCCGCCGACCCGGCGGTCTCGATCACCACGTCGAAATCGTCCGGGAGCGGCCGGTCCTTGGTGCGGAAGTCGGTGGCCCCGTACTGCCGGGACAGCGCCTCGCGGTCGCCCCGGGAGCCCACCACCAGCAGCTCGGAAGGGGAGCCGGCGCGCAGGAACTGCACGGCGAACATCCCGAGGGTGCCGGTGCCGACCACCGCGACCCGCTCGCCGGGCACGGCGTTCGCCTTCAGCGCGGCGGCGGCGATGCAGGCGGCCGGCTCCAGCAGCGCGGCGGCGCTCAGGTCGGCGTCGTCGGGCAGGACGTGCAGCAGCCGGGCCGGGAGGGTCAGCGTGGCGGCCATGGCGCCCGGCTGGGTGAAGCCGGTCTCCTCGTAGCCCGCCGAGCACAACGTCGTCTCACCGGCGTGACAGCGGTCGCAGACCTGGCAGTTGCGGAAGCCCTCGCCGACCACCTTGCGGCCGGCCAACGCGGCGGACACCCCCGCGCCCACCCGCTCCACGGTCCCGGACCACTCGTGGCCCGGGGTGAGCGGGTAGCGCACGTACCCCTCGGGACGGTTGCCCTGGTACACCTCGCGGTCGCTGCCGCAGATGCCCGAGGCGTGCACCCGGACCAGGGCCTCGCCCGCACCGGGCTCGCGCGGCTCGTGCGGGACCAGGCGGTGCTCGCCGGGGCCCTCGATGACGACCTGGGTGCTCATCGCGTCCCTCCCGGGCGGCCGGCGGTCACTTGGTGCCCTTGGGCTTGCGCGTCTCCCAGCCCTCGGCCCACAGGTCGAACCGGGCCTGCTGCTGCGGGAACTCGGCCGCCGCGTCGACGTCCAGCTCCACGCCGAGGCCGGGGGCGTCGGAGAGGTGGAAGCAGCCGTCCTCCGGGTTCACCTGGGGCGCGCCCTTGACCACCTTCTTGATCTCCGCGTCCGCGAAGTCGTTGAAGTGCTCCAGGATCTTGAAGTTCGGCGAGGTGAAGCCGACCTGGAGGGACGCGGCGGTGAGCACGGAGCCGCCGACGTTGTGCGGGGCGACCAGCATGTAGTGGGTCTCGGCGGTCGCGGCGAGCTTGCGGGTCTCCCAGATGCCGCCGATGTGGCCGACGTCCGGCTGGATGATGTCGACGGCCTGGCTCTCGAAGAGCTCGCGGAACTCGATCCGGTCGTGGATGCGCTCACCGGTGGCGAGGGGCATGTCGACCTTCGCGGCGACCTTCTCCAGCGCCTTGAGGTTCTCCGGCGGGACCGGCTCCTCCAGCCAGGCCGGCTTGAACGGCGCCAGTTCGTGCGCGAGGCGCACGGCGGTGGCGGGGGAGAAACGGCCGTGCATCTCCAGCATCAGCTCGGCGTCGGGGCCGATGGCGTCACGAACCGCCTCGATCAGGGAGACCGCGTACAGCGTCTGCTGGTGGTCGAGTTCGAAGTGGCCGGTGCCGAAGGGGTCGATCTTGAGCGCCCGGTAGCCGCGCTCCATCACCGCCTGCGCGGCCTTGTGGTACGCCTCGGGGGTGCGCTCGGTGGTGTACCAGCCGTTGGCGTACGCCTTGACCTTGTCGGTGACCTTGCCGCCGAGAAGCTGCCAGACGGGCACGCCGAGGGCCTTGCCCTTGATGTCCCAGCAGGCCATCTCGACGACGGCGATGCCGGACATCACGATCTCGCCGGCGCGGCCGTAGTCGCCGTACTTCATCCGGCGGACCAGGTCCTCGACAGCGAACGGGTCGGAGCCGAGAATGTGGTTGACCTCGGCCTCCTTCAGGTAACCCAGGAGGGCGTCGGTGTGGCCCAGCATCCGGGTCTCGCCGACTCCGGTGATGCCCTCGTCGGTGTGCACCTGGACGTACGTCAGGTTGCGCCACGGCGTCCCGACCACGTGTGTGCTGATTCCGGTGATGCGCACGGCAGTTAGCCCCTCGCTGTGGTGGTGGACCTTGTCGTCGGTGTCCGCAGTTCGACGCGTTCGATATTTCGACGCACGTTCGAAATGCTGGCGTGACAGTAAGGACGGGGTGGCGAGGGTGTCAATGGGTCGCGCGCATAACGGTTTCGGCAGTTTCGAAACCATTGGGTAATGGTCCGCACCAAACCTTCACAGCAAGCTCTATGAAGCGGGCTCGAACGGAACCTAACCTTCCCGCGTCATGGACTTTTGCGACCCGTGCCGACGGCACCTCAATGGCGCCCTCGCCTGCCCCGGCTGCGGCACGCCCGCCGAGACGCTCCGCGCGCGGGGACAGGCGCCCGGGGCGACTTCGGAAGACGAGGGCGAGACGGACGGGGCCGCCCGGGCCGGGGAAGGGCCCGGCGAGTACGGTGACGCGCCGGGCGGGCGCCGGGCGGGCCGGCGCCGGGAGCCGCACCGGGGCCGGGAGCCGGTGCCGGACGAGGCGCCCGCGGCGAGGGAGGGCCGACGGGACCGCAAGGCCGCGGCGCACCGCCGCCGGCGCAACCGCACCCTGCTGATCGCGGCCGGATTCGTCCTCGCGGTGGGCGGACTGAGCCTGGCGGAACTCGGCCTGGACGCGCCCGGCTCGGAGCCGGAGCCGGCGGTGGCCGGGGAGGAGTCGCCCGACGGCGGCGCGACGGAGGTGGAGTCCTCGGAGCCGGCGGGCGGCGGTGCCGCGAACGCCGCGACGCCCGGAAGGCCGCCCGGTGCGACGCCCTCTGGCTCACCGTCGGCTTCCGGCTCTCCGGAGTCGGAGGAGGAGTCGGAGGAGGCGGCGGCGGAGGAGGAGGAGGGGGAGGAGGAGGCCGAAGAGGGTGCGTCGTCCGCGCCCGCGACCCCGCCCACGGCCGCCCCGACGACGGCTCCGCCGCCGGAGCCCTCGACGGAGCCGGAGACCCCGGAGCCGGACCCGACCACGGAGGAGCCCGAACCGGAGCCCGAGCCCACGGAGACCTGCGACCGCTTCCTGTGGTGGTGCACCTGACCCGACCGCGTGGACCCGCACCCCCGCTCGACGCCCGCCGCCGCGGGCACTCGTGCCTCCCTCCAGTGCCCCGAAGGTTCGGGAGGCGCCCCGCGGACGCCGGGCCGCGCGACCACTCCCGGCCCGCACGGGGCGCCCGTCCCACCGGCCGCGGGCGCTACCCCAGCATCCTGCGCAGCACGTCCCGCAGCGCCACCCGCTCCGCCTCCGAGAGCCCCGCCAGCGGCTCGCGGGCGAACCGCAGCGACTCCCGCAGGCTCCGCGCCACCCGCCGCCCCTCGGCCGTCGCGGCCGCCAGCTTCACCCGCCGGTCCGCCGGATCCGGCCGGCGCTCCACCAGGCCCCGCGACTCCAGCCGGTCGACGATCCCGGTGACGTTCGACGGCTCGCACTTCAGCCGCTGCGCCAGCTTCCGCATCGGAAGCGGCTCCAGGGACAGCAGACCGAGCAGCTTCGCCTGGGCACCCGTGAGGGCATGACCGGCGGCGGCTTCCTCGTACTCCTCGTGGTAGCGGGCCACCACCGAGCCGATGAGCTCGACGACCTCCAGGGTGAGGGCGTCGGGACGGCGCGAGGCGGTGTCGGGTGCGGCCATGCGCTCCAGGGTACCCGGTTGCTTGACATACTGAAATATTCAGTCGCATGGTTGTTTCAGGTAGTGAAGCATCCCGACGAAAGGCGCCCGGCCATGACCGCCCCCACACCTCCCGCCACCGGCCGTGAATGGCATCTGCTGAACCGTCCCGTCGGCTGGCCGAAGCCCGAGGACTTCGCCCTCGTCGAGGCGGAGGTCACCGCCCCGGGCGAGGGACAGGTGCTCGTACGGAACGAGTACCTCTCCGTCGACCCGTACATGCGCGGCCGGATGAGCGCCGCCAAGTCCTATGTCGCCCCGTACGAGCTGGGCAAGGCCATGCAGGGCGGCGCCGTCGGCGAGGTCGTCGCCTCGAACGCCGAGGGGATCGCCGTCGGCGACCGCGTCCTGCACTTCTTCGGCTGGCGCGAGTACGCCCTCGTGGACGCGGAGAACGCGGTCAAGGTGGACCCGGAGGCGGCGCCCCTCTCCGCGTACCTGGGCGTGCTGGGCATGACCGGCCTCACCGCCTACGCGGGCCTGCTGCGCACCGCCGCCTTCAAGGAGGGCGACTCCGTCTTCGTGTCCGGTGCCGCGGGCGCCGTCGGCAGCCAGGTCGGGCAGATCGCGAAGCTCAAGGGCGCCTCGCGGGTGATCGGCTCGGCCGGCTCCGACGAGAAGGTGAAGCTGCTCGTCGAGGAGTACGGCTTCGACGCCGCCTTCAACTACAAGACCGGCCCCGTGAGCGAGCAGCTGCGCGCCGCCGCCCCGGACGGGATCGACGTCTACTTCGACAACGTCGGCGGCGACCACCTGGAGGCGGCCGTCGGCAGCCTCAACCGGGACGGCCGGATCGCGGTCTGCGGGATGATCTCGGTCTACAACAACACCGAGCCCGCCCCCGGCCCGCGCAACCTCGCCCGGCTGATCCAGACCCGCGGCCGCATCGAGGGCTTCCTCGTCGGCGACCACTACGACCTCCAGCCGCAGTTCGTCCAGGAGGTCGGCCCCTGGGTCCGTTCGGGCGAGCTGAAGTACCGCGAGACGGTCGTCGAGGGCATCGAGAACAACCTCGAGGCGTTCCTCGGCGTCCTGCGCGGCGACAACACCGGGAAGATGATCGTCAAGCTCTGACACGGCCGTGACGCGGCACCGCCGACGGTCGTTGCGCAGACGGGGGGCCGCACCCTTGGACGTGGGGTGCGGCCCTCACCCGTGCCGGGGGACGGGGCCCCGATAAGGTCTCCCCCATGCGCGATCTTGGGGCGGGTTTCCGGTATCTCCTGAAGGGCCAGCGATGGGTGGCCCGGCACGGCAAGCAGTTCGGGTTCGGGCTGCTGCCGGGGCTGATCACCCTGGTGCTGTACGCGGCGGCGCTGGTGGCGCTGGCGCTGTGGGGCGAGGACTTCGTCACGTGGGCGACGCCGTTCGCCGACGACTGGTCCAGCCCCTGGGCCGGGCTGTTCCGCGGCTTCCTCACCGCCGTGCTGTTCGCGCTCGGTCTGCTGCTGTCCGTGCTCACCTTCACCGCGGCGACCCTGCTCATCGGGCAGCCGTTCTACGAGAACCTCTCCGAGAAGGTCGACCGGGACGTCTCGCCCGACGGCACCGCGCCCGAGTCGGGGCTGCCGCTGTGGCGGGAGCTGTGGATCTCGGCCCGCGACAGCCTCCGCATCGTCGTACGGGCCCTGGTGTGGGGCGTGCTGCTGTTCGCGCTCGGGTTCATCCCGGTGGTGGGGCAGACCGTCGTACCGGTGATCGGGTTCTTCGTCACCGGGTTCTTCCTCACCGAGGAGCTCACCGCCGTAGCCCTCCAGCGGCGCGGGGTCGAACTGCGCGAGCGGCTCCGCCTGCTGCGCTCCCGCAAGACCCTCGTCTGGGGCTTCGGCACACCCCTGGGACTGGCCTTCCTGGTCCCGTTCGTCGCCGTGTTCCTGATGCCCGGCGCGGTCGCCGGCGCCACGCTGATGGCCCGTGACCTGCTCGGTGAGGAGACCGCCGGGGAGGACGCCGAGGAGCCCGGGAAGGAGGAGGACGTCCGCTCATGACCGAGGTGCTCGCGGTCGCCGTCATCACCGTCCTGGCCGTGATCGCGCCGGGCGCCGACTTCGCCATGGTGGTCCGCAACAGCTACCTCCACGGCCGCCGCACCGGCCTGCTCGGCGCCCTCGGCGTCGCCGTCGGCGTCCTCGTCCACGTCACCTACACGATGCTCGGCGTCGGCCTGCTGATCGCCTCCTCCGCCTTCCTCTTCACGGTGATCAAGCTGGCCGGCGCGGCCTACCTCGTGTACATCGGCGTCCGCACCTTCCGCACCCGTGGCGAGGTCACCGTCGACCTGGAGAACAGGACGGAGCTGACCCCGTTCGCGGCGCTGCGCACCGGCTTCCTGACCAATGTCCTCAACCCGAAGACGACCCTCTTCGTCGTCTCGACCTTCGCGCAGGTCGTCAGCCCCGGCACCCCGGTCCTGACGCAGGCGGGCTACGGCCTGTTCATGTCGCTGGCCCACCTGCTGTGGTTCGGCGTCGTCGCGGTGTTCTTCTCCCACGACCGGATGCGCACCCTGATGCTGCGCGGCCAGAAGGTCCTCAACAAGGTCATCGGATCCGTCCTGGCCGGCCTCGGCGTCAGTCTCGCGTTCGCTCCGTCGCGCTGACCGCCACGGTCACGATCGACCGCGTCTGCTCGATGATGTCCAGCCGGTTCCGCACGAACTCGGGGTCGGTGACCTCGGTGGTGTTCCCGGCGCCGAACCGCAGGACGGGCGTGTGCACGTGCCCGCCCGGCAGCTCCTCGTGCAGCCCGAGCCGGTCCCGCAGCAGCGTCGCCCGGTAGGCGATCTCGTTGGACAGGTAGTCCCCGCCGCCCCCGGCCCGCGCCGTCGAGCCGGGCGTCGGCCCCTGCGGCCGGACGACCGGCTCGGCGCCGCCCGCCGGGATCTCGGTCACGCTCGTGTTGTCGTACACCGGGAACCGTCCGGTGCCCGCGGCGACGATCCGCGCGTACGGCAGCGTCGTGGACGTCCACTGGGGCTGCGAGGCCGGGTCGGCGACCGGGATCGTCCCCGTGCGGCCGATGTTCTCGTTGTCCCCGAAGCCGCCCCGCCAGGCCCCGTTGGTCCGCTCGACGTCGAAGCGGCCCGCCCGGCCCTGGCTGACGGTGGTGAACAGGTCGACCTCCGGCAGATGCGGCCGCAGCGCCCGCTCCACCGTCCCCTCCGCGAAGTCCCGCCAGCGCACCGGGAACACGGCCGCCTCGACGCGCGCCGGGCCGTCCGCGGTCTCGATCACCGTGCCGTCCAGGGCGAGCGCCACGGCGCCGGACGGGTTGGAGATGCGGATGTCCCGGTCCAGGGTGAACGGGTCGAAACCGGTCACCAGGATCCGCTTCACGCCCTTGGCGTGCCGCGGGTAGCGGATCGCGGTCTGTCCGCGCGAGGTCCGCTCCAGCTCGTCGAGCAGCCGCGCCCGTCGCTCCTCGCCCAGCCGGAACCCGGGCTCCCAGGTACGCAGTTCACGGGTCATCCCGAGCCGCGCCCAGTACAGCGGCCGGTCGTCGTCCCGGCTGAGGTCGCCGCCCGCCGGACCGCGCCCCTGCGCCCGGTCGACGGCCCTGCGCCACAGCCGCGTCCCCTCGCGCACGACGGCACGGCGGGCCTGCGCGTAGGAGCGCGCGCGGTCCAGCGCGCGGGCGAAGTCCGGTGTCGCGTCCGCGAATCCGGAGCGGCGCAGTACCTCCTGCGGGACGGCCCCCTCCAGGCGGCGCTCCTCGACGGTGGGGGAGGGCGCCGTCCCGGCGGCGGTCGCGGTCGTGGGGGCGGCGAGACCGGTCAGCAGGACCAGACCGAGAACACCGATGCGAACACGTACGGATCTCAAGGGGGTGAGGCCTTCCGTCGTCGTGGGGTACGGGGATGCCGGAGCCCGCAGTATCGCGTGAGCGGGGTGGCCCACGCCACGGGTCGTCCGCACCCCGTGGAGCGCACCGGGCAGCGCGACCCCACCCCGCCCCAGCCCACCCCAACGGGGTCATATGTGAAGGCTTCGTACGAGATTCGAGCGGGCATGCTGATCGGGGACCGCGATCCCGCCACAGCGATTAACGTCTGATCCGGGAAACACCCACATGAGCAGCCCCGGCCCGGGACCCTGACCCCGGACCGGGGCTCATGTGCGCGGCGTCCCGCGCCGCTCCGGCTACCGCACCCCGAAGCCGTACACCGTCTCGGAGCGGAACACCTCGCCCGGCTTCAGGACCGTGCTCGGGAACTCCGGGCGGTTCGGGGAGTCGGGGAAGTGCTGGGTCTCCAGCGCGATGCCGTCGCCGGGGGCGAAGGGCTCCCCGATGTGGTCCGCGGTGTACAGCTGCATCCCGGGCTCGGTGGTCGCCACCGTCAGCACCCGGCCCGACGTCGGGTCGTACAGCTCGGCGACCTCCTCGGCGGTCGCCGTCACCCCCTTGTCGAGCGCGAAGTTGTCGTCGTACCCGGTGCCGGCCTTGCGGGCCTCGCGGAAGTCGAAGCGGGTGCCGCGGACGTCGGCGAGCTCACCGCTCGGGATCAGGTCCGCGTCGGAGGGGGTGTAGCGGGAGGCGGCGAGCCGCAGCTCGTGCCCGGCCGCGCTGCCCGAGCCGGCCAGGTTCCAGTACGAGTGGTTCGTCAGGTTCACGTGCGTCGGCGCGTCCGTCACCGCCTCGTACGCGATCCCCAGCGCGCCCCGCTCGTCCAGCGTGTACGTCACCGAGACCTCGAGGCGCCCCGGGAAGCCCTCCTCGCCGTCCGGGCTGACCAGGGACAGCCGCAGACCGTGCTCGACCGGGCTGACGTCCCACACCCGCTTGTCGAAGCCCCGCTCACCGCCGTGCAGCGAGTTCGGCCCGTTGTTCGCGGCGAGCGTGTGGTCGCGCCCCTCCAGGGAGAAGCGGGCGCCCGCGATCCGGTTGGCGTACCGGCCGATCAGGGCGCCCAGGAAGGGCTCCGGATGCCGGAGGTAGCCGTCCAGGTCGGAGAACCCCAGCACCACGTTCCCGGTCCGTCCGTCCCGGTCCGGCACCTCGACGTCCTGCACGATCCCGCCGTAGGACAGGACCCGCACCCGTACGCCCGCCCGCTCCAGGGTCCAGCGGTGCACCGGCGTGCCGTCGGAAAGTGTGCCGAAGAGTTCGTTCATGTGCGAAACAATAAGTCACGGCTGCTTCGCCGTGACCGTCCGGTACGCGATCCCGGCCAGCTCGGCCTGCCCGTTCACACTGGGGTGGAACCAGTCCCAGTGGCTCAGCTGCTCGGTGCCGAACCGGTACTCGTACACCGCTCCGCCGTCGAAGCGGCAGCGGGGGTCCTCGGCGCAGACCTCCTCCAGCACCTCGTTGTAGTCCTCCACCCGTTTCTGCACCGTCTCGCGCCGCAGCGTCGCCGCCGCGTCCACGGCGTCCGCGTCGCCCAGCATCGACGGGCAGATGCCCAGCTTCCACACCTGCCTGCCCAGCGGACTGGTGCGCCCCTGCGACCAGAGCCGCTTCAGATCCGGCACGCTCGCCACGTACACCTGCGCCTTGGGCAGCGCCCGGCGCAGCGTGCGCATCGCCTCCTCGAAGTCGGCACGGAAGTCCGCCACCGGCGTCATCGCCGACGTGGTCTCCCGGCAGGCGTCGTTCGCCCCGGCCATCACCGCCACCAGCTCCGGACCTTGCCGCACCGCCCGCTCCATCTGCCCCGGCAGATCCGCCATCCGGGCCCCGGTCACCGAGTGGTTCCAGCTCCGCTCGGCCGCCCCAGCCCGCCCCAGCAGCCGTACGGCGAGGCTGTCGACCTGCTCGCTGTCGCCCGTCGCCCACGACACCTCGGGGCAGTCCGTCAGCACCGCGCACGCGTTGAAGCCGCGCGTGATGGAGTCCCCCACGGCGGCGACCGAGTCCGGACCGGTGTCCCACACGGGCGTGGGCTTCGGGGACGGCCGCCCCTGCTGCGCCGCCGTGCCGGACGGGGCGGGGGAGCCGCCGCCGACGGCGCCGCAGCCTGCCATGCCCAGTGTGGCGGCCGTCACCACGGCGAGCACGGCCCGTGAAGGGCGCCCGCGCCTCCGTGTCCCCTGCTCCATCCGTCGCCTCCCGGTGTGTCGTGGTCCTTCGGTCCCCGCACATGACAACGCACGGGGGTTCCCGCCCCGCCCGTACAGGCGTCCTGCCGGGTGAATGACGCACGTTTCCCGGCACCGGGACCGACGGTACGTCACACTCCTTGCGCCGTCGCACGGTAGCCTCGCCATCAACGTGGTCCGCCCGGGCCGCGGCCGTTCCGTCCGTTCCAAGACGACCCGCTCAGCCCGGAGGTTCCGGTGACGACCCGTGGAGTTCTGTACGTGCACTCCGCGCCGCGCGCGTTGTGCCCGCACGTCGAGTGGGCCATCGCCGGGGTGCTCGGCACGCGCGTCAGCCTGGACTGGATCCGCCAGCCCGCCGCCCCCGGCACCTGGCGCTCGGAGTTCTCCTGGCAGGGCCAGGCAGGCACCGCCTCCAAGCTCGCCTCCGCGCTGCGCGGCTGGCAGATGCTGCGCTTCGAGGTCACCTCCGAGCCCTGCCCCACCGCCGAGGGCGAGCGCTACAGCTGCACCCCCGACCTGGGCATCTTCCACGCCGTCACCGGCATCCACGGCGACATCCTCGTCCCCGAGGACCGTCTGCGCGCCGCCCTGGTCCGCTCCCGGACCGAGGAGACCGACCTCGAGTCGGAGATCGCCAAGCTCCTCGGCAAGCCCTGGGACGACGAACTGGAGCCCTTCCGCTACGCGGGAGAAGGCGCCCCGGTCCGCTGGCTCCACCAGGTGGTCTAGAGAACACCGAGAGGCACGGCGCCCCGGGGGCGCGGGCTGTACCGACATGCGGCCCCGCCGCGCGGGCGCGACAAGCCGTGACGAACCCGCACCCGACCGCTCGGGATCAAAGGGGCGAAGCCCCTCGAGGACGGGAAGGGCAAGGGCGGCGGGGGCGAAGAAACACCCGGCACACCCCCGCAGCGCCGCACGGCGAAGGGCCCCCACCCCGCCAGGGGTGAGGGCCCTTCAAACCGACCCGGGTCACACGGACCGGAACGCCAGCACCACGTTGTGCCCACCGAACCCGAACGAGTCGTTCAGCGCGGCGATCCGCCCGTCCACGGGCAGCTTCCGCGCCTCACCGCGCACCACGTCCGCGTTCGCCTCCGCCTCGGGGTCGAGGTTCTCGACGTTGATGGTCGGCGGAGCCACCCGGTGGTACAGCGCGAGCACGGTGGCCACCGACTCCACCCCGCCCGCCCCGCCCAGCAGATGACCCGTCATCGACTTCGTCGCGGAGACCGCGAAGTGGTCCGCCTCGTCACCGAACACCTTCCGCAGAGCCTTCAGCTCCGCGATGTCACCGGCCGGCGTGGACGTCGCGTGCGCGTTGACGTGCACGATCTCCGCCGGGTCGAGGTCCGTCCGCTCCAGCAGGTTCCGCAGGGCCTGCGAGATGCCACGCCCCTCCGGCTCCGGCTGTACGATGTCGTGCGCGTCGGCCGAGATGCCCTGGCCGACCGCCTCCGCGTACACGCGGGCGCCCCGCGCGGCGGCGTGCTCGGCGGACTCCAGGACGACCACGCCCGCGCCCTCGCCCATGACGAAGCCGTCACGGGCCACGTCGTAGGGGCGCGACGCGCCCTCGGGGTCGTCGTTGTTCTTGGACATCGCCATCATGTTGCCGAACGCGGCGATCGGCAGCGGGTGGATCGCCGCCTCCGTGCCGCCCGCGACGACGACGTCGGCGCGGCCGGTGCGGATCATCTCGATGGCGTAGCCGATGGCCTCGGCGCCCGACGCGCACGCGGAGACCGGGGTGTGCACACCGGCGCGGGCGCCCACCGCGAGACCCACGTTCGCGGACGGGCTGTTCGGCATCAGCATGGGGACGGTGTGCGGGGAGACCCGGCGTACGCCCTTCTCCTTCAGCACGTCGTGCTGGTCCAGCAGGGTCGTCACACCGCCGATGCCGGAGGCGATGACCGCGCCCAGCCGTTCGGGGTCGACGTTCGGGTCCTCGCCGGCCTTGGCTTCGAAGCCGGCGTCGGCCCACGCCTCCTTGGCCGCGATCAGCGCGAACTGCGCCGAGCGGTCCAGGCGGCGGGCCTGCGGCCGGGGGATGACCTCGGTGGGTTCCACGGCCACCCGGGCCGCGATGCGGACCGCCTGCTCGGCGGCCCACTCCTCGGTGAGGGGCTTGACACCGGAACGTCCGGCGACCAGGCCCTCCCAGGTCGAGGCCGCGTCGCCACCCAGCGGTGTGGTTGCGCCGATACCGGTGACGACCACGGTGCGATTGGTCGGGCTCATCGGAATGCTCTCTCCAACGGATCTACGAGGATTCGTACGGCGCCACCGCCGGGTGGCGGGGCCGGGAACCCCGGCCCCCGGGCCTCCCGTGCCGACGGAAGGCCCGGCAGGGCTCAGGCCTGGTGCTTGAGGATGTAGTCGGTCGCGTCGCCGACCGTCTTGAGGTTCTTGACGTCGTCGTCCGGGATCTTGACGTCGAAGCGCTCTTCGGCGGCGACGACGACCTCGACCATGGACAGCGAGTCGACGTCCAGGTCGTCGGTGAAGGACTTGTCCAGCTGGACGTCCTCAACCGGGATGCCGGCGATCTCGTTCACGATCTCCGCGAGACCGGCGACGATCTCTTCCTGAGTGGCGGCCATGGTGGCGCTCCTTCGTTGTGATTCCAGGGGATGGGACGGTGGTTCCTCGCGTGCCGGACGCATGATCCGGCACGGAGTGCCTAGGGGAGGGTAACGACCGTAGCGGCGTAGACGAGACCCGCCCCGAAGCCGATGACGAGCGCGGTGTCGCCGCTCTTCGCCTCACCGGTCGCCAGGAGCCGCTCCATCGCGAGCGGGATCGAGGCGGCCGAGGTGTTGCCGGTGGTGCGGATGTCACGGGCGACCGTGACGTGCTCCGGCAGTTTCAGGGTCTTCACCATCGAGTCGATGATCCGCACGTTGGCCTGGTGCGGGATGAAGACGTCCAGTTCGTCCGCGGTGATCCCGGCCGCGTCCAGCGCCTGCTGGGCGACCTTCGCCATCTCGAACACGGCCCAGCGGAACACCGCCTGGCCCTCCTGCGTGATCGCGGGGAACTTGACGTTGCCCGCGCTGTCGAGGGGCAGCCCGGAGACGTCGCCGGTCCTGAAGCGGTCCCACGGGACCGTCTGCTTGATCGTCTCGGACTTGTCGCCCTCGGAGCCCCAGACGGTCGGGCCGATCGCCGGCTCCTGGGACGGGCCGACCACGACCGCGCCCGCGCCGTCACCGAACAGGAAGGCGGTGGCCCGGTCCTCCAGGTCGGTCAGGTCGCTCAGCCGCTCCACGCCGATGACGAGCACGTACTCGGCGGAACCTTCCACCACCATGCCCTTGGCCAGCGTCAGGCCGTAGCCGAAGCCCGCGCAGCCGGCCGAGATGTCGAAGGCGGCGGCCTTGTCCGTGCCCAGCCTGTCGGCGATCTCGGTCGCGACGGCCGGGGTCTGGCTGAAGTGCGAGACGGTCGAGACGACCACGGCGCCGATCCGCGAGGCGTCGATCCCGGCGTCCGCGATCGCCTTGCCGGACGCCTCGACGGACATCGCGGCGACGGTCTCCTCGGCGGACGCCCAGTGCCGGGTCTCGATGCCGGAGCGCGAGCGGATCCACTCGTCGGACGAGTCGATCGTCTCCAGGATCACCTCGTTCGGCACGACCCGGGTGGGCCGGTAGCCGCCCACGCCGAGGATGCGGGCGTACGGGGCGCCCTTGCTGGGCTTGATCTTCGCCATGCGGGTCGGCTCCTTGGGGGCGTCAGGCGTGCTCGGCGACGAGCTCGCGGGCCGCGTCGAGGTCGGCGGGGGTCTTCAGGGCCAGCGTCCTCACACCGGGCAGGGCGCGCTTGGCGAGGCCGGTCAGGGTACCGCCGGGGCAGACCTCCAGGAGGGCGGTGACGCCGAGCTCCTGGAAGGTCTCCATGCACAGGTCCCAGCGGACCGGGTTGGCGACCTGGCCGACCAGGCGCTGGAGCACCTCGGCGCCGGTCGCGACCGGCCTGCCGTCCTTGTTCGACACGTAGGTGACCTTCGGGTCGCCCGGCGTCAGGGCCTCGGCGGCCTTCGCCAGCGTGTCGACCGCGGGCCCCATGTGGCGGGTGTGGAAGGCGCCGGCGACCTGCAGCATGACGACCCGGCGCACCCCCTCGGGCTTGTCCGCCTCCAGCGCGGCGAGCTGCTCCTTGGTGCCGGCCGCGACGATCTGGCCCGCTCCGTTGATGTTCGCCGGGGTCAGACCCAGCTTCTCCAGGTGCGCCACGGTGGTGTCGGGGTCGCCGCCGAGCAGTGCCGCCATGCCGGTCTCGGTGATCGCGGCGGCGTCGGCCATGGCCAGACCCCGCTTGCGGACCAGGGAGAGTGCGGCGGTGTCGTCCAGGACACCGGCGAGGGCGGCGGCGGTGATCTCGCCGACGCTGTGGCCGGCGACGGCACCGGGTGCCACGTCACCGAGCGCGGAGGCGGACAGCAGCCCGGCCGCGACCAGCAGCGGCTGGGCGACGGCCGTGTCGCGGATCGCGTCCGCGTCGGCCTTCGTGCCGTAGTGGACGAGGTCGAGTCCGATGGCGTCGGACCATGCGGCGACGCGCTCCCCGGCACCGGGGAGGTCGAGCCATTCAGTCAGAAAGCCGGGAGTCTGGGCACCCTGGCCAGGAGCGACGAGTACGAGCACTCTCACACTCTCTCTTGGGGACGGCCACGGCCGCCCGTGAGGACAAGGACGAAGAACAGGAGGCGGTTTTGTGGGGCCCCGACAAAAGGCTAGGGATGGAGATCGCCGTCGGCCAGGCGCCCCAGGATCAGCGCGATCCGCAGCGTGAACGCAGAGCGTACATCGGAGGGTGACCATCCGGTGACGTCAGTCACACGTCGGAGCCGGTAACGAACGGTGTTGGGGTGAACGAACAGCATCCGCGCCGCGCCTTCGAGGCTGCTCGCCTGCTCGAGATAGACACTGAGCGTCTCCAGCAGCGCGGCCCCGGCCTCCTCCAGCGGTCTGTAGATCTCCTCCACCAACTGCTCGCGGGCCGAGGGGTCCCCGGCCATCGCCCGCTCCGGCAGCAGATCGTCCGCCAGCACCGGGCGCGGGGCGTCCTGCCAGGCGGAACACGCCTTGAGGCCCGCCGCGGCGGCCTGCGCCGACCGGGTCGCGGCCAGCAGGTCCGGCACCACCGGGCCCGCCACCACCGGCCCCGCCGCGTACGGCCCGATCAGCGACTTCGCGACGGCCAACGGGTTGTCGCTGCCGCCCGCGATCACCACCAGTCGGTCGCCGAGCACCCCGGTCAGCACCTGGAGCTTGGCGTGCCGGGCGGCGCGCCGGATGGCCTCCACGGTCAGCTCGGAGTCCCCGTCGGGCGCGGTGCCCAGCACCACGCACACATGATCGGGCGAGCTCCACCCCAGGGCGGCGGCCCGCGACACGGCCCCCTCGTCGGCCTCGCCGCTGAGCACCGCGTTCACCACCAGGGACTCCAGCCGGGCGTCCCAGGCACCCCGTGCCTCGGCGGCCTGGGCGTACACCTGGGCCGTGGCGAAGGCGATCTCCCGCGCGTACACCAGCAGCGCCTCGCGCAGCACGCTCTCGTCGCCGGGCGCCGCCACCTCGTCGATGGCGGACTCCATGACCTCGATGGTGGTGCGCACCATCTCCACGGTCTGCCGCAGCGTGATCGCCCGGGTCAGCTCGCGCGGCGCGGTGCCGAAGACATCGGTGGAGATGGCCTGCGGGGCGTCCGGGCGCCGGAACCACTCGGTGAACGCGGCGATGCCCGCCTGCGCGACCAGACCGATCCAGGAACGGTTCTCCGGCGGCATGGCCCGGTACCAGGACAGCGTCTCGTCCATCCGCGTGATCGCCTGCGCGGCGAGGCTGCCGGACGACTTCTCCAGCCGCTTCAACGTCGCGGTGTGCGGATGGGCGGGGCGCGCTGCGGCTCGGTGGGTACTGGTTTCGGGTTCGGGCACGGGGACAAGACTGCCTCATCGGTACGGCCGAGCGTGTCGCCGGGTCTACGGTGGACCGTGTGATGGACGTACGGCGGGCGCGGGAGCGCTACCGGGGCGGTGATCCGGCGGCCGGGATCGAGACCTGGCACGCCTTCTCCTTCGGCCCCCACTACGACCCGGACAACCTCCGCTTCGGCGCGGTGATCGCCTGCAACGAGGAGCGCCTCGCCCCCGGCGCCGGCTTCGACGAGCACCCGCACCGCCACACCGAGATCGTGACCTGGGTGGTGGAGGGCGAGCTGACCCACCGCGACTCCACGGGCGAGGAGACGGTGATCCGCCCCGGCGACGTGCAGCGCCTGAGCGCCGCGTCGGGCGTCCGCCACGTGGAGCGCAACGCGGGCGACCGTCCTCTGACCTTCCTCCAGATGTGGCTGGCCCCGCTGGAGCCCGGCGGCGACCCGTCCTACGAGGTCGTCCGCGGCATGGCGGACTCCACCCCGTACGCCCTCCCGGAGGCGGGCGCGATGCTCCATGTGCGGCGGCTCGGCGCGGGGGAGCGGACGGCGGTGCCGGACGGGGCGTACGTGTACGTCCATGTGGTGCGCGGTGAGGTGACCCTGGACGGCGAGACCCTGACTCCGGGCGACGCGGCCCGCCTCACGGACGCCGAGGACGTCGAGGCGGTCGCCGTGAACGCGCCGGCGGAACTCCTGCTGTGGGAGATGCGCGCCGCGTGAGCCCGGCTCCGCCGGGAGCGCTCCGGTGGAGGTCGCGGACGGACTGTCCTGGGCTGCCCGCGCCGGCCGTCGGCGGAGGGCTCGGCGAGAGCGGGCGAGGGCTGGTGATCGTGGACGTGGTCACCGACCGGTGGGGTGTCGCCGTCCGCCCCGACGGGCGGGGCAAGACGGTGTGGCTCGAGTGCCCGGCCGGTGCGTGAGGCCGGTTGCCGCCGGCGGCCTGGAACATGGTCTTCCCGGTGGTCTGGCGGTCGGCGTTCCGGTGCGTGACCAAGGGGTTGTCGTCGATGTCGAGGAAGGTCGTCCCGTCGGGCAGCGGGGCCTCGATCGGCAGGGAGACCGCCGGGGCTCCCGCCCGTACGGCATCGTGACGGCATACGGACACGGACGACACGCTTCCGTGAGCCCTGCCGACAGGTCCGGCCGCGCAGGCCGCGCCCGCGGCGGTCCGCGTTCCGGTGTCGGCGCGCGTTCACCGAATTTTTCGCGGGCGTTTCGAACGTCCCGTCGTGGATCCACGTCTTCCCCCTTGCAGACCGCTCAGGGGCCGGCGGTCGGCACGGCAAGGCAGGACAAGGCCCGCTCCGGATCCGTCTGTTGGGAGAGATGTATGAAGTCGTGGCGTTCTCGTATCGCCGCTGCCGCGATCGGCACCGCGCTGGTCACCATTCCGCTGACCGCGGCCCCGGCGTCCGCCGCCGGCACCAACCCCTGGGGTTACGTAGAGATCTCCGGCTGGAGGGACAAACTCGCGTGCGTGGACGACGGGCAGTACGTCCTCGCCCACGGGTACGTGAACTACTACTGCGACTGGGACGACCCGTACTGGGTCCTGTGGGCCCTCCCCGCGTAGGACCAGCCGCCGACGGGTGGGTGACCGGCACGGGGAGCCGGAGCCGGCCGGTGGCCGTGGGGGGCCGCCGGCCGGTGCGCGGGACTCAGCCGCGCAGCTCCGCCAGCACCGCGTCGGTGAACGGCGGCCACGCCTCGACCGCCCAGGGGCCGAAGGCGCGGTCCGTCAGGGCCACGCAGGCCGCGCCCGCGTCGGGGTCGATCCACAGGAACGTGCCCGACTGACCGAAGTGGCCGAAGGCGCGCGGCGAGGACGAGGAACCCGTCCAGTGCGGGGACTTGGAGTTCCGGATCTCGAAGCCGAGGCCCCAGTCGTTGGGGTTCTGGTGTCCGTAGCCCGGCAGGACGCCCTTGGCGCCGGGGTACTGGACCGTCATCGCCGCGGCGACCGTGCGGGGGTCGAGGAGGCGCGGGGCCTGCACCTCGGCGGCGAACCGCAGCAGGTCGTCCACGGTGGAGACGGCGTCCTTCGCCGGGGAGCCCGCCAGCGAGGTCGACGTCATGCCGAGCGGCTCCAGCACCGCCTGCCGCAGGTACTCCGCGAACGGGATCTCCGTCGCCTTCGCGACGTGGTCGCCGAGCTGCTCGAACCCCGCGTTGGAGTACAGGCGCCGCTCGCCCGGCGCCGAGGTCGTCCGGTGCTCGTCGAAGGCCAGCCCCGAGGTGTGCGCGAGCAGGTGCCGGACCGTCGAGCCCTCCGGGCCGGCCGGCTCGTCCAGCTCGATCGCGCCCTCCTCGTACGCCACGAGCACCGCGTACGCCGCGAGCGGCTTGGTGACCGAGGCCAGCGGGAAGCGGTGCCCGGTCGGGCCGTGCGTGCCCGGGACGGTGCCGTCCGCCCGTACGACACCCGCCGCGGCGGTGGGAACCGGCCAGTTCTCGATCAGCGCGAGGCTCTTCAGCGACATGCCGTCGAGCCTAAGCGGTCACCGGACCCGCGCCGGTGAGGGGGGCCGGTGACCGGCACCGCACTCGGCCGGCCCGCCCGTCCTCCCGCCGGCGTCACGCCGCGGGCGCTTGCCCACAGGGCACTTCGGCTCGGCCGGCCTGTCGCACAGCACGGGCAGCGACCCGGCGTGCCAGGCCGTGGACGGGTCGGACCGGGGCATCGAGCCGATCATCACCTGGCGCAGGCGCAGCACTTCCTCCGCGTCCTTGGGCGTCGCACGGCGTACAGAGGTCATGACCGCACGCCAATCGGCCACCTGCCTCCACGTCCCGCCCATTTCCCCGGGCGTCGCTTGCCTGGAGCGCACTCCAGCGTTCTAGCGTGGAGGCCATGACGGTGACGGAGACGGAGACGGAGACGACGGGTGCCAGCGCCGACACCTGCGCCGGACCACCGCAGGGAGACCGCCGGCCGGACGGCGAGGACAGGTACACGATCAGCGAGGTCGTCGCCCTCACCGGGCTGACGGCGCACACCCTGCGCTGGTACGAGCGCATCGGGCTGATGCCGCACATCGACCGCTCCCACACCGGGCAGCGGCGCTACAGCAACCGCGACCTCGACTGGCTCGCCCTCGTCGGCAAGCTCCGCCTGACCGGGATGCCGGTCGCGGACATGGTGCGGTACGCGGAACTGGTCCGCGCGGGCGACCACACCTACACCGAGCGTTTCGAACTGCTCCAGCGGACCCGCGAGGACGTGCTGTCCCGGATCGCCGAACTCCAGGGCACGCTCGCCGTGCTCGACCGGAAGATCGGTTTCTACGCGGACGCCGGGCGCGCCCTGGCGTCGGAGAGGACACGATGACCGACATCGGCAGGAACAGGATCGGCACGGCCCCACTGGGCGAGGACGGCCCCCCGGTGGGCGTGCAGGGCCTCGGCTGCATGGGCATGAGCTTCGCCTACGGCCCCGTGGACGCGGACGCCTCCCGGGCGACCCTGGAGCGGGCCCTGGAACTCGGCGTCACGCTCTACGACACGGCGGACGCGTACGGCGCGGGCGACAACGAGCGGTTCCTCGCCCCGTTCCTCAAGGCCCACCGGGACGAGGTGGTCATCGCCACCAAGTTCGCCCTGTCGATCCCGCCGGACGACCCGACCCGGCGGATCATCCGCAACGACGCGCCGTACATCCGCGAGGCCGTCGAGGCGAGCCTGAAGCGCCTGGACGTCGACGTGATCGACCTCTACTACATGCACCGGCGCGACGTGAACGTGCCGATCGAGGAGACCGTCGGCGTCATGGCCGAGCTGGTGCGCGAGGGCAAGGTCAAGCAGCTGGGGCTGAGCGAGGTCACGGCCGGTGAACTGCGCGCCGCGCACGGCGTGCACCCGATCGCCGCCGTGCAGTCGGAGTGGTCGCTGTTCAGCCGGGACATCGAGGCGAGGGTCGTACCGGCCGCGCGCGAACTGGGCGTGACCCTGGTGCCGTACTCGCCGCTCGGCCGCGGCTTTTTGACCGGCTCCTTCGCCGACGCCGACCAGGACCTGACGGCCGACGACTTCCGCCGTCAGATGCCCCGCTTCACCGGCGACAACGCGGCGGCCAACGCGGCCCTCCTGGAGCCGGTCCGCACGGTCGCCCGGTCCCACGACGCCACCCCGGGCCAGATCGCCCTGGCCTGGGTCCACCAGCGGTCGGAGGTCCACCGCCTCCCGGTCGTCCCCATCCCGGGAACCCGCAAGCCGGCCCGGGTGGAGGAGAACACGGCGGCGACGCACATCACCCTGACCGACGAGGAGCTGGCCCTGCTGGAGCCCATCGCGGCCAAGGTGACCGGCACCCGCTACGCGGACATGTCCTTCACCTCCGCCGGAAGGGAGTAGGGGAAACCCTGTCAGGGGCGCGGGGCCGTACCGACGTGCGGCTCCGCCGCGTGGGCGCGGCCGGCCGCGAACGGCCCGCAGCCGAGGACGGACCGCCCCCGGCGAACGCTAGAGCTCCGCGAGCAACTCCGCCTTCTTCGAGGAGAACTCCTCGTCCGTCACCAGCCCCGCCTGGTGCAGCTCCCCGAGATGCCGGATCCGCTCGGCGATGTCCGCGGGGTCACGGCGCGCCCGCGCCGTGGACATCGCCGGCACCGGCGCGCAGTCGCGCACCGCCGCCAGCACGGCCGCCGCGAACGGCAGCGACTCGTGCACGGGCCCGTACCCCAGGCCGAACACCACGGCGGCCGGATCCTGGTCGGCCTGCGCCGGCGGAGCCCCCGCGTCCCGCCGCAGCAACCGCAGATGCCCCTCGAACACCTCCGGGGACCGCCACTCCACCCCGCTCAACTCGCCCACCGGGAACCGCTGGTCACCGGCCTTCCACTTCGCCGACGACGCCCCCGTCCAGAACCACCGGAACGACACCGCCGTACCGTCGAAGGCCGCCTTCCCGTCGTACGCCTTGAACTGCAGCGGCACCTCGGGGGCGGCCACCAGGTGGCGTTCGGCGGGCCCGGACTCGGTGAGCTGCGCGCGCAGTTCGTCGGCGTAGTACTCGGCGAGCGTCTCGCGTTCGGCGGGCAGCACCAGTCGGTAGGGGTCGCTGCTCTCCTTCAGCTGGCCGGAGGCGGCCTCCAGCAGCGGGTCGGCTCCGGGCCGGAGCTCGATCCGCAGGACCACGGTGCCGCGCCTCCCGGGCGTGAGGGTCACCCCCTCGATCGCCTCCAGCGGAACACGCCGCTGCCCGAGCGCCTGGAACAACTTGGGTGTCCGGATGCCCCGTTCGTAACGGATGAGCACGGAGTCGGACCCGAACTCCCAGGCGGCATGAAATCCGGCCAGTACGTCACCCATGCGGCTCATCGTATGCGGCACGAGCTTCTCCGTCCCTTCCCCACGCATACCGCAGTATCTCCGCCTCTACGCGCGTCCGGTAGTGGTCGTACCGGACAGACCCGCCCGGCAGGCGTTCTCCTCGTCCGCACAGGACACCGCGCGGTATGCGCCAACACCGATCCCGGCGAAGTTCCGCAGACTGTCCGTGCCCGGTTCGAAGTACCCGGCGTGCCCCTTCGCCTCCCGTGCCGACAGCACCCGCGCACCGAATTCCGCCGCCACCGGGTCGGCCCCGTGCCCCAGACCGCCGAGCTCCAGATACGGCACGTCCTGGATCCAGTCGTCGGCGTCCCGCATCGCCCACACCCGGGCGGTGGTGCGCAGCTGGGACGCCTTCTCCACCCGCATGCCGGGGCTTCCGGCCACCGCGATGTCGGTCACCCGCTCCGGCAGCCGGTGGGCGGCGACGCCGCACACCACGGAACCGTAGCTGTGGCAGAACAGCGAGACCGGGGCGATCCCGGGCAGTCCGCGCACCAGCGCGTCCAGCCGCAGCGCGCCGTCCTCCGCGCGCATCGCCGTGGCCGCGTCCATGCCGAGCCCGCTGGGGGCGGTGTAGTCGGCCCAGGCGATCACGGCGGTACGGGTCGAGGGGGCGGCGTCGCGTTCGGCCGCGTACAGGGACCTCGCCATGCCGACGGGGGCCGAGTGCTTGCGCCGGGTGCGCTGGAAGGTGAGCAGGTCGGTGCCGACGCCGGGGACGACGACCGAGATCCGCTCGGCCCCGCGCAGGTCGCCGAAGACCTCGGCGACCCGGCCGGAGCCCGCCGGGTCGAAGGCGAGGACGCGCCGGCCCGGCCGCATCAGCGCCTCGAAGCGGTCCAGCCTGCGGGCGGCCTGCCGCTTGCCGGAGGGGGTGAGACGGCTGTCGTGCACGCGTTCCATCTCGACCTTGCGGGCCTGCCCCAGCGCGATGCGGTTGGCGCGGTAGCGCAGCTGGACCGGCGCGCCGTTCATGTTGCCGACCGCGAGCGGATAGCGACGGGCGAGGTCGGCACGCTGCCCCTCGGTGAGCGAGGCGAAGAAGCGGGCCAGCCGGGCGGGCGCCGACTGCGGGTCCGGCAGCCGGTGACCGGCCAGCCGACCGTTCTCCCAGGCGCTGAGCGACGCCTGGAGCGGAGCGGGACGGCGCTGGTGGCGCAGTGTGGTCCAGCCCGTGGTCGCCAGCATCACGAAGACGACGGCGAGCGCGAGCAGCGCGCGCCGGACGTTCGGTTGCGGGGAGGTGTCGAAGGAAGTCACTGAAAGGACACACTAGGAGAACGGGCGTGTCTCGCGTGGGTCAAGTGATCGGGATCACGTTTCGCGGTGTCGATCCGGGGATCGATCCGTACGCCAGTTCTCCGCGAGCGCCGGTCCCACATGGTCCAGACAGACCGTCATCAGGCCCCGCATGGCCGCCGCGCTGAAGTCGTTCCCCGCGGACCAGCGCCGCTCCGCCACGCGGACCACCCCGCCGAACGCGGCCACCAGGATCCTCGGCCGGGGGTCGGCGTCCGCGTCGAGTCCCTCGCGCTCGGCGACGATGCGCGCCAGCTCCTCCTCCAGCTCCGTCGCGCGGCGCAGATGGGCGGCGAGCAGGGCGGGCGTCGACTCGATCACCCGGTAGACGCGCATGTGCAGTTCCAGGGGGACGAGTTGTTCGACGGCCTCGGTGATGTCGTCCCAGCTGTCCAGCACGGCCCGGCGCAGCGCCTCCAACGGCGCCTCGCCCGGCGGGCGTCCGCGTGCGGCCTCGACGACGCGTGACTCCGCGAGCCGGGGGACGAAGAACGCCACCTCCTCCTTGCTCGCGAAGTAGCGGAAGAAGGTGCGCTGCGAGACGTCGACGGCCGCGGCGATGTCGTCGACGGTCGTCCCCTCGTACCCGCGCGCGGCGAACAGCTCCAGCGCGGCCCGGACCAGTGAGTCCCGTGTGCGCTGCTTCTTGCGCTCCCGCAGACCCGGCCGCGGCGGCGCGCCCACGACGGTCCCGACCGTCTCCATGGTTCCTCCTCGAACTGTTTCCCCAGTTCAGGCTATACGCGCATGTCGTGTCAGTGACCGACTGGTGAATTGGTTTGTCAACTGTCAGCGGCTGTCATTAATGTCGAACGCATGACTAGTCAGACCACCATCGACACAACGGGGCCGGGGGACGGCACGCCGGACGCCCCGTCGGGCGGGGCCCCGGGCAAGGGGCTGCGCGGGCACCCCTGGTTCACCCTCTTCACCGTTGCCGTGGGCGTCATGATGGTGGCCCTCGACGGCACCATCGTGGCCATCGCGAACCCGGCCATCGGTGACGATCTGGACGCCACCTGGTCCGATCTCCAGTGGATCACCAACGCGTACTTCCTCGCCCTGGCGGTCTCCCTGATCACCGCGGGCAAGCTCGGCGACCGGTTCGGCCACCGGCAGACCTTCCTCATCGGTGTGGCGGGCTTCGCCGCCTCCTCGGCCGCCATCGGGCTGTCCGAGGGCATCACGATGGTCATCGTCTTCCGCGTCTTCCAGGGTCTGTTCGGCGCACTGCTGATGCCGGCCGCGCTCGGCCTGCTGCGGGCCACCTTCCCGGCCGAGAAGCTCAACATGGCGATCGGCATCTGGGGCATGGTCATCGGCGCCTCCACCGCGGGCGGCCCGATCCTCGGCGGTGTCCTCGTCGAGCACGTCAACTGGCAGTCGGTGTTCTTCATCAACGTGCCGGTCGGTGTCCTCGCCGTCGCGCTCGGCGTGTGGATCCTGCTCGACCACCGCGCGGAGAACGCGCCGCGCTCCTTCGACCTGCTCGGCATCGCCCTGCTGTCCGCAGCGGTGTTCTGCCTCGTCTGGGCCATCATCAAGGCCCCGGAGTGGGGCTGGGGCGACCTCGCGACCTGGGCGTTCATCATCGGCTCCGTGGTCGGCTTCGGGCTCTTCGCCTTCTGGGAGACGAAGGTGAAGGAGCCGCTGGTCCCGCTGAACCTCTTCCGTTCCGTCCCGCTGTCCGCGGGTGTCGTGCTGATGGTCCTGATGGCCATCGCCTTCATGGGCGGACTGTTCTTCGTCACCTTCTACCTGCAGGGCGTGCGCGGTCTGGGCCCGGTCGACGCCGGTATGCGCCTGCTGCCGCTCACCAGCATGATGATCGTCGGCTCGCCGCTCGCCGGTGCGATGATCACCAAGGTCGGCCCGCGTGTCCCGCTGGCCTTCGGCATGGCCCTCACCGCGCTCGCCATGTACGGCATGTCGACGCTCGACACGGACACCGGCGGCGTCGCGATGTCGCTCTGGTTCGCCCTGCTGGGCCTCGGCCTGGCCCCCGTCATGGTCGGCGCCACCGAGGTCATCGTGGGCAACGCGCCGCTGGAGCTGTCCGGCGTCGCCGGTGGTCTCCAGCAGGCCGCGATGCAGGTCGGCGGCAGTCTCGGTACGGCGGTGCTGGGCGCCGTCATGGCCTCCAAGGTCGACGGCGACCTCCCGGGCAACTGGGCGGACGCGGGTCTGCCGCAGCTTCCCCCGGAACAGATGGAGCAGGCGGCGCTGGCCGTCCAGAAGGGTGGCGCCCCGGTGGCCGAAGGCACCCCGCCGGAGATCGCCGCGAAGATCACCGACGTCGCCCACGACACCTTCATCTCCGGCATGAGCCTGGCGTCCCTGGTCGCCGCCGGAGTCGCCGCCGTGGCGGTGCTGGTCGCCTTCCTCACCAAGCGCGGTGAGAACGCGGAGGCGGGCGCGGGCGTCGGGCACATCTGACGGACCGTGCGACCGGGTCGTTCCGCGTGCGCGCCGCCGGACCGAAGGGGGGCGGCGCGCGTGCGGCGGCCCCCTCCTGCCGTCCGTACGGCGTGAATTCACCGCCGAAGCGGGGGTACCCGACCTGTCAACCAACCCTCGCAGGGAGTTGATGATGGCGAGCTTCGGACACGGTACGCGCAGGGACCCCCGCACACGTGGCCGGACGTGGTCACGGTCCGGGCCGGATCGCGCGACGCTCGGGATCATCGGAGCCATCTGCGCGGTCGCCGGTTTCTTCGTGCTGGGGATCATCCTCGGCCCGGTGGCGGTCGTCTGCGGCTGGCTCGCCATGGGCCGCAGCTGGGCGGGCTCCCGCTCGATGCCGGCCCTGGTCGCCCTCGTCCTGGGCGCCATCGACACGCTCCTGGCCGTCATCTGGCTGGCGGGAGCGACCACGTCGGGCTACTCGATGTTCTGACGCGGCGTCATGGGAGAGGCCCCCGGCGGGACGCCGGGGGCCTCTCCCTGGGCGCGGGCCCTACGCGTCGCCTCCCGCGGCCCCCGGGTCCGCCGCGGCCACGTCCAGCAACTGGTACCGGTCGATCGCCTGCTTCAGCACCGACCGGTCGACGTGTCCCTCGCGGGCCAGCTCCGTCAGCACCGCCACCACGATCGACTGCGCGTCGATGTGGAAGAACCGCCGCGCCGCCCCCCGCGTGTCCGCGAACCCGAACCCGTCCGCGCCCAGCGACTGGTACGTCCCCGGCACCCAGCGCGCGATCTGGTCCGGCACCGACCGCATCCAGTCGGAGACCGCCACCACCGGCCCCTGCGCCGCCGCGAGCTTCCGCGTCACGTACGGGGTGCGCTGCTCCTCCTCCGGGTGCAGCAGGTTGTGCCGCTCGCAGTCCACCGCCTCGCGCCGCAGCTCGTTCCAGGAGGTGGCCGACCAGACGTCGGCCCTGACGTCCCACTCCTCGGCGAGGATCCGCTGCGCCTCGATCGCCCACGGCACCGCCACCCCGGACGCCAGGATCTGCGCGGGGAACGAACCCGCCGTGCCCTCGCTGAAGCGGTAGAGGCCCTTGACGATGCCCTCCGCGTCCACGTTCTCGGGCTCGGCGGGGTGCTGGATCGGCTCGTTGTAGACGGTCAGGTAGTAGAAGACGTCCTCGCCGTGCGGGTGCTGCTCGTCGGAGCCGTACATCCGGCGCAGCCCGTCCTGCACGATGTGCGCGATCTCGAACCCGAACGCCGGGTCGTACGCGACGCACGCTGGGTTCGTGGACGCCAGCAGCTGCGAGTGGCCGTCCGCGTGCTGGAGACCCTCACCGGTCAGCGTCGTGCGCCCCGCGGTCGCACCCAGGACGAAACCACGGGCCATCTGGTCGGCCATCTGCCAGAACTGGTCGCCGGTGCGCTGGAAACCGAACATCGAGTAGAAGACGTACACCGGGATGAGCGGCTCGCCGTGGGTGGCGTACGCCGATCCCGCGGCGATCAGCGAGGCGGTGCAGCCGGCCTCGGAGATGCCGTCGTGCAGCATCTGGCCGTTCGGCGCCTCCTTGTAGGCGAGCAGCAGCTCCCGGTCCACGGACTCGTACTGCTGGCCGAGCGGGTTGTAGATCTTCGCGCTCGGGAAGAACGAGTCCATGCCGAACGTGCGGTACTCGTCCGGTGCGATCAGCACGAACCGCTTGCCGATCTCCTTGTCCCGCATGAGGTCCTTGAGGAGACGGACGAATGCCATGGTCGTCGCGATGGACTGCTGGCCGGAGCCCTTCTTCACGGTCGCGTACGTCTTGTCCTCGGGCAGTCGCAGCGGCTTCGACCGCACCACCCGCGTCGGCACGTACCCGCCGAGCGACTTGCGGCGGTCGTGCATGTACTGCATCTCCTCGGTGTCCGGGCCCGGGTGGTAGTAGGGCGGCGGGCCGGACTCGAGTTCCTTGTCGGAGATCGGCAGGTGCAGTCGGTCCCGGAAGTGCTTGAGGTCGGTGACCGTCAGCTTCTTCATCTGGTGCGTGGCGTTGCGGCCCTCGAAGTTCGGGCCCAGCGTCCAGCCCTTGACCGTCTTCGCGAGGATCACCGTGGGCTGGCCCTTGTGCTCGACCGCCGCCTTGTACGCCGCGTAGATCTTGCGGTGGTCGTGGCCGCCGCGCCCCAGGTGCAGGATCTGGTCGTCGGTCATGCCCTCGACCATCGCGCGCAGCCGGTGGTCGTCGCCGAAGAAGTGGTCGCGGATGTACGCGCCCGACTCGGTGGCGTACGTCTGGAACTGGCCGTCCGGCGTGGTGTTCATCTTGTTGACCAGCACGCCGTCGCGGTCCTGGGCGAGCAGCGGGTCCCAGGTGCGGTCCCAGACCAGCTTGATCACGTTCCAGCCGGCGCCCCGGAAGACCGACTCCAGCTCCTGGATGATCTTCCCGTTGCCGCGCACCGGGCCGTCGAGCCGCTGCAGGTTGCAGTTGACGACGAAGGTCAGGTTGTCCAGGCCCTCCCGCGCGGCGAGGGACAGCTGGCCCAGCGACTCCGGCTCGTCCATCTCGCCGTCGCCGAGGAACGCCCACACGTGCGAGCGCGAGGTGTCCGCGATGCCGCGCGCGTGCATGTAGCGGTTCATCCGCGCCTGGTAGATCGCGCCGATCGGGCCGAGCCCCATCGACACGGTGGGGAACTCCCAGAAGTCCGGCATCAGCCGCGGGTGCGGATACGACGACAGCGCGTACGGGGCCTTCGACTTCTCCTGGCGGAAGCCGTCCAGATGCCGCTCGCTCAGCCGGTCCAGCAGATACGCGCGGGCGTAGATGCCGGGGGAGGCGTGCCCCTGGAAGAAGACCTGGTCGCCGCCGTCGCCCTCGTCCTTGCCGCGGAAGAAGTGGTTGAAGCCCACGTCGTACAGCGAGGCGGAGGAGGCGAAGGTGGCGATGTGGCCGCCGACCCCGATGCCCGGCCGCTGCGCGCGGGAGACCATCACCGCGGCGTTCCAGCGGGTGGCGTTGAGGATCTTGCGCTCGATCTCCTCGTTGCCCGGGAAGAACGGCTCGGCGCGGGTCGGGATCGTATTGACGTAGTCCGTGCTGCGCATCTCGGGGACGGCCACGCGCTTGGCGCGGGCACGCTCGATCAGTCGCAGCATCAGGTAGCGGGCCCGCTCCCGGCCGCGCTCGTCGACCGCGGCGTCCAGGGAATCGAGCCACTCCTGCGTTTCCTCGGGATCGAAGTCAGGAACCTGACTCGGAAGGCCGCCAATGATGATCGGGTTGCGATCGGATGCGGAAGCCACGCTGTTCCTTACCTGTCAGAGGGCCGTGGGGCGGGCCGCCGTCCTGCCGGTACGGCCCGGGTTGCGCCGCTCCCCATGCTCCACCTCGGGGCCGTCGGCGTCATCTCTACCGGGAGGTAATCCGCGGGCGCGACCAGTACGGTGTTCATAGGGCTCGTCCATTCGAGTCTTCGCACACATAGACGGTTCCCAAAGGGCCAAACGGGGCACAAAGGTGTGGCGTGCGTCACTTCGGGCCATGATGGTGTGCCTGGAGTTGCGGTGACCCGGCCAGGATCGTCACCGTTTCGGCGGTCTGCACGGCCGGGTACTTGCGCGATCCGTCCCGCCCGTGTGGACTACGGCCAATGCTTCGCGCACGCGCGTGGCTGAGTTATTCCCAAGACATGATCAGGAGGCAACCCGTGAGCGCGACCGCGGACCACGCGGAGGAGCGGACGAACCCTGCCGCCAGGCTGGGGTTCCAGCCCGGGCAGGTGGTCCAGGAGATCGGCTACGACGACGACGTCGACCAGGAGCTCCGCGAGGCCATCGAGGGCGTCATCGAGAGCGACCTCGTCGACGAGGACTACGACGACGTGGCTGACGCCGTTGTGCTGTGGTTCCGCGACGACGACGGCGACCTGACGGATGCGCTGGTGGATGCCACCACGTACATCGAGGAAGGCGGGGCGATCCTGCTCCTCACGCCGAAGACGGGCCGTTCGGGCTACGTGGAGCCGAGCGACATCTCGGAGGCCGCCACCACGGCGGGCCTGACGGCGGCCAAGAGCGTCAGTGTGGGCAAGGACTGGAGCGGCAGCCGGCTGGCGACGCCGAAGGCGGCCAAGTCCAAGCGGTGAACCACCCCGGACGGGCCGGTCGCGTCACGCGTCGGCCCGTCCGTCGGCCTGCCGCGCTCCCTGCGTAGGGTGGTCGGAGCGAACCACTCCGAAGGGACGGACGCGACGATGGCGATCCAGGTCGGCGACAAGGCCCCCGAATTCGAACTCAAGGACAACCACGGGGCGACCGTGAGGCTGTCCGACTTCCGCGGGCGGAAGAACGTGGTGGTGCTCTTCTACCCGTTCGCCTTCACCGGCGTGTGCACCGGCGAGCTGTGCGAGGTCCGCGACCAACTGCCGCAGTTCTCCGAGCGCGACACCCAGGTGCTCGCCGTCTCCAACGACTCCATCCACACCCTGCGCGTCTTCGCCGAGCAGGAGGACCTGGAGTACCCCCTGCTCAGCGACTTCTGGCCGCACGGCGACGTCTCGCGCGCGTACGGCGTCTTCGACGAGGACAAGGGGTGCGCCGTGCGCGGGACGTTCATCATCGACAAGGAGGGCGTCGTGCGCTGGACCGTCGTCAACGCCCTGCCGGACGCCCGGGACCTGAACGAGTACGTCAAGGCGCTCGACGCCCTGTGATTCTCCGGTCGCCGGGCCTGCGGCGACCGGGAACCCGTCACTAGGATCGACTCGTTGATCCGACATCCGACGCACGACGGGGCACCCCGCCCCAGGACACACCAATGGAGGACTCGTGGGAGTCAGCCTCAGCAAGGGCGGCAACGTATCGCTGACCAAGGAGGCGCCGGGCCTGACCGCGGTCATCGTCGGTCTGGGGTGGGACATCCGCACCACGACCGGTACCGACTTCGACCTCGACGCCAGCGCGCTGCTGCTGAACAGCAGCGGCAAGGTCGCCAGCGACGCGCACTTCATCTTCTTCAACAACCTGAAGAGCCCGGACGGCTCGGTGGAGCACACCGGCGACAACCTCACCGGTGAGGGCGAGGGCGACGACGAGCAGATCAAGATCAACCTCGCCACGGTCCCCGCCGACGTCGAGAAGATCGTCTTCCCGGTCTCCATCTACGACGCCGAGAACCGCCAGCAGTCCTTCGGCCAGGTGCGCAACGCGTTCATCCGCGTCGTCAACCAGGCAGGCGGGGCCGAGATCGCCCGCTACGACCTGAGCGAGGACGCCTCCACCGAGACCGCCATGGTCTTCGGTGAGCTGTACCGGCACGGCGCGGAGTGGAAGTTCCGCGCCATCGGCCAGGGCTACGCCTCCGGCCTGCGCGGCATCGCGCAGGACTTCGGTGTGAACGTCTGAGACGGACACGCCCCGGGCGGCCACGCCCGAGCCCGGCCGCCTTCCGCGGCCGCACCGCCCGGCGCCGCACGGTTTACGTGCGGCGCCGGACGCACAGGACCACCTTGAGAAACACCGACCGGAGGGGGACCAGCATCATGGGCGTCACGCTTGCCAAAGGGGGAAACGTCTCCCTGTCCAAGGCCGCGCCGAACCTCACGCAGGTCATGATCGGACTCGGCTGGGACGCGCGCTCCACCACCGGAGCCGACTTCGACCTCGACGCCAGCGCGCTGGTGTGCAGCGGCGGCCGGGTCATGGGGGACGAGTGGTTCATCTTCTACAACCAGCTCACGAGCCCGGACGGCTCGGTGGAGCACACCGGTGACAACCTCACCGGTGAGGGCGAGGGGGACGACGAGTCTCTGCTGGTCGACCTCTCCACGGTGCCGGCCCAGTGCGACAAGATCGTCTTTCCGGTCTCCATCCACATGGCCGACGAGCGCGGCCAGACCTTCGGCCAGGTCAGCAATGCCTTCATCCGCGTGGTGAACCAGGCGGACGGCCAGGAACTCGCCCGTTACGACCTGAGCGAGGACGCGTCCACCGAAACCGCGATGATCTTCGGTGAGCTCTACCGTTACCAGGGTGAATGGAAGTTCCGTGCGGTGGGACAGGGGTACGCGTCGGGATTGCGGGGCATCGCTCTAGACTTCGGAGTCAACGTTTCGTAAAGCCGATCACGGCAGCGGGGGAGACCCGTCAACACACCTGGGGTAGCCAGTGGTTCTGAAAACCTTCGGCTGGTCGTTCGCGGTCACCGCGCTCGGCCTGGTCGCAGCGATCCTCTTCGGGGGGTGGACCGCCTTCGGAATCGTGGCGATCCTCTCGATCCTCGAGATCTCGCTGTCCTTCGACAACGCGGTGGTCAACGCCGGGATCCTGAAGAAGATGAACGCCTTCTGGCAGAAGATCTTCCTCACCATCGGCATCCTGATCGCCGTCTTCGGCATGCGGCTGGTCTTCCCCGTCGTCATCGTCGCCGTCAGCGCCCAGCTCGGCCCGATCGAGGCGGTCGACCTCGCGCTCAGCGACAAGGACCGCTACCAGGAACTGGTCACCGACGCCCACCCGGCGATCGCCGCGTTCGGTGGCATGTTCCTGCTGATGATCTTCCTGGACTTCGTCTTCGAGGACCGGGACATCAAGTGGCTGGGCTGGCTGGAGCGCCCGCTGGCCAAGCTGGGCAAGGTCGACATGCTGTCGGTCTGCATCGCGCTGATCTTCCTGATGATCTCCGCCATGGCCTTCGCCACCCACGCCCACCAGCACGGCGGCGCGCACGTCGACAAGTCCTCCACGGTCCTGCTCGCGGGCGTCGCCGGCCTGATCACCTACCTGATCGTGGGCGGTCTGTCCGGCTTCTTCGAGGACAAGCTCGAGGAGGAGGAGGAACGCGAGCACGAGGCCGAGGAGCAGGCCGCGCGCGAGGGCAAGCCGAAGTCGGCGGTCGCCCTGGCCGGCAAGGCCGCGTTCTTCATGTTCCTCTACCTTGAGGTGCTGGACGCGTCCTTCTCCTTCGACGGAGTGATCGGTGCCTTCGCCATCACCAACGACATCGTCCTGATGGCCCTGGGCCTGGGCATCGGCGCCATGTACGTCCGTTCGCTGACGGTCTACCTGGTCCGCCAGGGCACCCTGGACGAGTACGTCTACCTGGAGCACGGCGCCCACTACGCCATCGGCGCCCTGGCGGTGATCCTGCTCGTCACCATCCGGTACGAGATCCACGAGCTCGTCACCGGCTCCATCGGCGTCATCCTGATCGGCTGGTCCTTCCTGTCCTCCGTCCGCCGCAACAAGCGGCTCGCCGCGGCCGAGGGGAGCGCCGGCGACAAGACCGAGGTCCCCTCCGGGGTGTGACAGCCCTCCAGGTGAGGAACGCTCTTCGACGGGGCGGCTCCGAGGACCACTCCTCGGAGCCGCCCCGTCGGCCGTCCGGGAGCCCCGGCGGCCCGAGCGGGGTTCGGCGACTGGACTTGGGGCGGGAATGGGTTTCCTGGACGGACTGCGGCGCGGACGTGAGAGCGCTTTCGACTCGGGCAGCGCGGCCAGCAACGCCATCGAGCTGACCAAACGGCACGGTCAGGTGTCCCTGACCAAGCAGGGGGCGGCCACCGGCCATCTGCGGATCAACCTCAGCTGGCGGATGCGGACCTCCGACTTCGGCGGCTCCCAGCGGGAGAGCCTGCTGCGCCACCCCTTGAAGGCGCTCAAGCCGCCGGAGGTGGTCGGCCACAGCCAGTCCATGGTCAACGTCGACCTCGACCTCGGCTGTCTGTACGAGCTCCAGGACGGCACCAAGGGCGTGGTCCAGCCCCTCGGCGGTCTCCTCGGCGACGTCAACGCCGCGCCCTACGTCAAACTCAGCGGCGACGACCGGTTCGGGTCGGGCTCGGGCGAGACCATGTACGTCAACCTGGACCAGCGCGAGAACATCAAGCGCCTGCTGGTCTTCGCGTACATCTACGACCAGACGCCCGCGTTCGACCGGACGCAGGCCATGGTCACGCTCTACCCCAGCCACGGCCCGCGGGTCGAGATCGGCCTCGACGAACGCCACCCCCAGGCCCGCTCCTGCGCCGTGGTGATGATCGAGAACGTCAAGGGCGAGATCCTCGTCCGCCGCGAGGTGAAGTTCGTGTACGGGTTCCAGGCGGAGCTGGACCGGCTGTACGGGTGGGGGCTCCAGTGGGGGAGGGGCTTCAAGAGGAAGGCCGATCGCTGAGGAGCCCCTGATCGCGTGGGCGCCGGTCCGCTAACGCCCGATGAACTGCGGCCCCTGCGGCGGAAGCCGGAAGTCCGGGTCGGGGGAGGCCGCGGCCGGCGGCGGGAAACCGTATCCGGACGGCGCCCCTGCGGCGGCCGCGGCGGGTGCCGGCGGATAGCCGTAGGCGGGCTGGGCGGCCGGGTGCGGATAGCCGTAGGCCGGCTGCGGCGTGGCCGCGGGCTGCTGCGGCGGATAGCCGTACGCGGGCTGCGCGGGCACCCCCGCCGGCCGCTCCGGCGGCAGTGGCCGGGACACCTCGGGCGTCGGCGGGACGAGCGGGGCCTGCGGCTGCGTGAGGGCCTCGGAGGAGGTGCGGTCGGCGGCCGGCACGTGCGCCGTCGGCGGCGGCTGCTGGGTGACGTCGGAGGGATCGGGCTGCTGCGCCGCCTCCGACTCGTCCACCGAGATGCCGAAGTCGGTCGCCAGGCCCTCCAGACCGTTCGAATAGCCCTCGCCGAGCGCCCGGAACTTCCAGCCCTCCCCGCGCCGGTACAGCTCACCGCAGATCAGCGCGGTCTCCTCACCGGTCTCCGGCTTGACGTCGAAATACGCCAGCGCGTCCCCGTCGGCGGCCTGTGCGTCGTACAGCAGGATGCGCAGGTCCCGTACGCGGTCGAAGGTGACGTCGTCCGCCGACGCGACGAGCAGAATCCGGTCGACACCGGACTCGACACCGGTGAGATCCGCCTGGATCGTGTCGGCCAGTCCCTCGGCGACGCGCTTCTTGCCGAGCCGCCACACCTGCCCGCCGGGATGCCGTGGCTGGTTGTAGAACACGAAGTCCTCGTCGGAGCGCACACGACCGTCGGGGCCGAGGAGCAGCGCGGAGGCGTCGACGTCCGGCACCCCCTGCCCGGGCGACCAGCGCAGCACGGCACGTACCGTGGTGGCCTCGAGAGGGACGTTCGACCCCTTGAGCATCGCGTGCGTCATACGGTCATCCTGCCTTCTCCGTCCTGGTCACGACAACGTGGGGGGTTGGTGCCGACATGGCCGGGTTACCTGAAGTTCACGCCCCGCGGGAACCGTCGACATGGATCCCTACGTACTATTACCGGCCACCTTCCGACATTCCCGAGATTCCAGAGAGGCCACGGGGGAGTTCCATGCGTCATTTCGGGCATATCGCCCCTGCGGTGCGGAAACGTCTCTTCTACCGGGAGCCCGTCGAGTTCACGCCGGCTTCCCCGGCCCGGCTGCTCTCCGCGGCCCTCGGCGCCACGCTCTACAGCCCGGCGACCCGGCCCCGGCTCGCCGACGACGTCGTCAAGCAGGGCGGACGCGGTGTGGTCTCCATGGTGCTGTGCCTGGAGGACTCCATCGACGACGCCGACGTGCCCGCGGGCGAGGAGAACCTCGTACGGCAGTTCGCGGACCTGGCCGGACGGCCCGGCGCGGAGCCGCCGCTGCTGTTCATCCGGGTCCGCACCCCCGAACAGATCCCCGACCTCGTCCGGCGCCTCGGCCCCGCCGCCTCGCTGCTGTCCGGATTCGTGCTGCCGAAGTTCACCGCGGAACGCGGCCTGCCGTTCCTGGAGGCGCTGACCACCGCCGAGGCCGAAAGCGGGTACCGGCTGTTCGCCATGCCGGTGCTGGAGTCGCCCGAGCTGCTCTACCGCGAGTCCCGCGTGGAGACCCTCGAGGGCATCTTCCGCGCCGTCGACAAGTACCGCGACCGCGTGCTCGCGCTGCGCCTCGGCGTGACCGACTTCTGCTCCTCCTACGGGCTGCGCAGGGGCCCCGACATGACGGCCTACGACGTCCAGGTCGTCGCCTCCGTGATCTCCGACGTGGTGAACATGCTGGCCCGGGCCGACGGCACGGGATTCACCGTGACGGGGCCGGTCTGGGAGTACTTCCGGGTCCAGGAACGCATGTTCAAGCCCCTCCTGCGGCAGAGCCCCTTCCACGAGGTGAAGGCGGTCGCCCTGCGCGAGAAGCTCATCGAACACGCCATGGACGGACTGCTGCGCGAGATCGCCCTCGACCGGGCCAACGGCCTGCTGGGCAAGACCTGCATCCACCCCTCGCACGTCCTCCCCGTGCACGCGCTGTCCGTCGTCAGTCACGAGGAGTTCAGCGACGCCCAGGACATCCTCCGGCCGGAACGCGGCGGCGGGGGTGTCCTCAGATCGGCCTACACGAACAAGATGAACGAGGTGAAACCGCACCGCGCCTGGGCCGAGCGGACCCTGCTGCGCGCCGAGGCCTTCGGCGTGGCCAACGAGGACATCGGCTTCGTGGAACTGCTCGCGGCGGGCCTGGCCGAGTGACCGGGACGGAGAAGGCTGTGAACGAGGGGATGCGCCGCCCGGCGCGTCACGGGGACCCGGCCGGCGGGGACACGTGGTCCGGCAGCTGGGTCACGGAGCGGCTCGGCGTCGAGCTGGCCGGGGACGAGAGCCTGCCCGGGCTGCTGGGGCTGGCGCTGCGCCGCAACCCCAAGCGGGCCCACCTGCTGGTCTCCAACGTCCTCGGCAAGCACGTCCCCCAGTCGCCGGCCGTCGTGTACGGCCACGGCGTCGCACTCGGCCGCCGGGTGCGCGAACTGCTGGGTGACACGGCGGAGGACGCGGTGGTCCTCGGCTACGCCGAGACCGCGACCGGCCTCGGCCATTCCGTCGCCGACGGTCTGGGCCCGGCCCCGTATCTGCACTCCACGCGCCGCCCGGTCGCGGGAACGGCCACCGCCGGGGGCTTCGAGGAGTCCCACTCCCACGCCACGTCCCACCTGCTGCTCCCGGAGGATCCGCGGCTGCTGGCCGGGGACGGTCCGCTGGTCCTGGTCGACGACGAGTTCTCGACGGGGAACACGGTGCTGAACACCGTCCGGGATCTTCACGCGCGGTATCCGCGGGGGCGGTACGTCGTGGTGGCCCTCGTCGACATGCGTTCGCCCGCGGACGCCGGCCGTCTGGACGGGTTCGCCCATGAGATCGGGGCGCGGATCGACCTGGTGACGACCGCGTCGGGCACGGTGCGGCTGCCGGACGGCGTCCTGGCGAAGGGGCAGGAGCTGGTGGCGCGGTACGAGAGCGCCGCGGGGGGCGGCCGGCCGGCTGCGACCGCGCCGGTGCCGGCCGCGCGGTTCCCCGCGCCCCTGAAGGGTGCCGCTGCTCCCGCGAGCTTCGAAGCCGACGCCCGGACGGACTCCCCAGGGGCGCGGGGCGCAGCCGGATCCGCGGCTACCGCCGCGCGGGCGCGATCGCCCCAGGACGGCCCGCACCCGGACGACAGGCGCGCCACGCGAGTGGACCTGCGCTGGCCGGACGGCCTCCCCGACGGCGGCCGCCACGGCTTCACCCCCGCGCACCGGGCCCGCCTCGAATCCGCACTCCCCGGCATGGCGGCCCGCCTCGCGGCCGCGCTCCCCGACGACGCGCGCCGCGTCCTCGTCCTCGGCTTCGAGGAGCTGATGTACGCCCCGCTGCGCCTGGCGGGCGAGCTGGAGCGGACCGTCCGCGCCGACGTACGCTTCTCCACCACCACCCGCTCACCCGTCCTCGCCGTCGACGACCCCGGCTACGCGATACGCACCCGTCTGGTCTTCCCCGCCCATGACGACCCCGCCGACGGCCCCGGCGAGCGCTACGCCTACAACGTCGCCGGCGGCGGCTTCGACGCCGTCGTCGCCGTCGTCGACTCGACTGCCGACACCCCCGCACTGCACGCGCCCGACGGCCTGCTCGCCCGGCTCGCCGCGCACACCCCGCAGGTCCTCCTCGCGGTCGTACCGTCGTACGTGCCCGCGCCGCAGGACACCGCCCCCCAGGACGCCCGACCGGACGCCCCCGAAAGGCCCGCCACCATGCTGCCCGAGCCCCTCAGAGGCCCCGCCTTCTCCTCGTACGCGCCCGAGGAGGTCGGCTGGCTGCTCCAGGACCTCTCGGACGTGACGCTGGAGGCGCCGACCGAGGAGCGCGAGGAGGCCATCCAGAGCGGCGGCGCCCACTACGCGGAGTCGCTGCCCGTGGAGTACCAGCCGAGCGAGCAGTACCAGGAGCTGTTCCACGCGGCCCTGAACGAGTCGGCGGCCCGCCTGGCCCACGCGGTGGGCGTGGTCACCGAGACCGTGCTCGCCGAACGCTCCCCCCGCCCGGTGCTCGTCTCCCTGGCCCGTGCGGGCACCCCCGTGGGCATCCTGATGCGCCGCTGGGCGCAGCACCGCCACCAGCTCGACCTGCCCCACTACGCGGTGTCGATCGTCCGCGGCCGGGGCATCGACGCCAACGCGCTGCGCTGGCTGGCCGCCCACCACGACCCCCGGGACGTGGTCTTCGTCGACGGCTGGACCGGCAAGGGCGCCATCACCCGCGAACTCGCCCAGGCCGTGGAGGAGTTCGAGAAGACCGAGGGCGTCACCGGCTTCGACCCGGAGATCGCGGTCCTGGCCGACCCCGGCTCCTGCGTCCGCACCTACGGCACCCGCGAGGACTACCTGATCCCCTCCGCCTGCCTCAACTCCACGGTGTCCGGCCTGATCTCACGCACCGTGCTCCGGGCCGACCTGGTCGGCCCGGAGGACTTCCACGGCGCCAAGTTCTACCGCGAACTCGCCGGCGCGGACCTCTCGACGGCCTTCCTGGACGCCGTGTCCGCCCGCTTCCCGGAGGTCGCCGACGCCGCCTGCGCCCGGGCCAAGGAACTGCTCTCCGCCGACCGCACCCCCACCTGGGAGGGCTGGGCGGCGGTCGAGCGCATCAGCGAGGAGTACGGCATCCACGACGTGAACCTCGTCAAGCCCGGCGTCGGCGAGACCACCCGGGTGCTGCTGCGCCGGGTGCCCTGGAAGGTGCTCGCCCGGAGCGGAGCCGGCAGCGACCTCGACCACGTACGCCTCCTCGCGCAGCAGCGGGGCGTCCCCGTCGAGGAGGTCGACGGACTCCCCTACACCTGCGTCGGACTGATCCACCCCCGTTACACCCGTGGTGCCACCGGCGCCGACGGCAAGGCGGTGACCGGCTGATGCCCGTCATCGTCGCCAGCGACCTCGACCGCACGCTCATCTACTCCGCCGCCGCCCTCGCCCTGACCATGCCGGACGCACGGGCGCCCCGGCTGCTGTGCGTGGAGGTCCACGAGAGCAAGCCCCTTTCCTACATGACGGAGACGGCGGCCCGGCTCCTCACCGACCTCGGCGACGAAGCCGTGTTCGTCCCCACGACGACCCGCACCCGCAAGCAGTACCAGCGCATCAACCTCCCCGGCCCGCCGCCGACCTACGCGATCTGCGCCAACGGCGGACACCTCCTCGTCGACGGCGTGTCCGACCAGGACTGGCACGCCCGGGTGCTCGCCCGCCTCGCCGACGAGTGCGCCCCGCTGTCCGAGGTGCAGGACCACCTGCTGCGGACCGCCGACCCGGTCTGGGTACGCAAGCACCGGGTCGCCGAGGACCTCTTCGCCTACCTGGTCGTCGAGCGGGAACTGCTGCGCGAGGAGTGGGTGAAGGAACTCGGGGAGTGGGCGGAGAACCGCGGCTGGACGGTCTCCCTCCAGGGCCGCAAGATCTACGCCGTGCCGGTGCCCCTCACCAAGAGCGCGGCCATGGAGGAGGTGGCCCGCCGCACCGGCGCCGATCTCACCCTCGCCGCCGGCGACTCCCTCCTCGACGCCGATCTGCTCCTCGCCGTGGACCGGGGCTGGCGCCCGGGCCACGGCGAACTCGCCGACGCCGACTGGACGGCCCCCGGGATCAGGGCTCTGCCCGAGCGGGGCGTCCTGGCGGGCGAGCGCATCCTGCGCGAGTTCCTGCGGACGGTGCGCTCGCCCCGGTGAGACCGTACGGTCCCGCGGTCGTGCGGCCGGGGCGTCAGCGAAGGCGGCGCAGACTCATCGTGTCGGCGGAGTCGTACCCGTCGCCGTGACCGTCCCCGGAGCGCGGCGGGTGCGGGTGTCCCGTGCCCGCCCGCCCGTCCCGCCGCCGGCGGCCGTCCCCCGAGCGCAGCAGCCGCAGGACCACGAACGCCACCAGAGCCAGCGCGGCCACGCCGAGGACCACCTTCGAGTACGCCGAGACGACGGTCGACACCTGCTCCCAGTTGTCCCCCAGCACATACCCCGCGAGCACGAACGCGGTGTTCCAGATCGCACTGCCCAGCGTGGTCAGCCCGAGGAACAGCGGCAGCCGCATGCGCTCCACGCCGGCCGGCACCGATATGAAACTGCGGAAGAGCGGGATCATCCGGCCGAAGAACACCGCCTTCGTCCCGTGCCGCAGGAACCACGCCTCCGTCTTCTCGATGTCCGCGACCTTCACCAGCGGCAGCCGCTCCGCTATCGCCACCGTCCGGTCCCGGCCGAGCAGCGCGCCCACCCCGTACAGCGCGAGCGCGCCGACCACCGAGCCGGCGGTGGTCCACAGCAGCACGGCGAGCAGGCTCATCCGCCCACTGCTCACGGCGAACCCCGCCAGGGGCAGGATCACCTCACTGGGTATGGGAGGGAAGAGGTTCTCCAGCGCGATGGCGAGGCCGGCCCCGGGGGCGCCCATGGCGTCCATGAGGTCGTTGACCCACTGCGGTCCGGCGCTGCCGTCCCCGGCCGCCGTGATCGTGTGCGCTGCGATGGCTGTCATGGCTCCCACGCTAGAAAACCGGAGCTGAAGGAACGCTGAGGAAAGCCGCACGACTCGATGCGGTACTCCGCAGCCGCAATTGCGGTTTTCCGCAGTGTGTACCCGTGCCGCGCACGGTTAGCCTCACGATCATGCGAGACATGGTGCGGCGTGTGGTGCGGTGCGCGGTGGGGCTGATGTGGGGCGCCGCCGCGGCCGTCGTCGAGCTGCTCTACACCGTCCTGGCCGGCCTGTCCCTCTTGTTCGTCGTGGCCTGGCCGCGCGGCCGTCGCGCCGTGCTCCGCCCGGTCCTCGCGGGCGCGCGAGGACTGACGGAGCTGAACCGCACCCGGCTGCGGACCTGGCTGGGAGCACACACCTCGCCCGCGTACGAGGACCCGCAGGCCCTGGGATACCTGGCCTGCCGCTGGACCCTGGGTGTCCTGGGCGCGGTGGTGATGCTCTCGGCGGCGATCGGCCTGGGGTACGGCACGTCGTGGATGTACCTCTGGCTGCTGGTCGACGACGTACGCAACACCGCGTCGATCGTCTACACGTCCCTCGGCGGCCTCTTCCTGCTCTTCCTCGTCGTGCAGGGGATACTCGCCGTGGCCCAACTGGAGGGGAAGCTGGCCCGCCGCCTGCTGGGCCCCCGCCACCAGGACGCGCTGGAGCGGCGCATCGCCGAACTGTCCGCGAGCCGCGCGGCCGTGGTCGACGCGGTGAACGACGAGCGGCGGCGCATCGAGCGGGACCTGCACGACGGAGTGCAGCAGCGTCTGGTCGCGCTCGGCATGCTGCTCGGCCGCGCCCTGCGCAGCGAGGACCCGGCCCGCACGGACCGGTTGCTGCGCCAGGCCCACCAGGAGAGCCGGCACGCCCTGGACGACCTGCGCGAGGTGGCGTGGCGGATCTACCCCACCACCCTGGACGAGGCAGGGCTGCGGGCGGCGCTGGAGACGGTCGCCGAGCGGGCCTCCGTCCCGGTACGGGTGGAGTACGGGCTCACCGGGGAGCCCGAGCGGGCGGTGGGGACCGTGGTCTACTTCGTCGTCTGCGAGGCCGTCACCAACGCGGTGAAGCACGCGAAGCCGACCCGGATAGTGGTCGAGGTCGGACCGAGGGAGGGAGCGTTGTACGTGAGCGTCGAGGACGACGGCCGGGGCGGGGCGAACGCCACGGGCAGCGGACTGTTCGGGCTGGCACGGCGCGTCGCCGCACTCGACGGGCGGCTCGAGGTGCGCAGTCCGCCGGGCGGGCCGACCCTGGTGACCGCGGAGCTGCCATGCGCCTGATCCTGGCCGAGGACTCCACCCTGCTCAGAGAGGGCCTGGTGCGGCTGCTGGCGGAGGAGGGACATCAGGTGCTGGCCGCCGTCGGCAACGCGGAGCTGCTGCTGCGGGCGGTCGCCGAGGACCCGCCGGACGTGGTGGTCGCCGATGTGCGGATGCCGCCCACGCACACCGACGAGGGACTGCGCGCGGCCCTGGAGATCCGCCGGCGCTGGCCGTCCGTAGGGGTGCTGGTGCTCTCGCAGTACGTGGAGAAGCGGTATGCGACCGAGTTGCTGACCGGTGAGTCGGAAGGAGTCGGCTATCTGCTCAAGGACCGTGTCGTCCAGGTCGACGAGTTCCTGGACGCCCTGGAGCGGGTGGCGCAGGGACGCGCCGCCTTCGACCCGGAGGTCGTGCGGCAGCTGCTCGGCCGCACGACGCACACCGACCCGCTCGCCCGCCTCACCGCGCGGGAGCAGGCGGTACTGGCGGAGATGGCACAGGGGCACACCAACGCCGCCATCGCGCGGCGACTGCACATCTCGCAGAGCGCGGTGGAGAAACACACCAACGCGATCTTCGACAAGCTCGGGCTGACGGGAGGCGAGGGCTATTCGCGCAGGGTGCTGGCGGTGCTGCGCTACCTCGGCAGCTGATGCCGCGCCGTCCCGGCAGCCGATGTGCGGCTGACGTCCGGTGCCGTGTCCTCCGGCGGGGTTCAGCCGCAGCAGCCGCCACCGCAGCAGCCGCCACCGCCGCCACTCGCGGACGGAGCGGGGGCCGCGGCGGAGGCGGTGCCGCCCACCGCGACGGTGGAGAGCAGCTTGACCGTGTCGTCGTGACCCGCCGGGCAGGCGGCGGGCGCGGAGGACTCCGCCATGGGGCGGCTCAGTTCGAAGGTGTCGCCGCAGGTCCGGCAGCGGTACTCATAGCGAGGCATGGGCACAGGTTAACCGGATCGGCCCGCGCCGGGACGGTCAGTGGGCGGCACCACCGCGTTCCTCCCGGATCAGGGCCACCACACGGCCCACCGCCGCCCGCACCTCCTCCGTCTCCGTCAGGAAGTGCCAGTAATCGGGATGGCGGCCCTCCAGCCCGGCGACGGCCCGCTCCAGACGGGCCACGGCGTCGTCCAGGGGGCGGGCGTGGCGCGGGTCGGGGGTGTTGCGGCCGGCCATGGCCAGCCGCTGGGCGTCCCGGATGGTGAAGCGGGTGCGCTCGATCTCCTGCCCGGGGTCCTTCTGCACGGCGTTCAGCCGCCGCAGCCGGTCGCCGGCCGCCGACACCGCCTCGTCGGTCGTGTTCAGCAGCGCCCGCGCGGTCGACAGCAGGGCGGTCGCGTCCGCCCAGCGCTGCTCCTCGCGGGCCGCCCGGGCCTCGGCGAGTCTCGCCTCCGCCCGGCTCACGTTCTCCGTGGCCACGTCGGGGACGTGGTGCAGGTCCTGCCAGCAGGCGGCGGTGAAGCGCCGGCGCAGTTCGCTGAGGACCGGTTCGACCTGTTCGGAGCGGGTGGTGAGGGCCTGGGCGCGGGTGCGCAGGGAGACCAGCCGGTGGTCGATCTCGGCGGCCCGCTCCGGCAGCCGCTCGGCTTCGACGCGGACCGCCTCGGCCTCGCGCGTGACCCGTTCGGCCCGCTCCAGGGTCTGGGGCACGCCGTGCTGCCCCGCGCCCTGGTTCAGCTTGGTCAGTTCCGGGGAGAGCACGGCGAGCCGGGCGGCGAGGTCGTCGGCCTTCAGACCCGATCCGCGTGCGGTGTCGAGGGCGTTCGAGGCGGCGAGCAGCGCCTGCCGGGCGCGTTCGACGGCGGGCGCGAGCCGGGCGAGCTGGGTCTCGGCCTTGCCGAGGAGGGAGCCGAGCCCGTCGGCGAACCGGTCCAGCTCCTGCTTGACCCGGCCGAGTTCGTCCTTGGCGGCGGTCAGCCGTTCGCGGGCCTGGGCGGCGGCCGAGGCCTCCAGGTCGTCGCGGTCCAGGTCATGGGCGTCGACGGCGCTGATGTAGCGGTGGCTGGCCTCGTCGATGCGCCGGCCGAGCGCCTCGAAGTCGGCGACGGCGCGGCGGGCGGCGGGGGAGGCGTCGACGGCGGTGATCGTCTCGATGGAGATCCGCAGGTCGCGCTGGGCGGTGTCGAGTTCGTAGAAGGCGGCCGCCGCCGCGTCCTTGGCGGCCTGCGCCTCGGCCCGCTGGTTCTCCGCCCGCCCGCCGAACCAGCGCCGGGTCCCGCCCCCGGTGAACGCGGCGGGCAGCGCCAGCGCCACGACCAGCGGCAGCCCCACGAGGGCGAGCACCTCCCGCAGCGCGCCGGGGGTCCGGCGGGCACCCGGCCGGTGGGGAAGAGGAGGTACGGCACGACACGTGCGAGGCACGCGCGGCTCCGACGGCGAGTACGGCTGCGCTGGTGTCGCCGTCACATCCCTCTCCCGTACTGTCGTTCGCCCGGCCCGATGTCATTCTCCCACCGGTGGAGGACGAAGACACGGGCCGGTCAGTTCACCGTACGGACGGTGAGTTGGCCGTCGCCGGTGCGCGCGGTCACCCTGTGGGGGCTGGAGTCGTCGCGGGGCACGGACACGTCCTCGGCGCCGTCGCCGGTCTCGGTGTCCACGCGGTAGGAGGCCCGCGGCAGGTCGACCGTCAGGGAGCCGTCGCCGCTGCGGGAGTCCACCAGGTCGGGTACGGCGGCCAGTTCGAGGCGGACCGAGCCGTCCCCGCTGTGGGCGCGCACCGTACGGGAGGAGACCTCCGCGCGCACGGACCCGTCACCGGTGCGCAGCTCCAGCGGTCCGGTGGAGTCCGTGACGTGGATCGAACCGTCCGTCGTGCGGATGCTCAGCGCGTCGCGGAAGCCCCGCGCCCGCACGCTGCCGTCCTCCTCCTCGACCTTCACGGAGACTCCGCGGGGCACCTCGATGCGGTGCTTGGCGGAGCAGTCCGCGACGACCCCCGAACACTTCTCCCGCAGCACCAGCCGGTCGCCGTCCATGGACCAGGTGGCCTTCGGGGTCGAGCCGATGGCGACGGTGCCCTGGAACCACCGGGTGACCTCGACCTTGCCGGGAGCGTTCTCGTCCGAGGCGACGATCTCGAGGGCGGACTCGTCGGAGTCGACGACGAGGGTCCTGCCGGGCAGGCCGAAGGACCGGTGGTCGGGATCGTCGTCGTCGGCGGCCGACGCCCCGCAGGCGCTCACGCCCGCGACGATCACCGTGGTGGCCCCGGCGAGGGCGAGGGCGCGTGTCCACGCGGCACGGGCGCCGGGAGCGGAGCCGAAGGGCCGGGCGGTACGGGTCGTGCGGGTCATGGCGGTCTCCCCCTGGGACGGACGGTGGCGCTCTCCGGCGGTCTCCGGGCGCTCTTCGACCGTACGGACCGGGGGCCCGCCGGGGGATCCGGGCGGCTGGCGGATCCGGGGTGGGGATATCCCCCGGTGCCCCCGGCGGGCGTTTGCCGGACCGCGCCCCGGGCCATGTAGGCTGTCGACTCGACCTGGGCGCGCGGCCCGGGTCCCGGGTGCGTAGCTCAGGGGTAGAGCGCCTGCCTTACAAGCAGGATGTCGGCGGTTCGAAACCGTCCGCGCCCACCGGGAGACAGGGCCTCCGGAGTCGCTCCGGAGGCCCTTGTCGTCGTGCCGTCCCGTGCCGTCCGCCCTATGCGGGCCCCTCCGGGTCCTCGTGGGTGTGCTTCAGCCGGGAGCGGGCGTGCACGCGGTCGGCGCCGGTGAGTTCGGCCCAGTAGCGGTGGGTGCTGACGAACACCGCGAGCTCGTGCTCCCGTCGCCGGAGCTTCTCCACCTCGGCCTGTTCGTCGGCGGTCCAGCCGGGCGAGGCGGGGCGCTCGACCTTGCGCCAGCCGTGGTCGTCGCTGAACCCGTCGACGGGTTCGACCGACCAGGGGAGCCGCTTCAGCAGGGCCGACAACTCGGCCCGGACCTGCTGCAGTTCCTCCTGACCGGCGAGGAGGTCACTCGGAAAGTCATAGGTCGCAGCCACAACCCGATGATACGCCTGTTCGATTTTGGGTGGCGAGTTGCGGAGGGGGCGCGTCAGACTGGAGACATGTGTCGGAGCATCAAGACCCTGCGTCCGCCCGTGCAGCCCGGGGAGGCCACGGAGGAGGAGATCCGGGCCGCCGCCCTGCAGTACGTGAGGAAGGTGTCCGGCTTCCGCGCGCCGGCCGCCCACAACCGCGAGGTGTTCGACCGGGCGGTGGAGGCGATCGCCTCGGCGACGGCCGAGCTGCTGGACGGGCTGGAGGTGCGCGGGGGCGCGGCGCGGCGGGCGGGGGGATAGCGCCCCCGGGCGCCGCGGCCGCGGGTGATCGTGCCGCTGCGGCGGCACGGGTGGGTGACGGGGGCGCCTCCCGGGCCGTTCGGGCACTTGGGGGAGGCGCCCCGTGGACGCCGGGCTGCGCGACACCCCCGCCCGGCCCGACCGCCCCGGCTCTCGGACTCCGCGCGAGTCCCGGGGCCCGCAGGGCCTACGAAGCCTCCGAGGGCTGCGGCTGCGGTCGCCGGCGCATCAGGTAGCCCGCCCCCGCCCCCGCCGCGAACAGCGCGCCCACCGACACCGCCGTGGCCAGCCAGGTCGCGCCCAGCCAGTGGGCGCCGAAGTAGCCGAGGGCCACGCTGTACGCGGCCCAGGACAGCCCCGCCAGGGCGGACCAGGGGAGGAAGTCGCGGGCGCGGTGGCGCGCGGCTCCGGCGCCGAGGGAGACCACCGAGCGCCCGGCCGGGGCGAAGCGGGCGAGGACGACCAGGACGCCGCCGCCCCGGGCGAGCGCCGCGCCGAGACGTTCCTGCGCGCTCCTGAGCCGCCGTGAACGGGCTATGGCCCGGTCCAGACGGGCACCGCCGCGCCAGGCGAGGCGGTAGGCCACCAGGTCGCCCAGGACGGAGGCGGTGGCGGCGCACAGCGTCAGCACCAGGATGTCGGGCACGTCGGTCGCCGTGCCCGCGGCCGCCGCCGTGGCCGCGGTGATCACCAGTACCCCGCTGGGCAGGACCGGGAGGAACACGTCGAGCAGGACCGAGAGGGCCACCACCGCATAGATCCACGGGCTGCCGACCAGCGCCCCCACACTCTCCACCCGAACTCCCCGTGGCTCCCCCGCGGGCCGCGCCGTGCCGCGCTGACGCGGGCGAGCGGCAGGAGTGGCAGGAGTGGCCGATGACAGCGATACAGCGTACGCCCGGTGAGTGACGGAAAGGTCACGAGGGGTTCGCGCGTCCGGCGCCCCGTGTTCCCCCGCTCTTCCCCCGCGCAAAGGGGAAGGGCGCCCTCCCCCCGTCGTGCGGGAAGGGCGCCCGTGCGGTCCGGTGGGGGGAGGACGGTCAGGCCGCCACCGGGGTCCGCTCCGTTCGCCGTTCGCCGTCCGCCGACGAGTGCCTGGTGAACAGGCGGTCCAGGCCGAAGGCTCCGGATCCGGTGAACACCAGCAGGAACATGGCCCAGCAGTACAGGGCCGCGCCCTCGCCGTTGTTCTCTATCGGCCACAGGGCCTGGGGCTGGTGGACCTTGAAGTACGCGTAGGCCATCGCGCCGGACGAGACGAACGCGGCGGCGCGGGTGCCGAGGCCGAGCAGGACCAGGGTGCCGCCGACGAGTTCGATCAGGCCCGCGTACCAGCCGGGCCAGGCGCCGGTCTCGACGGTGCCGCCGTTGCCGTCCGCGCCGCCGAGCAGGCCGAGCAGGGAAACGGCGCCGTGGCAGGCGAAGAGCAGTCCGACGACGATGCGGAACATGCCCAGGACATACGGCTGGGCGCTGTTGAGGCGTCCGGTCATGGGGGGCGTCTCCTTCGGTCAGGCCGACCCCCGGGTGGGGCCGGTCCGGGGGGCGGAACCGAGTCGACCACCCACGTTAGGCGTCCCCAATAGATACTTGCAAGTTCAACATTTGGCCACGAATTAGCCTCCGCTTGACCGCTCCGGCACCCGCTCCCGCCGGTCACGGCGGTGTCCGCCCTCGTGGTCACAGCCCACCGTGTGACCGGATCCGCACCACAGCGCACAGCGGGCCCACAGATTCCGGTTCACCGGCTCAGCCGGGTCTCCGTCACGCGCCTGAGCCGTGTCCCGGCCGCATCCTCCTGCGCGTCCTCCAGCCGCAGCACCGCCGAACGCCCCTGCGTCGTCAGTGTCATGAGCTGATTGCCGAACCAGGGCCCGCCCGTCCTGCGCCAGGTGACCGGCGGCGGGCGGAGCCGGCCGTGCCGTGCGAACACGCGCCCGAGGAGCCGGGCGGCGCCGCTCCAGCCGAAGCGGAAACCGAGCTTCATCGACAGCGGGATGGAGTTGTGGACGGGGGAGCAGGTCAGCTGCACCACCCGGGAGTCCGGCCCGGCGCCGCCCGGCCAGCCCGGTTCGGCGACGTAGGCGTGATGGACGTCCCCGGAGAGCACGCACACCGTCGCCGGCGCCTCCGGCCCCGTGCCGGTCTCGGCGATCAGCTCCGCCAGCTCGCCGAACGACTCCGGGAAGGCCGCCCAGTGCTCCAGGTCCGCCGCGCGCCGCAGTTTCTCCCCGAGCCGCGCCCAGCGGGCGCCCTTGTCGCCCCGGCACAGCACGGAGCTCCAGGCCTCGATGTCGTGCACCAGGTGGGGCAGCAGCCAGGGCAGGGACGTGCCGATGAGCAGGTGGTCGTAGGAGCCGCGCCCGTCGAGGGCCTGTTCGCGCAGCCAGTCGGCCTCGGTCCGGTCGAGCATGGAGCGCCGGCCCTCCTCCAGGACGCGGGCCGCGCGGCTGTCCACCATCACCAGGCGCACCCGGCCGAAGTCGCGCCGGTAGCTCCAGCGCACACTGGTCGCGTCCGCCTCGGCCCGGGAGGCGAAGGCGCGCAGCGCCTCGGTGCCGTCGTCGGCCGCCCGGACGGACGCGTACAGCGGGTCGGCCCCGACCTCGGCGGGGGAGAGGTTGCCCAGGTGCTGGTACACCCAGTACGACATCAGGCCGCTGAGGATCCGCTCCCGCCACCACGACGTGTCCCGCATGTCGGCGACCCAGGAGGCGGAGGTGTTCCAGTCGTCGATCACGTCGTGGTCGTCGAAGATCATGCAGGTGGGCACGGTGGACAGCAGCCAGCGCACCTGCGGGTCGAGCCAGGACTCGTAGTAGAGGTGGGTGTACTCCTCGTAGTCCGCCACCTGGCTGCCCGGGGGGTCGTCCAGATCGCGGCGGGCGGCGAGCCACTCGCGCGTGGCGTCGGAGGTCTCGTCGGCGTACACCTGGTCGCCGAGGAGCAACAGGACGTCGGGCCGTTCGCCGTCCGGGTCGGCGGCGATGCGTTTCGCCAGGGCGTCCAGGGCGTCGGGGCCGACCGGGTCGGGCTCCCCGGTGGGCGGGGACGCCCAGCGGCAGGAGCCGAACGAGACGCGCGTACGGTCGTCCGGGCCGGGGGTGGGGATGACGGACGGCGGGAGCGACGGGAACGGGTCCTCGGCCAGCGGCCACACCCGGACGTCGTCCAGGAAGACCTCGTACGGGGTGGCCGTCCCCGGTGTGAGACCGGTGACGTGGACGAGCGCGTAATGGTGGCCCGCGATCCGGAAGGTGCCGGCCGTCCCGCCGGTCCCGTCCGCGCAGCGCACCTCCACGGTGCCCGGAGCGGCGGTCTCGACCCAGAGGGTGGCGGACGAGCCGTCGATGTACCTCAGCAGTGGTCCGAGCCGCAGTCCGGCCATGGTGACCCCTTCCTCCGTCGCTCCGTACGGTACGCAGCGACGGAGGCGGTCGGCGAGATTTGTGCGCCCGGTAATTCCTCTCAGCAGCCCGCGAGGTGGCTCTGCAGGGCGGACTTCTCGGCGGAGTCGACCGACAGGCCGTAGTAGTACTTCACCTGGACCCAGGCGCGGACGTAGGTGCAGCGGTAGGCCGTGCGCGACGGCATCCAGGTGGCCGGGTCCTGGTCGCCCTTGGCCTGGTTGACGTTGTCCGTGACGGCGAGGAGCTGCGGGCGGGTCAGGTCGTTGGCGAAGGCCTGGCGTCGCGAGGTGCTCCAGGAGCGGGCGCCGGAGTCCCAGGCCTCGGCGAGCGGGACGAGATGGTCGATGTCGACGTCGGAGGCGGCGGACCAGGTGGCGCCGTCGTACGGGGAGTACCAGCTGCCGGCGGTGGCGGCACAGGAGGAGTCGGTGACGACGCCCGAGCCGTCGCGCTTGAGGACGGTCTCGCGGGTGTTGCAGGAGCCGGACTGCGTGATCCAGTGCGGGAAGAGGTCGCGGTCGTAGCCGGTGCGGTTCTCGGTGGCGACCGTGAGGGTGGCGAGGTAGCCGCGGGCGGTGGCGGCGCTGACCGGGGTGGGCAGGGCGGCGGAGGCGGCCGAACCGTTGAACAGGCCGGCGGAGGCTATGAGTCCGGTGAACGCCGCGACCGTGCTGATCCGTCGACGCGCGTAGAACTTCGACATGCGAACTCCCTTGGGGGATGGGGTTGTCGGCGTGCGGGCAGGGGGATGCTCGCCACGCCGCGTTGCCGGGAGGGGTGGATCCGGTAAGAAGTTAATGACGCGTACATGACACGTCTATGGTTCGGGTGTGAAGCTTCCGCGCACGACGGCCGGCAGCGTGCTCACGCTGCTGCCGCAGCAGATCGTGCACGCGATCGCGGACGTGCTCTTCCTGGGCGGCGCGGCGGTGCCGCTGGTGAAGAAGGGCGAGGACGAGGAGGAGGTCCGCAAGCCGGAGAACCAGGCCTTCCGGAAGGTCTCCGGGGCCGGGTTCACACTGATCCTGGTCGCCGAGTTCGGCGATCCGACGCAGATCATGACGGCCGACCTCGCCGCCCGCTACGACGACCCGCTCCCCGTCGGCCTGGGCGCGGTGCTCGCGCTGTGGTCGGTGGCCGGGCCCGGCATCGCCGGCGGGAAGGCGCTGGTGAAGCGGGTCCCGCTCGCGCTGATCACGCAGATCGCGGCGCTGCCGATGCGGGGTCCGGGCGTGTGGAGCCTGTGGGAGGCGGTCACCGGGTGACGCCCGCCGCACGGGCCCCGCGCGGCGACGGCGGACCGAAGCGTCGGTGAACGGTCGGTGAAGGAGGTGGCGGGGTGCCGGGTTTGTTTTGTACCGTGGATGAACAAAGTGACCCCCGCCCGTTTCCCCTGACCGGCGGGCGGGGTCACTCTGCCTCCCGGGCCACCGCCCGGAGCCCTCACCTCCGCGCCTTGGAGCTGCCGATGACGGCCACCACCGTGCTCACCGCCCGCGCCCTCCTGCTGGACATGGACGGCACCCTCGTCAACTCGGACGCCTCCGTCGAACGCGTCTGGCGGCGCTGGGCCGACCGGAACGGGCTCGACGGCGACGAGGTCATGAAGGTCGTGCACGGGCGCCAGGGGTACGCGTCGATGGCCCTGCTGCTGCCCGGCCGCCCGATGGAGCAGAACCACGCCGACAACGCCCGCATGCTCGCCGAGGAGACCGCGGACACCGAAGGCGTCGTCGAGATACCGGGCGCCCGCGCGTTCCTCGCCTCCCTGAAGGGGCTGCCGCACGCGCTCGTGACCTCCGCCGACGTCGCCCTGTCGACGGCGCGGATGGCCGCCGCCGGGCTGGAGCAGCCCGACGTGCGGGTGACGGCGGAGTCCGTCGGCGCGAGCAAGCCCGACCCCGAGGGCTTCCTGAAGGGCGCGGCGGAACTGGGCGTCGCCCCGGCCGACTGCGTGGTCTTCGAGGACTCCGGCGCGGGCGTCGCCGCGGGCAGGGCGGCCGGGATGCGGGTCGTGGGCATCGGCCCCCGGGCCGGCCTCCACGACCCGGACGTGCTCGTACGGGACCTGACCCGGGTGCGGGTGGAGGCCGCGGCCGACGGCGTGATCCGGCTGCACATCACGGAGTAGCCCGCGGGAGCCCCCGGTCCGTGCGGCTCCCGGACGCCCGGCGCCGCGGTCCGCGCCCGCCCGGCCCGCCGCGGCCGCCGTGCGGCCCGGGGCGTGGCGCCCGGCCGGTCGCGGCCTGCCCGGCCCCCGGACCCGGAGGACTTCGGCAAGCCCCCGAAAAGGGCCGGCCGGGACGGAATCCCCGATCCCCGATCCTCGGGCCGGGGGCTCAAGGCTCCTGGGTCTCCGCCTCCAGGCGGGCCCGCGTCTCCGGTCCGTACACGCTCAGTTCGGCCTGGAGGCCCCGGGACCACTGGTAGTTGCGCAGGGACTCCTCCACCCGGCGGTTGAACTGGCCGTTGACGTCGTCGTTGTAGAGGTACAGCTGGCGCAGGCGCTGCTGGAGTTCCTCGACCTCCGAGCCGCGGTCGCCGCGGCGCAGCACCGGGCCGCCGGTGTCGTCGCCGTCCGCCTCCTCCGTGTCCTCGGCGGAGTCGGCAGGCGGCGTGGTCGGCGGGGTCGAGGGCGGTTCGGCGGACTCCGACGGGCTCGCCGAGGCGGTGGACGCCGACGGCGAGGGTGAGGCCGACGCGCTCGCGCTGGCCGACGGGGACTTCGACGGGGAGGCGGACGACGTCGGCGGGGTGGAGGACGCACCGGCCGTCGGCTCCGCGGAGGGCGCGGCGGACGACGCGTCCGGAACGCTCGCCCTGACCTCCTCCGGCGCCGCGCCGTCCCGGGACGGCGTCTCGTAGGAGAACACCCCGCTCGCCCACCCCGCCACCCCCACCACGACGACCACGGCCCCGGCGGCCGCGAGCAGCGCCCCGCGGCGGCGCCGGCGCGGCGGGGCCCCGTCGGCCTCGGCCGGGCCGGGTGCGGCGGGGACGGCCGCGAGGGGCTGCGTGGCGTCGAACAGATGGAGATCGGTGGCGCTCGGCCGGGCCGTCCCGGGGGCCAACGGCGTCGGGAGGACGGACGTCGCGTCCGCCGCGCCGGGAGCCTCCTCCGGCGGGACGGCGCGCAGGGCCATGGTCTCGTCGGCCGCCCCCGGGGCGCCGGGTTCCGCCGCGGGGGTCTTCGGCGTGCCGGAGGCCTCCGCCGCCCCGTCCGGCGTACCCGGACCGGTTCCGCCGTCCAGCTCGACGTACGGCCGTATGTGCAGCGGATCGAAGTCCTCCGCGGCGGCGGCCTCCGCCGTACGGGCGTCGCGCAGGGCGTCGGACGCACGCAAGGTGCAGGCGCACGACGGCGTGTTGTCGCTGTTCCTGGGCGCACCGCACTCTGGGCACGGGTGTCCGTTCGGCTGTTCCACGTGTTCGTCCCTCCCCTCGCGAACTCCAGAGATTATGCAGATCTTCTTCACGGCCCCGTGCGCGCGCCCCCGGAATCTGGACTTCCGGAAGGACTCGACAGGCCATAACGGGTCACACCGATCACGATGGATGGGGGAACCGGGAATCTGTGGAGGTCTTCATGGCCGGGGACGCGCACCGCACGGCGCCGAGGGCGGGCAACACGGGGTCGCCACCCGGCGCCGGACCGCCCGGCCGCGACGCCGGCCGGGAGCACGTGTCCGGGAACGTCATGGTCTCGATCGGAGCCCTGCTGCTCGGTCTGCTGCTCGCCGCCCTCGACCAGACCATCGTCGCCACCGCGCTGCCCACCATCGTCAGTGACCTGGGCGGTCTGGAGCACCTGTCCTGGGTGGTCACCGCGTACCTGCTGGCCTCGACCGCCGCGACCCCGCTGTGGGGCAAGCTCGGCGACCAGTACGGGCGCAAGAGGCTCTTCCAGGCCGCCATCGTGATCTTCCTGGTGGGCTCCGCGCTGTGCGGCGCGGCGCAGGACATGTTCCAGCTGATCGCGTTCCGCGCGCTCCAGGGACTGGGCGGCGGCGGGCTGATCGTGCTGTCGATGGCGATCGTCGGCGACCTCGTGCCGCCCCGCGAGCGCGGCCGCTACCAGGGCCTGTTCGGGGCGGTGTTCGGCACGACGAGCGTCCTCGGGCCGCTGCTCGGCGGACTGTTCACCGAGCACCTGAGCTGGCGCTGGGTGTTCTACATCAACCTGCCCGTCGGGGTCGTCGCGCTCGCCGTGATCGCGGCGGTGCTGCACATCCCGCGCCGGCGGACCAAGCACGTCATCGACTACCTCGGCACCTTCCTCATCGCCTCCGTCGCCACCTGCCTGGTCCTGGTCGCCTCCCTCGGCGGCACCACCTGGGACTGGGCCTCGCCGCAGATCATCGGGCTCGCGGTGCTCGGCGCGCTGCTCGCCGTGGTCTTCGTGGCGGTGGAGCGGCGGGCCGCCGAGCCGGTGCTGCCGCTGAAGCTGTTCCGGGTGCGCACCTTCACGCTCTCCGCCGTGATCAGCTTCATCATCGGCTTCGCCATGTTCGGCGCGATGACCTACCTGCCGACCTTCCTCCAGGTGGTCCACGGCATCACCCCGACCATGTCCGGCGTGCACATGCTGCCGATGGTGGCCGGCATGCTGCTGTCCTCCACCGGCTCCGGGCAGATCGTCAGCCGCACCGGCCGCTGGAAGGTGTTCCCGATCGCGGGCACCGCCGTCACCACCCTCGGACTGCTGCTGCTCCACCGGCTCGACGCGCACAGCTCCACCGCCGTGATGAGCCTGTTCTTCTTCGTCTTCGGCCTCGGACTCGGCCTGGTGATGCAGGTCCTGGTGCTGATCGTGCAGAACGCCGTCCCCTACGAGGACCTCGGCGTCGCCACCTCGGGCGCGACCTTCTTCCGCTCCATCGGCGCCTCGTTCGGCGTCGCCATCTTCGGCACCGTCTTCGCGAGCCGCCTCGGCCACGAGCTCACCGACGCCTTCCGGGGGCAGCGGCTCCCGCCCGGCGTCTCCGCCGACTCCCTGGAGGCCGACCCGCGCGGCATCGCCGGCCTGCCGCCGGCCCTGCGTCCGCCGGCGACCGACGCGTACGCCACCGCCATCACCGACGTCTTCCTGTACGCCGTACCCGTCGCCCTCCTCGGTTTCGCGCTGGCCTGGTTCCTCAAGGAGGACCGGCTGCGCGCCTCGGTCACCGCGCCCGACGTCACCGAGACGCTCGCCAGCAACCCCGTGGAGCGGTCCTCGTACGACGAGGTGTGCCGCGCGCTGTCGGTGCTCGGCACCCGCGAGGGCCGCCGCGAGATCTACCGGAGGATCACCGACCGCGCGGGCTACGACCTGCTGCCCGCGACGAGCTGGCTGCTGCTGCGCATCAGGAAACACGGCTCGGTGGAACCGGCCCGGCTCGCCGAACGCAGCCCGATCCCGCTGAACGTCGTCCTCGAGGCCGCCCGCCAGGCCGAGATCCGGCACCTCGCCGTGCGCCAGGGGCTCGACATGGTGCTCACCGGCGAGGGACGCGAGGTGACGGAGCGGCTGGCGCGGGCCCGCGAGGAGTCGCTGGCCGAGCTGCTCGGCGACTGGTGGGGGCCGGACCGCCCGACCGACCTGGTGCGGCTGGTGCACGAACTGAACGACGAGCTGTGCGGCTCCCGGGGCGAACGCCCGCACGACGAGCGCCCCGTGGCGCGGGCCGGCTGACGCGCCTCCCTCAGCCCAGCTCCTTGGCGAACCAGTGCTCGGCGTACGGGTCGGTGTTGTGCGGTCCGGTCTCCGTGTAGCCGAGCCGGGCGTACAGCGCCCGGGCCTCGACGAGGTCCCCGCGCGTGTCCAGGACCATCCGGGTGGCGCCCGAGGCACGGGCCGCGCCCTCGGCGGCCCGCACCAGCAGCGCCGCACCGCCCCTGCCGCGCACGCCCTCGTACAGGAACACCCGGGTCAGTTCGGCGGACGCGCCGGCCGGCAGCCGGACGCCCGCGCTGCCGGCCGGCTCACCCGCGTACCGCGCGACCAGCAGCAGGCCCTCCGGCGGCGCGAGGTCGGCCCCCGACACGGCGGCGATCCCCCGCTCCAGCTCCCCGGGATCGGTCCGCCGCCCCTCGTGCCGCAGGTACCAGCGGTCGCTGACCTCCGTGTAGTACGCCCGCCACAGCGCGGCGGCGACGGGGGAGTCGTACGGTTCCGGGGCTACGGTCCAGGCCATGCCCGCCATTCTCGGCGGGCCCCCCGACGGACGCGCAAGCGGCCGGGCGGTGGCGGACCGTGACGGTCCCGAACCGTTTGTGCGCGAACCTTCGGGCAACCCGGAGGATTGACCGGCTCGAGAGGAGTGCCGGCCTGGCCGAGAACCCGGAAGGCATTCATGTCCACTGGCCTGATCATTGCGTTGATCGTGATCGTCGCGGTCGCCGTCGTCGCGGCCGTACTGGTGTCGCGCGCCCGCGGCCCGCGGCACGGCGCCGGTCTGAAGCGGCGCTTCGGACCCGAGTACGACCGTGCCGTCGCCCGGCACGACGGGGACGCCAAGGCGGCCGAGCGGGAGCTCGCCGAGCGCGTGGAGCGCCACGGCGACCTGCGCGTACGGTCGCTGGAGCCCGCCGAGCGGGAGAGGTACGAGGTGCGCTGGACGGCGGTCCAGGAGCGGTTCGTCGACGCGCCGCGGGACGCGGTCGCCGAGGCGGACCGGCTGATCGCCGAACTCGCCGCCGCGCGGGGCTTCCCCGCCGACGGGCACTACGAGGACCAGCTCGCCGCGCTGTCCGTGCACCACGCCCACCACGTCGAGGGCTACCGGCGCGTGCACCGGGTGGCGCAGGCCGGCGCGCACGACGGCGGCGCGGGCACCGAGGAGATGCGCGAGGCCCTCGTCGGGGCCCGCGCGCTGTTCGAGGAACTGGTGCGGCCGTCCCGGCACGAGACCGGACACCACCGCACGGGTGCGGAAGCCGGCCGTACGTCCCCGGCGGCCGGCCGCGGCCGGCACACACCGTCGTTGTTCCACCGGCACCAGGCGAAGGAGAGCTGAACGATGACCGACGCCACCCGACGTCCCGGCGACGTCCCGCCCGTCGAGGGGCACCGCACCACCCCCGGCGTCCGGAGCGACGCCCCGGACCCGGGCGCCCGCGCCTTCGGCACCCGTGAGGAGGCCGGCCGCACCGCCCCGGCCTCCGACGGCGAGAGCCCCCTGGTCGCCGCGCACCCGCGGCCCGGCGGGACCGTCCCCGCCGGTACCGGTGCGCACACCGGTACGGGCATGCACCACGACGGCGACCGGAACCCTGCCGGTACCGGTGCGCACACCGGTACGGGCATGCACCACGACGGCGACCGGAACCCTGCCGGTACCGGTGCGCACACCGGTACGGGCACGCACCACGACGGCGACCGGAACTCCGGAGCCCGCCTCCTCCGGCTCGACGACACCGACAAGCTCACGGCGCGGTTGCAGCACGCCGTGGCCGGGTTCGTCGACGCGCCGCGGGACGCCGTGCGGGAGGCCGACCGCGCCCTGGAGGAGCTCACCGAGCGCTTCACGGAGGCGGTGACCGAGCGGCGCCGCGCCCTGCGGCGGTCCTGGCAGGACGGCGGGGCCGACGAGGGCGAGGCCGTGGCGGCCACCGACACCGAGCAGCTGCGGCTCGCCCTGCGGGACTACCGCGAACTGGCGGAACGGCTGCTACGCGCCTGAGCCGTCCGACCCGCCCGCCGCCCGGCGCTCCCGCCACTGCCGTACGACGTCCTCGACGTCGTACGGCTTCTTGCCCAGCGGGGGGCCGGGCGGCGGCTTGAACATCATGTCGCTGATCTTCGCGTTGATCTCCGTGAGGATCTTCCGCGCGATCCGCTCCGAGGGCGCCGCGAGGGCCGCCTCCAGAGCGTCCTCGGCCTCCTTGCGCAGGGCCAGCGTCGGCGGCAGCACCGAGAAGCCCTCGCGGGCCATCTTCCGCTTGACCCACCACATTTCGTCGTAGGTGGTCTCGACCTCGCGGGGGAGCGGCTTGCCCGCCCCCGCCAGTTGCTCGAACTCGCCGCGGGCCTCGGCATCACGGATCTGCTTGTCGACCCAGGACTCGAAGTCGACGCCGGGTGGCTTTCGCTCGGTCATGAGGCCATTGTGCCGGACGCCGTGGAGCCGGGCGTTTTATCATTCGGCGGCAGCCGGGCCGGGCACCTCCGGTCCGTCAGGACGTCTCAGGAGGAGCCCACGTGCTCGAACTCACCATGGCCGCGGTGTCCGCGGCGGAAGCGGGCGCCACGGCCGGCATGCTCATGGCCGACGCGCCCAGCGAGCCGGGCGCCGTGCTGCGGGTGGGCCGGGACGCGTCCCTGTGCCGGCTCTCGACGCCGGACGACTGGCTGTTCGTCTCGCGGGTCCACCTGGAGTTCCAGTGCGCGCCGGACGGCTCCTGGCAGCTGACCTGGCTGCGCGGCTCCCTGCCCGAGCCGTCCTCCGAGGTGCGGCTGACCGTCGGCGGGCACGCCCGGCCGGTCGCCTACGGCGGCACCGTGACGCTGCCCCGGGGCGGCAGCGGCGAGGTCGTCATCCAGGACCGCTCCGCCCCGCGCAGCGTCAACGTGGGTTTCTACCACGAGGTCTGAGACCCCGGCGTCACGCCAGCACCCGGGCCAGCGCGAAGCCGTCGTAGTCCTTGGCGCCGACCGTCTGGAGCGCCGTGCCGCTCAGCCGGGGGTGGCTGCCGATCAGGTCGAGGGCGGCGCGGGTGCCCAGCACGTCCGGGTCGGTGTCGTCCGGGTCGGCCACCCGGCCGCCGCGCACCACGTTGTCGAGGACGATCAGGCTGCCCGCACTGGTCAGCCGGAGCGCCCACTCCATGTAACGCGGGTTGTTCGCCTTGTCGGCGTCGATGAAGACCAGGTCGAACGGGGGCGGGTTCTCGTCGGCCAGTTCGGGCAGCGAGTCCAGCGCCGCGCCCACCCGCACCTCGACCTGCCGGTCGAGGCCCGCGCGGGCGATGTTGCGGACGGCGACCTCGGCGTGCCCGGGGTCGTACTCCAGGGAGACCAGCCGCCCGTCGGCGGGCAGGGCGCGGCCCAGCCAGATGGTGCTGTAGCCGCCGAGCGTGCCGATCTCCAGGATGTTCCTGGCTCCCTGCACCTGGGCGAGGAGCTGGAGCAGCTTGCCCTGCAGGGGGGAGACGGCGATCGGCGGGAGGCCGGCGGCGTCGCTGTCGCGCAGGGCGGCGGCCAGGGCGTCGTCGGGGCCGTCGGGCAGGAGGCGGCCGGTGAAGTAGTCGTCCACCTCGTGCCAGAGCTGCGACTCGCTCATGCGCCTGTACCTTCCGTACGGCTGGTCGGCCTGTCCCACCGGTGCCGCTGACGAAGATACGCCGTGTCCCCCTCCCCGTCAGGCGCTCTCCCGGGGTGTCCCGGCCGTCCCGGCCTCCAGCGACGGCGCCGAACCCGGCAGCGGGCGGCCCGCCGACTCGGCCATGCGCCACACCGCGAAACCGCCGATCACGGCCGCCGCCATCATGTAGTAGGCGGGCATCATCATGTCGCCGGTCGCGCCGATCAGGGCCGTGACCACCAGCGGGGTGGTGCCGCCGAACAGGGACACCGAGACGTTGAAGCCGATCGACAGCGAGCCGTAGCGCACCCGGGTCGGGAACAGCGCGGGCAGCGCGGACGGCATGGCCGCGGTGAAGCAGACCAGCAGCAGGCCGAGCGCGCCCAGGCCGGCGGCGACCGCGAGCAGACCGCCGTCGCGGATCAGCAGCAGCGCGGGAACCGACAGCACCAGGAACCCGGCGCAGCCGGCCGCGATCACCGGACGGCGGCCGACCCGGTCGGTCAGCGCGCCGGCGAACGGCTGGACGATCATCATCAGCACCATCACGCCGAGCACGACGACCAGGCCGTGCGCGGCGTCGTAGCCCAGCTCGCTGGTGAGGTAGCTCGGCATGTACGACAGCAGCATGTAGTCGGTGACGTTGAAGACCAGCACCAGGCCCACGCACAGCAGCAGGGCGCGCCACTGACCGGTGACCATCTCCCGCAGCGGCACCTTCGGGCGCTCGTTCTCGGCCTTGGCGACCTCGGCCGCGAACGCCGGGGTCTCCTCCAGGCGCATCCGCAGGTAGAGGCCGATGACGCCCATCGGGCCCGCGATCAGGAACGGGATGCGCCAGCCCCACGACAGCAGGTCCTCCGACGACAGCAGCGCGGTCATCAGGGTGACCAGGCCCGCGCCGCCGATGTATCCGGCGAGGGTGCCGAACTCCAGCCAGCTGCCGAGGAAGCCGCGCCGCTTGTCGGGGGCGTACTCGGCGATGAAGGTGGACGCGCCGGCGTACTCGCCGCCGGTGGAGAAGCCCTGCACCAGACGGGCCGCCAGCAGCAGGATCGGGGCGCCCACGCCGATCGCGGCGTAGGACGGGATGAGGCCGATGGCGAAGGTGCCCGCCGCCATCATGATCATCGTGAGGGCGAGGACCTTCTGCCGTCCCACGCGGTCGCCGAGCGGGCCGAAGACCAGGCCGCCGAGCGGGCGGACCAGGAAGGCCGCGGCGAAGGCGCCGAACGTGGACAGCAACTGGGCGGTGGGGTCGCCCGAGGGGAAGAAGACCTTGCCCAGCGTGACCGCGATGTAGCTGTAGACACCGAAGTCGAACCATTCCATCGCGTTGCCGAGCGCCGCCGCCTTCACGGCGCGCCGGACGAGCGCGGGGTCGGTGACGGTGGGGGCGGGTGCGGCGCCGGACTTCGACGAGACCTTCCGCGTGGACGGGGGAGCGGTGACCGTGACGGTGGCCAAAACTTCGCTCGCCTACCTTTCGTCGGGAACAGGGACGGGGCCGCGCGGCGGCGCTGTCGGCGGACCGAAGGAAACGACGATAGGCGCCGTTGGTGCCGTTACGGGCGGTACGGACTTAGATGCATGCTGCATCTAAATGGGGGGTGTACAGGCACGCGGCGCCGCCCCCGAGGGCTTCGGCCGACCGTCCGGTGTGACCCTTCTCGCGTCCCTCGCGGGCGACGGCGACCCCGGTGATCCCTCGCCGTTCGGGCGGAAGGCGCGGGCCCGCCGGGCGGGGTGGGGGCCGCCTGCGCCCCGTCCGGGGTCGCGAACCCTATGCTCCTCACGCAGAGAGATCGCATGATCGCCCAGCGTGACGCGGGCGAGGTGGGAGGCCGACGAGGGTGAGGAACGCGGACCGCGGCGGACGTCCGGCAAAGGCCTGCGGGGCGGCGGTCGCCGACGGCGCCCGGGCACGGCTGCGCATGGCGCGCCTCGGCCTCTGGACGCTCGCCGCCGTCCTCGCCGTACGACAGGTCACCGTCGTCCTCACCACGTCACCCGGGGAACGTCTGACCGACCTGGAGACCTGGGCGGACCGCGAGGGCGTGCCGTACGTCCGTGGCTCCCTCCACGACGCCGACGAGTACACCGGCACCCCTTTCAGCGGGCTCGTCCTCACACCCCTCACCCGTTCGGCGGAAGAGGCCCTCGGCTGGGGCTGGACCTTCGGCACCCTGCTGCTGGTCGTCGCCCTCGGGCTGATCGCCGCCCGCGCCCTGCCCCGGCCGGTCGGCCGCCGCACCGCGATCCTCGCCGGGCCCGTCGCCGTCGGCCTGCTCATGCTGTCCCTGCCGGTGCGCACCACCCTCCGGCTCGGCCAGACCGGCGTCATCCCGGTCCTGCTCGTCCTGCTGGGCTGCTTCGTCGTCCGCGGCCGGCGCGCCGGCGGCGCACTGATCGGCGTCGCCGCCGCCCTCCAGCCCGCCCTCCTCCTCTTCGCGCCGCTGCTGTGGTTCACCGGCCGCCGCCGGGCCGCCGCCGCCACGGGCGTCACCTTCGCCACGGCCACCGCGCTCGCCTGGGCCACGATGCCGCACGACTCCCGCACCCACTGGGTGCACCACCTGGCGGGCAGCGGCGTCGGCGGCCCCGCCGACGCCCTGGCCAACCAGTCCCTGCACGGCGCCCTGCTCCGGCTCGGCCTCGAGGGTCCGCCGGAGACCGGCCTCTTCCTGCTGCTCGGCGCCGCGGTCGTGACCCTCGCCCTGCGCCGCGCCGTCCGCTACGCCCACGACGGCCAGCTCCTGCTCGCGGTCGCCGTCACCGGCTGCGCCGCCCTCGCCGTCTCCCCCACCGCCTGGCAGCACCAGCTGCTGTGGGTGCTGCTCACCGCCGTCGGCCGGGTGGGCGGGCACGCCCGCGACCGCCCGGTGTGGCCCGTCGCCGTCGTCCTGGTGATGACGCTGCCGACGACGACGACACTGCCGAACGTGGCGTTCCTGTACCCGTTGCGCGACAACGCCGTCCTGCTGGTAGCCCTGGCCGCCGCCACCGCGCTCCCCTTCCTCTCCCGCGGCTCGCCGTACTTCCACGCGCCGGTCCCGACCCGGTACGCCCCGCCCGTCCCGGCCCGCTTCGCGTCCGTCCCGCTGCCGCGCCGGGTGCTCGTGCGCCCGAACCTCCTGCTCGAGCTCCTGCTGATCCGCGTCGCCTACGCCGCGTACGCCCGGGTCCGCCTCGCCGCGACCGGCGGCGGCGACGCGGCGGGCCGCGTCCGCGCCGAGGAACACGGACAGCAGATCCTCGACCTCGAACGCCTGCTCCACCTGGACGTCGAGCGGGCCGTCAACCACGCCGTGGCGGAGATCGGCTGGCTGCGGGAGTCCTTCGACTTCTACTACCTGTCGTTCCACTTCGCCGTCCCGCTGACCGTGCTGGGCCTGCTGTACTGGCGCCGCCCCGGCGACTACCGCTGGGCCCGCTCGGCCCTCGGCTTCACCACCCTCCTCGCCCTGGCCGGCTTCTGGCTCTACCCGCTCGCCCCGCCCCGTCTCATGCCGGGCCTCGGCGTCATCGACACGGTCCACGGCGTGCAGGACTTCTCCCGGCCCGACTACGGCGCGCTCACCCACCTCACCAACCAGTACGCGGCGATGCCGTCGCTGCACTTCGGCTGGTCCCTGTGGTGCGGACTGGTGATCGCGGTCATCGCACCGAGGGGGTGGACGAAGGCGCTGGGCATGGCGCACCCCCTGTTCACGGCCTCCGCGATCGTCGCCACCGGCAACCACTGGATCCTGGACGCGGTCGGCGGCGCACTCGTCGTCGGCGCCGGTTTCGGCCTGACGTACCTGCTCCGGGGCCCGCGCGCCCCTACGGCCGAGCCCGGTGACGAGCCGTCGGCGCCGGTGAAGGACCGTACTGCGGGCTGACAGGGCGAGGCGGGGAGCGGGGACGGGGCGGGGGTGTCCGCCGGCGGGGCTCTCGTGCTCCCCGGCCCCGGACGGGCGCGAACCGGACCGCACGCGGCCACGGCTGCGGTGTCGGTCGGCTGACGTATCGTTCCCGCCACCGCACACCGACCGTGAGGATCCAGAGAAGTGACCGGCCTGTCCGCTTTCCCGCTGCCCTTCCACACGTCCCGTTCCCCGGCGTTCGCGACGCCCCGGACGCTGCGGGAACTCGAGATGATGCGGTGCAGCGCGCACATCCGGGCGAAGCCGGGATGGTTCGACAAGATGAACGACGCCGACGTCGTCGCCAGGTGGACGCGGGAAGCGCTCGCCCAGGGGCTCACCGAGGCGCAGGTGCGTTACGTGCTCGACGAACTCCGTCACTACGCCGCGCTGCGGGACGCGCGGACCGGCGTCGAGGTGTCCGCCGTCGACGGGGTGTGGCAGTCGGACACCCTGGTCGACGACGAGCTCGGAGCCCGGCTGCGCGAGGCGGTCCGGGTTCTGGAACAGGTCCCCGAAGCGGAGAGGGACTGGCATCCCGGATCCGGCGGCCAGGTGCTGGACCTGGTCCATCCCTCACTGTTCTGCCTGGTGAGAGGGGTGAGCGGGGAGCCCGAGCGGGCTTGGCGGAACCCGGCGAACCAGTACGCGAGGTACGAGTTCTCGGAGAAGTCCCAGTGGCTGCCCACGGACGTCGACGTCAGCGACGACGGAGACGTCACCTTCCGCTCGTACGTCAACAACCTCCACCCCGAGACCCATCGCGAACTGGCCTCCGTCCTGCCGGAGGTGTTCGCGCGCTTCCGCCCGCTGCTGGAGAACGTGCTCACCGACCTGCGCCGTCCGAGGCCCCCGCGGATCGAGGCCGATCCCTACGGCTGGTACGACTCGGAGCCGGAGCATCCGGACAAGTCCGCCTACCGTGACGAGGAGGCCTACGCAGAAGCCCGCCGGGCATGGGAACAGGCCCTGGACGACTGGTGGGAGAACCGCCGCCCGGTCATACCGGACGCCCCGGCCTTCACCCCGCCCGAGTCGCCCGACGCGTCCGACCGGGTCGATCTGCGCGGCCGCCGTCTCCAGGTCATCGTCAAGCTCGCCACCATCCACCTCACCCCGGACAAGCCCGAATACGCGGGCGGCTCCTGGCACGTCGAGGGAATGCTGAACGAGCGGATCGTCTCGACCGGCATCTACTACTGGGACAGCGAGAACATCACCGAAAGCCGGCTGAGCTTCCGGGCGGCGCTCGACGACCCGGACTACGAGCAGAACGACGACGACGGCCTGCGCGAGGTCTACGGCCTGGAGGACGAGGACGCGCTGAACCAGCTGCTGGGGTCGGCGTCGACCCCGGCGGGCCGCTGCCTGGCGTTCCCGAACGTCCTGCAGCACCGCGTCGGCTCGTTCCGCCTCGCGGACCCCACCCGCCCGGGACACCGCAAGATCCTCGCGTTCTTCCTGGTCGACCCGTCGGAAAGGATCGTCTCGACCTCCGACGTGCCACCGCAGCAACCGTGGTCCGACACCTCGACCATGACGCGCGAACAGGCCGAGGAGTACCGCGAACAACTCATGCGGGAACGCAAGTTCTTCGTCGACGAACACAACCAGCAGCTCTACGAGCGGGAATTCTCCCTCTGCGAGCACTGAGGACGGAAGACGAGGGCGGCGGCCCCGGGGATCGTGGGGCCGCCGCCCTCGGTACGGGGGGTGCGGGGCTGTCAGTACCAGTTGTTGGACTGCCAGAAGGACCAGGCGCCGCAGGCGCTGCCGTAGCGGTCCTTCATGTAGTCCAGGCCCCACTTGATCTGGGTGGCGGGGTTGGTCTTCCAGTCGGCGCCTGCCGAGGCCATCTTGGAGGCGGGCAGGGCCTGGACCAGCCCGTAGGCGCCGCTGGAGGCGTTGGTGGCGGTGTGGTTCCAGCTGCTCTCGTGCTGGACGATGTTCGAGAAGCACTGGAACTCGGCCGGGTCGCCGATCATCTTCTGCGCGGTCGCCCGGGCGGAGGAGGCGCTCGTCGTGGTCGCGGCCTGGGCGGGCGCGGCGGCGATCAGGGTGCCGCAGGCGGCGGCGGCCAGGGCGGCGCCGGCGAGGGTCTTCTTCGGGGTGGCGACGGTGCGGAGGAGGGAAGCGGCGGACACAGGCGGCCTTTCGGTCGGAGGCGGGAAGGTCGCGTCACGCGGTGCCGGACGCCGTGGGCGGCGGGGACGTGCGTCGGCGCCGCGACCCGTGGGGTACGTCGGCGCCTGGCGACCGCTCCACAGAAGCAAATCCCGTAATTGTCCGCAAAGGTCCCGTTTACTACCGAAGGTCGGAGAGACCGGTGCGAGGAGCGGGGACGCCCCGCGCGGCCCCGGTGCGCCGCTACGGTGCAGGGTCGTATGTGAGGCGGGTCATGTGGGGTGGTTCACCGTCCCGGTCGCGGGGGGTGAGCGGGGGATCGCTCAGGGGCGTCCCCGAATGTGACCGGGGCCTCGAAGGCCGCCCTGCGGGTGGCCCGGCGGAGGGCCTTGAGGAGGGAGGGGCCCACGGTGAGGGTCAGGACGACCGTGACCAGGGCACGGCCCAGGTCCCAGCCGAGGGACGTCGCCAGGCAGTAGGCCGCGAAACGGGCCAGGTTGGCGGGGAGCGACGCGTCGGGGGAGAAGGAGATGTTCGAGGCCAGGGCGGACATGAAGGGCCAGCCCGCCATGTTCATCACCGTGCCGTAGGCGAAGGCGGCCAGGAAGCCGTACCCGGCGAGCATCCAGACCTCCGCACGGCCGCGCAGGCGGTCGGGGCCCGGCAGAAGGCCCGCGCCCGTCGTGAACCAGCCCATCGCCAGCATCTGGAACGGGAGCCACGGGCCGACGCCGCCGGTGAGCAGCGCGGACGAGAACATCGTCACCGAGCCGAGGACGAAGCCGAAGCCGGGGCCGAGGACCCTGCCGCTGAGGACCATGAGGAAGAACATGGGCTCCAGGCCGGCCGTGCCCGCGCCGATGGGGCGCAGGGCCGCGCCGGCCGCCGCGAGGACGCCGAGCATCGCCACCGCCTTCGGGCCCAGGCCCGACTCCGAGATCGTCGCCGCCACGACCGCGACCAGGAGGACCAGCAGGCCCGCGAAGAGCCACGGGGCGTCCTGGGCGTGGGCGTTCAGCGACGAGGCGGGCGGGGCGAGGAACGGCCAGCCGAAGCCGGCCACGCCCACCGCGCTGACCAGGGCGAGGGCCAGCCAGGAACGCGGTCCCAGGCGGACGGCCCGGGCCTGGCGGTCCGTCCGCCGTCCTGTGGTGGCGGTCATCGCTCCAGCGCCTTTCGGACCTGGGAGACCGTGAGCCACTGCTGCGGGGCCAGGATCTTCGCCACCTGCGGGGCGAAGGACGGGGACGCCACGACCACCTCCGCCGCCGGGCCGTCCGCGATCACCTCTCCCTCGGCGAGCAGGACCACCCGGTGGGCGAGTTCCGCCGCCAGTTCCACGTCGTGCGTGGCCATGACGATCGCGTGGCCCTCGGCGGCCAGTGCGCGCAGGATCGCCACCAGGCGGGCCTTCGCCGCGTAGTCCAGGCCGCGGGTCGGCTCGTCGAGGAGGAGCAGGGGCGGGCGCGCGGTGAGGACGACCGCCAGGGCGAGGGTCAGGCGCTGGCCCTCGGACAGGTCGCGGGGGTGGGTGTCGTCGGCCACCGAGGGGAGCAGCTCGGTCAGCAGGGCGCGGCAGGTGCCGGGCTCGGCGCCCGCGTCACCGTCGGCGGCCGCGCACTCCGCCGCGACCGTGTCGGCGTACAGGAGGTCGCGGGGTTCCTGGGGGACCAGACCGACGCGGCGGACCAGGTCGCGGGGGCGGGTGCGGTGGGGGACCGCGTCGCCGGCGCGGACCGAGCCCGAGGACGGGGCGACCAGGCCCACCAGCGCGCTGAGCAGCGTCGACTTCCCGGCGCCGTTGCGGCCCATGAGGGCGATCGTCTCGCCGGGGGCGACGGTCAGGTCGATGTGGCGCAGGGCCTGGACACGGTCGCGGCGGACCGCGAGGGAGCGGACCTCGGCCACGTGGGCGGGGGCGGGCGCGTCGGGCTTCCTGCGCGGGAACAGGCGTCGGGCGGCGGGGGCCGGCGGCCCGGGTTCCCGGGCGGGCGGCCGCCCGCCGGCGAGGCGGTCGCGCAACGGGCCCGCCGCGCGCCGGGCGTCGCGGACCGTCAGGGGCAGGGGGGACCAGCCGGCCAGGCGGCCCAGGTCGACCACCGGAGGGCGGACGGGGGAGACCGCCATCACCTCCGACGGGGCGCCGAGCCGCGGCCGCTCGCCGGGGCCCGGCAGCAGGGCCACCTGGTCGGCGTACTGGACGACGCGTTCCAGCCGGTGCTCGGCCATGAGGACGGTGGTGCCCAGGTCGTGGACCAGGCGCTGGAGGACGGCCAGGACCTCCTCGGCGGCGGCCGGGTCGAGCGCGGACGTCGGTTCGTCGAGGACCAGCACCCGGGGGTGGGGGGTGAGGACCGAGCCGATGGCGACCCGCTGTTGCTGGCCGCCGGAGAGGGTGGCGATGGGGCGGTCGCGGAGACCGGCGAGGCCGAGAAGGTCCAGGGTCTCCTCGACCCTGCGCCGCATCACATCCGGCGGGAGGCCCAACGACTCCATGCCGTAGGCGAGTTCGTCCTCCACCGTGTCCGTCACGAAGTGGGAGGGCGGATCCTGGCCCACCGTGCCCACGACATCGGCGAGTTCGCGCGGTTCGTGGGTGCGGGTGTCGCGGCCGGCGACCGTGACCCTGCCGTGCAGGGTCCCGCCGGTGAAGTGCGGGACCAGACCGCTCACCGCGCCCAGCACCGTCGACTTGCCGACGCCGGACGGGCCGACGAGGAGGACCAGTTCCCCCTCGGGGACCTCGAAGTCGACTCCGTGGACGGCGGGTTCGGCCATTCCGTCGTACGTCACCGACACGTTCTCGAAGCGGATCACGTCGTCGGCTCCTTGCGGGTGTGCGCGGGCTCGGGGGCGGGGGTGACGAAGGCGGGGAGCAGGCCGATCAGGACGGCCGCCGCCGGCCACAGGGGGAGGGTGGGCGCGACCAGCGGGACCACGCCGGGGTGCAGGGCCGCCGGGTCGCGGGAGGCGGCGAGGGTCAGGAGGGCGGCCACGGCGGCTCCGGACGCCGTGACCAGCCAGGCGCGGGCGCCCCAGGGGTCGGGGCGGTAGCGGGTGCGCAGGGTGCGCCGGCCGCCGAGCCACAGGCCGCCGAGGGCGGCGGCGACACCGGCGAGGAGGACGGGCAGGCCGTAGGCGCCGCCCTCGGCGGTGAGCAGTCCGTACGTCCCCGCGCAGACGCCGAGCAGACCGCCGAGGGTGAGGGCGGCGGTGGCGCGCCGGACGGCGGGCGGGACGGCGGCGGTACGGCCGTATCCGCGGGCGTCCATCGCGGCGGCGAGGGAGACCGAGCGCTCCAGCGCGCCCTCCAGCACCGGGAGCCCGACCTGGAGCAGACCGCGGACGCCCTTGTCGGGCCGGCCCCGCAGCCGGCGGGCGGCGCGCAGGCGCCGGACGTCGGCGATCAGGTGGGGCGCGAAGGTGAGGGCCACGACGACGGCCACGCCGAGTTCGTACAGGGCGCCGGGGAGGGACTTGAGCAGGCGGGAGGGGTTGGCGAGGGCGTTCGCGGCGCCCACGCAGATGAGCAGGGTGGCGAGGCGGAGGGCGTCGTACAGGGCGAAGGCGAGGGCCTCGGCGGTGACCTCGCCGCCGAGGCGGATGCCCTGGGCCCAGTGGGGGAGGGGGACCTCGGGGAGGTGCACGAGCACGTGCGTGCCGGGGATGGGGGAGCCGAGGAGCACGGCGAAGGCGAGGCGGACGAGGAGGACGGCGAGGGCGAGCTTGACGAAGGCGCCGTAGGAGCGGGACCAGGGGGCGTGGGGGCGGCGGGCCGCCACGACGTGGGCGGAGACGGTGATGAGGAGGGCGAGCAGGAGGGGGTTGGTGGTGCGGGTGGCCGCGGTGCCCAGGGAGAGGGCCCAGAGCCACCAGGCGCCGGGGTGGAGCGGGGGGCGGGGCGTGTGCCGGGCGGAGGTGCTCTCCTCGCCCCGGGGGAGGCGCGACTGCCCGCGGTTACGAGGCACGGCGGCGGGTCTGCCAGACGGCTGCCGCTCCGAGGAGGGCCACCACGGCGATTCCGGCCATCAGGCCCACCGACGGGCCGTCCGCGTCGTCCGGCTCGGTCCTCTCCTCCGCGGGTGCGGGGTTCCCGTCCGTCGAGACCTGCTCGCCGCAGCCCTTCTCCGGGTAGCCCGCTATCGCGCACAGCAGGGCGCTGGTGTCGTAGCGGAGGGGTTCGGCGACCGCGGCCAGGGCCTCGGCCGTGGTGGCGTCCTCGGGGACCTGGGCGCAGGCCGTGCGGCCGGCCGGCGGGGTTTCGCCGGAGGGGGCGTCGGCGGGGGTGCCGAAGTCGATGACCAGGGCCACGCGCTTCGTGCCGTCGGCCGCCGGGGTCTTCGCGCAGATGGTGTCGAAGTCGGCGGCGCCGCGGGGCTCCGCCGCGTCGGCGGAGTTCTCGCTGACGGAGAAGCGGAAGCCGTGGACATCGCCGTCGGCGGGGCGGGCGAGGGACGGGCCCTGGCCGGCGTACGTCCATGCCGTCCCGTCCCGCTCCCAGAACGACCAGTAGCGGTAGCCGGCGGCCTGCGCCTGGCCCGCGCCCGCCGACAGGGGCAGGAGCGCGGCCAGGAACAGGACGGTGACCCGGCGGATCACGGCTGCTGCCGCTTCGTACGGCCGCTGATCAGGAAGCCGATGCCGACGCCGGCGACCAGGCAGACGCCGACGAACCACCAGACGCCGAAGCCGGAGTCCGACTCGTCCTTCTTCTCGTCGTCGCTCTTCGCCTCGGCGGTCCTCTCGGGAGCGGCCGGGCCGGTCGCGCCCAGCTGCTTCACCAGGTCCGTGCCGCCGAAGTCGCGCGGGTCCGCACCCGTCGCACGGGCCGCGAGGATGAGCTGGGCGTAGGCGGCGGGACCGCTCTGCGCCGCCCAGTCGGCGGCGTTCTCCTCCAGCCAGGCCAGGGACTTCTCCGCCTGCTCGCCGGCGCCCAGGGCGGCGAGCGCGACCACCGCGTCGGCGGTGTTGCCGTAGTCGGGCTGGTCCTCGGCGCCGGCGAGGGCGGAGGTGAGGTGGCCGTCCTCGGCGAGGACGTCCATGAGGTGGGCGGCGCCGTTGGCGGCGGCCTGCTCGGGGGTGTCGGCCTGCTCGCAGGCGGCGTCCTTCGGCTCCCCGCTCCGGCCGGGCTCGACGACCAGGCCCGCACCGAGCGAGCCGAGCACGCCCGCCGCCGTCGCGTCCGCGTTGGCGACCAGCTCGCCCTTCTTGTCCGGCTGGAAGGCGAAGGCGCCCGCGCCGTCGCCCTCGCAGGGCAGCGCCAGCTCCAGCAGGGCGTCGTAGGGGGACCTGCCGTCCTTCTTCACCTCGGCCGGCTTCTCACCGACGGCCGCGAGCGCGCCGATGACGACGGAGGTGGAGTTGGTGTCGCTGGCGCCGCCCGCCGTGTAGCCCCAGCCGCCGTCCTCGTTCTGCGCGGACTTCAGCCAGTCGACGGCCTTCTTCGTGACGTCGTCGTGGCCGCCGAGCGCGGCGAGGGCCTGGACGGCGGCGGCGGTCTGGTTGGTGTCGACCATCGTCTTCGCGTCGCACGCCCCGGAGGTGTCGGCGCGGTACGGGGCGAAGGAGCCGTCGGCGCACTGCTGCCCGGTGAGCCAGTCGACGGCCGCCTTCGCCGGCTCCACGCCGGCCGTGTGCAGGGCGAGCAGGGCGAGTGACTGGCGCCAGACGCCGTCGTACTGCGGGTCGCCGTCGCCGTACAGGGCGGAGGGGAGCGCCTGGGACGGCGACGGGGACGGGGAGGTGTCGGCGGCGGCCGGAGTGGCGGCGCCGATCACGGCGACGGCGGCCAGGACCGCTGCGCTGTGGCGGACGTTCATGATCGGCGGGTGCCTTCCCTGCGGGGAGCCGGGCAGCGCGGGACACCCCGGCGGCTCGGCTCCGTATACCTCGACGGCGCCGGTGCGCCGGCGGGTCCGCCGGGCACGCGAGCCGGTCACGAACCGTGCGGGGCAGTCCGGCTCACCGTCCCGGCGGACGGCTCACGGTTGCGGGTCAGCGCCGGAATTGCACCGGCTTCCCCCCGTACGGTGTGATGACGACGCCGACACTCTACCCGCCCGTAGGGAAGGAGCCGGGGGTGGCTTCGGTGAGTGAGGTCACGCGGGACGCGCACCGCACCCGCGCCCCGGAGCGGGGCGCGGGTGCGGGCGGAGCGGGTCAGGACGCCGTGCAGGCGCCGACCTGTGGCGGGGGCGTGGCGCCGCCGTTCACGGTGAAGCCGAAGCCGGTCGAGGCCCCGGCCGCGAGGGAGCCGTTCCCACTGGAGCGCACCGTCATGACGTTGCCGCCGCCGTCCCGGGCGGGTGAGCCGTTCCGGACGGAGACGCCCTTCTGCGGGGCGGGCATGGTGACGTTCACGCTCCGGGCGGTGATCGGCGAATCGCCCGCGGTGATCGTCACCTCGCCGTTGTAGCCGCCGCTCCACTGCTCCGCCGTGGTGTGGGTGGCGGTGCAGGCCGCGTCCGGGTCGCCCGGGTCGCCGCCGCCGAGAGCGCTCAGCACGGCGTCGTACGCCGGCTTCTTGTTGTAGTCGTTGTCGAACAGCAGGGGAGTGCCGGTCGACCGCCACGAGTACTTGTCCGGGATGCCCCACACCGTGATGCCGGTGCAGCGCGGCACCGCGAGGCAGGCCCGTACGACGTTGCCGTAGTCGGTGGCCTGGGCCTGGCCGGAGCCCTCGATGTCCAGTTCGGTGATCTGCACGTCGACGCCGAGGTCGGCGAAGCGCTGCAGGTTGGCCCGGTAGTCGGAGGGGACCGGGGAGGTGGGGTCGAAGTGGGACTGGAAGCCGACGCAGTCGATCGGCACGCCGCGGGACTTGAAGTCCTTGACCATGGCGTGGACGGCGTCGCTCTTCGCGTTGACGCCCTCGGTGTTGTAGTCGTTGTAGCAGAGCTTGGCGTTCGGGTCGGCGGCCCGGGCGGTGCGGAAGGCCTCCTCGATGAAGCCGTTGCCGAGCTTTTGCTGGAAGGGCGAGTTGCGCCGGGCGCCGCTGCCGCCGTCCTGGAACGCCTCGCTGACCACGTCCCAGGAGTGGATCTCGCCCTTGTAGTGGGTCATGACCTGGGTGATGTGGTTGTTCATGGCCGACCGGAGCTCGCTCGCGCCGAGTCTGGGGACCCAGCTCGGCAGCTGCGAGTGCCGGACCAGGCCGTGTCCGCGGACCTCCATGCCCTTGCTCCGGGCGTGGTCCACGATCTGGTCGGCGCGGCTGAAGAGGAAGGTGCCGCGGCGCGGCTCGACGGCGTCCCACTTCATCTCGTTCTCGGGCGTCACCGAGCTGAACTCGCGGTCGAGGGTGGCGGTGTACGGCGCCTCGCCGAGGCGGTACGCGGCCACGGCGGCGCCGAAGTAGCGGCCCTTCTCGGCCGCCGCCGTGCCCAGGGTGTCGGCGGCGTGGGCGGTGGTCTGGGGGAGCGCGGCGAGCGCGGTGGCGGTGAGCAGGGCGGTGGTGGTGGCGCCGAGGGCGGAGCGCAGCCGGTCGCGCGCGGGGCCGCCGCCTCCGGTTCTCGTCCCCGTTCGCTTTCTGATCATGCGCATGTCATCCCTTCTCCGGTGTGTCCCGTGCTGCGGATGGGCGGGATTGCCGCCGTGCGGTCGATCGAAAGTTTCGGACTCGGCTCCGAATTGTCGCGGTGACGATACGGGCCGCCGAAGAGGCGGTCAATCGTTCACGCATGACGGAACTCGCCGGTGCGGGAGGGGGTGTGGAGGGGGAAGTTCGACGCGGGCGTCGGCGGAAAGGATGCGAAACTTTCGCCGACGGCCGCCGACGGCTGCCAGCGGCGGTCGGCGGGCACGTCAGCCGCCGTCGGCGCTCTTCGGGGCCGTCAGGTCCATCAGGCGGCACACCGTCTCTATGTCGGTCTCGACCTGGGCGAGGGAGGCGCGGCCCGAGAGCCAGGTGATCAGGGCCGAGTGCCAGGTGTGCTCGATGACCCGGACGGCCGAGAGCTGCTCGGGCGTGGGATCGACGAGCTCCACGGCGTCCAGGATGATCGCCGTGGTCCGCCGGGAGACCTGGTCCACCTCCGGGCTCACGCTGCGGTCCGCGAAGGTCAGGGCGCGCACCATCGCGTCGGCCAGGTGCGGCTCCCGCTGAAGGGCGCGAAAGGCCCGCATCAGGGTCTCCGCGACCCGCTCGGCCGGGGTCTCGCCGACCGGCGGCTCCTTCCGCAGCGTGTCGTGCAGGGTCTCCAGCTGGTCCCGCATGGTGGCGACCAGGAGATGGATCTTGGAAGGGAAGTAGCGGTACAGCGTGCCGAGCGCCACCTGCGAGGACTCCGCGACCTCACGCATCTGCACCGCGTCGAAGCCGCCCCGGCCGGCCAGCCGCGCGCAGGTCCGCAGGATGCGGCGCCGGCGTGCCTCCTGGCGCTCGGTGAGCGGTGAGGCCGGGGCGGGCGGCGCGGTGCCGGCTCCCGCCGCCGCCCCGCACGCCCCGGCCGTCGTGGCTGCCCTGGCCTCCTCGTCCCTGTTGGCTTCCGTAGGCATGGGTCCCGTCCGTGACAGTCGGTGAGGGTGGATGATCGGACAGCATGGCATGCCGTCCGTCGTGGCGTGAATCACCTGATCCACTGCTGCCAGTACCCCTACCTGCCGGTAGATTCGGATCCTCCGAACGATCAACTCTGAAACTTGTTCTAGATGAGCGTCCCGACGTAGTGTCGCGGGACAGTGCAGGGAGAAGGGGGCCCAGAGTGACCGCTGAGGCCAGTCAGGCCGGGCCCTCGCAGGGGACCGCATCCGACGGCTTGCGACCGCTCCGCATCGCACTCCTCACCTACAAGGGAAACCCGTTCTGCGGCGGGCAGGGCGTCTACGTACGCCACCTCTCCCGCGAACTCGCCCGTCTCGGACACCGCGTCGAGGTCATAGGGGCCCAGCCCTACCCCGTGCTCGACGTCCTCGACGGGGGCCGCACCGGGCCGACCCTCACCGAACTGCCCAGCCTCGACCTCTACCGCCAGCCGGACCCCTTCCGCACCCCGAAGCGCGACGAGTACCGGGACTGGATCGACGCGCTGGAGGTCGGCACCATGTGGACCGGCGGCTTCCCCGAGCCGCTGACGTTCTCCCTGCGAGCCCGCCGCCATCTGCGCGCCCGCCGCGGCGACTTCGACGTCGTCCACGACAACCAGACCCTCGGCTACGGTCTGCTCGGCGACCTCGGCGCCCCCCTGGTGACCACCATCCACCACCCCATCACCGTCGACCGCCGGCTGGAGCTGGACGCCGCGGAGAACTGGCAGCGGCGGTACTCGGTACGCCGCTGGTACGCCTTCACCCGGATGCAGAAGCGGGTGGCGCGCCGCCTGCCGTCCGTGCTCACCGTCTCCGGCAGCTCCCGCCAGGAGATCGTCGACGACCTCGGCGTACGGCGGGACCGCGTCCACGTCGTCCACATCGGCGCCGACACCGACCTGTTCGCGCCCGATCCGTCGGTGCCGGTCGTACCCGGGCGGATCGTGACCACGTCCAGCGCGGACGTGCCGCTGAAGGGACTGGTCTTCCTCGTCGAGGCGCTGGCGAAGGTGCGGGCGGAGCAGCCCGACGCCCATCTCGTCGTGGTCGGCAAGCGGCCCGTGGAGGGGCCCGTCGCCCAGGCCGTGGAGCGGTACGGCCTCGAGGGCGCCGTCGAGTTCGTCAAGGGCATCTCGGACGCCGAACTGGTCGACCTGGTGCGGTCGGCGCAGGTCGCGTGCGTGCCGTCGCTGTACGAGGGGTTCTCGCTGCCGGCCGCCGAGGCCATGGCCACGGGCACCCCGCTGGTCGCCACGACCGGCGGGGCGATCCCCGAGGTGGCAGGCCGCGACGGGGAGACGTGTCTCGCCGTACCGCCCGGCGACGCGGGGGCCCTGGCCGCCGCGCTGACCCGGCTGCTCGCGGACCCCGGACTGCGCGCCCGGCTCGGCGCGGCCGGCCGGGAACGGGTGCTGCGGAACTTCACCTGGGCGCGTGCGGCCCAGGGCACGGTGGCCCGCTACCGCGAGGCGATGGCCCGTGCCGGCCGGGGCACGGGCGCCGCCCGTGCGGAGGAACCGGCGCCGGCCGCCGCGGACGTCCTCCCGGACCCGGGCGCCGCAGACGTGAACACAGCCGACACCTCCGACCGCGAAAGCAGGGCCACGTGCTGACCGTCGACTTCTCCCGGTTCCCGCTCGCCCCGGGCGACCGCGTCCTGGACCTCGGCTGCGGAGCCGGCCGGCACGCCTTCGAGTGCTACCGGCGTGGTGCGCGGGTCGTGGCGCTGGACCGGAACGGCGAGGAGATCCGCGAGGTCGCCAAGTGGTTCGCGGCGATGAAGGAGGCCGGGGAGGCGCCCGCCGGGGCCACCGCCACCGCCATGGAGGGCGACGCCCTCGCCCTGCCCTTCCCCGACGAGTCCTTCGACGTCGTCATCGTCTCCGAGGTGATGGAGCACATCCCGGACGACAAGGGCGTCCTCGCCGAGATGGCGCGCGTGCTCAAGCCCGGCGGCCGGATCGCGATCACCGTCCCGCGCTACGGCCCCGAGAAGGTGTGCTGGACCCTGTCCGACGCCTACCACGAGGTCGAGGGCGGCCACATCCGCATCTACAGGGCGGACGAGCTCCTCGCCAAGATCCGCGGGGCCGGCCTCAAACCGTACGGCACCCACCACGCGCACGCGCTGCACTCGCCGTACTGGTGGCTGAAGTGCGCGTTCGGCGTGGACAACGACAAGGCGCTGCCGGTACGGGCGTACCACAAGCTGCTGGTCTGGGACATCATGAAGAAGCCGCTGGCCACCCGGGTCGCGGAGCAGGCGCTGAACCCGCTGATCGGCAAGAGCTTCGTGGCGTACGCGACCAAGCCGCACCTGCCGCGCGCCGAGGCCGAGGCGGACGCCACGTGACGACCCCCCGGACTCCTCGGACGGAACACCTCGTCCTGCCCGGGGTGCTCACGCCCGGCCAGGCCGCCGCGACCGTCGCCGGCATCCTCGCCGGGCAGCGGGAGGACGGGGCGATCCCCTGGTTCCGGGGCCACCACCTCGACCCGTGGGACCACGTCGAGGCCGCGATGGCCCTGGACACGGCGGGCGAGCACGACGCCGCCGAACGGGCCTACCTCTGGCTGGCCCGGCACCAGTTGGCGGACGGCTCCTGGTACGCGGCCTACGCCGACGGCGACCCGCTCGACGTCACCGACCGGGGCCGGGAGACCAACTTCGTCGCCTACGTCGCGGTCGGGGTGTGGCACCACTACCTCGCCACGGGCGACGACACGTTCCTGGACCGCATGTGGCCGGTGGTGTACGCGGCGGTGGAGTTCGTGCTGCGGCTGCAGCAGCCCGGCGGGCAGATCGGCTGGCGGCGCGACGACGACGGCACGCCCACCGCGGACGCGCTGCTCACCGGCTCCTCCTCCGTCCACCACGCGCTGCGCTGCGCGCTGGCCATCGCCGAGCAGCGCGAGGAGCCGCAGCCGGACTGGGAGCTGGCGGCGGGCGCGCTGCGGCACGCGATCCGGCGCCACCCGGAGCGGTTCCTGGACAAGAACCGCTACTCCATGGACTGGTACTACCCGGTGCTCGGCGGCGCGCTCACCGGCACGGAGGCCGAGGCCCGCATCGAGGAGGGCTGGGAGCGTTTCGTCGTCCCCGGACTCGGGGTGCGCTGCGTGGTGCCCAATCCATGGGTGACCGGCGGTGAGTCGGCCGAACTCGCCCTGGCGCTCTGGGTGATGGGCGAGTCCGACCGCGCGCTGGAGGTGCTCCAGTCGATCCAGCACCTGCGCGATCCGGAGACCGGCCTGTACTGGACGGGCTACGTCTTCGACGACGGCGCGATCTGGCCGCGCGAGCTGACCACCTGGACCGCCGGCTCCCTGCTGCTGGCGGTCGCCGCACTCGGCGGCCACGAGGCCACCTGCGCGGTCTTCGGCGGCGACCGCCTGCCCAGGGGGCTGACCCCGGACTGCTGCACGCCCGCCTGAACCGGCCGGGGCGTGCTCAGTACCGGCGCAGGCGGCCGGCGATGGCGTGGCCGATGAACAGGTAGACGACGGCGGCGAGTCCGTAGCCGGCGACCACACGCGCCCAGGCCTCGTCGAACGTGAAGAGGTCGCGTGACCAGGCGGCCAGCCAGTTGGCCGCGTCGTGGACGAACTGCACCAGGTCGTTGCCCCGGTTGGCGTCCAGCAGATACATGAGGATCCACAGTCCGAGGATGACGGCCATGATGTCCGCGATCACCGCGACGACCGTCCCCGCGGAGTTGGAACCAGTGCGATAGCGAGGGGACATACTCTCCGACTGGCCCCGAACGTCCGGTTGAAACCCGCGACGCCCGGGACCGGCGCGGAAGTCCGGCGTGGGACCAGCGGTGGGTGAGCAGCAGGCGCCACGCCTTTGGGCCGCGCTGCCGGAGCGGCTGGAACCGGCGATCCCTCCGGCCTGCCGAGCGTGGACCGCGCGTACCTGCTGGTCCAGTCGGAGTTCCACCTCGGCGGACGGAACGGCATCGCCGACGCCGGCAAGGCGAACGCCGAGGAACCCGACACGGTCGCCTTCAACGGGCACGCCGACCAGCACGACCACGACCCGATGACGGCGAGGACCGGCGGGCGCGTACGGATCCGGGTGCTGACGGCGGGACCGAACGTGCCCGGCGCCCTCCACGCCGTGGGCGCCCAGTTCGACACGGTGTTCCGCGAGGGCGCGTACGACCTGCGGCCGGACGGCGCGGAGCGCGGCGGCGCGCAGGCCCTCGACCTCGCCCCCGCGTCCGGCGGGTCCGTCGAGCCGCCCTTCCCGGAGGCGGGCGACCACCCGTTCGTCACCCATGTGATGACCGGCGCGGAGCGCGGCGCGCACGGCATCGTCCGCGCCGGCCGACCGTGACGGGTCCCGCCGTACGGCGACGGCCCCCCGCCCGGTGGGCGGGGGGCCGTCGCGGAGGGGGCCCGGGTCAGCCGCGCTGGATGCCCGAGGTGTCCTGGAGGACGCCGCGGCGGCCGTCCTGGGTCTGGGCGACGAGGGACGGACCGCGCTGCTCGACCGCCAGGTACCAGGTGCCGGGGGCCAGTTCGGCGATCGGCGTGGGCGAGCCGTCCTCCGGGAACAGCGGCCGGGGCACCGGCACGGCGAACCAGAACGGCGAGAAGTCCCCGGCGGGCGCCGGAGCGGGCTGACCCGCCTGCGGCTGAGCCGGCTGACCGGGCTGGCCCGGCTGCGGCTGGCCCGGGAAGGGCTGCTGCGGCTGGCCCGGCTGCGGCTGACCGCCGAACGAGGCCTGCTGCGCGCCCGGGTAGCCGTAACCGCCGGGCGGCTGCGCGCCGTAGGGCTGCGGGGCGGCGGGACGGGCGGCCGGGAGGAGCGCGCCCTTGAGGGCGGGCACCAGGGGGGTGGCGATGGCGGCGACGGCCATGACGAGCGTGGCGACGAGAGCCAGGATCAGACCGGTGCCGGCGTCGGGACCGTCCGAGGACCCGCCGCCGACGTTGTCGATGCCGCCGGCCACGTCGAAGATGTTGCCGAGGGCGCTCCAGGCGGCGAACACCGTGAAGGCGACGCCGAACTGGCCGAGGTCGAGCCCCGCGACCTTCGGCGGCTGCGGCAGGCCGCGGGCGACGACGACGAGCGCGGCGCCGATGAGGCCCGCCAGCACGACTCCGAGCACGACCGGACCGCTGCCCCACAGGCTGGGGAGGTCGTAACTGTCGGGTGCGCCGTCGACGGAGTAGAGGTCGAGGAACGACGCGATGAACAGCAACACCGCTGCTCCGATCACCACGCCGTCGCCTCGAGTGAGGGAGCGGATATTCACTTCAGGTCCTTCGTAGGTCGTCTCGTCGTCGGAAGAGGCGTCGCTGTCACCATGTCGCCCGAAGGTTCCGGTGTGAAGCGCGGGGGTGGCCCCTCATCGTACGGACGGACACTATCGTCCGCAGGATCGGGCTGTCCGCCCGGACCAGCGCGCTGATCCCTACCCGCGCAGGAAGCTCACGATTCCCTCGGAAATCCCTTGCGCCGCTTTCTGCCGCCAGGCGCCGCTGGTCAGCAGCGCCGCGTCCTTGCTGTCGCGCATGTTGCCGCACTCGACGAACACCTTGGGAACCGTTGACAGATTGAGACCGCCCAAGTCCTTGCGCGTGACGAGACCGGTACCGTCGCCGACGTAGTTGGAGGGCGCGCTGCCGGTGACGCGGACGAAGGTGCCCGCGATGCGCGCACCGAGGTCGCCGGACGGCTCGACGATGGCGCGGGTGTCCGCGGCGCCGGCGTCGACGGCGCCGGGGAGGATCACATGGAAGCCGCGGTTGCCGGTGCCCGAGCCGTCCGCGTGGATCGAGACGACGGCGTCGGCCTTCGCCTCGTTGCCGATCCGGGCCCGCTCGTCCACGCACGGGCCGAACGGCCGGTCCCCGTCCTGGGTCAGCTTCACGGTGGCGCCCCGCTTCTCGAGCAGCGCGCGCATCCGGTGGGCGACGTCGAGGGTGAACTCGGCCTCCGCGTACCCGTCGTTGGTGGACGTACCGGTGGTGTCGCACTCCTTGCGGTTCGTCCCGATGTCCACCTGGCGGTTGATCTCGGCGGTGTGCTTGAAGTTGCCCGGGTTGTGTCCGGGGTCGATGACGACGACCTTGCCCGCGAGGGGGCCGCTCGCGGCGGCGGAGGCGCCGGGCTTCCCGCCCCCGGAACTCGCGGACGGCGCCGGCGTACGGGACGAGGCGGAGGGGGAGGCGGGAACGGCGGCGCTCCCCGGCCCCTCGTCGTCCCCGGACCCGCCCACCGCGGCGTACACCGCCCATCCGAGCAGCGCGCCCGGCACCAGCGCGGCGAGTGCCACGGTCAGGGGCCCGCGCCGGGACCTCCGGGGCTGGGGCGGATCGAAACCGGGACCTGTGTACGACACGCAGCCACCCTAGCGGTGCCGGGCGTCCGTGCCGGTACGGCGCAGTACGCGCAGGGATCCGGTCGCCGAGACCTCGGTGAACGCGCCGGACGCGAGGGCCCGGAGGCAGACGCGGTACGGGGCCTGGCCGGTGAACTCGTCCACCGGGTCGGGGAAGACGTCGTGGATGACGAGCAGGCCGCCCTCGACGACGTGCGGGGCCCAGCCCTCGTAGTCGGCGGTGGCGTGTTCGTCGGTGTGGCCGCCGTCGATGAAGACGAGGGCGAGCGGGGAGGCCCAGAGGGCGGCGATCCGGGGCGAGCGGCCGACCAGGGCCACCACGTGGTCCTCCAGGCCCGCCCGGTGCAGGGTGCGGCGGAAGGCGGGGAGGGTGTCCATCAGGCCCAGTTCGGGGTCGACCGTCTCCGGGTCGTGGTACTCCCAGCCGGGCTGCTGCTCCTCGCTGCCGCGGTGGTGGTCCACGGTGAGCGCGGTGACACCGGCCGCGCGGGCCGCGTCGGCGAGCAGGATCGTGGAGCGGCCGCAGTAGCTGCCGATCTCCAGGAGCGGCAGCCCGAGACGGCCGGCCTCGGCCGCCGCCGCGTACAGGGCCAGCCCTTCGTCCACGGGCATGAAGCCCTTCGCCGCCTCGAACGCGGCCAGGATCCCGGGCCCGGGTGCCATCGACATGGGGCTTGCCTCTCCCGAGGGCGTACGTGTGTGCACGGGCCCATGCTGCCGCACCCCCTGCCGGACCGGCCGGCAGGGGGTGCCGCCGGGTGAGGGGAGTCGGGCGGAGACCGTCTCGCCCGGCAGGGACGGGTCCAGGTCGGCCGGGCGCCCGTCGCCCTCGTGGCGGACCGGGGAGCCGAGCGGAGCGCGGCCGGTGGCGCGGGCGGCCAGGACGTACGTGCTCCCGGCGGCGTCCGGGACCGTCTGCGCACGCTCCGGGTCCTACCCGCTGCCCGCCCGCGGCCGCGGACGCCGGTCCGACGGTCGCCCGGAGGGCCGGTCGTCGTCTGCGTCATGAAGGGTGCCTCCGGGGCCCGGCCGTGTGCAGGAGTACGCGCGGACCGAGCCCCGTACACCGAGGCGGCTGGTCCGGCTCCGAGCCGCTGACGAATTCTCGACCGTTCCTTCGTGCCGATGCGCCGACGGGCGTCGGCACCCTTCGGTTGAAGCGGCAATCAATAGATTCTCTACATTTCCCGCATTTCAGTCTGTAGGGGATGAAAAGGGGCACTCCGGATGGCGTGAAAGTGACTGCCGGGACCACTGAGACGAGGGAGACAGCAATGCGCAAATTCGTGGGCACCGTCGCCATCGGCGTTCTGCTCGCCGTCGCCCCGGCCGGCGCGGCGTTCGGCCAGAGCGCCGGGCAGGCGGCCCAGCCGGCCACCGCCACGGTCGTGCAGGCGCAGAACGACAACGACGACGACGGCGGCGGCAACGGCGGGCTGTGGGGCCTGCTCGGCCTGCTGGGACTGGCCGGGCTCATCCCCCGCAAGACCAAGCACGAACACCACCGGGACACCGGCGGCAGCCACCGCATGTGACCGCCGGGCCCGCTCCGGCGGAGCCGTCCGCCGCCCCCGGCCGACCGGGGGCGGCGGGCGGTGTCCAGGACCGGGGACCGGGTGCGGGTAGGACGAAAAGCCGGTGCCGGGGCGGGGACCGGTTGAGAACATGGCGCACATGCTCGAAACCACCGACGCCGCCCACAGGTCCGCCCGTGCCACATCGTCCGTCTGGCTGGTGGTCGCGCTCGCCTGCGCCGGGCAGTTCCTCGTCGTCCTCGACATCTCGGTGGTGAACGTCGCCCTGCCGTCCATGCGGAGCGGGCTGGCGCTCGGCGAGCAGGGCCTGCAGTGGGTGGTGAACGCGTACGCCATCGCCTTCGCCGGCTTCATGCTGCTCGGCGGACGCGCCGGCGACCTCTACGGGCGCAAGCGGATGTTCCTCGTCGGCCTCGGCCTGTTCACGCTGGCCTCGCTGGCCGGCGGGCTGGCCCAGGACGGCTGGCAGCTGCTGCTGGCCCGGGCCGTGCAGGGACTCGGGGCGGCCGTTCTGGCGCCCTCCACGCTCACCATCGTCACCTCGGCCGTGCCGGAGGGCGCGGCCCGCACCCGGGCCATAGCGACCTGGACGGCCGTCGGGGCCGGCGGCGGCGCGGCCGGCGGATTCGTCGGCGGGGTGCTCGTGGACGCGCTGTCGTGGCGGTGGGTCCTGCTGATCAACGTACCCGTCGGAGCGGTCGTGCTGGCCGGGGCCGCCCGATGGCTCACGGAGAGCCGGGCCGGGGACGGACGGCGGCTCGACCTGCCGGGTGCGCTCCTGGTGACGGCCGGCCTCGCCACCCTCGCGTACGGCATCTCACAGACGGAGGCCGAGGGCTGGACGGCGACGGCCACGGTGGCGCCGCTGTGCGCCGGGCTCGTCCTCCTCGCCCTGTTCCTCCTCGCCGAGGCACGGGCCAAGGCCCCGCTGATGCCGCTCGGGTTGCTGCGGCTGCGGTCGGTGGCGTCGGCGAACGCGGCGATGCTCCTGAGCGGCTGCGCCATGTTCTGCATGTGGTTCTTCATGACCCTGTACGCCCAGAACGTGCTCGGCTACACCCCGCTGGAGGCCGGACTGGCCCTGGTGCCGAGCTCGCTCGCGGTGATCATCGGCTCCAAGCTCGCGCCCCGGCTGATGCGTACGGCGGGACCGCGCGCGACGGCCGTGCTCGGCACGCTGACCGCGGCGGCCGGCTTCGGCTGGCAGTCGACGATGACCGCGGACGGGGCGTACCTCACCGCCGTCATGGTCCCCGGCGTCCTGATGATGCTGGGCGCGGGCCTCGCCACCACCCCGCTGGCCTCGCTGGCCATGTCCGGCGCGGCGCCGGAGGAGGCCGGCCTGGTCTCCGGGCTGGTCAACACCTCCCGCACGATGGGCGGTTCCCTGGGCCTCGCGATCATGTCCACGATCGCGGCGGCCCGCACGGGCGCCACCCGCACCCCGCAGGCCCTGACGGAGGGCTACGCCCAGGCCTTCCGCACCAGCACGGCGCTGCTGCTGGCCGGCGCGGCGGTGATGTGGCTGTGGCTGCCCCGGAGGACGACGGCGCGCTGACGGCCGCCCGCGGGCGACCACGCCGTCCCCACCGCGGGCGGAGCGGCCCGCCCCCGCTCGGCCCCGGCCGCCGGAACGACGCCGGGAGCCCCGTGCCCACCGGGTTCGAACGGCCCGTCCCGCACGGCCTGTTCACCTACGGCATGACCCTCGAGGCGGTCGTCGGCGCCCTGCTCGACGGTGACGTCACCCGCGTCCGCTCCTGCGTCACCCGGTTCGCCGGGGACGCGCAGCCGGGCGAGACGCTGCGGATGCGGATGTGACGCGGGGACGGTGCGGTGTAGGTGGTCGTCGGCGCGGTGGGGAGAGGTGACGCGCCGGTACGCGCCGGTACGGCGGCCGAACACGACGGAGCCGGGTCCCGGTCGTCGTCGACGACGGCCGGGACCCGGCTCAGGTGCGGACCGGTGCCTGACGGGTGGTCAGGCTGCCGACTCCGCGTACTCGTTCGCCTGCTCCGGCCTGCGGTGCCGGCCGCGCGGGGACGCTTCCGCGTCCTGCGTGGAGACAGGGCCCCGGTGCCTGCCGTGTCCGGCAGAGGCCTGTCCGCTCTCGGCGGACTGCGGCTCGTGCGTGCTGATGTCGTTCATCGGAAGGAACTCACCCCGTAAACACGATCTCTTTTACAGCCGGGCGAGTGTAACCGGCCCACCACCACCCGGATCCAGGCGGCCACGCCGACCGCGGCTACTTCGTTACAAGCCGGTCCAGGGGCGCCTTCTGCAAGGGGACGGGGCGGGGGGCGGGGGGCTCGGGCGCGGGGAGTTCGGCGTGGAAGGGGCTTCGGCCGTCGGCCATGCACTCGCTGGGGGGCTGTGGTTGACCGCCGACCGTGTGTGCGGTGCACAGCGGGAACGGACCGTCGGCGATGCGCACGGAATACGACGGCGACCTGCCGCCGCCGGGCAGGGCGCAGGGCGGGAGGAGCTCTCCGGCCATGGGGCCGACGGCGGTGGTGAGCCGGCCCTCGGGCGGGGCGTGGTCCTGGTTCGTGGACGGGGTGGTGGTGGCGAGTCGGCCCACGGTCATGAGGACGGCGTTGGAGGGGGTCGCGCCCTCGGCCGTGGGCGCGTCGGCGGACCGGTCCCGCTCTTCGGCCACGGGGGCGGCGGGGAGAACGAGCCGCCCTTCGGTCATGGGCGCGGCGGCGGACGGCACCCGGCCTCGGGCCATGGGCCCCACGGCGGTGGGGAGCCCGCCGTCGGACACCGACACGGGTGCGGGCTCGGCGGGTGCCGGGCGGCCCGGCGCCTCCCGGAGGTCCACCACCGGACGGACGTCCAGCCCTTCTCGCGGCCGCTCCCGCCAGGGCGCCCTCAGCCCGGCCACACCGCACGGCACCGCCCCGGTGGCGTACGGCAGCCGCAGCTCCCCGCCCACGGTCCACAGCCCGGCGCCGGCCAACCACCCCGCGGGCGCCGGAAAGTGGTGCACCCGTCGTTCCGCCGGCCGCCACACCCCGACCCAGCTGCCGAACGCGCCGTCGATCCGCAGCGCCACCGCGCAGCCCTCCGGCGTCAGCATCTGCCCCGGCTGGATCGCGAACGGCGTGACCGCGCAGTCCGCCAGCCGCAGGCACTCCGGGAAACGCACCGGCAGCGTGCTGCCCAGCACCCCCCAGCCCAGCCGGCCCCGGCCGGGCGACGGCGCGTCCGAACGGATCAGCAGCAGCCCGCTGTCCGGATCGGCGAGCAGCAGCCGGTCGTCGCTGCCGTCGGCGATCTGCAGCAGCGGGGACGTCTCGCCGCCGCGCTCCAGGTCCACCACGACCGCCTTGGTGCGCCCGCCGGTCTCCCGGTCCAGCGCCAGCATCCGCCCCTCGCGGTCCAGCCACACCCCGCCGGAGCAGCGTCCGGGGACCTCCGCGAGCTGCTCGGGCCCGAACGCGCCGCCCGCCACCAGCCACACCACCGTGGACCGCCGGCCCACGGCGAGGGCGTACGCCCGCTCCCCGCCCGGCGCGGGCGGCAGCAGCCGCAGTCGGGTGTCCTCCTCCGGGCACTCCACCGTGCCCAGCGGCAGCTCGCCGGTGCCGGGGCCGGTCGGGTACAGCAGGGAGAAGGCGTGCCGTCCGCCGGACGGCCGGCGGATGAGGACCCGGCCGTCGCTCAGGGGCTGCACCTCGGTGCCGGGTTCCTCGGGCTGGTTGCCGGGCAGCGGCACCGCGTAGGGCTCGGGGCCGTCCAGGGTCCAGCGCTCCGGGAAGAAGGAGTCGCCGGCGAGGGCGAGGCGTGCGGCGTAGGAGCCGTCGGCGGTGATGGCGCAGCCCGCCCGTCCGGCTCCCTCCTCGTGTCCCGCCCCGGGTTCGATGGCACAGACCGTCATCGTTCGGTCACCTCCGGTGACGAAGGTAGGTCGCGCACGCACGGACGGCGGAGCGGTGGGCCCGCGCTTCACACGTAAGGGTGTTCCAGGAACGATTCGTCCGAGGAAGGAGAGGGGTGTGTGCTCCAGGATGCCGGTACTGCCGCACGGAACGGCCAGGTAGCCTTTCAGGTGTGCCCCGTCTGTCTGAAGTCATCGCCGCGCTGGAGAAACTGTGGCCCGCCGAGCGGGCCGAGTCCTGGGACGCGGTCGGCACCGTCGTGGGCGAGCCCGACCAGGAGGTCACGCGGGTCCTGTTCGCCGTCGACCCGGTCCGGGAGACCGTCGACGAGGCGGTGAGGCTGGACGCCGACCTGCTGGTCACCCACCATCCGCTCTATCTGCGCGGGACGACCACGGTCGCGGCCTCCACCTTCAAGGGCCGCGTGGTGCACACGCTCATCAAGAACGACATCGCGCTGCACGTCGCCCACACCAACGCCGACACCGCCGACCCGGGAGTCTCCGACGCCCTCGCCGGCGCCCTGGACCTCAGGGTCCTGCGGCCCCTGGTGCCGGACGCCACCGATCCGGAGGGCCGCCGGGGGCTCGGCCGCGTCTGCGAGCCGGCCCACCCGCTGACCGTCCGCGACCTCGCCGCCCTCGCCGCCGAACGCCTCCCCGCCACCGCGCAGGGCATCCGCGTCGCCGGCGACCCCGACGCCCTCGTGCGCACGGTCGCCGTCAGCGGCGGTTCCGGCGACAGCCTCTTCGACCACGTACGGGCCGCCGCCGTGGACGCCTTCCTCACCGCGGACCTGCGCCACCACCCGGTGTCCGAGTTCGTCGCGGACCGCGCCCAGGGCCCCCTCGCCCTGCTCGACGCGGCGCACTGGGCCACCGAGTGGCCCTGGTGCGAGCTGGCCGCAGCCCAGCTCGACGAGATCTCCGATCGCCACGGATGGGGCCTGCGGGTCCACGTCTCGAAGACGGTCACCGACCCCTGGACCGCCCACGCGGCCTCTACCACCACCGACACATCTGGAGCCCCCAACTGAACGCCGCGCCCGCCGACCAGATCCGACTCCTCGACGTCCAGGACCTCGACGTCCGCCTCCAGCAGCTCGCGCACAAGCGGAGGTCGCTGCCCGAGCACGCCGAGATCGAGTCGCTGAACCGGGACCTCGCCCAGCTGCGGGACCTGCTCGTCGCCGCGCAGACCGAGGAGAGCGACTGCGCCCGCGAGCAGACCAAAGCCGAGCAGGACGTCGACCAGGTGCGCCAGCGCGCCGCCCGCGACCAGAAGCGCCTCGACTCCGGCGCCGTCTCCTCGCCGAAGGACCTGGAGAACCTCCAGCGCGAGATCGTCTCCCTCGCCAAGCGGCAGGGCGACCTGGAGGACGTCGTCCTGGAGGTCATGGAGCGCCGCGAGTCCGCGCAGGAGCGGGTCGCCGAACTGACCGAGCGGGTCGGCTCCGTGCAGGGGAGGATCGACGACGCCACCGCGCGCCGGGACGCGGCGGTCGAGGAGATCGACGGCGAGGCCGCCTCGGTGACGAAGGAGCGCGAGGTCGTCTCCGCATCCGTGCCCGCCCCGCTGCTGAGCCTGTACGAGAAGCTGCGCGAGCAGCAGGGCGGCATCGGCGCGGCGAAGCTGTACGCCCGCACCTGCCAGGGCTGCCGCCAGGAGCTCGCCATCACCGAGCTGAACGAGGTCCGCTCCGCGGCCCCCGACACGGTGGTGCGCTGCGAGAACTGCCGGCGCATCCTGGTGCGCACGGCCGAGTCGGGGCTGTAGGGGCCACCGGCGGTGCGGGAGTTCATCGTCGAGGCGGACGGCGGGTCCCGGGGCAACCCGGGGCCCGCGGGCTACGGGGCCGTGGTGGCTGACGCGGCGACGGGGGAGACCCTGGTGGAGGCGGCCGAGTACATCGGGGTCGCCACGAACAACGTCGCCGAGTACCGGGGCCTGCTGGCCGGCCTGCGCGCCGCCCACGAGCTGGACCCTCGGGCGCGGGTCCACGTCCGGATGGACTCCAAGCTCGTCATCGAGCAGATGACGGGCCGCTGGAAGATCAAGCACCCGGCGATGAAGCCGCTCGCGGCCCAGGCGGCGCGGGTCTTCCCGCCGGAGCGGGTGACGTACGAGTGGATCCCGCGGGCGCAGAACAAGCACGCCGACCGCCTGGCCAACGAGGCGATGGACGCGGGCAAACGGGGCGAGGCATGGTCGGCGGCGACCTCCCGGGCCGCCCTGGACGCCCCGCCGGCCCGCCCCTCGCTCCCCGGGCCCGCGGGCCCGCCCGGCGACGCGGCAGCGGGCGCGGCCCGCGCCCGGGCGGCGCTGGCACCGGCGCCCGCGGGCCCCGCCGACGCGCGGCCCGCGGACGCGGTCCCCCCGTCCGGCACCGCCTCCGGGGCGTCCGGGACCGGCGTCGCAGCCGGAGGCGCCGACGCTCCCGAGGGCGCCGGTGCCGAGGCCGACGTCCGGGCCGCGCGGGCCGTCGCCACGCCTAGCGCCGGGTGGGCGCCCGCCGATCTGGGGCCGCCCGCGACCTTCGTGCTGCTGCGGCACGGCGAGACCCCGCTGACTCCGCAGAAGCGTTTCTCGGGCAGCGGCGGCAGCGACCCCTCCCTCTCCGGCGTCGGCCGGGAGCAGGCCGAGAAGGCCGGCGAGTTCCTCGCCCGGCGCGGCACCGTCCAGGCGGTCGTCGCCTCGCCCCTCGCCCGCACCCGCGAGACCGCCGGCATCGTCGCCGCCCGGCTCGGTCTGGACGTGACCGTGGAGGACGGGCTGCGCGAGACGGACTTCGGCGCCTGGGAGGGCCTCACCTTCGGCGAGGTCCGCGAACGCCACCCCGACGACCTGAACGCCTGGCTGTCCTCCCCGGACGCCGAACCCACCGGCGGCGGCGAGAGCTTCGCGGCCACCGCCGCCCGGGTCGCCGCCACCCGCGACCGGCTGACCGCCGCGTACGCCGGCCGCACGGTCCTGCTCGTCACCCACGTGACACCGATCAAGACCCTCATACGCCTCGCGCTGGGCGCCCCGCCCGAGGCCCTGTTCCGCATGGAACTGTCGGCGGCCTCCCTCTCCGCCGTGGCGTACTACGCCGACGGCAACGCCAGCGTCCGCCTGTTCAACGACACCTCGCACCTGCGCTGAGCCCCGCCGCCGCCCGGGCCAGCGCCTCGACGCGGTCCCAGTCCCGGGCGGCCACCGCGTCCGCCGGAAGCATCCAGCTCCCGCCCACGCACCCCACGTTGGGCAGTGCGAGGTAGTCCGGCGCGGAGTCGGGGCCGATGCCCCCGGTCGGGCAGAAGCGGGCCTGCGGAAGCGGCCCGGCGAGCGACTTCAGGTACGCCGTGCCGCCCGCCGCCTGCGCCGGGAAGAACTTCATCTCCCGCACCCCCCGCTCAAGGAGCGCCACCACTTCGGAGGCGGTGGACACCCCCGGCAGGAACGGCACCCCGGACGCCCGCATGGCCTCGAGCAGGACGTCCGTCCACCCCGGGCTGACCAGGAACCGCGCCCCGGCCGCCACCGCCTCGTCCGCCTGCGCCGGCGTGATCACCGTCCCGGCGCCGACCACGGCCTCGGGCACCTCACCGGCGATCGCGCGGATCGCGTCGAGCGCGGCGGGCGTCCGCAGGGTCACCTCGATCGCGGGCAGCCCGCCACCGGCCAGCGCACGCGCCAGCGGCACGGCGTCGGCGGCGTCCTCGACGACGACGACGGGCACGACGGGGGCGAGGTCCAGCACGGAGGAGGAGGCCGAGGAGGGCAGGGGAGAGCGCATGGCGTCATCCTGCCCGCCCGGTGCACACCACGCAAAGGCCGTTGCGCCTACTGCAACGCGAGGGTTCAGTGCACCTCGTCCACTAGGACGTCGAGCGACCAGGCCGCCCCCGCCCGGGCCGGCGCCGTCGCCTCCACCTCGTGGCCGAGGTCCCGCAGCGCCTCCACCAGCCCGGCGGGGTCCTTCGGCGCGGCCCCGGCCGTCAGCAGGCTCCGCACCATCCGCCCCTTGGTCGCCTTGTTGAAGTGGCTGACCACCTTCCGGGTCGGCGCGTGCAGCACGCGTACGGTCGCCGTCCGCCCGGCGACCTCGCCCCTGGGCCTCCAGGCCGCCGCGTACGCCGCCGACCGCAGGTCCAGCACCAGCCCGTCCCCGGCCGCCTCGGGCAGCACCTCGGCCATCGGCGCGCGCCAGTGCCCGCTCAGCGGGCCGAGGCCGGGCAGCTTCACGCCCATCGAGAGCCGGTAGGAGGGGATCTCGTCGGTGACCCGGACCGCGCCCCACAGCCCGGAGAAGACCAGCAGGGACGCCGCCGCCCGCCGCTTCGCCGCCGCGTCCAGGGACGCCAGGTCCAGGGCGTCGTACAGCACCCCGGTGTAGATCTCCCCGGCGGGCCGCGCCCCGGCGGTCCGCAGCTCCGCGTTCTTCGCGACCTCGCCCCGCAGCCCCTCGCTCAGCCCGAGCACCTCGCGCGCCTTGTCCTCGTCGCCGGCGCACAGGTCCACCAGCTCGGCGAGGACGGCCTCCCGCGCGGCGGCCAGCCCCGGCAGCGACAGCGACTCGGGCCTCAGCGGGGCACCGCGGCCGGAAGCGGCCTTGCCTTCGGACGGCGGCAGCAGGACAAGCACACGTACTCCTTCGATCGAGCTCGACGTCAGGGTACGGCGTGCGCCGGCCGGTCCAGTTCGGCGCCGTGGAGGACGGCGGGGTCCAAGCCCGTCCCCGTGAAGTGCCCCGCCGGTTCCAGGGAGAGGACCACCGAGTGCACCGTCGGCCGGTCGCCCGGCAGTACGGACATCGCCACCGTCTCGACCACGCACACGGACGCGAACCCGTACATCGGGGCCGCCTGCCCGCGCGCGTACCCGGACGCCGTACCGCCGCCGACACCGTGCTTGCGCCGGGCCACCCACAGCCAGAGGCTCATCATCAGCCGCAGCTCGTGCCGGGCCAGCGCCCGAGCCACCCGCACGCCCCTCATGACCGTCCCTCCGTGAGGATCCGCAGCATGCGGCGGAACGCCTCAGCCTGGGCCGGCGCGAAGTCGGCGTAGAGGGCCCGCAGGAAGCCGTCGGCCTCACCGAGGCCGGTTCCCTCCGGGACCAGACCGTCCGGCACGGACGCGGCGAGGGCGCGGGCGGCCTCCTCCACGCGCGGATCGTCCGGATCGGCGTCGGCGAGCGCGTCGAGCATCCCGTACAGGGCGCGCGCCCGCTCCGCCCCGCCCGGCGCGCTCACCACCCCGCCGAGCAGCCCGATCAGCCGCTCCCGCTCCTCCGGCGGCGCCGCGGTCTCGACGAGCGCGAGCATCTCGCGGTCCTTGACGGCCATGGGGGAGTCGGACAGGTGAGCCGTGTCCCGGAACAGCGCGGCCAGCTCCGGCGAGACCGGCCCCTCGGCGCTCAGCCCGCCCTCGCCCTCCAGCAGGGTCCGCAGCCGCGCCCGCCGCTCCCGGATCGCGGCCTCCTGCCGCGCCAGGTCCTCGTCGAGCTCCGTCAGCACCTCGACGAGGTCCTTGCCCGCGTCGTCCGCGAGCACGTCCCGCACCTCGGCGAGCCCAAGACCCAGCTCGGTCAGCCGCCTGATCCGCGCCAGCACGACGGCGTGCCGCAGGGTGTAGTCCCGGTACCCGTTGCCCAGCCGCTCCGGCTCCGGCAGCAGCCCCAGCAGGTGGTAGTGCCGCACCGCCCGCGTGGTGACCCCGACGGCGGCGGCGAGTTCTCCGATCCGCATGGCCCCAGTGGAAACGTTGACGCTGCGGCAGGGTCAAGGCAGTGCTGTGTCGCCTGACGGCGGTCCTGCTCCTGTGCCACGACCGAGGCAACGGTTCCCGATCCCACGGACAGGCGATCAGCCGATGTCCCAGTCCGGCGGGCGACAGAAGGAGGGGCGTGACACGACTGCCATGGCTCATGAGCCGCTTTCGCGGGCGGACGTCCTGCTGGAGGGCTTCCTCGCCCTGGAGACCCCGGAGGGTTTCCGGGCCGAGCTGATCGAGGGGGAGATCGTTGTGACGCCGCCGGACGGGGACCACGAGGACTGCATCGGGCTGATCGTGACGCAGGTGGTCAGAGAGTCCCGCACGGACATGCAGTTCTCCGGGAACAAAGGCCTGAAGCTGAAGAGCGGCGGAGCCCGCCCGAAGAACCACGCCATCCCGGACGGCACCTTCGCTCCCACGGCACTGCGCCTCTACCGGGGAGCCGACCCCTGGATGCCCTGCGACGGCGTCGCCATGGTGGTGGAGGTGACTTCCAGCAAGCCCCAGGCGGACCGCGAGGCCAAGCGTCGCTGCCACGCCCGCGGAGGCATCCCCCTCCACCTCCTCGTCGACCGTGAGGCCTCCTCGATCACGCTGTTCAGCGACCCGGAGAAGGACGAGTACCGCGAGCGGTGCACCCGCCCCTTCGGCAAACCGATCACCCTCCCCGCCCCCTTCGGATTCGACCTGGACACCGCCGACTTCCTCTGATCCCCTGTGGGCGGGGGTGCGAGGTGACGGACGTACGGGAACAGGCGCGCTGGACCAGGGCACGGCTCGGGCGGTGCGGCCCGCCGCTCGACCTGCTCACCGCCCGCTTCGACCGGCACGAGTACGCCCCGCACGCCCACGACGAGTTCACGGTCGGCGTCACCGTCGGCGGCCTGGAGACCATCGCCTACCGGGGCGGACGCATCGTGTCGGGGCCGGGCTCCATCGTCGTCCTCGAACCCGGCGAGATGCACACCGGCGGCCCCGCCGCCCCCGAGGGCTACTCCTACCGCGCCCTCTACGCCGCCCCGGCCCTCCTCACCGACGGCACCCTCGGCAGCGGCGGCCCCCCGCACTTCCGCGACCCCGTCCTCGACGACCCCGAGCTGGCCGCCGCCCTGTGCCGCGCCCACACGGACGTGAGCTCCTGCCCGGACCCCCTGGAGGCGGAGTCCCGCATCCCCTGGCTGCTCACCGCCCTCGCCCGCCGCCACTCCACCGCCCGCGCGGACGACACGGCCGTCCCCGGCGCCGGCGCCGTCGCCCGCGCCGTCCGCGACCGCCTCGCCGACGAACTGCTCGCCCCGCCCTCCCTCGCCGCACTCGCCGCCGACCTCGGCCTCTCCCGCTACCAGCTCCTGCGCGCCTTCCGCACGACGATGGGGGCGCCCCCGTACGCCTGGCTCGCCCAGCACCGGGTGACCCGGGCCCGCGCCCTGCTGGACGCCGGAGCGCGCCCCGCCGAGGCGGCCGCTCTCGTCGGCTTCGCCGACCAGGCCCACCTGACCCGCTGGTTCCGCCGTGTGCTCGGGGTGACCCCGGCGGCGTACCGCAACAGCGTTCAAGACGGCGCCCGCTGACCCGGCCGACACTCACCGCATGACTGCACGCGGCTGGGCCCTGTTCTCCCTGATGGGAGTCGTCTGGGGCATCCCCTATCTGTTGATCAAAGTGGCGGTGGACGAGGTGTCCCCGTCGACCGTGGTGTTCACGCGCTGCGCCCTGGGCGCCCTGATCCTGCTCCCCTTCGCCCTGCGCCAGCCGGGTCTGGCCCGGAACCTGCGGACGCGCTGGAAGCCGGTGCTGGCGTTCGCGGTCATCGAGATCGTCGGCCCCTGGTACACCCTGACCGACGCCGAGCGCCACCTGTCCAGCTCCACGGCCGGCCTGCTGATCGCGGGCGTACCGATCGTCGGCGTCCTGCTCGCCCGCTCCTTCGGCGCCGCGGAGCCGCTGGGCGCCCGCCGGATCACGGGGCTCGCGGCGGGCCTCGGCGGCGTCGGCGTCCTCACCGTCCCCCACCTGGCGGGCGGCGACGCCCTGTCCCTGGCGGAGGTCCTGGTGACGGTCGTCGGCTACGCCACGGCCCCGCTGATCGCCGACCGCCACCTCAAGGACGTCCCGACGCTGCACCTCATCACGCCCTGCCTGGCCCTGGCCGCCCTGGTCTACCTCCCGGCGGCGGCCGTGACCCGCCCGGCGGCCCTGCCCTCGGCCGACACCCTCGCCGCCCTGGCCGCCCTCGGCGTCGTCTGCACGGCGGTGGCCTTCGTGGCCTTCCTGGAGCTGATCAGGGAGGCCGGCCCGATCCGCGCGTCGGTGATCACGTACGTCAACCCGGCGATCGCGGTGGCGGCCGGCGCCCTCTTCCTGGACGAGCCCCTGACGGGAGGCGTCCTCGCCGCCTTCGCCCTGATCCTCACCGGTTCGGTCCTGGCGACGGCCACCGCGCCGAAGCCCCGCTCCCGCCCGGTACCATGGTCGGCACGGCAGACGAGCCGGGCGGGCGGCCGCGTGGAGTCCCTCACGGGACTTCCCGAGGAACGTCCGGGCTCCACAGGGCAGGGTGGTGGCTAACGGCCACCCGGGGTGACCCGCGGGACAGTGCCACAGAAAGCAGACCGCCGGGACTGTTCTCTTCTCGAAGAGGGCGGCCCCCGGTAAGGGTGAAACGGTGGTGTAAGAGACCACCAGCGCCTGAGGTGACTCAGGCGGCTAGGTAAACCCCACCCGGAGCAAGGTCAAGAGGGGACGCCTCCTCGGAAGGGAAGGCGTCTCTGCGCGGACGATCGAGGGCTGCCCGCCCGAGTCCGCGGGTAGACCGCACGAGGCCGGCGGCAACGCCGGCCCTAGATGGATGGCCGTCGCCGGCGGGCCCGCGAGGACCCGCCGGAACAGAACCCGGCGTACAGCCCGACTCGTCTGCCGCCACCTGCGGCTTCGCCTTGGAAAGGGCCTCCGACCTGTGTCGGAGGCCCTTTCCCGCCCTCCGGGGGCCGGCTGCGTCACGGGGCGGAGGGTCCCCGGGGCGCGGGGGCGCGGGGGCGCCATCAGGCCGAAGGCTGCGGTGACACGCAACGGACGGCGCGGGTGCGGCCCCGGTGAAGGACCGCGCACAGGAGCCCCGCGAGCTCGGCGCGATCTCTGGGACGACTTCTGCCGGGCACAGCCCCGTGAACACCTTGATCGAAGCCGGTGAGAGCTGTCCGGCCGGACGTCGAGCGGCTTCGAACCCGGCCGAGGGGGTTCGCGCAGGGACGGAAACGGGCCGGAGGCCACTTCGGGGCGTCCGTTTCCGGTCGGTCCCCCGGCGGGAAGCGGCGTCGGGAATGACCACTTCGGTCACGCCGCGATGATCTCCGCCGGGAAAGGGGGCTTTTGTCCCGACGAAGCGGCGGGGCTGATTCCGGCTCGTATGGAAGATCGGTTCGAGGGAACGTGGCGCCGATTCGTGTGCTTCTTGTGACAGCTTGTGTGCCACTGGTGACTGCTGGGGTCACTGGTTCCGACTTCCTGTGGGGGGAAGCTGATGCACTCGCGTGCTGGAAGCACGCCGTTTCGGCGTGCCCGGAGATCCTCGCGTCACGGGCTCGTAGCGGCCCTGGCGGCGCTGTCCCTGGTCGCTCCGGCGGCCCCGGCGCTCGCCGCGCCGGCACCCGGGCCGGCGGATCCGGGTCCGACGTCGGCGTGGGGCAAGAGGACCGACTTCGACGTGCCGCCGGTGAAGGTCGGCGAGACCGAGCCGGTGCCCGGTGAGGCCGAGGCCGAGCCGACGAAGGAGCAGGCCGCGTGGCGGACGGAACAGAGGGAACGCGCCCGCACCGGTGAGAACCCGAAGCCGCCGAAGGGTTCGTCCCGGTCGGCGACGGCCGGGGCCGCGCCGACCGTGTACGTCCCGGAGGGCCAGGGCGCGGTGCCCTGGCACCAGATCTCGGACTTCCGGATCACCGACTCCCTGGTGGCGAGGATCAACCTCTCCACCGGCAACCTGATGCTCGCCGCGACCGACTTCGAGATCGCCGGCGTGGGCCAGAAACTCCGCCTGGCCCGGACGTACAACTCCTTCGACGCGCCCTGGGGCAAGGTGTCCCAGCGCTGGTGGCAGGAGTACGAGCGCTACCTCCGGTTCTTCTCCGGCGAGGTCGTCCTCTACGACCCCACCGGCGCCACCGTCAGCTTCACGCGGAACACCGACGGCACCCTCACCACGCCCAAGGGCTACTCCAAGGACCTGAAGAAGAACGCGGACGGCACCTACACGCTGACCGACCGCAAGACGGGCTCCAAGGACACCTACGACGAACACGGCACGCTGACGAGGGTCACCGACAGGAACCACGGCGCCATCACGGTCGACCAGCACGACGAGGGCACGGAGCACAAGGGCTTCAAGCTCACCGAGACCCGCTCCGGCCGCTGGATCGACCTGGCCAAGACCTACGGCGACCAGTGGCAGGCCAGGGACCACACCGGCCGCACCGCCGTCTTCGACCTCGACGCGTCCGGTGACCTGGCGAAGACCACCGACACCGAGGGCAAGTCCACCGTCTTCGGCTACGACTCCTCCCGTCGCCTGACGAAGATCACCACTCCGGAGGGGCGGGTCACGGTCTTCACCTACGACGACCGCAATCGCGTGCGCTCCATGCTGCGCGCCACCGAGTTCGACGCCGCAGCCGGACATACCGGGCCGACGTACACCTACACGTACTCGAACACCGACCCGTCGGCGGCCGGCACGACGACGGTCACCGACCCGGAGCAGCACGCGACGGAGTACGAGCACAACGCCGACGGTGGCGTCACCCGGGTCACCGACGCGCTGAAGCACACGCGCAAGCGGACGTTCGACGCCAACCACAACGTCGACACCGCCGAGGACGCCATGGGCGTGGGCGGCGGCGCGGGCAACGTCACCGCCTACGGCTGGGACGCGCGCAACAACCCCACCTCCGCCCGACTGCCCACCGGAGCCACCGCGACGCTGACCGGGTACCAGACCATCGCCGGTGCTGACCTGCCCGGCACGTTCACCAGTGCCGACGGGGAGAAGACCGACTACACGTACGACACCGCCGGCAACACCAAGTCCGTCGCGGTGACCGGCGCCGGGGGCGGCAGGCGGACCTTCGACCACAACCCGGCCTCGCCGACCTGCGACGGCTTCGAGGGCCAGGTCTGCAAGGTCACCACGACCATGTCGGCCACCAAGTCGGTGTCCACGTCGTTCGACTACGACGCCAAGGGCAACCTGTCCAAGGTCGACCCGCCCGCCCCGCTGGGCGACACCACCTACACGTACGACGCGCTCGGCCGCCCCGAGACGGTCACCGACGGCCGCGGCATCAAGGCGGTGTACACGTACGACGAACGCGACCGCATCGTCCTGGTCTCCTCCACCAACGCCACGGTGCGCTACCACTACGACGGTGACGGCAACCTGCGCCAGCGCGACGACGGCACCGGCGTGACCACGTACGAGTTCGACCCGCTGTCCAGGGAGACGGTCCGCACGCTGCAGAACGGTTCGCAGACCAGGCTCACCTACACCCCGGCCGGCAACGTCGACACCTACGAGGACCCGGCCGGCGTCACGGACTACACCTGGAACGCGGTCAACAAGCTCACCGCGCTGAAGGACCCGACCGGCAGGACCACGACGTACAAGTACGACGCCAACGACTTCCGGACCACGACCACTTACCCGGGCGGCACCGTGCAGACGGTGACCCCGGACGAGTCCGGCCGGCCGGAGAAGATCAAGGCGACCTCGTCCGAGGGCACTCTCGTCGACCTCGCCTACTCGTACTCGAACGCGGGCGAGGACGGCGCCAGGATCCGCACCCGCACCGACGCGGTCACCGGCCTGAGGACCACCTACGACTACGACAGCGCCGGCCGCTTCTCCTACGCCAGGGAAGAGAAGGGCACCACGCTCAACTCCTCCTGGCAGTACTGCTACGACCAGGCCGGCAACCTCACCAGCCAGGGCGTCGACCCCGGTTGCCCGCGCGGCACCACCTACACCGTCAACGACGCCCAGCAGATCACCGGGAAGAACGGCTCTTCGGCCAACTGGTCCTACGACCAGGCCGGCAACGAGACCGCAGGCGCCTCCACGCCCGAAGGCACCCGCACAGGCGAGCGGTGGTCCGACTACAGCCAGATGACGTCGGTCACCGTCGGCGGCAAGACCTATGCCGGGCAGTACGGCTCGACCGACCAGAGCGAGCGCATCAAGCTCGGCGACACCTTCTTCCACAACGGCCCGCTCGGCCTGTCCGCCAAGACCACCGCCGGCGTGGACATGGGATTCAACCGTGAGCCCGGGGGCACGTTGAACTCCATGACGACCGGGGGCAAATCGTACTACTACCTCACCGACGCGCTCGGTTCCGTCGTCGCGCTCGCCGACGAGACCGGCACCGCGGTCAACACCTACGCCTACAGCCCCCGCGGCGTCGAGCGCGCCACCACCACCGAGAAGGTCCCGCAGCCGTACCGGTTCGCCGGCGGCTACCAGGACCCGACCGGCCTGTACCACTTCTCCGCCCGCTACTACGACCCCAACATCGGCCGCTTCACCAGTCCCGACCCCTCCGGCCAGGAGAAGAACCCCTACCTCTACGCCGAGGGCGACCCCGTCAACCGCATCGACCCCAACGGCACGCTGCCGGACTGGGTCAACGCCGGTGCCGACAAGCTGGGCAAGGCACTGGACGTGTATGACGCCGCCAAGTTCGCGAGTCAGGTCTCACGGGGCCAGTACCAGGAGGCAGCCGGCACGGCCATCGGCTTCGTGGCCGACAAGGCGGTGACCGCCGGGTGCATGTGGGTCACCGGCGGAGCGGGTTCGGTGGGCTGTGCGGCTGGTGGATACGTCGCGGGAGAAGCCGCAGAACAGGCATACGGCTCCATCGTCCAATGACCACCAATGCGAAGTGGCCGATCAGCGTCTGATCGGTCCGTGTCCGGGAGGCTGAGACACCTATGTCGCACGAGCTGCAGACCTTGGCGCACCGCGGTGCGGGGAACCTGCCGACCTGGCTGCTCATCGCAGTCTTCGCCGCGGTCGTGGTGATGATGATCGTCCTCGGCGTTCGGCGCAGCAGGAACCGGTAGACGGCCACAGACGACCGACGACCTCGGAGATGCCCCGTCGCGGGGCCCGTTGCACGACTCGCAGCAGGCTCCGCGACGGGGAGAGGGCACAAAGGAGCAACCCGTGGACAAGCACAGTGGGAGAATCCTGATGGCTTCGGACGGATTGGACGAACTGCCCGCGTGGGTGCCCTGGACCATGCTCGGCACGTTCGTGATCGTCATCGTCTCCCTGGCCGTGGCGCGCAGGCGATGAAAGGAACCGGCCCGTCGCCGGATGCCCGTGGAAGCGCGGGCAGGAGCGTGATCGCCCGCTGGGCGGGGCGGAACCCGGCGTACAGCCAGACCCCACCGCCGGCCCCGGCCGGTTCCGTCGCGCCGGGCACCGGCGGTGCCCCATCGGGCAGTCCACCCTGTCCCCGCGACCGGTGACGCCGTGTCACGGGCCCGTTAGCGTCTGAGCGTGAGCCGATACACCCCGCCGACATCACGCCCCGCCGTGGCGCCCTCCTGGAGCCGGCCCGGCACGTGACCAAGGACAGGGAAGGCGCGGCGTACCCCCTCGCGGCGGGGACGGCCGGACACGACGACGACCTCCGGCCGCGCCCCGGTCCGGCGCGGCACCCCGCGGAACGGCCCGGCCCCACCGGACACGAGGCCCCGCGGGACGGGTCCGCGGACGACGGCGCGGCACCGCCCGGACCGCGGGCGCCCGCGGCGGAGCCGGCCACCCCGTCACCGGCGGGGGGCCCGCCGGCCGCCGACGCGCCCGGCACCCGCAACCCACCGCGCCGCCGCCGCGGCCCCGGCCCCGGCCCCTTCATCCTGATCGTGCTGCCCGGCCTGGCGACGCTCACCGGGGTCCTCGGCTTCGTCTCCCTGGCCGGCGGCTTCGACACGGACCCGCCGCCGGACCCGGCGCCGGGCGGATCGGCCGTCAGCAACGTGGACGGCTCCTACGTCCCCTGGCTGCGCAGGGCGACCGCGGACTGCGCGGGCGTCACGCCCGCGCTCCTCGCCGCGCACATCGACCAGCTGTCCGGGTGGCGGGACGACACCGCGAGCCTCTCCGAACAGGGCATCGCCCGCTTCACGGACGCCGACTGGAAGACCTGGGGCCGGGACGACGACGGCAACGGCACGTCCTCGCCGCGCGACGCGGTGGACGCGATCATGGCGCTGGGGCGGCAGGACTGCTCCCTGGCGGAGAAGATGACCGCGCTGCGCACCAAGGGCACCGTCAACGGCGACGTCGCCGACCTCACGCTCGCCGCGTACGCGGCCGGGGCGGACCAGGTCGAGAAGGCCGGCAAGGTCCCGGACCCGGCCCGCGCGTTCGTCGCCGGGGTCAAGGAGCGGCTGCCGCGGTACGACGCGCTGGTCCGGAAGAACCCCGGGCAGGAGAGCGGCCGGGCCGCCGGCGCGCTGCTGGCCCCGCCCGTCACCACGCTCGCCGTCACCTCGCCGTTCGGCTCGCGCGCCCACCCGCTGACCGGGATCACCAAACTCCACACGGGTGTCGACTTCGGCGCGCCGCAGGGCGCCCAGGTGTCCGCGGCGTGGGAGGGACGGGTCGGGTTCGCCGGCCTGACCCCGGCCTACGGCTACCGGGTGGTGATCGACCACGGCACGGTCGACGGGAAACGGCTGGAGACCACCTACAGCCACCTGTCCGCCCTCCAGGTGACCACCGGCCAGAGCGTGACCACCGGCCAGAGCGTCGGGTTCGTCGGCTCGACGGGCCTGTCCACCGGCCCGCACCTCCACTTCGAGGTCCTCCTCGACGGCCAGTACACGGACCCGACCGCCTGGCTCGGCGGCGGCTGACCTTCCGGCCGCAGTTCAGCGGGAGCCGATGGCTCTCCCGGCTCGCACGACGACTCCCGGTACGCGATCGACCGGCCGGAGCACCACCGCGCACCCTTCGTGGTGGCCGTGAACCGGTTCGACGACGACACCGACCGGTACTCCCCGGACGCGGGGGAACCGGCGCCCCAGGACCGGCGTCCACCGGTGCACAGGACCACTGGTGGACACGGAGGAGCTCACGATGACCGGCACGACCGCCCGTCACCTCTACCTCGCCCGGCACGGCGAGGCGTCACCGGACGGGAGCGGGCTGACGGAGGCCGGCCGGCGGCAGGCCACCCTGCTCGGCCGACGCCTCCGGGACGTCCCCCTCGCCGCCGTTCACCACGGCCCCCTGCCGCGGGCGGAGCAGACCGCACGCCTGATCGGCGCCCAGCTGGAGGACGTCCCCCTGCACGTCTCGGACGTCGCCGGTGACTACGTGCCCTGCATACCGGACAAGGACGAGCTGCCGCCCGAATCGGCGGACCTCTACGTCCGCTTCCTCGCCGGCGCGACGGACGAGGACCGGAGGAACGGACCCGCGCTGGCCCGCCGGGCGCTGGACCTGTTCACCGGTCCGGTGGAAGGTGAGCAGGACCGGCACGAACTCGTCGTCACCCACAACTTCCTGGTCGCCTGGCTCGTCCGGGACGCCCTGCACGCGCCGAAGTGGCGTTGGCTCGGCCTCAACCACGGCAACGCGGCGCTCACCGTCATCCGCTACACCCCCGGCCGGCCCGCCTCCCTCCTCGTCCTCAACGACATGCGCCACCTGCCCGCCGAACTGCGCTGGACGGGCTTCGCCCCGGAGCCGCACATCTGACGAATCCGCTCAGCCCGTGAGCAGGTCGTCCCCTGACGGCCAGATGTGCAGGGACAGGGAAGCCAGGTAACCCCCGCGCGAGCGGATGCGGTTCTCGTCCCAGCCGTCGGCCCAGTCACCGGCGTCGACGGTGGGCGGAGGATTGAGCAGGGTTCCGTGGGTGAGCCGCAGGAGGCTGTGCTTGCCGAGCCACTTCCGTTTGTCCTGCCAGGGCATGTTGCCCGGAGCCGGATTCAGGCGAGCCGTGACCAGAGTCAGATTGCCCAGGGTGTGAACCAGCTCGTCGCGATCGGCACCTTCGAGTGGGTCGTCCTCAAGGGGAGGCCAGTGATCACGCCGGCTCTGGGGCATGACGTGCTCGATCGTCAGTTTCGTGCCGACGTGTTCTCCGACCGGTGCGGTGAGTTGTTCGGTGTGGTCGGCGGTGGCCGTCAGCGTCCCCGACGGCGGCTCCGCCCAGGAGTTCGCGTGCGTCTTCGCCAGGGAGTTCCGGCTGCCGGCCGTGGAACTCGGCAGGGAAGGGGCGAGGCCGACGTGGACGCCGTGCGCATCGGCACCATGCACCGGTTCAAAGGGCCGGGGTTCCAGCGGGTGCTCCTCACGTCGGTCGGAGAGGGCCGGGTACCGCACCAGCGCATCGAGCAGTACCGGATCACGAACCCGGACCGGTACCGGCAGGGGGAACAGCGGGCCCGCGCCCTGGTGTTCGTCGCGGCCACGCGCGCCCGCGACGAACTCGTGGTCACCTGGAGCGGCCGGGCCGGCCGGTTCCTTCCCCCCCGACGCGGACGCGACCGCCCACCGTGCGGCGGATCTGCTGGGAGGGGACGGACCGCCGTCCGGCGCGTCCGGGTCCGCCGTGGCCTGGCCGCGGAGGTCCGGCGCCACCCCGCCCGGGAGTCGTACGAGGAAAATGACGCGACGGATCACGACCGCGCGGGATACGTTCCTGCCAGTTCGAAGGGGGGCCCGACGTGGCGAAGTTGAACCAGATCATCGCGGTCGAGAAGGGTGTCAAGAGCAAGTCGCTCCAGGACGTCAACGCCGCGCACACCAAGGTGCAGAAGCCGGCGCTGCTGGCCGGCATCTCGCGCACGTACCAGCCGAAGGACGAGGAGGGCGAGCAGCTGCCGCCCGAGTCCACGCGGGTGCAGGTACAGGCCGAGGACGTGCTGCGGGAGATGTCCGCGTCGCTGACGCGGCTGTTCGACGTGACCGCGACCAAGGACTGGGCGAACTGCACGGCCCGCGCGGACGTCACCGTCGACGGGCGGACGATCGTCGCCGACGTCCCGGTCAGCCACCTGCTCTTCCTGGAGAAGCAGCTCGCCGACCTGCACACCTTCGTCAAGAAGCTGCCCACCCTCGACGCCGCCGAGTCCTGGTCCCACGACCCGTCCACGGACTGGTGGAAGACCGACCCGGTCCGCACGATCCGCACGAAGAAGGTCCCCCGCAACCACGTCAAGGCGGAGGCCACCGAGAAGCACCCGGCGCAGGTCGAGGTGTACTACGAGGACGTGCCCATCGGGTACTGGACCACCGTGAAGTTCTCCGGGGCGCTTCCCGCGCGGCGGGTGAACGAGCTGGTGGAGCGGGTCGAGAAGCTCCAGCAGGCCGTGAAGTTCGCCCGTGAGGAGGCCAACGGCGCCGAGGTCGCCGACCAGCGGGTCGGTGACGCGGTGTTCGGCTACCTGTTCGGCTGACGCGGCGCACGTCACCACCATGATCGCCCCCGCGTGCGAGCGCGGGGGTGCGCTACGGGGCGCGGGCCGGAATTGAGGACCGGTTCGCGTCAGGAGCGCAAGCTGAAACTGAAGTTCAGCCTGAAAGCGCGGCTCGCCGAGACGGCGGCCGCGGTCAATCTCAGACTCTCGCTCCAGTCTCAGCATCGCCGCCGATCGCCGGACCGACCGGGGACGGACGAACGCCGTCGGATGCGAGTTCGACTCTCGCCTGCGCCTCTTGCACGGCGCGGTAGTTCAAAGGAAGAACACGACGGCATGATGACTGATCCGTCCTCTTAAACGCCGCCGGCGTGCGCAATTGGGTGGCATCCCCAGGGGCCCGGGAGCTGGATACGACTCCCGGGCTCCGCCACGTCGCGTTCAGGCCGTGACGTAGAGGAGCGGGTAGAGCACGCTCAGGGATCCCGTGACGAGGCCGGCACCGCACTGGACCCGGTTGAGTTTCTGGCCCAGGCCGAGCAGCGCGAAGGTGACGGCGAGGCTGCCGAAGAGCAGGGGGACCGCAATGCCGAGGAGGCCGGCGAACACGACGGCGACCAGAGCGGCCGTGCCGAGAACGAGGGAGACGGGCCCGTAGAGGCTCGCGGGGCTGTCTGCGGATCCGGTGGCCATGGCGGCTCCTCGCTCGAGGCGGTCGGCTCGTCGACGTACGGGCGTACGGGCGACGGACACCCGCACCGTCAGCATGGCACATCCCGCCGTTTATTTGAACTTGTTCAAAAATATGGTGGGGGGTGTTCCCGGTGGAGGGCGGGTCGAGGCCTTCAGGGGTGGGCCGGGAGGGGGAGCGCACGGACCCGGACCTCCTGAAGGGGAACGGTCGACGGCAGGCGGGCCGCGGGATCACTGTATGTGCGCACAAGGTTCGAATGGGTGAAGATTCTGGTGTCCCCTGTGTGACGGAGGTCGGATGTCCTGGCACTCTGCGCGGTCGTGGCCGCGGCTGCTGCTTCCCCTGCTGATCGCGGTTTTCCTCCTGCCCGAGGAGGGCCCCGCGGCGTACGCCGGCGGGGGCGCCCCGGCACCGCACCACGGCGCCCGGGTCGTCGCCGAGGAGGATGTCGGGGAGCGCCTGGTCGACCTCACGGTCGACTCGTCCGCCCTGGGGCGCACCGCGAAGGTCCGGCTGCTGACCCCGGACGGCTGGGAGGACCGGCGGCCCGGCCGGAGCTGGCCGGTGCTCTACCTCCTGGTCGGCGGTGACGGCAACCACAGGGCCTGGACGGAGGACTACGGCGCCCGCCTCCAGGAGCTTCCCGGTCTGCGGGACGTGCTCGTGGTGATGCCCGAGATGCCGCTGTTCGGCTTCTACAGCGACTGGTACAACGACGGCCGGGGCGGCCCGCCCGCCGTGGAGACCTTCCACCTCCGGGAGGTGCGCCCCCTCCTGGAACGCCACTACGGCGCCGGCACCCGCCGGGTGGCCGCGGGCGAGTCGCAGGGCGGGTTCGGCGGACTCTCCTACGCGGGCCGCCACCCCGGGCTGTTCCGGGCGGTGGCGAGCTACAGCGGTTATGTGCACCCCCTGCAGCACCCGCACGCGGTCCGGGCCGGGATGACCGCCCTGGGCCTGGACTGGAAGGCGGTGTGGGGAGACCCGGTCGCCCAGCGCGTGAACTGGGAGGCCCACGACCCGTACCACCTGGCCGACCGGCTGCGCGACACCCCCGTGTACCTCTCCAGCGGCGACGGCAGGGCGGGCGTGCTCGACCCGCCGGGCACGCAGCCCGACCCGGAGGTCCCCGGGCTGGAGGACCCGTCCGACCCGTTCCCCGAGGGCGTCATCTCGCCCACCGAGACGATCATGGAGCGCGAGTCCCGCGCCCTGGCCGCACGCCTGGAATCCGTCGGAACCCCGGTGACGACGCACTTCTACTCCGGCACGCACGACCCGCCTTACTGGGTGCGGGAGTTCCGCAGGTCCCTGCCCATGCTCCTGCGCGCCCTGCACGACGACGCCGGTACCGCCGGCTGACCGGCTTCGTCGGGTCACCGCGACGGCGGTGACCCGACGAAGTGCGTCACCTCGGGGCGGGCAGGGCCGGGATCGCCTCCGTCAGGCAGGCGGCGGGGTCCTCGTCCTCCGTGAGGCAGGTGAGGAGGGGCTCGACCGCTTCGATGAGCTCGCTGCCGGAGACCTCCTCCAGGGAGCCGAGCCGGTCCAGCGGCAGGGGTGCTGTTTGGCCGAGCAGGCCCAGGAGGCACTCGCCGATGTCCTCGGGTGCCCGCGCTCCGGGGCAGAGGGAGCTGTCGAGGAGTCGTGGATGCTGCGTCAGGACGCGCTCCAGGGCGTCCTGGAGGGCCTGCGCGTAGGTCTTCACCTCGGCGAGGTCCGGGAGGGCCAACTCGGTTCCGGGGAAGACCCAGTGGCCGATGCCGCTGCCGTCGCGCCCGTGGTCCCGGGCGGTCCTCTCGATCGTCCCGGCGTTGGCCCCGAAGAGGACCCACCATGCCGTTCCGTCGCCGTAATGGGTGTCGGCGATCTCCCACAGGGTGTTCCCGCTCGCCACGGTGCGGGTCTCGTGGGGCGTCGTCCGGTCCTTCGCGTGCCCGGCCGGCCGGTGCCGCTGGGCCGGGTCGTCCGTGGCCGCCGCCTGACTCGTGGCCGACAGCATCGAGACGGCCGCCAGGCCGCTGATGAGGGGCAGAGCCAGACCGCGGCGGCGTATGTGCCGCATGTGTCGCCTCCCGGGGTGAACGCGTACTGTGACAAACCTTCACGCTAAGTCACACAGGGTGGTGCGGCGCGGCCATTGGGCCGATCGGTCGACGGGCGGCACCGTCGGGATCCGCTCGGCCCCGCACGGTGCCGCACGCTTCAGGCGCCGAGCGAGCGGCGCGTGACCCGGGCCAGGTGGTCGGTGAAGACCTCGCGGGCGTCGGGGGTGAGGGTGCGCAGGGCGACCAGCGCCGTGACGGCGACGTCGCACAGCTCCGCCTGGACGTCGTCCCAGGTGTGCGTGGCGCCCTTGCGCGGGTTCTGGTCGGTCGCGCCGATCACCGCCTCCGCGACCTCGCCGACCTCCTCGGAGAGTTTGAGGATCCTCAGCAGCAGGCCCTCCCGGCCGTCGACCGGACGGTTGGCGTCCAGCCAGCCGCACAGGGCGTCGACGGAGTCCCAGAGGCCGGCGGGCGGGGGCGGGGGCGGGGGCGGGTGGTCGCTCATGAGCGCCGAGCCTGGCACACGGCACTGACAGGCGCGGGCACGGGCACCGGCGCCGGGTGGCGACTTGCCCTCGTGTGCGCTCCAACTCCTAGCGTTCCGGGGCATGGAGACCACACGGACACTGGGACGCAGCGGTATCGAGGTCAGCGCCGTCGGATTCGGCTGCTGGGCGATCGGCGGTGAGTGGCAGGACGCCACCGGACAGCCCCTGGGGTGGGGCAGGGTCGACGACGGGGAGTCGGTGCGGGCGATCCGGCGCGCGCTCGACCTGGGCGTCACCTTCTTCGACACCGCCGACGTCTACGGGACCGGGCACAGCGAGTACGTCCTCGGACGGGCCCTCGGGCGGCGCCGGGACGAGGCCGTCGTCGCCACCAAGTGGGGCAACGTCTTCGACCCGGACACCCGCACCCTCACCGGGAGCGACGACTCCCCGGAGCACCTCCGCCGTGCCCTGACCGCCTCGCTGCGCCGCCTCGGCACCGACCGCGTCGACCTCTACCAGCTCCACCTCGCCGACGCCGATCCCGACCGGGCGGCCCGACTGCGGGACGCCTGCGAGGAGTTGGTGGCGCAGGGGCTCATCCGGGCCTACGCCTGGAGCACCGACGACCCGGCCCGCGCCGCCGTGTTCGCGAAGGGGCCGCACTGCGCCGCCGTACAGCACGCCCTCAACGTGCTCACGGACGCGCCCGAGATGCTGCGGCTGTGCGAGGAGGCGGACCTCGCCTCCGTCGACCGCAGTCCGCTCGCCATGGGCCTGCTCACCGGGAAGCACGCCGGGCGGCCGGCTCTGCCGGAGGGGGACGTCCGCAGCCGGCCGCCGACCTGGCTGCGGGGTTTCGGGGCCGGGTCCGGCGCCGACCCGGAGTGGCTGGCGCGCGTCGACGCGCTGCGGGACGTCCTCACCAGTGACGGCCGCACCCTCGCCCAGGGCGCCCTCGCCTGGCTGTGGGCCCGCAGCCCGCGCACCGTGCCGATCCCCGGTTTCCGGTCGGTCGCCCAGGCGGAGGAGAACGCGGGGGCGCTCGGGAAGGGGCCGCTGAACGACGGACAGATGGCCGAGGTCGAGCGGATCCTCGGCCGGTAGGGGGCGGGACCGGGGGGCGGTGGGGGACGGCTGCTGAGCAGGGGGACGGCGGCCGGCCGGTTCACGCGGCAGCCGTTTTGCCCACCGGCGCGTACCCGCGGTCCCGCGCGGATCCACCCCCGACCCGGTGGCGTGGAACGGCTGCCGCCTCCCCCTGGACATGGCCTGCGGAAACCCTCCGCTCCACATGTGAAGCTTTGATGGAGAGGTGTTGGGCACAAGTCCGCCGTCGGCCGCAAGGGTTCGGAAGTTGAAATTCCGTTCGTGCGGGGTCCGTTCGCCGGAAGCGCCCGGAGCCCGGCCCGCGGGGCGAGCCGGGGTCCGGGCGGACCGCCCGGACCCCGGCCGCCGGGCGGACGTCGCTCAGCGGGTCTCGCCGGGGTAGCGGACGCCGACGCGGTCCCGGATCGCGTCGAGCGTCCGCATCACGGCGAGGGTGCCGTCGAGCGGGACCAGCGGGGACTCGGTCTCGCCGGCCCGCAGGGCCCGCATCACCTCGACGGCCTCGTGCTTGAGGCTGTCGCGGGGGCCGTCGGCCGGGTCGCCCGTGAACTCCTCGGCGTCACGGCCGTCCCGGTGCAGCACGAACCGCTCCGGGAAGAAGAAGCCGGACGGAATGTCGATGCGGCCCTTGGACCCGGTGATCGAGGCGTAGGTCGCCGTACCGCCCACGATGGAGCAGTGCACCGAAGCGAGAGCACCGCTCTCCCACGAGAGCAGCGCCCCCGTCTGGAGATCGACGCCCTCCTCCGAGAGCATCGCCCGCGCCGTGACGTCCGACGGCTCCCCGAGCAGCAGCTGCGCGAACGACACCGGGTACACGCCCAGGTCCAGCAGGGCGCCCCCGCCCAGCGCCGGGTCCCGCAGCCGGTGCGACACCGGGAAGGGGCCCGAGAGGCCGAAGTCCGCCTGCACGTGGCGCACCTCGCCGATCGCGCCGTCGTCGACCAGCGCCTTCAGCCGCCGCACCATCGGATGGCAGTACGTCCACATGGCCTCCATCAGGAAGCGCCCGTTGCCCCGCGCCAGCGCGACCAGCTCCTCGGCCTCCCGCGCGTTCAGCGTGAACGGCTTCTCGCACAGCACGTTCCGCCCGGACTCCAGCATCAGCCCGGCCGCCGCGCGGTGCGCCGTGTGCGGAGTGGCGACGTAGACGACGTCGACCTCCTCGTCGAGCGCCAGCGACTCCCAGTCGCCGTACGCCCGCGGTATCCCGAACCGCTCGGCGAACGCCTTCGCCGGCTCCGTCGACCGCGACGCCACCGCCACGACCTCCGCGTCGGGCACGTCCGCCAGGTCCGCGGTGAACCTCGCGGCGATCCCCCCGGTCGCCAGGATGCCCCAGCGCACCTTCTGCTCCGTCATGTGTCCCACCCTGTTCGTGTCGTTCGTCACATCATGAAGGGATGTAGGTGGAAGCGCTCCCATGACATCGCCGTTGACGCCGAGCACTCCGTACGAGCTGAGAGCATAGGGAGCCGATGGCATGAAAAGGGAGGGGCCACATGCCCGAAGGCGGGGCATTCATATCGAACGCGACGGCGAACGCGACGGCGAACCCGTCGGCGAACGCGACGGCGAACCCGGGAGCGAGCGGGGTGCCGGACGAGGCCGGCCCGGACCCGGCGGCGGCCGCGGCGGCGCTCCGCGCGACCGCCGCCCGCCGCACCAGCCTGCTGGTCACACTCCTCCTCGGCGGACTGACCGCCACGCCCCCGCTGGCGATGGACATGTACCTCCCCGCGCTCCCGGAGGTCACCCGGTCCCTGCACGCGCCCGCCGCCACCGTCCAGCTCACGCTCACCGCCTGCCTGGCCGGCATGGCGCTCGGGCAGCTGGTGGTCGGCCCGATGAGCGACCGGTGGGGCCGCCGCCGGCCGCTGCTCGTCGGCCTCGTGGTCTACGTCGTCGCCACCGCGCTGTGCGCCTTCGCGTCGACCGTCGAACTCCTCGTCGCCTTCCGGCTGGCGCAGGGCCTCGCGGGCGCGGCCGGCATCGTCATCGCGCGGGCGGTCGCCCGCGACCTGTACGACGGCATGGCCATGGCCCGCTTCTTCTCCACCCTCATGCTGATCTCCGGGGTCGCGCCGATCGTGGCGCCGCTCATCGGCGGGCAGATCCTGCGGGTGACGGACTGGCGGGGCGTGTTCGTCGTCCTCACCGTCGTCGGGACGCTGCTGACGGCCGTCGTCTGGGCGAAGCTGCCGGAGACGCTGGCGCCGGCCGACCGGCACGGCGGGGGCGTCGGCGAGGCGCTCGGCTCGATGCGCGGGCTGCTCGCCGACCGGGTCTTCACCGGCTACACGCTCGCGGGCGGATTCGCCTTCGCGTCCCTCTTCGCCTACGTCGCGGCCTCCCCGTTCGTCATGCAGGAGGTCTACGGCGCCTCCCCGCAGACCTTCAGCCTGCTGTTCGGACTCAACTCGATCGGCCTGATGATCATGGGGCAGGTCAACGGCAAGGTGCTGGTCGGCCGGGTCGGGCTGGACAAGGTGCTCGGCATCGGTCTCGTCGTCGTGGTGGTCGCCGCGACCGCGCTGCTGCTGATGTCGCTGGGCGTGTTCGGCGAGACCGGGCTGGTGCCGGTGACCGCCGCGCTGTTCGTGCTGATGTCCGCGATGGGCGTCACCCTGCCGAACACGCAGACGCTCGCCCTGATGCGCACCCGGCACGCCGCCGGCTCCGCGTCGGCGCTGCTCGGCACGGTGTCCTTCCTCATCGGCGCGATCGCCTCCCCGCTGGTCGGGATCGCCGGGGAGGACACCGCCGTCCCGATGGCCGTTGTCCAGCTGGCCGCCGCCCTGGTGGCGCTGGCCTGCTTCCTGGGAATGTGCCGTCCGTGGGAAGGGCGGACCAGTGCGAAGGGCGGGGGCGTCTGAGCGCGCCGCGCCTGCGTGAGGGCACACCGGAGCGGGCCGGACTCGACGCAGGGGAGCTCCGGCGCCTGGTCCGGGAGGTCCACGCCCGCACCGGTGGCGAGCGGCCCTGGACGGCGGGCGCCGTCGTGGTCGTCGGGCGCGGCCCGGTGCTCGCCGTGCAGGAGGCGGCGGGCTGGGCCGTGCGCTACGCGGCGTACGACGAGGAGACGGACACCCCGGTCGAACTGCCGCCGGCCGAACGCGTCCCGCTGACCGTGGAGACCCCCTTCGACCTGGCGTCGCTGACCAAGCTGTTCACCTCGGTGGCCGCGGTGCAGCAGATCGAACGGCGCACGCTGGGCATCGACGCGCGCGTGGGCGCGTACCTCCCGGACTTCACGGGAGCGGCGCGGCACGGGATCACCGTCCGCCAGCTGCTCACCCACACCTCCGGGCTGCGTCCCGAACTCCCGTTGTACGACTGCGCCGACGACGCGCGGCGGCTGGCGCTGCTGCGCGCCGAGCGACCCGTCGGGGCGCCCGGCGCGTACTGCTACTCCGACCTCAACATGCTGCTGCTCCAGTACGTCCTGGAGCGCGTCACCGGTCGCACGCTCGACGTCCTCGTGCGCGACGGCGTCACCCGGCCGCTCGGCATGACCGCGACCGGCTTCGGCCCGTGCCCGGGCGCGGCGGCGACGGAGGACCAGCGGCGGCCGTGGGCCAAGGCGGACCGGGGGATGCTGCGGGGCGAGGTGCACGACGAGAACGCCTGGGCGCTGGGCGGGGTGGCGGGCCACGCCGGGCTGTTCTCCACCGGGCGGGACCTGGCGGTCTTCTGCCGGACCCTGCTGGCGGGCGGTTCGTACGGTCCCGCCCGCATCCTCGGTCCCGACTTCGTGGACCTGCTGTTCACCCCGCCCGGCCTGGGCTTCGCCCTGGACCAGCCGTGGTTCATGGGCGAACTGGCGGGGCGGGGCGCCGCGGGCCACACCGGCTTCACGGGCACGTCCCTGGTCCTGGACCGGGCCACGGACACGTACGTGATCCTCTTGGCGAACACGGTCCATCCGCGGCGTCCCTCGACGCCGGACAACACGCTCAGAGCGGGGGTGGCCACGCGGGTGGCGCGGGCGGTGAGGGGAAGGTGAGCGCTGCTCCCGGTGGTGAGCGCCGCTCTCCGTGGTGAGCACCGCCCTCCATGGAGAGCACTGCTCTCCGTGCTGAGCAGCGCTCTCGGCGTGAGCGGTGCTCCCAAAGGTGAGCGGTGCTTCCGAAGGTGAGCTGTGCTCCGCCCCGCCCGGCCCCGTAGAATCGCCGGGTGAACGCCCCCGCCTCCCTGCCCACCGCCGAAACCCTGCGCTCCGCCCTCGCCGGGCTGCTCGACGGGCTTCCGGCGCGGCAGGCCGCGCAGGCCGTCGAGCGGCTGATCGCCGCCTACCGGGGCGCCACCCCGACCGAGGCGCCGATCCTGCGGGACCGGGCCGACGTGGCCGCGTACGCCGCCTACCGGATGCCCGCGACGTTCGAGGCGGTGCGGTCCGCGCTGGCGGCGTTCGCGGACGCCGTGCCCGGATGGGCGCCCGGCGACCACGTGGACCTCGGGGGCGGCACCGGCGCGGCGGCCTGGGCGGTGAGCGCGACCTGGGACGGGGAGCGCCCCGTGACCGTCCTCGACTGGGCCGAGCCCGCCCTCGCCCTCGGCCGGGAACTCGCCGCCGCGAACCCCGCCCTGCGCGACACCCGGTGGCACCGCTCCCGTATCGGATCGGCGCTCACCATCGAGAGCACTGATCTCGTCACCGTCTCCTACGTCCTCAACGAGCTCACCGCCCCCGACCGCGCCGCCCTCGTCGATGCCGCGGCCGGCGCCGCGCAGGCCGTCGTGATCGTCGAGCCCGGCACCCCCGACGGCTACGCCCGCGTCATCGAGGTCCGCGACCGCCTGGTCTCCGCCGGCTTCCACGTCGCCGCCCCCTGCCCGCACAGCGCCGCCTGCCCCATCGCCCCCGGCACGGACTGGTGCCACTTCTCCGCGCGGGTCAGCCGGTCCTCCCTGCACCGCCAGGTCAAGGGCGGTTCCCTCGCCTACGAGGACGAGAAGTTCAGCTACGTCGCGGCCACCCGCCTCCCGGTCGTCCCGCCTCCCGCCCGCGTCGTCCGCAGGCCGCAGATCCGCAAGGGCCAGGTCCTCCTCGACCTGTGCGAGAAGGACCCGGCCCTGCGCCGCGCCACGGTGACCAAGCGCCACGGCGACCTGTACCGGACCGCCCGGGACACCGACTGGGGCGACCCCTGGCCGCCGCACGCCGACGCCTGACCTACGCCTGACCGCGCGGCGCCCCCTTCCTCCCGTCCCCCTCCCGCTCTTCCCGCTGCGCCCGCAGTGCGCGCAGCAGTTCCCGCTTGCGCGCCTGCGGGTCGAGCCCGCCCCCGACCCGCCCGCCGCGCCCGCCCCCGCGCAGGACCTCGCGGCCCAGGTGCCGTCGGGTGCCGCCGACGCCCAGCATGTTTCCCGCTCCGCCTCGGGTCATGGTGATCCCCTCTCGTCAATACGAGACGTTTCGTCTCGTCCTCGATGTTCACTACTGTCCGGCGAGACGCACCGTCTTGTCAAGTGGTAAATTCGCCCCATGGCCCAGAACCAGTCCGCCCCCGACGCCACCCGCCGCAGCGAGCGCTCCCGGCGGGCCATCTACGACGCCGCCCTCGCCCTGGTCGTCGAGGTGGGCTACCCGAAGACCACCATCGAGGGCATCGCCTCCCGCGCCGGAGTCGGCAAACAGACGATCTACCGGTGGTGGTCGTCGAAGGCGGACGTGCTCCTCGAGGCGTTCCTCGACATGGCCGAGCGGGCCGCGGCGGCGGCAGGCCAGGCCCCGTACGCCTTCCCGGACACCGGCGACCTCGCCGCCGACCTCAAGCTCGTCCTGCGCGCCACGGTCGACGAACTGCGGGACCCCTCCTTCGAGGCCCCCTCCCGCGCGCTGGCCGCCGAGGGCGTCGTCGACGAGGAGCTCGGCCGCACCTACGTCGCCAAGCTCCTGGAGCCCCAGCTCCAGCTGTACGTCGACCGCCTGCGCTCCGCCCAGGCCGCCGGGGACGTCCGCCCCGACGTCGACCCGCGCATCGCCCTGGAGCTCTTCGTCTCCCCCCTCGCCCAGCGCTGGCTCCAGTACACGGGCCCGATCACCTACGACTACACCGACACCCTCGTCGACTACGCCCTCAACGGCCTCGCACCCCGCTGACCGGCGCGGGCGGCCGGCGGCCTCACCGCCCCAGCACCGCGCTCACCCTCCCCGGCACCCGCGCCGGATGCCGGGCCAGCCGCCCCGGCGCGTCCGTGATGACGCCGTTGCAGCCCAGCGCCAGGGCGCGGTCGCGCTGGGCCGGGGTGAGGACCGTGTGGGCCCACACCCGGGGGATGCCGGAGCGCACCGCGCGCCGCAGGTCGGCGTCCCGCGCCCGGACGTCGACGTCGAGCAGGTCCACGTAGGAGCGCCAGCGCTCGGGACGGTCGGTGCGCAGCTGGCGGGCCGAACGCCACAGCTGGGTCAGCAGCCCCAGGCGGTGGACGCGGCGGGCGACCCCGGGGTCGTTGGTGTTCACGAACACCGAGCGGGTCAGACCGCGGGCACGGATCAGCGCGGCCAGCCGCTCCACACCGCGCGGATCCTTCGCCTCCAGCATCAGCACGACCCGCCCGCCGAGCCGGTCCAGCACCTCGGCGACCGTCGGCGGCCGCTCCGGGCGCCAGCTCCCCGGCAGCCGGTCGCGCGGACGCAGCCGTACGCCCCGCCACTCCCCGGCGTCCAGGCCGCGCACCTCACCGCCCAGGAAGGTCGTGCGGTCCAGGGTCGCGTCGTGGAAGACCACCGGCGTGCCGTCCCGCAGCACCCGCGTGTCGAAGTCCAGCACCTGCGCCGTACCGCGCCGGTACGCCGCCATCAGCCCCGACATGCTGTTCTCCGGCACTTCGCGGGCACCGCCCCGATGGGCGACGTACGGGACGCGCGGCAGCGAGTCCACCGTCAGCGGCCCGGCGCCCCACTCCAGCGGGCGGTCGCCGCCGTGGCCCGTGAGCGTCAGCGAGACCACGGAAGCCACGGCCGCCAGACCCGTCGACGCGACACCTGTGACCATGACCACCACGGTAGGTCCGTGGATCACCACGGACCGCCCCACGGCACCCGAACCGGTGCGGGCGCCCCGCCGTGCTCCCCTGCCGTGCGCCCCCGCCGCCCCCGCCCACGCCGCGTGCGCCCTCTTCGCCCCTCCTCGTCCCGTCGGACCCTCCTCGTCCCACCTGCGCGGATTGTGCGCTCCGGCCCCCCGACGCGCACGATCGTGGGACCATGGGGCATGCTGTGTGGCACGACGGCGAGGCGAGGGGATAGATGAGCGCGGAGTTCGGCGGCCGGACCGGCCGGCAGGGCAGGCTCTCCCAGTGGCTGCGGGGACGCCGCCCGAAGCAGGCCGCCGACGAGGGCGGCCGTGAGACCCTGCTGCTCGCCGCCGCCGAAGCGGGACTGCCGCTCGCGCCCGCCGCCCACCCCGCCGCCGGATACGGCTGCTCCTGCGACCGCGTGGGCTGCCCCACCCCCGCCCGGCACCCGGTGTCGTTCGCCTGGCAGACGCAGTCCACCACCGACCGCGCCCAGATCGAGCGCTGGGCCCGCCACCAGCCGCAGGCCAACTTCATCACCGCCACCGGCATGGTGCACGACGTCCTGGACGTCCCCCTGGACGCCGGCCGCGAGGCGCTCACCCGCCTCCTCGACGCCGGCGTCGAGGTCGGCCCCGTCGCCGAGAGCGACGACGGCCGCATGCTGTTCTTCACCCTCACCCGCGGGACCCCCGAGGACGAGGACGAGTGGTGGCCGTGCGAGCTGGACTGCCATCCGGAGACCATGGACGAGCACCCCGGCCTGCGCTGGCACTGCCGCGGCTCCTACGTCCTGGTCCCGCCCGCCCGCCTCCCCGGCGACGACGGCCAGTCGGTGCACTGGGTGCGCGGCCCCGAGCACCCGCTCCCGGACCCGCTGAGCCTGCTGGAGGTCCTCACCGACTCCTGCGCCCGCCACATCGGCGAACAGCCCGACCACGCGGGCACGGCCTGGCCCCTGCGCCACTGATCCGGGCCGGGGCCTACTCGCCCCGCGCCGACGTCAGCCCCTGGACCCGCCCCAGGACCTCCACCTCGCCGTCCGCCGGATCCAGCGCCACCTCGTTGGAGACGAACTCCATCGTCAGCGACTGCCGTATCTCCCCGGTCGTCAGCGCCAGCACGTCCCTGTTCGGCGTCGGCACCGACGCCCCGGCCGCGGCGGTCTGCTTCTCGAAGTGGCGGGTGGCGAAGAACACCAGCGCCCCGCCGTCCCTCGTGCGCAGGGCCAGCGGTGCGTAGTCGCCGTTCGTCAGCGGCTCGTCGATGTACTGCCTGGCCAGCCCCGGCCGCGACGACTTCCTCTCGCGCTGGGTCCGCCACCCGCTGGTGTGCGGGCCGTCCGCGAAGACGGCCCCGCCGTTCTTGAGGAACGACGTGTACTCCTCGCTCAGTTCGCCCGGCTCCACCGTCACGTCGGACGAGTCGGCGGGCACGGCCTCGGCCCAGCCGTCCTCGTCGGTCTCGAACTCCGGTACGTCGTCCGGGGCGACCAGCGTCAGGTACGCCGCCTCCCAGGTCTCGTCCAGCCCGTCACGGGTGAACACCAGCAGCCAGCGCGCCTCGCCGCCCTTGTTGCCGTCCGCGTCGGCGAGGAACCAGCGCGGCCAGCCGGCCTTCTTCGGGATGGTGAACTTCGCGTCCGTCAGCTCCAGCGGCGTGTGCCGGGCGTTGCCCTGCGGGCTGTTGGCCCGCCCGGCCTTCAGCCGCGCCCCGTCGATGTCGGCGAGGGCGCCGGTGGTGTGGTCGGCGTCCAGGGAACCGTCGTACGCCTTGTCGGCCTCGTTGTACGCGGCCGTGAACTCCTCGAGCGCCCGGGCGGCTTCGGCGCGGGTGGCGGCCGGGAGCACCTCGCGCTCACCGTGCACCACCACACAGCCGCTCGCCGTGACCGCCAGGGCGAGCACGAGCACGCACGAGTCGAACCTGCGGTGCCTGCGGAGCCTTCGAAGGCCGAGATCCCTGCTCATCCGGTTCCTTCACCTTCCCCTTCCCGGAGGCGAACCCTACCGGGACGGGCAACGGCGCGAGCGCCGGGACCGGGTACAGCGGCCACACCGTGACCTGACGGTCAGCCCCGCAGGTGCAGGAGGCTGACCGTCGGCTGAGGGCTCCCGGCCACCTCGGGCGACAGCGTCAGGCCGAACTCGCTCCAGCATGCGCAACCCACTTCGGCGCCCCGGCGTCCCACTCCATGACGGACGGCCGTCGATCACCCGGGAGAACACATGGCGAAGAAGGACCGGACGACGGACGCGGCGGGGGAGAAGGACCGCGAGAAGTGGATGGCGCGTTTCCAGGTACGGCTGGCCATGCGGCCCGGCGTGGACCGGGCCGTCGTGCTCCAGGCGGTCAAGGAGGTCACGGCGCACTGCGCGGACACGGGAGAGCACCCGCGGACCGCCTTCGGCGATCCGGACGCCCACGCCGTGCGGGTCGCCGCGCGGCTGGTGCCGGCGGACCGGGCGGCGCGTGCCAGGCGGCACGACGACGTGGTGGACAGGATCACCTCCATGCTCAGGAGGGCCGGGGACGTCGCCGGTCCGTGACCGGTCGAGGCGGCCTCCGTCGTGGCCCGGCGCACGGGCTCCGGCACGGCTTTCCTCCGCTCGAGCGCCGGAGCCGATGACGCCGATCCTGCCGGACGGGCGCCGACGGCCCCGTGACCTGGGGCGACCTCGCCGCCCGCGCGGTGCTTGAATGCCTCCGTGACTGACTACGACGTGCTGCGCGTCTTCTGCGGGCCCCGCGGCGGGTACGGCAATGAACTCGGTGTCGTGCGCGAGGGTTCGGTGATGCCCGAGCGGGAGGACCGGCAGGCGTTCGCCGCGAAGCTCGGGTTCAGTGAGACCGTGTTCGTCGACGACCCCGAGCGCGGGGTGATCGACATCTACACCCCCACCCTGCGCCTGCCCTTCGCCGGCCACCCCTGCGTCGGTGCGGGCTGGCTGCTGGACGTGCCCGAACTGGTCGTCCCCGCCGGGGTGGTGGGGGCCCGGCAGGACGGGGAGTTCTGCTGGATCGAGGCGCGGGCGGAGTGGGCGCCGCCGCGCACCCTGCGCCAGTACGCCACCGTCGCCGAGGTCGACGACCTGCCCGTACCGCCCAAGGGGGAGTGGATCTACGCCTGGGCCTGGCTGGACGAGCCGGCCGGCCGCATCCGCGCCCGCGCCTTCCCCGGCCGCGGCGACGGCGTCGACGAGGACGAGGCGACCGGCGCCGCCGCCCTCCTGCTCACCGACCGGCTGGGCCGCGCCCTGAACATCACCCAGGGCACGGGCTCCCAGATCCTCACCGCCCCCCAGCCCGGGGGCTGGACGGAGATCGGCGGCCGCGTCTACCTGGAACGCTGACCGCCCCACTGCGCGACGAATCCGCCCCGGGCGTCCCTCCCCGAAGGGACCACCAGGCCGGCGGGATCCTTGCCCTCCCGGCCGAAACGCGATCCTGAGGCAATCGCACGAGAGCTCTCGACATGCGGAGGGAGAAGACCCCGACCGGAGACCGTCAGTCCACCTACGAATACGACGCCTCGGGCAACACCACCAAACGCACCATCGGCGGCAACATCCAGAACCTGACCTGGGACGCCACCGGCAAGTCCACCAGCGTCAAGGACAGCGCCGGAGAGACCACCTTCCTCTACGACGCCGGCGGCAACCGGGTCCTGCGCAAGGACCCCGAAGCCACCACCGTCTACCTGCCCGGCATGGAACTCTCCCTGGCCGCGGGTTCCTCCACGGTCAAGGCCACCCGCTACTACACCCACGCCGGACAGACCGTCGCCGTCCGCACCGACGACAACAAGCTCTCCTTCCTCGCCGCCGACCACCACGGCACCGGCGAACTCGCCATCGACGCCGCCACCGGCGCCGTCACCCAGCGCCGCTTCGATCCCTACGGGAACGAGCGTGGCAAGGCGACCGGTACCTGGCCCGGTGAGAAGGGCTTCGTCGGCGGCACCATGGACGCCTCCACCGGCCTGACCCACCTCGGGGCCCGCGAGTACGACCCTCAACTGGGCAGATTCATCTCGGTCGACCCGATCATCGAGTTCACCCGCCCCCAGCAGATCAACGGCTACGCGTACGCCAGCAACAACCCCGTCACGCTGTCCGACCCCAGCGGCATGCGCGAAGCCGAATGCTCGATGAGGCTGATCGACTGCGACAGCAGCGGTCCCACCGGGAAACCGCTGGACGGAGACCCCCCGCTGTCCAAGGAGGAGAAGGACTACTACCAGGCCCAGGGCAGGCAGGCGATCGCCGAGGCGCAGTACGACGACGCCAAACAGCGGACCCAGCAGGCGGCCAAAGCGCTGGTCAAGATCGTCCGGGACATCCTCGGTGTCGACGCCGCCCTGGACTGCCTCTCGACCGGCGACATCGGAGCCTGTGGCGAAACCCTCCTCAACGTGGCGGGGAGCTTCGCCGGAGGCCTCGCGGGCAAGGTCCTCGCCAAGTACGGCGCCCCCTGGGACTGGGCCAAGGGTTACCGCCTCGCCAAGAAGGTCGTCGGCCTCGTCGACGACCTGATCGACGGCGCCCGGTCCATGTGGCGCGCTTCCGAGGCCCGCGAGAAGGCCAGAAACGCCGTCTCCGCCGCCTACAGCAAAGCCGCTGACTTCATAAAGAAACGCAAGAACGCCAAACCGAAGTGCCACAGCTTCCTGCCCGGCACCAAAGTCCTCACCAAGAACGGCAAGACCAAGCCGATCGAGGACATCGCCCCCGGCGACAAACTGATCGTCACCGACCCCGAGACCGGCAGGACCGTCGTCCGCGAAGTCGCCGGCACGATCGTCACCGAGGACGACAAGCACTTCGTCGACCTCACCATCACAACCAAGAACGGCGGCAAGCCCGCGTCGCTGGTGTCCACCACGACCCACCCGTTCTGGTCACCGTCCGAGAACGCCTGGATCGAGGCCGGCGACCTCAAGCCCGGCATGACCCTGCGAACCGCCGACGGTGACCAGGCAACCCTCGCAGCCACCCGGTACTTCGAGAAGCGCCAGCTCACCCACGACCTGACGCTGACCGAAATCCACACGTACTATGTGCTCGCGGGTGCCACTCCGGTACTCGTCCACAACTGCAACAGAGCCGGTCTGGACTTCACGGATGCTGAGCGGCAGAAGGTTTACGACGCTAACGCCGCGAAGAATGGTGGCGAGTACAGGTGTGATTACTGTGGGCAGAAGGTGGAACGGCGGGGATCGCGAGATGCCGATGGCAACCCTGTCCCGGGAAGGCCTGACGATGCACAGATCGATCACATAGAGCCGAGGGCCAGTGGCGGACATGGTGGCGCACATAACGGTGCCGTGGCCTGCCGTCGATGCAACAGGGATAAGTCCACTAAGACCATGGAAGATTGGGACGATGAGCTCAGAGACTTCCTCGAACCCTAGCGGCGGTGGGTCGGTGCCGACGGGTAAGCCTGAGAGGCTGTACAAGGTAGCCTTCGATCTTCCTGGCGAGACTGCCGATTGGGCCCACGCCTCTTCGGAGCGGCTCTGGACTGGGAAGACCTCCGTACAGATGGAGGTCCAGGTTCGGAACACTCCCTTCTACGTGAAGGGAATCGCCTTCGGGGACATTGTGCGAGTCAGAGCTGATCACGAGCGCAGAGAGTTCGTGTTCGAGGAGTTCGTGTCGGAGGCCGGGCATTCGACGGTCCGCGTCATCATCAAGGATGACGACACGAGGGACATGACTGACGCTATGCTCCGCAGCTTTGAGTGTTCCTGGGAGATCGATACGACGGGGTACTTGTGGGCGATCGATGTGCCGCCGCACGTTGATTATGCTTCCATGAGAGTTGCTCTCCTTCGTCTTGCCGATGAAGGGAAAATCGGCATCGAAGAGGGTGTTCTTGCGAGAGCCCATCGCGATGGGCTCGGATTGCCAGAGTCTGACCGTTAATTGGATTCGCGAGAAGCCCCGTCGGATTTCGTTCCGGCGGGGCTTCTGCGGTGTTTGACGGCAACGATGACGGCAACGTCAGCGGACGACGGCTGTGGCGGGTGGGTCGTCAGGATCGTCGTCCTGGGCGCCGAGGGCGTCACCCAAGGCGTCGATGGCTTGGCGTTGCAGGCGGAGTCGGACGTGGGCGTAGACGCCGGCGGTGACGCCGATGTGGGCGTGGCCGAGGAGTTCCTTGATCACGACGAGGTCGACGCCCTGTTCCAGCAGCAGGGTGGCGGTCGAGTGGCGGAGGTCGTGGAAGCGGATGCGGCGGAGTCCGGCGCGGTTGAGGAAGCTGCGGAAGCGGCGGGTGAGGTTGGCTGGGTCGAGAGGCCGTCCGGTCGGCGTGGTGAAGACGAGCCCGCTGTCGCTCCAGTCCGATCCTGCTGTCTCTCGCTCCCTGTCCTGGCGTTCCTGGTGCTTCTTGGGGAATGGATGCATTCGGTCGGGAGCGCGATGCGGCGCTCGGAGGCCCGGGTCTTGGTGGGTAGGTGGGTGAGGCCGCCGGTGCGGGTGCGCTGGAGTGAGCGGCGGATGCTGGCTGTTCCGGTGGTGAGGTCGAGGTCTTCCCAGTGGAGGCCGAGGAGTTCGCCTTTGCGGAGGCCGGTGCGAAGGGCGAGTTCGTACAGGGCGTGGAGCCGGTCGGCGCTGGCCGCGTCGAGGAACTGGCGGGCCTCGGCTGCGGTGAGCGGACGGAAGCGCCTGGGCTGGTACGTGGTGGTCTTGACGTTGCGGGCGACGTTTCGGGGCAGCTCGTCTTCGCGGACGGCGTGTGCCAGTGCCGACTTGAGCACCGAGTGCACGTAGGTCACGGTCAAAGCGGACAGCCGCTTCTGGCAGCACTCGCCGATGGCGCAGCACCGATTTCGTTCGGTGTCCAGGCCCTGGGTGCAGCACTGGCAGGTGGTGCGGAGCCGGTCGAGGAAGGTGCGTACGTCCTTGGCGGTGAGCCGCGCGATCCGCCTGGTGCCGAGGCCGGGGATGAGGTGGAGGCGGACGCAGGCGGCGTATCGGGTGTGGGTGTTCTCCCGCAGCCGGTGGACGGCGACGCTGCCGAGCCAGTAGGTGAGGTAGTCGCCGACGGTGCTGTCGGCGGTGGCGACGGGCAGTCCGCGGTTGCTGTCGGCCAGCTTCTCGGCGAGCTTGTCAGCCGCGTTCTTGCGGGTGGTGCCGTAGACGCGGACGCGCTTGCGGCTGCCGTTGGCGGCGAGGACGTAGCCGGCGGGCTTCCCAGCGGCCGTCCTTGCCCTGGTAGATGGTGCCTTCGCCGTTGGCGCGGGCCTTCCTAGGCTTGAGGGCGGTCATCAGGCGGCCTCTTCCAGGTGGCGCTGGACGTAGTCAGCGAGGGCGCGGGCGGTGATGCGGCGGGCGCGACCGATGGTCAGCGAGGCCAGGCGGCGGGTGCGCAGGAAGTCGTAGAGGGCGGAGCGGCCGATCTTGAGTCGGACCATGACCTCGGGGACGGTGAGGAGTTCGTCGTCACGCACGAGTCGCTACCTCCTGTTCGCCCGTCGGGCCGCCGTCGATGAGTGCGGCGAGGCGTTCGAGGTCGGGGGTGAGGCCGGTGCCGTCGTAGGTCCAGTGGGTGAGGACGAGGGTGGTCGGGGAGAGCGGAGGGGTGTGGCGGCGGTGCCAGGCTGCTCGGGCGGCCCGGAGGGCTCCGAGGGTGGTGGAGTAGGCGCGGGTCTTGGTGGAGAAGTGGCCGCGGAAGCCGAGCATGTGGGCCCGGTGAGGACGAGACCGGCGGACGAGGGCTGCTCCTCGTCGCGGCGCTCGCCCATCGGTGGGGCTACGAGACGCGCCCCGCAGGGATCGGGAAGACGGTGTTCGCGGAGCTGAAGGCCCCCGACATCGTGGCCGCACCCGAGGTGCGTGAGGTGGTGGCGGTCATGGTCCGGGCCGGGCAGGAGGTTCGGGTGTGGGGCGAGTGGCGCACCGTCCTCCACGTGCGCAGCGAGCAGTACGCGGCCGGCGGGCCCGCCGTGGTGCTGGAGTTCGGCAGTGGCCCGGCATTGCGGGTGCGCGCAGTGGAACCGATGGCCGTACGGACGTGTATGCCCGGCCGATAATGTGGCGCAGTGCACATGTGGCTGTGCGGAGAGGAGGTGGCAGGGTGATCACGCGGATCGAGATCGACGGGTACAAGTCGTTCGACGACTTCGCCCTCGACCTGTCGCCGTTCACCGTCCTGGTGGGAGCCAACGCCTCGGGCAAGTCCAACCTGCTGGAGGCGGTCGATCTGCTGGGCCAGCTGATCCGGGAGCCGACCGGCCAGACCCTGGTCGACCACGCCCGCCGGGGTGGCCCCAAGGAACTGTTCCGGCGCGGGCCGGACGGCGCGCCGGTCGGGGTCATGAGGTTCGCCGCCCATGTGCTGGTGCACGGTGACACCGGGTACTGCCATCTCCGGGTCGAGGCCCGGGTGACGTACGTGGATCCGCCGGACCCCCTGCGCGTCGACACCGAGGTGCTCAACGTCCATGACCACTACGTGGGCGCGGACTGGACCCCGCCCGCATTGCCGTACTTGAACCTCGACGAAACCGGTCAGCTGCACTGCACGGAAGTCCCCGTACAGGACGCCGCGTACCGCAGGGAGCTGGCCGGGGCCACCAGGAACTGGCGGATCCTCGAACCCTCGCCGAAGGCGATGCGCGTCGTCTCCTCCACGTACGACACCGCGCCCCTCGCGGAGGACGGCAAGAACCTCGGGGCCGTCCTGGGGCGGATCGCCCGGGACCCGGAGCGCTGGTACGACTTCCGCGCCGACGCCGTGGCGCTGCTCCCCGACCTCGTGGACATCACGGTGGAGGCGAACGCCGAGTGGGGACAGTGGGACGTCTGGCTCCAGCACCGGCACGAGCACCGCGTGACCCCTGGTGCGGCGTCGGCGGGCACCCTGCGCGTTCTGGCGCTGCTCGCCGCGGCTCACGACCCCGCGCATGAGGGGCTCCTCCTGATCGAGGAACCCGAGAACGGCCTCCATCCCACCCGGGTTCCGCAGTTGCTGTCCCGGCTCAAGGGCAGAACCAGCGACCCGGCGACGCTCACCGCCGGTGACGGAAGGCAGATCCTGATCACCACCCACTCGCCGATCGCGCTCGCCGCCGCGCTGGAGGACGCCCCGGACTCGGTGGTGTTCCTGGACACCGTGACCCGGTTCGGTGACGGCCATCCGCCCCGTCGGCTGAGCCGGGCGCGGAAGGTGGCGGGGAGCGGCGAGCGCGGGACGTTCGTCACCCCCCTCGAAGTGCGGAAGTACCTCGATCCCCTGGGGCGGTACGCGCGTGGGGCGTAGGTATCTCAGTCTCGCTCTCCTGACGGAGGGAGCCAGTGACCAGTGGTTCCTCGTTCCGCTCGTCGACCGGCTGATCGCCGAACTCGCCCTTGAGGCACCGGTCGGCTTCGACTACTCGGGAGTGGTCGCCGGAGAGTGCTTCACCGTGGCGCACCGGGACCTGGTGGCACGTGAAGTGGCCGACCTGATCCGCTACTTCGACATCGTGATGGTCCACCACGACCACAACGAGCGGGGCAAGGTCGATGCCGTCCGTGAGCGGTTTCCCGATGATGCGCACCGCATCGTGGCCTTGGTACCCGTGCGGGAGACCGAGGCGTGGATGCTGGCGGATCCTGAAGCGCTCAAAGAGGCTGCTCCCACGCGTGACGCCGGGTGGGAGCAGCCGTACGACGTGGAGAAGGTCTCCGATCCGAAGGCCGTGCTGAAGGCGGCACTGGGCGGGCGGCGCGACGCGGAGCGGGACTTCGGCCGGCTGGGGCAGACGGTCGCGCTCGACGCGCTGAGCAAGGTGCCCGCGTACCGGCGCTGGACCACTGAGCTGCGCGGGGCCATGGAGCGACTGCGGTTCCTGTGACCCCGGCGGCCGGTGTCACGCCGACAGCGGGAACTCCTCGCCCAGCGCCCGGAAGACGTCCGTGTTCAGGGCGAACGCCCGCTTGCACTCGCTCACTATGCGTTGCTTCTCCAGGTCGTCGACTGGGACCGCGTCCAGGAGCTCGCGGTAACCCCGCTTGAAGGCCGCCGGGTTGGAGATCTCCTCGAAGACGTAGAAGCGGACTCCGTCGCCCTTCCTGGCGAAGCCCCACGTCCTCTCCGCCCTGCCGCGGATGATCTGGCCGCCGGAGAGGTCGCCGAGGTAGCGGGTGTAGTGGTGGGCCATGTAGCCGGACGGCCAGGTGCGGGCGCACTCGGTGACGCGGGCGGCGTAGGCGCGGGTGGCGGGGAGGGCGGTCAGGGTCGAGCGCCAGTCCGGGCCGCGCAGGTGGGCCAGGTCGCGCTCCAGGGAGGGCAGGCGGAACAGTTCCGGCCGGACGAAGGGGCCCGCCACCGGGTCCGACGCCAGGCTCTCCGCGCCGGACTCCAGGGCCTCGTACACGAACCACAGCTGCTCGGTGTAGCGCGCGTACGCGTCCACGCCCAGCCGGCCGCCCAGCAGGTCGCTCATGAACGTCGACGTCTCCGCCTCCCTGTGCTGCTCGTGGGAGGCGGTGCGGATGAGGGCCGAGAAGGAGTCCATGAGTCCAGATCTTTTATGGTTAGGCTTGCCTAAGTCAATGGCTTGCCGACGGGACGTCGGTAACCTCCCACTCTGCCACGGCACGGAAAAGCCCGCCCTCCGGAGAGGGCGGGCCAAGGGAACCAAGGGAACCAAGGGAACCAAGGGAACCAGGAAGCGTTACGGCAGCGTCAGGATGTCCGCGCCCGTGTCCGTCACGACCAGGGTGTGCTCGAACTGGGCCGTGCGCTTGCGGTCCTTCGTCACGACCGTCCAGCCGTCGTCCCACATGTCGTACTCGTGGGTCCCCAGCGTCAGCATCGGCTCGATGGTGAAGGTCATCCCCGGCTGCATCACCGTCGTCGCGTGCGGACTGTCGTAGTGCGGGACGATCAGGCCCGAGTGGAAGGACGTGTTGATGCCGTGGCCGGTGAAGTCACGGACCACGCCGTAGCCGAAGCGCTTGGCGTACGACTCGATCACCCGGCCGATGATGTTGATCTGCCGGCCCGGCTTGACCGCCTTGATCGCGCGGTCGAGGGACTCCCGGGTGCGCTCCACCAGCAGGCGGCTCTCCTCGTCCACGTCGCCGACCAGGTAGGTGGCGTTGTTGTCGCCGTGCACCCCGCCGATGTACGCCGTCACGTCCAGGTTGACGATGTCGCCGTCGCGCAGCACCGTCGAGTCCGGGATGCCGTGGCAGATCACCTCGTTGACCGACGTGCACAGCGACTTGGGGAAGCCGCGGTAGCCGAGCGTGGAGGGGTAGGCGCCGTGGTCGCACATGTACTCGTGCGCTACGCGGTCCAGTTCGTCCGTCGTGACGCCGGGCGCGATCAGCTTAGCGGCCTCCGCCATCGCCCGCGCGGCGATCCGGCCGGCGGTCCGCATCGCCTCGATCGTCTCGGGCGTCTGCACCTCCGGACCGGTGTACGGCGTGGGGGCGGGCTTGCCGACGTACTCGGGACGACGGATGTTCCCGGGCACGGAACGGGTGGGGGACAGCTCCCCAGGGACGAGCAGCGACTGGCCAGACATGCCGGCGAGTCTAATTCAGCGGCGACGGGGGACCATCTTCCTGGTGGGACGGCGAGAGGAGACGGGAATGCCCCTGTTCAAGAAGCGGACGGCCGGAAAGCCGGGCGAGTGGTACTACTGCCTGGAGCACAAGAAGGTCGAGGAGGGCCCCGAGTGCCCGGCCAAGGACCGCTTCGGCCCGTACGCGAGCCGCGCCGAGGCCGAGCACGCCATGGAGACGGCCCGCGAGCGCGACCTCCAGTGGGAGAACGACCCCAGGTGGCACGACGCCCCCGCGGGCGGCCGGGACGACGGCTGACCGCGCCGGAGCGGCTACCAGCGCGTCGGTGGCGGCGCGGTCAGCAGGTCGGCCAGCCGCGACAATCGGTCGCGGAAGCGGCGGGGGCCCCGGCGGGCCGGCAGGACGTTCTCGCCGGCCGCCGCGCTGACCAGGTGCTGCACGGTGTCCAGGTCCAGCTCGGAGCCGTCGGGCACGGGCAGGGCCTCGTGGGCCATCGCGGGGAGCTCGCCCTCACCGGGGCCCAGCGACAGCACCGTCGCCCCCGCCCGGCGGGCGTCGCACACCCGCTCCAGGAGCGGGGCGGACGCCTCCCCGGAAGCCTTCCCGGCCGTCTCCCCGGGCGCCACCACCAGCAGCGTCTCGCCCCGCCGCGCCGCCTCCAGCCGCCCCAGGCCCACCGCCAGGTGCGCGGGGTCCGAGGGGCGCGCGCCGTGCCGTACGAGCGTGGGGGCCAGCTCCGGGGTGCCCGACCAGGCGGCCTCGTCCGCCAGGTGCGCCGCCAGGTGCCAGGGCTCGTACTCCGGTGTGCCCACGAGCAGCAGTCCGCCCCCGTGCGAGACCACCGACCCGCGCAGGGCCCCCGCGAAGTGCCGGGTGGCGCCCAGCCACTCCGTCCCGGCGAGCACGTCCCGCAGCAGCGCGACCCGTACGGCGTCCATGAGGCCGCATCCTTCCCCGACCGCGTCCCCCGCGTCCCGGTGTTCGCGCCGGGTTCGCCCGAACCGGGGACACGGGCCCGGGCCGCGCGACCGGGCTCACGCCCGCCGGACGCGGTGGCGTCACGGACGTAGAGTCGGGCCATGACCTCCCGTGACAGTGACAGCGCACAGCAGCCCGCGAAGGCCCCCGCCAAGGACCCCTGGGACCTGCCCGACGTCTCCGGGCTCGTCGTCGGCGTGCTCGGCGGCACCGGACCGCAGGGCAGGGGCCTGGCCTACCGGCTCGCCAAGGCCGGCCAGAAGGTGATCATCGGCTCCCGGGCCGCCGAGCGGGCGCGGGCCGCCGCCGAGGAGCTCGGGCACGGCGTCGAGGGCGCCGACAACGCCGAGACCGCCCGCCGCAGCGACGTCGTGATCGTCGCCGTGCCCTGGGACGGCCACGGCAAGACGCTCGAGTCCCTGCGCGAGGAGCTGGCCGGCAAGCTCGTCGTGGACTGCGTCAACCCGCTCGGCTTCGACAAGCAGGGCGCCTACGCGCTGAAGCCCGAGGAGGGCAGCGCCGCCCAGCAGGCCGCCGCGCTGCTCCCGGACTCCCGGATCACCGCCGCCTTCCACCACCTGTCGGCCGTACTGCTCCAGGACCCCGAGATCGACGAGATCGACACCGACGTGATGGTGCTCGGCGAGGCCCGCGCCGACGTCGAGACCGTGCAGGCGCTGGCCGGGCGCATCCCCGGCATGCGGGGCGTCTTCGCCGGGCGGCTGCGCAACGCCCACCAGGTGGAGTCGCTGGTCGCCAACCTGATCTCCGTCAACCGCCGCTACAAGGCGCACGCCGGGCTCCGCGTCACGGACGTATGAGGCGATGGGGGACACTGGAGGCCGCAGCAGTGTCCCCCGACAGGAGCCTTCGACCATGCCCCGCCTCTCCCTCTACGCCCTCGCCGTCTGCCTCCTCGCCGTCGCCGCGGCCGTCGTCTCCTTCGTCCGGGGCAGCGTGCTCATCGGCGTGGTCTGGGTGCTGCTGGCGGGGCTGTCGTCCAACATGACCTGGTACTACCTCAAGCGCGGGCGGGCGGCGAGGCGGGACGGCGGTCCGGTCACGGGCTGACCGCGCAGAAGCCGTCCTCACCGCGCCAGAAGCGGAACAGCTCGTACCCGCAGTACGTGTCGAACTCGTGGATGCCGAGCGCCCCGAGCAGCGAGTCGACCACGTCGAAGAACGCGCCGTTCACCGACGGCACCCACAGCAGCGCGAACACGAACAGCAGACCGAACGGGGCGAACGGCTCCACCTGCCGCCGCACGCCGTACGACAGCCAGGGCTCGATCACGCCGTAGCCGTCGAGACCCGGCACCGGCAGGAAGTTCAGGATCGCGGCCGTCACCTGGAGCAGCGCGAGGAACGCCAGCGCGAACCGGAAGTCGGCCGGTACGCCGTCCAGCGCGTCCAGCCAGAACGGCGCCGTGCACACGATCGCGAACAGCACGTTCGTCAGCGGGCCCGCCGCCGAGATCAGGCTGTGCCGCCAGCGCCCCCGGATCCGCCCGCGCTCGATGAACACGGCGCCGCCCGGCAGACCGATCCCGCCCATGATCACGAAGACGACCGGGAGCACGATGCTCAGCAGGGCGTGGGTGTACTTCATCGGGTTCAGCGTGAGGTAGCCCTTCGCGCCGACCGACGTGTCGCCGCCGTGCAGGGCGGTGCGCGCGTGCGCGTACTCGTGCAGGCACAGGGAGACGATCCAGGCGGCCGTCACGAACAGGAACACGGCCACGCCCGGCTGCGCGGCGAACCCGGTCCAGGTGGCCCACCCGGTGACCGCCGTCACGGCCAGGATGCCCAGGAAGACCGGACTGACCCTCCGGTCGCTGTGACGGGTGGCGGCGGTGGTCATGGGGCTCCTCGGACGGTCGGGCACACGCGGGGACCGCCCGACGGTACCGGGCGCACGGGGAAAACGTCTCGCGCCGGCCGCCGGTTCCACGCAGGGTGGGGGGCGGCCACGCCGACCGGGCCCCGTGACCCCCGCCCCCACCACCGGAGACAATGAACCCCGTGCGCTACCGCATCCTCGGCACCACCCAGGCACTCCGTCCCGACGGCACCGTCGTCCCGGTGGGCGGGGCGCGGCTGCGCGCCCTGCTGACCGTGCTCGCCCTGCGGGCCGGGCGCACCGTGCCCGTGAGCCTGCTGGTCGACGAGGTCTGGGGGGACGCGGATCCGCCGGCCGACGCCACCGGGGCGCTCCAGGCCCTGATAGGGCGGCTGCGCCGGACGCTCGGCGCCGGCGAGATCGCCTCCGTCGACGGCGGCTACCGGCTGACCGCCGCGCCCGACGACGTCGACCTGCACCGTTTCGAGCGGCTGGCCGACGACGGCCTGCGCGCCCTGGCCGACGGCGACCCGGCGAAGGCGGCCGTCGTCCTCGACGGCGCCCTCGCCCTGTGGCGCGGCCCCGCCCTCGCCGGCCTGCCCGGCCGCACGGCCGACGAGGCCCGCCTGGAGACCCGGCACCTGGACGTGCTGCGCGCCCGGCACACCGCCGCCCTCGCCCTCGGCGAGGCCGAGCGGTCCCTGCCCGAGCTGACCGCGCTGTGCGACGGCCACCCCCTCGACGAACCCCTCCAGGCGCTGCGGCTGCGCGCCCTGCGCGACACGGGCCGCACCGCCGAGGCCCTGGCCGCCTACGAGGACGTACGGCGCCTGCTCGCGGACCGCCTCGGCTCCGACCCCGGGGCCGGACTGCGCGCGCTGCACGCCGAGTTGCTGCAACCCGGACCGGAACCCGAGCCCCGGGACCGGGGGAGCGCGCCGCCCGGCAACCTGCGGGCCCGGCTGACCTCGTTCGTCGGCCGGGAGGCCGACATCGAGACCATCCGCGCCGACCTCGCCGCCGCCCGCCTGGTCACCCTGCTCGGACCGGGCGGGGCCGGCAAGACCCGGCTGTCGCAGGAGGCCGCCGAGACCGTACGGCGGAGCGTCCCCGACGGGGTGTGGCTCGCCGAACTCGCCCCGGTCGACGACCCCGACGCCGTCCCCGAGGCCGTCCTCACCGCCGTCGGCGCCCGCGAGACCGTCCTCTACGGCGCCGGCGCCGAGAGCATGCGGGCCGTCACCGACCGGCACGACGACCCCGTGGAGCGCCTCGCCGAGCACTGCGGCCCGCGCCGCATGCTGCTGATCCTGGACAACTGCGAGCACGTCGCCCTGGCCGCCGCCCACCTCGTCCAGACGCTGCTGGAGCGCTGCCCCCGGCTCACCGTCCTCGCCACCAGCCGCGAACCGCTCGGTGTGCCGGGTGAGTTGCTGCGCCCGGTGGAGCCGCTGCCCGAGCCGGTCGCGCTGCGCCTGCTCGCCGAGCGGGGGGCCGCCGCCCGCCCCGGCTTCCGCGCCGACGCCGACGCCGGCACCGCGGCGGCCTGCGCGGAGATCTGCCGCCGCCTCGACGGTCTGCCGCTGGCCATCGAACTCGCCGCCGCCCGGCTGCGGATGCTCACCCCGCGCCAGATCGCCGACCGGCTCGACGACCGCTTCCGGCTGCTCACCTCCGGCAGCCGCACCGTCCTGCCCAGGCAGCAGACCCTGCGGGCCGTCGTCGACTGGTCCTGGGACCTGCTCGACGCGGACGAACGCGACGTACTGGGCCGCCTTTCGGTCTTCGCGGGCGGCTGCGACCTCGCCGCCGCCGAGGCCGTCTGCGGACCGGCCGCGCTCGACGCGCTCGGCTCCCTCGTCGACAAGTCCCTGGTGGTGGCCGCCCCTTCGGGCGACGGCCAGATGCGCTACCGGCTCCTGGAGACCGTCGCCGAGTACGCCGGAGAGCGCCTCGACGAGTCCGGCCGGCGACCCGAGGCGGAGCGGGCGCACCTGACGTACTTCCGTGAAGTCGCCCGCACCACCGAGCCGATGCTGCGCGGCCCGCACCAGGTGGCCGCCATCGCACTGCTGGAGCGGGAGTACGAGAACGTGCGCACGGCCCTGCGCCACGCCCTCGCCCTGCGCGACGAGCAGGAGGCGCTCTGCATCACCCTGTCGCTCGTCTGGTACTGGCAGATGCGTGATCTGCGCATCGAGGCCCGCAACTGGTGCTCCGAGGTCATGGCCCTCGCCCCCGACCCGTTCACCGAGCCGGTGCGGCCCGCCGCCCCGTTGTGGCAGCGCTGCACCGACGCCCCGCCCCCGATGAGCGGCGAGCTCCTCGCCGAGGCCCGCCGCGGGGTGCACCTGGCCCATCTGGCCCACATGGACACCGAACTCGACGACTGGCAGACCCCGCGGGCCCAGCACAAACTGCGCCTCGTCGGCGCGACGTACGAGCCGGGCATGCCGCAGGTCTGCCGGCCGCCCGGCCTGCTCTGGGTGTTCGCCGTGATGCTGACCGGCGACATGGAGCGGCTGCGCCACGTGGTCGACGCGGCCATCCGCACCTGCCGGGCGAACCCCGGGTTCGAGTGGGAGCTGGCCTCCAACCTCCAGTTGCGCGCCAACTTCCTGGCCAACCGCAGCGACTGGGCCGGCGACGCCCGCCGCGACGCCGACGAGGCCCTGGAGATCCACCGCCGGCTCGGTGACGCCTGGGGCATCGCCGAGGCCCTCTCCGCGCGCGGCGAGGCCCGCGAACGCTCCGGCGCGTACCGGGACGCCGCCGCGGACTACGAGGCGGCCATCGAGTACGCCGACCGCCTCGGCGCCCGCGCCCACACGGCCATCCTCACCGCCCGGCTGGGCGGCGCGCTGCTGGAGGCGGGGGAGGCGGAGCGCGGCGAGCGGCTGCTGCGCGGGGTCATCGACGACACGAGGGGCCGGCACACCGAGGCGCTGCCCGCCGCCCGGCTCTTCCTGGCCGGCTGGCTCTGCACCACCGGGCGCACGGCGGAGGCCCGGGAGCACCTGCGGGCGCTGCGCGAGGAGTTCCGCATCGCGCACTACGTCGTCTTCGACGCGTTCATCCTCGGCGCCGAGGGCTGGCTGGAGGTGGCCGACGGCGACGACGAGCGGGCCCTGGTGATCATCCGCGAGGCGATCCGGCAGGCGGGCGACCCGCTGTCCGCCGCCATGGCGCCCCACATGCGCTCGGCGTACGTCACCCTGGGCGCCGTCGCCCTCGCCGGACTCGGCGGCGGGCGGCACGCCCGCGACGCGGCACGCTGTCTCGGCGCGGCCGACTCCTGGCTGCCGCCCGGACACCACGCGGGACTCGCGGAACGCGAGGCGCGCCAACGCGCCGAGGCACGTGTCCGGGCGGTACTCGGCGGCGCGGCGTACGAGACCGCGTACGCCGAGGGCGGCGGCCTCTCCCCGGAGGAGGCCGCCGCCCTGCTCGAGCCGGCGTGATCAGCTCTTCGTGCGGAACTTGTGGATCGCGACCGGCGCCATCACCGCGGTGATCCCCACCGACCAGGCCAGCGTCATCCACAGGTCGTGGGCGACCGGGCCGCCCACCATCAGCCCGCGCGCGGCGTCCGCCAGCGCGGACAGCGGGTTCACCTGGGTGAAGGACTCCAGCCAGCCCGGCATCGACCGGGTCGGCGCGAAGATCGACGAGCCGAACTGCAGGGGCATCAGCACCAGGAAGCCCATCGCCTGGACCGACTGGGCGTTCTTCATCACCACACCCAGCGTGAGGAAGATCCACATCAGCGCCGAGCCGAACACCGCGGACAGTCCCACGGCGGCGAACAGCCCCGGCCAGTTGGTGATGTCGAAACCGACGAGCACGCCGACGACCATGAGGATCGCGGTGGCGATGAGCATCCGCACCATCTCGACCGAGATCTTCGCGAACAGCACCGAGCCGCGCCCGATCGGCAGCGACCGGAAACGGTCCATGACCCCGGTGTTGAAGTCCTGGTTGAACCCGGTGCCCACCCCCTGGGCCATGTTCATGCCCATCATGGCCATCAGGCCGGGCACGATGTACTGCACGTACGCCTCCTGTCCGCCGCCCAGCGACTGCCCGATCGAGCCGCCGAAGACGTACACGAACAGCAGGGTGAAGACGATCGGGAACAGCACGGCGTCGAACATCGACTCCGGGTCCTGCCGTATCCACAGCAGGTTGCGGCGCACCAGGGCGCCGGTGTGCCGCAGATGGGCGCGCAACGGGATGCGCGCGTCCGAGCGGAGACCGGTGGCGGTGGCGGTGGCGGTGGTGGCACTCATACGGCGACGGCCTCCTCGTGGGTCCCGGCGGGCGCGGCGTCCTGCGGGGCACCGGCGCGGTGGCCGGTGAGGGACAGGAACACCTCGTCCAGGCTGGGCAGTTCGGTGGTGATGGAGCTGAGCGTGATGCCGCGCGCGGTGACCGCGCCGACCACGGCGGTCAACTGCTCGTCGCTCAGCACCGGGACGAGCACGGCGCCCCGCTCGGTGTCCACGGTGGTCGTGGCGAGCCCGGTGAGGCCCAGCGCGTCGAGGGCGTCCGCCAGCGGGCGCAACCGCAGCGGGTCGGCCGGGCGGACCCGCAGCGTGCGGCCGCCGACCTTGGCCTTCAGCTCCTCGATGCCGCCGGTCGCGATGACCTTGCCCCGGTCCACGACGGTCAGCTCGGAGGCGAGCTGCTCGGCCTCCTCCATGTACTGGGTGGTCAGCAGCACCGTCACCCCGTCCCCGACCAGTCGCCTGACCTCGTCCCACACCTCGTTGCGGGTGCGGGGGTCCAGTCCCGTGGTCGGCTCGTCCAGGTACAGCACGGCCGGCCGGCCGATCATCGAGGCGGCCAGGTCCAGGCGCCGCCGCATGCCGCCGGAGTAGGTGGACGCCGGCCGGCGGGCCGCGTCGGTGAGCGAGAACCGCTCCAGCAGCTCGTCGGCGCGGGACCGGGCCTCCTTGCGGGACAGGTCGAGCAGCCGCCCGATCAGATACAGGTTCTCCCAGCCCGGAAGCTTCTCGTCCACGGAGGCGTACTGCCCGGTCAGCCCGATCACCCGGCGCAGCTGCCTCGGCTGGCGGACCACGTCGTACCCGGCGACGGTGGCGTGCCCGGCGGTCGGCGTGAGCAGGGTGGACAGGATCCGCACCAGCGTGGTCTTCCCGGCCCCGTTCGGTCCGAGCACCCCCATCACGGTGCCCTCGCGCACCTCCAGGTCGACCCCGTCCAGCGCCTTGGTCTCCCCGTAGTGCTTGACCAGCCCCCGCACGGTGACGGCGCTCCCCGCGCCCCCCGGGCCATTGTCGTTTCGCGTCATGCCCCAGAAGGTGTCACCCCCCACCGACAAACCCCCGACATCCCGCCGACAAACCCCCGACATCCCGCCGCGGACCCTCCGCCGCCGCGGGCAGCCGTGCCGCCGGGGGCGCCCCTGGGGAGGCGCCCCGCAAGCGCCGGGTCGCGCGGCACCCCGCCCGGCCCCGGACATGGGCCGGCCCCGCCGACGGGGGAGGATCGACGGGGCCGGCCGGTGGTGCGACAGTGGCTCAGTGAACGGAGTGCGCCTCCTCCGGGAAGGTCCCGCCGACCACATCCTCGGCGAACGCCCGCGCGGCGCCGCTCATGACCTCACGCAGATCCGCGTACCGCTTCACGAACTTCGGCACGCGCCCGCCCGTCAGCCCCAGCATGTCGGTCCACACCAACACTTGCGCGTCCGTCCGCGGCCCGGCCCCGATCCCGACGGTCGGGATGTGCAGCACCCGCGTCACCTCCGCCGCCAGCTCCGCCGGCACCAGCTCCAGCACCACCGCGAACGCCCCCGCGTCCTGCACGGCCTTGGCGTCCCGCAGCAGCTGCTGCGCGGCCTCCTCGCCACGCCCCTGCACCCGGTAGCCCATCGCGTTCACCGACTGCGGCGTCAGCCCGATGTGGGCCATCACCGGGATCCCGGACTCCACCAGCAGCTCGATCTGCCGGTGCGACCGCTCGCCGCCCTCCAGCTTCACGGCGCCCACGCCCGCCTCCTTGACCAGCCGGGTCGCCGAGCGCAGTGCCTGCACCGGACCCTCCTGGTAGGAGCCGAAGGGCAGGTCGCCCACGATCAGGGCGCGCGAGGTGCCCCGTACGACCGCGGCGGACAGCATGGTCATCTCGTCGAGGGTGACGGGCACGGTGGTCTCGTACCCGAGGTGGCAGTTGCCCGCGGAGTCGCCGACGAGCATCACCGGGATGCCGGCCTCGTCGAACACGGACGCGGTCATCGCGTCGTACGCGGTGAGCATGGGCCACTTCTCGCCGCGCTCCTTGGCGGCGGCGATGTCGCGGACAGTGATGCGGCGCGTGCCCTTGCCCCCGTACAGCGTCCCGCCGGCGGAGGGGGAACCGGGCGTCGTCCCGGTCTGGGCAGCCGAAAGCTGCGTCATGGAACCGTCTCCCAACACGTCATCTCGAGGCGCCCTGACGGCGTCCCCGGACCACATCCATGGTGGCACCTCGCCCCGGAGGAGGGCCAGAGGCCTCCCATGAGTTCCGCCATGCGATATTCCGGAAAAATCCGGGCGAAACGCTTTCGATACGAGACGGTATCGTATCGTAATTGGCTACACTGAGCCGCATGACTTCTCCTGCCGCCCCCGCCCGCCGGGTCCCGGAGGCCGTGCACCGACGCCGTTGGGTGATCCTCGGCGTGCTGATGCTGAGCCTGCTGATCGTCGTCCTCGACAACTCGATCCTGAACGTCGCCATCAAGACGATCTCCACCCCCGCCCCCACCGGCCTGGGCGCCACGCAGAGCGAGCTGGAGTGGGCGATCAACGCCTACACGCTCGTCTTCGCCGGCCTGCTCTTCAGCGCGGGGCTGCTGGGCGACCGGCTCGGCCGCAAGAAGGTGCTGATCGGCGGACTCGCCGCCTTCGGCATCGGCTCGGCGCTCGCCGCGTTCTCCGGCTCGCCGGCCGAGCTGATCGGCTTCCGCGCGGTGATGGGCCTGGGCGCCGCGTTCGTCATGCCGGCCACCCTGGCCGTCCTGATGAACGTGTTCGAACGCGACGAGCAGCCGAAGGCCATCGGCGTCTGGACGGGCGGCGTGGGCCTGGCCATCGCCATCGGCCCGATCACCGGCGGCATCCTCCTGGAGCACTTCTGGTGGGGCTCGGTCTTCCTCGTCAACGTGCCGATCGTCGTCCTCGCCGTCGCCCTGATGCTGTGGCTGGTCCCCGACTCCCGCGACCCGGACCCGGGCCGGATCGACCCCCTCGGCGTCGTCCTGTCCGTGACCGGACTGGTCCTGCTGGTCTACGGCATCATCAAGGGCGGCCAGCTCGCCGACTTCACCGACGCCACGGTGCTGTCGGCCGTCGGCGCCGGTCTCGCCGTACTCGCCGCGTTCGTGGTGTTCGAGAAGCGCAGCGACCATCCGTCCGTCGACGTCACCTACTTCAGGAACAAGGTGTTCTCCGCCGCGATCGTCGCGATCGCGCTGGTCTTCTTCGCGCTGCTGGGCGTGACGTTCTTCACGGTGTTCTACACCCAGAGCGTGCGCGGCTACTCGGCGCTGGAGACCGGACTGCTGATGCTGCCGCTGGCCGCCACGCAGCTGATCTTCGCGCCCCGGGCCCGCCTCCTGGTGGACCGCTTCGGCAACAGGGCCACCGCGACCGCGGGCCTGCTGGTGCTCGCGGGAACGCTGGCCGCGTTCGTCGTCCTGGACGGGGACACGCCGATCTGGGTCCTGGAGGCCGTCTTCTTCCTCATGGGCGCCGGCATGGCGCACGTGATGACGCCGGTCAGCGTCGTCGTCATGCAGGCCCTGCCCCGTGAGAAGGCGGGCTCCGCCTCCGCACTGAGCAACACCTTCCGCCAGGTCGGCGGCGCCCTCGGCATCGCCGTACTCGGCTCGGTGCTGTCCACCGCCTACCGCAACGGCATCGAGGACGAGCTCGGCCCGCTGCCGCCCGGCGCCCGGCACGCCGCCGGCGAGTCCATCGAGGCCACCCTGGCCGTGGCGGACCGGCTGGGCGCGCGCGGCGAGGCCCTGGCCGACGCGGCCGACGCCGCGTTCCTGCACGCGATGCACGTCACGGCGCTGTGGGGGGCGGGTGTCGCGGTGCTGGGCGCGGTCGTCATCGCCGTGTTCCTGCCCGGCCGCACGCCGGCGTCCGAAGGGGGCGGGGAGAAGCGGGAGCTGGTGCCGGCGGCGGACTGAACCCCCGGCCGGTGGACCGTCGCCGCCGCCCACCGGGGAGAATCGTTCCAGCCCACCGAAAGGACCCGACGACGTGAGCCCGGCCGACCCCGACCCCCGGCGGGACGGTCCCCTGCGGGGCCGTCCCCGCAGCGAGGCGGTCGAACACGCCATCATCGAGGGAGCGATGAAGCTCCTGGAGGACGGCGTGCCGCTCGCGCAGCTCTCCATCGAGCGCATCGCACGCACCGCAGGCGTCGGCAAGGCCACCATCTACCGCCGCTGGAGCGGCAAGGAACAGCTCCTCGTCGACGTCCTGCGCGCCGCCGAGCCCCCGGAGCCCGAGCTCCCCGGCACCTCCGTGCGGGACGACCTCGTGGTCCTGCTGGAGTCCCTGCGCCTGCGCGGCCTGGCCGGCCGGGCCTCGGCGATCCTGCACAACGTGCGCGCCCAGATGAAGAGCAGCCCCGACCTCTGGGCCGCCTACCACGACACCGTCATCCTGCCGCGCCGCAGACTGGGCCTGGAGGTGCTGCGCCGGGGCCGGGAGAACGGCGAACTGCGCGCCGACGTCGACCTGGAGGTCCTCAACGACATCGTCGTGGGCCCCATCCTCGTCCGCACCGTCCTGCGCCCCGACGCCGACCTCCCGGACGGCCTCGCCGAACAGGTGGTCGACACCCTCCTCCAGGGTCTGCGCCCCGTCAGCGGCTAGCCGCGATGTGCGCGTTTCGTCACAGAGGGCGCTTTCGCCGCCCCCGTCCGGAACTCCCCGAGCGCACCGGCGCGTCCTCGCCCCCGTACGGCCGTCGAGGGGCGGCAGGAACGGAGCCGATCATCCCCTAGGGTCTTACGGACACGGGGGGCGACGGTGTGCACGGCAGGTTGTGAGGCGACGGTATGGCGCAGCAGGCGTACATGACGGAGACGGACGACGGCGGTTCGGGGCCCGAGCAGCAGCCAACCCGGCTCCGGCGCCTGCGCGAGCGCCTCACCAGGGGCTGGCGCGGCGACCGCGGCATCTGGCGCCGCGGCATCGTCCTGGCCGTCTGCTCGCTCCTGACCGCCCTGGTCATGCTGGCCCACACCCACGTCCCGAACGCGATCGGCAACCTGGGCAGCCTGGTGGACACCTTCCTCCCCTGGGTGGGCCTGCTGATCCCCGTGCTGCTCGTCCTCGGCCTGATCCGCAAGTCGGCGACGGCACTGATCGCGACGGTCCTGCCGGTGGCCGTCTGGCTGGACCTCTTCGGCGGCCTGCTCACCGACAAGACCGCCACGGGCGGCGACCTCACGGTGGTCACGCACAACGTCAACGCCGACAACCCGGACCCGGCCGCCACCGCCCGCGGCGTGGCCGCCTCGGGCGCGGACGTGCTGGCCCTCGAGGAGCTGAAGGCGTCGGAGGTCCCGACGTACGAGCGGACGCTGGAGCCGACGTACGAGTACCACGAGGTGGTCGGCACCGTCGGCCTGTGGAGCAAGTACCCCCTGAGCGACGTGAAGGCGGTCGACATCCGTCTCGGCTGGAAGCGCGCGATGCGCGCCACGGTGGCCGCGCCGGCCGGCCGGGTCGCCGTCTACGTCGCCCACCTCCCCTCCGTCCGGGTGAAGCTGGAGGCCGGCTTCACGGCCCGTCAGCGGGACAAGAGCGCCAACGCCCTGGGCGAGGCCATCGCCGACGAGCCACTGCCGAACGTCGTCCTGCTCGGCGATCTGAACGGCACGATGAACGACCGTGCCCTGAACGCCGTCACCTCCCAGATGCGCTCCACCCAGGGCGCCGCGGGCAGCGGCTTCGGCTTCAGCTGGCCGGCGTCGTTCCCGATGGCGCGGATCGACCAGATCCTGGTCAGGGGCGCCGAACCGGAGAGTTCCTGGACCCTCCCGGCCACGGCGAGCGACCACCTGCCCATCGCGGCCCGGGTGAGGCTCACCACGCAGGACGACTGAGGACCGGCTCGGCGGGCGTGACACCGGCGTCCGAAGCGTACGGCGTCGGTGCGGCCCGGCGTCGGTGCGGGCCGGGGGCGTTCGCGCGACCCGGCGCCTGCGGGGTGCCGCCGCGCCCACCCGTGCCGTCCTGGGGGCACCTCCCAGGCCCTTGAGGCACTGGGGGAGGCACGACTGCCCGCGGCCGGCGCGGCGAGCGGCGGCCGCGTACGGCGCGGAGGGGTCGGGGCGGGGGTGGCCGCCCGCAGCGGCCGACGCGTCCGCGCCCCGCACCCCCTCCAGGACACGTGATCCGCGCCGGTCCGAGGACGGACACCCCCGACGCGGCCCCGCCCCGCCCACCGGCATCAGGCGCTACGCCCGCCCCCACCGGACCGAACCCCGCGCCGCAGGCGCCTCGCAAACGCGCGTCAGACGCGCGTCCCCTCGCGCCAGCCGTTCGTGATCGGCAGGCGGCGGTCCTTGCCGAAGCCCTTCGGGGAGATCTTCGTGCCCGGCGGGTACTGCCGCCGCTTGTACTCCGCCCGGTCCACCATCCGCAGCGTCCTCGTCACCAGCTCCGCGTCGAACCCGGCCGCGACGATCTCGTCCGCCCCCCGGTCCCCGTCCACGTACAGCGCCAGGATCGCGTCCAGCACCGGGTAGTCCGGCAGCGAGTCCGTGTCCACCTGCCCCGGCCGCAGCTCCGCGCTCGGTGGCTTCGAGATCGAGTTCTCCGGGATCGGCGGCGTCTCCCCCCGCTCCACCGCCGCCCGGTTGCGCCACTTCGCGAGCCGGAACACCGACGTCTTGTACACGTCCTTGATCGGCCCGTACGCCCCCACGGAGTCCCCGTACAGCGTCGAGTACCCCACCGCCAGCTCCGACTTGTTCCCCGGCGCCAGCACGATGTGCCCCTCCTGGTTGGAGATCGCCATCAGCAGCGTCCCCCGCAGCCGCGACTGCAGGTTCTCCTCCGCCAGCCCCGTCAGCCCCAGCGCCCCCATGTACGCGTCGAACATCGGCTCGATCGCGACGGTCCGGTAGTTCAGCCCGGTCCGCCGGGCCAGCTCCGCCGCGTCGTCCTTCGAGTGCTCCGACGAGTACTTCGACGGCATCGACACGCCGTACACGTTCTCCGCCCCCACCGCGTCGCAGGCGAGCGCGGCGACCAGCGCCGAGTCGATCCCCCCGGACAACCCGATCAGCACCGACCGGAACCCGTTCTTCTCGACGTACGCCCGCAACCCGACCACCAGCGCGGAGTACACCTCCTCGTCGTCGTCGAGCCGCTCGGCGTACCCCCCGGCCGACGAGGCCTCGTACGCGGGCACGGGCTCCTCCGACAGCACGACCCGGTCGATCCGCAGCCCGTCGTCGACCACCCCCGTCGGCGCGTCCGCCTCCGCCGCCGGAAGCTCGAGATCGACCACGAGACACGTCTCGGCGAACTGCGGCGCACGCGTCACGACCTCGCCGTCACGGTCCACCACGATCGAGTCCCCGTCGAAGACCAGCTCGTCCTGCCCGCCCGTCATCGCGAGGTACGCGGTCGTGCACCCGGCCTCCTGCGCCCGCTTGCGCACCAGCTCCAGCCGGGTGTCGTCCTTGTCCCGCTCGTACGGCGAGGCGTTGACCGACAGCAGCAGCCCGGCCCGCGCCGACCGCGCCGCCGGCACCCGGCCCCCGTCCTGCCACAGGTCCTCGCAGACGGCGAGGGCGACGTCGACGCCGCGCACCCGCACCACCGGCATGGTGTCGCCGGGCACGAAGTACCGGAACTCGTCGAAGACGCCGTAGTTCGGCAGGTGGTGCTTGGCGAAACTCAGCGCCACCTCACCCCCGTACAGCACGGCGCCCGCGTTCTGCGGCGCACCGGCCGGCTGCCCGTACTTCGGCTGGGCGGCGGCACTGCGGTCGAGGTACCCGACGACCACCGGAAGGTCCCCGAACCCCTCCTCGGCGAGCCGCGCGGCCAGCGAGCGCAGCGCGGCCCGCGAAGCCTCCACGAAGGACGACCGCAGGGCGAGGTCCTCGACGGGATACCCGGTCAGCGCCATCTCGGGGAACGCCACGAGGTGCGCCCCCTGCTCGGCGGAGCGCCGGGTCCAGCGGACGATCGTTTCGGCGTTGCCGGCGAGGTCGCCGACGCGCGAGTCGATCTGATTCAGGGCGAGACGTAGTTGAGGCACGGGCCCAGTGTAATCGTCAAAACGACGCGATGTCCCGGAGCCCCGTCCGCTACGACCGGGCCGCCGCCCCCCGCCGCTCCAGCATCTCCGCCATCAGCGCGATCTCCGACTCCTGCCCCTCCACCATCGCCCGCGCGAGCCGCTTCTCGGCGCCCACCTCGCACGCGCGGACGCAGGCCTGGGCCATGTGGACCCCGCCCTTGTGGTGGTCCGTCATGAGCTGCAGGTAGAAGACCTCCGCCCGCTCCCCGTCCAGCGACCCCAGCCGCCTCATCTCGGTGTTGGTCGCCATCCCCGGCATCAGCGCCCCGTCCTCGCCGGGGGCCGCGTCCGCCATGCCCATCCAGGTCATCGGCGGATCCGCGGACACCTTGGGCAGCTCCCACAGGTCGAGCCAGCCCAGCAGCATGCCCCGCTGGTTGGCCTGCGTCTGGGCGATGTCGTAGGCGAGCCGCCGGACCTCCTCGTCGTCCGTGCGGTCCCGTACCACGTACGACATCTCGACGGCCTGCTGATGATGCACGGCCATGTCCCGGGCGAACCCGGCGTCCGCGGACTCCGCGGTCGGCACCGCGTCCGAGGACCCCTCGTCCCCGGCCACCGCGTAGGTGATCGCCCCGGCCGCGATCAGCGCCGTGGCCGCGGCCCCCGCGATCAGCCCCGCCTGCCTCACTCGGACAGCCCGTTGGTGCAGGCGGCCCCCGGCTCGGGCGTCTGCTCCCCCTGGACGAACTTCTCGAAGAACGCGTCCAGGGCGGGATCGTCCGCGCCGGTCACCGTCCGCTGGTGCCCCCAGGCGGACAGCAGGATCGGGTCCTTCTGCCCGTCCACCGGGCTCATCAGCGTGTAGGGCGTCTTCTTCACCTTCGCCGCGAGCGCGTCGACGTCCGCCTTCCCGGCCGAGGCGTTGTACGTCACCCACACGGCGCCGTGCTCCAGCGAGTGCACGGCGTTGGTGTCGTCGATCTCGTCGGTGTAGACGTCCCCGTTGCAGTTCATCCACACGGGGTGGTGGTCGCCGCCCACCGGGGGAGTGACGGGATAGTCCACGGCCTTGGTCACGTGGTCGCGCCCCAGTTCGCCCTCCCACTTCCGCACGCCGTCGTCGCCCGTGACGAACGTGCCCGAGCTCTTGGAGTCGGCGGCCGCACCGCCGCCGTCGTCGTCCGACTGGGACCGGACGAGCACCACACTGCCGGCGACGAGCCCGACGACGACCACCACGCCGGCGGCGATGACGAGGATCCGGTTGCGGCGCTCGCGGGCCTTCTCGGCGCGCCGCATCTCCTCTATGCGTGCCGAACGTGACGCGCTGCTCTTCTTGGCGGAGCCCATGGAAGTGTCCTTCGGGGGAGGAGGAGTGGGACGAACGGATCAGCTGATCGTAAGGGGGAAGGCGGGACGAGCCGTAGAGGGCGGGAGAACCCGGCCCGGCACCCGCGCGCACGCCATCCGCACACCTCCTCCACGCCGAATGATGTGAACCCCAATGCGTATTACCTACGCTGCCCGGTATGCGGCTCCTCCGCTCCACCGACCTGGCTCTGCGGCCTGGCTCTGCGGCCTGGCTCTGCGGGTCCTCATGCGCCTCGCCGTGGCCGGCGACTCCCACCCGACGACGCGGGACGTCTCGACGGCCATGGACGTGCCCTACACCCATGCCGCGAAGGTCGTCGCAGAGCTCCGGCACATGGGCCTGCTCACGGCCCGGCGCGGCAGGGGAGGCGGCCTCGCGCTCACGGAGGAGGGCCGTACCGCCCCGGTCGGCGCGGTGGTCCGGGCCTTCGAGGGCGAGGGCGAGGGCGACGTCGTCGACTGCGAGGGCACCGCCACCTCGTCCCCCTGCCCGCTGAGCCCTGCCTGCCGGCTGCGCGGCGCCCTGCGCGGGGCCCAGGAGGCGTTCTTCGCCTCGCTGGACCCGGTCACGGTGGCGGACATCGTCGCGGCCCCCACGGGACCCCTCCTGCCGGGCATCTCCCCGAGGCCGTGAGCCGCCCGTTACGGATTCCGGCCCGAAGGGGCAAGATGGGCCCCGGAGCGGTACACCTGTCATGTGTCGTGTGCGGGCGTCCGTGCCGCGGCGAGCCGGCCGATCGAGGTCGGCAACGCGTGTGAAACGCTGGTGTGGTGGGATGCTCGCAATGCCCGGCCGTCTCCCCGGGGCGTGGGAGCGGACGGGCGGCCTGACCGGCAAGGATGGGGAAGCGGAAGATGGACAAGCAGCAGGAGTTCGTGATCCGGACGCTGGAGGAGCGCGACATCCGGTTCGTGCGCCTGTGGTTCACCGACGTCCTGGGCTTCCTCAAGTCCGTGGCCGTCGCCCCCGCCGAGCTGGAGCAGGCGTTCGACGAGGGGATCGGCTTCGACGGCTCCGCCATCGAGGGCTTCGCCCGGGTGTACGAGTCCGACATGATCGCCAAGCCGGACCCGTCGACGTTCCAGATCCTCCCCTGGCGCGCCGAGGCCCCCGGCACGGCCCGCATGTTCTGCGACATCCTCATGCCGGACGGCTCCCCGTCCTTCGCCGACCCGCGCTTCGTCCTCAAGCGCGCCCTGGCCCGCACCTCCGACCTGGGCTTCACCTTCTACACCCACCCGGAGATCGAGTTCTTCCTGCTGAAGGACAAGCCGCTGGACGGCAGCCGCCCGACCCCCGCGGACAACTCCGGCTACTTCGACCACACCCCGCAGAACGTCGGCATGGACTTCCGCCGCCAGGCGATCACCATGCTGGAGTCGATGGGCATCTCGGTGGAGTTCTCCCACCACGAGGGCGCCCCCGGCCAGCAGGAGATCGACCTGCGCTACGCGGACGCGCTCTCCACGGCGGACAACATCATGACGTTCCGCCTGGTCATGAAGCAGGTGGCGCTGGAACAGGGCGTCCAGGCGACCTTCATGCCCAAGCCCTTCTCCGAGTATCCGGGCTCCGGCATGCACACCCACCTCTCCCTCTTCGAGGGCGACCGCAACGCGTTCTACGAGTCCGGCGCCGAGTACCAGCTCTCCAAGGTCGGCCGCTCCTTCATCGCGGGCCTGCTGCGGCACGCGGCGGAGATCTCCGCGGTCACCAACCAGTGGGTCAACTCCTACAAGCGCATCTGGGGCGGCACGGAGCGCACGGCCGGCGCCGGCGGCGAGGCCCCCTCGTACATCTGCTGGGGCCACAACAACCGCTCGGCGCTGGTCCGCGTGCCCATGTACAAGCCCGGCAAGACCGGCTCGGCGCGCGTGGAGGTCCGCTCCATCGACTCCGGCGCCAACCCGTACCTGACCTACGCCGTCCTGCTGGCGGCCGGCCTGAAGGGCATCGAGGAGGGCTACGAGCTCCCGCCGGGCGCCGAGGACGACGTCTGGGCCCTGTCCGACGCGGAACGCCGCGCGCTGGGCATCGAGCCGCTGCCGCAGAACCTGGGCGAGGCCCTGACCCTGATGGAGCGCAGCGACCTGGTCGCCGAGACCCTCGGCGAGCACGTCTTCGACTTCTTCCTGCGCAACAAGAAGCAGGAGTGGGAGGAGTACCGCTCCGAGGTCACCGCCTTCGAGCTGCGCAAGAACCTGCCGGTGCTGTAGGCGCGGGCCGAAGCGGGCGCCCGGGGCCGGTGGTCGTGGGCCCCGGCCCGTCCGGGGGACCACCCGGCGGTCAGCCCATGCTCTTCGCGCCGTCCAGCGACTCACGGACGATGTCGGCGTGGCCGGCGTGCTGGGCGGTCTCGGCGATGATGTGCAGCAGCGTCCTGCGGGCCGTCCACCGCGCGTCGGACTCGAACCACGGGGCCTTCGGCAGGGGCCATGAGGCGTCCAGGTCGGGCAGGGCGGCGACCAGCTCGTCGGTCCGGGCGGCCACGTCGGCGTAGTCCGCCAGCACGTCGGCCAGCGTCTCGCCGGGCAGCATCCGGAACTCGTCGGCCCGCCGGGCCCAGTCCTCCTCGGTCATGGCCGTGAAGTCCCCCATCGCCGAGGGGCCGTTCAGGATGAAGTCCACCCAGCCCCGCTCGACCGAGGCGACGTGCTTGATCAGGCCGCCCAGGCAGAGTTCGCCGGCGGTGGTCCGCAGTCCGGCCTGCTCGTCGGTCAGGTCACGGGTGGTGAAGCGCAGGAAGTGCCGGTGCTTGGCGAGCGTCTCCAGCAGGTCGGCGCGCTCACCGGTCACCGCCGGGGCCTCGGTGGATCCGCTGGTGGTCGGCTCGTTCACGGTCATGGGTCTGCCTTCCGTCGTTCCCGTTCCGCGGTCGAGGACCACGCTAGAAGCGATCTAGGACAGACGGTGACCTAGAGGGCGCGCACCTGTCCCCGCAGAAACGGAAGAACATATTCCGTAACTGCGCGGAACCTTGCCAGCCCCTCGGATGTGGCCCTACTGTCGCGACAGATTCAAGAAAGCGCTTTCTCGCCGATGGGTCGGCCCACCCGGCCTCCCTTCATCGGTAGTACTGACATGCCCATGACATCAGGCAGCTCGGTGCGGAACGCCCGGCACACGAGAGCGAAAGGCGAGACGAGAATGAGACGATCAGTCGCAGTGCGACTCTCCGCTTTACTGGCCACGGGGGCCCTCGCGGCGGCGACCGGCATGGCCCTGTCCACCTCCACGGCATCCGCCGCCACCGGCGGAGTCACCGGCTACGCCACCCAGAACGGCGGGACCACCGGAGGCGCGGGCGGCCAGACGGTCCGCGCCACCACCGGCACCGCGATCCACCAGGCCCTCTGCAGCCGGGCCAGCAGCTCCACCCCGATCGTCATCCAGGTCGAGGGCACCATCAACCACGGCAACACCACCAAGGTGTCGGGTGACAGCTGCAGCACCGCGGCCGACAGGATCGAGCTGAAGCAGATCAGCAACGTTACGATCGTCGGTGTCGGCAACGGCGCCGTCTTCGACCAACTGGGCATCCACATCCGGGAGTCCAGGAACATCATCATCCAGAACGTGACGGTCCGGAACGTCAAGAAGTCGGGCTCGCCCACGTCGAACGGTGGAGACGCCATCGGCATGGAAAGCGGTGTCCGCAACGTCTGGGTCGACCACGCCACGCTGGAGGCCTCCGGCGGCGAGTCGGAGGGCTACGACGGCCTCTTCGACATGAAGGACAACACCCAGTACGTGACGCTGTCCTACAGCATCCTGCGCAACTCCGGCCGCGGCGGCCTCATCGGCTCCAGCGAGAGCGACACCTCGAACGGGTACGTCACGTTCCACCACAACCTGTACCAGAACATCGACTCCCGTACGCCCCTGCTGCGCGGCGGCGTCTCGCACATCTACAACAACCACTACAAGAACCTGAACGAGTCCGGGATCAACTCCCGCGCCGGCGCCCGCGCCAAGGTGGACAACAACTACTTCGAGGACTCCAAGGACGTCCTCGGCACGTTCTACACCGACGCGGCCGGCTACTGGCAGGTCAGCGGCAACATCTTCGACAACGTGACCTGGTCCTCGCGCAGCGGCGACAACAACCCGGCCGGTCCGAACCCGACCTCGAACACGTCGGTCAGCGTTCCGTACTCCTACACCCTCGACGCGGCCAACTGCGTGCCGAGCGTGGTGAGCCAGACGGCGGGCGCCAACAAGGGCCTGAAGGTCTCCGACGGCAGCTGCACCCCGCAGAACCCGGACCCGACCGACCCCGGCCCGACGGACCCGGACCCGGACCCGACCGACCCGGACCCCACTGACCCGCCCGCCGGCACCAACCTCAGCCTCGGCGCGGGCGCCGACGGTTCCTCCAAGGCCTCCGGCACGAGCTACGGCAACGTCGTCGACGGCAGCACGAGCACGTACTGGTCGCCGTCCGGCTCGACCGGCTCCGTCTCGGTCAAGTGGGGCTCCGCCACCAAGGTCTCCAAGATCAACATCCGGCAGGCCTCGGGCTCGGGCACCATCAACTCCTACCGGGTCGTCAACCACGACACGGGCGCCGTCCTGGCCTCCGGCAGCGGAGCGGGCGTCGTCAGCTTCTCCGCGACCTCCCTGAAGAAGATCACCTTCGAGATCACCAGCGCCTCGGGCACCCCGAGGATCGCCGAGTTCGAGACGTACGCGAGCTGACACGTGCCGGGGGCCGTCCTCACGGCGGCCCCCGGCCTCAGTCGGCCTGACGCGCCACGAAGCGGGCCCACGTCGCCGCCGCGAGGGTGAGACGGGGGCCGTCGGGGGTCTTGGAGTCCCGGACGTGGACGGAGCGGGGGGTCACCGCGACCTCGACGCAGTCGCTGGGATTGCTGCTGTCGCTGTAGCTGCTCTTGAACCAAGTCAGTTCGACGTCTTCTCGGCCCGTGTCCTTACGGCTCATGTCTCCCCCAGCACTTGTTCGATGAAGGCCAGCGACTCCCGTGCGGTCAGCGCCTCGGCTCGGATGATGCCATAGCGCAGTTCGAGGATCCGGAGCTGCCGGGGATCGGTGACGGGGCGGCTGCCGAACTCGTCATCGGCTCGGCCCACTGCCGTGCCGTCTCCGAACTTGAGCACTTGGATCCGCCCTCCCGTTCCGGGGTGGTCCCCGCGGTCGGTCGGCATCACCTGGACCTCGACGTGTCGCAACTGTGCCAACTCCAGCAGGTGTTCGAGCTGCCTGCGCAGGACCATCGTGCCACCGACAGGCCGTCTCAGGGTCACCTCCTCCTGTACGAAACTCAACTCCGGGGCGGGGCGCCGGTCGAAGACGGCCTTGCGGGCCGTCCGGGCGCCGACCGCCCTGTCGAGCTCGTCCTCCGACAAGGCCGGCCGTCGCGTGCTCAAAAGCGCTCGGGCGTACTCCTCGGTCTGCAGAAGCCCGTGCAGGTTGTGGCTGCCGTACGAAAGCAGCTCCACGGCCTGGGACTCCAGCTTCGCCAGATCCCGCACCTTCTTCGGGTACCGGACCTTCGCCACGTCCTCCTTCATCGCCGCGAGCAGCCCGCCCGCCCCCAGCACCTCGTCCGCCCTCTCCAGGTACTCGGGCCGGGGGATCCGCTTCCCGCACTCGACCTTGTAGACGAGGTCCTCCCCGTACTTCACCGCCGCCGCGAACTCGGCGACCCGCATCCCCGCGGTCTCCCGGCGCAGCCTCAGCTGCCGCCCCACCGTGGCGACGACCGCCACGCCCCACTCGTCGTCCGGGTCGACCTCCCACCCGGGCTCGTCCGCCCGCGCCTCGTCCCCGAGGCGCACCGCCTCACCGTCCACCGACATCCGCACCCCTTCGCCGTACGCGTCATATCGCGAGGCGCCCCACGGTAGGCGGGCCGACGACGCCGAGTGGGGCGAACGGACCGGCGGCACGCCAAAGGGTGACGCGCGGCCGGCCGGCCCTCGGTGTCCTGGGCCGGGCCGCGGGCCGTGGCGCCCCCGACGCGGTCGCCGGAGCCGTGACCGTGCCGATCAGGAGGGCTTGGCGGGGTACCCGGTGAGCATGTTCTTCTTCTTCAGCAATCGGATCGGCTGCGTCGGGTCGCTGCTCATCAGCGCGGTGGCGACCGTCATCCTGTTCCTGGTCCTCACCCGCTGACCCCGCTGACCGACCGCCGGCCCGGGACCGCTCCGGACGGGACGGAAGGGGTCCTGCTCCGGGCCCGTCCGGGCCCGGAGCAGGACCCCTTCCGCTCGACGCCGTCGGCGTCCGGCCTCAGGCGGGACCGGAGCGCTTCCTGGCCTCGTCCTTGAGGCTGCGGCCGGAGTCCTTGGCCTGGTCGGTGACCTGACCGGCCTGGCCGCGGGCCTCGTCCTGGGTGGTGCGGGCCGCCTGCTGTGCGGTGTCCTTCACCTCGGCGGCCGCGCTCTGCGTGGCCTCCTTGGCGCCCTCCTTCAGGTGCTGCGCCGACTCGGTGGCGGCCTGCTTGACCGGCTCCAGCGCCTCGGCGCCGCGCTCCATCAGCTCGGTCGCCTTCTGCTGCTCCTTCTCGGAAGCGGGGATCATCGAGGCGGCCAGCAGGCCGACGCCGAAGGCGACCAGACCGGCGGCGATCGGGTTGCCCTGCGTCTGGCGGCGGGCCATCTCGGGCGTCTGCTGGATGGCCTCTCCCGCCTGGCCGGCGACCTCGCGTGCCGAGTCGGCCGCGCGCCCGGTGCCTTCCTGCACCGAACCGGCCGCCGAACCCGCCGCCGACTGCACCGAGCCGGCCGCCGACCGGGCGGTGTCCGCCACGCCGTGCGCCGTGTGGGACGCGGTGCCCATGACGCGGTCACGGACGCCCGACACCGTGCGGCGCATCCTCGCCTTGCGACGGCGGGCCATGCGGCGCGGGCTGGCCCGGTCGGCGAGCCGGTCCACGTCCGCGGACAGCTGGTTGCGGGTGGCCGCTATCTCGGCCCTCATTTGGTCGGGTGACGTGCCCATTCCGCGTCCTCCTTCAGCGTCTGGACGGTGTGCTCGGGCTTGGGCGAGACGGTGCGCATCTTCGCGCGGCCCTTCTGGTACAGCACGGCCGCGGCGACGGCCCACAGCGCGGCGATGATCAGCGCGGCCCAGCCGCCGTCCATCACGTTGGCCAGGCCGAACATGGCCGCCAGCGACAGGAACAGCAGGACCATGTAGCCGGCGAAGCCGGCGGCGCCGTACATCCCGGCCGCCTTGCCCGCCTTGGTGCCTTCCTCCTTGACCTCGGCCTTGGCCAGCTCCACCTCCTGGCGGAAGAGGACCTGGAGGTCGGAGGTCACCCGGGAGAGCAGCTCACCCGCAGACCGCTCCCCTTCGTACGGCTCGGCCGAGCGGGCCCGGGACAGTGGCGACAGCGTGGCCATCTCATACCTCCGGGAACGGGCGGCCCGTCGTGCCGAGGTTCGGCGGAGCGGGCGGCGCGGTCCCCGGCGGGGGAGCGGCCGGCAGGGTGCCGGCGGCCGGTGCCGCGGTGACCTGCCGCTGTCCGTCCCCGTCGGTCCGGGACGCCGTCTGCGCCACCTTCGCCAGGCGCCCGACGGCCAGCCCGGCCAGCAGCGCGCCGCCGAGGAAGGCGCCGGGGCGGCGCCGGGCGAAGCCCTGGAGGTCGGCGACGAGGCCTTCGACCCCCTGCCGCTCCAGATAGTCGGCCGCCCGCATCCCCTTGTCGCCCGCGCGGGCCGCCAGGCCGCGGGCGGGCGAGTCGTTCTCCGCGTGGGCGGCCAGACCGGAGAAGTCGTTCGCCCACTGCCGCAGCGTGCCGGCCGCCCGCTTCGTCTGCCCGTCCGCCTCGTCGATCGCGCGGGTGCGCAGGTCCTCGATGACCGTGCCGGCCTGCTGCCGTGCCTCGCCCACGACGGTCCGGGCCTGTTCCGCCGCGGTCCCCGCGACCTGCCCCGCGGCCTGCTTGGCCTGGCCGGCCGTCGCGGAGGTCTCTGCCTTGACCTTGTCTCCGGTGCTCCCGGATCCGGTTCGTACGGACTCACTCATCGGCGACTTCCCCTCATCGGATGTGTGCGTACGGCCCGTGCCCGGTGACCCGGTGTGGGCCGGAACGCGCGCTCCGGACCGCACACGTGGCCGTCCGTCCCAGCCCGAGTGGCCATTTGTCATGGTTTGACACACTGGGCGGGCAATGTGTGTGGCACGGTCGGGCGGCGCCCTGGCTCCAGGGGGCAGGGTGATCCCTGAAGTGCTCACATGATCGTGGTACAGGTCCTGCACCATGACGGTATGGCCCTCAAGCGCACCAACGTCCAAGCCGATGACGGCGACCTGTTCCCGATCAAGGAGGCGGCCGCCCGCCTGGGAGTGTCGGAGGCGGAAATAATTCGCGAGGGTATCCACCGGATCGCCTTGGCGCACCGCGTGTGGGACGAGCCGTTCGTCTCCGACGAGGAGACGTTCGACCTCGGCGGTCCCGTGGACGAGGACGAGATCCGGTCGGCGGTGATCCGGGGCCACGCGGAGCGCGAGCGCCGGAACCGGGGCGACGCGGCGTGATCGCCATCGCCGACACCTCCGGCATCCTCACCCTGTTCAACCGGTCCGACCCGGATCACCATGCTGCCAGGAAGGCCGCGGACCAGTGCGGCTTCCTCGTCGCCAGCCCGCTCGCGCTCACCGAGGTGCACCAGGTGGCCACCAGTCGCGCCGGGCGCGGGGCGGCTGATGGAATCCTTCGCTCCCTCACCGGGCGTGTCCGGCAGATGCGGCTGGTCCTGGCTCCGCCGACGCCGGAGATCATGGATGCCGCGCCGGCCGTCCGGGCACGCTACGCGTCGCTGGACCTGGACCTGGTGGAAGCGGTCAACGTCGCCCTCGCCGCCGAATACGGCACGGACGCCATCCTCACCAGGGACCTCCGGGACTTCCGGGCGCTGCGCCCGGCGGGTGGCGACTTCTCCTGTTTCCGGATCCCTCCCGACGATCTCTGACCGGCGACGGCGGGCCTACCCCTCCGCCGGACCCCCCAGCACCTTGTGCAGCGGCTCCGTCGCCCGCCGCCGGTACTCCTGCACCGCCCAGCCGTTGCCGTCCGGGTCCGTGAAGTACATGAAGGTGGCGCCGTCGGAGTCGGCGTACCGGACCGGGTCGGAGACGTCCAGGCCACGGGCGGTCAGCTCCGCGCGGGCCGCCTCGATGTCGGCGACGCAGAGCTGGAGCCCCTGGTAGGAGCCGGGGGGCGGAGTGGGGCCGGGGGTCGACTTCCACAGGGTGTCGCCGAGGGCGATCGAGCAGCCGGAACCCGGCGGGGTCAGCTGGACGATGCGCATGCCCGGCATGACCTCCTGGTCGATGTCGACGTGGAAGCCGACCTTGTCCCGGTAGAAGTCCCTGGCGCGGTCGATGTCGCTCACGGGGAGGGGGATCACTTCGAGGGTCATGTCCATGGAAATCCGGCTCCTTCGTCGACGTGTCCGCTCCGCGCTCGGCCGGACCGCTCCCGGCCGGCCGGACGGTTTTCCCCACCGAATACGAAAACCGCCCGCCGCGCCACCGAAATGCCGACAGCGGCATACCGCCGCGGGCCGGGCCGGGACGGTGCACTCCCGATAGGCTCGTGGCCGTACGACCCTGATCCGAGGCATGTGCACCAGGCACAGGCGCAAGGCACGAGGGAGGCCGGGGATGACGTCGGCGCCGGGGCGCAGGAGCAGTACCTTCACACGGCTGCTGCGGCACGGCTTCACCGATCCGTCCGCCGCCGAGCGACTGCTCGACAGCGACGGACTGGCGCTCGTGCGCAACGACCCCGTGCTGCTGGACGCCTTCGGCTCCACCGCCGACCCCGATCTGGCGCTGCGGGGACTCGTACGGCTGCTGGAGGCGCAGGACGGGGCCACCGACCGCCAGGAGCTGCTGGACACCCTGATAGCCGCCAAGCCGCTGCGGGACCGGCTGCTCGGGGTGCTCGGCGCGTCCGAGGCGCTCGCCGAGCACCTGGCCCGGCACCCGAGCGACTGGCAGGCCCTCGTCACCTACGAGCCGCACGACCTGCACCCGGGCGTCGAGGAGTTCGAGCGGGGCCTCGCCGGCGCCACCGACCCGGTCTCGCTCCGCGTCGCCTACCGGCGCTGTCTGCTGTCCATCGCCGCCCGTGACGTCTGCGGCACCATCGAGGTCGCCCAGACCGCCGCCGAGCTCGCCGACCTCGCCACCGCCACCCTGCGGGCCGCCCTCGCCCTCGCGGAGGCCGCCGCGCCCGAGGACGCCGCGCTGTGCCGGCTCGCGGTGATCGCGATGGGCAAGTGCGGGGGACACGAGCTGAACTACGTCTCCGACGTCGACGTCATCTTCGTGGGCGAGGCGGCCGACGGGGCCGACGAGGACAAGGCGCTGCGCGCCGCGACCCGGCTCGCCTCGCACCTGATGCGGATCTGCTCCGAGACCACCGTCGAGGGCTCCATCTGGCCCGTCGACGCCAATCTGCGTCCCGAGGGCCGCAACGGGCCGCTCGTGCGCACCCTCGCCTCCCACCTCGCCTACTACCAGCGCTGGGCCAAGACCTGGGAGTTCCAGGCGCTGCTCAAGGCCCGCCCGGTCGCCGGAGACCGGGCGCTCGGCGAGGAGTACGTCGCCGCCCTCCAGCCGCTGGTGTGGCAGGCCGCCGAGCGGGAGAACTTCGTCGCCGACGTGCAGAAGATGCGCCGCCGGGTGGTGGAGAACATCCCCGCCGCCGAGGTCGACCGGCAGCTGAAGCTGGGCCCGGGAGGCCTGCGGGACGTCGAGTTCGCGGTGCAGCTGCTCCAGCTGGTGCACGGCCGCTCCGACGCCTCGCTGCGCAGCGGCACCACCCTCGACGCGCTGAAGGCCCTCGCCGCCGGCGGCTACGTCGGCCGTGCGGACGCCGCCCAGCTCGACGACGCCTACCGCTTCCTGCGCTCCATGGAGCACCGCATCCAGCTCCACCGGCTGCGCCGCACCCACCTCGTCCCCGAGGACGAGGCCGACCTGCGCCGCCTGGGCCGCTCCCTCGACCTGCGCACCGACCCGGTGGCCACCCTGACCCGGGAGTGGAAGCGGCACGCCTCCGTCGTACGGCGGCTGCACGAGAAGCTGTTCTACCGGCCGCTGCTGGACGCCGTCGCCGCGCTCGCCCCCGGCGAGGCCCGGCTCAGCGCCGCGGCCGCGCGGGAGCGGCTGATCGCGCTCGGGTACGCCGATCCGGCCGCCGCGCTGCGCCACCTGGAGGCGCTGGCGTCCGGCGTCACCCGCAAGGCCGCCATCCAGCGCACCCTGCTGCCCGTGCTGCTCGGCTGGTTCGCGGACTCCGCCGACCCGGACGCCGGTCTGCTCACCTTCCGCAAGGTCTCCGACGCGCTCGGCAAGACGCCCTGGTACCTGCGGCTGCTGCGCGACGAGGGCGCCGCCGCCGAGAACCTGGCCCGGGTGCTGTCCGCCGGCCGGCTCGCCCCCGACCTGCTGATGCGCGCCCCCGAGGCGGTGGCCCTGCTCGGCGACGGCGGCGGGGGACTCCGGCCGCGCTCCCGCGCCCACCTGGAGCAGGAGGTCCTCGCCGCCGTCCGCCGCGCCGACAACGCCGTCCAGGGCGTCACCGCCGCCCGCGGGGTGCGCCGCCGCGAGCTGTTCCGCGTGTCCGCCGCCGACATCATCGGCTCCTACGGCACCGAGTCCCGGCCCGCCGAGGCCGACCAGGGCGCCCTGGTGGACCTGGTGGGCGGCGCGGTCTCCGACCTGACGGCCGCCACCCTCTCCGGCACGCTGCGCGCCGTCGTCCGCGAGGGCTGGGGCGACACGCTGCCCACCCGGTTCGCGATCATCGGCATGGGCCGCTTCGGCGGGCACGAGCTGGGCTACGGCTCCGACGCGGACGTCCTGTTCGTGCACGAACCGCGCGACGGCGTGGACGAGCGGGAGGCCGCCGAGGCCGCGGGCAAGGTGGTCGCCGAGATGCGCCGCCTGCTGCAGATCCCCAGCGCCGACCCGCCCCTGATCGTCGACGCCGACCTGCGCCCGGAGGGCAAGTCAGGGCCGCTGGTGCGCACGCTCAAGTCGTACGAGGCGTACTACCGCCGCTGGTCGCTGGTGTGGGAGCGGCACGCGCTGCTGCGCGCCGAGCACGTCGCCGGGGACGAGGACCTGGGCCGCCGCTTCACCGAGCTGATCGACCCGCTGCGCTACCCGGCCGCCGGGCTCGACGAGGAGGCCGTCCGCGAGATCCGGCGGCTGAAGGCCCGCATGGAGTCCGAGCGGCTGCCGCGCGGCGCCGACCCCAAGCTGCACACCAAGCTCGGACCGGGCGGACTGTCCGACGTGGAGTGGACCGTGCAACTGCTCCAGCTGCGGCACGGCGCGCGGGAACCCGGCCTGCGCACGACCCGCACCCGGCAGGCGCTGGCCGCCGCCCGCGCGGCCGGGCTGATCTCCGAGGAGGACGCCGCCACCCTCGACGAGGCGTGGGTGCTCGCCACCCGCGTGCGCAACGCGGTGATGCTGGTCCGGGGCCGGGCCGGGGACACCTTCCCCACCGCGCCCCGGGAGCTGGGCGCCGTCGGCCGTTACCTGGGCTACGGCTCCGGTCACGCCGGCGACATGCTCGACGCGTACCGGCGTACGGCGCGGCGGGCGCGCAGCGTGGTGGAGGAGCTGTTCTACGGGGGGTCGTGATCCCCCGGCGAACCCCGCCGTGCGGGCCCGGCCCCCCAAAGCCGCCCCGGCCCGTCCTCCGGGACCGCGTCGCCCCGTCCCCCCGGCGAAGGCGGCGGTCCGGTCGTCGTCCGGGACAGGGGGCCGAGGCCCCGGGGGAGCGCCGCCCGGTCCTGCCGGGCTAGCCCTGCTTCGGCACCGGGATCCGCTCCGGCCCCCGTTCCCTCCGCTCGGGCACCCGTCTCGGCAGGGCGTGCGGCCGGCGGCCGTACCAGAGCAGCGCGACGCCGTAGCCGAAGGCCAGGCAGAGGACGCCGCCCACCGCGTCCAGCCAGAAGTGGTTGGCGGTGGCGACGATGACCACCAGGGTGGCCACCGGGTACGCCAGGCCCAGCACCCGTGCCCACGGGACGCGGGTCAGGGCGAAGACCGTCAGGCCGGACCAGACCGACCAGCCGATGTGCATCGAGGGCATCGCGGCGTACTGGTTCGACATGTTCTTCAGGTCGCCGGAGGCCATCGAACCCCACGTCTGGTGGACCAGGACGGTGTCGATGAAGTCCTGGCCGTCCATCAGCCGGGGCGGGGCGAGCGGGAACAGGTAGTAGCCGACGAGGGCGATGCCCGTGGTGGTGAAGAGGACCAGGCGGGCCGCCCCGTAACGGCCGGGATGACCACGGTAGAGCCACACCAGGACACCCAGCGTCACCACGAAGTGCAGGGTGGCGTAGTAGTAGTTCATGCCGACGATGAGCCAGGTCACCGAGTTCGCGGCGTGGTTGACGGACTCCTCGAAGGCGAGGCCCAGTTGCCGCTCGAGGCGCCAGATCCAGTCGGCGTTGCGCAGCGCCTCGGCCCGCTGTTCCGGCACGGCGTTGCGGATGAGCGAGTACGTCCAGTAACTCACCGCGATCAGCAGGATCTCGAACCACAGCCGGGGCCGGCGGGGGACGCGCAGACGACGCAGGCGACGTGGGCCCGTCTCCTCCACGACGGGACGCGCTGCGGCCTCTTCCCGGCCTTCCAGCGTTCTCACCGTCGTGTCGTCCATGGGTCCGAAGTCTGCCAGAAAAGACCTCCGCCTCGGATCATCCCCCGGTCGGTCCCGGCCCGCACCTCCTCCTCCGGGGACAGGCCCGTGCCCTCCTACCGCGGTAGTGCGCCGAAGGCCCCTTCCCTCCGACCTAGGGACGATTCCGGTCCCCGGGGGCCGAAGCGGTCGAACCGCGCACCACCAGCTCCGGCATGAACACGAACTCGCTGTGCGGCGCGGGCGTCCCGCCGATCTCCTCCAGCAGGGTGCGCACCGCGGCCTGGCCCATCGCCGGGACCGGCTTGCGGACCGTGGTCAGCGGCGGGTCGGTGAAGGCGATCAGCGGGGAGTCGTCGAAGCCGACCACCGAGATGTCCTTCGGCACGTCCAGACCGCGCTGCCGGGCCGCTCGTATCGCGCCCAGCGCCATCATGTCGCTCGCGCACACCACCGCCGTGCAGTCGCGGTCCATGAGCGCGCTGGCGGCGGCCTGGCCGCCCTCCAGCGTGTACAGCGAGTGCTGGACCAGCTCGGTCTCCACCGTCTCGGCGCTCAGGCCCAGTTGCTCCTGCACGGCGCGCACGAAGCCCTCGATCTTGCGCTGCACCGGAACGAACCGCTTCGGCCCGAGCGCGAGGCCGATCCGGGTGTGCCCGAGGGAGGCGAGGTGGGTGACGGCGAGCGCCATCGCGGCCCGGTCGTCGGGGGAGATGAACGGCGCCTGCACCTTCGGCGAGAAACCGTCCACGAGCACGAACGGCACGCCCTGCGCCCGCAGCCGCTCGTAGCGCTGCATGTCGGCGGTGGTGTCGGCGTGCAGTCCGGAGACGTAGATGATGCCGGCCACCCCGCGGTCCACGAGCATCTCGGTGAGCTCGTCCTCCGTGGACCCGCCCGGCGTCTGGGTGGCGAGCACCGGCGTGTAGCCCTGGCGGGTCAGCGCCTGCCCGATGACCTGGGCCAGCGCCGGGAAGATCGGGTTCTCCAGCTCGGGCGTGATCAGCCCGACCAGGCCCTCGCTGCGCTGCCGCAGCCGCACGGGCCGCTCGTAGCCGAGGACGTCGAGGGCGGCGAGCACGGACTGGCGGGTGGTGGCGGCGACGCCCGGCTTGCCGTTGAGGACGCGGCTGACGGTCGCCTCGCTCACCCCCGCCTGAGCAGCGATGTCGGCGAGGCGTGTGGTCACAGGACTGGACTGTAGCTGCCGCTTCTCCCCTTGCACACCGATCGGACGCCTGGTGCGCGCCGTCGAACGGCCCGCTGCGGGCTGCTGGGTCATCGCGATCCCTCAAGTCGTGGTCGGCGTCCGCTCCGCAAGGGATGATTCCCCCGGCGACAACGGATGGCAAGTGCTTGCAGAGTCTTGCACAACAGTCCGAACCCCTGTCGTACGGGCGGAAACCCGGATTGCCGAGCGGTCGAGAACAGGTCACGACGAGGTAACTCTCGGCGTTGCTTGCAAAACTTTTCTGCAAGGTCTTTCGAAAAGATTCCCGCGCTGTTACGTTCACGTCGCCCGGCGGCTCCATCGGCGCAGTCGGCACGTTTCGCAGGACGGCAGACGGGGCCGCACCTGCACTCACGGGCTTAACCCTCAAGGAGAACTCATGCGGCGTGGCATAGCGGCCACCGCGCTGGTGGCGTCCCTCGCCCTCGCGGCGACGGCCTGCGGCGGGGACAGCGACAGCGGCGACTCGGCCGGCGGCCCGACCACCATCACCTGGTGGGACACCTCCAACGCGACCAACGAGGCGCCGACGTACCAGGCCCTGGTCAAGGAGTTCGAGGCCGCCAACAAGGACATCAAGGTCGAGTTCGTCAACGTCCCCTTCGACCAGGCGCAGAACAAGTTCGACACCGCCGCCGGTTCCAAGGGCGCCCCCGACGTGCTGCGCTCCGAGGTCGGCTGGACCCCCGCCTTCGCCAAGAAGGGCTTCTTCCTGCCGCTGGACGGCACCGAGGCCCTCGCCGAGCAGGACAAGTTCAAGCCCAACCTGATCGAGCAGGCCAAGTACGAGGGCAAGACCTACGGCGTCCCCTTCACCACGGACACCCTCGCCTTCGTCTACAACAAGGAACTGTTCGAGAAGGCCGGCGTCGAGGTCCCCAAGACCTGGGACGACCTGAAGAAGGCCGCCGCCACCATCAAGGACAAGACCGGCGTCGACGGCTACTGGGCCTCCACCGCGGGCTACTACGCCCAGCCGTTCCTCTACGGCGAGGGCACCGACATGGTCGACGTCGACGCCAAGAAGATCACCGTGAAGTCGGCCGCGGCCGAGAAGGCCTACGGCACCTGGCTGGACCTCTTCGACGGCAAGGGCCTGCACAAGGCCGACGTCACCGCCGACGCCTACGCCCACATCCAGGACGCCTTCATCAACGGCAAGGTCGCCTCGATCATCCAGGGCCCGTGGGAGATCACCAACTTCTACAAGGGCTCCGCCTTCAAGGACAAGGACAACCTCGGCGTCGCCACCGTCCCGGCCGGCTCCACCGGCAAGGCGGGCGCCCCCACCGGCGGCCACAACCTCTCCGTCTACGCCGGCTCCAGCAAGGAGAAGCAGGAGGCCGCGCTGAAGTTCGTGAACTTCATGACCTCGGCCAAGGCGCAGGAGACCATCGCGCTGAAGAACTCCACGCTGCCCACGCGTGACGACGCCTACACCGACAAGGTCAAGGCCGACCCGGGCATCGCCGGCTACCAGACGGTCCTCGCCGCCGCCCAGCCGCGCCCGGCCCTGCCCGAGTACAGCTCGCTGTGGGGTCCGCTGGACGACGAGCTCCCGCAGATCGCGAGCGGCAAGGAGTCCCTGGACAAGGGCCTGGGCGACGTGGAGACCGCGTTCGCCAAGCTGGTGCCGGACTTCAGCAAGTAATGCCCGTGCGGCCGCCGGCCCCGCTTCCAGGAGGGGAGGGTCCGGCGGCCGCCGGCCTGTGTGCCGTACTCCTTGATCATCCAGAAGGTGCCGAACCATGACAGTCGCCATCGACCGCGCGACCGGCAAGCGCCGCGGTGACCGCGCGCCCCGCCCCGGCCCGGCCGGCCGCCTGAAGCGCAGTTTCCAGAAGCACTGGTACGCCTACGCCATGATCGCGCCGGTGGTCCTGGTGCTCGGCGTCATCGTGCTGTACCCCCTGGCGTACGGCTTCTACCTCACCCTCACCGACGCGGACAGCCTGAACTCGGCCCGCACCATCGGCGTCAACGAGATCGAGGCCACCTACACGTTCATCGGCATCGACAACTACGCCGACATCCTGTGGGGCGAGACGGCCTACGACCGCTTCTGGTCGCACTTCATCTGGACGATCGTGTGGACGGCCGCCTGCGTCGGCCTGCACTACGGCATCGGCCTGGGCCTCGCCCTGCTGCTCAACCAGAAGCTGCGCGGACGCACCCTCTACCGGCTGATCCTGATCCTGCCGTGGGCCGTGCCGACCTTCGTCACCGTCTTCGGCTGGCGCTTCATGCTCGCCGACGCCGGCATCATCAACACCGCCCTGGACACCCTCGGCCTGCCGACCCCGGCGTGGCTGGAGGACACCTTCTGGCAGCGCGTCGCCGCCATCACGGTCAACACCTGGTGCGGTGTGCCCTTCATGATGATCTCCCTGCTCGGCGGCCTGCAGTCCATCGACGCCAGCCTGTACGAGGCGGCCGAGATGGACGGCGCGAACGCCTGGCAGCGCTTCCGCCACGTCACCCTGCCCGGCCTGCGCTCGGTCAGCTCCACCGTGGTCCTGCTCGGCGTCATCTGGACCTTCAACCAGTTCGCCGTCATCTTCCTGCTGTTCGGCAACACCGCCCCGGACGCACAGATCCTCGTGACCTGGGCCTACTACCTGGGCTTCGGGCAGCAGCCGCGCGAGTTCGCCGAGTCCGCGGCCTACGGCATGCTGCTGCTGGCCATCCTGGTCGTCTTCACCTCCTTCTACCGCCGCTGGCTGAACCGCAATGAGCAGCAGCTCGCGATCTGAGGCAGGAGTCCCCATGAGCACCTCTACCGTCACCACCCCTGCTCCGGCGGACCGGCCCACCGTCGACAAGGCCCCGGCACGCAGGTCGCGCCGGCGCGGCGAGAGCAGTCCGCTGGCCCGCCTCACCACGCACGGCGTGCTGACCGTGGCCAGTCTGATCGCGCTGTTCCCGGTCGCCTGGCTGGTCTTCCTGTCCCTCGGCCCCGACAAGGACGACTACCTGCGTCCCGGCGGCATCTGGGGCAAGATGACGCTGGACAACTACACGTTCGTCCTGGAGAACACGAACTTCTTCCACTGGCTGAAGAGCTCGCTGATCATCTCGCTCGGCACCACGGTCATCGGCGTCCTGGTCGCCGCCACCACCGGCTACGCGGTCTCCCGCATGCGCTTCCCGGGCTATCGGAAGTTCATGTGGGTGCTCCTGCTCACACAGATGTTCCCCGTGGCCGTCCTGATGGTCCCGATGTACCAGATCCTCTCGGATCTGCAGCTCATCGACAGTTACCTTGGACTCATCCTCGTCTACTGCTCGACGGCGGTGCCGTACTGCGCCTGGCTGATGAAGGGCTACTTCGACACCATCCCGTTCGAGATCGACGAGGCGGGACGCGTCGACGGGCTGACCCCCTTCGGCACGTTCGCGCGGCTGATCCTGCCGCTCGCCAAGCCCGGGCTGGCGGTCGCCGCGTTCTACAGCTTCATCACCGCGTTCGGCGAGGTCGCCTTCGCCACGACGTTCATGCTCGACGACGAGAAGTACACCCTCGCCGTCGGTCTGCAGAGCTTCGTCAGCGAGCACGACGCACAGCGCAACCTCATGGCCGCCACCGCGGTCCTGATCGCGATACCGGTCTCCGCGTTCTTCTACCTCGTGCAGAAGAACCTGGTCACCGGCCTCACCGCCGGCGGCACGAAGGGCTGATCCCCTTCGTGCGACGACTCCCGCGCGCCCCGCGCGCGCGGGTAGGCGGCCGCGGTGGCCTCCCCCACTCTCGGCTTCGCTCGAGCGGGGGGATTCCCAGACCCCGCCGCCACCGCGGCCGCCCCGTCTCCCGCCGCCCACCCCCACTCGTCACCCCGACCGCACTCGTATCAAGGACGACATGAGCCAGCAGCACTCCGCCGCCCCGGCCCCGACCCCCACCACCGACGCGGCCGTCGCCACCGTCGCCCGGCGTCGCGACTGGTGGCGGGACGCGGTGATCTACCAGGTGTACCCGCGCAGCTTCGCCGACAGCAATGGCGACGGCATGGGCGACCTGGAAGGCATCCGCTCCCGCCTGCCGTACCTGCGCGACCTCGGCGTGGACGCCGTGTGGCTCAGCCCCTTCTACGCCTCCCCGCAGGCCGACGCCGGCTACGACGTCGCCGACTACCGCGCCGTCGACCCCATGTTCGGCACCCTGCTCGACGCCGACGCGCTGATCCGCGACGCCCATGGACTGGGCCTCAGGATCATCGTCGACCTGGTCCCGAACCACTCCTCCGACCAGCACGAATGGTTCAAGCGCGCCCTCGCCGAGGGCCCCGGCTCGCCCTCGCGCGACCGCTACCACTTCCGCCCCGGCAAGGGCGCGAACGGCGAGCTGCCGCCCAACGACTGGGAGTCCATCTTCGGCGGTCCCGCCTGGACCCGCGTCACCGAGCCCGACGGCACGCCCGGCGAGTGGTACCTGCACCTGTTCGCCCCCGAGCAGCCCGACTTCAACTGGGAGCACCCGGCGGTCGGCGACGAGTTCCGCTCCATCCTGCGCTTCTGGCTCGACATGGGCGTGGACGGTTTCCGCATCGACGTCGCCCACGGCATGGTGAAGGCGGAAGGCCTTCCCGACCTTGGATCCCATGAGCAGCTGAAGCTTCTGGGCAACGATGTCATGCCGTTCTTCGACCAGGACGGCGTCCACGACATCTACCGGCAGTGGCGGCTCATCCTCGACGAGTACTCCGGCGAGCGCATCTTCGTCGCGGAGGCCTGGACCCCGACCGTCGAGCGCACCGCCAACTACGTCCGCCCCGACGAACTGCACCAGGCGTTCAACTTCCAGTACCTGGGAACCCACTGGGACGCCGAGGAGCTGCGCACGGTCATCGACCGCACGCTGGACGCCATGCGCCCGGTCGGCGCCCCCGCCACCTGGGTGCTGTCCAACCACGACGTCACCCGGCACGCCACCCGCTTCGCCAACCCGGCCGGTCTCGGCACCCAGATCCGTCTGGCCGGCGACCGCGAGCTGGGTCTGCGGCGGGCGCGCGCGGCGACGCTGCTGATGCTGGCGCTGCCCGGTTCGGCCTACGTCTACCAGGGCGAGGAGCTCGGCCTGCCCGACGTCGTGGACCTGCCGGACGAGGTGCGCCAGGACCCGGCGTACTTCCGGGGCGCCGGCCAGGACGGCTTCCGGGACGGCTGCCGGGTGCCGATCCCGTGGACCCGCGAGGGCTCCTCGTACGGCTTCGGCGACGGCGGCAGCTGGCTGCCGCAGCCGGCGGAGTGGGGCGAGCTGAGCGTCGAGGCGCAGACCGGCGACCCCGGCTCGACCCTGGAGCTGTACCGGTCCGCGCTCGCCGTCCGCCGGGACCAGGCCGACCTGGGCGCGGGCGACGCGGTGGAGTGGCTGCGCGCCCCCGAGGGCGTCCTCGCCTTCCGGCGCGGGGAGTTCGTGTGCGTCGCCAACACCACGGGGGAGTCGGTGACCACGCCCGTGTACGGCCGTGTCCTGCTCGCCAGCGGTGAGGTGGAGGTGACGGCCGGCGAGGCGAAGGTGCCGGCCGACACCACCGTGTGGTGGACCACGGACTGAGAGACCGGCTCGCGACTTTTTTCATCGAAGTCGGTACGGCCCGCTGCCCTTTCGGGTGGCGGGCCTCTACCATCTGCGGTGCCGCAAGTCCGCTGAAGCTTTCTGCAAGAGGATTCAAGCGGTCACGGCGGTATCCCCACGCCCTTCGATGAAGAAGGTAACCCCACATGGCACGCAGAACCCTCGCCGGGGCCGCCGCTCTCGCGGTCGCCTCGGTTGTCATGGCTCCGACCGGTGCGGAGGCGTCCCCGCCCGGCGGCAAGGACGTCACCGCCGTCCTGTTCGAATGGAACTTCGCCTCGGTCGCCCGCGAGTGCACCACCACCCTCGGCCCCGCCGGGTACGGATACGTCCAGGTCTCCCCGCCCGCCGAGCACATACAGGGCGCGCAGTGGTGGACGTCGTACCAGCCGGTGAGCTACAGGATCGCCGGACGGCTCGGTGACCGCGCCGCGTTCAAGAACATGGTCGACACGTGTCACGCGGCCGGCGTGAAGGTCGTCGCCGACACGGTCATCAACCACATGTCCGCCGGCAGCGGCACCGGCACCGGCGGATCGTCGTACACCAAGTACGACTATCCCGGTCTGTACTCCTCGTACGACTTCGACGACTGCACCGCGCAGATCAGCAACTACGGCGACCGCGGGAACGTCCAGAACTGCGAGCTGGTCGGACTCGCCGACCTCGACACCGGCGAGGAGTACGTCCGCAAGACCATCGCCGGGTACATGAACGACCTGCTCTCCCTCGGTGTGGACGGCTTCCGGATCGACGCCGCCAAGCACATGCCGGCCGCCGACCTGGCCAACATCAAGTCCCGGCTGACCAACCCCTCCGCCTACTGGAAGCAGGAGGCCATCCACGGCGCGGGGGAGGCCGTCCAGCCCACCGAGTACACCGGCAACGGGGACGTCCAGGAGTTCCGGTACGCGTACGACCTCAAGCGGGTCTTCAACAACGAGAACCTCGCCTACCTGAAGAACTACGGCGAGGGCTGGGGCTACATGAACAGCTCCGTCGCCGGCGTCTTCGTCGACAACCACGACACCGAGCGCAACGGCTCCACGCTCAGCTACAAGGACGGCGCCAACTACACCCTGGCCAACGTCTTCATGCTCGCCTGGCCCTACGGCGCCCCGGACGTCAACTCCGGGTACGAGTTCTCCGACCACGACGCCGGACCGCCGGGCGGCGGCCGGGTCGACGCCTGCTGGCAGAACGGCTGGAAGTGCCAGCACAACTGGCCGGAGATCAAGTCCATGGTCGCCTTCCGCAACGCGACCCGCGGCCAGGCGGTCACCAACTGGTGGGACAACGGCAATGACGCGATCGCGTTCGGCCGGGGCGGCAAGGGCTTCGTGGCCATCAACCACGAGTCCGGCTCCCTGACCCGCACCTACCAGACCTCCCTCCCCGCGGGCACGTACTGCAACGTCCAGAACAACACCACGGTGACGGTGAACGGTTCCGGACAGCTGACCGCCACCCTGGGCTCGAACACGGCCCTCGCGGTGTACGCCGGCAAGTCGTCCTGCTGAACGCGCGCGGGCCGCGCAGCCGTCCGCGGGGCGGCGGCGCGGCCCGCGTCCGTGTGCAAGTCCTTACCGTTACTTTCACACCCCTTGCTGTAAAGCTTTCAACGGCGATACGGTCACGCCGACGCTCCGGTGACGTGGCCGAAACAGGCCGTGCCGCGGCGTATGGGGTCGGACCCGAATCGAGCCGTAAGCGCAAGGAGTTCACTGCCTTGATACCCAGATGGCCCACGCCCCCGGGGCGCCGCACCGCGCGGGGCCGACGTGTCGCCGCCGTCACCGTGGCCGCGCTCGCCGCGGCGCTGGTGCAGCCGCTCGCCGCCCGCGCCGCCACTCCGCCCGCGCCGCCCTCGGACGCGAAGCTCGCGAAGTCCCCGGCGCGGCACGATCTGACCCGCGAGCAGTTCTACTTCGTCCTGCCGGACCGCTTCGCCAACGGCGACCCGGGGAACGACCGCGGCGGACTGACCGGTTCGCGCCTCAGCACCGGGTACGACCCCACCGACAAGGGCTTCTACCAGGGCGGCGACCTCAAGGGCCTGACGAAGAGGCTCGACTACATCAAGGGGCTCGGCACCACCGCCATTTGGATGGCGCCCCTCTTCAAGAACCAGCCCGTGCAGGGGACGGGCAAGGACGCCTCCGCCGGCTACCACGGCTACTGGATCACCGACTTCACCCAGGTCGACCCGCACTTCGGCACCAACGAGGACCTCGAGGAGTTGATCGACAAGGCCCATTCCAAGGGCATGAAGGTCTTCTTCGACGTCATCACCAACCACACCGCCGACGTCGTCGACTACGAGGAGAAGTCCTACGGCTACCTCTCCAAGGGCGCCTTCCCGTACCTGACGAAGGACGGCGAGCCCTTCGACGACGCCGACTACGCCGACGGGTCCCGGAAGTTCCCGCGGGTCGACGGCGGTTCCTTCCCGCGCACCCCCGTCGTGCCGGACGCCAAGAAGCGGGTCAAGGTCCCGTCCTGGCTCAACGACCCGCGGATGTACCACAATCGGGGCGACTCCACCTTCGCCGGCGAGTCCGGCGAGCACGGCGACTTCTCCGGGCTCGACGACCTGTGGACCGAGCGTCCCGAGGTCGTCGACGGCATGGAGAAGATCTACCAGCGGTGGGTGAAGGACTTCGACATCGACGGCTTCCGGATCGACACCGTGAAGCACGTCAACATGGAGTTCTGGACCCAGTGGGCCACCGCCCTGGACGCCTACGCGGCCAAGAAGGGCCGGGACGACTTCTTCATGTTCGGCGAGGTCTACTCCGCCGACACCAACGTCACCGCCCCGTACGTCACCCGGGGCCGCCTCGACGCCACGCTCGACTTCCCCTTCCAGGAGGCGGCACGGCAGTACGCCTCCCAGGGCGGCAGCGCGAGGAAGCTGGCGGCCGTCTTCGGCGACGACTACAAGTACACGACCGACAAGGCCAACGCCTACGAGCAGGTCACCTTCCTCGGCAACCACGACATGGGCCGCTTCGGGACGTTCCTGAAGCAGGACAACCCGCACGCGTCCGACGCGGAGCTGCTGAAGAAGGACATGCTCGCCAACGAGCTGATGTTCCTCAGCCGCGGCAACCCGGTCGTCTACTACGGCGACGAGCAGGGCTTCACCGGCGCCGGCGGCGACAAGGACGCCCGCCAGACCCTGTTCGCCTCCCGCACGGCCGACTACCTCGACGACGACCTGATCGGCACCGACCGCACCCACGCCGAGGACGCCTACGACACGCGGGCACCGCTCTACAAGCAGATCAGTGCTCTCGCCGAGCTCCGCAAGGCCCACCCCGCCCTCACCGACGGCGTCCAGCAGGAGCGGTACGCGGCCGACGGCGCGGGCGTCTACGCCTTCTCCCGCACCGGCACGGGCAAGGACACCACCGAGTACGTCGTCGCCTTCAACAACTCCGGCGAGGCCCGGAAGGCCACCTTCGCGACCGGCTCCGCCCGGATGACGTACAGGGGCCTCCACGGCACCGACGCCACCGTCACCAGCGACGCCGACAAGAAGATCACCGTCACCGTCCCGGCCGGCTCGGCGATCGTCCTCAAGGCCGCCGGCCCGCTCGCCAAGCCGGCTGCCAAGCCCACGCTCACCCTCAAGGCTCCCGAGGCGGGCGCCACCGGCACCGTCGAGGTCACCGCCGACGTCGACGGCGGACAGCTCAACCGGGTCGTCTTCGCCGCCCAGACCGGCGACGGCAAGTGGCGGACCCTCGGCTCCGCCGACCACGCCCCCTACAAGGTCACCCACACCATCGGCGAGGACGTCCCCGCCGGCACCGCCCTGCGCTACAAGGCCGTCGTGATCGACTCGGCCGGCCGCACCGCGAGCGCCCTGGCCGCCTCCACCACCGGCACCCCGCCCGTGGCGGAGCCGCCCGCCGCCGCCTCCCGCGACTACGCGATCGTCCACTACAAGCGCACGGACGGCGACTACGACGACTGGGGCCTGTACGCCTGGGGCGACCTGGCGGACGGCGAGGCCACCGAGTGGCCGGACAGCCACCCCTTCACCGGCCGTGACGCCTACGGCGCCTTCGCCTACGTCAAGCTCAAGCCGGGCGCCTCCGACGTCGGCTTCCTCGTCATCGACAAGGACGGCGACAAGGACGTCGCCACCGACCGCACCATCGACGTCACCCAGCACGGCGAGATCTGGATCGAGCAGGGCGAGGAGACCGTCACCACCGAACGGCCCGAGTACCCGGACCAGGACACCGCCAAGGCCGTACTGCACTACAAGCGCGCCGACGGGAACTACGACGGCTGGGGTCTGCACACCTGGACCGGTGCCGCGCACCCCACCGACTGGTCGAACCCCCTGGAGCCGGTGAAGACTGATGCCTATGGCGCTGTCTTCGAGGTGCCGCTCGCCGAGGGTGCCACCAGCCTCAGCTACATCGTCCACAAGGGCGACGAGAAGGACCTGCCCACCGACCGGTCGCTGGACCTCAAGGCCGACGGCCACGAGGTGTGGCTGTTGAGCGGTCAGGAGAAGCACCTGCTGCCGCAGCCGGCCGGCTCCGCGGCGGCACTCGACCCGACCACCTCCAAGGCGGTCTGGATCGACCGGGACACCCTCGTCTGGGACGGCTCCGAGGCCGCCGCCTCCACCCAGCTCCTCGCTTCCCGCACCGGCTCCATCACGGTGCAGGACGGTGCGCTGACCGGCGAGGACGCGCGCTGGATCCGGCTGACGAAGTCGGCCCTCACCGACGCGCAGAAGACGAAGTTCCCGCACCTGAAGGACGGCACCGCCTGGTCCGTCGACCCGCGCGACCGGGACCGTGTCCGCGAGGCCCTGCGCGGCCAGGTGGTCGCGGCCCAGCACGCCGCGAGCGGCGCCGTGCTCGCGGCGACCGGCGTGCAGATCGCGGGCGTGCTCGACGACCTCTACGCCGACCGCGCCGTGAAGGCGGACCTCGGCCCGGTCTTCCGCGACGGCCGGCCCACCCTCTCCGTCTGGGCGCCGACCGCGCAGGACGTCTCGCTGGAGATCGGCGACCGCACCGTCCGGATGCGCCGGGACGGCGACACGGGCGTCTGGTCCGTCACCGGCCCGCGCTCCTGGGAGGGCGAGGAGTACCGGTACAAGGTGAAGGTGTGGGCGCCCGGCGCCGGTGAGGTGGTCACCAACAAGGTCACCGACCCCTACTCGGTCGCCCTGACCACCGACTCCGAGCGCAGCCTCGTCGTCGACCTGGCCGATCGCAGGCTCACTCCGCGTGGCTGGGACAGCTATGACAAGCCGAAGGCCGTGCCGCTCAAGGACGCCCAGGTCCAGGAGCTGCACATCCGCGACTTCTCCGTGGCGGACCGCACGGCGAAGAACCCCGGCACCTACCTCGCCTTCACCGACGAGGACAGCGACGGCAGCAGGCACCTGCGCGAGCTGGCCGAGGCCGGCACCTCGTACGTGCACCTGCTGCCCGCGTTCGACATCGCCACCATCCCCGAGAAGAAGTCCGACCAGCAGACCCCCGGCTGCGACCTCGCCGCCTACCCGGCCGACTCCGACAAGCAGCAGGAGTGCGTGGCGAAGGCCGCCGCCAAGGACGCCTACAACTGGGGCTACGACCCGTACCACTACACGGTCCCCGAGGGCTCCTACGCCACCGACCCGGACGGCACCGAGCGCACCGTCGAGTTCCGCGAGATGGTCAAGGCGCTCAACGAGGACGGCCTGCGGGTCGTGATGGACGTCGTCTACAACCACACCGCCGCGAGCGGCCAGGCCAAGACCTCCGTCCTGGACCGGATCGTCCCCGGCTACTACCAGCGGCTCCTCGCCGACGGCTCGGTCGCCAACAGCACCTGCTGCGCCAACACGGCCACCGAGAACGCCATGATGGGCAAGCTCGTCGTCGACTCGGTCGTCACCTGGGCCAAGGAGTACAAGGTCGACGGGTTCCGCTTCGACCTCATGGGCCACCACCCGAAGGCCAACATCCTCGCGGTCAGGAAGGCGCTGGACGAGCTGACCCTCGCCAGGGACGGCGTCGACGGCAAGAAGATCATCCTGTACGGCGAGGGCTGGAACTTCGGCGAGATCGCCGACGACGCCCGCTTCGAGCAGGCCACGCAGAAGAACATGGCCGGCACCGGCATCGCCACCTTCTCCGACCGGGCCCGTGACGCCGTGCGCGGCGGCGGCCCCTTCGACGAGGACCCCGGCGTGCAGGGTTTCGCCTCCGGCCTCTACACCGACCCCAACTCCTCGAAGGACAACGGCACCGAGGCCGAGCAGAAGGCCCGCCTGCTGCACTACCAGGACCTCATCAAGGTGGGCCTGAGCGGCAACCTCGCCGACTACACCTTCACCGACACCAGCGGCAAGGAGGTCAAGGGCTCCCAGGTCGACTACAACGGCGCCCCCGCCGGCTACGCCGCCGCCCCCGGCGACGCCCTCGCCTACGCCGACGCGCACGACAACGAGACCCTGTTCGACGCCCTCGCCTTCAAACTCCCCGCGGACACCTCCGCCGACGACCGGGCCCGCATGCAGGTCCTCGCCATGGCCACGGCCACCCTCTCCCAGGGACCGGCCCTCTCCCAGGCGGGCACCGACCTGCTGCGCTCCAAGTCCCTGGACCGCAACTCCTACGACAGCGGCGACTGGTTCAACGCGATCCACTGGAACTGCGCGGACGGCAACGGCTTCGGCCGGGGCCTGCCGCCGGCCGCCGACAACCAGGACAAGTGGCCCTACGCCAAGCCCCTGCTGGGCGCGATCGAGGTCGGCTGCCCGCAGATCGAGGGCGCCTCGGCCGCCTACCGGGACCTGCTGAAGATCCGTACGACGGAGAAGGTCTTCTCCCTCGACACGGCCGCCCAGGTGCAGTCCCGGCTCTCCTTCCCGCTCTCCGGCAAGGACGAGACACCCGGCGTGATCACGATGGCCCTCGGTGACCTGGTCGTCGTCTTCAACGCCACGCCGGAGCGGCAGGAGCAGCGCGTCGCCGCCCTCGCCGGGACCGACCACCGCCTGCACCCGGTGCAGGCGGCGGGCGGGGACGCGGTCGTGAAGACCTCGTCGTACGCGAAGGGGTCCGGCACGTTCACCGTTCCGGCGCGCACGGTCGCGGTGTTCACCACCGCCGGCTGACCCCGTGAGGAGCTGCGGCTAATGTGAGCCCTCCTGACCAGGAACAGGAGGGCTCATGCCGCAGATCACCGTCGACTACTCCGGGCCGCTCGCGGACGGCTTCGACCGGCCCGCCTTCGCGCGGGACCTGCACACCGCCGTGGTGGACATCGCGGCCGCCAAGCCGCCGGCGTGCAAGACGCGGTTCCGGCCCACCGAGGACGTCGTGGTCGGCCCCGACACCGACGGGCACGCCCTCGTGCACGTCCACATCGCCCTGCTGGCCGGCCGCAGCGACGAGACCAAGGCCCGGCTCACCGAGGCCGTCCTGGAACTGCTGCGGCAGCACGTCAAGCCGGCCGAAGGGCTGGTGCTGCACGCCTCCGCCGAGGTCCGCGACCTGGACCCCTCGTACCGGAAGTTCGAGGGCGAGTAGGCCTCACGACAGGTCGCGGCGGCCCAGCCACGACGGCAGCACCGGCACCCCGTCCGCGTCCAGCTCGGCCGGCTGCTCCGCCGTCGGGCGAGGAGGAGCGGGAGACGGCGCCTCGACGACGGGTTCCGGCGCGGCGGGCGCCGCGGAGTCCTCCAGCAGTTCCGCCACCGTGAACCGGGTGACGAACGAGCTCCACGCTCCGTCGACGACGAGGAGGAACCCGTCGCCGCTCCTGAGGAGGCGACGGCGCTTGTGGTGCAGCGGATGGGCGGGCACATGACTCCGCGCCCGCCGCTCCAGCTCCGCGAGCGCCTCCTCCCGCGTCCCCTCGACGTGCGCCACCACGTGGGCCTCCGTGTGCTTGCGGTCGGCGGCGCCCACGGTCGTCTCGACGACCAGGCCCCACGTCGCCACGGCGCTCACCGGGCCGCCAGCGAGATCAGCCGGGTGGCGAGGTCGGTGAAGGGCCCGTCGCCCGGTTCGTTCTCGAGCAGGTCACGGAGCAGCGCGGCCAGTTCCTCGTCGCGGGCGGCGGCGACGGCGGCCAGTGCGGCGAAGTCCTGCACCAGCTGGGCCTCCAGCTCCTCGCGCGGCACCCGCCGCCCGTCCAGCCAGATCAGCGCCGTCGACTCGACGAGGGAGATCCAGGACCGGACGACCAGGTCCAGCCGCGCCGGCGCCGGACCCACCACGCCCAGGTGCGCCAGCATCTGGCCGTACGCGGCCTGCCGCACGGAGTCGATCAGCGCGTTCGCGGCCGAGGAGCCGACTGCCGGGCCGCCGCGCATCAGGGCGGCGAAACCGGGCCCGTGCTCGTCGACGAAGTCGAAGAAGCGGGCCATCACCCGGCGCAGCCGCGACCCCAGCGGGCCCTTCCGCGGCTCCTCGAACCGGGACGCCAGGTCCTCCGCCGCCCGCCTCAACGCGGCCTCGTACAGGCTGAGTTTGCCGGGGAAGTAGTGGTAGACCAGCGGGCGGGAGATACCCGCCCGCGACGCTATCTCGTCGATGGAGACCTCGTCGGGGGAACGCCGGCTGAACAGTTCGAGGGCCACGCCGATCAACTGCTGCCGCCGCTCCTCCACGCCCATCCTGCGCCGTACCCCGGTAGTCATGCGAACACCTTACCGATCGATTCAGGCCTCGAACGGTCCTGATCGGACAGCGGTGTTCGCCCGGCTAGCGCAGTCCGCCGACCGCCCGCCCGTCCTCCAGCCGGCCCTCGAGGTCCGCCCGGGCGCCGGCCTCGGCGCGGAGGGCCAGCAGGCGGCCCCGTGCCGAACCCTCGACACCGCCCGTCGCCCTGACGGACTCCGTGCCGCGGCTGCCGGCGGCCAGCAGGTACCAGTCACCGGTCCCGGACCTCCACAACACCCCGGCGAGCACCCGCGGCTCCCGCTCCCCGCACGCCGGTACGTCCTCGGCCCTCGCCGCCACCACCCCGAACCGCCCGCCCGGCGTGTGGAACTGCGCCAGCACCCGCGTCCCGCCGCCCCGCCAGGTCTCCGCCCGCGTGCACACCCACGCCGCCTCCCCGCTCCCGCCGGGCAGCGGCTGCCCGGCGAACGCCCAGGCGTTCACGCTCCGCACCCCCGCCGAGCGCACCGCGCCCAGCGAGCAGGCGTACGGCGCCCAGGTGCGCAGGGCCTTCGCACCGGAGACCTCACGCACCCGGCCCGGCCGCCCGGCGGTGAGGTGGGCCGGGACCAGCTCGCCGAGGTCGGTCATCAGCCGGGTGCCGGTGCCGTCGGTCAGTTCCAGCACGTTCCAGGAGGTGCACGGCCCCGGCCGCGCGGCGGGGCCGGCCAGCGGCGGGGTCACCCCGCCGGCGAGGTCGAGGTCCCTCGCGGCGGAGCCCGGCCTGCGCAGGTCCCGCTCGCCCGCCCCGCGCACCCAGGGAGCGGTCAGATAACGGACGTTGCCGTCGGCCCGGCTCAGCACCACCGCACCCGAACCGGCCCGCCCGGCGCCGTCGACCCGGGCGAAGTCGAGCACGGCGCCCCGTGTGCCGTCCTTCGGCTCGGCGTACCTGGCCACGCGCAGACCGTCGTACAGGACCACCACGTGCGCGGTGTCGACCGTCCCCGCGTACAGCAGCTGGGGCGGGCCGGCGGGGCCGCCGGACGGGGTGCCCGGGGTCGCCGCCACCTGGACGTCCTTCCCGGGCCGGGCCCAGACGGCGAGGGCGCGGCGCAGCAGGGCCCGGTCGCCGGTGCGGTCGCCGCGCGCCGGCCACACGGAGAAGTCGGTGCGCGCGGAGGTCCGCCACGCGGTGGGGGAGACCCGGGACAGCTTCCCCGGGTCCAGCGCGTCCTGCGCGGCCGGATCGCGCGCGTACGGGGGCGCGGCGGCGCCGTCGGGGCCCCAGCCGTCGCCCGGCAGCCCGAGCAGCGTCCCGCACACCGCCAGCGCCGCCCCGGCGACCAGCGCGGCCTTCAGACGCCGGCGGCGGCGCAGCAGATCGGTCGGCCGGACCTGCAGCACGCAGGGGTCGAACCCCGGGGAGCCGAGCAGCCGGTACGGGTCGGGGATCCGGCCGGCCTCCTCCAGCGCGGCGTCCGCGTCGGCGACGCCCGCGGCCCGGAGCACCTCCCGCACGTCCCCGTCCGGGAGCCGCTCCAGGCCGCGCAGGGCGTGGGCCGCGCGGGCCGGTCCGGACAGCGCGGACAACCGCTGGTCCAGGGCGAGTTCGTCGGCGCCGCCCGAGCGCGGGAACAGCTTCAGACCCCACACCCGCGGGAGCGGCGGCGGCAGCCCCGCCCCGCGCCCCAGCGCCGTACGCAGCACCTGGAGGCGGATCAGCGCGTACCCGGGGCCGCCGTCACGGCCGGCCCGCTGGGCGGGGATCGACGGCGCGGGGGTGCGGCTCCGGGGCAGTGCCCGCTGGACCAGGGAGTGCGCGGTGAGCACCCGCCTGCTCCGGCCCCCGCCGGACGGCAGCACCAGGTAGGCGAGCCGGACGAGCCGCGGGTAGTGCTCGACGAGCGCGGCCTCGGCCTGTTCGACGTCCACGGCCGGACCGGCCGCGAGGGAGGCGGGGGAGGGCGGGCCGGCATCCTGTGACTGCACGTCCAGCGCAACGAGCGAACCGGCGGATGGTCACCTGACCCGCGCGGCCGTTGAGCGCCGCGGCCGTCGCGGCCGTATCCAAGGCCGAGGGCCCCCGAGCCGGGGCCCCGTACGGCGTGCCGCCGTCACGATGTCGCCGTCGACGACCGGAGGAACACATGAGGGTGACCCGACCGATGCTCGCGCTGACCGGCGCGGTGGCGGTCCTGGCGCTGGCGGGCTGCGGGTCCGGCGGCGGCGAGGAGCAGGCGCCGCCCACCGCGACCGGCAGCCTGGAGCGCCTGGCCGCCGAGGCGAAGTGCGAGCCGGACATGCAGACCGACGCCGACACCATCCGCCAGGCGCTGTGCGGGAAGGGCGAGGAGAAGTACGTCCTCGCCACCTTCGCCACCGACCGCGGCCAGCGCGAATGGCTCGACACGGCGAAGGACTACGGCGGTTACTACCTCGTCGGCCGCAAGTGGGTGGCCGTCGGCGAGGAGAGGACCGTCACGGCCCTGCGCGGCATGCTCGGCGGGACCATGGAGGAGGGGTCCGAGCACATGAACCCCGGCGGCAGCCACAACCGGGGCGGCCACCACGGCTGACCCGCGGCCCGCGGACGGACGAAGGGGCCGGCGGCGGGATCTCCCACCGCCGGCCCCTTCCCGTCACCGGGTCACGGGGCTGCCGGACTACTGGCAGTCCTGGCCGCTGTTGATGCACTCGACCATCCGGTCCATCAGGTCCTCGTCGAAGAAGTTGATGAAGTCGTTGTGGTCGGTGACCGGCTTGTGCAGCTGCTCGGGGAAGGTGTCCACCGCGTACGGGTTCACGAGCTGCCCGTTGTCGATCCGGGGGGCCGGGATGTTGTCGTAGACCAGGCGGACCTGGAGCTGGGGGATGGCCTGGAAGCCGTTCGAGCAGGTGCCGTCCGCCTCGACGAAGTCGACGTGCGTGCGGTGGTTGGCGCTGTCGGTGTTCTGGCCGTCCCAACAGCTCTGGAAGGCGGACGTCCGGACCACGCCGCTGCCCTCGGGGCAGACCGGGTACTTGTCCGTCACCTGACGGTCCTCGAATCCGGTGCAGCTCCAGGCGGTGTTGGCGTTGTTCAGGCCGTTGGTGAAGGCCTTCGCGTCACCGGTGATGATGCGCAGTGCCCTGGGCATCGCGACGACGTCGCTCGTCCGGTTGCCGACGAACTTCAGCTCCACGTCGGTGGGCGCGACGATCTTGCCGACGTTGCCGTCCCGGCCGCCGCCCGGCTGGTCCTGGTCGATGTCCTGCGTGCCGTCCTGGATGCGCAGGACCGGCCAGAAGTACGACGACCGGTCGCCCTGGTTCTGGCAGGACGTGCCGCCGTTCGCCAGGTCCTCGTCGCTCGCGAAGGCGGTGTTGGCCTGGTTGCCGACGTAGTCGTGCTGGTGCTGGGCGCCGTTGCTGACGCCGGGAGCGACGATCACGTTGTCCGAGTTGCGCAGCGCGTTCTCGTTGGTGCCGCACTCGGTGGTGAAGCTGCCCGTCGAACCGCCGTCGCCGTTCGCGGCCAGACCGTTCGGCAGGTCGCGGGAGTTCGGCCGGACGTCCTCGATGTCGATGAAGTCGTCCGCGACGGGCCCGTTCCGGGCCTGTCCGCCGTTGCCCTGCTCGCCCCCGTTGCCCTGCTCGCCTCCGTCGCCCTGGCCGCCTCCGTCGCCCTGGCCGCCTCCGTCGCCCGGGCGGCCGACGGGGACGCCCTGGCAGCGGGCGAGGCGGCCGAGGTCGCGCGGCGCCGTGCCGCCCGCCCGGTCGATGTTGATGCCGATCCGGTCCAGGGTGGCCGTCCGCTTGGACTTCAGCGGCCCGAGGATGGCGTTGTCGACGTAGCTCGCGTCGCCCGCCTGGGCCTGGCGCGTCTCCGCGAGGCGCGTGTAGGCGTCCGTGATCTGGCGGTCCAGCAGGGCCAGTTCCCTCGCCACGCCCCTGCGTGCCTTCCTCGGCACCTTCGTCAGCTTCTGGCCGACGTCGGGGCAGTTGATCGTGGCGACCTGCGCCCCCCTCGACTTCGTCCGGTTGTGGCCTCCGTCCTCGTGGGCCGAGGCGTGGAAATTGGCCCAGACCAGCCCGCCCCCACCGAGCGCCAGGGCCGCCGCCCCGGCTGTCACCTTGGTGGCCAGCGGCATACGGCGCTTTCTTGTGTTGCGTCCCATGGAACTCCTCTTGACCTTCCTTACGGGGGGCATCCCATTGCGGGGCATCGAGCGGCCCGACAGGAGTGAAGCGGCTCCCTTGAGTACGGGAGCCGCCCCGGGGATGTTCACCCGTCCCGGAAATCGATGAGAAGTCCGTACGCCCACGTCGGCTTCGACAGCACCTGGAACACCGGCAGTCGTCGATCCCCCACCGGGAGTCAAGAGGTGGGCCCGGTTTCACCGGCCGTGGTCGAGATAGGCGAGTACCGCCAGCACGCGCCGGTTGTCGTCGTCCGAGACCTCGAGTCCCAGCTTGGCGAAGATGTTCGCGGTGTGCTTCGCGATCGCCCGTTCCGTCACCACCAGCCGGGCCGCGATCGCCGCGTTGGTCCGCCCCTGCGCCATCAGCTCCAGCACCTCCAGCTCCCGGGGCGTCAGCCGCGCCAGCGGCCGGTCGCTGCCCGACTGCCGCGCCAGCAGCTGCTGGATCACCTGCGGGTCCATCGCCGTGCCTCCCCGCGCCACCCTCCGCACGGCGTCCACGAACTGCTCCGCGTCGAACACCCGGTCCTTCAGCAGATACCCCACCCCGCCGCTGCCGTCGGCCAGCAGCTCCCGCGCGTACAGCTGCTCCACGTGCTGCGAGAGCACCAGCACCGGCAGCCCCGGCCGTTCGCGCCGTGCCTCCAGCGCGCACTGCAGCCCCTCGTCGGTGTGGGTCGGCGGCAGCCGTACGTCGACCACGGCGACGTCGGGCTCCAGCTCGGCCAGCGCCCGGGCCAGTTCGGGCCCGGACTCCACGGCCGCCGCGATCTCGAAGTCGTGCGCCTCGAGGAGCCGCACGAGTCCGTCGCGCAGCAGGAAGAGGTCTTCGGCTAGGACAACGCGCAAGGGATCTCCAGGGTCACCAGGGTGGGGCCGCCGGCGGGGCTGCTGACGGCGAGGACGCCGTCGAATGTACCCAGCCGGCGCTCCACCCCGGTCAGTCCCGAACCGGCCCCGATCACCGCGCCGCCCCTGCCGTTGTCGGTGACCGTCACCCGCAGGTGGCCGTCGGCGTGGTGCAGGTCGATCCAGACCCGGTCCGCCCCGGAGTGCTTCACCGCGTTGGTGAGCACCTCGCTCACCGCGAAGTACGCGGCCGACTCCACCGGCGCCTCGGCCCGGCCGGGCAGCTCCACGGTCACCTCCGTGGCCACCGGCAGCCGCAGCGCCAGCGCCCGCACCGCGTCACCGAGTCCGCGCTCGGCGAGCACCGGCGGATGGATGCCGCGCACCAGCTCCCGCAGCTCGGTCAGCGCCTCGGCGGAGGACCGCCGGGCCTGTGCCAGCAGTTCACGCGCCTTCGCCGGATCCCTCTCGATCAGCGCCTCGACCGTCCCCAGATCCATGCCCATGGCGACCAGCCGCGCCTGCGCCCCGTCGTGCAGGTCCCGCTCGATGCGCCGCAGTTCGGCGGCGGAGGTGTCCACGGCGTCCCGCCGGGTCTCGGTCAGCACCCGCACGCGCTCGGTCAGCTCGCCCCGGCCGGAGCCGAGCACCGCCCGGGTGAGCCGGAAGTGGACGTCCAGCAGGCGCGGGGTGACGAAGTGCGCGAAGAACAGCAGGACGAGGGCGAGCACACCGGCGCCCAGCGCGGACGTCTGGTCGGAGACCGGCACGAAGCCGTACCAGTACCCGTCGGGCATCACCCGCCACAGTCCGACCGCCAGCGCGAACCCCTCCAGCGGGTAGAGCAGCAGCGCGGCCGGCAGCAGCGCGGTGGTGAAGCCCGCGGTCATGTCGACGAGCAGCCACCGCAGGTCCCGCCAAGTCGCCGGGTCGCGCAGCATTTCGAACGTCCGCCCCCACGGGTTGGCGTCCTCCGGTACCGGCCGGTACGACGGAGGGATCCGCACCCCGCCCCACTCGGCCGCCAGCACCCGCCGCCAGTTCGCGTACGTCCGCACGGCGGTGAGCACGTACGGGGTGGTGACGATGCCGACCCCGATCGGGATCAGCGAGACGGACACCGCGGACAGCACGAAGCACAGCACCGAGGCGGGCAGCGACACCAGCGCCAGTCCCAGGGCCCGCGCCGCCCCCTTCGCCGTGCCCCTCATGTGCCGCTCCCGCTGCCCGTCGCGGCTCTTCGTGTCGATGGTCATGGAGAGGATTCTGGTGGAGCGGGACGCGCCGGTCACTGGGCCGGTCCCCCCGGTCGCGGGGTGGTGCTGCCTACACCCCCGGGGTGTCCGCGAGCACCTTCGCCTCCACCTCCGGATCGAGCCCCTTGACCGTCCGGTCCGGACGCTGCGGGGCAGTGCCGCCGATCCCCCGCAGCCAGGCCCAGGTGTCGGCCACGGTCTCGGCGACCGGGCGGCAGCGCAGTCCCGCCGCGACCGCCCGGGAGACGTCCGCCGAGTGCAGCGCGTCGTGCAGGTCGCTGCCCGGCGGCACCCACACCGGCAGCTGCGTCCACGGCTCGATGCCCGCCCCGAGGATCACCTCCGGCGCGGTCCACCGCAGTTCGGCCCGGTCCCCGGTCACCCGGGCGCACGCCTCCAGCAGTTCGCCCATGGTGGTGTGCCCCTGCGGCGACATCAGGTTGTACGGACCGCTCAGCTCCCGCTCCGCCGCCCCGAGGATCCACTCCGCGAGGTCGCGGACGTCGACGTACTGGAGCGGCAGGTCGCGCGGGCCCGGCGCGAGGACCGGCCCGCCGCGCGCCGTCCGGCCCAGCCACCAGGGCAGCCGGCCCACGTTCTCGTACGGCCCGAGGATCAGTCCCGCCCGCACCAGCAGCGACCGGTCCGCGCCGAAGGCGTCCACGGCGGCCAGCTCGCCGCCCCGCTTGTCCCGCGCGTAGTCCGTGGGGCCGGCGTCGGCACGGGCGCCCGCCACCACGGGCGCCCGCTCGGTGTACCCGGCGGGCGGGGCCCAGTCGTACACCGAGCAGCTCGACACGTACACGTACCTCCCGGCGCGGCCCCGCAGCAGCCGCGCCGCGTCCCGCACCGCGTTCGGTGCGGCCGACCAGGTGTCGACGACGACGTCCCACTTTCCGGGGTCCTCGTCGAGCGCGGCCAGACCGCCCGGCGCGGTGCGGTCGCCCAGCAGCGTCCGCGCGCCCCCGGGGGCCTCGTGCCGTCCCCGGTGGAAGACGGTCACCTCCCAGCCCCGCCCGAGGGCCGCCTCGACGACGGCCCGTCCCGCGAACTCCGTACCGCCCAGCATCAGAAGTCTCATGCCGGTGACTCTGCCCGGCCGGGCGGTCCGGGGGAACGGGAATCTGCTGTCGGCAGACCGGCCGCAGGCGGCTCAGCGCCCGGCCGGCGGAACGTACTTGTAGCCGACCCGGCGCACCGTGTGGATCGTGTCCCGGTGCCCGGCGCCCAGTTTGCGGCGCAGCCGGGCGATGTGGACGTCGACGGTACGGCCGTCGCCGACATGGCCGTAGCCCCACACCGTGCCGACCAGGTGGTCCCGGGTGTGCACCCGGCCCGGGTGCGCCACGAGATGGGCGAGCAGTTCGAACTCCAGGTAGGTGAGGTCGAGTCGGCGTCCGTCGACGTGGGCGGTGCGCTGCACGGTGTCGACCCGGATCAGCGGGTCGTCGGTGGCCCCGGGGCCGGGGGAGCCGGCCTGGTCAGGCACCGGGAACGGCGGCTGCTGGTCGGCGGGGACCAGCACCAGGTAGCCGACCATCGGGGGGCGGCCGGGCAGGACGGGCAGGGCGTGCTGCGGCGCGGGCAGCCAGGTGGCGCCCGGCGGCAGCAGGTCCGCGACGGTCACCACCTCGTCCCGGTCGACGGCACGCAGCCGGGGGTGAGCGTGGGCGGTGGGGGAGACGGAGGACACGGAGGACAGGGAACGGGTGGTCGCCATGAGTCGTCAGCTCTTTCGCGCGAAGGGGTTCGTCGAGGACGTACGCGGTTCGCGCCGGCCGAAGGCCGCCGGGTGTCGGGGCTTTAGAGGGCCGGCGCGTTCGTCGCGCGACGACACACCCGGTCGAAGTCGTGGTGCTGACGGGAGGGCCAGAACGGCTCGAGGTCACGGCGACCTGTCGCGTCGTACTTACGGAAGCTGGCCATGCCCCCATTGAAGCAGACACCCGCGCCCGGCAGGAGCCCCCTCTCACCGCTCGGACGACGCGCGGGGGCGCCCACCCCGACGGTGGACGCCCCCGCGCGGACCGCGGTGCGGATCAGACCTGGCCCGCCTTCTCCAGCGCGGTGCAGCACGTGTCGACCAGCAGACGGGTCACCACGTAGGGGTCGACGTTGGCGTTCGGACGGCGGTCCTCGATGTAGCCCTTGCCGTCCTTCTCGACCTGCCACGGGATGCGGACCGAGGCGCCGCGGTCGGAGACGCCGTAGGAGTACTCGTTCCACGGGGCGGTCTCGTGCAGACCGGTGAGACGGTCGTCGATGCCGGCGCCGTAGTTCTTCACGTGGTCCAGCGGCTTGGACCCCTCACCGAGCGACTCGCACGCGGTGATGATCGCGTCGTAACCCTCGCGCATCGCCTTGGTGGAGAAGTTGGTGTGTGCGCCGGCGCCGTTCCAGTCGCCCTTGACCGGCTTGGGGTCGAGGGTGGCGGAGACGTCGAAGTCCTCGGCCGTGCGGTAGAGCAGCCAGCGGGCCACCCACAGCTGGTCGGAGACCTCCAGCGGGGCCAGCGGGCCGACCTGGAACTCCCACTGTCCTGGCATGACCTCGGCGTTGATGCCGGAGATGCCCAGGCCCGCCTTCAGGCAGTTCTCCAGGTGCGCCTCGACGACGTCCCGGCCGAAGATCTCGTCCGAGCCGACACCGCAGTAGTAGCCGCCCTGCGCGGCCGGGAAGCCGCCCACGGGGAAGCCGAGCGGGCGGGAGCCCTGGAAGAAGGTGTACTCCTGCTCGATGCCGAAGACCGGCTCCTGTGCGGTGAACTTCTCGGCGACCTCGGCCAGCGCGGCACGGGTGTTGGTCGCGTGCGGCGTCATGTCCGTGTTCAGGACCTCGCACAGCACCAGGACGTCGTCGCCGCCGCGGATGGGGTCCGGGCAGACGAAGACCGGCTTGAGGACGCAGTCGGAGGAGCGGCCCTCGGCCTGGTTGGTGGAGGAACCGTCGAAGCCCCAGATCGGCAGCTCCGCGCCCTTGGCGTCGTCGGCCAGGATCTTCGTCTTGGAACGCAGCTTGGCGGTCGGCTCGGTGCCGTCGATCCAGATGTACTCGGCCTTGAAGCTCACGGTCCACATCCTTCTGGGGTGGGTCTGGGCGCTTGTGCGGGTGCTGCGGCGCTGCGGCACTGGGGCGCCGCCGTCGATGTCACGCAGCTTGTCAACAGGCGATTTCCCGGCCATTGCCCGTGTGTGAACCCCGTGTTACCCGCTCCCACCGTGTCCGTCCCCACCGTGTGAGCACGCGCGCGGAGAGGGCCCGGCCGCGCGGGGGGCACGGGCGGGCCCGCCGCCCCGGCGGGGGAGCGGCGGGCCCTGGGAATCCGCGACGAACCCCGGCCTCACCCCACCTTCTCGATCACCGCACGGCGGATCAGGAACTTGCCCGCCTCGCGGACCTGCTCGAAGGCCGCGTTGTTGAGCAGCACGCAGCTGCCGGACACCGAGGTGACCTCCACCGTCGTGGACCTGTCGTTGTCCAGGTTGGTGACCTTCAGCTTCGTGCCGGCCGGGAACCGGTCGCTGGACGCGGCCGGGGCGCCGTCCTCGCCGGAGAGGGTGACGGTCGACCCGTTGCACACCCGCTCACCGGAGGCCTGTCCGCCCTGTCCGGCCTGCCCGGCCTGGTCACCCGCGGCCGGCTGCGAGGGGGCGGGCTGCTGCGGCTGCGCGGCCTGGGAGTCCTGAGCCGACTCCCCCACCGTGCACCCGGACGCCTCCTGCTGGCGCCGGATCTGGGCGATGACCGCCTCGCGGTTGGCGATCCGCGCCTCGGACCGCGCGTCCGGGGCGGCCCGCTGGCCCTCGATGAACTCCTGGTTGTCGCCGAGCGCCGTGGCGAGCCCCTGGCAGACGGTCGAGTCCGCCGCCGACTTGGTGGCGGCCGCGGGCGGGCCGGCGTTCGACGTGGTCGCCATGGCGAAGGCCCCGCCTCCCGCCACCGTCGCGGCGCTCAGCAACAGCGCGAGCTTCTTCCTCGGGCCGGGGGTTCTCCTGCGCGACATGCGCGCCTCCTGAAGCGGTAGGGGAGCGTACGCCGCTATGTACGAGATACCGAACAGGGTTGCTCAGCGGTTGGGTCGGGCAGCCGAAGTGGCGTGCATCACAAGGGCGTCGAGCTGTCGCGTGCCGTAAAGCCGGGAGCCCGGCCCCCGCGAGGTGATCGCGGGGGCCGGGCCCGGTTCGTACGGTCCGCGGGTGGGTCACACCCAGACGTAGAGGTCGTACAGGCCGCCGGCGTTCCGGACGCACTTGGCGGCACCGGCGTAGGAGTCCCGCAGGTCGTAGCACGTCGAGCGGCTGAACTCGCCGATGTACTCGTAGCCCGAGGCCGCCGCGGGCGTCAGGGAGGCGGGTGCGGAACCGGCCGTGCCCGATGTCGTGGCGGCCGAGGCTCCGACCGCCGCCATCATGACGACGGCCGCGCTGGTGGTGAGCGTGGCGATGGCCCGCTGTGGGGTGACGGTCAGGCCGAGCTTGCGCATCATGGAAGATCCTTTCCGTGGGATCACCGGCGGGCGCCGGCGACCGTTCGTGGTTCGGTCAGAACAGGTTCGTGCAGTTCAGCCAGCTGCCGGCCGAGTTGTAGTCGCAGACCCAGGCCCGGATGTTCGCCTTGTCGTTGAACGACCAGGAGGTGGTTCCGTGGGCGCCCTTGCGGGAGATGTACTTGCCGACGTGACTCCACGCGCCGTTCTTCCACTCGTCGTACTCGAGCACGAGGGCGGAACCCAGGCCGTTCCCCGATATGGCGTCACGCAGCGTGACATCGGTGAACGTGCCGTCGTACTTGGCCTTGCCTCCCGCAGTGCCGTCCCCCCAGTACTCGTAGTAGCCGGAGACGGAGCTGTTTCCGGAGGAACTGGAGCCGGAGAGCCGGATGGTGGTGGCAGCCTGGGCGCTGGTGGCGGTGGTCACCGCCAGGGCAGCGGCGACGGGCAGAGCGGCAAGGGCGTGACGGAGTCTCATCGCGTGGCCTTTCTTGTCTCTGGGCTTCGGCCGGCTTGCGGGCTTCACGCTGCCCGAGCCGCCGTGAACGAACCTGGAGCGGATCTGGAAGTGGCCGGTGAGGGCACACCTGGTGGTTGATCCGGAGGCCGGGATTCCTGAGCCGGGGAAGCCTCGGCAGGGCCGGTGACGGCTCATGACGGAGCCAGGGCGGTGCCTGCCCGGGGGACGTCCGTGGGATCGCGTGAGCCAGCCGCCCGGGTTTCCCCGGCGCCGCTGCCCGTGGATCACGCTTTCCGGGGGCGGTGCGCGCGGCGGCCGCCCGGCAGGGCACTGGACGGCGTTCGGTCCAGTGCGCCGCAGCGGCCGGAAGTCATCCCGCGTCCGAACCCGCGCCCGCCGGACGGGACGCGGCGTTCATGGGGCCGTGCCCCGCTACGGGCCGGACACGGTGGTCACCGCCACCGGCGCGTGCCGCTCCCAGGATGCCGAGTGCCTGGTCGAGCAGTGGCCGGTAGCCGGATTCGCGGGCCAGGGAACAGGCCTGGGCGGCGTACTGCCCGGCCTGGCCGGACCGGCCGTGTCGCAGGTGGACGCGTGCCATGCCGAGGAGCGCGCCGATGGCCGTCTGGCGGCTCCGGGTGCGCTGCGCCAGGCGGTGGGAGCGGCGGTAGTGCAGGAGGGCGATGCCGTCCTGGTCGGCCGAGTGCCGCACGGTGGCGAGGGCGTTGAGTACGCTCGACTCGGCGTACGGGTCTCCCACGCGGCGTACCAGGGCCAGTGCCCGCTGGGCGTGCCCGAGGGCCACGCCGGGCCGTCCCGCGTCGGCCTCGACCTCGGCGAGATGGGCCAGCGCGGCGCACTCTCCGTCGAGGTGGCCGAGTCCGGCGTCGAGTTCGCGGGCGCGGCTCAGGCACAGACGGGCGGAGTCGAGGTCCCCGCTCTGGTGGTGGGCGACGCCGAGGTTGATGAGGGCGGCTGCCTGGCCGCGGTCCCTGCCCGCCGCGCGGTGCAGTTCCTGGGCTTGACGCAGGTGGGCGATGGCCAGGTCCAGCCGGCCGGTGAGGGTGTGGAGGGTGCCGAGGTTGCTGAGATTGACGGCCATGGTCGCCTCGAGGCCGAGAGCACGGTCGATCCGCAGTGCCCGCTCCCAGCAGGCGACCGCCTCCTTGGTGCGCCCCTGGATCGAATGGGCCACTCCCATGGCGGTGAGCGCCGCCGACTGACAGTGCGCCCAGCCCGACCGCTCGGCCAGGGCGCGGGCGCGCCGGTGCTGGTCGACACTGAGGTCGTAGTCCCCCCGGCACTGGTGGGCAAGCGCGAGGCTGAGCCGGCAGATCGCCTGGGCCCTGAGATCGCCTGCGGCCTCGGCGGCGGCGATGCCGGCGGTGGCGATGTCGATCCACTCCGCGGTGGTCCGTCGGGCCAGGTAGTGTCCGCGCAGCGCGTCCACGAGCAGCCAGGCCGCCTCGGGAACCCCTGACTCCTGTGCCGTCCTGACGGCGGTCACCAGATGGGGCAGTTCCGTCGCCAGCCACTCGGCCGCCGCCGCGACCGTCGGGAAGGTGGTGCCGCCGCTCTTCGGCGGGGCCAGCCTGACCAGTTGGGGGAACATGAGGCGCGCCGCGCTGTCCGCCCGCCGCGTGTACCAGTGGTACGCGCGGCGCAGTGCGGCGGTCCGCTCGGCGGGGGAGTCCTCGGCGCGGGCCCGTTCGTCCGCGAACAGGCGGATCAGGTCGTGGAACGCGAACCGCTCCGCGGACGGCTGTTCCACCAGGTGAGCGTCGGCGAGCTGGTGCAGCAGCGCCTCTGTCTCGTCGCGCGGGGCGTCGAGCAGGGCGACGGCGAGATCAGCGGAGAACGTCGCGAACGGAAGCGTCCCGAGCAGCCGGAAGAGCGCACGCTGCCTGGCTCCGAGGCAGGTGTAGGAGTATTGGAACGCGGTGCGCACGGTACCTTGCGCGTCTTCCCGGATGCTCAGCTCCGCGAGCCTGGAGCGGTTCGTCATCCGGTGGACGAGCGCGCCGATGTCGGTCTCCGGGGAGGAGGCGAGCTGCGCCGCGGCGATGCGGATGGCCAGCGGGAGCCGGCCGCAGCACTGGGCCAGGCCGGTCACGTCCCGCTGCCGGCCGCTGGTCCGGGACGGCCCGAGGACATGGACGATCAGGGCGGCGGCGTCGTCGCCGCCGAGGAGGCCCAGAGGCAACAGCCGGGCGCCGTCGAGGGCGACGAGGCCGGTGAGCCGCGTTCGGCTGGTCACCACGACGCTGATGCCGGGTGCCCCGGGCAGCAGCGGGCGTATCTGGTCGGTCGAGCGGGCGTTGTCGAGGACGATGAGCAGGCGCCGTCCCGTCACGGCCGACCGGAAGAGCGACGCCGCCTGCTGGAGATCGCCGGGGATGTCGGACGCGGTGAATCCCAGCGCGCCGAGCAGCAGGGCGAGGGATTCCAGGGGGACCAGCGGCTGCCCCGGACCGTGTCCGCGAAGGTCCACGTACAGCTGGCCGTCGGGGAAGCGGGCGGCGGCGAGCCGGGCCCAGTGGACGGCCAGGGCGGTCTTTCCCACTCCCGCCATGCCGGTGACGAGGACGATCGTCGGCTCGTCCGTCCGCACCGCCGCGTCCAGTGCGGCCAGTTCCTCGGAGCGGCCCACCAGGCCCGTGCCGTAGTGCGGGAGTTGCCGAGGCGTGGGACGAGGGGCCGACGGAGACGGGGCGGAGGCCGCCCGGGAGCGTGCGGCGGGAAGATCGAGGGCCTTGTCGGAGGTGAGGATCGCCCGGTGCAACTGCCGAAGCTCCCGGCTGGGGTCGGTACCCAGTTCGTCGGCGAGTTCCTGGCGTATCGATTCATAATGCCGCAACGCCTCGGAGGGCTGCCCGCAGCGGTACAACGCCAGCATCAGCTGCCCGGCCACCCGCTCGTCCATGGGGTGAGCGGCGGCGCAGGCCCGTAGCGCGGGAACCAGCGCATCGTGCCGTCCGCGCCTCAGCTCGACATCGTGCAGGTCCAGTTCGGCCGCGTGTCGCCGGTTCTGCAGATCGCTCCGCAGTTCCTCGAACCAGGGGGACGTCAGACCGGCGCACGGGGTCCCGCGCCAGAGGGACAGCGCTTCCCGTAACCGGGCCGCGGCGTCGTCGTCGCGCGCCGCCGACCGTGCCAGGCCGACCAGTTCGATGAAGGAACTGGCGTCCACCGACACGGCGCCGCGGGGAACGCGGTAACCACCCGAGGTGCGCTCGATGGTGACGCCCGTGGGCCGCAGCGTCTTCCGGAGACGGGAGATGTAGTTGTAGAGCGACCCCTGGCCGGGGCGGTGGGCATCGGCCCCCCAGAGACGCCGCACGAGACGGTCCACCGACACCGTGGACTCGGACTCGGGCCCGGCGAGGAGCGCGGCGAGGACGCCGCGCTGGAGCGTGTGGCCCAGAGCCAGGGATTCACCGTTGTGCCACGCCTCGACCGGCCCCAGTACCCCGAGTCTGATCCCCATGGGCCCTGTCTACTAGAGAACCCTTTCCTCCACAGTCGGATAAGAGCCATTCCGGCTGGCGAGGCGCGCTGTTGGCCGGGTTCTGCTGGTCCGCGGGTCTCCCGGCCGGAATGCTAGCGGGACAGGGCGTCCCGTACGGCGTCCTCCGTGCGGCCCACGACCGCCGTGCCGTCGTCCGCCGTGATGATCGGCCGCTGGATCAGCTTGGGGTGCGAGGCGAGCGCCGCGATCCAGCGGTCCCGCGTCCCGGCCTCCCGCGCCCACTCCTCGAGGCCCAGCTCCGTCGCGACGGCCTCCTGGGTCCGGGTGATGTCCCACGGCTCCAGCCCGAGGCGCTCCAGCAGCGCCCGGATCTCGTCCTCGCCCGGCACGTCCTCCAGGTAGCGGCGGACGGTGTAGTCGGCCCCCTCGGCGTCGAGCAGGCTGAGGGCGCTACGGCATTTGGAACAGGCGGGATTGATCCAGATCTCCATGCCGCCCACGGTACGCCGCCTCGCCTTTGTTCGAATTTTCCGCCCCGTGCGCGTGTCTCGCGGGGCCCGTGTGACGCTCCGCTGAAACCCGTGCTCACCAGGGCATTTATTGGCTCCTTCGGGTCTGCTGATTGTCGGTGGCGGGCAGTAGAATGGAAGCAGTGTTCGAGGGTGGTGCCGGGGTCGTCGGGGACCTCGGCGGGCCGCCCCGACCGCGACAGGAGGATGCCCGTGCCCGCTGCCGCACTCAAGCCGAAGCCCCTGCCCACCCAGTCCACCGCGAAGCGTCCCGTGCCGCTCGAACTGCCCTGCGCCCCGGTGGAGAAGAGCCCGCTCCCGGCGGGCCGCCCGCGCGAGTGGTACGTCACGCACAACCGCCGCCTCAAGGCGATGCGGCTCGCCATCGCCCTGCTCGACTCCGGCGTCTACCTGCCCGCCCAGGCCCGCAACGAGAGGATCCGCACCACGGCGCGGCTGATCGGCGTCCACCCGCCGTCGGACACCACGTGCCACATGGTGCGCGCGTTCATGCGCCACAACCGCTGAGCTCCGGACCGGTGCCGGGCGGCCCCTCGCGCGGGGCGCCCGGCACCGCCGTGCCGCGCTGAGGCAGTATGGGCGGGCGAGGGGAACTCCCCCGCCCCGAAGTCGCCGCGGTCCGGCGTCACTTGTGCCGGCAGGCCGCGCGGTCGCACCCCTGCCGGAGGAGAAAGGTACGACGGTTGGCTGAGGAGAGGACGGTCCCGGTCCCGTCGTCCTGGATGACGCCGTCCGGCCGGTACGGACGCGCCGTCGCCCGGGCGTGCGACATCGGTGTCGCGCTGGTGGTCCTGATGGCGGCGGAGTACTACGGCGGCGACTACGACCTGCTCCTGGGCGGGCTGATGGCGCTGAGCCTGCTGCCCCGCAGACGGTTCCCCGGCACGGTGCTGGCGGTCGTCCTGGCGCTGAGCGTCGTCCAGTTCGCCCTGTACGACCTGCCCGAACTCCCGCTGGCGTCGGCGCCCGCCTCCTACGACGTGGCCGTGCTGTTCGCCATGATGTCGGTCGTCCACCACTCCCGGACCACCTGGATGCCGTACCTCGCGGGCGCCGTGGTGTTGCTGGCCCCACTGGCCGGGACGGTGGGGATCCCGGCCCTCGGCATCGAGCCGTTCGCCGATCCCGAGACGCTCCTGATCTACTGGGGACTGACGCTGACGGTCTGGCTGACGGCCTTCGCCCTGCACACGCGGCGCCTCTACGCCGAGAGCCAGGCGGCCCGCGCCCGGCACGCCGAGCGGGAACAGGAGCAGCGCGTCCGGCTGGCCGCGGCCCGGGAGCGGGCCGAGATCGCCCGTGAACTGCACGACGTGGTGGCGCACAGCCTGGCCGTGATGATCCTCCAGGCCGACGGCGCCGGGGCCGTGCTGCGCAAGTCGCCGGACATGGCGGAGTCCGCGCTGAAGACGATCGCCGCCACGGGCCGGGACGCGATCGACGACATGCACCGCATCGTCCGGGTGCTGCGCGAGGGGAAACCGGACTCCGCCGACCCCGACTCCGCCGACGGCGGCCCGCCACGGCGCCTGGTCACCCTCGACGAGATCGAGGTCGTCGCCGAACGCGCACGGGCCGCCGGGCTGAGCGTGGACGCGTCGGTCGAGGTCGGCGAGGGACGGTTGTCGCCGGCGGAGGAGATGACGGCCTTCCGCATCGTCCAGGAGTGCCTCACCAACGTGCTCCGCCACGCCGGGGCCGGGGCAGGGGTCGACATCCGGCTCAGGGAGGAGCAGGGCACACTGCTGATCGACGTGACCGACGACGGAGCGGGCGCCCTCGCCGGCCGCGGCGCCGCCGGCCGCTCCGGAGGGAACGGACTGGTGGGGATGCGGGAGCGGGTGGAGCTCGCCGGCGGCACCTTCGAGGCCGGCCCCCGGCTCGGCAGCGGATGGCACGTACGTGCCTCGATTCCTACAAGGACGAAGTGATGACGCGGGCGGACAGGACGATCCGGGTGGCCGTGGTGGACGACCAGCCGCTGATCCGGGCCGGTTTCTCCATGGTGCTGGCAGGTCAGGACGACATCGAGGTCGTCGGTGAGGCGGAGAACGGGGCGGACGCCCTCGACCTGCTGCGGAAAGTCGAGGCGGACGTCGTCATCATGGACATCCGCATGCCCGTCATGGACGGCATCCAGGCCACGGAGCAGCTGATGCGGCTGGACGATCCGCCCGGTGTGCTGGTGCTGACCACCTTCGACAACGACGAGGACGCGTTCGCGGCGCTGCGCGCCGGAGCCGGCGGCTTCCTGCTGAAGAACGCCCCCGCCGCGGAGGTGGTGAACGCCATCCGGGTCCTGGCCGCGGGGGAGTCGGTGGTGGCGCCGCGCATCACCCGGCTGCTCCTCGACCGGGTCTCGGACCGGCTGGCGCCGACGAACGGACAGGCCGAACGGCTGGACGTCCTCACCGCGCGCGAGCGGGACGTGCTCGCCCTGGTCGCCCGGGGACTGTCCAACGCCGAGATCGCGGCGGAGCTGTACGTCGCGGAGGCCACGGTGAAGACACACCTGGGCAACCTCATGGCGAAGCTGCACCTGCGGGACCGCGCCCAGGCCGTCGTGTTCGCCTACGAGTCCGGGCTGGTCCGTCCCTCCCCCTGAGGGTGCGCCCCTCCCCCTGAGGGTGCAGGGGCGCCCCCGGGTCCTGCCCCCTCAGGCGCAGGAGCCGCCCCGTCCGGTGTGCCGGATCCGCCGCGTCCGATCTCGGATTCCTGGCCGATGTCCGGCGGGCCGCCGGACTCCAGACTTCTCACTGTCGCCGAACGCGGCCGAGAAGACACCGGAGGACTCGATGAACACCACGCCCACCCCGCGCAACCGCAAGCGCAGCCGTCTCGTCATCGGTGCGGCCACGGCCGTGATCGCCGCCGCCCTGGCCGCCGGGGCGGGGTACTGGTGGCTGGACCGCGACGAGCTCAGCCAGGCGTCCGCCGAGGACTGCCGGCTGGCGCAGCGCATCGTCACCGAGGCCGCGGAGGTCTCCACCGGCCCCGCGCCGGACGCGGAGAAGTGGTGGCGGAAGACCGGCGACGAGCGCCGCGCGCAGATGGAGGACGGCTACCTCGGAGCCAAGATCTCCCGGTACGAGGGATGGGCGCTGGCGACCGCCCAGAAGTCCCCCGAAGCGCCGTCCGCGAAAGACGTGAAGGGGCTCCAGGAGGAGGCGCGGGGCCACTGCTCGGACTCCGGCGTCACCCTCACCATGCCGCCGCTCGGCTCCTGACCCGGACTGCGGGAACCGTCCCCATGGCTGTCCACACCGCCGCCCGCGACCGCGCACCGGACGACGTCATCACCGCCACCGCCCTGGTGAAGACCTACCGTCAGGGAACCGCCGAGGTACGGGCCCTCGACGAGGTGTCCGTCGGCATCCGGCGCGCCCGGTTCACCGCCGTCGTCGGCCCCTCCGGATCGGGCAAGTCGACCCTGATGCACTGCGCCGCCGGACTCGACACCGTCACCTCCGGCAGCATCGTCCTGGACGGAACGGAGATCACCGGACTGTCCGACCGGCAGCTGACCCAGATGCGCCGGAAGCGGATCGGCTTCGTCTTCCAGTCGTTCAACCTGCTGCCGCAGCTGACGGCCTACGAGAACATCGTGCTGCCCGTCAGCATGTCCGGCGGGCGCCCGGACCGCGAGCTGGTGGACCACCTCTGCGACGTCCTCGGCATCGCCCACCGGCTCTCGCACCGCCCCGCCGAGCTGTCCGGGGGCCAGCAGCAGCGGGTCGCCGTGGCCCGGGCCCTGGTGGCCCGGCCGGCCGTGGTCTTCGCCGACGAACCCACCGGCAACCTCGACTCCCGGGCCGGCGCCGAAGTACTCACCATGCTGCGCCGGTCCGTCGACGAGCTCGGCCAGACGGTCGTGATGGTCACCCACGACCCCGCGGCGGCGCGGTACGCGGACCGGGTACTGACCCTCGCGGACGGCCGCGTCGTCGAGGACGAGCACCCCACCCCCTCCGTACGCGCCGCCGCCGTCCCGGGGAGGCGGCGATGAGGGCCCCGTGGCGCGCGACCGTCCTGGGCTCCCAGGTGGCGGAACTCCTGAGACGTCCCGGCCGGTTCGCGGCGACCGGACTGTCGCTGCTGATCGCGGCCTTCGTCGTCTTCGGGGCCGTCATGGCCCAGCAGATCATCACCGCGACCGTCGTCGGGAAGTTCCGCGGAACGCCCGAGGCGGCGTCGATCGTGGTCACGCCCGGCAACGACGGGGAGGACATCGGCGAGGCCCGCCTGAGCGAGATCCGGAAGACGCCCGGAGTCACCGAGGCCGTCGGCCGGATCGACGGCGGCAGCCCGCTGGGCGGCAGCGCCGTCGAACGCTACCTCGAACTGTCCGCGGACCCGGGCGCCGGCGCCCTGGCGGAAGTTCGGCTGCTCGACGGCACGTACCCTTCCGGCCCGGGCCGGCTCGCCGTCAACACGCAGGCCGCGAGGGAACACGACCTCGCTCCGGGGTCGTCGCTCACCCTGCTGCAGCCCGCATCCGACGGCGACGGCACCCGGCGGGTGACGGTCGAGGTCAGCGGCATCGTCCGCAGCACCGCCACGAACGACGCGGAGCCCACCGGGTACGCCCCCGGCCCCCAGCTCGGGGAGCTGCTCGGCGTGTCGGGCTATACCCGCATCGACATCCGCACCGACACCGCGCCCACCGCGTCCGGTTCCGCGGAGCTGACGGAGCTGACGCAGCGGATCCGGCAGGTGGTGCCCGGAGCGCAGGTACGGCCCGGGGACGAGGTGCGGGACCAGGAGGCCCGCGAGGCGGTGACGGAGGCGAAGGACACCCTGGAGCTGGTCACCGTCTTCCTCGCCGTCGCCGTCGGCGCGGCCGTGCTCGTCGCGACCTCCACCTTCCGCATCGTCTTCGCGCGGCGCGTACGCCAGCTGGCGCTGCTGCGCGCCATCGGGGCGACCTCGCGACGGCTCGCCGCCGCACTCGTCGCCGAAGGAGCGGTGGTCGGCCTGCTGGCCGGCGTGACCGGTGTGCTGGCGGCCTGGGGCTGCGGGCAGCTCGTCCCCTCGGTCGCCGGGCGGTTCGGGCACGACCTGTCCGCCCCCTCCCACCTCCCGCTGACGCAGGCCGCTCTCACCGTCCTCGGCACCGGTCTGCTGGCGGTCCTGGCGGTCCTGGCCCCGTCCCTGACCGCCTCACGGGTCTCCCCGCTGCAAGCCCTGCGCAGCGCGGCGTCCGGGGAGGGCACGGCGAGCGGCATCGGCCGGACCCTGCTGGGCCTGCTGTGCGCGGCGGGCGCCGCGCTCCTCGCCCGGCAGCAGTACGGCGGGCTGCCCCAGCCGGGAGACACGGGGTACGACCGGTTCGCGGCGCTGACCGTCGTGGTGCTCTCGGGCGGGCTGGCCTTCCTGGCCCTGATCGCCCTAGGCCCCCTTCTGGTCCGGCCGGTGCTGTCGGCCGTCGCCGTGCCACTGCGCCGCACCGGTGCGGCCGGCCGACTCGCGGTCGCGGGCGTCGGGGGAGCGCCGGGCAGGGCGGCCTCGGTCTCGGTCGTCGTGGCCCTCGGCGTCTGCCTGGTCGGTTCGACCCTGACCTGTCTCGCCTCCCTGAACGCCTACGAGCGGTACCGGCAGGCGGTGGAGACGCCCGCCGACTTCCACCTGTACGGGAGGGACAGCGAGTCGCTGGACCGGTCGCTGGCCGCCGATCTGGACTCTCACCCCGAACTGACCGACGTGACGGCGTTCCGCACGGCGGAGGTCATCGAGGGCACCCGCAGCGCGACGATCTCCGACCTCGACCTCGGCACCGTCCGCTCCGGCGTGGGCCTGACCGCCCGCACCGGCTCCCTCGACCACCTCGACCCCGCCCACGTCGTCGTGGACGCCGACCACGCCCACCTGCTCGGCGTCCAAGCGGGCGACCGGGTGACGCTGAAGTTCAGGGACCGCCCCGTCCACCTCACCGTGGCGGCGACGCTGCCCGGAGCCGGCCCCTACGGAGGGAACTTCTTCGTCCCCGCCGCGGATCTCACCCGCATGGGAGCGGACACCGCGCCCACCACGGTCACCGCCAACGCCTCGGAGGACAGCGCTCAGGGGCGGATACGGGCGCAGCGGGCCATCACCGACACGTTGACCGGCCCGGAGCGCGGCGACGGCCGCGTCACCGCCGAGACCTCGGCCGGACGGAACGGCGGATCGGACGACCTGCGGACGACGGCCACGACGGTGATCATGGTCCTGGGCCTGACCGTCCTGGTGGCGGTCGCCGGCGTCGCGACCACGGCGAGTCTCACCGTCGTCGAACGCAGCCGTGAGTTCGGGCTGTTGCGGGCCCTGGGCCTCAGCGGAGCGGCCGTGCACCGCATGGTCACGGTGGAATGCGCGCTCTACGGCGCACTGGGCGGAGTCCTCGGTCTGGCCCTCGGCCTGCCGTACTCCTGGCTGGTGGTCCGTGTCGCCGAGACGAGCGCCCCGTTCAGCGTCCCGGCGGGACGACTCGCGGCGGTCTTCACCGCCCTGGTCCTGGTGACCGCCGCCGCGGGAACGCTGCCCGCCCTCCGCGCCTCCCGGACCCCGCCGACGGTCGCCGTCGCCCGGAACGACTAGCCGGGATCAGTACGGGCGGAAGTCGGCGTAGCCGAGCAGCAGGATCACCGCGACGACGCAGCCGAGCACCACGGCCGTCGACACCCACGAGGAGCGGCCGGACGATCCCCGGTACTCCGGTTCGCCGCGGAACGGGACCGGTCCGGGCGGGTTGTCCTTCCAGCGCGCGGCGAGCATGCGGGCCCGCGCCGACGGCTCCTTGTGCTCGGCGCCGTCCGCCCACGTGAGGTCGAACTCCCGCTCCTCGTCGTCCCTCTCGGGCATCCCCGTGACCCTCTCTCGAACGGCAGTGTCAGATCAAGCTTCCCTCTCCGCGCGCGGAGAGGGAAGCTTTCCGGACACACGACGGCAGCGGGGAGGCGGAGGGCTCACGGCTCCGTTCCGTTCCCGGGACGGGCGTCCGGCAGGGTGCGGGGCCGGGTTCGCCGTCGGTCCCGCAGGCGTCGTGTCAGGGCGGGCAGCCAGGGCAGGACGCCGAACAGCGTCAGGAGCGACAGCAGCGGGACGCGCCACCACGCCGGAACGGCCGCAGGCGGCGGGGACGGCGTCCGGGCCACCCACGGCCGGGCGGTCTTCGACCAGGCCAGGAACGCGTCGCCGACCGGGAGCAGACCGAAGGCGTACCGCTTGGTCCACGGAGTGCCGACCGGGACGCCCGCCAGTTCGCTGACGCCCGCGAGCGCGCCGGCGAGCCGGGCGTCGCCGTGGACCTGGGCCGCGCCGATGGTGACGACGCTCGCCGACAGGCTCACCCCGAGCGGAAGCGGACCGGAGTCGACGTCGGCCGGTCCGTCCGTGCCGTCCGGGTACTCCCGCACCGCCGGCCCGAGACCGAGCGGTGTGGTGAGGTACAGGTCGCGGAAGCGGGAGTACTGTCCGGCGGCGAAGGCGGGGTCGATGTCGAGCAGGAAGCGCTGGATGAGGCTCTGCGAGGTGCCCCGGGCCACTTCGGCCGGCTCCCCGGTGACCGGGTCGGCCCGGTGCGGCAGCAGTCCGGTGCGCGGATCGAGCCGCTCGCGCGACTCCCGCAACCACCGCCGGACGGTGGGGCCGAACCGGTCCGGCAGCAGACGGTCGTGCAGCCGCAGCGACGCGACCGCCACGGTCGAGTCCACCGGCCACGCCTGACCGGGGTACGCCTCCAGGTACGGCGAGGACGAGGCGTCGAACGCCGCGCCGAGCTCGGCCGAGTCGCGGGCGAACCGGCGCGCCTCGACGGCATCGCGCTGCCCGGCCGGCTGGAGGCCCAGCACCCCGCCGCGCAGCCAGTTGCTCCATCCGCGGTGGAAGACGCCGTACGGCGGGGTGAGCTCCGGGCTGAAGGGGGCCCGGCCCGCCGGGGAGTCCAGTTGCCGAAGCGCCCACCGGGCCTCCCGCAGTGCCGTCGACCGCTCGTCGGCGGGGGCGCGCATGCCGAGCTCGACCCAGCTCAGGCCGTAGAGCACGTGCAGGAAGAAGTGGCCCTCGGGGAACACGGCCTGCGCCTCGTCACCGGCCCCGTCGTCCAGCGCCTCCCGCAGGAACGCCAACTGCCTCTCGACCCCGGGTGGTTCGGTGTCCGGTCCCGCGGTGGCGGGCGAGACCAGCCGCACCGCCCCCAGCAGGGCGCAGAGGCTCACCAGTACGGCCGCGAGCCGGCGCAGCCGGCGCAGCCTCCGGCGTCCCCGCGGCACGCCACGGCCCTCGACGCCGTCCGTCCCGCCGTCCGTCCCGGAACGGACCACGGCCGTCTCCTCACCGGTGTCCGACACACCGACCTCCTCGCCCGGATCCCCGGTCAGCGGCTGTACGTCAGCCGGACACGGTCGAAGCGCCGTGCCGACAGGTCGTCGCGGTTGATGATCCAGCCCAGCGTGCCGTCGCCCGTGCCGAGGATGTCGCCCTCGGCGAGCTCCATGAGGTTCAGCCAGGGGCCTCCCTCCTTGGCCGAAGCCTCCGCCATGGCCCGGGCGTACAGTTCCTCGAACCTCTCGGGGGCGTCCCGGCAGACGACCACGGCCTCTTCGCACTTTCTCAGGAACTCCGCGTCGTAGAAGGCCCGGTCGTCCGGATTGAACTCCACCCCGCGCAGCCCGCCGTTGCGCCGCACGCGCGGGACGGTCCCGGTCCGCTCGGCGTACTCCCGGACAGCGGCCACGACGGGGCCGATCCGTTCCCTCTCGCCGTCGTCGAGGCCGTCCGGCAGGGACGGCAACCGGTCCGCTGCCTCGGGACCCTCCTCCTCGGGGTCCTCGGGGTCCTCGGGGTCCCACATCCAGCCGAGCACGTCCCACGACGTGCCGGGTTCGCAGGTCAGCACCCGCCGCTTCAGCGGCTCCAGCTCGTACCGTTCGCCGTCCAACCCCTCCCCCACGGGCACCGGGCGCACGGCCGTCTCGGTGCCCGACGGGACGTGGAGCACCTGCACGTCGTGTTCCCCGTGCTCGTGGAAGTGCGTGAAGCCGTAGTCGGCGGAGGCGAAGAACAGCAGGTGCCCCTCGCGCGGGAGGCCGTCGTCCAGCGGCTGCCTCGGCAGCGCGGAGAGGTCGAGATCCGCGACGAAGCAGTGTCCCGGATCCCACTCGGCGTCCGGGGGCAGCTCCGGCAGTCCGCCCACGTAACCCACTACGAGGTCCTCGGGCTCGACCATGTCGTCATCGGCCGGGTACACGTGGAAGGACGGCTGCATGATCCACATGATCCGGGTGATGGCGTCACTGGAGACGCCGTGCCGGGAGGCGAAGGCGCGGAACGCGTCGGTGTATGACATGGCGTCATTGTGCGGTGCCCCGCTGACAGCCCCCCGGCCGGACCGCCGCCGGGGGAACGGCGAAGGCCGTCACCCCGGACCCGGGGTGACGGCCTTCGCCGTCGCGACCTCGCTCTTTACACGTCGAAGTAGAGCTCGAACTCGTGCGGGTGCGGGCGGAGCTGGAGCGGGGCGATCTCGTTCTGGCGCTTGAAGTCGATCCACGTCTCGATCAGGTCCGGCGTGAAGACGTCGCCCTGGAGGAGGAACTCGTGGTCGGCCTCGAGGCGGTCGAGGACCGCGCCGAGGGAGGTCGGGACCTGGGCCACGTTCGCGTGCTCCTCGGGAGCCAGCTCGTAGAGGTCCTTGTCGATCGGCTCGGCCGGCTCGATCTTGTTCTTGACGCCGTCCAGACCGGCCAGCAGCAGCGCCGAGAAGGCCAGGTACGGGTTGCCGGAGGCGTCCGGGGCGCGGAACTCGACGCGCTTGGCCTTCGGGTTGGAGCCGGTGATCGGGATGCGCATCGCGGCGGAACGGTTGCGCTGCGAGTACACCAGGTTCACCGGGGCCTCGAAGCCCGGCACCAGGCGGTGGTACGAGTTCACCGTCGGGTTGGTGAAGGCCAGCAGCGACGGGGCGTGCTTGAGGATGCCGCCGATGTAGTAGCGGGCCGTGTCCGACAGGCCGGCGTAGCCCTGCTCGTCGTAGAAGAGCGGCTCGCCGCCCGCCCACAGCGACTGGTGGACGTGCATGCCGGAGCCGTTGTCACCGAAGATCGGCTTCGGCATGAAGGTCGCGGTCTTGCCGTTGCGCCAGGCGACGTTCTTCACGATGTACTTGAAGAGCTGCAGGTCGTCCGCGGCGGCGAGCAGGGTGTTGAACCTGTAGTTGATCTCGGCCTGGCCGGCGGTGCCCACCTCGTGGTGCTGGCGCTCGACCTTCAGGCCGGCCTTGGCCAGCTCCAGGGACATCTCGGCGCGCAGGTCGGCGAAGTGGTCGACCGGCGGGACCGGGAAGTAGCCGCCCTTGTAGCGGACCTTGTAACCGCGGTTGTCCTCCAGCGCACCGGTGTTCCAGGCGCCCGCCTCGGAGTCGATGTGGTAGAAGGACTCGTTCTCGGAGGTCTTGAAGCGGACGCTGTCGAAGACGTAGAACTCGGCCTCGGGGCCGAAGTACGCGGTGTCCGCGATCCCGGTGGAGGCCAGGTACGCCTCGGCCTTCCTGGCCACGTTGCGCGGGTCGCGGGAGTACTGCTCGCCCGTGATCGGGTCGTGGATGAAGAAGTTGATGTTCAGCGTCTTGTCACGGCGGAACGGGTCGATCCGGGCGGTCGACAGGTCCGCGCGCAGCGACATGTCGGACTCGTGGATGGCCTGGAAGCCGCGGATCGACGATCCGTCGAACGCCAGCTCCTCGTCCGGGTCGAACGCCTCGGCAGGGATCGTGACGTGCTGCATCACACCCGGGAGGTCGCAGAACCGGACGTCGATGAACTTGACGTCCTCGTCCGCGAGGTACTTCTTGGCGTCGTCGGCGTTCTGGAACATCCAGCTCCTCCTACTCCCGACCGTCCCGCCGGGGTGGTAGACCGTTCGTGTGGCCAGTGCGGGTGGCACACGCTCGCCTCGACCCTAGGGACGGGTCATTTCTCCGGCGTGACCCATTTGTTTCGCACAAGTTAACCGGGCCCCCTCCCACGGTAGCCCCGACGCACCCCTCCGTCCTGTGGTCATATCCGGGCGCAGTACCGTGGACGGGTGGACAACAGGCAAGCAATCGGATCATGGCTCTCCGGGCCCCGCGCGGCCCTGGAGGACGCCGGTGCCGAGTTCGGCTACCGGGGTGAGCAGCTGGGGCTGCCGGAGGACGGACCGGGATCGATCGCACGCCCCGGCCGCAGGCTCGGCGCCCTCGCCGTGGACTGGGGCCTGTGCGTCCTGATCGCATACGGCCTGATCACCGAGGGCTACCGGGGACAGACGACCGGCAACTGGGCGCTGCTGGTGTTCCTCGTGCTGAGCGTCCTCACCGTCGGCACGGTCGGCTCCACGCCCGGCAAGCGCCTGTTCGGGCTGCGGGTGGTCGCCCTCGGGACCGGCCGGGTCCAGCCGCTGCGCGCCCTGGTGCGCTCCGTGCTGCTGTGCCTCGCCGTCCCCGCCCTCGTCTGGGACCGCGACGGCCGCGGTCTGCACGACCGGCTGGCCCGCACGGTCGAGGTGCGCATCTGACACCCGCCCCGAGGGGCGACGGGAGACGACGACGGGGCGCCGGAAGTGATTCCGGCGCCCCGTCGTCGTAGTGGAAGGAGCGGGTCAGCGGCCCCTGGGCCCGCCGCCCTTCGGCAGTCGCATGCCCTTGGGCATGGGCCCCTTCGGCAGCGGCATGTTGCTCATCAGGTCGCCCAGGGCGCGCAGTCGGTCGTTGGTCGCGGTGACCTGCGGGCCGGTGAGCACGCGGGGAAGCTTGAGCATGGTCGTGCGGACCTTCTTCAGCTCGACCTGGCCCTCGCCGGTGCCCACGATCAGGTCGTGCACCGGGACGTCCGCGACGATGCGGTTCATCTTCTTCTTCTCGGCGGCCAGCAGGCTCTTCACCCGGTTCGGGTTGCCCTCGGCGACCAGCACGATGCCGGCCTTGCCGACCGCGCGGTGCACCACGTCCTGGTTGCGGTTCATCGCCACCGCGGGGGTCGTCGTCCAGCCCCGGCCGATGTTGTCGAGCACGGCCGCGGCGGCGCCCGGCTGTCCCTCCATCTGCCCGAAGGCGGCCCGCTCGGCCCGGCGCCCGAACACGATCGCCGTCGCGAGGAAGGCGAGCAGGAAGCCCAGGATGCCGAGATAGATGGGGTGCCCGATCAAGAAACCGATCGCGAGGAAGACACCGAAGGTGACGATTCCGACAGCCGCGAGTACAAGACCGATCTTCTTGTCGGCCCTGCGGGTCATCTTGTAGGTCAGGGCGATCTGCTTCAGTCGCCCGGGGTTCGCAGCGTCCGCTGCGGTTTCCTTCCTCGCCATGCCATGAAGTCTACGTGTCCCCGCCGGGGGCGATGGGTCAGGGGCGGATCGTCAGGGAAGGAGCGGTCAGGGTCTGGTCGAGGACGCGCTGAGCCTCGATCCGGTCCTTGGCGCGGCGGCGGTCCTCCAGTACCGAGGTCCAGGCGTTGCGGCGGGCGGTGCGCTGGCCCCCGCTCATCAGCAGCGACTCGACGGCGCGCAGTGCGGTGGTGAAGGACGGGATGGCGGTGGCGCGGACGGGCGCGGCCTGCATGGTGGAGGTCTCCCTCGGTGCCGACGGGTAGGGGGGTACGTGCTGTGATTCCAGGCTCACTGACTGGTGTTACCAGGACGTGACCGACCGGTCAAACAGGCATGAAGCCTCGGCGGGAGGGGCCGGAACGCCGACGCGGCCCCGACCTGTGCCCTCATCTGCGAGGACGGTCGGGACCGCGTCGTCTCGGCCACTACCGGCAGGTAGGGCCTTGTGCGTGAATTCACACGCCGTCGGCGGTGTGCCGCCGGACGGCTCCGGGCGAGGTCAGACGGCCTGGGAGGCCACGTACGCGCCGCCCCGCTGCGGAGCAGCTGATTCACGCAGCTCGACCGCCATCCGGTAGAGGCGGCCGGCGCGGTAGGAGGAGCGGACCAGCGGGCCGGACATCACACCGGAGAAGCCGATCTGCTCGGCCTCCTCCTTCAGCTCCACGAACTCCTGCGGCTTCACCCAGCGCTCCACGGGGTGGTGGCGCACGGAGGGCCGCAGGTACTGCGTGATGGTGACCAGCTCGCAGCCGGCGTCGTGCAGTTGCCGCAGCGCCTCGCTGACCTCCTCGCGGGTCTCGCCCATGCCGAGGATCAGGTTGGACTTGGTGACCAGACCGTGGTCGCGGGCGTCGGTGATGACCTTCAGGGAGCGGTCGTAGCGGAAGCCGGGGCGGATCCGCTTGAAGATCCGGGGCACCGTCTCGACGTTGTGCGCGAACACCTCGGGGCGGGAGGAGAAGACCTCCTCCAGCTGCTCGGGGACCGCGTTGAAGTCGGGGGCGAGCAGTTCGACCTTGGTGCGGCCGTCCGCGCGGTCCGCCGTCTGCGCGTGGATCTGGCGCACGGTCTCGGCGTACAGCCAGGCGCCGCCGTCCTCCAGGTCGTCGCGGGCGACGCCGGTGATGGTGGCGTAGTTCAGGTCCATGGTGACGACCGACTCGCCCACGCGGCGCGGCTCGTCACGGTCGAGGGCCTCGGGCTTGCCGGTGTCGATCTGGCAGAAGTCGCAGCGCCGGGTGCACTGGTCGCCGCCGATGAGGAAGGTCGCCTCGCGGTCCTCCCAGCACTCGTAGATGTTGGGACAGCCGGCTTCCTGGCAGACCGTGTGCAGACCCTCGCTCTTGACGAGGTTCTGCATCTTGGAGTATTCGGGGCCCATTTTCGCCCGGGTCTTGATCCACTCGGGCTTGCGCTCGATGGGGGTCTGGCTGTTGCGGACCTCCAGGCGCAGCATCTTGCGTCCGTCGGGTGCGACTGCGGACACGACCGGCTCCCTAGCGATTGATTCTTCGGCGTTCTTCAGGGTACGCCCGTTGATTTGTTGGTCGGCGTCGGTGCTGGCCTTGCCGGGGGCGGCTGCCCTCGGGTCCTCACGCGCCGGACCGGCTGGTGCTACGCCGGCGTCTTCTCGATGACCCGGGGCCTCAGGTCCGCGTTCTCCAGGACGTCCCGGAGGTGGCGCTCCACGACGGGGAGCACCTCGGCGATCGTGATGTCGCGGCCCAGCTCGTTGGCCAGGGAGGCGACGCCGGCGTCGCGGATGCCGCACGGGATGATCTTGTCGAACCACTTGTTGTCGGGGTTCACGTTCAGCGCGAAGCCGTGCATCGTGACCCCCTTGGCCACTCGGATGCCGATCGCGGCGATCTTGCGGTCCTCGCGGCGCTGGCCGGCGTTGGAGGGCGCGTACTCCGGGCCGTCGAGGCGGGGGTCGAACTCGTCGTCGGTGAGCCGGGGGTCGAAGTCCAGGGAGAGTCCGCCGAGCGCGGGGCGCCGCTCCACCGGGTCGCCGAGGACCCAGACGCCGCTGCGGCCCTCGACCCGGGTGGTCTCCAGGCCGAACTCCGCGCAGGCGCGGATCAGGGCCTCCTCCAGGCGCCGCACGTGCGCGACCACGTCCACCGGGCGGGGCAGCTTCTGGATCGGGTAGCCCACCAGCTGGCCGGGGCCGTGCCAGGTGATCTTTCCGCCGCGGTCCACGTCGATGACCGGGGTGCCGTCGAGGGGGCGCTCGCTGTCCGCGGTGCGGCGGCCGGCCGTGTAGACCGGGGGGTGCTCCAGGAGGATCACGGTGTCGGGCACCTCGTCGGCGAACCGCGCCGCGTGCACCCGGCGTTGCTCGTCCCAGGCCACCCGGTAGTCCACGGCCTCGGCCCCGAAGCCCATCCGCACGAACCGCAACTCGCTCACGGCAAGCGCCTCCCTAGAAGGTCGTCAGGCGCGAAACGCGCCCACGCCACTGTACGACCGTTCGAGACGGTCCCGGTCGGCGGCCGTCCGGCCGGAACCGGTCGTCAGCTTTCGGGCAATCCTCACACGATCGGATGAATGCTCGGGGAAGCCTGCGACCGGGTGCTTACTCTCCGCTACATTCACGCCGTCCGTGTGTCCATAAGGGCTGCTCACCGGCAGTCCGGGCACCTCGCCCAGCCGGAAGGCAGGAGACCGCACCGCAGATGACGGAACGACCCGCGCAGCGCACTCCCAACCGACAGCTCGCCGCGCTCATCGCAGAAGCGGGGTTCTCCAACGCGGGGCTCGCCCGGCGCGTGGACCAACTGGGTCTCGAACACGGGCTCGACCTGAGATACGACAAGACGTCCGTCACCCGCTGGCTGCGCGGACAGCAGCCCCGGGGTACGACGCCGGCGTTGATCGCCGAGGTCTTCACCCGGCGTCTGGGCCGCCGCCTGACCGCCCAGGACCTGGGGCTGGACGCCTGCGCGCCGGTCTACGCGGGGCTGGAGTTCGCGGCCACCCCCGAGGAGGCCGTCGACATCGTCAGCGGGCTGTGGCGCAAGGACTCCGGCAGCCACGCCGAGCTGCGGAAGATCGCCTTCACCTCGGCGGGGCTGGTCGTGCCGAGCCGGGACTGGCTGATCGGGCGGGCGGACGAGAAGGTGGCCCGGGCGGAGCCGCCGGTACGGGTTCCGGCGCAGGGCCGGTCGCAGGGCCGGCCGGCCGAACTGCTCGCGCGCCGGCGCGTCACGGCCGAACGCGGTCCGGGGCACCGGGTCACCGGCGGCGACATCGCGGCGCTGCGGTCGGTCGGCGAGCTGTTCCGCACGCTCGACGACGCGTACGGCGGCGGACACGCCCGCCAGGCCCTCGTGCGGTACCTGGAGCACGAGTGCGAGCCGATGCTGCGCGGCACGTACGGCGAGCAGACCGGGCGCCGGCTGTTCGCGGCCGCCGCGGATCTGACCCGGCTGGCCGGATGGACGTCGTACGACATCGCCGCGCACGGGCTCGCGCAGCGGTACTTCGTGCAGGCGCTCCGGCTGGCGCAGGCGGCCGGGGACCGGCCCTACGGTGCGTACGTCCTGGTCACCATGAGCCGGCAGGCCGTCTACCTCGGGCACGGACGCGAGGCCGTACAGCTCGCGCGGGTCGCCCAGCAGGGGGCGGGCGGGGCCGGCCCGCCGGTCGTGCAGGCCCTGCTGCACGCGGCCGAGGCGCGGGGCCACGGGGTGCTGGGGGAGGTGCGGGCCTGCACGGCGGCGCTGGTGCGCGCGGAGCGGGCGCTGGAGGCCGCGCGGCCGGGGGACGAGGTCCCGCACTGGGCGCGCTTCTTCGACGAGGCGCAGCTCGCCGACGAGTTCGGGCACTGCCACCGGGATCTGCAGCAGTTCCGGGCCGCCGCGCAGCACGCGGAGCGGTCGCTGCAGTTGCGGGCGCCGGGGTACGCCCGGAGCCGGCTCTTCTGCCGGGTGGTGCTGGCGACCGCCCGGCTCGGTCTGGGGGAGCTGGACCAGGCGTGCCAGCTGGCCGCCGAGGCGGCAGGGCAGGCCGCGGAGATGCGGTCGGTGCGGGCCGTCGAGTACGTCCGCGACTTCGAGCGCAGACTGGAGCCGTACCGGGACGCCGCCCCCGTCCGCACGTACCGCGACAAGGTCGCGGCGTACGGCTGAACCGGTCGGTGCCCGCGGGGGCGCCCGCGGCGCGGGGTCCGGTCCGGTGGGGGTGCGGGCGTGGCGCCCGCGGCGCGGGGTGGGTGGGATGCCTGCGGCGCCTGTGCGGCTTCGGTGGGGGCGGCGGAGCGCCTGCGGTGGGCGGGTGGGTGGGCCGGGGGTGTCCGTCCTCGGACCGGCGCGGATCCCGTGTCCTGGGAAGGCGAGGGCGCGGACGCGCCGGCCGCTGCGGGCGATCACCCCCGCCCCGTCCCCTTCCTGCCGTATTCCTGCCGTATTCCTGCCGTATTCCTTCCGTACGCGGCCACCCGTCGTCGCCCCCGCCCTCCGCGAACAGCCGCGGGCAAGTCGTGCCTCCCCCAGTGCCTCAAGGCCCTGGGAGGCACCCCCAGGGCGATTGGGGGTCCCCCGCCCATGGGGGAGCCGAGAGCGGGGGAGGGGGCGCGGCGGCGCCCCGCAGGCGCCGGGATGCGCGAACACCCCCCGGCCCGCACCGACGGCGGGGAACGCCGGGCCGCGCGACAGCGTCCACGTGGGGCGCCCCGTGAAGCACCGGGCGCGCCCCACCCCGGCTCACGCGGCCCGGGCCGTCGCCAGCGGATCCGCCGTGTGCATGGACCGGTTCGCCCCCAGGTCCGTCAGGATCGCCGCCGCCGCCCGGTGCGCCGAGTGCAACGCCCCCTGCACCGTCCCGGTGTCCCGGTGGTCACCGCACACGTACAGCCCCGCCAGCAGCCGCACCGGCCGCCGCAGATCGTGCGGCGGCCGCATCGCCGGCACCGCCTCCGCGGTGTGGTGCACCCCCAGCGTCTCCCAGCGCGCCGTCGACACGCCGTACAACCGGGCCAGATGCATGCGCACGGCCGTGTCGATCCCCGGCGCGGGCGGACCCAGGACCGTCGAGCTGACCAGCGTGCGTCCGGCCGGGGCCCGGGACGGGTCGACCCGGCTGACGACCGCCGTGTGCGCGACCGGCCCGCCCCGCTCGGCGTCGAGCAGCAGCGAGGCACCGGTCCCCGGGGCCTCGTCGGTGCTGTGGTGCACCACCGTCACGGGGTGGAAGCCGGGCACCCGCAGTCCGGGCAGCAGCTCGGCGGCGGCCCGCGCCCCGGTCGCGACCAGCACCGCGCCGCACCGGAACTCCCCGTGTTCCGCGGTGGTCACCGAGGTCGTCGACACGGAGGTCACCCGGACCCCCGTGTGCACCGTGCCCGGCGGCAGCGTCCGCGCCAGCTGCTGCGGCAGCGCCTCGGCGCCGCCCTCCGGCACGCACAGCCGCCCGCTCGCGAACGCCCGCAGCGCCAGATCCGCGCACCGGCTGGAGGTGGTGAGATCCGGATCGCACAGCAGGGCGGCGAGCAGGGGACGCAGAAAGCCGTCGATGGTCCGGGCGGGCAGACCCCGGGCCGGCAGCGCCTCGGCCGCCGTCGTCTCGGGCCGGGCCAGCAGCCGTTCCACCGGCGTGCCCGCGAGCTTGCTGAACGCGGCGCCCAGACGGGCCTGGTCGACCGCCGTGCCCAGCGGGGCGCCGGTGCGGCTGCGGGGCACGGACACCTGCCGTCCGGGCACGGCCACCGGCCTCCTGGGCCCGCTCCCGGGCCTCGGGGCACTCGCCAGGGCGCGCACGGCGTGGAGTGCGCCCCTCGCGCCCGGCCGTACGCCCGCACGGTGGTGCCGCCCGTCGCTGTGCAGCAGGACGCCGGGCGCGAAGGGCCGCAGCACCAGCCCGTCGAGGCCCGAGGTCGGCCGCAGTTCGGAATACGCCGTGGACAGCAGCCGTCCGATCCGGTCGAGGCGGAAGCCGTCGACCTTCTCGGTCGCCATCCGGCCGCCCACCTCGTGGGCGGCCTCCAGGACCACGGTGGTGACTCCTGCGCTGGTCAGTCGTCGTGCCGCGGAGAGTCCGGCGACCCCGGCCCCCACGACGACGACGTCCGCCTGGTACGTGGGCTCAAGCACGTGCCCCTCCTCGAGGTTGCGCGGGCGCTGGAGACGTCATGCCCTCAACAGGCCCCAGGGATACCCGAGTTCGGATCGAGGTTAGGGCCGCGGTCGAGCACCCGGTCAGTCGCGCATGGACAGAGCACGGGCGCACGACGGTCGCATACGCACCTCGGATGGGTGTCATGTGGTCGCAGAGGGCTCAGAGTCGGGCCGGCTCCGGTCGGACCGTGGTCACCCGGGCGTGTTCACAACGCCGCCCGGACCGCCCCCTCGATCCGGGGGAACGCGAACCGGAAGCCGGACTCCAGCAGCCGTGCCGGCAGCACCCGGGCGCTGCCGAGGACGTCCCCGGCCATCTCCCCGAGCACCGTCCGCAGCACCGGGGCCGGCACCGCGAACACCGCCGGCCGGCGCAGCACGCGCGCCATCGCCCCGGTGATCTCACGGTTGGTCGCCGGATGCGGCGCGGTCAGGTTGAACGGCCCGGACAGCCCGTCGGTGTCCAGGAGATGGCGCAGCGCGGCCACCTCGTCGTGCAGCGCGACGAACGACCAGTACTGGCGCCCGTCGCCCAGCCGGCCGCCGAGACCGGCCCGGAACAGCGGGAAGAGCCTGCCCCACGCCCCGCCCCCGCGCGCCACCACCAGACCGGTGCGGGCGAACACCGTCCGCACACCCGCCTCCCGCGCCGGCGCCGCGGCGGCCTCCCACTCGACGCACAGCTCCGGCAGGAAACCCTCGCCCGGTGACGCGCTCTCGTCCACCGCCCGGTCGCCGGTCTCGCCGTAATAGCCGATCGCGCTGCCGTTGAGGAACACCCGGGGCCGTACGTCCTCGGGCAGCCCGGCGACGGCCTCGGCGAGCGCGGTCGTGCCCCCGACCCGACTGGCCCTGATCCGCGCCTTGTAGGCCGCCGTCCAGCGCCGGTCGCCGACCCCGGCGCCCGCCAGATTGACCACCGCGTCGCACCCGGCGAGGCCGGCCGCGTCCACCGACCCGCGCTCCGGGTCCCAGCGGACCTCGCCCGCCGCCCGGGGCGCTCCCCGCACCAGCCGGACCACCTCGTGCCCGTCCGCCGTCAGGGACCGCGCCAGTGCGCCACCGATGAGCCCGGACGCACCGGCCACCGCGATTCGGGAACGTTCCATGGCGTCCATCCTGCCCCTCCCGACACGGAAATCACGGCCGGGGCGTCAGGACGCGGCCGTACAGTTGCGCTCATGTCCGAGCTGTCCATACGCATCGCCCGCCCCGGCGACGAGGGGGAGCTGGCCCGCCTCGACCGGGAGACCTGGTCCACGGTGCACGCCGTGGTCCCGCGGCCGGCGCACGACTCCTTCTTCGGCGAGCGGTCCGGGCCCCGGGAGCATCTCGTCGCCGAGCAGGGGGGCCGGATCGTGGGGTACGTCCGCCTCGGCTTCGCCACCGAACTCGCCACCAACGCCCACGTACGGCAGATCCGCGGTCTCGCCGTCGCCGAGGAGGCGCGCGGTCTGGGCGTGGGCCGGGCCCTGGTGCGGGCCGCCGTCGCGGAGGCCCGAAAGCGCGGCGCCCGCCGGATCACCCTGCGCGTGCTCGGCCACAACACCGCCGCCCGCACGCTCTACGAGTCCGAGGGCTTCGCCGTGGAGGGCGTGCAGCCGGGGGAGTTCTTCGTCGGGGGCGAGTACGTGGACGACGTCATGATGGGACGGCCGCTGGTCTGACGGGGTGTACGGGGCGTACGGGGCCAGGAGAACTACGACGTCACCGGCTCCCCGGTGTCCACCGGCGCCGTCGCCTCCGCCGCGCGCCCGGCGTCGTCGGCCACCTCGTCCGCCGTCAGCACGTAGCCGGTCTCCGCGTCCGAGGTGGAGCGCGCGAACACCACGCCGTACACCCGGCCGTCCGTGGTCAGCAGCGGGCCGCCGGAGTTGCCGGGGCGGACGGTCGAACGGATCGAGTAGATCTCCCGGGTGACCGCCGCGTCGTTGTAGATGTTCTGCCCCCGGGCCTGGAGCCGGCCGGCGACCGTCGCCGCCTGCAGGTTGAGGTCGCCGTCCTGCGGGTAGCCCGCGACCACCGCCGAGTCGCCCCGCCCGGCGTCGTCGTCGAACGCCAGGACGGGCGCCCGCAGATCCGGCACGTACAGCACGGCCACGTCCTTCTGCGGGTCGAAGAGCACCACCCGCGCCTCGTACGTCCGTCCCGTACCGCCCACGCGCACCGTCGGCTCGTCGATGCCGGCCACCACGTGGGCGTTGGTCATCACGCGCTCCGTCGCGTACACGAAGCCGCTGCCCTCACGGCCCTGGGCGCCCGTGACGCCCTCGACCTTCACCGTGCTGCGCTGCGCGGCCCGGGTGGCGGCCGCGGTGACGCTGTCGCCGGTGGGCGCGGCGACCTCGGCGGTCGACTCGTTCTCGAACGGGTTGAAGACCTGCGGGAAACCCGCCTCGGTCAGCGCCGACGTGGCCCGGGAGAACCAGCCCGGGGTGGTGTCCGGCATCACGTCCTGCACCGCGCCCAGCAGCCGCGAGTCCCGGATCGCCGACGTCACCAGCGACGAGGAGGACGCGCCCAGCACGCTCGCCGCCACCCACGCCACGATCAGCACGGCCACCGAGTTGGCCACCGCCCCGCCGACCCCGTCCGCCACCCGCAGCGGGCCCCGGTCCAGCTCCCGCCGCAGCCGGAGCGCCAGCCGCCCCGCCAGCTCGTGGCCCAGCACGGCCGGCAGCAGCACCGTGAGCACCGCCGTCACCGTCGCCCGGGTGGTCCCCGGCGCCACCAGGTCCATCATCCACGGCAGGATCCACACGCCCACGACCGCGCCGCCCACGAAACCGGCCAGCGAGACACAGCCGGCCAGCAGCCCGCGCCGGTAACCGGACGCCGCGTAGGCCAGGACGACCAGCAACAGCAGGATGTCGAGCAGGTCCACGCACGCCGCCTTTCTCTCGGGACCACCGGCCCGTCGGTACGTGGGGGGAGGGGCCGGGTGATCAGCCACGCGCGCGCGGCCGCCGGGAAGCGGCCGCACGCGCGTGTACCCGGAAGAACGCCGAGGACCCGGACGATGGTTCCGCCGCGGACCGGACGGCGGGTCCACCGGTTGGCACGGCCACGTCGCGGGCCCGCCCGGCCGGACCCACAGTGAAGACATGCGTGTCCTCACGAGACCAAGGGGAGCGCGGCTGCGCCATGCTTCCCGAATACCCCGCATGAACGGCCGCGCGGGCCTGCCCAGGACCGCCAAGGTGCTCCTGGGGTGCGTCCCGGGCATCGCCGCGGCGGTCGCCCTGGTGCTGTGCGCGTACGGCGTCGAGCGGGCCGCGGAGACACCGGCCGCCGCCCCCGCACGCAAGACGGCCGCCCACACGGCGCCCCGGCCGCCCATCGTGCCGAGAGCGGTCTGGGTGGGCGACTCCAGCCGCGCGCAGCCGCCCCCGCGCTACGACGACAAGGTCGTCGCCGTCTTCGTCCACCACACCGACTCGCCCAACGACTACGACTGCGCCGAGGCCCCCGCCCACATACGCAACCTCTACGAGGGCCAGACCAGCGCCCGGGACTGGGACGACATCGGCTACAACTTCCTCGTCGACCGCTGCGGCACCATCTACGAAGGCCGCGCGGGCGGCCCGGGACGCCCCGTCACCGGCGCCCACACCCTGGGCTTCAACCACCGCAGCACCGGCGTGGCCGCGCTCGGCACCTTCAGCGCCGGGGTGCCCGTGCCGCCCGCGATGGAACGCGCGATCGCCGCGCTGGCTGCCTGGAAGCTCGGTCTGTCCGGCACCGACCCGCGATCCGCCGTGCAGCTGGTCTCCAGCAACGGCGGCAGCCGGTACGCGAGCGGCACCACCGCGACGCTGCCCGCCCTCGCGGGCCACAGCGACGGCTTCATGACCAGCTGTCCGGGCGCCGCCCTGCAGGCCCGACTGCCGAGGATCAGGGAGATGGCGGCGGAGCTGCAGGGCCGGACGCCGGACGCCGGACACCGGCGGGAGCGGCAGGAGAAGGCGCAGCAGGAGGACAGCCGGATCGCGGGGGCCCCGAGGTGAGCGGCCCTCCGGCTCAGGACCGGAACCGGTCCCAGAGCCGGGGCAGGCCTTCGGCGAGCAGGGCCTCGTTCTCGAAGTCGAACGGCGTGCCCTCCGGCTCCGCGGGGGCCGGGGGCAGGTCCAGGTCGGGCGCCACCGTACCGGTGAGCTGCTCGTACGCCTCGTCCGCCGCGTAACCGAGCTCCTCGCCGTCGCCGTCGGTCTCCTCGTCGAAGTCGTCCAGCAGGTCGGCCAGCGCGTCCGGGTCGTGCAGCGCGTCCTCGAACACCTCCCGGCCCTGGCCGATCAGCCAGCACCGGAAGTAGTCGAAGGCGTCGTCGCTCGCGCCGCCCAGCAGCAGCCACGCGGCGCCCCACAGGTCCCAGCGGTAGGCGCGGTGGTAGCGGGACTCGAAGTGACGGGCGAAGTCCAGGACCGCCTCCGGGTCCAGCCGTGCGAGCCGCTCCACCAGCAGGTCGGCCTGCTCCTCGGGATCGCCTCCGGCGTCCTCGCGGGCGGTGTCCACCAGCTCCCAGAACTCCGTCTCGTCCATCACGAGGTCCAGCATCGACCCTGCGGCGCCAGGACGCACCCCAGGGCGCGGGAACGGCACACGGGGGCGCGGGGCCGTGTCGACACGCGGCTCCGCCGCGCGGGCGCGGAGGGGGGTCCGGGGGCGAAGCCCCCCGGGGACGGGAGGGGAGGGGGCGCGGGGGCGAAGAACCCGGGGGCCGGAGGGGGCACCCCCCTTTCACCGCCCGTACAGCTCCGCCAGCCGCGCCGCCTCCGCCGCGAACCGCTCCCGCAGGGACGCCGGCGCCAGCACCTCCGCCTCCGCCCCCAACGCGGTCAGCTGGGCGTGGGCGACCTCCTCCGACTCCACCGGCAGGGTCACCGTCACCCACCCGTCGCCTTCCGGCTCGCCCGCCCGCGCCAGCGCCTCCCGCGCGGACAGCGGGTCCACGGCGTGCGGCAGCCGGCGCACCCCCTCCGCCGACAGCCGCACCACGACCTCCGCCCGCAGGAGCGAGCGCGCGAACTGCTCCGCCCGCTCCTCCCAGAACGCCGGCAGATCGAAGTCCGGCTCCCGCTCGAAACGCTCCTCACCCGCCTCCACGGCCGTGAACCGGTCGATCCGGTACACCCGGAAGGACCCGTGCCCGGAGACCCGCGCGCACAGGTACCAGACGCCCGCCTTGAGCACGAGCCCGTACGGCTCCAGCTCCCGCTCCGCGTCGTGCGCGCCGCGCCGGTAGCGGGCGGTGATCCGCCGGTCGTCCCACACCGCGTCCGCGACCGCCGGCAGCAGCGCGGGCGTCCTCGGCTCGCGGAACCAGTTCGGCGCGTCCAGGTGGAACCGCTGCGCCGCCGTCCGCGACGCGTCCCGCAGGGAGGGCAGCAGCGCCGCCGACACCTTCAGCCGGGCCGCCGAGGCCGCGTCCTCCAGACCCATCTCGCGCAGCGCCCCCGGCACCCCGGACAGGAACAGCGCCTCCGCCTCACCGCGCGCCAGCCCGGTCAGCCGCGTCCGGTACCCGCCGATCAGCCGGTACCCGCCGATCCGCCCCCGGTCCGCGTACACCGGCACCCCGGCCTCCGACAGCGCCTGCGCGTCCCGGGTGACCGTGCGCTCCGACACCTCCAGCTCCCGCGCCAGTTCGGCGGCGGTCATGGAGGGCCGGGACTGGAGCAGCAGCACCATCTTGATCAGCCGGGCAGCGCGCATGGGACCCATCATGCAGGAGGCCCCCGCCGTGACGGCGGGGGCCTCCTGCACGACCGGGCCTTACAGGCCGTACTTCTCGCGCGCTTCCTTCACGGCCGCGGCCTGGACCTCACCGCGCCGGGCGAGCTGGGCCAGGGCCGCGACGACGATGGACTCGGCGTCCACGCCGAAGTGGCGGCGGGCCGCGTCACGGGTGTCCGACAGACCGAAGCCGTCGGCGCCCAGCGACGAGTAGTCCTGCTCCACCCACTGCGCGATCTGGTCCGGGACCTGGCGCATGTAGTCGGAGACCGCGAGCACCGGACCCTCGGCGCCCTGGAGCGCCTGCCGGACGAACGGCACCCGCTCCTCGCCCCGCAGCAGCGCCTCGTCCGCCTCCATGGCGTCCCGGCGCAGCTCGGTCCACGAGGTGGCCGACCACACGTCGGCGGCCACGCCCCACTCCTCGGCGAGCATCCGCTGGGCCTTCAGCGCCCAGTGGATCGCCGTGCCGGAGCCGAGCAGCTGGATGCGCGGCGCGTTCGCGGCCGGGGACAGACCCGCGGACTCCGCCGTGTTGAAGCGGTACAGGCCCTTGACGATGCCCTCGTCGACACCGGCCGCCTGCGGCTTGGCGGGCTGCGGCAGCGGCTCGTTGTAGACCGTCAGGTAGTAGAAGACGTTCTGGTCCTCGTCCGGCCCGGCCTCGCCGAACATCCGGCGCAGACCCTCCTTGACGATGACGCCGATCTCGTACGCGAACGCCGGGTCGTACGTCAGGGCCGCCGGGTTGGTCGCCGCGATGACCGGGGAGTGGCCGTCGGCGTGCTGGAGGCCCTCGCCCGTGAGCGTGGTGCGGCCCGCCGTGGCGCCGACCAGGAAGCCGCGGCCGAGCTGGTCGCCGAGCTGCCACATCTGGTCGCCGGTGCGCTGCCAGCCGAACATCGAGTAGTAGATGTAGAACGGGATCATCGTCTCGCCGTGCGTCGCGTACGACGTCGAGGCGGCGACGAACTCGGCCATGGCGCCGGCCTCGGTGATCCCCTCGTTGAAGATCTGGCCGTTCTTGGCTTCCTTGTAGTACATCAGCTGGTCGCGGTCGACCGGCTCGTACGTCTGGCCCATCGGCGAGTAGATGCCGAGGGACGGGAAGAGGCTCTCCATGCCGAAGGTGCGCGCCTCGTCGGGGACGATCGGCACCCAGCGCCTGCCGGTCTCCTTGTCGCGGACCAGGTCCTTGACCAGGCGGACGAAGGCCATGGTGGTGGCCACGTTCTGCGAGCCGGAGCCCTTGTCGAAGGCGGTGAACGCCTTGTCGGCGGGGAGCGGCAGCGGCGCGACCGGGTGGACGCGGCGGGCCGGGGCCGGACCGCCGAGGGCGGCGCGGCGCTCCTGGAGGTAGCGGACCTCGGGGGAGTCGGCGCCCGGGTGGACGTAGGGGACCTGGCCGTCGACGAACAGGGAGTCCGGGATCGGCAGCTCCAGCCGGTCGCGCATCGCCTTGAACTCGTCCACCGTCAGCTTCTTCATCTGGTGGTTGGCGTTCTTGGAGGCGAAGCCCTCACCGAGGGTGTGGCCCTTGACCGTCTGCGCCAGGATCACGGTCGGCGCGCCCTTGTGGGCGAGCGCGGCCTTGTACGCGGCGTACACCTTGCGGGACTCGTGGCCGCCGCGGGAGAGGTGGAAGCACTCGAGGATCTTGTCGTCGCTCAGCAGCTTCGCCATCTCGACGAGCGCCGGGTCCTTGCCGAAGAAGTCCTCGCGGATGTAGGCGGCGTCGCGCGTCTGGTACGTCTGCACCTGCGCGTCCGGCACCTCACGGAGGCGGCGGACGAGGGCGCCGGTGGTGTCGAGCCGGAACAGCTCGTCCCAGGCCGTGCCCCACAGGGTCTTGATGACGTTCCAGCCGGCGCCGCGGAACTGCGCCTCCAGCTCCTGCACGATCTTGAAGTTGGCGCGGACCGGACCGTCGAGGCGCTGCAGGTTGCAGTTGACGACGAAGGTCAGGTTGTCCAGCTGCTCGCGGGAGGCGAGGGTGAGCGCGGTCGTCGACTCGGGCTCGTCCATCTCGCCGTCGCCGAGGAAGGCCCAGACGTGGGAGTCGGAGACGTCCTTGATGCCGCGGCTGGTCAGATAGCGGTTGAACCGCGCCTGGTAGATCGCGGAGATCGGGCCGAGGCCCATGGAGACGGTGGGGAACTCCCACAGCCAGGGCAGCCGGCGCGGGTGCGGGTACGAGGGCAGGCCGTTGCCGCCCGCCTCACGGCGGAAGTTGTCGAGCTGCTGCTCGCTGATCCGGCCGTCGAGGAAGGCACGGGCGTAGATGCCGGGGGAGGCGTGGCCCTGGATGTAGAGCTGGTCGCCGGAGCCGTCACCCTCCTTGCCGCGGAAGAAGTGGTTGAAGCCGGTCTCGTAGAGCCAGGCCGCGGAGGCGAAGGTGGCGATGTGGCCGCCGACGCCGTACTTGCTGCCGCGGGTCACCATGGCCGCCGCGTTCCAGCGGTTCCAGGCGGTGATCCGCTGCTCCAGCGCCTCGTCGCCGTCCACGGCGGGCTCGGCGGAGGTGGGGATGGTGTTGACGTAGTCCGTCTCGAGGAGCTTCGGCAGCGCGAGGCCGGCTCCCTCGGCACGCTCCAGCGTGCGGCGCATCAGGTACGCGGCACGGTGCGGCCCGGCCGCCTTGGTGACGGCGTCCAGGGAGGCCTGCCACTCGGCGGTCTCCTCGGGGTCGCGGTCCGGGAGCTGGTCGAGCTCGCTCGGCTGGATGGCGTTGGGGTCGGTCATGTCGCCGCCTTCCTCAGTCGAAGGGGGGTGCCCTTGTGTCTTTGGCAGGACAGGGCGGAGGGCTCGGGTGAAGCCCATCGGCGACAATAACCCGCTGATCGATGATCGATCAAAGGGTTGAGGGGTAAAACCTCTCGATCCCGAGAAAGTCGGCACGGGGTGCCTCCGGCGGTGGCACCGGGTGACCGCCCCTCCAGGGGTTTGCGCAGGTGAGACGGGGTGGGCGCGAATGAGCCCGGGCGGGTCGGCCGTGCGGCGGCCGGGGGCACGCCGTGGTCGCTCGCGCCCGCGCGGCGGAGCCGCATGCCGACACGGCCCCGCGCCCTTGTGGGGCGTGGGGAACCGCGCACGGGGGTCTGGGGGGGCGAAGCCCCCGGGGACGGGACGGGAAGGGACGGGAAGGGACGGCGGGGGTGGAAAACTCCCGGCACTACGCCCGGGGCGCGCACCCCAGCACATGCGCCTTGACCAGATCCGCGATCGACGGATCCCGCCGCCGGAACGCGGCCACCAGCTCCTCGTGCTCCTCCGCGTACGACTGCTGCACCGTCCCCAGCCACCGTATCGACAACGCCGTGAACACCTCGATCCCCAGCCCCTCCCAGGTGTGCAGCAGCACCGAGTTGCCGGCGGCCCGCACCAGCTCCCGGTGGAACGCCACGGTGTGCCGCACCTGCCCCGTCCCGTCCGCCCGCCGGTCGGCTTCGTACAGCGCGGCGACGTGCGGCTCCAGCGCCGAGCAGTCCTCCGCCAGCCGCGCCGCCGCAAGCTCCGCCGCGATCGCCTCCAGACCGGCCCGGACGGGGTAGCTCTCCTCCAGGTCGGCGGCCGTCAGATTCCGCACCCGCACGCCCTTGTTCGGCGCCGACTCGATCAGCCGCAGCGACTCCAGCTCGCGCAGCGCCTCCCGTACGGGGGTCTGGCTGACCTCCAGCTCGGTGGCGATCCGCCGCTCCACGATCCGCTCGCCCGGCTGCCAGCGTCCGCTGATGATCCCTTCCAGGATGTGCTCGCGGATCTGTTCGCGCAGCGAGTGGACGACGGGCGCGGTCATGAGGGGCTCCTTAGCGGGGCCCACGGGCCCCCGGGGGGCTTTGACGCTTAGACAATACGGCGGTGAGCCCGCCCGGGAGGGGCGCACGGAGGCGCTTTCGCCCAGGTGAGACGAGACTTACACGCTCCATACGCCGGTGCCCCCGCCCGGGAAGCCTCGAGGGCTTCCCCGACGGGGGCACCGTAGGACCGTGTCAGCGACCGCGGACCACGCCGGTCACAGACCGAGCTCGACCTCGAACTCGCCCGCCTCCAGGATCGCCTTGACCGCCGTCAGGTAACGGGCCGCGTCGGCGCCGTCCACCAGGCGGTGGTCGTAGGAGAGGGTCAGGTAGGTCATGTCGCGGACGCCGATGACCGTGCCCTCCTCGGTCTCGATGACGGCCGGACGCTTGACCGTGGCACCGATGCCGAGGATCGCGACCTGGCCCGGGGGCACGATGATCGTGTCGAACAGCGCGCCGCGCGAACCGGTGTTGGAGATGGTGAAGGTCGCGCCGGCCAGCTCGTCCGGGCTGATCTTGCCGGCCCGCACCTTGCCCGCCAGGTCGGCGGTCGCCTTGGCGATGCCGGCCAGGTTGAGGTCGCCGGCGTTCTTGATGACCGGGGTCATCAGGCCCTTCTCGGAGTCCACCGCGATACCGATGTTCTCGGTGTCGAAGTAGGTGATGGTCCCCTCGGCCTCGTTGATCTTGGCGTTGATCGGCGCGTGGGCCTTCAGCGCCTGGGCCGCGGCCTTGACGAAGAACGGCATCGGGGAGAGCTTGACGCCCTCACGTGCCGCGAACGCGTCCTTGGCGCGGGCGCGCAGCTTCATCAGACGGGTGACGTCGACCTCGACCACCGAGGACAGCTGGGCCTGCTCGTGCAGGGCCTTGACCATGTTGTCGCCGATGACCTTGCGGATCCGCGGCATCTTCACGGTCTGGCCGCGCAGCGGGGAGGCCTCGAGGGACGGGGCCTTCTTCGCGGCGGGCGCCGCCGCGGCGGCCGGGGCCGGGGCGGGGGCCTTCGCGGCCTCGGCGGCGGCGATGACGTCCTGCTTGCGGATGCGGCCGCCGACGCCGGTGCCCTTGACGGTGGACAGGTCGACGCCGTTCTCGGCGGCGAGCTTGCGCACCAGCGGGGTCACGTAGGCGCCCTCGTCCGTGGCCTGGGCGGCGGCGGGAGCGGCGGCCGGGGCCGCGGGCGCCTGCGGGGCCGGGGCGGCAGGGGCCGGAGCCGGAGCGGGCGCCGGGGCGGCAGGCGCCGGAGCGGCCTGCTGCGGAGCCGGTGCCGGCGCCGGGGCGGCCTGCTGCGGAGCCGGTGCCGGGGCGGCCGGCGCCGGAGCCGGGGCTGCGGCCGGGGCCGGGGCGGGCTGCGCCGGGGCCTCGGGGGCGGCCGGGGCGGGGGCGGCCGCCGGAGCGGCGCCCGCCTCACCGATGACGGCGAGCTTGGCGCCGACCTCGGCGGTCTCGTCCTCGCCGACCACGATCTCCAGCAGCGTGCCGGAGGCGGGGGCGGGGATCTCGGTGTCGACCTTGTCCGTCGACACCTCCAGCAGCGGCTCGTCGGCCTCGACGGTGTCACCGACCGACTTCAGCCAGCGGGTGACGGTGCCCTCGGTGACGGACTCGCCGAGCGCGGGCAGGACCACGTCCGTGCCCTGCGCGGATCCGCCGCCGGCCGCGGCCTCGGCGGTGGGCGCCGGGGCCGGGGCGGGCTGCTCGGTGGAGGGCTGGGCCTGCGGCTGAGGGGCGGGGGCCGGCGGGGCGGCCTGCTCGGCGGCCGGGGCCTGCTCGGCCGCGGGGGCCTGCTCGGCCGCGGGGGCGCCGGAGCCGTCGTCGATCAGCGCCAGCTCGGCGCCGACCTCGACGGTCTCGTCCTCGGCGACCTTGATGGAGGACAGCACGCCGGAGGCGGGAGCGGGGATCTCGGTGTCGACCTTGTCGGTGGAGACCTCGAGCAGCGGCTCGTCGGCCTCGACGCGCTCGCCCTCGGCCTTCAGCCAGCGGGTGACAGTGCCCTCGGTGACGCTCTCGCCGAGCGCCGGAAGGGTTACGGAAACCGCCATGGTTTCGGTTGCTCCTTTAAAAGTGCGGAAGTCTGTGTCGTCGCGCCCGGTGACGGAAGGCGTCAGTCGTGCATGTGGAGGGGCTTGCCGGCCAGGGCCAGGTGGGCCTCGCCGAGCGCCTCGTTCTGCGTCGGGTGGGCGTGGATGAGCTGGGCCACCTCGGCCGGCAGCGCCTCCCAGTTGTAGATCAGCTGGGCCTCGCCGACCTGCTCGCCCATACGGTCGCCGACCATGTGGACGCCGACCACCGCACCGTCCTTGACCTGGACGAGCTTGATCTCGCCCGCGGTCTTCAGGATCCGGCTCTTGCCGTTGCCCCCGAGGGGGAACTTGATGGAGACGACCTTGTCCGCGCCGTAGATCTCCTTGGCCTTGGCCTCGGTGACGCCGACGGAGGCGACCTCCGGGTGGCAGTACGTCACCCGCGGGACACCGTCGTAGTCGATCGGGACGGTCTTCAGACCGGCCAGGCGCTCCGCCACCAGGATGCCCTCGGCGAAGCCGACGTGCGCGAGCTGGAGCGTCGGGACCAGGTCACCGACGGCGGAGACGGTCGGGACGTTGGTGCGCATGTACTCGTCGACCAGGACGTAGCCGCGGTCCATGGCGACGCCCTGCTCCTCGTAGCCCAGGCCCTGCGAGACCGGGCCGCGGCCGATGGCGACGAGCAGGATCTCGGCCTCGAACTCCTTGCCGTCGGCGAGGGTGACCTTGACGCCGTCCTGGGTGTACTCGGCCTTCTGGAAGAAGGTGCCCAGGTTGAACTTGATCCCGCGCTTGCGGAAGGCGCGCTCCAGCAGCTTGGAGGAGTTCTCGTCCTCGACCGGCACGAGGTGCTTGAGGCCCTCGACGATGGTGACGTCGGCGCCGAAGGACTTCCACGCGGAGGCGAACTCGACGCCGATGACGCCGCCGCCCAGGATGATCGCGGACTTCGGCACGCGGTCCAGGACGAGGGCGTGGTCGGAGGAGATGATCCGGTCGCCGTCGATCTCCAGACCCGGCAGCGACTTCGGCACGGAGCCGGTCGCCAGCAGGATGTGGCGGCCCTGGACGCGCTGGCCGCCCACGTCGACGGAGGTGGGGGAGGACAGCCGGCCCTCACCCTCGATGTAGGTGATCTTGCGGGAGGCGACCAGGCCCTGCAGGCCCTTGTACAGGCCGGCGATCACGTCGTCCTTGTACTTGTGCACGCCCGCCATGTCGACGCCCTCGAGGGACGCCTTGATGCCGAACTGCTCGCTCTCGCGGGCCTGGTCGGCGATCTCGCCCGCGTGCAGCAGGGCCTTGGTGGGGATGCAGCCGTTGTGCAGGCAGGTGCCGCCGAGCTTGTTCTTCTCGATCAGGGCGACGTCCAGGCCCAGCTGTGCCCCGCGCAGGGCCGCGGCGTAGCCACCGCTGCCACCGCCGAGGATCACTAGGTCGAAAACGGTGCTGGCGTCGTTCGCCACGTCACGTCCTCCATGCATGTGCGCCACGCCGGTCTCCAGTGACCGGTCGGCGGCTGGTGTCCGGCCGCTCAATGTTCTCGGCCCTTAGGTGGGGCCCTGTCCTGCCGAGCCCATCTTCGCACTTGCGGGAGCCGAACGAGACGCCGGGCCGTGGTGTGAGACACCCCACTTCCCCGTACGACGGCCACCGGGACGGCCCTCCGGGACGCGGAGCACCGTCTGATCTGCTGCCGGGCGCCCGCACCGGAGGACGACGCCCCGCACGTGATCCACGCCCCCGCCGCGCGGGCGCGACCGCAGCCGGCCCGAGAGGGGTGCGGGGGCGGTGTCCGGTCCGGAGGGGCGCGGGGAACCGCGCGACCGGCCACGGGACACCCGCAGTCGTACGACTCCCCGCACCCCCGGGCCTCTGGGCGCCCCTAGCCGAGATCCCCGGAAGCCGCCAGCTCGGCGACCCGCACCAGGGTGCGGACGGCCGATCCCGTCCCGCCCTTCGGCGTGTACCCGAACGGCCCGCCCTCGTTGAACGCCGGCCCGGCGATGTCCAGGTGCGCCCAGGTGATCCCCTCGCCCACGAACTCGCGCAGGAACAGCCCGGCGACCAGCCCGCCGCCCATCCGCTCGCCCATGTTGGCGATGTCGGCGGTCGCCGAGTCCATCCCCTTGCGCAGGTGCTCCGGCAGCGGCATCGGCCAGGCCGGCTCGCCGACCTCCTCCGCCGCCTCGTGCACCGCGGAGCGGAACGCGTCGTCGTTCGCCATGATCCCGAACGTGCGGCTGCCCAGCGCCAGCATCATCGCGCCGGTCAGCGTGGCGACGTCCACGATCGCGTCCGGCTTCTCCTGCGAGGCCGCCCACAGCGCGTCGGCGAGGACCAGGCGGCCCTCGGCGTCGGTGTTGAGCACCTCCACGGTCTTGCCGCTGTACATGCGCAGCACGTCGCCCGGGCGCGTCGCCGAGCCGGACGGCATGTTCTCGGCCAGCGCCAGCCAGCCGGTGATGTTGACCTCCAGGCCGAGGCGCGCGGCGGCGACGACCGCGGCGAACACGGCGGCGGCGCCGCTCATGTCGCACTTCATCGTCTCGTTGTGACCGGCGGGCTTCAGCGAGATGCCGCCCGAGTCGTAGGTGATGCCCTTGCCGACCAGCGCGAGGTGCTTCTTCGCCTTGGACGAGGTGTACGACAGCTTCACCAGCCGCGGACCCGACGCCGAACCGGCGCCCACGCCCAGGATGCCGCCGTAACCGCCCTTGGCCAGCGCCTTCTCGTCGAGCACCTGCACCTTGACGCCGTGCTCCTTGGCCGCGGTCTGGGCGACGGCCGCGAACGCCTCGGGGTTGAGGTCGTTCGGCGGGGTGTTGATCAGGTCGCGGGCGCGGTTGAGCTCCTCGGAGACGGCGACGGCGCGCTCGACCGCGGCCTTGTACGCCTTGTCGCGGGGCTTGCCGCCGAGCAGCGCGGCCTCGGCGAGCGGGGCCTTGCCGTTCTTCTCGTCCCTGCCGTTGTCCTTGTAGGCGTCGAAGGAGTACGCGCCGAGCAGCACGCCCTCGGCGACCGCGCCGGCGGCGGCGGCGTCCGTCAGCGGCAGGGCGAACGCGGCCTTCTTGACGCCGGCGAGGGCGCGGGCGGCCACACCGGCCGCCTTGCGCAGCGCCTCGGTGTCGTAACCGGCGTCCTTCTCGGGCCGGGCGCCGAGGCCCACCGCCACCACGAGCGGCGCCTTGAAGCCGGCCGGCGCGGGGAGCTTCGTCACCTCGCCCTCGGCGCCGGACGCGCCGAGGGTTTCCAGGACACCGGCGAGCCTGCCGTCGTACGCCTGGTCCACGGCCTCGGCGCCCGGTGCGACGACGGGCCCCCCGGACTTTGACGCGGAGCCCTTGGCGACACCGATCACGATCGCGTCGGCCCGCAGGCCGGGGACCGCGGCGGTGCTGAGAGTGAGAGCAGTCACGGTGGTGAAATCTCGCTTCCGATGTGAAGTTGCTGTGGCCGAAGGGTGTGGGTCGACCGGGCCCGGCAGCCGACCCTAGTTGCGACGAGCGGGTGCGGTCCCGTCGGGGTCGTCCCCGGTGCGGCGAACACTCGGGACGAGACTACGCGCGTGTGTGCGTTCGCTCATTCCCGCGGTGTTCACCCTCTGGTGACGCCGCGGCCGTGCTCCGGGCCCCGCCGCCGCATCCGGCTTCGACCGCGCGGTCGACGAGCGGTGCGCCCGGTACGACCAGTGCGCGGAGCCGGCTCCGCTCGTCGCGGCGGACGAGGCCGTCCTCCACGTCGAGCACGGGCCGGCCGCCGACCGCTTCCGCGCCGACTCCCGGCGGCTGGAGCCGAGTTCCCCGCTCAAGGGGTACGAACCGGACGCACGGGGCCGGGCCGGCCGAGGCCCGGTCCCGTCACCGGCGTGCCCGCCGCCCGGTCGGCGAGGGAGCGGCGGCCGGGGCCCGGCACGGGCAGCGCGTTGCACAGGAACAGGGCCACCGCGACCGCCCGCACCAGCACGGACGGCGCGAACCGCCCCTCGACCAGCAGGACGCAGGCCACGGCGTACACGGCGTACACGGCGACGTCCGCGGCCGTGGTCACCGCCGCCCGGCGCGCCGCCGCGCCGGGCCCGCGCGGGGTGATCCGCAGCCCGGCCGGCCCCTTGCCGACGGTGCGCCCGAGCAGGGCCGGGCCCACCCACCGGTAGCGGAACGTGGCGACGACCAGCGGTCCGAAGGCCTGCTCGACGTACGGCACGGACCCGTCCCACGGCGACGGGCCGAGACCCTCGGAGGCGTCGACCACGTCACCGCGCGCGGTCAGCAGGTCGAAGCCGCCGCGGGCGGCGAGTTCGGGCACGTCGGTGACGAGGGCGGACACGCGGTCGAAGGCGAGCACCGTGAGCACCGACGCCGGCGCCGCCACCAGCGCGAAGTCGATGCACCAGGCCACGGCGCGACGGAATGCCGGCATCGACGTCCCCCCGTTGTTCCGTCGGTCCGGCGGCTCAGGCCGGCGGTGCGGCCCGCGGGGCCACAGGGGGACGGGGGTCGGTCCGGTCCGGTGACACGGCGGCGGGAGAACCGGCGTCACCCGATTGCCGAGTGGAAAGCGCGCCACGACGTCCCGTTTCGGGCGAAGCCGGGAATCCTCCCGGCATGCTGCCTTCGGAACTCTCCCCGGGCCCATAGGAGGACTTGGACAGTGGCGGACAAGAGCACGGTGGGCTCGCTCCACGAGGAGTCCTACGAGGACGAGCTGCCGGTCAGGCGGCAGAGACGCGGCAACGTCGTGGTGAAGTGGCTGACGAGCACGGACCACAAGACGATCGGCACGCTGTACCTGACGACGTCGTTCGGGTTCTTCGTGCTGGGCGGGATCCTGGCGCTGGCGATCCGCGCCGAGCTGGCCCGGCCGGGTCTGCAGGTCCTCTCCAACGAGCAGTACAACCAGTCGTTCACGATGCACGGCGCGATCATGCTGCTGATGTTCGCGACGCCGCTGTTCGCCGGTTTCGCCAACTGGATCATGCCGCTGCAGATCGGCGCGCCCGACGTGGCGTTCCCGCGGCTGAACATGTTCGCCTACTGGCTGTACCTGTTCGGCTCGCTGATCGCGGTCTCCGGCTTCGGCACCCCCAACGGAGCGGCCGACTTCGGCTGGTTCGCCTACACCCCGCTGTCGACCTCGCACTACTCGTCGAACATCGGCGACGACCTGTGGATCATGGGTCTGGCGTTCTCCGGCTTCGGCACCATCCTGGGCGCGGTCAACTTCATCACCACGATCATCTGCATGCGCGCCCCCGGCATGACCATGTTCCGCATGCCGATCTTCACCTGGAACGTGCTGCTGACCAGTGTGCTGGTCCTGCTCGCCTTCCCCGTCCTCGCCGCCGCGCTGTTCGCGCTGGAGGCGGACCGCAAGTTCGGCGCGCACATCTTCGACGCGGCCAACGGCGGGCCGATCCTGTGGCAGCACCTGTTCTGGTTCTTCGGGCACCCCGAGGTGTACATCATCGCGCTGCCGTTCTTCGGCATCATCACCGAGATCATCCCGGTCTTCTCCCGCACACCGATCTTCGGCTACATGGGCCTGGTCGGCGCGACCATCGCGATCGCGGGCCTGTCGGCGACGGTGTGGGCGCACCACATGTTCCCCACCGGTGCGGTGCTGCTGCCGTTCTTCTCCTTCATGACGTTCCTGATCGCGGTGCCGACCGGGGTGAAGTTCTTCAACTGGATCGGCACCATGTGGAAGGGCAGTCTCTCCTTCGAGACGCCGATGCTGTGGGCGCTGGGTTTCCTGGTCACCTTCCTCTTCGGTGGTCTGACCGGCGTCCTGCTGGCCTCGCCGCCGCTGGACTTCCACGTCACGGACTCGTACTTCGTCGTCGCGCACTTCCACTACGTGGTGTTCGGCACCGTGGTGTTCGCGATGTTCGCCGGCTTCCACTTCTGGTGGCCGAAGTTCACCGGCAAGCTGCTCGACGAGCGCCTCGGCAAGATCACCTTCTGGACGCTGTTCGTCGGCTTCCACGGCACCTTCCTGGTCCAGCACTGGCTGGGCGCCGAGGGCATGCCGCGCCGCTACGTCGACTACCTCGCGGCCGACGGCTTCACCGGGCTGCACGGGGTCTCCACGATCGCCTCGTTCCTGCTCGGCGCGTCGATGCTGCCGTTCTTCTACAACGTCTGGAGGACGGCCAAGTACGGCGAGCCGGTCGGCGTGGACGACCCGTGGGGCTACGGCCGCTCGCTGGAGTGGGCGACCTCCTGCCCGCCGCCGCGGCACAACTTCCTCACCCTGCCGAAGGTCCGCAGCGAGTCCCCGGCGTTCGACCTGCACCACCCGGACATCGCCGCACTGGACGACAGCGAGAACCATCCCGGGGCCTCCGCGACCATCGCCCCCGGCGACAAGCAGCGATGAGAGCGCGGCCCGGGACGTGGAGGAGCGTGTGAACCCCTGTCAGGACAGCGCCCTCGGCTGGAACAGGCTCGAGGGCCACCTCCTGTGGGCCGCCGAGGTCGAGGAGGCCCGGCGGCAGGCCGCCCGGTTCGCCGGGGAGCTGCCGTGGCTGACGACCGCGCAGCGCGAAGAGGTGGAACGCGTGTACCGGGCCGACCGGATCGCCGTCTCCCGGGCCACACTGGAGCGGATCTGCGACCGGGCGGCCGAGCTGCGCACCGAGTACGAGGCCCGCTACCGGGGGCTGAGGGCGCGCTGCATCGCCCTGGCGGTCGCGGGGGTGGCGAGCGGCGCGGGCACGGCGATCGCCGCGCTGCTCACCCGGGGGTGACGTCCCGGCTCCGGGGTGCTCCCTCAGCCCAGCGCGGACACGACGAGCGCGGTCGTCGCCGCCGTCTCCGCCAGCCCGCCGAACACGTCGCCCGTGACCCCGCCGAAACGGCGGACACAGTGCCGCAGCAGCAGCTCGGCCACGGCGACGGACAGCACCACCGCGAGCACGGCGCGCAGGACGTCGTACGCCCCCAGGAACGCGGCCCCGGCCGCCGCGAGCCCGGCGACCGCGAGCGCGGCGCCCACCGCGCCCGGCACCGGGACCACCCCCGCGACCGCCGCGCCCAGCCCTTCCGGCCGGGCCGGCGGCACACCGGTGCGGGCGGCCAGGGTGAGCGCCAGCCGCGCCACGACCGCCGAGACGACGGCGGCGGACGCGCCCCGCGCCCAGCCGTGGCCGTAGGCCTGTGCCAGCGCGGCCACCTGGGCCAGCAGGACCAGGACGAGCGTGAGCACACCGAACGGGCCGATGTCCGACTGCTTCATGATCCGCAGCGCGTCCTCGGCGGGCTTGGCGCTGCCGAGCCCGTCCGCGGTGTCGGCGAGCCCGTCGAGGTGCAGACCCCGGGTCAGGGCGGCCGGTACGGCGACGGTGGCGACGGCGGCGAGCGGCGCGCCCGCGCCGAGCAGCAGCAGGAGGAGCCCCGCGGCGGCGGCGAGGGCGCCGACCGCCAGCCCGGCCGCCGGGGCGCACAGCATGCCCGCGCGCGCGGCCGGCCGGTCCCAGCGGGCGACCCGGACCGGGAGCGCGGTGAGGGTGCCGAAGGCGAAGCGGAGGCCGTCGGCGGGGGAGGCGGAGGACTCGGAGGAGGGCGCGGGCACCGGCGCAGATTACCCGGCGGTCACCGGGGCGCCCACGGCCACCGTGGATAAAGTGCCCATATGGGACATTGGCTGGACCGGAACATCATCGAGCCGGGCAAGCTTCCGCTGCTCCTCGCACTCGCCGCCTTCGTCCTCACCTTCGCGATCACCCGGACCATCACCCGTCTGATCCGGGCCGGGAAGGGGCCCTTCGGCAACGTCACGGCGGGCGAACTGCACATCCACCACGTCGTGCCCGGCGTCGTCCTCACGGTCGTCGGCGGCTTCGGCTCGGTGGCGAGCGGCGGGGAGGGGCTGGGCCCGGCCTTCGCCGCGGTGCTCTTCGGCACCGGCGCGGGGCTGGTCCTGGACGAGTTCGCGCTCATCCTGCACCTCGACGACGTGTACTGGACCGAGGCCGGCCGCAAGAGCGTCGAGGCGGTCGTGCTCACCGCCGCGCTGGTCGGCCTGCTGCTGGCGGGGTTCGCGCCGTTCGGCGTCAACGACCTGACCCAGGAGGAACTCCAGAACCGCGCGGGCGCCGCCGCGAGCGTGGGGGCGAACTTCCTGTTCGCGCTGATCGCCCTGAGCAAGGGCAAGGTGCGGGTCGCCGTCTTCGGCGTGATCATTCCGGTCGTCGCCGTGATCGGCTCGCTGCGGCTGGCCCGGCCGGGGTCGCTGTGGGACCGGCGCTTCTACCGTCGCCGTCCCCGCGCCCGGGCCCGCGCGATCCTGCGCGCCTACCACCACGACCGCCGCTGGTCCGGCCCCCGCCGGGCCCTCGAGAACTGGCTCGGCGGCACACCGGACCCGCCCCGCGCCCCTTGAGAGGGATGCGGGGAACCGCGCGAGCGACCACCCGCCCGTACGCCCGGGCCGAAGGGGCAGCGCCCCCGAGGGCGGACGGGACGGGGAGGGAAGGAGCGGCGGGGCGAGGGACCCGTCCCCGCCGCCGGGGCTCACGCCTCTTCCGCGTCCGCTTCCGTGTCCGTGTCCGCTTCCGTGTCCGCTTCCGCGTGGAGGCTCATCGGGCCGTAGATCTCCGTGGTGTCCTCCAGCAGCCGCACCTGGTCGGCGCCGCCCTCCGCGAGGGCCTTCCAGTGCTCCCCGATCCAGGACTCGGCGTCCCCCTGCGTGGAGAACTCCTCCGGCGGCACCGCGGGTTCGACCTGCGTCCCGTCGGCCTTCTCGAACCGCCACGTCCATGCCGCCATGTACGCCTCCCAAGAGTGTGATCACACCGGACTCAAAGCCTAGTCGGACGGGCAGTCACCGTGGGGGCGGGTGAGAATCGGGGCGTGGAACTGACTCTGCTCGGCACCGGCGCCCCGGCGGGCCTGCCCCGCCCCGACTGTCCCTGCGCCGCGTGCGCGTCCGCGCTCGGCGCGGACGCGCGGGCGGCCACCTCGCTGCTCGTGGACGGGGCGCTGCTGCTGGACCTCACGCCGGGCACCGTGTTCGCGGCCGCCCGCGCGGGCCGTTCGCTGGGCGATGTGCGCCAGGTGCTGCTGTCGCACCCGCACGACGGCCCCCCGGTCGAGGTGCCGGCCGGGCTGCCGCAGCCGGGACGGGTGCCGGACGGGCGGGAGTTGGCGCTGCTGACGGGGCATCGGGTGCGGGCGGTGGCGCTGGACGCGCCCGGCACCGGGTACGCGGTGACCGGACCGGACGGGCAGCGGCTGCTGTACCTGCCGCCGGGCGGGGCGCCGGCCGGTCTCGAGGGGCGGGCCGATCCGTACGCCCTGGTGCTGCTGGACGTCGTGGGGCGGCCGGACGCGCTGGCGCGGCTGCGGGAGGCGGGGGCGGTGGGCCCGGCCACGGACGTCGTCGCCGTCCACCTGGACCACGACGTGCCGCCGGGCGCGGAGGCGCGACGCCGGCTCGCGGCGGCCGGGGCCCGCGCCGTGCCGGACGGGACCACGCTGGAGGTGGGCGCCCGTGAGGACGCGCCCGACGTGCCGCGCCGGACGCTGGTGCTGGGCGGGGCGCGCTCGGGCAAGTCGGTGGAGGCCGAGCGGCGGCTGGAGTCGTTCCCGGAGGTGCTGTACGTGGCGACCGGCGGGACGCGGGGCGGGGACACCGAGTGGGCGGCGCGGGTGTCGGCGCACCAGGAGCGGCGGCCGGGGTCGTGGCGGACCGTCGAGACGTGCGATCTGGTGCCGCTGCTGAGGGACGACGGGCCGCCGCTGCTGGTCGACTGCCTGTCGCTGTGGCTGACGGACGCGATGGACGCCGTGGGGGCGTGGGACGACGCGGAGTGGGCGGACGGCGGGGAACGGGCGCTGCGCGACCGGATGCGGGAGCTGACGGACGCGGTGCGCGGGACACGGCGGACGGTGGTCGCCGTGTCCAACGAGGTCGGCTCGGGCATCGTGCCCGCGACCGCGTCCGGCCGCCGGTACCGGGACGAACTCGGGCGGCTGAACGCGGCGTTCGCGCGGGAGTGCGAGCAGGTGCTGCTGGTGGTGGCGGGGCAGGCGGTCGTGCTGCGGGGGTGACCCGGGGCCGGGTCAGCGTTCCGGCTTGCGCGCGATGATCCGGTAGGCGTTGGCGAACGGGGTGCGGCGCACCACGGGGGCGAGGGCCAGGTCCGTGACCGCCGCGGCGACCACCAGCGGAGTGCCCGCGCGGAGCAGCGCCGTGCGCAGGTGCTGCTGGAACGGGGTCGGCGGGACGGCGCGCCAGGGGGCGTCCGGGGCGGGCAGCGCGTGGGAGAGGGCGAGGGCGGTCAGGCCGGCCAGGTCGTGCGGTACGTGCGCGGCGCGGTGCCCGGCGGTGACGAGGGCGCAGCCGCGCTCCTCCAGCTCCGCGCGGAGATTGCGCGGGGGCAGCAGGTGCAGTCGGCGGGGCTGGTCGTAGGGCAGCCACCAGCGGCCGAACAGGGCGGCGAAGGCGCAGCGCGGGTCCAGGCTCTCGATGAGCAGGTGGCCGCCGGGGCGCAGGGCGTCGAGGGCCGCGTGGAGTTCGGCGCGGGGGTCGGTGGTGTGTTCCAGGTGGTGCAGCAGGCTGACGACGTCGTAGCGGCCGGCCAGCCGGGCCATGACCCGCGGATCGGTCAGCGGCCCGACGTGGGCCTCCTCGACACGACCGAGGTCGCGGGCCCGCTCGACGCGCGCGGTGAGGTCGGTGCCGTCGAAGGCGGTGTACGGGAAGAACTCCCGCGCGGTCAGCGGGAAGCGGCCGAGTCCGGTGCCGACGTCCAGCCAGCTCTCCGGTTCGCCGAAGGGCAGCATCGCGCGGGCCGCGCCCCGGCGGCGGTGCCGGACGGCGTGCAGGGCGAGGACGCGTTCGGTGGCGGGATCGCGGGGGGCGCCGCGCACGGTCCGCCGGTAGAAGGCGAGGCCCTCGGCGGTGAGGCGGGGGTTCTGGAAGGTGTGGCCGCAGTCCCGGCACTCGTCGACGGTGAACAGGCCCGGTCGGTGCCGGCGCAGGTCGCCCGTTCTCAGCCGGTTGCGCAGCCGCGCGGAGCCGCACCAGGGGCAGTCCGCGCGACGCGGCTCGTGCGCCCGGGCGGAGCCGTGGGGGGCGGGGATCGCACGGGCTGGGTCGGTTGCGGACATGGGCGGCTCCCGGCGTGAGGGCGTACGGCACTCGGGCGGCGCGACGTACGGGACGAGTGGTGGCGAACGGACGGATGTCCGGCGATCCACGCAAAACGTTACGGACGGAAGGGCGTCACGGGGTGGAGCGGCACCGGGGTGGCGTGGTGGGAGTGAGGCCCCGTACGCCTGGCTGACCGGTGCGCCGTCGTGTTCCACCGGGGCCGGTACTGTTCGGCGAATGAGCTCGCTTAATCTCGACGACTTCACCGATCTGATCGAGCGTCCGGACGGCGGGGTGCGCCGCGACGCGGAGGCGCACCGGGAGCGCCGGATCGTGCCGCCCGGATCGCTGGGCCGCCTGGACGACCTGGGTGAGTGGCTGGCGGCGGCGCAGTCCGCGGTGCCGGTGCGGCCGGTCGAACGGCCGCGGGTCGTGCTGTTCGCCGGCGATCACGGGATCGCCGGACTGGGCGTCTCCGCGCGGGCCGCGGGCAGCGCCGCGGAGCTGGTGCGGGACGTCCTGGAGGGCGGCCGTCCGGTGTCCGTGCTCGCCCGGCGGCAGGGGGTGCCGGTGCGGGTGGTCGACATGTCCCTGGACTGCGATCCCGGGACGCTGCCCGAGGACGTCGTGCGGCACCGGGTGCGGCGGGGCAGCGGGCGCATCGACATCGAGGACGCGCTGACCGCTCAGGAGGCGGAGGCGGCGTTCCGCGCGGGGATGGCCGTGGCCGACGAGGAGGCCGACTCCGGTACGGATCTGGTGGTGCTCGGCGATGTGAGCGTGGGCGGGACCACGGTGGCGGGCGTGCTGGTGGCCGCGCTGTGCGGGACGGACGCGTCGGTGGTGACCGGGCGCGGAGGGCTGGCGATCGACGACCTGGCGTGGATGCGCAAGTGCGCGGCGATCCGTGACGCGCTGCGGCGGGCGCGGCCGGTGCTGGGCGACCAGCTGCGGTTGCTGGGGACGGTCGGCGGGGCCGACCTCACCGCGATGACGGGTTTCCTGCTGCAGGCTGCGGTGCGGAAGATGCCGGTCGTGCTGGACGGGGTGGTGACGGCGGCGTGTGCGCTGGTGGCGCAGCGGGTGGCGTTCCGGGCGCCGGACTGGTGGGTGGCGGCGCACGACAGCGGGGAGCCGGGACAGGCGAAGGCGCTGGACCGGATGGCGCTGGATCCCGTGCTGTCGCACGGTGTCACGGTCGGGGAGGGGGTGGGCGGTCTGCTGGCGCTGCCCCTGGTCCAGGCGGCGGCTGCCCTGGCGGCGGAGCTCCCGGAGGCCCCGGCGAAGCCGGAGTGACGCAGACGCGTCTCGCCGCGGTCCCGCGCTCCGCTCAGGGGGCGCGGGCCGTGCCGGCGTGCGGCTCCGCAGCGTGGGCGCGGACGGGGGGCCGGGAGCGGGAAGGGACGGCGGGGCCGAGCCCTCAGCCCCGGACCCCGCACAGGTGCAGCAGCGCCGCCACTCCCCGGTAGGGGTCCGTACGGCCGGCCCGGTCCTCGACCGCGAGCAGGGCGTCCAGGTCGTCCGGAAGCACCGCGTCCTGCGCCGCCGTGTCCGTGAAGACCCGCACCCCGTACCAGGTGTGCAGCGGCGCCCCGATCCCCGCGAGCGTCGACGTCAGCCTCTTCAGTCCGTACGCCGTCGTGCAGAAGCCCGCCAGCGCACCGGCCCAGTCGCCGGACAGACCGGCCCGCATCGCCGGCGCGTCCCCGTTGCGCACCAGCAGGGACAGCAGGCCCCCGGGCGCGAGCATCCGTGCCATCCCCGCCAGCAGCGCGTCCGGCTCCTCGACGTCCATGAGCACGCCATGACACAGCACGACGTCGAAGCTGCCCGGCAGGAAGTGCACACCGGTGTCCCCGGCATGGCCCTCGATGATCCGCATCCGCTCCCGGATGCCCTCCGGCTCCCCGGCGAACGCCTCCCGCGCGGCGGAGATCATCGCCGCGTCCTGCTCGAGGCCGGTCACCTGGTGACCGGCCCGGGCCAGCCGCAGCGCCTGCGTCCCTCGGCCCATGCCCACGTCGAGCACCCGCAGGCGCCGCCCGACCGGGAAGCGCCCGACTATCTGCTCCTCCAGCTGGCGGGCCACCAGCTCCTCCCGGACGACGTCGCGCAGACCGCCGGGCCCGCTCGGCAGGCCCGGGGCCGCGGCGTCCGTGAACGGCGTGGCGCTCAGGGCCGCTCCCCGCGCTTGACCTGGGGCTTGGGCAGCCGCAGCCGGCGCATCTGGAGCGAGCGCATCAGCGCGTAGGCCACCGCGCCGCGCCGGTTGTCGTCGGGGAAGCGCTCCGCCAGCCGCTTCTTCAGCCGGAAGCCGGTCACGATCGAGTCGAGGACGATCATCACGATCACCACGAGCCACAGCAGCAGCGCGGCGTTCTGCAGCTGAGGCACCTGGATCATGCTCAGCACCAGGATGATCACGGCCATCGGCAGGAAGTACTCGGCGATGTTGAACCGCGAGTCCACGAAGTCACGCGCGAACCGGCGCACCGGACCCTTGTCCCGGACGGGCAGATAGCGCTCGTCGCCGCTGGCCAGCGCCTGGCGCTGACGCTCCAGCGCGGCACGACGCTCCTCACGCTGCCGCTTGGCGGCCTCCTTGCGCGTCATCGTCGTGTTGGCGACGCTGCGGCGCTGCGACTGGGCCACGCTCCGCTTGGGCGTGGGGCGGCCCTTGGGGGCCTCCGGATGACGGGTCTGCTTGGAGTCGGTCACCGTCGCCTTGTCGGCGACCGGTGCCTTCTCTTCCTTGGCGCGGCTACGGAACACAAAACCCAAGGGTACGGGGTCCCCGGGGTTGGACCCCAGCCCCCCGGGGAACGATCCGGCAACACCGGACGTCTTCAGAAGGACGGAGGGGACGTCGTACGGGTCTCCGGGTGGTCCGGCCTCGGGGATCACTCTCCTCCCTACGCCGGATCGGGAGGACGCCCAGTCGTCCTTGGGGATGAGCGCATCCGTCCCCGGACAGTGCGGTAATGGATGCGGGGCCCGTACTGTGGGTTCTGTCGCAGGTGCTGGAGCTGGAGTCGGTCAGAAGGGGGCGCGCGAAGCCCATGAGCGGTGTCATGAAGCGTATGGGGATGATCTTCCGCGCGAAGGCGAACAAGGCCCTGGACAGGGCCGAGGACCCGCGCGAGACCCTCGATTACTCGTACCAGAAGCAGCTGGAGCTGCTCCAGAAGGTCCGCCGCGGCGTCGCCGACGTGGCCACCTCGCGCAAGCGTCTGGAGCTCCAGCTGAACCAGCTGCAGTCCCAGTCGGGCAAGCTGGAGGACCAGGGCCGCAAGGCGCTCGCGCTGGGCCGTGAGGACCTGGCGCGCGAGGCCCTCTCCCGCCGCGCCGCGCTCCAGCAGCAGGTGACGGACCTGGAGACGCAGCACGCCACGCTGCAGGGCGAGGAGGAGAAGCTTACCCTCGCGGCCCAGCGCCTCCAGGCCAAGGTGGACGCCTTCCGCACCAAGAAGGAGACCATCAAGGCCACCTACACCGCGGCCCAGGCGCAGACCCGGATCGGCGAGGCGTTCTCCGGCATCTCCGAGGAGATGGGCGACGTCGGACTGGCCATCCAGCGGGCCGAGGACAAGACGGCCCAGCTCCAGGCGCGGGCCGGCGCGATCGACGAACTGCTCGCCTCCGGCGCCCTGGACGACCCCTCCGGCATGCACAAGGACGACATCCAGGCCGAGCTGGACCGGCTCTCCGGTGGTACGGATGTGGAGCTGGAACTGCAGCGCATGAAGGCCGAGCTGGCCGGAGGCCCGTCCGGCGGGCAGCAGCAGGCCATCGAAGGCGGCGGCGGTCAGCAGCAGGACCGGCAGCAGCCGCAGGACACCCCGCGCTTCGACAAGCAGTAGCCCACGCCGAGGAGGGCGACATGATCGTACGGATCATGGGGGAGGGGCAGGTGAGGCTGGCCGAGAGCCGGCTCGCCGAGCTGGACGAGCTGGACGAGGAACTGCTCGCCGAGATGGAGAACGGCGACGGGCCGGGCTTCCGCGCCACCCTGAAGGCGCTGCTGGCCAAGGTCCACGAACTCGGCGAGCCCCTGCCGGACGACTCCCTGGAGCCCTCCGACCTGATCCTCCCGTCCCCCGACGCGTCGCTCGAGGAGGTCCAGGACCTCCTGAGCGACGACGGCCTGATCCCAGGAACGACATAACCGCCGGGCAGCCGCGGGCAATCGTGCCGCAGGGCGGCACGGGCGGGCGCGGCGGCACCCCGCGAACGCCGGGCTGCGCAACCCCTTCCGGGCCGCAGCACCTCCGGTCACCACCCGTCCGGACGCCCGACCCCGGCTACCGTGAACAGCCGTGAGCACCCTGACCCGCGCCCGGTGCCGAGCACGGGCACACCCCTTCGCGCTGGACGCCGCCCTGGCCGCGGGCGTCCTGGTGTGCATGGTGGCCGGCTCCCTCGTCGAGCCGCACGGCCCCGAGGGCGTCAGCTGGGGGCTGCGCACGCCCGACCCGCTCAGCCTCGTCCTCATGACCCTGGGCGCCACCGCGCTGGTCCTCCGCCGTCGCGCCCCCCGCACCGTGCTCGCCCTCGCCGGCGGCGCCTCCATCGCGGAGTCCGTCACCGGGGACCCCCGCGCCCCCGTCGCCATGTGCGCCGTGGTCGCGCTCTACACGGTCGCCTCCACCACCGACCGCCCCACCACCTGGCGGATCGGCCTGCTCACCATGACCGTCCTCACCGGCGCCGCGATGGCGGTCGGACCGCTGCCCTGGTACGCCCAGGAGAACCTGGCGATCTTCGCCTGGACCGGCATCGGCGCCACCGCGGGGGACGCCGTCCGCAGCCGCCGGGCCTTCGTCCGGGCCATCCGGGAGCGCGCCGAACGGGCCGAGCGCACCCGCGAGGAGGAGGCCCGCCGCCGCGTCGCCGAGGAGCGCCTGCGCATCGCCCGGGATCTGCACGACGTGGTCGCCCACCACATCGCCCTGGTCAACGTCCAGGCCGGAGTCGCAGCCCACGTCATGGACAAGCGGCCCGACCAGGCCAAGGAGGCCCTCGCCCACGTCCGCGAGGCCAGCCGCTCCGCGCTGGGCGAGCTGCGGGCCACCGTCGGCCTGCTGCGCCAGTCCGGCGACCCGGAGGCCCCCACCGAACCCGCGCCCGGCCTCGACCGCCTCGACGAACTCGCCGGCACCTTCCGCAGCGCCGGACTGCGCGTCGAGGTCGCCCGCGGCGACGAGGGCGCCGACCTCCCCGCCGCCGTCGACCTGGCCGCGTACCGGATCATCCAGGAGGCCCTGACCAACGTGCGGAAGCACGCCGGAGCCGACGCGCGGGCCGAGGTCAGCGTCGTACGCGTCGGACCCCACATCGAGATCACCGTCCTCGACGACGGCGCCGGCGAGGACCTCGACCACACCCCCGGCGGCGGGCACGGACTGCTCGGCATGCGCGAGCGCGTCACCGCGCTGCGCGGCACCCTCACCACCGGCCCCCGCTACGGCGGCGGTTTCCGCGTCCATGCGATCCTGCCCGTCAAGCCCCGCACGTCCGCAGTTCAGGACAACAGCCCGTGACCGCCGCCCCGTTGGAGTCCGTATGACGATCCGTGTCCTGCTCGCCGACGACCAGGCGCTGCTGCGCAGCGCCTTCCGGGTGCTCGTCGACTCCGAGCCGGACATGGAGGTGGTGGGCGAGGCGTCGGACGGCGCGGAGGCGGTCCGGCTGGCCCGGGAGGAGCGCGCCGACGTCGTCCTCATGGACATCCGGATGCCCGGCACCGACGGACTCGCCGCCACCCGCATGATCAGCGCGGACCCGCAGCTCGCGGGGGTCCGGGTGGTGATACTGACGACCTTCGAGGTCGACGACTACGTGGTGCAGTCGCTGCGGGCCGGCGCCTCCGGCTTCCTCGGCAAGGGCTCCGAGCCGGACGAGATGCTGAACGCCGTCCGGATCGCCGCCGGGGGGGAGGCGCTGCTGTCCCCGGCGGCCACCAAGGGCCTGATCGCCCGTTTCCTCGCCCAGGAGGGCCCGTCCGGAGGGGACCAGGACCCGGCCCGCGCCGAGCGACTGGACTCGCTGACCGTGCGCGAGCGCGAGGTGCTGGTCCAGGTGGCCGGCGGGCACTCCAACGACGAGATCGCCGAACGTCTGGAGGTCAGCCCGCTGACCGTGAAGACCCACGTCAACCGGGCCATGGCCAAGCTGGGCGCCCGCGACCGGGCCCAGCTGGTGGTCATCGCCTACGAGTCGGGGCTGGTCCGTCCAAGGGTGGAGTGAGCCCCCGCGGGGTGTACTGCGGTGGGAGTAGGCGCCGCACGAGGGATGCGACCTCGGGGCTACGGATCGGCCCCCACCGATGCCCCAGGGTGTAGAGCGGGCGCCCACTTGCGCGCGCCCGTTCTCCGGACTTCCGCCGATCCACGGAAAAGAGACCCTGACCATGTCCTGGCTGTCCAGATTCAGCCTCGCGCAACGGGCGCTGATCGGACTGATGTCGATCATCGCGCTCGTCTTCGGGGCGATCGCGATACCCCAGCTCAAGCAGCAGCTGCTGCCGACCATCGAACTGCCCATGGTGTCCGTGATCGCCCCCTACCAGGGCGCCTCCCCGGACGTGGTGGAGAAGCAGGTCGTCGAACCCGTCGAGGACGCTCTGGAGGCCGTCGACGGCATCTCCGGCGTCACCTCGACGGCGAGCGAGGGCAACGCCGTGATCATGGCGTCCTTCGACTACGGCAACAACACCCAGCAGCTCGTCGCCGACGTCCAGCAGGCCGTCAACCGGGCCGGCGCCTTCCTCCCGGACGACGTCGACCCGCAGGTCGTCGCCGGCTCCACGGACGACATCCCGGCCGTGGTGCTCGCCGTCACCTCCGGCAAGGACCAGCAGGCGCTCGCCGACCAGCTCGACCGGACCGTGGTGCCCGCGCTGGAGGGCATCGACGGCGTCGGCCAGGTCACCGTGGACGGCGTGCGCGACGTCCAGGTCACCGTCATCCCCGACTCCGCGAAGCTGACGAAGGCCGGTCTCACCGCCCAGTCGCTCTCCGAGGCTCTCCAGGCCGGCGGGGCGACCGTCCCGGCGGGCTCCTTCGACGAGGACGGCGCCAACCGCACCGTCCAGGTCGGCGACGGCTTCACCTCGATCGAGCAGATCGAGGACCTGAGGGTCACCGGCGAGCCCGGCAAGGGGAAGCCGGTCCGCCTCGGGGACGTCGCCACGGTGAAGGAGGAGGAGGCCAGGGCCGACTCCCTCACCCGCACCAACGGCCAGCCCAGCCTCGCCGTGATGGCGACCATGGACCACGACGGCAGCGCGGTCGCCATCTCGGAGGCGGTCCAGGAGAAGCTGCCGGAGCTGCGCGAGGACCTCGGTGAGGGCGCCACCCTCACCGTCGTCAGCGACCAGGGCCCGGCGGTCTCCAAGGCCATCGAGGGCCTGACCACCGAGGGCGCGCTCGGACTGATCTTCGCCGTCCTGGTGATCCTGGTCTTCCTGGCGTCGGTCCGCTCCACCCTCGTCACGGCGGTCTCCATCCCGCTGTCCGTGGTGCTCGCCCTGATCGTGCTGTGGACGCGCGACCTGTCGCTGAACATGCTGACGCTGGGCGCGCTGACCATCGCCATCGGCCGGGTCGTGGACGACTCGATCGTGGTCCTGGAGAACATCAAGCGGCACCTCGGCTACGGCGAGGAGCGCCAGTCGGCGATCATGAACGCGGTGCGCGAGGTGGCGGGCGCGGTGACGTCCTCGACGCTCACCACGGTCGCCGTGTTCCTGCCGATCGGCCTGGTCGGCGGCATGGTGGGCGAGCTGTTCGGCTCCTTCAGCCTCACCGTCACGGCGGCGCTGCTGGCGTCCCTGCTGGTGTCGCTGACGGTCGTGCCCGTCCTGTCGTACTGGTTCCTGCGAGCCCCGAAGGGCACCCCGGAGGACGCCGAGGAGGCGCGCAGGATCGCCGAGGAGAAGGAGGCCAGGAGCCGCCTCCAGCGCCTCTACGTCCCCGTGCTGCGCTTCGCCACCCGACGCAGGCTGACCAGCGTGGCCATCGCGGCCGTCGTGCTGATCGCCACCCTCGCCATGGCGCCGCTGCTGAAGACCAACTTCTTCGACGCGGGCGAACAGCAGGTCCTCACCGTCCGGCAGGAGCTGAAGCCCGGCACCAGCCTGGCCGCGACCGACGCGCAGGCGCAGAAGGTCGAGAAGCTGCTCGACGGCACCGAGGGCGTCAAGGACTACCAGGTGACCGTCGGCTCGTCCGGCTGGATGGCGGCCTTCGGCGGCGGTACGGACACCAACCAGGCGACGTACCAGGTGATGCTGGAGGACGACGCGTCCTCCGAGGACGTGACGGACAGCCTGGAGAAGGGCCTCGGCGGGCTCGACGGCATCGGCACCACCACCATCGCGGCCGGTGACGGCTTCGGCAGCCAGGACCTGAGCGTCGTCGTCAAGGCGGCCGACGCGCAGGCGCTGCGCAAGGCGGCGGACCAGGTCCGGGACGCGGTGGCCTCCCTGGACGACGTCACGGACGTCACCAGCGACCTGGCGCAGAGCGTGCCCCGTATCTCGGTGAAGGCCAACGACAAGGCCGCCGAGGCCGGTTTCAACGACCAGACCCTCGGCGGGGCCGTCGCCCAGGCGGTGCGGGGCACCCCGGCCGCCAAGGCGGTCCTCGACGACACCGAGCGCGACGTCGTCATCCGCTCGGCCGAGCCGGCCACCACCGTGGACGAGCTGAGGAACCTGCGCCTGGGCCCGGTGAAGCTGGGCGACGTCGCCACCGTCGAGGTGGTGGACGGACCCGTCTCCATGACCCGGATCGACGGCCAGCGCTCGGCGACCGTCACCGCGAAGCCGACCGGTGACAACACGGGCGCCGTGGGCACGGACCTCCAGAAGAAGATCGACGGACTGACGCTGCCCGCGGGCGCGACGGCGGAGATCGGCGGCGTGACCGAGGACCAGGACGAGGCGTTCGTCAACCTGGCCCTGGCGATGCTGGCCGCGATCGCGATCGTCTTCATGCTGCTGGTCGGCACCTTCCGGTCGCTCGCCCAGCCGCTGATCCTGCTGGTCTCCGTCCCGTTCGCGGCGACCGGCGCCATCGGCCTGCTGCTGGTCACGGGCACCCCGATGGGTGTCCCGGCGATGATCGGCATGCTGATGCTGATCGGCATCGTGGTCACCAACGCGATCGTGCTGATCGACCTGATCAACCAGTACCGCGAACGGGGCTACGGCGTGGTCGAGGCCGTGCTGGAGGGTGGCCGCCACCGTCTGCGGCCGATCCTGATGACGGCCCTGGCGACCATCTTCGCCCTGCTCCCGATGGCGCTGGGCGTCACCGGCGAGGGCGGCTTCATCGCCCAGCCGCTGGCCGTGGTGGTGATCGGCGGTCTGATCACGTCGACCCTGCTCACCCTGCTGCTGGTCCCGACGCTCTACGCGATGCTGGAGCTCGGCAAGGAGCGCCGCGCGAAGAAGCGGGCGGCGAAGAAGGGCGCGGCGGCGCAGGCGGAGGCTTCGAAGGAGGCCGCCCCGGCGCAGGCCTGACGCCCCGGGACGACGGAGGCCCCCGCCCGGCACCGGAAGGTGACCGGGCGGGGGCCTCCGCCATGCCGTGCCCCCGCGGGGACGGCCCGTCTACGGAAGGGCCAGCATCCGCTCCAGCGCCAGCTTCGCGAACGCCTCCGTCTCCTTGTCCACCTCGATGCGGTTGACCAGGTTGCCCTCGGCGAGCGACTCCAGGGCCCAGACCAGGTGGGGGAGGTCGATGCGGTTCATCGTCGAGCAGAAGCAGACCGTCTTGTCGAGGAAGACGATCTCCTTGCCCTCGGGCGCGAAACGGTTCGCCAGACGCCGTACGAGGTTGAGCTCGGTGCCGATGGCCCACTTGGAGCCGGCCGGGGCCGCCTCCAGCGTCTTGATGATGTACTCCGTCGAGCCGACGTGGTCCGCGGCGGCCACGACCTCGTGCCGGCACTCGGGGTGCACCAGCACGTTCACCCCGGGTATGCGCTCGCGCACGTCATCGACCGAGTCCAGGCTGAACCGGCCGTGCACCGAGCAGTGGCCGCGCCACAGGATCATCTTCGCGGCGCGCAGCTCGTCCGCCGTCAGCCCGCCGTTCGGCTTGTGCGGGTTGTAGACGACGCAGTCCTCCAGGGACATCCCCATGTCCCGCACCGCCGTGTTGCGGCCCAGGTGCTGGTCGGGGAGGAAGAGCACCTTTGTCGCCGAGGGCTCCCCCTGCTCGAAGGCCCAGTCCAGGGCCCGCCTGGCGTTGGAGGAGGTGCAGATGGTGCCGCCGTGCTTGCCCGTGAAGGCCTTGATGTCGGCGGAGGAGTTCATGTACGCGACGGGGACGACCTGCTCGGCCACCCCGGCCTCGGTCAGCACGTCCCAGCACTCGGCCACCTGCTCGGCGGTGGCCATGTCGGCCATGGAGCAGCCGGCCGCGAGGTCGGGCAGGACCACCTTCTGGTCGTCGCCGGTGAGGATGTCCGCGGACTCGGCCATGAAGTGCACACCGCAGAAGACGATGTACTCGGCCTGCGGGCGCGCGGCGGCGTCGCGGGCCAGCTTGAAGGAGTCGCCCGTGACGTCGGCGAACTGGATGACCTCGTCGCGCTGGTAGTGGTGGCCGAGCACGAAGACCTTGTCCCCGAGCTTCTCCTTGGCGGCGCGGGCGCGCTCCACCAGGTCCGGGTCGGACGGCGACGGGAGGTCACCGGGACACTCCACACCGCGCTCGCTCCTCGGGTCGGCCCCACGGCCGAGCAGCAGCAGGGCGAGGGGCGTCGGCTGGACGTCGAGCTCCTGGGTCTGGGCGGTGGTCACGACACGCACCCTTTCTGTTCTGGCGACTTCTCGTCGAAATGACGCTATCTATCATAACCGGTTCACGTCACTTTGACGACGGCCATAGCGTCCGTGTGACGTGAATCCCGACGGACGCCGATCCATTCCCGGCAAGGCCCCGCAGGAGCCGGTTCCCGCTCCGCACGGCGTGTGCGAGCATGAGGAGGGAGGCGAGGAAGACACGCGCCCGGCCCGGAATGAATCCGCGGTCCCGCCGGTTGCAACCGTCGGCAAGCAGTCTCCGTACAACCCGGGAGAGATGTAGATGTCCGTATCGGACGAGACCACCACCGTCACCGACGGCATCGTCCTGACCGACGCCGCCGCGTCCAAGGTCAAGGCCCTGCTCGACCAGGAAGGCCGTGACGACCTCGCCCTGCGTGTCGCCGTCCAGCCCGGCGGCTGCTCCGGCCTGCGCTACCAGCTCTTCTTCGACGAGCGCTCGCTCGACGGCGACGTGGAGAAGGACTTCGACGGTGTGAAGGTCGTCACCGACCGCATGAGCGCCCCGTACCTGGGCGGCGCCACCATCGACTTCGTCGACACCATCGAGAAGCAGGGCTTCACCATCGACAACCCCAACGCCACCGGCTCCTGCGCCTGCGGCGACTCCTTCAGCTGAGCCGGGGTCCGTCCCGGGCGGCACATGACGAAGGCGGCGGTCCCCTCCGAGGGGGCCGCCGCCTTCGGGCTTCTCCGCGCCCGGACTACCGGGTGGGCGGCGCCGGCAGCCGGGCCCCGTCCTTGTGCAGCGGGACCGGCTCGCCGTCCGTGCCCACGACCTCGCGGTCGCCGAGCGGCGCGTCCAGCCGCACCGTCCGCTGGTACCGCTTGGCGATCAGGATGCACACCTCGTCCGGCCGGGACGTCTCGGTCACCCGCACCGTCACCCGGCCGCCGTCCGCGCGCGCCGTCGCCTCGTAGTCGGCGCACACGCCGCCCGTGAAGGTCACGGTCAGCTCGGCGCCCTCGGCGGTGTAGCCCTCGACGTCGACCTCGCGGACGGACGGCGCCGCGGTCGGTTCGCCGCCGGGCTTCGTGGGCCGCGGGCTCGCCTCCCCGGCCCCCGTCCGCGGAGCGAGGAACTCCGGGGCGACCGCCGGGTACGCCACCGTGAAGGTCTCCTCCGCTCCCCGGGGGCGTACCTCGAACAGCCAGGACGGTACGAGGGCCGGCCGCCCGTCCACGGAGTGCGAGGCCAGCCCGAACACCGCCTCGCCGACCGTGACGGTGTCGCCCTTCGGCCCCGTCGCCGCGGCGCACGACTCCCGCTGCCCGCCCTCTCGCGGCACGGGGCCGGCGCAGTCGCCGGTTCCCGCGCCCGGGCCGGCGTCCGGCGCCGCGTTCATCAGCTCCAGCGCGTCGGCCGCGCTCACCACGGGGTAGGCGTCCCCCTTCACGGGCTCCGCGAGCCGGCCGTTGCCGCCGACCACCTCGCCCCCGGCGCCGACGACCACACCGGTCGTCCAGCCGTACGTCGGCAGCCCGCCGACCTCGGGGTCGGCGTTCACCACGCGCCTGCCGCCCATGACCTGGCTCGCGTCGAGCTTCGCGTCGTCCTGGCCCACCGCCTTCAGCACGGGCGCGGCGGCCTTCCGCGCGGCGGACTCGTCCACGACCGGACCGCCCGCGGCCGGAGCCGAACACGTCGCGCCCTTGCAGTTGTCGGTGCCCGGGGTGTTCCGGCTGAACGTCCAGGCGCCGGGGGCCTCCCGGTCCACCCGCAGCGTGGGCCCGGAACCGTCCTTGCCGCCGATCCGCCAGGACCCGCCCTCCGCGACCGGTTCGCCCTCCAGCCCCAGGGCCTTCGCCAGCGTGACCACCCGGCCCTCGGCGACCTGCCCCCGCACGCGGTACACCGGCGCCGAACCGGGGCCGTCCGGAAGCGGGCCGTCGGCGCGGTAGACGGTGCCGTAGGGGTTGGGCTCGCCGGGGGCGATCCCGTTCACGGCGCCCTCGGAGCGACCGTCCAGGGCGAGCGGCGGGGGAGAGGCGTCACCGTTCGCCCCCGGAGCCGCACCGTCCCCGGAGCCTCCGGAGGCGCCGGCGGCGAGGTAGGCCCCGCCGCCCCCGACCAGCAGCACGGCGGCGGCGACGGAGGCGATCAGCAGGGGCGGACGCCGCCGCCCCGCAGCCGGCCCGTCGGCGCGCTCCTCCCCGACGGCCGTCTCACCCGCGCCGGACCCCGGCCCGTCCTGCGGGGCCCGCTCGGCTCCGGTCCCCCCGGTGCGGGGACCGGCGTCCGCCTCCCCGGCACCGTCGTCGGACGCGCCGGCGACCGGCCGTGCCGTCCCCGGCGCGGCGGGCTCCCGCCGCTCCGGGGCGCCCGTCGCCCCGTCGTGGTCCGAAGCGCCCCCGGTGTCGGGCGTGCCGCCGGGAGCGGGGCGCGCCTCGGCGTCGTCGTTGTCGGGTCGCTCGGTGTTCACCGCATCGCTCCTTCGGCTGCGCAGCTGTCCCGGAAAGACCCTTCCCGGCCGCACCGGGACTGCTCGTGGGTCGTATCCCGCGTCCCCTTTACGGGGGACAGCGATGGGACGCACCGGGGGAGCGCGCGGTTCCCGCGAGCGCCGGACCGGCCGGCGCCGGCTCAGTCGCCGTACTCCGACATCGCGTCCAGCAGCCGCGCCGACCCGGGCGGCACGGTCACGCCGTGGATCGAGGACGGGGGGACCGGCCGGGCGGCCACCCGGTCGGGGGCCGCCCAGTGGGGGGCCATCCGGGCGCAGTCGCCGCGCAGCGACGCCAGGCCGCCTTCGAGGTCTGCCGGGGCGGGAGCGTGGACCCTGAGGTTCGTCATACCGGCACCGTACGCACGTCGAAGGCCACGAAGAAAGATCTGCTATCGGGTATTTTCGCCTGCTTCTGCGTGCTCTCCCCAACGGGTAGCGTGAAGTGTCAATCCGCCTCCCTCAGGAGAATCCACGCCGTGCGCATCGCAGTCACCGGCTCCATCGCCACCGACCACCTCATGACCTTCCCCGGGCGCTTCGCCGACCAGTTCGTCGCGGACCAGCTGCACACGGTCTCGTTGTCCTTCCTGGTCGACAACCTCGACGTGCGCAGGGGCGGCGTGGGCGCGAACATCGCCTTCGGGATGGGCCAGCTCGGCACCCGCCCGATCCTCGTCGGAGCCGCCGGCTTCGACTTCGACGAGTACCGGGCCTGGCTGGACCGGCACGGCGTCGACACCGAGTCCGTCCGCATCTCCGACACCCTGCACACCGCCCGCTTCGTGTGCACCACGGACGCCGACCACAACCAGATCGGCTCCTTCTACACGGGTGCGATGAGCGAGGCCCGCCTCATCGAGCTGAAGACCGTCGCCGACCGCGTGGGCGGCCTCGACCTGGTCTCCATCGGCGCCGACGACCCGGAGGGCATGCTCCGGCACACCGAGGAGTGCCGCTCCCGGGGCATCCCGTTCGCCGCCGACTTCTCCCAGCAGATCGCCCGGATGAACGGCGAGGAGATCCGGATACTGCTGGACGGGGCGACCTACCTCTTCTCCAACGAGTACGAGAAGGGGCTCATCGAGACGAAGACCGGCTGGAGCGACGCGGAGATCCTCGGCCGGGTCGGCCACCGCGTCACCACCCTCGGCGCGCGCGGCGTCCGCATCGAACGGGCCGGCGGGGAGACGATCGAGGTCGGGTGCCCCGACGAGGAGCTCAAGGCCGATCCGACGGGCGTCGGCGACGCCTTCCGCGCGGGGTTCCTGTCGGGGCTGGTGTGGGGGGTCTCGCTGGAGCGGGCGGCGCAGGTGGGCTGCATGCTGGCGACGCTCGTCATCGAGACGGTCGGCACCCAGGAGTACCAGCTGCGCCGGGGGCACTTCATGGAGCGCTTCACGAAGGCGTACGGGGACGAGGCGGCGGAGGAGGTCCGGGAGCACCTGGGCTGAGCCCGCCGGACGCGCGGGCGGGGAGCCGGCCGCGCCCGTGCGGCGGAGCCGCACAGGTGCACGGCCCCGCCCCCGGGGCGGGTCAGCCGGCCCGGCGGACCACGTAGGCCGTTCCCCGGTCCGCCGGTTCCTCCCCCACGTACTCCTGGCCGCGCATCTCGCACCAGGCCGGGATGTCCAGGCGGGCGGCCTCGTCGTCGGCCAGGACGCGCACCGTGCCGCCCACCGGGACGTCCCCGATGACCTTGGCCAGCTCGATGACCGGGATCGGGCAGCGGCGGCCCAGGGCGTCCACCACCAGGGCCTCGTCCCTCTCCTCCGCCGGGCCGGGGCCGGCGGCCACCGGCGCGCCCAGCCTCTCCCGCACCCCCGACACCACCTCCGGCAGGACGGACAGGAAGCGCTCGACCTCCTCCTCGCGCGTCCCGGACGGCAGCGAGAGCCGGATGTTGCCCTCGCTGAGCACGCCCATCGCCCTCAGCACGTGACTCGGCGTCAGCGTGCTGCTCGTGCAGGAGGACCCGGACGACACGGAGAAACCGGCCCGGTCCAGCTCGTGCAGCAGCGTCTCCCCGTCGACGTAGAGACAGGAGAAGGTGACGATCCCGGGCAGCCGCCGCTCCGGGTCCCCGACCACCTCCACGTCCGGCACCAGCCGTGGCACCCGCGCCCGGATCCGCTCCGTCAGTTCCCGCAGCCGTACCGCCTCCTCGGCGGCCTCCGCCCGCACCGCCCGCAGCGAAGCCGCCGCCGCCACGATCGCCGGCAGGTTCTCGAACCCGGCCGCCCGCCCCGACTCCCGTTCGTCCCGCGGCCCCCGGGGCGCGAACCGCACCCCTTTGCGTACGACGAGCAGCCCGGTCCCCGGCGGACCGCCCCACTTGTGGGCGCTCGCCGCGAGCAGCGACCAGTCGCCCTCCACCGGCCCCCACCCCAGCGACTGGGCCGCGTCCACCAGCAGCGGCACCCCCGCCGCCCGGCACGCCTCGGCGACCCCGGCCACCGGCTGCACGGTCCCCACCTCGTGGTTGGCCGACTGCAGACAGGCCAGCGCGGTGTCCGGCCGCAGGGCGTCCGCGTACCCGGACGGACTCACCGCACCCGTACGGTCCACCGCGACCTCGGTGACCGTCCCTCCGCCGGCCCGGTGAACTTCCGCCGCATGGAGTACAGAAGAGTGTTCGACGGCTGACACGATCAGGTGACGGCCCGCGCGTCGCCGCCCGGCCAGCGCCCCCGCGATCCCCGAGTGCACCGCCGAGGTCCCGGACGAGGTGAACACCAGCTCGTCCGTCCGGCACCCCACCGCCTCCGCGGCCGCCTCCCGCGCCGCGTCCAGCAGCAGCCGCGCCCGCCGGCCCTCCCGGTGCAACCGCGCCGGATCCGCCCACCCCTCGTCGAGGGAGGCCGTCAGGGCCTGCCGGGCAACGGGGTGGAGGGGGGCGGCGGAAGCGGCATCGAAGTAGGACACACAGCCACGCTAAACCCCGGCCGGGGCGGCGCGCCCAGGGGCGCGGGGAACCGCGCGACAAGCCGCACGCGGCCCGCGGCCGCCAAATCGGCGAACCACCCCGCCCACTAGGCACCCCTCCTCGCGACCCCCTGGAGAGGGTCGGCTAGGGTTTGGTCCGCATAAACATCCAAACCCCTGCCCGACGCAGGGCGGCGACCGACCAGCGAGAAGGCAGGCCGCAGCCAATCCGCGCGGGCGAGACTCTCGGGAAGGCGCTACGTGAGTCCCAACGGCTCCGACCGCTCGCCGCGGCGCCCGATGCGGCGGAAGCTGCTGCAGGCACTGACCGCGGGCCTGGTCCTGGCGACCGCCACCGGTTGCACATGGGAGGACTTCCCCCGCCTTGGCATGCCCACCCCCACCACGGAAGAGGCTCCGCGGATCCTCTCGCTGTGGCAGGGGTCCTGGGCTGCCGCGCTCGCTATCGGCGTGCTGGTGTGGGGCCTGATCCTGTGGAGTGCTTTCTTCCACCGGCGCAGCCGCACCAAGGTGGAGGTTCCTCCGCAGACCCGGTACAACATGCCCATCGAGGCGCTGTACACGGTGGTTCCGCTCATCATCGTCTCGGTGTTCTTCTACTTCACCGCGCGCGACGAATCCGAACTGCTGAAGCTCGAGAAGAAGCCCGACGTCACCGTCAACGTGGTCGGCTTCCAGTGGAGCTGGTGCTTCAACTACGTCGAGAACGTCGAGGGTTCCACGGGCGACGCCAAGACGTCCAAGGAACTCGAGTCGGTCCCGGAACGCTACAAGAACGCCTTCCCGGCCGACGCCGGCGGTGTCTACGACTGCGGTGTCCCCGGCACCCGGAACCCGCAGACCAACAACCCGGGCCCCACCCTGTGGCTGCCCGAGGGCAAGCGGGTCCGCTTCGTGCTGACCTCGCGCGACGTCATCCACTCCTTCTGGGTGGTGCCGTTCCTGATGAAGCAGGACGTCATCCCGGGCCACCCCAACGCCTTCGAGGTGACCCCCAACCGTGAGGGCACCTTCCTGGGCAAGTGCGCCGAGCTCTGCGGCGTCGACCACTCCCGGATGCTGTTCAACGTGAAGGTCGTCTCCCCCGAGCGTTACGAGCAGCACCTGAAGGACCTCGTGAAGAAGGGGCAGACCGGTTACGTGCCCGCTGGCATCGACCAGACGAAGCACGAGAAGAACCGGGAGGCGAACATCCTGTGAGCATCCTCAACGAATCCCAGGGTGCCGCGGCCGCAGGCTCCCACTACGAGGACGAGCTGCCGGCCAGGCGCCAGAGCCGCGGCAGCCTCGTCGTCAAGTGGCTGACGACCACGGACCACAAGACGATCGGCACGCTGTACCTGGCGACGTCGTTCGTGTTCTTCATCATCGGTGGCGTGATGGCCCTGGTGATGCGCGCGGAGCTGGCCCGGCCGGGTCTGCAGCTCGTGTCGAACGAGCAGTTCAACCAGGCGTTCACGATGCACGGCACGGTCATGCTGCTGATGTTCGCGACGCCGCTGTTCGCCGGTTTCGCCAACTGGATCATGCCGCTGCAGATCGGCGCGCCCGACGTGGCGTTCCCGCGGCTGAACATGTTCGCCTACTGGCTGTTCCTGTTCGGCTCGCTGATCGCGCTGGGTGGTTTCCTCACCCCGGACGGCGCGGCCGACTTCGGCTGGTTCGCCTACTCGCCGCTGTCGGACGCGGTCCGCTCGCCGGGCATCGGCGCCGACATGTGGATCATGGGTCTGGCCTTCTCCGGCTTCGGCACCATCCTCGGCTCGGTCAACTTCATCACCACGATCATCTGCATGCGCGCGCCCGGCATGACGATGTTCCGGATGCCGATCTTCACCTGGAACGTGCTGCTGACCGGTGTGCTGGTCCTGCTCGCCTTCCCGGTGCTGGCGGCGGCGCTGTTCGCCCTGGAGACGGACCGCAAGTTCGGCAGTCACATCTTCGACTCGGCCAACGGCGGGGCGCTGCTGTGGCAGCACCTGTTCTGGTTCTTCGGCCACCCCGAGGTGTACATCATCGCGCTGCCGTTCTTCGGCATCGTCTCCGAGATCATCCCGGTCTTCTCCCGCAAGCCGATGTTCGGCTACATGGGCCTGATCGGCGCGACGATCGCGATCGCGGGTCTGTCGGTGACGGTGTGGGCGCACCACATGTACGTCACCGGCGGTGTCCTGCTGCCGTTCTTCTCCTTCATGACGTTCCTGATCGCGGTCCCGACCGGTGTGAAGTTCTTCAACTGGATCGGCACCATGTGGAAGGGCTCGCTCAGCTTCGAGACCCCGATGCTGTGGACGCTGGGCTTCCTGATCACCTTCACCTTCGGTGGTCTGACCGGTGTCATCCTGGCCTCGCCGCCGCTGGACTTCCACGTCTCCGACAGCTACTTCGTGGTGGCCCACTTCCACTACGTGGTCTTCGGCACGGTCGTCTTCGCGATGTTCGCCGGCTTCCACTTCTGGTGGCCGAAGTTCACCGGCAAGATGCTCGACGAGCGCCTCGGCAAGATCACCTTCTGGACGCTGTTCGTCGGCTTCCACGGCACCTTCCTCGTCCAGCACTGGCTGGGTGTCGAGGGCATGCCGCGCCGGTACGCGGACTACCTCGCGGCCGACGGCTTCACCGCGCTGAACACGGTCTCCACGATCGCCTCGTTCCTGCTCGGCATGTCGATGCTGCCGTTCTTCTACAACATCTGGAAGACGGCCAAGTACGGCAAGCCGGTCGGCGTCGACGACCCGTGGGGCTACGGCCGCTCGCTGGAGTGGGCGACCTCCTGCCCGCCGCCGCGGCACAACTTCCTCACCCTGCCGAAGATCCGCAGCGAATCCCCGGCGTTCGACCTGCACCACCCGGAGATCGCCGCGCTCGACGAGCTCGAGAACGCCGGTCACGGTGAGAAGGCCCTCTCCGGCAGCAAGGAGGCCGGCAAGTGAAGATCCAGGGCAAGATGTTCATCTGGCTGAGCTTCTTCTTCCTCATCATCGCCGTGGTCTACGGCGTGTGGTCGAGGGAGCCGGTCGGCACCACCGCCCTCTTCCTGGCCTTCGGCCTGAGCATCATGATCGGCTTCTACCTGGGCTTCACGGCCCGGCGGGTCGACGTGGGCGCGCAGGACAACAAGGAGGCGGACGTCGCCGACGACGCCGGCGAGGTCGGGTTCTTCAGCCCGCACAGCTGGCAGCCGCTCGCCCTGGCCGCGGGCGGTGCCCTGGCCTTCATGGGCGTCGCGATCGGCTGGTGGCTGATGTACTTCTCGGCGCCGCTGCTCCTGCTCGGCATCTGGGGCTGGGTCTTCGAGTACTACCGCGGTGAGAACCGCACCCAGTAACGAGGGCGTGCTTCCCGAGGGGCCCGGACACTCCACCAGGAGGGTCCGGGCCCCTCGGCGTCGTCTCACCCGTTCGGGCCGTCCAGTGAGCCGGGAAGGGCGCGGGTTCCTAGCGTGAGGCCATGAGACGCATCGAGCCCCCTCGTGGCGCGGGCGCCGGGCGGAGCCGCGTCGCAGGCCGCGCGCTGCTGGTGGTCGCCCTCGTCGCGGGCGTCGCGGGCTGTTCCTCCGACGGCGACCCGCTGTCCGCGGAGCCCTACGACGCGGCGGACCGGGTCTCCTTCGGCGGCTCCGTGGAGGAGGGCGGGAAGGCCGACCCCGACAAGCCCCTGGAGGTCGTCGCCGAGGACCCCGACGGGCGCATCACGGACGTCACCGCCGTGGACGCCTCGGGCCGCCACGTGGCGGGCGAACTGGCCGCCGACGGAAGCCGCTGGCACAGCACCTCCCCGCTGGACGCCCATACCCGGTACACGGTCCGGGTGAGCACCGAGGACGAGGACGGGGCGCCCGGCCGCAGGGTCCTCGCCTTCACCACCGGCAGCCCCACCACCACCAAGCGCCTGGCCGTCGCCTTCGGCCCCGGGGCGGGCACGTACGGCGTCGGCCAGCCCCTCACCGCCGAGCTGAGCGCGCCCGTCAAGGACCGCGCCCAGCGGGCCGTCGTGGAGCGCGCCCTGACGGTCGAGTCCACCCCCGCCGTGTCCGGCAGCTGGCACTGGGTGGACGACAAGAAGCTGCACTACCGCCCCCGGGACTACTGGCCCGCCCACGCCACCGTCAGCGTGCGCAGCGCCCTGGAGGGCGTCAAGGTCAACGACCGGCTGCGGGGCGGCAGGTCCGAGCCCCTGACGATCCGCACCGGCGACCGGGTGATAGCCGTCGCCGACGCGGCCGAGCACCGGCTGACGGTCTACAAGAACGACGAGGAGATCAAGCGGATCCCCGTCACCACCGGCAAGCCCGGCTTCGAGACCCGCAACGGCGTCAAGGTCGTGCTCGCCAAGGAACGCCTCGTACGTATGCGCAGCACCACCGTCGGCATCGCCGAGGGTTCGACGGAGTCGTACGACCTGGACGTCGAGTTCGCCACCCGGGTGACCTGGAGCGGCGAGTACGTGCACGCCGCCCCCTGGTCCGTCGACTTCCAGGGCTACGACAACGTCAGCCACGGCTGCGTCGGCATGAGCACCGAGGACGCGGAGTGGTTCTTCGACACCGTCCGCCAGGGCGACGTCGTCGAGGTCGAGAACTCGGCCGGCGACACGATGGAACCCTTCGGCAACGGCTACGGCGACTGGAACCTCGACTGGGCCGAGTGGCGGGCGGGCAGCGCCCTGGCCTCCGGCACGGCCCAGAACCGCGACGAGGCCGCACGCCTCCGGCCGACGGCCGTGTAGTGCCCCGAAAGGGGTGCGGGGCCGTCGCATGCGCGGCCCCGCCGCGTGGGCGCGACCGGCCGCGACGGCCCCGCAGCCGCCGTGTCACGGGAGGGAGCGGGCCCCTAGGCGCTCTGCAGGTGCTTCCGCCGCAGCAGCGAGGCCAGCGCCGAGGCGAACTCCACCGGTTCCACCGGCAGGGCGACCGCCGCCTCCGCCCGGCTCCAGGTGGCGAGCCACGCGTCCTGCGGCCGCCCGATCAGCAGCAGCACCGGCGGGCAGTCGAACACCTCGTCCTTGATCTGCCGGCACATCCCCATGCCCCCCATCGGCACGGCCTCGCCGTCCAGCACGCACACGTCGATGCCGCCCCGGTCGAGCTCCGCCAGCACGGCCGCCGGGGTGGCGCACTCCACGAACTCCACGACGGGCGCGTCCGGCGCAGGCCGCCGCCCGGTGGCGAGTCGCACCTGCTCCCGGGTGTTGGCGTCGTCGCTGTAGACCAGCACCGTGGCGGTCGCCTGCATTGTTCCTCCACGCGTAAGAGAGAGGGCACGGCTCTGTCGGGCACTTCGGGTACCGATGGCGCGGATGCTACCCCCTCCGACCGCTTGTCAACACTGGTTCGGACACGCCTTCGAGACGGCCCCGGCGCGGTCCACGGATGGGCCATCCGGGCAGTCCAGGACGGTTGAACACACCGAACGGCACCCCCGGGAGTGAGGGCGGGATAAGCGACCGACATAATGTCGGCGTGGCGACAGCAACGACAGTAGATACCGGGCACGCGCACCCGTCGGTCAACCGACCGAACCTCACCAGCGTCGGAACCATCATCTGGCTGAGTTCCGAGCTGATGTTCTTCGCGGCCCTCTTCGCGATGTACTTCACCCTGCGATCGGTGACCGGACCCGACTTCTGGTCGGAGAAGGCCGACTACCTGAACTTCCCGTTCTCGGCGGCGAACACCACGATCCTGGTGCTTTCCTCCCTCACCTGCCAGCTCGGCGTCTTCGCCGCCGAGCGCGGTGACGTGAAGAAGCTCCGGATGTGGTTCATCGTCACCTTCATCATGGGCGCGATCTTCATCGGCGGTCAGGTCCTCGAGTACACCGAGCTGGTCAAGCACTACGGCCTGTCCCTCTCCTCGGACGCGTACGGCTCGGCCTTCTACCTGACCACCGGCTTCCACGGCCTGCACGTGACGGGCGGTCTCATCGCCTTCCTGCTGGTCCTGGGCCGGACCTACGCGGCCAAGAGGTTCACTCATGAGCAGGCGACCGCGGCCATCGTCGTGTCCTACTACTGGCACTTCGTCGATGTCGTCTGGATCGGCCTCTTCGCCACGATCTACATGATCAAGTAGCCGGACCCGCATCCCCGCGCTCTTCGGGAGCGCACCAACCAGAAGCATCGACGCAGAAGATCCTGACACCGGGGTAATCCGTGAAAAAGCTCTCCGCACGACGACGCCATCCGCTGGCGGCGCTCGTCGTCCTACTCCTCGCGCTGGCATGCACCGGGGGGCTCTACGCCGTGTTCGCACCCGCGGACAAGGCGCAGGCCGACGAAACCGCCCAGTCCCTCACCATCGAGGAGGGCAAGAAGCTCTACGCGGTCGGCTGCGCCAGCTGCCACGGCACCGGCGGTCAGGGCACCTCAGATGGTCCGACCCTGGTGGGCGTGGGCGCCGCCGCCGTCGACTTCCAGGTGAGCACCGGCCGTATGCCGGCCGCCACCTCGCAGGCCGCGCAGATCCCGGACAAGCCGGCCGTCTACACGCAGGCCGAGATCGACCAGCTGGCGGCGTACATCGCCTCCCTGGGCGCCGGCCCGGCCGTGCCCACCGAGGAGCAGTACGGCCCCGAGGGCGCCGACATCGCCAAGGGCGGCGAACTGTTCCGCAACAACTGCGCGCAGTGCCACAACTTCACCGGCAAGGGCGGTGCGCTCACGCACGGCAAGTACGCCCCCAGCCTGGAGGACGTCGCCCCCAAGCACATCTACGAGGCCATGCTCACCGGCCCGCAGAACATGCCCTCCTTCCCCGACAGCACGCTGTCGGAGCAGAACAAGAAGGACATCATCGCGTACCTGGGCGAGGTCAACACCGATCAGTCCGAGAGCCCGGGCGGCATGCAGCTGGGCGGGCTGGGCCCGGTCAGTGAGGGCCTGTTCGGCTGGATCTTCGGTCTCGGCGGACTGATCGCCGTCGCCGTGTGGGTCGCCGCTCGGACCGCAAAGGCCAAGAAGTCATGAGTAGCCAAGACATTCCCGAAGAGAACCTGCCCGCAGGGCAGGACACCGCCCACGGCGCCGTGAAGGTCGCGGACGAGAAGAACCCGTTCGCCGACCCGGGCATGCCGCCCCACGAGCACCGGATCCAGGACATCGACGAGCGGGCCGCCAAGCGGTCCGAGCGCACGGTCGCCCTGCTGTTCACGCTGTCGATGCTGGCCACCATCGGCTTCATCGCCTCGTTCGTGGCGATCCCGGTCGAGAAGATCGTCTACATCTTCCCGCTGGGTCACATCAGTGCCCTGAACTTCGCGCTCGGTGTGACGCTCGGCGTCGCGCTGTTCGCCATCGGCGCGGGCGCGGTCCACTGGGCCCGCACCCTGATGTCCGACGAGGAGCTGACCGACGAGCGGCACCCGATCGAGGCGCCGCGGGACCTCCGGGCCAAGGTCATGGACGACTTCCGGCAGGGTGCCAAGGAGTCGCAGCTGGGTCGCCGCAAGCTGATCCGCAACACCATGTTCGGCGCGCTCACCCTGGTGCCGCTGTCCGGCGTCGTGCTGCTGCGCGAGCTCGGCCCGCTGCCCGAGGAGAAGCTGCGCCACACCCTGTGGGCCAAGGGCAAGCTGCTCGTCAACATGAACACCAACGAGCCGCTGCGGCCGTCCGACCTGATCACCGGTTCGCTGACCTTCGCCAAGCCCGAGGGCCTGGACGAGCACGACCACGGTTTCCAGAACGAGATCGCCAAGGCCGCTCTGATGCTGGTCCGCATCAAGCCGGACGACATCAAGGACAAGCAGTCGCTCGAGTGGTCGCACGAGGGCATCCTCGCGTACTCGAAGATCTGCACCCACGTCGGTTGTCCGATCTCCCTGTACGAGCAGCAGACGCACCACGTGCTGTGCCCCTGCCACCAGTCCACCTTCGACCTCTCCGACGGCGCCAAGGTGATCTTCGGTCCCGCCGGTCACCCGCTGCCGCAGCTGCGCATCGGCGTGAACGACGAGGGTTACCTCGAAGCGCTCGGCGACTTCGAAGAGCCCGTCGGTCCTGCCTTCTGGGAGCGCGGATGAGTACCAACACCAGCACAGAGTCCCGCTCTCGTGGGAAGGCTCCGGCCGGCGAACGCGTCGCCGACTGGGCCGACGGCCGGCTGGGGATCTACTCCCTGGCCAAGGCCAACATGCGCAAGATCTTCCCGGACCACTGGTCCTTCATGCTGGGCGAGATCTGCCTCTACAGCTTCCTCATCATCATCCTCACGGGTGTGTACCTGACGCTGTTCTTCCACCCGTCGATGAACGAGGTGGAGTACCACGGCTCGTACGTCCCGCTGCAGGGCCAGCTGATGAGCGAGGCCTACAAGTCGACGCTGGACATCAGCTTCGACGTCCGCGGCGGTCTGCTGATCCGGCAGATCCACCACTGGGCCGCGGTCATCTTCCTGGCCGGCATGTTCGTGCACATGATGCGCGTCTTCTTCACCGGCGCGTTCCGCAAGCCGCGTGAGATCAACTGGCTGTTCGGCTTCCTGCTGTTCGTCCTCGGCATGTTCACCGGTTTCACCGGTTACTCGCTGCCGGACGACCTGCTCTCCGGAACCGGTGTCCGCTTCACCCAGGGCGCGATCCTGTCCGTGCCGATCGTCGGCACGTACATCTCGATGTTCCTGTTCGGCGGGGAGTTCCCCGGCACCGACTTCGTCGCGCGGTTCTACTCGATCCACATCCTGCTGCTGCCGGGCATCATGCTCGGCCTGGTGGTCGCCCACCTGATCCTGGTCTTCTACCACAAGCACACGCAGTTCGCCGGGCCCGGCCGCACCAACAAGAACGTCGTCGGCATGCCGCTGCTGCCGGTCTACATGGCCAAGGCGGGAGGCTTCTTCTTCCTGGTCTTCGGCTTCACCGCCCTGATCGCCGGCATCGCGACCATCAACCCGATCTGGAACATCGGCCCGTACCGTCCGGACATGGTCTCCACGGGCGCCCAGCCCGACTGGTACATGGGCTTCGCCGAGGGCCTGATCCGCGCCATGCCCGGCTGGGAGATCAACTTCTGGGGCCACACCCTGGTCCTGGGCGTCTTCATCCCGCTGACGATCTTCGGTCTCTTCCTGGCGGTCATCGCGCTCTACCCGTTCATCGAGTCCTGGATCACCGGGGACAAGCGCGAGCACCACATCCTGGACCGGCCGCGCAACGCCCCGACCCGTACGGCCTTCGGCGTCGCCTGGGTCACGGCGTACATGATCATGCTGATCGGTGGTGGCAACGACATCTTCGCCACCCACTTCAACCTCTCGATCAACGCGGTCACCTGGTTCGTCCGCATCGGCTTCTTCGTGGGCCCGGTCATCGCGTTCGTCGTCACCAAGCGGATCTGCCTCGGCCTCCAGCGCCGGGACAAGGACAAGGTGCTGCACGGCCGCGAGTCGGGCATCATCAAGCGCCTGCCGCACGGTGAGTTCATCGAGGTGCACGAGCCGCTCAGCCAGGAGCAGATGTACACCCTCACGGCGCACGAGCAGTACAAGCCGTTCGAGATCGGCCCGACGGTCGACGAGAACGGCGTCCGGCGCAAGGTGAAGGCGACCGAGAAGCTGCGCGCCAAGCTGAGCAAGGGCTACTACGGCGAGGAGTCCCAGATTCCGAAGCCGACCGTCGAGGAGTACAAGGAGATCACGAGCGGCCACGGCCACCACTGATCACCTTCCGCGCCTCACCCCAGTCGCCACACGACGGCGAAGGGCCCCCGTCCGTTCTGCGGACGGGGGCCCTTCGCCGTCCCCGGAGCTGGATAGGGTGGGGTCCGGGACCCCGCCGGGTTCCCGGACCCTTCTTCCACGACCATCAGGAGCGGCCATGAGCGCTGTGACCCCCGCTGGAGGCGACACCGCGGCGGGCCGCTCCTGGCCCGCCCTGCTGAACGGCCTGCTGGACGGCCGGGACCTGTCCGCCGACGACACCGCCTGGGCGATGGACCTGATCATGCGCGGCGAGGCGACCGACGCGCAGATCGCCGGGTTCGCGGTGTCCCTGCGGGCCAAGGGCGAGACCGTCGAGGAGATCACCGGCTGCGTGCGGGCGATGTACGACCACGCCAACGTGATCGAGGTGCCGGGCGCCACCGTCGACATCGTCGGCACCGGCGGGGACGGCGCCAGGACGGTGAACATCTCCACGATGTCCTCGATCGTCGTGGCCGGCACCGGCGCGAAGGTCGTCAAGCACGGCAACCGGGCCGCCTCCTCCGCGTCCGGCGCCTCCGACGTCCTGGAGAAGCTCGGCGTCAACCTGGAGCTGACCCCGCGACGGGTCGCCGAGGTCGCCGAGGAGGCCGGGATCACCTTCTGCTTCGCGGTGAAGTTCCACCCGGCGCTGCGCCACGTCGCGGCGGCGCGCGGCCAGCTCGGGGTGCGGACCGTCTTCAACTTCCTCGGCCCGCTGACCAACCCGGCCAGGGTGCGGTCGCAGGCCATCGGTGTGGCCGACGCCCGGATGGCCCCGATCATCGCCGGCGTCTTCGCCGGGCGCGGCCATTCCTCCCTGGTGTTCCGCGGCGACGACGGCCTGGACGAGCTGACGACCACCGCCACCTCCCGGGTGTGGGTGGTCCGCGACGGCAAGGTCGAGGAGGAGACCTTCGACCCGCGTGACGTCGGCATCGAACTGGTGCCCGTGGAGGCGCTGCGCGGCGCCGACGCCTCCTACAACGCCGAGGTCGCCCGCCGGCTCCTCGACGGCGAAGGCGGCCCCGTGCGGGACGCGGTGCTGCTGAACTCGGCGGCGGCGCTGGTGGCCCTGGAGCCGGGCGACGGCACCCTGACGGAGCGGATCCGCGCCGGGATGGCGAAGGCGGCCGAGTCGATCGACTCGGGGGCCGCCAAGCGGGTCCTGGAGCGCTGGGTGGCCGTCAGCAACGCGTAGCCGCAGGGCTGGTACGACGTCCCGCGATCCGGACACGGGTTGCGGGACGTCGATCGTTTCCCGTACTTTCCTGTCCAGGTCATGAGTGACAGCCATCAGGCCCCGGCCGGCTGTCCGGCAACCCTCCGTCCGTGGCGGGGTGCCCCGGGTGAAGACCAGGCCGTGAGCAGCAGGGCGCACGGCAAGCGCGGACCCCTCGCACACCAGGGGTCCTGGTCGTCGAGGAGTCTTCCGTGAGCAAGCGAATGCGCTAGGGCTGCCGAGCCCCGCCTCCGCACACCCCTTCCCCTTTCCCTCCGTTTTCCCTCCGTTTTCCCTCCGTGCTCGAGCGACGCGTGCTCGCGCGGGGGTTCCGCCCGCCTCACCGGGAGCTCCGTCATGTCCGTCTCCACCGCTGCCGCCCCGTCCGTCCGCGCCCCGCTGCCCGTCCTCGGCCAGGACGTCACCGTCCCCCTCGTCACCGGCGGCGAGGTCGTCTACGCCGCCCTCGACTACGCCGCCAGCGCCCCCGCCCTCCAGCGGGTGTGGGACGACGTGGCCGCCTACGCGCCGTACTACGGCAGCGTCCACCGGGGCGCCGGGTACCTCTCCCAGCTCTCCACCGACCTGTTCGAGAACGCCCGCCGGACCGTCGCCGAGTTCCTCGACTGCCGTACCGGGGACCAGGTGGTGTTCACCCGGTCCACCACCGACTCCCTCAACCTGCTCGCCGGCGCGCTCCCCGACGGCTGCGAGGTCTTCGTCTTCGAGACCGAGCACCACGCCTCCCTGCTGCCCTGGAGGGACGCGCGGGTCACTTGCCTGGACGCCCCGCGCAGCCCCCGCCAGGCCGTGGAGAACCTGGAGCGCGCCCTCGCCGACCGCGCCCCCCACGGCCCCGCCCTGGTCTGCGTCACCGGCGCCTCCAACGTCACCGGCGAGCTGTGGCCGGTACGGGAACTGGCCGCCGCCGCGCACGCGCACGGCGCCCGGATCGTGCTGGACGCCGCCCAGCTCGCCCCGCACCATCCGGTGAGCGTGCGGGACCTGGACGTCGACTGGGTCGCCTTCTCCGGGCACAAGCTGTACGCGCCCTTCGGCTCCGGGGTGCTGGCCGGCCGCGCCGACTGGCTCCGGGAGGCCGATCCCTACCTCGCGGGCGGCGGCGCCAGCCGCACGGTCACCCGGCGCGCGGACGGGGGAGTGGACGTGGAGTGGCACGAGGGCGCAGCCCGCCACGAGGCCGGCTCGCCCAACGTCATCGGCGCCCACGCCGTCGCCTCCGCCTGCAAGGCGCTCACCGAGGCCGGGTTCGACACCCTGGTCGCCCGCGAGGAGGAGCTGATCCGCGCGGTGCGCGAAGGGCTCGCGGACGTGCCCGAGGTGCGGTTCCTGTCCCTGTTCGGGGACGACGCCCCGCGCGTGGGCGTGCTCTCCTTCGTCGTGGAGGGCTGGAACAGTTCCCACTTCGCCGCCGCGCTCTCCGCCGAGTACGGCATCGGCGTGCGCGACGGACTGTTCTGCGCGCACCCGCTGGTGCGCACGCTGCTCGGCGGCGACCCGGGGGCCCAGGGCGAGTGCGGCGCCCCCGGGGCGGCGCCCGGCGAGAAGTCCTTCAACGCCGTCCGGGTGAGCTTCGGCGCGGGGACGCCGGACGAGCACGTGGAGCGCTTCGTGCGCGCGGTGCGCGAACTCGTGCGGGACGGCGCCCGCTGGACCTACCGCACGGTGGACGGCCGCTGCGTCCCGGACACGTCCGCCTGATTCCTCCTCGAACGCCGAAGGGGCTGGAAACCAGCCCCTTCGGCGTTCGAGGAGCGGGGGTCCGGGGGCGGCGCCCCCGGGGGACGGGAACGGGAAGGGGGCGGGGCGGAACCTAGTGGTGGGCGGGCACGGGCAGCCGCGCGCCCAGCACGATCATGCGCAGCGCGCGCTCCGTCGCGTCGGTGAGGAGCTCCGCACCGCGCACCAGCGCCTCCGCCAGGGCCATCGGCGCGGGCAGGATGCCGTGGCAGGCGTCCACGCCCGGCACCTCCCCCGCCCCCTCCCCGAGCGTGCCCGCCAGCGCCAGCACCGGCCGTCCGGACAGCTTGGCGCGGCGGGCCACCTCCGCCGGTACCTTGCCGCGCGGTGTCTGGTGGTCCAGGGCGCCCTCGGCGGTGACGACCAGATCGGCGCGGGCCAGCCGGGCGTCCAGGTCGAGGTGGTCCAGCAGGACGTGGAAGCGGGGCAGCAGGGACCCGCCCAGGGCGGCGAGCCCGGCGCCGAGCCCGCCGGAGGCGCCCGTACCGCGGCCGAGGCGCAGGTCCGTGCCGGTGACGGCGAGATCACGGGTCAGGACCCGCGCCCAGTTCTCCAGCGCCGCCGACAGCTCCTCGACCTGCTCCGGGGTCGCCCCCTTCTGCGGTCCGAACACCCGGGCCACGCCCCGCTCCCCGCACAGCACGTTGAAGGGGTTGCAGGCGACGAGGAGCTCCACGTCGGCGAGACGGGGGTCGAGGCCGGCCGGGTCGATGCGGGCCAGACGCGTCAACGCGCTCCCGCCGGGCGGCAGTTCGAGACCGTCCGCGTCCAGCAGCCGGGCGCCCAGCGCCTGGAGCGCGCCCGCGCCGCCGTCGGAGGTGCCCGAGTCGCCGCAGCCCACCAGGACGCGCCGTACGCCCCGGTCGAGGGCGGCGCGGATCAGTTCCCCGACGCCGTACGTGGTGGTGGCGCCCGGGTCGCGCCGGGTGCGGGGGACGAGGGAGAGGCCGGCGACCGCCGCCATCTCCACCACCGCCGTGTCCCGGGAGCCGAGCAGCGCGAAGTGGGTGCCGACCGGTTCCCCGACCGGACCGGTGGCGGTCAGGGCGATCAGCCGGCCGCCGGTCGCCGAGGCCAGCGCCGAGGCCGTGCCCTCACCGCCGTCCACCAGCGGGATACGGTCGATCTCGGCGTCCGGCAGCACCCGGCGGACGCCCGCCGCGATGGCGTCGGCGGCGGCCTGGGCGGACAGCGACTCCTTGAAGCCGCTGGGGGCTACGACGACACGGTTCAGCATGAGGGGAACTCCTTAACGGGTCACGGGGACGCCGAGCAGCGGCCACACCGCGACGGCGAACAGCAGGACCAGGGCGGCGGTGAGCGGGGCCAGCACGGCGGACAGCCGCAGCAGGTCGCGCGGGGTGTAGGTGGGGGTGCCGGGAATCTCCGCGAAGAGCGTGACCGGTTTCGCGGAGGCCGGGAGCGTGTGGCAGAAGCCCGCGGCGGCGGTGGAGGCGAGTGCCGCCGCGACCGGGTTCACCCCGGCGCCCACGGCCGCCGCGACCACCAGCGGGACCAGTACGGAGGAACGGGCGGAACGGGACTGCAGGATCAGGTGGGCGGCCGTGCTGACCGCGACGACGACCGCCAGGAACATCACCGGCGTGATCCCCGCGGGCAACCCGCCGACCAGCCACTTCGCCGCGCCCGACTCGGCGAGCGCCACGCCCATCGCCATCGTCGCCGCCATGAACAGCAGCAGCGACCAGGGCACCGTCTTCAGCGCGTCCTTCAGCCGTACGGTGCCGAGGGCCGGCGAGGCGGCGACGACCGCGCCGATCAGCGCGACCACCGCGGGGGACACCCGGTGCAGCGGCTCGCTGCACCACAGGGCGACGACCGTGGCCAGCAGCAGGGCGCAGCGCTTCTCGGCCTGGCTCCAGGGGCCGGTGACCGGGCGGTCGCTGTGCCGCTGGATCTCCTCGGCGGTGATGTGCACCGGGCCCGCGCGGTCCGCGCGCCGGGTGGTGGTGAGCAGGACGGCCTCGGCGGCGAGGTGGGAGGAGGCCACGGCCAGCGGCAGCCCGAGCAGCAGCCACTCGGTGAAGCCGACCCGCTCCCCGGCGGTCTCCCACAGCACCGACACGGTGATCAGATGTGCTCCCGCGCCGATCAGGGTCGCCACCGCCGACAGGAGGATCACGGTCGGGAACAGCAGCGCCAGCATCACGACCAGTCGCTTCCGGTCGGCGAGTGCCTTGGCGAGGGCGAGGAACACCGGCAGGGCGAGCGCCGCCCGGCCGGAGGTGGCCGGTACCGCGAACGCCGTGACGACCAGCGCGGCCGTCGTCAGGTGCGTCAGCTGCCGTACCGTACGCGCCCCGCCGACCAGGAAGGCCGCCGCCCGCCCCGCGAGCCCGGTCCGCGTCACCGCGGCCGCCAGGACGAACGCGCAGATCAGCAGCCACACGGTCGAGTCGCCCAGGGTGCCGAACAGGGTGTCGCTGCTGATCACCCCGGTCACCGTCAGGGCGAGTCCGGCGCCCAGCGCGATGTACGTGTCGTCGATCGGGGTGCCGACCCACGCGCAGGTGGCCAGCGCGAACACGGCGAGGGTGAGGCGCGCGTCCGGGCCGAGGCCGGGGAAGGCGCCGGGGACCGCGAGCAGCGCGCACAGCGACAGCGCCGCGCACAGGGCCGCGGTCGAGCGGGGAGTCAGTGTCACGCCATCGACGATCCGCCCGGGCGGTGAGCCGTCGATGAGCCGAAGATGAAGGGAACTTCACCCGGCCCCGTCACGCGGGGAGCCGGTAGCCCATCCCGCGGACCGTCTCCACCTTCTCCGCGCCGAGCTTCTTGCGCAGCGCGCGGACGTACACGTCCACGATGTTGGAGCCCGGGTCGAAGTCGTAGCCCCACACGTGGGAGAGGATCTGCTCGCGGGAGAGTACCTGCCCCGGGTGCCTCAGGAACAGTTCGAGGAGCACGAACTCACGGGCCGTCAGGTCGACGGTGCGGTCCCCCGCCCGGGCGCGGCGGGTGCGCAGGTCGAGGCTCAGCGAACCCGCCCTCAGCACCGTCACCTCCGGCGCCCGGGCCGCCGTGCGCAGCCGCAGCCGTACCCGGGCGAGCAGTTCCTCGAAGCGGAACGGCTTGGTCATCCAGTCGTCGGCGCCGCCCTCCAGACCGGCCACCGTGTCCCGGACCGAGTCCCGCGCGGTCAGCACGATCACCGGGGTCGTCACCCGGGACTCGCGCAGTTCGCGCAGCACGGTGAAGCCGTCCCGGCCGGGCAGCCCGATGTCGAGGACGACCAGGTCGAAACCGCCGGTCAGGGCGTACTCGTAGCCGGCCTCGCCGTCGGGGACGACGGTGGTGGTGAAGCCGTTGGCGCGCAGGCCCTTCTGCACGAAGGAGGCGATGCGCTCCTCGTCCTCGACGATCAGGATCCGGTTCACTGACGTGCCTCTTCCAGGGTGAGTACGAAGGTGGCGCCGCCGCCCTCGGTGTCGTCCAGACGGACCCGGCCGCCGTGGCCCTCGGCGATCGCCTTGACGATCGACAGGCCGAGTCCGGCGCCCGAACCGCGCGCCCCGCGCCGGGAGGTGCCGCGCCGGAAGCGCTCGAAGATCAGCTCCCGGTCCTGCGGCCGGACGCCGGGGCCGGAGTCGGCGACGTACAGCTCGATCCGGGAACCCTGCGTGCGGGAGCCGATGCGGATGGTCTGGCCGGTGGTGGTGTGCTGCACCGCGTTCTGCGCGAGCTGCACCATGGCCTGGGTGATCCGCTGGGGGTCCAGCCGTGCCTCCCGGTCGGCTATGTCCGTGAGCTGCCAGTCGCGTTCGCCGAGGGTGCGGGCCTTGACGTAGACGTCGGCGGTGAGTTCGGCGAGCTGGACCGGCTCCGGGGTGACGAAGTCGGGGCGTTCGGCCTTGGCGAGCAGCAGCAGGTCCTCCACGATGCGGCTCATCCGGTCGAGTTCGTCGGTGACGAGGCGGACGGTCTCCTCGCGTTCGGCCGGGTCGTCGCCCATCAGCTCCAGGTGGCCGCGCACGATGGTGATCGGGGTGCGCAGTTCGTGGCCGGCGTCGTCGACGAACTGGCGCTGGGCGGCGAAGGCCCGCTCCAGCCGGTCGAGCATCGCGTTGAACGTCTCGGCGAGGGCCGCGATGTCGTCGTGGCCGCGCACCGCGATACGACGGGTGAGGTCCTGCTCGGTGAGCTGCGCGGCGGCGGTGCGCACCAGCCGTACGGGCTGCAGGATCCGCCCGGCGACCGCCCAGCCGATACCGGTGGTCAGCAGCAGGGCGACCCCGGAGATGGCGAGCAGCACCCGGAACACCTCGTCCACCCGGGCCACTTCGCGCTCGGGGTGGAAGGCGACGACGAACGCCGCCTCCGGGGCGCCGCCGCCGTGCCGGGCCACGGCCACCTTGGCCCAGCGGATCTCGCCCTCGGGTCGGTGCAGCACACCGGAGGCGTCGGGCGAGTCGAAGATGCGGCGCCGGGCGTCGCCGTCCCGGTGCAGGGGCAGGGCGACGGGCAGCTCGCGCGGCTGGGTGAGCTTCGCGGGACCGCCGCTGCCGCGGGCCACCAGGCCGATCAGTTCCTCGTCCGGGTCGGCGTACTGCCGTTCCAGGAAGACCCGCAGCAGCCGGTCCGGGTCGGTGAAGGGCCGGCCCGTCTCCGGGTCGAAGCCGCGCTCCTCGAAGTTGGCGAACTCACCGGCCTCCTGGGCGAGCAGCCCGCTGATCCGGTGGTCGACGTCCCGCAGCAGGAAGGAGCGGGTGGTCATGGCGACCGAGGCGAGCGCGACCGCCATGACGAACAGCAGCCACAGCAGGATGCGGACCCGGGCGGAGATCCGGCGGCGGACCCGGTCAGCCGTCGTCGTCCGGTCCGTCGTCCCCGCCGGGGGCGTCGTCCGGGGAGTCCTGGCCTCGGTCGTCGTCATCGTCGTCATCCGCTGGGCTGTCGGTCACCGGGGGCCGGGAGACGACCTCGTCGCTCGGTGTGGGCTCGGGCCGCGCGGACGGGGCCGTGGGCGCCGGAGTGGGGGGGCCGCTGTCCAGTTCGACCTGGGGCGGCACCTTGGGCGGTGCGGGGCTGTCGGCGAGCGCGAAGCTGGTCGCCGCGACGCCCAGCGGGATCAGGACGACGGCGGCCAGGGCCGCCATCCGGCGAGTGAAGACCATGCCCCGATCCTGCGCGCCGCACCGCGGCCCCCGGATGAGCGCCGGATGAAGAACTCTTCATCCACCCGCCGGATGTCGGCCCCTCCGGCGTCGAGTCGGCCCCTCCGGCGTCGAGTCGGCCCCTCCGGCGTCCGAGGAGCGGGGTCTGGGGCGGAGGGGGCGAAAGGACGGCCGAGGGGTCCGGCACCGGCACCGGCCGGGCATCCCGCCCCCCGGCGGACCGCTAGCTGTCCAGGCCGATGGCGAACGCCGCCTCCAGGTCGTGCTGCGAGTACGTGCGGAACGCCACGTGCGTGTCGGTGCCCTCGACGCCCGGGATCTTGCTGATCCGGCCGGGGATGACCTCCGCCAGGTCCTCGTGCTCGCGGACCCGCACCATGGCGATCAGGTCGTAGGTGCCGGTGACGGAGAAGACCTCGCTGACGCTGTCCAGCGCGGCGATCCGCTCCGCGATCTCGGGGATCCGGTCCACGCTGGTCTTGATGAGGACGATCGCGGTGATCACGGCTGGTTCTCTCCCTCGGGGGCCGGAGCAGGGGCGGTGCTCACTGTAGTCGCCCCGCGGAAACGCCCCCACGCGTAGCCGAAGCCCAGCCCGAACCCGATCAGGTGCGCCAGGTACGCCACCCCCGGCCCCTCGCCGGCCCGTCCCGCCGCCGCCCACTGCAGCGCCGCCCAGAACGGCAGCACCACCCACGCCGGCAGGCGCACCGGCAGGAAGAACAGGAACGGCAGGAGACTGGTCACCCGGGCCCGGGGGAACAGGAAGAGGAACGCGCCGAGCACCGCCGAGATCGCTCCGGAGGCGCCGACCAGGGACCGCTCGGAGTCCGCGTTGGCGGCGGCGTACCCCAGCAGCGCGAGGTAGCCGCAGCCGGCGTAGCACAGGATGAACCGCACCCGGCCCATCCGTGCCTCCGCCATCGCTCCGAAGACGTGGAGGAACAGCATGTTGCCGAGCAGGTGCACCCAGCTGCCGTGCACGAACAGCGCCGTGGCGGGGGTGAGGACGGTGCCGGGGGGTCCCTCGAACAGGTCTGCGGGGATGACGCCCCAGCGCCGGAAGTAGGCCCGCTGCGCGTCCAGCAGCTCCTCCCCGGTGCCGTGGGCCGGATGCAGGCCGGAGGCCGGCCCGATCAGGAAGACCAGGCAGCACAGCACGATGAGGGTGTGGGTCACCGGCGCGGAGGTGCCCCGGATCGCCCCGGCGGCCGACGTGCTCCAGTTGCGGATCATGAATACAGAGCATGACGTAACCGGACGCAACCGCACAGACCGCCTCGCCGCCGTGGGCGGGCGGGCGGCGGGCGCCCGCCAGGCCGTAGGGTTACGAGCCAGGCGCACCGGGGAGCCGGTGCGTCACGGACACTGGAAGGAAGGCGAACAGCCACGATGACGGTTCCTCTGCCGACCGCCTCGACGCGGTGGCGCTGCACCCTCTGCGGCAACCTCACCCGCTTCGACGTGACCCGCTCGTCGAAGGTCGTCGAGTACGTGCACCTCGATCTGGCCGGAGAGCCCAGGGTCGAGGAGCGCGAGGTGCTCGATGAGACCATCGAGTCGGTGCGGTGCCGCTGGTGCAACGCCGTGGATCAGGTGGAACTCGTGGACAGGCCGGGCGCCGGCTCCTGAACGAAGGGGGTCCCTCCCGCTCGAGCGAAGTCGAGAGTGGGGGAGGGTCCCGCTGACGGCGACCCCGCACGGGGTCGCACACAGGCATTGGGGTGTGACGGATGGTGGAGACCACGGACGGGGGGCCGCAGGACGGCGCCGCCGAGGTGCTCGACCGTCCGCTGCCCGACGGGGTGCGCCGCAAGGTCGTCCAGATCGTCGCCGACGGCTTCGGCGGACTCACGGTCGCCGAGCTGCCCGCCCAGCTGCGGCAGTACGCCCGCTTCGCCCCGAACCGCCGCGCCAAGTTCGCCGGCAACGCCATGGCCGCGGCCCTGGAGACCGATCCGCTGTTCCGGCAGCGCATCGGGGAGAAACTCAGAGAGGCCCAGCCGGAACTGACCGGCGCCCTCGACTCCGGCTCCCCGCCCCCGGCCGCGGAACCGCTCGACGTGGCGGCCGCGGCCTATGTGCTCCGCCCGCCCGGCTGGGTCAAGCTGGTGACCGCCGCCGGCGAGGAGGTCCAGCGCGCCGACGCCGAGCGCGCCGACGAGGAGACGCGGACCGAGCTGGAGCGGCTGCGCGCCGAACTCGACCGGGCCCGTGAGCACACCAGGTCCGAGACCGAGCGGCTGCGCGCCGAGCTTGAGGCGGCGAAGAGGGAAGCCGATTCGCTGCACCGCAAACTGCGCTCCGCCCTCAGCGACGTCAAGCGCGGCGAGGCCGCCGTGCGCAAGCTGCGGGGCGAGATGGAGACCGTGCGCGCCGAGGGCCAGGCCCAGGTGTCGGCCGCCGAGAGCGAGAGCCGGCGCCTCAAGGCCCGGCTGGGGGAGACCGAGGCCGCGCTCGAGGCCGCCCGCCGGGCCGCCCGGGAGGGCCGCAGTGTGGAGGACATGCGGGTCCGGCTGCTGCTCGACACCGTGCTGGACGCCGCCCAGGGGCTCCGCCGGGAGCTGGCGCTGCCCCCCGTGTCGGTCCGGCCCGCCGAGACCGTGGACGCCGTCGAGCCCGGCCGCATGACTCCGAAGGACATCGCCGCCCGCGCGCTGTCCGAGCACGACCCGGCCATCCTCGACCAGCTGCTGGCGCTGCCGCAGGCGCATCTGGTCGTCGACGGCTACAACGTGACCAAGACCGGCTACCCCCAGATGCCCCTGGAGAAGCAGCGCCTGCGCCTGCTGGGCCAGCTCGCCCAGCTCGCCGCCCAGACCGGCGCCGAGGTGACCTGCGTCTTCGACGGCGCCGAACTGGCCGCGCCGGTGCTGCTCGCGCCGCCGCGCGGCGTGCGGGTGCTGTTCTCCAAGCCGGGTGTCACCGCCGACGAGCTGATCCGCCAGCTGGTGCGCGCCGAGCCGCCGGGGCGGCCCGTCATCGTCGCCTCCACCGACCGTGAGGTCGCCGACGGAGTGGCCCGCGCGGGCGCCCGTCCGGTCGCCTCGGCGGTGCTCCTCAAGCGGCTCGTGTAGCACTTCCGGAGCGGCGCGCGCACGACCTCCCACAAAAGGCTTACCTCACACCTCATTCACATCTGTACCCCGTGCAACGTAAGCGATCCATGCCCGAATTGACGGAACCGTCACGCAACGTAGCGTCAAGGGTGCGTCACCGCAGGTGAGTTCGGAGCGGATAAACCCGCTGTGACGGAGATTTCCCGTCCAGGGATTTGAACTGATCACAAGAGAATCACTAGGGTCTCCCTTCGAACCCTCGCTCGCGCGATCACTCTCGAGAAGGAGCTCGTCTCCGTGGCGTCCCACCGTCGTCCCAAGCAGCCGAGCCGCGCACGCGTCACCGTGCTCACCACCGCTGCCGCAGCTGCCGTCGTCATGAGCTCGCAGGCCGCCAACGCCGCCCCGAGCGAGAAGCCGAGCAAGGACGAGGTCAAGGCCAAGGTCGACAAGCTCTACGAGCAGGCGGAGCAGGCCACCGAGAAGTACAACGGGGCCAAGGAGAAGCAGGAGAAGCTCCAGAAGGAGATCTCCACCATCCAGGACAACGTCGCCAAGGGCCAGCAGGAGCTCAACGAGCTGCGCGACGGCCTCGGTTCAATGGCCAGCGCCCAGTACCGCAGCGGCGGCATCGACCCCTCCGTCCAGCTCTTCCTCTCCGCCGACCCGGACGACTACCTCGACAAGGCGTCCACCCTCGACCAGTTGAGCACCCAGCAGGTCGACGCGCTGAAGGAGATCCAGGAGAAGCAGCGCGAACTCGCCCAGCAGCGCTCCGAGGCGTCGGAGAAGCTCAAGGACCTCTCCGCCACCCGCACCGAACTGGGCAAGAAGAAGAAGGAAGTCCAGGGCAAGCTCTCCTCCGCGCAGAAGCTGCTCAACAGCCTCACGGCCGCGGAGAAGGCCCAGCTCGCCCAGGAGGAGACCCGCGCCACCCGCGCCAGCGAGCGTGAGGCGCTCTCCGTCAACGTCCCGGCCGGCTCCGGCCGCGCCGCCGCCGCCTTCGCCGCCGCCCAGAGCAAGCTCGGCACCCCCTACGTCTACGGCGCCACCGGCCCGTCCTCCTTCGACTGCTCCGGCCTGACCTCCTGGGCCTACGCGCAGGCCGGCGTCGGCATCCCGCGCACCTCCGAGGCGCAGACCGGCGCGGGCACCAAGATCTACTCGATGAGCCAGCTCAAGGTCGGCGACCTCGTCTTCTTCTTCAACGACCTGCACCACGTGGGTCTCTACGCGGGCAACGGCCAGGTGCTGCACGCCCCGCGCACCGGCACCGTCGTGCGCTACGAGTCGATGAACACCATCGGCGGCCCGTTCATGTTCGGCGTCCGCGTCTAGCCGCCTCCGTTCGGGGGATTCGCACTCCCGTCGGTCTTCCCCACGCCCCGCCTCTGACGCAGGTCACAGGCGGGGCGTCACTGTGTGCGGTCGCCTCGGCCATGGGTCCGTCCGCGCCGTGACGGCTACTGTCTGCCGCGTTTCCCGTCCGCCAGTGGAAGGAGCGCGGCTTCCCGTGGGGTCCCACCGCCGTACCGCACCCTCGTCCGGATCCGACCGGAGCGCCGCCGTCGCCCTCGGTCTGCTCTCCGCGGCGGCCACCGCCCTCGCCGCCGTACCGGCCGCGGCCACACCGCACGACGTCACCCGGGCCGAGGTGGACCGCCTGTACCGGGAGGCCGAGAAGGCGACCGAGGCGTACAACGAGGCCGACGAGCGCGCCGGCGGACTGCGCCGGCAGATCGCCGCCGCACAGGACGGCATCGCCCGGCAACAGCAGCGCGTCAACACCATGCGGGAGTCGCTGGGTTCGCTCGCCGGCGCCCAGTACCGCTCCGGCGGCCTCGACCCCGCCCTCGTCCTGCTGCTCTCCGACGACCCGGAGGACTACCTCGAGAAGGCCTCCGTACTGGACCGGATCACCGTCCACCAGGCCGGTGAGCTGAGGAGACTGAGGAGCGCCCTGCGCTCCCTCGCCCAGGACCGGGCGGAGGCGGCCGGGAAACTCGGCGCGCTGGAGAAGAGCCGCAAGGCCGTCGCCGCGCACAAGCGGACCGTCGAACGCAAGCTCACCGAGGCCCGACGGCTGCTCGACTCCCTCCCGGCCGGCGAACGCGCCGCCTGGGACCGCGCCACCCGTTCCGCACGCCCGGACCCGCTCGGTCCGGGACCGGCGCCCGCATCGGGCCGCGCGGCGGCCGCCGTCGCGGCGGCCCGCTCCGCCCTCGGCAAGCCCTACGTCTGGGGCGCCGACGGCCCGTCCTCCTTCGACTGCTCGGGACTGACCCAGTGGTCGTACGCCCAGGCCGGGGTCGCGCTGCCGCGCACCTCGCAGGCCCAGCGGTACGCCGGCCGTCGGGTCCCGCTGTCCGAGGCGCGCCCCGGCGACCTGGTCGTCTACCGCTCCGACGCCTCCCACGTCGGGATGTACATGGGCAACGGCCAGGTGATCCACGCGCCCCACCCCGGCGCCCCGGTGCGCTACGACCCGGTCGGGATGATGCCGGTCTCGTCGGTCACCAGGGTCTGACCGCACCGGCCCGGCACCCGTACCCTCGGAAAGATGGCCGGTCGAAGGCGGGTGTCGGGTGCGTCGGCGACGGCGCTGTGTCTGCTGCTCGTCTCCCTGGTGGGGTGCGGCGGGGGACCGGCCGGCGACGCCGCACGCGCGCAGGTGCAGTCCCTCCTCGACCGCCGTGCGGAGGCCGTCCTCGCCCACGACGCCGCCGCGTACGCCCGTACCGGCACCCGGGAGGGGTTCGACAACCTGCGCGCGGTGCCGCTCGCGGACTGGTCCTACCGCGTCACCGCCCTCGACCGCACCGGTGACACCGCCACCGCCTCCGCCGACCTGAGCTACCGCGTCGAGGGCCACGACAGGGCCCCGGTCACCACCGCCCGCTCCCTGAGCCTGAGCAGGGACCGCGACGGCCGCTGGTCCGTCGACTCCGACCGGCCCGCGCGGAAGTCCGGCCAGCAGCTGTGGGACCAGGGCCCCGCACGCGCCGTCCGGGGCGAGCGGAGCCTCGTCCTCGGCGTCGGGCACTCCCGGGAGAAGCTGCGGGACTACGCCGAACTGGCCGACCGCGCGGTGCCCGCGGTGTCCGACGCGTGGGGCCCGGAGTGGAGCCGGCGCGTGGTCGTCCTGGTTCCGGGGAGCCTGGAGGGCATGGCGGGCCTGCTGGGCTCGCCCGCCTCCTCCTACCGGGGGATCGCGGCGGTCACCACCGGCGTCACCGGCGGGGAGGGGCGGGCGCCGGCGGACCGGGTCATCGTCAACCCGGACGCCTTCGGACTGCTCGGCGACTCGGGCCGGCAGGTCGTCCTCACCCACGAGACCACCCATGTCGCCACCCGCGCCCACACCTCCGCCGCGACCCCGCTGTGGCTGTCCGAGGGGTTCGCCGACTGGGTCGGCTACCGCGGCGGCGACCACGTGCCCGCGGAGGTCGCACCGGAGCTCGCCCACGCGGTGGGCCGGGGCGAGGTGCCCGAGGGACTGCCGGACGACGAGGACTTCGGCTTCTCCGGCGACGCGGACCACCTCGCCCGCGCCTACGAGAGCGGCTGGCTGGCCTGCCGTCTCATCGCCGAGCACTGGGGCGAGGAACGCCTCGGCGAGTTCTACCGCGCCGTGGGCGCCCACGAGCGCCGCGACGGCGCGGTGGAGGACGCGATGCACCGGGTCCTCGGCACCACCCGAGAGGACTTCACCGCCCGGTGGCAGGACTACGTGAGGGACGCACTGACCTGAGCAACCGCGGCCTGCCGCCTGCCGCCTGCCGCCGCTGTCGCGGGCAGTCGTGCCTCCCCCGGTGCCTCAAGGGCCTGGGAGGCACCCCGGGTGGAGGGCGGGCGCGACGGCACCCCGCCGGCGCCGGGCTGCGCGATTCCCCGGACCGCACCGACGCGGCGCACCCGCGAGCACCGGGCCGCGCGTATCCGCGCATCGCCCGGATCAGGAAGAGACCGGCGCCCCGGCGACCCGGGCCGGCTCGGACGCCTCGGGCGCCTCGGGAACAGGACGCCTTCGGGGAACCGTCGTACACCACAGCACACGCGCCGCCAGCAGCGTCGCCGCCACCAGCAGCCCGTTGCGCAGCACCAGCAGCGCGATCCCGAGCGCGTCACTGGCCACGACATGGGCGAACCACACCGGGAACTCCAGCACCGTCACCGACGAAGCGGCCAGCACCAACCCCACCGGCACCCCCATCCGGCTCCCGCGGAAGCACAGGCACACCGCCCCGAGCCCGACCAGCCACACCATGTACTGCGGACTGATCACCCGACTCGTCGCGGTGAACATCAGCACCGCCACGAACGCCGCGTCGGCCACGGTCCGCGCCTCGAAGCGGACGGCCCTCATCCGCCACAGCACCAGCCAGGCCAGCGCAACTCCGCTGAGGAACAGCGCCCCCGTGCTCACCCAGCTCACGTACGGGCCGAGGAACTCGACCGAGCCGTAGTTGAGCAGCACCTCGCCGTCCCAGCCGTGGTGCCGGGCCACATGGAAGACGAGCGCCCCCAGCGACTCCACCTCCGTCCCCCGGTCCCGCTGGAAGGTCAGGAACGCGAACGCGCCCGGCATCAGCACGGCGAACAGGACGGCCACACCGACACCGGTCCCCACGGCCCACACCCACGCACCACGCCGCCGCACCGCGAGCAGCAGCAGCGCCGGCCACACCTTCACCAGCGCCCCGAAACCGGCGAGCGCCCCCGCCAGCCGGGGGTGCCGGCCGGCCGCCAGCAGCGCGGCCACGGCGACCGCGGTCACCATCACGTCGTAGCGCGCGTACACCGTCGGCCCGAGCAGCGGCACCCCCGCCACCCACACCCAGGCGCCGCGCGTCGACCGCCCGGGACGGCGGCCGGCGTACCGCAGCAGACCCAGTGTGGCCAGGTCGGCGAGACAGGCCAGGACGAAGAACGCCGTCGCGTACTCCAGGAACGGCAGCAGGCCGGGGGAGAGGATCGCCAGGGCCGCGGCGGGCGGATACTGCCAGGTGACGTCGTCCAGCGGGAACGTCCCCGTGCGCAGGACGTCGTACCAGCCCCGGTAGATGACCGACACGTCGCTGGTGACGTCCGGCCCGGGGAAGACGATCACCTTCAGGACGCACAGCAGCAGCGCGGCCCGCGTCAGTGTCCACAGGAGCAGCAGTCCGGCGAGGGACCCCCGTGCGGCCGTCGTCTTCATCTGCTCCCTGCCCGTCCGGTGTGCGGTCGTGAGGGGCCATGATGTCCCGGACACCTGTGCACGTGCCACAGAGCACCGCCGCGGCGGACGGCGCACCCTCCGTTCGGTAGGGTCTGCGGCGATGCACAAGACCTTGATCGTGACCAACGACTTCCCGCCCCGCCCCGGCGGCATCCAGGCGTTCCTGCACAACATGGCGCTGCGGCTCGACCCGGAGCGGCTCGTCGTCTACGCCTCGACCTGGAAGCGCTCCCGGGAGGGCGTCGAGGCGACCGCCGCCTTCGACGCCGAGCAGCCCTTCACCGTCGTACGCGACCGTACGACCATGCTGCTGCCCACCCCGGCCGCCACCCGGCGGGCCGTCGGGCTGCTGCGCGAGCACGGGTGCACCTCGGTGTGGTTCGGGGCGGCGGCGCCGCTCGGCCTGATGGCGCCGGCGCTGCGCCGGGCGGGCGCCGAGCGGATCGTGGCCACCACCCACGGCCACGAGGCCGGCTGGGCCCAGTTGCCCGCCGCGCGGCAACTCCTGCGCCGCATCGGGGACTCCACGGACACGATCACCTACCTCGGCGAGTACACGCGCTCCCGGATCGCCTCGGCGCTCACCCCCGAGGCCGCCTCGCGGATGGTGCAACTGCCGCCCGGGGTCGACGAGAAGACCTTCCACCCCGGTTCGGGCGGTGACGAGGTCCGTGCCCGGCTCGGGCTGACCGGCCGGCCGGTGGTCGTGTGCGTCTCCCGGCTGGTGCCGCGCAAGGGGCAGGACACGCTGATCCGGGCGATGCCCGCGATCCTGGCCGCCGAACCGGACGCCGTCCTGCTGATCGTCGGCGGCGGCCCCTACGAGAACGACCTGCGCCGGCTCGCCCGGGACACGGGCGTCGCCGCCTCCGTCCGCTTCACCGGCTCCGTCCCCTGGTCCGAACTGCCCGCCCACTACGGCGCCGGGGACGTCTTCGCGATGCCGTGCCGCACCCGGCGCGGGGGCCTGGACGTCGAGGGCCTCGGCATCGTCTACCTGGAGGCCTCCGCGACCGGCCTCCCGGTGGTCGCCGGCGACTCCGGCGGCGCCCCCGACGCGGTCCTCGACGGCGAGACCGGCTGGGTCGTCCCGGGCGATGCGGCCGACCAGACCGCGGACCGCGTCGTCACCCTCCTGGGAGACGAGGAACTGCGCCGCAGGATGGGCGAGCGAGGCCGGGAATGGGTCGAACAGAAGTGGCGCTGGGACCTCCTGGCGGAGGAACTGAAAACCCTGCTGTAGAGCGATGCCGGAAAGGGGCGCGGGGCCGTGCCACGGTGCGGCTTCGCCGCGTGGGCGCGACCGGCCACGGAAGAACCGCACCCGCCGACGGCGCTCGAGCGGTACCCCGAACCGCGCTCACCCGCGCCCTACTTGGCGTAAATCGCCTCGATCTCGTGGGCGTAATCCTTCGCCACGACATTCCGCTTCAGCTTCAGCGAAGGCGTCAGGTGCCCCGACTCCTCGGTGAACTGCGCGGGCAGGACCCGGAACTTCCGCACCGACTCCGCCTTGGACACCGCCGAGTTGCCGTCGTCGACGGCCCTCTGGATCGCCGCGAGCAGATCGGGATCCTCGCTCAGCGACTTCGCGGTCGACCCCGCCGGCTTCCCGTGCTCGGCGCACCACCGGCCGAGGAACTCCTCGTCGAGGGTGACCAGCGCACCCACGAACGGCCGGCCGTCGCCCACGACCATGCACTCCGCGACCAGCGCGTGCGCCCTGATCCGGTCCTCGATGACCGCCGGGGCGACGTTCTTGCCGCCCGCCGTGACCAGTATCTCCTTCTTGCGGCCGGTGATCCGCAGATAGCCGTCCTCGTCCAGGGTGCCGATGTCCCCGGTGTGGAACCACCCGTCGGCGAGCGCCTCGGCGGTCGCCGACGGGTTGTTCCAGTACTCCTTGAACAGGTGCTCGCCGTGCAGCAGCACCTCGCCGTCGTCCGCTATCCGGACCACCGAGCCGGGCAGCGGCTGGCCGACCGTGCCGATCTTCTGCCGGTCCCACGGGTTGAACGCGGTGGCCGCGCAGGACTCGGTCAGCCCGTAGCCCTCCAGCACGCTGAAGCCGATGCCGCGGAAGAAGTGACCCAGGCGCTCGCCCAGCGGGGCGCCGCCCGAGATGGCGTGCTCGCCGCGCCCGCCCAGCACCGCGCGCAGCTTGCCGTAGACGAGCTTGTCGAACACCTTGTGCTTGATCCTCAGGCCGAGCGACGGCCCGGACGGCGTGTCCAGCGCCCGGCTGTAGGCGATCGCCGTGTCCGTCGCCCTGTCGAAGATCTTGCCCTTGCCGTCGGCCTGCGCCTTGGCCCGCGCCGAGTTGTAGACCTTCTCGAAGACCCGCGGCACCCCGAGGATCAGCGTCGGCCGGAACGAGGCGAGCTCGTCGGTGAGATTCTTGATGTCGGGCACACAGCCCAGCTTGATCGGGGCCACCATCGGCGCGATCTGCACCATCCGCCCGAAGACGTGCGCGAGCGGGAGGAACAGCAGCACCGAGCACTCCCCGGTGCGGAACAGCGGGCGCAGCCGCTCCACGACGTTGCCGCACTCGGCGAAGAAGCTGCGGTGGGTCAGCACACAGCCCTTGGGCCGGCCGGTGGTGCCGGAGGTGTAGACGATGGTCGCCGGGTCGTCCGCCTTCGCGACCGAGCTGCGCTCCTCGACCGTCTCGTCGGTGACGTCCTGCCCGAGCCGGCCCAGCTCCTCGAGGCCGCCGGCCTCGATCTGCCACAGGTTCTCCAGCGCGGGCAGCCGGTCGCGCACCGACTCCACGGTCGCCGCGTGGTCGTCGAGCTCCACGAAGCAGGCGGTGGCGCCGGAGTCACTGAGGATCCACGCCACCTGCTCGGGCGAGCTGGTCTCGTACACCGGCACGGTGACCCCGCCGGCGCTCCAGATCGCGAAGTCCAGCAGCGTCCACTCGTAGCGGGTACGGGACATCAGGCCGACCCGGTCGCCGGGCCGCACACCGGCGGCGATCATGCCCTTGGCGGCCGCCCGCACCTCCGCGAGGAAAGTGGTCGCCGTCACGTCCTGCCACGTCCCGCCCACCTTGCGGGCGATGACGGCGACGTCGGGGTGCTGCGCGGCGTTTCTGCGGACGATGTCGGTGAGATTTCCGTCCGCGGGGACCTCGTACAAAGCCGGAAGGCTGAACTCGCGCAAGACTGCTGCTCCTCTTAGGGCGCCGGCGCCACGACGTTGTGCGATGCGACGGTGCGGTCCAAGGCTCGGGCGGGTGCTCGCGAATTCGCATGTCGAAATCCCGAGCACGACTGGACTGCCCGGACGTTACCCGCCGGTATGGCATTGACGACAGGGGGTCCCGGCGAGTTGTTCGCTGCGTCACACAGGTTGGTGTTTCATCGCGCACAGTAGTCCACCCCGGAGCCGACGAGCCAGTAACCGCAGGTAGGCCCGACATTGTCCCCGTGTGCCCCACACGCTTACCCTTGATCGCCATGGCATCGACACCCGGCGGCACCCCGCGCACACGCGTCCACGTGGTCAGCGACGTGCACGGCAACGCCCGCGACCTGGCCCGGGCCGGCGAGGGCGCCGACGCCCTGATCTGCCTGGGCGACCTGGTGCTCTTCCTCGACTACGCCGACCATTCGCGCGGCATCTTCCCCGATCTGTTCGGCGAGGAGAACGCCGACCGCATCGTGGAGCTGCGCACCGCTCGCCGCTTCGAGGAGGCGCGCGAGTTCCAGCGCCGGCTGTGGGCGGGCATCGGCGCGGACAAGGCCGCCGCGATCGAGAAGGGGGTGCGCAAGCAGTACGCCGAACTGTTCGCCGCGTTCCCCACGCCGACGTACGCGACGTACGGCAACGTCGACATGCCGCCCCTGTGGCCGGAGTACGCGGGCCCCGGCACGACCGTGCTGGACGGGCAGCGGGTGGAGATCGGCGGCTGGACCTTCGGCTTCGTCGGCGGCGGCCTGCGCACGCCGATGCGCACGCCGTACGAGATCGACGACGAGGAGTACGCGGCGAAGATCGAGGCCGTGGGCGAGGTCGACGTGCTGTGCACGCACATCCCGCCGGAGGTGCCCGAGCTGGTCTACGACACCGTCGCGCGCCGCTTCGAACGCGGCAGCCGGGCCCTGCTGGACGCCATCCGCCGCACCCGGCCCCGCTACTCCCTGTTCGGACACGTCCACCAGCCGCTGGTGCGGCGGATGCGGATCGGCGCCACCGAGTGCGTGAACGTGGGGCACTTCGCGAGCAGCGGGCGGCCCTGGCGGCTGGAATGGTGACGATGTCCCAGGTCGGGTGAGTTGTACGGGCCGGACGCGCGGTAGCCTTCCGCTGCACGCGCGTGCGCTGTGCGCACGGCGACGACGACTACCGGCCCGCATCTGGAGGAGCCACGGCGATGGCGGAACACACCAGCTCGAGCATCACGATCGAGGCGGCTGCGGCCGACGTCATGGGGGTGATCGCCGACTTCGCCCGCTACCCGGACTGGACCGGTGAGGTGAAGGAGGCGGAGGTCCTCGCGACCGACGGTCAGGGCCGCGCCGAGCAGGTGCGCCTGGTCATGGACGCTGGCGCGATCAAGGACGACCAGACCCTGGCGTACACCTGGACCGGGCAGCACGAGGTCTCGTGGACCCTGGTGAAGTCCCAGATGCTCCGCTCCCTGGACGGCTCCTACATCCTCACCCCGGCCGGCCCCGGCACCACCGAGGTCACCTACCGCCTGACCGTCGACGTCAAGATCCCCATGCTCGGCATGATCAAGCGCAAGGCCGAGAAGGTCATCATCGACCGCGCCCTGGCCGGCCTGAAGAAGCGAGTGGAGTCGGCCCCGAAGTAGCCGTCCCGCGGCTGCGGTCGGTCGTACGCGGCGGCACCCCGCGGACGCCGGGCCGCGCAGCGCACCCCCGCCCGGCGTCCGTTACGGTTCACACCCATGCGCACCCTCCTGATCACGGGCCCCGGCGGCGGCGGCCGCACCACCACCGCCGCCGCCACCGCGCTCACGGCAGCCCGCGGGGGTGCCCGCACCCTGCTCCTCGGCACCGACCGCACGGACACCCCGGGCCCCGTGCTGGGCGCCGGGGCCGCCCCACGCCTCACCGTGAAGCGCGTCGACCCCGACGCCGGTTTCCGCGCCGACCTCGCCGCCCTCCAGAACCGGGCCGCCCCCGCCCTGGACCTCCTCGGCGCCTCCCGCCTCGAACCCGAGGAGATCGTCCCGCTCCCCGGCGCCGAGGAACTCGCCACCCTGCGCGCCCTGCGCGACGCCGCGCTGGCGGAGGACGCGTACGACCTCGTCGTCGTGGACCTCCCGCCCACCCCGCGCGCGCTCTCCCTCCTCGCCCTGCCCGAGGAACTCCGCCGCTACCTGCGCCGCCTGCTGCCGCCCGAACGGCAGGCCGCCCGTGCCCTGCGCCCCCTGCTCGGCCGCCTCGCCGGCGTCCCCATGCCCGCGGAGTGGCTGTACGAGACGGCGGCCCGCCTGGACCTCCAGCTGGCCGCCGTGGAGGCCGTGCTCGCCGACCGCGCCACCGTCGTACGCCTGGTCGCCGAACCGGGACCCGCCGGCGCCGACGCCGTAAGGACCGCGGCCCTCGGACTCGCCCTGCGCGGACTGCGCGCCGAATCGCTGATCGCGACCCGTGTCCTGCCGGAGAGCGAGGCGGGCGGCTGGCTGGCCGGGCCCGTGGCTCAGCAGCGCAAGACCCTGGACGAGTGGCGGGAGTCGTACGCCGTCCACCCGGTCGCCCACCTGGGCCGCGACCCGCGCGGCGCCGACGACCTCACCGCGCTCGCCGTACCCGGTGCCGGGACGGAACCGGGCGGCGCCACCCGGTGGCCGGTGGAGGACCGGCTCGCCGACGACGGCGTCCTCGTCTGGCACATCCCCCTGCCGGGCGCCCGCCGCGACGAACTCGACCTGATCCGGCGCGGCGACGAGATCGTCGTCACCGCCGGACCGTTCCGCCGCATCGTCCCGCTGCCCTCCGCGCTGCGCCGCTGCACCGTCGCCGGCGCCGCCCTGCGCGAGGGCGAGCTGCGCATCCGCTTCCGGCCGGATCCGGGGCTGTGGCCGCGCACCCGCTGAAGCGCCGGCGGCCGTTCGGGTAACGTCGAAGGTGCCATCCGCAGTCAGGAGCCCGTCATGAGCGAACAGCTCCCCCCGTCCGACGACACCGGGGACGAGACCGTCGGCAAGCCGGTGGACGACGTACGGGCGGCCGAGACCCACACCGACGCCTGGGCGACCGCCGCCGCCGAGGACCTCGAGGCGGAGCAGGCCCGCCGCCGCGCCCGGTACGGACCGCCCCCCGGTTCCGCCGCCGAGGAGCTGAAGAAGCTCGTCGACGCGGTCGCCGACAAGCTCTCCGGTCTGCGGTCCCCGCTGTTCGGCGCGGTCGCCGGACCGGCCGCGCAGCAGGTGGTGCGGCAGGTCGTCCAGCAGGCCAAGGCAGCCGTCGAGCCCGTCATCGAACGCAACCCCGACGTCTTCGACCACCTCGCCGCCGCCGGCAACGAACTCCTCGCCGCCTACCGCTCCGCCGTGCAGGACCAGGAGCGCCGCTGGACGGCCCGCGAGTCCGACCCCCGCGACCTCGACGAGCGCCGGGGCCGGGGCGACGACCCCGGCACCGGTCCCGGCGAGCACATCGACCTGGACTGACGCGGGAGCCCGGCGGGGCGCCCATGATCCACGCCGGACCGCTCACGGTGCGGACGCCGGGCCCTCGGGGGCAGCGCCTCGGGTACCGTTGGCGGTAGCGGGGCTCGACCGGAACTGAGGGATTCATGGGACTCACCATCGGCGTCGACATCGGCGGCACGAAGATCGCGGCCGGCGTGGTCGACGAGGAAGGCAACATCCTCTCGACCCACAAGGTGCCGACCCCGGGCACGCCCGAGGAGATCGTGGACGCCATCGCCTCCGCGGTGGAGGGAGCGCGCACCGGACACGACATCGTCGGCGTGGGCATCGGTGCGGCCGGATACGTCAACCGCCAGCGCTCGACGGTGTACTTCGCGCCCAACATCGACTGGCGCAACGAGCCGCTCAAGGAGAAGGTCGAGGCCCGCACGGGTCTCCCGGTCGTCGTGGAGAACGACGCCAACGCCGCCGCCTGGGGCGAGTACAAGTTCGGCGCGGGCGCCGGCCACCGCAACGTCATCTGCATCACGCTCGGCACCGGCCTCGGCGGCGGTGTGATCATCGGCAACAAGCTGCGCCGCGGCCACTTCGGCGTGGCCGCCGAGTTCGGCCACATCCGCATGGTGCCGGACGGCCTGCTGTGCGGCTGCGGCTCCCAGGGCTGCTGGGAGCAGTACGCCTCCGGCCGCGCGCTGGTCCGCTACGCCAAGCAGCGCGCCAACGCCACCCCGGAGAACGCCGAGACCCTGCTCTCCCTCGGCGACGGCACCCCCGAGGGCATCGAGGGAAAGCACGTCTCCATGGCCGCCCGCCAGGGCGACCGGGTGGCCGTCGACTCCTACCGCGAGCTGGCCCGCTGGGTCGGCGCCGGCCTCGCCGACCTGGCCTCCCTCTTCGACCCCTCCGCGTTCATCGTCGGCGGCGGCCTCTCCGACGAGGGCGAACTGGTCCTCGGCCCGATCCGCAAGTCCTACAAGCGCTGGCTGGTCGGCGGCAACTGGCGCCCGGTCGCCGAGGTCCTCGGCGCCCAGCTCGGGAACAAGGCGGGCCTGGTCGGCGCGGCCGACCTGGCCCGGGAGCCCGACCCGGTCATGTGACACCCCTGCCCACACGCACGGCCGCGCCCGCCGGACCCCTTCCGGGGACGGCGGGCGCGGCCGTGTCCGGCGCAGGGCGTGCCCGCCACGGAGCCGAGAACCGAAGGGCATCCTCCGTGAGCAGCATCGTCCGTCTCCTCGTGGCGGCGCCGTCGCAGGCGGCCGGTTCGCCGGAGCGGGGGCCGAGCTCGTCGCTCCGGTCGGTCGCGTCCGGGAACTTCGACGCCGGGGAAGGGCCCACCGTGTTCCGGCTGCCGGACGCGCTGCCGGGGGAACGCGCCTCCCTGTCGAGCGTTCGGCTCGGTGACATGGCGGCCTGGTGGACGGAGAAGAAGGCACGGGACGGGTTCCCGACCGACCTGCCCCTCGCTCCGCTGGTCTCCGGGACGTCGTCCGGCCGATCCGCGAGGAGAGGCCGGCCGGGGAGGACGTCCGCTGCCGGACGGGCTGACGGCAGGCGCGGCGGAAGCCGCGGTTCCTCGGGTCCGTGCGGCGCCGAGCCGCACCGCGTCGTGCCGGTCGGCGTATCTTGATCCGCATGGCGACGACTCCGCTGCTGCCCGACTCCCGGACCGAGTCCGACGGTTCGGCCGTCATCCGGGTGCTCAGCTACAACATCCGTTCGATGCAGGACGACACCGGCGCCCTCGCGCGGGTGATCACCGCCTGCGCCCCCGACCTCGTCCTGCTCCAGGAGGCGCCGCGGTTCTTCCGCTGGCGCAAGAAGCTGGCCCGGCTCGCCTCGGAGACGGGCCTCGTCATCCTCTCCGGGGGCGCCACCGCCGCCGGGCCCGCGATGCTGTGCTCCCTGCGGGCGACCGTGGAGCGCACCGAGGACGTGCTGCTGCCGCTCACGCCCGGGCAGCACCGGCGCGGGTTCGCCACCGCCGTCGTACGGTTCGGCGGCGCCCGGATCGGGGTGCTGAGCTGTCACCTGTCGCTGGAGGAGAACGAGCGGTACGAGCAGGGCGGCATGCTCCTCGACCGGCTCGCCGGGATGGGTGTCGAGCATGTCGTCGCGGGTGGCGATCTGAACGAGCGGCCGGGCGGGCGCACCTTCCGGCGGCTGGCCGAGTCACTGACCGACTGCTGGGCCGCGGCCCCGTGGGGCGGTGAGCACACCTGGACCCGGAACGAACCGCACCGGCGGATCGACGCCCTCTTCGTCACCAAGGGTGTCGAGGTGCTGGGCTGCGGGGTGCCGCTCGAGCAGCCCGGGGTGAGCGGGCGTGACCTGGCGGCGGCCACGGACCACCTTCCGGTCCTGGCCGCCCTCCGGATCCCGGCCGCGTAGCGGCGGGGTCAGACCACCGCGCCCCGCCCCGGGTCGTCGTCGTCCTCGTCGTCCGTGCGCATGCGCATCACCAGCGTGGCGAAACCGCCCAGGAAGCCGCCGATGCACAGGGTGGTCAGCCACCAGGTCATCTCCCAGCCGAGCATGATCGCCAGCAGGAGGAGGACCGGTCCGCCCAGCACGCCGAGCCAGGCGAACTTCGACGTGACGTCGGCGTCCGGCAGCGGGGGCGGCTCCGGGGGGACGAAGTGGCCCTCGTCGGTCTCGTCGAGGTCCTCCTGCGACGGCTCGGCCACGCTGTAGTCGCGCGGACCGCCGACGCCGGGGGCGAAGGAGACGGAGCCGCCCAGCGGCTTGGCCGGCTTGTCCTCAGCCCTCCGGGGAGCCTCCGCCTCCACCTCGCCCTCGTTCGTCTCGGCCTCCAGCAGCGCCAGGTCCTCGACCGACTTGAACGGCTTGGCGCCCGGCGGGTCCGGCGGCTCCTCGCCGTACCCGGCGACGATCGCCTCCCACGCGGCGGCCTCGTCGAAGGGGGCCCCCTTCTCCTCCGGCTCGTGGTCCTCGCGGTCCTCGCGGTCCGAGTCGTGCTCAGCCACCTGCGGTCGTCCCTTCCTTGCCGAGACCGGGCTCCTTGACGGCGCCGGGCGCGAGCCGGCCGATGAACGCGGTGCTCTCCTGGAGGATCCGCTCCGCGTCATGGTCCAACGTCGCCACGTGGTAGCTCTGTTCCAGCAGGATCTCCGTGACGTCCCTCGACGACACCCGGCCGAGGATCCGCGCCGAGTCCGCGGGCGGCACCACGTGGTCCTGCGGGCTGCGCATCAGCAGCAGGGGCTGGGTGACCTGGGGCAGCTCGCCGTCCACGAGCCGGAAGAAGTCCCGCAGCGAGTGCGCCGCGTGCAGCGGCACCCGGTCGTAGCCGAGCTCCCTGCTCAGCGGCTTCGCGATGTCGCTCGCGATGCCCTTCGTCGCGGGGACGAGGTGGCGGAGCACCGGAAGGGCGTGCGCGGCCACCCCGTGCACCTTGTTCGCGGGGTTGACGACCATCACCCCGCTCACCGCATCCCCGTGCCGCGCGGCCAGCCGCAGCGCCAGGGCGCCGCCCATCGACAGCCCGGCGACGAAGACCCGCTCGCGGCGGTCCAGCAGCAGCCGCAGCTCGCGCTCGACCTCCGCGTACCAGTCCTGCCAGCCGGTGACCGAGAGGTCCTGCCAGCGGGTGCCGTGCCCGGGCAGCAGCGGCAGTGAGACGGTCAGGTCGCGTGCGGCGAGGTGCTCCGCCCAGGGGCGCAGCGACTGCGGTGAACCGGTGAAGCCGTGGCAGAGAAGGACGGCGGTCTCCCCGCCCTCGTGGCGGAACGGCTCGGCTCCGGTCAGGAGCGGCACCTTCGGCCTCCTGTTCGTAGGAAGGTCACGATGATCGCGGCAGGCGCCGCACACGGGTTGCAGGACCTTCACCGTACGCGACCGCACTGACACCGACCAGGGCCGTCGGGTCCATCGACGGTGCTCCGGGATATGGTCTGACCAACACGCACAGGAGGCACTCGGTTGTTGTACGGCACGATGAAGGTCGCCATCGGAGGGCCGCTGAAGCTCGCCTTCAGGCCCTGGGTGGAAGGCCTGGAGAACATCCCCGCCGAGGGCCCGGCCGTCCTGGCCAGCAACCACCTGTCGTTCTCCGACTCCTTCTTCCTGCCGGCCGTGCTGGACCGCAAGGTCACCTTCATCGCCAAGGCCGAGTACTTCACCACTCCGGGCGTGAAGGGCCGGCTGACGGCGGCCTTCTTCAAGGGCGTGGGCCAGCTCCCGGTGGACCGCTCCGGCGCGCGCGGCGCGGGCGAGGCGGCGATCAGGAGCGGCATCGAGGTGCTGGAGCGCGGCGAGCTGTTCGGCATCTACCCGGAAGGCACCCGCTCGCCCGACGGCCGCCTCTACCGGGGCAAGCCCGGCGGCCTCGCGCGCGTGGCGCTGGCCACCGGGGCGCCCGTCATCCCGGTCGCCATGATCGACACGGAGAAGATCCAGCCGCCCGGACAGGTGATGCCGAAGCTGATGCGGCCCGGCATCCGGATAGGCAGGCCGCTGGACTTCAGCCGCTACCAGGGCATGGAGCACGACCGCTTCGTGCTCCGCGCGGTGACCGACGAGGTCATGTACGAGATCATGAAGCTGTCCGGCCAGGAGTACGTCGACATGTACGCCACCGCCATGAAGCGGCAGCTCTCGGATGCGGCCAAGGCCGAGAAGGAGGCGGAGAGGGCGGCGAAGGCCGCGCTCGCCCGCGCGGAGAAGGAACAGGCCGAGAAGCTGAAGGCCGCGATGGAGCAGGCCGACCGGCGGCAGCGGAACGGACGGCGGTCCGCCCTCTAGACGGGGGCCCGGGGGGAGTGGGGGACATGGCCAGGCGCGAGCGAGTCATGCGCATGTCGGTCGAACAGCCGCTGTGGCGCGCGCTCACCGGCTACCGGGTCCTCGCCCTGGTGTACGCCGTCGGTCTGTTCGCGACCGCCCACGAGGAGTTCCCCCGCCCCTGGCTCGCCGTCGGCTACTTCGCCGTCCTCGCGGTGTGGACCCTGGCCACCCTGCCCAGGACCGCGGGCGAGGCCGCCTGCACCAGGCGCTTCCTCACCGCCGACCTGACCGTCGCGATCGCCGGCATCCTGCTCACGCCCCTCGCCGACGCGCCCGAGCGCATCCACGAGGGCGGCCCGACCCTGCCGTCCATCTGGACCGCCGGATCGGTGCTCGCGTTCGCCGTCAAGGGCGGCTGGCGCTGGGCGGCCCTCGCCTCCACCCTCGTCGCCGTCGCCAACCTGATCGAACGCGGCGCCCCCGCCCGCGACACCGTGCACAACGTGATCCTCGTGTGGGTCGCCTCCATCGCCATCGGCTACGTCGTCGAGGTCGCCCGCGCCTCCGAGCGCACCCTCGCCCGCGCCCTGGAGATCGAGGCCGCGACCAGGGAGCGGGAGCGGCTCGCGCGGGACATCCACGACAGCGTGCTCCAGGTGCTGGCCATGGTGCAGCGCCGGGGCGCGGTGATCGGCGGCGAGGCCGCCGAACTGGGCCGGCTGGCCGGGGAGCAGGAGATCGCCCTGCGCACCCTGGTCTCCGGCGGACTCGTCCCCGTCTCCCGGGTTTCAAAGGACGCCGCCGAGGGTGCGGTCGTACGGACCGTGGACGAGGACGACACCGAGGACGACGACCCGGTCGACCTGCGCACCCTGCTCGCCCCCTACGCCGGATCCCTGGTCAGCCTCGCCGAGCCGGGAGCGCCGGTGCGGCTGGCTCCGGCCGCCGCGCGGGAGGTGGCCGCCGCCGTCGGGGCCGCCCTGGACAATGTCCGCAGGCACGCCGGACCGGAGGCGCGCGCCTGGATCCTGGTCGAGGACGAACCGGACGAGGTGATCGTCACCGTCCGCGACGACGGCCCCGGCATCCCCGAGGGCCGGCTCGCCCAGGCCGAGGGCGAGGGCCGGCTCGGCGTGGCCCTGTCCATCCGGGGCCGGCTGCGCGACCTCGGCGGCAGCGCGGAACTGATCTCGGTGCCGGGGCAGGGCACGGAGGTCGAACTGAAGGTGCCCAAGGGCGCGAAGCAAGCGGATCACCCGCGGGGGAAGGCGGAACGGCGATGACGGACAGCACCGGCGACCACGAGGACCCGATCAAGGTCATGGTGGTCGACGACCACCCCATGTGGCGCGACGCCGTCGCCCGCGACCTCTCCGAGTCCGGCTTCGAGGTCGTCGCCACCGCCGGCGACGGCGACCAGGCGGTACGCCGCGCCAAGGCCGTCGCACCCGACGTCCTCGTCCTCGACCTGAACCTGCCCGGCAAGCCGGGCGTCCAGGTCTGCAAGGAGGCCGTCGCCGCGAACCCCGCGGTCCGGGTGCTCGTGCTCTCGGCGAGCGGCGAGCACGCCGACGTCCTGGAGGCGGTGAAGTCCGGCGCCACCGGCTACCTGCTGAAGTCCGCCTCCACCGAGGAGCTGCGGGACGCGGTGCGCCGTACGGCCGTCGGCGACCCGGTGTTCACCCCCGGCCTGGCCGGACTGGTCCTCGGCGAGTACCGCCGCCTCGCCTCCGAGCCGGCGGGGCCCGCCCCCGCCGGCGGCGAACCGGGGACGCCCCGGCTGACCGACCGCGAGACCGAGGTGCTGCGCCTGGTCGCCAAGGGCCTCAGCTACAAGCAGATCGCCGAGCGGCTCGTCATCTCCCACCGCACGGTGCAGAACCACGTGCAGAACACCCTCGGCAAGCTCCAGTTGCACAACCGCGTCGAACTCGTCCGCTACGCCATAGAGCGCGGCCTCGACGACGTGTAGGGCGCCCCCGTGCCTGCCCCGAGCGGCTCAGGGGCACCCGTACATTCGCGCATACGGCGACACAACCCCGGAGGGAACCGTGGAGATCCTGGCGTTCGGAGTGCAGGCCGACGAGAAGCCCCTGGTCGAGCGGGCCTTCGCGGGCCACCACGAGGTGCGCGGCCTCGACGTCTTCCTCAACGCGGACACCGCCCCCATCGCCGCGGGCCACGAGATCATCTCCACCAGCGTCAACTGCGACCTCGGCGCCGAGGTGCTCTCCGGCCTCGCGGCCGGCGGCACCCGGATGGTCGCCCAGCGCTCCACCGGCTTCAACAACATCGACCTGGAGGTCGCCGAACGGCTCGGCATGACGATCGCCCGGGTGTCGTACTACTCGCCCCACTCGGTCGCCGAGTTCGCCTGGACGCTCGCCATGGCCGTCAACCGCCGGGTCGTCCGCGCCTCCACCCGCACCCGCGACTTCGACTTCCGGCTCGACGGGCTGATGGGCCGCGACCTGCACGGCCGCACCGCCGGGATCCTCGGCACCGGGAAGATCGGCGAGGCGTTCGCCCGGATCGCCCACGGCTTCGGCATGCGGCTGCTCGGCTGGGACGTCGCCGAGAACCCCGCCTGCCTGGACCTCGGCATGACCTACGTCCCCAAGGAGCAGCTCCTCGCCGAGTCCGACCTGATCAGCCTGCACGTCCCGCTGCTGCCCGCGACCCGGCACCTCATCGACGCCGACGCCCTGAAGGCGATGCGGGACGACGCGATCCTGGTGAACTCCAGCAGGGGCGGCCTCATCGACACCGCGGCCCTCGTCGCCGAGCTGCGCGAGGGCCGCTTCACGGGCGTCGGCCTGGACGTGTACGAGGCGGAGGCGGGACTGTTCTTCCTCGACAAGTCCCTGCAGGCCGTCGACGACGACACCCTGGCCCGCCTCGTCACGTTCCCGAACGTCCTCGTCACGTCCCACCAGGCGTACTACACCGTGGACGCCGTCGGGCAGATCGTCGAGACCACGGTGAACAACGTCCTCGACTACACCGCCGGCCGCCGCTCGGAGAACGTCCTGGTGCCCCGCAGCTGACCCACCAGCTCCCGGACGACCGCCGCGCCGTTCAGGGTCAGCACCGACTCGGGGTGGAACTGCACCCCGGCGAAGCCCTCCCCGCGCAGCGCGTGCACCTCGCCGTCCGCGGCGCGGCTCACCTCGACGCCGCGCGCGGCCAGCTCCCGCGCGGCGTCCTCGTCGCAGCGCGCCGTGAAGCTGTTGTAGAAGCCGACGGTCTCCGGCCGCCCGAACAGGTCGATCTCCGTCTGCGCCCCCTGGCAGGGCACCTCCTTGCGGACGATCTCCAGGCCCAGCTCGGCCGCGATCAGCTCGTGGCCGAGACAGACCCCGAGGACGCCGTGCCGGTCGACGGTGGTCCCCCCGCGCGAGCGGAGCCGAGCGCGGGGGAGGATCACCTCGGCGGTCAGCGCGCGCAGGAACCGCATCTTCGGGTCGGCCGTGTCGGACGGGTCGCCCGGACCGGGGCCCAGCACCAGCGGCCCCTCGTGCCCGAGCACCGCCTCCCGCAGTCCGGGCTCGTCGTACCGCCGGACGGTCACGTCCAGCCCGGCTGCGCGCAGCACATGGGCGAGCATCGCGGTGAAGGTGTCCTCCCCGTCGACGACCAGGGCGTGCCCGGTCAGCGCGTCCGACCGCTCCTGCATCCGCAGCCAGAACGGCGCCAGACAGGCCCGCCGCCCGTCCAGCGCCGCCCGCACCCGGGGGTCGTCGGCCAGCTTCGGCCCTGCGGACTCCTCGCGCGGGCGCCCGGGACGCACCCCCAGCGCGGCCAGCACCCCGGCCGCCTTGGCGTGGGTCTCCGCGACCTCGCCCGCCGGGTCCGAGCCGCGCACCAGCGTGGCCCCGACCGGCACCCGCAGCCCTCCGGCCGCGTCGATGTCGGCGGTGCGGATGAGGATGGGGGAGTCCAGCGTCTGGGCCCCGCCCTCGTCGCGGCCGACGAGGGCCAGCGCGCCCGCGTAGTAGCGGCGCCCGCCCACCTCGTGCCGTTCGATCACCCGGCAGGCGTTCTGCACCGGCGATCCGGTGACGGTCGCCGCGAACATGGTCTCCTTCAGCACCTCGCGCACGTCCAGCGAGGACCGGCCGCGCAGCTCGTACTCGGTGTGCGCGAGGTGCGCCATCTCCTTGAGCCGGGGTCCGACCACGACCCCGCCCATGTCGCCGACGGTGCACATCATCTTGAGCTCCTCGTCGACGACCATCGACAGCTCCTCGATCTCCTTGCCGTCGGCGAGGAACTCCAACAGGTGCTCCGGGGTCGGCCCCCCGTCCGGATAGCGGTAGGTGCCGCTGATGGGGTTCATCACGACCGTCCCGCCGGACGCCCGGACGTGCACCTCGGGGCTGGCTCCGACCAGCGTCCGGTCCCCGGTGTGGACGACGAACGTCCAGTACGCGCCCCGCTCGCCCTCGAGCAGTCGCCGGAACAGCGCGAGCGCGTCGGCCCGCCCGAACCCGGGGATCTCGCCCTCGTACGTCCTGCGGATCACGAAGTTGGCGCCCTCGCCCCGCCCGATCTCCTCGTCGAGGACCCGCCCGACGATCCGCGCGTACTCCTCGTCGCCGACGTCGAAGCCGCCGCCCTCCACCCGGACGTCGTGCGCGGGGAGCCGGTCGAGGGCCTCGGCGAGCGGGATCTCGTACCGCTCCTCGGGCGTCAGCACCAGCAGCGGGGTGCCGTCGTCGCGGACGTCGAAGCCGCGCTCGCGGATCTGCCGGAAGGGGACCACCGCCAGGCACTCGTCGGGCAGGTCGGCCAGGCGGTCACGGGTGCCGACCGGGCCGACCAGCAGTTCGACCACGTCGTGGGCGTGGCCCGGCGTGCGGCGGCGCAGCAGGGCGAAGGGGCGGTCGTCGTGCGGAAGCTGTGCCAGGTCCATGGTGGGTGTCCCTCGTCTCGTCGCTGTCGTGAGCGTGAGGAACGACCCCGGGAAACACCGAAGGCCGCCCCTCGGGCGGCCTTCGCGAAGTCTGTGCGTACGCGCAGTCAGTGGGCCGCCGGAGAAGCGGGCCACCACCGGTTCTGGGTCGAGTGCGCGAACATGCGACGCACCCTACCCCATGTCCACGGAACGTATTACGTGTCTCACTTTCTGGGCACGGCCCGGGGGCCGCGGAAGCACCCCGTAGGGTTGAGGGCGTGACCGTGAACGCTAAGTCCAGCGCGAACGCTGGCAACACCTGGCGAGACCTTCCCGCGGCGCAGCAGCCCGAGTACCCCGATGCCGAGGCTCTGCGCGATGTGATCGCGGACCTCGAGTCGTATCCGCCGCTCGTCTTCGCGGGCGAGTGCGACCAGCTGCGCGCCCGGATGGCGTCCGTCGCCAAGGGAGAGGCGTTCCTCCTCCAGGGCGGCGACTGCGCCGAGGCCTTCGACGCCGTGTCCGCCGACCACATCCGCAACAAGCTGAAGACGCTGCTCCAGATGGGCGCCGTGCTGACGTACGCCGCGTCCGTGCCGGTGGTGAAGGTCGGGCGGATCGCCGGCCAGTACTCCAAGCCGCGCTCCAAGCCCACCGAGACCCGCGACGGCGTGACGCTGCCCACCTACCGGGGCGACTCCGTCAACGGGTTCGACTTCACCGAAGAGGCCCGGATCCCGGATCCCGAGCGGCTGAAGCGCATGTACCACGCGTCGGCGTCCACGCTGAACCTGGTGCGCGCCTTCACCACCGGCGGTTACGCCGACCTGCGCCAGGTGCACGCCTGGAACCAGGACTTCGTGAAGTCGTCGCCGTCCGGCCAGCGCTACGAGCAGCTCGCCCGGGAGATCGACAACGCGCTGAACTTCATGCGGGCCTGCGGCACCGACCCGGAGGAGTTCAAGACCGTCGAGTTCTTCTCCTCGCACGAGGCGCTGCTGCTCGACTACGAGTCCGCGCTCACCCGCGTCGACTCGCGCACCGGACAGCTCTACGACGTCTCCGCGCACATGGTGTGGATCGGCGAGCGCACCCGGCAGCTGGACCACGCGCACATCGAGTTCGCCTCGAGGATCCGCAACCCGATCGGCATCAAGCTCGGCCCCGCCACCACGGCCGAGGAGGCGCTGCAGTACATCGAGCGCCTCGACCCCGAGCGCGAGCCCGGCCGGCTGACCTTCATCGTCCGGATGGGCGCGGACAAGATCCGCGACAAGCTGCCCGAGCTGGTCGAGAAGGTCACCGCGTCCGGCGCCACCGTGGCCTGGGTGACCGACCCGATGCACGGCAACACCTTCGAGGCGGCCTCCGGCCACAAGACCCGCCGCTTCGACGACGTGCTCGACGAGGTCAAGGGATTCTTCGAGGTCCACAAGGGTCTCGGCACGCACCCGGGCGGCATCCACGTGGAGCTCACCGGCGACGACGTCACCGAGTGCGTGGGCGGCGGCGACGAGATCTTCGTCGACGATCTGCACCAGCGCTACGAGACGGCCTGCGACCCGCGGCTCAACCGCAGCCAGTCGCTCGACCTGGCGTTCCTCGTCGCGGAGATGTACCGCGACCAGTAGCAGGTGGGACCGGACGAGGGGTGGGGCGTGCATCACAGGGGATCGCGCCCCGCCCCTCTTCTGTGCGTTTCGGGCGGCAGGTAAGGTTAGGTTAGCCTCACCGATCAGGGGTCGGGACGGCTCGGCCCAGTACCTTCCCGGGAGGTGAACCGCGTGTTCGTCTGCAGTTGCTTCGGTGTGACCGAGGAACAGGTGAGGAGTCACGCGGACGCCGGAGCGTGCACGCCCCGGCAGATCGCCTCCGCCTGCAAGGCCGGCACCGACTGCGGCGGCTGCGTACGGCGCATCCAGGCGCTGCTCGGCCGCGGTTCCCGTCCGCGCCGGCAGCTCGTCGACCAGGGTGAGCCGCCGTTCACGGCGCAGGTCCCGGAAGCCGCCTAGTCCCGTCCTGCGGGGTCGTCCTAGTGCGTTGAGAAACCGCTCGTCCCCGGACCCGACGAGTCGGGCTGGGACTGCTCGATGACCGTCGACAGGTACAGCGACTCGCCCAGCTTCTCGATCAGGTCCAGCTGGGTGTCCAGGTAGTCGACGTGGTGCTCCTCGTCGGCGAGGATCGCCTCGAAGACGTTGGCCGACGTGATGTCGCCCTTGGTGCGCATGACCTCCACCCCGCGGCGCAGCCGGTCGATCGCCTCGAGCTCGATCTCCCGGTCGGCCTGGAACATCTCGGTCACGGTCTGCCCGACCCGGACGTGGAACAGCCGCTGGTAGTTCGGCAGGCCGTCGAGCAGCAGGATGCGGTCGGTGAGCACCTCGGCGTGCCGCATCTCGTCGAAGGACTCGGCACGCGTGTACGCGGCGAGTCTCGTCCAGCCCTTGTGGTCCTGCAGCTTCGAGTGCAGGAAGTACTGGTTGATCGCCGTGAGCTCGGCGGTCAGCTGTTCGTTCAGGAATTCGATGACCTCGGGGTCGCCCTGCATCGCGTGGGCTCCTTCCGCGCGGGGGGAACTGGCGGGTTGGAGCGCATGATTCCACCGGCCGGGAGGATCGTCCAGTAAGTCTTCACTTAGTAAGTAAGTGAGTATTTATTAGCGTATGTACTTCTTTGACCGAATCTGACGGGCCCGGTTCAGGGGCATCGCCACCGGTCTGTCAGGATGGAGACATGGGTCAGCCGGCGGAACGCGAATCGGGGGAGCGCGCATCAGCAGGAGCGGCGCGGTTCGAGCTCCCGCCGGGGCAGCGACTGCAGAAGGGGTGGCCGGTCACGCACTACGGACCGGTCCCCAAGTTCCGGCCCGAGCGCTGGGAGTTCCGGGTCTTCGGCGCCACCGCCGACGGTGAGAAGCACCGCTGGAACCACGAGGAGTTCACGGCCCTGCCGTACACCACCGTCGAGGCCGACCTGCACTGCGTCACCAAGTTCAGCATGGTCGGCGCCGAGTGGGGCGGGATCCCGGCACGCACCGTCGTGGACCTCGCCCCGCCCGCGCCGGACGTCACCCATGTGATGGTCTGGGCGGAGTACGGATTCAGTTCCAACCTTCGGCTGGCCGACTTCACCTCCGAGCGCGCCCTCTTCGCCACCCACAAGGACGGCGAGCTGCTCACCGCCGAGCACGGCTTCCCGCTGCGGCTGATCGTCCCCCACCTCTACGCCTGGAAGGGCCCCAAATGGGTGCGCGGCGTGGAGTACATGACCGCCGACCGCCGGGGCTTCTGGGAGGAGCGCGGCTACCACAACGTCGGCGACCCCTGGAAGGAGCAGCGCTACTCCTACCAGGAGGAGCCCGGGGAGGGCCCCGAGCTCTGACCGCCCCGCGGTGTCACGAGCCCCGCAGCTTCTTCAGCCGCTCCACGTCCGCGGCGTGCCCCTCCCTGCCGCCGGGCGTCTCGAGGACCAGCGGTACGCCCTCGGTCGCCGGGTGCGTCATCAGCGCCCGGAACGGCTCCTCGCCGATGTGCCCCGCGCCGATGTTCGCGTGCCGGTCCTTGTGGGCGCCTACCACGTCCATGGAGTCATTGGCGTGGATCAGCTTCAGCCGGCCCTCGCCCACCGTGTCCACCAGCAGGTCCAGCGTCTGGTGCATACCGTCGGGCCCGGTCAGGTCGTGGCCGGCCGCGAAGATGTGGCAGGTGTCCAGGCAGACGCCCAGCTTCGGATGGGCGTCCAGCGCCTCGAAGTACGGCCCGAAGTCCCAGGTCCGTGAGCACAGCGAGGAACCCTGTCCCGCCGTCGACTCCAGCAGCAGGAACGGGTCGTCGTCACGGGTGAGCTCGTCGAGCAGCGGCAGCATGTGCTCCCGCACCTGCTTCAGCGCCACCGGCCGCTCCCGCCCGCCGGTCGCGCTGCCCGTGTGCACCACCACGCCCAGCGCGCCGATCTCCCGGCCGCGCCGCAGCGAGTGCCGCAGCGACTCCACGGACCGTTCGACGGTCGCCTCGGTGTGGGAGCCGAAGTTGATCAGGTACGGGGCGTGTACGTACGCCGGGATCGACCGGTCCGCGCAGGCCGCGCGGAACGCCTCGTCCTGCTTCGGATTGCCGGCCGGAGTGGCCCAGCCGCGCGGATTGGCGACGAAGACCTGCACGGTCTCGGCGCCCAGCTCACGGGCGTAGGACAGACCGACGGAGTGCAGGCCGCCGGCCACGGGCACATGGCCGCCGACCGGGTTGCGGGCGGGGCCGGACAGGTGACTCTTCACCCGTCAAGGGTGCCACGCGCGCCGGCCCCGTCCGTCAGCGGATCTCAAGGGTGATCGTCGAGCCCTTGGGCGCGGTGTCCCCGCCCTCCACGGACTGGCCCCTGACGGTGTCGCCGAACAGTCCGAGCAGTCCGCGGTCCTCGTCCACGTCGAACCCGGCGTCCTTCAGCTTCTCCTCGGCCTCGTCCACGCTGTCACCGGTCACGTCCGGCACCTCGACCATCTCCGGGCCCTTGGACAGGGTCAGCGTCACGGTGTCGCCCTCGGTGGCCTGCCGTCCCGCGCCCGGGGTCTGCCGGGCCACCCGGCCGGCGTCGTGCCCGGAGTTGACCCGCCCGGCGGCGATCCTCACCTTGAGACCGGCCTCCTCCAGCTCCGCGCGGGCGTCCTCCGCGTCGTCACCGGTCACGTCCGGCACGTCCACCGGGCTGCCCTTGCTCACGGTCAGCGCCACGGCGGAGCCCGCGCGGACCTCGGTGCCCTTGCCCGGCTTCGTGGAGATCACCGAGCCCCGGGCCACGGTCCCGCTGAACTCCCGGGTCACCATGCCCGGCTCCAGGCCGTCGTCCTCGAGCAGGTCCCGCGCCTTGTCCAGCGGGTAGCCGTCGAGGTCGGGCACCCGCACGGTCTGCGGGCCCTTGGAGAGGGTCAGCGACACCGAGTCGTCGCCGCGGATGCGGGTGCCCGTCCGCGGGTCGGTGCTGATCACCGTGCCCCGCTCCACGGTGTCGCTGTACGCCTCCTCCACCCGGCCGGTGTCCAGCCCGGCGTCCGCCAGCCGCTCCCGGGCCTCCTGCTCGGTCTTCCCCAGCAGCGGAGGGACCTTGGTGAACTGGCCGGAGTTGATGTACCAGACGCCCGCGCCGGTCCCGAGGACCAGCAGCACGGCCACGACGATCGCCATCGGCCCGCGCCGCAGCGTCGTCCGGCGCCGGGGCGGCGGCGGGGACCGGAACCGGCTGGTGCGGTGCACGGGGTCCGCGGCCCGGTCCTCGTCGACGGGCAGCGGGCGGGGGACGGCCAGGGAGCGCGGGATGACGCTCGTACGGTCCTCGGCGTTGTCGTGCTCCGACGCCAGCGCCTGCGGCGGCACCGCGTCGAACTGCTCGTCGGTGAGCCGGCCGCGCCCCGCGCGGACCTGCGCGAGCAGCGCCACCGCGTCGTGCGGACGGACCTCGGGGTTGCGCGCGGTCGCCGACGCGACCAGCTCGTCCAGCTCGTACGCCAGGCCGGGCACGGCGGCCGACGGGGCCGGCACGTCGTCGTGCAGGTGCTTGTAGAGCACGATCGCGGGGGAGTCGCCGTCGTACGGCTTCTCGCCGGTCAACATCTCGTACAGCAGGATGCCGCAGGCGTAGACGTCCACACGGGGGTCGGCGGTGCCGTTCTCGATCTGCTCCGGGGCCAGGTACGAGACCGTGCCCAGGACGGTGCCCGTGGTGTTCGTCACCGAGTCCACGGCGCGGACCAGCCCGAAGTCGGCGACCTTGACCCGGCCGTCGTCCCCTATCAGCACGTTCTCGGGCTTCATGTCACGGTGCACGAACCCGGCCCGGTGCGCGGCGCCGAGCGCGGCCAGCACCGGCTCCAGGATGTCCAGCGCGGCGCGCGGCTGGAGCGCCCCGCGTTCGCGCAGCACGTCGCGCAGGGTGCAGCCGGCGATGTACTCCATCGCCAGATAGACGTACGCCCCGTCGGTGCCCTGGTCGAAGACCTGCACCACGTTCGGGTGGGCCAGCCGGGCGACCGACTTCGCCTCGCGGATGAACCGCTCGACGAACGAGCCGTCGGCCGCGAGGGAGGGGTGCATCACCTTGAGCGCGAGGACGCGGTCCAGGCGGGTGTCCACGGCCCGGTAGACCGTGGCCATCCCGCCGACCGCGATCCGCGCCTCGACGCGATACCGGCCGTCGAGCACCTGCCCGACCAGAGGGTCCTGAAGGGTCGTGTCCACGCCCCGAGTCTACGAGTCCCCACCGACACCCCCGCCCCGATCACCGTCCGTTGCAGCGGACCTGTGACGTGCGCACCGCGTGACCGCGCACAGTCATGCCTCCCCCGGCGCCCCGCGGGCGCCGGGCGGCGTGACCCGCCCGGTCCGGCCCACGCCTCCTCACCGTCAGAACGCGGGCCGCTCGGGATCCAGCACGGCCATGCCCTCCGTGGGGGACGACGCCTCGGCGAACCACCGCCGGGGAATCCGCCCCGCCAGCCGCGCCAGCCGCCCCGCCTCCACCGCGCGCCGCATCGCGGAAGCCATGAGCACCGGCTCCTGCGCCCGGGTGACCGCCGACGCCAGCATCACCCCCGCGCACCCCAGCTCCATCGCCAGCGCCGCGTCCGACGCGGTACCCGCCCCGGCGTCCAGGATCACCGGCACACCGGCCCGCTCCACGATCAACTCGAAGTTGTGCGGATTGCGGATCCCCAGCCCCGACCCGATCGGCGACCCCAGCGGCATGATCGCCGCACACCCGGCCTCCTCCAGTTTCCGCGCCAGCACCGGGTCGTCGTTCGTGTACGGAAGCACCGTGAACCCGTCGTCGACCAGCGTCTCCGCCGCGTCCAGCAGCTCGACCGGGTCCGGCAGCAGCGTCCGCTCGTCGGCGATGACCTCCAGCTTGACCAGGTCCGTGCCGAGCGCCTCCCGCGCGAGACGTGCGGTGAGCACGGCCTCCCCGGCGGTGAAGCACCCCGCCGTGTTCGGCAGCACCCGGATGCCCAGCTTCTCCAGCACCGACAGCACGGACCCGTGCACCGAGGGGTCCACCCGCCGCATCGCGACGGTCGTCAGCTCCGTCCCGGACGCCACCAGCGCCCGCTCCAGCACATCGAGGCTCGGCGCCCCGCCGGTGCCCATGATCAGGCGGGACGTGAAGGACGTACCGCCGAGGAGGAACGGATCGTCGGCCATGGGTCAGCCTCCCTGGACGGCGGTCAGGACTTCCACGCGGTCCCCCTCGCTGAGGGGCGTGGCGGGCCACTGCGCGCGCGGGACGACGGTTTCGTTGAGGGCGGCGGCCACCCCCGAGGGCGCCTCGGTGAGCGACTTCACGACGAGGTCGAGAGCCGTGCCGGGCGCGAACTCCCGGCGCTCCCCGTTGACCGAGATGTTCATGCGGGCTGCTCCGTGCGGACGGCGGCGCCGAAGCGCCGCGGGGTGAAGGGGCGGGCCACCTCCGGCAGGGCGCCGGTGGTCAGGACCTCCGCCATGGCGTCGCCGGTGACCGGCGTCAGCAGGACACCGTTGCGGTAGTGGCCGGTGGCGAGCAGCAGCCCTTCGAGCTCCGTCGGGCCGAGCAGCGGCGCGTTGTCGGGGGAGCCGGGGCGCAGTCCCGCCAGGGTCTCGGTCAGCGGCAGCTCGGTGATGCCGGGGACCAGCTCATGGGCGTCGCGCAGCAGCTCGTACACGCCGCCCGCGGTCACGGTGGTGTCCCAGCCCATCTCCTCGCTGGTCGCCCCGATCACCAGCTCGCCGTTCTCGCGCGGCACCAGGTAGACGTGGCTGCCGCGCACCACGGCCCGCACGGTCCGGCTCAGGAAGGGACCGTGGCGCGCGGGCATGGTCAGCCGCACCACCTGCCCCTTCACGGGACGCACGGGCGGCAGCACGTCCGCCGGGACGCCCGCGAGCCGCCCGCTGAGGCTGCCCGCGGCGAGCACCACCTGCCCGGCGCCGAGTCCGTCGCCGTCGGCCGTGACGACGCCCGTCGCGCGGCCTCCCGCGACGACGAGCCGCTCGGCCCGCGCGCGGTGGACGGTCACGCCCGCGCGCTCACAGGCGGTGACCAGCGCGGCCGCCAGCCGCCGCGGGTCGATCTGGTGGTCGCCGTCCACCCGCAGGCCGCCGCGCACGCCCGGCGCGAGCATCGGCTCCAGGCGCCGGCAGTCCCGCCCGGACAGCCACTGCGAGTCCAGCCCCGACCGCTGCTGCAGGGCGTGCAGCTCCCGCAGGTGGGCGCGGTCGTCGGCGTCCAGCGCCACGGCGAGCGTGCCGCACGCGCGGTAGCCGAGGTCGTGGCCGGTCAGCTCGGTCAGCTCGGCCGCGAAGTCGGGGTAGCGCCGCGCGGAGGCGAGGTTCAGACCGAGCAGGGTCTCCTCGCCGTAGTGCAGTTCCGTGACGGCGGCCAGCATCCCGGCGGCCACCCGCGCGGCGCCGCCGCCCGGCTCGGGGTCCACCACGGCCGTGCCGAGACCGCGCTGCGCGGCCCGCCAGGCCGTCACCAGTCCGATGAGCCCGCCCCCGACGACGAGGACGTCCGAGGTGCGCGTGGGTGACATGGGCGTCCTGCCCCTCCCTTCGCCGGCATGACCCGGATCAGGTTCGTACGGTCGGAGGCCGCCAGCCTCCCTCTCAGCCCGGTGCGTCCGGGCTCCCGCGAGTGCTTGTACGTTGGCCACCCTAGCCCCCGGCGCATCGCACTCGTAAGGGAGCCCCACCGTGGCCCGCTCGCTCGACGGACTCGTCCTCGCCCCCGTGGCCGACCAGGCCCCCGGCCAGGTCGGCACCCGCACCCGCTTCGTCTACCACGAGCGGGCCGGCGAGATCTGGGCCGAGTACGAGGGCGGCGACGTGGTGCGCGGGCACCTGGTGGGCACCCGCGCGGGGGACCGGCTGGACTTCCGGTACGTGCAGCTGAAGCGGGACGGCACCACCTCCTCGGGGCACTGCGTGTCGACGGTCGTGGAGCTGCCCGACGGACGGGTGCGGCTGGAGGAGAGCTGGGAGTGGGAGTCGCAGCCGGGCGGCGGGACGAGCGTGGTGGAGCAGCTGGACCGGTGATGCCGGGCCAGGTGTCTAAGGTGATCGGGTGAGCGAGCAGACGCAGGGACCGGGACGGTCCGAGCCGCGGCGGGTGGTGGTGGCGGGCGCGGGCATGGCCGGCGTGCAGACCGCCCTCGCCCTGCGGGAGCAGGGTTTCACCGGCACCGTGATCCTGATCGGTGCGGAACCCCACCAGCCGTACGACAGGCCGCCGTTGTCCAAGGCGGTGCTGCTCGGCAAGGCCGAGGGCTCCGCCTTCGACGTCGACTTCGAGGACGCCGGCGTCGAGCTGCGGCTCGGCTGCGAGGTGCTCGGCCTGCGCCCCGCCGACCACGAACTGGACACGGAGGCCGGGCCCGTCCCGTACGACGTCCTGGTGGTCGCCACCGGTGCGGAACCGGTCCGGCTGCCGGGCGCGGAGGGCGTCCCGGGCGTCCACCTGCTGCGCACCCTGGACGACGCCGCGCGACTGCGGCCGGTGCTCGCGCGGCGGCACGACGTCGTGGTGGTCGGCGCCGGCTGGATCGGCGCGGAGTTCGCCACGGCGGCCCGCGAGGCGGGCTGCGCGGTCACCGTGGTGGAGGCCGAGGAGCGGCCGCTCGTCGGGGTGCTGCCGGCCGAGGTGGCCGCCCCGATGGCGGCCTGGTACGCCGAGGCGGGCGTCACGCTGCGCACGCGTACGCGCGTGGAGCGCGTCGAACCCGGCGCCGTGGTCCTGGACGACGGCGCGCGGCTGCCCGCGGGCGCCGTGGTCGTCGGCATCGGGGCCCGGCCCGCCACCGCCTGGCTGGCGGGCTCCGGGATCGAGCTCGGGGCGCACGGGGAGGTCGTCGCCGACCGCCGTCTGGCGACCTCCCTGCCGGACGTGTACGCGGTCGGCGACTGCGCGTCCTTCCCGTCCGGGCGCTACGGCGAGCGTCTGCTGGTCCACCACTGGGACAACGCCCTCCAGGGGCCGCGCACGGTCGCCGAGAACATCCTCGGCGCGTCCACCGGCCGGAAACCGGCGGTCTACGACCCGGTGCCGTACTTCTGGTCCGAGCAGTTCGGGCGCTTCGTGCAGTACGCGGGGCATCACGCGGACGCCGACCGGATGGTGTGGCGCGGGGACCCCGCCGAGGCGGCGTGGAGCGTCTGCTGGCTGCGGGGGTCCCGCCCGGTCGCGCTGCTCGCGGTGGGGCGGCCCCGGGACCTGGCGCAGGGGCGCAGGCTGATCGAGGCGGGCACGGCGATGGACGCGGAGCTGCTGGCGGACCCGGCGCGGCCCCTGAAGTCGGCGACGGCGTGACGTTCCCGGTCCGGCGCGTCCGCCCGGGCGGGCGGGGCTGACTTCCGACTGTCAGTGGCAGATGGCACGCTTGTCCCGTGACCGAGATTGACGCAAAGATCGATGCTCTCGTCCCCGCCTGGCTCACCCTCCCCGACATCGCCGAGATGCTCGGTGTCGAGGTGACGCGCGTCCGGCAGCTGGTCAAGGAGGGCCAGCTCATCGCCGTACGCCGGGGGGAGAACCGCGCGCTGCACGTGCCCGCCGCCTTCATCGACGGGGACAAGGTCGTCAAGGGGCTGACCGGGACCCTGACGCTCCTGCGGGACGACGGCTTCACGGTCGAGGAGATGCTGGAATGGCTCTTCACCCCTGACCCCACCCTGCCGGGCACGCCCGCGCAGGCGCTCAGCGAGAACCGCGGCACGGAGGTGAAGCGCCGGGCCCAGGCACTCGCGGTCTGACCGGACCCGACCGTCCACCCACCCGAACACCACCGGCCGGGGCACGGGCCCCGGCCCGGGGGCACCCGAGCCGGCGGCATAGGGTCCCCTGCGGCGGGCCCGCCGGGCCCGTACGCCGCCGACACCCCGGGGGGACCCTCGCATGACCGTCACCGCTCGCGCCCGGCTCGCCGACGCCCTGCTCTACCTGTGCACCGACGCCCGCACGCGGCAGGGCGATCTCCCGGAGTTCCTGGACGCGGTCCTGGCCGGCGGGGTCGACGTCGTGCAGCTGCGGGACAAGGGCATGGAGGCCGGCGAGGAGCTGGAGCACCTGGCGGTCCTCGCCGACGCCTGCGCCCGGCACGGCAAGCTGCTCGCGGTCAACGACCGCGCGGACGTCGCCCACGCCGCCGGCGCCGACGTCCTCCACCTCGGCCAGGGCGACCTCCCCGTCCCCGCCGCCCGCGCCATCCTCGGCGACGACATCCTGATCGGCCGCTCCACCCACGCCGGGTCCGAGGCCGCCGCGGCGGCCGTCCAGCCCGGCGTGGACTACTTCTGCACCGGCCCCTGCTGGCCCACCCCCACCAAGCCCGGCCGCCCCGCGCCCGGCCTCGACCTGGTCCGTCACACGGCCGCCCTCGGCACCGACCGACCCTGGTTCGCCATCGGCGGCATCGACCTCGGCAACCTCGACGAGGTGCTGGACGCCGGCGCCCGCCGGGTCGTCGTCGTACGGGCCCTCACCGAGGCGGACGACCCGGGCGCGGCGGCGGCCGAGTTCGCGAAGCGGCTGCGGCAGGCGGCGCTCGCGGACGCCGGATGACCCCCGCCCGTCTCAGGTTTGTCCAAGGGGTGGACAACAAGTCGGCATTCCAGACAAATATCCCCCATCCGGTTGGGGGAGCGCCTCCCCCTGGCTAACCTGCCGGTATGGCCCTCGGAACCGCATCCACCAGGACTGATCGCGCGCGCACCGTGCGTGACATGCTCGCCACCGGCAAGACGACGTTCTCGTTCGAGTTCTCGGCGCCGAAGACCCCCAAGGGCGAGCGGAACCTGTGGAGCGCGCTGCGCAGGGTCGAGGCGGTCGCGCCGGACTTCGTCTCCGTGACCTACGGCGCGGGCGGCTCCACGCGCGCCGGCACGGTCAAGGAGACCCAGCAGATCGTCGCCGACACCACCCTCACCCCGGTCGCCCACCTCACCGCGGTCGACCACTCCGTCGCCGAGCTGCGCAACATCATCGGCCAGTACGCCGACGCCGGGATCCGCAACATGCTCGCCGTGCGCGGCGACCCGCCCGGCGACCCGATGGGCGACTGGGTGCCGCACCCGCAAGGGCTGACCTACGCCGCCGAACTCGTCCGGCTCATCAAGGAGTCGGGCGACTTCTGCGTCGGCGTCGCCGCCTTCCCGGAGATGCACCCGCGGTCAGCCGACTGGGACACCGACGTCGCCCGCTTCGTCGACAAGTGCCGGGCCGGCGCGGACTACGCGATCACCCAGATGTTCTTCCGGCCCGAGTCCTATCTGCGGCTGCGTGACCGAGTCCACGCGGCGGGCTGCGCGACCCCGGTGATCCCCGAGGTCATGCCGGTGACCAGCGTGAAGATGCTGGAGAGGTTGCCGAGGCTCAGTAACGCCGTGTTCCCGGAGGCCCTCAAAGAGCGGATCCTCGCAGCGAAGGACGATCCGGCGGCGGTACGCTCCATCGGTATCGAGTTCGCCACGGAGTTCTGTGCCCGGCTGCTGGCCGAGGGAGTGCCCGGACTGCACTTCATCACGCTCAACAACTCCACGGCGACTCTGGAAATCTACGAGAACCTGGGCCTGCACCACCCGCCGCGGGCCTAGACCGGTCGCACTGATATACGACACACTGAGTAGCGACCACTGGGAGAGGGGCGTACATGGGCTGGACGGTCCTCTACATCGCGTTCGGCGGCGTCGCGCTGTGGTTGCTCGGTGAGGTGCTGCTGCAGTACAAGGCGCGCCTGCGCTGGCGGCTGCTCGCCTTCACCGGCTTCCTCGGGGTCGTGCTCGGTGTGCTGATCCCGTCGGTGATCGTCATCGGGCTGGGCGCCGCCGCCTTCGCGGTCGGCCAGACCTACGTGACGCTGTCCTTCCGCCGCGGCTTCGCGGCCGGCTGGGCGGTCAACGCGCCGGTGCTGGCAGCCGCCAAGGGCCGCCGCGGCGACCGCGAACGCCGGGAGCCGACCCCGGAGGTCCCCGACCCGGAGGCGTCCGGCGCCGGTCACGGCGACGAGGGCGACGACCACCGCGACCACCGCGACCACCGCGACCGGACCGACCGGACCGACCGGACCGACCGGACCGACCAGCACACGGACGACGACTACGACCGCGACGACGTGTTCACCCCCGCCGCCCGTTCCGGCCAGCCGGCGGCAGCCGAGACCACCGCCGTCTACGAGCCGCAGCCCATGCCCGACGACACCGGCTCCTACGGGGTCTACGGCGACACCGGGTACGCGGCCCCGTCCCAGGACCAGTACGCGGCGGCCGCCCAGAGCGCCGACCCGAACCACGCCTACGACTACTCCGGTTACGGCCAGCAGCAGGGCTACGACACCACGGGCCAGCAGTACGCGGCCTATTCCGACCCGTACATCGGCAACTCGGCCTACGGGAACACCTCGTACGACACCGGTTACGCCGACCCCCAGCAGTACCCCCAGCAGGGTTACGGCCAGGAGCCGTACGCCCAGCAGGGCTACGGCGGCGAGACCCCGGCCGGCGGCCTGTGGGTCCCGCAGCAGCGCAGCACCGACGACGCGTACGGCGGTGAACTCCCGCCCGAGCAGCCGCAGTACCCGTACCAGGGCGACGGACAGACGCACGGCGGCGGCACCGGCTACGACGAGCAGTACCGCTACTGAGCGCGCTCACTGCGACCCGCGGAACTCCGGCCCCTCCACGATCAGTCCGGCCGCCAGCGCCCCCGACATCCCGGCGTGCGGGAGTCCGCCGCCGGGATGGGACCAGCCCCCGGCCGTGAACAGCCCCGTCAGGCCGGTGGTGTTGGCCGGGTGCAGCAGCCGCCCGCCCGCCGCGGCCAGCGCCGGCGCCGGCACCGCGCCGCCCTCCGCGCCGGTCTCCGCGGCGACGTCGGCCGGGGTGCGCACCTCGTGCCACAGCAACCGGTCGCGCAGGCCGGGTACCGCGCGCTCGGCGACGGCGATCAGATTCCCGGCGTGCGCCTCCCGCGCCCCCTCGGCCCCGGCGGGCACCACCGACGTCACCGTGACCGCCTCGTGGCCGGCGTCCGGCACCAGCGCCGGGTCGTCCGGCCGCAGCACCGTGACCGTGGGCCGCGCGGGCAGGCCCCCGGGCGCACCGGACAGCGACTCCAGTTCGGCCTCCCGGTCCTCCGCGTGCACGACCGTACGGTGCGCGGTCCCCTCCGGACGCCCGCCCCGCAGCGCCAGCGCCACCGTCACCCGGCTCGCCGTCCCCCGCCGGCCCGGGACCTCGTCGTCACCGCGCACCCGCGTCCCCCGGCTCAGCCGCTCCAGCACCCCGGGGGCCACCCCGGCGACCACGAGGTCCGCCTCCACCACCGAGCCGCCGGCGAGTTCCAGCCCCGCCGCCCGGCCGCCCTCCTGCCTCACCCCGGCCACCTCCGCGCCGAAGTGGAACTCCACCCGGCGGGCCACGCACCGCTCGTACACCGCCCGCGCCAGCTCCCGCAGACCGCCCCGCACGTACCACATGCCGAAGGCGTGCTCCATGTACGGCAGCACCGCCGCGCTCGCGGGGGTGGCGCGGGGATCGAGGCCGTACGCCAGCGCATGGCCCTCCAGCAGTGCGATCAGCCGGGGGTCGCGCAGCTCCCACGCGCCGACCTCCGCGAGCGTGCCCGCCGTACGCGTGCGCAGGAACTTCCTGTGGGGGACCGCCGGATACGGCTCGCGTTCGGCCAGGACCTGCCAGTTGGGCCACAGCGGCTCCTCCAGCAGCGGCCGGCGCGACCGGTCCCAGGCCTCCCGCGCCCGCACCAGGAAGTCCCCCCAGCGCCTGGCCGCGTCCGCTCCGAGGCTCTCCTCCAGTGCGGAGACGACGCCCGCGCGGGAGGCGTTCGGCAGCGACACGCGCGTGCCGTCCGCGAACACGTGGTGCGAGGACGGGTCGACCTGGACCAGCTCGACACACGCCTCCAGCGGCTCCTTGCCGGTCTTCACGAACAGATCCCGGTAGACCGCCGGCAACGGGAGCAGCCCGGGGCCGGTGTCGAAGGCGAACCCGTCCCGCTCGAGACGGCGCAGCGCACCGCCGTACGTCTCCGTCCGCTCGTACACCGCCACCCGGTGGCCCGCGACGGCCAGCCGGGCGGCGGCCGCCATCGCGCCCATCCCGGCGCCGATCACCGCAATCCGTGCCATGCCAGGGACTTTATCCGCCGCCGGCGGCCCGTCCCCGGGCACCCGCGCCCCGGCCGGCGGTACCGGGCCGCGGGGGCGCGTGCGCGGCCCTGAGTACCCGTACCTAGCCGCCGAGTTGAGTACGCGCGCGGATGGGGGCCGGCCCGCGGGAACGAGAGAGTGGAGACCACGGAGAGGGGCCCGGTCCCGGAACCGGCGGCACGGGGCGCCGGAACGGTGCCGGCCCGCGATCCGCTCCTTCCGCCGGCGCCGCCGGTGGGAGCGAGGCACGGGGGAACCCGGGGGACGACCGCACGGGGGTTCCACGGGGGGACGTACGGGGGAGCGAGGAAGGCGCCGGTCCGACGGTGGCCCGCGGGGGACGCGGCCACCCCGGGCCGGCGCCTTCGTCCGTCGGGGACTCAGCGGCGGCCGCTGACCCGCCCCTGCAGCAGCCGCGACAGGGCGGAGTGCACGTCGTCCAGGGAGCGCTCCGGCTGAAAGGACTTCCAGTCCAGCGCGGCCACCAGCACCATGCCGACCAGCGCCGCCGCCGTCAGCGGGACGTCGATCTCCTCGCTGAACTCGCCGTTCGCCACGCCCTCGCGCAGCACGCCCTCGACCACCGCCACCGCCTGCTGCCGTACCACCATCAGCGTGGACTGCCAGGCCCGGTTGGTGCGCCACAGTTCGGCCACGTACAGCTGGGTGAAGGCCGGGTAGCGGTCGATGAAGACGAGCCCCGCGCGGACCATCGCGTCCAGGGCGTCGACCTTGCCGCCGCCCTCCCCGGCCGTCCGCTCGGCCGCCTCCCGCAGCGAGGCGGTCAGCAGACCGACCCCGTGCCGCAGCAACTCCTCGAAGAGGACCGACTTGCTCGCGAAGTTGTAGTAGACCGTGCCCTTCGCGACTCCCGCCCGCTCGGCGATCTCGTCCACGGTGGTGGCGGAGAAGCCTTGTTCGGCGATGAGGGTGACGGCCGCCTCGTAGAGCTTCTGCCGGGTGGCCTCGCGGCGGGCACTGCCGCCCGGCGTGGTGCTGCGTTCCATGGCCCTGATTGTCACAGGAACGCCGGTCCGTCCGTTCACGGGTCGGCTCACGGACTCGGCTCGGGGCGCAGCCGGCCCGGGGCCGCCCGTGACGAGCCGCCGCAGCGCCTCGACGGGAGCCCTCCCGGACGGTGACGGCGAGTCCGGGCGGGCCGTCCGCCACGTCCTCCTGCTGTGAACCGACCGGTCGGCACAGAAACTGGCGCGAACGGCCGAGCGCAGCAAAAACCCAGGTCAGAACGGATTGTCAGTGCCATACCTCACGATGTGCACATACGGCACCTCTCCGTAGGGGTGGCGTCACCAAGACGACAGGAGGTTCGTCATGGCCCACTCGTCCGCAGCCGCCGCCCGTCGGCGCCGCGCCACCGGCCCTGCCCCCTCACTGAACGGCCCGGCGGGCGACATCCACCCCGTGCTGCGCCGCGCCACGGCCCCGCCCGCCGCCCTCGACCTGCTCGCCCAGGCCCGCGCCGGTCTCGACGAGGCCACCGTCCTCGACACCCCCAACGAGCGCTACGCGACGGCTCACCTCGCCGCCCTGCGCACCGCCGCCGCCGTGCTCGCCGCCCGCGGTCGACCCGAGGCCTCGCCCCGGGCCCGGGCCCGGATACGGAGCGCCTGGGACGTGCTCCCCGAGGTCGCGCCCGAGCTCACCGAGTGGAGCGCTCTGTTCGCCTCCGGGGCCCGGCGCCGCGCACGGGCCGAAGCCGGCATCCGGGGCGCGGCGAGCGACCGGGACGCCGACGACCTGATACGCGACGTGGCGATGTTCCTCCGTCTGGTCGAACGCATGCTGGCCCTCCAGCCGGTCCTGCCCCACCAGGGCCGCGGGGAACCGCGCGGACGGGGGCCCGGGGGCGAAACCCCCGGGGACGACGGGACGAGAAGGGGCGACGGGGGCGGAACACCTCGCCCGGCACCGTGAGAGCGCGGACAGGTGCCCGGCCACCACGGCACAGGCCATAGGGTGGACAGCGCCTGAAGCCCTGCCCGCCAGGGGAGGGAGCCCGATTGCTCCGCCGAGGAAGAGGCGGTGCCGCGCCGAGGAGTCAACTACCGTGTCGGACCCGATGCGGCCCCGTGCCGCCCTCCGTACCGCCGTGGTCTGGGAGGTCCTCCAGGACGCCCTGGAACGCAGGGTCAAGGCGACCGGGCGGCAGGCGCTGGACATCCTCGACACCGGCGGCGGCAGCGGCAACTTCGCGGTGCCCCTGGCCCGGCTCGGTCACCGGGTGACCGTCGTCGACCCCAGCCCCAACGCGCTCTTCGCCCTGGAGCGCCGCGCCGCCGAGGCCGACGTCGCCGACCGGGTCCGGGGCGTCCAGGGCGACGCCCTGGGCCTCTTCGACGTGGCCGAGCGCGGCGGCTACGACGTCGTGCTGTGCCACGGCGTCCTGGAGTACGTCGACGACCCCGCCGAGGGCGTCCGCAACGCGGTGGCTGCCCTGCGCCCCGACGGCGTCCTCAGCCTGCTCGCCGCGGGCCTCGGCGGCGCCGTGCTCGCCCGCGCCCTCGCCGGTCACTTCACGGAGGCCAGGCAGGCGCTCGACGACCCGGACGGCCGATGGGGCGCCGGCGACCCCGTGCCGCGCCGTTTCACCGCCGACCGGCTCACCGCGCTCGTGGAGGACGCGGGCCTGACGGTCGGCGCCGTGCACGGTGTGCGGGTCTTCGCCGACCTCGTCCCCGGTGTGCTCGTCGACACCGAGTCCGGGGCCCTGGACGCGCTGCTGAGGCTGGAGGCCGCGGCGGCCGAACTCGCCGCCTTCCACTCCGTGGCCACGCAACTCCATGTGCTCGGTGAGACGCGGGGGGCCCCGGGGGCCTGAGCGGCTGCGGGGGCGCGTCGCTGATCAGCGACGCGCCCGGTGGCCCCGCTCCGCATGGAGTGCGCCACAGGCCCCCCGAATGGCGGCTTGGCACCGTATGATCGAGGGAGACCGCTCGGCATGACGGGCCGGACGCCGGGGAATGAGAAGCCTCAGCGGGCCGGGACGTGATGGCGGGCACCGGTTGGCCAATTGGCGCAGAGGGGCGGGTTTCACGGGGGCGATTCCCTGCCTATCCTGAAGGGACCCCCCCGGGTCGCCCCGGCGACTGCACGATGAGGAGGACTCCGTGCCGCTCTCGGAGCACGAGCAGCGCATGCTCGAGCAAATGGAGCGAGCGCTGTACGCCGAAGATCCCAAGTTCGCGACGGCGCTCGAGGGAAGCGGGCTGCGTACGTACACCCGGCGACGGGTCTACCAGGCGGTCGCGGGCTTCCTCGTGGGTATTGCGCTCCTCATGGCCGGTATGGTCGCCCAGCAGGTCTGGCTCAGTGTCGTCGGGTTCCTCGTGATGCTGGGCTGCGCGGTCCTCGCGGTGACCGGCTGGCGCAAGGCGCCCAAGCCGGGGGAGCAGGCCGCCGGTGCGACGGGCATGCCGCAGGCGGGACGCCAGGGCAGACAGCGCCGCTCCGTGATGGACCGCATCGAGGAACGCTGGCAGCGCCGCCGCGACGAGCAGGGCGGACACTAGCCTTCCCCGAAGACAAGCCCAGGGGGCGGCCACCGACACGGTGGCCGCCCCCTCATGCATTCCCGCGGACAGCCGCGTCCCCCTCTTCCCGCGGACAGCCGCGCGCCGTCGTTCCGGCGGGCGGCCGCATGCCTCCACTCGCGCGGAGACCCGATGCCCCCGTTCTCACGGAGACCGGCTGCCCTCGTTCCGGCGGTCAGCCGCGCCCCCGTCCCTGCGGACGGCCGCACGCTTTCGTTCCCGCGGGCAAGTCATGCCTCCCCCGTGCCTGAAGGGCCTGGGAGGTACCCCAGGGCGGCACGGGCGGGCGAGGGGGGCCCCGCTCGAGCGAAGCCGAGAACGGGGGAAGGCACCCCACGAGCGCAGGGCCGCACGAGCCCGCTCCCGGCCGACCCCCCCGGCGGGCCGGCCCCGTCCCGCAAGGCCGGCCCTCACCCCGCGCAACCGGTGAGGCTCAGCCCCGCTGCCGTGACGGCCGACGCCAGTCCGGCCGCAGCGCGGACAGACGCCCGCGCACCCCGGCCCACCACGCCGACACCGCCCACACCACCCGCACGCTCGACCGCGGCGCGAACACCGCCCGCACCCGCGCCCGCCGGTTGACCGAGGACCGCAGCCCCGCCGCGACGCCCCGCACCTCGTCCGTCAGACCCGCCGTCGCCCGCGGCCGAGGCGCGTACAGGGCCTGCTCCACCGCATCGGCCACCCGGTGCACCGACGCCGCCGCACCCGGGCCGAGCCGGCCCAGTCGCACGATCCGGTCCGCCGCCCCGCGCGGGGTCAGCGACTCGTCCGGCGCGATGCCGTAGTCCCACGCCGTGTCGGTCAGCTCGTCCCAGACGGCCAGGACGTACGGCACCGTCTCCGCCTCCGAGCGGCCGTGCCCGCCCAGCCGCACCGCCCGGGTCCTCGCCCGCCACAGCATCGGCGCCAGCGGCAGCACCAGCACCACGAGACCGGCCAGCACCCATCCCAGCAGCGCGTACCACTTCGGTCCGTCGTCGCCGGTGGGCAGGGCCGCCTGCGGCGACTCGCTCTCGCACGCCCCCAGCTTCCTCCGCTCCGCCGTGCAGCTCTCGCTCGCCGAGGGCTCCGCCGACGGTTCCGTGGGCGCGGCCTGTGAGGGCCGTGCGGGATCGGGCACCGTGTTCTCCGCGGTGTCCTGCACGGTGTACGACGGCGTCGAACCGCGGGTCGGGGTCGGCTCGAACCGGGTCCAGCCCACACCCTCGAAGTACAGCTCCGGCCAGGCGTGCGCGTCCCGCAGCCCGACCGCGACCGTGCCGTCCGCCTGCGGGGTGCCGGGCGCGAAGCCCACCGCGACCCGCGCCGGTATGCCCAGCGAACGGGCCATCGACGCCATCGCGAACGAGAAGTGCACGCAGAAGCCCTGCCTGTCCCGCAGGAAACGGGCGATCGCCTGCGAGTCGCTGCCGACGTCGACCTCGGTGTCGTACTCGAAGCCGCCGGTCAGCGTGAAGTACTCCTGGAGCTTGACCGCCCGGTCGTAGGCGTTGGCCGCGCCCTCGGTGACCTCGCGGGCGGTGCGGGACACCACGGTCGGCAGCGAGTCCGGCAGCTCGGTGTACTCGCGCCGCAGCGAGGGCGCCGGCTCCGGCGCGTCGGCCAGCTGCTCCGCCGTGGGCCGCACGTGGAGGCTGCGTACCTCGTAGGTCAGACCGCGTGTGTTCTGCCCGTGGTCGCCGACCAGCGTCATGCCGACGGGTTCGTAGCGCCAGTTGCCCCGGATGCTCACCCCGCTCGGCGGGTACGGCATGGGCAGCCAGTCCTGGGCGTACCAGTCGGCGGTCGAGACCGTCGTGCCGATCTCCGTGCGCTCGGTGTCGGCGCCGAGGCCCGGCGGCGTCGGGAACGCGCCGTCGGGGACGGTGGTGATGGACCGCTTCGACGGCTTCCACGTGGTGCCGTCGAAGTCGTCCAGGGACACGATCCTCAGATACAGGTCCGACACGTCCGTCAGCTCGGAACGCACCGACATGACCTGGCGGTCCTCGTCCCTGTTCAGCGAGTCGCGCAGCGACACCAGCGGGTTCACCGCCGAGATGGTGCCGCCCCCGCCGGCGCCCGCTCCGGCCCCCGCACCGGCGGGGTCCAGCAGGCCGCCGTTCATCGCGGGCAGGCCGAGCGGCGCCACCAGGGCGATGCCCAGCGCGACCGCGCCGATCCGCCGCCCGGTGCGCACCGGTGCGACGGCGCCGGGCGAGTCCCCGCCCGGGCCCGGCGCCCCGCCGAACACACGCCCCCACTGGGAGAGCCGGTCCCGGCCCTCGGCGAGCAGCAGCATCAGGTAGCCGGCCGCCGCCAGCAGGAACCACAGCCAGTCGATGCCGTTGTCGGACAGCCCCGCGGCCACCGAATAGAGGGCGAGCAACGGCAGCCCGGCCGGGGCCGCGCTGCGGAAGGTCACCGCGAGGATGTCCACCAGCAGCCCGATCACCAGGACGCCGCCGACCAGCATCAGCCGGATGCCGTCGGACAGCGGCGCCGGGATCGCGTACCGGCCGACGTCGTCCCCGCCCTGCTCCAGCAGCCCGGCGAAGAAACGCAGGGCGTCCGGCCCGGGTATCAGCCCGGCGAGGGCGTGCTCACGCGCGAACACCAGGGTCAGCAGCGCCAGCGTCACCAGGACCTGCGCCGCCACCGTCAGCGGACGCGCCAGCGGCACCCGCCGGGCCGCAGCGCCCACGCCCGACTGCACCGCCAGCAGGAACGCCGCCTGGAGGATCCAGGTCGCCGGGTCGACCAACGGCAACAGGGCGCACGCCGTCATCAGTGTGGCCGCCCACGCGCACAGTGCCAGCCTCGCCCGCCCGCTGATCACGGTCCCTCCCCACCGCTCGCCGCGGCCAGGCCCGAACGCTCCCGGTCCGCCTGCCGCCACAGCTCGTCCAGCGAGGCGCCCCGCGGCACGCCCAGCGCCGTCCAGCCCGCCTCGCGCAGCATCCTCAGCCACTCCCCGCGCCGGTCCGACGCACCGGGTACGTCGGACGGTTCCCGCAGCCAGGCCCCACTGTCCAGCAGGAAGGCGAGTGCGCCTCCGCTGCGCTGCCGCATCCGGGCGAGCACCGCGGCCTGCTCCTCGTCCAGATCGCCGAGGAAGGCGACCAGCAGCCCCTCGCTCCCGCCGCGCAGCACGTCGTAGGCGCGGGACAGGCCCTCCTCGTCGGAGTGGTCCACCACGGCGAGGGCGTCCATCATCAGCCCGGCCGCGTCCGCCGACTCCTGGTTCACCCCCGCGAACCCGTCGGAACCCTCGCCCGGCACCGAGGTGCCGGTGTCGGTCAGCAGCCGCACCGAGAAACCGCGCTCCAGCATGTGCACCAGCACGGACGCAGCGCCCGACACCGCCCACTCGAACGCCGAGTCCGGCCCGGCGCCCGCGTAGGCGACGGTCCGGGTGTCCAGCAGGACCGTGCACCGGGCGCGCTGCGGCTGTTCCTCGCGGCGCACCATCAGCTCGCCGTAGCGGGCGGTGGAGCGCCAGTGCACCCGGCGCAGGTCGTCGCCGTAGCGGTAGCCGCGCGGGATCACGTCGTCCTCGCCGGCCAGCGCCAGCGCGCGCTGCCGCCCGTCGCCGTGGCCCTTCGCCTCGCCGCTCAGCCGCACCGGCGGCAGCGGCTCCACGCGCGGGATCACCGTCAGCGTGTCGTACGTGGAGAAGGACCGGGCCAGCTCGCACATCCCGAACGGGTCGGACAGCCGCAGCTGCAGCGGCCCCAGCGGATAACGGCCGCGCAGGTCGGAGCGGACCCGGTAGGACACCTCCCGGCGCCCGCCCGCCTCCACCCGGTCCAGGACGAACCGCGGGCGCGGGCCGAGCACGTAGGGCACTCGGTCCTGGAGCATCAGCAGGCCCGTGGGCAGCCGCGAGACGTTCTCCATCCGCAGGTGCACCCGCGCCTCGGAGCCGGCGGGCACCCGCCCGGGGGAGAGCCGGCGGCTGCCGGCGACCCGGTAGCGGGTGCGGTAGAGCACGGCCGCGCACACCAGCGGAAGCACCGCCAGCAGCAGCCCGACCCGCAGCAGGTCGCTCTGTCCGAGCACGTACGCGCAGATCGCGGCGGCCACGCCGGCGGCCAGGAAGGAACGCCCCCGGGTGGTGAGCCCCGCCAGGGCCGTCCTGACCCCGCTCCGGCCGCCCCTGTCGCCGTCCGCGTGGACGGCGCCGGCGGTGGTCATCACAGCCTCCGGGGCGGCTGCTGGCCGAACTCCGGACGGCCGGGACCGCTCCGCCGCGCGGCGTCCGCGGGCGTTCGGGGGCGGTCCGCGGGCACCGGGGTGCGCTGGAGGATGTCCTGCACCACCTGCTCGGCGGTGCGGCGGTTGAGCTGGGCCTGGGCGGTGGGCAGCAGCCGGTGGGCGAGGACGGCCACGGCGAGTGCCTGCACGTCGTCCGGCAGCGCGTAGTCCCGGCCGCCGAGGGCCGCCGCCGCCTTCGCCGCGCGCAGCAGGTGCAGCGTCGCGCGCGGCGAGGCGCCGAGTCTGAGGTCGGGGTGCGTGCGGGTGGCGGCGACCAGGTCCACCGCGTACCGGCGGATCGGCTCGGCCACGTACACGTCGCGCACCGCCTCGATGAGCTTGAGGATCTCGTGCGCGTGCGCCACCGGCTGGAGGTCCTCCAGCGGGGAGACGCCGCCGTGCACGTCCAGCATCTGCAGCTCGGCCTCCGCACTCGGGTAGCCGACCGAGACGCGCGCCATGAAACGGTCGCGCTGGGCCTCCGGCAGCGGGTAGGTGCCCTCCATCTCGACCGGGTTCTGCGTCGCCACGACCATGAACGGGCTGGGCAGTTCGTAGGTCTTGCCGTCGATGGTGACCTGGCGCTCCTCCATCGACTCCAGCAGCGCGGACTGCGTCTTCGGCGACGCGCGGTTGATCTCGTCGCCGATCACCACCTGCGCGAAGATGGCGCCCGGCTTGAACTCGAAGTCGCGGCGCTGCTGGTCCCAGATGGACACACCGGTGATGTCCGAGGGCAGCAGGTCCGGCGTGAACTGGATCCGCCGCACCGAGCAGTCGATGGACCGCGCCAGCGCCTTGGCCAGCATCGTCTTGCCGACTCCCGGGACATCCTCGATGAGCAGATGTCCCTCGGCGAGCAGCACGGTCAGCGAGAGCCGTACGACCTCGGGCTTTCCCTCGATCACGCCTTCCACCGAACTCCGCACGCGCTCCACCACGGCGGTCAGATCAGTGAGGCTCGCTCGATCGTCATAGGTCGTCACCCGGCCCTCCTCGGCCCTTCCCCGCGCTCCACAAGGAGCGGGGGACCCCAAATGTCCCGGGCCGACGCCTTACTGTGCGGCCCGGCCCACCCCGAATCACGGACACCACGCGGGAAAAGTTCCGCGTGACACCACTCCCGCATTCTTGCCGCCGTTACCGATTCGTGTCACTCGCCTGTGGACAACTGACAGCGGGACGTCAGGTCCCACGACGTCGAACGGCGTCCGGAGTCCGGGCTCCCTCCGGGGTGGGCGGCCAGGTCAGGCGGGGTCGATCTCGCGCAGCAGACCCGTCCTCACGTCGAAGACGAAGCCGCGCACGTCGTCGGTGTGCAGCAGGAACGGCGAGGTGCGCACGCGCTGCATCGACTGCCGTACGTCCTGGTCCACGTCGCGGAAGGCCTCCACGGCCCAGCCGGGCCGCTGGCCCACCTCCATCTCCAGGTCGTGCCGGAACTCCTCGGTGATGGACTCCAGACCGCAGCCGGTGTGGTGGATGAGGACCACGCTGCGGGTGCCCAGCGCCCGCTGGCTGATGGTCAGCGAGCGGATCACGTCGTCGGTGACGACACCGCCCGCGTTGCGGATGGTGTGGCAGTCGCCGAGCGACAGGCCCAGCGCGTCGTGCAGGTCGAGGCGGGCGTCCATGCAGGCCACCACGGCGACCTGGAGCACCGGGCGGGCGTCCATCCCGGGGTCGGTGAAGGCGGCCGCGTACTGCTGGTTGGCCTCGACCAGACGGTCGGTGACCGTGCCGTGGCCGGTGGTGGCGTCCTGAGGGCCGGTGGGAACCGATGCGGAAGTCGTCATACCCATGACGGTACTGGTCACGAGGGCGTCAGGCCCGTTGTGAGAGGCGACAAAGAACGTCAGTGAGTCTTGGTGTGAGGTAACCCACAGGGGTGGTGTGAGCCCCTCCCTACGGGTGATGCGACCGATCCGCCCCTTGACCCGCCCCGCGGACCGCGACGCGCAGGCCGGTTGATTGACCGGGCGGGACCGTGGACTAAAGTGGCGCGAAGCGGGAGGCGAGAGCGCCCGCTGCACTGATTTCCCCGGATCCCCCGGCGACGACCGGGGGATCTCCCCGCGTGCGCGGCGCGCACGTACGGCTCGGCCTCCTCCCGCCGCCGCCCGTCCGACGCCCGAGGGCGCCGGCCGCCCCTCACCGGGGGAGGGCGGGGACCCGGCGGTGCGTGAGCGCCGTGCCGGATTTGAGAGGGCCACTTGAGCCAGAGTCGACACGTCCCGGTGATGCTCCAGCGGTGCCTTGACCTGTTGGCGCCCGCCCTGGAGCGGCCCGGAGCGGTGGTGGTCGACTGCACGCTCGGGCTCGGCGGCCACAGCGAAGCCCTGCTCCGGCGGTTCCCCGAGGCCCGGCTCGTCGCCCTGGACCGCGACAAGGAGGCCCTGCGCCTGTCCGGCGAGCGGCTCGCGCCCTACGGCGAGCGGGCCACCCTGGTGCACGCCGTCTACGACGAGCTCCCCGACGTCCTCGACCGGCTCGGCGTCCCCCGCGTGCGGGGCGTCCTGTTCGACCTCGGGGTGTCCTCCATGCAGCTCGACGAGGCCGGCCGCGGCTTCGCCTACGCCCAGGACGCCCCCCTCGACATGCGCATGGACCAGACGACCGGCGTCAGCGCCGCCGAGGTCCTCAACACCTACCCGCCCGGCGAACTCGTCCGGATCCTGCGCGCCTACGGCGAGGAGAAGCAGGCCAAGCGGATCGTGGCCGCCGTCGTGCGCGAGCGCGAGAAGGAGCCGTTCACGAACAGCGCGCGCCTGGTCGAGCTGATCCGCGACGCGCTGCCGCAGGCCGCCAAGCGCACCGGCGGCAACCCGGCCAAGCGCACCTTCCAGGCCCTGCGGATCGAGGTCAACGGCGAGCTGTCGGTGCTGGAGCGGGCGATCCCGGCGGCCGTGAAGGCCCTCGACGTCGGCGGACGGATCGCCGTGCTCTCGTACCACTCCCTGGAGGACCGGCTCGTCAAGCAGGTGTTCGCGGCGGGCGCCGCCACCACGGCTCCGCCCGGACTCCCGGTCGTCCCCGAGCGGTACCAGCCCCGGCTCAAGCTGCTCACGCGCGGTGCCGAACTTCCCACCGAGGAGGAGATCGCCGAGAACCGGCGCGCGGCCCCCGCGCGGCTGCGCGGCGCCGAGCGGATCCGGGAGGACGTCGATTGAGGAACGGACGGCGTGCGAGGCGGGTGACGGACGGCCGGGCGCACGGGTGGGAAGAGCGAACCCAGGGGAGCGTGAGTGAGTAGGAAACCCGAACCGAAGGGGCGGCCCGAGCTGAAGGGGAGGGCGGCCCGGCTCGCCCGGCTCCTGCCCACCGGGCGTGCCCAGGCGGCGCGCACCCCCTTCGTCCTCCTCGTCGTCGTCCTCCTCGGCGGCGGTCTGATCGGCCTCCTGGTGCTGAACTCCGCCCTCAGCGAGGGCGCCTTCCGGGTCGACGACATCCAGCGGGAGACCAAGAACCTCACCGACGAGGAACAGGCCCTGCAGCGGGACATCGACGCCTACTCCGCCCCCGACGCCCTCCAGGACCGCGCCCGGGAGCTCGGCATGGTGCCCGGCGGCGGCCCCGCCTTCCTCGCCCCCGACGGCACGGTCAAGGGCGTGCCCGGCGCCGCCTCCGCCGTCCGCGCGCCCCTGGTCCTCGCGCCCGGGGCGCCGGCCACCGCCACGCCCTCCTCCGCATCGAACTCGACCCCCGGCAGGTGACGGAAGTGTCCGACAGGGAACCGCCCCGCCGCCGGGTGCCCGGCCCCGCCCGCCCGGCCGCCGGACAGCGCCCCGGCCCCGGCGCCCGCCCGGCCCGCCGGCCCGCGGGGCCCCGCCCCGCGCCCCCGAAGGCCATCCGGCTGGGCAGCCCGCGCCCCCGGCTGCGTCTGGTCGGCGTGACCCTGACCCTGGTCCTGCTCGCCTTCGTCGTACGCCTGTTCCAGGTCCAGGCCGTCGACGCGAGCACCTACGCCGCCAAGGCCGACCGGAACCGCTACGTCGGCCAGGTGCTGGAGGCCGAGCGCGGCGGGATCACCGACCGCCACGGCGTGGCCCTGGCCACCACCGAGGACGCCTACGACATCACGGCCGACCCCACGATGTTCGCCCCGGACGAGCTGGAGATCGCCGACGGGCCCGAGCAGGCCGCCGCCCTCCTCGCCCCGATCCTCGGCCAGGACCAGGACGAGCTGGTCGGGAAGCTGCGCCCGGAGAACAAGGCCCTGCGCTACGTCAAACTGGCCGCCCGCCAGACCCCGCAGACCTGGAAGCAGATCAGGGACCTGAAGGCCGCGCTCGCCAAGAAGGCCGGCACCGACGACTCCACCGCCAACGTCCTGGCCGGTGTCTTCTCCGTGCCCACCAGCAAGCGGGTGTACCCCAACAAGGAGCTCGCCGCCGGGATACTGGGCTGGGTCAACGCCGAGGGCAAGGGCGGCGGCGGCGTCGAGCTCCAGTTCGACAAGCGGCTCGCCGGCCAGGACGGCAAGATCCGCTACGCCCAGTCCGGCGGCCGTCTCGTCCCGACCGCGGGCTCCACCGAGACCCCGGCCGTGCCCGGCAGCGACGTCGAGCTCACCATCGACCGCGACATCCAGTGGGCCGCGCAGAACGCCATCGCCGAGCAGGTGAAGGAGTCCGCGGCAGACCGCGGCTACGTCATCGTCCAGGACACCCGTACCGGGGAGGTCCTCGCGATGGCCAACGCGCCCGGCTTTGACCCCAACGACCTTTCCGAGGCCGATCCGGACGCGCTCGGCAACGCGGCCGTCCAGGACGCCTTCGAACCCGGCTCCACCGCCAAGGTGCTCTCCATGGCGGCGGTCCTCGAGGAGAACGCCGCCACCCCCGGAACGCACGTCGTCGTGCCCAACCGGCTGCACCGCGGCGACCGGCTCTTCAAGGACGACATCGACCACCCGACCTGGTACCTGACGCTCAACGGCGTGCTCGCCAAGTCCAGCAACATCGGCACCATCCTCGCCACCGGCCAGCTCGGCAGGACCCAGGCCCAGGCCAACAAGGTCCTCTACCGGTACCTGCGCAAGTTCGGCCTCGGCGGCGAGAGCGGACTCGACTTCCCCGGCGAGACCAAGGGCATCCTCGCCCCGCCGGACGAGTGGTCCACTTCGCAGCAGTACACGATCCCCTTCGGCCAGGGCGTCTCCGTCAACGCCATGCAGGCCGCCTCCGTCTACTCGACCATCGCCAACGGCGGCGTCCGCGTCGAGCCCACCCTGGTGCGCGGCTCCAAGGGCCCCGACGGGCGCTTCACGCCCGCCCCGGAGCCCGAGAGGACCAGAGTCGTCAGCGAGGAGACGGCGAAGACGCTCGCCCGGATGCTGGAGTCGGTCGTCGACGACGAGGAGGGCACCGGAACCAAGGCGCGCATCCCGGGCTACCGGGTCGCGGGGAAGACGGGTACGGCGAACCGCGTGGATCCGGCCACCGGCAAATACCGCGGCTACACCTCCTCCTTCGCCGGCTTCGCCCCCGCCGACAAGCCCAGGATCACCGTCTACTGCGCCATCCAGAACGCCACCGAGGGCAGCTACTTCGGCGGCCAGATCTGCGGACCCGTGTACAAGCAGGTCATGGAGTTCGCCCTGAAGACCCTTCAGGTGCCGCCGACCGGCGCCGACCCCGCAGACCTACCGGTCACCTTCAAGCCCTGACCCGTACCGAGCACCGAGCCACCAGGAACCACCTCGTGACGACGATCACCCCCGACCCCGGGAACCAGAACGCCTCCGGCCCCTCACTTGGCCCCCCGACCGGTGCGCCGGGTACGCTCACCGCCGTGCCACACGCTGATCAGTCCCAAACCGCCCGGAAGGGCCACCCCGTGACATATCCGGGACCGCCCCGTCCGGTTCAGGTCTCCGCCGCATCCCTCGCGGAACTCGCCGGTCAGCTGGGTGTCCCCACGCCGGAGCGGGCCGTCGAGATCACGGGCATCACCCATGACTCGCGCGCCGTCCGCCCCGGCGACCTGTACGCCGCCCTCCCGGGCGCCCGCGCCCACGGCGCCGACTTCGTCACCCAGGCCGCCGGCCTCGGCGCGGTCGCCGTGCTGACCGACCCGTCCGGCGCCGAGCGCGTCGCCGCGGCCGGGCTGCCGGCGCTGGTGGTCGACGACCCGCGTGCGCGGATGGGCGAGCTGGCGGCCACCATCTACGGCCACCCGGGCCGCGACCTGCTCCAGATCGGCATCACCGGCACCTCGGGCAAGACCACCACCGCCTACCTCGTCGAGGGCGGGCTGAAGACGGTCCACAGCACGGGACTGATCGGCACGGTCGAGATGCGCATCGGCGACGAGCGCATCAAGTCCGAGCGCACCACGCCCGAGGCCACCGACCTCCAGGCCCTGTTCGCCGTCGCGCGCGAGCGCGGCACCGAAGCGGTCGCCATGGAGGTCTCCAGCCACGCTCTGGTCCTCGGCCGGGTCGACGGCTGCGTCTTCGACATCGCCGTCTTCACCAACCTCAGCCCGGAGCACATGGAGTTCCACTCCGGCATGGAGGACTACTTCCGGGCCAAGGCGCAGCTGTTCACGCCGGAGCGCAGCAGGCTCGGCGTGGTCAACGTGGACGACGAGTACGGCCGCCGGCTCGCCAAGGAGGCCGGGGTCCCCGTCGTCACCTACTCCGCCGAGGGGCACCCCGACGCCGACTGGCGTGCCGAGGGCGTCGAGGTCGGCCCGATGGACTCGACGTTCACCGTGATCGGCCCCGAGGGCGAGCGGATCGGCGCGAAGTCGCCGCTGCCGGGACCGTTCAACGTGGCCAACACCCTCGCCGCGATCGTCGCCCTCGCCGCCGCCGGGCTCGACCCGCAGGCCGCCGCCGACGGCGTCGCCGCCGTGCCGGGCGTGCCGGGCCGGCTGGAGCGCGTGGACGCAGGACAGCCGTATCTCGCGGTGGTGGACTACGCCCACAAGACCGACGCCGTGGAGTCGGTGCTGCGCGCCCTGCGCAAGGTCACCGAGGGCCGGGTGCACGTCGTGCTCGGCTGCGGCGGCGACCGCGACGTGACCAAGCGGATGCCCATGGGCGCCGCCGCCGCGCGGCTCGCCGACACCGCCGTACTGACCTCCGACAACCCCCGCTCCGAGGACCCCCTCTCGATCCTCGCCGCCATGCTCCACGGCGCCGCCTCCGTGCCCGCCCACGAGCGTGGCGAGGTGCAGGTCTTCGAGGACCGGGCCGCCGCGATCGCCGCCGCCGTCGCCCGGGCGCGGCCCGGCGACACCGTGCTGGTCGCCGGCAAGGGCCACGAGCAGGGGCAGGACATCGCCGGGGTGGTGCGTCCCTTCGACGACCGCCAGGTGCTTCGGGAAGCCATCGAGAAAACCCAGGGATGAACTTGTGATCGCCCTCTCCCTCGCCGAGATCGCAGAAGTCGTCGGCGGGCAGACGCACGACATACCGGACCCGTCCGTCCAGGTCACCGGACCGGTCGTCCGGGACTCGCGGGAGGCGGGGCCGGGCAGCCTGTTCGTCGCCTTCGCCGGCGAGCGCGTGGACGGCCACGACTTCGCGGCGCAGGTCGTCGACGCGGGCGCGGCCGCCGTGCTCGCCACCCGGCCCGTCGGGGTCCCCGCGATCGTCGTGGCGGACGTCCAGGCGGCCCTCGGCGCCCTCGCCCGGCACGTCGTCGGCCGGCTCGGCACCACCCTCGTCGCGCTCACCGGCTCGGCCGGCAAGACCAGCACCAAGGACCTCATCGCGCAGGTCCTGCGGCGCAAGGCGCCGACCGTCTTCACCCCCGGCTCGCTCAACAACGAGATCGGGCTGCCGCTCACCGCGCTCACCGCCACCGAGGAGACGAAGTTCCTCGTGCTGGAGATGGGAGCGCGCGGAATCGGCCACATCCGGTACCTCACCGGTCTGACGCCCCCGAAGGTCGGACTGGTCCTGAACGTCGGCTCCGCCCACATCGGCGAGTTCGGCGGCCGGGAGCAGATCGCCCAGGCCAAGGGCGAACTGGTGGAGGCCCTGCCCCCGGCCGAGCAGGGCGGCGTCGCGATCCTCAACGCCGACGACCCCCTCGTACGGGCCATGGCGTCCCGCACGAAGGCGAAGGTGGTCCTTTTCGGAGAGTCCGACGAAGCGGACGTCTCCGCCGAGAACGTGCGACTCACGGACAACGGACAGCCTTCCTTCAGGCTTCACACACCCTCCGGTGCATCCGATGTGACCATGCGCCTGTACGGTGAGCATCACGTGTCGAACGCGCTCGCCGCGGCCGCCGTCGCCCACGAGTTGGGCATGTCCGCAGACGAGATCGCCACCGCGCTCTCCGAAGCGGGCTCCCTCTCCCGCTGGCGGATGGAGGTCACCGAGCGCCCGGACGGCGTGACGGTCGTCAACGACGCCTACAACGCGAACCCCGAGTCCATGAAGGCCGCGCTGCGCGCGCTGGCCGCCATGGGCGAAGCCTCACGGGCGAAGGGGGGTCGTACGTGGGCGGTGCTCGGCAAGATGGCCGAGCTCGGGGACGAGGCGCTCGCCGAGCACGACGCGGTCGGACGGCTCGCCGTCCGGCTCAACGTCAGCAAGCTCGTCGCGGTCGGGGGCAGGGAAGCCGCCTGGCTGCAACTGGGCGCATATAACGAGGGTTCGTGGGGTGAGGAGTCGGTGCACGTGTCCGACGCACAGGCGGCGGTCGACCTGTTGCGCAGCCAATTGCGCCCGGGAGACGTCGTTCTCGTGAAGGCGTCCCGTTCGGTCGGGCTCGAGAGCGTGGCGCAGGCGCTGCTCGAGACCGGTGCCGAGGGTGAGGTCGCAGCCCGATGATGAATCAGATCCTGTTCGCAGGAGTCATTGGCCTCTTCCTGACGCTGATCGGCACCCCGCTGCTGATCAAACTGCTCGCACGCAAGGGGTACGGGCAGTACATCCGTGACGACGGCCCGCGCGAGCACGCCAGCAAGCGCGGTACGCCGACCATGGGCGGTATCGCCTTCATCCTGGCGACGGTCGCCGCGTACTTCCTCAGCAAGGTGATCAGCGGCGAGTCGCCGAGGTACTCGGGCGTGCTGGTGCTGGGCCTGATGGTCGGCATGGGCCTGGTCGGCTTCCTGGACGACTACATCAAGATCGTCAAGCGGCGTTCGCTGGGTCTGCGGGCCAAGGCGAAGATGGCCGGCCAGCTGATCGTCGGCATCGCCTTCGCGGTGCTCTCCCTGCAGTTCGCGGACTCCCGCGGCAACACCCCGGCCTCCACGAAGCTGTCGTTCATCACGGACTTCGGCTGGACCATCGGCCCGGTGCTGTTCGTCGTCTGGGCGCTGTTCATGATCCTCGCGATGTCGAACGGCGTGAACCTGACCGACGGTCTGGACGGTCTCGCCACCGGCGCCTCCGTGCTCGTCTTCGGCGCCTACACGTTCATCGGCGTCTGGCAGTTCCAGGAGTCGTGCGCCAACGCCCTGGAACTGACCAACCCGGGCGCCTGCTACGAGGTGCGCGACCCGCTCGACCTCGCCGTCGTCTCCGCCGCGCTGATGGGGTCCTGCCTGGGCTTCCTGTGGTGGAACACCTCCCCGGCCAAGATCTTCATGGGCGACACCGGTTCGCTGGCGCTCGGCGGCGTGCTCGCGGGACTCGCGATCTGCTCCCGCACCGAGCTGCTGCTGGCCATCCTGGGCGGTCTGTTCGTCCTCATCACCATGTCGGTGGTCATCCAGGTCGGCTCGTTCAAGCTCACCGGGAAGCGGGTCTTCCGGATGGCGCCACTCCAGCACCACTTCGAACTCAAGGGCTGGTCCGAAGTCCTTGTGGTGGTCCGCTTCTGGATCATCCAGGGCATCTGCGTGATCGTCGGACTGGGCCTCTTCTACGCGGGATGGGCAGCGGACAAGTGACCGACTGGCAGGGAAAGCACGTCACCGTCGCCGGACTCGGAGTCTCCGGCGTCCCGGCGGCCAAGGTGTTGCACGGACTCGGCGCGCGGGTCACCGTCGTCAACGACGGGGACGACGCACGGGCGCGTGAGCAGGCCGCCGGACTGGAGGCGCTGGGCGTCACCGTGCGTCTGGGCGACGGCGACACCCTGCCCGAAGGCACCGAGCTGATCGTCACGGCCCCCGGCTGGAAGCCCGACAAGCCACTGTTCGCGGCGGCGGGCGCGGCCGGGGTGCCGGTGTGGGGCGACGTCGAACTCGCCTGGCGGCTCAGGAAGCCCGGCGCGGCCCCCTGGCTCGCGGTCACCGGCACCAACGGCAAGACCACGACCGTCCAGATGCTCGCCTCCATCCTGAAGGCGGCGGGTCTGCGCACCGCCGCCGTCGGCAACATCGGCGTCTCCCTCCTCGACGCGGTGCTCGGCGAGGAGGAGTACGACGTGCTCGCCGTGGAGCTGTCCAGCTACCAGCTCCACTGGGCGCCCTCCCTGCGCGCCCACTCGGCGGCCGTCCTCAACCTGGCCCCGGACCACCTCGACTGGCACGGCTCCATGGAGGCGTACGCCGCCGACAAGGGCCGGATCTACGAGGGCAACCGCGTCGCCTGCGTCTACAACGCGGACGCCACCGGCAAACCGTCGACCGAGGACCTGGTCCGCGAGGCCGACGTCGAGGAGGGCTGCCGCGCGATCGGCTTCACCCTGGGCACGCCGGGGCCCTCCCAACTCGGCGTCGTGGAGGGCATCCTGGTCGACCGGGCCTTCGTCGAGAACCGGCACAGGAACGCCCAGGAACTCGCCGAGGTGTCCGACGTGACGCCCCCGGCCCCGCACAACGTCGCCAACGCCCTCGCCGCCGCGGCCCTCGCGCGGGCCTACGGGGTGCCCGCGAGCGCCGTACGGGACGGTCTGCGGGCCTTCACCCCGGACGCCCACCGCATCGCGCACGTCGCCGACGTGGACGGGGTCGCGTACGTCGACGACTCCAAGGCGACCAACACGCATGCGGCACAAGCCTCGTTGGCGGCCTACGAGTCGATCGTGTGGATCGCCGGCGGGCTCGCCAAGGGAGCCACCTTCGACGAACTGGTCGCCGGCGCGGCCGAGCGGCTGCGCGGCGCCGTGCTGATCGGCCGGGACCGCGCCCTGATCCGCGAAGCCCTCGCGCGACACGCCCCGGAAGTACCCGTCGTCGACCTCGACCGGACCGACACTGGGGCGATGCTCCAGGCCGTCCAGGAGGCGCGGCGGCTCGCCCGGCACGGCGACACGGTGCTGCTGGCCCCGGCCTGCGCCTCGATGGACATGTTCGCCAACTACAACAAGCGCGGTGACGCGTTCGCACAGGCGGTGCGCGAGCTCGGCGCCTGACCCCGGCCCGCCTGGCGCCGGGCGACCTTGGGAGGGACGCGTGGGACCGTCGACGGCGTACAGCGGAGGCCCGGATGACCGGTAGCCGTACCGGGCGCCCGCCCGTGCAGCGGGCGGCACGCCGGCCCGTCGTACCCGGGCCCCCGCGCGAGAACCCCCTGCGCGCCCTGATCGTCCGGGCGCGCAAGGCCTGGGACCGGCCGCTGACCGCGTACTACCTGATCCTCGGCGGCAGTGCGCTGATCACCGTGCTGGGCCTGGTGATGGTCTACTCGGCCTCCCAGATCACGGCGCTGCAGATGTCGTTGCCGGGCTCCTACTTCTTCCGCAAGCAGCTGCTGGCCGCCGTGATCGGCGGCGTGCTGCTGCTGGTGGCCTCCAGGATGCCGGTGAGGCTGCACCGGGCCCTGGCCTACCCGATCCTCGCGGGCGCCGTCGTCCTGATGGCCCTGGTACAGGTGCCGGGGGTGGGGGTCTCGGTCAACGGCAACCAGAACTGGATCGCCGTCGGCGGCTCCTTCCAGATCCAGCCCAGCGAGTTCGGCAAGCTCGCGCTGGTGCTGTGGGGCGCCGACCTGCTCGCCCGCAAGCAGGAGAGGCGGCTGCTGTCCCAGTGGAAGCACATGCTGGTGCCGCTCGTCCCGGCCGCCTTCATGCTGCTCGGACTGATCATGCTCGGCGGCGACATGGGCACGGCGATCATCCTGACGGCGATCCTCTTCGGCCTGCTGTGGCTGGCGGGGGCGCCGACCCGGCTGTTCGTCGGCGTGCTGTCGATCGCCGCGCTGCTCGGCGCGATCCTCATCCGCACCAGCCCCAACCGCATGGCCCGGCTCGCCTGCCTCGGCGCCACCGAACCCCGGACGGGGCCGGTCGACTGCTGGCAGGCCGTGCACGGGATCTACGCCCTCGCCTCCGGCGGAATCTTCGGTTCCGGACTCGGTGCGAGTGTGGAGAAATGGGGTCAACTCCCCGAAGCGCACACGGACTTCATCTTCGCCGTCACCGGTGAGGAACTGGGCCTGGCGGGGACGCTGTCGGTACTGGCCCTGTTCGCGGCTCTAGGCTATGCGGGTATCCGCGTGGCCGGACGCACGGAGGACCCCTTCGTCAGGTATGCCGCGGGAGGCGTGACCACCTGGATCACGGCCCAGGCCGTGATCAACATCGGTGCGGTGCTCGGTCTGCTGCCGATCGCCGGAGTCCCGCTCCCGCTGTTCTCCTACGGAGGATCCGCCCTGCTGCCGACCATGTTCGCCATCGGGCTGCTGATCGCCTTCGCGCGTGAGGACCCCGCTGCACGGATGGCGCTTGCCATGCGGCAACCCCGCTTTGGTAGAAAGCGGAACGGGGGTTCACAGCGGCCCCGCAGATGGAACACGATGCGACGGCGTGCCCCGGTGGCGCGTTCGTCCGGAGAGCGGTGAATTTCGGTGCATGTCGTACTCGCCGGCGGAGGAACCGCGGGCCACATCGAGCCCGCGCTCGCCCTCGCGGACGCCCTGCGCAGGCAGGACCCGGCCGTGGGCATCACGGCCCTGGGCACGGAGCGAGGCCTGGAGACCCGTCTCGTACCCGAGCGCGGGTACGAGCTGGCGCTGATCCCCGCCGTGCCGCTGCCGCGCAAGCCCACCCCCGAGCTGATCACCGTTCCGGGCCGGCTGCGCGGCACCATCAAGGCGGCCGAGCAGGTCCTGGAACGCACCAAGGCGGACGCCGTGGTCGGCTTCGGCGGCTACGTCGCCCTGCCCGGCTACCTCGCGGCCAAACGGCTCGGCGTGCCGATCGTGATCCACGAGGCCAACGCCCGGCCCGGACTGGCCAACAAGATCGGCTCCCGGTACGCCGCCCAGATCGCCGTCTCCACGCCCGACAGCAAGCTGCGGGGCGCCCGTTACATCGGCATCCCGCTGCGCCGCTCCATCTCCACCCTCGACCGGGCGGCCGTGCGCCCCGAGGCCCGCGCCGCGTTCGGCCTCGACCCCAATCTGCCCACGCTGCTGGTCTCCGGCGGCTCGCAGGGCGCCCGCCGGCTCAACGAGGTCGTCCAGCAGGTCGCTCCGTGGCTCCAGCAGGCCGGCATCCAGATCCTGCACGCGGTCGGCCCGAAGAACGAACTGCCGCAGGTGCACCAGATGCCGGGCATGCCCCCCTACATCCCGGTAAGTTACCTGGACCGGATGGACCTCGCGTACGCCGCGGCCGACATGATGCTCTGCCGCGCGGGCGCGATGACCGTCGCCGAACTCTCCGCCGTCGGGCTCCCGGCCGCCTACGTCCCACTGCCCATCGGCAACGGCGAACAGCGGCTCAACGCCCAGCCGGTGGTCAAGGCCGGCGGCGGGCTGCTGGTCGACGACGCGGAGCTGACGCCCGAGTGGGTGCAGCAGAACGTCCTGCCCGTGCTCGCCGACCCGCACCGGCTGTACGAGATGTCCCGCGCCGCCGCCGAGTTCGGCCGCCGGGACGCCGACGACCTGCTCGTCGGCATGGTGTACGAGGCGATCGCCGCCCGTGCGCACCGCTAGAGGCGTATGACGAAGGGCAGGCAGCATGGCCGGATCGACCACCGCCGAGCGTGGTGAACGCAAGCGGGGGGCGTCCGGCCCGCCGCCGCGCGTCCGGCGGTTCGGACGGCGGCAGGCTCGTCGGATCATCGCATCGGCCGTCGCCCTGGTCTTCCTCGGCAGCGGGACGTTCTGGCTGCTGTACGGGTCGGACCTGGTGCGAGTGGAGCGCGTGTCGGTGTCGGGGACACGGGTCCTGACGCCCGCGGAGGTGCGCGAGGCCGCCGACGTACCCCTCGGGGAACAACTGGTCTCCGTCGACACCGACGCGATCGAGGCGCGGCTTTCCTCCGCGTTGCCCCGGATCGACACCGTTGACGTGGTCCGTTCCTGGCCGCGCGAAATCACCCTGGAAGTAACGGAACGTACCGCTGTTCTCCTCGTTCACAAGGGCGGGAAGTTCGTCGAAGTGGACGAGAAAGGTGTCCGGTTCGCCACGGTTTCCAAGGCGCCCGAAGGCGTGCCCGCGCTGAAGTTGGCCGTCTCCGGGACCGGTTCCGCGGCGGCGAGCCTGCGCCGCTTCGGAGAGGACCGGCTGACCCGGGAGGCGGTGCGGGTGGCCGGCGCGCTCCCGGCCTCCGTGGCGCACGCCACCCGCAGTGTCAAGGTCCGTTCCTACGACGACATCTCGCTGGAGCTGGCGGACGGCCGTACGGTCGACTGGGGAAGCAGTGAGAAGGGCGCCGAGAAGGGCCGTACTCTCACCGCGCTGATGAAAGCGGAGCCCGGTGCGCGGCACTTCGACGTCAGTGTGCCCACGGCTCCGGCGTCAGCGGGGAGTTGACGCACATCGGTGCAGGCCAGCACCCTGATTGGGCAGCGCTACGGCTGATCACATAGGGTGAAAAGAAAAACGGGAGGTTCGGCGTGTTCGTTGAACGGGCGCCGCTTGTCGACTTAGTGTCCTGTTCAGAAGACTCCAGGGAACGGACACACTGGTAACCCTAAACTTCAACGTTAGGGTTCGGGTCGGCGCTACGGACCGTCCCATTCGGCATCAGTCGTCGGGTCGCGGGGGCATCAGTGCTTCAGCGGTCGGGCGACACGTAACTCGAGGCGAGAGGCCTTCGACGTGGCAGCACCGCAGAACTACCTCGCAGTCATCAAAGTCATCGGTGTCGGCGGCGGTGGTGTCAATGCCATCAACCGGATGATCGAGGTCGGTCTCAAGGGCGTCGAGTTCATCGCCATCAACACCGACGCGCAAGCCCTGTTGATGAGCGACGCCGACGTCAAGCTCGACGTCGGCCGTGAACTCACCCGCGGACTCGGCGCCGGAGCCAACCCGGCCGTCGGCCGCAAGGCCGCGGAGGACCACCGCGAGGAGATCGAGGAGGTCCTCAAGGGGGCCGACATGGTCTTCGTGACGGCCGGCGAGGGCGGCGGCACCGGCACCGGCGGCGCGCCCGTCGTGGCCAACATCGCCCGCTCGCTCGGCGCCCTCACCATCGGCGTGGTCACGCGCCCGTTCACCTTCGAGGGGCGGCGTCGCGCGAACCAGGCCGAGGACGGCATCGCCGAACTCCGCGAAGAGGTCGACACCCTCATCGTGATCCCGAACGACCGCCTGCTGTCCATCTCGGACCGCCAGGTGTCGGTCCTCGACGCCTTCAAGTCGGCGGACCAGGTGCTGCTCTCCGGTGTGCAGGGCATCACCGACCTCATCACCACGCCCGGTCTGATCAACCTGGACTTCGCGGACGTCAAGTCGGTCATGTCCGAGGCCGGTTCGGCCCTCATGGGCATCGGCTCGGCCCGCGGCGACGACCGCGCGGTGGCCGCCGCCGAGATGGCCATCTCCTCGCCGCTCCTCGAAGCCTCCATCGACGGCGCCCGCGGCGTGCTGCTCTCCATCTCCGGCGGCAGCGACCTCGGTCTGTTCGAGATCAACGAGGCCGCCCAGCTGGTCAGCGAGGCCGCCCACCCCGAGGCCAACATCATCTTCGGCGCGGTGATCGACGACGCCCTCGGCGACGAGGTCCGGGTCACCGTGATCGCGGCCGGCTTCGACGGCGGCCAGCCGCCGGCCAAGCGGGACAACGTCCTCGGCTCGTCCTCGGCCAAGCGCGAGGAGCCCGCCCCGGCGCGGCAGCCCGAGAGCCGTCCGTCCTTCGGTTCGCTCGGCAGCGTCACGCCGAAGGAGGACCCGGAGCCGGTGGCGCCGGAGCCGGTGGACATCCCGGTCGTCCAGCCCCCGGTCCCGCCGTCGCGGACCTACGACAGCGCGGCCGAGGAACTGGACGTACCGGACTTCCTGAAGTGACAGGGCGGCGCGAGAGCGTGAGCGGCGCGCACTTCGCCTTCACCGACCGGTGGGGCGGGGTGAGCGCCGCTCCGTATGAGGAGCTCAACCTCGGCGGAGCCGTCGGCGACGACCCCGGCGCCGTACGCGCCAACCGCGAACTGGCCGCCAAGTCCCTCGGTGTGGACCCGGCCCGGGTGGTCTGGATGAACCAGGTGCACGGGGCCGACGCGGCCGTGGTCGACGAACCCTGGGGCGAGAGTCCGGTCCCCGAGGTCGACGCGATCGTCACCGCGCGGCGCGGGCTCGCCCTCGCGGTGCTCACCGCCGACTGCGTGCCGGTGCTGCTCGCCGACCCGGTCGCGGGCGTCGTCGCCGCGGCCCACGCGGGCCGGCCCGGCATGATCGCCGGGATCGTCCCCGCCGCCGTACGGGCCATGACCGGACTCGGCGCCGACCCCGCGCGGATCGTCGCCCGCACCGGGCCCGCCGTCTGCGGCCGGTGCTACGAGGTGCCGGAGGCGATGCGCGACGAGGTGGCCGCCGTCGAGCCGGCGGCGCACGCCGGGACGAGCTGGGGCACGCCGGCGGTCGACGTGGGCGCGGGCGTGCACGCGCAGCTCGAACGGCTCGGGGTGCGCGACCGGGAGCAGTCGCCGGTGTGCACGCTGGAGTCGGCTGATCACTTCTCGTACCGCCGCGACCGCACCACCGGGCGGCTCGCGGGCTACGTGTGGCTGGACTGATGGGACATGACGGACCGTAAGGAAGAACTCGCCGCGAACCTGGCGAGAGTGGAGAACCGGATCGCCGCCGCGTGCGCCGCCGCCGGACGCGGGCGCGACGAGGTGACCCTGGTCGTGGTCACCAAGACCTACCCCGCGGACGATGTGCGGATCCTGTCCGAACTCGGGGTGCGCCATGTCGCCGAGAACCGGGACCAGGATGCCGCCCCCAAGGCGGCGGAATGTGAGGATCTGCCCCTTACCTGGCACTTCGTCGGTCAACTCCAGACCAACAAGGTGCGCTCTGTGGTGGGTTATGCCGATTTCGTGCAATCCGTCGACCGTTCCCGATTGGTGACGTCCCTCTCCAGGGAGGCCGTGCGGGCCGGGCGCGAGATCGGGTGCCTGATCCAGGTGGCGTTCGACGCCGGTGACAGCGGCCGGGGTGAGCGCGGAGGCGTGGCGCCCGGCGGCGTCGCGGAGTTGGCCGAGCTGATCGCGCGCTCCGAGGGGTTGCGGCTCGGCGGACTGATGACCGTAGCCCCGCTCACCGGGGAGTACGCGGGACGCGAACGGGTGGCCTTCGAGCGGCTGATGGATTTGTCGACCGACCTGCGCCGGACCCATCCGACTGCGAACATGGTCTCGGCGGGGATGAGTGCGGACCTCGAACAGGCCGTGGCCGCCGGAGCGACACATGTGCGCGTCGGCAGTGCGGTACTCGGAGTCCGCCCCAGCCTCGGGTAACGTCGCCAAGAAGTCGGACCACAGCAGAAAATATGGTCAGTTCCGCCGAACAGCGGACGTAAAGACCTAGTGGATCGCGGGCACATGGCGGTCGTCAGCGGATCCACCACAGAGCGGAGGACTCGGAGCATGGCCGGCGCGATGCGCAAGATGGCGGTCTACCTCGGCCTCGTGGAGGACGATGGGTACGACGGCCGCGGATTCGACCCAGACGACGACTTTGAACCCGAACTCGACCCGGAACCCGAGCGGGACCACCGGCGGCACGAGCCGTCGCACCAGCCGCACGTGTCACACCAGCCCCAAAGGGACGAAGAGGTGCGAGTCGTCCATCCTCCCGCGCCGCGCGAACCGATCGCCCGATCCGCTTCGCTCCCCGCGGAATCGCCACGTCCGGCGCGCATCGCGCCCGTGGCATCCATCACACAAGAACGCGCAAGCCTGGAGAAGAACGCACCGGTGATCATGCCCAAGGTCGTATCGGAACGAGAGCCTTACCGGATCACCACGCTTCACCCCCGGACCTACAACGAGGCCCGTACCATCGGGGAACACTTCCGTGAAGGCACGCCTGTGATCATGAATCTGACCGAGATGGACGACACGGATGCGAAGCGACTTGTCGACTTTGCGGCCGGTCTGGTGTTTGGTCTTCACGGCAGTATCGAGCGGGTGACGCAGAAGGTGTTCCTGCTGTCTCCTGCTAACGTCGATGTCACGGCGGAGGACAAGGCCCGCATCGCAGAGGGCGGGTTCTTCAACCAGAGCTGAGACGCAGGACCGGATCAAGAGCGGTACAGGGGAGAGGGAAAAGCAGGCCATGAGCGTGTTCGCGCAGGTGATCTACATCGCGCTGATGGTGTTCCTCATCGTGCTGATCTTCCGTTTGGTCATGGATTACGTGTTCCAGTTCGCCCGCTCGTGGCAACCCGGCAAGGCGATGGTGGTCGTCCTGGAGGCCACCTACACTGTCACCGATCCACCGCTGAAGCTCCTGCGGCGGGTCATCCCGCCGCTGCGTCTCGGGGGCGTGGCGCTCGACCTGTCCTTCTTCGTCCTGATGATCATCGTCTACATCCTGATCTCGATCGTGGGCAATCTCGCGAGGTGACTGTGGACGATACGGTCTTGCCGACTGCCGATGACTACGTTGAGGTGAAGAGATGCCGTTGACCCCCGAGGACGTGCGGAACAAGCAGTTCACGACCGTCCGCCTCCGAGAAGGCTATGACGAGGACGAGGTCGATGCCTTCCTCGACGAGGTCGAAGCCGAACTGACGCGCCTGCTCCGTGAGAACGAGGACCTGCGCGCCAAGCTGGCCGCGGCCACGCGCGCCGCTGCCCAGAACCAGCAGAACATGCGCAAGCCTCCCGAGCAGCAGGACCAGCAGCAACAGCAGGGGCCGCCCCAGGGCATGCCCCAGCAGGGCATGCGAGGTCCCGGCGCTCCGGTGCCCGCCGGCATATCGGGCCCGCCGCAGCAGCAGATGGGTGGCCCCATGGGTGGTCCGCCCCAGCTGCCGAGCGGTGCTCCCCAGCTGCCCGCCGGCCCCGGCGGACAGGGCGGCCCGCAGGGTCCCGGCCCCATGGGTCAGGGTCCCGGGCCGATGGGTCAGGGCGGCCCCATGGGTCAGGGCGGCCCGATGGGTCAGGGCGGCCCGATGGGTCAGGGCGGCCCGATGGGCCAGGGTGGCCCGATGCAGGGGCAGATGGGCCCTGGCGGTCCGATGGGCGGTCCCATGGGCGGTCCCGGCATGCCCGGCCAGGGAGGACCCGGTATGCCCGGTCAGGGCGGTCCCGGCGGCGACAGCGCCGCGCGCGTCCTGTCGCTGGCCCAGCAGACCGCGGACCAGGCGATCGCGGAGGCCCGTTCCGAGGCCAACAAGATCGTGGGCGAGGCGCGTTCGCGCGCCGAGGGCCTCGAGCGGGACGCCCGTGCCAAGGCGGACGCCCTGGAGCGGGACGCGCAGGAGAAGCACCGCGTCGCGATGGGCTCCCTGGAGTCCGCCCGCGCCACGCTGGAGCGCAAGGTCGAGGACCTGCGCGGCTTCGAGCGCGAGTACCGCACGCGGCTGAAGTCCTACCTGGAGTCGCAGCTGCGCCAGCTGGAGACCCAGGCGGACGACTCGCTCGCCCCGCCGCGCCAGCCCGCGAGCGCCGCACCGTCGCTGCCGCCGTCCCCGGCGCCCTCGATGGCCCCGGCGGGTGCCGGTGCGCCGTCCTACGGCGGCAACCAGGCGATGGGCGGCGGCCCCGGTGGTCAGAGCGGCCCGTCCTACGGCGGCGGCCAGCAGCAGATGCAGCCGGCGATGACCCAGCCGATGGCGCCGGTGCGTCCGCAGGGCCCCTCGCCGATGGGGCAGGCCCCCTCGCCGATGCGCGGCTTCCTGATCGACGAGGACGACAACTGACGGCCCCGTGGCCATGAGTACGGCGTAGCAGTCGGCAGCGTTCAGGGCGGGCCCCGGGTTCACGAACCCGGGGCCCGCCCTTTCGCTACGCGTGTTCACGGGGCGTGCGGCGTTTGTTCGGAACCAGGTGTTCGGAACCAGGTGTGATGTCCGACATGCGCAACGCCGAAGGCCGGCCTCCACCGAGTTCTCCGGTGGAGGCCGGCCTTCGGCGTGCGCGCCGCTACGCCTTGCGCAGGCGGAAGGCCAGGGACAGGCCCTCGTCCGTGAACGCGTCCCCGTAGGTGTCGTCCGCCTCGCCCTGGGCGAAGTCCGTGGCGAGGACCTCGTCGGCGATCAGTTCCGCGTGCTCCGCCAGCGCGGCGACCGTCGCGGGCTCCGTCGCCGTCCAGCGCAGGGCGATCCGGTCGGCCACGTCGAGGCCGCTGTTCTTGCGGGCCTCCTGGATCAGCCGGATCGCGTCACGGGCCAGGCCCGCGCGGCGCAGCTCCTCGGTGATCTCCAGGTCGAGGGCGACCGTGGCACCGGCGTCGGACGCCACCGACCAGCCCTCGCGCGGGGTCTCCGTGATGATCACCTCGTCGGGGGCGAGGGTGATCGTCTCACCGTCGACCTCCACCGAGGCCGTGCCCTCGCGCAGCGCCAGGGACAGCGCGGCGGCGTCCGCGTTCGCGACCGCCTTGGCGACGTCCTGGACGCGCTTGCCGAACCGCTTGCCCAGCGCACGGAAGTTGGCCTTCGCCGTGGTGTCCACCAGCGAGCCGCCCACCTCGGACAGCGACGCCAGCGACTCGACGTTCAGCTCCTCCGTGATCTGCGTGTGCAGTTCGGGGTCGAGGCCGGCGAAGCCGCCCGCCGCGATCAGCGCGCGCTTCAGCGGCTGACGGGTCTTCACGCCCGACTCCGCGCGCGTGGCCCGGCCCAGCTCCACGAGCCGGCGCACCAGCACCATCTGCTTCGACAGCTCCGGGTCGATCGCGGCCAGGTCCGCCTGGGGCCAGGAGGACAGGTGCACCGACTCCGGGGCGCCCGGGGTGACCGGAACGATCAGGTCCTGCCAGACCCGCTCGGTGATGAACGGGGTCAGCGGGGCCATCAGCTTGGTGACCGTCTCCACGACCTCGTGCAGCGTGCGCAGCGCGGCCTTGTCGCCCTGCCAGAAGCGGCGCCGGGAGCGGCGGACGTACCAGTTGGACAGGTCGTCGACGAACGCGGACAGCAGCTTGCCGGCGCGCTGGGTGTCGTACCCCTCCAGCGCCTGGGTCACCTGGTCGGTGAGCGCGTGCAGCTCGGAAAGGAGCCAGCGGTCGAGAACGGGCCTGTCGGCCGGGGCCGGATCGGCCGCCGACGGCGCCCAGTTCGACGTACGGGCGTACAGGGCCTGGAAGGCGACCGTGTTCCAGTACGTCAGCAGCGTCTTGCGGACGACCTCCTGGATGGTGCCGTGGCCCACCCGGCGGGCCGCCCACGGGGAACCGCCGGCCGCCATGAACCAGCGGACCGCGTCGGCGCCGTGCTGGTCCATGAGCGGGATCGGCTGCAGGATGTTGCCCAGGTGCTTGGACATCTTGCGGCCGTCCTCGGCGAGGATGTGACCGAGGCAGACGACGTTCTCGTACGACGACTTGTCGAAGACCAGGGTGCCGATCGCCATCAGCGTGTAGAACCAGCCGCGGGTCTGGTCGATGGCCTCGCTGATGAACTGCGCCGGGTAGCGGGCCTCGAACAGTTCCTTGTTCTTGTACGGGTAGCCCCACTGCGCGAACGGCATCGAGCCCGAGTCGTACCAGGCGTCGATGACCTCCGGCACGCGCGTGGCCGTCTTCGCGCACGTCGGGCAGGCGAAGGTGACCTCGTCGATGTACGGGCGGTGCGGGTCGAGCTCCGACTGGTCGGCGCCGGTGAGCTCGGTGAGCTCGGCGCGGGAGCCGACGACCGTGAGGTGGTCGTCCTCGCAGCGCCAGATCGGCAGCGGGGTGCCCCAGTAGCGATTGCGGGACAGCGCCCAGTCGATGTTGTTGTTCAGCCAGTCGCCGTAGCGGCCGTGCTTGACCGTGTCCGGGAACCAGTTGGTGTTCTCGTTCTCCTGGAGCAGACGGTCCCTGACGGCGGTGGTGCGGATGTACCAGGACGGCTGCGCGTAGTAGAGCAGCGCGGTGTGGCAGCGCCAGCAGTGCGGGTAGCTGTGCTCGTACGGGACGTGCTTGAAGAGCAGGCCGCGCTCGTCGAGGTCCGCGGTGAGCTTCTCGTCGGCCTTCTTGAAGAAGACGCCGCCGACCAGGGGGACGTCCTCCTCGAAGGTGCCGTCGGGACGGACCGGGTTGACGACGGGCAGGCCGTAGGAGCGGCAGACCTTGAGGTCGTCCTCACCGAAGGCGGGGGACTGGTGGACCAGGCCCGTGCCGTCCTCGGTGGTGACGTACTCGGCGTTCACCACGTAGTGCGCCTCGGCCGGGAACTCCACCAGCTCGAACGGGCGCCGGTACGTCCAGCGCTCCATCTCGGCGCCGGTGAAGGACTCCCCGGTGGCCTCCCAGCCCTCGCCGAGGGCCTTGGCGAGCAGCGGCTCGGCGACGACCAGCTTCTCCGTGCCTTCGGGGCCCTTCGTCGCGACGACGTAGGTGACCTCGGGGTGCGCGGCGACGGCCGTGTTGGAGACCAGGGTCCACGGCGTGGTCGTCCACACCACGAGGGCGGCCTCGCCGGCCAGCGGGCCGGAGGTGAGCGGGAAGCGGACGTAGACGGACGGGTCGACGACCGTCTCGTACCCCTGCGCCAGCTCGTGGTCGGACAGGCCGGTGCCGCAGCGGGGGCACCAGGGGGCGACGCGGTGGTCCTGGACCAGCAGGCCCTTGCCGAAGATCTCCTTCAGCGACCACCAGACGGACTCGACGTACTCCGGGTCCATGGTGCGGTAGGCGTCGTCGAGGTCGACCCAGTAGCCCATGCGGGTCGTCAGCTCGGTGAAGGCGTCGGTGTGCCGGGTCACCGACTCGCGGCACCTGGCGTTGAACTCGGCGATGCCGTACGCCTCGATGTCCTGCTTGCCGGAGAAGCCGAGCTCCTTCTCGACGGCCAGCTCCACCGGGAGGCCGTGGCAGTCCCAGCCGGCCTTGCGGGCCACGTGGTAGCCGCGCATGGTGCGGAAGCGGGGGAAGACGTCCTTGAAGACGCGGGCCTCGATGTGGTGGGCGCCGGGCATGCCGTTGGCGGTGGGCGGACCCTCGTAGAACACCCACTCGGGGCGTCCCTCGGACTGCTCCAGGCTCTTGGCGAAGATCTTCTGCTCGCGCCAGAAGTCGAGCACCGCGTGCTCGAGGGCGGGCAGGTCGACCTGGGCGGGTACCTGGCGGTACGTCGGCGTTGTCATCAGCTGGCTTCCTCCGGCGGACTTGCTGCCTTCCGTCCGGAGGGACGAGAGCTGTGTCGATCCCTGCGCCGCCGTCGGCGCGCTCCCGCGGTACCACCCTCCTTGGCCCTCCGGTGCCACGCGTGCTCCGGTGAGCCCCCTCATTGGGGTCGCGATGCCGGTTCTACCGCCCCGTACGGGGTTTCTTCCGGCGGCTCCGGGGTGATCTTCACGTCGCGCTCGCCCCCGGGCTCACACCGTCCCCGGGTCGCTCTGGGCTGCGTACGCCGCTACTCGTCCCCATCCACGCTTTTCGCTCCGCCCAGTGTACGGCGCGGCGAGGAGGGCGGCCGACCGGATTCCCGCTCGCCGTGCGACCCGGCCTCCCCCGAATGGCGAAGTGCGCCCGTCCGGATCCAGGGACGTCCGTGTCGGTGGCATACCCGGCGGGGAGCTGGGCACAACGCATGCAGGTTCGTCGCGGGGCGAGGGAATCGGGCGGTGCGCCCCGTTGCCGCGGGACTCGAGTCGATTTATCGTCCCAGCACGCTCTGCGTGCAAGATCACAATGTATGAAGGGGCCGCGGCCATGGTGGCGAAGAAGACCGCCGTACAGCAGCCGGCGCCGTCCGGCAGGCGCGGGCCCGCCCATGGCGGCGGGACCGAGGGGCCCGCCGGGGCCGCGGCGCCACGGACGACGGCGGCGCAGCCGCTCCCCGGGGCGTCCGGGAAGAAGGCACCCGCGAAGAAGGCGCCGGCCAGGAGGGCCGCGACCGGGAAGGCCCCTGCGCGGAAGGCGTCCGCCGGGAAGGCCCCTGCCGGGGAGGCGGCGGCCGAAAAGGCGGCCGGGCCTGGTGGGGGCGGGGCGGGGAAAAAGGTTTCGGGACGGGGGGCCGGCCCGGGGAAGGTTTCCGCGGGGGGCCGGGAGGCCGGATTCCCGGGCTCGGGCGGCGGTGCCGCCGGGAGCGGTGGGCCCGTACAGGATGTGGCCGGGCACAGCACGGCCGATGACGCGGGCGCGGTGGATGCCGCGGCGCAGACGGGAGTGACGACGGTGGGTGCGAAGAAGACTCCTGGCACGGCCACGGCGGCGAAGAGCCCCGTACCCAAGGCCCGGATCGGCGCGGCGGAGCCGGGCGACCTCGCGGTACGCCCGGGCGAGGATCCCTGGACTCCGGAAGAGGCCGAGGAGGCGCGGGCCGAGCTGACGTCCGAGGTGCTGAGGCTGCGCGAGGAGATCACCTCCTCCGAGCAGTCGCTGGCCGGCCTGATGCGGGACTCCGGCGACGGCGCGGGCGACGACGACGCCGACACCGGCACCAAGAACATCACGCGCGAACACGAACTCGCGCTCGCCGCGAACGCGCGCGAGATGCTCAGCCAGTTCGAGCGTGCCCTGCAGCGCCTCGACGCCGGTACCTACGGCCTGTGCGAGAACTGCGGAAATCCCATCGGAAAGGCCCGTATGCAGGCCTTTCCCCGGGCCACCCTGTGCGTCGAGTGCAAGCAGAAGCAGGAGCGGCGGTACTGATCGGCGGGTGCGCGGGGCGTGCCGTACCCTCGTCCTTTAGTCAGGTACCTAGGCTGAGGGACTCACGTGGCAGAGGCGGAGCGCATCATCGGTACGCCGGACACCCCGGACGCGGACCGGGAGGAGCGGGAACGGGCCGGCGCCGAGGGGACGGCGGCGGAGGCCGAGCGGCCCCGGGGCAAGCGGCGGATCGCCGTGCTGCTCACCGTCGCCGTGTTCGCGTACGCCCTCGACCTGATCAGCAAGATGATCGTGGTCGCCAAGCTGGAGCACCACGAGCCCGTCGAGATCGTCGGGGAGTGGCTGAGGTTCGAGGCGATCCGCAACGCGGGCGCGGCCTTCGGCTTCGGCGAGGCCTTCACCGTGATCTTCACGGTGATCGCCGCGTCCGTGATCGTGGTGATCATCCGCCTCGCCCGCAAGCTCTACAGCCTGCCGTGGGCGATCGCGCTGGGCCTGCTGCTCGGCGGCGCCCTCGGCAACCTCACCGACCGGATCTTCCGGTCGCCGGGCGTCTTCGAGGGCGCGGTGGTCGACTTCATCGCGCCCAAGGGGTTCGCCGTGTTCAACCTGGCGGACTCGGCGATCGTGTGCGGCGGCATCCTGATCGTGCTGCTGTCGTTCCGGGGCCTCGACCCGGACGGCACCGTCCACAAGGACTGAGCGCGCGTACGGGGTCGCCGGACCCGTCCGGCATACTCGACGGGTGAGCACGATTCCCGAGATCCGTACCCTGCCCGTGCCCGACGGCCTGGAGGGCGAGCGCGTCGACGCCGCCATCTCCCGCATGTTCGGCTTCTCCCGCACCAAGGCGGCCGAGCTCGCCGCCGCGGGGAAGGTCACGGTCGACGGATCGGTGGTCGGCAAGTCCGAGCGGGTCAGCGGCGGCGCCTGGCTCGAGGTGGAGATGCCGCAGGCGCCCGCGCCGGTCCAGGTCGTCGCCGAGCCGGTCGAGGGCATGGAGATCGTGCACGACGACGACGACGTGGTCGTGATCGTCAAGCCCGTCGGCGTCGCCGCCCACCCCTCGCCGGGCTGGACCGGCCCGACGGTGATCGGCGGTCTGGCCGCCGCCGGGTACCGCATCTCGACCTCCGGCGCGGCCGAGCGCCAGGGCATCGTGCACCGCCTCGACGTCGGCACCTCCGGCCTGATGGTGGTCGCCAAGTCGGAGCGCGCGTACACGTCGCTGAAGCGCCAGTTCAAGGAGCGCACGGTCGACAAGCGCTACCACACGCTCGTCCAGGGCCACCCCGATCCCACCAGCGGCACCATCGACGCCCCCATCGGCCGCCATCCGCAGCACGACTACAAGTGGGCGGTCACCGCCGACGGCAAGCCGTCCGTCACGCACTACGACCTCATCGAGGCCTTCCGCGCCGCCTCCCTCCTCGACGTCAAGCTGGAGACCGGCCGCACCCACCAGATCCGCGTCCACATGGCCGCCCACCGGCACCCCTGCGTCGGCGACCTCACCTACGGCGCCGACCCCACGCTCGCCAAGCGGCTCCGGCTGACCCGCCAGTGGCTGCACGCCGTACGTCTGGGCTTCGAGCACCCCGGTGACGGGCAGTGGGCGGAGTTCTCCTGCGACTACCCCGACGACCTCCAGCAGGCGCTGGACCAGGTCCGTGAGGAGACCTACGCGTGAGCGCCGCCTTCACGGTCCGCGTGGCGGAGGGGTCCGCCGACCGCGAGGCGTGCCTCGCGGTCCGCAAGGAGGTCTTCGTCGCCGAGCAGGGCGTCCCCGAGGACATCGAGTACGACGCCTACGACGCCGGCGCCGTCCATGTGCTGGCGGTCGGGCAGGACGGCACACCGCTCGGCACCGGACGGCTGCTGCACGGAGAGGCCGCCGCGGCGAAGAACGGCGGCGACCCGGCGGTCGGCTCGCTCGGCCGGCTCGCGGTGACGCGCCGGGCCCGGGGCCTCGGGGTCGGGGCGGCGCTGGTGCGGGCCATCGAGGAGGCGGCCCGCGCGCGGGGCCTCACCGCCGTCGACCTGCACGCGCAGACGCACGCCCTCGGTTTCTACGAGCGGCTGGGCTACGAGGCCTACGGCCCCGAGTTCCCGGACGCCGGGATACCGCACCGGGCCATGCGGCGCGCTCTGCACCCGGAGCCGCGAACGGCCGGATGAGGGTCCCGGCGTGGCAGGGTGGAGATCCGCCCGCCGATCGTCGATCCGCCCGGAGCCGTGACCGTGGACCAGTTGACCCTGCTGTTCGCCCTGCTGCTCGGGGCCGTGGTGAGCGTCCCGGTCGGGGAGCGGCTGGGACTGCCGGCGCCGGTGCTGATGACGGTCCTCGGGGCCGTACTGGCTCTGCTGGAGTTCGTGCCGAACGTCGACGTCCCGCCCGACCTGATCCTCCCGCTGCTGCTTCCGCCCCTGCTCCACGCCGCCGTGCGGCGGACCTCCTGGCGGCAGTTCGCGGCGAACGTCAGACCGATCCTGCTGCTCGCGGTGGCGCTGGTCTTCGTCACCACGCTGTGCGTGGCCGTCGTCGCCCACGCGGTCGTGCCCGGGCTGCCGCTGGCCGCCGCCGTGGCCCTCGGCGCGCTGGTCGCGCCGCCCGACCCGGTCGCGGCGACCGCCGTCGCCGGGAAGCTGGGGCTGCCGCGCCGGCTGGTGTCGATCCTGGAGGGCGAGGGGCTCTTCAACGACGTCACGGCGATCGTCCTCTACAACGTGGCGATCGCCGCCGCCGTGAGCGGCAGCTTCTCGGCCTGGGAGGCCGGACTCGACCTGGTGCTGTCGGCCGTGGTGGCGGTGGCGGTCGGGCTCGCGCTGGGCTGGGGCGCCAACAAGCTGATGGGCCTCCTCGGGGACGCGACCCTGCAGATCGGGCTGAGCCTGCTCGTGCCGTACGCCTCCTACGTCACGGCCGAGGAACTGCACGGCTCGGGCGTGCTCGCCGTGCTCACCACCGCGCTGTTCCTCGTGGAGTACGCCACCGACGCCGACGACGTCATGACCCGGCTGGCCGGGCACACCTTCTGGGACATCGTCGACACCCTCGTCACCGGGGTCGCGTTCGGGCTGGTCGGGCTCGAACTGCACAACGCGGTGCGGACCGCGGCCGGTCACTGGGGCGAACTGATCACCTGGGCGGCGGTGATCGTGGGCGTGGTCGTCCTGGTCCGGCTGCTGTGGCTGCTGCCGGCGACCTGGCTGACGAAACGGCTGCACGCCGCGCGGGACACCGCCGAGGAGATCCCGGTCAGCTGGCGCGAGACCGTGGTGATGTGGTGGGCCGGGATGCGCGGGGTGGCCTCCGCCGCGCTGGCGCTGGCGATTCCGCTGGATACCGACGCCGGAGGCGACTTCCCCGGCCGGGGTGAGATCATCTTCATCGCGTTCGGCGTGATCATGGCGACCCTGCTGGTGCAGGGACTGAGCCTGCCGTGGCTGGTGGGGCGGCTGGGGGTGCGGGCCGACACCGGGCGGGAGAAGCGGTTCGAGCACGACCTGGCGGTCCGTGCGGCCAGGGCGGCGAAGCACAGGCTGCGCGAGATCGAGGAGACCGAGGACCTCCCGGAGGAACTGTCCGAGCAGATGCAGCGCAGCGCCTTCGACATCGGGGTGCGGATCAGCCCCGACCTCGCGGACGACGAACGGCGGGAGGCGCACCGGCAGCGGGCGCGGCGGCTGAAGCGGGTGCGGGAGATCCAGCGGGAGATGCTGAGCGCGGCGCGGCACGAGGTGCTGGCCGCGCGGAGCGAGGCGGGGGCGGATCCGGAGGTGGTGGACCGGGTGCTGCGGCAGCTGGACGTGCGCAGCCTGCGGTGAGCTGCGCGGCGCCGGGGGCCGGGGCTTCCTAGGATCGCCTCATGACTCGGAACGTTGTGATCAGCGGAGGCGGCACCGGGATCGGGCTGGCCGCCGCGCAGGTGTTCGCCGCCGACGGGGACCAGGTGTTGCTGCTCGGACGGCGCGGGGACGTACTGGAGCGGGCGGAGGTGCCGGGCGCCCTGACGTACGCCGCCGATCTGGCCGACCCGGAGGCCGTGCGCGGCGTGGCCGGGTTCGTGGGCCGGGAGTTCGGCGCCGTGGACGTGCTGATCCACTGTGCCGGCGGCAACGGACTCCTCGAGCCCCCCGTCGGCGGCGGCGACCCCCTCGACGCGGTCGCCCGTGACTGGACGGTCAACTTCCGCCTCAATGTGCTGACCGCCGTGCTGCTCACCGAGGCCCTGAGGGAACGGCTCGCCGAACCGGGCGGGAGGGTGCTGTTCCTCGGCTCCATCGCCGCCTACCGGGGGTCCGGACGGGGGTCGTACGCGGCGGCCAAGGCGTCGCTGCATCCGTACGCCCACGCCCTGGCCCGGGAACTGGGGCCGCGCGGCATCACGGTGAACGTGGTCGCACCGGGCTACGTCGAGGACACCGGGTTCTTCGGCGACGGCATGGACGAGGAGCGGCGGGCCCGGCTGATCGCCGAGACGTCCGACGGACGCGCCGGAACGCCCGGGGACGTCGCCGCGACCCTGCACTGGCTGGCCTCCCCGGGCGCCGCGCACATCACCTCGCAGATCATCCAGGTCAACGGCGGTGCCGAACGGGGCCACTGAGGGCCGGTCAGCGCTCCCGGGGACGGCGGTGCGCACGGCGGGCCGCCGGCACGCCGTCGGGGACGTGGAGGCCGTCGGGGACGCGGTACCCGTCGAAGCGGGGCGCGGGCACCGCGCCCGCCGTGTTGACCCGGGGGAGGGCGTAGGGGTGCTCGTCCGTCAGCCAGCGGATCATCTGCTCGCGGACCGTGACCCGCACCGTCCATATGTCGTCGGCGTCCCTGGCCGTCACCAGGGCGCGCACCTCCATGGTGCTGGGGGTGCTGTCCGTCACGGTCAGGTTGAAGGCGCGGCCGTCCCAGGCCGGGCACTCCCGGAGGATGTCACGGAGCTTGTCGCGCATCGCCTCCAGCGGCGCCGAGTGGTCGAGGTGCCAGAAGACGGTGCCGGTCATCTGCGGCGTACCGCGGGACCAGTTCTCGAACGGCCTGGACGTGAAGTACGACACCGGCATGGTGATCCGGCGCTCGTCCCAGGTGCGCACGGTCAGGAAGGTCAGCGTGATCTCCTCGACCGTGCCCCACTCGCCGTCCACGACGACCGTGTCACCGATGCGCACCATGTCGCCGAAGGCGATCTGCAGCCCGGCGAACATGTTGCCCAGCGTGGACTGGGCGGCCACACCGGCGACGATGCCGAGGATGCCGGCCGAGGCCAGCAGCGAGGCCCCGGCCGCCCGCATCGCGGGGAAGGTCAGCAGCATCGCGGCCACCGCCATCACACCGACGATCGCCGAGACCACCCGCCGGATCAGCGTCACCTGGGTGCGCACCCGGCGGACCCGGGCGGGGTTCCGCTCGCGGTGGGTGCTGGCGTACCGGGTGTACGTGGTCTCGACGACCGCGGCCGCGATCCGGATCGCCAGCCAGGCGGCCGACCCGATCAGCACGAGGGTCAGGATCCGGCCGAGGGCGACCTCGCGGTCCGGCAACAGCCGCGCCTCGTCGTACGACCCTCTGAGCAGCGCCGCGCAGAGCACCAGGTGATAAGGGATCCGGGCGCGGCGCAGCAGGCCCCACAGCGGAGTCTCGTGGTGGCGTTCGTCGGCCTTGCGCAGCAGCAGGTCGGTGGCCCAGCCGAGCAGCAGGGTGAGCGCGACCGAGCCGCCGACCACGATCAATGGGCGGAGCACGTCATCCATGTCCCCGAACCTAACCGGCCCGGGCGGGCATGAACATGTGACTTCCGCGCGATCGCGGGTAGTGCCTCGATCCGGCGCCGTCACACCGGACTGGCACCATGGACCGCATGAACATCATGCTCTTTCACTCGACCTACGGTCTGCGGCCCGCGGTGCACCGGGCGGCGGACCGGCTGCGCGCGGCCGGACACGAGGTGTGGACGCCCGACCTCTTCGAGGGCCGCACGTTCGACACGGTCGAGGAGGGCATGGCGTACAAGGACGCGACCGGCAAGGAGGAGCTGCTGAAGCGGGCCGTGCTGGCCGCCGCGCCCTACTCCGAGCGGGGGCTGGTGTACGCGGGGTTCTCCTTCGGCGCCTCGGTCGCCCAGACGCTGGCCCTCGGCGACGAAAAGGCGCGCGGACTGCTGCTCCTGCACGGCACGTCGGACATCGCGGAGAGCGCCTCGGCGGACGAACTGCCGGTGCAGCTGCACGTCGCCGAACCCGACCCGTTCGAGACCGACGACTGGCTCACCGCCTGGTACCTGAGGATGGGCCGGACCGGGGCCGACGTCGAGGTGTACCGGTACGCGGGGGCCGGTCACCTCTACACCGACCCCGACCTGCCGGACTACGACGAGGAGGCCGCCGAGGCCACCTGGCGGGTGGCGCTCGGCTTCCTCGACTCCCTGGAGGACTGAACCGGGCGCGGATCAGACCGGGTCGTGGACGCGCTCGATCTTCTGCGTGCCGCTGCGGGTGCGGTAGGAGCGGACCCACTCCGCCGCGGCGTCCGCCGCCGTACGGTCCGACAGCACGTAGTAGTCCATCTGCGCCCGCTCGGCGGTGATGTCCAGCACGCCGTAGCCGTGCCGGTCGGTGTCGACCCAGTGGACGTGCCGGTTGGCGGCCCGGATCAGCGGTGCGGCGAGCCCGCAGACGGTGCCCTCGGGGACCTTCACGATGTCGTCGAGGTTGTCGGAGGTGACCGAGGTGACCACGAACTCCGTGGCGGCCGACGCCGACAGCGGATAGGTACCGGCGTTCACCGGCACGTCGTTGGCCCACGCCATGTGGATGTCGCCGGTGAGGAAGACCGTGTTGCGGACGGCGTTCGCACGCAGGTGCGCGAGGAGTTCGCGGCGGTCGTCGGTGTAGCCGTCCCACTGGTCGGTGTTGAGGGCGAGGCCCTCCTGCGGCAGGCCCAGCAGCTTCGCGAGCGGCTTGAGGAGGCTCGCGGGAAGGGAGCCGAGGGCGAACGGTGAGATCATCACCGAGGTGCCGACCAGCCGCCAGGTGGTGTCGGACGCCGTCAGTCCCGCCTTCAGCCAGTCCAGTTGGGCGCGCCCGGTGAGCGTGCGGTCCGGGTCGTCGACCCCGCCGTCGCCCAGGGAGACCTGCGGGGAGCGGAAGGAGCGCAGGTCGAGCAGCGAGAGGTCGGCCAGCTTGCCGAAGCGGAGTCGGCGGTAGGTGGTGCCGGTGATCGCGGGCCGTACCGGCATCCACTCGAAGTAGGCCTGCTTGGCGGCGTCCCGGCGGGCCGCCCAGGCGCCTTCCGCGCCCTCGGTGTGGTTCTCGGCGCCGCCCGACCAGGCGTCGTTGGCGAATTCGTGGTCGTCCCAGATGGCGACGACCGGCGCCTTGGCGTGCAGCGCCTGGAGATCGGGGTCGGTCTTGTACGTCGCGTGCCGGAGCCGGTAGTCGGCGAGGGTGACGATCTCGTGGGCGGGCGTGTGCGGCCGGACGACCTCGCCGCGGGCGCTGTACTCGCCGATGCCGTACTCGTAGATGTAGTCGCCCAGGTGCAGCCAGGCGTCCAGGTCGCCGCGGGCCGCGAGGTGGCGGTACGCCGAGAAGTGGCCGGCCTCCCAGTTGGCGCAGGAGACCACGCCGAAGCGCAGCCCGGTCACGGCGGCGTCGGCGGCCGGGGCGGTGCGAGTGCGGGCGACGGGGGAGTCGGTGCCGCCGGCGGAGAAGCGGAACCAGTAGTCGGTGGCCGGCCGCAGGCCGCGGACGTCCGCCTTGACGGTGTGGTCGGAGGCGGCGGTGGCGAGGGCCGAGCCCTTCGCGACGACGTCGGTGAACGCCTTGTCCCGGGCGACGGTCCAGCTCACCTCGGTGTCCGGGCCGAGCCCGGAGCCGGGTATCGCCTCCGGCACCGGCGTCACCCGGGTCCACAGCAGGACGCCGTCCGGCAGCGGGTCGCCGGAGGCCACGCCGTGCAGGAAGGCGGGCGCCTGCGCGGTCGCGGCGCGCGCGGGGAGGGCGGCGGCGAGCGGTCCGGCCAGCACCGCGGTGGCGGCGGCCGCCTTGACGACCGAACGGCGGCGCGGGGAAGGGGAGTCGGTGTCCGCGGTGGCGGAGACGGCGCTCTCGGATGATCTGTGTCGACTGGTCACAGCCGATCAGGTTACTGACAGGTACACGCGAGAGCGGGCGAACCGGTGAAAGTTCGCCCGCTCTTCGGCGTGCCGTCAGCCGGCCGGGGCTCAGGCCTTGAGGGCCGCGTCGACCGCCGTGTTGAACTCGTCCACCGTCATGGGCGCGTTCTGCCCGTCGGAGCCGGTGAGCTTCTTGCCGTCCATCATCAGCGTCGGGGTGCCCCGGACGTCCTCGCTGTTGTCGAACACCTCGGACATCTCCAGCGCCCACCTGTCATAGGTGCCGTCCTTGACGGCCGACTGGAACTCCTTGTTGTTCTTCAGGGCGTCGACCGAGTCGCCGATCTTGATCAGGTACGCGTCGTCCTTGAACTTGTCGTCCGTCTCCTCGGGGTGGTACTCGGCCGAGTAGAGGGCGCTCTTGTAGGCGAGGAACGCCTCGGGGCTGACGTTCAGCGCGGCGCCCAGGGCGCTCAGGGCGTTCTTGGACCCCTCGCCGTTCATGCTGCGGTCGAGGAACGAGGCGCCTATGAAGCGGATCTTGTACTTGCCGTCCTCGACGTCCTTCTCGATGGTCTCGCCGACCGTCTGCTCGAAGGAGGCGCAGACCGGGCAGCGCGGGTCCTCGTACAGTTCGAGGGTCTTCTTCGCGCTGGACTCGCCGATGACGACGGTCGTGCCGTTCTCGCCGCTGGTGTTGGCCGGCTTGACGAGCTTGGCGTCCTTCGCGGCCTCCCAGGCGTCGGGCTTGTTGGCCTGGACGACCGCGTAGCCGATGCCGCCGGCCGCGGCCAGCACGCCGACGACCGACAGGGCGACGACGAGCTGCCGCTTGGCCTTCGCCTTCTTCGCCTGGCGCTCGCGCTCCACGCGCAGCCGCTCCCGGGCCGCCGTCTTCGCCGCCTGGCTGTTCCGCTTGCTCATGGTGATGTCTCCACGGGGGGACGCACACGGGTCGTGTGCGGGATGCGTATGTATGGGGGACCGCTGGTGCTGAGGGGCTCGCCGGGGGCGGGAACGCCTCAGGCGAAGGTGACGGAGCACGGTGGTCCGCGCCGCCCCAGGGAGTGCGCGAGCAGCAGGGTCCGGGCGGCGGCGGCGCGGCGGACCGGGCGCACCGGACGGACGGCCTCCGGGGCCCGGCGCACGGTCACCGCGGCGACCGCGAGCAGCAGCGGCCGGAACGTCGTGGCCGCCACCGCGCTCAGCAGCTGGGCCAGCGCCCGCTCGCCGCGGCGCAGCCAGGCGGCGGCGAACAGACCGACCCCGATGTGCGCGCCGAGCAGCGCCCAGGCGGTCGCCGGATCGGCCTGGGCCAGCAGCGTCGCCAGCCGGTCGCCGCCCTCGGCGGCGTGCCCGGTGGCCCGGGCGAGCGGGGCGCCCACGCTGGTGCCGTCCCCGCACAGCACGTCGAAGCCGACGGAGCGCAGCGGGCCCGCCACTGGCCCGCCCATCCGGCCGTAGCAGACGTGCTGGCCGGTGGTGAAGACGGTGTCGGCGGCCAGCTCCAGCGGGATCAGCAGGGCGGCGATCCGCCCGAAGGAACGCTCCCGCCCCGCCAGGGCGTACGCGAGGACGAACACGGCGGCGGCGATCGCGGCCACCGTGTTCAGCGGCAGCGGGACCCCGGACAGCAGCACGTGCGACGCGGTGCTGAGCGTCACGACGACGGCCGTGAACAGCGCCGCGCGCACGGCTCTGAGCTGGGTTCCGGATATGTCCATGGCGCTGAAGAGTGTGTCACGTGCTCCGGTAAGGGATCCCTAAAGGGTTCCTGTGGACGTCCCGATGGTTACAGTCCCGGAATCCTGCCGTTGCGGAACAGGTCCAGGAAGATCTGGTGGTCGCGGCGCGCCCTGGCCCCGTAGTCGTGCGCGAACTCGACCAGGAGGGGGACCAGGGAGTCCTCGTCGGCGGCGATCGCGGCGTCGATGGCGCGCTCGGTGGAGAACGGCACCAGGGACTCGCCGGAGGTGTCGTCCGCCGCTGCGTGCATCGTGGCGGTGGCCCGGCCGAGGTCGGCGGCGACCAGGGCGATCTCCTCCGGGTCGTCGATGTCGCCCCAGTCCAGGTCCACGGCGTACGGCGAGACCTCGGCGACCAGCTGGCCCGCGCCGTCCAGCTCGGTCCAGCCCAGCCACGGGTCGGCGTGCGCCTGGAGGGCGCGCTGGGAGATCACCGTGCGGTGGCCCTCGTGCTGGAAGTAGTCCCGGATCGCCCGGTCGGTGACGTGCCGGGAGACGGCCGGGGTCTGGGCCTGCTTGATGTAGATCACCACGTCGTTCTCCAGGGCGTCGCTGTGCCCCTCCAGGAGGATGTTGTACGACGGCAGCCCGGCCGAGCCGATGCCGATGCCGCGGCGGCCCACGACGTCCTTCACGCGGTAGGAGTCCGGGCGGGCCAGGGAGGCGTCCGGCAGCGTCTCCAGATAGCCGTCGAAGGCGGCGAGCACCTTGTAGCGGGTGGCGGCGTCCAGCTCGACCGCGCCGCCGCCGGAGGCGAAGCGGCGCTCGAAGTCGCGGATCTCCGTCATCGAGTCCAGCAGCCCGAACCGGGTCAGCGAGCGGGCGTCGCGCAGTGCGTCGAGCAGCGGCCCCTGGGCGGTGTCCAGGGTGAACGGCGGCACCTCGTCGCTCTTCGCGCCGGTGGCCAGCGCGTGGATGCGCTCCCGGTAGGCGGCCGCGTAGATCGTGACCAGCTCGGTGATCTGCTCGTCGCTGAGCGCCTTCGCGTAGCCGATCAGCGCCATGGAGGCCGCGAAGCGCTTGAGGTCCCAGGTGAAGGGGCCGACGTAGGCCTCGTCGAAGTCGTTGACGTTGAAGACCAGGCGGCCGTTGGAGTCCATGTACGTGCCGAAGTTCTCCGCGTGGAGATCGCCGTGGATCCACACGCGCGAGGTGCGCTCGTCCAGGTACGGAGTGCTGTGTGTCCTCCCGCCGTCCCGCCCGGCGCCCTCCGCGTCCAGGTCGTGGTAGAAGAGGCACGCCGTCCCGCGGTAGAAGGCGAACGCCGAGGCCGCCATCTTCCGGAACTTCACCCGGAACGCGGCCGGGTCGGCGGCCAGGAGCTCGCCGAAGGCGGTGTCGAGGACGGCGAGGATCTCCTCACCGCGGTGCTCGTCGTTGAGCTGCGGGACCGACATCGCTGTGTGCCTCCAGGTGCGGGATGTCTCGGGACGGCTGGTCCGTCCCCTGCCTAACGCGCGACGGGTCACGGGAGTGCCCGCGCCACCGCCCGAAGGTACGTCGGGACGCGCGTCCCGTGTCAGTGCCGGGGCATAGACTTCGACGCTGTCCCCCGGACTGTCCGCCCGTCGCCGAGAGCCCTCCCGTCACCCGACCACCGCCCCTCATCGGGGCGCTCCGCGCCACAACGTTCACCTTTGGAGGCCGAACCGTGTCGAAGCCGCCGTTCACGCACCTGCACGTCCACACCCAGTACTCGCTGCTGGACGGTGCCGCGCGGCTCAAGGACATGTTCAACGCCTGCAATGAGATGGGCATGACGCACATCGCCATGTCCGACCACGGCAACCTGCACGGGGCGTACGACTTCTTCCACTCCGCGCAGAAGGCCGGGGTCACCCCGATCATCGGGATCGAGGCGTACGTCGCACCCGAGTCCCGGCGCAACAAGCGCAAGATCCAGTGGGGCCAGCCGCACCAGAAGCGGGACGACGTCTCCGGTTCCGGCGGTTACACCCACAAGACGATGTGGGCGGTGAACAACACCGGTCTGCACAACCTCTTCCGGCTCTCCTCCGACGCGTACGCCGAGGGCTGGCTGCAGAAGTGGCCCCGGATGGACAAGGAGACCATCGCGCAGTGGTCGGAGGGCATCGTCGCCTCCACCGGCTGCCCCTCCGGCGAGGTGCAGACCCGGCTGCGCCTCGGCCACTTCGACGAGGCCCTCAAGGCCGCCGCCGACTACCAGGACATCTTCGGCAAGGACCGCTACTTCCTGGAGCTGATGGACCACGGCATCGAGATCGAGCACCGGGTCCGCGACGGCCTGCTGGAGATCGGCCGGAAGCTCGGCATCCCGCCCCTGGTCACCAACGACTCGCACTACACGTACGCGCACGAGGCGACCGCCCACGACGCGCTGCTGTGCATCCAGACCGGCAAGAACCTCTCCGACCCCGACCGCTTCAAGTTCGACGGCACCGGCTACTACCTCAAGTCCACCGACGAGATGTACGCCATCGACTCCTCGGACGCCTGGCAGCAGGGCTGCGCCAACACCCGGCTGATCGCCGAGATGGTCGACACCACGGGCATGTTCGAAAAGCGCGACCTGATGCCCAAGTTCGACATCCCGGAGGGGTACACCGAGGTCAGCTGGTTCAAGGAGGAGGTCCGCCGCGGCATGGAGCGCCGCTTCCCCGGCGGCATCCCCGAGGACCGCCAGAAGCAGGCCGACTACGAGATGGACGTCATCATCCAGATGGGGTTCCCGGGGTACTTCCTCGTCGTCGCCGACTTCATCATGTGGGCCAAGAACAACGGCATCGCGGTCGGCCCCGGCCGTGGCTCCGCGGCCGGCTCGATCGTCGCCTACGCCATGGGCATCACCGACCTCGACCCGATCCCGCACGGACTGATCTTCGAGCGGTTCCTCAACCCCGAGCGCGTCTCCATGCCCGACGTCGACATCGACTTCGACGAGCGCCGGCGCGTCGAGGTGATCCGGTACGTGACGGAGAAGTACGGCGCCGACAAGGTCGCCATGATCGGCACCTACGGCAAGATCAAGGCGAAGAACGCCATCAAGGACTCCGCGCGCGTGCTGGGCTACCCGTACGCGATGGGCGACCGCCTCACCAAGGCGATGCCCGCCGACGTCCTCGGCAAGGGCATCGACCTGAACGGCATCACCGACCCCTCGCACCCCCGCTACAGCGAGGCCGGCGAGATCCGCGCGATGTACGAGAACGAGCCGGACGTGAAGAAGGTCATCGACACCGCCAAGGGCGTCGAGGGCCTGGTCCGGCAGATGGGCGTGCACGCCGCCGGCGTGATCATGTCCAGCGAGCCCATCGTCGACCACGCCCCCATCTGGGTGCGGCACACCGACGGCGTGACCATCACGCAGTGGGACTACCCCCAGTGCGAGTCGCTGGGCCTGCTGAAGATGGACTTCCTCGGCCTGCGCAACCTGACCATCATGGACGACGCCGTCAAGATGGTGAAGGCCAACAAGGGCGTCGACCTGGACCTGCTGAGCCTGCCGCTCGACGACCCGAAGACCTTCGAACTCCTCCAGCGCGGCGACACCCTCGGCGTCTTCCAGTTCGACGGCGGACCGATGCGCTCGCTGCTGCGGCTGATGAAACCGGACAACTTCGAGGACATCTCCGCCGTCTCCGCGCTCTACCGTCCCGGCCCGATGGGCATGGACTCGCACACCAACTACGCGCTGCGCAAGAACAAGCTCCAGGAGATCACCCCGATCCACAAGGAGCTGGAGGAGCCGCTCAAGGAGGTCCTGGACGTCACCTACGGCCTGATCGTCTACCAGGAGCAGGTGCAGAAGGCCGCCCAGATCATCGCCGGCTACTCGCTCGGCGAGGCCGACATCCTCCGCCGCGTCATGGGCAAGAAGAAGCCCGAGGAACTGGCGAAGAACTTCACCATCTTCCAGGCCGGCGCACGCAAGAACGGCTACAGCGACGAGGCCATCCAGGCCCTGTGGGACGTGCTGGTGCCCTTCGCCGGCTACGCCTTCAACAAGGCGCACTCCGCCGCGTACGGACTGGTGTCCTACTGGACCGCCTACCTCAAGGCGAACCACCCCGCCGAGTACATGGCCGCGCTGCTCACCTCGGTGAAGGACGACAAGGACAAGTCGGCGATCTACCTCAACGAATGCCGCCGCATGGGCATCAAGGTCCTCCCGCCGAACGTCAACGAGTCGGTGCACAACTTCGCCGCCCAGGGCGACGACGTGATCCTCTTCGGCCTGGAGGCCGTGCGCAACGTCGGCACCAACGTGGTCGAGTCGATCATCAAGTGCCGCAAGGCCAAGGGGAAGTACACCTCCTTCCCGGACTACCTCGACAAGGTCGACGCGGTCGTCTGCAACAAGCGGACCACGGAGTCGCTGATCAAGGCCGGCGCCTTCGACGAACTGGGGCACACCCGCAAGGGCCTCACCGCCCACTACGAGTCGATGATCGACAACGTGGTCGCGGTCAAGCGCAAGGAGGCCGAGGGACAGTTCGACCTCTTCGGCGGCATGGGCGAGGAGGAGACCAGCGAGCCCGGCTTCGGCCTCGACGTCACCTTCACCGACGACGAGTGGGACAAGACGTACCTGCTCGCCCAGGAGCGCGAGATGCTCGGGCTCTACGTCTCCGACCACCCGCTGTTCGGCCTGGAGCACGTGCTGTCCGACAAGGCCGACGCCGGCATCTCCCAGCTCACCGGCGGCGACTTCGGCGACGGCGCGGTGGTCACCATCGGCGGCATCATCTCGGGCCTGCAGCGCAAGATGACCAAGCAGGGCAACGCCTGGGCGATCGCCACCGTGGAGGACCTCGCGGGCTCCATCGAGTGCATGTTCTTCCCGGCGACGTACCAGCTCGTCTCGACGCAACTCGTCGAGGACGCCGTGGTGTTCGTCAAGGGCCGGCTCGACAAGCGGGAGGACGTGCCGCGACTGGTCGCGATGGAGCTGATGATCCCCGACCTGTCCAACGCGGGCGCCAACGCGCCCGTGGTGCTCACCATCCCGGCCACCCGCGTGACCCCGCCGATGGTCAGCCGGCTCGGCGAGATCCTCACCCACCACAAGGGCGACAGCGAGGTCCGCATCAAGCTCCAGGGACCGACGAAGACGACGGTGCTGCGCCTGGACCGGCACCGGGTGAAGCCGGACCCGGCCCTGTTCGGCGACCTGAAGGTCCTCCTCGGACCGTCCTGCCTGGCGGGCTGACGCCGTCCGTCGGACACGTGTGAGGGGCGCACCCTGCGGTGGGTGCGCCCCTCTTCCTGCGCGTGGAGCTTCCTGCGCCCGGGCCGCGACGGCCCGTCACACGGATGTCAGTTGTGGCCGAAGCGCTTCTGCCGGCCCTTGCCCGGACCGACCTCGCCGGGTACGACCTGAGTGGCGCGCTGCTCGTCCGGGGGCTCCATCGTGGACGACTGTGCCGCCCGCCGGGTGCGTTCGGCCTGCGGCTGCTTACGGTCACGGTTCTTGTTCTTGGCCATGGTGGTGCCTCCTGTGGGGGACTAGGGGCCAGGGCCGGAACCAGATTCACACAGCCCGGTGACGGACGCATGTCGGACAATTACCGTGTGTCACGGGGGTGATCGGGGGAGGAAGCGTGGAAACGCCACGCCGAAGATCGAGTTCGGGCCGTTAACCCCGGCGTGGTCGGGCAGACTCGAAGCAAGCCCGAAGCAAACCTCCCGGAAAGAGGGTGGACCGCGTGGACCGCTGCATCGTCCTGGTGGACGCCGGGTATCTGCTGGGGGCCGCCGCCAGTCTCCTGGCCGGGGAGTCGTCGCGGTCCCGCATCACCGTCGACCACGCCGCCCTCGTCCAGGGGCTGCGGGAGCGCGCCGAGTCCGACACGCGTCAGCCGCTGCTGCGCATCTACTGGTTCGACGGCGCCCCCGACCGCGTCCCGCAGCCCGAGCACCGCAGGCTGCGCGTGATGCCCCGGGTCACCGTCCGGCTCGGCGCGCTGACCCGCAGCGACGGCCGCTGGGCGCAGAAGGGCGTCGACGCCGCGATGCACGCCGAGTTGACCGAGCTGGCCCGCAACCGCGCCTGTTCCGACATCGTCCTGGTCACCGGGGACGGCGACCTGCTGCCGGGCATGATGGCCGCCAAGGAACACGGCGTCGCCGTGCACCTGTGGGCCGTGCAGGCCGCCGACGGCGACTACAACCAGTCCGAGGACCTGGTCGCCGAGGCCGACGAGCGCCGGGTGCTGGACCGGGCGTGGATCACCCAGGTCGTACGCGCCAAGGAGTACACGGGGGTGTGCGCCCCGCCGCCCGTGCCGCGGCCCGAGATCGCCGCGATCCTCTCCGCCCCGCTGCCGGAGTCCGCGCCCGGCGCGACGGCCGGGCGGACCGTCCAGGAGCCGCAGCACCCGGCCGGCGCCGAGCACAACGGCACCGCCGAGCGGGCGTCCACGGCCAAGGTCGTACCCACCCCCAAGGACCTGGCCGCGCTGCGCGGCCCCGGCCCGCACCCGCCCCAGCAGCCCGCCTCCGCCACCCTGCGCTGGTCCTCCGACAAGGGCTGGGTCGACCGTCCGGCCGCCGAGCCGCCGGACGTGGCCTCCATGCCGACGCTCGCCCAGCTGACGACGGCGGAGCAGCGGTGGGCCGACCGGGAGGAGGACATCACCACCGTCGGCGGGGACCCCTTCGAGGTGGGGCAGGTCTTCGCCCGGCGCTGGGTGGAGCGGCTCGGGGACCAGAGCCACATCCAGAAGCTGTCCGCCATGTACCCCCGCATTCCGCACCGGGTCGACGGCGAGCTGCTGCGCTACGCGGCCCGCTTCGGTCTGCTCGCCCACAAGGACGACCAGATCGACGAGCGTGACCGTTACGCCATCCGGGCGGGGTTCTGGCGCGAACTGGATCTCCGCACCGGTACGGAGAGGGCTCCCGCCGGGGAATGAGCGGGCGGTGCGTCGCCCCGACACCCCCGGTTCCGGGGGCTCCGTCGGGGGGATCCCGTCCCCCGACCCCCGGCCTGCGCCCGTCCACCGCCCGGCTCGGTGGACCGACGGGCGGCCGGGGCGGGTGTGCGGGTGGTGGGGTGACCCGAGGGCGGGGCGGGGGCCTCGACCCCGTAGGCTCGTCCCTTGTGAATACGCGCGCGGCACAGGGATTCCGGCACGGTGGTGACGTCGTGTGTGCGGTGCGCGGGTTGACCAAGACCTATCCGGCGGTGCGCGGCCGGCGCGGGGTCCCCGCGACGTCCGAGGTCCGGGCCACCGACGACGTGGGGCTCGACATCCGGCGCGGTGAGATCTTCGGGCTGCTCGGGCCGAACGGCGCCGGCAAGTCCACCCTCGTGCGCCAGCTGACCGGACTGATGCGGCCCGACCGTGGCAGCGTCGAGATCCTCGGCCACGACATCGTGCGCCACCCCGAGCGCGCCGCCCGCATCCTCGCCTACCTCGGCCAGGAGTCCAGCGCCCTCGACGAGCTGACCGTGTCCCTCGCCGCCGAGACCACCGGGCGGCTGCGCGGACTCGACGCGCGGCGGGCGCGGGCCGAGCGGGACGACGTCCTGGACGAACTGGGGCTCACCCCGATCGCCGGACGCCCGCTGAAGAAGCTGTCCGGCGGCCAGCGCCGGCTGGCCTGCTTCGCCGCCGCGCTGGTGGGGGAGCGGCCCCTGCTCGTCCTGGACGAGCCCACCACCGGCATGGACCCGGTGGCCCGGCGCGCCGTGTGGTCCGCCGTCGACCGGCGCCGCGCCGAGCACGGCACCACCGTCCTGCTGGTCACCCACAACGTCATCGAGGCCGAGACCGTGCTCGACCGGGTCGCCGTGCTCGACCGGGGCAGGGTCATCGCCTGCGACAGCCCGGCCGGGCTCAAGGAACGGGTCGCCGGCGAGGTCCGGGTCGATCTGGTGTGGCGCGAGGCGGCACCCCTGCACGTGCCCGAGGTCGCCGCGCTGCGGGACCGGGTCGTCGAGTCGGGCCGCCGCTGGACCCTGCGGCTCGCGCCCGAGGAGGCGCGTACGGTCGTCGCCACCGTCACCGGCGGGGCCGCCTTCGCCGCGCTGGACGACTTCACGCTGGCCACGCCCAGCCTGGAGGACGTCTACCTGGCGCTGGGCGGCGCCGTACGACAGGGACTGGTGAAGGCGTGAGCGCACGGGCCGCGACATCCGTACGGAACGAGGCCGCAGTGGTTTCGAGCGAACCTCCGAGCGAAGGGGAGCAGCACGACGTGAGTGTCGTACCCGCCGATGTCGTGCCGGGCGGCGTCCTGGCCGTGGAGGAGACCGTGCCGGAAGCGGCCGAACTCGGTCCCCGGGCACGGCTGTGGCCGTCGCTGGCGGCCGTGTACCGGGCCCAGCTGTCCCGGGCCCGGGTCGCGCGGATACCGCTGCTGTTCGTGGCGACCTTCCAGTCGGTCGGGATCATGGTCCTGATGCGCGGGGTCGTGGACGGCGGCGGCGAGGCGCGGGCCGTGGTCGCCGGCTCGGCGGTCCTGGTCGTGGCCTTCGTCGCGCTGAACCTGCTCGCCCAGTACTTCGGGCAGCTGCGGGCCAGCGGCGGGCTCGACCACTACGCGACGCTGCCGGTGCCGCCGGCGGCGGTGGTGCTGGGCGCGGCGGGCGCGTACGCCTCGTTCACCGTGCCGGGGACCGTGGTGACCGCCGTCTTCGGGTGCGTGCTGTTCGGACTGCCGCTGGCGAACCTGTGGGTGCTGGTCGCGGTGATCCCGCTCGCCGGGGCCGCGCTCGCCGGACTCGGCGCGGCGCTCGGCCTGCTCGCGCCCCGCGCGGAGGTGGCCACGCTGCTGGGCCAGCTCGGCATGTCGGCCGCGCTGCTGCTCGGTGTGCTGCCGGCGGAGCGGATGCCGGAGGCGGTGCGCCTCGCCCGGGACCTGCTGCCGTCGACGTACGGCGTCGAGGCCTTCGCGCGGACCTTCGGACCGCATCCCGACTGGGCGCGGGTGCTCGGTGACCTCGCCGTGTGCGGGGGCGTCGGCGTGCTCTCGCTGGCCGTCGCGACCTGGGCGTACCGCAGGGCGGCCGTCCGGTGACGCGCCGCACAGCCGGGCCTGGCACGATGGCAGGGTGAGCGCACCTCTGACACCACCGCCGCCTCCGCACGAGCGTTCCTCGGGGGACGTGTGGCAGCCGCCGGCCGACGGGCAGGCGACCGCCTTGTCCCCGTACGGGGACAAGGACGGGCCCGCCGCCGGGCGGCCGCGGCACGGCTGGTGGTACGAACAGGACGGCCCCGGGATGAAGGCGGAGATGCGGGAGGCCGCCGTGACCGCGGTGGCGGTGGCGCTCGGCGGGGCGCTGCTCGGGGTGCTGTGGTGGTGGCTGGCGCCGCGCGTGCCCTACGTGGGCGACGTGGCCGGTGACGGCTGGGTCGTGTACCTCAAGGACTCCGAGGGCGAGCAGAGCATCGGGGTGGACGGGACGTTCGTGCTGCTCGCGCTGGGGTTCGGCGCGGTGAGCGCGCTTGCCGTGTTCCTGGTGCGGCGGCGCGGGGGCGTGCCGTTGGTGGTGGCGCTGGCGGTCGGCGGACTGCTGGGGTCGGTGCTGGCGTGGCGGCTGGGGGTGTGGCTGGGGCCGTCGTCGGACCTGATGGCCCGGGCGAGGAACGCGGGCGACGGGGTCACGTTCGACGCGCCGTTGAAGCTGAGCGCGAAGGGGGCGCTGCTGGCGTGGCCGTTCGCGGCGCTGGTGCTGCATCTGGGGCTGACGGCGTTGTTCGGGCCGCGGGATCCGGAGCAGCTGCCGGCGGCGGAGCCGTACGCGTCGCAGCCGGGGACGTAGGTCTCAGGGCCCGGCGTCGTCGCCGGGCCGCGCCGCCCCGAGGGGCGCCTCCCAGGCCTTCGGGGCACTGGGGAGGCACGGCTGCCCGCGGGTACGGCGGGGCGTCACGGGCGGCCGATGGGGGCCAGGGTGGCCGATGTCAGGGTGGTCAGGTCGGCCGGGGAGAGTTCCACCTCCAGGCCGCGGCGGCCCGCCGAGACGCAGATCGTCTCGTGGAGGGTGGCCGACTCGTCCACCACAGTGGGGAGTCTCCTGCGCTGGCCCAGGGGGGAGATGCCACCCCGGACGTAGCCCGTGGTGCGTTCCGCCAGGGCCGGGTCGGCCATCGCGGCCCGCTTGCCGCCGGCCGCCGCCGCGAGGGCCTTCAGGTCCAGCTGTCCCGCCACCGGCACCACCGCCACCGTCAGCGCGCCGTCGACGTCCGCCACCAGCGTCTTGAAGACCCGGTCCGGCGAGACCCCCATCGCCTCGGCCGCCTCCTCGCCGTAGGACGGGTGGGAGGGATCGTGGTCGTAGGAGTGCACCGTGAACGGCACCCCGGCCGCGGTGAGCGCCACCGTCGCGGGCGTTCCTCCCGACTGCTGCTTCCTGGACTTCTTCGCCATTGCCGCCTGTACCCCCGGTCGAGTTCGTACGTCAGTTGAGACTGGTCGGACCGCGCGTCAGCTCCACGGCCGGCAACGACGGCAGATGACGGATGACGGCCGTCTCCGCACGCAGCAGCCTCAGCTCGTCACGGAGCCGGGACGCGGTGTCCGGCGCCTGGAGCAGCCGCTGCTTCGTCGGCGTGTCCAGCATCATCGCGGCGGCGACCAGATAGGAGACGACACCCGGCTCGTCCGGCAGGTCCGCGCCGGTCGTCAGCGACCGCTCCCGCGCCCCCGCCAGCCGCTTCTGGTACTGGCGGAAGGACCGCAGCACCCCCTCGGCCAACGTCCCCGCCTCGTCGCCCGGTTCCTCGGCCAGCGGCTCAGCCTCGGCCGTCAGGTACGGCCCCGAGGAGTCGACGGACAGCAGCCGCACCCGGGTCGTACCGGTCGCCAGCACCTCGAAGGTGCCGTCGGCCCGCTCCCGGATCGTCGCCGCGTCGGCGACACAGGCCACCTTGTGGAAGGCGTGCAGCGGATCGGCGCCGAAGCCCGCCGCCGGGCCGCGCGCGGGCACGGCCGTCGGATCGGGCAGGCCGGGCGCGCTCGGCGCCACCTCGTGCCCGTCGCGGATCGCCACGACGGCGAACCGGCGCGGCTCGTCCTCCGGGGTCTTCAGCAACTCGCGCATCATGGCGCGATAGCGCTCCTCGAAGACGTTGAGCGGAAGCACGAGCCCCGGGAACAGCACCGTGTTCAGGGGGAAGAGCGGAAGCCGGACGGTCGTCACGAACCAAGAGCCTAATGGTCGCCGGAGCGGAGTCGACCGCCCTGCTCACTCCTCGGTCGGCCGGAGGCCGGTGCGGGGAGCCGGATCCCGGCTAGGGACACCCGGACGCGACCGCCGCGCGCACGCTCTGACGGACCTCCAGGAACCGGCCGAGCGGATCGTCCGCGTCCCGGTCCCAGGGGAAGGACGTGGCGTACGGGCCGGTCAGCCGCAGCTGCTCCAGGGCGTCTTGCCGGCGTTCCAGCCGGACCAGGACGTACGTCAGCAGGTTGCGCAGCTCGGCCGGCCAGGGCTGGCCCGCCGGCAGCCGGGCGGACAGGGCCACGGCGCGGTCGGCCGCCGCCCCCAGCCGTTCGCGGGGCACCTCGGAACCGCAACGGTCGGTCAGGTAGCCGAACGCCGCCCGCAGCGGCAGCGACTGGGTGAGCGAGTCCTCCGGCGCGTCCTGCGCGGCCAGGTCCGCGAAGGTGAAGCACTCGCGGTGCGAACCGTGCCACGAGGACGCCAGATAGCGCAGGGCCGCCACATGGCAGCCGTGGTGGTGCGGGGACCGGCGGACCGCCGCCTCCCACAGCTCCTCGAAGTACGTGTGCCCGGCGCGCGCGCCGCGGGCGTGGTCCAGGGCGAGCCGCCAGGGCACCGGGTCGCGGCTGTCCGCCCGGGCGGCGGCCGTGATCAGCGGGCTCACCTCGCGCAGCAGCTCGGTCCGGGCCGGCGAGTCCCACGCGCGGTCCACCGCCCGCTGGGCGTCGACCAGCAGCCCGTCGGGGTCGCGCGGATCACGGGCGCGCCAGACGTCCAGCCACTCGGGGCGCGAACGTGCGAAGGCGGCCAGCCGCCGCACGTACCGGTCGCGGTGCTCCCAGGCGCCGGTACGCCGGGTGACGGCGAGCAGTTCGGCGACGGGCGTGTGGTCACCGCCCGCGGCCCCGACCAGCGCCGGGCCCAGCAGATCGTCGGGTGCGTCGAGCAGCACCTCGTCGTCGGCGGGCAGCACGACGGGGACGGGGGACGTGACGCCCGTCGTCTTTCCTCGCACCCGGGATGTACGGGTGAACGCGTGCAGCAGAGCCATGGTGTCGACCATTGAAAGACCGCAGGTCACAGCGGCGCCAGAGGCGACACGGAAGTCATGGAAGGTTGTACGGGGTTCGGTCAAGGACCGGCAAAAAGCGGAGCGTTTCTCATCTTCCGCGGGACCTTCGCGCCCCCGGCCCCCGGTGGTCGCGCAGGCCGTCACGTGCGCCGCAGCGTCCGCGTCGCCCCCGCCGCCACCGTCGTCGCCAGGATCCAGCCCAGCAGGATGAACGCGGTCGACAGCCACTGCCAGCCGCCGCGCAGCTGCCAGAAGCCGACCTGGCCGAGGTCGATCACCGGCAGCAGCAGGTCCAGGGCGAACAGGGGCGGGTTCCACGCGGGATGCTCACCGCTCTTGAGGGGCGGATGGTCGGAGCGGGCGAAGGCCAGCGAACCGCACGCCCACAGGACCGCCATCCACACCGCGGCCCGGCCCGGCCGGTATCCGTAGGCGACCGTCCAGTCCTGTGCGTAACCCCACAGCTTGGCCGCCGGCGGCAGACTCTCACGGCGCCGGCGCTGCTTGGCGAGCAGCACCTCGCGGGCGTCCTCGTCCTCCCCGCCCTCCCGCAGCACGGCGGCCAGCCGCTCGTACGGCTCCGGGTTGTACTCGGCGCTCGCCGCGTCCACCCAGCGCAGCCGCATCGCCAGCGGGAACGGCCCGCGCGGCACCAGGTTCTCGTAGGCGAAGCCGCCCATGTGCAGCCGGCCGGGACCGGGCCAGCTGTCCGCCCGGTCCATCAGGTTGACCACCTTCGCCCCCGACAGCACGACCTTGCCGCGCACCGGCCGCTCCCCGAGGAAGCGCAGCTCCGGTGTCTGCACCCGGCGCAGCGACAGCTCCTGCTCGTCGGTGAGGACGAACCGGGCCCCCTCGAAGTCGACCGCGTCCCCGAACCGCCCGTCGTCCAGCCGCACCCCGCCCTGGCACTCGAAGCGCTGGATCCGTGTCCCGCGCGCCGGTGTCATCCCGCTGCGCGCCTGGGCGCCCACCCCCGCCGGGGTGAGATACAGCGAGCGCTCCACGGTCAGCTGCGGCGCGTTCAGCGCGAGCCGGGTGTACGGGTTGACCAGCCGGGCTCCGCGCAGGCTCAGCGACACGCCGATCGTCGCGCTGCGCAGGCTCAGCTCGCCGTGCGACTCCAGCATCTCCGCCTGCAGGTCCTGGCCCACGTTCATGCCGTCGGCCGCTATCGAGCGGCCACTGCGGTCCCGGTGCACGATCGCCTGGTTGAGCAGCAGATCCGTGCCGATCCGGGCGTCGGTGAGCCGTATGCCGCTCAGGAAGCGGCAGCGCGGCAGGTGCAGATCGCCCTCGGTGTGCAGCCGGGCCGCCTCCAGACGCGGTATCGAGCAGTCCACCATCCGCACGGTCGTGAAGCGGGCCTCCGGCAGCAGCACGTCCCGCTCGAAACGGCAGGCCCGCATCTCCAGGTAGGGCACCACCGTGCCGCCCGCGAGGTCCAGCGCTCCGCTGATCTGCACCCCGACCAGCTTCAGCGACGAGACCCGGCCGGCCAGGGCGGGCGGCCCGTCCAGCAGCAGCCAGCACACGACGCGTGCCCGGACCGTCCGCTCGGGGCCCCACGGATGCCCTCCGTGCGGATCGTCGACGACCGTGTCCCCGCTGCTCAGGTCGTACACGCTGCCGTTGCGGAAGGCCTGCCACATGCCGGCCTCCGTGGCGGTCAGATCCTCCGGCGGCTCCCCGCCGCCCGGTCCCACCCCGTCGGTCACGGCACTCCCCTCCTCCCCGCCTACTCGCCGGTTCGTCCCTTCGTACAACCGTTCATGCCCGGTGCGGTGACCCGTCGAACACGGAAAGTGAAGAGGATCTCCGAGATGTGCGCGGACCGTCACCGCGAGGGTGACGTATCAGCCACTGGAACGGGCGGACGGCCCACCGTGCGGGTCTGAGAGAATTGAGCACGTGATCTCGCGAATCGATCTGCGCGGCGACGCCCTCCCCGAGGGCCCCGCTCTGCGCGACCTGCTGCCCCGAGCCGACTTCGACGTCGCGGCCGCCCTGGAGAAGGTGCGGCCCATCTGCGAGGACGTGCATCATCGGGGTGACGCGGCGCTGATCGACTTCGCCGAGCGCTTCGACGGCGTGAAGCTGGAGCGGGTGCGGGTCCCGGCCGCCGCCCTGGAGCGCGCGCTCCAGGAGCTGGACCCGGCCGTGCGCGCGGCCCTGGAGGAGTCCATCCGGCGCGCCCGGCTCGTCCACCGCGAGCAGCGCCGCACCACCCACACCACCCAGGTCGTGCCCGGCGGCACGGTCACCGAGAAGTGGGTGCCGGTCGACCGCGTGGGGCTGTACGCGCCGGGCGGCCGGTCCGTCTACCCCTCCTCCGTGATCATGAACGCCGTGCCCGCCCAGGAGGCCGGCGTCCCGTCGATCGCGCTCGCCTCCCCGGCCCAGGCCGAGTTCGGCGGGCTGCCGCACCCCACCATCCTCGCCGCCTGCGCCCTGCTCGGCGTCGACGAGGTCTACGCGGCCGGCGGCGCCACCGCCGTCGCGATGTTCGCGTACGGCACCGAGTCCTGCCCGCCCGCGAACATGGTCACCGGCCCCGGCAACATCTGGGTCGCCGCCGCCAAGCGCTACTTCACCGGGAAGATCGGCATCGACGCCGAGGCCGGACCGACCGAGATCGCGATCCTCGCGGACTCCACCGCCGACCCGGTGCACGTCGCCTCCGACCTGATCAGCCAGGCCGAGCACGATCCGCTGGCCGCCGCCGTCCTCGTCACCGACTCCGCGGAGCTCGCGGACGCGGTGGAGGAGGAACTGGAGCCGCAGGTCAAGGCCAGCAAGCACATCGACGACCGGATCGTCCCCGCCCTGTCCGGCCGTCAGTCCGCCATCGTCCTGGTCGACGGCCTCGACGAGGGCCTGCGGGTCGTCGACGCCTACGGCGCCGAGCACCTGGAGATCCAGACCGCCGACGCCGCCGCGCTCGCCGACCGGGTGCGCAACGCGGGCGCGGTCTTCGTCGGCCCCTGGTCCCCGGTCTCCCTCGGCGACTACGCGGCCGGCTCCAACCACGTGCTGCCCACCGGCGGCTGCGCCTGCCACTCCTCGGGTCTGTCGGTCCAGTCCTTCCTGCGCGGCATCCACATCGTCGACTACACCGAGGACGCGCTGGCCGAGGTCGCGCACCACGTGGTCACGCTGGCGGAGGCCGAGGACCTGCCCGCGCACGGCGCGGCGATCAAGGCGAGGTTCGGGTGGAAGGTGCCTGAGAACAAGTGAGCTTCGGAATCGACGATCTTCCCGTACGGGACGAGCTGCGCGGCAAGTCCCCCTACGGCGCGCCCCAACTGGACGTCCCCGTACGGCTGAACACCAACGAGAACCCCTACCCGCTGCCCGAACCGCTGGTCGAGCGGATCACCGAGCGGGTCCGCGAGGCCGCCCGGCACCTCAACCGCTACCCCGACCGGGACGCGGTCGAGCTGCGCACCAGGCTGGCCGAATACCTGACGAAGACGGCCGGACACCCGGTCGCCCTCGAGAACGTGTGGGCCGCCAACGGCTCCAACGAGGTCATCCAGCAGCTGCTGCAGACCTTCGGCGGACCGGGCCGCACCGCGATCGGCTTCGAACCGTCGTACTCGATGCACGGCCTCATCGCGCGCGGCACCGGCACCGGCTGGATCTCCGGGCCGCGCCACGAGGACTTCACCGTCGACCTCGCCGCCGCCGAGAAGGCGATCGCCGAGCACCGGCCCGACGTCGTCTTCGTCACCACCCCCAACAACCCCACCGGCAACGCGGTCCCCCCGGAGACGGTCCTCGCGCTGTACGGGGCCGCCCAGGCGGCCAAGCCGTCGATGGTGGTCGTCGACGAGGCGTACATCGAGTTCAGTCACGGCGACTCGCTGCTGCGGCTGCTCGACGGACGCCCCAACCTGGTGATCTCCCGCACCATGTCGAAGGCGTTCGGCGCGGCGGGCCTGCGCCTCGGCTACCTCGCCGCGCACCCGGCGGTCGTCGACGCCGTCCAGCTGGTCCGGCTGCCGTACCACCTGTCGGCGGTCACCCAGGCGACCGCGCTGGCCGCCCTGGAGCACACCGACACGCTGCTCGGTTACGTCGAGCAGCTCAAGACCGAGCGCGACCGGCTGGTCGCCGAACTGCGCTCCCTCGGCTACGAGGTGACCGAGTCCGACGCGAACTTCGTCCAGTTCGGACGGTTCGAGGACTCCCACGCCACCTGGCGGAAGATCCTCGACCGGGGCGTCCTGGTCCGGGACAACGGCGTGCCCGGATGGCTGCGGGTGACCGCCGGGACCCCCGAAGAGAACGACGCGTTCCTCGACGCGGTACGTGAGATCAAGAAGGAGCAGAGCGCATGAGCCGCACAGGACGCGTGGAACGCACCACCAAGGAAACCTCCGTCCTCGTCGAGATCGACCTCGACGGCACCGGGAGGACCGAGATCTCCACCGGGGTCGGCTTCTACGACCACATGCTCGACCAGCTCGGCCGGCACGGCCTGTTCGACCTGACCGTGAAGACCGAGGGCGACCTGCACATCGACTCCCACCACACCATCGAGGACACCGCCCTCGCGCTCGGCGCCGCCTTCAGGCAGGCGCTCGGCGACAAGGTGGGCATCTACCGCTTCGGCAACTGCACGGTCCCGCTGGACGAGTCCCTCGCCCAGGTCACCGTCGACCTGTCCGGCCGCCCCTACCTCGTGCACACCGAGCCCGAGAACATGGCGCCGATGATCGGCGAGTACGACGTGACGATGACCCGCCACATCCTGGAGTCCTTCGTCGCCCAGGCGCAGATCGCGCTGCACGTGCACGTGCCCTACGGCCGCAACGCGCACCACATCGTGGAGTGCCAGTTCAAGGCCCTCGCCCGGGCCCTGCGCTACGCCTCCGAGCGCGACCCCCGCGCGGCCGGCATCCTGCCCTCGACGAAGGGCGCGCTGTAAGCCATGAACGGCCTGTCCACCGTCCTGATCGTCGTCGGCCTGTTCTTCGTCGGCGGGATCATCTCCTTCGTCAAGCAGAAGATGCCCACGAGCCTCATCGTGCTGCTCTCCATCGGCGCCGCGATGTGCCTCGTCACGGGTCTTCTACGACTGGAGGTGTGAACCCTTGAGTACCACCAAGAAGGTCGTGGTCTTCGACTACGGCTTCGGCAACGTCCGTTCCGCCGAGCGTGCCCTCGCCCGCGCGGGAGCCGACGTCGAGATCACCCGTGACTTCGACAAGGCCATGGAGGCCGACGGACTGCTGGTGCCCGGCGTCGGCGCCTTCGCCTCCTGCATGCAGGGCCTGAAGGAGGCGCGCGGCGACTGGATCGTCGACCGCCGGCTGTCCGGCGGACGCCCGGTGATGGGCATCTGCGTCGGCATGCAGATCCTGTTCGCGCGGGGCATCGAGCACGGCGTGGAGAGCGAGGGCCTCGACGAGTGGCCCGGCTCGGTCGAGCCGCTCCAGGCCGAGATCGTGCCCCACATGGGCTGGAACACCGTGGACGCCCCGGCCGGTTCCGAGTTGTTCGCCGGCCTGGACGCGGACGCCCGCTTCTACTTCGTGCACTCCTACGCCGTCCACGACTGGACGCTCGAGACGACGAACCCGGCGATGCGCGCCCCGCTGGTCACCTGGTCCACCCACGGCAAGCCCTTCGTGGCGGCCGTGGAGAACGGCGCCCTGTGGGCCACCCAGTTCCACCCCGAGAAGTCCGGCGACGCCGGTGCCCAGCTCCTCACCAACTGGATCGGAACCCTGTAGAGACATGGCCAAGCTCGAACTCCTCCCCGCCGTCGACGTCCGCGACGGCCAGGCGGTCCGCCTGGTGCACGGCGAGTCCGGGACGGAAACGTCGTACGGCTCCCCCCTGGAGGCCGCCCTCGCCTGGCAGCGTTCGGGCGCCGAGTGGCTGCACCTGGTCGACCTGGACGCCGCGTTCGGCACCGGCGACAACCGCGCGCTGATCGCCGAGGTCGCCGGGGCGATGGACATCAAGGTGGAGCTGTCCGGCGGCATCCGCGACGACGACACCCTCGCCGCCGCCCTCGCCACCGGCTGCACCCGCGTCAACCTCGGCACCGCCGCCCTGGAGACCCCCGAGTGGGTCGCCCGGATCATCGCCGAGCACGGCGACAAGATCGCCGTGGGCCTCGACGTGCGCGGCACCACGCTGCGCGGCCGCGGCTGGACCCGCGACGGCGGCGACCTCTACGAGACGCTGGAGCGCCTCGACAAGGAGGGCTGTGCCCGCTACGTCGTCACCGACATCGCCAAGGACGGCACCCTCCAGGGCCCCAACCTGGAGCTGCTGAAGAACGTCTGCGCGGCCACCGACCGCCCGGTGGTCGCCTCCGGCGGCGTCTCCTCCCTCGACGACCTGCGCGCCATCGCCGAGCTCGTCCCGCTCGGTGTCGAGGGCGCCATCGTCGGGAAGGCCCTGTACGCCAAGGCGTTCACCCTGGAAGAGGCCCTGGAGGCTGTGTCCTCATGACGATCGATGCCGTACGGCGCGTGCAGAGCGGAAACCCCTGGGAGGAGTCCTTCGGCTTCGCACGTGCCGTGGCGGCGGGCGACCGCGTCCTGGTGGCGGGCACGACCGCGTTCCGGGGCGAGGTGCTGTACGGCGAGGGCGACCCGTACGAGCAGGCCAAGGCGGCCTTCGCCGGCGCGCTGGAGGCGATCGCCGGGTTCGGGCTCGGCATCGAGTCCGTGATCCGCACGCGCGTCCACCTCGCCCACGCGCGGGACGTCGACGCGGTCGGACGCGCCCACAAGGAGCTGTTCGACTCGGTGCGCCCGGTCACCACCCTGCTGGTGGTCGAGGGCTTCGTCGACTCGCGCGTACTGGTCTCAGTGGAACTCGAAGCATTCAGAGGAGCCGTGACTTCATGACCCTGGCGGTCCGAGTCATCCCCTGCCTGGACGTGGACAACGGCCGGGTCGTCAAGGGCGTCAACTTCCAGAACCTGCGCGACGCGGGCGACCCCGTCGAGATGGCCAAGGTGTACGACGCCGAGGGCGCCGACGAGCTGACGTTCCTGGACATCACCGCCTCGTCCGGCAACCGCGAGACGACGTACGACGTGGTGCGCCGCACCGCCGAGCAGGTGTTCATCCCGCTGACGGTGGGCGGCGGCGTCCGCACCACCGAGGACGTGGACAAGCTGCTCCGCGCGGGCGCCGACAAGGTGGGCGTCAACACGGCGGCCATCGCCCGGCCCGAGCTCATCCGCGAGATCGCGGAACGCTTCGGGCGGCAGGTCCTGGTGCTGTCGGTGGACGCCCGCCGTACCGCGTCCGGATCCTTCGAGGTCACCACGCACGGCGGCCGGCGCGGCACCGGCATCGACGCCGTGGAGTGGGCGCACCGCGCCGCCGAGCTGGGCGCGGGCGAGATCCTGCTCAACTCCATGGACGCCGACGGCACCAAGGACGGCTACGACCTGGAGATGATCGCCGCCGTCCGGGAGCACGTCACCGTCCCGGTGATCGCCTCCGGCGGCGCCGGCAAGCTGGCCGACTTCCCGCCCGCCGTCGCCGCCGGCGCGGACGCTGTCCTGGCCGCCTCCGTCTTCCACTTCGGCGACCTGCGCATCGGCCAGGTCAAGGAGACGCTGCGGGGAGCCGGCCACCCGGTGCGGTGAGGCTCAGCCGGCCGGCTGGACCAGCTGGATCAGATTGCCGACCGTGTCGTCCAGCAGGGCGGTGAGCACCGGACCCTGTTCCCGCGGGTCCTGGACGAAGTGGACGCCCTCACCGCGGAGCCGCTCGAACTCCGCGCGGAGGTCGTCCACGGAGAACACGATGGCGGGCAGGCCCGCCTCGCGCACCGTCCTGCGGTACGGCTCGGCGATGGGGCCCCGCCCCGGCTCCAGCAGCAGCTCCAGGTCCCGCTGGGCGCCCTCCCTCGCGCCCACGGTGACGAACGGCGTGCCCCCGCCCGGATCCACGTGGGTACGGGTCTCGAAGCCGAGGACATCGGTGTAGAAGGCGTGCGCCTTCGCCACGTCGTCGACGTACACACTGGTCATGGCCACTTTGATCACGAGCTGCGCCTTCCGGGTGCGGATCAGATGCCGAGCCGTCTGCTCTCGCGCAGCTTCGCGATCGCGTTCTCGTCGCCCTCCAGCCCGACCGTGGCGGCGCTCTGCCGGCCGTAGGCGAACAGCACCAGCTCGGACGGTTCCCCGGTCACCGTGACCACCGGGACGCCGCGGTGCGCCACCACCGTCCGGCCGTCCGGACGGCGCAGCACCAGGCCCGTCGGCGCTCTGCGGCCCATCAGCCGAGCCGAGCGCTCCAGCCGCGACCACAGGACGTCCTGGAACACCGGGTCGAGCGCGCGCGGCGTCCAGTCGGGCTGGGCGCGGCGCACGTCCTCCGCGTGGACGTAGAACTCGACGATGTTCGACAGCTCGTCGACCTGCTTGAGCGAGAAGGGCGAGAAGCGCGGCGGGCCGCTCCGGACGAGCTGGATCAGCTCCTCGTACGGCTTGGCGGCGAACTCCGCCATCACCCGCTCCAGACGTCCCGCGAGCTGCTTGACCAGCATGCCGCCGGCCGCGTCGGGGCGGCGCTCGCGCACCACCACGTGGGCGGCGAGGTCCCGGGTCGTCCAGCCCTCGCACAGGGTGGGGGCCTGGGGGCCCGCGGTCTCCAGGAGATCGGCCAGGAGAAGTCGTTCACGCTTGGCATGGGTCGACATGCGAGCCAGCCTACGGCCGGACGCGGCGTCCGCCCAGTGGACATCGTCCGGGACCGGGGACCGGGGCGCGGCACAATGGTCGGCATGACCAGCACGCCCGCCCGCCGCCCGGCCACCGCCCCTCAGGGAGGCGCTTCGCGCCCCAGCGCTCCGATCAGCCGCCTCGACCCGGAGATCGCCGCGCGGCTCAAGCGCAGCCCCGACGGCCTCCTGCCCGCCATCGCCCAGCAGTACGACACCGGAGAGGTGCTGATGCTGGGCTGGATGGACGACGAGGCGCTGCATCGCACGCTGACCACCGGCCGCTGCACCTACTGGTCGCGCAGCCGCCGGGAGTACTGGGTCAAGGGCGACACCTCCGGCCACTTCCAGTGGGTCAAGTCGGTCGCCCTCGACTGCGACGCCGACACCGTGCTGGTCAAGGTCGACCAGGTGGGCGCCGCCTGCCACACCGGCGCCCGCACCTGCTTCGACACCGACGTCCTGGTGGCGGACGCCCCCGCCGCGGATCAGTAAGGTCTGCCGCCATGGACCTCGAGACGTTCCGCAAGCTCGCCACCGACCGCCGGGTCATCCCGGTCACCCGCAAGCTCCTCGCCGACGGCGACACCCCGGTCGCGCTCTACCGCAAGCTCGCCGCCGAACGCCCCGGCACCTTTCTGCTGGAGTCGGCGGAGAACGGCCGCGCCTGGTCCCGCTACTCCTTCGTCGGGGTCCGCAGCGCCGCCACGCTCACCGAGCGCGCCGGACAGGCGTACTGGGAGGGGACCCCGCCCGTCGGCGTGCCCGTGGACGGCGACCCGCTCGCCGCGCTGCGCACGACCCTCCAGGCCCTGCACACCCCGCGCGACCTCGCCCACGACCTGGGCCTGCCGCCCTTCACCGGCGGCATGGTCGGCTACCTCGGCTACGACATCGTGCGCCGCCTGGAGAAGGTCGGCCCCGGCGGACGGGACGATCTGAAGCTGCCCGAGCTGACCATGCTGCTCACCAGCGACCTCGCCGTCATGGACCACTGGGAGGGCGCGGTCTGGCTGATCGCCAACGCGATCAACCACAACGACCTGGAGACCGGCGTCGACGAGGCGTACGCCGACGCCGTGGCCCGGCTCGACGCCATGGAGGCCGACCTCACCCGCGCGGTGGCCCAGCCGCCCGCCGTGCTGCCGCCCTCCGAGCTGCCCGAGTACACCGAGCCGTGGGGCGGCCCCGACTTCCAGCGGGCCGTGGAGGACGTCAAGGAGCGCATCCGCGCGGGGGAGGCCTTCCAGGTCGTCCCCTCCCAGCGGTTCGAGACGCCGTGCACGGCGAGCGCCCTCGACGTCTACCGGGTGCTGCGGGCCACCAACCCGTCCCCGTACATGTACCTGTTCCGCTTCGACGGCTTCGACGTCGTCGGCTCGTCCCCCGAGGCGCTGGTGAAGGTCGAGGACGGACGGGCCATGGTCCACCCCATCGCCGGCACCCGGCACCGCGGCGCCACCCCGCAGGAGGACCAGGCCCTCGGCGACGAACTGCTCGCCGACCCCAAGGAGCGCGCGGAGCACCTGATGCTCGTCGACCTCGGACGCAACGACCTCGGACGGGTCTGCGAGCCCGGCTCCGTCGAGGTCGTCGACTTCATGTCCGTCGAGCGGTACTCGCACGTCATGCACATCGTCTCGACGGTCACCGGCCGGGTCAGCGCCGGCCGCACCGCGTTCGACGTGCTCACCGCCTGCTTCCCGGCCGGCACGCTCTCCGGCGCGCCCAAGCCGCGCGCGCTGCGGATCATCGACGAACTCGAACCGTCCCGGCGCGGACTGTACGGCGGCTGCGTCGGCTACCTCGACTTCGCGGGCGACTCCGACACCGCGATCGCGATCCGTACCGCACTGCTGCGGGACGGCACCGCGTACGTGCAGGCCGGGGCGGGGATCGTGGCCGACTCCGACCCGGTCGCGGAGGACACCGAGTGCCGCAACAAGGCGGCGGCGGTGCTGCGTGCGGTGCACACCGCGAACCGGCTGGGAACGGCCTGAAACGAACCCCGGGTGTCGGTTCGCCCGGGGTTCGGGCGATAGTGGAGGGCGTGACTGCCGTACCCACCCCCCGTTCCGAGGCCGCCGGCTCCGCCCGCAGCGGCCGCCTCAGCCTCGCCGTCGCCCTGCTGAGCGGCGCCCTGGGCGCGGCCGTGGCCCTGCTCGCCACCCGGCAGCAGTGGTCGGAGGGCACCGCCACGGTGGCCGGCGGCGCGTTCCCGCTGACCGCGAAGGGCAGCGACGTCACGGGCGTGCCCGCCGCCCTGGCCGTCGTGGGGCTGGCGGCGCTGGTCGCGGTGTTCGCCGTGCGCCGGGCCGGTCGCCTGGCCGTCGCGGCGCTGCTGGCGCTGTCGGGGGCGGGCACGGTGGTGGCGGCGCTGCTCGGGGCGTCGGACAGCGGGGCGCTCGACGAGAAGGCGGCCCAGGCGTCGGGGGACACGTCCGCGACCGTGGACGCCCTCAGCCACACCGCGTGGCCGTACGCGGCCGCCGCGGGCGGTGTCCTGCTGCTGCTGGCCGGCCTGCTCGCCCTGCGCTACGGCCGTCTCTGGCCGGCCATGTCCGGCCGCTACGAGCGCGACGGCGCCCCGCGCGCACGTCGCAGGCCCGCCTCCGTCGACCCCGACCGCCCCGAGGACCTCTGGAAGGCCCTGGACCGGGGCGAGGACCCGACGGGCGCGTAGCCGCGCCGCCGGGCCGGCGCCCCCGCGATGGGCGGGGGAGGCACGGCCGCCGGTGACCGCGGTCCCGCGCACACCCCCGCTCACCCCCGGCGGGCGCGTGCGGGACAATGGCAGCGAGCGTCCGCTCAGACACGTACACAGCAACGAGGAGCAAGCAATGGCGGGCAGCAGCCACGGTCACACCCCGGCCGCCTGGACCGGTGTCATCATCGCCTTCATCGGCTTCTGCGCCGGTGGCGCGTTCATGGTGATGGACCAGCCCGTGGGCTTCTGGGCGAGCATGGGCGTCGTACTCCTCGGCGGTGTCGTCGGCGCCGTCATGCGCTCGATGGGCATGGGCCAGCCGAAGAGCAACCACCCCGTGCACCAGGTCACCGGCGACCGCGCGCCGGCCCGCGCCCAGGGCTGAGCACGGCGGAGCACTCCGCACGGGGGCGGGCCCGGCACGGTGCCGGAACCGCCCCCGCGCCGCGTCCGGGGCACAATGCACAGCGTGAACGCTCCCACCCCCGGCACGCCCCCCGGCAGGGCGGCCCGGCTGGCCGTCCCCGCGGGGCTGCTCGCCGCCGTCGCCGGGGCCTTCGCCTACGTCGGGGCCGTGGACCCCAACGAGCCCGGTCACTACCCCGCCTGCCCGCTGCTGCGCCTCACCGGCCTGTACTGCCCCGGCTGCGGCGGACTGCGCAGCGCGCACGCCGTCGTCCACGGCGACCTCCCGGCGGCCCTCCAGGCCAACGCGCCCGCCGTCCTCGGCTACGCCGTCTGCGCCGTGCTGTGGACCGTCTGGGTGGTCCGCGCGGCGCGCGGCGGGCCGCCGCTGAGGATCGATCCGCCGCCGGTGCTGCTGTGGTCCCTCGGAGCGCTGCTGCTGGCTTTCACGGTTGTCCGGAACCTGCCGTTCGGCGGCTGGCTGCATCCTTGATCGACCGACGGAATTCCAGGTGGGGGGAGTGGCGTCCACCTGGATGCGAGGCATGCGCCCTGCTGCGGATACCATCGCAGTGACCAGTGAAGACCGACCGTCAGGAAGGGGGCCGCTCGCGTGAGTGTGCTCGACGAGATCATCGACGGAGTCCGTGCCGACCTCGCGGAGCGGCAGGCGCGCGTCAGCCTCGACGAGCTCAAGGAGCGTGCGGCCAAGGCTCCCGCGGCCAAGGACGGCGTGGCCGCCCTGCGCGGCGACGGCGTCAAGGTGATCTGCGAGGTGAAGCGCTCCAGCCCGTCCAAGGGCGCGCTCGCCGCGATCGCCGACCCGGCGGGACTCGCCGCCGACTACGAGGCGGGCGGCGCCGCCGTCATCTCGGTCCTCACCGAACAGCGCCGCTTCGGCGGCTCCCTGGCGGACCTGGAGGCCGTCCGCGCGCGCGTGGACATCCCCGTGCTGCGCAAGGACTTCATCGTCACCTCGTACCAGCTCTGGGAGGCCCGCGCGTACGGCGCCGACCTCGCCCTGCTGATCGTCGCGGCCCTCGACCAGCCGGCCCTGGAGTCGCTGATCGAGCGTGCGGTGTCCATCGGACTCACCCCGCTCGTCGAGGTGCACGACGAGGACGAGGTCGAGCGCGCGGTCGACGCGGGCGCCAAGGTCATCGGTGTCAACGCCCGCAACCTCAAGACCCTCGAGGTCGACCGGGGCACCTTCGAGCGGGTCGCCCCCGAGATCCCCGACACCCTGGTCAAGGTCGCCGAGTCCGGCGTCCGCGGCCCGCACGACCTCATCGCCTACGCCAACGCCGGCGCCGACGCCGTCCTGGTGGGCGAGTCCCTGGTCACCGGCAAGGACCCCAGGACGGCCGTCTCCGACCTGGTGGCGGCGGGCGAGCACCCGGCACTGCGCCACGGCCGCGGCTGACATCCCGGAGACCGGCCCCGATGACCCTCTCCCGCCTCGCACGTGGCTGCCGGCCCCGAGGCTGCCGTGCCCCCGCCCGCAGGGTGCACGGTCGCAGGGTCCGCTACGTGATCGGCGACGAACCCGGGCAGGTCAACGGGCGGCGATGGCGACGCGCCCCACAGGGGCGCGGGGCTGCACCGGACATGCGACTCCGTCGCGTGAGCGCGACCGGCCGGTGACCGGCCGACCACCCCGCCCCCACGGCGATCAGTGCCCGACACACACTCACCGTGAGGTACACGCATGCCCAGCACCTTCTTCATCCCCGATCCGGAGGGGCGGATCCCGAGCCCCGAGGGGTACTTCGGGGCCTTCGGCGGCAAGTTCATCCCGGAAGCCCTCGTCGCGGCGGTCGACGAGGTCGCCGTCGAGTACGACAAGGCCAAGCAGGACCCCGGGTTCGCCCGGGAACTCGACGACCTCCTGGTCAACTACACCGGCCGCCCGAGCGCGCTCACCGAGGTCCCCCGTTTCGCGGAGCACGCCGGCGGAGCAAGGATCTTCCTCAAGCGCGAGGACCTGAACCACACCGGCTCGCACAAGATCAACAACGTGCTCGGCCAGGCCCTGCTCACCAAGCGGATGGGCAAGACCCGCGTCATCGCCGAGACCGGCGCCGGCCAGCACGGCGTGGCCACCGCCACCGCCTGCGCCCTCTTCGGGCTCGACTGCACGATCTACATGGGCGAGATCGACACAGAGCGCCAGGCCCTCAACGTGGCGCGGATGCGGATGCTCGGCGCCGAGGTCATCGCCGTGAAGTCCGGCAGCCGCACCCTGAAGGACGCCATCAACGAGGCGTTCCGCGACTGGGTCGCCAACGTCGACCGCACGCACTACCTCTTCGGCACCGTCGCCGGACCGCACCCCTTCCCGGCCATGGTCCGCGACTTCCACCGCGTCATCGGCGTCGAGGCCCGCCGCCAGCTCCTGGAGCGCGCCGGGCGCCTGCCCGACGCCGCGATCGCCTGTGTCGGCGGCGGCTCCAACGCCATCGGCCTCTTCCACGCCTTCATCCCGGACGCCGGCGTACGCCTCATCGGCTGCGAGCCCGCCGGACACGGCATCGAGAGCGGCGAGCACGCGGCCACCCTCACCGCGGGCGAGCCCGGCATCCTGCACGGCTCCCGGTCGTACGTCCTGCAGGACGACGAGGGCCAGATCACCGAGCCGTACTCGATCTCGGCCGGTCTGGACTACCCGGGCATCGGACCCGAGCACTCCTACCTCAAGGACAGCGGCCGCGGAGAGTACCGCGCGGTGACCGACGACGCCGCCATGCGGGCCCTGCGCCTGCTGTCGCGCACCGAGGGCATCATCCCGGCCATCGAGAGCGCGCACGCCCTCGCCGGCGCCCTGGAGGTCGGCGAGGAGCTGGGCGAGGACGGGCTGATCGTCGTCAACCTGTCCGGGCGCGGCGACAAGGACATGGACACCGCCGCCCGCTACTTCGGGCTGTACGACACCGACGCCGAGGTCGCCGCCGACGAGGCCGGCACCGCCGAGATCGAGGGGGACGCCAAGTGAGCGGGAACATGCGGCTGCTGGACGACACCCTCGCCGCGGCGAAGGCCGAGGGCCGCTCCGCCCTCATCGCCTACCTCCCGGCCGGGTTCCCGACCGTGGACGGCGGCATCGAGGCGGTCAAGGCAGCCCTGGACGGCGGCGCCGACGTCGTGGAGGTGGGCCTGCCGCACAGCGACCCCGTCCTCGACGGCCCGGTCATCCAGACCGCCGACGACATCGCCCTGCGCGGCGGCGTGAAGATCGCCGACGTGATGCGCACGGTCCGCGAGGCCCACGCGGCCACCGGCAAGCCGATCCTCGTCATGACCTACTGGAACCCCATCGACCGCTACGGCGTCGAGCGGTTCACCGCCGAGCTGGCCGAGGCGGGCGGCGCCGGGTGCATCCTGCCCGACCTGCCCGTCCAGGAGTCGGCGCTCTGGCGGGAGCACGCGGAGAAGCACGGGCTCGCCACGGTCTTCGTGGTCGCGCCCAGCAGCAAGGACGAGCGGCTCGCCGAGATCACCGCGGCGGGCAGCGGCTTCGTCTACGCCGCCTCCCTGATGGGCGTCACCGGCACCCGTGAGTCGGTCGGCGCCCAGGCCGAGGACCTGGTGCGGCGCACCCGCGCCACCACCGGCATCCCGGTCTGCGTCGGCCTCGGCGTCTCCAACGCCGCCCAGGCCGCCGAGGTCGCCGGCTTCGCCGACGGCGTGATCGTCGGTTCCGCCTTCGTCAAGCGGATGCTGGACGCCCCCGACGACGCGGCCGGCGTCGAGGCCGTCCGCGCGCTCGCCGGCGACCTGGCCAAGGGCGTACGCCGACAGGTGTGACCGGCCGGGGTGTCCGCAGGCAGTCATACGGATCCCTCGTAAGGGTGGTCCTGGGACCGGGGAGGCGCTGTGCGCCTCCCCGGTTCGTTCTGCGGGGTGTGAGCGAGAAGAACCCTGAGGGAAAGCGCACCGCCCGGGAGCGGCTGGCGGTCGAGCGTGAGAAGCGGAAGACGGCGGAGAAGCGACGCCGTGCCCTGATCGTGGGCGCGAGCGTGCTCTGCGTCCTGGGGCTCGCGGCGGTGATCGGTGTCATCGCCGCCAACTCCGGCGGGGACGAGGAGAGCGAGGCGGCCGGTCCCGTCGTGGCGCCCTCCGGGGCCCTGGGCAAGGACGGCCTCGTCATCCCGGTCGGCAAGGAGGACGCCAAGGCCACCCTCACCGTGTGGGAGGACTTCCGCTGCCCGGCCTGCAAGGTCTTCGAGCAGAACTACAGCCCCACCATCCACGAGCTGACCGACTCCGGCCGGCTGAAGGTGGAGTACCACCTGGTCACGCTGATCGACAACGGCATGGGCGGCACCGGTTCCCGCGACGCGGCCAACGCCGCCGCCTGCGCCCAGGACGCCGGGAAGTTCGCCGCGTACCACGACGTGCTGTTCGAGAACCAGCCGATGGAGAGCGACGACGCCTTCGCCGACGACGACAAGCTGATCGAGCTGGCCGGCAAGGTCGACGGACTCGACACCCCCGCCTTCCGCGCCTGCGTGGAGGACGGCACGCACAACAGCTGGGTCGCCAAGTCCCACGAGGCGTTCCAGAAGAGCGGCTTCAGCGGCACGCCGACGGTGATGTTCGACGGCAAGGACATCAACCAGGACCGCTCGATGACCCCCGAGAAGTTCAAGCAGATGGTCGAGGAGGCCGACAAGGGACGGTGACGCCCCGTACCGACCGTCCGACGGTCCTGTTATGGAGCCGTAGCCGGGCTGCCCGCCGTGCGGCCGGTCCGGCACGGTAGCGTCGACCCTGCCATGGAACTTGCCTACATTCCCAGCCCGTCGAGCGGGGTGCTGTACCTCGGCCCCGTCCCGCTGCGCGGCTACGCGTTCTGCATCATCATCGGCGTCTTCGTTGCCGTCTGGCTCGGCAACAAGCGCTGGATCGCCCGGGGCGGGCGGGCCGGCACGGTGGCCGACATCGCTGTCTGGGCCGTGCCCTTCGGTCTGATCGGAGGCCGGCTCTACCACGTGATCACGGACTACCAGCTGTACTTCAGCGAGGGCCGTGACTGGGTGGACGCCTTCAAGATCTGGGAGGGCGGTCTCGGCATCTGGGGCGCGATCGCGCTCGGCGCGCTCGGCGCGTGGATCGGCTGCCGCCGCCGTGGCGTTCCGCTGCCCGCCTACGCCGACGCCATCGCGCCGGGCATCGCCCTCGCCCAGGCGATCGGCCGCTGGGGCAACTGGTTCAACCAGGAGCTGTACGGGCGGTCCACCGATCTGCCCTGGGCGCTGGAGATCACCTCCTCCACCGACGGGCGGGTACCGGGCACGTACCACCCGACGTTCCTGTACGAGTCGCTGTGGTGCGTCGGCGTGGCGCTGCTGGTGATCTGGGCCGACCGGCGGTTCGAGCTCGGGCACGGGCGGGCGTTCGCGCTGTACGTCGCCGGGTACTGCACGGGGCGGTTCTGGATCGAGTACATGCGCGTCGACGAGGCGCACCACATCCTCGGGCTGCGGCTGAACAACTGGACGGCGGTCCTGGTCTTCCTGCTCGCGGTGCTGTACATCGTGCTGTCGGCGCGGAAGCGGCCGGGGCGGGAGGACGTGGTGGAGCCGGGGGCCTTCGGCGGTGAGGACGGGTCCGGCGCCGGGGCCGGCTCCGACGGGGCCGAGGCCGGGGAGAAGGACGAGAAGGATGCTCCTTCGCTGAAGAAGGACTCCTCGGACTCCTCGGACTCCTCGGACTCCTCGGACTCCGGGGGTTCCGGAGGCTCCGGGGGTTCCAAGGACAAGGACGGGGCCGGGTCGGCGAAGAAGGGCTGACCGCCGCCTGCTGTACCGCGCCGAGGGCGTCCGGGGTTCTCCGGGCGCCCTCGGTCCGTGTGGAGCGGGGGAGCGAGGAGCCGGGGGACCTGTCAGGTCCTGGTGGTCAGGGACAGGGTTCTCCGGGCCGCCCGCACTGCTGCCGTGTCGATGAAGGTGCCGTCGGGGAGGGCCTGGGCGCCCGGGGTCATGGCCGCTGCCTTGACGACGGTCTCCGCCTGTTCGACCTCCTCCTCCGTGGGGAGGTAGGCGCGCTCGATGACCGGCAGCTGGCGGGGGTGGATCGCGGCGCGGCCCAGGAAGCCCAGGGCGCGGCCGTGGGCGCAGGAGGCGCGCAGGCCGTCCAGGTCGCGGATGTCCGGGTGGACGGACTGGGCGGGCGGGGCGAGGCCCGCCGCCCGCGCGGCGACGACCACCCGGGAGCGGGACCAGTCGAGTCCCGCGTCGTCGCGCACGCCCAGGTCGGCCCGTAGGTCCGCCTCCCCGATGGCGATACCGCGCAGGGACGGGTGGGCGGTGGCGACGGCGTGGGCGCGCTCGATGCCGAGGGCCGACTCCAGGAGGGCGTACAGGGGCAGTGGACCGCCGCGGGCGGACACGGCGCGCCGGGCGACGCGTACGACCTCGGACGGGGACGACACCTTGGGGAGGCGCAGGCCGGACAGGCCGGGGGCGGGCGCGACGGCCGCGAGGTCGGCGCGGGCCCAGGGGCCGGACAGGGCGTTGACGCGGACGTGGACCGCAACCGGCTGCGGGTCGCGCAGCAGCTCGGCGGTGGCGGAGCGGGCGTAGGCCTTGCGGTCGGGGGCGACCGCGTCCTCCAGGTCGATCACCACCACGTCGGCGCCGGAGGCGAGCGCCTTCGCCACCACGGGAGGACGGTCGCCGGGGGCGTACAGCCAGGTCAGGGGGAAGCCCGTCACAGGGCGCCCTCCGCGCGGAGCTCCGCGAGGTCGTCGGACGCGAGGCCCAGCTCGGTGAGGACCTCCTCGGTGTCCGCGCCGTGCGGGCGGCCCGCCCAGCGGATCGCGCCCGGGGTGCCGGAGAGCCGGAAGAGCACGTTCTGCATGCGCAGCGGGCCCAGCTCCGGATCGTCGACCGTGGTGATCGTGTCCAGCGCCTGGTACTGCGGGTCCGTCATGACGTCCCGTACGTCCTGGACGGGGGCGACGGCCGCCTCCGCCTTCTCGAAGGCCGCCAGGACGTCGGTGCGGGTGCGCCGGGAGATCCAGCCGCCGACCGCCTCGTCCAGGACGTCCGCGTGCCGGGCCCGTTCCTCGCCGGTGGCGAACCAGGGCTCGTCGATCAGGTCCGGCCGGCCCACCAGCACCATCACGCGCTCGGCGACCGACTGGGCCGAGGTGGAGACGGCGACCCAGGTGCCGTCGGCGGTGAGGTAGGTGCCGCGCGGCGCGTTGTTCTGGGAGCGGTTGCCGGTGCGGGGCTGGACGTGGCCCAGCTGGTCGTACCAGGTCGGCTGGGGTCCGAGTGCGGTGAGGATCGGCTCGATCAGCGCCATGTCGACGACCTGACCCTCTCCCGTGCGGTCCCGTCCGGCCAGCGCGGTCATGACGGCGTACGCCGTGGTCAGGCCCGCGATGGAGTCCGCCAGGCCGAACGGCGGCAGGGTCGGCGGGGCGTCCGGCTCCCCGGTGATCGCGGCGAAGCCGCTCATCGCCTCGGCGAGGGTGCCGAAGCCCGGACGGTGCGCGTACGGGCCGAACTGGCCGAAGCCGGTGACCCGGACCAGGATCAGCCGGGGGTTGGCGGCGGACAGCTCGGGCCAGCCCAGGTCCCACTTCTCCAGGGTGCCGGGGCGGAAGTTCTCGATGACGACGTCGGCGGTCCCGGCGAGGCGCAGGAGGGTGGCCCGGCCGCCGGGCTTGGACAGGTCGAGGGTGATGGTGCGCTTGTTGCGGCCGAGCATCTTCCACCACAGGCCGATGCCGTCCTTCGACGGGCCGTGGCCGCGGGAGGGGTCCGGTCTCCTCGGATGCTCGACCTTGACCACCTCCGCGCCGAAGTCGCCGAGCAGGGTAGCGGCGAGGGGGCCGGCGAAGAGGGTGGCGAGGTCCAGGACGCGCAGGCCGGTCAGCGGGGGACCGGAGGGGGCGGGGTGATACGGCGTCATGGGCGGGTGGCCTCCAGGTGGGTCAGTCGGGCCAGGGTGTCGAAGCCGGTGCCGTGGAAGCCGCCGACCGAGGTGGCCAGGCGGTTCTTCAGCGGGGCCGTCCAGCGTTCGGGGAGCGCGCGGGGCGAACCGGCGAGAAGGGCGGCGACGCTGCCGGCCGTCGCGCCGTTGGAGTCGGTGTCCCAGCCGCCGGACACCGCACGGCAGACGGAGCCGGTGAAGTCGCCGTCGGCATGGGTGAGGGCGGCGGCGATCAGGGCGGTGTTGGGGACGGCGTGCACCCAGTGGTGGGTGGCGGCGTAGGTGGCGTGCAGGACGTCGACGACGGTGTCGAAGTCGGTGTGCTCGTGGGCCAGCCGAACGGCCCGGCGGACGGCCAGGGCGAGCCGGGAGCGGGGCGGCACGACGGTGAGGCCGGTGCGCAGACAGGCGTGGACGTCGTGGTCGCCGGTGGCGGCGGTGGCGATGACGGCCGCGGTGAACATCGCCGCGTAGACGCCGTTGGCGGTGTGGGTGAGGGTGGCGTCGCGGTGCGCCTGCTCGGCGGCGGCGGCCGGGTCGCCGGGGTTGGTCCAGCCGTGCACGTCCGCGCGGATCAGGGCGCCGATCCACTCGCGGAAGGGGTTGTGGTGGCGGGCGGTCAGCGGGGGTTCGATTCCGCTGAGGAGGTTGCGGTAGGCGACGCGTTCGGCGGTGAAGACGCGGCCGGCGGGGAGCTCGTCGAGCCAGACGCGGGCCACGTCGGTGGGGGTGAAGGCGCGGCCGTGGCGCTGGAGGACGAGGAGGGCGAGGAGGGGGTGGTCGAGGTCGTCGTCCTCGGGCATGCCGTCGATGTTCTCGGCGAGGGAGGTGGCCGCGGAGCGGCGGTTCCAGGGGTACCTGGCCAAGAGGTCCTCGGGGACGCCGCGGGCGGTGAAGTAGGTGGTCAGGGGCCAGTTCCCGGTGGCCCGGGCGAGCCGACGGATGCCGGTGAGGGGGAGCTTCTCCACCGGTTTGCCGAGGAGGCAGCCGGCTGCTCTGCCGAGCCAGGCGGCTTCCAGGCTCGCGGGGTGGGGTGCTCGGGGGGTGGTTGCGCGGACCGGCGCCCCCGGGGCGCCTTCCCCGGCGCCCGTCCTCCCCCGCTCTCGGCTCCGCTCGCGCGGGGGGACCTCCATCGCCCCCAAGGGCGCCTCCCGGGCCTTTCGGGCTCCGGGGGAGGCACGACCGTCCGCAGGAACGGGCCAGTGGGGGCACAGGGATCTGATCCGGGGCAGGTCGGTCGGTTCGTCGTCCGCCAGCTTGCTGGGGAGGTCGGCCAGTTCGTCGAGGAGGTCGGTGGCCAGGAGGCGGAGGTAGGGGGAGGCGGGACGGGGGGAGGCGCCCGCGGTGAGAGGGGCCTCGGGGCCGCCCGCCGCGCGCCAGCGGGCGGCGACGGCCGAGGGCTCGCGGCCGTCCTGGGCCGCCTGGCGCAGTTCGTGGCCGATCAGGTCCTCCGGCTGGACCCAGGTCAGTCGGAGCATCCGGGGCCTCCCAGCTTCGCGAAGGCCCGCTCGTGGGCGCGGCGGCGGTCCACGTCGCGCGCGAAGACCTCGCGGGTCACGGCGGTGAGGACGGCCGCCGGTTCCCACAGGTCGAGGCGGCTGGCCTCCGCCACCGTCTTGGCCCAGTCCTCGGGGACCGGTGAGCCGAGCGCGCCGGCCACCGCGCCGGCCATCGTGGCGATGGAGTCGCAGTCGCGGCCGTAGTTCACCGCGCCGAGGACCGCGTGCCGGAAGTCGCCCCCCGCCACCACCAGCATGCCCAGCGCGACCGGGAGTTCCTCGACGGCGTGCAGCCGGGACGGGCGGCGGGCGCCCAGGGACGGGGAGCGGTAGTCGGGGCCCACGGTGTCGTACGGCGTCACCGCCTCCCGCAGCGGACCCAGCGCCGACTCGAAGTCCGTGTGCCGCGACGCCGCTTCGCAGACCTTCTCGATCGCCTCCCGTGTGCCGTCCTTCGCCGAGGACAGGCACGCGGCGACGACCGAGTCCGCCGTCGCACCCGGCGCGCACGCCGCCGCCACGGCCGCCGCGAAGACACCGGCCGCCTCCCTGCCGTACGACGACTGGTGCGCGCCCGCGACGTCCAGCGCCTCGGCGTACGCGGCGGCCGGGTGGGCGGCGTTGACCAGGCCGACCGGGGCCATGTACATCGCGGCGCCACAGTTGACGATGTTGCCGGCGCCGGCCTCGCGCGGGTCGGCGTGGCCGTAGTGCAGGCGGGCCACGAGCCACTTCTCGGCGAGGAAGATCCGCTGCAGCGGGAGCGCCTCCGCCTCCAGTTCCGGGATCCAGCGCGGGTTCGTCATCAGGTCCGGGACCAGGTGGTCGGCGACGGCGTAGGCGTCCAGGTGGTCGCGGACCGTCGCGTACACCCGGATCAGCGCGTGGGTCATCAGGGTGTCGTCGGTGACGTGGCCGTCGCCCTTGTGGTACGGCGCGATGGGGCGGGCGGTGCGCCACGCGGCGCCGTTCCACGGGCCGACGACACCGTGTACGCGTCCGCCGTGGCGCTCGACGATCTGCTCGGGGGAGTAGCCCTCGACCGGCCCGCCGAGGGCGTCGCCGACGGCCGCTCCGACGAGGGCGCCGGTGATCCGCTCGTCCAGGGGCAGGCCCCGGCCGCCGTTTTCTTCCTCTTCACGCGTCATGCCCGAATCATCCCTCCAGCGGGGCCGGCTGTGCGGCTTCCAGGAGTCCGGCGAGTTCCACCAGGTCCGTGCCGGTGAGCCGGGGGAGTACGCAGCCGGAGAGGGTGCGGCAGCTCTCCCGCCACGTCCCCGGGATCGCGGCCCCGCCGCCCAGCGCGCCGGTGAGCGCGCCGACGAGCGCCGGGGCGGAGTCCGCGACCCGGGACAGACAGGCCGCCGCGGGGACCGCCTCCGCGATCCGGCCGCGGGCGGCGGTGGTGAGGGCGAGGGCGACGGGGACGGTCTCGGCGGCGGCGACGCCGTAGCTGTAGACGTGGTCGACGATCTGGTGCTCCAGCGGCGGTACGAGGGCGAAGGCGCTGTCGGCGTCCGCCGCGAGCTTCAGGGCGTGCCGGGCGTTGCGGCCGATCTCGGTGTCCTCGGGCAGTTGGGCGCAGGCCACCGCCACGCAGGTGTGCGGGTCCGCGCCGGCCAGCGCGAGGGAGACGGCGGCGGCCATGGCGCGGGCGCCGTGCACGCCGTCGCCGTCCTGGGTGTAGCGGGCGTCGAACTCGGCGAGGTCGGCGGCGGCACGTGGGTCGCCGGGGTGGGCCACGGCCAGGACGCAGGCGCGTACGCAGGCGGCGTCGTCGAAGTAGTGCGGGTTGTCGTGGCCGGTGGCGGGCGGGCGCAGACCGGTGGCGAGGTTGCCCAGGCCGGCCCGGACGGAGATGCGGGCGCGCAGGGGGAGGACGGCGGACTCGGTCTCGGGGGCCCGTTCGGTGGCGGCGGCGATCTCGGCGGCCACGGAGCTCCAGGTCAGGTCGATGGCGGCACGGGTGCGGCGTTCCCGGCTCAGGTCGCCGAGGGCGGTGTCGTCGCCGGCGCGCAGGACCGCTTCGGCGGCGAAGGCGGCCCACTCGGCGTCGTCGGAGGGGCCGAGGCGGAGGGGCTCGGAGGGCTGGTTGAGGGCGATCGGGACGGGGAGGGTGGTGGTGGCGTTCCGTTCCGCGAAGGTGTCGAGTTCCCGGGTCAGGCGTCGTGTCCACTCGGGCATGCGGGCGGCTCGGTGGCGAGCGGCCGGCCAGCCGGCGGCGTCGCCCGCGGCGAGGCCGAGGAGGAGGCCCTCGATCCCCGCCCGCGGCGGGGCGGGGCGTTCGGCCCCGGCTTCGCCTTCGGCCCGGATGTTCCCGCCTGCGCCGCCCGTGCGGCTCTCGTGGCCGGGTGCGGGCGGCCCCTGTGGGGCGGACCCGCCGTCGGCGGCCGCGGGCGGGGTGGGGTTTCCGGCGGGGGGTGTCGTGGTGGTCATGTGGGGATCTCCGGAGTCAGCAGGTCCGCGATGTCCAGGACGTGGTGGCCCGCCATGGCCGGGAGGCAGGTGCCGCGGGCCGGGGCGATGGCGGACGACCAGGCCGGCGGGATGGCCGCGGCGCCCCGGGTCGCGCCCGCCAGGGCGCCGGCCACCGCCGCCGTGGTGTCGGCGTCGCGGCCCATGTTGACGGCGGTCAGGACCGCCTGCTCGAAGTCGCCGTCGGCCGCCGCGTAGGCGCCGAAGGCGAGGGCGACCGCCTCGGGGGCCAGGTCGGTCCACGGGTAGCCGCCGATCACCACCGCCGCGCGGACCGCGCGTTCGCCCAGGTGGGCCGCGGTGACGGCGCGGCGCAGCGAGCGGGCGGTCCAGGAGTCCTCCGGCACCACCGCCAGGGCCGAGGTCACCACCGCGACCACCGGGGCCCCGGCCATCGCCGCCGCCACGCCCGCCGCGACCGCCTGGCCGCCGTAGATGCCCTCGCCGTCGTGGCTGACCGAGCCGTCGACCGCCGCCAGTCGGGCCGCCTCGTCGGGACGGCCGGCCGCGAACACCCCGTGGGGCGCCGCCCGCATCGCCAGCCCGTCGCTCCAGGCGTGCCGGTGCTGGGCGGAGATCGGCGCGGCCAGTCCCCGGCGCAGGTTCTCCAGCGTGCCGCGCTCGCTGAAGCCGGCGCCCCGGAAAGGCCCCTCCGCGCGGTCCGCGATCCACTCGTGCCAGGCCGCCTCGACGTGCGCCGGGGTGAGCGCGGAGCCGTGCCGGGCCAGCAGCAGGCCCGAGAAGATCGCGTACTCGGTGTCGTCCGTGCCCGCCGGGTGCTCCGCCACGTATCCCGTGATGCGGCCCCACCGCGCGCGGATCTCGGAGGGCTTCATGTTCTCGGCCGGCGCGCCCAGCGCGTCACCGACGGCCAGGCCGAGCAGCGCGCCGCGCGCCCGCTCCCGGCGCCCGAGGGTGTCCCCGGGCGCCGGGACGGAGGGGATGCGGGCGGTCGGTGCCATACGCGGCTCTCCTCTCAGGGGCGCCCCGAGAGGCGCGGAGCCCTTTGCGGATCTGTCCCCGGCGCGGTGTCCGGTGCAGCCTCACGGGTCTCAGCGTCACCCGGTCGACATCTGCGCGCCCATCCACACATACGAGCGAGATCTGCAAAACCGCAGGTTAGCCCAGCCTTTCCTTGCTGGCGGGAGGGGATCAGGAGGCATACATTGGGTGTTGTCGAAGAATAGAATCTGTCCAAAGAAGAGTGTGGGGGACACAGGCATGGCCATCATCGAGACCGGGGCGACGCTGCACGAGGCGCACCGCGACAACCACACGCACCGGGACGTGAACGGCGGCTGGCTGCGCCCCGCCGTGTTCGGCGCGATGGACGGACTGGTCTCCAACCTCGCCCTGATGACCGGTGTCGCCGGCGGGGCGGTCGGCCAGCAGACCATCGTGCTCACCGGCCTCGCCGGTCTGGCCGCCGGCGCCTTCTCCATGGCGGCCGGCGAGTACACCTCCGTCGCCTCCCAGCGCGAGCTGGTCGAGGCCGAACTCGACGTCGAGCGACGGGAGTTGTACAAGCACCCCAAGGACGAGGAGGCCGAGCTCGCCGCGCTCTACGAGGTCCGCGGCGTCGAGCCCGAGCTGGCCCGCGAGGTCGCCCGGCAGCTGTCCAGGGACCCCGAGCAGGCGCTGGAGATCCACGCCCGTGAGGAACTCGGCATCGACCCCTCCGACCTGCCCTCGCCCGCCGTCGCCGCCGTGTCCAGCTTCGGCTCCTTCGCGCTGGGCGCCCTGCTGCCCGTACTGCCGTATCTGCTCGGTGCGAGCAGCCTGTGGCCCGCCGTGCTGCTGGCGCTGCTCGGCCTCTTCCTGTGCGGCGCGGTGGTCGCCAAGGTGACGGCGCGGAGCTGGTGGTACAGCGGTCTGCGGCAGCTCCTCCTCGGCGGCGCCGCGGCCGGTGTGACGTACGCCCTGGGCGCGCTGTTCGGAACGGCCGTAGGATGATGCGACTCACGTGTATGCATGAGGCCGCATAAGTAACCGTTACCGACTGGTTTCGAGTGCATGGCCACTGGGCATGAGCCGTAAGCGCTGTGGGCGAGGAGGCCGACGGCGTGCCCCGCGGGGCGGGCGAAGGCGCCCTTTCCCGTCGTCGGACCGGCGGACACCGATCTGTCCGCCCCGGTCCCCACAGCTCCCACCTCCAGGCGCGGAATCCCGCCGCGACCCATAGGGTGTCCGCATGCTGGAACGTGAAATCCCGGTTTCCGAGAACCGCTCCATCGTGTAACCTGCACCAGCTTTTGCTTCTCACGCAGAGGGCCAACGTCGTCCCTCGGCACTTGCCACATGCCACATGACGACGACGGGAGAGCCGATGCGTACGCCGCGCCAGCCGTCCCAGCACTCCACGAACGACCGCCCGAACTGGTCGTTCATGGATGCTCGCCCTGCTGCGCAGGGTATGTACGACCCCCGCAACGAACACGACGCCTGCGGCGTCGGTTTCGTCGCCACCCTCACCGGCGAGGCGTCCCACACCCTGGTGGAGCAGGCCCTCACGGTTCTGCGCAACCTCGAACACCGTGGTGCCACCGGCTCCGAGCCGGACTCCGGTGACGGTGCCGGAATCCTCTCCCAGGTTCCCGACACCTTCTTCCGGGAGGTGGCCGGATTCGAACTGCCCGAGGCCGGCGGCTACGCCGTCGGCATCGCCTTCCTGCCGGAGGACGGCGCCGACGCCGCCGTCGCCCGCATCGAGGAGATCGCCGCAGCCGAGGACCTGACCGTCCTCGGCTGGCGCGAGGTGCCGGTCGCCCCCGACCTGCTCGGCGCCACCGCCCGCTCGACGATGCCGGTCTTCCGGCAGGTCTTCGTCACCGCCGGCGAGAGCCGGGGCATCGACCTCGACCGCAAGGCGTTCGTGCTGCGCAAGCGCGCCGAGCGCGAGGCGGGCGTCTACTTCCCGTCGCTGTCCGCGCGGACCATCGTCTACAAGGGCATGCTGACCACCGGCCAGCTCGAGCCCTTCTTCCCGGACCTGTCCGACCGCCGCTTCGGCTCCGCGATCGCGCTGGTGCACTCCCGGTTCTCCACGAACACCTTCCCGTCGTGGCCGCTCGCGCACCCGTACCGCTTCGTCGCGCACAACGGTGAGATCAACACCGTCAAGGGCAACCGCAACTGGATGCGCGCCCGCGAGTCCCAGCTGGTCTCCGGCCTCTTCGGGAGCGGGGAGAAGAACCTCGAGCGGATCTTCCCGGTCTGCACGCCCGACGCCTCGGACTCCGCATCCTTCGACGAGGTCCTCGAACTGCTGCACCTGGGCGGGCGTTCGCTGCCGCACTCCGTGCTGATGATGATCCCGGAGGCGTGGGAGAACCACGACTCCATGGACCCGGCCCGGCGCGCCTTCTACCAGTACCACTCCACGATGATGGAGCCCTGGGACGGCCCCGCCTGCGTCACCTTCACCGACGGCACCCAGGTCGGCGCCGTGCTCGACCGCAACGGCCTGCGCCCCGGCCGCTACTGGGTCACCGACGACGGTCTGGTCGTCCTCGGCTCCGAGGTCGGCGTCCTCGACATCGACCCGGCGAAGGTCGTCCGCAAGGGCCGCCTCCAGCCCGGCCGCATGTTCCTGGTGGACACCGCCGAGCACCGCATCATCGAGGACGACGAGATCAAGGACCGGCTCGCGGCCGAACACCCCTACGCGGAGTGGCTCGAGGCCGGCGAGATCGAGCTGTCCGACCTGCCCGAGCGCGAGCACATCGTGCACACCCACGCCTCGGTCACCCGCCGCCAGCAGACCTTCGGCTACACCGAGGAGGAGCTGCGCGTCCTGATCGCGCCGATGGCCAAGGCCGGCGCCGAGCCGATCGGCTCGATGGGCACCGACTCGCCGATCGCCGCGCTGAGCGAGCGTCCGCGCCTGCTCTTCGACTACTTCACCCAGCTGTTCGCGCAGGTCACCAACCCGCCGCTGGACGCGATCCGCGAGGAACTGGTCACCTCCCTGCGCTCCTCGCTCGGCCCGCAGGGCAACCTGCTGGAGCCGACCGCCGCGACGTGCCGCAGCGTCACCCTGCCCTTCCCGGTGATCGACAACGACGAGCTGGCCAAGCTCATCCACATCAACGCCGACGGCGACATGCCCGGCTTCAAGGCCGCGACCCTGTCCGGTCTGTACCGGGTGTCCGGCGGCGGCGACGCGCTCGCCGCCCGCATCGAGGACATCTGCGCCGAGGCCGACGCCGCCATCGGGAACGGCGCCCGTCTGATCGTCCTGTCGGACCGGCACTCCGACGCCGAGCACGCGCCCATCCCGTCGCTGCTGCTCACCGCGGCCGTCCACCACCACCTCATCCGCACCAAGCAGCGCACCCAGGTGGGCCTGCTGGTCGAGGCCGGTGACGTCCGCGAGGTTCACCACGTCGCCCTGCTCATCGGCTACGGCGCCGCCGCCGTCAACCCGTACCTGGCCATGGAGTCCGTCGAGGACCTGGTCCGCGCGGGCACCTTCCTTCCGGGCGCCGAGCCCGAGAAGGCCATCCGCAACCTCATCCACGCCCTCGGCAAGGGCGTCCTGAAGGTCATGTCCAAGATGGGCATCTCCACGGTCGCCTCCTACCGCGGCGCCCAGGTCTTCGAGGCCGTCGGCCTCGAGGACGCCTTCGTGGAGAAGTACTTCAACGGCACCGCCACCAAGATCGGCGGCGTCGGCATCGACGTCGTCGCCCAGGAGGTCGCCGCCCGCCACGCCAAGGCGTACCCCGCCTCGGGCATCGCTCCCGCGCACCGCGCGCTGGAGATCGGCGGCGAGTACCAGTGGCGCCGCGAGGGCGAGCCGCACCTGTTCGACCCGGAGACGGTCTTCCGCCTCCAGCACTCCACGCGCTCCGGCCGCTACGACATCTTCAAGAAGTACACCGAGCGGGTGAACGAGCAGTCCGAGCGGCTCATGACGCTCCGCGGGCTCTTCGGCTTCACGTCCGACCGGCAGCCGATCCCCCTCGACGAGGTCGAGCCGGTCTCCGAGATCGTCAAGCGGTTCTCCACCGGCGCCATGTCGTACGGCTCCATCTCCCGCGAGGCGCACGAGACGCTCGCCATCGCCATGAACCAGCTGGGCGGCAAGTCCAACACCGGCGAGGGCGGCGAGGACCCGGAGCGCCTGTACGACCCGGCCCGCCGCTCCTCCATCAAGCAGGTCGCCTCCGGCCGCTTCGGCGTGACCTCCGAGTACCTGGTCAACGCCGACGACATCCAGATCAAGATGGCCCAGGGCGCCAAGCCCGGCGAGGGCGGCCAGCTGCCCGGCCACAAGGTCTACCCGTGGGTGGCGAAGACCCGGCACTCGACGCCGGGCGTGGGCCTCATCTCCCCGCCGCCGCACCACGACATCTACTCCATCGAGGACCTCGCCCAGCTGATCCACGACCTGAAGAACGCCAACCCCCAGGCGCGCATCCACGTCAAGCTGGTCTCCGAGGTCGGCGTCGGCACCGTCGCCGCGGGCGTCTCCAAGGCCCACGCGGACGTCGTGCTGATCTCCGGTCACGACGGCGGCACCGGCGCCTCCCCGCTGACGTCGCTCAAGCACGCCGGCGGCCCCTGGGAGCTCGGCCTCGCCGAGACCCAGCAGACCCTGCTGCTCAACGGTCTGCGCGACCGGATCGTCGTGCAGACCGACGGCCAGCTCAAGACCGGCCGTGACGTGGTCATCGCCGCGCTGCTGGGCGCCGAGGAGTTCGGCTTCGCCACCGCGCCGCTGGTCGTCTCCGGCTGCGTCATGATGCGCGTCTGCCACCTGGACACCTGCCCGGTCGGCATCGCCACCCAGAACCCCGTCCTGCGGGACCGGTTCTCCGGCAAGGCCGAGTACGTCGTGAACTTCTTCCGGTTCATCGCCGAGGAGGTCCGCGAACTCCTCGCCGAGCTGGGCTTCCGCTCCATCGAGGAGGCCGTCGGCCACGCCGAGGTGCTCGACGTGACCCGCGCGGTGAACCACTGGAAGGCGCAGGGCCTGGAGCTGGCCCCGCTGTTCCACGTCCCCGAGCTGCCCGAGGGCGCCGTCCGCCACCAGGTCGTCGCCCAGGACCACGGTCTGGAGAAGGCGCTCGACAACGAGCTGATCAAGCTCGCCGCCGACGCGCTCGCCGCGTCCGGCGCCGAGGACGCCCAGCCGGTGCGCGCCCGGGTCGCCATCCGCAACATCAACCGCACGGTCGGCACCATGCTCGGCCACGAGGTGACGAAGAAGTTCGGCGGTGCGGGCCTGCCCGACGACACCATCGACATCACCTTCACCGGTTCCGCCGGCCAGTCCTTCGGCGCCTTCGTCCCGCGCGGTGTCACGCTGCGCCTGGAGGGCGACGCCAACGACTACGTCGGCAAGGGCCTGTCCGGCGGCCGGATCGTGGTCCGCCCGGACCGCGGCGCCGACCACCTCGCCGAGTACTCGACCATCGCGGGCAACACGATCGCGTACGGCGCGACCGGCGGCGAGCTGTTCCTGCGCGGTCGCACGGGCGAGCGGTTCTGCGTCCGCAACTCCGGCGCGCTGGTCGTCTCCGAGGGCGTGGGCGACCACGGCTGCGAGTACATGACCGGCGGTCACGCGGTCGTCCTCGGCGAGACGGGGCGCAACTTCGCGGCCGGCATGTCCGGCGGCATCGCCTACGTCATCGACCTGGACCGGGACAACGTCAACGCCGGCAACCTGGACGCCGTCCAGGCGCTGGACGACGCCGACAGGCAGTGGCTGCACGACGTGGTCCGCCGCCACCAGGAGGAGACGGGCTCCACCGTCGCCGGGAAGCTGCTCGCCGAGTGGGACACCGCCGTGCGGCGCTTCAGCAAGATCATTCCCAGCACGTACAAGGCAGTGCTCGCCGCCAAGGACGCCGCCGAGCGAGCCGGTCTGTCCGAGACCGAGATCACCGAGAAGATGATGGAGGCGGCGATCAATGGCTGATCCGAAGGGCTTTCTGAACCACGGCCGCGAGGTCGCCAGGTCCCGTCCGGTCGAGGAGCGCACGAAGGACTGGAACGAGGTCTACGTCCCCGGCTCCCTGCTGCCGATCATCAGCAAGCAGGCCAGCCGGTGCATGGACTGCGGCATCCCGTTCTGCCACAACGGCTGTCCGCTGGGCAACCTCATCCCCGAGTGGAACGACTACGCCTACCGCGGGGACTGGGGCGCCGCCTCCGAGCGGCTGCACGCCACCAACAACTTCCCGGAGTTCACCGGCCGCCTGTGCCCCGCTCCGTGCGAGTCGGCGTGCGTGCTCGGCATCAACCAGCCGCCGGTCACCATCAAGAACGTCGAGGTCTCGATCATCGACAAGGCGTGGGAGGCCGGCGACGTCGCCCCGCGGATCCCCGAGCGCCTGTCCGGCAAGACCGTCGCGGTCGTCGGCTCGGGCCCCGCGGGCCTGGCCGCCGCCCAGCAGCTCACCCGGGCCGGCCACACGGTCGCGGTGTACGAGCGCGCGGACCGCATCGGCGGCCTGCTGCGCTACGGCATCCCCGAGTTCAAGATGGAGAAGCGGCACATCAACCGCCGCATCGAGCAGATGCGCGCGGAGGGCACCAAGTTCCGCACCGGTGTCGAGATCGGCCGCGACATGCCGGCCACCGCGCTGCGCAAGCGGTACGACGCGGTGGTCCTCGCCGTCGGCGCGACGACCGCGCGCGACCTGCCGGTGCCGGGCCGGGACCTCAAGGGCATCCACCAGGCCATGGAGTACCTGCCGCTGGCCAACAAGGTGCAGGAGGGCGACTACGTCTCCCCGCCGATCTCGGCCGAGGGCAAGCACGTCGTGGTGATCGGCGGCGGTGACACCGGCGCCGACTGCGTGGGCACCGCCCACCGCCAGGGCGCGGCCTCCGTCACCCAGCTGGAGATCATGCCCCGTCCGAACGAGGAGCGGGACCCGGTCTCCCAGCCGTGGCCGACGTTCCCGATGCTCTACAAGGTCACCTCCGCCCACGAGGAGGGCGGTGAGCGGGTCTACTCCGTCTCCACCACCCACTTCGAGGGCGACGAGGACGGCAACGTCCAGTGGCTGCACCTGACCGAGGTCGAGTTCGTCGACGGCAGGCTGACCCCGAAGCCGGGCACCGAGCGCAGGATCCCGGCCCAGCTGGTCACCCTCGCCATGGGCTTCACCGGCACCGACCGGGACAACGGCCTGGTCGAGCAGTTCGGCCTGGAGCTCGACGAACGCGGTAACATCGCCCGTGACGCCGACTTCCAGACCAACGTGCCCGGTGTGTTCGTCGCCGGTGACGCCGGCCGCGGCCAGTCGCTCATCGTGTGGGCGATCGCGGAGGGCCGCTCGGCCGCCCGCGGCTGCGACCGCTTCCTCACCGGGGCGAGCGAGCTGCCGGCCCCGATCCGCCCGACGGACCGCTCGCTGATGGTCTGACGAGCGGTGCACAAGGTGACCTGACGGTCCCTCGCACACGTCCCGTACAACGGCGTACGGAACACAGGATGGCGCCTGCCCGCCAGTCCCCGACCGGACGACTGGGCAGGCGCCTCCGCATGTTCAGGGAAGCCTGTAGTGGTTCCCGTACATCTCCCACGCCAGCGGGGTGTCCAGGTCCAGGTTCCCGGCCTTCAGGAACCGGCGCTGGGCGGTGTCGACGCGGGCGGTGTCGCGGTCCGGGTACCGGGCCAGCATGGCCTCGCGGCGGATGTCGAGGAAGGCGTCCAGGTACGCCTCCTCGGAACCGCCCGCGGCGGGCGTCTTCGCCTGTTCCAGCGTGCGCTCGCGCAGGGCGTAGAAGCCGTCCGCGTCGGTGTCGGGGCCGTGGAAGACCATCGCGTCGAAGTAGACGAACTGGCCCAGCGTGCCGAGGCCGTCCAGCTTGGCGAGCCGGACCGCCGGGTCGAAGTAGATGCGGTCGCGCTCCGCCTCCTGCGCCTCGCGGAAGGCGGGCACCTCGGCCTCCGCCTCCCAGGCGGCCGGGAAGCCGGGGTCCAGGCCCTCGTGGGAGTCCGAACCGTCGACCTCGCGCAGGGCGGGCAGATAGGACGCCAGCCCGTTGTCCGGGTGGTCCTCGGTGTAGCGCTCGACCAGCATGAGCAGGTCGTGGGTGCCGGTGCAGAAGCCGATGATGCCCGCCGTGTACCCGCAGCCGTCGCCCTCGTCCTCGACGGTCCCGTAGGTGGTGCGCCAGTCGGTGGTCGAGTGCTCGGCGCTCGCCACCAGCTGCTGGGCCAGCTCCTTCTTCGCGGGGTCGGCCAGTCCCGCCGGCAGGCCGGCGACGACCGCGTCGTCCTTCTCCCGCTCCCGCTCGTGCTCCTGCTCGGCCCGGTCCTTGGCGTCCTCGCGAGCCGACTGGGCGGTGGCCGCGGGCGGCGCCGGCGGGGCGTCGGCCGCGTCCGTCGGCATGACGAAGTACACCCCCGTGGCGATCACGGGAACGGCCGCGAGGAACAGCACACCGGCACGTTTCACTGGGGAATACCTCCACCTGTCAGTTCGGACACCTTGACCACCGCCGCCGCCCCCAGCACCACCACCAGCGCCACGCACGCACCCGCCTGCACCGCCGTCCGCCGCCCGTCCCTGGGGGCGTGGGCGAACGCCAGCGCCACCGCGCCGCCCGCCAGCAGCCCGCCGAGGTGCCCCTCCCAGGACGTGACGAGCGCGGAGACCACCAGCCACAGCAGCAGCCCCGCCATGAACCGGTTGACCTGGCCCGTGTCGGCGCCGACGCGCCGGGCCAGCACGTAGTACGCGGCCCCCACCCCGAAGACCGCGCCGGACGCGCCGACCACGGCGTCCCCGGGCGCGACCAGCAGCACCAGCACCGAACCGCCCAGCGCCGACAGCAGGTACAGGGCGAGGTAGTGCACCCGGCCCAGCATCGGCTCGACGACCCGGCCCAGATTCCACAGCGCCACCATGTTCATCACGATGTGCAGGATCCCGAACGTGCCCTCGGTGGGCGGCAGGTGCAGGAACGCGCCGGTCAGCAGCCGGTACCACTCCCCGCCCGCCAGGCCCTCCGGAGTGAAGCCCGCGGGGTACGGGTCGATCCACAGGTAGTGCTCGCCGTCCGGCCCGAGCAGCCCCGCGCCCACCATCGCGAACCGGTCCACGATCTCCGGCCGCGCCAGCTCCGCCAGGTACACCAGCACGTTGAGGACGATCAGCACGTACGTCACGACGGGCACCGCCGAGACCCGGCCGCCCACCAGGGTGCGCGCCTGCCGTACCGAGCGCGCGCCCTCCCTGACGCACTCGGGGCACTGGTGGCCCACGGCCGCCTCGCGCATGCAGTCCGGGCAGATGTACCGCTCGCAGCGGGTGCAGCGGACGTGGCACTCCACCCTGGGGTGGCGATAACAGGTGGTGACGGCGGACTCGGGATCCACGGGCCGGCTCCTCGGGAGGGACGGGACGGAAATGAGCCGGTGGGGACGGCGGCGAACAAAATAACGAACGCCGGTGACGCGGGCGGAGGCCGGGGTGACGTGCCGTACGCTCGGGACCCGTTCCGTGATCGAGGAGGAGTCGTATGGCCGCGATCGGTCTGCGCAGGATCGAGGAGACGGCGCCCGCGCTGGTCAACCTCTACAAGAGCGCCGGGGTCTCACTCGCCGAGCACGGTCTGGACGGGCTGCGCGCCGCGGTCTATCTGGTGATCGACTACTCCGGCTCGATGAAACCGTACTACAAGGACGGCAGTGTGCAGGCGCTCGCCGACCGGGTGCTGGGCCTGTCGGCCCACCTCGACGACGACGGCACCGTGCCGGTCGTCTTCTTCTCCACCGACGTCGACGCCGTCACCGACATCGCCCTCGCCGATCACCGGGGCCGCGTCGAACGGATCGTCTCGGGCCTCGGCCACATGGGCAGGACCAGTTACCACCTGGCGATGGACGCGGTCATCGACCACTACCTGGACAGCGGCTCCACGGCCCCCGCCCTGGTGGTCTTCCAGACCGACGGCGGCCCCGTCAACAGGCTCGCCGCCGAGAAGTACCTCTGCAAGGCCGCCCGCCTCCCGTTGTTCTGGCAGTTCATCGGCTTCGGCGACCCGGACGGCAGACACTTCGACTACCTGCGCGGACTCGACGAGCTGGCGGTCCCGGCGAAGCGCGTGGTCGACAACGCGGGCTTCTTCCCCGCGGGCGAGGACCCGCGCGGGGTCCCGGACGCCGTCCTGTACGACCGCCTGGTGGGCGAATTCCCCAAGTGGCTGGCGGCGGCGCGGGCGCAGGGCATCGTGCCCGACATGTAGCGTCCCGGCGGGGGCGCGGGGCCGTAGCGGCACGCGGCTCCGCCGCGCGGGAGCGACCGGCCCCCACGCTCCCGCACCCGCAGGGCACCGCCGGCGCCGCTAGGTGTCACACTCCAGCACCGTTCGGCACAACCCGCACCGTGCCCTCACCCGCCCCCTGACGGGCACGCGAATCCGCTGATGGCACGTAGGACAGGGGAAGGAGACCCGCAGCGGCTCCTGGCCGCCCGCGGTGAAGCGGTAAGGCACGTCCGGCCGCGTCCCCGCCGGAGCGGGGTGGTCCTCCGCACGGCGACGATCCCGCGCGTACCGCCGCCGGCCGGCCCACCCGGCGGCGGTGAGCGGCGGCTGCTGCTCGTCCCGGCGTGCCAGCGCCGCCCCCTTCGTGTACGCCGTGTACGCCTGCGCGCTGGTGAACCACACCGACGGATCCTCTCCGAACGCCAGCGACCGCTTCGCCAGCACGTAGCCGAACTCCTCCGGCGTGAGGTACCCCAGCTTCTGCGACGACGCCCCGTCCTCCCGGAACGCGTCCAGCAGCAGCCACCCCGCACCCAGGTACGTCGCCGTCGTGTCCGTCAGGATCTCGTTCTCCCGCGTCCCCGGGAACGACAGGTCCAGCCGGTGCAGGTACACGTGCGCCACCTCGTGGGCCAGGGCCGCCCCGATGTCCCGCCGATGCGTCCGGAACCGGTCGTTCAGCTCGACGAAGTACTCCGGCCCGGCCGCCAGTTCCACGTTCGCCGCGTGCGTCATCTCCCGGAACCCGACGATCAGCCGCGCGTCCGGCAGCCGGTAGTGCCGCACCAGCTCGCGGGCCACCCGCTGCGCCCCCAGATGGAGGTCGTCCGTGTCGCAGAACGCCACGTCGGCGGGTGCCACGCTCACCGAGAACGTGCGGACCGTGTCGTACGACAGACGCCGGTACAGCGCGGTGACGGCCGCCCGCACCGTCTCCAGATGCGGGTAACCGTGCTCGACCGGTCCGCCGTTCGCCACGCCTCACCCCCGGACGCCCTGAACCCGGTTCCACTGTACGGGCCCGCCCCGGCCCACGCCCGCCCCGTAAGGTGACCCACCATGACCACCAGCAACACCACCACCGGTGATGTCGACCCCGCCGTCCGCGAGGAGCTCGCCCGGCTGCGCGACAGCATCGACAACATCGACGCGGCCGTCGTCCACATGCTCGCCGAACGCTTCAAGTGCACCCAGCAGGTCGGCCGGCTCAAGGCCGCGCACCAGCTGCCGCCCGCCGACCCGGGCCGGGAGGCCCGCCAGATCGCCAGGCTGCGCGTCCTCGCCGAGAACGCCAAGCTCGACCCGGCCTTCGCGGAGAAGTTCCTGAACTTCATCATCGCGGAGGTGATCCGTCACCACGAGCGCATCGCCGAGGACGCCCTGGGCGGCGCCACGCCCTCGGCGAACCGCACCACGACGTCCTCCCCCGGGGAGTGACAGAGCCGCCCGCGCGGGGCATGCTGCGCTGTGCACTCCTTGTCGGCCGGCGGGCACCACCCGCCGGCCCCGGACAGCCATCCGGTCCCTTGCGAGGAGGGACGCGCGCATGCCGCCGAACGCCCGGATACTCATCGTCGACGACCACGAGGACACCCTCTACGCCCTGGAGAGCGCCCTGGCCCCGCTGGGCCACCTGCTGGGCCGGGCCACCAGCGGGGACGAGGCCCTCAAACAGCTGCTGCGCGGAAACGTCGGCCTGCTGCTCCTCGACGTCCAGCCGCCCGGCACCGGCCGGCTCGACGTCGTCCGCTACATGCGACGCCTGGAACAGACCCAGTTCATCCCCGTCGTCCTGCTCACCGGCTTCGCCCGCGACCCGCAGCTCGGTGCCGCCGCGTACGCCCTCGGCGTAGCCGACCTCGTCACCAAACCGGTCGACCCGTGGGCGCTGCGCACCAAGATCCGTCATCTCTACGACGCGCACCAGCGCCACCTCGCCCTGCAGCGCGAGATCCGCGCCCTGCGCGCCCGGCTCGAGGAACGCACCGGCACCCCCGGACATCCCGCCCTGCCCCACCCGCACGCGCACGTGCCGCCCGGACAGCCCGCCGGGGCGCACACCGGGGAGCTCGAGCGAGACCGGACATAGGGTGCGTACCCGATCCGCCCCTGTGGTTCGGCGACCGCATCAGGCAGCATGGCCCGCATGTCCGTACTGACGCGCGACGAAGCGCAGAACCGAGCACGACTCCTCGACGTCCACCGCTACACGATCGAACTCGACCTGAGCGGTGGCGACGAGACGTTCGACTCCCACACCCTGATCAGGTTCGGCGCCCGCACGGACGCGGACACCTTCGTCGAGCTCAAGCCCGCCGAGCTGCGCTCCGTCACCCTCGACGGACACCCCCTGGACACCGGCGCCCTCGACGGCAACCGGCTGCCGCTGAAGAACCTCACCGCCGGCGAGCACGAACTGCGCGTCGACGCGAGCATGCGCTACTCCCGCACCGGCGAGGGCATGCACCGCTTCACCGATCCCACCGACGGCGAGACGTACGTCTACACCCAGCTGTTCCTCGACGACGTGCAGCGCGTCTTCGCCGCCTTCGACCAGCCCGACCTCAAGGCCGTCTTCGAGCTGAGCGTCACCGCTCCCGAGGGCTGGACCGTCCTCGCCAACGGCCTCACCGAGCACACCGGCAAGGGTGTGTGGCGGGCCGCCCCCACCCCGCCGATCTCCACCTACCTCGTCGCCGTCGCGGCCGGCCCCTGGCACTCCGTGCGCACCGAGCACCGCGGACTGCCCTTCGGCATCCACTGCCGCCGCTCCCTGGCGCCCCACCTGGAGGAGGACGCCGGGGAACTCCTCGACATCACCCGCGCCTGCTTCGACCGCTACCACGAGAAGTTCGAGGAGCCCTACCCCTTCGACTCCTACGACCAGGCGTTCGTCCCCGAGTTCAACGAGGGCGCCATGGAGAACCCCGGACTGGTCACCATCCGCGACGAGTTCGTCTACCGCTCCGCCGTCACCGACACCGAACGCCAGACCCGGGCCATGGTCGTCGCCCACGAGATGGCCCACATGTGGTTCGGCGACCTCGTCACCCTGAAGTGGTGGGACGACATCTGGCTGAACGAGTCCTTCGCCGAGTACATGGGCTACCAGACCCTCACCGAGGCGACCCGCTTCACGGACACGTGGACCGAGTTCGGCGTCACCCGCAAACCCTGGGGCTACGACGCCGACCAGCGCCTCTCCACCCACCCCGTCGCCCCCGACGACGTGGAGGACACCGCCTCCGCCCTGCTCAACTTCGACGGCATCTCCTACGCCAAGGGCGCCTCCGCCCTGCGTCAGCTCGTCGCCTGGCTCGGCGAGAAGGACTTCCTCGCCGGCATCAACACCCACTTCCAGCGGCACCGGTTCGGCAACGCCGGCCTCGCCGACTTCCTCGACTCCCTCGCCTCCGCCACCGAACGCGACGTCCACGCCTGGGCCGACGCCTGGCTGCGCACCACCGGCGCCGACACCCTCACCCCCGAACCGAGGAACGGCGACAACGCCTACTGGCACCTGGGCATCGGGCACCGGGGCAGCCCCGGAGCCTGGTCCAGGCCCGACCCCGGCAAGGACTTCCACGGCCTGAAGCACGCCGGCACGCTCCTCTCGGACGGCGGCTCGCGCCCCCACCGCATCACCATCGGCATCTACGACCACGACCTCCACGACGCCGGCCGGCTCACCCTGCGCGACCGCGTCGAGGCGGACATCCCCGCGGGTGAGGACATCGGCATCGCCACCGGCGGCGCCCGCCCCGCCCTCGTCGTCCTCAACGACGGCGACCTCACCTACGCCAAGATCCGCTTCGACGCCGAGTCCCTGGACACCCTGCGCGCCCGGCTGTCCGGCCTGCCCGACCCCCTCACCCGCGCGGTGGTGTGGAACGCGCTCAGGGACGCCGTCCGCGACGGCGACCTGCCCGCCGGCGACTTCCTGGACATCGCCCGCGCCCACCTCCCGCACGAGACCGACCTCGCCCTCGTCCAGGGCGTCCTCGCCTTCGCCTCCGGCCACATCGCCGACCGCTACCTCACCCCCGACCGGCGGCCGGCCGCGCTGGCCACCCTCACCGAACTCTGCCGCGACCTCATCCGGCGCACCGAGGACGGCGACCACCCCGGTCTGCGCCTCATCGCCGTGCGCCACCGCATCGACACCGCCGCCCACCCCGACACCATCGCCGCCTGGCTCGCCGACGGCACCGTCCCAGGCGGTCCCGAACTCGATCCCGAGCTGCGCTGGCGGATCCTCGCCCGGCTCGCCGTGCTCGGCGCCGCCGACGAGGCCGCCATCACCGCCGAACTCGCACGCGACCCCAGCGCCACCGGCCAGGAGGGCGCCGCCCGCTGCCGCGCCGCCCTGCCCGACGAGGACGCCAAGGCCCGCGCCTGGGACGCCATGTTCGGCTCCGACGACCTGTCCAACTACCTGTTCACCGCCACCGCCCAGGGCTTCTGGCAGCCCGAACAGGCCGACCTCGTACGGCCCTACGTGTCCCGCTACTTCCAGGACGCCGTCGCCGTCGCCGCCCGCCGCGGCCCCGCCATGGCCGAGGCCGCCGGACGCTGGGCCTTCCCCGCCCACGCGGTCGACGCCGAGACCCTGGAGCTCGGCGACAGGTGCCTGCGCGAGGCCGACCCGATCCCCGCCCTGCGCCGCAAGCTCGCCGACCAGCTCGACGACCTGGCCCGCGCCCTGCACGTCCAGCAGAAGTAACCCGGAGCCCAAGAACACCCCTCGAAGGCGGACTTACCCCCTTCGAGGGGTGTTCACCGGGCTTTTCGGGCGTCACCGCCCACTCCCGTCCAAGCTGGACCCTCCCGCGCACCGCGCCCCGGAGGACAGTCCATGAACACCCCGCCCCACGACCTCGTCGGCGTCGGCATCGGCCCCTTCAACCTCTCCCTCGCCGCCCTCGCCCACCCCCTCCCCGGACTGAGCACCGCCTTCTACGACCAAAACCCCCACTTCACCTGGCACCCCGGCCTGCTCCTCGACGACGCCACCGTCCAGGTGCCCTTCCTCGCCGACCTCGTCACCCTCGCCGACCCCACCAGCCCCTGGACCTTCCTCAACCACCTCAGAGCCCGCGAACGCCTCTACCCCTTCTACTTCGCCGAGCACTTCCACATCCGCCGCACCGAGTACGACGCCTACTGCCGCTGGGTCGCCGAGCACCTCCCCGCACTCCACTTCGGCCACCACGTCGACACCGTCCGCTGGAACCCCGAACGCACCCTGTTCGAGGTCGACCTCACCCGGCTCGATCCGGACGGGCGGGCCGGCCCCGCGGGCCGCGTCCACGCACGCCACCTCGTCCTCGGCGTCGGCACCGAGCCCTGGGTGCCCGAGCCGCTGCGGCCCCTCGCCGACGCCCCCGACGTCCCCGTCGTCCACTCCGACGACTACCTCACCCACCGCGACACCCTCCTCGCCGCGGGCCACGTCACCGTCGTCGGCACCGGACAGTCCGGCGCGGAGGTCTTCCTCGACCTGCTGCGCCACCGGCCCGTCGGCCGGGAACGCCTCCACTGGATCGGCCGCACCGAGGCCTTCGCCCCCATGGAGTACTCGAAACTCGGCCTGGAACACTTCACCCCCGACCACACCCGCTACTTCCACGCCCTGCCCGAACCCGTGCGCGACCGGCTCGTCCCCGCCCAGTGGCAGCTCCACAAGGCCATCGACGCCGGCACCCTCGCCGCCCTCCACGACGAGCTCTACCGGCGCACCCTCCACGGCGGCTGGCCCGACACCGTCCTCACCCCCGCCGTCCACGTCCGCGCCGCCGGCCGCGCCGGCCCCGCCCGCGTCGAACTCCACCTCGAGCACACCGTGCAGCGCACCCGCGCCCGCCTCACCACCGACGCCGTCGTCCTCGCCACCGGCCACCGCGGACGCCCCCTCGACGACCTCCTCGCGCCCCTCGCCCCCCGAATGCGCCGCGACCACGCCGGCCGGCCCCGCGTCGACGCGCACTTCCGCCTCGACCTGGACCCCTCGATCACCGGCAACGTCTACGTCCAGAACGCCGAACTCCACACCCACGGCGTCGGCGCCCCCGACCTCGGCCTCGCCGCCTGGCGCAGCGCCACGATCCTCAACCACCTCACCGGCCGCCGGGCCTACCCCCAGCCCGCCCGCACCGCCTTCACCACCTTCGGCCTCCACCCCCGGACGCCGCAGGCCCCGCCCGCCCGGCGAGCCGCACGGCTCACCCCACTGGCGGACGGGACCTGACACATCACCCGAACGGAAGAACGACGATCAGAACACCGGCGTGCCGTCCCGCGTCAGCCTCCAGTCCACCGACGCGAAGTCCGCCGGATCCAGCACGCCCTTGGCCGTCACCCACTCCGCGATCCGCGTCCGGATCTCCGTCGACTCCGACCACAGCTCCTTCGCCGCCGCCACATGCGGGAAAGCGCCACCGCCGTTCGCCCGGTAGTTGTTCACCGCGAACACGAACCGCGCCGTGTCGTCCAGCGGGGCGCCGCCGTGGGCCAGGTTCCTGATGCGCGAACCCGCCGGCTGCGCGATGTCGATGTCGTAGGTGAGCCCCGACACGTAGTCGTAGTTGTAGTCCGGACGGCCGCCCGCGTTCGTCAGCTTCTCCACGTCCACCGCCGCCCCGGCCGCCGTCCGCACGAAGTACTCCGCCGAGTACTCCAGGTACGCCCGGACCTGCGCGCCCGTCATCAGCTTCGCCACCAGCGTGTTGTCGTACACGTACAGGCTCGACAGGTCCCGGATCGTCACCTCGCCCGCCGGGATCTCGGAGGTCCGCGAGAACGGCGACGCCTGCGACAGCACCGGCAGCGACGCGTACTCCGTGTCCGCGAGGGCCGCCCTGACCACGTCCTCCTGCACCTTGCCGATCAGGTCGATGATCGGCGCGTCCTTGTAGCGCGCCTCCGCCGTCGTCAGCGTCTCCGTCGCCGACCCCACCACCTGATTGACGTACTCCACCACCCGCGCGTGCTCGTCGCGCAGCAGCCGGGTGATCCTCGGGTCGTCCTGGACCGTCGCCGCGTCCCGCAGCGACGCCCTCACCGACTCCACCCGCCACCGGCCCCGCTCGAGGACCAGTTCGAAGTCGAACAGCGTCAGCCGCTCCGCGTAGCACAGCGGCTCCGACAGCACGACCTCCCTGCCGGTCTCCTCGTTGACGACCCGCAGCTCCGCGATCTCCTGGTGCGCGTGCCCGACCAGGATCGCGTCGATCCCCGGCACCTGCCGCGCCACGTTCGCCGCCGCGTTCTCCACGTACGGCAGCTGGTCACCGTACGAGGACGTGCCCGACGATCCCGAGTGCGCCGACACCACCACCACGTCCGCGCCCATCGACCGCAGCTTCGGCACCCACTTCGCCGCCTGCTCCTCCAGACCCGGGAACGTCAGCTTCCCCTGTACGTACGCCTTGTCCCAGATCGCGATACCGGGATTCGTCAGCCCCAGCACCGCCACCTTCACCGGGGGAGCGCCCTTCACCCGGAACGTCTTCATGAAGTACGGCGGGAAGGCCGGCTTCAGCGTCTTCGCGTCCAGCGCGTTCGCACCCAGCAGCGGGAAGTCGCACTGCTCCTCGAACTTCCGCAGCGTCTCGATGCCGTAGTTGAACTCGTGGTTGCCGAGCGCCACCGCGTCGTACCCGATGGCGTTCATCGCCCGCGCCATCGGGTGCACCGGACCGCCTGCGGCGGTGATCGGGTCCACCTTCGCGAAGTAGTACGTCAGCGGGGTGCCCTGAAGGGTGTCGCCCGCGTCCAGCAGCAGCGTGTTGCCCCGGCCCCTCTCCTCGCGCACCCGGTCCACCAGCGTCGACACCCGCGCCAGACCCTGCGCGTTGCCGGCCGCGTCCGCGTACTCCGCGTCCTTGAAGTAGTCCCAGTTGAAGACGTGACCGTGCAGATCGGTCGTGCCCATCACCGTCAGCGCGTACCGCTTCACCGGCTTCCTTCCCCGCCCTGCCCCGGCCGCCTCGGCCGCGGGGGCCGCCGCCGTACCCGTCAGCGCCACCCCCGCCCCCGTCACGGCGGACCTCTTCAGAAACTTCCGGCGGTTCAACGGCATGTCGGGCTCTCCTCGGACGACGGCGGAACAACGCGCGTAGATTCGCCCGATGATTCTGACCTGAACACGCTCATCCGGAACAGCCCCCACAGGTTGCGATCCGATGTCCGCAAGGCGCCCCGCTCCCGCCCGGCCGGTGACACAGTGGGGCGTATGGCCACCCCTCACCCGTACGGCACCCCCGGCGCACCCCACCTCGCCGTCCGCGGCGAGGCCCACCTCGAAACCGCCCCCGACCTCGCCCGCGTCACCGTCACCCTCACCGCCCGCGGCCGCGACCGGCGCACCACCCTGGAGGACCTCGCCCGCCGCAACGCGCACGTCCTCGACCTGCTCAAGTCCTACGGCGACGCCGTCGAGCACCTGGAAACCGGCACCCTCACCGTCACCCCGGAACTCGGTCCCCACGGCCGCGGCGAGCGGATCCGCGCCCACCACGGCACCGTCCACCTCACCGCGGAGCTGGGCGACTTCACCGCCCTCGGCGCACTCGTCACCCGCCTGGCCGATCTCGACCTCTCCCGTGTCGACGGCCCCTGGTGGTCCCTCCGCCCGGATTCCCCCGTCCATCGCGAGGCACGACGACAGGCGGTCCACGACGCCGTCCGCCGCGCCCGCGAATACGCCGAGGCGCTCGGCACCACCCTCGCCGCCCTCGTCGAACTCACCGACACCGGCGCGGGAACCGGGCGCCCCGACCCCTTCGCCCGCACCCGCTCCAGGGCGTTCGCCGAGGACGCCCCGCCCCCACCCCTCGACCTCGAACCCGGGCGGCAGCACGTCCACGCCGAGGTCGACGCCCGCTTCACCCTCCAGCCGCCCCACCTGTAGGAACGGCGTTCGAACGCCCGTCGCAGCGGCGTGGTCCACCCTTCAACACTTGTCAACAACCCTTCACCCGGAGGCCGTTGGGTCGTCACGCGCCGCCGGATCGCTACTGGCGGGTAAGCCCTAGGCTCGACCCATGCGCCGAGCGAAAATCGTCTGCACACTGGGCCCCGCCACCGACTCGTACGACCGGATCAAAGCCCTGGTCGACGCCGGAATGGACGTCGCCCGACTCAACCTCAGCCACGGCGAACACGCCGAGCACGAGGAGCGCTACCGATGGGTGCGCAAGGCCGCCGACGAAACCGGCCGCAGCGTCGGCCTCCTCGCCGATCTCCAGGGACCGAAGATCCGCCTCGGCCGCTTCGCCGAGGGCCCCGTACTCCTCGAACGCGGGGACGCCTTCACCATCACCGTCGAAGAGGGCGCCGAAGGCGACCGCGGCCTCTGCGGCACCACCTACGCCGGCCTCGCCGACGACGTCACCGCCGGCGAGCGCATCCTCGTCGACGACGGCAAGGTCACCCTCGAAGTCACCGCCGTCGACGGCCCCCGCGTCCGCACCACCGTCCTCGAAGGCGGCATGGTCTCCGACCACAAGGGCCTCAACCTCCCCGGTGTCTCCGTCTCCGTCCCCGCCCTCTCGAAGAAGGACGAGGACGACCTGCGCTGGGCGCTGCGCACCGGCTTCGACGTCGTCGCCCTGTCCTTCGTCCGCAGCGGACGCGACATCAAGGACGTCCACCGCGTCATGGACGAGGAGGGCCGCCGCCTCCCCGTCATCGCCAAGGTCGAAAAACCCCAGGCCGTCGAGAACATCGACGACATCGTCGCCGCCTTCGACGGCATCATGGTCGCCCGCGGCGACCTCGGCGTCGAGATGCCCCTCGAACAAGTGCCCATCGTCCAGAAGCGTGCGATCAAACTCGCCAAGCGCAACGCCAAACCGGTCATCGTCGCCACCCAGATGCTCGACTCGATGATCGACAACGCCCGCCCCACCCGCGCGGAGGCCTCCGACGTCGCCAACGCCGTCATCGACGGCACCGACGCCGTCATGCTCTCCGGCGAGACCAGCGTCGGCAAGCACGCCGTCGAGACGGTGCGCACCATGGCCCGCATCGTGGAGGCCGCCGAGGAGGACATCCTCGCCAAGGGCCTCCCGCCCCTCACCGAACGCAACAAGCCCCGCACCCAGGGCGGCGCGGTCGCCCGCGCGGCGGCGGAGATGGGCGACTTCCTCGGCGCCCGCTTCCTGGTCGCCTTCACCCGGTCCGGCGACACCGCCCGCCGTCTCTCCCGCTACCGCAGCCCCATCCCCCTGCTCGCCTTCACCACCGACCCGGCCACCCGCTCCCGGCTCAGCCTCACCTGGGGCGTGGAGACCTTCCTGGGCCCCCACGTGGACACCACGGACGCGATGGTCGACCAGGTGGACGAACTGCTCCTGCGGTACGCCCGCTGCGAGAAGGGCGACACGGTCGTCATCACGGCGGGCTCCCCGCCGGGCGTCCCCGGCTCGACCAACCTGGTCCGCGTCCACCGCATCGGCGAGGACGACGGCCCGAAGTGACCGGGCACCGGGCGCACGGGCAGGACGCGCGGAAAGAAGCGGATGTTCACTGAGAAGGTGGACATCCGCTTTCAAATGGTGACCTTGGATATCAAGGAAAAGTACCCCGGGTCGGATTCGAACCGACGCTGGATGGTGTTTGAGACCATTGCCTCTACCGCTGGGCTACCGGGGCGCCCTGTGAAACGAAGGTCGACGGTCACCCGTCGTGCCCCCACCTTATCGCAGCTGGGTACGCTCTTGTCAGCAGTACCGGCCTGCCCCGCACCAAGGAGCCCACGTGAGCGCCCCCGAGTCGCCCCAGCCCGCAGACGTGCCCGATGACGACAAGTCGCACGTTCCTCCGATGACGACCCGTGTCGTGATCGCCGAGGACGAGGCGCTGATCCGGCTCGATCTCAAAGAGATGCTGGAGGAGGAGGGGTACTCCGTCGTCGGTGAGGCCGGCGACGGTGAGCAGGCCGTGGAGCTGGCGCGCGAGCACCGGCCCGACCTGGTGATCCTCGATGTGAAGATGCCGAAGCTGGACGGCATCTCGGCGGCGGAGAAGATCGCGGAGGAGAGCATCGCCCCGGTGCTGATGCTGACCGCGTTCTCGCAGCGTGACCTGGTGGAGCGGGCGCGGGACGCGGGTGCGATGGCGTACCTGGTGAAGCCGTTCAGCAAGAGTGACGTGGTGCCCGCGATCGAGATGGCGGTGTCGCGGTTCACGGAGCTGAAGGAACTGGAGCGCGAGGTCGCGGACCTGAGTCTGCGGTTGGAGACGCGGAAGCTGGTGGACCGGGCGAAGTCGGTGCTGCAGACGCAGTACGGGCTGACGGAGCCGGCGGCGTTCCGGTGGATCCAGAAGACGTCGATGGACCGGCGGATGTCGATGCAGCAGGTGGCGCAGGCGGTCATCGACGACGCGGAGGAGAAGAAGGCGTCGAAGGGTTAGCCGCCGCCCGGCGGACGGCGGCGAGGCCCGCGCCCCCTGTACGGCAGGGGGGCGCGGGCCTCGTCGTGTGCCTCAGTCCTCGCCGAGGTAGGCCTTGCGGACGGACTCGTCGTGGAGGAGGTCCCGTCCGGTGCCGGAGAGGACGATCTTGCCGACCTCCATGACATGGGCGTGGTCCGCGAGGGAGAGCGCGGCCTGGGCGTTCTGCTCGATGAGCAGGATGGTGGTGCCCTGGGACTTGAGTTCGGCGATGGTCGCCATGATCTTCTGCATCATGATCGGCGAGAGGCCCATGGAGGGTTCGTCGAGCATGAGCAGTTTGGGCTGGGACATCAGGGCCCTTCCCATGGCGAGCATCTGCTGTTCGCCGCCGGAGAGGGTGCCCGCGGCCTGCTTGCTGCGCTCCCCGAGGATGGGGAAGAGGTCGTAGGCGCGTTTGATGTCCTTCTCGATGCCTTCCTTGTCGCTGCGGAGGTAGGCGCCGAGGCGGAGGTTGTCCTCGATGGTCATGCGGGGGAAGATGTGCCGGCCCTCGGGGGAGTGGGCGAGCCCGAGGGACACGATCTTGTGTGCCGGGATCTTCCTCAGCGACCGGCCGTCGAAGGTGATCTGGCCGGAGAGCGGCTGGAGCAGTCCGGACAGGGTGCGGAGCGTGGTGGTCTTGCCGGCGCCGTTGGTGCCGATGAGGGTGACGACCTCGCCCGCGTCGACCTTGAACGAGATGCCTTTGACGGCCTCGATCTTGCCGTAGGCGACCCTGAGGTCCTCGACCTCCAGCAGTGCGGTCACTTGTCGTCCCCTTCTGTGGTGCTGTGCGCCTCGGCGGCCTCGACCTCGGCGGCTTCCTCCTGGCCGGGGGCGCCTTCGAAGGGGGTGCCGAGGTAGGCGGCGATGACGCGTTCGTCGGCCTGGACCACTTCGGCGGGTCCTTCGACGATCTTCTCGCCCTGGACGAGGACGGCGACCCGGTCGCAGAGGTTCATGATGAACCGGATGTCGTGCTCGATGACGAGTACGGCGATGCCCTGGTCGCGGATGGCGAAGATAAGATCTTCGGCCGCGCGGGTCTCCTGCGGGTTCATGCCCGCGGTGGGTTCGTCCAGGAGCAGCAGGCCGGGTTCGCTGGCGAGGGCCCGGGCGATCTCGAGCTTGCGCTGTTCGCCGTAGGGCAGGTTGCGGGCGAGGTGGTCGGCCTTGGCGGCGAGGCCGGTGAACTCCAGGAGTTCCATGGCCCGTCGGCGGGATGCTTCTTCGGCCTTCCTGAAGCCGGGCAGGCGCAGCAGGGCGGACCAGAGGCCTTCCTTGGTGCGGGTGTGCCGGCCGACGAGCACGTTCTCCAGGACGGTCATGTTGGCGAAGAGCCGGATGTTCTGGAAGGTGCGTGCGATGCCGGCCTGGGTGACCAGGTGCGGCTTGGGCGGCAGGACGGTGCCCTTGTAGGAGACCTTGCCCTCGGTGGGGACGTACAGGCCGGTGAGGCAGTTGAAGAAGGTGGTCTTGCCGGCGCCGTTGGGTCCGATGAGGCCGACGATCTCGCCGCTGTTGACGGTGAGGTCGACGGAGCGCACTGCGGTGAGGCCGCCGAAGCGCATGGTGACGTCGGTGGCGTCGAGGACGGTCGTGGTGGTGGGTGCGGTGGTGGTCATGGCGGTCACGCCCCTGCCTTCGCGACGCCGGTCGCGCCGTCGGGGAGCGGCTTGTCGTCCGGTACGTCGAGTTGTCCGGTGTCGTGGAACTCGAGCTGCTTCCTGCGGTCGGCGACCAGTCCTTCGGGCCGGAAGCGCATGAGGAGCATGAGCGCGATGCCGAAGAGGAGCAGCTGGTACTCCGCCATGAACTGGAGCTTGGCCGGGATCAGGTAGAGCAGTGCGGCGCCGATGAGGGGGCCGCTGATGGTGCCCATGCCGCCGAGGATGACGGCGGCGAGCAGGAAGGCCGAGTTCGGCGGCACGGAGCCGGCGAACTGGTACTGCTCGGGGGTGACGCTGTAGGACACGTGGGCCTGCACGGTGCCGGCGAGTCCGGCGAGGCAGGCGCCGAGGGCGAAGGCGAGGAGTTTGAGGCGGAAGCCGTTGATGCCCATGGCGGTGGCGGCGGTCTCGTCCTCGCGGATGGCGACCCAGGCGCGGCCGATGCGGGATTCCGCGGAGCGGCGGAAGACCAGGACGACGACGGCCGTGAACAGCAGCATCAGCAGGTAGTAGTTGCCGGAGCGGGTGAGTTCGTGGCCGAGGACGTCGTGCGGCAGCCCCAGGTTGAACCCGAGGATCTCCAGGTCGGGGATGTTCGGGATGCCGTTGGAGCCGTTGGTGACGTCGGGACCGCTGTTGCCGTTGAGGTTGTTCATGGTGATGCGGAAGATCTCGCCGAAGCCGAGCGTCACGATGGCGAGGTAGTCGCCGCGCAGACGCAGGGTCGGTGCGCCGATCACCACGCCGAAGATCAACGAGGCGATGGCGCCGGTGAGGACGGCCGCCCAGAACGGGAAGTGCACGCCGATGCTCGACTGCGGGGAGCCGGAGACCAGGGCGGCGGCGTAGGCGCCGACGCCGAGGAAGGCGACGTATCCGAGGTCGAGGAGGCCGGCGAGGCCGACGACGACGTTGAGGCCCAGGGCGACCGTGGCGAAGATCAGGATGTTCGCGCCGATGAGGGCGAACTGGTCGTTGCTCTGGGTGAAGGGGAAGCAGATCGCGGCGGCGAAGGCGGCCGCGAGGGTGACGTTGCGGTGCTTGGCGGTGAGCGCCGAGAGCCGCTTGAGGAGTCCCGCGCGGATGACGGCCGTGAAGCCGAACGCGGCGATGATCAGGAAGCCGATGAACAGTTCGGAGTACTCGGTGCCGATGCCGTACGCGAAGACGTACAGACCGGCGCCGAAACCGGCGGCGATGACGAGGATCTCGGCCCAGGAGGGCAGGTCCTTGGCGCGGCCGGGCTCGGGGGCGGTGAGGGAGTGGCGGATCCGGCCCCACAGGCCCGGGTGCGGTTCGTCGGCGTCGTACGGCTGGTCGGCGGGGAGGCCGAGGGCGCCGGTGACGGCGACGAGGGCGCCGACGCCGGAGACCCAGGCGCCGGGTTCGAGGTTGACGAGGCCGCCGAGCTCCTGGCTGATGGCGCCCATGGCGTAGCCGGTGGTGCCGAGGACGCCGAGGGCGCTCAGCAGGACGGGGCTGTTGGTGCCGCCGGGGGTGAGCCAGCCCAGTCCGCGGATGCCGTAGCCGGACAGGGCGAACAGGAGGGTGAGGAGGGAGCCGACGAGGGTGAGGACCTGGAGGCCGCCGGGGTAGCCGGTGACGGTGAGGTCGCCGGGGAACTCGTCGGTCCAGGTCCAGGCGAGGAAGGTGCCGGCGAAGGCGACGGCGGAGCCGGCGACGGTGATCGCGCGTGCCGCGGCGGGCGGCAGCGGGACGACCGGGGCGGCCGGTGCCGTGGTGGTGGGAGTCTTCGTGGTCATGGGTATCACGCCCGATCCGCGACGCGTTCGCCGAGCAGGCCTTGTGGCCGGAAGAGCAGGACGAGGATGAGCAGGGCGAAGGCCCAGACGTCCTTCCAGGCGCCGCCGCCGAAGAGGTCCATGCCGGGGACGTTGGCGATGTAGCCGGTGGCGAGGGCTTCGGCGACGCCGAGGACGATGCCGCCGAGCATGGCGCCGTAGATGTTGCCGATGCCGCCGAGGACGGCGGCGGTGAAGGCCTTGAGGCCCATCAGGAAGCCCATGCGGAAGCCGACCTGGCCGTTCTTGAGGCCGTAGGCGACGGCGGCGACCGCGGCGAACGCGGCGCCGATGGCGAACGCCATCACGATGATGCGGTCGGTGTTGACGCCCATCAGCTTGGCGGTGTCGGGGTCCTGGGCGGTGGCCTGCATGCCGCGGCCGGAGCGGGTCTTCGACACGAAGAGGCCGAGGGTGATCATGCACAGCGGGGCGGCGATGATGACGAAGAGGTCACCGCGCTGGATGGTGGCGCCGAGCACGTCGAAGGGGGCGCCGTCGAACTGCGGGAAGGACCGGTCCTTCTTCGCCTCCGGGTACCACATCCACACGATCTGCTGGAGGACGATGGACAGGCCGATGGCGGTGATCAGCGGGGCCAGTCGTGGTGCGCCGCGCAGGGGCCGGTAGGCGAAGCGTTCCGCCGCGGTGGCGAAGGCGACCGAGACGATGACGCCGCCGAGGATCATGAGCGGGATGGCCGCGCCGAGGGCGAAGCCGTCGGGGAGTACGAGGAACACGGTGAGGGCCCCGAAGCCCCCGACCATGAAGATCTCGCCGTGGGCGAAGTTGATGAGCTGGACGATGCCGTAGACCATCGTGTAGCCGATCGCGATGAGTCCGTACATCGCGCCGAGGATGAGTCCATTGGCCAGCTGTTGCGGCAGTTCGTTCACCGCAGGGCCTCCGTGGAGTGGTTCGGATACGGCGCCGCGCGGGAGCGCTGGTGGGCGCTCCCGCGCGGCCTGGGGTCAATGTGTGAGGGAGTGTCCCCCGGTGTGGGTCTCCTGGCTCAGTCCACCTTGGGCGAGGCGCTGTACTCGGGCGCCCACGCGTTGCCCTTGACCTTGTAGGCGGTCATCAGCGTGTTGGTGGTGTCACCGAACTCGTCGAAGGAGATGGTGCCGGTGACGCCGTCGAACTTGACCTTGCTCATGGAGTCCAGGACGGCCTTGCGGGCGTCGGTCGGGACCTCGCCGTCGTTGCCGTCGACGGCCAGCTTGATGGCCTCGATGATCGACCAGGTGGCGTCGTAGGTGAGGCCGCCGTAGGCCTCGTACGCGTCCTCGAAGCCCTCGGCCTCGTAGTTCGCGATGAACTCCTTGGCGGAGGGGAGCTGTTCGACCGGCTTGCCCACGGAGGTGGCGAGGTCGCCCTCGGCCTTCTTGTTGAGCTTCGGGAACTCGCCGGAGTAGATGCCGTCGCCGCCCATCAGCGGGATGTTCTGGCCGCTGTCCTTGAGCTGCTGGCTCAGGGGGGCCGCGGCGGGGTACTCGCCGCCGTAGTAGAGGGCCTCGGCGCCGGTCTTCCTGATCTTGGCGACGACGGCGTTGAAGTCGCGGTCCTCGGGGTTGATGTGGTCGGTGCCGACGATCTTGCCGCCGAGCTTGGTGAAGTTCGTCTTGAAGGAGGCGGCCAGGCCCGCGCCGTAGGTCTTCTGGTCGTCGATCAGGTAGACCTTCTTCTTGCCGGCCTTGGTGTAGAGGTACTCGGCGGCGAAGGCGCCCTGGATCTCGTCCGTGGTGGCGGTGCGGAAGAAGGTCTTGAACTGGCGGACCGAGTCGCCGGTCTTCCAGCCGTCGCCCTGGGTCAGCTCGGTACCGGTGTTGGCCGGGGAGACCTGGACCAGGCCCGCGTCGTTGAACGGCTTCTGCATCTGCTGGGAGACGCTGGAGTTCAGCGGGCCGACGACGCCGAGGACGTCCTTGTTGCTGATGAACTTCTGGGCGTTCTGCTGGCCGACGGAGGGCTGCGCCTGGTCGTCGAGGGGCTCGAGCTCGAACTCGACTCCCTTGACGTACTCCTCCTTGTTGGCCGTCTTCACGGCGAGCTCGGCGGAGTTGCGCATGCCGAGGCCGAGGGCCGACAGGTCGCCGGTCAGCGGGGCGTCGATGCCGATCACGACAGTGGTCTTGTCGCCGCCGCCACTGCCGTTGCTGCTGTCGTCGTCGCGCGACCCGCATGCGGTGAGGGTGAGCGATCCCGCCGCGAGTGCGGCGGTGAGGGCGATGAGCGAACGTTGACGCACGATCCAGTCCTTTCCCCTGACGGCCGTTCCCTGATGGAAATGGCCGAGTCGAGCGCTGGGCCGACGTGACAATCGGGCTGGCGCGGTGACTGGCGGTGACTCTAAGCGGGTGGGGGGAACGTGGAGGAGGGTCTGGCCAAGGCTGTGACTCTCTTGTTATGACACGACGTATTGCAGAGCGGTACTTCCTGGGGGGAACGGCGGAATTCTCGCCGTTTTGCCCTGTCCGGATGGTGAGAAACCGCAGGACCCGGCGCGGTGTGTTCAGGTGTATCGAGGATTTTGGTAATGACCCGAAGCCGTTGCTGGAGACGACCTGCGGGGCCCGTGGGAAGGGGCTTCGAGCCCTGTGGTCCGCGGGGGCGGGGCGGGTGGCCGTATTGCGCGCGTATTACACAGAGTTACGCCGGGGAAAGGGGGTCCGGCGTTTCCGGTGCTTTCCCTCATTCCGCCGCGGAAGGGGTGACGGAAAGGTCCGCGTGGGGTATGGGGGCGGAGGGGGAATTCCGTGTAGTGGCCACCTAAAGAGGGGAATCCATGTCGGGCCGGATGCTGAATCCAAAGTTCCGTATTGCCTGTTCATGGGTGCTGGCCTGCGCTTTTCATCAACCGCCAGGGGGACCGCGGTTATTGTCACGGCCCGTCGGCCGGTCCGCCGCCCCGGCGCCGGCCGACGCGTCCCCGGTGCATTCGACGGCCCGTTGACTTGCCTGCGCCTCGGGCGACTTGGTGCTCCCTGACGGGGCGCACGGTGTGCGGGACGCCGTACTGTCCGTCGGCCGGCCCGTGAACCGGTGACCGCCGTCGAGGGTCCTGGGAGGCCGTGCCCGACGGGCCGCGCACGGCTCCTCGCCGGAAGGGGCGCGCGGGGACGGCGACGCGGTGCCGGTCCGCCTGTCGGACACGGCGGCCGTCCGCCCGCCGGACGCGTGGCCGGAACCGGACGTGCCGCGGCCGGCCGTCACGAGACCCGTCACCAGCGCCGCAGGGGGGGCGCGCGCCCGAAGGGTCCCTGCCGCCCCGTGCCCGCACGGCGGGGCGGCCGGCGCCGCTGCGGCGACGGGGGTGCGGGGCGGACGTCTCCGCACCCCCCGACGGCCGTCAGCCCGCCGCCCGCTCCCCGTCGCCGGGCCGGACGTCCCGCAGCAGGCAGGTCAGCCGCGCGGTGCACACCCGCTTGTCCGCCTCGTCGGTGATGACGATCTCGTACGTCGCCGTGGACCGCCCCCGGTGCACCGGGGTGGCGACCCCGGTGACCAGGCCGGAGCGGACACCGCGGTGATGCGTGCAGTTGAGGTCGACACCGACGGCGATCCTGGAGCTGCCGCCGTGCAGCATCGACCCCACCGACCCCAGCGTCTCGGCCAGTACGGCGGAGGCGCCGCCGTGCAGCAGCCCGTACGGCTGGGTGTTGCCCTCCACCGGCATCGTCCCGACGACCCGCTCCGCCGACGCCTCCAGGATCTGCACGCCCATCCGCGTGCCCAGGTGACCCGCCGAGAACAGCGCCGGCAGGTCCACACCGAGCGCGGCGTACTCCTCGACGACCTCCTGCGGGAACGTCACCTGCTGCTGCTCTCCCATGGGCCCGGCTCCTTCGTCGTGCGTCGGTACGGCTGTCTGCTGAGCGAACGCTCAGTCGGCCGCCGATTGTTCCAGGCGCACCACGACGGACTTGCCGGCCGGGGTGTTGCTGGTGTCCGCGGTGGCGTCCAGCGGCACCAGGACGTTCGTCTCCGGGTAGTACGCCGCCGCACAGCCCCGCGCCGTCGGATAGTGCACGACGCGGAATCCGGGCGCCCTGCGCTCCACACCGTCCTTCCACTCGCCGACCAGATCGACGTGACTGCCGTCCGCGAGCCGCAGCTCCCGGGCGTCCTCGGGGTTGACCAGCACCACGCGGCGGCCGTTCCTGATGCCCCGGTAGCGGTCGTCGAGACCGTAGATCGTGGTGTTGTACTGGTCGTGCGAGCGCAGCGTCTGCAGCAGCAGCCGCCCCTCCGGCAGTTCGGGGTACTCCACCGGCGCGGCGGTGAAGTTGGCCTTGCCGGTGGCGGTGGGGAAGCGGCGTTCGTCGCGCGGGGCGTGGGGGAGTGCGAAGCCCCCGGGGCGGGCCACGCGCGCGTTGAAGTCCTCGAAACCGGGGACCACCCGCGCGATGCGGTCGCGGATCGTCGCGTAGTCCTTCTCGAACTCCTCCCACGGCACCGTGTCGTCCTCGCCGAGGACGCGGCGGGCCAGCCGGCACACGATGGCCGGCTCCGACAGCAGCTGCCCGCTCGCCGGTTCGAGGCGTCCGCGCGAGGCGTGCACCATGCCCATGGAGTCCTCGACCGTCACGAACTGCTCGCCGCCGGCCTGTAGATCGCGCTCCGTGCGGCCGAGCGTCGGCAGGATCAGGGCGCGCGCGCCCGTGACGGTGTGCGAGCGGTTCAGCTTGGTCGACACGTGCACCGTCAGCCGGGCCCGGCGCATCGCGGCCTCGGTGACCTCCGTGTCGGGGGAGGCGGAGACGAAGTTGCCGCCCATGGCGAAGAAGACCTTCGCCTTCCCGTCGCGCAGGGCGCGGATGGCCCGTACGACGTCGAAGCCGTGCTCGCGCGGGGGCGCGAAGCCGAACTCCTTCTCCAGGGCGTCCAGGAACGCGGGCGCGGGCCGCTCGAAGATGCCCATGGTGCGGTCGCCCTGCACGTTGGAGTGACCGCGCACCGGGCACACGCCCGCACCGGGACGGCCGATGTTGCCGCGCAGCAGGAGGAAGTTGACGACCTCGCGGATCGTGGGCACGGAGTGCTTGTGCTGGGTGAGCCCCATCGCCCAGCACACGATGGTGCGCTTCGAGGCGAGGACCATCCGCAGGCACCGCTCGATGTCCTCGCGGGTGAGACCGGTCGCGGTGAGCGTCTCGTCCCAGTCGGCGGCGCGCGCGGCCTCGGCGAACTCCTCGTAACCGTGCGTGTGGTCGCGCACGAACTCCTCGTCGACCGCGCCGGGCGTGTCGAGGATCAGCTTGTTGAGGAGGCGGAACAGGGCCTGGTCGCCGCCGAGGCGGATCTGCAGGAACAGGTCGGTCAGGGCGGCGCCGGTGGTGAGCCCCTTGGCGGTCTGCGGGTTCTTGAAGCGCTCCAGGCCCGCCTCCGGCAGCGGGTTGACGCTGATGATCCGCGCGCCGTTCGCCTTGGCCTTCTCCAGGGCGGACAGCATGCGCGGATGGTTGGTGCCGGGGTTCTGGCCGGCGACGATGATCAGGTCGGCCTCGTACAGGTCCTCCAGCAGGACGCTGCCCTTGCCGACGCCGATCGTCTCCGAGAGGGCCGAGCCGGACGACTCGTGGCACATGTTGGAGCAGTCGGGCAGGTTGTTGGTGCCCAGCCTGCGGGCGAACAGCTGGTAGAGGAAGGCGGCCTCGTTGCTGGTGCGCCCGGAGGTGTAGAAGACGGCCTCGTCCGGGGAGCCGAGGGCGGCGATCTCCTCGGCGACGATGTCGAAGGCCCGCTCCCAGGTGACCGGCTCGTAGTGCTCGCCGCCCTCGGGCAGGTACACGGGGTGCGTCAGCCGCCCCTGCTGTCCCAGCCAGTAGCCGCTGCGGCCGGACAGGTCGGCGACGGAGTGCGCGGCGAAGAACTCCGGGGTGACCCGGCGCAGGGTGGCCTCCTCGGCCACGGCCTTCGCCCCGTTCTCGCAGAACTCCGCGCGGTGCCGGTGCTCCGGCTCCGGCCAGGCGCACCCCGGACAGTCGAAGCCCTTCTTCTGGTTCACGCTGAGCAGCGTCAGGGCCGTCCGCCTCACGCCCATCTGCCGCCGGGCCATGCGCAGGGTGTGCCCGACGGCCGACAGCCCCGCGGCCGCGTGCTGCGGCTCGGCGACCTGCGGCGCGTCCTGGACCGGATCGCCCTCGGGCGGCTTCGTTGCCATCGCGCACTCCTGTTCCACGTACACGTACGAGGTGGACCTCCGATCCTGCCACGTCCCCCCGGCCCGTCCCGAGCGCGAGGACGAGGCGCCCGTCCAGGGCCGGACGAGGGCCGGGGCACCGTCTCCGGGGACGGGAAAGGGAGGGGCGGAGAGGGTGGACCGACCCCACGGCACACGTCCGCCCCCCACTGTCGGTGCCACGTGGCAGGATCGGACACGTGGCAGACACAGCATCGAAGAAGACCGACCAGCCCCCCACCGGCCCCCGCCCCCGCCTGATGCTCATGGACGGGCACTCCCTCGCGTACCGCGCGTTCTTCGCGCTGCCCGCGGAGAACTTCACCACCGCGACGGGCCAGCCGACGAACGCGATCTACGGCTTCGCGTCGATGCTGGCCAACACCCTCCGTGACGAGGCCCCCACCCACTTCGCCGTCGCCTTCGACGTCTCCCGCAAGACGTGGCGCTCGGAGGAGTTCACCGAGTACAAGGCGAACCGCTCCAAGACCCCGGACGAGTTCAAGGGCCAGGTGGAGCTGATCGGCGAGCTGCTCGACGCGATGCACGCCGACCGCTTCGCCGTCGAGGGCTTCGAGGCGGACGACGTCATCGCCACCCTCGCCACCCAGGCCGAGGCCGAGGGCTTCGAGGTGCTGATCGTCACCGGCGACCGGGACTCCTTCCAGCTGGTCTCCGAGCACACCACGGTGCTGTACCCGACGAAGGGCGTCTCCGAGCTGACCCGGTTCACCCCGGAGAAGGTCGTCGAGAAGTACGGTCTCACCCCCGCGCAGTACCCCGACTTCGCGGCGCTGCGCGGCGACCCGTCGGACAACCTGCCCGGCATCCCCGGCGTCGGCGAGAAGACGGCCGCGAAGTGGATCAACCAGTTCGGTTCCTTCGCCGAGCTGGTCGAGCGCGTCGACGAGGTCAAGGGCAAGGCCGGGCAGAACCTGCGCGACCACCTGGAGGCGGTCAAGCTCAACCGTCGCCTCACCGAGCTGGAGCGCGCGGTCGAGCTGCCCAAGGGCGTCCTCGACCTGGAGCGGACGGCTTACGACCGCACGGCCGTGACGATGATCCTGGACACCCTGGAGATCAGGAACCCCTCGCTGCGCGAGCGGCTGTTCGCCGTCGACCCGGGCGCGGAGGAGGCCGAGGCCGCTCCGGTCGTCGCGGCCGGCGTGGAGCTGGACGGCACGGTGCTGGGCACCGGCGAGCTGACCGGCTGGCTCACCGAGCACGGCGCCGGCCCGCTCGGCGTCGCCACGGTCGACACCTGGGCGCTGGGCGCCGGCTCGGTCGCCGAGGTAGCGCTGGCCACGTCCGCGGGACCGGCCGCCTGGTTCGACCCGTCCGAGCTGGACGAGGCCGACGAGCGGGCGTTCTCGGCCTGGCTCGCCGACGCGGACCGGCCCAAGGTGTTCCACAACGCCAAGGGCGCGATGCGGGTCTTCGCCGAGCACGGCTGGACCATCGAGGGCGTCACCATGGACACCGCGCTCGCCGCGTACCTGGTGAAGCCGGGCCGCCGCTCCTTCGACCTGGACGCGCTGTCCCTGGAGTACCTGCACCGCGAGCTGGCGCCCGCCGCCACGCCCGACGGCCAGCTGGCCTTCGGCGCGGACGACGGCGCCCAGGCCGAGGCGCTGATGGTGCAGGCCCGTGCCGTCCTCGACCTGGGCGAGGCCTTCGAGGACCGCCTGGCTGAGGTGGGCGCGGCGGACCTGCTCCGCGACATGGAGCTGCCCACGTCCGCGCTGCTCGCCCGCATGGAGCGGCACGGCATCGCGGCCGACCGGGAGCACCTCCAGGAGATGGAGCAGATGTTCGCGGGCGCCGTGCAGCAGGCGGTGAAGGAGGCGCACGCGGCGGCGGGGCACGAGTTCAACCTGGGCTCGCCCAAGCAGCTCCAGGAGGTCCTCTTCGGGGAGCTGGCCCTGCCGAAGACGAAGCGCACGAAGACCGGCTACACGACGGACGCCGACGCCCTGGCCTGGCTCGCCACGCAGACCGACAACGAACTGCCGGTGATCATGCTCCGCCACCGTGAGCAGGCGAAGCTGCGCGTCACCGTCGAGGGCCTGATCAAGACGATCGCCGCGGACGGCCGCATCCACACCACGTTCAACCAGACCGTCGCCGCGACGGGCCGGCTGTCCTCGACCGACCCCAACCTGCAGAACATCCCGGTCCGCACGGACGAGGGCCGCGCGATCCGCCGCGGCTTCGTGGTCGGCGAGGGCTTCGAATCGCTCCTCACCGCCGACTACAGCCAGATCGAACTGCGCGTGATGGCCCACCTCTCCGAGGACGCCGGCCTGATCGAGGCGTTCACCTCGGGCGAGGACCTGCACACCACGGCGGCGGCACAGGTGTTCTCGGTCGAGCGGTCCGCGGTGGACGCGGAGATGCGCCGCAAGATCAAGGCGATGTCGTACGGGCTGGCGTACGGGCTGTCGGCCTTCGGCCTCTCCCAGCAGCTGAACATCGAGGCGGCGGAGGCACGCGCCCTGATGGACGCGTACTTCGAGCGCTTCGGCGGCGTACGGGACTATCTGCGCCGGGTCGTCGACGAGGCCCGGGCGACCGGTTACACGGCGACGCTCTTCGGCCGCCGCCGCTACCTGCCCGACCTCAACAGCGACAACCGCCAGCGCCGCGAGGCGGCGGAGCGCATGGCGCTGAACGCGCCGATCCAGGGCACGGCGGCGGACATCGTCAAGATCGCCATGCTGAACGTGGACCGGGCGCTGCGCGAGGCGGACCTGCGCTCCCGCATGCTCCTCCAGGTCCACGACGAGATCGTCCTGGAACTGGCCCCCGGCGAACGCGTCGCGGTGGAGGAGCTGGTCCGCCGGGAAATGTCCACGGCGGTCCAGCTCCGGGTCCCCCTGGGCGTCTCGGTGGGCGCGGGCCCCGACTGGGAATCAGCGGCCCACTGACCCGCCGGAGGCGAGGAGCGGGGCCGGGACCCGTCCCCCGCTCCCGCCACGGCGGCGAACACCACGACGGCGCGGTCCGGCGTTGCCGGGCCGGCCGAGTTCCCGGTGGGGCGCCTCGACGGCGCCCGACGGTGCCGGGCGGGCCCGTCCCCCGCGGGGCGCCGCGCACGCCCGCCGCGCCCCCGGAGGGAACCTTCACCCGCGTGGCCCCCGCGGGAAAGCCGCCGCCGGGGCGGGCGGACACCATGCCATGCATGGGTATACGCGTGCTTCACCGCAGAGCGGCACCCCCGCGTCCCGGCGGACCCACGGCGTTCCCGCCGGTTCCGGTCTTCGCGGCCGCCGCAAGTACCGCCCGCATCCCCGCCACCCTCGCGACCGCGCTGCAAAACGCCACGGCGGACCTCGGCCGCCGTATCGCCGACGGCCGCCGGAGAACCACCCGAACCCCCACCGCCACAGGCCTCACGGGCGGGCAGCCGCCGTGGCGGCTGTGGGCCGAGCTGGCCCGCGCCCACCTCACCCTCGCGCTCACCCTGCTGTCCCGCCCCCGCCCGGTCCGCACCGTCACCGTGTTCGTCGCGGCGAGCGACCCCCTCGGCGTGCGCCCGTACGGCTCGGCCGCCGCGCACCGCCGTCCGCCGGGACCTCCGTGGCCGGACGCCGCACCCTGACGGCGGCCGCGTACAGCGGCAGCGCGAGGAGCAGCCCCGCCCCCGCACCGAAGCACACCGTCGGAACCGGTTCCCGGGGCCGCGCGGCCGCGTCCCCGTGGGCCCACCATCGCGCGGACCGCTGCACCGCCCCCGCCACCGCGCCCCCGCCGAGCAGCGCGACGGCCCACCACCGGTCCCCGGCGGACAGCGGGGGGACTCCCGAGAGCCCGGCGCCGCCCGGAGCCCGCCGCACGAACAGCGCGATGCCGGACGCGGCCACCGCCGAACCGCCGTACTGCAGGTACCAGTGGAGCGGCGCCCCCGCCGCCTCCTCGCCCAGCACGGGGAACACCCGCTATCCCCCACCGGTCGGGACGGGTGAACGCGTCCCGGACCACATGCGTCGACGCCCCCGCCACGGCGGAGACGTACCAGCGCGCCAGCAGCCACAGCCCCACCAGCGCCCAGGCGATGAGCACGTCGACCGTGAACACGCCCCGGAACGCGTGGGTGACGTCGCCGCACTCCGTCGCCCCGACAGGACACTCGCCGCGTAGCGGGTCAGATCGGGAGCGAAGCCGCCCGCGACCGGGACGGCGGGAACCAGGGGACCCGCCCGCTCCCGTCCGTGCGCACGGCGGGCGGCACCGCCGCCACATGGCTCGGCGTGAACGGCAACACGGCTCCACGTGACAGTGGTTGTCCGGCCCGCGGGCCCGCCCGGCCGGCAGGCCCCGGTGTGCGGGAGGCCCCGCGCCGGCCCCCCCAGCATGCGAGAAGGTGGCCAACCGGTGAATACCGGGCATGAACGGGTGTCCGGGCAGGGGAAGTTGTCATAGGGTCGCGAGGGCCGTCGTGCCGGTCGCCCCCAGGAGGGCGACCAGCGGGGCGGACGGATCGTCACACCAGGGCGAACACGACACAGGCTGACGGACGTCACGGCGTTCACGGGAGGGGTTCACTCTATGGCGGCGCAATTCGGCAGGAGGCTGTGCAAGGGAGTGACGACCACCGCCGTCGCCGCGGCGGCTGTCGCGGCCCTGGCCGCCTCCCAGGCCCCGGGCGTGACCACCGACGACCAGGGCGGACAGACCACCTCGGACACCACGCCCTCGCCCGAGGAGACCGCCGACGCCGCCGGCGCGACCGGCAACTCGCCGTACTACACGGACCTGCCGCCGCTCAACAGCCCCAACCCCGCCCCGTCCGCGAGCACCGGAACGGACGTGTCCGGCGTGACCGAGGCCGGCATACCCGCGACCGTCCTCGACGCCTACAAGAAGGCCGAGGCCGTGCTGCGGGAGAAGAAGCCCGGCTGCAACCTGCCCTGGCAACTGCTCGCCGCCATCGGCAAGGTGGAGTCCGGCCAGGCCCGCGGCGGACGCGTCGACGCCGACGGCACCACCCTCTCGCCCATCCTCGGCCCCCAGCTCGACGGCAACGGCTTCGCCCTCATCAGGGACACCGACAACGGCGCCTACGACGGCAACAGCACCTACGACCAGGCCGTCGGGCCCATGCAGTTCATCCCCTCCACCTGGGACTGGGCCGGCCGCGACGGCAACGCCGACGGCCGCGAGGACCCCAACAACATCTACGACGCCGCCCTCGCCGCCGGCCACTACCTGTGCCGCTTCGACTGGGACCTGTCCGACCAGCGCGACCTCGACAAGGCGATCCTCAGCTACAACCACTCGACGGAGTACCTGAACACCGTCATGTCGTGGCTGGAGTACTACCGCAGGGGCACCCACGAGATCCCGGACGGCACCGGCACGCTGCCCACGGACCGCAGCGACAGTGGCGGCGTCACGGTGCGGCCCTCCCCGGCGGCGCCGAGCACGTCGCCCCCGCCGTCGCCGAAGCCCGGCAAGAAGCCGGCCAAGCCGTCCGGCTCCACCCCGGGCTCCAAGCCGCCGGCCGGCCCCGGCAGCCCGGCCCCCAAGCCGGCCCCCGAGCCGTCCCCCAAGCCGCCCACCGCTCCGTCCACCCCCACCGACACGGTGGACCACCTGGAGGACGCGGGCACCGAGACGCTCACCGCGATGGCGGGCGACACGTTCACCGAGCGGATGAGCGTGCGCGCGGAGACGGAGACCGGCAAGGCCGTGGCCAAGGTGCGGATCCGGTTCACCGTCCTCGGCGACACCGACACCACCTTCACCGGCGGCGAGAGCGTGGCCACCGTCCTCACCAACGGCTCGGGCGTCGCCGTGGCCCCCGCGCTCCGGGCGGGCGAGAAGACCGGCCCCGTCGTCGTCCGGGCCACGGTGGCCGGCCGTACGGTCAAGGGCGTCGCCTACAGGGCGACGGTCACCGAGCGCGCCGCCGACACCCTCGTCCGCACCGACGCCACGGCGCTCACCTGCACGGCGGGCGGCGAGTTCGCGGACGCGGTCGAGCTGAAGGCCACGTACGGGGGCGAGGCCGCCGGCAAGGTGGCCGCCACCGCGACCCTGATCAAGTCGGCCGAGGACGGGACCGAGAACGACAAGGGCCCCTACTTCGAGGACGCCGACGGCAAGGCCGTCCGCACCCTGAAGGGTCTGACGACGGACGCGGACGGCCTGCTGAAGCTGCCTCAGCTGTACGCGGACGGCGCCACCGGCACGTTCCTGCTCCGCGTCACCACCGCGGGCGGAGCGACCGTCACGGTCGAGCTGACCGTGACGGCGGCACCGGAGGAGACGGCGCCCCCGGCCCCGTCCACCAGCCCGTCGGCGAGCCCCGCCACCTGACGGAACCGGAACGAACGGATCACCGCCGGAGCCGGGCGCTGGTGTGCCGGGTCGGCTCGGCGGTGGCCGGATCCTCGGGCCACGGGTGCTTGGGGTAGCGCCCGCGCAGTTCGGCCCGTACGCCCCGGTAGCCGTCCCGCCAGAACGAGGCGAGGTCGGCGGTCACGGCGGCGGGCCGCCCGGCCGGGGACAGCAGGTGCACCAGCAGCGGCGCCCCGGCCACCCGCGGCGACTCCTGGAGCCCGAACATCTCCTGCAGCTTCACGGCGAGCACCGGCCGCTCCGGGTCGGAGTAGTCGATCCGGACCGCGGACCCACTGGGTACGGTGATCCGCTCGGGGGCGAGCTCGTCGAGCCGCACGGCCTCGCCGGAGGCCCACGGCAGCAGCCGCGCGAGCGCCTGCCCGGCGTCGATCCGCGCGAGATCGGCCCGCCGCCGGGCACGGCTCAGCTCCGGCTCCAGCCACTCCTCCACGCGCGCGTGCAGCGCCTCGTCGGAGACGTCGGGCCACGGCTCACCGAGCCGGCCGCGCAGGAAGGCCAGCCGCTGCCGCAGCACGGCCGCACCGGCCGGCCACCGCAGCAGCCCGAACCCCTCCCGCCGCAACCCGTCCAGCAGCGCGGCCCGTACGAGCGAGGGGTCGGCGCCGGGGTGCGGCCGTACGGCCACCTCCACCGCCCCGAGCCGCTCGACCCGCCGCGCGACGACGTCCCCGTCGCTCCAGCCCACTTCCTCCCGGTCCTCCAGCAACGCCCCCGCCGCGACCCGCGCGACCCCCTCGTCGACCACGCCCCCGAGCCGCACGCGCGCGTGCCCCCGCCCCACGGGCCGGTCGGCCACGGCGACGGCGATCCACTCGGCCCCCCGCAGCGGGGACGCCGCCCCCACCTCGGCCCGCGTCCCACCCGCCATCAGGTGCGAACTGCCCTCCGTGCGGGCCACCCGCTCGGGAAAGGCCAGCGCGACGACGAACCCGGCCCGCCGCTCCTCCCCGCCCCCGACCACGGGCCGGGAGCCCGGCAGGGGCGTACGGGCTCCGGCTCCCTCCGCCCGCGGGGGCTCGCCCGGAAGCTCGCCCGCGAGCCCGCGGAGGCGGCCGACCTCCTTGCGCCAGCGGGCGGCGTACGCGTCGCCGCCGTGCCGGGCGGTCCGCAGCGCGGCGGCGAGGTCGTCGCCGTACTCGCGCGGCGGCTCCTCGCCGATCAGGGCGACCACCTCGGCCGCGAGCTCCGGGCCCACCACCGGCGCCGCGTCCAGCAGGGCGCGGCCCAGCCGCGGGTGCAGACCCAGGCGGGCCAGCCGCGCCCCGCGCTCACCGGCCCGCCCGTCGGGGCCCACCGCCCCGATCGCCGTCAGGACGGAGCGGGCCGCCGCCATCGCCCCGGCCGGCGGGGGATCCAGCAGCGCCAGCCCCGAGGCGTCCGGATCGCCCCAGCAGGCCGCCTGGAGCGCGAACGCCGTCAGGTCGGCCACCTTGATCTCGGGGGAGGGGAACCGCGGCAGCCGTGCGTCCTCGGCCTCCGCCCAGCACCGGTACACCGTCCCCGGCGCCTCGCGCCCGGCCCGTCCCGCCCGCTGCCGTGCCGCCGCGCGGGAGGCCCGTACCGTCGTCAGCGTGCTGAGCCCCCGCGCGTGGTCCACTCGCGGCTCCCGCGCCAGTCCGCAGTCCACGACCACCCGCACCCCCGGAACCGTCAGCGACGACTCCGCGACCGAGGTCGCCAGCACCACCCGGCGCCGCTCCCCGGCGGACAGCACCGCGTCCTGCACGGCGGCCGGCGCCCGCCCGTGCACCTGGAGCACGTCGACACCGCCGAGGTCCCCGAGCTGTCCAGCCACACGGGCGATCTCGCCGACCCCCGGCAGGAACGCCAGCACGTCCCCGTCCCGCTCCGCCAGCGCCCGCCGCACCACCGACGCCACGTGTGCCAGCAGCGCCGGATCGACCCGCGTGCCGTGCGGCGGACGCACCGCGCGCGGGGGAGGCGCCCACACCACGTCCACCGGGAACGCGGCGCCGCGCGCCTCCACCACCGGCGCGTCCCCCAGCAGCCGGGCCCAGCCCTGCGCGTCCGTCGTCGCCGACGCGGCCACCAGCCGCAGCTCCGGGCGCAGCGCCTCGCGCACGTCCCACAGGAACGCCGCCGCCGTGTCCGCGTCCAGGTGCCGCTCGTGGCACTCGTCGAGCACCACCACGTCCACACCGGAGAGCTCCTGGTCGCGCTGGAGGCGCTGGAGGAGCACACCGGTCGTGACGACCTCCACGCGTGTGCGCCGCCCCACCGCCCGCTCCCCGCGCACGGTGAAACCGACCGTCCCGCCGACCCGCTCGCCCAGCAGCCACGCCATCCGCCGTGCCGCCGCGCGGGCCGCGATCCGCCGCGGCTCGGCGACCACCACCCGCCGCGCGGGCCCGTCCCCGAGCAGCCCCGCCAGTGCCAGGGGCACCAGGGTCGTCTTGCCGGTGCCGGGCGGCGCCACCAGCACGGCGGTGCCGTGCCGGTCGAGCGCGTCGGTCAGCCCCGGCAGGGCCTCGCGTACGGGAAGGACGTCCAGGGCGTCGTCACGGATCACGCACTCAGTCCCGTACGCACACGAAGATCGCCGTCCCCGGGATCAGGTTCCCGCGCAGCGGCGACCAGCCGCCCCACTCGGAGGTGTTCCAGGCCGGCCACTCCGGCTCCACCAGGTCCACCAGCCGGAACCCCGAGGCGACGACGTCACGGACGCGGTCCCCGAGCGTCCTGTGGTGCTCCACGTACACCGCGCGGCCCTCGTCGTCCTGCTCGACGTAGGGAGTGCGGTCGAAGTACGACGCGGACACGCTCAGCCCCTCCGGTCCCGGCTCGTCCGGGAACGCCCAGCGGATGGGGTGCGTGACCGAGAAGACCAGCCGGCCGCCGGGCCGCAGCACCCGCCGCGCCTCGCGCAGCACCAGCCGCGGGTCGGCGACGAAGGGCAGCGCCCCGTACGCCGAGCAGACCAGGTCGAAGGAGCCGTCCGCGAACGGCAGCGCGCCCGCGTCGGCGCACACCAGCGGGACCGGCCCGCCGATCCGCAGCGCGTGCTGCAGCTGCCGGTGCGAGATGTCCAGTGCCACCGGCCGCGCCCCCTGCGCGGCCAGCCAGCGCGAGCACTGCGCCGCGCCGGCGCCCAGCTCCAGGACGTCCCGCCCCTTCAGCTCCTCCGGCGGGCCGAGCAGCTCGGCCTCCACCTCGTCCAGGCCCTCGGGCCCCCACACGAAGCGGTCGTCGCCGAGGAACGTGCCGTGCTCGATCTGGTACTCGTCCGCGTTGCGGTCCCACCAGCCCCGGTTGGCTCGGGAGCTCTCCGCGACACCGGCCTGCCGCCGGGTCGCCTCCGGTTCGGGCGCTTCGGGCTCTTGGATGATGGGCTCCCTCGTCGTACTCTTCCGTCCAGCCGGACCCCGGCGTGTCGCCGAAGGGTGTTCCTGGCCCCTGCGCGGGCCCGGACGACGGGACTTGTGCCGGTTATGCGGCGATCCGCCCCGGGTGGGCGGCTTCGCGCATTGACCCTGCCCGGCCACCCCCGTATGCTACAAGTTGCGCTGCGAGCTTGCGCACCTCAGACGTAGCAGGCTGCGCTCGCATCTGTTGTATGTCCCCTCGGTTCTCGAGGCGCCGCCGCCGGCGAACGGCGGGGCGCTTCCTTGGCTGTCCGGCTTCTGCAGAGCGAAACGGGCTCCGGCGTAGCAGTACCTACGACTTCAATGTCCGTACCGGAGCCCTTTCCCACATGACGAGCAGCACCGAGACCACCGCCACCACCCCGCAGGTAGCGGTCAACGACATCGGTAACGAGGAAGCCTTCCTCGCCGCGATCGACGAGACGATCAAGTACTTCAACGACGGCGACATCGTCGACGGCGTCATCGTGAAGGTCGACCGGGACGAGGTCCTGCTCGACATCGGTTACAAGACCGAAGGCGTCATCCCGAGCCGTGAGCTCTCGATCAAGCACGACGTCGACCCCAACGAGGTCGTCGCCGTCGGTGACGAGATCGAAGCCCTTGTTCTCCAGAAGGAGGACAAGGAAGGCCGCCTGATCCTCTCGAAGAAGCGCGCCCAGTACGAGCGTGCCTGGGGCACCATCGAGAAGATCAAGGAAGAGGACGGGATCGTCACCGGTACCGTCATCGAGGTCGTCAAGGGTGGTCTCATCCTCGACATCGGCCTCCGCGGCTTCCTCCCGGCCTCCCTGGTCGAGATGCGCCGCGTCCGCGACCTCCAGCCCTACGTGGGCAAGGAGCTCGAGGCCAAGATCATCGAGCTGGACAAGAACCGCAACAACGTGGTCCTGTCCCGCCGTGCCTGGCTGGAGCAGACCCAGTCCGAGGTCCGCCAGACGTTCCTCACCACCCTTCAGAAGGGTCAGGTCCGTTCCGGCGTCGTCTCCTCGATCGTCAACTTCGGCGCCTTCGTGGACCTGGGTGGCGTCGACGGTCTGGTCCACGTCTCCGAGCTGTCCTGGAAGCACATCGACCACCCCTCCGAGGTCGTCGAGGTCGGCCAGGAGGTCACCGTCGAGGTCCTCGACGTCGACATGGACCGCGAGCGCGTCTCCCTGTCGCTGAAGGCGACCCAGGAAGACCCGTGGCAGCAGTTCGCCCGCACCCACCAGATCGGCCAGGTCGTGCCCGGCAAGGTCACGAAGCTGGTTCCGTTCGGTGCGTTCGTCCGCGTGGACGAGGGCATCGAGGGTCTGGTCCACATCTCCGAGCTGGCCGAGCGCCACGTGGAGATCCCGGAGCAGGTCGTCCAGGTCAACGACGAGATCTTCGTCAAGGTCATCGACATCGACCTCGAGCGCCGTCGCATCAGCCTCTCGCTGAAGCAGGCCAACGAGGCCTTCGGCGCCGACCCGTCGGCGGTCGAGTTCGACCCGACCCTGTACGGCATGGCCGCGTCCTACGACGACCAGGGCAACTACATCTACCCCGAGGGCTTCGACCCCGAGACCAACGACTGGCTCGAGGGCTACGAGGCCCAGCGCGAGGCGTGGGAGACCCAGTACGCCGAGGCGCAGCAGCGCTTCGAGCAGCACCAGGCGCAGGTCATCAAGTCCCGCGAGGCGGACGAGAAGGCCGCTGCCGAGGGTGGCGAGGACGTCGCCCCGGCCGCGTCCGGCGGCGGTTCGTACTCCTCCGAGGGCGGCGACCAGTCCGGTGCGCTGGCTTCGGACGAGGCGCTGGCCGCGCTGCGGGAGAAGCTGGCGGGTGGGCAGAGCTGAACGCTCTCCGCTGACGCCTAGCCGTTGACCGAGGGGCCGTACCTTTCGAGGTGCGGCCCCTCGGTGCTGCCTTGCGGGGCGCGGGCCGGCGGGGGTTCCGCGCCCACGCGGTGCGGTCGCGCGTGGACAGAGCCCTGTGCCCCGGGAGCCGTCCTCACCGGGGAATGTCAGTGGCGCGTGCCACGTTGTGCAGTACGAACACGAGGAGGAGCGGTCACTGTGCTTGATCCGCAGGGTTTGTACGCATGGGAGCCGAAGGGACTCGGCGTCGTCGACATGGCGCTGGCCCAGGAGTCGGCCGGACTTGTCATGCTCTACCACTTCGACGGATACATCGACGCGGGGGAGACCGGGGACCAGATCGTCGACCGGCTGCTCGACTCGCTGCCCCACCAGGTCGTCGCCCGGTTCGACCACGACCGGCTCGTCGACTACCGTGCCCGGCGCCCGTTGCTGACCTTCACCCGCGACCGGTGGAGCGACTACGAGGTGCCCTCCCTCGAGGTGCGCCTCGTCCAGGACGCCACGGGAGCACCCTTCCTGCTGCTCTCGGGGCCCGAACCGGACGTGGAGTGGGAGCGCTTCGCCGCCGCCGTCCAGCAGATCGTGGAGCGGCTCGGCGTGCGCCTGTCGGTGAACTTCCACGGCATCCCCATGGGCGTCCCGCACACCCGGCCCGTCGGCATCACCCCGCACGGCAACCGCGTCGACCTCGTCCCCGTGGCCGGCAGCGCCTTCGACGAGGCGCAGGTGCCCGGCAGCGCCGAGGCGCTGGTCGAGTACCGGCTCATGCGGGCCGGGCACGACGTCCTGGGTGTCGCCGCGCACGTGCCGCACTACATCGCCCGCTCCCCGTACCCGGACGCGGCACTGACCGCCCTGGAGGCCATCACGGCCGCGACGGGACTGGTCCTGCCCGGCGTCGCGCACGCGCTGCGCACCGACGCCCACCGCACCCAGACCGAGATCGACCGTCAGATCCGGGAGGGCGACGAGGAGTTGACCGCCCTCGTCCAGGGCCTGGAGCACCAGTACGACGCCGCCGCCGGCGCGGAGACCCGGGGCAACATGCTCGCCGAGCCGGTGGAGATCCCGTCGGCGGACGAGATCGGCCGCGAGTTCGAACGCTTCCTGGCGGAGCGGGAGGGCGACAACTGACGCCCTCCTGGCACCCCCTAGGCTGCCTCTCATGCTGAAAGTGGGCCTGACCGGTGGGATCGGTGCCGGCAAGAGCGAGGTGTCGCGGCTGCTCGTCGAGTGCGGGGCCGTGCTGATCGACGCGGACCGCATCGCGCGCGAGGTCGTGGAACCGGGCACGCCCGGCCTGGCGGCGGTCGTGGACGCGTTCGGCGCGGAGGTCCTCACCGCGGACGGCAGGCTCGACCGGCCCAAGCTGGGGTCCGTCGTCTTCGCCGACCCGGAGAGACTGGCCGTCCTCAACTCGATCGTCCACCCCTTGGTGGGCGACCGCTCCCGCGAGCTGGAGGAGGCCGCGGCCGAGGACGCCGTCGTGGTCCACGACGTCCCCCTCCTCACGGAGAACGGCCTGGCCCCCCTCTACGACCTCGTGATCGTCGTCGACGCGAGTCCCGAGACCCAGCTCGACCGACTCGTGGACCGGCGCGGCATGACGGCGGAGGACGCACGCGCGCGGATGGCCGCCCAGGCGACCCGCGAGCAGCGCCGGGAGATCGCCGACATCGTCATCGACAACGACGTCCCCCTGGACGAGCTGGAGCGGCGCGTCCAGGAGGTGTGGACCGAGCTTCTCCGCCGGGCGCGGACCACCCCCGCGGAATAGCGGGTGCCGGACGGGGCGTTGAACCCGTGGAGCGAGGGAAGGATTCCGCCGTGCCCGAGACCAGCGGTTCGACCGGACGTACGCCGGAAACGCATGTCATCGACTTTCGTGCCGCCGAGCACCTGCTCGCCTCCCGGGACCCGAAGGGCGCGGTGAAGCTGCTCGACGGCGTCATAGACGTCCACCCGGAGAACACCGCCGCGCGGCTGCTGCGCGCCCGCGCCTTTTTCGCGGCGGCCCAGCTGCGCCCCGCCGAGCTGGAGTTCTCCCTCGTCCTGGAGCGCGAGCCGGACAACGCCTTCGCCCACTTCGCCCTCGCCCGCACCTATCAGCGGCAGGGCCGCCCGCACCCGGCCAAGCGCCACTTCCGGCTGGCGGCCGCGCTGGACCCGAACCCGGAGTACCTGAAGGCGGCCCGCTTCGACACGTGACGGTTTGCGCTACGGGCGGCTCCCCGGCGGCCGGTACGGGGGCACGTCGCGCCCCGGCTGGTAGTGCGGCCCCTGGCGAATGTGCCGCAGGACGACCACCAGGTCGACCGTGACGAGCAGCCACAGCAGCCCGCGGACGAGGGCCCGGCCGGGGTGCCCCGCGAGCGCGAACGCCACCGTGCCGGACACCGTCCAGACCACGCCCCACACGCTCAGCCAGAACCGCATCCGCAGAGCGCTGCGCGCGGTGACCGGTTCACTGCCCGTACGCAACGCGATCACCACCCCGTCCGCGTCGTTCTCCCGGTTCCGGGTTCCCGGAATCGCCTCCAGGGCCACGTGTCACTCGGTCGGGTGAACCCGCGAGGAGGGGGAACGGGCGTGCGGACGCGAACCGTTTGACAGGCATGGAACTGAGAATGCGTGAGGGCTACGAGGGGACGGGCCCCGGGGCGATCACCCCGGACGGCTGCGCGGTGGAGCTGTACGCGCGGCTGCCCGTCGGGGACGAGCCGGACGTCATCGCCGCCGCGGTGCCGGCGCGGGCGCGGATCCTGGAGCTGGGCAGCGGCGTCGGGCGGATGACCCACGCGCTGCTGGAGCGCGGCTTCGAGGTGACGGCGGTGGACGAGTCCGCCGAGATGCTGGAGCGGGTGCGCGGGGCTCGGACGATATGCAGCCCCGCGGAGCGGCTCGACCTCGGCGAGACGTTCGACGTGGTGCTGCTCGCGTCGTTCCTGGTGCACGCGGGGGACGTCGAGGTGCGGCGGGGCATGCTGCGCACCTGCGTGCGGCACCTGGCGAAGGGCGGGTGCGTGCTGATCCAGCGGGAGGGCGAGGAGTACCACACCGATGTGCCGCGCGAGCGGGTGGACCCGGCCGGCTTCACCGTGCGGATCGTGTCGGCGGAGCCGGTGGGCGACGGCGTCGACTCGGTGCACGCGGAGTACGTGTTCCCGGACGCGATCTGGACCCAGACGTTCCGCGCCCGCCCGCTGACGAGGGAGCAGTTCGAGGAGGCGCTGGCGGAGGCGGGCCTGAAGGTGGACCGGTACCTGACGGAGGACAGGATGTGGGTGAGGGCGGTGCCGATGTCCGACACCTGAGCGCGCGGCCCGCGTTCACGGCCGGGCCGCACCACCGGCCCCCTTGCCCCGGGCCCTGCGCCCACCGCCGGTTGTCCCGCGTCCGGCGGACCCACCCCGTCCGCCGGTCCCGCCGGACGCGGCGTCCGGGTCGCCACCGCCGCCCGGTCCGCCCGGCCCCGCGTGCCCACCGAACGGGCCGGGCCCGCCCAGCCCGCGCAGCCGTTCCATCTCCCGCCGGTCGCGCTTGGTCGGGCGGCCCGCGCCGCGGTCGCGGATTCCGACCGGGGCGACGGCCTCGCGGGGCGGGGGCGGCGGGGAGTTGTCGATGTAGCACTGGACGGCCACCGGGGCGCCGACCCGCTTGCGGATCAGCCGCTTGACGACGACGATCCGCTCCCGGGTCTCGGCCCGCAGCCGCACCTCGTCACCGATACGGAGGGAGTGCGAGGGCTTCACGCGCTCGCCGTTCACCCGGACGTGCCCGCCCTTGCAGGCGGCGGCGCCGAGCGACCGCGTCTTGACCAGCCGCACCGACCAGATCCAGCTGTCGATCCGTACGGACTCACCGCTGCCCGGACCGGCCGCCTCCGCAGCGGCCACGGCGGCGGCGACCTTGGGGTCCTCGGCACTCTCAGAAGCCATGCTCCCGACCCTAACGCCCGGACCCGGCCGGCGGTGCGGGGTTTTCGCCCGCCCCGAACACCTACGGTGGAGCCATGGACCCCCATGGCCTCGACCGGCTCGACCGGCGCATCGCCGGCTGCCGCGCCTGCCCCCGGCTGGTCGACTGGCGTGAGGAGGTCGCCCGTACCAAAAGGGCCGCGTTCGCGGACTGGACGTACTGGGGGAGGCCGGTGCCCGGGTTCGGGCCGGCGGACGCCCGGCTGCTGATCGTCGGCCTGGCACCCGCCGCCCACGGAGGCAACCGCACCGGCCGGATGTTCACCGGGGACCGTTCCGGGGACGTGCTGTACCAGGCGCTGTACGACGTGGGGCTCGCCTCCCAGCCCGGCTCCACCCACGCCGGGGACGGTCTGGAGCTGTACGGCGTGCGCGTCACCTCGCCCGTGCACTGCGCCCCGCCCGCCAACAGGCCCACTCCCGAGGAGCGGGACACCTGCCGGCCCTGGCTGGTGCGGGAGCTGCGTCTGCTGCGGCCGACGGTACGGGCCGCGCTCGTCCTCGGGGCCTTCGGCTGGCAGGCCGCGCTGCCCGCGTTCGCCGAGGCCGGCTGGACCGTGCCCCGGCCCCGGCCCGCCTTCGCGCACGGCGCCCACGTCGTTCTGGACGCTCCGGAGGGGCCCGCCCTCCACCTCCTCGGCTGCTTCCACGTCAGCCAGCGCAACACCTTCACCGGCCGGCTCACCCCCGAGATGCTCCGCGACGTGCTGCGCGCGGCCGCCGGGGCGGCGGGCCTGCCCGTGCGGAAATGAGACGAGCCGCCCCGTCGGCGGCACCACGGTGTCCCGATGGCCGGGTCCGGCGCCTCCACCACGCCTGGCCGGGCAGCGAGTTGACGATCGTGGACGAGCCCGGCCACGACGCGGGCGACATCGGCGACGACGCACTGGTGGCGGCGACGGACCGGTACGCGCGCCGCGGCGTCCGAACGCCGCCCCCTTTGCTCCAGGAGAGGGAAAGCCGGTTCTCCGCAGGCATGATCCGCACGGTGGACATACGCTTCCGACGAGGGGAGGGGGAACGCGGAATTCCAGCCGAGGAGGTCCGGTGGCCGAACGCATCGTGAAAAGACGAGGCTATCGAGAAGGCGTTCCCGGTGAGATGCTCGCCGAATTCCTGGGTACGTTCGTCCTACTCCTGCTGGGTATCGGGTCCGTGGCCGTGGCCGTCGTGGGGCTGCCCGGTTCGGGTCGGCAGGCGGTGGATTTCGGGCCCGCCAACTGGCTCATCATCTCGTGGGCCTGGGGCCTTGCCGTCGTGTTCGGCGTCTACGTGGCCGGCGGTGTCAGCGGCGCCCACCTCAATCCCGCGGTGACCCTGGCCTTCGCCGTCCGGCGGGACTTCCCCTGGCGGAAGGTACTGCCCTACTGGCTCGCACAGGTCCTGGGCGCCTTCGTCGCCGCCGCGCTCGTCTACGCCTGCTACCACTGGGCCATCGACGCGGCCAACGCCAAGGACGGCATCCCGCGCGACGAGTCGCTGGGCACCTATTCCATCTTCGCCACGTTCCCCGCCGAATACTTCGGGAATTCGTGGTGGGGTCCCCTGCTCGACCAGATCGTCGGCACCGGAATCCTCCTCCTGCTGATCTGCGCGCTCATCGACACCCGCAACACGGCTCCGGCGGCGAATCTCCACCCGTTCCTCATCGGTCTGGTGGTCGTCGCCATCGGTCTGACGTTCGGCACCAACGCCGGATACGCGATCAATCCCGCGCGCGATTTCGGCCCCCGGCTGTTCACCTTCTTCGAAGGCTGGGGACGGATCGCGCTGCCCGGGTCGTTCGAATGGTTCAGCGGCTACTGGTGGATTCCCATCGTCGGCCCGCTCATCGGCGGTGTCCTCGGGGTGCTCGTGTACGACCTGTTCATCGGCCCGGTGCTCAGGGCGAGGGCGGAGAAGGCCGAAGAGGGCCCGGCCACCGAAGAACCCTAGGCAGACCAGGAGGTGGCAGCGATGCCCGAATTCGTCGGCGCCGTGGACCAGGGGACCACCAGCACCCGTTTCATGATCTTCGACCACTCCGGCAACGAGGTGGCCAAGCACCAGCTCGAACACCAGCAGATCCTCCCGCGGTCGGGGTGGGTCGAGCACGATCCGGTCGAGATCTGGGAGCGCACCAACACGGTGATCCAGAACGGTCTCCGCGAGGGAGGGCTGTCGGCCGGCGACCTGGCGGCCGTCGGCATCACCAACCAGCGGGAGACGACCGTCGTCTGGGACCCGCGCACCGGCCGCCCCTACTACAACGCCATCGTCTGGCAGGACACCCGCACCGACAGCATCGCCGCCGCCCTCGAACGCGACGGCCACGGTGACGTCATCCGCCACAAGGCCGGTCTGCCGCCGGCCACCTACTTCTCCGGCGGCAAGATCAAGTGGCTGCTGGAGAACGTGGACGGACTGCGCGAGGCCGCCGAGGCGGGCCACGCCCTGTTCGGCAACACCGACGCCTGGGTGCTGTGGAACCTCACCGGCGGCCCGAACGGCGGGGTGCACGCCACCGACGTGACCAACGCCAGCCGCACCATGCTGATGAACCTCGAGACCCTCGACTGGGACGACGAGCTCCTGGACGTCTTCGGCATCCCCCGCGCGATGTTGCCGGCCGTCCACCCCTCCTCCGACCGCGAGGCGTACGGCACGGCCCGCACCTCCCGGCCGCTGGGCGCCGCCGTCCCGATCACCGGCGTACTGGGCGACCAGCACGCGGCGACCGTCGGCCAGGTCTGCTTCTCACCCGGCGAGGCCAAGAACACCTACGGCACCGGCAACTTCCTGGTCCTCAACACCGGCACCGAACCGGTGCGCTCGGAGCACGGACTGCTCACGACGGTGGCGTACCAGTTCGCGGGCAGCCCCGCGGTGTACGCGCTGGAGGGTTCCATCGCCGTCACCGGCGCCGCCGTGCAGTGGCTGCGCGACCAACTGAAGATCATCAGGAGCGCCCCGGAGAGCGAGCAGCTGGCCCGCCAGGTGGAGGACAACGGCGGGATGTTCTTCGTCCCGGCCTTCTCCGGCCTCTTCGCCCCGTACTGGCGCTCCGACGCCCGGGGCGCCATGGTCGGCTTGGCCCGCTACAACACCGGCGCGCACATCGCGCGGGCCACGCTGGAGGCCATCTGTTACCAGAGCCGTGACGTGGTCGAGGCCATGGAGCAGGACTCGGGCGTCCACCTGGACGTGCTCAAGGTCGACGGCGGCGTCACCGCGAACGACCTGTGCATGCAGATCCAGGCCGACGTCCTGGGCGTCCCGGTGAGCCGTCCCGTGGTCGCCGAGACCACCGCGCTGGGCGCCGCCTACGCCGCCGGGCTCGCCGTCGGCTTCTGGCGCGACACCGACGAGCTGCGCTCCCACTGGCAGGAGTCGAAACGCTGGGACCCGCAGTGGGGCGAGGAGCGGCGCCAAGGCGGCTACCAGGACTGGAAGCGCGCCGTGGAACGCACCCTGGACTGGGTCAGGATCACCTGAGCCGCCCTCCGCGCCCGTACGTCAGCGGTCGGCGAGGTCCTCGCGGAGGCCGTCGGAGAACTCCCACCACGACAACGCGAGCCAGTCACCGTTGACGAAGGCGTCGACGGACGAGCCACGGCCACGGACCGTCACGGTCGTCCCCGGTGGATACACGGTGCCGGAGAGCCCCGGCACCGGGACGAGCAGGGTTCCCAGCCTCTGTGCTGCCATTTCCCGCCTCTTTCTGCGCTCGGTGCGGCATCGGACCCGTATGACCCCTGTCGCCGGACATTACCGGTTTGCCCGAGCGTGCAGGCGGCGGAACCATGAGAGATGAGTCACGCGCGGAACGGAGGGCGCAGTCATGAAGGCCGTCGTGTACAAGGGACCGTTCAGTGTCGCGGTCGAGGACGTCGACAAGCCGAGCATCCAGCACCCCAACGATGTGATCGTGAAGGTCAGCTCCACCGCGATATGCGGGTCCGACCTGCACATGTACGAGGGCCGCACCTCGGCCGAGCCCGGCATCGTCTTCGGCCACGAGAACATGGGGATCATCGAGGAGGTCGGCCAGGGCGTCACCTCGCTGAAGGAGGGCGACCGCGTGGTCATGCCCTTCAACGTCGCCTGCGGATTCTGCCGCAACTGCGCCGAGGGGTTCACCGGATACTGCACGACCGTCAACCCCGGTTTCCCGGGCGGCGCCTACGGCTACGTCTCCATGGGCCCCTGGAAGGGCGGCCAGGCCGAATACCTGCGCGTGCCCTACGCCGACTTCAACTGCCTGAGGCTGCCGCCGGGACAGGAGCACGAGACCGACTTCGTCCTGCTCGCCGACATCTTCCCCACCGGCTACCACGGCTGCGAACTCGCCCAGGTCCGCCCCGGTGAGAGCGTCGCGGTGTACGGCGCGGGACCGGTCGGGCTCATGGCCGCCTACTCGGCCCTGCTGCGCGGCGCGAAGAAGGTGTTCGTCGTGGACCGGGTCGCCGAGCGGCTGCGGAAGGCCGAGGAGATCGGCGCGGTCCCGGTCAACTTCGCCGAGGGCGATCCGGCCGAGCAGATCAAGGACCGGACCGAAGGCATCGGCACGGACAAGGGCGTCGACGCCGTCGGCTACCAGGCGACGAAGGGCGGCACGGACCGCGAGGAGCCGGCGACGGTCCTGAACTCCCTCGTCAACACGGTCCGCGCCACCGGAGCACTCGGCGTGCCCGGCCTCTACGTCCCCTCCGACCCCGGAGCCCCGGACGAGCAGGCCAAGCAGGGCATGCTCCTCGTCGCGATCGGCAAGCTCTTCGAGAAGGGCCTGCGGGTGGGGACGGGGCAGTGCAACGTGAAGCGCTACAACCGGCAGCTGCGTGACATGATCATCGAGGGCAGGGCGAAGCCCAGCTTCGTGGTGTCCCACGAACTCCCCCTGGGCGAGGCGGCGTCGGCCTACGACAAGTTCGACAAGCGGATCGAGGGCTACACCAAGGTCGTACTGCACCCGTGACCCGGCCGCTCACGGCCGCCACACGTACCGGACGTCCGGCTCCCGCTCCTCGTTGCCGGAACCGTCCGTCCGCTCCACGGCCGTGAAGCCGTGCCGCTCGTAGAAGCGGTGCGCGGGCGCGTTGACCTGGAAGGTCCACAGGGAGAGCCCCTCGGGACTGCGCTCCTTGGCCAGCGCGACGAACCGGTCGCCGATCCCGCGCCCGCGCCACTCGGGGGCGAGGTACAGCTGGTCCAGCTCCTCGCCCTCCAGCACCATCACGCCGACCACGTCCCCGTCCGCCGCCTGGGCGACCCACGTCTCCCGCGCCGGCACGAGCACCTGACGGAAGTGCTCCCGCACCTCGTCGTCGGAGTGCGGCCGGACCACGCCGGGCAGCGCGGCGGCGAAGGACCGCAGCCAGACACCGGCCGCGGCCCCGGCGTCGGGGAGCAGCGCCCGGCGCAGGCGCACCGTCCGCTCACCGGCCGTCACGAGTCGGCGCCGTCCGGCACGACCGCCGTCGCGGTGATCTCCACGAGCTGCCCGGGGTACCCGAGGCAGGCCACGCCGACGAGGGTCGACGAGTGCGGGCCCGCGCTCAGCCCGGACGCCTCGACCACCTCCCACACGGCGGAGAGCACCGCGGGCTCACCGCTCACGACGTACACGTCCGTCGCGACGACGTGGCCCAGGTCGGAGCCCACCGCCCGCAACTGCTCCTCCAGGTTGGCGAGCACCTGCCGGGCCTGACGCACCGGATCCCCTTCGCCCACGAGCCTTCCGTCGGCGTCCAGCGGAACCGACCCGGCGAGGAAGGCCAGCCGGGTTCCCGCCTCGACGACGGAGGCGTGCGCGTAGGCGGGCGGCGGGAAGAGCGTGGGGACGGTGACGCGGCGGATCACGCGGGCTCCGATCTGAGGGGGCGGACGACTCCCCGATCCTGCGTGAGGCGGCGGTCCACCGCATCCGTATTTCGTTCGGCCCTTCCTCGGCCCTCGATGCGGCGTCAGTGCCGGGCGAACTGGACGCGGGTCGGCTGGACGGCGTCCGGGCGTACGGGGATGCCGTCGACGGTCAGTCGCTGGCCGTAGATGTCGGTGAGCCTCAGGGCGCCGCCACAGCCGGTGCCGTCGGGGGAGAGGAAGTAGTTGTACTCGGTGCGGCTCAGCCGCTGCCAGCCGGAGCCGGTGGCGACCTCGAGCCGGGCGAGCGGGTTGCGGTGGCCGATCGCCTGGATGCCGCACCAGTGGCTGCTGGAGCCGGTCTTGTAGCGGATCGAGAGGGTGTCGGACGTGCCGGGGCTGAGCAGGCTCCACGTGACCGGGATCCTCCCGGCGGAGAGGCCGGCGAGCTTCGCGAAGGCCTCCCTGCTCAGGTCGAGCTGCCCGGGGGCGCAGGGCGCGGGGCACTCGTTGGTGATCCGGACCGTCACGGAGGCGCCGCCGGCCGCGCGGACCAGCACGTACGCCCCGCACGCCCTGGACGTCTCGTAATCGGTGGTGTTCATCGCCGCGGTCATGCGGTCGGCGCTCGGACCGTACAGGCAGGCACCGTCACCGTCCCCGGCGTCGTAGTGGGTCGCGACCCCGCTGTAGGTGGTCCCGGGTGCGATCCGCCCCGCCAGGGGCGCCCCGCCGGAGGCCGGGCGCGGGGCGGCCGTGCCCGCGGGGGCGCCGCCGCGCGAGGGACTGGCCGACGCCGTCGTCGCGGAGGGCTCCGGGGCGGTGGGGGACGCGGCGGACGGCTTCGCCTCCGGTGTCCGCCCGGTCGCCGTGGGTGAGGCGCTCGGCCGGGCGGCGGCGTCGGCACCGGCACTGGCGGCGGGCGTGGCCGTGGCCCGTACGGCGTCGGATCCGCCGTCACGGGTGAGCGCGACGACCAGCGACATGAGGAGCCCGACGGCGGCCACGGCGACGGTCGGGCCCAGGAGGCCGCGCCGCTTGCCGCGCGGACGGCGGTGGGAGGGGGATGCCACGGATGAGTCCTTACGTGGTGCGGGAGGGAACACACGCTTCCGACCCGGTGGTCGCCACCGCCGCCGGAAAGGTTGCCGGGCTCCCCGGACGCGGCCCGTCACGACGTGCCCGGCGCCCGCCCACGTCCGGGTATCAGGTGGCCCAGTTCACGGCCCAGGGGCCGGGACCTTTTCGGGGGCTCGTCCGGATACGGCAGCGGAGGGTCCGGGTGATGGAGAGCGGCGTGGTCGGGCTCGTCGATGACCGCCGTGAGCAGGGGCCCGCGGAGGATGTCCGTGGTGAGCTCGTGACCGGTGTGTTGAGCCATGACCTCCAGACACACCGCCGTCCGGCTCGTGCCGGTGGAGATGAGCGTCTCCGTCCTGCGGACGAACTCGTGCGAACTCCGGCCGCGGGCGCTGGGCGGGCAGCCGGGCTCGAACTGCTCGACGACGCGCCCGTCGACCGCGTGACGGAACACCTCCAGTGCCTTCGCCGTGCGGTACAGGAGCAGCGCCTCGGTTCCCGCCGACAGGTCGCGCATGACCGTGTCCGTGCAGCCGATGTAGTTCTCGAACTCGACGCAGAAGGACCATTCGCCCAACGATCCCGCGCGCAGTGTCGTGCCCCGAGGGGGAGCGACGGGTGCGCTCTCCGCGGGCACCCGGCGGGCACTGCCCGGGTCGGCTCCGTAGAGGGCGATCACCTCCTCCGGGCTTCTGTTCCGGGAAAGGGTCAGACAGAAGTGCTGGGAGTCGGCCAGGCACCAGGAACCGGGCATCGTTCCCCCCTTTGCCGTGATGGCGATCGTGGACGCCAACAACGTTAAGCGAGAAGGGCGTTGGGTTACCGAGAGACATCGCTGCGGAAGGTTCGCGGCTTCGACGGGCCCTGTCCGCTCACACTGGTGGATACCGCGGTACGACCCCGGTGGGGCCGTTCGTCGCCGAGGGGTGACCTCGCGCGTGCAGGCGGTGCGGGACCGGCCGGCGGGCGAGACGCGCGCCGCGCGGTGTCGAGGTGAACCGCATCGCGAACGTGCGGGTCGGTCGGGACGTACGCCTTCGCGGGGAAGCCGGCGGCTCCATGGCGTCAACGGTCGCGATGCGTGCGTAGTCGCCGCCGGAAGCGGTGGCGTGTACGCACGCGACTCGAAGGACGAGACGGGACCGGTGGTCGGCCTTGCGCCGGGGGCGTGGGCGGAGTTCGTCGGGTTCGCCGCCCGGCACGCTCCGTAGAGCGAAGAGCGCCCCAGTGCCCCGTGAGCGCTGATGTGATCACGGGGCACTGGCGTGTTCGGGTGGCCGGTCCCCGGACGGACGCCGGGTGACAGTAGCCATGTACATAGTATCCATGTAATGTATTCGGCATGAGCAAGGGTTCACCGGGCCCCACGCCCGGCTTCCTGGTGTGGCGGCTCGCCAACAAGTGGCGCGTCGCGGTCGACCGCGCTGTCGCTCCGCTGGGCCTCACCCACGCGCAGTACTCGCTGGTCGCGTCGCTGTACGGCATGCAGCGCACCGGCGAGCGGCCCAGCCAGCGCCGGCTCGCCGACCACACCGGCCTGGAGGCGCTGTACGTCTCGAAGCTGGCGCGCGCCCTGGAGGCGGCCGGCCTGATCGAGCGCACCCGCGACCCCCGCGACCCGCGCGCCGTGCAGCTCGCCCTCACCGAGCGGGGGCGGACCGTCACACGGCAGGCCATCGAGGTGGTCCAGGACCTGCTCCAGCAGTTGCTGGAGCCGCTCGGCGGCCTCGACGCCCCGCGGACCCGCGCGTTCACCGACGAGCTGACGACCCTGCTCGACGCACCTCTCGCTCCCTCCGTACCCAACGACGAGAGAACCAAGGGGACACCACCATGACCACCACCGCACCCGCCGCCGACAGCAGCGTCCTCGGCCTGGCCCACTACGCCGCCCGTGGCGTCCTGGAGCACTTCCTCACCCGGCACGGCCTCACCTTCCAGCAGCAGATCACCCTGCGCGCCGCCGTCACCGCCGACGCCCCGTGGACACCGGACGGCCTGGTCGCCCGGGTCCGCGACGACCTCAAGGCCGACCCGGCCGACGTCCGCGCCGCCCTCGGCGCACTGCTGGAGCGGCGGCTGCTCGTCGCGGACGGCGCGCACCTGCGCCCCACGGAGGCGGGGCGCGGGCTGATCGACGCCGTCCGCGCGGAGAGCGCCCCCGTCACCGCCCGCATCTGGGGCGGGATACCCGCCGAGGACCTGGCCGCCGCGGGCCGCGTCCTCGCCCTGGTCACCGAGCGCGCCGACGCGGAACTGGCGGCGCTGACCGCCTGACCGCCCGAGCACGGCATACGCCTCCCGCCCGCATCGTCACCTCCCGGAAACACGACCGTTCACCTCTCTCCGAGAACGCCGACTACCGTGGAGGGCACGCTTCCTCCCGCCCGGTCACCGTCGCCCGTGGGCCCGTTCCTTTTCCGACGCGACCGACTGGAGCCCCGTGACCCGTGCCGTACCCCTCTGGCTGGCCCACGCCCTGCGCGCCCAGCGCGGACCGGTGCCGTGGAGCGCCGTCGCGCGCGGCGCGCTGGGCGGCGGGCCGCTGCTGCTCGCGGCCGTCCTCGCCGGGCGGCCCACGCTCGGGGTCGTCGCCGCCATCGGCGCGATGTTCGCCGGGATCAACGACCGGCCGGGCAGCCGTCGCGCCTCCGTCGGGCGCATCGGCGGGCCCGCGCTCGCCGGGGCGGCCGGGCTGGCCGTGGGGACGTACGCCGGGGACCACGTCTCCGCCGTCCTGCTCGCCCTGCTGCTGACCGGGCTCGGCCTGGCCGCCGGCGCGGTCAGCGCGATCGGGCCCGTGGGGTCATCCGTCGGGACGCAACTGCTGGTCGGCGCCGCCGTCGGCGCCGGGATGCCGTTGCCCGAACCGGGCTGGCAGCGGGCGCTCGCCTTCCTCGCCGGCGCGGGCTGGCTGCTCCTGCTGCGGCTCGCGCTGCCCACGCCCGGCGCGCTCGCCGGGGGTTTCCGGTTCGACGGGGAGCGGAACGCCGTGGCCGGGGTGTACGACGCCGTCGCCGGCCTGCTCGACGCCACCGGGTCGGACACCGCCACCGCACGGCGGGCCGCGCTCACCGCCGCCCTCGACCACGCGCAGGACGCCCTCGCCGGTCCCCGGCTGCGGCGGTACGCCTCCTCGGCCGCCGAACGCCGGCTGCACGCCCGGTACGCCGCCGCCCTCCCGCTCGCCGAGGCCGCCACCGCGCTCGCCTGGGCCGGGGAGCCCGTCCCCGCCCGCGCCGCCGAAGGGCCCCGGCGACTCGCCGCCGCCGTGCGCGGCGGCACCCCCACCGGCCCGCTGCCCGCCCCCTCCCGGGCCGTCCCCGCGCTGCGCGCCCTCGACGACGCCCTCCTGCGCGCCGCCGAGGCCTTCGACCGGGGCGACGGCGGTGACCTGCACAGCCGCAGGCGCTCCCGGGCCGCGGGGATGCGGACCGTCCTCGGCGCCCGGGGCCGGGAGTACGGGCTGCGGGTCGCCCTCTGCTTCGGAGCGAGCGTCGCCCTCGCCCAGGCCCTGCACCACGCCCGCTGGTACGGGCAGCACGACCACTGGTACTGGCTGCCCGCCACCGCCGTCTTCCTCGTCAAACCCGACCTCGGGCCGCTCGCCTCCCGCGTCCTGTCCCGGGCCGCCGGAACCGTCCTCGGGGCGCTCCTGTTCGCCGGGTTCGCCGCCGTGCTGCCCCGCCCGGAAGGGCTCGTCGCGCTGGTCGCGGTCAGCGGCGCGCTGATCCCCGTCGCCGCCCGGCACTTCGCCGCGCAGACCGCCGTCGTCACCGTGCTCGTCCTCGCCCTGGTGATGGCCGGCGGCGAACCCCAGGCCTCCCTCGGCCGCATCGGCGAGACCTTGCTGGCCTGCGTCGTCGTCCTCGTCGTGGGACACCTCCCGATGCCGGGACAGCGCGGCGGCGACGCCATCCGCGCCCGGCTCACCGAAGCGGCGGGCGCCGCCCAGGCGTACCTCGACCACGTGCTCGGCGGGTCCGACGACCGCGCCGGCCGCTGGGTGCTGCGCCGCGAGGCCTACCGCACCCTCGCCGAGGCCCGCGCCGCCCTCGCCCTCGCCTCCGCCGAGCTCCCCCCGCTCGCCCGGCACGCCGACGGCGCCGACGAGGCCGCCGCCACCCTCGAACTCCTCGTCGACACCGTCACCGCCTGCGCCGTCCACCTCGACGACACCGGCCGCCTCGACCCCCGGCACGTCCGGCGGCTGACTGAGCTCGCGGACCGCGTACGGGCGTGGGGGGACGTCGCGGTTCGGCTCACCCCGGACCGGGATCACGTCGTACGTTGACGGGATGACACCCGTTGCCACGGAGAGCCCGGCCGACATCGTCATCACCGGCTGCACCGTCCTCACGCACGACGAACGGGAGCGCATCGGATTCGCCCGGGACGCGGCCGTCGTCGTGCGCGACGGAACCGTGGAGGAGGTGACGAGCGCGGAGGCGGCCGAGGGCCGGGCGGCCCGCGAGCGGATCGACGCGCGGGGACAGGCCGTCCTGCCCGGACTGATCAATTGCCACACCCACGCCCCGATGGCCGCCCTGCGCGGCCTCGCCGAGGACCTGCCGACCGAGGAGTGGTTCAACGACGTCATCTGGCCGGTCGAGTCCAACCTCACCGGGCGGGACGTCGAGCTGGGCGCGCTGCTCGCCTGCGCCGAGATGATCCGGGGCGGCGTCACCTGCTTCGCCGACCACTACTTCGCCATGGACGCGGTCGCCGCCGTGGTCGCCGCGTGCGGGATGCGGGCGCTGCTGGGGCAGGCGTACTTCTCCTCCCAGGGGCCAGAGGGGCGGGAACGGTCGCTGGAGTTCGCGCTGCGGCACCGGGGGACCGCCGACGGCCGCATCAGCACCGCCCTGGCCCCGCACGCCCCCTACACCGTCGACGACACCGACCTCGCCGCCACCGCACGGCTGGCCCGCGACCACGGCCTGCCCGTGCACCTGCACGCCGCCGAGAACCGCGACCAGACCGAGGCCAGTCTCGCCCGGCACGGAGTCACCCCCGTCGAGGTGCTGCACCGCACCGGCATCCTCGACACCGACGTGCTCATCGCCCACGGCACCGGCATCGTCGAAAGCGACCTGCCGCTGTTGGAGCGGGCGGGCGGTCGTACGGCCGTGGCCACCGCGCCCCGCGGCTACCTCAAGTTCGCCTGGCCCCACACCACCCCCGTACGCGCCCTGCGTGACATCGGTGTCCCGGTCGGGCTCGCCACCGACGGGGCCGCCTCCAACAACTCCCTCGACGTGTGGGAGTCGATGGCGCTCACCTCCCTGGTCCAGAAGTCCACCGAGGGAGACCCCCGGTGGCTGACCTCCCGGCAGGCCCTGCACCACGCCACCCTGCAGAGTGCCCGCGCGACCGGCCTCGGCGAGAGCGTGGGCAGCATCGCGCCGGGCCGCCGCGCCGACCTCGTCCTCGTCGACCTCACCGGCCCGCACACCCAGCCCGTGCACGACCTCGCCGCGACCCTGGTGCACAGCGCCCGGGCCGCCGACGTCCGCACGACGATCGTCGACGGCCGGATCCTCATGCGCGACCGGGAGCTGCTCACGATCGACGTGCCCGAGGTGGTGCGGGAGCTGGGGGAGCGGCTGCCCGCGCTGGTCGACCGGAGCCACGGGCGGCGGATCCAGGAGTACGACACCTGACGGCACGATCGGTGCGGCGGTCGGCACGGAGGGTGACCGGTTGGTGTGATCGGCCGAGAGTCCGCTCACACTTGGCGGTGAACGGGTGTCGACTACGTCTCAGTACCGTCACCGGGCGAGGTGTTCGCCCCATGGTTGGCGTTTAACTCTTACGAGTACAACGCAGCATGGAGGTGGCAGGGTGAACGGGCGAACGGTGCTCGAACGCTTTCCCGCAGGTGGACCGCGCGGTTCCTGGCCGGCGGAGGAGTTCGCCCACGCACGCCGCCTGGAGGGCCTGCCCGCCGAGGTTGTCATGGACCTCGCGACCGACATGTTCCTGGTGATCGTCCGGGGGGACGGCGGCGGGGGTGACGTCACGGCGTGAGCGGGTGCCGCCCGGCGGTTCAGCCCGCCCTCGGGGAGGGGGTCCTTCCGGCCGGGGGCGGCGGGAGCGGCGCGGTGAACTGCTGCGCCTGGAGCGCGTACAGCTCCGCGTAGAGGCCGCCCGCGGCCAGCAGCTCGTCCGGTGATCCGGTCTCCACCAGCTTGCCCTGGTCGAGCACGTGCACCAGATCCGCGTGGCGCACGGACGCCAGTCGGTGCGTGATCAGCACCACCGTCTGGCCGCTGTCCGCCAGGGACCGGATCCGGTCGAAGACCTCCAGCTCGGCCCGGGCGTCCAGGGCGGCCGTCGGCTCGTCCACGATCAGGATGCGCCCGCGCCGGTAGGCGGCCCGTGCGATCCCCAGCCGCTGCCACTGGCCCCCGGACAGCTCGTGGCCTCCGCTGAAGTGCCGGGCCAGCAGGGTGTCCAGGCCGCGCGGTAGATCCGCGATCACCGCCTCGGCCCCGGCCTCGGCGATCGACGCGGCCAGCCGCTCGTCGCTCACCGGCGCCGACGGCCGCCCCATGAGGACGTTCACGCGGGCCGTGAACGGCCACCGCTTGAAGTCCTGCGCCACCATCGCGACGCGCTCGGCCAGCAGGCGCCGGTCCGCGGCCGCCGCGTCCACGCCGTCCCACAGGATCCGCCCCCGCTCGGGCGTGTACAGCCCGGCGAGCAGCTTGACCAGCGTCGTCTTGCCGGATCCGTTCTCGCCGACCAGCGCCACGATCCCGCCCAGCGGGAGGGTGAGCGAGACGTCGTCCAGGGCGGGACGGGCGGCGTCACCCGGGTAGCGGAAGGTGACGTTCTCGAAGCGGATCTCCCGGGGGTCGTCCGGCAGCGGGAGACCGCCCACGGGGATCGCGCGCTCGGCTGCCTCGACGTACAGCCGTTCCAGGTCGCCCACGAACAGGGCCTCCTCGTGCAGCCGGTTCACCTCCAGGACGAGGGTGTCCAGGCTCGCGGAACCGGTGCCGATCGCGATCACCGCCGTGCCGGCCACCGACAGCGCCATCGCCCCGGCCAGCAGCAGCCCGCCGAGAGTGGCGTACGTCGTCACCGTCGCCAGGCCCGTCCACGCCGCGGCGACCAGCCCCGTACCCGCCGCCAGCCGGGCCAGCCGGGCCTGCTCCGCCTCCGCGGTCTCCGACATGGCCCTGAAGTGACGCAGGAGGAAGGGGCCGACACCGTGCACCCGGATCTCCGGCGCGGCCCCCGGCTCGGTGAGCAGGTCGCTGATCAGGTGACCGGCGCGCGCGTGCTGCACCCAGGTGTGGAACGAGGCGTAGCGGCGGCGGGCGTTCGTCAGAGCGCTCCAGGCGCTCGGCAGCGTCATCGTCACCAGCAGCGGAAGCAGCACCGGATGCAGCACGGCGAGCACACCGGCCGCCGCCGCCAGGGAGATCAGCGCGTTCACCGCCTGCGTGCCGTACGCGATCATGCGGCGGGCCGATGCGGCGCCGTAGCGGGCGGTGTCCAGCAGTTTGTGGAAGGCGTGGTCCTCGATCGCGGCCAGTTCCACGGCTGCCGCGCGCTCCAGGTACAGCTCGGTCGCCACCCGTTCCACCTTGGGTTCCAGGCGTCCGGTGGCGTAGGTGCTCGCCGCCCGCAGCAGCGCCGCGACCAGGGCGACGGCGGCCACCGTGACGAGGGCGGGAGCGGCGCCGCGCAGCCGCTCCTCCATCGGACCGCCGCCCAGCAGCCGGCCCAGGACACTGTTGACCGCGAGCAGGCTCACCGCCTGGGCCAGACCCCGCGCCACCTCGGCGGCCAGCACGGTCCCCGCGGCCCGACGGTCCGCCCGGACGGCGAGCCGGAGACTGGAGGCGAGCAGAGCGGGCAGACGGGTGATCATGGAGCGGAAGTTCAGCTCCAGGAAGGCCTCGCTGTGCCGGTTCCAGCCCGTGTCGTAGCGCAGCGGTCCGCCGAAGAGCAGTCGCTCGGACTCGGAGAGGGGCGGGGAGCCGGGGCCGGGGCGCTTCCCGCGGCGGAGGGAGCGCCGGGATCTCCTGCGGGCGTCGAGGCGGTCCGTGGCCGGTGTGTCCACGGACGGCCCGTCCGTGTCCGGTCCGTCCGCGTCCGATGACAGTGGCTTCGCATCACCGGACCGCTGTGCGCTCTCCGCCATGCCGACCTCCCCGACCGCCGAATCCGACGAACGGTCACTATGGCGGGAGGCGGTCCGCCGGGGCAGGGCGCGGGACGGGGCGGAGGGTGCGTGCGGGCGCACGGCCCGGGGAATCGGCCGCAGCGGGGCGCTGGGGGCCGAGAGCGGGAGCGCGGAGGGGGCGGAGCGCGCCGGCCGGGCGGCCAGGTGCGGTGCGTGCTACGCGGTGACCGGCCGGGACCAGGTGGGAGGTGTGTCCGTCAGGCGGCACAGGGCGAGGTAGAGCGGTATCGGCGGCGTGTAGGGGAGCGTGCCGTCGGGGCGGTGGATCAGACCGGGGAGGTCCGGGGTGCCGGGGGCGTCCGAGGGGCCGGGGAGGACCGCGCCGGTGACGTAGTGGGCGGGGGCCGGCCACTCCAGGGCGTAGTCGGACTCGGACGGGACCAGCCACCACCAGTGCGCGTCGTCGGCGTACACGCAGCCCACGCGGGGCAGCCGGGGCAGCACCAGGGGGCCGAAGCGCGCCGGTACCGCCACGGCGTCGCAGCCCATGGGCGCGGTCATGCCGTCGGGGACGGGCAGCCGCCAGGAGGCGGCCGGGGTGCGCCGTCCGCGCTGGACCCGTACCAGCGAGTCCAGGCTCAGCACGCGGGCGCCGGGTGTGCCCGTCACGCCCGACCCCGGGGGCGGGGGGTGCGCTGGTGCGGGGTGTGGGCCGCCGGAGGGTGCGGCCGGTTCTCCGCCGGGACGTGGGACTGGTCCGGTTCGTCGCCCTCGCCGGCGCCGTCGTCCGGGGTGCCGGGCGGGCCCGGCTTCGGGCGGGTGCCCCAGCCCAGGTCGTCGGTGGGCTCCGCGGGACCCTCGTGTCCGGTGCCCGCCGTGCGGGGGAGGTCGGCCCAGACCAGCAGTCCGGGGCCGTTCTCCTGCGCGCCCCACGAGTGACACAGGGCGTCGACGAGAAGCAGTCCCCTCCCGTGCTCGTCGTCCGGCTGCTGCCGGGTGTTCGCCCGCGGCCGGCCCGGTGCGCACCCCTCGTCGCGCACGGCTATGCGCACCAGCTCGCCACCGTCGTGCAGCTCGCAGACCACATGGCTGCTCGCCGTGTGCACGATGGCGTTGGTGACCAGTTCGGAGACGACCAGGGCCGCCGTGTCGCAGGTGTCCTCGCACACCGACCAGCCGGTCAGCCGTGCCCTCGTCAGGCGTCTGGCCTGAGCCGGGGAGCCCGGATGAGCGGCCAGTTCGAAGCGGAACCGGCGTTCGGCAGCAGGCCCCGGGGGGACGGCTCCCGAGGCGGCGCCGAGGCCGATGGACCCTGCGGCGGCATCTGTTCCTAAGGGCGCGGGCGGAATCACGCTTGCCACTATCGCCCCGCCGTGAACACTTGGCAAGTGCCACTCTGAAAAATGCAGAGTGCAGTGTGACGGTCTGGATGGGCGTGGCACACTGCTCGCAACAGCACCCCGCGCGACGCCAGTTGGGATCGACGAAGATTCGTTCGAATGCGAGTTCGGGCGAGACGGGTCTTCGGTCGGATCATCGAGTGGCGCCGCCGGGCTGTCGGCTTTTGTTCGAGGGAGGTGGAGTGTGAGCGAACCCAGGTCCGCGCCGACGGTGGGACAGGTCGTCCTCGGCCGGCGCCTGCTGGACCTTCGGGAACGCGCGGGACTCAAGCGTGAGGAAGCGGCCCGCATCCTCCGCGTCGCGCCCGCCACCGTCCGCCGCATGGAGATGGCCGAGGTCGCGCTCAAGATCCCGTACCTCCAGCTCCTGCTGAAGGCCTACGGCGTCTCCGACGAGGAGGCCGAAGCCTTCGTGCGGCTGGCGGAGGACGCCAACCGGCCCGGCTGGTGGCAGCGCTTCCACGACATCCTGCCCGGCTGGTTCTCGATGTACGTCAGCCTGGAGGGCGCGGCCTCCCTCATCCGCAGCTACGAACCCCACTTCGTCCCCGGACTGCTCCAGACCGAGGACTACGCGCGCGGCGTGCTGCGCTCCGGGGCCGTCGGGCAGACCCGGCCCGAGGACATAGAGCGCCACGTCGACCTGCGCATGCGGCGGCAGGAGCTGCTCACCCGTGAGGACGCGCCCCGGATGTGGGTCGTGATGGACGAGACCGTGCTCCGCCGCCCGGTCGGCGGCCCGGAGGTGATGCGTGCGCAGATCGACAAGTTGCTCGAGGCCACGAAGCTGCCCAACGTGACGCTCCAGATCGCGCCGTTCGCCGGTGGGCCCCATCCCGGCACGTACGGGCCGTTCGTGCTGTTCCGATTCGCCATGCCCGAACTGCCGGACATGGTTTACAGCGAGTACCTGACCGGCGCCGTCTACCTGGACGCGCGCACCGAGGTGGCGACCCACCTCGAGGTCATGGACCGCATGGCGGCGCAGGCCGCTACGGCACATCGCACGAAGGAGATCCTCCGGGATCTCCGCAAGGAGCTGTGAATGGAACTCGTGAAGCCCCTGAAGTCCCTGCCCCGCCCGAGGGTGCACACCGGAAGGATCTACAACGGCATGCCCGCGCGGGAACTGGGCAGCGAGGGCTGGCACAAGCCGTGGAGCGGCGGCAACGGAGGCAACTGCCTGGAGGCGATGAAGCTCGAGGACGGCCGGATCGCCGTGCGCCAGTCCACCGACCCGGACGGACCGGCGCTCATCTACACCTCCGCCGAGATGACGGCCTTCATCGAGGGAGCGAAGGCGGGAGAGGCGGATTTCCTGCTGTCCTGAGCCCTGTTGCCCGTTCTACCTTTTGTTTTTCCTGCTGAACTTGGCACCGACTTGATCACTAACAGTTGCAGAGACTTATGGAGTCCGTCATGACCGGGCAGCACCCCGTGGAGATCGACACGAGCAGGCCGCACCCCGCGCGGATGTACGACTGGTACCTCGGAGGCAAGGACAACTACCCGGTCGACGAGGCCATGGGGCGGCAGATGCTGGCCCTCGACCCCCGGGTTCCGGTGATGGCGCGGGTGAACCGCGCGTTCATGCAGCGGGCCACGCGCTGGCTGGCCGGACAGGGGACACGGCAGTTCCTCGACATCGGCACCGGCATCCCGACCGAGCCCAACCTGCACCAGGTGGCACAGGAGGTCACGCCCGGCGCCCGCGTCGTGTACTGCGACAACGACCCCATCGTGCTGGCCCACGCGGCGGCCCTGCTGCGCGGTACGGACGAGGGGGTGACCGAGTACCTCCAGGCCGATGTGCGGGAGCCGGACGCCATCCTGGAGGGCGCGCGGAAGATCCTCGACTTCGACGAGCCGATCGCGCTGTCGCTCATCGCGCTGCTGCACTTCGTCTCCGACGAGGACGGGGCGCACGAACTGGTCGGGCGACTGCTGGACGCGCTGCCGTCGGGCAGCCACCTGGTCGTCACCCACGCGACCTCCGACTTCACCCCGGAGGAGTCGAAGGCGGCCACGGAGAAGCTCAAGGCGGCGGGCGTCACCCTGGCGCTCCGCTCCCGCGAGGAGTTCACCCGCTTCTTCGACGGCCTGGACCTCGTCGAACCGGGCGTCCAGGTCCCCCACCACTGGCACCCGGAACTGGGCGACCCGGTCCCGGGCCAGGACGACGACGTCATCCCGGGCTACGGCGCGGTGGCCCGCAAGCCGTGACCCGGCCGGGACGGTGGGGCCCGCCGGGGTCCCGCGTCCCGACGCCGCTCCGTCGCTCCCGCGAGCGGTCGTGCCTCCCAGTGCCTCGAGGGCCTGGGAGGCATCCCGCAACACGCCGGGCCGCGCGAACACCCCGGCCCGCACCCCCGCGGGGCGCCCCGCAACACGCCGGGCCGCGCGACCCCCGCCCGCGCCACCACCGCGTCACACCGTCATCGGCCGGTCGTACGGAGTGACCGGTGCCGGCAGACGGCCGGTCACGCCCGTCAGGTACCGGTCGACCGCCGCCGCCACCGCCCGTCCCTCGGCGATGGCCCACACGATCAGCGACTGGCCCCGAGCGGCGTCCCCGGCGGCGAACACACCCGGCACGTTCGTCGCGAAGCCCGCATCCCGTGCGAGCGTCCCACGAGGCGACAGCTCCACCCCCAGCCGGGCGACGAGCCCGTCGCCCCGGTCCGGCCCGGAGAACCCGAGCGCCAGCAGAACGAGATCCGCAGGCAGCGCCCGCTCGGTCCCCGGTACGGCCCGGCGCCCGGCGTCCACCTCGACCAGGTGCAGCGCACCCACCCGCCCGCTTCCGTCACCGCTGAAGCGCAGCGTCGACGCCGCGAACAGCCGCGCGTCCGCGTCCGCCGCCGTCCGCGACTCACCGGCCTCCTCGTGCGCCGCGGACATCCGGTACACCTTCGGATACGTCGGCCACGGCTCGGCGTCCTCGTCACGCTCGGAGCCCGGCTGGGCATGGATGTCGAGCTGGGTGACCGACGCGGCCCCCTCCCGCACCGCCGTCCCCAGACAGTCCGCCCCCGTGTCGCCGCCCCCGACGATGACGGCGTGCCGGCCCGCGGCCGACAGCGGCGACGACTCCAGATCCCCCTCGCACACCCGGTTCGCGAGCGGCAGGTACTCCATCGCCTGGTGGATCCCCGCCAGTTCACGTCCCGGAACGGCAAGCTCCCGCCACGCCGTCGCCCCCGTCGCGAGCACCACCGCGTCATACCGTGCCCGCAGTTCCGCCGCGTCCACGTCCCGCCCGACCGCCGTGGACGTACGGAACTTCGTCCCCTCGGCCCGCATCTGCTCCACCCGCCGCTCCAGATGCCGCTTCTCCATCTTGAACTCGGGGATGCCGTACCGCATCAGCCCGCCGATCCGGTCGTCCCGCTCGTACACGGCGACCGTGTGCCCCGCACGGGTCAGCTGCTGGGCCGCGGCCAGCCCGGCCGGGCCCGAGCCGATGACCGCGACCGTCCGCCCGGAGAGCCGCTCCGGCGGCGCCGGCGGGGCGAACCCCTCCTCCCAGGCCCGGTCGGCGATGGCGCACTCGACGTTCTTGATGGTGACCGCCGGCTGGTTGATGGCGAGCACGCAGCCGGCCTCGCAGGGCGCCGGACACAACCGGCCGGTGAATTCAGGGAAGTTGTTGGTGGCGTGCAACCGCTCCGCCGCGGCCCGCCAGTCCTCCCGCGAGACCAGGTCGTTCCACTCGGGGACGAGATTGCCCAAGGGACAGGCCTGGTGGCAGAACGGCACACCGCAGTCCATGCAGCGGTCGGCCTGCGGACCGACGATGGGCAGCAGCGCCCCCGGGACGTACACCTCGTTCCAGTCGCGGACCCGTTCCCCGACGGGCCGGCGCGGCCACTCCTCGCGGGGCGTGGTCAGGAAACCCTTGGGATCGGCCATGGCCGTGTTCCTCGCGTGCGCGGATGACGAGCCGTGCCTCGTCGGGCGGCACTCCTTCGGCCACGATACGTCCGCTCACCCTCCCCCGCAGAGGGCCGGGACAGCGCTTCCTCGGAGCCGGCCGGCCGAGCCGCTCAGACGAGGGCCAGGAGGTACGCCACCGTCGCCCCGGCCGAGGCGAGCGCGCGGACGTGGTTCCACATCGTCCACTCGCGCACATAGACCGGCCAGTACGCGGCCGCCTCGGGGCCGCCCGGTTCGAGCCGGGCCAGCGCCTCGTTGCGCGGCACGTTCGCGGCCACGGTCAGCCCGAACGAGCCGACCAGGTACAGGACACCGCCCACCAGCAGCTCGACCGTCCCCTCGTCCGGCCACAGCACGAACGTCACCACCGTGACCACCGCGCACAGCATCGCCGTACCGAGGAACAGCAGCATGAAGGCCGGGCCCACCGCGGCCACGTTGACCGCCCGCATCGCGGCCGCTCCCTGCGCCGGCGGCAGCGCCGCGAGCCCTCTCATCACGAACGTCGAGAAGGCGCAGAAGACCCCGGCCGTCAGCCCGGTCCCGAGCACCCCCAGCACCGTCAGCACGAAGTACGGTCCGTCGATCATGTCGTCACCCCCGTTCCCGGCCGGGGTCCTCCCCGGCCGCCTCCATCACCGCCACCGTCAGTGCACACGACCCCCGGTGTCCCCGCCCATGGCCCAGGAGCGCGGGCGCATGCGCGAACGTCCAGGGACGTCGAACGCCCCGGCCGTCACCCGGATCCGCCGGACGCCGGACCCGTACCGCCGGGAGGGCCGCGCGGCCGGACCCGCTGTCGGCGCATCATGGCCATGTGCGACTCGAAGCGATCACCTGGGACCGGCTCGGCGACCTCCTCGCCGAGCGCCTGCTGGAGCTGAAGACGACCGACGGCGGTCCCTGGCCGCGGGTCGCCCTCGACGGAGCCCCTGCCGCGCGTCCGGGAGACCTCGCCGAGCGGGTCGCCGAGGCGCTGCGGATACGCGGCCGGCCCTCCCTGGTCGTCGGTGCCGAGGGCTTCCTGCGGCCCGCCTCCGTCCGGCTCGAGTACGGCCACCAGGACCTGGAGTCCTACTACGGCGGCTGGTACGACACCGGCGCCCTCTGGCGCGAGGTCTTCGGCCCCCTCGAACCCGGCGGGAGCGGACGCGTCCTGCCCGACCTGTGGGACCCCGTCACCGACCGCGCCACCCGCAGCCCCTATGTCCGACTCCCTCCCGGCGGCGTATTGTTGCTGCACGGCCCTCTTCTCCTGCGTCACTGGTTCCCCCTCGACCTGAGCGTCCACGTCCTCCTCTCCCCGGGCGCCCTGCGCCGCCGCACCGCCGAGGCCGAGCACTGGACCCTCCCCGCCTTCGAGCGCTACGCGCAGGAGACCGACCCCGCCGGCACGGCCGACGTACTGGTACGGGCCGACGACCCACGCCATCCGGCCTGGAGCGGCTGACCCCGCCTCGCCCCCCCGGGCCGGGAACGTCCGCGCCGGGTGTCCGGTACAGCAGTCTGCCCGACCTGGACGAGTTGCGTGCGGGCCTGTGGGCAGGGGGCATTCCGTTCTGTTCCCGCCTGTGGACGAAGGGAGTTCGCCCGTCGTGACGCCCGTTCGTCAGGCGGGTGCCGGTGGGCGCCCCCCTGTGTGCTCCACCGCCTGCGCACCCGCCCGGCAGCCCTCCGCCGCCGCCTGCTCCGGGCCGGCGCCCGCGAGCAGGGCCGCGAGGAACGCGCCCGTGAACGCGTCACCGGCACCCGTGGTGTCCCGGGGCACCGCCGGTACGGCCGGGACACGGGCGTACACCTCCCCGGACCGGGCGAGCAACGCACCCTCGGCACCCTGCTTGGCCACCACCAGCGGAACGTGCCGGCTCAGCCGTGCCGCGGCGTCCGCGGCATCGGACGCTCCCGTGAGCAGGCACGCCTCGTCACGGCTGGGGAGCAGGACGTCCACGTCCTCGACCAGCGACAGGAACCGGTCGGCGCCCAGCCGCACGAGGAACCCCGCCGACGCCGGATCCAGGCTCACCGGCACCCCACGGGCCCGCGCCGCCTTCGAGGCCACCGCGACCAAGGCCCTGCTCGGCTCGGAGAACAGCAGATAACCCGACAGGTGCAGCCGCGCCACTCCGTCCAGCAGCGCGTCCGACCAGTCACCGGGGCCCAGCCGCAGCGACGCGCCGCTGTCGGTGAGGAACGTCCGCTCGGCCGCCGCACCCCCGTCGACCAGGCAGATCACCGTCCCCGTCGGCGCCTGTCCGTCCACGACCAGCAGCGGGCGGACCCCGCAGGCGGCCAGCTCCCGCTCGTGCCAGGCCGCCGCGTCCTCGCCCACCCGGCCCAGGAGCCGCACCTCCGCGCCGTCCCGGCGCGCCGCCCAGCAGGCCACATTGGCGCCCGCGCCGCCCGGCACCGTCCGGATCGCCGCCGCCGTGTCCGTCCCCGGCGCGAGCGGCTCCCGGTGCCGGGCGACCACATCCGTGATCACATCGCCGACGACCAGCAGTGCCCCGCCCCGCACGGCGTCCGTCACTCCCCGACGGCCCAGGCCGCCGCGATCCGCGCGGCCAGACGCACGTTGCCCCGGACCGCCGCCAGGTTCGCGGCGAGGGAGGCGCCGTCGGTGCGGCGGACCAGATGGCCGAGCAGGAACGGCGTGACCGCCTGGCCGGTGACACCCCCCGCCTCGCACGCGCGCAGCGCCTCGTCCAGTACGCGCGCGTGCAGCCCGGGGTCCAGCTGTTCCGCCTCGGGGACGGGATTGGCCACGATCAGCGCCGACTCGGCCCCGCCCAGCGCGTCCTGCGCCCGCATGACCTCCGCGACCTGCGCCGGAGTGTCCAGCCGCCAGTCCACGGGGTGCCCGGAGTCGGACAGGTAGAAGCCGGGGAAGCGGTCCGTGCCGTACCCGGCGACCGCCACCCCCAGTGTCTCCAGCCGCTGCAGGGTCGCGGGCACGTCCAGGATCGACTTCACGCCCGCGCACACCACGGTGATCCGCGTCCGCGCCAGCAGGCCGAGATCGGCCGACTCGTCCTGGGTCACCGTCCATTCCCGGTGCACGCCACCGAGCCCTCCGGTGGCGAACACCCGTATGCCCGCGCGTGCCGCCAGCAGGGCGGTGGCCGACACCGTGGTCGCCCCGCTCGCCCCGGCGGCCACCGCGAGCGGCAGATCACGATGGCCCAGCTTGCGGATGCCGTCCTCGCCCGCGATCCGTTCCACCTGCTCCCTGCCCAGGCCGATCCGGGGCCGCCCGTCCAGCACGGCGACCGTCGCCGGTACCGCGCCCTCCTGTCGTACGGCCGCCTCCAGCTCCAGCGCCACCCGGAGATTGCGCGGCCGGGGCAGACCGTGGGCGATGATCGTGGACTCCAGGGCCACCACCGGGCGGCCCTCGGCGATCGCCTCCCGTACCTCTTCGGACACCATGAGCACCACGCGTCTGCCTCCTGTCCGCCGGTTCTTCCTCATCCCTGGCGGGCCGGGCACCGGGCCAAACCCCCTTGCGCGCCGTCACGGACGTCGCGGAGGCTGGGAGTTATGACGGACAACACGATTCGCCTCGACCACATCGTCCTGTGGGTGAACGATCCCCTCGCCGCAGCCGGTTTCTACGAGAAGGCCGTGGGCCTGGAGCCCGTCAGGCTCACCGAATACTCCGCCGGCGAGGCGCCGTTTCCCTCGGTGCGGGTGAACGAGGAGACGATCCTCGACCTCATGCCGCGGGCGAAGGCGGAACGCATGGGCATGGTTCCCGGTGCCGCGGAGAGCTCGGGGCATCCCGTGAACCATGTCTGTCTGTCGCTGACGGCCCCGGACTTCGACGCTCTGCGCAGCCGGCTGGAGGAGGGCTCCGTCCCCGTGTCGGACGTCTCGCGCGATTCCTTCGGGGCGCGGGGGCCGGCCCGGCGCAGCTTCTACTTCCGGGATCCGGACGGCAACGTGTTCGAGGCGCGGCACTACGACTGACCGGAGCGGCCGCGCTCATCGCTGCCGCGGGCAGGGGCGAGCAGGGGTGTTCGCGCGGCCCGGCGCTCATGGGGCGCCTCCCCCGGGCCCTTCGGGACCGGGGGAGGCGCGACCGCCCGGTCAGAACAAGAGCTCGGGGAGGACGCCCTCCAGGGCGAGGAGGCGGCGCTTGGTCTCCAGGCCGCCGCCGAAGCCGCCGATGCCCCCGCCGCTCTCCACCACCCGGTGGCACGGCACGACCACCGGCAACGGATTCGCGCCCATCGCCACGCCCACGGCCTGGGCCGCGCCGGGCCGGCCGACCCGCCGGGCCAGATCGCCGTACCCGACGACCGAGCCGAACGGCACCCCGGCGGCCAGCTCCCGCAGCACCTCGCGGTTGAAGCCCGAGATCAGCGACCAGTCCAGCGGCAGCTCGAAGTCCCGCCGCTCACCCGCGAAGTACGCCTCGACCTGGCGTACCGCCTCGACCAGCAGAGGGGAGCCGGGCTCCTCGACGGGCTCGGCGCCGAGCCGTGACGCCAGCCGCTCCAGCGCACCGCCGCGCACCTCGCCGGTGGCGTGGAACACGACGTTGACCAGACCCTCACGGGTCGCGGCCAGCAGCAGCGGGCCGATGCCGGTGCCGACGACGGCCCACACCACCCGCCGGCCGTACTGCCCATGGCTGTCCATGCGCACCACCGTACGGCCCGCCACCGACAACGCCCCGAAGCGCGGGCGGACGCCTCAGCCGCGTACCGCGTCCCGCACCACGTCGGGGACGTCGGTGGCGATCCCGTCGACTCCGGACCCGGCGACCCGCCGGGCGGCGGCCGCGTCGTTCACGGTCCAGGCGCACACCTCCAGCGGCTTGCCGTGCGCCCCTGCCCGGGTACAGCTGAGGGTTCTTGACCTCCAGCAGCAGCTTCTGGTGGTGCCGCTCGACGCGGTGCACGAACCGCTCCGGCGTCGGCAGGCGCGCGCCCGCGTACGCGGAGCCGAACCAGCTGCCCGCGTCCAGCCGGGCGGTCTCCGCGGCGGTGAAGTCCCTCACCCTCCACGGAGCACGGTCGGGGAAGCCCTCCTCGACGTCGGTGGTGCGCCGGAGGCTGTCGTCGTGCAGGACGACGAGTTCCCCGTCCCCGGTGCGCCGGACGTCGTTCTCCACCCAGTCGACGCCGAGCGCGGCGGCCCGGTCGACGGCCGCCAGGGTGTGCTCGGGCGTGCACGCGGACGCGCCACGGCGGGCTGTCACCCAGGGCCGCGCGGAGTCCTCCGCGGCCCGCGCGGGGGAGAGCGGCAGCAGAAGGGCGGCGGTGCCCGGGAGCACGGCGGCCGAGGCGGTGACAGAGCGCGTGCGCATGCGTACCCGTCGCGTCGGGCGGTCACGGTCGGCTCAACTGTGACAGCAGAGGGTCGATGTGAGGCGGGTGCGGGATGTCCGCCGATTGAACGGCGTCGCCCGGACTGAGCACACTGGTGCCACACACCTGGGGCGAGGACGTGTTCCTTTGCCGGAAAGTCGTTCGGCCATTCCGGTGAGGGTCATACTCTCTGCGTCGTTCCCGGCCGCCTCCACGGCGCCGGGAGGGGGATGTCGGGGCGTTGCGGAACACACGGGTCGGAAAGGGCAGCCGCGCATGCACAGCACGGTCGACGGATTCAGCTACGGCCTGGTCACGCCGCTGGTGGCCTTCCTCATGGCCTGCCTCGGCGGCGCCCTGGGCCTGCGCTGCACCGCCAGGGCGATCAGGGTGTCCCGTTCCTGGCGTCCGGGCTGGCTCGCCCTGGGGTCCGCGGCCATCGGCTCCGGCATATGGACGATGCACTTCGTCGCGATGACGGGCTTCACCGTCGAGGGCACGCCGATCCACTACGACCGGCTGATCACGTTCGCGAGTCTGGCCGTCGCCGTCGTCATGGTGGGCATCGGGATCTTCATCGTCGGCTACAAGGGCGCCTCCGGAACGGCCCTGTTCACCGGGGGCACCATCACCGGCCTCGGCATCGCCTCGATGCACTACCTCGGCATGGCGGGGATGAGCCTCGACGGACATCTGGCGTACGACGTCCCCACGGTCGCCGTGTCCGTGGTCATCGCCATGGCCGCCGCCAGCGCCGCCCTGTGGGCGGCAGGGCAGGTGCGTGGCTTCCTGTGGAGCGTGGGCGCCAGCGTCGTCATGGGGCTCGCGGTCACCGGGATGCACTACACCGGCATGGCCGCGCTCGAGGTGCACGTCCACGGAACGGCCGAGCCCGTCGTGGGGGAGCCGGCGGCCACCCTGCTCGGGCCGATGATGGTCGGACCGCTCGCCTTCCTCGTCCTCGCGGGCGTCGTGGTGCTCTTCGATCCGCTGATGGTCGCCGGCGGCTCCGCCACGCCCCCCGCCGAGCACAAGCCCGGCGTCCCCGCCCACTCCCCGGCCCACCACGCCCCGGCGCGCTCGCGGCTGCGGGCCCGCGGCCCCGTGGAGCACCGCTCCCGGACCCCGCAGCGCCGCTGATTCCGGACCCGTTGTCAGTGGGGGGCCGTACGGTGGATGACATGCGGCCCGTTTCCCAGATCGAACGCACGGTGGCGCCCTTCGAGGTCGTCAGCCCCTACCAGCCGAGCGGCGACCAGCCGACGGCCATCGCCGACCTCGCCCGGCGCATCGAAGCAGGTGAGAAGGATGTCGTCCTGCTCGGCGCGACCGGCACCGGCAAGTCCGCCACCACCGCGTGGATGATCGAGAAGCTCCAGCGCCCCACCCTGGTCATGGCGCCGAACAAGACCCTGGCGGCCCAGCTGGCCAACGAGTTCCGCGAGCTGCTGCCGAACAACGCGGTCGAGTACTTCGTCTCGTACTACGACTACTACCAGCCCGAGGCGTACGTCCCGCAGTCGGACACCTACATCGAGAAGGACTCCTCGATCAACGAGGAGGTCGAGCGGCTGCGTCACTCCGCGACCAACTCGCTGCTCACCCGCCGCGACGTCGTCGTGGTCGCCTCCGTCTCCTGCATCTACGGCCTGGGCACCCCGCAGGAGTACGTGGACCGCATGGTCCCCCTGCGCGTCGGCGACGAGCACGACCGCGACGAGCTGCTGCGCCGCTTCGTGGACATCCAGTACACGCGCAACGACATGGCCTTCACCCGCGGCACCTTCCGCGTCCGCGGCGACACCATCGAGATCTTCCCGGTCTACGAGGAGCTCGCCGTCCGCATCGAGATGTTCGGCGACGAGATCGAGGCGCTGTCCACGCTCCACCCGCTCACCGGCGAGATCATCAGCGACGACCAGCAGCTGTACGTCTTCCCGGCCTCCCACTACGTCGCGGGCCCCGAGCGGCTGGAGCGCGCGGTGGGCGACATCGAGAAGGAGCTCGGCGAGCGCCTGACCGAGCTGGAGGGGCAGGGCAAGCTCCTGGAGGCCCAGCGCCTGCGCATGCGCACCACGTACGACATCGAGATGCTCCGCCAGATCGGCTCCTGCTCCGGCGTGGAGAACTACTCGATGCACTTCGACGGCCGCTCTCCCGGCTCCCCGCCGAACACCCTGCTGGACTACTTCCCGGACGACTTCCTCCTCGTCATCGACGAGTCGCACGTCACCGTCCCGCAGATCGGCGCCATGTACGAGGGCGACGCCTCCCGCAAGCGCACCCTCGTCGACCACGGCTTCCGGCTCCCCTCCGCCCTGGACAACCGGCCGCTGAAGTGGGAGGAGTTCCAGGAGCGCGTCGGCCAGACCGTCTACCTGTCGGCCACCCCCGGACAGTACGAGCTCTCCCGCTCGGACGGCTTCGTCGAGCAGATCATCCGTCCCACCGGCCTCGTCGACCCCGAGGTCGTGGTCAAGCCCACCGAGGGCCAGATCGACGACCTGGTGCACGAGATCCGCACCCGAGTGGAGAAGGACGAACGCGTCCTGGTCACCACGCTCACCAAGAAGATGGCCGAGGACCTCACCGACTACTTCCTGGAACTCGGCATCCAGGTGCGCTATCTGCACAGCGACGTCGACACCCTGCGCCGGGTCGAGCTGCTGCGGGAGCTGCGCAGCGGCGAGTACGACGTCCTCGTCGGCATCAACCTGCTGCGCGAGGGTCTCGACCTGCCCGAGGTGTCCCTGGTGGCCATCCTCGACGCCGACAAGGAGGGCTTCCTGCGCTCGGGCACCTCCCTGATCCAGACCATCGGCCGTGCGGCGCGCAACGTCTCCGGCCAGGTCCACATGTACGCGGACAAGATCACCCCGGCGATGGAGAAGGCCATCGACGAGACCAACCGCCGCCGGGAGAAGCAGATCGCGTACAACCGGGCGAACGGCATCGACCCGCAGCCCCTGCGCAAGAAGATCAATGACATCGTCGCCCAGATCGCCCGTGAGGACGTCGACACCGAGCAGCTGCTCGGCTCGGGCTACCGCCAGGGCAAGAAGGACGGCGCCAAGGCGCCCGTGCCCTCCCTGGGCGCCAAGGCGGCCAAGGGTGCGAAGAGCGCCAAGGGCGCCCGGGGCAAGGCCGCCGAGACCGTGCCGACCGACCGTCCCGCCGCCGAGCTCGCCGAGCAGATCGAGGAGCTCACCACGCGGATGCGGGCCGCCGCGGCGGACCTGCAGTTCGAGATCGCGGCCCGACTGCGCGACGAGGTGTCCGAGATGAAGAAGGAGCTGCGGCAGATGCAGGAGGCCGGCCTGTCCTGACGGCCGGGTACGCGATGTGTTGCAAGAACGACACAAAGTGCGGACCGGCGTACGTCGCTGTCAGTGCCCCTGCGTAGGGTTCTGAGCAACCGCGATCGCGCGGTAACAGGGGAAGTCCGAGAGGGGAATCAGCGCGTGACCGTCAACATGACCAAGGGTCAGGCCATCAGTCTGCAGAAGAACGACGGCGGCAGCCTGACCGCGGTGCGCATGGGTCTCGGCTGGCAGGCGGCTCCCCGTCGCGGCCTGTTCGGCTCGCGCACCCGGGAGGTCGACCTGGACGCCTCGGCCGTCCTGTTCGCGGACAAGCAGCCGGTCGACGTCGTCTTCTTCCGCCACCTGGTGAGCGACGACGGCTCGGTGCGCCACACCGGTGACAACCTCGTCGGCGGTGTCGGCCAGGGCGGCGACGACGAGGCCATCCTCGTCGACCTCTCGCGCGTCCCGGTCCACATCGACCAGATCGTCTTCACCGTGAACTCCTTCACGGGCCAGACCTTCCAGGAGGTGCAGAACGCGTTCTGCCGCCTCGTCGACGAGACCAACGGCCAGGAGCTCGCCCGCTACACGCTGGCCGGCGGCGGCGCCTACACGGCCCAGATCATGGCGAAGGTGCACCGCTCCGGTACCGGCTGGACGATGACGGCCCTGGGCAACCCGGCCAACGGCCGCACCTTCCAGGACCTGATGCCGGCGATCCTGCCGGTCCTCTAGGCGCCGCACCCGAGGCCGGGCCGGGCGCGGCGGACCACACACCACACGCGACACAGGGGGACGAAGGCGATGACGGCCGAGCTGGTGCGGGGACAGAACCACCCGCTCTCCCAGTCCCGTCTGGAGATCCGGGTCTCGGCCGGCACGCCGGTCGTGGCCGCGGCAGCGCTCGGCGACGAGAGCGGCCGGATCCACGGAGTGGAGTGGGTGGCCCATCCGGGCGCACCCACCCAGCCCGGTCTGGAGGTGTCGCGTCAGGCGGCCGCCGACCACCGTCTCGCGGTGGACCTGGACGCCATGACGGACGCGGTCCACCGCGTCAGTGTGCTGCTCGCCCTGCCCGCTCCGGACGGCGGCCCGGGCCCCGCCCGGTTCGGTGCCGTGGCGGCCCCCTTCGTCGCCGTCACCGGCCTGGACGGCAGCGGGATCGCCAGCTACACCATCACGGGCCTGGAGACCGAGACGGCCGTCGTCGCGCTGGAGCTCTACCGGCGGCAGGGCGTCTGGAAGGTGCGTGCCGTCGGCCAGGGCTACGCGGGCGGCCTGGCCGACCTCCTCATCGACCAGGGCCTGCCCGAGGCCGCACAGCTCGCGGGCGCCGTCAACGAGGCGGTCGCGCGGGGCCTCGCCCGCTCCGTGCAGGCGCCCCCGCCCCGCCCGGCCGACGGCGACCGTCCCCGTCAGCCGGCCACCCCCGCGGTCGGTCCCGACCAGGGCGGCGCCGCACCGCAGGGCACCCCCGGCCCCGTACCGCCGCCGTACGGCGGACCGGGGCGGACCGGACCGCAGCCGGGATACGGCGGAACCGGTGCCGCGGACCCCTCCGCCGCCACCGGCGGCCCGATCGACTACAGCCACCCCGGCCGGCGGAACTCCGCGCCGCCCCCGCCCCCGCCCACCGCGCCGCCTGCGCCGCCCGGACAGCCCGCACAGCCCGTGGCGGGGGACGCGACCGGCTGGTCCATGGAGGAGCGGCTCTACAACCAGGTCTGGGGCATGTTCGAGGACCTGGCCCGCACCGTCGCCGCCTACCGCAGCGCCGTCGACTTCGCCGAGTCCCGTATGGACAAGGAGCTGGAGCAGTCCCTGTCCGACCCGCGCAGCCGGATCGGCGGTCCGGGCGATGCCGTGCGCGAGGCCGCCCGGGACCGGCACGCACGGCTCGTCGGCCAGGCGCGAGAAGTTCTCGACCGGGACCTCGCCCAGCTCGTCGCCGAGGCCGATGTCGTCGAACCCGCACTGCCCCCGGCCTTCGCCCGCTGGGACAATCCCGCCTGGCACGCCTACCGGGTGCCGATGGAGATACCCATGGCGCTGCGCCTGGGCGATCTGCGGCTGCCGGAGACCGACCGGATCCGCGTCCCGATGCTGCTCCGGCTGCCGCTGGAGCGCGGCCTGTGGATCGACAGCGGACGGGCCGACTCGGCCGACGGGTCGTTCACCGACTCCCACGACATGCGGCGCCTCGCCATGGAGACGGCGGTGACGCATGCGGCGCGGCTGCTCGCCGTCCACCCGGCGGGCGAGTTCACCGTGCACGTCATCGATCCGGCCGGATCGGGTGAGCAGCCGCTGGCGCCGCTGACGCGGACCGGTGTGCTGGCGGCTCCGCCCGCCCGGGGCGCCGCGGGCGTGGCTGAGGTGCTGGGTCGGCTCACACAGCGGGTCGACCTGGTGCAGATGGCGCTGCGCGGAGGCGCCCCGGACGCGCTGCCGCCCGGCTTCGACACCTCCCAGCACCTGCTGATCGTCAATGACTTCCCGCACGGCTTCGACGACCGGGCCGTGAACCAGTTGCGCTACCTCGCCGACGAGGGTCCGTCGGTCGGGGTCCATCTGATGATGGTCGCCGACCGTGAGGAGTCCGGGGGCTACGGCCCGCTCCTCGACCCGCTGTGGCGTTCGCTGCTGCGACTGACCCCCGTGCCCGACGACCACCTGGCCGACCCGTGGGTCGGACACGCCTGGACCTACGAGCCGCCGCTCGTGCCGCCGGGCAGCCAGGTCCTCCACCAGGTGCTCACCCAGGTCGCGGCGGCCCGCCGCTCATGGGACAAGTGACGCTCCCGCACCCTTGATCAAGATGGAGTAAAACCCCTCCATCTGGGGCTTTGTATCTTTCTTTACCTTTCCCTTTACCAATCCTTGGTGATTGGGTACTGTTGGCCGCACGGAGGGGAGTACTCCCTGTCTGTGCGGCGACCCCGTCAATACGGATCAGGCCAGATCCCGGGGCGTCGGCCCGAAGGACCGTCCGGACGCAGTCGAGCGCCGGAGGCCCGGGTGGAAGAGACCTCCGGCAGCGACGACGCTGACATTTGCCGTGTGACGTACCTGCCGGAGGCGCAGTGGATGTTTCCCCGACCCTATGGGGTCTGACGATCGTGGGCCTGTGTGCCCTTATCGCGGTCGACTTCTTCATCGGTCGCAAACCGCATGACGTGTCCGTCAAGGAAGCCGGGATCTGGACCGTCGTCTGGATCGTCCTGGCCGCGCTCTTCGGGGCGGGCCTGCTGATCTGGGGCGGAGGACAGGCCGGAGGCGAGTTCTTCGCCGGCTACATCACCGAGAAGTCGCTGAGCGTCGACAACCTCTTCGTCTTCGTCCTGATCATGGCGAAGTTCGCGGTGCCGTCGCAGTACCAGCAGCGGGTGCTCCTCATCGGCGTCCTCATCGCCCTGGTGCTGCGCGCGATATTCATCGCCGCCGGCGCGGCGATCCTCGCCAGCTTCTCCTGGGTGTTCTACATCTTCGGCGCCTTCCTGATCTGGACCGCCTGGAAGCTCATCCAGGAGGCCCGGGCCGACGAGGAGGACGAGGAGTTCGAGGAGAACAAGCTGCTCAAGGCTGCCGAGCGCCGCTTCGGCGTGGCCGACCGGTACCACGGCACCAAGCTGTGGATCGAGCAGAACGGCAAGCGGGTCATGACCCCGATGCTCGTCGTCATGCTCGCCATCGGCACCACGGACGTCCTGTTCGCGCTCGACTCGATCCCCGCGATCTTCGGCCTGACGCAGGACCCGTACATCGTGTTCACGGCGAACGCGTTCGCGCTGATGGGCCTCAGGCAGCTGTACTTCCTCATCGGCGGCCTGCTGAAGAAGCTGGTCCACCTGTCCTACGGCCTGTCGATCATCCTCGGCTTCATCGGCGTGAAGCTGGTGCTGCACGCACTGCACGAGTCCGGGGTACACGTGCCCGAGATCAGCATCCCGGTCTCGCTGGGAGTGATCTGCGCGGTCCTGGTCGTCACCACGATCACCAGCCTGCGGGCCTCCCGCAAGCAGGCGGAGGCCGAGGCGACCGCGGACCGTGGTGAGAGTCCCGTGAAGAACGACATCGACGTCTGACCCTGTCGGACGCCGGAACGCCGGTACCGGGAGCGGGGTCAGCACATCGCCGACCACCGCTCCCGGTCCTGTCTGTTCCCGCCCCGCGCCGCCCGCCGGCGCCGACCGAACACGACTCGTACGAGGAGGCCATGCGTGACCATGATGACCCCGAGACGATCAGGATCGCGGAGCGGAGGGGCATGCCGTGCGGCGGTGACGCCCCCCGTCCCCCCTGCGCTCGGCCGGTGGTCGGAGAACCGCAGTGAGATGCGCCGCCCGTTCGCGTCTGCGACGATCGCCCCATGACCGCTCGGTTCAGGTCACTCACGGCACAGTGGACGACCCTGGTGCCGGCGCTCGCCGTGGTTCTGCTGATCCTGACCTGGGGACGGGAACTATCCGGCTGGGTCGTCGTACTGGTGACCGCGATCCTCGCGGGGGCCGTGCTGGCGGCCGTGCACCATGCCGAGGTGGTCGCGCACCGGGTCGGTGAGCCCTTCGGGTCCCTGGTCCTCGCGGTCGCCGTCACCGTCATCGAGGTGGCGCTGATCGTCACGCTGATGCTCGACGGCGGGGACAAGAGCGCGACGCTCGCCAGGGACACCGTGTTCGCGGCCGTGATGATCACCGTCAACGGAATCCTCGGACTGAGTCTGCTGGCGGGCTCACTACGCCACGGCACGGCGGTGTTCAATTCGGAAGGCACCGGCGCGGCCCTCGCCACGGTGGCGACGCTGGCGACCCTCAGCCTCGTGCTGCCGACGTTCACCACGAGCAAGCCGGGCCCGGAGTTCTCCACCGTGCAGCTCACGTTCGCGGCGGTCTCCTCGCTGATCCTCTACGCCTTGTTCGTGGCGACCCAGACCGTCAGACACCGCGACTACTTCCTGCCGATAGTCAAGCAGAACGAGGCGCCCTCCACCGAGCAGGAGCACGCCGAGGCGCCCTCCACGCGCACCGCCCTGATCAGTCTCGGGCTGCTGGGCCTGGCCCTGGTCGGAGTGGTCGGGCTGGCCAAAGGGGTTTCGCCCACGATCGAGTCCGGGGTGGACGCCGCCGGGCTGCCCCACTCCGTCGTCGGTGTGATCATCGCCCTGCTGGTCCTGCTCCCGGAGACCATCGCCGCGGTGCGGGCCTCGCGCCGCAACCAGGTGCAGACGAGCATGAACCTGGCGCTCGGCTCGGCGATGGCCAGCATCGGTCTGACCATCCCCGCCGTCGCGCTGGCCTCCCTGTGGCTCCCCGGTCCGCTCGTCCTCGGCCTCGGCAACACCCATATGGTGCTGCTCGCCCTGACCATGGTGGTGGGCGCGCTGACCGTGGTCCCCGGGCGGGCCACACCGCTCCAGGGAGGCGTGCACCTGGTGCTGCTCGCGGCCTATCTGGAGCTGGCGATCAACCCCTAGCGGGAAAGGGCCAGCGGTACACGGCCGCACGCTGCTCGACGGCGTGGGCCGGGCCCCACCCGTGGTTCGTGGGCCGCCCGGGGACCCAGGTCCTCGGGCGGCCCACGAGCAGTGCCGGGCAGTGCCGGGATCACGGCCGCGCGGTCACCCGGCACGGGCTCGGGCAGGGCTCATCGGCCGTGCGCCACGCCGTGATAAACCGGGTCCGAGCAGCGGTTCCGACGAGGACCGCGCCACCCCGACGGACCGGAGGAACCGTGCCCCGCAACCTGGCCAACGCCCCCATCATGATCCTCAACGGCCCCAACCTGAACCTGCTGGGACAGCGCCAGCCGGAGATCTACGGCTCCGACACGCTCGCCGACGTGGAGGCGATGTGCGCCAAGGCGGCGGCGGCACGGGGCGGCACGGTGGACCTGCGCCAGTCCAACCACGAGGGCCAGCTGGTGGACTGGATCCACGAGGCGCGGCTGAACCACTGCGGGATCGTCATCAACCCCGGCGCCTACTCGCACACCTCCGTCGCCGTCCTGGACGCCCTCAACGCCTGTGACGGCCTGCCCGTGATGGAGGTCCACATCTCCAACATCCACCGGCGCGAGTCCTTCCGCCACCACTCCTACGTCTCCCTGCGCGCCGACGGTGTCATCGCGGGATGCGGGGTGCAGGGGTACGTGTTCGCGGTGGAGCGGATCGCGGCGCTGGCGGGCCCGGGAGTCGCCGAGGCGTAGACCCGCTCGCCGGAAGCCGAGCGCGGCGGGCGGGGCTCACAGGGGTTGCGCTCACCAGCCCCGCGCGCGCCACTCCGGCAGATGCGGGCGTTCCGCGCCCAGGGTGGTGTCGTCGCCGTGCCCGGGATAGACCCAGGTCTCGTCCGGAAGGACATCGAAGATCTTGGTCTCGACGTCATGGATCAGACGGGCGAACGCCTTCGGGTCCTTGTGGGTGTTGCCCACACCGCCCGGGAACAGGCAGTCCCCGGTGAACACATGCGGATGTCCGTGGGGGTCGTCGTAGACGAGGGCGATCGAGCCGGGCGTGTGCCCGACCAGACGGCGGGCGGTGAGCTCCACCCGGCCCACGCGGATGACGTCGCCGTCGTCGACCGGCACGTCGGTCGGCACGGGGATGCCCTCGGCGTCCTCCCGGCCCGCGTGGGTGCGGGCGCCGGTGGCCGCGACGACCTCGGCCAGCGCCTGCCAGTGGTCGCCGTGCCGGTGGGTGGTGACGACGGACGCGATGCCGTCGTCACCGATCGTCCCCAGCAGGGTCTTCGCGTCGTTGGCCGCGTCGATCAGCAACTGCTCGTCGGTGGCCCGGCAACGCAGCAGATAGGCGTTGTTGTCCATGGGGCCGACCGCGACCTTGGTGATCATCAGGTCCTTGAGTTCGTGCACGTCGGCTGGGCCGCCGACCGTCACCCGACCGCTGTACGTCATGACCGTCAGCCTATAGCGGGAACCCGTGCGGGACAGGTGCTACAGCGGGGGGAGCGACGGGAGGTCGCCGCCCTTGACCGTCAGGGCGGCGCCGTCCCGGCGGCCGGCCAGCCAGCCGAGCAGGTCGGCGGCCGTCCCCTCGACCGCGACCGGGCCGCCGTCCGCCCCGCCGCCGGTCGTCCAGGCCTTGCCGTCCACGGTGGCCAGGGCGGTCGACGGCACGCCCCGGTGACCGGCGAACCGCGCCGCGAGGAAGTCGATCTCCCGCTCCGTGAACTCCGCCGGCAGGTCCTCCAGCTCGTAACCGATCCCGAGGTCCACATGGTGCAGCTCCACCTCGGCCCACCGGCGGAACGGCAACCGCTCCGCCCGGTCCGTGACCCCGTTGCGCAGCTCCACCGTGCGCGACCAGTCCGCCGGTGCCGCGCCGGCCGCGCGGAAGCGCTCCGCGCTCTCGCGCACGTCGGTGAGGTGCGCGTCGAGGGAGCGCGGCGCGCCCCGCTCGATGTCGGCGTCCCGGGCCTCGCCGGACGCGTACATGGGGCGGCCCTCGAGGACGTTCACCAGGGCGTCGGCGTTGCGGGCCAGATGGGCCAGGACGTGGCCCCGGGTCCAGCCGGGCAGCCGTGACGACTGGGTCACAGCCGCGTTGTCCAGTGCGGCGACAGCGGTGAGCAGCCGCTCGGTCGCCGCGTGTACAGACGCCAGGTCATCAGCGTGATCAATCATGGGGTCGACCCTAGTCCCGTCACACCATCGGGTGAAGGCGGCGAAGCAGCCCCTTGAATCGAATGTACGTGCTATATGGTCGTGTTCGGCGTCGGGCATGCTGGAGAGCCGGGGTTTGTTGACAACCCGTGAAACCGAACCGGCGTTGTCAGTGGCTCCCCCTAGTCTGAGGAGGACGGGGGCTTCGCCCCTGTCATCTCTCTCAAGAAAGGTGCGGACCGGCGTGGCCGACCGTCTCATCGTTCGTGGAGCGCGCGAGCACAACCTCAAGAACGTCTCGCTCGATCTCCCGCGCGACTCGCTCATCGTCTTCACGGGCCTGTCGGGGTCGGGCAAGTCCTCGCTGGCCTTCGACACGATCTTCGCCGAGGGGCAGCGGCGCTACGTGGAGTCGCTCTCCTCGTACGCCCGGCAGTTCCTCGGTCAGATGGACAAACCGGACGTCGACTTCATCGAAGGCCTGTCCCCGGCGGTCTCCATCGACCAGAAGTCGACCTCCCGCAACCCGCGCTCCACGGTCGGCACCATCACCGAGGTCTACGACTACCTGCGCCTGCTCTTCGCGCGCATCGGCAAGCCGCACTGCCCCGAGTGCTCCCGGCCGATCTCCCGCCAGTCGCCGCAGGCCATCGTCGACAAGGTCCTGGAGCTGCCCGAGGGCAGCCGCTTCCAGGTGCTCTCCCCGCTGGTGCGCGAGCGCAAGGGCGAGTTCGTCGACCTCTTCTCCGACCTCCAGACCAAGGGCTACTCCCGCGCGCGGGTGGACGGCGAGACGATCCAGCTCTCCAACCCGCCCACGCTGAAGAAGCAGGAGAAGCACACCGTCGAGGTGGTCGTCGACCGCCTCACGGTCAAGGAGGGCGCCAAGCGCCGCCTCACCGACTCCGTCGAGACCGCCCTCGGCCTGTCCGGCGGCATGGTCGTGCTCGACTTCGTCGACCTCCCCGAGGACGACCCCGAGCGCGAGCGCATGTACTCCGAGCACCTGTACTGCCCGTACGACGACCTTTCCTTCGAGGAGCTCGAGCCGCGCTCCTTCTCCTTCAACTCGCCCTTCGGCGCCTGCCCCGAGTGCACCGGCATCGGCACGCGCATGGAGGTCGACCCCGAGCTGATCGTCCCCGACCCGGACAAGAGCCTCGACGAGGGCGCCATCCACCCCTGGTCGCACGGCCAGACCAAGGACTACTTCGCCCGTCTGATCGGCGCCCTCGCGGACGCGCTGGGCTTCCGCACCGACATCCCGTTCGCGGGCCTGCCGCAGCGCGCCAGGAAGGCCCTGCTGCACGGTCACAAGACCCAGGTCGAGGTCCGCTACCGCAACCGCTACGGCCGCGAGCGCCGGTACACCACGGCCTTCGAGGGCGCCGTCCCCTTCGTCAAGCGCCGGCACAGCGAAGCCGAGAGCGACGCCAGCCGCGAGCGCTTCGAGGGCTACATGCGCGAGGTGCCCTGCCCCGCCTGCGAGGGCACCCGGCTCAAGCCGGTCGTCCTCGCCGTCACGGTCATGGGCAAGTCCATCGCCGAGGTCTCCGGGATGTCCATCAGCGACTGCGCGGAGTTCCTGGGCGAGCTCGAGCTCACCGCCCGCGACAAGAAGATCGCCGAGCGCGTGCTCAAGGAGGTCAACGAGCGGCTGCGGTTCCTGGTCGACGTCGGCCTGGACTACCTCTCGCTCAACCGCGCGGCGGGCACGCTCTCCGGCGGCGAGGCCCAGCGCATCCGCCTGGCCACCCAGATCGGCTCCGGGCTCGTCGGCGTGCTCTACGTCCTCGACGAGCCCTCCATCGGCCTGCACCAGCGCGACAACCACCGGCTGATCGAGACCCTGGTCCGGCTGCGCGACATGGGCAACACGCTCATCGTGGTGGAACACGACGAGGACACCATCAAGGTCGCCGACTGGATCGTCGACATCGGTCCCGGCGCCGGCGAGCACGGCGGCAAGGTCGTGCACAGCGGCTCCCTGAAGGAGCTGCTCGCCAACGCCGAGTCGCAGACCGGCCAGTACCTGTCCGGCAAGAAGGCCATCCCGCTGCCCGACGTCCGCCGCCCGCACGACCCCTCGCGCCGGCTCACGGTGCACGGCGCCCGCGAGAACAACCTCCAGGACATCGACGTGTCCTTCCCGCTGGGTGTCTTCACCGCGGTCACCGGTGTGTCCGGCTCCGGCAAGTCCACGCTGGTCAACGACATCCTGTACACCCACCTCGCCCGCGAGCTGAACGGCGCCCGCAGCGTCCCCGGCCGGCACACGCGCGTGGACGGCGACGACCTCGTCGACAAGGTCGTCCACGTCGACCAGTCGCCCATCGGCCGCACCCCGCGCTCCAACCCGGCGACGTACACGGGGGTCTTCGACCACGTCCGCAAGCTGTTCGCCGAGACCACCGAGGCGAAGGTCCGCGGCTACCTGCCCGGCCGCTTCTCCTTCAACGTCAAGGGCGGCCGCTGCGAGAACTGCGCGGGCGACGGCACCATCAAGATCGAGATGAACTTCCTCCCGGACGTGTACGTCCCGTGCGAGGTCTGCCACGGCGCCCGGTACAACCGGGAGACCCTGGAGGTCCACTACAAGGGCAAGTCCATCGCCGACGTCCTGAACATGCCGATCGAAGAGGCCATGCACTTCTTCGAGGCCGTTCCGGCCATCGCCCGTCACCTGAGGACCCTCAACGACGTCGGTCTCGGCTACGTCCGGCTCGGCCAGTCCGCGACCACCCTGTCCGGCGGCGAGGCACAGCGCGTGAAGCTCGCCAGCGAGCTGCAGAAGCGCTCCACCGGCCGCACGGTCTACGTGCTGGACGAGCCGACCACCGGTCTGCACTTCGAGGACATCAGCAAGCTGCTGAAGGTCCTGTCCGGCCTGGTCGACAAGGGCAACACGGTCATCGTCATCGAGCACAACCTCGACGTGATCAAGACCGCCGACTGGGTCGTCGACATGGGCCCCGAGGGCGGTTCCGGCGGCGGCCTGGTCGTCGCGGAGGGCACCCCGGAGCAGGTCGCCGGCGTTCCGGCCAGCCACACCGGCAAGTTCCTGCGGGACATCCTGGGAGCGGAGCGGATCAGCGACGCCGCGCAGGTGCGGGCCCCGCGCAAGGCGGCGGCGAAGAAGACCGTCGCCGCCGGGTCCACCACCAGGAAGACGGCCACCAGGACGGTGGACGGTACGACCACCAGGAAGACGGCCACCAGGGCCGCCGCGAAGAAGACGACGCGGGCGGCCAAGGACTGACCGACCCACACCGGCACGCGCCGTGCCGCACGGGAACCCCGTGCGGCACGGCGCGTGCGTGCGTCAGGCGTTCCCCGGCTCCAGCTCACGGGCGTACGGCGGCTCCGCGCCCGCGCGTGAGCAGGTGACCGCCGCGGCCCGCGCCGCGAAGCCGAGCAGTCCCGTCCAGCCCTCACCGTCCAGCGCGGCCACGCCCGCGTCACTGAGCGCGTCCCGCGCGGCGAGGCCGTGCAGCAGTGCCGCGTTCACCGTGTCACCGGCACCGATCGTGTCCACCACCTCGACCCGCTCACCCGGCACGGCGTACTCGCCGCCCTCGCGGGTGAACACGGTCAGTCCGTCGCCGCCCCGGGTGACCACGACCGCCGCCGGACCGGCCGCCAGCCACTCCTTCGGGGACCCGCCGAGCCATTCGGCGTCCTCCGCGGACAGCTTCAGCAGCGACACCGACGGCAGCCAGCTCCGGAACCGGGCCCGGTAGGCGTCCGGGTCGGGGATGAGACCCGGACGGATGTTGGGATCCAGCGCGGTGAAGACGCCCCGAGCGGAGGCGGTGCGCATCAGCTCCTCGTACGCGCTCGCGCCCGGTTCCAGCACCAGCGAGCAGGTCCCGAAGGACACCGCGCGGGTCCCGGCCGGCAACGCGTCGGGGGCCGTGAACAGCCGGTCCGCGGTTCCCTCCACGTAGAAGGAGTAGGCCGCCGAGCCGTCCGCGCCGACCGTGGCGACGGCCAGCGTCGTCGGCTCGTCGCCGCGCTGCACCGACGACACGTCCACACCGCTCTCCCGCAGCCGGTCCAGCAGCGCCGCACCGAAGGCGTCCCGTGACACCCGCGAGCAGAACGCGGCGGGGGAGCCGAGGCGGCCCAGCGCCACCGCGGTGTTGAACGGGCCGCCGCCGAGCGCCGGCGTCAGCGCCGCGAGCGCACCCGCACCGCGCGGTACCAGGTCGATCAGTGCCTCACCGGCTACGACGATCACGAGGGGGTTCCTTCCGTCGGGAGATCGGGACTCTCGGACTGCCCGGTCCGCTCCGTTCCGTCCGGGCAGCCGCAGGAGGTGCGGTGCACGAAGGCGCACGGGAGCCGTTCGGTCCGCGCGGGACGGTCCGGATCGGCGAGGCGGTCCAGGAGGACGCGTACGGCCCGGGCGCCGATGTCCCTGCCGGGCTGCGCGATCGCCGTGAGGCGGGGCGTGAACAGATCCGCCCACGCGAAGTCGTCGAAACAGCACAACGCGATGTCCCCGGGCACGGACAGACCGTGTGCCCGCAGGGCACGAAGCGCCCCGATGGTCATGGCGTCGTTGGCGGTGACCAGCGCGGTGGGACGCGCACCGAGGGACAGCAGAGCGGCGGTGGCCCGCTCCGCACCCGCCGACTCCGAGTGGCCGTGCACCAGCAGCCGTTCGTCGTACGGCAGCCCGGAGGCGGCGAGCCCGTGCCGGTACCCGGTGATCCGCTCGGCGGTCGTGCTGAGCCCCGGCCGCCCCGCGATCAGGGCGATACGGCGGTGGCCCAGGCCGGAGAGATGCGTGACCAGCCGGGCCGTCGGTTCCGTGCTCTCGGCGCACACCTGGTCGAAGCGGGGTCCCTCGCCGTCCTCGGGCACGCCGACCAGCCGGTCCAGGAAGACGGCCGGCACCCGGTGACGCCCGAGATAGGCGAGCAACTCGCGCGGCTGCGCGGAGGGCGCGACGATCATGCCGTCCACGCGGCGCTCGTGCAGCAGCCGGACGACCTTGCGCTCATGCGCCGGGTCGTCGTGCGGATCGGCGATGAGGAGGCCGTAGCCGTGCTCCAGGGCGGCGCCCTCGACGCCCTGGAGGATCTCCGTGAAGTACGGGTTGCTGATCGCGGACACCGCCAGGCCGATCGTGCGGGTGCGGGACGTCACCAGGGAGCGGGCCAGGGTGTTGGGGGTGTAGCCGAGTTCCTCGACGGCGTCGAGGACGGCCTGACGGGTGTGGGGGAGTACCGGACGGGTGTCGTTCAGGACGTGGGAGACGGTCGCCACGGAGACGCCCGCGCTGAGTGCCACGTCCGCCATGGTCGCCATGGGGGCTCTCCTTCGACGCCGGCGCGCATCACGTGCTGGGGTGGGACCGTATCCCATGCGGCAGGTGGGCGTAAACGCTTGCGCAAGCGTTTACGCCGTCGTGTCGGTGCGGTCCGGGGGAGACCGCGCGGTCCGGCGCCTGCGGGGTGCCTCCCAGGCCCTCGAGGTACTGGGGGAGCACGACCGTCCGCGGGAGCGGGAGCGGCGGTGCGGTCGTCCCACCCGCCCGCGATCGGCGTGGTCGGCCCCGGTATCGTCCCCGGTGTCCAGCCCTGCACCCCCGTCCCACCCGTGGAGCCCTCATGCCCGCCCGACCCGCCGCGAGCCGCCGTACCGTCCTGCGGGGCGCGGCCCTCACCTCCGTCGCCGGACTGGGCCTCACCGCGTGCGGAAGGACCGAGGAGGGCCCCGCGCGGCTGACCGGCCCCACCGAGCTGGGGCCCGAGAGCGAGGTCGCCGAGAACGGGGCGAAGCTGTACCGGGACCACAACGTCGTGGTCAGCCGGAGCGCGGACGGCACCCTCAAGGCGTACGACACCGTCTGCACCCACGCGGGATGCCCCATCAACAAGCTCGAGGGCACGAAGCTGATCTGCCCCTGCCACGGCAGCGAGTTCGACGCCACCACCGGAAAGGCGCTGCGCGAGCCGGCGGTGGCCCCCCTGAAGGCGATGGCCGTCGAGGTGAAGAACGGCACGGTGATCGCCGAGCCGCAGGCCTGACCGGTCCGACCGGCCGGACCGCGGTCAGTCCCAGTCCCAGGCGATCCCCACGTAACCCGACCGCACGCGCGGTTCCACCAGGTGCACCGAGCGGTGCCGTCCGCTGAGCGCCAGTTCCTGGTGGCCGCCGCGCGGTGCCGCCGCCGAATGCTGGGCGAACCGGTGGCAGCGCACCGGGAGCGCCCCGGAGTCGAAGCACACCTGGAGCGCGTACTGGCCGCCGGGGGACTCCGCCCCGCGCACGTACTCGCGCGAGACGCCCGCCGTGCCGTCCTCGACGGCGTAGCGGAAGAGGAAGGTGTCACCGCTCCGCAGCCGGGTGTCGAAGAGCAGCTCGGCCGCGAGCACCCCGGTGTCGTGGTGCCGGCGGACGCGTCCGGCACGGCAGTTCTCCAGGGCGTGCACGGTCATCCGTTCCGGCGCGGCCCCGGGGTCGCCGTAGTGGACGGCCACGTAGCGGTCGACGCCGTCCCGGTACGCGCGCACGATGTGGTGCGACTCGCGCTCCGCCAGTTCGCGGCCCGCTCCGATCCGTATCCGCTCGTGGTGCCCCAGGGTGTGCAGCCCGCCGTCGCGCGGGACGCCGAGCTGGGCCAGCAGCCGTTCCCGTACGCCCGAGGCCTCGACGAGGCAGCGGTGGGACCGCCCGCCGGAGTGCCGGGCCGGCGCGTGCTCGTCCGGCTCGGCGAGCAGCCGGATCAGCGATTCCTCCGGCAGCCGCAGGATCTCCTCCAGCGCCCGCACGGCGCGCAGCGACTCCGGACGTTGCGGGCGGCGGGCCCCCTGCTGCCAGTAACTCAGGCTGGTGACGCCGACCTTCACGCCGTGGCGCGACAGATGGTGCTGCACCCGCTGCAACGGCAGTCCCCGTGCGGCGATCGCCGCACGCAGGGCGACGTGGAAGGGGCCGCCGCGCAGGGCCGAGTCCAGTTCCGCGGTGACGACGTCCGCGTGCGGTGTGGCGTGCGGCATGCAGGGGCCTTTCTGTGAAGTCCGCGACGGCTGGTCGGACCGTCGCGCGGGCACCCCGGAACCGCCCCCGCCGGCGCGGCGGAGCCTCCACATCCGTACGCCGTCGTATCAGGGCCCGGAGTTCCCCCGCATTGAAGCGTGTTGACCAAGTCCCGACAACACCTGACGCCCGGCGGCGGGCCCCCGGAAGCGGCGCGGGGCGCCTCTCGTGGCGGGGACGCCCTACCAGTGACGCCAGACCCCCGCGGGGGCGATGTCCCAGGAAGTGCCCGCGATGTCTCCCGTGCGGAAGAACAGGGCCCAGGTCACGACGGCGTCGCCGGCGCGCCGTGCGCCCAGCTCGGTCTCGAAGCCGTCGACGAACAGGTCGCCCCCCGGGCTGCACCGCGGCCCCGTGCCGTGCTCGACCGCGTACGCCTCCGTCTCCCGGGCGAGCTCCGAGGGCACCCGGCCGATCAGACGGATTCCCTCATGGGTGACCCGCGGCCCGAGCAGCCCGTCGACCAGTACGCAGGTCAGGCCGGCGCCTTCGGCGAAGTAGCGCTTCAGCGCCGGCCGGGACCACCACGGGCCCGGCCGGCGGAACGCGACCCGCCGCTGGACGCGGCCGGTCGCGTGCGGAGCCCCCATGTGGTGGTGCTCCGCGGTGAAGCCGTGTCCCGCCATGACGGTGACGGCCCGGTCCCGGTCCGTTCCGAAAGCCGGCGGTCCGATCGTCCGACGGGGGCGTACCCCCACCGCTCCCGCGCGCAGTCCGCGAGCGCCGCCCAGCGGCCCGTGTTCACGACCCGGTGATCGTCCACACGGTCCGTCCGCTGCCATCCGGCCGGAAGGACCGGAAGGACCGGAAGGGCCGGAAAGGGCCCCGGCCCTACGACGCGCCGCCCCCGCCCCGGCCCTCCCACCGCGCCCGCAGGCGCTTCGCGCGCACGATCTCGGGATCGCGCGGGTCGTGGGAGTCGGCGGGGCCGGACGCCTCGTCCGCGTACCGGCGGGTCCGGGCCGGCCGTCGTGGTTTCTCGATCCGCGTCTGTCGCATCCGACCAGCCCTCCGATTCGTGGCCGTCCGCCGATCACCCGGGGGACGGACCCCCCACCTTCCCGCTTCCCGCACGCCGTAACCCACCCGGAGCCGTCCCGGCCCCCGCGTCCACAGGCCCGTCGCGGTGTCGGTCCCCGCCAGTAGGGTGTGAGACATGGCCGACCCCTCCAGCTACCGCCCCAGACCGGGTGAGATCCCCGACTCGCCGGGGGTCTACCGGTTCCGCGACGAACACCGCCGGGTGATCTACGTCGGGAAGGCGAAGAGCCTGCGCCAGCGCCTGGCGAACTACTTCCAGGACCTGGCCGGGCTGCACCCGCGCACCCGCTCCATGGTCACCACGGCCGCGTCCGTGGAGTGGACGGTGGTGTCCACGGAGGTCGAGGCGCTCCAGCTGGAGTACTCCTGGATCAAGGAGTACGACCCCCGGTTCAACGTCAAGTACCGCGACGACAAGAGCTACCCGTACCTCGCGGTGACGATGAACGAGGAGTTCCCGCGCGTGCAGGTGATGCGCGGTCACAAGAAGAAGGGCGTCCGGTACTTCGGCCCGTACACGCACGCCTGGGCGATCCGGGACACCGTGGACCTGCTGCTGCGGGTCTTCCCGGTGCGCACCTGCTCGGCCGGGGTCTTCAGGAACGCCGCCCGCACCGGCCGCCCCTGTCTGCTCGGCTACATCGACAAGTGCTCGGCGCCGTGCGTGGGGCGCATCTCCGCCGAGGACCACCGCGGACTGGCCGAGGAGTTCTCCGACTTCATGACCGGCCGCACGGGCGCCTACCTGCGCCGTCTGGAGCGGCGGATGACGGAGGCGGCCGAGGAGATGGAGTACGAGCGGGCCGCCCGCCTGCGCGACGACATCGCGGCCCTGAAGAAGGCCATGGAGAAGAGCGCGGTCGTGCTCGCCGACGCGACCGACGCCGATCTGATCGCGGTCGCCGAGGACGAGCTGGAGGCGGCCGTCCAGATCTTCCACGTGCGCGGCGGACGCGTGCGCGGCCAGCGCGGCTGGGTCACCGACAAGGTCGAGGAGATCACCACCGGCGCCCTCGTCGAGCACGCGCTGCAGCAGCTCTACGGCGAGGAGACCGGCGACGCGGTCCCCCGGGAAGTCCTGGTCCCCGCCCTGCCCGACCCGGTGGAGCCGGTCCAGCAGTGGCTGACCGAGCGGCGCGGCTCCGGCGTCTCCCTGCGGATCCCGCAGCGCGGGGACAAGAGGGCCCTGATGGAGACGGTGGAGCGCAACGCCCAGCAGGCGCTCGTGCTGCACAAGACCAAGCGCGCCTCCGACCTGACCACGCGCTCGCGCGCGCTGGAGGAGATCACCGACGCCCTGGAGCTGGACAGCGCCCCGCTGAGGATCGAGTGCTACGACATCTCGCACCTCCAGGGCGACGACGTGGTGGCCTCCATGGTCGTCTTCGAGGACGGGCTGGCCCGCAAGAGCGAGTACCGCCGCTTCCAGATCAAAGGCTTCGCGGGCCAGGACGACGTCCGCTCCATGCACGAGGTGATCACCCGCCGCTTCCGGCGCTACCTCGCGGAGAAGGAGCGGACGGGGGAGTGGACCGACGGCGGGGAGCCCGGCGCGCAGGACTCCTCCGCGGGCCTCGCCGAGCCGCCCGCGAGCACCCTCACGGAGGACGACGGCCGCCCCAGGCGCTTCGCCTATCCGCCGCAGCTCGTCGTCGTCGACGGCGGCGCGCCACAGGTCGCGGCGGCCCAGCGGGCGCTGGACGAGCTGGGCATCGACGACATCGCGGTGTGCGGCCTCGCCAAGCGGCTGGAGGAGGTCTGGCTGCCGGGCGAGACCGACCCGGTGGTGCTGCCGCGCACCAGCGAGGGCCTCTACCTGCTCCAGCGGGTCCGCGACGAGGCCCACCGGTTCGCGATCACCTACCAGCGCACCAAGCGCGCCAAACGCTTCCGGGCCGGCCCGCTGGACGAGGTGCCCGGCCTCGGCGAGACCCGCAAGCAGGCACTGATCAAGCACTTCGGTTCGGTGAAGAGGCTGCGATCGGCGACAATCGACCAGATCTGCGAGGTTCCGGGCATAGGCCGCAAGACGGCCGAGACGATCGTCGCGGCCCTCGACCGGGCGGCGCCCGCCGCCCCCGCCGTGAACACGGCGACGGGCGAGATCATGGATGACACGGAGGAACCCGGGCAGACGACGGGTTCTCCCGGGGAACCCGTCCCCACGGGCGCCCCGGACGGACGACGGGGGCAGGATCGATGACCGAGCACGAGACGGGACCCGCGCCGGAGCGGAACCGGACCCAGCAGGAGACAGGCGGGACCGCCGCCCGCCAGGACGACGGAGCACAGGTGAGTACGGGCAAGGAAAAGGCCGGGGTGCCGGAGGCGGCCATCCCCGAGCTGGTGATCATCTCCGGCATGTCCGGGGCCGGCCGTTCGACGGCCGCGAAGTGTCTGGAGGACCTCGGCTGGTTCGTCGTGGACAACCTGCCGCCCGCGCTGATCCCCACCATGGTGGAGCTCGGCGCGCGCTCCCAGGGCAACGTGGCGCGGATCGCGGTCGTCGTCGACGTCCGCGGGCGGCGCTTCTTCGACAACCTCCGCGAGTCCCTCGCCGACCTCGACGCGCGGGGCGTCACCCGGCGGACCGTCTTCCTGGAGTCCTCCGACGACGCCCTGGTGCGCCGCTTCGAGTCGGTGCGCCGCCCGCACCCCCTGCAGGGCGACGGCCGGATCGTCGACGGCATCGCCGCCGAGCGGGAGCTGCTGCGCGAACTGCGCGGCGACGCCGACCTGGTGATCGACACCTCCAGCCTCAACGTGCACGAGCTGCGCGCCAAGATGGACGCCCAGTTCGCCGGCGAGGAGGAGCCCGAGCTGCGGGCCACCGTCATGTCCTTCGGCTTCAAGTACGGCCTCCCGGTCGACGCCGACCTGGTCGTGGACATGCGGTTCCTGCCCAACCCGCACTGGGTCCCCGAGCTGCGCCCGTACACCGGCCTCAACGAGGAGGTGGCGTCGTACGTCTTCAACCAGCCCGGCGCCAAGGAGTTCCTCGACCGGTACGCGGAGATGCTGCGGCTGGTCGCCGCGGGCTACCGTCGTGAGGGCAAGCGCTATGTGACCATCGCCGTCGGCTGCACCGGGGGCAAGCACCGGTCGGTCGCCATGTCGGAGAAGCTCGCCGCCCGGCTCGCCGCCGAGGGCGTGGAGACGGTGGTGGTCCACCGGGACATGGGACGGGAATGACAGCACGTACTCCGCGGCTGAGCCGGCTGCGCAGAGCGGTCCCCGAGGGGCGCGCGAGCCGGCCGGCCGAGGCCCGCGGCGCGAGGCCGCGCCGCCGGGGCGCCCAGCCCAAGGTCGTCGCCCTCGGCGGCGGCATGGGCCTGTCCGCCTCGCTCGCCGCACTGCGCCGGATCACCGGCGACCTCACCGCCGTCGTCACCGTGGCGGACGACGGCGGCTCCAGCGGGCGCCTGCGCGACGAGCTGGGCGTGCTGCCGCCCGGCGACCTGCGCAAGGCCCTGGCCGCGCTGTGCGGCGACGACGACTGGGGCCAGACGTGGGCCCGCGTCATCCAGCACCGCTTCCAGTCCCGGGGCGATCTGCACGAGCACGCGGTCGGCAATCTGCTGATCGTCGCCCTGTGGGAGCAGCTCGGCGACCACGTCCAGGCGCTGGACCTGGTGGGCCGGCTGCTCGGCGCGCACGGGCGCGTGCTGCCCATGTCCGCCGTGCCGCTGGAGCTCCAGGCCCTGGTCAAGGGGCACGACCCCGAGCGGCCCGACGAGATCGGCACCGTCCGCGGCCAGGCCACCGTCGCCCTCACCCCGGGCGAGGTGCAGTCCGTGCACCTCGTGCCGAACGACCCGCCCGCCGTCCCCGAGGCGGTCGCGGCGGTCCTCGACGCCGACTGGGTGGTGCTCGGGCCCGGCTCCTGGTTCTCCTCGGTCATCCCGCACCTGCTCGTGCCGGAACTGCTGGACGCCCTCATCGAGACCAAGGCGCGCCGGGTACTCTCCCTTAACCTCGCCCCGCAGCCAGGAGAAACCGAGGGCTTCTCCCCGCAGCGTCATGTGGAGGTTTTGGGACGACACGCCCCTAAACTCGCCTTGGACGTGGTGCTGGCCGACGAGGCCGCCGTGCCCGACCGTGATTCGCTGACCGCCGCCGCCGAGCGGTTCGGCGCCACGGTCGAGCTGGCTCCGGTGGCCAGGCCCGACGGAAGCCCCCGGCACGACCCGGAGCTGTTGGCCGCCGCGTACGACCGTATTTTTCGGATGCATGGAAGGATCGGCCCATGGCGATGACGGCAGCGGTGAAGGACGAGATCTCCCGGCTCCCCGTCACCCGGACCTGCTGCAGGAAGGCGGAGGTCTCCGCCGTTCTGCGGTTCGCCGGCGGCCTCCACCTGGTGAGCGGGCGCATCGTGATCGAGGCGGAGCTGGACACCGCGATGGCGGCCCGCCGTCTCAAGCGGGACATCCTGGAGATCTTCGGCCACAGCTCCGAACTGATCGTGATGGCGCCGGGCGGGCTGCGCCGCGGATCGCGCTACGTCGTCCGGGTGGTCGCGGGCGGCGACCAGCTGGCCCGCCAGACGGGTCTGGTGGACGGCCGCGGCCGTCCGATCCGCGGCCTTCCCCCGCAGGTGGTCTCCGGGGCCACCTGTGACGCCGAGGCGGCCTGGCGCGGCGCCTTCCTGGCCCACGGCTCCCTCACCGAGCCCGGCCGCTCCTCCTCCCTCGAGGTGACCTGCCCCGGCCCCGAGGCAGCGCTCGCCCTGGTCGGCGCCGCCCGCAGGCTGTCGATCGCCGCCAAGGCGCGTGAGGTGCGCGGCGTGGACCGGGTCGTGGTCCGCGACGGCGACGCGATCGGCGCGCTGCTCACCCGGCTCGGCGCGCACGAGTCGGTGCTGGCCTGGGAGGAGCGCCGGATGCGCCGTGAGGTGCGCGCCACGGCGAACCGGCTGGCCAACTTCGACGACGCCAACCTCCGCCGCTCCGCCCGCGCGGCCGTCGCCGCCGGTGCCCGCGTCCAGCGCGCCCTGGAGATCCTCGCCGACGACGTCCCCGAGCACCTCGCCGCGGCCGGCCGGCTGCGCATGGAGCACAAGCAGGCCTCCCTGGAGGAGCTGGGCGCGCTCGCCGATCCGCCGCTCACCAAGGACGCCGTGGCCGGCCGGATCCGCCGGCTGCTGGCGATGGCCGACAAGCGCGCCGCCGACCTGGGCATCCCGGGCACGGAGGCCAACATCGGCGAGGAACTGGACGACAAGCTGATGGTCTGACGCGTGATCAGGAGGCCGGCGTCAGCGCCCACCCGGGTGACCGGCGCCGGTTTTCCCGTGTCGCGACGGCGCCCTTGACTCGATCATGTTGTGTCATGAGCCTGGCATCTGTTCGCCGCTGTGGCGGACCACTCCCAGGGGGGCACATGAGACACAGAGCGAGATCGATCCTCGCTGTCGGCACGCTCCTGATCGGCGGAGCGGGCTTCGCACCCATCGCCCAGGCACAGCCCGCGGACCCCGCGGCCTCGGACACCGACGAGGTCAAGGTCTTCCGCGCCGACGTCACCAAGGAGCAGGTGTCCCTGCTCCTCGCGGCGGGGCAGGACGGCCACGAACTCGGTGAGCGGGTGCCCGACCGGGGCACGGCCACCGTGGAGGTCTACCTCACCGAGGGACAGGCCGAGAAGCTGGAGGAGCAGGGCGTCGACCTCACCGAGCACGCGCTCTCCGCCCGGGCGGAGACCCGCGTCGAGGACGCCGCCGAAGGCGTGTTCCGCCCGTACAGCGGCAAGGGCGGTCTGCGGGAGGAGATCCTGCGCACCGCGCGGGAGAACCCCGACCTCACCAAGGTCGTCTCCATCGGCAAGACGGTCAGGGGCCAGGACATCCTCGCCCTGAAGCTCACCAAGGAGGCCAGGAAGACGAAGGACGGTGCGAAACCGGCCGTCCTCTACCTGTCCAACCAGCACGCGCGCGAGTGGATCACGCCGGAGATGACCCGGCGGCTGATGCACCACTACCTGGACGCGTACCGGACGGACAAGCGGATCAAGAAGATCGTCGACACCACGGAACTGTGGTTCGTCCTCTCCGCCAACCCCGACGGCTACGACCACACCTTCGCCGACGAGGACAACCGCCTCTGGCGCAAGAACCTGCGGGACGTCAACGGCGACGGCGCCATCGGCACCGGCGACGGCGTCGACCTCAACCGCAACTTCCCCTACAAGTGGGGGTACGACGACGAGGGCTCGTCCCCCAACCCCACCAGCCAGACCTACCGCGGCGCCGCCCCGGGCTCCGAGCCCGAGACCAAGGCCATCGACGCCTTCCAGAAGCGCATCGGCTTCACCTACGGCATCAACTACCACTCCGCGGCCGAACTCCTCCTCTACGGGGTCGGCTGGCAGGTGGCCACGCCGACCCCCGACGACGTCCTCTACGAGGCCCTCGCCGGCACGCCCGACAACTCGGCGATCCCCGGTTACCACCCGCAGCTCTCCTCCGAGCTGTACACCACCAACGGCGAGGCCGACGGCCACGCGGCCAACGTCAACGGCATGGCGATGTTCACCCCCGAGATGTCGACCTGCCAGACCGTCTCCGAGGCCGACCCCGACGACGAGTGGAACGCGAGCGACTGCCGCTCGGGCTTCAACTTCCCCGACGACGAGAAGCTGATCCAGGAGGAGTTCGCGAAGAACATCCCGTTCGCGCTCTCCGTCGCCGAGACCGCCTCCCACCCCGACCGGCCGTCCTCGGCCGTCGGCCTGGAGGCCGCGGACTTCACCCCGTCGGCCTTCGGCACGTCGTACGGGCGCGGCGCCGACCAGGAGGTCTCCGTCGTCGTCCGCAAGGCCGTGCGCGACAAGGAGCTGAAGTACCGCGTCAACGGCGGCCGTACGCACGACGTGGACCTCAGGCCCTGGAAGGGCGGCGAGCGGTACGGCGGTGAGGACAACCTCTACTTCGACGAGTACCGGGCGAAGGTGAGGCACGGCGAGCCCGGCGACAAGGTCGAGGTCTGGTTCACCGGCGAGGCCCGCCGCGGCAAGAAGGTCTCCAGCGAGCACTTCACCTACACCGTGGCCGAACGCCCCCGCGCGGACGTCCTGGTCGTCTCCGAGGAGGGCGCGAAGGCCGCGCAGACGCAGAAGTACGTCGACGCGCTGAAGGCCAACGGCCGCCGCGCGGCGGTCTGGGACGTCGCCGAGCGGGGGGCCCCGGACGCGCTCGGCGTGCTGAGCCACTTCGACACGGTCGTGCACCACACCGGCGCCGGCGCCCCGGGCATCGCCACCCAGCTCCAGCTGCGGGCCTTCCTCAACGAGGGCGGCCGGCTGGTCGAGGCGGGCGAACAGGCCGGCGGCAGCGTCGACCTCGGCGGCGGCACCCTGTCCGACGACTTCGGCCAGTACTACCTGGGCGCCTACTCCCGCACCTCCACCTCCGGGGTCACGGCGTTCACCGGTTCCGGAGGCCTGGGCGGCTTCACCGGCCCGCTCGGCGACGCGCCCGGCAACCCGCTGGACGGGGCCGGCACCTACGGCGTCACCTCCGACGAACTGCCCGTCGAGCGGTACCCGCAGTTCGCGAGCGCCGGCGCCGGACAGTTCCCCGGCACGGTCAACCCGTACGGGCCCCACGCCGGCTCCTTCATGGCCGCCGCCGTGCACACCGACGACGGCTACAAGCGCCTCACCCGCACCATCGACCTCACCGGCACCACCGCGGCCGACAAGCCCGCCCTGCGCACCCAGCTGCTGTGGGACACCGAGCCGGGCTACGACCACGTCGTCGTCGAGGCGCACACCACCGGCGCCGACGACTGGACGACCCTGCCCGAGGCGGGCGGCGCGACCCGCACCACCGTGCCGGCCGAGTGCGCGGCCGGGTTCTACATCGGCGAGCACCCCTGGCTGGAGCGCTACCTGACCCTGGGCGACGACGGCTGCGCCGCGACCGGCACCACCGGCGCCTGGCACAGCCTCACCGGGTCCTCCGGCGGCTGGCGGCAGGTGGAGTTCGACCTGAGCGCCTACGCCGGGAAGACGGTCGAGGTCTCCCTCGCCTACGTCACCGATCCGGGCAGCGGCGGCCACGGCGTCCTCGCCGACGAGACCTCGCTCGTGACCGGCGGCACCGCGGCCGACACCGAGGGCTTCGAGAGTTCGCTCGGCGCCTGGACGGTCCCCGGACCGCCCGCGGGCAGCCCGGCCGTCCTGAAGGACTGGACGCGCACCGGAGCGCTGTTCCGGACCTACGGAGCGGTCACCACCGGCGACACCGTGCTGCTGGGCTTCGGCCTGGAGCACCTCACCTCCGCGGCCGACCGGGCCGCGCTGCTGAGGAAGGCGCTGGCCGCCCTGGACGGGTGACGCCCCTCGTCAAGGTGGGCTGACGGCCCGTGACCAGATCGAGTGAAGACGGGCCGTCGGCCCGGGCGGTCCGCACCCTACTGACGGGTACGGGCCGCCTCGCCGGGTATGGGCTACTCGATGTCACGACCGGGGCCCCGGAGAGGTAGGGTCGACAGTGGTCGGGGACATCCCAAATACAGCTCGCCGGCGACTAGAGCCGGCGCACCAACGAGGAGATCGGTTCGTGACGATCCGCGTAGGCATCAACGGGTTTGGCCGCATCGGTCGCAACTACTTCCGCGCTTTGCTGGAGCAGGGCGCCGACATCGAGATCGTGGCCGTCAACGACCTGGGGGACACGGCGACCACTGCGCACCTGCTGAAGTACGACACCATCCTGGGCCGCCTCAAGCAGGAGGTCTCGCACACCGCCGACACGATCACCGTCGACGGCAGGACGATCAAGGTGCTCTCCGAGCGCAACCCCGCCGACATCCCGTGGGGCGAGCTGGGCGTCGACATCGTCATCGAGTCGACCGGCATCTTCACCAAGAAGGAAGACGCCGAGAAGCACATCGCCGGCGGCGCCAAGAAGGTCATCATCTCCGCCCCGGCGAAGAACGAGGACATCACCCTCGTCATGGGCGTCAACCACGATCAGTACGACGCGGCCAACCACCACGTCATCTCCAACGCCTCCTGCACCACCAACTGCGTGGCGCCGATGGCGAAGGTCCTCGACGAGAACTTCGGCATCGTCAAGGGTCTGATGACCACGGTGCACGCGTACACGAACGACCAGCGCATCCTGGACTTCCCGCACAAGGACCTGCGCCGCGCGCGTGCCGCCGCCGAGAACATCATCCCGACCACCACCGGTGCCGCCAAGGCCACCGCCCTGGTGCTCCCGCAGCTCAAGGGCAAGCTGGACGGCATGGCCATGCGCGTCCCGGTGCCCACCGGCTCGGTCACCGACCTGGTCGTGGAGCTCTCCCGCGAGGTCACCAAGGAAGAGGTCAACGCCGCCTTCCAGAAGGCCGCCGAGGGCGAGCTCAAGGGTTACCTCGAGTACACCGAGGACGCGATCGTCTCCTCCGACATCGTCAACGCCCCGGCGTCCTGCACCTTCGACTCGTCCCTGACCATGGTCCAGGACGGCAAGAGCGTGAAGGTCATCGGCTGGTACGACAACGAGTGGGGCTACAGCAACCGCCTCGTCGACCTGACGGTCTTCGTGGGCAACCAGCTCTGATCGCGGAGCGGGCAGCCTGATATGAGTGCAGGGCTCGGCCGGTGCGGCAACGCGCCGGCCGAGCCCTGACGCACGTATCGGAACAGCCGCCCTCTTTCGATCACGAGCGATCACGAGCGAACACGTTGCTCTAGCCAGGGAGTCCCCATGAAGACGATCGACGAACTCCTCTCCGAAGGCGTCGCGGGCAAGCGGGTCTTCGTCCGCGCCGACCTCAACGTGCCGCTGGACGGCACCACCATCACCGACGACGGCCGCATCCGCGCCGTGCTGCCCACCGTCAAGGCCCTCGCCGAGGCGGGCGCCCGCGTGGTCGTCGCCTCCCACCTGGGCCGCCCCAAGGGAGCTCCGGACCCCGCCTTCTCGCTCGCCCCGGCCGCCACGCGCCTCGGTGAACTCCTCGGTGCCGACGTCGCGTTCGCGACCGACACCGTCGGCGAGTCCGCCGGCGCCACCGTCGCCGGCCTGGCCGACGGACATGTCGCGGTCATCGAGAACCTGCGCTTCAACGCTGGCGAGACCAGCAAGGACGACGCCGAGCGCGGCGAGTTCGCCGACCGGCTCGCCGCCCTCGCCGACGTGTACGTGGGCGACGGCTTCGGCGCGGTGCACCGCAAGCACGCCTCGGTCTACGACCTCCCGGCGCGGCTGCCGCACTACGCCGGTCACCTCATCGCCACCGAGGTCGGCGTCCTGAGGAAGCTCACCGACGAGGTCCAGCGGCCCTACGTCGTCGCCCTCGGCGGCGCCAAGGTCTCCGACAAGCTCGCCGTCATCGACGAGCTGCTCGGCAAGGCCGACCGCATCCTCATCGGCGGCGGCATGGCGTACACCTTCCTCAAGGCCCAGGGCCACGAGGTCGGCACGTCCCTCCTGCAGGAGGACCAGATCCCGGCCGTCCGGGAGTACCTGGAGCGCGCCGAGAAGAACGGCGTCGAGCTGGTGGTGCCCGTCGACACGCTGGTCGCCGCGGAGTTCCCCGACATGAAGACCAAGGCGCCGGCCAACCCCGCCAACGTCGCCGCGGACGCCGTCCCGGCCGGCCACATGGGTCTGGACATCGGGCCTCAGACCCGCAAGCTGTACGCCTCGAAGCTCGCCGACGCCGCCACCGTCTTCTGGAACGGCCCCATGGGCGTCTTCGAGCACCCCGATTACGCCGAGGGCACCAAGGCGGTCGCCCAGGCCCTCATCGACTCCCCGGGCTTCACCGTGGTCGGCGGCGGCGACTCCGCCGCGGCCGTCCGCATCCTGGGCTTCGACGAGCAGGCATTCGGCCACATCTCGACCGGCGGCGGCGCCTCCCTCGAATACCTCGAGGGCAAGACGCTCCCCGGCCTCGCCGCACTGGAGGACTGACCTCAATGACCACCCGCACGCCGCTGATGGCGGGCAACTGGAAGATGAACCTCAACCACCTCGAGGCCATCGCCCACGTCCAGAAGCTCGCCTTCGCCCTCGCCGACAAGGACTACGAGGCCGTCGACGTCGCCGTCCTGCCGCCCTTCACCGACCTGCGCTCCGTGCAGACCCTGGTCGACGGCGACAAGCTGAAGATCACGTACGGCGCCCAGGACATCTCCGCGCACGACGGCGGCGCCTACACCGGCGAGATCTCCGGTCCGATGCTGGCCAAGCTGAAGTGCACCTACGTCGCCGTCGGGCACTCGGAGCGGCGCCAGTACCACGCCGAGACCGACGAGATCGTGAACGCCAAGGTGAAGGCCGCCTACAAGCACGGCATCACCCCCATCCTCTGCGTCGGCGAGGAGCTGGAGGTCCGCGAGGCGGGCAACCACGTCGCCCACACCCTCGCCCAGGTCGAGGGCGGTCTGAAGGACCTCCCGGCCGAGCACGCCGAGACGGTCGTGATCGCCTACGAGCCGGTGTGGGCCATCGGCACCGGCAAGGTCTGCGGCGCCGAGGACGCGCAGGAGGTCTGCGCGGCCATCCGCGGCAAGCTCGCCGAGCTGTACGGCCAGGAGCTCGCCGACAAGGTCCGCATCCAGTACGGCGGCTCGGTCAAGTCCGGCAACGTCGCCGAGATCATGGCGCAGGCCGACATCGACGGTGCCCTGGTCGGCGGAGCCTCGCTGGACGCCGACGAGTTCGTCAAGATCGTTCGCTTCCGCGACCAGTGAGCCGCACGGCCGGCGGCCCGGCACCGGCCGGGAGCGCCCCGGAGGCGAACCGACGGGCCGGGAGTAGGCCGTAGCGGCGATCCGTCGTACTCTTGCGGGGTCCAGCAGTGTGCTGGGCCCCGCGTCGTCCATCCGCATCCGAGGAAGTTGGTCCAGCCGTGGTTCTGGGGTTCTCCATCGCCCTGATCGTCTTCAGCCTGCTGCTGATGCTGCTGGTGCTGATGCACAAGGGGAAGGGCGGCGGCCTCTCCGACATGTTCGGTGGTGGCATGCAGTCCTCCGTCGGCGGCTCCTCGGTCGCCGAGCGCAACCTCGACCGGATCACCCTTGTGGTCGGTCTGCTCTGGTTCGCGTGCATCGTCGTGCTCGGCATCACCATGAAGATGAACAACTGATCCGAGGGCGCGCCACGCACCCATTTCCCAAGCATTCCGCACGTAAGGCCCCATGTTCGGTACGCGCAGCTGAGCGCGGCCTATCATGGGGCCTGCGTCTGGTTACGGGGGCGGTAACTCCCCACACTGGACGTGCGTTGGGCCTTACGTAGACTGAGGCGCTCGCAGCGAAGCGGAACGCCGACTCGCTTTGCGGCACATCACGCAGGGAGTTACGACCGTGGCAAGTGGCAACGCGATCCGGGGAAGCCGGGTCGGGGCGGGCCCGATGGGTGAGGCCGAGCGCGGCGAGTCCGCGCCCCGGTTGCGCATCTCCTTCTGGTGCTCCAACGGGCACGAGACACAGCCGAGCTTCGCGAGCGACGCGCAGGTGCCCGATACCTGGGACTGCCCCCGCTGCGGATTCCCGGCCGGGCAGGACCGCGACAACCCGCCGGACCCGCCGCGCACCGAGCCCTACAAGACGCACCTCGCCTATGTGCGGGAGCGGCGCAGCGACGCGGACGGCGAGGCGATCCTCGCCGAGGCGCTCGCCAAACTGCGGGGCGAGATCTAGACCGGTTCGCTTCGGATTCCCTCAGTCTTCTTCTTCCGTCCTGTTCACCGCTGATCAATTAGGTTGGGAGCAGCGGGGCCACCCAAGGAAGAAGGCTGAAGTCCGAGATGAACGCAGACGGTCGTACCAGGCTCAATCAGACGCCCGAGTGGACCGCACTGGCCAAGCACCGCGAGGAGCTCGGCGAGGTGCGGTTGCGCGAGCTGTTCGCCGCCGACCCCGGCCGCGGCACCGGGTACACCCTCCGGGTCGGTGACCTGTACGTCGACTACTCCAAGCACCTGATCACCGACGAGACGCTGCGGCTGCTGCGGGAGTTGGCCGCCGCCACCGACGTGTCCGGGCTGCGCGACGCCATGTTCCGCGGGGAGCGGATCAACACCACCGAGGACCGGGCCGTGCTGCACACCGCGCTCCGGGCGCCGCGGGACGCGGTGGTCGAGGTCGACGGGGAGAACGTCGTCCCGGCCGTGCACGCCGTCCTCGACAGGATGGCCGACTTCGCCGGCCGGATCCGCTCCGGCGAGTGGACCGGCCACACCGGCAAGCGCATCCGCAACGTCGTCAACATCGGCATCGGCGGCTCCGACCTCGGCCCCGCCATGGCGTACGAGGCGCTGCGCGCCTTCACCGACCGCGGCCTCACCGTCCGGTTCGTGTCGAACGTGGACGGCGCCGACCTGCACGAGGCCACCCGGGACCTGGACCCGGCCGAGACGCTGTTCATCGTCGCGTCCAAGACCTTCACCACCGTCGAGACGGTCACCAACGCCACCTCGGCGCGCACCTGGCTGCTCGACGCCCTCGGTGACGAGAAGGCGGTCGCCAAGCACTTCGTCGCCCTGTCGACCAACGCCGGGAAGGTCGCCGAGTTCGGCATCGACACGGCGAACATGTTCGAGTTCTGGGACTGGGTCGGCGGCCGCTACTCCTACGACTCCGCGATCGGCCTGTCACTGATGATCGCCATCGGCCCGGACCGCTTCCGGGAGATGCTCGACGGGTTCCGGATCGTCGACGAGCACTTCCGCACCGCCCCCGCCGAGTCCAACGTGCCGCTGCTGCTGGGCCTGCTGGGAGTCTGGTACGGCAACTTCCACGACGCGCAGTCGCACGCGGTACTGCCGTACTCGCACTACCTGTCGAAGTTCACCGCCTACCTCCAGCAGCTGGACATGGAGTCCAACGGCAAGTACGTCGGCCGGGACGGGCGCGAGGTCGAGTGGCAGACGGGACCCGTGGTGTGGGGCACGCCGGGCACCAACGGGCAGCACGCCTACTACCAGTTGATCCACCAGGGGACGAAGCTCATCCCGGCGGACTTCATCGGCTTCGCCGAGCCCGTCGCCGAGCTGCGCGACGAACTCAAGGACCAGCACGACCTGTTGATGGCCAACTTCTTCGCCCAGACCCAGGCCCTCGCCTTCGGCAAGACCCCGGACGAGGTGCGCGGCGAAGGGGTGCCGGAGGAACTGGTCCCGCACAGGACGTTCAAGGGCGACCACCCCACGACCACCATCCTCGCGCGCGAGCTCACGCCGTCCGTGCTCGGTCAGCTCGTCGCGCTCTACGAGCACAAGGTGTTCGTGCAGGGTGCGATCTGGAACATCGACTCCTTCGACCAGTGGGGCGTCGAACTCGGCAAGGTCCTCGCCAAGCGCGTCGAACCCGCCCTCACCGAAGGGGCCGACGTGCCGGGCCTGGACGCCTCCACCCGGGCCCTCGTCGCCACCTACCGGGAGCTGCGCGGCCGGCGGTGAGCACGGTGCGGGAAGCGGACGGCCCGGCGCCGTCCGCTTCCCGTAGAATCCCCCGCGATCACCAAGGCGAGATCGCGGGGGAGCACGAGGTGGCACGTACGTCCGGAGGCTGGACCGGGGGCACGCTGAGGGCGCGGACCTTCCTGAAACCCCATCACGTCGCGAGGGCGGTGTTCCATCCCGCGTGGATCCCGCAGCCGCTCGACCCGGCCGTCGAGCGGCTCAAGCGCTTCCGGGTCATCGCCGGAGCGGTCGCCTCCGTCGGCGTCTACACCGTCCTGGAGGGTGGCTTCGACGTCACGGAGCTGCTGGAGAACGCGCTGACCGCCTCGGCGGTGCTGCTGTTCCTCACCCCGCTGACGGTCGGCGTGATGCTCTTCGTCTGGCGGCGCACCGGCACCGTGCGGCAGTTGCGGGGGCAGCTCCTCAACTGCCTGAAGCTGCTGCTGCTGTTCATCGGCTCGGTCGTCGCCATGGTCACGCTGCTCCAGTTCTCGACCTCCCTGGGCGGGCTGATGTTCCTGCTCCTGGCGCTCGTGGCGCTGTGGTTGTTCGTCTTCGTGGTCGTCGGGGCGATCCGGGTCTCCGGCAACTTCTTCGGCACGGCCGTCGTGCATCGCTCGCTGCCGGCCCTGCTCGCCACGGTGACGACCTGGCTGATGGCCGTTCCCGACCTCGTCACCGGCGATCTGCACGGACTCAGCCTCACCATGGGCATCGTTTTCATCCTGGGCGCGCCCGTCACGGTCACGGCGATCGCGCTGCTGGAGACGGGCCGGCTGAAGCGGCGCTACGGCATCCGGCTGAGCGCCCACCCGGCGAGCCTCCCGCCGGCACCGGGCCCCGTCCCGCCGGTCCCGCCGACCGCGCCACCGACGGGACTGCCCTACGTGCCGCCGCAGGGCAACCCGTACGCTCCGCACCCGCAGCCCCCGTACGCCCCGGGCGCGGGCGGCAGTCCCTACGCGCCCGGCACGGGCGGGAACCCGTACGCCGGGCATCCGCAGCCGCCCCACCACCCGCACGGCTCCTACGGCGGCTGACGGGCCCCCGGCGCAGGGCGCTCAGGCCACCGCGCTCAGTGTGTCGGCGAGACGGCGGCGGGCCGCTCGCGCCGCCGGCAGGGCGGCGAGGGCCGCGGCCCCCAGCACCGCCGCCGCGCCGAGCAGGACGAGCAGTGCGGGGGAGGGAAGCTGGGCGATCCCGGCGCCGATGCCGCTCGATCTCCCCTGGGCGTCGATCAGCCAGTGCGCCAACGGCAGTCCCAGGGCCGTGGCGAGGAGCACGGCCGCCAGGGCCGTACCGGCGGTGGCGGTGACCGTGACGGCGGTGATCTGCCGGGGGGACAGGCCGATGGCCTTGAGCGCCAGCAGATCGCGTTCGCCCTCGCGGACCGTGCCGCCGATCGTCGTCAACAGCTCGATCAGCCCGATCAGCGCGAGGACCACGATCAGCCCGAGGACCACCGCGCGCAGCGGGGACAGCCCGTCGGCCGGGTTGGTCACGGCGTGCACGTCCAGGTGGCCGCGGCCCGCCGCCGTCAGCCGCTCGGCCACCGCGGCCGGGTCCGCGCCGGGGTCCAGACGGAGGTGGTAGAGGGCCGGCCGCAGGCCCGGGTCGTTGGCGCGGAGGGCGTCCAGCGAGGTGGAGATGGTCCGGCCGGCGTTCTCCGGCTCGATGCTGCGGCCGACGATGTGCAGGATCTGCGGCCGGTCGCCGACGGTCATCCGCACCCAGTCGCCCACCCGGACGTGCAGCAGGTCGAGCAGCCCCTGCCCGGCCACCGCCTCGTCCGGCCCGCGCGCGGCACGCCCCTCGGCCAGCGTGAACGGGTACGGCTCGGCACGGGTGCCGAGGCCGCGCAGGGCGATGGTGGCGGTCTGGCCGGGGACCAGCGCGGCCACCTCCACCCCCGGGTAGGCGGCGGCGACCTGGGGGTCGCGCTCCAGCAGCGCGCGGGTCTCCCGGTCGCCCAGCGCGGCGTCCGCGCGGACGCTGAGCGCCGTGGGCAGCCCCACCCGCTCCGGGCTGCTGTGGAAGCGGTCGATGGTGGTCCACGCGCTCAGCGCCACCACGATCAGCAGCAGCGGCAGCGCCAGTCTGCCCATCGCGCCCAGCGAACGCGGGCGGCGCCGGTACGCCTTGTGCCAGCCCAGGACCAGTGCCGGCGGCACCCGCGCGCCCAGCGCCCGCCGCGCCACGCCGGTCAGCCGCCCGGCCGGGGGCGACACCGGGCGCGGCACCGGCACCGGCGGCACCCATCCCGCCCGCCAGGCGGCCAGCCCGGTGGTCGCGCCGATGAACAGCACCGCCCCGACCGGTACGGCGAACAGCGCGGCGGGGTGTCCGGGCAGCCCCTGCCACACGCCGACCGCGTCCCCGAGCCGGCCCGGCACCGCGCTGCCCAGCGCCTCGGTGAGCACCGCCGCGGCCACGGCGCCGAGCAGGGCGTAGAGGAGGTGCTGGATCAGGAAGACGCGGACGACCTGGCCGGGCGTGAAGCCGATCGCCTTGAGGACCGAGATGTCCCGCAGGTGGCCCCGGATGCGGGTGGCGATCGCCCCGTGCACGGCGAACCCGGCGGCGACCAGCGCGCCCAGACCGAACAGGCCGAGCACCTGCCCGAGCAGCCGGTTGTCGCCCTGCGCCTCGGCGCGCGCCTGCTGCCAGGTGGCCACCTCGCCGATCGCGCCGGCGCCCAGCTCGGTCACCGCCCGCTGCACGGCGTACCCGGTGTCGCCCGGGTCGGTCAGCCGCAGCCCGACCACCTGGCCGCCCGGGTCCGCCACCGCCGACGGCAGGGCCCACACCAGGCCGGACCGCTCACCCGGCCGGTAGCGGGGCTCGGCGCTGTCGGCGATGCCCACCACGGTCAGCCGCCGCGCGGTACCGGGCACGGTGAGCGTGTCACCGGGAGCGGTCAGCAGCGCACGCGCGAGCCGGCTCTCCAGGACCACGCCGTCGGGGGCCGCCGGGTCCAGCCAGTGCCCCGAGATGATCAGCGGGCGGCCCACCTCGGGCTTCCCGGAGGTGCCGCGCAGCTCCACGGAGGCCCGGCCCCCCTGCGAGGCGAGGGTGACCGAAGCCGTCGGGAAGGGGCCGGAGACGGACTCCACGCCGTCCAGCCCGGCCAGCTTCCCGGCGTCGGCGGAGGCCGTGGTGTGCAGCGTGACGTGCGCGCCGCGCGCCTGGGTGAAGACGCGCTGCCAGGGGTTGGTGGCGTACCCGAACAGGGCCGTCGCCAGCAGCAGGGACGCGACGATGCCCGCGGTGGCGAGCACCAGGAACAGCGCCTCGCCGCGGTGCGTGCGCAGATCGGAGTGCGCCCAGCGCAGAGTGGCTCGCACCGGCCTCAGCTCCTCGCGGAGCGGTCGTGGACGCGCATGTCAGTCCTTGAGTTCCAGCACACCGGACGCCCCGGCCCGGCGCGGCGGGGGGCCGCCGTCGAGCGCGGCGTCGTCGGCGATCCGGCCGTCGAAGAAACTGATCACCCGGTCCGCCGCGCTCGCCAGCCTCGCGTCGTGCGTGACCAGCAGGATCGTCTGCCCGCGTGCGTGGAAGCGGGACAGCAGCCGCATCACCTCGCGGGTGCCCTTGCTGTCCAGGCTGCCCGCGGGCTCGTCGGCCAGCAGCAGCGGCGGGTGGTTGACCAGCGCCCGGGCGAGGGCGACCCGCTGCTGCTCACCGCCGGACAGCTCGCCCGGCATGCTGCGTTCCTTGCCCTCGAGCCCCAGCTCGGCCAGCAGTTCCTCCCGCCCGGCCCGCGCCTTCTTCGGCGGGACCCCGGCGAGCAGGGCGGGCAGCTCCACGTTGTCGGCGACCGACAGGTCGGAGACCAGGTTGAAGAACTGGAAGACGATCCCGATCCGCTTCCTGCGCTCCACCGCCCAGCGGGCCTCGCCGTAGCCGTCCGTGCACGCGCCGTCCAGCCAGATGCTGCCCGCGTCCGGCCGCTGGAGCCCGCCGAGCAGATGCAGCAGCGTCGACTTGCCCGCACCGGACGGTCCGGTGATCGCCACGAACTCGCCGCGCGCCACCCGCAGGTCGACCCCGCGCACGGCGTGCGCCGGGGCGCCCTCGCCGTGGTGCGTCTTGACCAGGCCCTCGGCGCGCAGCACGGGAGCGTCGCTCTCGCTCACGGAAGCTCCTCCAGCTCCTCCTGGCACCGCTCCAGCCAGTCGAGGTCGGCCTGCAGGTGCAGCATGGCGCCCTCGATCAGCAGGTGGGAGATGCGGTTGTCCCGGTCCTCGGCGGCGGCCAGCTTCGACAACTGCCGCATGGTGTTCAGGTACTGGCGCCGCTGTCGGTTGATCAGCGCGATCTGGTCGGCGAGACCGGTCTGCGGGGCCAGGGCCAGTTTCATGAAGAACTCGTCCCGCACCCGCGGCTCGTCCGCCGTCTCCTCGTACCAGGCGCGCAGCGCCTCCCGCCCGGCGTCGGTGAGGTGGTAGACCTTCTTGTTGGGCCGGCTCGACTGCTCGACGTCCTCGCCCTCGATCAGTCCCGATTTCTCGAGGCGGCCGAGGGTGACGTAGACCTGGCCGACGTTCGGCTGAGGGTACGCGGAGCCCAGCAGTTGCTCAAGGTCCTGCTTGAGCTCGTAGCCGTGGGCCGGGCCACGGGCGAGCAGCGCCAGGAGGGGCAGCCGCACTCGCGCTCTCCTCCTCGCGTCCTGGGGGCAATGTGCCGCAGGCCCTAGTATCGCGCATACCTAACGGGTATACATGGCCTCTGACCCCCGGACGATGATGCCCGGGCGCCGGTGTACAAGGAGGAACCTATGCGGTGGATCCATGCCGCGGGTAGGGGCCTCCTCGTCCTGATCGTCGTCCTGACCGGTCACGTCGCCTCCGGTGCGCGGGCCGGGGAGGCCGGCGGGGAGGGGCGCGGGCCGCTCACCCTGGCCACCGCCGGTGACCTCACCGGCTATCTCGGCTCGGTGCTGGAGGGCTGGAACCGCACCCACCCCGGCGAGGAGGTCACCCTCGTCGAACTGCCCGACTCCGCCGACGAGACCCGCGCGCAGATGATCACCGACCTGCGCGGCGCCGGGCGCGGCCGGTTCGACGTGCTCAACATCGACGTCAGCTGGACCTCGGAGTTCGCCGCCGCCGGCTGGATCCGCCCGCTGCCCCGCGACCGCTTCCCGCTCGGCACGTTCCTGCCCCGGGTCGTGGACACGGCGACGTACGACGGACGCCTGTACGCCGTTCCGTACGTCACCAACGCCGGGCTGCTCCTCTACCGCGAGGACGTCCTCGAGGCCGAAGGCGTCCCGCCGCCGCGCACCTGGGCCGAGCTGGAACGGGCCGCGAGGACCCTCGCCCCGGAGCACGGTCTCGACGGCTACGCCGGCCAGTTCCTGCCGTACGAGGGCCTCACCGTCAACGCGGCCGAGGCCGTCTACTCGGCGGGCGGCGCGATCCTCGGCGACGAGGGCGAACGCGTCACCGTCGACTCACGGGCGGCCAGGGACGGCATCGGCTTCCTCGCGCGCGGAGTCCGCGAGGGCTGGATACCCGGCGAGGCGCTGGCGTACAAGGAGGAGGAGTCCAAGCAGGCCTTCCAGGACGGCCGGCTGCTCTTCCTGCGCAACTGGCCCTACGCCTACGTCGCCGCCTCCGCCCCCGGCTCGAAGGTCGCCGGCAAGGTCGGCGCCGTACCGCTGCCGGGACCGGACGGACCGGGCACGAGCGTCCTCGGCGGCTCCAACCTGGCCGTCGCCGGCCACGCCCGGCACCCCGACTCCGCCGCGCGCCTCATCGCGTACCTCACCAGCGAGCGCGTGCAGCGCCAGGTCCTCACGCGCGGCGCGCTGCCACCGGTACGGGCCGACCTGTACGACGATCCGGAACTGGTCCGGCGGTTCCCGTACCTGCCGACCCTGCGCGCGAGCGTGCTCACCGCCGCCCCGCGCCCCAAGAGCCCGCACTACGACCAGGTGAGCCTGGTGGTGCAGGCGGTGGTGCACGACGCGATGACCGGGCGGCAGACGCCCGGGGCCGCGGTGCGCCGGCTGGCGGACGAACTCGCCGCCGTCTCCTCACGATGACGACCCTCTCCTGGTTACCTGTTAAGTAACGCAGACGTCTCAAGTGTGCCCGCTGTGCACCGTTAAGCCGCCTTATGGGATGGCCAAACCCGCAGTAGCTTGCGCACGTTCATTGACACCCTCGCGACACCGCTACCTAACATGCATGCATAACAAGCGCTTCTCACAGACAGGTCAACGGGGTGAACAGGCACCACTGGTGGCGTGACGCGGTGATCTACCAGGTCTACGTCCGCAGCTTTCTGGACAGCACCGGCGACGGCATCGGCGATCTCGCCGGGGTCAGGGCCGGGCTGCCGTACCTGAAGAAGCTCGGTGTGGACGGGATCTGGCTGAGCCCCTTCTACCCCTCGCCGCAGCACGACCACGGCTACGACGTGGCCGACTACACCGACGTCGACCCGGTCTTCGGCGACCTCGCCGAGTTCGACCTGCTGGTCGACGCCGCCCGGCGGCTCGGCGTCAGGGTGCTGCTGGACATCGTCCCCAACCACTGCTCCAGCGAGCACCCCTGGTTCCGGGCCGCCCTCGGCGCGGCCCCCGGCAGCCCCGAGCGCGCCCGCTTCCACTTCGCCGACGGCCGCGGCCCGGGCGGCGCCGAGCCGCCCAACAACTGGCACGCCATGTTCGGCGGCCCCGCCTGGACCCGGGTCACCGAACCCGACGGCCGGCCCGGACAGTGGTACCTGCACATGTTCACGCCGGAACAGCCGGACTGGAACTGGCGCGAGCCCGAGGTGGCCGCCGAGTTCGACCGGATACTCCGCTTCTGGCTGGACCGGGGCGTCGACGGCTTCCGCATCGACGTCGCCGCCGGCCTCTTCAAGCACCCCGAACTGCCCGACTCCCCGGACCCCCAGGCCGACGCCCGCACCCGCGACTCGGTCAACCCGCTCGCCTGGAACCAGCCCGAGGTGCACGAGGTGTGGCGGCACTGGCGCGCGGTGTGCGAGGAGTACACCGCCCGCGACGGCCGCGAACGCCTCCTGGTCGGCGAGGTCTCCGTGCCCACCGCCCGCGAACACGCCGAGTACGTGCGCCCGGACGAGCTCCACCAGGCCTTCTTCTTCGACCTGCTCGGCGCGCCCTGGGACGCCGACGCCTTCCGCAAGGTCATCTCCGAGGCCATGCAGGACATCGCCGGCACCGGCTCCACCGTCACCTGGGTCCTCAACAACCACGACCAGGTCCGCACCGTCACCCGCTACGGCGAACCCGCCCCGGAAGGCAGCGGCCTCGGTCCGGCCCGCGCCCGCGCCGCCGCGCTGCTGATGCTGGCGCTGCCCGGCGCCGCGTACATCTACCAGGGCGAGGAACTGGGCCTGCCCGAGGTCGTCGACCTGCCCGACGACGTGCTCACCGACCCGATCTTCCGCCGCACCGGCAGCCGCGCCCGGATCCGGGACGGCTGCCGGGTGCCGCTGCCCTGGTCCGGACAGGCCTCGCCGTTCGGCTTCACCTCCGGCGCCGAGGGCGTGCGGCCCTGGCTGCCGCAGCCCGAGTGGTTCGCCGAGCACGCCACCGACCGGGCGCTGGCCGACACCCGCTCCTTCTGGCACCTCTACCGCGACGGCCTGCAGCTGCGCGCCGCGCTCAGCCAGTTGGGCGAGGGCACGCTCCGCTGGCTGGACACCCAGCCCGGCGTGCTCGCCTTCACCCGCGGCGACGACCTGGTCTGCGCGGTCAACTTCGGCACCGCCCCCGTACCCGCCCCGGTCGCCGGCGCCCCGCTGCTCGCCAGCGGCCCCTGCCCGCCCGGGACGCTCCCCGGCTCCACCGCCGCCTGGTGGATCGACGGCTCCTGAAACCCCGTACCGACGAAGGGACATCGACGATGATGCGACGACGTACCACCCTGCTCACCGGATGCACCGCCCTGGTCCTCGCGCTCGGCGCGACCGCCTGCGGCGGCGGCGAACCCGTCGCGGCCGGCGGCGGCGACCGGGCGCTCAGCGGCCAGACCGTCACCGTGGCCGGCGTCTGGTCCGGCAGCGAGCAGAAGAACTTCCAGAAGGTGCTCGACGCCTTCACCGAGAAGACCGGCGCCCGGACCGCCTTCGTCTCCACCGGCGACAACGTCTCCACCGTCGTCGGCAGCAAGATCGAGGGCGGCAACGCCCCCGACGTCGTCATGGTCCCGCAGGTCGGCGTGCTCAAGCAGTTCGCCGGGAAGGGCTGGCTCAAGCCGCTGGACGAGAAGGTGCGGGCCACCGTGGGCGCCAACTTCGCGAAGGTGTGGCGGGACTACGGCAGCGTCGACGGCACCCTCTACGGCCTGTACTTCAAGGCCGCCCACAAGTCGACCGTCTGGTACAGCCCCGAGGCCCTGGAACAGGCCGGCGTCACCCCGCCGAAGACGTACGACGCCATGCTGGAGAACGGCCGGACCGTCTCCGACTCCGGTCTCGCCGCCTTCTCGGTGGCCGGCCAGGACGGCTGGACGCTCACCGACTGGTTCGAGAACGTCTACCTCTCCCAGGCCGGACCCGAGAAGTACGACGCCCTCGCCGCGCACGAGATCAAGTGGACCGACCCGACGGTGGTCGAGGCGCTCACCACCCTCGGCGAGCTCTTCGAGGACGAGCGGCTCGTCGCGGGCGGCCGGAAGCAGGCCCTCAACACCGACTTCCCCGGTTCCGTGGAGAAGGTCTTCGGACCGAAGGCGGAGGCCGCCATGGTCTACGAGGGCGACTTCGTCGCCGGCGTCGCCAAGGACCAGTTCGGCAAGACCATCGGCACCGACGCGGACTTCTTCCCCTTCCCGCCGGTCGGCGACGGCGAGGCGCCCGTGGTCAGCGGCGGCGACGCGGCCGTCGTCCTCGAGGAGGGCAAGAACAGCGAGGCCGGCATGGCGCTCCTGGAGTACCTCGCCACCCCGGAGGCCGCCGCCGTGTGGGCCGAGGCGGGCGGCTTCCTCTCCCCGAACAGGAAGCTCGACCTCTCCTCCTACGGCGACGACGTCACCCGCGCCACCGCGAAGTCCCTGATCGGCGCCGGGGATTCGGTCCGCTTCGACATGTCCGACCAGGCCCCCGCGGCCTTCGGCGGCACCAAGGGCACCGGCGAGTGGAAGATCCTCCAGGACTTCCTGCGCGACCCGTCCGACCCGGCGAAGACCGCCGCCGAGCTCGAGAAGGCCGCGGCCAAGGCGTACGGGAACTGACGGCCATGACCGCCACACTGGTGAAAGAGGCGAGCCCTCCGGCGCCCGCGCACCCCGACGGCGCACGCGGCCGGCGCCTGCGCCGGCGGGGACGGGTCATCGCCCTGCTGTTCGTGTTCCCCGCGCTGCTCCTGCTGGGCGCGCTGGTCGTGTACCCGGTGCTGTTCTCCGTCGGCCGCAGCTTCTTCGACGCCTCCGGCACCGCGTTCGTGGGCGGCGACAACTACGCCGAGATGTTCCGCGACCCGACCACCCTCAAGGCCATCCGGAACACCGCGATCTGGGTGGTCGTGGCGCCGACGCTGCTGACCGGGCTCGGGCTGATCCTGGCCGTCCTGGTGGAGAAGGTCCGCTGGGCCACCGCCTTCAAGCTGCTGCTGTTCATGCCGATGGCCGTCTCCTTCCTCGCCGCCGGCATCGTCTTCCGGCTCGCCTACGACGACGACCCGGACAAGGGCGTCCTCAACGCGGCCGTCGTCTCCGTGCACGACGCCTTCGAGGGGAGCTCCTCCTACCCGACCGCCCGGGCACGGGACGGCGAAGGACTGACCGAGCAGGCGGACGGGTCCTACGTCACCGGCGCGGAGGTGTCGCCCGGGGGGACGACCGCGGCGCTGGGACTGGTCGGGGTCGCTCCCAAGGACCTGCCGGGGGACGCCGAACCCGCCTTTGCCGCGGCGGCGGGGAAGGCCGGCGCCGAGGAGGTGCGCGGTGTGGTGTACCTCGACTTCACGCCCGGCGGGGGAGGGGAGCCGGGAGTGGTCGACCGGGAGGAGAGCGGACTGCCCGGAGTCACGGTCGAGGCGGTGCGCGGCGGGGAGACGGCCGCCCGTACGACCACGGCCGCCGACGGCTCGTTCCGTCTCACCGGGCTGGAGGGCGGCTCGTACGCCTTGAAGCTGCCCTCCTCCAACTTCGCCGCGTCCTACGACGGCGTCTCCTGGCTCGGCCCGGCGCTCGTCACGCCCGCGATCATCGGGGCGTACCTGTGGATCTGGACCGGGTTCGCGATGGTGCTGATCGGGGCGGGGCTGTCCACCCTGCCCCGGGACGCGCTGGAGGCGGCGCGGATGGACGGCGCGAACGAGTGGCAGATCTTCCGGCGCATCACGGTGCCGCTGCTGGCGCCCGTGCTCACCGTCGTCTTCGTGACCCTGGTGATCAACGTGATGAAGGTCTTCGACCTCGTGTACATCATCGCGCCCGGGCCCGTGCAGGAGGACGCGACCGTACTCGCGACGCAGATGTGGCTGGTGTCGTTCGGCGGCGGCAACAACCAGGGACTGGGCAGCGCGCTGGGCGTGCTGCTGCTGCTCCTGGTCGTCCCGGCCATGGTGTTCAACGTCCGCCGTTTCCGAAGGAGTGAGCGATGAGCGCGGTGCGGCGTGTGCTGGGCAACGCGGTGGCGCAGGCCTTTCTGGTGGTCGTCGGACTGGTGTGGATGACCCCGCTGGCCGGTCTGTTCCTGTCCTCGCTGCGGTCCGCCGAGGACACGGCGGAGGGCGGCTGGTGGACCGTGTTCACCAGCCCGGGACAACTGTCCTTCGACAACTACTCGGCGCTGCTGGAGAACTCGGGCATCACCCAGGCGTTCTGGAACACCGTGCTGATCTCGGTGCCGACGACCGTGCTGGTGGTGGTGGTCGCCGCGCTCGCCGGATACGCCTTCGCCTGGCTGGACTTCCCGGGGCGGGAGCCCGTGTTCCTGGTCGTGGTGGCGCTGTTGGTGGTGCCCGTGCAGATCGGGCTGCTGCCGGTCGCCAAACTCTTCGGCGAGCTGGGACTGTTCGGGACCATTCCGGGCGTCGTGCTGTTCCACGTGGCGTACGGGCTGCCGTTCGCGGTGTTCCTGCTGCGGAACTACTTCGCCGAGATGCCGAAGGAGATGCTGGAGGCCGCGCGGATGGACGGGGGGAGCGAGTGGCGGATCTTCACCCGGCTGGTGCTGCCGGTGGGGCGGCCGGCGATCGCGAGTCTCGCGATCTTCCAGTTCCTGTGGGTGTGGAACGACATGCTGGTGGCGTTGTTGTTCGCGGACAGCTCGTCGCAGCCGTTGACCGTGCAACTGCAGTCGCAGATCCGGCAGTTCGGGAGCAACATCGATGTGCTGGCGCCGGGGGCGTTCCTGTCGCTGGTGGTGCCGGTGGTCGTGTTCTTCGCGTTCCAGCGGCACTTCGTGCAGGGGGTCATGGCGGGGTCGGTGAAGTAGGGGGCGGGGCGGAGGGTTCTCGCCCCTCCGCCCCTTCCCTTCCCGTCCCCGGGCCCCATGGACCTCGTCCTCGAACGCCGGACGGGCTGATTCAGGCCGATGCCGCTGGATACAGCTCTCGTGGCAGCCGTGAAGCCGCCGCCTTGTCCAGGAGCCACAGCGTGCGGGTGCGGCCGCGGGCGCCCGCTGCCGGGGCCTGGATCTCGCCCGCGCCCGAGAGCGCGATCTCCGCCGCTTCCGCCTTGTCCTCGCCCGCCGCCAGGAGCCAGACCTCCCGGGCCGCGCGGATCGCGGGGAGGGTCAGGGTGACGCGGGTCGGCGGGGGCTTCGGGGCGCCGTGGACGCCCACCACCGTGCGTTCCGTCTCGCGGACCGCCGGGAGTTCCGGGAAGAGGGACGCCACGTGCGTGTCCGGGCCGACGCCCAGCATCAGGACGTCGAAGGCCGGGACCGGGCCGTGGTCCGAGGGGTCCGCCGCGGCGGCCAGTTCCTCGGCGTAGGCCGCCGCCGCCGCGTCCACGTCCGTGCCGTGCGGGCCGTCCGACGCGGGCATGGCGTGCACGCGCTTCGGGTCCAGCGGCACCGAGTCGAGCAGTGCCTCACGGGCCTGGGTGACATTGCGCTCCGGATCGCCCTCCGGCAGGAACCGCTCGTCGCCCCACCACAGGTCGAGGCGGGCCCAGTCGATCGCGTCCCGAGCCGGGGCCGCGGCCAGCGCGGCCAGCAGGCCGTTGCCGTTGCGTCCGCCGGTCAGGACCACGGACGCCGAGCCCCGCGAGGCCTGCGCGTCCACGATCCTCGTGATCAGCCGGGCCGCCGCGGCCTGCGCCATCAGCTCCTTGTCCCGGTGCACGACCAGCTGCGGCGTCGTACTCACTTCGCCGCCGCCTTCTTCACCGGGGCCTGCGCCGTCGCCCGGGACGCGGGAGCTTTCGCAGCCGACTCGACGGGAGCGGGGACCGCTTCCCGTCCTCCTTTGGCCGGAGCGTCGGTCCTTCCCGACGACTTCAGGCGTGCCACGCCGTAGCGCAGCGCCGACGCGTAGGTGTCGTCCGGATCGAGGCGGCGCAGCTCCTCCGCGATCAGCTCCGCCGTGTCGCGGCGCTTCAGCGCCACCGCACGCTTCGGCTGCCCCTGGATGGACAGCGTCGCCAGCGAACCGTCGGCGCGGTCCAGCACGATCGGCCCGCAGTCGGTGTCCATGCGGACCGCCGTGAGCCCCGGACCGCTGGAGTGCGAGCGCTTGACGGGGACGTCCAGCCGGTCCGCGAGCCACATCGCCAGCAGCTCGCAGCTCGGGTTGAACTCCTCGCCCTCCACCTCGACGCCCTGCACCTCGCAGGCGATCTGGTCCAGCGCCGCGGCCAGCATCGAACGCCAGGGCGTGATGCGGGTCCACGACAGGTCCGTGTCGCCGGGGGTGTAGGCGTCGGCGCGGGCGGCGAGCTCCTCCACCGGCTTCTCGCAGGCGTAGGTGTCGGTCACCCTGCGCTGGGCCAGCGCCCCCAGCGGGTCCTTCGCCGGGTCCAGCGGGGCGTTCACCGGCCACCACACCACCACCGGGGCGTCCGGCAGCAGCAGCGGCAGCACCACCGACTGGGCGTGGTCGACGACCTCGCCGTACAGGCGGAGGATGACGGTCTCGCCGGTGCCGGCGTCCGCGCCGACCCGCACCTCGGCGTCGAGGCGGGACTGGGTGCGGTCCCGGGGCGAACGGGAGACGCGCTTGATGACGACCAGGGTGCGCGAGGGATGCTCGCGCGAGGCGTCGCCGGCCGCCTTCAGCGCGTCGTAGGCGTTCTCCTCGTCCGTGACGATGACCAGGGTGAGCACCATGCCGACGGCCGGTGTGCCGATGGCCCGGCGGGCCTGCACCAGCGCCTTGTTGATCTTACTGGCCGTGGTGTCCGTGAGGTCTGTCTTCATGGCCGGCGCCAGCTCCGTCCGTCTCGCTCGAGCATTTCGTCCGCCTCGACGGGTCCCCACGTCCCGGCCGGGTACTGGGCCGGCCTGCCGTTCTCGTCCCAGTACTCCTCGATCGGGTCGAGGATCTTCCAGGACAGCTCGACCTCCTCCGTGCGCGGGAAGAGGTTGGAGTCGCCCAGCAGGACGTCCAGGATCAGGCGCTCGTACGCCTCCGGGCTGGACTCGGTGAACGACTCGCCGTAGGCGAAGTCCATCGACACGTCCCGGATCTCCATCGACGTGCCCGGCACCTTGGAACCGAACCGGACCGTGACGCCCTCGTCCGGCTGGACGCGGATGACGATCGCGTTGGAGCCGAGCTCCTCGGTGGCCGTCGTGTCGAAGGGGGAGTGCGGAGCCCGCTGGAAGACCACCGCGATCTCGGTGACCCGGCGGCCGAGCCGCTTGCCGGTGCGCAGGTAGAAGGGGACGCCCGCCCAGCGGCGGTTGTCGATGCCCAGCTTGATCGCGGCGTAGGTGTCGGTCTTCGAGGAGGCGTCGATGCCGTCCTCCTCCAGGTACCCGACCGCCTTCGCGCCGCCCTGCCAGCCGGCCGCGTACTGCCCGCGCACGGTGTCCCGGCCCAGGTCCTTCGGCAGCCGCACCGCGCCGAGCACCTTGGTCTTCTCCGCGGCCAGCGCGTCCGCGTCGAAGGAGGCCGGCTCCTCCATCGCGGTCAGCGCGAGCAGCTGCAGGAGGTGGTTCTGGATGACGTCACGGGCGGCGCCGATGCCGTCGTAGTAGCCGGCCCGGCCGCCGATGCCGATGTCCTCGGCCATGGTGATCTGGACGTGGTCGACGAACGACCGGTTCCATATCGGCTCGAACATCGTGTTGGCGAAACGCAGCGCCAGGATGTTCTGGACCGTCTCCTTGCCCAGGTAGTGGTCGATGCGGAAGACCTGGTCCGGGGCGAAGACCTCGTGGACGATCGCGTTCAGTTCCTCGGCCGACCTCAGGTCGTGCCCGAACGGCTTCTCGATCACCGCGCGCCGCCAGGAGCCGTTCCGCTGGTCGGCCAGCCCGTGCTTCTTCAGCTGCTGGATGACCACCGGGAAGGAACGCGGCGGCACCGACAGGTAGAAGGCGAAGTTGCCGCCCGTGCCCTGCGCCTTGTCCAGCTCCTCGATCGTGTCGCGCAGCCGCTCGAAGGACTCGTCGTCGTCGAAGGTGCCCTGCACGAAGCGCATGCCCTGGACGAGCTGCTGCCAGACCTCCTCGCGGAAGGGGGTGCGGGCGTGCTCCTTGACCGCGTCGTGGACCTCCTGGGCGAAATCCTCGTCCGCCCATTCGCGGCGGGCGAACCCCACCAGCGAGAAGCCCGGCGGCAGCAGACCCCGGTTGGCGAGGTCGTACACGGCCGGCATCAGCTTCTTGCGCGACAGGTCGCCCGTGACGCCGAAGATGACCAGGCCCGACGGCCCCGCGATGCGCGGGAGCCGTCGGTCCGCAGGGTCACGCAGCGGGTTGCTGCTCGACAAGGTCTCAGCCCTCCGAGGGGGCGAGGCGCTGCAGTTCCGCCTCGGTCGACTTCAGCAGGTCGTTCCAGGAGCCTTCGAACTTGTCGACGCCCTCGTCCTCCAGGAGCCGCACCACCTCGTCGTACGAGATGCCGAGCGCCTCGACCGCGTCCAGGTCGGCGCGGGCCTGCTCGTAGGTGCCGCTGACGGCGTCGCCCCGGATCTCGCCCTGCTCCTCGGTGGCGAACAGGGTCGCCTCCGGCATGGTGTTCACCGTGTTCGGCGCCACCAGCTCGTCGACGTACATCGTGGCCTTGTACGCCTTGTCCTTCACACCGGTCGACGCCCACAGCGGACGCTGCTTGTTGGCGCCCTCGCGCTCCAGGGCGTTCCAGCGGTCGGACGAGAAGACCTCCTCGTACGCCTGGTAGGCCAGCCGTGCGTTGGCGATGGCGGCCTTGCCGCGCAGCGCCCTGGCCTCGTCGGTGCCGAGCGCGTCGATCCGCTTGTCGATCTCGGTGTCCACGCGGGACACGAAGAAGGACGCCACGGAGTGGATCTCCGACAGGTCCAGGCCGCGCTCCTTGGCCTTCTCCAGACCGGTCAGGAACGCGTCCATGACCTTGCGGTAGCGCTCCAGGGAGAAGATCAGCGTGACGTTGACGCTGATCCCCAGGCCGATGACCTCGGCGATCGCCGGGATGCCGGCCTCGGTCGCCGGGATCTTGATCAGCGTGTTGGGCCGGTCCACCAGCCACGCCAGCTGCTTGGCCTCGGCGACCGTCGCGCGGGTGTCGTGCGCCAGCCGCGGGTCGACCTCGATCGAGACCCGGCCGTCACGGCCGTCGGTGGCGTCGAAGACCGGGCGCAGGATGTCGGCGGCGTCGCGGACGTCCGCCGTGGTGATCATGCGGATGGCCTCCTCGACGGTGACCTTGCGGGCGGCCAGGTCGGCCAGCTGCGTGTCGTAGCCGTCGCCCTCGGAGATCGCCTTCTGGAAGATCGTCGGGTTGGTGGTGACGCCCACGACGTGCTGCTGATCCATCAGTTCGGCGAGGTTGCCGGACGTGATCCGCTTGCGCGACAGGTCGTCCAGCCAGATCGCGACGCCTTCCTCGGAAAGGCGCTTCAGTGCGTCTGTCATGGAAATTCCATCTCCTAGGTGTCGTATGTGGGCGTCAGCGCCGGGCTGCGGCGAGAGATTCCCGGGCGACGGCGGCGACGTTCTCGGCGGTGAAGCCGAACTCCTCGAACAGCACCTTGCCGTCGGCGGAGGCACCGAAGTGCTCCAGGGAGACGATGCGGCCGGCGTCCCCGACGTACTTGTGCCAGGTGAGGCCGATGCCCGCCTCGACGGCCACGCGTGCCTTGACGGACGGCGGCAGGACGCTGTCCCGGTACCCCTGGTCCTGCTCCTCGAACCACTCCACCGACGGCATGGACACCACGCGCGTCGGCACGCCGTCGGCCTGCAGCCGCTCGCGCGCCCCGACGGCGACGTGCACCTCGGAGCCGGTCGCGATGAGGACGACCTGGGCGTCGCCGCCCTCCGCGTCGAACAGGACGTAGCCGCCCTTCGCCGCGTCCTCGTTGGGCTCGTACGTCGGCACGCCCTGGCGGGTCAGCGCCAGACCGTGCGGGGCGCCCTTGCCGAACTCCTTCGTCCAGCGGGTGAGGATCTCCCGCCAGGCGATCGCGGTCTCGTTCGCGTCCGCCGGGCGGACCACGTTGAGGCCGGGGATGGCGCGCAGCGAGGCCAGGTGCTCGACCGGCTGGTGCGTGGGGCCGTCCTCGCCCAGACCGATGGAGTCGTGCGTCCACACGTACGTCACCGGCAGGTGCATCAGCGCCGACAGCCGCACCGCGTTGCGCATGTAGTCGGAGAACACCAGGAAGGTGCCGCCGTAGACGCGGGTGTTGCCGTGCAGCGCGATGCCGTTCATCTCGGCGGCCATGGCGTGCTCACGGATGCCGAAGTGGATCGTGCGCCCGTACGGGTCCGCCTCGGGCAGCGGGTTGCCGACCGGGAGGAACGAGGACGTCTTGTCGATCGTGGTGTTGTTGGAGCCCGCCAGGTCGGCCGAGCCGCCCCACAGCTCCGGGATCACCGCGCCGAGCGCCTGCAGCACCTTGCCGGACGCGGCACGGGTGGCCACGCCCTTGCCCGGCTCGAAGACCGGGATGACGTCCTGCCAGCCCTCGGGCAGCTCACCGGCGGCGATCCGGTCGTAGTCGGCGGCGCGGCCGGGGTTGTTGTCCCGCCACTGCTGGAAGGACTTCTCCCACACCGCACGGGCCGCCTGGCCCCGCTCCAGCGCCTTGCGGGTGTGGCCGATGACCTCGTCGGAGACCTCGAAGCTCTGCTCCGGGTCGAAGCCGAGGACGCGCTTGGTGGCGGCGACCTCGTCCTCGCCGAGCGCCGAGCCGTGCGCGGCCTCGGTGTTCTGCGCGTTGGGGGCGGGCCAGGCGATGATCGACCGCATGGCGATGAAGGACGGCCTGTCCGTGACCTTCTTCGCCTCCTGGATCGCGTCGTAGATCGCGTGCGGGTCCAGGTCGCCGTCCGGCTTCGGGGCCACGCGCTGCACGTGCCAGCCGTAGGCCTCGTACCGCTTGACGACGTCCTCGGAGACGGCCGTCTCGGTGTCGCCCTCGATGGAGATGTGGTTGTCGTCCCACAGCAGCACCAGGTTGCCCAGCTTCTGGTGGCCCGCGAGGGAGGACGCCTCGGCGGAGATGCCCTCCTGGAGGCAGCCGTCGCCGGCGATGCAGTAGACGAAGTGGTCGAAGGGCGACTCGCCCGCGGCGGCCTCCGGGTCGAACAGACCGCGCTCGTAGCGCGCGGCCATCGCCATGCCCACGGCGTTGGCGACGCCCTGGCCCAGCGGGCCGGTCGTGGTCTCCACGCCCGTGGTGTGCCCGTACTCCGGGTGGCCCGGCGTCTTCGAGCCCCAGGTGCGGAACGCCTTCAGGTCGTCCAGCTCCAGGCCGAAGCCGGCCAGGTACAGCTGGGTGTAGAGGGTCAGGGACGAATGACCGGCGGACAGGACGAAACGGTCCCGTCCGACCCAGTCGGCGTCCGCCGGGTCGTGCCGCATCACCTTCTGGAAGAGGGTGTAGGCGGCGGGCGCCAAACTCATCGCCGTACCCGGATGGCCGTTACCGACCTTCTGTACGGCATCGGCGGCCAGGACGCGGGCGGTGTCGACGGCCCGCTGGTCCAACTCGGTCCACTCGAGGTCTGTGGTGGTCGGCTTGATGCTCACCCTGAGTCAGGGCTCCTCTCCACATGTCGGATGCCGGTGACGACCCACCGGCGAGGTCGAGCCTACCCCCGTAGGACGTGCCTCCTTCCGGGTCGTTCCAGAGTGCGGGCACTCCCTTGGATCCGCCTCCTGACCGGTCCGTTCCCCCCGTTCGGCAGATGAATGCGGAGCCGCTCATCCGGGTGCTCAATCGAGCTCCGGGGCGCACCTGGGAGAGCGCCGCCCAACACGACCCGACCCCCGCGAATGTCCGGGTCTGGGCAACGTCTACAGTGGCGTGGTACGCGCGAGCCTTTACCGCCACTTCATCCAGGGAGGCTTGCTGGGATGTCTCTGTAGGGGTGTGCGTGACGGCCGTTGAATCCCGTCCAGCGGGGATGCTGGGGACCAGTCGGAGCCCTGCCCATCGGCCGTTCGGGGCCCGTGTGATGGCATTCGTGGCTCTCACCAAGCCGCGGATCATCGAGCTGCTGCTCATCACCACCGTCCCGGTGATGTTCCTGGCGCAGCAGGGCGTGCCCGATCTGACGCTGGTGCTGCTGACCTGCGTCGGCGGCTACCTGTCCGCGGGCGGCGCGAACGCGCTCAACATGTACATCGACCGCGACATCGACGCGCTGATGGACCGCACCTCGCAGCGTCCGCTGGTGACCGGCATGGTCAGCCCGCGCGAGTGCCTGGCCTTCGGCGTCACCCTGGCGGTCGTCTCGACCCTGCTCTTCGGGCTGACCGTCAACTGGCTGTCCGCGTGGCTCTCCCTCGGCGCGCTCCTCTTCTACGTCGTCGTCTACACGATGATCCTCAAGCGGCGCACGGCGCAGAACATCGTGTGGGGCGGCATCGCCGGCTGCATGCCGGTGCTGATCGGCTGGTCCGCGGTCACCAACTCGATGTCGTGGGCGCCGGTCGTCCTCTTCCTCGTCATCTTCTTCTGGACGCCGCCGCACTACTGGCCGCTCTCCATGAAGGTCAAGGACGACTACGCGCGCGTCGGCGTGCCGATGCTGCCGGTCATCGCCGGCAACAAGGCGGTCGCCAAGCAGATCGTGCTCTACAGCTGGGTCATGGTCGCGGTGTCGCTGCTGCTCACCCCGCTCGGCTACACCGGCTGGTTCTACACGGCGGTCGCCCTGGCGGCGGGCGGCTGGTGGCTGTGGGAGGCACACGCGCTGCTGAACCGCGCGAAGGCCGAGGTGACGGGCGGCAAGCTGAAGGAGATGCGCCTGTTCCACTGGTCCATCACCTATGTGTCGCTGCTCTTCGTGGCCGTCGCGGTGGACCCGTTCCTGCGGTAACCGCTCCTCACGCGCCGATCGGGCGGGGTACGTGGTCAAGGCCACGGACCCCGCCCGTCGCCGTTCGACCTACCCGTCGGTAGCATCCTGGTCATGGCAGACACGCAGCAGGTGGACCCGAAGGCAGAGCGGAAGGCGGCCCGGCTCGCCAAGCAGATCAGCGGCTTCGCCACGGCACACGGCGGCGCCGAGGGCCAGGTCGCGTACCTCGGACAGCGCGGCGCCCGCATCGTCCTCGTCGGCGGGGACGGCGACTGGGGCGACGTCTTCGCCCCGACCGTGGAGATCGCCGAGAAGGCCGTCGAGAAGGCGGGCATCACCGTCCACGAGAACTTCGACGGCGAGTTCGCGGCGAAGGTGCGGACGGGCCCGTACGAGTGGAGCCGCATGGCGGGGATCCAGGTCGGCGGCCCGTCCAACGGCTGAGCGGCAGCAGGACCGGGGGCGGCCGGCCCGGGGGCGAGCGGCCGCGGACGGCCCGCGCCCGGCGAACGCGCCACCTCTTCGGGGGTTCACCCGTTAGGACCTGTGAAGCATCGACACGGTCCCGTCCCGGGGAGCTCCGGATGATCGACACACCCTCACTCGTGGACCAGTACTGCCACGGGGTGCTCCGCACGGAGCTGGGCCTCGGCACCTTCGAGGCCCAGCTCGCCCGCACCGAGGGACCGCCCGCCCCCGGCACCACCCTCTTCGACACCCAGACCGGCTTCGCCGTACGCCGCTGGTGCCCGCCCCTGCTCGGTCTGGAACCGCACTGCCCGCCCGCCCGCTACCTGGCCCGGCGCCGGGAACTCGGCGTGCTCGAGGCCGGGCGGCGACTGCTGCGGGGCAGCGGCATCACCGCCTACCTCGTCGACACCGGGCTGCCCGGCGACCTCACAGGACCCACCGAGCTGGGCATGGCAGGTGACGCCGAGGCCCATGAGATCGTCCGCCTCGAACAGCTCGCCGAACAGGTCGCCGACACCTCCGGCACCGTCGAGTCCTTCCTCGCCAACCTCGCCGAGTCGGTGCACACGGCCGCCGCGCACGCCGTCGCCTTCACCTCCGTCGCCGACGTGCGGCACAGCCCGGCGCTCGCCCCCGAGCCGCCCGGACCGGGCGAGGTGCGCGGCGCGGCGGGGCGCTGGCTGGCCGCACGCCGGGTCGGGGACGGACCGAGCGACCCCGTGCTCCTGCGGCACCTGCTGTGGACCGCCGTCGCCTCGGGCCGGCCCCTCCAGCTGCACGCCGGTCTCGCCGCCCCGGGCACCCGCGCCGATCCCGCCCTGCTGACCGACTTCGTCCGGGCCACCGCCGGCCTCGGCACCGACCTCGTGCTGCTGCACGGCTACCCGTACCACCGCCACGCCGCCCACCTCGCCGGTGTCTTCCCGCACGTCTACGCCGACTGCGGCGCCGCCCTGGTCCGCACCGGCGCCCGCGCCGCGACCGTCCTCGCGGAGGTCCTGGAGCTCGCCCCCTTCGGCAAGGTCCTCTTCTCCAGCGGCGCCCGCGGCCTGCCCGAGCTGCACGTCGTCGGCGCCCACCTGTTCCGTGAGGCCCTCGCCCGGGTGCTCGGCGCCTGGGTGGCCGAGGGCGCGTGGTCACCGGACGACGCCCAGCGGGTGGCCGGCCTGATCGCCTCGGGGAACGCGGGCCGGGTGTACGGACTCGCCTGAGGCGGGAAGACCGGTTCGTATGCAGACCGACGCACTGCTCGACCGCTTCCTCGCCGGCCTGGCGCCGCTCGCCCCCGTCGCCGTGTGGGCGCACGGCTCACTGGCCGGCGGGGACTACCGGGAGGGCCGCAGCGACCTGGACCTGATCACCGTCCTGGACCACCCGGTCACGGCCCGGACGGTGTGGCGCGTCGCGCTGCTGCACGCACGGCTGCGGGACGCGCCGCTCGCCGACCGGCTGCACTGCACCTACCTGACGCCACGGACCGCGGCGGACGCCGGGCGGCGCCACCTCACCTGGGCGCACGAGGAGCTCTTCAGGCGCCCGGTCACCCCGGTCACCCGCACCGAGCTGCACGCCTTCGGCCGGGTCCTGCACGGGGCGTCGCCCGCGGACGTACTGCCACCGGTGCCGGACGGCGAGCTCGCCGACTTCGTGGTGCGCGACCAGCGCGACTTCTGGCGGCCGGCGGTGGACCGGGCCGCCGTCTGGCGGCAGGACGTGTGGGTCGACCTGGGCCTGCTGACCTTCGCCCGCGCCACCGTCACCCTGCGCGAGGGCCGCCTGATCACCAAGCGGGAGGCCCTGGACGCCCTGCCCGGCCTCGGCGCCCCCGGCGAGGTCGTCGAGGACGTCCGAAGGCGGCGCTACGACGATCCCGCGCCGCCCGCCGAGGAGTGGACCGTACGCCGCGCCCGGCTGACCCGGGACTACCTGGGGCCGGCGATCGACGCGCTGGTGGCGGGCTCCTGAGCGGCGGGCACGGCCGCGGCCGGAGCCGTCGCCTCCGGCCGCTCGCGCAGCGACAGCAGGACGCGGATCACCCAGATCCACATCACGCAGGAGCCGAACATGTGCAGGCCGACCAGGACCTCGGGGAGGTCGGTGAAGTACTGGACGTAGCCGATGGCGCCCTGGGCGAGCAGGATCAGGAACAGCTCGCGGGTGCGTGCCAGCGGGCCCCGGGGGGCGTCGACCGCCTTCAGGACGAACCACAGGGCGAACGTCAGCGTCACCACGATCCACGCCAGTACGGCGTGCAGCTTGCTGACCGCCTCCCAGTCGAGCGGCATCCGCGGGACGTCGCTGGAGTCACCCGCGTGCGGGCCCGCGCCGGTCACCACCGTGCCGACCGCGATCAGCAGCACGGAGGCGGCCACCATGGACCACACCAACTGCCGCACGGCCTTGCCGACCAGCGGCCGGGGCTCCGCGTCGCCCTCCCGGGCGCGCTGCCACATCACCGTGGCGATGGCGATCAGCGCGGTGGAGAGCAGGAAGTGCGCCGCGACCGTGTACGGGTTCAGGCCGACGAGGACCACGATGCCGCCGAGGATCGCGTTGCCCATGACGACCCAGAACTGCGCCCACCCCAGCAGGGTGAGGCTGCGCCGGTACGGCTTCTCGGAGCGCGCGGCGATGATCGCCCAGCCGACCGCGGCGCACAGCACGTAGGTCAGCAGGCGGTTGCCGAACTCGATGGCGCCGTGCAGGCCCATCTCGCTGGTCGAGGTGAGCGAGTCCTCGGTGCACTTGGGCCAGGTCGGGCAGCCCAGGCCGGAGCCGGTCAGCCGCACCGCACCACCGGTGACCACGATGACCACCGCCATGACGAGCGCGGCGAGGGCCGCCCGCCGGACGGTCCGGGGATCCGGGGTCCAGCGTGCGGCGATGAAGGCGAGCGGGTTGCGCAGGGCCGCCTGGGCGTCGGCGCGGGTCACGTTTGGCACGCGTCCCATCGTAGGACGCCGCTTGTGCACGCTTTCACGAGGGTCCCTCCCGGACATGCCGCCTACTCCCAGCGGAAGAGCTTCCCGGCCGCCGCGAGACCCGCGGCCGCCCACACGGCGAGGATCGCGAGGTTCCCCCACGGCATCCCGGCCCCGTGCTGGAGCACGTCCCGCAGCCCCTCCGACAGCGCGGAGATCGGCAGCAGGCCCAGGACGTCCTGCGCCGCGTCGGGGAACTCGTCCAGCGGTACGACCACCCCGCCGCCGACGAGCAGCAGCAGGAACACCAGGTTGGCGGCGGCGAGCGTCGCCTCGGCCCTGAGGGTGCCCGCCATCAGCAGGCCGAGCCCGGAGAAGGCGGCCGTGCCCAGCGCCAGCAGCAGGAGCACGGAGACGGGGTCGCCCTGCGGCGACCAGCCGAGCGCGAGGGCGATCACCGTCACCAGGGTCACCTGGAGGACCTCGGTGACCAGCACCGACAGCGTCTTCGCGGCCATCAGTCCCCAGCGCGGCAGCGGTGACGAGGCCAGCCGTTTCAGCACGCCGTAGCGGCGCTCGAAGCCGGTGGCGATGGCCTGCCCGGTGAACGCCGTCGACATCACCGCGAGCGCGAGGACGCCGGGGGCGAGGAAGTCCACCGCCTCGCCCTCACCGGTGTCCACGACGTCCACGGTGCTGAAGAGCACCAGCAGCAGCGTGGGGATGATCACCGTCAGCAGCAACTGCTCGCCGTTGCGCAGCAGCATCTTCGTCTCGAGCGCCGCCTGCGCGGCGATCATGCGCGTCAGGGGAGCGGCCCCGGGCTTCGGGGTGTGGGCGCCGGTGGCCGTCATGAGCGCAACTCCTTGCCGGTGAGCTCGAGGCTGTGTCTTCCCGGGGGGCGACCCCCGGGCCCCTGGCCGGTCCTGGTCCGGGCCGCGGTCATGAGCGCAACTCCTTGCCGGTGAGCTCGAGGCTGTGTCTTCCCGGGGGGCGACCCCCGGGCCCCTGGCCGGTCCTGGTCCGGGCCGCGGTCATGAGCGCAACTCCTTGCCGGTGAGCTCGAGGAAGACGTCTTCGAGGGTGTGCCGTTCCACCGAGATCCGGTCCGGCATCACCCCGTGCTGCGCGCACCAGGACGTCACCGTGGCGAGCAGCTGCGGGTCGACCTCGCCGACGATCCGGTAGGAACCCGGGGCCACCTCGGCGCCCGAGGAGCCGGCGGGCAGCGCCTTCAGCAGGGACGCCACGTCCAGCCCCGGCCGCCCGGAGAAGCGGAGCGTGTTCTCGGCGCCGCCCCGGCACAGCTCCTCGGGGGAGCCCTGGGCGATCACCCGGCCGGCGTCGATGATCGCCACGTCGTCGGCGAGCTGTTCGGCCTCGTCCATGTAGTGGGTGGTGAGGATGACGGAGACGCCGTCCGCGCGCAGGTCCCGGACCAGGTCCCAGGTGGCGCGGCGGGCCTGCGGGTCGAGACCGGCGGTCGGTTCGTCCAGGAACACCAGCTCCGGGCGCCCCACCACGGCCATCGCGAGCGCGAGCCGCTGCTGCTGGCCGCCGGAGAGCCGCCGGTACGAGGTGCGGCCGCAGGAGCCGAGCCCCAGCCGCTCGATCAGGGCGTCCACGTCCAGCGGATGCGCGTGCAGCCTGGCCATGTGCCGCAGCATCTCGTCGGCCCGTGCGCCCGAGTAGACGCCGCCGGACTGGAGCATCACGCCGACGCGGGGCCGCAGCTCCGCCGACTGCCTCACCGGGTCGAGGCCCAGGACGCGCACCGTGCCGGAGTCCGGCCGCCGGTACCCCTCGCAGGTCTCGACCGTGGTCGTCTTGCCCGCCCCGTTGGGGCCGAGCACGGCGGTCACGCCCTGCCGGGCCACCAGGTGGAGGCCGTCCACCGCGGTCTTCGTGCCGTACCGCTTCACCAGGGCCTGCACCTGGACCACGGGCTCACTTCGCATGGGTCACGAGTCTAGGGAGACGGCCGGGGGCTCAGACCACGGGGTGCGGGAACTCCTCGCAGGGCCGGTGCACCGGCAGCCAGCGCTCGGCGTAGGCCACCGCGGCCGCCAGCGGGAACAGCCGCGCCCCGGCCGCCCCGACCCGGCCGCGCACGACGGGACGGTCCCGTTCGAAGTCGTGCCCCAGCTCGTCGAAGCGCTCGGAGGTGATCACCACCTCGGTCACCGTCTCCCAGCCGTCCGGACCGGGGCGGCCCACCGCCACGCGCTGGGACGGGACGCGGTACTCGGCGAGGTGGAAGGCTGTGCAGGTGTCGTATCCGGCGCCGAGCAGCAGCACCCGCGCGCCGAGCCGCTCCAGCACGGCCAGCGGGCTCCTCTCGCCCAGGCGGCAGTCGGGCGCGTGCCCCGCCGTGATCTCCGCCGCGCGGGCGCCGACGGCCGCGAACGACGTCTGGGGGTGGGCGCTGCGCCGGGCTCCCGGCCAGGTCCGCACGGTCTCCGGTATCACCCCCACCCCGCGCGAGGGCGTGGTGAGCGGGTCGTAGGCGGGCATCGTGGCCCGGATGGTCCCCCACCACTCCTCGGGCACCGGCGGCGCCTGCCACAGCGCCGGGTCGGAGAGGTCCGCGGACTGGGTGGGGACCACCAGCGTGCCGTCCGGACCCAGCGCGTCCAGCAGCGCCCGGACGACCGTGACCGGGCCGCCGTTGACCCAGCCCAGGGAGCTGAGCGAGGTGTGCGCGAGGAGGGTCTCGCCGGGCCGCACACCGAGCGCGCGCAGCTGCGCGGTGAGGGTGCCGTGCGTGACGAGAGGGCCGGTCGGAAGGGGTGCGGGCATGGTCCCGGAGTGTTCCGGAAGACGCCGCCGAACGCCACCGTTTTGATCGATCAAAGATCGTTTCCGCAGGTCACGTTAGGTATACCTAAGTGATACAGGGCACCTTCGGGCCGTCCTGGCGCGGCTTGCCCGGCCCGGACGAATTACGCAACAATGGCGTTGTGAAAAACGTTGGCGAGGCTCCCCACGAGGAACTGGCAACCGGTGAGCGGTCCACCCGCAACCGCGTCGCCCGCTCCATCCTGGACCACGGCCCGTCGACCGTCGCCGAACTGGCCGAGCGGCTCGGGCTCACCCAGGCGGCCGTACGCCGGCACCTGGACGCGCTGGCCGCCGACAACGTCGTGGAGGCCCGCGAGCGGCGCGTCTACGGCGCGCGCACGCGCGGGCGCCCGGCCAAGGTGTTCGCCCTCACCGACTGCGGGCGGGACGCCTTCGACCAGTCGTACGACAAACTGGCCGTGGACGCCCTGCGCTGGATCGGCGAGCGGGAGGGCGGCAGCGAGGCGATCGTCGCCTTCGCCCGCGCCCGGATCGCCGCCCAGGCGGACGCCTACCGCGAGGCGGTCGAGGCCGCGGCCCCCGAGGAGCGGACGGAGGCACTGGCCAAAGCCCTCAGCGCGGACGGGTACGCTGCGACGGCGCGCAGCGCACCGGTCGGTGAGCAGCTCTGCCAGCACCACTGCCCGGTCGCCCACGCCGCCGAAAAGTTTCCACAGCTCTGCGAGGCCGAGACGGAATTTTTCGCCGAGCTCCTCGGTACGCATGTGCAGCGACTGGCCACCATCGCGCACGGCGACGGCGTCTGCACGACGTTCATCCCCAAGATTTCCCACCACGCATCTGAAAGCACGTCCGGGAGGAACCCCGCATGACTCTCCCCACGGAGACTGCCCACCCCGAGCTGGAGGGTCTGGGCACCTACGAATACGGCTGGGCCGACCGTGACGAGGCCGGTGCGTCGGCGCGCCGCGGCCTGAGCGAGGAAGTCGTCCGGGACATCTCCGCGAAGAAGGACGAGCCGGAGTGGATGACCAAGCTCCGTCTCAAGGGCCTGCGCCTGTTCGAGAAGAAGCCCATGCCGAACTGGGGCTCCGACCTCTCCGGCATCGACTTCGACAACATCAAGTACTTCGTGCGCTCCACGGAGAAGCAGGCGGAGTCCTGGGAGGACCTGCCCGAGGACATCAAGAACACCTACGACAAGCTGGGCATCCCGGAGGCCGAGAAGAAGCGCCTCGTCGCCGGTGTCGCCGCCCAGTACGAGTCGGAGGTCGTCTACCACCAGATCCGCGAGGACCTGGAGGAGCAGGGCGTCATCTTCCTGGACACCGACACCGCCCTGAAGGAGCACCCGGAGCTCTTCAAGGAGTACTTCGGCACGGTCATCCCGGTCGGCGACAACAAGTTCGCGTCGCTGAACTCCGCCGTCTGGTCCGGCGGCTCCTTCATCTACGTCCCGCCGGGCGTGCACGTCGAGATCCCGCTCCAGGCCTACTTCCGGATCAACACCGAGAACATGGGCCAGTTCGAGCGGACCCTGATCATCGTCGACGAGGGCGCCTACGTGCACTACGTCGAGGGCTGCACCGCCCCGATCTACAAGTCGGACTCGCTGCACTCCGCGGTCGTCGAGATCATCGTCAAGAAGAACGCCCGCTGCCGCTACACGACCATCCAGAACTGGTCGAACAACGTCTACAACCTGGTCACCAAGCGCGCCGTGGCCTACGAGGGCGCGACCATGGAGTGGGTCGACGGCAACATCGGCTCCAAGGTGACGATGAAGTACCCGGCCGTCTACCTGATGGGCGAGCACGCCAAGGGCGAGACGCTGTCCATCGCCTTCGCCGGCGAGGGCCAGCACCAGGACGCGGGCGCCAAGATGGTCCACATGGCCCCCAACACCTCGTCCAACATCGTCTCCAAGTCGGTGGCGCGCGGCGGCGGCCGTACGTCCTACCGCGGTCTGATCGAGATCGGCGAGGGGGCCCCGGGCTCCAAGTCCAACGTGCTCTGTGACGCGCTGCTCGTCGACACCATCTCCCGTTCGGACACCTACCCCTACGTGGACGTCCGCGAGGACGACGTGTCCATGGGCCACGAGGCGACCGTCTCCAAGGTCTCCGAGGACCAGCTCTTCTACCTGATGAGCCGCGGTCTGAGCGAGTTCGAGGCGATGGCGATGATCGTGCGAGGCTTCGTCGAGCCGATCGCCAAGGAACTGCCGATGGAGTACGCGCTCGAGCTCAACCGGCTGATCGAGCTGCAGATGGAAGGCGCGGTCGGCTAGAGCACCACGCCGTTCCGTCAAGCCCCTTACGCACAGGAAAGCGAGCACTACGACAGCCATGGCTGAGGCTCAGAACATCCCCGTGGGTTCCACCACCGCGGGCTCGATCGCGGTCGCCGCCGAGTCGACCGTCGCCACCCGCATGAGCGCGCCCCCCTCCTTCGACGTGGCGGACTTCCCCGTCCCCCACGGCCGCGAGGAGGAGTGGCGGTTCACCCCGCTGGAGCGGCTGCGCGGTCTGCACGACGGCACCGCCACCGCCACCGGCGGCATCAAGGCCGCCGTCGAGGCCCCCGAGGGCGTCACCGTCGAGACCGTCGGCCGTGACGACGCACGGCTCGGCCGCGCCGGCGCCCCCGTGGACCGCGTCGCCGCCCAGGCGTACTCCGCCTTCGAGCGGGCCTCGGTCGTGACCGTGCCCAAGGAGACCGTCCTCACCGAGCCGATCCGCATCACGGTGCACGGCGAGGGCGGCACCGCCTACGCCCACCAGGTGATCGAGCTCGGCGCCTTCGCCGAGGCGCTCGTGGTCATCGACCACACCGGTGACGCGGTGCTCGCCGCCAACGTCGAGTACGTGCTCGGCGACGGCGCCAAGCTGACCGTCGTCTCGGTCCAGGACTGGGACGACAAGGCGGTGCACGTCGCCCAGCACAACGCCCTCGTCGGCCGCGACGCCTCCTTCAAGTCGGTGGTCGTCACCTTCGGCGGCGACGTCGTGCGCCTCCACCCGCGCGTCGTCTACGCCGGCCCCGGCGGTGAGGCCGAGCTGTTCGGCCTGTACTTCACCGACGCCGGCCAGCACCAGGAGCACCGCCTCCTGGTCGACCACAACGTGCCGCACTGCAAGTCCAACGTCGTCTACAAGGGCGCGCTCCAGGGCGACGACGCGCACGCCGTGTGGATCGGCGACGTGCTCATCGAGGCCAAGGCCGAGGGCACCGACACCTACGAGATGAACCGCAACCTGGTCCTCACCGACGGCGCCCGCGTCGACTCCGTGCCCAACCTGGAGATCGAGACCGGCGAGATCGTCGGCGCCGGCCACGCCTCCGCGACCGGCCGCTTCGACGACGAGCAGCTCTTCTACCTGATGGCCCGCGGCATCCCCGAGCAGGACGCCCGCCGCCTGGTGGTCCGCGGCTTCTTCGCCGAACTCGTCCAGCAGATCGGCGTCCCGGACATCGAGGAGCGTCTGATCGCCAAGATCGAGGAGGAGCTGGAGGCGGCGGTCGCATGACCTTCGTACGCGCCTGCGGGCTGAGCGAGCTGGAGGAGGACACCCCGAAACGGGTGGAACTCGACGGCACGCCGGTCTCCCTCGTGCAGACCGGGGGGGAGGTGTTCGCGATCCACGACATCTGCTCGCACGCGAACGTCTCCCTCGCCGAGGGCGAGGTGGACGACTGCCACATCGAGTGCTGGCTGCACGGCTCGCGTTTCGACCTCCGTTCCGGCAAGCCCGACGCCCTTCCGGCGACGCGCCCCGTCCCCGTATACCCCGTAAAGATCGAAGGGGACGACGTGCTCGTCTCCCTCACCCAGGAGTCCTGAGGCACCCATGGCAACGCTTGAAATCCGAGACCTGCACGTCACCGTCGAGGCCGACAACGCCACGAAGGAGATCCTCAAGGGCGTCGACCTCACCGTGAAGCAGGGCGAGACGCACGCCATCATGGGCCCCAACGGCTCTGGCAAGTCGACCCTCGCCTACGCGCTCGCCGGCCACCCCAAGTACACCGTCTCCGGTGGCACCGTCACCCTCGACGGCGAGGACGTCCTGGAGATGTCCGTCGACGAGCGCGCCCGCGCCGGCCTCTTCCTCGCCATGCAGTACCCGGTCGAGGTCCCCGGCGTCTCCGTCTCCAACTTCCTGCGCACCTCCGCCACCGCCGTCCGCGGCGAGGCCCCCAAGCTGCGCACCTGGGTAAAGGAGGTCAAGGAGGCCATGGAGCGCCTCAACATGGACCCCGCCTTCGCCGAGCGCAACGTCAACGAGGGCTTCTCCGGCGGTGAGAAGAAGCGCCACGAGATCCTCCAGCTCGAGCTGCTCAAGCCGAAGGTCGCGATCCTCGACGAGACCGACTCCGGCCTGGACGTCGACGCCCTGCGCATCGTCTCCGAGGGCGTCAACCGCGTCCGCGAGTCCGGTGAGGTCGGCACCCTGCTGATCACGCACTACACGCGCATCCTGCGCTACATCAAGCCCGACCACGTCCACGTGTTCGCCGGCGGCCGCATCGTCGAGTCCGGCGGCGCCGAGCTCGCGGACAAGCTGGAGAACGAGGGCTACGAGGCATACGTGAAGGGTGGCGCATCCGAGTGACACAGCTGCCGGGCCTCCTCGACACCGAGGCGATCCGCAAGGACTTCCCCATCCTGGACCGCCAGGTCCACGACGGGCGGAAGCTCGTGTACCTGGACAACGCGGCGACCTCGCAGAAGCCGCGGCAGGTGCTGGACGCCCTGAGCGAGTACTACGAGCGCTACAACGCCAACGTCCACCGCGGTGTGCATGTGCTCGCCGAGGAGGCCACGGCGCTGTACGAGGGCGCGCGCGACAAGGTCGCGGAGTTCGTCAACGCCCCCTCGCGCGACGAGGTGATCTTCACCAAGAACGCCTCCGAGTCGCTCAACCTCGTGGCGAACATGCTCGGCTGGGCCGACGAGCCCTACCGGGTGGACCACGAGACCGAGATCGTCATCACGGAGATGGAGCACCACTCCAACATCGTGCCGTGGCAGCTGCTCGCGCAGCGCACGGGCGCGAAGCTGAAGTGGTTCGGGCTGACCGACGACGGCCGGCTCGACCTCTCCCGCATCGACGAGGTCATCACCGAGAAGACGAAGATCGTCTCCTTCGTGCTGGTCTCCAACATCCTGGGCACGGTCAACCCGGTCGAGGCGATCGTGCGCCGCGCCCAGGAGGTCGGCGCCCTGGTGTGCATCGACGCCTCCCAGGCCGCGCCCCACATGCCGCTGGACGTCCAGGCCCTCCAGGCCGACTTCGTGGCCTTCACCGGCCACAAGATGTGCGGCCCGACCGGCATAGGCGTGCTCTGGGGCCGCCAGGAACTGCTGGAGGACCTGCCTCCGTTCCTCGGCGGCGGCGAGATGATCGAGACCGTCTCGATGAGCTCGTCGACCTACGCGCCGGCCCCGCACAAGTTCGAGGCGGGCACCCCGCCGATCGCCCAGGCGGTCGGTCTCGGCGCGGCGATCGACTACCTGTCGGCCATCGGCATGGACCGGGTCCTCGCCCACGAGCACGCCATCACCGAGTACGCGGTCAAGCGCCTGACCGAGGTCCCGGACCTGCGCATCATCGGCCCCACCACGGCCGAGGACCGGGGAGCGGCGATCTCGTTCACGCTCGGCGACATCCACCCGCACGACGTGGGCCAGGTCCTCGACGAACAGGGCATCGCGGTACGCGTGGGGCATCACTGCGCCCGCCCCGTCTGCCTGCGGTACGGAATTCCTGCGACCACGCGGGCGTCGTTCTATCTGTACTCCACGCCGGCCGAGATCGACGCACTGGTCGACGGCCTGGAGCACGTACGGAACTTCTTCGGATGAAGGGCTGAGGCGTGAAGCTGGACTCCATGTACCAGGACGTCATCCTGGACCACTACAAGAACCCGCACGGGCGGGGCTTGCGGGACGGGGACGCCGAGGTGCACCACGTCAACCCGACGTGCGGCGACGAGATCACGCTCCGCGTGAAGTACGACGGCACGAGGATCAGCGACGTCAGCTACGAGGGGCAGGGCTGTTCCATCAGCCAGGCCTCCGCCTCCGTGCTGAACGACCTGCTGGTCGGCAAGGACCTCGCCGAGGCGCAGCGGATCCAGGGGACCTTCCTGGAGCTGATGCAGTCCAAGGGGAAGATCGAACCGGACGACGCGATGGAGGAGATCCTGGAGGACGCGGTCGCGTTCGCCGGGGTGTCCAAGTACCCGGCCCGGGTGAAGTGCGCCCTCCTCAGCTGGATGGCGTGGAAGGACGCGACGGCCCAGGCGCTGGGCGCCGACGCCGAAAGGACAACGGCATGAGCGAGACCCTGGAGATGAAGCCGGCCTCGGAGGAGGAGCTCCGCGAGGCCCTGATGGACGTCGTCGACCCCGAGCTGGGCATCGACGTCGTCAACCTGGGCCTGATCTACGGCATCCACGTCGACGACTCCAATGTGGCGACCGTCGACATGACCCTGACCTCCGCGGCCTGCCCGCTGACGGACGTCATCGAGGACCAGGCCAAGTCCGCCACGGACGGCCTGGTCAGCGAGTTGCGCATCAACTGGGTCTGGATGCCGCCGTGGGGCCCCGACAAGATCACGGACGACGGCCGCGAGCAGCTGCGGGCGCTGGGCTTCAACGTCTGAGCGAACAGCCGGCCGAGCGGCCCCCCGCGTACCGCGGGGGGCCGCTTCGCGTGCGGTCGTCCCTGGCTACGATCGCCGTCATGGGGTACGCACTGCTCGCCGGAGCCATCGCAGCGGAAGTGGTCGGGACGACCGCCATGAAGTACAGCGAGGGGTTCACCCGGCTGTGGCCCTCGGTCGTCACCGTCGCCGGATACCTGGTGGCGTTCGCGCTGCTCGCGCAGACCCTGAAGACCCTGTCGGTCGGAACGGCGTACGCCATCTGGTCAGGGGTCGGTACGGCCGCCATCGCGGTGATCGGCACGATGTTCCTGGGCGAGGGGCTCACCGCCGCCAAGGCCGGCGGCATCGCGCTGATCATCGCCGGAGTGGTGGTGCTCAACCTGGGCGGGGCGCACTGACCGGCGCCGGCCCGCGGGGCGTGCCGCCCGCGCGGACCGCACGCTGAGACGTGGTCCGCACCGGTTCGCGTCCGCGGCCACCGGTTGGTTAGGTTGCCCTCATGACCGACACGACTGCTCACAGCACCTCCGGCGCGGTGGCCGCCGGCCTCGCCACCATCGCCGCCGACGGCACCGTTCTCGACACCTGGTTCCCCGCCCCCGTACTGGCCGACGAGCCCGGCCCGTCCGGCACCGAGCGGCTCTCCGCCGAGCAGGCCGCGGAACTCCTGGGCGGCGGCGCCACCGCGGCGGTCGGTCCGGACGCCCGGCGGGGCGTCGAGGTGGTCGCGGTCCGCACGGTCATCTCGTCGCTGGCCGAGAAGCCGGTCGACGCGCACGACGTCTACCTGCGCCTCCACCTGCTCTCGCACCGCCTGGTCCAGCCGCACGGCCAGAACCTGGACGGCGTCTTCGGCCACCTCGCCAACGTCGCCTGGACCTCGCTGGGCCCGGTCGCCGTGGACGACCTCGAGAAGGTGCGGCTCAACGCCCGTGCCGAGGGCCTGCACCTGGCCGTGACGTCCGTCGACAAGTTCCCCCGCATGACGGACTACGTCGCCCCCAAGGGCGTCCGCATCGCCGACGCCGACCGCGTACGGCTCGGCGCGCACCTCGCCGAGGGCACCACCGTCATGCACGAGGGCTTCGTCAACTTCAACGCCGGCACGCTCGGCACGTCGATGGTCGAGGGCCGCATCTCGGCCGGTGTCGTCATCGGCGACGGCTCGGACATCGGCGGCGGCGCCTCCACCATGGGCACCCTCTCCGGCGGCGGCAACGTGCGCATCACCATCGGCGAGCGCTGCCTGATCGGCGCCGAGGCGGGCGTCGGCATCGCCCTCGGCGACGAGTGCGTGGTCGAGGCCGGCCTCTACGTCACCGCGGGCACCCGCGTCACCATGCCCGACGGCGAGGTCGTCAAGGCCCGTGCGCTGTCCGGCGCCTCCCACATCCTGTTCCGCCGCAACTCCATCACCGGAACGGTCGAGGCCCGCCCGAACAACGCGGTCTGGGGCGGCCTGAACGAGATCCTGCACAGCCACAACTGAACCGGCCGTCACGCCCCTCCGTTCCCGTACGGGTTACTCCCCGTGACCTCAGGGTCGTTTTGGCAGATGAACGGGTGGACACAGGGTCCGATCAGAAGCCGGGACGACCGGCACACGGAAATGGGGACGAACGGGCGATGACGAACGAGTGGGTGTGGGGCGTGGTCCGCTGCGCGGTCGGAGTGATGGGGGTGGTGGCCGTGCTGATGCTGTGCGGCACACTGGCCGGTTCCGCACACGCGGACGAGACCAGTACGGCCTCCCACAACGGTCACCGCGTCGGACTGATCAACGCCAATGTCGGTCAGGTCGACGACCCCGCGGAGGACGTACTGGAGCACTTCCTGCTGTTCGGGGACGGATACGCCTGGAACTGAGGGGCCGTTCCGGCGGGCCGGGCCGCGACGCGTGAGAACGCGCCGCGGCCCGGCCCGCCTGTTTTCCGTGTTTCCGCTGTGCGGTGGCATAGCGGGGGGCGCCCGCGCGCGTCCACAGGGGTGCGGGGAGCGGACACAGGGCCCGTTCCCGGGGGAAGAGAAGGTGACGATGGATGCCGAGGCGCAGGAGAGTTTCCGGGAGTTCGTGGCGAACCGGTCGTCCGCGCTGTTGAAGACCGCGGTCCTGCTGAGCGGCGGCGACCGGCACGCGGGCGAGGACCTGCTGCAGAACGCGCTGATCAAGGCGGCGGGCCGCTGGCACCGCATCGACGAACCCGAGGCGTACGTACGGCAGATCCTCTACCGGCAGCAGATCAGCCGCTGGCGGCTGAAACGGCGCGGGCGTGAACTCAGCGTGGCCGAACCGCCGGAACCCGGCGCCGGCGGGGACGCGGCCTCGGCCGACACGGAGCTGCGCCTGTTGATGCGGGGCGCGCTGGCCCGGCTGACCGCGCGCCAGCGGAGCATGCTGGTGCTGCGCTACTTCGAGGACCTCCCCGAGGCCGAGGTGGCCCGCATCCTCGGCTGCTCGGTGGGCACCGTGCGGTCCACCACCCACCGCTCCCTGGCCCGGCTGCGCTCCCTCGCGCCCGAACTGCGCTCCCTCGGCCCGTCCGAGGACGGACGACGGCCGTCCGGTGACTACCCGCCCGTGGAGGTGCGGTCGTGAACGTCGACGAACTCGTGCGTGACGTGTTGCGTGAACAGGCGGAGGAACAGACGGCGCCCGGACCGGGGTTCGCCGACCGGGTGCTGGCGGTGCGGCGGCGGCGCCGTGTCCGGGGGCTGGTCGCCGCGGCCGCCGCGGCGACGGCCGTGATCGCGGTCTCGGTGGGGCTGCCCGCGCTGGACTCCGGCGGGGAGGGCGTGCGGCCCTCGGTCGGCGGAGTGGAGCGGAACGGGATCACCGCCCGGGCCGATCAGTCGCCGCCGCGGGATCTGCTGGCCGCCGGGGACGTGGCGATGGCCGCGTACTACACCACCGAGAAGGTGCGGCTGGCCGAGGACCGCAGGGTTTCCGAGCGCACCTACTGGCTGCTTGACCCGGGGACGGGGAAGTACGAGAAGGACGACCGGTGGTCGTTGGTCGCCGTGGCTCCGGGGCTGAGGACCGCGGCCGTGCTGGAGCGGGAGCTGCCCGCCGCGCGCATCGGGCTGCTCGATCTCGCCAGGGGCGAGGTCGAGCGGTGGATCCCGGTCGACCACAAGGTCGCGGGTCTGGCGTTCTCGCCGGACGGCCGCAAGCTCGTGGCGACGACGTACGGCGAGAATCCCGATGTGCTGCACAGGACCGAGGACCCGGACGGGTCGGTCGGATGGCAGCCGAGGGAGATCTCGCCCCGGAACGGCTTCCAGGTCGTCGACGTGGCCTCGGGGACGGGGGCCTGGGTCGGGATCGAGACCAGCGACGACCTGTTCGGCCCGGCGGGCACCATCAACGCGCGCCAGGACTTCGACTTCAGCGCCGACGGCCGCTTCGTCTGGGCGGGGCGGATCTCCGTGGAGATCCCCCTGGACTACTTCGACCTCGCCGGCAACGCCGTCGCGCCACCGCCCGGTGAGAAGCACCGGGTCTGGCACGTCGACGCCGGCCTGTCCCCGGACGGGCGGAGGCTCGCCGGTGAGTTCGCGGGGAAGACGCGCAAGACGTCCTCCTGGATCCTCGATCCCCGCACCGGCGAGCAGACCGCCGAGATCCGCGGGCAGCAGCTGCTGGCCTGGGCCGACGACGACTCGCTCGTCGCCTGGGACACCGGTCCCGACGGCAACGAGTTCCGACAGCGGCTGGTACTGGTCACCGTGGGCAGCGACAAGGTCGTTCCGCTGAGCGGGTTCCGGTCGCCCGAGGACGACACGAAGGGGCGGTGGGAGCCGGTGTTCGCACGGCGGTGAGGCGGGTCAGACGGTGGTCAGTCCGTCGTACGCCGCCCTGAGCCCGTCGGCCGCCGTACGGCCGGCGGGCCTCAGCGGTGGGCGGAGCGGGCCCGCGGGGAGGTCCAGGATGGCAAGGAGGGCCTTCGCGGTGACCGCGCCGGGGAGGCCGTCCGCCGTCATCGCCTCGATGAGGGGGGCCGCCCGCCGCTGGAGGTGCGCCGCCCGGCCGGTGTCGCCCGCGTCGAAGGCGTCCAAGACGGCGCGGACGCGGTCCGGGACCACGTTGGCGACCGTGCTGACGCAGCCGGCGGCGCCCACCGCGTAGAGGGCCAGGTTGTGTTCGTCGCAGCCCGCGTAGTACGCGAGGCCGGTGCGGGCCATGACCTTCTGGGCGGCCAGGAAGTCGTACGAGCAGTCCTTGACCGCCCGGACGCGGGGGTGCTCCGCCAGGCGCAGGAGGGTGTCCGGTTCGACGCGGACTCCGGTGCGGGACGGGATGTCGTACAGGACGAGGGGCAGGGCCGTGGCCTCCGCGACGTCGAGGAAGTGGGCCTCGACCGCGTCCTGTGGAGGTCTGCTGTAGTACGGGGCCGTCACGAGGAGGGCGTCCGCGCCGGCCCTCTCCGCCTCGCGGGCCAGTTCCTTGGTGTGGGCGGTGTCGGGAGTGCCGACGCCGGCGACGATCGTCGCCCGGGTGCCGACGGCTTCGCGTACCGCCTCGATGAGGGACGACTTCTCCGCGTCGGTGGTGGTGGGGGCCTCGCCCGTCGTCCCCGAGAGGACCAGGCCGTCGCAGCCGTGGGTGACCAGGTGGTCGGCCAGGCGCTGGGCGCCGTCCGGGTCGAGGGCGCCGGTGGGGGTGAACGGGGTGATCATCGCGCACAGGGCGCGGCCGAGGGATGGGGTCATGCGGGTAGTGTCCGCCGACGGGTTGTGAAGCACCACTTAAATGCCGTGCCCGGTACCGGTAAGCGCTGCTTTATGGATAGCGCCGGGGCGGTGGGGGTACTCGGGTCCTCCGACCGAGAGGAGACGCATCGTGACCGGAACCATCGAGCGACGGCCGGTTCGCGACGAGCACAGCGTGGGCGAGCTCGTCGGGCAGGCCACCGAACAGATCTCCCGGCTCGCACGCCAGGAAGTGGCGCTCGCCAAGGAGGAACTGGCGGAGAAGGGGCGCCGCGCGGGGCGCGGCGGCGGGATGCTGGGCGCGGCGGGGGCGTTCGGCTATGCGGGACTGCTCGCGCTGGCCGGTACGGTCGTCGCCGCGCTGGACCTGGCGCTGCCGCTGTGGGCGGCGGCGCTCATCGTCACGGGGCTGCTGTTCGCCGTCGCCGGTGTGCTCGCTCTCGCCGGTCGTGGACAGTTGCGCCGGGCCACGCCGCCCAAGCCCGAACGGACCATGGGCAGCGTGAAGGCCGATGTCGAGGAGATCAAGGAAAGGGCGCACCGATGACGCACGACGTGAGGCGCGCGGGGGCCCCGGCGGGGGCCCATGTGGACGCGGGCGCGGAGGCCGCGGCGACGGGTCGGGGGGCCAAGGGACCGGACGAGCTGCGGCGGCAGATCGAGCAGACGCGCCACGAACTCGGCGACACCGTCGAGGAGCTGGCCGGGAAGATGGACGTCAAGGGGAGGGCGCGGGCGCGGGCCGAGGACCTTCGGGACCGGGCCGGGGCGATGGCCGTGCAGATGCGGAGCACTGCGGCGCACGCCGGGGAGGTCGGGGCGCGGTACCGCAAGCCGGCGGTGGCCGCCGGCGCGGTGATCGCGGTCGTCGCGGGTGCGGTGATGGTGCGGCGCCACCGTTGTTGAGGCGGCGGGCCCGCGGCGCGGAAGTCCCCGGGGGACGGAGCGGGTGCTCCCGCTCCGTCCCCCGTCGCCGTGGGCGGCCGTTCGTCACGGCCGGAAGCGGAGCACCTGCGGGTCGTGGTCGCTGATCTGGTCGTGGAACTCCGCGTTGATGTGCACGCTGTCGTACGCGAAGGCACCGCGACGGATGGACGGGCTGATCAGGATCTGGTCCAGGGCCTGGCTGTTGCCCTGGTAGACGTACGAGTAACGCTCCGAACGGGGAAGGGACTTGATCGCCGACCAGAGGGCGCCCCGGCCCTCGAGGAGTTCGGTCGTCCTGGAGAACTCGAAGTCGTTGATGTCGCCCAGGGCCACCACGTCGGCGTTCTTCTGGGTCTTGAGGATCTTCGCCGTGAAGTCGTGGACCGCCTCGGCCTGGAGGTGGCGCTGGGTCTCCGAGCCGCGGGACGGGGGCTGGTACTGGGCGGTCAGGCCCTGGTCGCCGCCCTTCGACGCGAAGTGGTTGGCGATGACGATGACCGTGCGGCCACGGAAGGCGAACTCGCCGGCGAGCGGCTTGCGGCTGTTGTCGAAGGCCGCGGACGCCGGGTCGACGCGACCGGGGGAGAGGGTCAGGGCCGCCTTGCCGCGGACCTTCGTGACGTCGGTGGCCGTCGTGGCGTCGCCGCCCGGACGGTCGGTGAACGAGACGCGTGCGGGGTTGAAGAGGAAGGCCTGGCGGATGTTGCCGCCCGGCTCGCCGCCGTCCTGCTTGTCGGCGGGGTCGACGGAGCGCCAGTCGTAGCGGGGGCCGCCCGCCGCTTCGATGGCGTCGATCAGCTTGCCCATCGTCAGGCCGGCGGTGACCGTGCCGTCGTCGACGGCGCCGTTGTCGTCCTGGATCTCCTCCAGGGACACGATGTCGGGGGACCTGAGGTTGTCCACGATCGCGGCGGCGTGGGCGCCGAAGGTGTCGTCCGAGGGGTCGAGGTTCTCGACGTTGTAGGTCGCGATCGCCAGTTCGGCGGAGCGCTGGGCGCGGGTGGTCTCGCGCTCGAGGCCCCCGGGGGCGAGGGCGCCCAGCTCGTTGGCCACGAGGGTGTAGCCGCCGTACTGGTTGTAGTCCAGGGGACCCGTCGTCCTTCCGGTGAGGGTGTCGCCGACGTTCGCGTCGGGGAAGTCGGACGCCTTGCCCAGGGACTGGATCTGGAGGCGGCCGGTGTTCTGGGCGTCGTAGGAGCCGTAGACCGTGCCGCCCCGGTGGTTGCGGCGCTCGTGGGGCTTCACCGTGACCCAGAGTTCGGTGTACGGGTCGGTGGCGCCCACCACACGGGTGTCGGAGACCTGGACGTTCATGCCCTCCAGGGACTCGTACAGGTCCAGGGCGTACTTCGCGGGGCGCAGGGGCAGCGCGTTGATCGAGCCGTTCGCCGCCGGGTCGCCCGTGGGAGCGTACGCGGCGGGGACGGAGCGCGCGGTGACGGCCGTGGGGGCGGGCAGCGGGTTGCCGCTCGAGGTGACCGTGAAGGTGGGGCGGGTTATCTGCGTCAGGGACTGGTTGCCCGAGGAGGTGCCTCCCGGGACGTACTCCGAGACCGTGCCCGAGACCGTGACGGCGTCGCCCACGGCGACACCCTTGGGGGTGGAGCTCGTGAAGACGAAGACGCCCTCGCTGGTGGCCGGGTCGGCGTCCGGAGCGGGGTCCTGGATCCAGAAGCCGCGGGACGAGCCGTAGGTGCGGACGCCGGTGACGATGCCGGTCACGCCGGTGACCGGCTCGCCGGCCAGCGGCGAGGTGCGGGCGTCGCCCTGGATGTCGTGGATGCGCACCGTGTCGGCGTGCGCGGGCGACGCGAGGACGACGGCGGACGCCGCGGAGCATGCGGCGGCGACGGTGAGCGCGGCGAGACGCGCGGACTTTCTCGGCAACGGATTTCCTCCGGAACGTGTGACCCACCCTCTTCTACGCGCGTCAATCTCCTGTCGGACCGGGCCACTTGTCAAGGTTTCGGCCATGTACGGACGCTGAAGGGGAGATGAAGCGGGCGGCATGGGTGGAAATCCGTCTAGGCTGAGCGGCCGAGTGGTTAACGGCCCTAGGAGAAACAGCCGATGTCAGACAGCTCCATCCTGCCGCCTGCGCGGCTGCGTCCCGAAGCGGAGCTGGCGCGCGACGCCCTGTCCACCCCCGTGCTCTCCCGGGCCGCCGGGCTCGCCCGCTGGGCCGGACCGGACACCAGGGTCGACGCCGGTGCCGGGCTCGTCGACGAACAGCTGCCGGCGGCCGCCGCGGAGCTGGGCCTGACCGGGGAGGACGCCGCGGCCGACGCCAGTGAGGCCTGGCGCGTCGCCGTGGACGCCGGGCTCGTCGAGGTGGTCGACGAGGAGGAGGGGACCGTCGCCGCGGGGGACGGTCTGGCGCTGCTCACCGGCGGTTCGCCGCAGGACGTGCTCGGGGTGTGGCTCGCGGCCCTGGAGACGGTGCTCGGCGACGCGAGCGTTCCCGACCTGGGCGGGCTGGTCGACGCCATCGCCGCGGGGGAGGGGTCCGGACAGATCGATCTCGACGCGCTGGACTGGGATCCTCAGGCCGAGGCGGAGTTCCTGGACGGGGTGCTCGGCAACCTCTACCTGCTGACCGTGGGAGGCGAGGGCGTCGACGGCGCGATGGTGCCGCTGCCCGCGCTGGCCGCGTCGGTGATCGTGCCCGATGACATGGCCGAGCCCACCAACGACGTCCTGGAGCGGGTGTCCGACGCCATGATGCGGCTGGACGACCGGTTCCGCATGCTGGAGCCGGTCGGACTCGTGGAGTACCGGCCGGTGGACGAGGCGCTGATGACCGACACCGAGGAGGAGCCCGCCGCGCCGGTCGACGACACCGACGTCTCCCGTTACGGCATGGTGCGGCTGACCCCGCTCGGACTGTACGGACTGCGCGCCCGGCTGCTGGAGGCCGGGTTCGAGGCGCCGGCCGTGGGCGACCTCGTGGACAAGGGCGCGGACGCGCTGCTCGACGGCACGGCCGTCTTCCCGCCGGCCGCCGCCCACGCGGAGACCGAGCAGTGGCTGGACCGGCGTGATCCGCTCCAGGCCGCGCGCGAGCTGCTGGCGGCGGCACGCGGGGCGGACCGGGGTGCGCCGCTGCGGCGGCTGCGGTGCCAGCAGGCGCTGTCGCTGGTCGGCGCGGCGGCGGAGCCCGCGCTGCGGGAGGTGCTGGACGATCCCGAACTCGGCGGGCTGGCCCGGGTGTGGCTGGCCGAGCACGGCGCGAGTGACGTGCCGCCGCCGTCCGAGGCCCTGATCTTCTGGCTGACCGTCGACACGGTCGCCGCCCAGCTCGCCGCCGAGGGCAACTCCGAGGAACTGCGCTCCCTGGTGGAGGGACTCGCACGGCAGCACAGCGGCTTCTTCGACACGGCCTGGCGGGTGGAGCACCCGGCCACCGCGGACGTACTGGAGGCCATGGGACGGCTGCACCCCGACAAGCGGATCGCCAAGGAAGCGCGGAAGGCGGCGTTCAAGGCGCGGTCGCAGCACGGGGGCTGAGCTCCGCGGCGGGACCCGTGCGGTTCACGGAAGGGTGAAATCCCGTGACCCTCGGTGTTCAACCGGCGTTCAGGCACGGGCGGGAGGGTGGCGGACGCACGGGGTTCGCCACCCTCCACGGCCCAGCCACGTCACAGGAGACAGCATGTCGCTCACCCGCAGGGACTTCGCCAGAACGTCCGCGATCGCCGGCGCCGGTGTCGCGCTGGCGGGCAGCGTGGCCGCCCTCGCCTCCGCACCCAACGCCCTCGCGACCGCCGACACCGGGAGCGTGGACGAAGGGGACGGGGAAGCGGCCGGGCGGCACGGCGGGGTCGGGTACGGACCGCTCGTCGCGGATCCGGACGGAATCCTCGCCCTGCCCGCCGGGTTCACCTACCGCGTGCTCACCCACAGCGGCAGGACCCGGCTGGAGTCCGGTGAGTTCACGCCCGCCGGCCACGACGGGACGGCCGCCTTCCCCGGACCGCGCGGCAGCACCCTCCTGGTCAACAACCACGAGATGGACGGTCCGCGCGAGGAACAGGAGTTCCCCGTCCCGCTCGCCGAGGGCCTGGTCTACGACCCGGCCGCGCCCGGCGGCTGCACGATCGTCGAGGTGCGCCCCGACGGCGGCGTCGCCGAGTGGGTCGGCATCGCCGGCACCGCCCAGAACTGCGCGGGCGGCACCACCCCGTGGGGCACCTGGCTCACCTGCGAGGAGAACTCCGACCGGGCCGGCGAGAACGGCATGACCAAGGACCACGGCTACGTCTTCGAGGTCGACCCCGCCGACCGACGCGCCAACCGCGACCCCAAACCGCTGAAGTTCTTCGGGCGTTACGACCACGAGGCCGTCGTCATCGACTCCAGGCGCGGCCACGCCTACCTCACCGAGGACGCCGACGAGCCCAACGGCCTGTTCTACCGCTGGACCCCGCCGGAGGGCTTCCGCTACGGCCCCGGGACGCTCCGCACCCTCGCCGACGACGCCGGCGTCCTCCAGGCGCCCAAGTGCTACGACTCCGGCGGCCGGTACGTCGACGATCTCTCCCGCGCCACGAGGACCGGCACGGTGTACGGCGTCGACTGGGTGGAGGTGCCCGACCGCGACGCGCGGACCGTCGACGTGCGCGAGCAGTTCGGGCCCGGCGAGGTCACCCGCGCCCGCAAGCTGGAGGGCATGTGGTGGGGCGACGGAGGGGCGTACATCGTCTCCTCGTACGCCCGCGAGGAGAGCCCCGGCCGGCACGACGGCCAGGTGTGGTTCTACGACCCCAGGCGCCGCACGCTGACCCTGAAGGTCCTGCTCGGCGTCGGCCGGGACCCGTCGGGGGACGGCGCCTTCGACGGTCCGGACAACATCACCGTCTCGCCGTACGGCGGCCTGATCATCGCCGAGGACGGCGAGGGCGCGCAGCACCTGTTCGGGGCCACCGACAGCGGTCGCACCTACCCCGTCGCCCGCAACGAACTCAACATCGGCACCGAGGAGGAGCCGGAGTTCAGCGAATTCACCGGCGTGACCTTCTCGCCCGACGGCAAGATCCTCTACGCCAACATCCAGGAGCCGGGGGTCATGCTGGCCATCACCGGGCCGTGGAAGCGGCAGAAGCGCCGGTGATCGATCCGCTCGCCCGGAGCCCGGCCCGGTGAGGGGCCGCTCCGTTCCGGGGCCCTCCCCGTTCCCCGCTCGGTAGGGTACGGGGAGGGTTCCCGGGGGTGAGGAGTGGGTGGTGGCCCAGGTCAGGTCCATGCGCGCGGACGCCCGCCGCAATCGCGAGTTGTTGCTCGAGGCCGCGGTGGAGGCGTTCGCCGCGCACGGTGAGGGCGCCTCGCTCGACGACATCGCCAAGCGTGCGGGCGTCGGGTCCGGCACGCTCTACCGGCACTTCCCGACCCGTCGGGCGCTGCTGGAGGCCGCGTACGTCGACCGCATCGAGTCGCTCGCGGCACGGGCCGCCGAACTGGCCGAGCGGCTCCCGCCGGGCGAGGCACTGGTGGAGTGGCTGAACGAACTCGGCGCCGGGATGCTCCGGATCCGGGGGCTGCGGGCGCTGCTGGGCGCCGCCGTCGGTGACGGCGGCACGCGGTGCTGCGATCCGCTGAAGAGCGCGGTGGACCGGCTGGTCGGGGCGGCGCGGGAAGCCGGCGTGCTGCGGCGCGACGTCGAGTCCGTCGACGTGCTGCGGCTGGCCCACGGCGTCGCGACGGCCTCGGAGCTGGCGGGCGGGGAGGGGACGCAGATCCGCCGGTACCTGGGGTTGCTGATGGAGGGGCTGCGGGCGGCGTAGCCGTCGCCGGGCGCCCTCCGGAGGGGGCGCCCGGCGGTCCGTCCGAGCGGCTACAGCGCCTGGCCGGCCGGCTTCACCATTCCCCGCACCGTGCGCGACTTCACGAAGTCGCCCATCGCGGTCATCTCCCACTCGCCGGAGTACTGGCGGATCAGCTTCGCCATCATCACGCCCGTCTGCGGTTCGGCGCTCGTGAGGTCGAAGCGGACCAGCTCCTCGCCCGTGGTGGCGTCCAGCAGGCGGCAGTACGCCTTGGCGACCTCGGTGAACTTCTGGCCGGAGAAGGAGTTGACCGTGAAGACCAGGCCGGAGACCTCCTGGGGCAGGCGTCCGAGGTCCACGGTGATCACCTCGTCGTCCCCGCCGCCCTCACCGGTGAGGTTGTCGCCGGAGTGCCGGATCGCGCCGTTCACGATCTGCAGCTTGCCGAAGTAGCAGCTGTCGATGTGGTTGCGCCGCGGGCCGTAGGCGATGACCGAGGCGTCCAGGTCGATGTCCTTGCCGCGGTAGGCCGGCTCCCAGCCGAGGCCCATCTTGACCTGGGAGAGCAGCGGCCGGCCGCCCTTCACCAGGGAGACGGTCTGGTTCTTCTGCAGGTTGACCCGGCCCTTGTCGAGGTTGATCTTCCCGGTGCCGGGGGCGGCGGCGGGCGGTGCCGGGGGCGCGGCGGGGGCGGCGGCGGGCACGGGGGGCGCCTGCGGGGCGGACATCGGCGGGGCGGGGGCGGGCGGCGGAGTGACCGGCTGGGCGGCGGGGGCGGCGGGTTCCTCGACCGTGACGCCGAAGTCGGTGGCGATGCCGGCCAGGCCGTTGGCGTAGCCCTGGCCGACGGCGCGGACCTTCCAGGCGCCGTTGCGCAGGTAGATCTCGACGATCACGAGCGCGGTCTCGGCGCCGAGCCGCGGGGGAGTGAACGTGGCCAGGACCGCGTCGTCGTCCGCGCTGCGCACGGTGGCGGTCGGTTCGATGCCCTGGAAGGTCTGGCCGGCGGCGTCGGGGCTGGCGGTGACGACGATCTTCTCGATGCCGGGGGGCACGGCCGCGGTGTCGACCGTGATGGCGTCGGGGGTGGTGCCGCCGCCGGAGCGGTAGGTCACGCCGGGGCCGGCGGGCTGGTTGTAGAAGATGAAGTCGTCGTCGGAGCGCACCTTGCCGTCGGCGGTGAGCAGCAGGCCCGAAACGTCGAGCCGCACGGGCGCGGAGACGTCCACCGTCACTCGGGCGGTGGGAAGAGGGATGTTCGAGCCAGGGGTCATAGCGGTCATGCGGGGAGAACGAGCGGGGGCGTTTTGCCGTTCCCTTACCTGTGCTCCGGTCGGGCCGGGGGGTTCCCGCCTTCGCCCCCTCGCCCGCGGACCGTCCGGCGCGGTCGGTCCCCGGCCGGGCTCAGCGCCGGTTGCGGGGGCGGTCGCGGTGGGTGATGCGGACGGTTCCGGCGGCGTGGGACCCGTAGGCGAATCCGCTGGGTCCGGGCATGCCGGGGACGGTACGGGGGCGGCCAGGGGTTCTCGCCCCGCCGCCCCTGCCCGAGGCCGGGGACCCCTACGGCACCACCACGATCTTCCGCCCCACGCCCGCCGCGAACTGGTCCAGGGCCTGGGGGTACCGGTCCAGGGGGAGGCGGTCGCTGATGAAGACGTCCGGGTCCAGGACGCCCCCGGCGAACAGCTCCGCCGCCCGCTCGTAACTGTGCAGCACGGCCATCGACCCGGTGATGGTGATCTCCTGGTTGTAGATCCGGTACGGATCGATCGTCACCCGCGTCGCGTAGTCGGCGACCCCGAACTGGAGGAACGTACCGGCCTTGGCCACCCGGTCCAGGCCGTCCTGGATCGCCGCCGCGTTCCCCGTCGCGTCGATGACGAGGTCCCAGCCCTGGGGCCGGTCCAGCTCGTCCGGCGACGCCGCCGACGCCGAGACGCCCAGCGCCCGCGCCGTCTCCAGCCGTGCCGGATTCAGATCCACCACGTCCACACTCGCCGCACCGGTCCGCTTCGCCAGCTCCAGCATCATCAGGCCCATGGTCCCGGACCCGTAGATCAGCACGTGCGCGCCGAGCCGCGTCCGCAGCACGTCGTAGCCGCGCACCGCGCACGACAGCGGCTCGATCAGCGCGGCGTCCTGCGTGCGGACGTGCTCGGGCAGCCTGACGCAGTTCGCCACCGGCGCCACCGCGTACTGGGCCGCGCCGCCCGCCGTGGTGACGCCGATCGCCGCCCAGCGTTCGCAGAGGTTGTTGTGACCGTCGCGGCAGTAGCGGCACTCGTGGCAGTACAGGGAGGGGTCGACCGCGACCCGGTCGCCGAGCGACACCTCCGTGACCCGGGAGCCGACCGCGACCACCTCGCCGGCGAACTCGTGCCCCGGCACGATCGGCAGCTTCGGCGCGAACTCGCCCTGGAGGATGTGCAGGTCCGTGCCGCACAGCCCGCACGCGGCGACCTCGACGACGACGTCGCGCGGTCCTGGCGTCGGGTCCGGGACCTCGGCGACGACGGCCTTGCCCACGGACTCGATGACGGCGGCCTTCATTTCACGGCTCCCAACGACAGGCCCTGGACGAGTTTGTCCTGGGCGGCGAACCCCGCGGCGAGCACCGGCAGGGAGATGACGAGCGACGCGGCGCACACCTTGGCCAGGAACAGGCCCTGGCTGGTGATGAAACCGGTCAGGAAGACGGGGGCGGTCTCGGCGACCACGCCCGTCAGGACCCGGGCGAAGAGCAGTTCGTTCCAGCTGAAGATGAAGCAGATGAGGGAGGTCGCGGCGATGCCGGGGAGGGCGATCGGGGCGACCACCCGGACCAGGACCGTGGGCAGCCTCGCGCCGTCCACCCGGGCCGCCTCGATGATCGCGACCGGGACCTCGGCCAGGAAGGACTGCATCATCCAGACCGCGATCGGCAGGTTCATGGAGGTGTAGAGGATGACGAGCAGCCAGATGTTGTCGAGCATCCCGGCGTTCTTGGCGAACAGGTAGATCGGCAGCAGGCCGGCCACCACCGGCAGCATCTTGGTGGACAGGAAGAAGAACAGGACGTCCGTCCACTTCCTCACCGGGCGGATGGAGAGGGCGTACGCGGCGGGCAGCGCCAGGACCAGGACGAACAGGGTCGACACGATCGACGCCACCGCCGAGTTGATCAGCGCCGGCCAGGGGCTGGCGCCGCCGCCCGCGCCGAAGAACTCGCGGTAGCCGTCCAGGGTGAGGGCGGCGGTGAAGGACGGCGGGTTGGTGGCCGCGTCCGCCTCGGAGTGGAAGGACGTCAGCGCCATCCAGGCGATGGGCAGGAAGAACACGATGCCGGCCAGCCAGGCGACCAGGCCGAGACCCGCTCCGCCGCGGAACCGGCCGCGGGTGCGTACGGCGATGCTGCTCATGCGCGGGACACCTCCTCGCGGAACAGGGACGACACCACGCGCAGGGCGAGGGTCGCGATGACGATCGAGCCGATGACGACCAGGACGCCGGCGGCCGAGGCGAGGCCGTTCTCGTGGGCCTGGTAGAAGGTCTGGTAGACGGTGTAGGGCAGGTTGGCGGTGCCCAGGCCGCCGGAGGTGATGGTGAAGACCGCGTCGAAGTTCTGCACGATGTAGATCGAGCCGAGCAGGGCGCCCAGTTCGAGGTAGCGGCGCAGGTGGGGCAGGGTGAGGTGGACGAAGATCTGCCAGTCGCCCGCTCCGTCGACGCGGGCGGCCTCGATCTGCTGCTGGTCCCGGCTCTGCAGTCCGGCGAGCAGGATCAGCATCATGAACGGGGTCCACTGCCACACCAGTGACGCCTGGACGGCGAGCAGCGGGGTGCCGGATATCCAGTCGGGCTGGGGGCCGCCCACGTAGTGCAGCAGGCCGTTGAGGAGTCCGTACTCGGGGTTGTAGAGGACGTGCTTCCACAGCAGGGCCGCCGCCACCGGGACCACCAGGAACGGGGCGATGAGCAGGGTGCGCACGACGCCCCGGCCGCGGAACCTGCGGTCCAGCAGGAGGGCGAGGAGCAGTCCGAGGACCAGGCTGGCCAGGACGACCGCCACGGTGAGCAGGACCGTCGTCCAGACGGACTTGCGCAGGGCGGCGTCGGTGAGCACCTCCCGGTAGTTCTCGAAGCCGGCGAAGTGGCGGGCGTCGGGGTAGAGGGAGTTCCAGTCGAAGAAGGAGATCACCAGGGTCGCCACGAAGGGCAGCTGGGTGACCACGATCATGAAGATCAGGGCGGGCAGCAGCGGGGCCCGGGTGGCCCAGGCGCGCAGCCGGGCGGAGGGCCGGCGAGGCGCGGAGCGTGTCTCGGGTGCGGCCGCGGGGGCCGTCGTCGTGGCGGTCATCGTCCCTCGTACTCCTCGGCGATCTCTTCTGCGAGCTGCTGGGACTTCCTCAGGGCCGATTCGACGGACTGGCGCCCGGCGATGGCCGCGCTGATCTCCTGGGAGACCTTGGTGCCGAGATCGGTGAACTCGGGGATGCCGACGAACTGGATGCCGGGCGCCGGACGGGGCTGGACGCCGGGGTCGTCGGGCCGGGCCTGTTCGATGGCCTTCTTGGTCATCTCCTGGAAGGCGGCGGCCTCCGCGCGGTAGGCGGGGTTGGCGTAGGTGGAGGCGCGCTTGCCGGCGGGCACGTTCGACCAGCCGATCTCGTCGCCGACCAGCTGTTCGTACTTCTTGCCGGAGGCCCAGGAGACGAACTTCCAGGCGTTGTCGGGGTTGCGGGAGGCGTGCTGGATGCCCCAGGCCCAGGTGTAGAGCCAGCCGGCGGACTCCGTCTTCTCGACGGGCGCGGGGGCGTAGCCGACCTTGCCCTTGACGGGGGACCCGTCGGCCTCCAGGGAGCCGGCCGCGGAGGTGGCGTCGTACCACATGGCGACCTTGCCCTGGGTCATGTTGTTGAGGCACTCGGCGAAGCCGGCCTGGGCGGCGCCGGACTCGCCGTGCTCGCGGACCAGGTCGACGTAGAACTTCGTCGCCTTCTCCCACTCCGGGGAGTCGAGCCTCGCGTTCCAGTCCTCGTCGAACCAGGTGCCGCCGAAGGTGTTGACCACCGTGGTCAGCGGGGCCATGACCTCGCCCCAGCCGGGCAGTCCGCGCAGGCAGATGCCCTTCATGCCGGGTTCGGCCCCGTCCACCCGCGCGGCGAGGTCGGCGACCTGCCGCCAGGTGGGATCGGCGGGCATCTCCAGGCCCTCCTTCGCGAAGACGTCCTTGCGGTACATCAGGAAGGACGACTCGCCGTAGAAGGGCTGGCCGTAGAGCTTGCCGTCGTCGCCGGTGAGGGACTGGCGCATCGGTCCCAGGACGTCCTGCTCGTCGTAGGCGCCGTCCTTCGCGACGTACGGGTCCATCTCGCGCAGCCAGCCGTTGCGGGCGTAGATGGGGATCTCGTAGTTGGACAGGGTGGCCACGTCGTACTGGCCGGCCTGGTTGGCGAAGTCCTGGCTGATCTTGTCGCGGACGTCGTTCTCCGGCAGCACGGTGAAGTTGACCTTGATGCCGGTGTCCTCGGTGAAGTGCTCGGCGGTGAGCTTCTGCAGTTCGACCATCTGCGGGTTGTTGACCATCAGGATGTTGAGGGAGTCACCGCCGGATCCGGCCCCGCCCGCTCCGACCCAGCAGCCGGAGAGCAGCGGGGCGAGCAGCGTCCCTGCGGCGACCGCGGCGAGTGCGGCTCGCGGCGGCCTCCGTCGGCTCTGGGTGTGCATGGATCACTCCTCGACAAGGCGGTCGTATAGGGGGATGGCGGGCGTCGCCCGGCACGGCTCGGCCCGAGGGGAGGGGGGAACGGTGTGCTGATCCGATCTTCTTCAGGCCTTCAGGCCTTCAGACCCGGATGACCTGCGGTCCCAGCAGGGAGTAGCGATGGGCCTCGGACGCCGGGAGCAGGGTGCTCGTGACGATCGCCTCCAGCGTGCCGACCTCGGCGAACCGGCAGAAGCTGACCGCCCCGAACTTGGTGTGGACGCCGGCGAACACCACCCGGCGGGAGGCCCGCACCGCCTGTGCCTTGACCTCGCTGACCGCAGGGTCGGGTGTGGTCAGACCGTGTTCGCGGGAGATCCCGTTGGCGCCGATGAACGCCAGGTCGATGACGAAGCCGGAGAGCATCCTCGTCGTCCAGTGGTCGACGGTGGCGAGGGTCCCGGAGCGGACCCGGCCGCCGAGCAGCAGGACGGACGCGGTGCCGGTCTCCGCGAGCGCGCCCGCGACCGGCAGGGAGGCGGTGACCACGGTGAGCGGCCGGTCGGCGGGCAGGGCCTCGGCGATGAGCCGCGGGGTGAAGCCCTCGTCGACGAAGACCGTCTCGGCGTCCCCGAGCAGCCCGGCCGCGGCGGCCGCGACCCTGCGCTTCTCGGGGACGTGGCTGGTGGAGCGGAAGGCGAGCGTCGTCTCGAAGCCGGCGCTCTCCACGGGGTAGGCGCCGCCGTGGGTGCGGCGCACCAGACCGTGGTCCTCCAGGGAGCGCAGGTCCCGCCGTACGGTCTCCTTGGCCACGCCCAGGTCGGCGGCGAGCGTGCTGACGTCGACCGAACCGGTGGTGCGCGCCACCCGCACGATCTCCCGCTGGCGCTCTTCGGCCGTCCTGTTGCTCATGACCGGACACCCGCTTCCTGATCTCGCTGCCCGTTCGGGCCCGGCGGGGCCCACGCAGGAAGTTCTACAGCGGGCTTTCGCTGCTGACCAGGTCTGTTGCGGGCCCGTTCCTGCCCGGTTGTGCCCGTTCGGTTCGCCTCGCGCCCGGCTCGGACCTGGGAGGGCGCGGGGGAACGGGTGGGAGCGGGCAGCGCGGATGCCCGCATGCGGCGGCGGGCGGGCCCGTTCGGTGCCCGCCCGCCGTGGGATGCGTCGATTTCCCGCCGGATTCCCGCCGTCAGTACGGCCAGACGGGCGGGTCGGTGACGAAGTGGCCGCCCAGGCAGGCGTGCGCCGGATCGTCCGGGTCCAGCTCGCCCTGCTCGGCGATCAGCTTCTCGGCGTACGGCTCGGAGTCGTCCTGCGGGTCGTAGCCGAGAGCCCGCGCGGAGGTGAGGTCCCACCACAACCGGGTGTTGGCGGAGGAGCCGTGGACGACGGTGTGGCCGACGTTCTCGGCGGTCAGGGCGGCGTGGAAGAGGCGGGCGCCGTCGGCGGGGCTCATCCACACCGAGAGCATGCGCACACTGGTCGGCTCGGGGAAGCAGGAGCCGATGCGTACGGAGACGGTCTCCAGGCCGTGCTTGTCCCAGTAGAGCTGGGCGAGGTCCTCGCCGAAGCACTTGGACAGGCCGTAGAAGGTGTCGGGGCGGCGCGGGGTGTCGGTCGGGATGAGGGGGTCGTCGCCCCGCGGGCGCGGGGTGTAGCCGACGGCGTGGTTGGAGGAGGCGAAGACGATGCGGCCGACGCCCTCCTCGCGGGCGGCCTCGTACAGGTGGTACGTGCCCTCGATGTTGGCGCTGAGGATCTTCTCGAACGAGGCCTCCAGGGAGATGCCCGCGAGGTGGATGACCGCGTCGACGCCGCGGACCGCCTCGCGCACGGCGTCCTTGTCGGCGAGGTCCGCGACGATCGCGTCCGGTTCGCCGTCGACGGGGCGCAGGTCGAGCAGGCGCAGGTCGTAGCCGTAGTCCGGGAGCAGGCCCCGCATCAGCGTGCCGAGGCCGCCGGCGGCGCCGGTGAGCAGAACGGTGCGGGGAGCGGGCATCCTCGGGTCTCCTTGCAGCGCCGGCCGTGGCGCCCGGACAGGGGAATCCATACATGTGGGCGCACGGCATTCATATGCGTGGACACGCTAAGGAGATGGGGCGCGGCGCGTCAAGTATTCCGCGACTTCCTGTGGAACGGAAGAATCCGCTGGTGTGTGGCGGGGTGCGGTGCTTGACCGGGGTCCACGGGGCGTCTTAGCGTGAACATGTTCAGAGATATGGACGTCAATCAGGAATATGGACCTGGGAGAGCTTGTGACGCCAGCCCCTCTCGCCGACCGACTCGGTGCCCCCAGCGGGCCGTTGTTCTTCCCGGTCACCGCCTACGGCCCCGACGGCGCCGTCGATCTCGACACCTACCGGCTCCACGTGCGGCGCGGGGTGGAGGCCGGTGCCGCCGCCGTGTTCGCCTGCTGCGGCACCGGGGAGTTCCACGCGCTGACGCCGGAGGAGTTCGAGCTGTGCGTGTCGGCCGCGGTGGAGGCCGTCGACGGGCGCGTCCCGGTCGTCGCGGGCGCCGGCTACGGCACCGCGCTCGCGGTCCGCTACGCCCGCATCGCCGAGCGCGCCGGGGCCGACGGGCTGCTCGCGATGCCGCCGTACCTGGTCAAGGCCGCGCAGGAGGGACTGCTGCGGCACTACCGGCAGGTGGCCGCCGCGACCTCCCTGCCGGTCATCGTCTACCAGCGCGACAACGCCGTCTTCACCCCCGGGAGCGTCGTCGAACTGGCCCGCACCGAGGGCGTCGTCGGCCTCAAGGACGGCCTCGGCGACCTCGACCTGATGCAGCGGACCGTCAGCGCCGTACGCGCCGAGGGCCCCGGCGACTTCCTGTACTTCAACGGGCTGCCGACCGCCGAACTGACCCAGCCCGCCTACAACGGCATCGGCGTCACGCTCTACTCGTCCGCGGTGTTCTGCTTCGCGCCCGAGATCGCCCTCGCCTGCCACACCGCCTTCCGCACCGGCGACACGGCCACCGCGCACCGCCTGATCGACGGCTTCTACCGGCCGTTCGTCGAACTGCGCGCCAAGGGCAGCGGCTACGCCGTCTCCCTCGTCAAGGCCGGCGTACGCCTGCGCGGCCTCGACGTGGGGGAGGTGCGGCCACCGCTGCACGAACCGGCCGGGGATCATGTCAAGCAGCTCGCTCAGCTGATCGAGCGGGGACACGCACTGCTCGAGGAGGGCCGGTGAAGGCGTCGGCGTTCGTCTACCCCTGGGACGTCAACGGGGACCCGGAGGCGCCCGCGCGGATCGCCGCGCTCGGCACGGCGCAGGCGACGCTCGCCTCCGCCTACCACTCCACCCGCGCGCTGACCCCGCGCCACCCGCGCCACCGCGTCGTCACCGCCGAACACGCGGCCGTGCTCTATCCGCCGGGGGAGCACTGGGCGGATCGCACCCCGCGCCCGTACCCGGCGGGGGACTGGGCGCCCGGCGACGCCTTCGGCGAGGCCGCCGCCGCGCTCGCGGACGCGGGCCTGGAGGTGCACACCTGGGTGGTGCTCGCGCACAACTCCCGTCTCGGCGCGGAGCATCCGGAGACCTCGGTGGTCAACGCCTACGGCGACCGCTACCCCTGGGCGCCGTGCGTCGCCCAGCCCGCCACACGCGCGTACCTGACCGGCCTCGCCGCGGAGGCGGCGGTGCGGCCCGGGGCGCGCGGCACCGAGCTGGAGTCCCTCGGCTGGTACGGGCTGGCCCACCTGCACGCCCACGACAAGACCGCCGGGGTCGGCCTCGGGGATGCCGGGCAGTACCTGATGTCCCTGTGCTTCTGCCCGTCCTGCCACGAGGGCTACGGGGCCCGCGGCCTGGACGCCGACGCGCTCGCCGCCGCCGTACGCGCCGCGCTGGAACCGGTGTGGCGGGGGGCGCCCTCCGACGGGGGCTGGGCGGGCGTCGAGAAGCTCCTCGACGAGGAGACGGCGAACGCCACGCGCGCCTGGCGCGACGAAACGGCCCGCACGCTCCAGGAGGCCGCGGTCGCCGCCGTACGGCGGGCCGCTCCCGAGGGCTTCCAGGTCCTCCTGCACGCGGACCCGGTCTCGTACCACTGCGGCGCCAACGCCGGCGTGGACCCGGCCCACATCCTCTCCGTCGCCGACGGAGTGGTCGTGCCCTGCACGGGAGGCGCCGGGCCGCTGACGCCGTTCGCGCGGGAAGGCCGCGAGGGCGCCGTCCTCGCGGCCAACTTCACGGTGGTCTCCGGTATGGGCGGCAGCCCCGCCACCCTCGCGGCCGACGCGGCGGAGGCCCGCCGCCTGGGCGCCACGGAACTGCGCCTGTACCACGCGGGGCTGGCGTCGGACGGGGACCTGGACGCGGTGCGGTCGGCGTTGACGGCGCTCTGACGGGGCGCGGCCCGCCGACCCGGGCCGGTCCAGCGGCAGGGGCACGCCGACGGCGGCCCGGCCGGCACGGGCACGGGCGGCCGCGTCACGTGCGGTCGGTGGCGGACGGTGCTCCGGTGGTGAGGTGGCCGGGGCCCGCCGGGGTCCGCAGCAGCGTCGCCGCCGTTACCGCCAGGGCGGCCCCGAGCACGGCCAGCGGCAGCCGGTGGCCGACGTGTTCGACCAGGGCCGCGCCCGCCGCCAGGCCGAGGACGTTCGGCGTGTACACCAGGGTGTTGGAGGTGGCGGTGACCCGCCCCAGCAGCGGACCCGGGGTCTCCTGCTGCACGGCGGTCAGCGTGGCGATCAGTACGGCGGGCAGGCCCGCGCCGATCGCCGCGCTGCACGCCCACGCCAGCTGGTCGTCCGGCACCGCGCGCAGCGCCACCGCGACGGCCAGTAGGGCGATGCCGTACGCCGCGAAGCGCCGTGCGCCGAGCCGGCGCAGGGCCGGACCGGAGAGCAGGCCGACCAGGACCGACCCCGCGCCCTGCACCGCGTACAGCACCCCGGCGTAGGCGGGGGAGTGGCTGAGGGCGTCGACCACGGCGTACACCATGGCCCCGCTCACCCCCGCGCACAGCATGGTGGCGCCGCCCGCCAGCACCAGAGGGCGCAGTACGGGATGCGCCCACAGATGACGGACGCCCTCGGCGGTCCGCCCCCGCGCGCCGCCCCTCGAGGGCTCGGGCCGATCCTCGCGCACCCGCAGAAACGCGTACACGACCGTGGCGAGCAGAAAGGTGACCGAGTCCAGCACGGCGACGCCCGCCCCGCCGTACGCCGCGTAGAGGCCCGCCCCCGCCGGCGGGGCCAGCAGTTTCATGCCCTCGTCGGCGGTCATCCGCAGCCCGTTGAAGTCACCGAGCAGGGACCGGTCCACGGCCGTGGCGATCAGCGCCGACTCGGCAGCGTCATGGACGACACCGACCGCGCCGTACACGAACAGCACCGCGTACAGCAGCCACAGCCCGCGAGGCGAGTCCACGGTGCAGAGGCCGAGCAGCAGCACCGCCATGAGCAGGCTCGTACCGATCAGCAACGGCCGGTGGCGCACCCGGTCGGCCAGGGTGCCCAGCAGCGGCCCGGCCAGGGTCGGCGCCCACATCGCCAGCAGGCACAGGGCCGCGAGACCGTCCGAGCCGGTGAGGTCCTTCACCCACATACCCGAGGCCAGCCACAGCGCGGAGGTGCCGAAGCCGGAGACCACCACTCCGGTGAGGCAGAGGCCCGCATTGCGGTCCCGTACCACGCGGGCCAGCGTCCATGTCGTCGCCATGCCTGCTCATCGTGGGCCTAAGGACCCTCCGTGGGGATCGGGCAGGTGCCTTAGAAGGAGGGCCGCCGAGCGATGAGTTCCGCGGGGCCGGCCGTTCCGTCTCCCAGGACCACCGTCAGAAGGAGCAGCCCGATGACCGACACCCCTCTCGACCTCGGACCGCAGGCCCGGATCGTGGCGCGCCTCGCCGAGGGCGTCACCGACGAACAGCCGGCGGACGGGACCCCCTGTCCGCAGTACGCGGTACGGAACATGCTGGGCCACCTCCTCGGGCTGGCCGTCGCCTTCCGGGACGCGGGCCGCAAGGACCTGGGCGTCACCACGGACACCAGCCCGGACGCCGCCGTGCCCGACATCGGGCCGGGCCGGCGCGAGGAGTTGCCCAAGGTGCTCGACGAGCTCGTCGAGGCCTGGCGGGGCCCGGCGGCCTGGACCGGCACGACCCGCGCGGGCGGCGTGGACCTGCCGGGCGAGGTCGCCGGCGCCGTCGTCACCTACGAACCGGTGATCCACGGCTGGGACCTGGCCCGCGCGACCGGACAGGCCTACGCGCCCGACCTCGTCGCGCTGGAGGCCACGCACGCCTTCCTCCCGGCCGCCGCCGAGGACCCCGACCGGGCCGGCGTCTTCGGCCCCGTCCCGCCCGACGCCCCGCTCCTGGACCGGACGGTCGGGCTGAGTGGCCGGGACCCGGGCTGGACGCGATTCGCGTGAAGGACGAGGCCCGCGTAATGCAGGCGCGCGGGCCGGGTAGCGCTCCATAGCCTCCCCGCATGCCTTCCGATCTCACCCTCACCGTCCTCGGCACCGCCTCCCCGCACCCCGGCCCCGACCGCCCCGGCTCCGGGTACCTCCTGTGGGGTGATGGCGCCGAGGTGTGGGTCGACGCGGGGTTCGGGACGTTCACCGAGTTGCGGCTGCACACGGATCCGGCGCGTGTCGACGCCGTATGGATCTCCCATCTGCACGCCGACCACAGCGCCGATCCGCTCGCCGCCGTGTACGGCCTCGCGTACGGCGGGCTCACTCCGCCCGCGCCGCTCCTCGTCCATGCGCCGGCTGACCGCGCGCAGCGCCTGGCCGGGTTCCTCGGGCGCCCCGACGCCGGTTTCCTCAGCGGCACATTCGACTTCCGGCCGCTGTACGAAGGGCAGACCGTCCGGCGCGGCGGCCTGGCCCTCACCTCCCCCGCGGTCGTCCACGACATCGAGGCCCACGGGCTGCGCGCCGAGTGCGCGGGGCGCGTCCTCGCCTGCTCCGGGGACAGCGGACCGTGCGCCGCCCGCACCGGACCCGCCCGCGACGCCGACCTGTTCCGCCGCGAGGCGGACATCACCGGGCATCGCGACAGCGAACGGGTCCACCTGGCGTCCGAGGACACCGGTGACACCGCCCGGCGGGCGGGCGCGCGTGGACTCCCGGTCACCCGCGCCGACCCCACGCTCACCCCCTGAGGAGGAGGCCGCCCGGGCCGCCCCCGTCTCCGGCGGACCCGCCGCCGCCGCCCGGGAGGGCCGCACGCACGCCGTGTGAGGCGACAGAAACTTTCTGTGTCAGAAGCATTGACGAAACCTTGGGGCGCTCCTACGGTCATCGCGTCGTACTTCGTACGTCATATATGAGACGCGATACGCGAGATCCGATACACGAGATCCGACGCGAGATCCGAGAGGCGCGCATGACCTCTGTGCCCACGCCGATCCCCTCCCGCACGCAGTACGTGCTGGAGGAGATCAAACGCCGCATACTGACCGGTCGGTTCACGCCGGGCCAGGCCCTGGTCGAGACCGACCTCGCCGCGCAGTTCGGGGTGTCCAAGACCCCGGTGCGCGAGGCGCTCAAGACCCTGGCCGGCACCGGTCTGGTCGTGATGAGCCAGTACAAGGGCGTCACGGTGCGCATGGTCGACGCGGACATGGCACGCGCGGTCTACGACGTGCGGCTGCTCCTGGAACCGGAGGCGCTCAAGCGCGCCGTGCGCCGCGGCGCCTCCCTGGACGCCGCACGCGACGCGCTGGCCCGGGCCGACGAGGCCGGTGACACGGCCGACCGGTCCCTGGCCAACCGCGCGTTCCACCGCGCCCTCTACGTGCCCTGCGGCAACCCGCTGCTGGGCCGGATGCTCGACGAGGTCCGCGACCAGGCCGCCCTCGTCTCGGCCGTCGCCTGGGCCGCCGACCCCTCCTGGGAACGGGAGGCGAGCGAGCACCGCGAGATCCTGCGGCTCGCGCTCGACGGGGACGCGGACGGCGCGGCCCGCGCCCTGTACTCGCACATCGCGTCGTTCGTGCGACGGGCCTTCCCCGAAGTCGAAGCGGACTTCGAGGCGGCCCCGGAAGCCAAGAAAGAGGACGGTCAGGCATGACAACGACGTTCGAGACCCAGCGGGCGGCCCTGGCCGACGTGGTGGCGATCCCGGTGACCCCGTTCGCCGAGGACGGCTCCGTCGACCCAGGCACCTACCGGGCCCTGCTGCGTCGTCTCCTCGACGGTGGCATCACGACCCTCACCCCCAACGGCAACACCGGGGAGTTCTACGCCCTGACCCCCGACGAGCGCCGGCTGGTCACCGAGCTGACCGTCGAGGAGGCCGGCGGCCGCTCGGTGATCCTGGTCGGCGTGGGCCACGACGTGCCCACCGCCGTCGCCTCCGCACGGCACGCCCGTGACCTCGGCGCGCAGATGGTGATGGTGCACCAGCCCGTCCACCCCTACGTCTCCCAGAGCGGCTGGGTCGACTACCACCGCGCGATCGCCGAGGCCGTGCCCGAGCTGGGTGTCGTCCCCTACATCCGCAACGCCCAGCTCACCGGCGCCCGGCTCGCCGAACTCGCCGACGCCTGCCCCAACGTGATCGGCGTGAAGTACGCCGTGCCGGACGCGGCGAAGTTCGCCGCCTTCGCCCGGGACGCGGGACTCGAACGGTTCGTGTGGGTCGCGGGGCTCGCCGAGCCGTACGCCCCCTCCTACTTCTCGGCCGGCGCCACCGGTTTCACGTCCGGTCTGGTCAACGTCGCCCCGTCCGTCTCGCTGAACATGATCGAGGCGCTGCGCTCCGGTGACTACCCGACCGCCATGAAGGTGTGGGAGCAGATCCGCCGCTTCGAGGAACTGCGCGCCGCCAACGGCTCCGCCAACAACGTCACCGTCGTCAAGGAGGCCCTCGCCTCCCTCGGCCTGTGCCGCCGCGAGGTCCGCCCGCCGAGCAGGCCGCTGCCCGAGAGCGAGCGCGCCGAGGTCGCCGCCATCGCCGCGGGGTGGTCGATATGAAGTCCCCCGAGCAGCTCCGCAGCCACCAGTGGTACGGCACCGACGGCCTGCGCTCCTTCAGCCACCGCGCCCGCACCCGCCAGCTCGGCTACCTGCCCGAGGAGCACCTGGGCAAGCCCGTCATCGCGATCCTCAACACCTGGTCCGACATCAACCCCTGCCACGTCCACCTGCGCGACCGCGCGCAGGCCGTCAAGCGGGGCGTCTGGCAGGCGGGCGGTTTCCCGCTGGAGTTCCCGGTCTCCACCCTCAGCGAGACCTTCCAGAAGCCGACCCCCATGCTCTACCGCAACCTCCTCGCCATGGAGACCGAGGAGCTGCTGCGCTCCTACCCGGTCGACGGCGCCGTGCTGATGGGAGGCTGCGACAAGTCCACGCCCGCCCTGCTGATGGGCGCCGCCAGCGCCGACCTGCCCACCGTGTTCGTGCCCGCAGGGCCCATGCTGCCCGGGCACTGGCGCAACGAGGTCCTCGGTTCCGGCACCGACATGTGGAAGTACTGGGACGACAAGCGGGCCGGCGTCATCGGCGACTGCGAGATGCAGGAGCTGGAGAGCGGCCTGGCCCGCTCGCCCGGCCACTGCATGACCATGGGCACGGCGTCCACGCTGACCGCCGCCGCCGAGGCCCTCGGCGTCACGGTCCCGGGCGCGTCCAGCATCCCGGCCGTCGACTCCGGACACGACCGGATGGCCGCCAAGGCGGGGATGACGATCGTCGGCCTGGTCCACAAGGACCGCAGGCTGAGCGACATCCTCACCGCGGACGCCTTCGAGGACGCGGTCACGACCGTCCTCGGACTCGGCGGCTCCACCAACGCCGTCATCCACCTGATCGCCATGGCCGGACGCGCGGGCGTCAAGCTCACCCTCGACGACTTCGACCGCATCGCCCGCACCGTCCCGGTGCTGGCCAACGTGCGGCCCGGCGGCCGGAAGTACCTGATGGAGGACTTCCACTTCGCGGGCGGACTGCCCGGGTTCCTCTCCCGGATCCCGGACCTGCTCCACCTGGAGCGTCCCACCGTCTGCCACGACACGATGCGCGAGCAGATCGCCGGCGCGCAGGTGCACGACGACGACGTCATCCGCCCCCGGGACAACCCGGTCGCGGCCGAGGGCGGGGTCGCCGTACTGCGCGGCAACCTCTGCCCGGACGGCGCCGTCATCAAGCACATCGCCGCCGAACCGCACCTGCTGAAGCACACCGGCCGCGCCGTCGTCTTCGACGACTACAAGCAGATGCAGCGGACCATCAACGACCCGGCGCTGGACATCACCGCCGACAGCGTGCTGGTCCTGCGAGGCGCCGGTCCCAAGGGCGGCCCGGGCATGCCCGAGTACGGGATGCTGCCGCTGCCCGACCACCTGCTCAAGCAGGGGGTGCGGGACATGGTGCGGATCTCCGACGCCCGGATGAGCGGGACGAGTTACGGCGCGTGCGTCCTGCACGTCGCCCCCGAGTCGTACGTCGGCGGACCGCTCGCCCTGGTGCGCACCGGTGACTCGATCACCCTCGACGTCGAGAACCGCATCCTCCGGCTCGACGTCGACGACGAGGAGCTTCAGCGCCGCCGGGCGCAGTGGACACCGCCGCCCGTGCGCTACGAGCGCGGCTACGGCGCGCTCTACAACGAGCAGATCACGCAGGCCGACACCGGCTGCGACTTCGAGTTCCTCGCCCGCCCGGGCACGGTCCAGGACCCGTACGCCGGCTGACCGGCCGCACGTCCGGACCTCGCACACATACGAAGAAAGCGCTTCACCCGCTCACGCACCACACAGCAAGACGTACCGAGAAACGGAGAACAGTCATGGCCCATGCCGCAGCCGTGGCGAAACCGCCCAGGCCACCCCGGCGGCGCCGTGCCTCCGCCACGCCCCGCAAGCTCCCGTACCTGCTGATCGGGCCGGCCGCCCTGCTGATGCTGGGCTTCATCGCCTACCCGGTCATCAGCGTCTTCTACTACAGCCTGCAGAACTACAACCCCACCAAGCCCTGGCGGAACGGCTACGCGGGCTTCGACAACTTCACCCACATCTTCACCGAGGACCCGCTGTTCTGGGACACCCTCGTCTTCAGCGCCAAGTGGGTCTTCGTCGAGGTCGGACTGCAGCTGCTGTTCGGCCTGGCCCTCGCCCTCATCGTCAACCAGACCTTCGTCGGCCGCGCCCTGGGCCGCGCCATGGTCTTCTCGCCGTGGGCCGTCTCCGGCGTGCTGACCTCCGCGATCTGGGTGCTGCTCTACAACTCGCAGACCGGTATCACCCGTTACCTCGCGGACATGGGCATCGGCGACTACGGCGTCAGCTGGCTGTCGGACACCTCCACCGTCTTCCCCGCCGTGGTCGTCGCCGACCTGTGGCGCGGTGTCCCCTTCTTCGCGATCCTCATCCTCGCCGACCTCCAGTCCGTCTCGAAGGACCTCTACGAGGCCGCCGAGGTCGACGGGGCCAGCCGCATCAAGCAGTTCTGGCACATCACGCTGCCGCACCTGAAGGACGCCATCATCCTGTCCACGCTGCTGCGCGCGGTGTGGGAGTTCAACAACGTCGACCTGCTCTACACGCTGACCGGCGGCGGACCCGCGGGCGAGACCACGACACTGCCGCTGTACATCGCCAACACCTCGGTGGACGCGCACAACTTCGGCTACGCGTCGGCCCTGACCACGGTCGCGTTCCTCATCCTGCTCTTCTGCTCGATGGTCTACCTGCGGCTGAGCAAGTTCGGAGGCGAGAAGTGATCACCAAAGAGGCCCCCCTGGCCGCCCCCGCCCCCGCGCGCACCACCCCCGAGCCGCCCCGGCCGGCCAAGAAGCGCCGGGCCTGGGACGAGGCGCCGCGCTGGCAGATCTACCTGCCGCTGGGCATCTACCTCGTCTTCACCCTCATCCCCTTCTACTGGATCCTGCTCTTCGCGCTCCGCCCGGCCGGCTCGACCTCGCTCGTGCCCTGGCCGATGACCTTCGTCCACTTCGAGAAGGTCTGGACGGACCGAAGCTTCGGCACCTTCTTCTACAACAGCGTGCTGGTCGGCGTCGCCACCCTGATCATGACGACGCTGGTCGCCCTGGCCGGCGGCTACGCCCTCGCCCGGTTCGACTTCAAGATCAAGCGGGCCTTCATGCTCGCCCTGCTCTGCTCCCAGTTCGTGCCCGGCGCGCTGCTCCTGGTCCCGCTGTTCGAGATCTTCGCCGAACTGCAGATGATCAACTCCCTCGGCAGCGTCATCATCGCCGAGACGGTCTTCCAGCTGCCGCTGTCGATCATCCTGATCAGCAACTTCATCAAGAACGTGCCGTACTCCCTGGAGGAGGCCGCCTGGGTCGACGGCTGCAACCGTTTCAAGGCCTTCCGGGTGGTCGTCCTGCCGCTGCTGCGGCCCGGTCTGATCGCCGTCGGCTCCTTCGCCTTCGTCCACTCCTGGAACCACTTCCTGTTCGCCCTGATGTTCCTCAACAACCAGGAGAAGCAGACCATCCCGGTCGGCCTCAACACCCTGATGAGCGCGGACAGCGTCGACCTCGGCGCGCTCGCCGCGGGCGGCATCATCGCGGCCGTCCCCGTCGTGATCGTGTTCGCCTTCATCCAGAAGTGGCTGATCACCGGGTTCAGCGCGGGGGCGGTGAAGGGATGACCCCACCTCGGACCGTGCCCGACGCCCCGCTGCCCGTCGTCCTCGCCGGCGCCCGCGGCCACGGCCGCTGGCACGTGGCGAACATCCGCCGCCTCGAAGCGGAAGGACTCGTGAGGCTTGCCGGGATCTGCGAGCTCACCCCGCTCACCGAGGACGAGTTCGGCGGTGAACTCCCCGAGCAGTCCGCCGACTTCGGCGCACTGCTGGAGTCCACCGGCGCCCGGATCGCGGTGATCTGCACCCCGATCCCGACCCACACCGACCTCGCCCTCGCGGCGGCCGAGCGGGGCGTGCACATCCTGCTGGAGAAGCCGCCGGCGCCGTCGTACGCCGAGTACCGGCGGATGGCCGACGGGGTCGCCGCGGCCCAGGTGGCCTGCCAGATCGGCTTCCAGTCGCTGGGCTCGCACGCCGTGCCCGCGATCCGCGAGCTGGTCGCCGAGGGCGCCGTCGGCCGGGTGACGGGGATCGGCGGAGCCGGCGCCTGGGTGCGGCCCGAGGAGTACTTCCGGCGGGCGCCCTGGGCGGGCCGGCGCCGGCTGAACGGCGTCGACGTGGTCGACGGGGCGCTCACCAACCCGCTCGCCCACGCCGTCGCCACCGCCCTCGCGCTCGCCGGGAGCACCCGCGCCGAGGACGTCGCCGGCATCGAGACCGAGCTGCTGCGCGCCAACGACATCGAGTCCGACGACACCTCCTGCGTGCGGATCACCACCGCGCGGGGCGGTTCGGTCACCGTCGCCGCGACCCTGTGCGCGGAGCGGGCGGACGAGCCGTACGTCATGGTGCACGGCAGCAGCGGCCGGATCACCTTCTGGTACAAGCAGGACCGCGTCCTGCTCCAGCGCGCGGGCCGCGGCCCGGAGGAGACGCTGTTCGGCCGCACCGACCTGCTGGAGAACCTCGTCGCCCACCTCACCGACGGCACCCCCCTGCTGGTCACCCCGGACGAGACGGGCGCCTTCATGCAGGTCGTCGAGGCGATCCGCGAGGCCCCCGACCCGGTCCCGCTGCCCGACGGCGTCTGGCGGCACGTGCCCGGTGAGAACCGCCGGGTGGTGCCCGGTGTCGACGGTCTCGTCGCGGCCGCCGCCGACACCCTGTCCCTCTACTCCGAGCTGGGCGCCTCCTGGGCCCTGCCCGCCCACCACCTGCCGAAAGAGGTGAGCATCCGATGACCGGCGACGACTCCGTGGTGCTGCGCGTCGCGGGCCGGCCCGTCGGCCGGTACGTCACCCGGCCCGAACTGCCGGCCCGGCTCTCCCCGCGGCCGTACCTGCACCCCGTCACCACCCTGGCCGGCACGGCGGTCACCGAGCTGAGCCCCGCCGACCACGCACACCACCTCGGCGTCGGTGTCGCCGTTCCCGATGTCGAGGGGTTCAACTTCTGGGGCGGACGCACCTACGTCCGCGATCAGGGACCCACCGAGCTCGACAACCACGGCTCCCAGCGGCACACCGCCTACCAGCTGCGCGACCCCGACGGGTTCGTCGAGGAGCTGCGCTGGACGGCCGCGCCGGGCGAGCTGCTGCGCGAGCGCCGCACGGTCGCCGTCACCGAGCTCACGGGGGCCGCCTGGGCGCTGGACTTCACCTTCTCCCTCACCAACGTCACGGGCGCGCCGCTCTCCATCGGCAGCCCCGCCACCAACGGCCGCCCCGGGGCCGCGTACGGCGGCTTCTTCTGGCGGGCCCGCAAGGAGGAGACGGCCCCGGACGTCTTCACCGACCGCGCCGAGGGCGAGGGCGAGGCGCACGGCCGGCCGGCCGACTGGATCGCGCTCGCCGGGTCCACCTGGACGCTCGTCTTCGCGGGGGCCACCGAACAGACCCGGCAGGACCCCTGGTTCGTCCGCACCGCCGAGTACCCGGGCGTCGGCTCCTCCCTCGCCCACGCCGCACGGCTGCCCCTCCCGGCCGGCGGGACGGTGGTCCGCCGGATCGTCACCGTCGTCGCCGACGGCCGCCTCGACCGGAGCGCCGCCGCCGCCCTGGTCCGCAAGGCGGTGAGCCCATGACCGCCGGGCGGACCGAGACCACCTACCGCAACCCGGTCCTGAACGCCGACTGGTCCGACCCGGACGTGATCCGCGTCGGCGACGACTTCTACCTGACCGCCTCCAGCTTCGGCCGCGCCCCCGGACTGCCCCTGCTGCACTCCCGCGACCTGGTCAACTGGACCCTCGTCGGCCACGCCCTCGAACGGCTGGAGCCGGAGAGCGAGTTCACCACGCCCCGGCACGACTGCGGGGTCTGGGCCCCGTCCCTGCGCCACCACGACGACCGGTTCTGGATCTTCTGGGGCGACCCCGACCAGGGTATCTTCCAGGTCAACGCCCCCGAGATCCGCGGCCCCTGGACCCGGCCGCACCTGGTGAAGGCCGGCAAGGGGCTGATCGACCCGTGCCCCCTGTGGGACGACGAGACCGGCGAGGCCTACCTCGTGCACGCCTGGGCCAAGTCCCGCAGCGGCGTCAAGAACCGCCTCACCGGCCACCGGATGCACCCCCACGGCACCGAACTCCTCGACGAGGGCAAGGTGATCGTCGACGGCGACCGCATCCCCGGCTGGTTCACCCTGGAAGGGCCCAAGCTCTACAAGCACGACGGCTGGTTCTGGATCCTCGCCCCCGCCGGGGGAGTGGAGACCGGCTGGCAGGGCGCCTTCCGCTCCCGCGCGTTCTTCGGACCGTACGAGGAGAAGGTCGTCCTGGAGCAGAAGGACACCGACGTCAACGGCCCCCACCAGGGCGGCTGGGTGCGCACCCCGTCCGGCGAGGACTGGTTCCTGCACTTCCAGCAGCGCGGACCGTACGGCCGTGTCGTGCACCTCCAGCCGATGGGCTGGGGCAGTGGGGGAGGCTGGCCGGTGATCGGGCACCACGGCGCCCCCGTCGCCGAGCACCGCCGCCCGGACCTGCCGCCGCAGCCGCCCGCCGCGCCGGCCACCGACGACGACTTCCCCGGCGGACGCCACGGCCGTCAGTGGCAGTGGACCGCCAACCCGAAGGAGGGCTGGACCACCCAGCACTCCGCCGACGGGTTGCGGCTGACCTGCGTCCGCTCCGCCGACGCGCACGACCTGCGCACCCTGCCCCACGTTCTCACCCAGCGGCTGCCCGGCACCCCGTGCACCGTCGAGGTGGAGCTGCGGCTCGACAGCGAGGAACCCGGGGCGCGCGCCGGACTCGCCGTCCTCGGGGACGCCTACTGCTGGATCGGGCTCCAGCGCGGCGCGGACGGCACGGTGCACCTGGTGCACCGGTTCGCCGAGACGGTCGCGGACAGGGAACGCGACGCCGACCACCCGAGGCCCGCTCCCGGCGGCCGGGCCCTGCTGCGCGTCGACATCGGCGCCGGGGCACGCTGCCGCTTCTCCTGCGACACCGGGGACGGCTTCCGCCCCTCCGGCCAGGTCTTCGCCGCCACCCCCTGGCGCTGGGTCGGAGCCCTGCTCGGCCTGGTCGCCGTGGCCCCCACCGGTCAGGGACACGCCGGCGCCGCCACCTTCACGCGGTTCCGGATCAGCCCCTCGGCGTACGGCTGAACACCGCCGTACGCCCTCGACCGACCCCCCACAACTTCATAGTCCGTTGGATCCAGAAGAAGAGAGCCGACCAATGAAGATCAGCATTCTCAGAAACAGCAAGGGCGGACGCCGGGCGTCGGCCGCCGTCGCCCTGGGGGCGGTGCTCGCCCTGACCACCACCGCCTGCGGTGACGACGGCAGCGGCGCGGGCGACGCCGGCGCCGAGGGCAGCGGCAAGGGCAAGATCGTCTTCTGGGACAACAACGGCGGTGTCCGCACCGAGATCTGGAAGGAGATCATCGCCGACTTCGAGAAGGCGAACCCGGACATCGACGTCCAGTACGTGGGCATCGCCTCCACCGAGTACCAGTCCAAGGTCGACACCGCCATCCAGGGCGGCGGCCTGCCGGACGTCGGCGGCATCAGCGCCTCGATGCTCGCGGGCTTCGCCGCCCAGGGCGCGCTCGACACGCTGGACTTCCGGCTGGCCAAGTCGCCGCTGAACGGCAAGCTCAACAAGGACATGATCGAGTCGCTGCGCGCCGCCGGCGGCGGGGACGACAAGCTGTACTCGATCCCGACCTCGGCGAACAACGGCGTCCTGTACTACCGCACCGACCTGTTCGAGAAGGCGGGCCTGGAGGAGCCGACCACCTGGGACCGGTTCTACGAGGCCGCCGAGAAGCTGACGAACAAGGGCAAGAACGAGTTCGGCTACACCATCCGCGGCGGCGCCGGCTCCATCGCCCAGGCCCTGGACGCCATGTACGGGCAGTCCGGCATCACCTCGTTCTGGGACTCCTCCGGCAAGAAGACCACGGTCAACGACCCGAAGAACGTCGAGGCCCTGGAGAAGTACGCGGGCCTGTTCAAGAAGGCCACCCCCGCGGCCGACCTGAACAACGACTTCACCAAGATGGTCGCGCAGTGGGACTCCGGCACGATCGGCATGCTGAACCACAACCTCGGTTCGTACCAGGACCACGTCAAGGCGCTCACCACCGACAAGTTCCGGGGCATCCCGCAGCCGACCGGCCCCGGCGGCAAGCGGGTCCAGGTCTCCAACCCGGTCGACGGCGTCGGCCTGTTCAAGAGCTCCAAGAACAAGGAGGCCGCCTGGAAGTTCATCGAGTTCGCCACGTCGGCGGAGTCGAGCTCGAAGTTCAACGAGTCGGCCGGTCAGGTGCCCGCGCACGCGGACGCCGCGAAGGACGAGTGGATCAGCAAGGCGGAGCCCACGAAGCTGGCCGCGGAGGCGCTGAGCGACGGTTCCACGACCATCGTCCAGCTGCCGTACTACCTGCCGGACTGGAACACGATCTCCAAGGCGGACAACGAGCCGAACTTCCAGAAGGTCCTGCTCGGGGACATGAGCGCGAAGGAATTCCTGAACACGATGGCCGAGCAGCTGAACGAGGCGCAGGCCGAGTGGCAGGAGCAGATGGGCTGATCGGCGGTTTCGCCGGGGGCGGCCCGTCCGGTTCCGCCGCGGGCCGTCCCCGACTGATCGCACCCACGCGGCGAAGCCGCGGATCGATACACTCCCGCCCCCTTTGGGGCGCTCCCGCCGCCCCTCCCGTGGAAAGGCACAGCTCGTGTCACTCACGCGCAGACAGGTCGGTGTCGCCGGGCTCGGCGTGCCCCTCGCACTCGCCATGACCGGGACCGCGCAGGCCGGCCCGAGGCGCCGCCGCACCCTCCACATCGCCGGTGATTCCACCGCCGCCCAGAAGTACGCCGACGCCGCGCCCGAGACCGGGTGGGGGACGGCGTTGCCCTTCCTGCTGCACCGGCACCTCGCCGTCGCCAATCACGCCGTGAACGGGCGGAGTTCCAAGAGCTTCGTCGACGAGGGGCGGCTCGAGGCGATCCTCTCCTCGATCCGGCCCGGCGACTTCCTCCTCGTCCAGTTCGCGCACAACGACGAGAAGTCCGCCGACCCCACCCGCCACACCGAGCCCTGGTCGACGTACCAGGAGTACCTGCGGATGTACGTCGACGGGGCCCGGGCCCGCGGGGCGCGGCCCGTGCTGGCCACCGCCGTGGAGCGGCGGCGGTTCGACGCGGACGGGCGTGCCGTGCCGAGCCACGGGGAGTACCCGGCGGCGATGCGGGCGCTGGCCGCCGAGGAGCGGGTCGCGCTGCTCGACGTCCAGGCGCTGTCGCTGGCGTTGTGGCAGGAGCTCGGGGCCGAGGAGACCAAGAAGTACTTCAACTGGACGGCGACCGAGCAGGACAACACGCACTTCGATCCGCCGGGCGCGATCGCCGTGGCGCGGCTGGTCGCCCGGGAGCTGCTGCGCACCCGGGTGCTCGCACCGCGCGACGTGCGCCGGCTCGACGCGGAGATACCCCGGTCGTGGATCACCTGGCCGGAGGCCGTCGCGTAACACCCCTGGACCATGGAAAAGGAGAGCCGCACCATGAGCACATTTGGATGGCATGGGCATGCCATGGTGAGAGCCGCCTCGCTGGCCGGCTGCACCGCCCTCGTACTGGCCCTGACCGGCACCGGCGCCCAGGCGCACTCCCCGTCGCACCACCACCGTGACCCCGCCCGGCAGACGCTGGGCGCGGGCGACGGCTGGGCCTCCTACGGCGCCGGCACCACCGGAGGCGCCGCCGCCGACCGCGAGCACGTCCACACCGTGCGCACCTGGGCCGAGTTCAAGGCGGCCCTGGCGGCCGGCGGAGACGCACCGAAGATCATCAAGGTGAAGGGGACCATCGACGCGGTCTCCGAGGGCTGCGAGGCGTTCGCCGCGCCCGGCTACGACTTCGACGCCTACCTGGAGGCGTACGCGCCGGAGACCTGGGGTCTGGAACAGGACCTGAGCGCCGAGCCGGACGACAGCCCGGAGGGGCTGCGCAGGGCCTCCGCCGCCGCCCAGGACGCCGCCATCAAGGCGAACGTCCCCTCCAACACCACGATCATCGGGGTCGGCCGGAACGCCGGCATCAAGGGCGCCAGCCTGCAGATCAAGGGCGTGGACAACGTCATCGTCCGCAACCTCACCCTCGAGAGCCCGATCGACTGCTTCCCGCAGTGGGACCCGACCGACGGCAGCCGGGGCAACTGGAACTCCGAGTACGACACCGCCGTCGTCCACGGCTCCACCCACGTCTGGCTGGACCACAACACGTTCACCGACGGCGAGCACCCCGACAGCGAGGCGCCCACCTACTTCGGCATGCTGTACCAACAGCACGACGGAGAGCTGGACATCGTCCGGGGCGCCGACTACGTCACCGCCTCCTGGAACGTCTTCACCGAGCACGACAAGACGATCCTCATCGGCAACAGCGACGGCGAGTCCACCGCCGTCGGCGACCGGGGCAGGCTGAAGGCCACCTTCCACCACAACCTGTTCTCGGACCTGGTCGAACGCGCGCCCCGCGTCCGCTTCGGGCAGGTCGACGTGTACAACAACCACTTCGTGGCGAAGGACGGCTACGCCTACAGCTTCGGCGTCGGCAAGGAGTCCCAGCTCGTCGCCGAACACAACGCGTTCACCCTGGCGAAGGGCATCAGCCCGGCGAAGATCCTCAAGCGGTGGAACGACTCGCCGGTCACCGCCGCGCACAACCTGGTCAACGGCAAGCGGGTCGACCTGATCGCCGTGCACAACGCGGAGATCCCGGCCGAGACCCTGCGGTCCGGCGCCGGGTGGACGCCCACCCTGCGTGCCGCCGTCCACCCGGCCCGGGCCGTCCCGGCCCTGGTGAAGCACGGCGCGGGCGCCGGCCGCATCCGCTGACGCCTCCCCCTCCCCGACAGCCGGGCCGGTGCGGCCCGCACCGGCCCGGCCCCGTCACCCATGGAGCACCCGTATGTCCTCGCCCCTGTCCCGAAGGAACTTCCTGTTCGCCGGCGCCACGGCCTCCGCCGCGCTCGCCCTGTCCGCCGCCCCGGCACGGGCGGGCCACCGGCCCCGCCGCCCGTTCGGCCGGTACGGCTCACCGTCCGCCCGGCTCACCCCGGGGACCCTGTACGTCCACCCGCGCGGCGCCGGCGACTTCACGAGCGTCCAGGCCGCCGTCACCGCCGCGACCGGCACCGGACGCATCCTCGTCATCGCCCCGGGCGCCTACCGCGAGACGGTCTCCGTCGACGCCGACCGCACCGACATGACCTGGCTCGGCGCCTCCGAGGACCCCCGTGACGTGGTGATCGTCTACGACAACGCGGCCGGCACCCCCAAGCCGGACGGCTCCGGCACCCACGGCACCTCCGGCTCGGCCACCACCACCGTGCGCCCCGACGGCTTCACCGCCCGCTGGATCACCTTCGCCAACGACTGGCTGCGTACCGACCTCCCCGGCACCAGCGGCACCCAGGCCGTCGCCCTCAAGGTGCAGGGGGACCGCAGCGCCTTCACCCACTGCCGGTTCCTCGGCCACCAGGACACCCTGTACGCCGACTCCCCGTCCCTGGACACCTTCGCCCGCCAGTACTTCGCCCACTGCTACGCCGAGGGCGACGTCGACTTCGTCTTCGGCCGGGCCACCGCCGTCTTCGAACACTGTCACTTCCGCACCCTGGTCCGCCCCGACCTCACGGCCGCGCCGTACGGTTTCGTCTTCGCGCCCTCCACCGCCGGCGCCAACCCCCGCGGCTACCTGGTCACCCGCAGCAGGATCAGCAGCGAGGCCCCCGACGGCTACTACAAGCTGGCCCGGCCCTGGGTGCCCAGCTCCGACCGCACCGCCCGCCCGATGCTCACCGTCCGGGAGACCCGGCTCGGCGCCGGCATCGACGCGGTCGCGCCGTACACCGACATGGCGAGCGGTCACCCCTGGCAGGACCAGCGCTTCGCCGAGTACCGCAACACCGGCCCGGGAGCCGTGATCACCGTGCCCGGGAACCGTCCCCAGCTCACCCGCGCGGAGGCCGCCTCGCACACCCGGGAGACGTACCTCGGCGATTGGCGACCGTATGCTCACCGCCGGTGACCTGCCCGGATTCCACACGGCGCTCAAGGACGAGCTGACCTTCCCGCTCGCCTGGGGCACCTCGCCGGTCCGGGACTTCGACGCGTGGCGGCGCACGGCCCGCGCGGTGGTCGAGGAGCACCTCCTCGTCGACCGGCAGGACGGGACGCCGTACGCCCCGGAGTCCGCCGCCCGTTCGGACGGCGACGGGTACACGCGGGAGCTGGTCACCCTCTCCCTCACCCGCTACGGACGGGTCCGCGGCGCCCTGCTCACCCCGCGGGGCGCCGGCCCGTTCCCGGCGGTCCTGCTGCTGCACGACCACGGGTCCCGGTTCGACATCGGCAAGGAGAAGGGAGTCCGGCCCTGGTACGACGACACCCGCCTCGCCTCCGCCGAGGAGTGGGCCGGCCGGTACTTCGACGGGCGCTTCGTCGGCGACGAACTGGCCCGGCGGGGACATGTGGTGTTCTGCCCGGACGCGCTCGGCTGGGGTGAACGCGGTCCTCTGGTCTACGAGCGGCAGCAGGCGCTGGCGAGCAACCTCTACCACCTCGGCTCCTCGCTCGCCGGACTGCACGCCCGCGAGGACCAGCGGGCCGCGGCCTTCCTGGCCGGCCTGGACCGGGTGGACGCCGGCCGGGTCGCGGCCGTCGGCTTCTCCATGGGCGGCTACCGTGCCTGGCAGGTCGCCGCGCTCAGCGACCACGTCGCCGCCGCGGTCAGCGTGTGCTGGATGACGGGGCTCAAGGAGATGATGGTGCCCGGCAACAACACCCTGCGCGGGCAGTCGGCGTTCCACATGCTCCACCCCGGGCTCGCCCGGCACCTCGACGTCCCCGACGTGGCGAGCATCGCAGCGCCGAAGCCGATGCTGTTCTTCCACGGCGGGCGCGACGCCCTGTTCCCCGCCGACGGGGTGCGGGCCGCGTACGACAGGCTGCGGGCCGTCTGGCGCTCGTGCGGCGCCGAGGAGCGGCTGCGGCTGAAGACGTGGCCGGAGCGCGGCCACGTCTTCGACGCCGTGATGCAGGACGAGGCCTACGCCTGGCTGGAGTCGGTCACCGCCGCGCCGGCCTGACCGACTCCAGGGTCGGCACCACCGGCTCGATGCCGCCGTCGGCCGTGAACTCCAGCCGGTCGACGGTGGTTTCGCGATGCGTGCCGTCCCCGCCGGGCTTGCCGGGGCCGTTCAGCGCGAACCGGTGGTAGACGATGTACCAGTCGTCGGTGCCGGGGGTGTTGACCACGGAGTGGTGACCGGTGCCGAGGATGCCGTACTCGGGGCGCTTGGACAGGATCGTGCCCCGCTCGGTCCACGGGCCCAGCGGGGACGGACCGGTCGCGTAGGCCACGTGGTAGTCCTCGCTGCGGGTGTCGTCCTCGGACCACATGAAGTAGTAGGTCCCGTTCCTCTTCACTGTGAAGGAGCCCTCGCGGAAGTCACCCGGGGTGATGTCCTTCACCTGCGCGGCGTCGAAGGACACCATGTCGTCGTTGAGCGGGACCACGTAGCCGCGCCCGTTGCCCCAGTACAGGTACGACCGCCCGTCGTCGTCCGTGAACACGGCCGGGTCGATCATCTGACCGCTGAACTGTGTCTTCCCGATCAGCGGCTCGCCGAGCGCGTCCGTGAAGGGGCCGGCCGGGGAGTCGGCCACCGCGACGCCGATCTGCTGCTCGGCGCAGAAGTAGAAGTAGTACTTCCCGTCGCGTTCCGCGATCGCGGGCGCCCAGGCGTTCCTGTCGGCCCAGGACACGTCGGGCCCGAGGTCGAGGATCACCCCGTGGTCCTCCCAGTGGACCAGGTCCCTCGACGAGAACGCCTTGAACCGCGTACCGCCCCAGCCGGGGAAGCCGTCCGTGGTCGGGTAGATCCAGTACCGGCCGTCCATGTACCGCACGTCCGGGTCCGCGTACAGGCCCGGCAGCACGGGGCTGCGGGTGGGCACCGCCTCGACGGTCCAGGTGCGCCTGGTGCCGTCGGCGGCCGTCACCGTGTACGCCTGCGGCCTGCGGAAGTCGCGGCGCGCACCGGGCCGCGGGCTGACCGTCGCGCCCCCGGCCGGCCACAGCTTCGGCGCGAGGCGCCGCAGGTCCGCGTCCGGCTCCATCGGCAGCACGACCTTGCTCGTCCCCTCGCTAACGACGGCGTACCCCTTCTGGCCCGGGGCCGTGGCGTCCACGATCGACGTGGGGCTCTCCGGGTACGCGGCCAGCAGCCGGTCGTACTCCGCCTGTGTCACCGGTATCACCGTGCCGTGCCGCGGGCTCGTGGGCAGCTGGTAGTCCGTCGACGGGGTCCACTCGCCCGAGTCGAGGTCGGTGGTCTCGAACGGGAGGTAGCCCCGGCCGCCGTACTCGTCGATGAACAGGTACCACTTCTCCTCGGTGTTCGACTTGAACACCGTCGGCCCCTCGCCCCGGCTCATCGCGCCGCTGCCGATGCAGTCGGAGACGAAGTCGTAGGAGGTGTCGGTCAGCGAGGCCGACTTCTCGCCGGTGACGAACTTCGAGCAGGGCGAGCCGGAGGCCGGGTCGCGCTCGTCCTTGGTGTAGCGGTAGTACGTGCCCTCGTGCTCGACGACGGTCGAGTCGATGACCGAGTAGCCCGGGTCGTTCCAGACCTTCGGCTCGCTGAAGGTGCGGAAGTCCTCCGTGGTCGCGTACAGCATCCTGTTGTACGTCGAGCCGGTGTGCTCCGGGTCGTCGTCGGCGTACAGCTTGGACGCCCAGAAGACGACGTACGCGCCGAGCCCGTCGTCCCAGTAGGCCTCCGGGGCCCAGGTGTTGCCCGCGTTGTCCGGAGACACCTTCACCAGGCGCTGGTCGGTCCAGTGGACCAGGTCGGTGGACTCCCACACCATGATCGACCTGCTGCCGTGCCGCTGGACCTCGTCCCAGCTGCCGCTGCTGCCGCGGTACATCCGCAGGTCGGTGGCGATCATGTAGAACCGGTCGCCCTCGGGGGAGCGGATCACGAACGGGTCGCGCAGCCCCTTCTCGCCGGTGGTGGAGGTCAGCACCGGCTTCCCCGCGTTGAGTTCGCGCCAGTGCAGGGCGTCGTTGCCGCGGCTGAGGGCGTAGCGGATCTGCTCGCCGTCGGCGGTGCCCTCGCCGGTGAAGTAGGCGAAGAGGTAACCGGCGTACGGGGGCTTCTTCCCGGGTGGTGCTCCCGGGTGTGCGGTGCCCGGCGGGGCGGCGAGCAGGGCGAGGAGGAGGGCGAGGAGGAGGGCGAGGAACGGGACGAGAAGCGTGCGACGGGCGGTGTGGCGGCGCATGACACTTCCTGTCGGAGTCTGGGTGATTCTGTTGTTTCCCGGAGTGTCACCAGGGGGGTGCGGGGCGTCAACCGATGCGGGTGGGGTGCGGAGCGCCGAAAGTTTTCGGGTGTTTTCGCTGTTCGCAGGCTCGGACACAAGGCGGACGCCCCGCCGGGTGAACCGGCGGGGCGTCCTGGGCGGCGGCCCGGATGGGGGTCCGGACCGCCTGGGGGAACCGGCCGTCCGAGGGGGGCTCGGACGGTACCGGTCACCGGGCCGCCGGACGTCGAGACGGCGGCCCGGGGTCATGGGCCCGGAGGGATCACTTGTAGGTGATGTCCGAGGAGGAGAACTTGCAGTACTTCCCGTCGGCGCCGGAGCCGAGGTCCTTCGGCTCCTTGCCCGTGTTGTTGCCCTGGAAGCGGGTGCAGGTTTTGATCTTCTTCTTGCTGTCGCCCTGGATGCGGATCTGCGACAGCGTGGCGGTGTCGCCGTAGTTGGTGTTGATGCCGACGAGCGACTTGCCGGGCGCGACGACGTCGATGTCCTTCAGCACGATCGTGCGCTTGTACTGCGTCTTGCAGTTGCCGCAGGAGCGCACCAGCTTGCCGAAGTCCTCGACCCGGAAGCCGCTCACGGTCAGCGTGCCGGCGCCGTTGAACTGCAGCACCTTGTCGTCGGCCTTCTTCGCGCCGCCGCCGATCACCTTGTACTGGGCCGACGACGACTTGCCCTTGAAGCTGGCGGCGTCCTCGCCGACGTCCAGCCACCACACGTTCTGCAGGGTGCAGCTGCCCTTGCAGTGCACGCCGTCGGCGGCCGGGGTGCCGATGATCACGTTCTTCAGCGTGGCGCCGTCGGCCAGCTCGAAGATCGGGTCCTGGCCCTCGTCCTGGCCGTCGCCGCCGAGGGAGCCGGTGCCGTAGAACTTCTTCATGCCGCCGTCGTACGTCCCGGAGACCGGGACGGTCTTGGACACCGGCTTGCTGCCGGTGTCGGAGGGCCAGGCCGAGGCGGCGCCCGCGGTGGACAGCATCGTCGTGGTGACGATCGCCGCCCCCGTGATGCCGAGCGCGGAGACTCCGGCGATCACGGCCCGCCGCTTGGTGGTCCGGCGGCGGTGGGAGGCAGGCTGTTCGGGTCGTGCAGTCATGCGCAATGTCCTTGCGTGGAGAGGGTCTTTGCGCCTACAGGTCGCCGCCGCCGGGGAAAGGGTTGCCGCCCCGGACGATCTTTTTTCAGGAATCCTCGTCGTCCGCCTCGTCCCCGTCGTCCTTGTCGTCCTTGTCGTCCTTGTCGTCCTGCGCCGCGAAGTCGCCGCCGACCGCGAGCTGTCCGGAGCCGGTGCCGGCCCGCGCCGTGTAGGTGTCGTCCCCGGCGTCCCGGCCGCCGCGCTCGTGGTCGTACTGCCCCGCGAAGACCCACTCGCCGGGCTTGACCGCACGGCCCTCCTTGAGCGTCCAGACGTAGACGAGGAAACCGTCCCGCTCCTCCACCGAGAGCTCGAAGTCGTCCTCGGGCAGCGAGCGCCAGGCACCCGTGGAGGTCACCCCGCCGGTCTGCGCGATCCGCAGCTCCACGGTGAGCGAGGTCAGCCGCTCGGCGGTCTTCAGGGTGACGTTGCTCTGCGCCCAGAACTCGTTGCTGTGCGGGTCCACCGAGCCGTCCGACCACAGCGGCCCGTCCTCGACCCCGGCCGGCGGCCGGGCGGGACCGCCGGACGGACTCGACGTCCCCGCGGGCTCGGTGGCCGTGTTCCGGGGCTGCTCGGAGGTGTCCGGCGCGGGGGTCCTCGACGGCTCGGGCGGCCGGCTCGTCGCCTCCGGGGACGGTGTGGGCGTCGGTGAGACGGCCACCTGCCGCTGCGGCGGCTTCTCGTCCTGCACCGAGGACGCGACCGCGTAGCCGCCCACCGCCAGCACCCCCGCCACCGCGGCCGTCGCACCCGCCACCCGGAACCAGCCGAACACCGGCGGGCGCGCGGCCCGGTGCTCGGGGCGGGCCGGTCCGGTCATGCCGCGCTCCACCCGGGCCAGCATGCGCTCCCGGTCGGGCTCGTGCGCTCCGGCCGCCTCCTGCAGCCGGGCGCGCAGCTCCTCGTGCACGTCCCGCCGCATCGTCATCGCTTCCTTCCCCTGGCCCCGTGGGGGCGCTTCCGCGCGTTCCCGACCGTTTCCCCGCCCGCGGTGGCCGCCACCGCCGCGTGCACCTGACGCGGTACCTCCCGCGTGCCCAGCAGCCGCTGCAGTTCGGCCATCCCCTTCGAGGTCTGGCTCTTCACCGTACCCACCGAGACGCCCAGAGCCAGCGCGGTGTCCTTCTCCGACAGGTCGAAGGCGTGTCGCAGCACCACACACGCCCGCTTGCGGAACGGCAGTCGGCGCAACGCCTCCTGCACGTCCACCACCCCCGGCACGTCGGGATTCTCGATCCGTTCCTCGCGCGGCGACCAGAACAGCGCGATCCGCCGCCGTTCGCGCACCGCGCTGCGGATCCGGGTGCGGGCCAGATTGGCCACCACGCCCCGGGCGTACGCCGCCGGATGGTCGGCGGCGCGCACCCGGTCCCAGCGGTGCCACAGCGCCAGCAGCGCGTCCGCCGCCAGATCGTCGGCGGCGTCCGCCTCACCCGTCAGCAGATGGGCCAGCCGGGACAGTTCGGCGTAGTGGCGTTCGAAGAACGCGTGGAACTCCACGGAGGCGGTGTCGTCGACGACGGTGCCCACGGGCGACCTCCCCTCGCAGCGGCGTCGGGCGCCCGGCGGGCACCGGTGACGGTGTGTGTCATGTAGATGACATGTGAATATCCGGAGTGACCGGCGTGAGTTCCGGAGCGTAGCAGTGATCATTCAAGGGCTCGTGCGGAGGGTCGAACGGTGTCTGGCCGGTCGGTGTGCGTACCGGTACCACGGACCGCGGCGGAGCGAGGTTCGACGGGGCCCGGCCGAGCGGACGCCCGACGTGGAACAGCCGTCCCCGCAACGGTAGACGGCCATCCGCGCGAGGTGACGGGCCGCCCCCCGGGAGGAAGGGGCGGCCCGTCCGCACGGACGACCCGTCGGCCGGGGGGCTCAGTCCTCCAACGCCGCTTCGATCGCCGCCTCGGCCGCCGGACCGTTGCCGCTGACCTCCGGGCGGGCCGCGTCGGATCGCCCCCCTCCGCCCGGTTCGTCATCGGGGGTTCGTGAAGCCGGCCCGCGTCCGGCGATCACGTGCCGGACCGGTCACGTGTCACGCAGGAAGCCCGCATCGTAGGCCGCGATCACGGCCTGGGTGCGGTCCCGGGCGCCCGTCTTGGCCAGCACCGCCGCCACGTGCGTCTTCACCGTCGCGGTGCCGACCCCCATCCGCCGGGCGATCTCCGCGTTGGTCGATCCGCCCGCCATGTGCCGCAGGACCTCGCTCTCGCGCCCGGTCAGTCGCGCCACCCACGCCGGAGGCGCGGGGTGCGCGCGCGCGTGTTCGGTGGCGAGGGTGCGGACGGCCGCAGGGAACAGCAGGGTGTCGCTGCGGGACACCAGGCGCACGGCCCCGACGAGCGCGTCGGCGTCCGCCCGCTTGAGGAGGAAACCGGCGGCTCCTACGCGCAGGGCGTCGTAGACGTAGGAATCGTTCTCGAAGGTGGTGACGACGACGATCCGGGGCGGCTCGTCGAGACCGGCGAGGATCTGCTCGGTGGCGCGGATGCCGTCGATCTCCGGCATCCGCACGTCCATCAGCACGACATCGGGCCGCCGCTCCCGCACGACGGCCACCGCTTCGGCCCCCGTGGCCGCCTCACCGACCACCTCCAGGTCCGGCTCGGCGGACAGGATGGCCCGCAACGCGGTACGCACCATGCGTTCGTCGTCGGCGAGAACGACGCGGATCGGGGCGGGACTGTTCATCGGGGTCCTCTCGGCGCGCGTCCGGTACGGGGTCGTCGGTGCGGGGCGTGCGGGGCGTGCGGGTGCGGCCCCGGCGGCGGGCCCGCGCGGCTGCCGGAGCGGGCCTTTTTGGGCGGGGCGCCCGGTTCCCGGTCCTCCGTGGGAGGGCCGGGTCACGGTGCCGCCCGGATCGGGAGACGTACGTGCAGGCGCCAGATGTCCCCCGTCGGGCCCACGCGGGCCGTACCGCCCAGGAGACGGGTGCGGGAATCGATGCCGGGCAGGCCGTGGCCGCCGCCGGGGCGGGTGGTGGGCGGGGCCGTGAGGGGGTTCTCCATGGTGATCTCCAGGTGGCCGTCCCGTACCTCGACGCGCAGGGTCACGGTGATCCTCCCGCCGGCGTGCTTGAGGGCGTTGGCCAGGCCTTCCTGGACGATGCGGTAGGCCTCGCGGGAGAGCACCGGCGGAAGGGTCTCCAGCGGTGTCCCGATCGCGGCCGTCACCGTCGTCCCGGCGGCCCGGGTGCGGCGCAGCAGGCCGTCCAGATCGGCGGCGAGCGTGGGCGCCGGGGCCGTACCGGGGGCGTCGCCGTCCCGCAGCACACCGAGCACCGCGTCGAGTTCGCCCACCGTGCGCCGGGTGGTGTCCTCGATCGCGGCGAGGGCCTCGCGGACGAACTCCGGGTCGCCGTCGAGGACCCGGCGGGCCGCGCTCGCCTGCAGGGTCACCGCGCTCAGCGCGTGCCCCACGGAGTCGTGCAGCTCGCGCGCCAGCCGGTTACGTACGGCGAGGTCGGCGGCGCGTGCCTCGGCGGCGGCGAGCCGGTCCTCGAGGGCGGGGCCGAGCAGTGTGGGCGCCCAGCGGGCCAGCAGCGCGCCCGCCCCCGCCGCGCAGCCCGCCAGCGCGACGAGGGACGCCACGCCCGCGACCGGCGCGAGTGCCGGCGCCCAGGGGTGGTCGAAGACGTCCGGCAGCCCCGGTCGGGTGTCCCGCAGTCCCGGCGCGAGCGGCAGCACGATCAGCACGGCCGCGAACGGCGGCAGCGCCAGCGACATCCCGGCGACGACCCCGCCGACCCCCAGGTGCAGCGTGAACCAGAGCGCCGTGCGGCCCCTGGCGGCCCGGCCGCGGGCGGGCCGGTCGGCGAGCCGGTCCGCGTCCACCCCGCACAGCCAGCGCACCGCGGCGCTCTCCAGCGGCCGGGTCAGCGGGAACAGGGACGTGACGGCGGCCAGCGGCAGACCGACGCCGAACGAGGCGAGCAGGAGCCCGGTCGACGTGAAGACGGCGGTGCCGTCGGACAGCGGCCCGACGAGGACCGCACCGACGAAGACGTAGGGCATGGCGAGCGCCCCGCCCAGGATCAGGTGGATCCAGCGCAGCCGCGCCCGCCGGCCGAACAGCGGCCGCGCGAACGCCCTCACGTCACCGGGTGCTTGACGGTCCTCGCGGACCGCGCCGCGAGGAAACGGGCGCCGACGGTGGTGACGAGGAGACCGACGATCATCTGGCCAGCGTAGGTCAGCAGCATCAGCCCCGTCGGGCGGTCGGCGAGATCCCCGCCGGAGGCCAGGGCCGCCATCGCCGTCCAGCCGCCCCAGCAGGCCACGACGGCGGAGCAGACCCCGGCGAGGGCGAGCGGCACCCGCACCGGCAGCGCCGGAGCGCGCCGGAAGGCCAGGAGCACTCCGCCGGTGACCGCGGCGAGGAGGCAGACGACGTACAGCGACTCCAGGACGTGGAAGTCGCTGCCCCGGTCCGCGACGACGCCCGCGCTCAGCCCGGCCGTGCCCCCGCAGGCCCACACGGTGCGCATCGTCAGCGGGAACAGCGCGAGCACGGCCGCCGCCACCGCGGTCACCCGCTGCGCCGCCCCCGCCGGTGCGGCCGGCAGGTCCCGCATCCGGCCGTGCCACAGATGACCCCAGCGGTCCCGGGCATACAGCGCGAACAGCGTGCCCAGCGCGAGGCCCTGGACGATGAACCCGGTGTAGACGACGGCGGGAACCCACTCGTGCAGGAAGGGTTCGTCCTCGCCGCCGGAGGTGCTCGAAGGGCTCCCGCCGAGCGTGCGCACCAGCATCTGGAGCGGATAGCCGGCCATGATCGGCGCCAGCAGCCCCGAAGCGACCCACATCGGCGCCGCGAGCAGCCACGCGGGCACCCTGCGGCCCCACGGCCGGGTCAGCAGGAGCGCGAGCACGATCACCGCGCCGTCCATCAGGATCGTCAGGACGTTGGCGGCGATCACCTCGGCGCGGTGGTCCAGCAGCGGGCTGCCCGCCGGCACACCGACGTGACTGCCCGCCACCCAGGCCGTCTTGAGGGCGAGGTACGGCAGGCAGGCCACGACGGTGACGGTGCGCAACAGCCTGTGGGAGCGGGGGAGCACGGGGCCGCCGGCGGTCCGCGGATCCGCGGCGGGAGCGGGTGACTGCGACATGTCCTCAGACTGTCGTCCGGATGCCCGCCCGTACGTCCTGCACGACGACGATCCGCCTCCGCCGCGCGGCGGAGCTCCGGGTCATCCGTCCAGCGCGAGCACCAGCTCGTCGATCTCCGCACCCCGCGCGGGCGCGTACGCCGTGGCCCGCCCGGAGACCTCGAAGCCGCACCGCTCCAGCACCCGCCGCGATCCCGCGTTGTCCGCGGCCGTGCGCGCGTACAGCGGGCGTTCGCCCACCTCCGCGAGGAGGGCGCGCAGCGCGGCCGTGGCGATCCCCTTGCCCCAGTGGGCGCGGTCGACCCAGTACGTCACCTCGCGCTCGCCCGGCTCCCCGTACACCGACGCGTGCCCCACCACGTCGCCGTCGCTCAGCACCGTGCGCACCACGGTCCCCGGCGAGCTGCGGATGTGCGCCCAGTGGGCGTCGAAGCGGCCCCGGTCGGCCGGGTCCTCGGGGGTGAAGGCCGCCATGCGCAGCGCCTCCGGGTCGTTCAGCTGCCGGTAGAAGACCGGCAGGTCGCTGTCGTGCACCGGCCGCAGGGCGATGTCCACGGGTCAGAGCCTCCGGGTGGCCAGGGTCAGCCGGTCGCGGGCGTCGAACAGGGCGTCCTTGACCATCTGCTCGTGCGCGGGCGTGAGCCGTGCCACCGGCACCGAGCAGCTGATCGCGTCCCGCGCGGGGGTGCGGTACGGGATCGCCACACCGAAGCAGCGCAGCCCCAGCGTGTTCTCCTCGCGGTCCACGGCGAAGCCCTGCTCCCGCACCACGTGCAGCTCCTCGATGAGCTTCTCCCGGTCCGTGATGGTGTTCTCGGTCAGCGCGGGCAGCGTCTCCGGAAGCATCTTGCGCACCTGCTCGTCCGGGTACGTGCTCAGCAGCGCCTTGCCCAGCGACGTCGAGTGCGCGGGCAGCCGGCGGCCGACCCGGGTGAACGGGCGCAGGTAGTGCTGCGACTGGCGGGTGGCGAGGTAGACCACGTTGGTGCCGTCGAGCCGGGCGAGGTGGATGGTCTCGGTGGTGTCGTCGGAGAGCCGGTCCAGCGTGGGGCGGGCCGCCGCGACGACCTCGTCGCCGTCGATGTACGACGTGCCCACCAGCAGCGCCCGCACGCCGATGCCGTACCGCGTGCCCGTCGCGTCCGTCTCCACCCAGCCGAGGTCCACGAGGGTGCGCAGCAGCATGTAGAGGCTCGACTTGGGGTACCCGACGGCCTCCTGGACCGCCGCCAGGGAGTGCATGCCGGGGCGCCCGGCGAAGTACTCGAGCAGTTCAACGGTCCGCACCGCGGACTTGACCTGTGCCCCGCCGCCCGTCTCGCCAGCCGACATCGCCCTTGACCCCTTCGTTCACCGGGAAATAGTCTCCGAAGCACATTCACCCACAGAGACGCTGTTCAGCATATCGAACACCCCTGTGGGGCGACGTACATACTGCGGCATTGCATGCGGCAATCAAGTGGAGGGACCCGCGGTGGCAGCAGCACCAGTCTGGAGTGTCGACCCCCGAACCGGGAAGCAGCGTGAGCAGGTTGCGGTGGAGGCCACGGCCCAGGAGGTCGACGCCGCCGTCCGCGCCGCGCACGGCGCGCGCGGCGCGCTGACGGACCGCACCGTCCGCGCGGCCTTCCTGCGCACGGCCGCCGAGGAGCTCGAGGCAGCCAGGGACCAGCTCGTCGAGGTCGCCGACGCGGAGACCGCGCTCGGCCCGGTCCGGCTCACCGGCGAACTCGCCCGCACCTGCTACCAGCTGCGGGCCTTCGCCGGCATCGTCGAGGAGGGCGCCTTCCTCGACGTCGTCATCAACCACCCCGACGACACCGCGACCCCGCCCGTCCCGGACCTGCGCCGCTACAAGATCCCGCTGGGCGTCGTCGCCGTCTACTCGGCCTCCAACTTCCCCTTCGCCTTCTCCGTGGCCGGCGGCGACACCGCCAGCGCGCTCGCGGCCGGCTGTCCGGTCGTCGTCAAGGCCCACCCCGACCACCCCGGACTGTCCGAACTGGTCGCCAAGGTGCTGCGCCGGGCCGCCGCCCGCCACGACCTCCCCGAGGGCGTGCTCGGCCTGGTGCACGGCTTCGAGGCCGGCATCGAGCTGATCAAGCACCCGCTGGTCTCGGCCGCCGGGTTCACCGGTTCCGTCCGAGGGGGCCGCGCCCTCTTCGACGCGGCCGCCGCCCGGCCCGTCCCCATCCCGTTCCACGGCGAGCTGGGCTCGCTGAACCCGGTCGTCGTCACCGAGGCCGCCGCCGCCGAGCGCGGCGAGGCGATCGGCGCCGGACTCGCCGGTTCGATGACGCTGGGCGTCGGCCAGTTCTGCGTGAAGCCGGGCCTCGTCCTCGCGCCGGCCGGCGCGGCCGGCGACGCGCTGGTCAAGTCCCTGACGGACGCCGTCAGCGACACCGACGCCGGCGTCCTGCTCGACCACCGCATGCGCGACAACTTCGTCGCCGGGGTCGCCGAGCGCGCTCAGCTGCCCGACGTGGAGTCCCCGGTGACGCCGGGCGCGGGCGGCGAGCACACCGTCAGCGCGGGCTTCCTCACCGTCCCCGCGAGCCGGCTGGCCCAGGAGGGCGAGCACGACCTGCTGCTCGAGGAGTGCTTCGGACCGGTCACCGTCGTGGCCCGCTACGAGGACGACGCCGAGGTGCGGGGCGTGCTGTCGCGGCTGCCGGGCAACCTCACGGCGACCGTGCAGCTGTCCGCCGAGGAGGCGGCGGGGGAGGGCCGCGGGGCGGAGCTGGTGCAGGAGCTGACGCCGCTGGCCGGGCGGGTCCTGGTCAACGGCTGGCCGACGGGCGTCGCGGTCGCCCCGGCCCAGCACCACGGCGGCCCGTACCCGGCGACCACCTCCACCTCCACGTCGGTGGGCGGCACGGCCATCGAGCGGTGGCTGCGGCCGGTCGTCTACCAGGGGACGCCCGAGGCCCTGCTGCCCGCGGAGCTCAAGGACGACAACCCGCTGGGGCTGCCCCGTCGGTTCAACGGGGTCCTCGAGCGATAGCGCCGTGGGGCGCGGGATCGTGTTCCGGCCGCGACGCCGTCGTGGCCGGAACACGATCCCGCGGCGAAGCCACCGACCGATGCGGTCCCGTGTCCCTGCCCTGGAGGTCGTCCGCCGATGGACGTCGAAGTTCCCGAACTGCCTTTCACCCTGCGTACGTACGGTCCTGACGGCCACTGGTCCTACGAGGACGGCGTCCTCACCGGACGGGCCGGACCCCGGCAGGACCGTTTCGTGCCGCCCACCGACGAGGCCCTGGAGCCCGCCTGTGACGCGCCGCGCCTGCTGGGCGCGCCCGAGGGGGACTTCCAGCTGATCGCCCGGGTCACGGTCGGCTTCGCCGCCGCCTTCGACGCCGGCGTCCTCTACGTCCACGTGGGCGAGCGGGCGTGGGCCAAGCTCTGCCTGGAGTACTCGCCGGACGTGCCCACCGTCTGCACGGTGGTCACCCGGGGCCACTCCGACGACGTCAACTCCTTCACCGTCGACGGCGCTTCCGTCTGGCTCCGGGTGAGCCGCACCGGGCGCGCCTTCGCCTTCCACGCCTCCCTGGACGGCGAGCGCTGGACCTTCGTCCGCCTCTTCACCCTCGGCGACGAGAAGGAGACCGGAGCCGCCCTGGTCGGCTTCATGACCCAGTCGCCGACGGGGGAGGGGTGTGCGGTGACGTACGACCACATCGCGTACCGGCCCCACTGGCCGAGCGATCTGCGGAACGGCGACTGAGGGAATGAACGCGGCTGGTTGAGTGTTCACGCAGCCGCCGGAGGGAGTCTCCGTCCCCGTACGACCTGGAGTGCCGATCACGATGCGCGTCGAAATCTGGTCCGACATCACCTGCCCCTGGTGCTATGTCGGAAAGGCCCGCTTCGAGAAGGCGCTGGCCGCCTTCCCGCACCGGGAGCAGGTCGAGGTCGTGCACCGTTCCTTCGAGCTGGACCCGGGCCGTGCCAAGGACGACGTCCAGTCGGTGATCTCGATGCTCACCGGGAAGTACGGCATGAGCGAGGCGCAGGCCGAGGCCGGTGAGGACAACCTGGGCGCCCAGGCCGCCGCCGAGGGCCTGCCCTACCGCACCCGGGGCCGCGACCACGGCAGCACCTTCGACATGCACCGGCTGCTGCACTTCGCCCGCGAGCAGGGCCGCCAGGCGGAGCTGCTCGACCTGCTGTACAGGGCGAACTTCGTCGAGGAGCGGTCCGTCTTCGACGACGACGAACGGCTCGTCGAGCTCGCCGGCGCCGCCGGTCTCGACGCCGGCGCGGTGCGCGAGGTCCTCGCCGACCCGCGGGCGTACGCCGACGAGGTGCGTGCCGACGAGCGCGAGGCCGCCCAGCTCGGCGCGAACGGCGTGCCGTTCTTCGTGCTGGACCGCAAGTACGGCGTCTCCGGCGCCCAGCCCGTCGAGGTGTTCACCCGGGCGCTGGCGCAGGCCTGGGGCGAGCGCCCGCCGCTGGCGATGGTCGACGGCGGCGCGGAGGCCTGTGGCCCGGACGGATGCGCGGTGCCGCAGAAGTAGAACGCGCAGGTCGGCGCGTACGCATAAGCCTTCCTTCGCGGTACCGCGCAGAACCCGGCAATGGACGGGGAGGTCCCGGGACCGCAGAGTGGTCCCATGGAGACCTACGAGAACCTCGTCCGTGCGGAGTTCGCCCCGGAGAACACCTACCTGAACACCGCGAGCAACGCTCTGCTGCCGGCCCGTACCGTGGCCGCGCTCCAAGGTGCCGCGCGGCTGCGCGCGCGGGGCCGTGCGCTGGATCCGCTGTTCGCCGACGTCGAGGCCTGCCGTGCCGCGTACGCCCGGCTGGTCGGTGTCCCGGCCGAGCGGGTGGCGGCCGGCGCCACGGTCGCCCTGTACACCTCGCTGATCGCGGCCTCGCTGCCGTCGGGCGCCGAAGTCCTCACCGCGGAGGGTGATTTCACCTCCGTGCTGAACCCCTTCCACGCGCGCGGCGACCTCAAGGTGCGGACCGTGCCGCTGGAGCGGCTCGCCGACTCCGTGCGGCCCGGCACCGCGCTGGTCGCGGTCAGCGCCGTACAGTCCGCCGACGGCCGGATCGCCGACCTGCCCGCGCTGAGCGAGGCGGCCCGCGGCCACGGGGCACGCACCTACGTCGACTTCTCCCAGGCGGCCGGCTGGCTCCCGGTCACGGCGGACGCGTACGACTACAGCGTCTCCATCACCTACAAGTGGCTGCTCGGCCCGCACGGCGCGGCCTTCCTCGTCGTCCCCGAGGACTTCGGCGGCCTGACGCCGGTGCAGGCGGGCTGGGTCGCGGGGGAGGATCCCTGGGCCAGCTGCTACGGTCCCGTCGCCCAACTCGCCCACTCGGCCCGGCGGTTCGACTCCAGCCCCGCCCTGTTCGACTACGCGGGACTGCGGGCCTCCCTCGAACTCGTCGAGGAACTCGGTGTGGACGCCGTCCGCGCCCACGACCTGGCCCTCGCCGACCGCTTCCGCGCGGGGCTCGCCACACTGGGCCACACGCCCGTGCCCGCGCCCGGTTCGCCGATCGTGTCCGTGCCCGGCCTCGGCCGGCTCCAGCCGGAGCTGGCCGAGGCGGGCATCCAGGTGTCGAACCGCGCGGGCAACCTGCGGGCGTCCTTCCACCTCTACAACACGGCCGCCGACGTGGACCGGCTGCTGGACGTGCTGTCCGGCTGACCACGGGCGGGCACGGCAGCGGGCCGGCGCCTCCCTGTCCCACACGAGGAGGCCCGGCCCGCAGTCTGTGTCATGCGGCTGCTTCACCGTCGTAGCGCCTACTTCACCGGCGTGAAGTCCCGCGCTCCGATGAACTCCGGTCGCCGGACCGGCGCCGCGAAGGGCTCGACGGCCGTGTTCTCGACGCTGTTGAAGACGATGAAGACGTTGCTGCGGGGGAAGGGGGTGATGTTGTCGCCGGAGCCGTGCATGGCGTTGCAGTCGAACCAGGTGGCCGAGCCGGCCTTGCCGGTGAACAGCCTGATGCCGTACTCCGACGCCATCTTCGTCAGCGCCTCGTCGGAGGGGGTGCCGGCGTCCTGCATCTGCAGGGACTTCTTGTAGTTGTCCTTCGGCGTGGCCCCCGCGCAGCCGAGGAACGTCTTGTGCGATCCCGGCATGATCATGAGGCCGCCGTTGGTGTCATGGTTCTCGGTGAGCGCGATCGAGACCGAGACGGTGCGCATGCGCGGCAGGCCGTCCTCGGCGTGCCAGGTCTCGAAGTCGGAGTGCCAGTAGAAGCCGCTGGCGCCGAAGCCGGGCTTGACGTTGATCCGGGACTGGTGGACGTAGACGTCGGAGCCGAGGATCTGCCGGGCGCGGCCGACGACCCGCTCGTCGCGCACCAGCTTCGCGAAGACCTCGCTGATCTTGTGCACTTCGAAGACGGAGCGGATCTCCTTGGACTTCGGCTCGACGATGGAGCGCTCGTCGGCGCGGATCTTCGGGTCGCCGGTCAGCCGCTCCAGCTCGCGCCGGTACTCGTCGACCTCGTCCGGTGCGATGAGCTGGTCGACGGCGAGGAAGCCGTCGCGCTCCAGGGCCCGCAGGTCGGCGGCCGGGACGGGGCCGGGGGTGTCGGGGGAGGCCCAGACGACCGGGTCCTTGCGGGGGGTGGCCACCTCGGTGGCGCCGCGGGTGGGGTAGAGGTCGGTGACGTGCGGGGCGGTGGTCGTGGTCACGGTGACTCACACCTCCTCGGTGAGCAGGGGGTAGACGCCGTTCTCGTCGTGGTCCTCGCGTCCGGTGACGGGCGGGTTGAAGACGCAGATGCAGTGGAAGTCCTCCTTGACCTTGAGCGTGTGCCGCTCGTGGCCGTCGAGGAGGTACATGGTCCCGGGGGTGATGGTGTGGGTCTTGCCGGTCTCGTGGTCGGTCAGTTCGGCCTCGCCCCGGGTGCAGACGACGGCCTCGATGTGGTTGGCGTACCACATCGACGTCTCCGTGCCCGCGTACAGGATCGTCTCGTGCAGGGAGAAGCCGACCTTCTCCTTGGCGAGGACGATGCGCTTGCTCTCCCAGGTGCCGGACGCCGATTTCACGTGCCGGTCGGTGCCTTCGATCTCCTTGAACGAACGGACGATCACGGTGGTGCGATGCCTCCTCGGCTCGGATGCGTGTTTCAGGCGGTTTCACGGACGGCGCGGGCCAGGGTCCGCAGGCCCTCGTCCAGCTCGTCCGGGGTGATGGTCAGCGCGGGCAGCAACTTGACGACCTCGCTCTCGGGGCCGGACGTCTCGATGAGCAGCCCGAGTTCGAAGGCGCGCTTGGCGATGCGGCCCGCGCGCTCCTTGTCGTGGAACTCCACGCCCCACACCAGGCCCCGGCCGCGGTATTCCTTGACGTCGGCGAGGTTCTCCTCGGTGATGGCGATCAGCGCCTGCTCGACCTGCTCGCCGCGCGTACGGGTCTGCTTCTCCATCGCGGACCCGTCGGCCCAGTAGGCCTCCAGTGCCGCGGTGGCCGTGACGAAGGCGGGGTTGTTGCCGCGGAAGGTGCCGTTGTGCTCGCCCGGCTCCCAGACGTCCAGTTCGGGCTTGAACAGGGTCAGCGCCATCGGCAGCCCGTAGCCGCTGATCGACTTGGAGACGGTGACGATGTCGGGCGTGATGCCGGCCTCCTCGAAGGAGAAGAAGGCGCCGGTGCGGCCGCAGCCCATCTGGATGTCGTCGACGATCAGCAGCATGTCCTGGCGCTCGCACAGCTCGGCCAGGGCGCGCAGCCACTCGGGCCGGGCGACGTTGATGCCGCCCTCGCCCTGCACCGTCTCGACGATCACGGCGGCGGGCTTGTTGAGGCCGGAGCCCTGGTCCTCCAGGAGCCGCTCGAACCACAGGAAGTCCGGGACCCGGCCGTCGAAGTAGTTGTCGAACGGCATCGGCGTGCCGTGCACCAGCGGGATGCCGGCCCCGGCCCGCTTGAAGGCGTTGCCGGTCACGGCCAGCGAGCCCAGCGACATGCCGTGGAAGGCGTTGGTGAACGACACGATGGCCTCGCGCCCCTTCACCTTCCGGGCCAGCTTCAGCGCGGATTCCACGGCGTTGGTGCCCGTCGGGCCCGGGAACATGACCTTGTACGGCAGGTCGCGCGGGCGAAGGACGTAGTTCTGGAAGGTCTCCAGGAACGCGCGTTTGGCCGTCGTCGACATGTCGAGGCCGTGGGTGACGCCGTCGCGCTCCAGGTAGTCGATCAGGGCCCGTTTCAGCACGGGGTTGTTGTGCCCGTAGTTGAGTGAGCCGGCTCCGGCGAAGAAGTCGAGGTACTCGTGGCCGTCCTCGTCGTACATACGGCTGCCGTGCGCACGGTCGAAGACGGCGGGCCAGCCGCGGCAGTAGCTGCGCACCTCGGACTCGAGGGTCTCGAAGACGCTGAGGTCGGGCTGGGTGATGGTCACGACAAATCGCTCCTCGGTGGCGTGGGAAGTCAGAGGGAGTCGGAAGTTCGGGGGCGGGGCGGGCCGGGTCAGCGCGTGAGCGGCCCGATGCGGTACAGCACCTCGGGGTCGTGCGGTCCGTCGGGGAACTGGCCGGCGTCGAACAGCACATCGCGCTCCAGCAGGGCGCCGTGACGCTCCGCGAACGCGGTGAACAGGCGCTCGGACGCGGTGTTGCCCGGCGTGATGGTGGTCTCCACGGTGTCCACCCCGTGCTCCTCGGCGGTCCGGGCGGCCAGTCCGTCGAGCAGGGCGGCGGCGAGGCCGCGGCCGCGGTACGACGCGTCGACCGCGACCTGCCAGACGAGCAGGGTGCGCGGGCTGTCCGGGCGCAGGTATCCGCTGACGAAGCCGATCGGCTCTCCGCGCTCGTCGCGAGCGACGGCCGAGGTGGCGGCGAAGTCACGGCACCACAGCAGATAGCTGTACGACGAGTTCAGGTCGAGGACCTTCGAGTCCCTGGCTATCCGCCACAGCACGGCTCCGTCCGCCACGGTGGGGCGGTCGATTTGCAGGTCTGCTTGTGCGGCAGTCATGTGAATTGAACTTACCCAGGTAAATTCAAAATTGCATCGCCTGTCGGGGTTACGCGCGGACTCGATCTGTGTTATCGCGCGGGCGGGTGGGGCCGCGCGAGGGTCTGGCGATATGCCCCATTTCTACCGGCACATAAGCCGTGGAACGGGCATGATGTGGAACCGATCACAAGTGTGTAACTCCCGCGACGTCCGGCTTCCCGGTCTTGAAATCGTGGTGTTTAAGGTCAGGGGAAGCGGGCAGAAGAAGACGGGAAGCCTCTCCGCGAGGTAATCGGGGAATAAGCGCAAAGAATGTCGTTGGAGAATCTGTGCGAGGGATTCCGATAATCCCGCGGAATTCAGGTCCCGGTCACTCCGTCGATACGCTCCCGCAACAGGTCCGCGTGGCCGTTGTGCCGTGCGTACTCCTCGACGAGGTGGATGAGCACCCAGCGCAGACTGACCTCGGCCCCGGCGGCCGGCCCCTCGGCGATCCGCCCGGTGTCCTCCAGCGTCAGCCCCGCGCACAGCTCCCGCCCGCGCGCCACCTCCCGGCGCCAGACGCCGAGCGCCTCGTCGAGCCCCCGTGCGGGATCGAGGACGAACCCGCCCCGGTCCTCGAACAGCGGCGGCGCGTCGAGGCCGGCGATCACCCGCTGGAACCAGTTCCGCTCGACCTCGGCGAGGTGCTGCACCAGCCCCAGCAGGGTCAGGGCCGACGGCTCGGCGGACGCGAGCCGCACCTGCGCGTCGTCCAGCCCGGCGCACTTCAGCGCCAGTGTTCCGCGGTGATACTCCAGCCAGTCCTCCAGCATCGACCGCTCGTCACCGGTGAACCGGGGGACGAGACGTCCGTCGGGCAGCGTGATCGGCGTCGGTGCCGACCGGTCGGCAGTCATGGGGGCAGCATGGCACAGCCCCGGCGGCCGGACGCGGCCCTGACGGGGGGATGGCCGGAAGCCTGCGGTCCGGGCGTGCCGTTCACGCTTCTCGGCCCGTCCGGCGCTCGAGGACGAGGCGCGTTCAGGGGTGAAGAGAGGGCTGGGGGCGCGGCCCCGGGGACGATGGGGGACCCCCGCTCGAGTGAAGCCGAGAGCGGGGGGAGCGGGGGGAGGGAGGGGTGCCGAGGGCGGGGAGCGGACGGCCCCGGCCCGCGACATCAGCCCCAGGCGGCTTCCGCGGCCCGCAGGGCCCCCGCCGTGTCCACGTCCAGCCCCTTCTCGCCGAGCGCCGCCCCCAGCGCCGCCAGACTCGCCCGTACCGCGCCCGGCGTCGCCTCGGGGCCGTAGTGGTTGACGCGGATCATCTCCCCGGCGAGCGCGCCGCCGCCCGCGGCCAGCGGGAGGGCCGGGTCGGCGGACAGCGCGCGGGCCACCAGGTCCGCGGCCACCGTGCCGGACGGCGCCCGCAGGGTCGTGGCGACGGGCGCCGCCTCCGCCGCGTCGCGCACGTACGGCTCAAGACCTCCGCCCAGCGCGAGGGCGCCCGCCCGCGTCGCCGCCGCGGCCGACGCGTGCCGCGCCATCACCGCGTCGAGCCCCGCCGCCTCGATCCGTTCCACGCACGCCTCGAGCGCCAGCATCTCCAGCTGCGCCGGAGCGTGCAGCAGCGCCTTGCGGCCACCGTCGATCCAGCGCTCCTTCCAGTCCAGCAGCGACAGGTAGGAGCGGCGCGGAGCCCGCGGGTTCGCCGCCATCCGCGCCCACGCCCGCTCGCTCACCGACACCGCCGACACCCCGGCCGGACCGCCCATCGCCTTCTGCGCCCCGATCACGCACAGGTCCACGCCCCACGCGTCCGGCAGCACCGGCTCCGCACCGATCGACGCCACCGCGTCCAGGTAGAACAGCGCCCCGTGCGCCCGCACCACCTCGCCGATCTCCGCGACCGGGTTGGTGTTCCCGGTCGCCGCCTCCGCGTGCACCAGGGACACGAAGTCGATCTCCGGGTGCTCGGCGAACGCGGCCCGGACCTGCTCGGCCGTCACCGCCGTGTGGAACGGCACCGCCAGGTCGATCACGGTGGCGCCGCAGTCCCGCAGCCAGTCGCCGAAGGTCTGCCCGTAGGGGCCGGTGATGACGTTCAGCGCGGTCGTGCCGGGACCGGCCGTCGCGCGGATCGCGCCCTCCAGCGGCAGCAGCGCCTCGCCCTGCGTGATCACGACGTCCTGCCCGGTGCTCAGCAGCCGTGCCACCCGGTCCTCGATCGAGGCGAAGCGCGCGGCGCTCAGCGGGGGCAGGTCGAGGAGGAGGTGGGTCACGGCGGTGCTCTCTTCACTTCGCGGCGGCGCGGTACGTACGACGAGGTCGAGGGTAAACCTTCGCCCGGGACGCGGCCCGACCGCAGGGTTCTCAGGCCGGACGGCCCCATGGCCATCGGTTTGGTTTGAGGGCCTCAAACCTTTCCTTATAATCTGAACTCACAGTTCCTTGACAGGAGGCTCCCGTGAAGACGCTCCCCGGCCGCCGGGCCCGTGCGCTGGCCGCCACCACCGCGACGGCCGGGCTGGTCCTCCTGGCCGCCTGCACCTCCAGCGACGACGGAGGCAGCGGCTCGAAGACCGCCGCCGGCGGGGTCGAGGTCGTCAAGGCGGGACAGCTCACCACCTGCACCCACCTCCCGTACCCGCCCTTCCAGTCGGAGATCGACGGCAAGGTGCAGGGCTTCGACGTCGCGCTGATCGACCTGGTCGCCGAGGACCTGGAGGTGAAGCAGGAGATCCTCGACACGCCCTTCGAGAACTTCAAGACCGGCGCCTTCCTCAACTCCGGCGAGTGCGACCTGGCCGCGGCCGGCATGACCATCACCGAGGAGCGGAAGAAGAACGTCGACTTCTCCGACCCGTACTTCAACGCCACCCAGGCCGTCCTCGTCGACAAGGGCAGCGGCGTCGCCTCCCTCGCCGACGTGAAGTCGAAGAACGTCAAGCTCGGCGCCCAGGCGCAGACCACCGGCGAGGACTACGTCAAGGGGCAGGGCTTCGACCCGGTCTCCTTCGAGTCCTCCGACGCCGTCCTCAACGGACTGCGCACCGGCCAGGTCAAGGCCGTCGTCATCGACTACCCGGTGGTCCAGGGCTGGCTGAAGGACAAGGCCAACGCCGACGCCTTCGAGGTCGCCGATCAGATCGACACCGGCGAGGAGTACGGCTTCACGGTGAAGAAGGGCAACACGGCGCTGCGCGAGGCCATCAACAAGGCGCTCGCGGACGCCAAGGCCGACGGCACGTACAAGAAGCTGTACGAGCAGTGGATCGGTCCCTACACCGATCCTTCGGCGGCAGGAGCGTCCGCCGCCTCGCCGACCGCGTCCTGATCCCGTGACCGACACGGAGGAGGCGGAGCTCCAGCCGAAGAAGAAGGGCCTGACCAGGCGCCAGAAGCGCGGCCTGTCGCGCGGCGTCCAGTACGCCGTCTTCGTCGCGGCCGTGATCGCCTTCGCGGTCTCGGCCGACTGGGACAGGCTGCAGAACCAGTTCGCGCAGGCCGAGATCGCCGAGCGGATGTTCCCCGAGGTCATCACGCTGGCGTTGAAGAACACCGTGCTCTACACGGTCACCGGCTTCGCCGTCGGACTCGCCCTCGGCATGCTGATCGCGCTGATGCGGCTGTCGTCCGTCGGCCCGTACCGCTGGCTGGCCGGCCTCTACATCGAGATCTTCCGCGGCCTGCCCGCCCTGCTGATCTTCATCTTCATCGGCGTCGCCGTGCCGCTCGCCTTCCCCGGCACGGAGATCGTCGGCGGCACCTACGGCAAGGTGGCGCTCGCGCTCGGCCTGGTGGCCGCCGCGTACATGGCGGAGACGATCCGGGCCGGCATCCAGGCGGTCCCCAAGGGGCAGATGGAGGCGGCCCGCTCGCTGGGTTTCTCGCCCGCCAGGGCCATGGTCTCCATCATCATCCCGCAGGCCTTCCGGATCATCCTGCCGCCGCTCACCAACGAACTCGTCCTGCTCTTCAAGGACTCCTCGCTGGTGCTGTTCCTCGGCGTCACCCTGGAGGAGCGCGAGCTGTCCAAGTACGGCCGCGACCTGGCCAGCCAGACCGCCAACTCCACCCCGATCCTGGTGGCCGGCCTGTGCTACCTGCTGATCACCGTCCCGCTCGGCTTCGTCGTGCGCCGTATGGAGGCCAAGGCCCAGGAGGCCGTGAAATGACCCCGAGCCGACCGGAGATCCGCGTCAGCGGACTGCACAAGTCCTTCGGCGACAACCAGGTGCTGCGCGGCATCGACCTGGAGATCGGCCAGGGCGAGGTCGTCTGCGTGATCGGCCCGTCCGGGTCGGGCAAGTCGACCCTGCTGCGGTGCGTGAACCTCCTGGAGGAACCCACCGCGGGCCAGGTCTTCGTCGGCGGCACGGAACTCACCGACCCGGACGTCGACATCGACGCCGTACGCCGCCGCATCGGCATGGTCTTCCAGCAGTTCAACCTCTTCCCGCACCTCACGGTGGTCGAGAACCTCACGCTGCCGCAGCGCAGGGTGCTGCGCAGGGGCAAGGCGGAGGCCGCGCGCGTGGCCGCCGAGAACCTCCGGCGGGTGGGTCTCGCCGAGAAGGCGGACGCCTACCCGTCGTCCCTCTCCGGCGGCCAGCAGCAGCGCGTCGCCATCGCCCGGGCGCTGGCCATGGGCCCCGAGGTGATGCTGTTCGACGAGCCGACCTCGGCGCTCGACCCCGAGCTGGTCGGCGACGTCCTGGCCGTCATGCGGATGCTCGCGGACGAGGGCATGACGATGATGGTCGTCACCCACGAGATGACCTTCGCCCGCGAGGTCGCCGACCGGGTCGTCTTCATGGACGGCGGAGTGATCGTCGAGGACGGCGCCCCCGAGCAGGTCATCGGCCGGCCCCGGCACGAACGCACCCGCCACTTCCTCTCCCGCCTCCTCGACCCCGCCATGGCGGACGTGGAGGAGGAGATTTCGGACCAGGTGGGCGGGTCCGGGTAGCGCCTCACTAGGGTGCCGGGTATGAGCGAACGCGCGGTGCTGCACGTGAAGGGGCGGATCCTCGTCGGCCCGGACGAGGTCCGCGACGAGCTGTGGGTCGTCGACGGCCGGATCTCCTACGACCGTCCCGTCGGCGCCCGCGACGTCCGCGCCGCCGACGGCTGGGTGCTGCCCGGCCTGGTCGACGCCCACTGCCACGTGGGCCTCGACCGGCACGGCGCGGTCCCCGAGCACGTCGCCGAGAAGCAGGCGCTCACCGACCGCGACGCCGGCGCCCTGCTGCTGCGCGACGCAGGCTCGCCCTCCGACACCCGCTGGATCGACGACCGCGACGACCTGCCGAAGATCGTCCGGGCCGGCCGGCACATCGCCCGCACCCGCCGCTACATCCGCGGCTACGCCTGGGAGGTCGAGCCCGAGGACCTCGTCGCACACGTCGCGCAGGAGGCCCGGCGCGGCGACGGCTGGGTGAAGCTGGTGGGCGACTGGATCGACCGCGACCTGGGCGACCTGTCGGCCTGCTGGCCGCGCGGCGCGGTCGAGGCGGCGATCGCCGAGGCGCACCGGCTGGGCGCCCGCGTCACCGCGCACTGCTTCGCCGAGGACTCCCTGCGGGACCTGGTCGAGGCCGGCATCGACTGCGTCGAGCACGCGACGGGCCTGACCGACGACACCATCCCGCTCTTCGCCGAGCGGGGCGTCGCGATCGTCCCCACCCTCGTCAACATCGCCACCTTCCCCGCGCTCGCCGACGGCGGCGAGTCCAAGTTCCCCCGCTGGTCGGCCCATATGCGCCGGCTCCACGAACGCCGCTACGACACCGTGCGCTCCGCCCACGACGCCGGCATCCCCGTGTTCGTCGGCACGGACGCCGGCGGCGCCCTCCCGCACGGCCTCGCCGCCGACGAGGTCGCGGAGCTGACCAAGGCCGGCATTCCGCCGGTCGAGGCGCTCGCGGCCGGGACCTGGGCGGCCCGGAAGTGGCTGGGACGGCCGGGCCTGGAGGAGGGCGCCCCGGCGGACCTGGTGGTCTACGACACCGACCCGCGCGCGGACGTCCGCGTACTGACGGATCCGCGCCGGGTGGTGCTGAACGGGCGCGTGGTCGGATGAGGCGGGCGCCGTGCGGGGCGCACGAGGGTGACGGCGGGGGACAGGCGCACCCCGGTCATCGGAAGACCCCGCTCCTCAAACGCCGGAAAGGCTGCAATGAGCCTTTCCGGCGTTTGAGGAGCGGGGTCCGGGGCGGAAGCCCCGGGTCGGGACGGGAAGGGGCGGCGGGAGCGGATCACACCATTCTCAGCGCTCGGTCCAGCGCGTCCAGGAACCCGTCCGCCGTCCCCCGGTCCCGTACCGCCAGGCGCAGCCACTCCTGGTCCAGGCCCGGGAACGTGTCACCACGCCGCACCGCGTAGCCGAGGTCGCGCAGACGGTGCCGCACCGTCGCCGCGTGCGGCAGCCGGACCAGGACGAAGGGGCCCTCGGCGGGTTCCACGACCCGCAGCCCGTGACCGGCGAACCCCCGCAGCCCCGCGACCAGATGAGCCCGGTCCGCCGCGACGCGGCGGGCCGCGTCGGCCGCCTCCGCGAGGGCCCGGGGCCCCACGCACGCCTCCGCCGCCGTCAGCGCCGGTGTGGACACCGGCCACAGCGGCTGCGCGCGCTCCAGCTCCACGACGGTCTCCGGGGACGCCAGGACGTAGCCGATCCGCAGCCCCGCCAGCCCCCACGTCTTGGTGAGGCTGCGCAGGACGACGAGACCGGGGACGTCCAGGCGCCCGGCCAGCGCCTCGCGCTCGCCCGGCACCGCGTCCATGAACGCCTCGTCCACCACCAGCGTCCGCCCGGGCCGGGCGAGCCGGGCGAGCGCCGCGGCCGGGTGCAGCACCGACGTCGGGTTCGTCGGGTTGCCGATCACCACCAGGTCCGCCTCCTCCGGCACCGCCGCCGGGTCCAGCCGGAAGCCGTCCGCCTCCCGCAGCAGCACCCGGTCCACCGTGTGCCCGGCGTCCCGCAGCGCCGCCTCCGGCTCCGTGAACTGCGGATGCACCACCACCGGCCGGCGCACCTTCAGCGCCCGCGCCAGCAGCACGAACGCCTCCGCCGTCCCGGCCGTCAGCAGCACCCGCTCCACCGGCAGCCCGTGCCGCGCCGCCACCGCCGCCCGCGCCGCCCGCCCGTCCGGGTAGGCGGCGAGCCCGGACAGCGACCCGGCGACGTGCTCCCGCAGCCACCCCGGGGGCGTGTCCGCGCGGACGTTCACCGCCAGGTCGACCAGCGCGGAGCCGTCGTCGCGGACCTCGGCGTCCCCGTGGTGCCGCAGGTCGTGCCCGCCGGCCGCCGGCTCAGTGAGCATGGGAGTGCGCGTGGCCGTGCCCGTGGTGGTGGTGGCCGTCGTCGTCCGGGTGGAAGTGCGGCTGCTGCGCCAGCCCCACCTTGTCCTCGAAGCCCGGCAGCGCGATCCGGTACACGCACGAGTCGCAGTTCATCCGCAGGTCGCCCTTGACGGCCTCCTCGTACCGCTCCCACACCAGATCCAGCAGCTCCGGCTCCGGACCGATGACGTCCGCCGACCGCACCCCGGTCTCCGGGTGCGCCGCCGCCCACTCCTCGGTCTGCCGCCGCACCCGGTCCGGCAGGATCCCGGTGAACAGGAAGTACGGCAGGACGACGATCCTGCGCGCCCCCAGCCGCGCGCACCTGTCGAGCCCGTCCGGCACGTCCGGCGCCGCCAGCGACACGAACGCCGTCTCCACGCCCGCGTACCCGCGGCCCTCCCACAGCAGCCGCGCCGCCTTGAACACCTCGGCGTTGGCGTCCGGGTCCGTCGATCCGCGCCCCACCAGGAGCACGGTCACCCCGGCCGGGTCCCAGGAGGGGTCGATCGCCTCCGCCAGCCGCCGCTCCAGCACGCTCAGCAGCGCGGGGTGCGGGCCCAGCGGACGGCCGTAGGTGTACGAGATGCCCGGGTGCCGTTCCTTCTCGCGGGCCAGCGCGGCCGGGATGTCCCCCTTGGCGTGCCCGGCGGACACCAGCATCAGCGGCACGGCGGCGAACCGCCGCGCCCCCCGCTCCACCAGCTCGGCGACGGCCTCGCCCAGCGGCGGCGGGGACAGCTCGATGAACCCGCCGGCGACGGGCAGTCCGGGGTGGCGGCGCCCTAGCTCCCGCACGAAGTCGCGGAACGCCTCCGCTCCGGCGTCGTCCCGGGTGCCGTGGCCGGCGATGAGCAGGGCGGGCGGCGGGGTGGTCACAGGTTCTCCTCGGATTTCTCGGGTGAAGCGGGGTGGTACAGCAGGGCGTTGAGCGCGGCGGCGGCCACCGCCGACCCGCCCTTCTCGGACACGTTGCTCACGGCGGGCAGTCCGCTCTCCCGCAACGCGGCCTTGGACTCGGCCGCCCCGACGAAACCGACGGGCAGTCCGATGACGAGCGCGGGGGAGGCGTCCAGGGTCAGCAGCTCCTCCAGGGCGGTCGGCGCACAGCCGATCACCCACAGGGCGCCGGGTCCGACCTCCTCGTACGCCAGCCGCACGGCGTGCGCGGAACGCGTCAGCCCCGGCCCGGACCTCGCGTCCCTCAGCCGGCACACGGTCTCCCTGCGGGTGATCCCGGCCGCGACCATCTCCACGTCCGCCACGACCGGCGCCCCGGCGTGCAGCGCGGCGTGGGCCTTCACCAGCTCGCCCTCGTCCATGACGAGGTCGGACGCGTACTCCAGGTCGGCCGCGGAGTGGATGACCCGCTCCACCACCGCCCGGGTCAGCGGCGGGAAGCCCGAGGTGTCGAGGCGGGCGCGCAGCCGCCGGAAGGACTCCTGCTCGATGGGGTGCACCACGCGGTTCACCGCGCCTCCTCCTGCCAGCGGTAGCCACGCGGGGTGACCATGCGCCCCGCGATCTCACGGGTCGCCGTGTTGCCCACGGTCACGACCGTCATCATGTCGACCGTCGCCGGGTCCAGCGCGGCCAGCGTGGTCAGCCGGCTCGACTCGTCCGCGCGGGACGCGTTGCGCACCACCCCGACCGGCGTCGCCGGCTCCCGGTGCTCCGCGAGGATCGCGAGGGCCTTCGGCAGCTGCCAGTCGCGGCCCCGGCTGCGCGGGTTGTAGAACGTCACCACGAGGTCCGCCTCGGCCGCCGCCCGCACCCGCCGCTCGATGACCCCCCACGGCGTATGCAGGTCGGACAGGCTGATCGACACATGGTCGTGGCCCAGCGGAGCCCCCAGGATCGCCCCGGCCGCCAGCGCCGCCGTCACGCCCGGCACCCCGACCACGTCGATGTCGTCGGACGCCTCCGCGAGCGCCGGGGAGGCCATGGCGTACACGCCGGCGTCCCCGCTGCCGATCAGCGCGACCGCCTGCCCGCGCCGGGCCTCGGCGACGGCCGTGCGGGCCCGCTCCTCCTCCGCCCCGAGACCGGACTCCAGCACCCGCGTGCCGGGCCGCAGCAGATCGCGGATCTGGTCGACGTACTGGTCGAGCCCCACCAGCACGGAGGCGCGCCGCAGTTCGTCCTTCGCCCGCGGGGTGAGCAGGTCCCGGGCGCCGGGCCCCAGTCCGACCACCGCGAGCCGCCCGCGCCCCGGCCGCCGCACGACGGCACAGGTCGCCATCGCGGGCCGTGCCGCCGACTTCCTCTTGGGCACGAGGAGTTCGCCCCCGCCCACCAGCGCGGCGGCCTCCGCGACCGACGGGGTGCCGACGGCGGCCAGCGGCGCGTCCGACGGGTTGGGCACCTCGACGCGCGCCAACTCTTCTGCGGCGTACGTCACCAGGGGCACCCCGAGCCGCCGGGCCGCCGCCACGACGCCGGGCTCGTCGGCCTTGGCGTCCACGGTGGCCAGCTCGGCGAGCGACGCCGCCGACAGCCCGGCCCCGCGCAGGGCGCCCTCGACCAGACCGAGCACCTCGTCCGCGGGGGCGCCCTTCGAGGCGCCGACGCCGACGACGAGGGTGGGCGGCCGGAGCACCGCCTCCCGCTCGCCCGGCTCGACCAGCCGGTCCGTGACCCGGAGGGTGTACGCCCCCTCGTCCGCGACCGGGAGCGGCGGCAGCGGCCAGGCCACCTCGGTCCGCAACGCCACCGCCTCCCCGTCCAGCAGGGCCCGCGACACGGCGGCGACATCGCCCTCCACCGGCAGACCGAGGGTGTCCAGGCCCGGCAGCCCGGCCGCGTCGGTCGCCGTCGTCACCACCGGCTCGGCGCCCAGCACCTCGCCGACCGCGCGGGCCAGCTCGTTCGCCCCGCCGCCGTGCCCGCCGACCAGCGACACCGCGAACCGTCCGGCCTCGTCGACGCAGACCACACCCGGGTCGCTCGCCTTGTCGTCCAGCAGCGGCGCGACCAGCCGCACCACGGCCCCCGTGGCGAGGAAGCACACGAGCTGCTCGCACTCGGCGAACGCGGCCCGCACGGCGTCCGGCACGGGACCCTCGTACACGCGCGTGCGGTCCGGCCACACGGCGGCCAGCCGGTCCCGCGCGGCCGCTCCGGCCGCCGTGGCGGAGATGAGGCCGATCACTCGCAGACTCCTTCGGTGTGCGCCGGAGGCCTGACGCCCCACAGCAGGAAAACGGGATTGGTCGCCGCCAGCCGGGTCACGTCCCCGGGCAACGGCGCCAGCCGCGACGACTGCAGCAGCACGCCGTCGCAGGAGAGACCGGCCTCCGTCAGCGCCTCGCGGGCCGCCGGAACCCGGTCCAGCGCGGCCACGGCGACGACGACCGTCCGCCGCGCCCGGCGCGCGCACGCGGTGACGACCGCCGGCAGTTCGCGTCCTCCGCCGCCGACGAACACGGCGTCGGGGTCCTCGTCGAGGCCGGCCAGCACATCCGGCGCCGCCCCGTGCACCACGCGCACGTCGACCCCGTGCGCGGCGGCGTTGGCGCGGATCCGCTCCACCCCGTCCGGCGCCTTCTCGACGGCGGTGACGGCGGCCCCGAGCCGCGCGCACTCCACGGCCACGGACCCCGACCCCGCGCCGATGTCCCACACCAGCTCACCGGGGCGCGGACCGAGCCGGGCCAGGGCCAGGGCCCGCACCTCGAACTTGGTGATCATGGAGTCGCGGTGGTCGAACCCGGCCTCGTCCAGCGCCCAGCCGGCGGGCCGGCCGGCCCCGGCCCCGCCCGCGACGGTCCGTACCGGCCCGAGGGCCCGCGCCTCGTCCAGGCACAGCACCACGCTCACCGCCGTGTCCCAGTCCCGCACGGCGGCCTCGGCGGGCGTCACCCGCTCCACCCGCTCCCCGGCGGAACCCAGCGCGGAGGCGACGACCAGCACCCGCGCGGTGTCCCGCAGCGCGGCCCCCAGCTCGGCCGGACCGGCTCCGGGGCCGGTCAGCACGGCGACCTTCGGACGGGCCCGGCACAGATTCACCGCCGTACGCGGATCCCGCCCGTGCGCGCTCACCACCACGGCGTCGTCCCACGGCAGCCCGACCCGCGCGAACGCGGCGGCCACGGAGGAGACACCGGGCCGCACGTCGAGCCGCTCCGGCCCGAACCGCTCGGCCAGCGCCCGCACGATCCCGAAGAACCCGGGGTCCCCGGAGGCCAGCACCACGACCGGCCGCTCCTCGGCGACGTACTTCCCGACGGTGTCGAGCGCGGGCGCCAGCGGCCCGAGCACGATCCGCTCGGCCCCCTTGGGCAGCCGTACGGCGTCCAGGTGCCGCTGCCCGCCGACGACCAGCTCCGCCCCGGCCGCACACCGTTCGTCGACCGGCGCCCCCGCCCCCATCCCGACGACGGTGATCACGTGCTCGCCCCCCGCGAACGCAACGCCCGGCGGGCCTCCGGGTCGGCCTTGCGGAAGCCGTGGAAGTGACCGGGGTGGTACAGGTGCGAGCGGGTGCCGCGCGCGTCGAGCGCCGGGCCGACCAGGAACAGCGTGTGCTTCCAGAGCCTGTGCTCCTTGACCGTCTCCTCCAGCGTGCCGATCGTGCACTTCACGACCAGCTCCTCCGGCCAGGTCGCCTGGTACGCGACGACGACCGGCGTGGACGTCGGATAGCCGCCCTCCAGCAGCTCCCGCACCAGCTGCCCGCTGCGGGCGGCCGACAGGAAGATCGCCATGGTGGTGCCGTGCCGCGCGAACTCGCGGACCTCCTCACCGGGCGGCATCGGCGTCTTGCCGCCGCCGAGCCGGGTCAGCACCACGGACTGCGCCACCTCGGGAATGGTCAGCTCCCGCCCCGCGAGCGCCGCGACGGCGGAGAACGACGACACACCCGGCACGATCTCGGTCGCGACACCGAGCTCCGCGCACCGGTCGACCTGCTCCTGGGTGCCGCCCCACAGCGCGGGATCGCCCGAGTGGATCCGCGCGACCTTCAGCCCTTCCGCGTGGGCCCGCTCGTAGACGGCCACCACGTCCTCCAGGGACATCGTCGCCGAGTCGAGGACCTCGGCGTCCTCACGCGCGTGCCGGAGGACCTCCTCCTGCACCAGGCTGGCGGCCCAGATCACGACGTCGGCCTCGGCGATGGCGCGCGCGGCACGGAACGTCAGCAGATCGGCGGCGCCGGGGCCGGCTCCGACGAAGGTCACCTTGCCGCCTGCGGCATCGGCCATGGAAATCGGTCCTCTCTGGCGAACGGTCAAAGACAGTGGGCGGTGAACGGCTGTCACGCGTGCGCGAACGGGCGCCGATCGGATACGAAGAGCACATGGCGGTCCTCGTCGCGCTCGGCGCGTTCCTGATGACGCTGGCCGGCGGCTGGGCGGCACACCGTGTGACCGACCGCCGCCACCTGGTGCTGGGCCTGGCCGGCGGGCTGATGCTCGGCGTCGTCGGCCTCGAACTCCTCCCGGAGTCCCTGGAGGCGGCCGGCACCGAGGTGTACGGCGTCCCCGCCGCCCTGCTGCTCTTCGTCGCCGGCTTCCTGCTGGCCCATCTGGTGGAACGCCTGCTGGCCCACCGCCAGGCGGCCCACGGCGCCGAGGAGAGCAACGGCCGCACGCCCGAGGTGGGCCTCACGGCCGCCGCCGCGATGGTCGGCCACAGCGCCATGGACGGCGTGGCGATCGGCGCCGCCTTCCAGGTCGGCGGCGGCATGGGCGCCACCGTCGCGGTGGCCGTGATCGCCCACGACTTCGCGGACGGCTTCAACACGTACACCCTCACGCGCGTCTACGGCAACGCCCGCCGCCGCGCGCTGGCGATGCTGTCCGCGGACGCGGCGGCACCGGTGGCGGGCGCCGCCTCGACCCTGTTCCTCACCGTCCCAAAACCGCTGCTCGGCGGCTACCTCGGCCTGTTCGGCGGCGTCCTGCTCTACCTCGCGGCGGCCGAGATCCTGCCCGAGGCCCACCATGAGCACCCGGCCCGCTCCACCCTGCTGTGCACGGTCGCGGGCGCGCTGTTCATCTGGCTGGTGGTGGGCGCCGCGCACTGAGCGCGACCCGGCCCGGCTCACAGTTTCCCGCCCCGCCCGCCGTCGCGCCGCGGCGGCGCGATGAGCGTCGAGAGGTACGGCAACGGCGCCCCGTCCAGCTCGGCGGCCGGCCGCACCGACTCCTCCGGCAGCCCCAGCGCCGACCCCCACACCGCGTCCCCGATCCGCCCGGTCTCCCGCAGCGCCTCGGCGACCTCACCGGCCTGCCGCCCGAACTTGTACGCGACGACGGTCCCGGGCCCGGCCAGGGCGTCCTTGAGCACGGCGGCCCCGGCGGTCACCGGCACCAGCGTGAGCGGCTCGGTCCCCTCGGTCAGCACCGCACCCGACCGTGCCGCCAGATCCTGCATGGCGGTGATCCCCGGAACGGTCTCCACGACGGTGTCCGGCACCAGTTCCACGATGGTCTGGGCCAGATACGTGAACGTCGAGTACACGTTGGGGTCCCCGATGGTCGCGAAGGCGACGGCCCCGTGCTCCCGCAGCAGCCCGGCGACCCGCTCGCCGGCGGCGTCCCAGGCCGCCTCGCGCCGCGCCCGGTCGGTCCGCTCGTTCAGCGCGAACACCACCCGGACGACCTTCCCGGCGGGCACGTAGTGCAGCACGGTCGCCTCGGCCCGCCCGCGCTCACCGGAGTCGAGGACCGGCACCACGACGACGTCGGCGGCCCGCAGCGCGTTGACCCCCTTGACGGTCACCAGCTCCGGATCCCCGGGGCCGACCCCGACCCCGACCAGCCTGCTGCTCATGACGTCCGGCACCTCTCCACGAACCGACGGGCGACACCGGGCTCGGACGCCCAGTGCGTGTGCAGATAGCTCGCGTGCACACCGCGCAGTACGAATCCCTCGACACGCCGCTCGGGCGCCCGCATCCCCCAGGCGGGTTCCTCCCCGGCCCCCGGCTCGACGACGGTCCGGTGGAACTCGTGCCCCCGCATCCGGGTACCGGCGCCGGCCAGCGCACTGTCGCTCACGGCCACGGCGTCCCGGTACCCCAGGGTCAGCCGCTCCGACATCCGCGCGGAGGCGTCCAGCACCCCGCACATGGGCAGTCCGTCCAGCTCCCGGCACAGGTACAGCAGCCCGGCGCACTCGGCCGCGACGGGGGCACCACCGAGCGCCAGCTCCGCGACGGCCTTGCGCAACGCCTCGTTGGCGGACAGCTCGGAGGCGTACACCTCGGGGAACCCGCCCCCGATGACCAGACCGGCGGTCCCCTCGGGCAGCTCCTCGTCCCGCAACGGATCAAAGGTGACGACCTCGGCCCCGGCGGCGGTCAGCAGCTCGGCGTGCTCGGCGTAGGAGAACGTGAACGCGGCCCCACCGGCCACAGCCACAACCGGCCCGTCCGGCGCTTGAGGACGAGGCCCGTCCGGGGCCGACAGCAGGTCCGGGGGCGAAGCCCCCGGGGACGACGGGGGTCCCCCCGCCCGAGCGAAGCCGAGAGCGGGGGAGGGAAGGGGCGGCGGGGGCGAGGAAACCGAAGCCTCACCCGCGTCCCACACCGCACCCGTCAACGGCCCCGCACTCCGCGCCAGCGCGACCAACGCCGGCAGATCACACCCGGCAGCCACCTGCGCGGCCATCGCGTCAACAGCCTCGACAGCCAGGGAGCCCCGCTCGGCCACGGGCACCAGCCCCAGGTGCCGAGCCGGCGTCTCCACCCGAGCGGCCCGCCGCAGGACCCCCAGCACGGGAACCCCGACGGAGTCCAGCGCCTCCCGCAGCAACCCCTCGTGCCGGTCCGAGGCGACCTTGTTCAGGATCACGCCCCCGACCCGCACCTCCGGATCCCAGCTCACGAACCCGTGCACCAGCGCCGCCACCGACCGCGACTGCGACGACGCGTCGACGACCAGCACGACCGGCGCCCGGAGCAGCTTCGCCACCTGCGCGGTGGACGCCAGCTCGCCCTCGCCGGCCGCCCCGTCGTACAGCCCCATCACACCCTCGACGACGGCGACGTCGCACCCCCGCGCACCGTGTGCGAACAGCGGGGCGACCAGCTCGGGGCCGCACAGGTACGCGTCGAGGTTGCGCCCCGTCCGCCCGGTGGCCAGCGCGTGGTAGCCGGGATCGATGTAGTCGGGCCCCACCTTGTGCGGGGACACGGCGAACCCCCGCGCGGACAGCGCGGCCATCAACCCCGTGGCGACGGTGGTCTTGCCGCTCCCCGACGAGGGGGCGGAGATCACCAGCCGCGGGACGGAGCTCACCACTCGATGCCCCTCTGCCCCTTCTGCCCGACGTCCATGGGGTGCTTGACCTTGGACATGTCGGTCACGAGGTCGGCGAGTTCGACCAGCTTCTCCGGCGCGTTCCGCCCCGTGATCACCACGTGCTGCGTCCCCGGCCGCTCCCGCAGCACGGACACCACCTCGTCGGTGTCCACCCACCCCCAGTGCATGGGATAGGCGAACTCGTCGAGCACGTACAGCCTGTACGTCTCGGCGGCGAGATCCCGCTTGACCTGCTCCCAGCCCTCGCGGGCCTTCTCCTCGTTGTCCATCTGCCGGTCGCGCTGCACCCACGACCAGCCCTCGCCCATCTTGTGCCAGTCGACGGTCCCGCCCTCACCGGAGGCGCCGAGCACCCGCAGCGCGTTCTCCTCGCCGACCTTCCACTTCGCCGACTTGACGAACTGGAACACCCCGATCGGCCACCCCTGGTTCCAGGCCCGCAGGGCGAGCCCGAACGCGGCGGTCGACTTCCCCTTCCCGATGCCCGTGTGGACGACGACCAGCGGCCGGTTGCGCCGCTGCCGCGTCGTCAGCCCGTCGTCCGGTACGACACTCGGCTGTCCCTTCGGCATTACGCGGCCCTCCTCGAAGTCCCCTGTACGTCCCTGACCAGCCCGGCGATCGAGTCGGCCCGCAGCTCCTCCAGCGTCACGGCACTGCCGCCCAGCTCACCGGCCAACCGCCTGGCGAGCCCCAGCCGCACCGGCCCCGACTCGCAGTCCACGACTACGGAGGCGACCCCCTCGGCGGCGAACAACCGCGCCGCACGCGAGGCCAGCGCGACCGGCTCCGGCCCACCGGTGGCCCGCCCGTCGGTCACCACCACGACCAGCGCCCGCCGCGCCGGGTCCCGCAGCCGCTCCACCCGCAGCACGTCGTGCGCCTTGAGCAGCCCCGCCGCCAGCGGGGTCCGCCCACCGGTCGGCAGCGACTCCAGCCGCGCCGCCGCGGCGTCCACCGACGACGTGGGCGGCAGGGCGACATCGGCCGCCGCCCCCCGGAAGGTCACCAGACCCACCTTGTCCCGCCGCTGGTAGGCGTCGAGCAGCAGCGACACCACGGCACCCTTCACGGCACTCATCCGCTGCCGCGCGGCCATGGACCCGGAGGCGTCCACCACGAACAGCACGAGGTTCGACTCACGCCCCTCGCGGGTGGCCTGCCGCAGATCGTCCCGCCGCACCACCAGCCCCGGCCCGGACCGCCCCCGCGCCCGCTGGTGCGGAGCCGCCGCCCGCACGGTGGCGGCCAGGTGCAGTTTGGTCAGCGCGCCGCTCGGGCGTCGCGCCCCCGTGGTCCGCCCGTGCTCGGTGCGCGCCCGCGACCGCCGCCCGGCGGCGCCCTCACCGATCCCGGGCACGCTCAGCACCTTCGTGCGGAACGGTTCGGCGGCGCCCACGGGCGACCGCTCACCGGAACCGGCGCCCGCAGGCTGCGACCGCCCGGACTCCTCGACCTCACCGGCCTCGGGTGACGTCCCCGCGTCACCGCCCTCGGGACCGTCGGCGGGCGGCTGCCCACCACCCCCGTCGGGCCCGTCCGGCCCGTCCGGCCCGTCCGGGTCGGTGTCGGGCTCGTCGTCGCCCCCGAACTCCTCCAGCGTCTCGTCGAGCTTGTCCTCGTCGAGGCCCGGCGCGTCGAACGGGTTCCGCCTCCGCCGGTGGGGGAGGGCCAGCAGCGCGGCCTGCCGAACGTCCTCGGCCAGTACGTCCGTCCGCCCGGCCCAGGCGGCCAGCGCGGTCGCCGTGCGCGCCATCACGATGTCGGCCCGCATGCCGTCCACCTCGAAGGCCGCGCAGGTCGCCGCGATCTGCCGCAGCGCCCCGTCCCCGAGCCGCACCGACGGCAACAGCTCCCGCGCCGCCACGATCCGCGCCCGTACGGCGGCCTCCTCCTCGGCCCACCGCGCGGCGAAGGCGGCGGGGTCGTCGTCGTACGCGAGCCGACGCCGGACGACCTCCACCCGCTGGTCGGGTTCGCGCGAGGCGGCCACCTCGACGGTCAGCCCGAACCGGTCGAGGAGCTGCGGCCGCAGCTCACCCTCCTCCGGATTCATGGTCCCGACGAGCAGGAAGCGTGCCGCGTGCCGTACGGAGACACCCTCGCGCTCGACGTACGAGGCGCCCATGGCGGCAGCGTCGAGCAACAGGTCGACCAAGTGGTCGTGCAACAGGTTGACTTCGTCGACGTAGAGGATCCCGCGGTGCGCCTGCGCCAGCAGACCCGGCTCGAACGCCTTCACGCCCTCGGCCAGCGCCCGCTCGATGTCGAGCGCCCCGACGAGCCGGTCCTCGGAGGCGCCGACGGGCAGTTCGACCATGCGGGCGGGCCGTGCGGCACCGCCGCCGCTCTCGTGCGGACCGTCAGGGCAGCCGGGGTCCGGGGCCGCGGGGTCGCAGGAGAACCGGCAGCCGGGCACCACGGCCACCTCCGGCAGCAGCGCCGACAGGGCGCGCACCGCCGTCGACTTCGCCGTGCCCTTCTCACCGCGCACCAGCACCCCGCCGACGGCGGGTGACACCGCGTTCAGCAGCAGCGCGAGCCGCAGGTCGTCCTGGCCGACGACGGCCGTGAACGGAAAGGGGGTGGTCACTGGTCGTCGCCCTCCAGATCGCCTTCGAGTTCCAGGTAGGTGGCGCGCAGCCGCTCCAGCGTGTCCGCGTCCGGCTCCGCCCACAGCCCGCGGTCGGCGGCCTCCAGCAGCCGCTCGGTGATGCCGCGCAGTGCCCAGGGGTTGGACTTCTTCATGAAGTCCCGGTTCTCCGCGTCGAAGACGTACTCCGCGCTGAGCTTCTCGTACATCCAGTCGTCCACGACCCCGGCCGTGGCGTCGTAGCCGAAGAGGTAGTCCACGGTCGCGGCCATCTCGAAGGCGCCCTTGTAGCCGTGCCTTCTCATCGCGCTCATCCAGCGCGGGTTGACCACACGGGCGCGGAAGACCCGGTGCGTCTCCTCGCCCAGCGTGCGGGTCTTCACCTGGTCCGGGGTGGCCGAGTCACCGACGTACGCCTCGGGGCTGGCCCCCGTCAGATGACGCACCATCGCGACCATGCCGCCGTGGTATTGGAAGTAGTCGTCGGCGTCGACGAGGTCGTGCTCACGTGTGTCGACATTCTTCGCCGCCACGGCGATCCGCTTGAACGCCGTCTCCATGTCCCCGCGCGCCGCCCGCCCGTCGAGCCCGCGGCCGTAGGCGTAGCCGCCCCAGACCGCGTACACCTCGGCGAGGTCCGCGTCCGACCGCCAGTTCCGCGCGTCGATCAGCGGCAGCAGTCCCGCCCCGTACGCCCCCGGCTTCGAGCCGAAGACGCGGGCCGTCGCCCGCCGCCGGTCGCCGTGCTCGGCGGTGTCCTCGTCCACGTGGGCGCGTACGTAGTTCCGGTCGGCCGGCTCGTCCAGCTCCGCCACCGCCCGCACCGCGTCGTCGATCAGCCCCACGACGTGCGGGAACGCGTCCCGGAAGAACCCGGAGATGCGGACGGTGACGTCGATGCGCGGCCGGCCCAGCTCCTCGAGGCCGACCACCTCGAACCCGGTCACCCGCCGCGACGCGTCGTCCCACACCGGACGGCACCCCAGCAGCGCCAGGATCTCGGCGATGTCGTCGCCCTGGGTGCGCATCGCGGAGGTGCCCCACACCGTGAGACCGACGGACTTCGGATACGCGCCCGTGTCCTGCAGGTACCGCTGCACCAGTGAGTCGGCGAGCGACTGCCCGACCTCCCAGCTCAGCCGCGAGGGAATCGCCTTGGGGTCGACGGAGTAGAAGTTGCGCCCGGTCGGAAGCACGTTGACCAGCCCGCGCGTGGGAGAGCCCGACGGCCCCGCCGGGACGTAACCGCCGTCCAGCGCACGCAGGATGTGTCCGATCTCGTCCGTCGTACGGGCCAGCCGGGGCACGACCTCCTCGCAGGCGAACCGCAGCACGGCCACCGCGTCGGGCAGTTCCGTGCCCAGTACCTCCCGTACCAGCGAGGGGACCGAGCCGGCCGCCCAGCCGCGCTCCTCCATCCCCTCCGCGAACCGTCGGCACAGCTGCTCCAGCAGGTCGATCGCGTCGGCACCCGTACGCGCGGGCCCGTCCACCAGCTCCGTCAGCTCCACCGGCACCTTCACCGGCGCGCCCGGCTCGGCCAGCAGCTCCTTCTCCACCAGCCCGAAGTGCGCGGCCAGCGCGGCCCGCAGACCCGGCAGCGCGTTCGCCCGCCCGCCCCACACCTGTGAGGCGCGCAGCACCGCCAGGACGAGGTTCACGCGCGGCTCGCCGACCGGGCCGCCGCCGAGGACGTGCAGGCCGTCCCTGATCTGCACGTCCTTGATCTCGCACAGATAGCCGTCGATGTGCATGACGAACTCGTCGAAGTCGTCGTCGTCCGGCTGGTCGTCCACGTGCAGGTCGTGGTGGAGTTCGGCGGCCTTCACCAGCGTCCAGATCTGCGCCCGTACCGCCGGCGCCTTCGCCGGGTCCAGGTCGGAGACCAGCGCGTACTCGTCGAGCAGCTGCTCCAGCTTCGCGAGATCACCGTAGGTGTCGGCCCGCGCCATCGGCGGCACCAGGTGGTCGACGACCGTGGCGTGCCCGCGCCGCTTGGCCTGCGTGCCCTCGCCGGGGTCGTTGACGATGAACGGGTAGATCAGCGGCAGGTCCCCGAGCACCGCGTCCGGCGCGCACCCCGCGCTCAGGCCCAGCCCCTTGCCCGGCAGCCACTCCATCGTGCCGTGCTTGCCCATGTGCACGATCGCGTCGGCGCCGAAACTGTTCTCCAGCCAGCGGTAGGACGCCATGTAGTGGTGCGAGGGCGGCATGTCGGGGTCGTGGTAGATCGCGATCGGGTTCTCCCCGAAGCCGCGCGGCGGCTGGATCATGACGACGACGTTCCCGAACCGCAGCGACGCGAGCACGATGTCCTCGCCGTCGACGTACAGCGAGCCCGGAGGCTCGCCCCACGCCTGACGCATCCCGTCCCGCAGCTCCGGGTCCAGCTTCTCGAACCAGGCCCGGTAGTCCGCCAGCGGCACCCGCGCGGGCGCGGCGGCCAGCTGCTCCTCGGTCAGCCACTCGACGTCGTGGCCGCCGGCCTCGATCAGCCGGTGGATCAACTCGTCCCCGTTGTCCGGATATTCGGTCAGGGAATAGCCCGCCTCCCGCAGCGCGTCCAGCACCCGCACCGCCGAGGCGGGGGTGTCGAGCCCCACCGCGTTGCCGACGCGCGAGTGCTTCGTCGGGTACGCGGTGAAGACGAGCGCGAGCTTCTTCTCGGCGTTCGGCTTGTGCCCCAGCCGGGCGTGCCGCACGGCGATCCCGGCCACCCGCGCGGCCCGCTCCGGGTCGGCGACGTACACCGGGACGTCGTCGGGGCCCTGCTCCTTGAAGGAGAACGGGACGGTGATCAGCCGGCCGTCGAACTCGGGGATGGCGACCTGCATCGCCGCGTCCATGGGGGACAGGGCGGCGTCGGACTCCTCCCACGCGGCGCGCGAGGAGGTGAGGCAGAGCCCCTGCAGCACCGGCACGTCCAGGTCGGCGAGCGCCCCGACGTCCCAGGCCTCCTCGTCACCGCCCGCCGACGCCTGCGAGGCGTGCGTGCCGCCGGCCGCGAGCACGGTGGCGACCAGGGTGTCGGCCTTCGCCAGCAGCCCGTACAGCTCCGGGTCGGCGCCGCGCAGCGAACCGCAGTACACGGGCAGGGCGTTGGCGCCCCGCGCCTCGATCGCGTCGCACAGCGTGTCCACGAAGGCGGTGTTGCCGCTCAGTTCGTGGGCGCGGTAGAAGAGCACGCCGACCGTCGGGCGGCCCTGTTCCAGGGCGCGCTCGCCGTGGACGCCGTACTCCGGCATCTTCCGCGGCTCCTCGAAGCCCTCGCCGGTCAGCAGCACGGTGTCCGACAGGAACCGGGCCAGCTCGGTCAGGTTCTCCGGGCCGCCCTCGACGAGGTACCGCAGCGCCTGCGCCACCACACCGGCCGGCACCGTCGACTCGGCCATGAGCTCCGCGTCCGGCACGGTCTCCCCGCCGAGCAGCACCGCCGGGATCCCGGACGCTCTCAGCGCGGCGAGCCCGTCCTCCCAGGCGCGCTTGCCGCCCAGCAGCCGTACGACGGCGAGGTCCGCCCCGTCCAGCAGCGCGGGCAGCTCGTCCGCCACGTCCACGCGGGTCGGGTTGCCGATCCGGTAGGAGGCGCCGGAGGCACGGGCCGCCAACAGGTCCGTGTCGGCGGTCGACAACAACAACACAGTGCTCATGCGGGCGCTCCCGGTGGAATGAAGGGCAGTCCTTGTGGCGCGCCGGACTCGATGAGCCGCCACAGCGCGTCCGTGTCCGCGTGCTGTTCGATCAGGTCGCCGAGCCGGTCGAGCTGCTCCTCGCGCAGCGCGGCGAACGAGGTGTCGGGGGCCGGTACGAAGCGGCGGCCCGCGGCGGCGGCCACCTCGCGCAGGAAGGCCCGCCGGAAACCGTCCGACTCCAGCGAGCCGTGCCAGTGCGTTCCCCAGGTCTGCCCGACCCGGCAGCCGTCCAGGAAGGCTTCGCCTCCGAGGACTTCGGCGACCCCGTGATGGATCTCGTACCCCTCGACGGGTTCCCCGAGGGCCCGGCCGGCGGGCCGGGTGAGCGTCTTCTCGCGGGCGAACCGCACCCGCACGGGCAGGACGCCGAGCCCGTCGACGTGCCCCGCGCGGCTCTCGACCTCGTCCTCGATGTGTTCGCCGAGGATCTGGAAGCCCCCGCAGATCCCCAGCACGGGCCGTCCCTCGGCCGCCCGCCGCCTCAGCGCGTCCGCCAGCCCGCGCTCCCGCAGCCACCGCAGCGCCCGCACGGTCCCGCGGGTGCCCGGTACGACCACGAGGTCGGCGTCGGCGAGCTCCTCGGGCCGGTCCACGAACCGCACCACGACACCCGGTTCGGCGGCGAGCGCGTCCACGTCCGTGAAGTTGGACATCAGCGGCACCGCGCACACGGCGACCCGCAGCACGTCCTCACCGACCGGCGCGGCCACCGCGGACTCCCGCACGGCGCCGCGCAGCGACACCCTCAGTCCGTCCTCCTCGTCGATGCCGAGCCCGTGCCGGAACGGCAGCACGCCGTACGTCCGCCGCCCGGTCAGACCGTGCAGCATGTCGAGACCGGGTTCCAGGAGCGACACATCACCCCGGAACTTGTTCACCAGGAACCCGGCGACCAGCTCCTGGTCCTCGGGGGAGAGCAGTGCGACGGTGCCGAAGAAGGAGGCGAAGACGCCGCCCCGGTCGATGTCGCCGACCACGAGGACCGGCAGCCCGGCGTTCCGGGCGATCCCCATGTTCACGATGTCGGTGCGCCGCAGATTGATCTCGGCCGGGCTGCCGGCCCCCTCACAGATCACCGCGTCATACGTGCCCCGCAACCGCTCCAGACAGTCCAGCACCGTGCCGAGGAGCCGTTGCTGCCGCCCGCCGTGGTAGCCGCGCGCGCTCATCTCGCCGACCGGCCTGCCCAGCAGCACCACCTGGCTGGACCGCTCGCCGCCCGGCTTGAGCAGCACCGGGTTCATCAGCGCGGTCGGCTCGATCCGGCAGGCCTGGGCCTGCATGGCCTGTGCCCGCCCGATCTCGGCGCCCTCCCGCGTCACGAACGAGTTCAGCGACATGTTCTGCGCCTTGAACGGCGCGACCTTCACGCCGCGTCGCACCAGCCACCGGCAGATCCCGGCGGTCACCACGCTCTTGCCGGCGTCCGAGGTGGTCCCGGCGACCAGCAGCCCTCCACCGCTCATGACGCACGTCCCTTCATGACGCTCCGTACGGCGACGCCGGCCCCGAGCGCGAGCCAGCCGACCCGTCGTGAGAGCCGTACCGCCCGGTCGATGTCGGACACGGCCACGGCACGCCCGCCGCCGCCCAGGACGGGCCGGTGTTCGACCCGCCCGCCGTAGGAGAGGGTCCCGCCGAGCCGTACGCCGAGCGCGCCCGCGAAGGACGCCTCGACGGGCCCGGCGTTGGGGCTCGGGTGCTTCGCCGCGTCCGCGCGCCACGCCCGCACGGCCCCGCGCGGATCCGGCCCCGCGAGCGCGGCGAGCACGGCGGTCAGCCGCGCCCCCGGCCACCCGGCGACGTCGTCGAGGCGGGCGGAGGCCCAGCCGTAGCGGCGGTAACGGGGGGACTTGTGGCCGACCATCGCGTCCAGCGTGTTGACGGCCCGGAACCCGAGCAGTCCCGGCACCCCGGCGACGGCGCCCCACACCAGCGCGCCCACCACGGCGTCGGAGGTGTTCTCGGCGACGGACTCGACCACCGCGCGGGCGATCCCGTCGGCGTCCAGGGCCTGCGGGTCCCGGCCGCACAGGTGCGGCAGCCGTGCCCGGGCCGCCTCGACGTCCCCGGCCTCCAGCGCCCGTCCGATGGTGCGGGCCTCCCGGGCCAGCGAGGTCCCGCCGACGACGGCCCAGGTGGCGACACCGGTCAGGGCGACGGAGGCGGCGGGGGAGGAGCGCACGAGGCGTGCGGCCAGGCTCCCCAGCGCGACGGCCCCGCCGACGCACACGGCGGTGTGCACCGCGCCCCGGCCCCGGTCGTCCCGCCACAGCACCCGTTCCACGGCAGCCGCGGCCCGCCCGAAAGCGGCGACCGGATGTCCCCGGCGGGGATCGCCGAGCAGCAGGTCGCCGAGGAGGCCGGCGGCGGCGCCGTACGCGAACACGCGATCGGCACCCATGGGTCAGCCGGTGACGGAACCGGAGGGAGCGGCCCCGAAGCGGGGCGGGGTGTCGCTGATCGACCTCGGCAGGCAGCCGCGCATGGCGTTATGTCCTCACTCAGGGTGTCCGCGCCCTGGTTCGACGAGACCGGCGGTGAGAGTTCCTGGCTCCCGGGGTGTTCACCCCGGTGACAGTGGCGGGACCGCGCCGGAATCGCACCGGCTTCCTCTCCTGCCGCCGTAGTGGCTGAGGCAGTCCACCACGGTCCCGGAAGAGCCGTCAACTTGCCGTTGACCTGCGAGGCTGAAGTGTGCTGAGGCCCACAGAGGGGCTCCGGCGGGTGAACCCCGGGCGGGGACGCGTACACGCGGGCGGGCGGTGCGGGAGCCGGGGCTCCCGCACCGCCCGCCCGGACGGGTGCGGCCTGTGATCAGGCCATGATCAGGTAGATGCCGTATCCCACCGCCGCCGCGCACGCCGCGAAGCAGGCGTAGGCGCCGCTGACCGCCAGGGCCGCGGACCGGCCCTGGGCGGCGGACCGCTCGCGGCGGGACAGGCCGTTGATGCCGAGGGTGAACAGGCCCACCAGGGCCACGGTGACCACGAGGCTGACGCCGAAGACGGAGCCGAGGGCCGCCCAGTCGATCTTCACGGTGCTCTTCTTCCTTCGTACCGGATCTGCCGGGCCGCGGTCAGACGGTGGTCGTGGCCGACGGGGCCGCCGGATCGGCGGGCGCCGGCGCCGGGATGGTGGCCGAGAGGTCGTCGGGCACGGTGCCCGCCGGGGGCGGGGTCACCGCGGCCATCGCCTGCGTCACCACGCCGGACGGCTCCGCCTCCGGTGCCTCGTGGTCGTTGACGTTGGTGTGGTCGACGACCTCGCGCCGGGAGATCTTCCAGATCGCCGCGCTGGAGGCGACCAGGAAGACGGCCACGAGGGCGGTGCCCCAGCTGCCGAAGCCGCAGATCCACTCGGCGAGCGCCGCGACCAGGGCCGCCGCGGGCAGCGTCAGGCCCCAGGCGACGAACATCCGGGTGGCCGTCGACCAGCGGACGACACCGCCCTTGCGGCCCAGGCCCGCGCCCATCACGGAACCGGAAACGGAATGCGTGGTGGAGAGGGAGAAGCCGAGGTGCGAGGAGGCCAGGATGACCGTCGCGGCGCTGGTCTGGGCGGCGAAGCCCTGCTGCGGCTGGAGGTCGGTCAGGCCCTTGCCCATGGTGCGGATGATGCGCCAGCCGCCGAGGTAGGTGCCGAGCGCGATGGCGATGCCCGCGGAGAGGATGACCCACAGCGGCGGGTCGGAGTCGGGGGCGACGGCGCCGCCGGCGACCAGGGCGAGGGTGATGATGCCCATCGTCTTCTGGGCGTCGTTGGTGCCGTGGGCCAGGGAGACCAGGCCCGCGGAGGCGATCTGCCCGGCGCGGTAGCCCTTCTCGGAGGCCTTGCTGTCGGCCCCCCGTCCCAGGCGGTAGGTCAGCCGGGTCGCGAACATCGCGGCGAGTCCGGCCACCAGCGGGGCGGCGATCGCGGGGATCAGGACCTTGGTGACCAGCACGTCGCCGTGCACCGCGCCGAGGCCGGCGGAGGCGACGGTGGCGCCGATCAGACCGCCCATGAGGGCGTGCGAGGAGCTGGACGGCAGACCGACCAGCCAGGTCAGGAGGTTCCAGAGGATCGCGCCGACCAAGGCGGCGAAGATGACCTCGGGACGGATGCCGGACTCGTCGACGAGTCCTTTGGAGATCGTGTTGGCGACCTCCACCGAGAGAAAAGCACCGACGAGGTTCAGGACGGCGGACATGGCCACCGCAGCCTTGGGCCTCATCGCACCGGTCGAAATGGTCGTTGCCATCGCGTTCGCGGTGTCGTGGAAACCGTTCGTGAAATCGAACGCGAGTGCGGTTACCACCACAATCGCGAGGATCAGCGAGAAGCTTTCCATTTACCCAGGCAATCGTTCGAGGTCATTGGCTGGTCGAATGTAGGTAACCAGGGTGAACGGAAGATGAACTGGAACGGGCATCGTGGTGACCGTAAGAGGGGGTGGGCGCTCCGCCGGATGGCGGTGCCGCGGTGACGGGGGGCCGCCTGGCAGGATCACGGCATGGCTGAACGGCGAGGGGACGTGCGGGAGGCGGGGGACGCCCGGGACATGAGCGAGGAGGAGGCGCGCGCCTGGACGGAACTCGTCGGGACCGCGCGCCGGACCGTCGCCGACGGACTCGTCGTCGGCACCTCCGGCAACGTCTCGGTGCGGATCGGCGGGACCGTCCTGGTCACGCCGTCGGGGGTGCCGTACGACCGGCTGACGCCGGACGACGTGACGGGCGTCGACCTCGCCGGCCGGCAGGTCCTCGGCTCGCTCGTCCCCACCAGCGAGCTGCCCGTGCATCTCGCGGTGTACCGCACGACCGGCGCGCGCGCCGTCGTGCACACGCACGCCGTGCACGCGACGGCGGTCTCCACGCTCGTCGACGAGCTGCCGCTGATCCACTACATGGCGGCGGCACTCGGCGGGCCCGTCCGGGTCGCCCGCTACGCGACGTACGGCACGGACGAACTGGCCGAGAACATGCTCCGCGCCCTCGACGGCCGCACCGGTTGCCTCCTGCGGAACCACGGCACCGTCGCCCACGGCGCGACCCTCGCCCAGGCCTACGACCGCACGGCCCAGCTGGAATGGATGTGCCGCCTCTGGCTGACCGCCTCCTCCGTCCCGGGCCTGTCCCCGCACCTGCTGACCCCGGCGCAGGTGGCGGAGGCGGGGGAGCGGCTGCGGGGGTACGGGCAGCGGTCCGGCCCGTCCGGCGCCTGAGGGCGCGGCCCGCAGGGCCGAAGGGGTCCGGGGGCACGGCCCCCAGGGGCGGGAAGGGGCGGCGGGGCGGGACGACCCGCCCCGAACCCTCCGCCGGTGACCGCCCCCACTGGCCGGGTACACGTTCCGACATGACACTGGAGAACGTGCGCACTGTCAGAGCGACGGCCGCTGCCGTCACCGCCGTGATAGGCGCCGGCGCCGCCGCGGTGGCCGTCGGCCGGTACGCCAGCGACGCCGCGCTCAGGACGTCCCCGGGCGGCCCCCTGCCCACCGACCCCGGACTCACCGTCCACTCCACCGCCGCCGGCCAGGTGGCCCTCACCAGGGATCTCGCCACACTGCGGCCCGGACGCCACGGTCTCACCGGTGACGGCTTCCACGCGGTCGTCGGCCCCGTCCTGCCCGGCGCCCCGGACTCCGCCGACACCGTCGTGCGCCGCCTCGAACGCGTCACGTACGGCGCCCCGGAACCCGGCGACCGCGCCCGGCTCACCCCGAACGTGTACGTCGGCGACCCGGGAAGCGCCCTCGGCCTGGACCACACCGACCTCGACCTCCCCGGCGAACTCGGCCCCCTGCCCGCATGGTTCGTCCCGGGCGCCCGGGACACCTGGGTGATCGCCGTCCACGGCCTCGGCGCCACCCGGGAACACACCATGAACCTCATGGAGTTCCTGCACCGCCACCGCTTCCCGGTGCTCGCCCCCGCCTACCGGGGCGACCCCGGCGCGCCGCGCTCCCCGGACGGCCTCAACCACCTCGGCGAGACCGAGTGGCGCGACCTCGACGCGGCGCTCCACCACGCCGTGGACTCCGGCGCCCGGCAGGTCGTCCTGTACGGCTGGTCCACCGGCGCGACCATGGCGCTGCGCGCCGCCGCCCGCTCCGAGGTGCGCGCCCGCGTCGCCGGCCTCGTCCTCGACTCCCCGGTGCTCAGCTGGGAGGCGACCCTGCGCGCCCTCGCCACGGCCCGGCACACCCCGGGCGCGCTGCTGCCGCTCGCGGTCCGCGCCGCCCAGGGACGCACGGGCCTGTACGGCGACCGCAGGCCCGGCGCCGTCCACCTGGACCGGATCGCGGTCCCCACGCAGATCTTCCACGGCCCCGACGACACGGTGGCGCCCTGGCGGTTCTCCCGCCGCCTCGCCGCCGACCACCCGAACACCATCACCCTGCACACCGTCAGGGGCGCCTCCCACGGCGCGATGTGGAACGCCGACCCGCAGGCCTACGAAGAGGCGCTGCGGCGCTTCCTCACCCCCCTGATGTGACCGTGCGGAGAGGGCTCAGGACAGCCGGTGCCGAGGATTCCGTTTACGGCCGTACCAGTGGCCTGAACCCCTCCCTCCGACCGCGTCCGGAGCCGAGGCACGAGCCGTCCCGGCGTCCCCGTCGGCATTCCGTTTGGGTTTTCGGACCGTCACCAGGAAGACTGCACCCGTGACGTCCCGTATCCCGCGCGACTCCAGGCTCCGACTCGTCCGCCCGCGACCCCTGGCCGCCGCCCCCACGGCGGTGAACCGGCGCCGCTCGCGCCGCCCCGCGCCACGCCCCCCGGAGGGCACACCGGCCCCGGCGGAGCTGGCCAGAATGGCGCGTTCCGTTCTGGCCGCCGCGGCCCGCGTCGCCCGCTGGGCCGACGCCGCCCTCGGCCCCGGCGGGGACAGCGCCACCGCCGACGGCAAGGCCACCCTCTCCGACGCGACCGCCGAACGGGCGGCCCGCTCCCTGGGCCTGACCCCCGCTCAGGTCCGTGCCGACTGGGACACCGCCCGCCTGGCCGGCCTCATCGAGGTGCACGGCGACAGCGCCCGCCCGGGCTGGCGGCTGCGCGCCTGGGACCGCGACGACAGCGCCGTGCTGCGCGGCTGGGTCGCCCTCTGCGACGCCTGGTCGCTGGCCCACCCGGAACCCGAGGAGTACGAGGCCGCCGCCGTCGCCGAGGTCGTCACGGCCATGCCGCAGGTCCTCTCCTTCCTCCAGCTCTCCGCCGGCCCGGTCCCCGTGCCCCAGCTCCTCGACCTCCTCCAGCAGCGGGTGACCGAACTCCGCACGGAGCGCTGCGAGGTCGACTACGTCCAGCAGTCCGACCTCGCCCAGCCGGGGTCCGGGCTCCCCCGGGAACTCAGACCCAAGGTGCCGCTCCAGCGGCCCCGGCCCGCGAGCGCCGCGCCCGCCGCCGACGCCCCGCTCGAGCCGTTGCTCGACTGGGCGCTGCGCGCCCTCGCCTCCGTCGGCGCCCTCACCTACGGCGACGGGCAGGCCACGCTCACCCCGCTCGGCAGCTGGGCGGTGTGGGTCAAGCTGGAGCAGATCTGCGTCGCCGCGCAGAGCCCCGCCGGGAACATCGAGCAGGGCGCCGAGGACATGCTGCGCGGCTGCGCCCGGCTGCGCCCCAACGCGGCCCGCGCCGAGTACCGCGCCTGGCTCGCCGCCCGGCCGGTCGGCAGCGCCGTCACGGAGCTGATCGACGCCGCCCGGGGCGAGGACGCCCTGCTGCGCGGCCTCGCCTTCGAGGCGCTGCGCGTGGTCGGCGCCCCCGCCGAGCCCGAGGTCCGCACCGTGCTCGACGAGCCGACGCTGCGGCCGTACGCCCTGCTGTGGCTCGCCGAGCACGACGGCGCCGACCCCGAGGAGGCCCACGAGGTCCTCACCCGTGAGGAGGCCACCTGGCTGTGGGTGGACACCGCGGCCGCCGTCGCCGACCACGGCGAGGCCCCGCTGCTGGTCCGCCACCTGGAGTCCGCGGTCCAGCCGACCGTCCCCGCACTGCTCGACGAGGTACGCGCCGTCGGCCACCCGCGCACCGTCCAGGTCCTGGTCGCCCTGGCCGCCGCCCACCCCGACCCGGCTCTGGCCAAGGCGGTCCGCCGGGCCGCCTTCCAGGTGCACACCGGCGGCTGACCGGGGTCCGGCCCGGAGCGGGGCGCGGGTTCCGTCCCGGGCGGGCACGCGCCGGAGCCCGGATGCCGCCGGGGCCACGGTCCGTGCGGTCGCGGGAGCCGTGGTCCCGGTCCGCCTCTCCCCGGTGGTGTCCGCCGGCGCCGCCCACGAGGGCGGGTGCCCCGGCCGGACCCGCGCCCTTCGTCCCGTCGCCGCTCGGGCGCCCCGCCGCGTCCGGCGGCACCACGCCGTCGCCCCGCGCCGGCCGGGCGGCGCCCGCGCCCAGGAAAAGCGGTTGCACGGCCCCGTTAGAATGGCTCGCATGGCCATTCTCCTCGCGCATTAGACGGCGGGAACGTCCTCAGCCGCCCACCGCCACCCCACACCCGCCCAGGAGTCTGTCCGTGATCTCCGCCTCCGGCATCGAGCTGCGCGCCGGTGCCCGCGTCCTCATCGAAAGCGCCACCTTCCGCATCGCCAAGGGCGACCGCATCGGCCTCGTCGGCCGCAACGGCGCCGGCAAGACCACCCTCACCAAGGTCCTCGCCGGCCAGGGCATCCCCGCCGGCGGCACCGTCACCCGCTCCGGCGAGGTCGGCTACCTGCCCCAGGACCCCCGTACCGGCGACCTCGACGTCCTCGCCCGCGACCGCATCCTCTCCGCCCGCGGCCTCGACGTGCTGATCCGCAAGATGCGCGAGAACGAGCAGCGCATCGCAGGCGGCCAGGGCGCCACCCGCGAGAAGGCGCTCAAGCAGTACGAGCGCCAGGAGACCGAGTTCCTCACCAAGGGCGGCTACGCCGCCGAGGCCGAGGCCGCCACCATCGCCGCCGCGCTGAACCTGCCCGACCGCGTGCTCGGCCAGCCCCTGCACACCCTCTCCGGCGGCCAGCGCCGCCGTGTCGAGCTCGCCAGGATCCTGTTCTCCGACGCGGACACCCTGCTGCTCGACGAGCCGACCAACCACCTCGACGCCGACTCGATCGCCTGGCTGCGCGACTACCTCAAGACCTACCGCGGCGGCTTCATCGTGATCTCCCACGACGTCGACCTGGTCGAGACGGTCGTCAACAAGGTCTTCTACCTGGACGCCAACCGCGCCACCATCGACGTCTACAACATGGGCTGGAAGCTCTACCAGCAGCAGCGCGAGGCGGACGAGAAGCGCCGCAGGCGCGAGCGGCAGAACGCCGAGAAGAAGGCGTCCGCACTGCACGCGCAGGCCGACAAGATGCGCGCCAAGGCCACCAAGACCGTCGCCGCGCAGAACATGGCCCGCCGGGCGGACAAGCTGCTGGCCGGCCTGGAGGCCGAGCGGAAGTCCGACAAGGTCGCCAAGCTGCGCTTCCCGGAGCCGTCCCCGTGCGGCAAGACCCCGCTCATGGCCGAGGGACTGTCGAAGTCCTACGGCTCGCTGGAGATCTTCACCGACGTCGACCTGGCCATCGACAAGGGCTCCCGCGTGGTCATCCTCGGCCTCAACGGCGCGGGCAAGACCACCCTGCTCCGCCTCCTCGGCGGCGTCGAGAAGCCCGACACCGGCCGGGTCGTCGAGGGCCACGGCCTCAAGCTCGGCTACTACGCGCAGGAGCACGAGACCCTCGACCCGGAGCGCACGGTCCTGGAGAACATGCGCTCCGCTGCGCCCGACCTCGACCTCGTCGAGATCCGCAAGACGCTCGGCTCCTTCCTGTTCTCCGGCGACGACGTCGACAAGCCGGCCGGTGTCCTCTCCGGCGGCGAGAAGACCCGTCTCGCGCTCGCGACCCTCGTGGTCTCCTCGGCCAACGTGCTGCTCCTCGACGAGCCGACCAACAACCTCGACCCGGCCAGCCGTGAGGAGATCCTCGGGGCGCTGCGCACGTACAAGGGCGCGGTCGTCCTCGTCACGCACGACGAGGGCGCCGTCGAGGCGCTCCAGCCGGAGCGGATCATCCTGCTGCCGGACGGCGTCGAGGACCTGTGGGGCGCCGACTACGCGGACCTGGTCGCCCTCGCCTGAGAGACGTCAACCGGGGTTGATCGAAAGCGTGATCCACTGCGTATGGATCATTCGGCCCATCGGTGATCCGTCATTCGTGTGAGATCTCCTCATCCCGAGGTGTGTCCTACACGGATTTCGCGGCCGAGCCCTCGGTGAACCGGGGCTCGGCCGTCGTGCCTTTCTGACCTGGTACTTCACGGAAGAACCGGTGTGGAGGCGCTGCCCGCACCCTGCGGAATATTCAATTCCGAATGTGGGGACGCGCTCCCGTCGTCACAACCTTGTCTCATCGACCTTGCCGAATGGGTGGCCATGAGGGCCGGGAGGGGTGATCATGAGGAGACCAGAGCGCACTTCCCATGAGGAGGCACGGGTGGCCGAGACTCTGAAGAAGGGCAGCCGGGTGACCGGCGCCGCGCGCGACAAGCTCGCGGCAGACCTGAAGAAGAAGTACGACGCCGGTGCGAGCATCCGGGCATTGGCCGAGGAGACCGGCCGCTCGTATGGCTTCGTGCACCGCATGCTCAGCGAATCGGGCGTCACGCTGCGAGGGCGTGGCGGGGCGACACGGGGAAAGAAAGCCCCTTCGGCCTGATCCCGGGCGCCCCCGAGATCCCGATGGTGGCCACCCGGTCGGCCGACTGACCGGCCGGGTGGTTACTGTGCAGTCACTTGGATGACCGCACCCCTCGGAGGCACCCCATGGCTTCGTCCGCCCAGGACCTCGGTCCCGTGCTCGACAAGGACGGCGTACGGCTCACCGTCGACGACGCGATCGCCACGGTGACGCTGACCAACCCGGCCAAGCGCAACGCGCAGAGCCCCGCTCTGTGGCGGGCGCTGACCGAGGCGGGCCGGCTGCTGCCCGGCTCCGTCCGGGTCGTGGTGCTGCGCGGGGAGGGCAAGTCCTTCTCCGCCGGGCTCGACCGGCAGATGTTCACGCCCGAGGGAATCGAGGGCGAGCCGTCGTTCATCGACCTGGCGCGTCGCGACGACGCCACGCTGGACGCGACCATCGCCGAGTACCAGGAGGCGTTCACCTGGTGGCGGCGCAGCGACATCGTGTCCATCGCGGCTGTCCAGGGACACGCCATCGGGGCCGGGTTCCAACTGGCCCTCGCCTGTGACCTGCGTGTCGTCGCGGACGACGTGCAGTTCGCCATGCGCGAGACCAGCCTCGGCCTCGTCCCCGACCTGACCGGCACGCACCCGCTGGTCGGCCTCGTCGGATACGCCCGCGCGCTGGAGATCTGCGCGACCGGGCGCTTCGTCACGGCCGAGGAGTCCGTGAACACCGGCCTGGCCAACCTCGCCGTGCCCGCGGCCGACCTGGACGCGGCGGTCCAGGACCTCGCCGCGGCCCTGCTGGCCGCCCCCCGCGACGCCGTCATCGAGACCAAGTCCCTGCTCCGCGGCGCCCGGAACCGCACCTACGACGAACAGCGCACCGCCGAACGAGCCGCCCAGTCCCGCCGCCTGCGCGACCTGGCCGGCCTGGGCGAATGACCCCCGCATCCGCGGCGGCCTCCCCGTTCCCGCGGGCAGTCGTGCCTCCCCCAGTGCCCTGAAGGCCTGGGAGGCGCCCCCAGGGCGCCGGGGGTCCCCCGCTCGAGCGAAACCGGGAGCGGGGGAGGGCGGGCGCTGGGGTACCCCCTCTGGGGAGGCGCCCCGTAAGCGCCGGGCCGCGCGTCCTCCCCACCCCGGCGGACCACCCCGGCCACGGCCCGGTCAGTCGACCGCTGTGATCAGCACGGCCACCGTGGCCTCACCCACCAGAGCGGACGCCACCCCTGGACGAACCCCCCGGGCCACGTCCAGCGCACAGGCGTCCGCCACCACCGCGAGCTCCACGCGCACGTGCCGACGGGGCAGGGCGTCCCCACCCGGCTGCTCGGTCAGACTCACGGACCGCCCCAGCGTGCCCGTCAGCCGGCTCACCCCCGCCACCGCGAGCACCGCCGCAGCGACACGACCCACCTCGGAGCCACCGTCGTCCGACGACGGCTCGGACACCGGCTCCGGCTCCACGACGGGCGCAGGCACAGGCGCAGCCTCCGCGTCCAGCAACTCCGTCACCCGCAGATCCACCGACGTGACGGACAACCCGATCCGCTCCACCGCCGCTTCCGCCAGCACCGCGCGCAGACGCGCCGCCGTCACCGGCACCGGCCGCGCCGCCGTGGCCGCGAACTCGGCGGTCAGCCGCAACGGCCCCGGCGGCAGCGCGCTCGGCGGCGGCGGTACGACCGGCCCGTCCGTCGCCGCCTCCGGATCGGCGAGCCCGATCCGTACACCGTTCAGGCGTACGCCCGGCGCGTCCCGTACCGCCGCGCGCCGCAGGACCGTCTCCACCGCCCGCTCCGCGATCCACGCCCCGTCGCGCGCTCCTCCCAGGGGCAGGATCCTCCCCAGCCCCACCTGTTGCCGCACCGCCCGAGTCCACCGGTCCGCCGTCATTCCTCCAGCCTGACGCATCTTCGGCGCGATACCGGGCAACCGCGCATACCGTGGTCGAAGGAGGACGATCGAAGGGATATGCGGAGATGACCGACATGACCGAAGGGAGCCCGGTACGGGCCCCCGGCCCGGAGAGGAACCTCTTGGAGACCACCCCCCGCAAGGGTCCGGGAACGCGGCGCGGCGGCGGTGACCCCGCGACCCGTGGGCGCACCACCATCGCCGACGGTGTCGTGGAGAAGATCGCGGGGCTGGCCGCGCGGGACGTGCTCGGCGTGCACGCCATGGGCAGCGGTCTGTCACGGACCTTCGGCGCCGTGCGCGACCGGGTGCCCGGCGGCTCGAAGTCGGCGACGCGCGGTGTGAAGGTCGAGGTCGGCGAGTTGCAGACCGCGCTCGACCTGGAGATCGTCGTCGACTACGGCGTGTCCATCGCCGACGTCGCCAGGGCCGTGCGGGAGAACGTCGTCGCGGCGGTCGAGCGGATGACCGGTCTGGAGGTCGTCGAGGTCAACATCGCGGTGAGCGACGTGAAGCTGCCCGAGGAGGAGGACGAGGAGCCGGAGACCCGCCTCCAGTGAGGCTCGGCGAGCGGAGGAGCACACCATGAGCACGGCCGTGGTCGGCATGATCGTCGGCATGGCATTGGGCTTCGCCGGACACTTCGGCGGATTCGGGGCGTTCTTGCTGGTGGCGGCCCTGGGCGCGATCGGCTTCGGCGTCGGGCGGTTCCTCGAGGGGGACCTGGAACTCGGCGACTTCCTCCGTCCCCGTGACGAGCGGCGGCGGTGACGGCCGTGAGCACGATCGCCGAGCCCGGCCGGGGCCCGGCCGCCGTCGCGCCGGGTGAGCGCGGGGCGACCAGGATCGCCGACCGGGTGGTCGCGAAGATCGCCTCGCAGGCGGCCCGTGAGGCGGTCGGCCCCCTGCCGCCGGGCGCCGCTCCGCCGCACGCCACGGTGGTGGTACGCGATGAGGCCGCCCGGGTCCGGGTGCACGTCGAACTCGACTACCCCGGCGACATCGGCGGCCGGTGCGCACGGGTGCGGCGCCGGGTGGTCGACCGGGTGCGCACCCTGGCGGGGATGCGCGTGCCGGAGGTCGCCGTCCTGGTCGAACGGCTGCACCTGACCGCCGCGCCGGAAGCGGCCCGGGGGAGGACGTGATGAGCGGCCCCGAGGGAACGGCCCCGGAGGAGGACCCGCCGCCCGCGGAGGGGCCCGGCCGCTCCGGCGGGCACCGGCGCCTGTGGTCGGCGCGCCGGATCCCCGCGGGCCTGGTCGCGCTGCTGACCCTGGTGATCGCGGGCGCGTTCCTGTACGACGTCGCCGCCGTACGGGCCCACCGATCCGCGCTGGGCTGGCGCCGGGAGCTGGCCCGGCAACTCGCCGAACGGCCCCTGGACGACATCTGGGTGCTGACCGGCGCCGGTGTCGCCACCGCCCTCGGGCTCTGGCTGCTGCTGCTCGCCCTGACACCCGGCCTGCGCGCCCTGCTCCCGATGCGCCCCGCGGATCCCCACGTCCGCGCGGGACTGCACCGGGACGCCGCCGCCACGGTGCTGAGGGACCGGGCCCTGGAGGTGGCCGGCGTGCGGTCGGCGCGGGTCAGGGTGAAACGCGCCCGCGCGGACGTCCGCGCGGTGTCGCACTTCCGCGAACCGGAGGACGTACGGGCCGACTTGACCGCGGTGCTCGACGACGCCGTGGAGAGGCTGGGCCTGGCCCGGCCGCCCTCGCTGTCGCTGCGCGTACGACGGCCCGGCCGTAAGGGGAGGTAGAGGTGCTCAAAGGCGTCAACCGGGTGCTGCTCGGGACCGTGGGGCTGGTGCTGGCCGTCCTCGGCGGGTCCGTGCTGGCGATCGGGCTGGGGGCGCCCGCACCCTCCTGGTGGCCGCACGACGGGCGGCACGACGTGCTGCTGGACGAGACCGAGCGGACCCGTTGGCGGGACGAGGGCTGGTGGTGGCCGGCCGTCATCACCGCTCTCGCCGTCCTGGTCCTGCTCTCCCTGGGGTGGCTGCTCGCGGTGCTGACCCGGCGGCGACCGGCCGAGGTCCTGCTCGACACCGGCGACGACGAGGGCGCGTCGCTGCGGGGCCGGGCACTGGAGCAGGCCCTCGCCGAGGAGGCGAGCCGGCTGGACGGCGTGGCCCGGGCCCATGTCCTGCTCACCGGCGGCCGAAGCGGCCTTGGAACCCGGATCCTCCTCCGCCTGCGGCCCCACGCCGACCCGGCAGCCACCCTGCGAGCCCTCGCCAGGGGCCCTCTCGCCCACGCCCGAGACTCAGCCGGCCTCCCCGCCCTCCCCGCGGAAACCCGCCTGCGAGCCGTGAAACACCGCCCCGAACGAGTGACCTGACCCCTGCCCGTCGTTCCCCCGCGGGCAGTCGTGCCGCTGGGGGCACCCCCTCCGGGGGAGGCGCCCCGCAAGCGCCGGGGGCGCGACCTCCCCCGCCCCGCACCGGCGCAGTGCGCCCACCGGCCGGCCCCGCATCAGAACCCGTGCCGCAGACCCCCGTCCACCGGCAGCATCACGCCCGACAGATAAGAAGCCGCAGGCGACAGCAGGAACGCCGCCGTACGGCCGAACTCCGCGGGACTCCCGTACCGCCGCAACGGAATCCGGGACTCCGCCGCCTGCCGCGTAGCCTCCGGATCCGCCGACAACGAGTCCAGCTCCCGCACCCGGTCCGTGTCGATGCGCCCGGGCAGCAACCCCACCACCCGGACCCCCCGCGGCCCCAGCTCGTCCGCCAGCGACTTCGCGAACCCGGCCAGCCCCGGCCGCAACCCGTTGGAAATGGTCAGCCCGGGGATCGGCTCGTGCACCGACCCCGACAGCACGAACCCGATCACACCCCCCTCGCCCAGCTCCGCCGCGGCCGCCCGCGCCATCCGCACCGCGCCCAGGAACACCGACTCGAACGCCGCCCGCCACTGCTCGTCGGTGGTGTCGGCGACGAACCCCGGCGGCGGCCCGCCCACGCTGACGAGGATGCCGTCGAAGCGCCCGAACCGTTCCCGCGCGGTGGCGATCAGCCGCGCCGGAGCCTCGGGGTCGGCGTTGTCGACGGCCACCCCGACCGCGTCCGCCCCCAGCGCGGACGCCGCCTGAGCGACGGACCTCTCCTCCCGCCCCGAGACGACCACCCTCGCGCCGTCGGCGACGAGCTCCCGCGCGGAGGCGTGGCCCAGCCCGCGGGTCGCCCCGGTGACGACGTACACCCGGTCCTTCAGTCCAAGATCCATGTCCCCTATCCTGCCCCCTCGTCCCCGAACAGGGCGAGAGCGGTGTTCACCAGGCCGATGTGGCTGAACGCCTGGGGGAAGTTGCCCAGCAGCCGCCCGTCCACCGGTTCGTACTCCTCCGCCAGCAGACCCACGTCGTTGGCGAGCCCCACCAGCCGCTCGAACAGCGCGCGCGCCTCCTTCGTCCTGCCGGTCATGTGCAGGGCGTCCGCGAGCCAGAACGAACAGACCAGGAACGTGCCCTCCTGCCCGGGCAGCCCGTCGACGGCCGCGGCGTCCGGGGTGTAGCGGTGCAGGAACCCGTCCTGCCCCAGCTCCGCGCGGACCGCGTCGATGGTGCCGAGCACCCGGGGATCGTCGGGCGGCAGAAAACCCACCCGGGGGATCAGCAGCAGCGCGGCGTCGAGCTCCCGCGAGCCGTACGACTGCGTGAACGTGTTCCGTGCGGGGTCGTAGCCCTTCTCGCACACCTCCCGGTGCACCTCGTCGCGCAGCTCCCGCCAGCCGTCCAGGTCCCCGCCCAGGTCCGGGTCGTCCTCCAGCGCGCGCACCGCGCGGTCGGCGGCCACCCACACCATCACCTTGGAGTGCACGAAGTGGCGCCGGCCGCCGCGCACCTCCCACAGCCCCTCGTCCGGCTGCCGCCACGCCGTGCGCAGGAAGTCCATCAACGCCGACTGCAACGCCCACACGTCCGGCTGCACGGACAGCCCCGAACCCCGCGCCAGCGCCAGGGAGTCCATGACCTCGCCGTACACGTCCAGCTGGAGCTGGTTCACGGCGTCGTTGCCGATCCGCACGGGCGCGGCGCCGCCGAAACCGGACAGCCACGACAACTCGAACTCCGGCAGCCTTCGCTCGCCCGCGAGCCCGTACATGATCTGCAGGTCCGCCGGATCGCCCGCGACCGCACGGAGCAGCCAGTTGCGCCAGGCCTCCGCCTCCTCCTGGTACCCGGCGGCCAGCAGCGTGTTCAGGGTCAGCGTGGAGTCGCGCAGCCAGCAGAAGCGGTAGTCCCAGTTGCGCACCCCGCCCGGCTCCTCCGGCAGCGAGGTGGTGGGCGCGGCGACGATGCCGCCGGTGGGGCGGTAGGTGAGCGCCTTGAGGGTGATCAGCGACCGGACGACCTCGTCCCGGTACGGGCCGTCGTAACGGCACTGGGCCGCCCAGGCGCGCCAGTCCGTGACGCTGTGCCGCAGCGAGGAGTACGGGTCGACCAGCGGGGGCCGCGGCTCGTGGGAGGGGTGCCAGGTGAGCACGAACGCGACCCGCTCGCCCTCCCGCACCGTGAACTCCGAGACCGTGCGCCGGTCCTCGTCCCAGGTCTCCACGTCCGGCACGCTGCGCAGCCACGCCGAGTCCGGACCGGCCACCGCCACCCGGTGGCCGTCCGTCTTGCGCACCCACGGCACGACCGAGCCGTAGTCGAAGCGCAGCCGCAGCGTGCTGCGCACGGTCACCTCACCCCGTACCCCCTGCACGATCCGCACCAGGTCCGGCGCGCGGTGGCGCTGCGGCATCAGGTCGGTGACCAGCACCGCGCCTTCGGGGGTCTCCCACTCGGTGTCCAGGACCAGGGTGTCCTTGCGGTAGGAGCGGCGGGCGCACCGGTCCGCACCGGCCGGGGCGATGCGCCAGTGCCCGTTGTCCTCGTCGCCGAGCAGCCGTGCGAAGCAGGCCGCCGAGTCGAAGCGGGGCAGGCAGAGCCAGTCGACCGAGCCGTCCGTGCCCACCAGGGCAGCGGTCTGTTCGTCGCCGATGAGCGCGTAGTCCTCGATACGGTGCACGGGGTGCGGGTTCCCGGCGGCCGGGGGTGGCAATCAGGGGCGCAGCCGGGGAGTGACGGACCGTCGGCCGCCGCCGCGCCGTCGCCGGAGACGACGGCACCGGGCCCGGGGAGGACCCGCTACACCGCCGCCGGTTCCGTCTCCTCGGCGTCCGTCTCCCCGGCCGAGGCCCGGCCCCGGTCCCGGGCCTCGCGGCGGACCAGCACGAACCAGCCGACCGGCACGGCCGCCGCGAACAGCCACCACTGCACGGCGTACGCGTAGTTCAGCGCGGAATTCTCCTGGCCGGGGTTCCCGAGCTGCTCCGGGACGCCGTCCTCCGGTTCGGGCGCCGTCTGCGCCACGTAGCCGCCGAGCACCCGGGCGCCGAGGCGCTCCGCCTCCTGCTCGCTGTTGATCAGCATGATCTGCCGGTCCGGCAGGCCCTCGAGGTCCTTGATGCCGCTCGCCTCGGTCGTCTCGTCGGGCATCAGCCGGCCCTTGATCGTGGTCTCGCCGCGCGGCGGCGCGGGAATCTCGGGGAACGAGGTCCGGCCCGGCTCCGCGGGGATCCAGCCCCGGTTGACGAGCAGGACCCGGCCGTCGTCGAGGACGAAGGGGGTGAGGACGTGGAAGCCGACCCGGTCGTCGGCGTTGGTGCGGCGGCGGACGACGACCTCGTCATCCGTGTCGAAGCGGCCCTTGGCGGTCACGGTGCGGTACCGCTCGGCGCGGGTCACGGCGTGTCCCGGGGCGGCCAGCTGCTCCACGGGGACCGGATCGGCGGCCAGCGCGTCGGCGACCAGCCGGTTCCGGGCGTCGCGCTCCTCGTAGCGGTCCATCTGCCAGAAGCCCAGCCAGATCATCGTGGGGATGAGGAGCAGGGCGACCAGGGTGATGGTCACCCATTGGCGGGACAACAGAAAGCGGTACACCCCACGACCGTACAACTCGGTCGCGGGGTGCTTTGCGGCGGGTACGTCCATCCGGACCCGGCCGACGCGGTGCTGTCGGCTTGCGAGAGCCCTCCCGGCGGCCGACCATGCTGCTCATGACACGTTGCGAAGTGTGCGGGAACGACTACGCGCTGGCGTTCACCGTGGAGACCCGGGACGGTGCTCGCCACGTCTTCGATTCGTTCGCCTGCGCGATCCACCGCATGGCCCCGATCTGCGAGCACTGCCGGGTGCAGATCATCGGTCAGGGCGTCGAGGCCGACGGTCACTGGTACTGCGGCGCCCACTGCGCCCGCGCCGAGGGCAAGGTGGGCATCGTCGGCAAGGTCGGATCACCGGCGTAGAGAAGGGCCCCCTTCCGCGCCCAGGTCAGTCCTCCGGCGCGGGTTCGACGTCCCCGAGCAGCTGACCGAACGCGGCCTCGTCGACGACCGGGGTGCCGTACTGCCGGGCCTTGACCACCTTGGACGTGCCCGAGTCCGGATCGTTGGTGACGAGGAGGCTGGTGAGCCGGGAGAGGCTGCCGGCGACGTGCAGGCCCGCCTCCGTCGCGCGGTCCTCCAGCAGGTCCCGCTCGACGGAGGTGTCCCCGGAGAACGCCACCCGCATGCCCTGCTTGAGCCGCTTGCCCGGCTCGTACCGCCCAGGGTTGGGGTACGGGCAGGCGGGCCGCTTGCGGGAGGGGCGCCAGCCGGCCGGTCGGTGGCCGCCGGGACCCGCCTGCCGCACGGTACGGGGACGGTCCGTCCACTCGGTCAGCGGCAGGCACTCGTGCAGCGGCAGCCGTACGCCGCCCGCCGCCGCGGCCCGCAGACTGGGCCGGAACGCCTCCGCCAGCACGCGCGCGTCGTCCAGCGCGTGGTGCGCCCGCCGCTGTACGACACCGAAGTGCGCGGCGAGCGACTCCAGCTTGTGGTTGGGCAGCGGAAGCTTCAGCTCCTTGGAGAGGGCGATGGTGCACAGCCGCTGTTTCACCGGCGCCTCGCTCCGGGCGCGGGCGTACTCCCGGGCGATCATCTGCCAGTCGAAGACCGCGTTGTGCGCGACCAGCACCCGACCCTCCAGCCGGGTCGCGAACTCCGCGGCGATGTCCTGGAAGAGGGGCGCCCCCTCCAGCACGTCGCTCGTCAGGCCGTGTATCCACACCGGGCCCGGGTCCCGCTCCGGATTGACCACCGTGTACCAGTGGTCCTCGACCTCGCCGCGCGCGTCCAGCCGGTAGACGGCCGCGGAGATGATGCGGTCGTCCCGGGCCAGCCCCGTGGTCTCCACGTCGACGACCGCGTACCCCTGCGGATACGCGGCCGGCCACGGGGCGGGGGAGGACGCTGCGGTCGTGAGGTCGTCGAGCATGGTTCACGAGGATACGGGCCGGGACCGACACCGCCGACCCACAGGTCCCCCCGCGCGGTCCGCACACCCGGACACCGGGAATGTCCGTACGAGTCGTGAAACCCCGTTCACCAGCGGATCGGTACCGGGAGCGCCGTCAGCAGCCCCGACACCGCGACCACCACGCCGAGCGCGTACACCTCCCACCGCGCGGGGGAACAGGCGGTCAGCGGGTCCTTCGCGCGGGCCAGCCGGATCCGGGCCCACAGGGCGAGGACGGCGACCCCGGCCATCAGGACCACCTTGGCGAGCAGGACCCGCCCGTACGCCGTGTCCGTCAGCTGCCACAGGATCGTCTCCGGCGGCATCCGGCGCAGCGAACTGCACACGCCCGTCGCGGTGACGGCGGCGAGCAGGACGGCCGCCACGCGCGCGTAGCGCCCCAGCAGCGCGGCGCCCGCCTCCGCTCGCGGCCACAGCCGCAGGGTGCGCAGCACGTACAGCAGACCGCCCGCCCAGAGCGACGCGCAGACCAGGTGCACCAGGGTCAGCCCGGAGCCGACGAGCGGGCTGTACTCGGTCGTCGGGTGCGCGCGCAGCGCCTCCGCGACGACCACCGCGGCCAGCGGCCACACCTGGGTGCCGGGACGGCCGGACGCCGCGCACAGGGCCGCCGCGAGGAAGGCGTTGACCTCCAGGAGGGCGAGTCTGCCGTCCCTGGAGCCGTAGAGGCCGCCGACGTCGATGTCGGCGAGGCCGCCGGGCACCAGGTTGCCGGTGGCCACGACGGAGGCGAGTCCGAGGGCGGCCACGAAACCGACGCAGTTCGCCGCGGTGGACCAACCGCGGGGCACGGCGGCCGGAGCGCCGGGCACGGAGCGCACCAGCCGCCGCACGAACAACTCGCCGACGGGTACGGACAGCGCCGCGAACAGCACCGCCCGCAGCAGGGCTATGCCCCCGGTGCCGGGCGCGTCGGCCTCCCCGGTGCCGTGCAACGCGGGCGACGCCCCGAGCAGCGGCACCGCCGCCCCGACCGCCACCAGCACGAGCACGGCGACGGCCCGCCCCGGCCCGCTTCCGGCCGTCCCGACCCTGGATTCCATGAGACTCACCCCGGGATCTTCACAAGCCCGCGCAGAACCGGGCAAGTACGGGGCCTGCCCTCACCGCGGACGGTCGTGCCTCCCCGGTGCCTCGAAGACCTGGGAGGGCGGGCGCCGGGGCCCCTCCGGGGAGGCATCCCGCGGACGCCGGCGGGCGGCACCCCGCGCGGCCCGTCAGACCCACCGGGCCGGATCGGTTCCCCAACGCCCGGGCGGTCGCGCCCAGTCACGCGGCCCACCGTCGAACACCACCGGTGACAAGGCGTACCGCAGCCTCCCCAGCGCACTGTCCCGCTCGGCGAGCCACCGCCCGGCGGCCACCTCCCCGGAAGGCCCGGCGGGCCCGGGCGCCGTGCCTTCCAGCAGCCACCCGGCCGTCCGCGCCAGTGCCACCCGCACCACCCTGCTCCCGCCCTCCTCCACCTGCTCGCCGAGTGCCCGCAGCACCCCCGCCGCCAGCAGGTACCCCGTGCCGTGGTCGAGCGCCTGTGCGGGCAGCGCCCCCGGCCGCCCCGTCGGATCGCCGCCCTCGGCCGCCGCGATCCCCGTGGCCACCTGCACCAGACTGTCGAAGCCGCGCCGGCCGCCCCACGGTCCGTACGCGCCCCACGCCGACAGCTGGGCCACCACCACCCCCGGCCGCCGCTCGGCCAGCATCGCGGGGGCCAGTCCGAAGCGGTCCAGGGCGCCCGGCCGGTACCCCGTCACCACCACGTCCGCCGTCGCGAGCAGCTCCTCGAACACCTCCCGGCCGGCCGGGAGGTCCAGCAGCGCCGACCGCTTCCCGAAACCCGTGTCGGCGTGCTGGCCGGCGAGTTCGGGCAACCCCGGCGCGTCCACGCGCAACACGTCCGCGCCGAGCAGGGCGAGCGTGCGGGTGGCGACCGGACCCGCGATCACCCGGGTGAGGTCCAGCACCCGCAGTCCCGCTGCGGGCAGCAGCGGCTCCCGGTCCACCGGAGCGAGCACCCGCGCGGGGGCCGGATCCAGCCGCTCGCGTTCCACGAGGGGCCGTTTCCCCACCTCCACGCCCTGCTCGTGCGCCGCCCACTCCTCGGGCGTCCGCAGGGCGATGGCCAGCCCACCGGCCGCGTACACCGCCTCCTCGACCTCCCGCGCGGAGCGTTCCGCGAGCGCCGCCGCCACCGCTCCCGGGTCCTCCGGCACGTCCAGCGCGGCGAGCAGCCGGGCCCGGTGGTGCGGGTAGTTGGCGTGCGTGCGCACCCACCCGTCGGCCGTGTGCCAGAACCGCGACAACGGCGCGAAGGTCTCCGGGGCCCGTCCGCCCACCAGCAGGTGCCGCTCGCTGACGAACGCCGTGGCCACCGCCCCGTCGTCCACCCGCACCGCCGGCACCACGCCGCCCGTCCGCCGTGCCCCCAGTTCGGCGGCGGCCAGCGCGCACGCGCCCACACAGGCGCGCGCCGATTCCCGTACCGGCAGCCGGGAGGGGAGCACGCCGGGCCGTTCGACGGCCGACACGCGCGCGAGGAGGGCGGGGTCGCCGCCCAGGGCGGACCAGACGGAGGCGAGATCGTTCATGCCCGCACTATGCCGCGAAAGGGGCCGGGCGCGACCGCCCGGCCCCTGTGCTCACCGCTCCCGTGCGGCCACCGCGACTACCGCGTCACCGCGTCCAGCGCGTCGGCCGTGCCCCAGCCGTAGAAGCCGTTGCGGTTCTTCGGTCCCTCGCACACCGCGTCGGCCTTGCCGTCGCCGTCGATGTCGTACGGGTCCGTGCACGCGGTGGCGTCGGCCTGCGCGTACAGCAGGGCCTTGACCAGCGCCGGCGAGGCCTTCGGGTGCGTCGATTTGATCAGCGCGGCGACGCCCGCGACGTGCGGGGACGCCATCGACGTGCCCGCCATGTAGCCCCACGACCCGCCGGGCAGCGTGCCCAGGATCAGGCCGCTGGTGGCGGGCGGCTCCGGCTTCTGGTACGCCGTCGAGTCGCCGCCGGGCGCGGCGATGTCGACCACACCCCGGCCGTAGTTGGAGAACGACGACTTCAGCCCCTTCGCGCCGGTCGCCGCGACCGTCACCACGCCCGGCAGCTGGGTCGGTATGTCGAGGCACTCGGACGGGTCGACCACCCGGTCCGAGGGGGTGCCGTCGTTCGGGGAGGACGGGTCGGTGATCTCGTCGGCCGCGAGGTCGTAGTTCTCGTTGCCGGCCGCGGCCACGTTCACCGCGCCCTTGCGCTCCGCGTACCGCGACGCCCGGGTGACGGCCTCGACGAGCGCCTTCTGGTCCGGGTCGTCCGTGCAGTTGAAGTACCAGGGATCGGTGTAATAGCTGTTGTTGGTGACGTCGACCCCGTGCTCGGCCGCCCACACGAAGCCGCACACCACGGCCTCGGTGTAGAAGTAGCCGTCCGGGTTGGACACCTTGATGCCCGACACCTTCACGCCCGGCGCGACACCGGTCATGCCGACGCCGTTCTTCGCGGCGGCGATCTCACCGGCGACGTGCGTGCCGTGCGGGCTCTCCCCGGCGCCCGGCCGCCAGGCGCCGTCGCTGGTGTCCGGCTTGCCCGACACGCAGTTGACCGACGCGGCCCGGTCGAAGTTGGGCGCGATGTCCGGGTGGGTGTCGTCCACGCCGGTGTCGATGACGGCGACGGTCACCCTGGAGCTGCCCAGCGACTTCTCGTGCGCCTTGTCCGCCTTGATGGCGGGCAGGTCCCACTGCAGGCCCTGGAGCGGGTCCTGGCCCTCGGCCGCCGCCGACTCGGCCCGGGCCAGCTCGGAGTCGCTGAGCGCCTTCGGGGTGACCGTGTCCGCGGTGGCCGCCGACGGCAGCGGCGCGTTGCGGGTGGCGCCGGCCGACTGCACCCCGCGCACCGTGCGGATGCGCTTCGCGAAGTCGGCGTTCGACGAGTGGACGACGATGACGCCGATCTTGTCGTACGACGTCACGATCGTCCCGCCGGCCTTGCCGATCGCCTTCTTCACGTGCGCCGAGGCGCCGTGTCCGCCCTTGACGTTGACCACGTAGCTGAGCGGGGTCGCGTCGACGGGGGCCGCGGCCGGCCGCTCGGGGACCGGGGCGGCCGTGGCCGCGGTGTTCGGCAGGAGGGCGAGTGCCGTCGCCATGGCCATCCCGGCCGGGATGACGAGCGCGCGGCGGTGGCGCGGGTGAGGCGCTGTCATGGGGTCTCCAGTGGTTCGTTCACGAGTGCGGTCGGACGGGAGGGAAGCGCGGAGCCGCGGGTCACTTGACGGCGCGCAGCGCGTCGACGATGCCGAAGCCGTAGAAGCCGTTGACCCGGCGGCCGCCCTCGCAGGCGGCGTCCTGCGCGCCGTCGCCGTCCTGGTCGTACGACTCGGGGCAGCCCGGGTTGTTCGCCTGGGCCTTCAGCAGCGCCTGCAGCTGGGCGGGCGTGGCCCACGGGTGCTCGGACTTCAGCAGCGCGGCGACGCCGGCGGCGTGCGGCGAGGCCATCGAGGTGCCCTGCAGGAAGGCGTACTCGCCGTTCGGCATGGTGGACAGGATGCGGCCGTCCTTCGACGGCGTGTCCGGCAGCTGGTAGCGGCGGTCGCCGCCCGGCGCCGCGACGTCGACGACGCCCTTGCCGTACGTGGAGTAGTACGACTTGAGGTTCTGCACGCCCGTCGCGCTGACGGTGACGACGCCCGGCAGCTGGGTCGGGACGTCGTAGCACTCGCTCGGGTCGATGGTGCGCGTCACCGGAGTGGTGTCGTTGGGGCTGGAGTCGTCGACGATCGCGTCGGAGGCCAGGTCGTGGTTGGAGTTGCCGGCCGAGGCGAGGTGCAGCGTGCCCTTCCTCTGGGCGTACAGCTGGGCGCGGTTGACCGCGTCGACGATCGCCTTCTGGTCCGGGTCGTCCATGCAGTTGTACAGCCAGGGGTCGACGTAGTAGCTGTTGTTCGTGATCTCCACGCCGTGGTCGGCGGCGAAGACGAACGCGCAGACGACGTTCTCCGGGTAGAAGAGGCCGTTGTCCGGGTCGCTGACCTTGATGCCGGCCACCTTCACGCCGGGCGCGACACCGGCGACGCCGACGCCGTTGCGGGCCGCGGCGATCTCACCGGCCACGTGCGTGCCGTGGTAGTCCTCGTCCGTGTACGGGCGCCAGGCGCCCTCGCCGGTGTCCGCCTTGCCGCCGACGCAGTTGGCCGACTGGGAGGCGGAGAAGTTCGGGGCGAGGTCCGGGTGGGTGTCGTCGACGCCGGTGTCGATGACGGCGACGGTCACCTTGCGGCTGCCCGGGTTGATCTTCGCGGCCTTGTCGGCGCCGATCGCCCGCAGGTCCCACTGGTCGGCCTCGAGCGGCTCGCTGCCGGGCGTCCGCGCGGAGACGGCCTCCGTCCGCGCGGCCTCGGCGGCGCTCACGTAGTCGGCGGCTCCCTCGTCCGTCGTCCCGGCCGCGGTCAGCGGCGCGGTGCGGGTGGCGCCGGCGGACTGGACCCCGCGCACCGTGCGGATGTGCTTCGCGAAGTCGGCGTTCGACGAGTGGACGACGATCACGCCGATCCTGTCGTACGTGACGACGACCTTCCCGCCGGCCGCGGCGATCGCCCGCTCCACCGAGGCGATCGTGCGGCGGTCCGCCTTGGTGTTGACGACGTACGCCAGGGCGGGCGCGTCCGTCGCCTGTTCGGCCGGCACCGTCCGCGGGGCCGCCGAGGCCGCCGCGGGCAGGAAGCCGAGGGATGCGGTCAGGGACAGCACGACGGGCACGGCGAGGGCGAGACGGCGTCTGGAACGCAGATGAGCCATGGGGTCTCCACATCATCCGGAAACGAAACCGGCCCGAGGCACGGGTGGTGCTCGGGCAGGTACATGACGGGGTGGTGCAGGGTGAAGCTATCCCGCCCGCGCGCTGGCCAGCAATGTTTCGCCGGAAACGTCTTCGGAAAACGCCAGGGGAAAAGAACGGCGGAGAGTTGAACCGGTCCTCGCGTGGCGCCGTGCCCTTGGGCAGGAAGCACGAGGACACTCGCCTTCCGTCCCCATCCGAACCGACCCGCAACGCGAGGAGACTCCGTGGCCGCCGAAGCACCGCCCCCCTCGACGGAACAACACAAACTCCCCACGCCGGAGGAGTTCACCGAGGTGCAGGAGAGCGCTGAGTTCGGTGAACTGCGCCGCTCCTACCGCTCCTTCGCCTTCCCGCTGACCATCGCCTTCATCATCTGGTACCTGCTGTACGTCCTGCTCTCCAACTACGCGGGCGGCTTCATGGGCGCCAAGCTGGTGGGCAACATCAACGTCGCCCTCGTCTTCGGCATCCTGCAGTTCGTCACCACGTTCCTCATCGCGTGGTGGTACTCCCGGCACGCCGCCGCCAAGCTCGACCCCAAGGCCGAGGCCATCAAGAAGCGTATGGAGGGCGGCGCATGAGCCCCGCGATCACCCACGTCACCCTTGCCGCGAACGAGGCCAGCGAACACCGCGGACTCATCATCACCCTGTTCGCGCTGTTCGTCGTCGCCACCCTCGGCATCACCGTCTGGGCCGGCCGGCAGACCAAGGACGCCGCCGACTTCTACGCCGGCGGGCGCCAGTTCAGCGCCTTCCAGAACGGGCTCGCGGTCTCCGGCGACTACATGTCGGCCGCGTCCTTCCTCGGCATCGCGGGCGCCATCGCCCTCTTCGGCTACGACGGCTTCCTGTACTCCATCGGCTTCCTGGTCGCCTGGCTGGTCGCCCTCCTCCTGGTCGCCGAGCCGCTGCGGAACTCCGGCCGCTACACCATGGGCGACGTCCTCGCCTACCGCATGCGCCAGCGCCCCGTGCGCACCGCGGCCGGCACCTCCACCATCGTCGTGTCGATCTTCTACCTGCTGGCCCAGATGGCGGGCGCGGGCGTCCTCGTCTCGCTGCTGCTCGGCATCACCTCCGACGCCGGCAAGATCCTCATCGTCGCCCTCGTCGGCGTCCTGATGATCGTGTACGTCTCCATCGGCGGCATGAAGGGCACCACCTGGGTCCAGATGGTCAAGGCCGTGCTGCTCATCGGCGGCACGCTCCTCATCACCTTCCTGGTGCTGCTGAAGTTCGACTTCAACATCTCCGACCTGCTGGGCAGCGCCGCCGAGAACAGCGGCAAGGGCGACGCCTTCCTCGAGCCCGGCCTCCAGTACGGCGCCGACGGCACCACCAAGCTGGACTTCATCTCCCTCGGCATCGCCCTGGTGCTGGGCACCGCCGGTCTGCCGCACATCCTGATCCGCTTCTACACGGTGCCCAACGCCAAGGCCGCCCGCAAGTCCGTGAACTGGGCCATCGGCATCATCGGCGGCTTCTACCTGATGACCATCGCCCTCGGTTTCGGCGCCGCGGCACTGATCTCCCAGGACGAGATCATCGCGTCCAACCCGTCCGGCAACACCGCGGCCCCGCTGCTCGCGCTGCACCTGGGCGGCACCGACTCGGCCTGGGGCGCGATCCTGCTCGCCACCATCTCGGCGGTCGCCTTCGCGACGATCCTCGCCGTGGTCGCCGGCCTCACCCTGGCCTCGTCGTCCTCCTTCGCGCACGACATCTACGCCAACGTCATCCGCAGGGGCCAGGCCACGGAGAAGGAGGAGATGCGGGCGGCCCGCTGGGCGACCGTCCTCATCGGCATCGTCTCCATCGCGCTCGGCGCCCTCGCCCGCGACCTGAACGTGGCCGGCCTGGTCGCGCTGGCCTTCGCGGTCGCCGCGTCCGCCAACCTGCCGACCATCCTCTACAGCCTGTTCTGGAAGCGGTTCACCACCCAGGGCGCCCTGTGGTCGATCTACGGCGGTCTCATCGTCGCCGTCGGCCTGGTGCTGTTCTCGCCCGTGGTCTCCGGCGACCCCAAGGCGATGTTCCCGGACGTCGACTTCGCCTGGTTCCCGTTGAAGAACCCGGGCATCATCTCCATCCCGTTCGGCTTCCTGATGGGCTGGCTCGGCACCGTCCTGTCGAAGGAGGAGCCCGACACCAAGAAGTACGCGGAGCTGGAGGTCCGGTCCCTGACCGGCACCGGCGCCCACTGATCCCCACCCCGCGCGGCCGCGTCGCAGGGACCCCCCGCGGGCTCCCGCGACGCGGCCGTTCGCCGTCCCGGCGCATCGGGGCACCGGAGGTTGTCGGCGGCGTCACGTAGGCTCGCAGTAGCCGGGCACGAGTGATCCGCGTCGAGGGAGGAGCCGCGTGCTCATCGACACCTACGGCCGAGTGGCCACCGATCTGAGGGTCTCGCTGACCGATCGGTGCAATCTGCGCTGCACCTACTGCATGCCCGAGGAAGGGCTGCGGTGGCTGGCCAAGCCCGACCTGCTCACCGACGACGAGATCGTCCGCCTCGTCGGCATCGCCGTCACCTCCCTCGGCGTCGAGGAGGTCCGCTTCACCGGCGGCGAGCCGCTGCTCCGTCCCGGCCTGGCCGGCATCGTCGAGCGCGTCGCCGCCCTGGAGCCCCGCCCGCAGACGTCCCTCACCACCAACGGCATCGGGCTGCGGCGCACCGCGGCCGCCCTGAAGGAGGCGGGCCTGGACCGGGTCAACGTCTCCCTGGACACGCTCCGTCCGGAGGTCTTCAAGACCCTCACCCGCCGCGACCGCCACCAGGACGTCCTCGACGGCCTCCACGCGGCCCGCGAGGCCGGCCTGACCCCGGTGAAGGTCAACTCGGTCCTGATGCCGGGGCTCAACGACGACGAGGCCCCCGACCTCCTCGCCTGGGCCGTGGAGCACGACTACGAGCTGCGCTTCATCGAGCAGATGCCCCTGGACGCCCAGCACGGCTGGAAGCGCGACGGCATGGTCACCGCCGGGGACATCCTCGCCTCCCTGCGCACGCGCTTCGAGCTGACCCCCGAGGGCGACGAGGCGCGCGGCTCCGCACCGGCCGAGCGCTGGCTGGTCGACGGCGGCCCGCACCGCGTCGGCGTCATCGCCTCCGTCACCCGCCCGTTCTGCGCCGCCTGCGACCGCACCCGGCTCACCGCCGACGGACAGATCCGCACGTGCCTGTTCGCCACCGAGGAGACCGACCTGCGCGCGGCCCTGCGCTCCGGCGCCCCCGACGAGGAGATCGCCCGCATCTGGAAACTCGCGATGTGGGGCAAGAAGGCGGGAGCGGGCCTGGACGACCCGGCCTTCGTCCAGCCGGACAGGCCGATGTCCGCCATCGGGGGCTGAGAGGACTAGGCTCCCTCCGGAGCCTTCCACTCCTCGAACCGGACGACGTCCTTCAGGAATCCCCGGACCCCGAGGAACTGCGAGAGGTGCTCGCGGTGCTCCTCGCAGGCGAGCCAGGTCTTACGGCGCTCCGGCGTGTGCAGCTTGGGGTTGTTCCATGCCAGCACCCACACGGCGGCGGCACGACACCCCTTGGCGGAACAGATCGGCGTCTCGGGATCAGGGACCATCACACCGCCGACCCTAACCCGGCCGACGGGGCGCGAAATCCACGGGAAAAGGCGACGCCGAGCAGCCACGGGGGGAGCTGCCCGGCGTCGGTCCGTCGCTCCGACGGGGGATGCGGAGCGCGTACGAAGTATGTCACGGGCCACCCCGCCCCCGGCACCGGAACAACATGATTGATCTGAGCTTTTCTTGAGGATGGCGGGTAAACGCCTTCCGCTTGACAGGGTTTCCCCGCACGCCCCCGATCCTCACGACCGCTCGGGCCGCTCCGTTCGTGCGTTCGGCGCCGCCTGTGACGCCATATCTTCCGCATCGGATTCCGCGGAACCGTCATTCGTCCGCGGCGACGCGATCATCGGCCTCATCGGCGTCGTCACGAAGGTCGACGGCAGGGACGGCGCATTCTCGCGCCCGGCGTTGGCGATCACCACCGCGACGTACGGCAGGACCGCCCCGAGCACCAGCGCCACGATCGCGACGTGCCGCTCCACGTTCCACAGCGTCGCCGCGAGGATGACCGAGACCGTACGGACGGCCATCGAGATCACGTACCGGCGCTGCCGCCCCCGTACGTCCTCCTGGAGGCCCGTCCGGGCACCGGTGATCCGGAACACCTGGACGCCGCCGCCATGCTGCTTCCGCATCACATTCCACCATCCGCCCGTATCGGACCTTCTCCGCGCCTGGCCGGCCGGTGCCCCGTCCCGTTGACACCGGTTCCGGACATGTCCACGTTACGCCCCGCCCGGACGGGTCACGAGAGCGGGTCTCCCCGCCCCGCGGCGCACCGCCTGCGCCGTATTGCGTACGGCACGCCCGACATGCGGCGCACGGCCTCTGGGCCGACACTGGCCGTAATGCTCGCGTCAAGCCGTACGAGGAGGCAGTCATGGGCTGGTTGTGGGCGATCATCGTGGGACTCGTGCTCGGTCTGATCGCCAAGGCGGTGATCCCCGGCAAACAGCACATCCCGCTCTGGCTGGCCACCATCTGCGGCATGATCGGCGCCGTCGCGGGCAACGCCCTCGCGCGGGGCTTCGGGATCGAGGAGACGCGGGGCGTCGACTGGGGCCGGCACATCTTCCAGCTGGGCGCGGCGATCGTCATCGTCCTGCTCGCGGAGATGCTGTACACCGCGATGCAGCGCAGGAAGCACCAACGACAGCGGGTCTGACCCGTCGCCGTACGGGTGACGAAGGGGCGGTCTCCGGCATCCGCCGGAAACCGCCCCGGAGCAAGCGCGGGCCGCCTGCTCAGCCGGCCGTGACCTCCACCGCCGCCAGGTTCTTCTTGCCCCGGCGCAGCACCAGCCAGCGTCCGTGCAGCAGGTCCTCCTCGGCGGGGACGGCGTCCTCGGCGGTGACCTTGACGTTGTTCACGTAGGCGCCGCCCTCCTTCACCGTGCGCCGCGCGGCGGACTTGCTCGGCACCAGGCCGACCTCGGCGAACAGGTCGACCACCGGACCCAGCTCGGTCACCTCGACGTGCGGCACCTCGGAGAGCGCGGCGGCCAGCGTGCGGTCGTCCAGCTCACCCAGCTCGCCCTGGCCGAAGAGGGCCTTGGACGCGGCGATCACGGCGGCCGTCTGGCCGGCGCCGTGCACCAGCGTCGTCAGCTCCTCCGCCAGCGCGCGCTGTGCGGCCCGGGCCTGCGGACGCTCCTCCGTCTGCCTCTCCAGCTCCTCCAGCTCCTCGCGGGACTTGAAGGACAGGATCCGCATGTAGCGCGAGATGTCCCGGTCGTCCGTGTTCAGCCAGAACTGGTAGAAAGCGTACGGCGTCGTCATCTCCGGGTCGAGCCAGACGGCCCCGCCCTCGGTCTTGCCGAACTTGGTGCCGTCCGCCTTCGTCATCAGCGGCGTGGCGTAGGCGTGGGCCGTGGCGTCCGGCTCCAGCCGGTGCAGCAGGTCCAGGCCCGCCGTGAGGTTGCCCCACTGGTCGCTGCCGCCCTGCTGCATCGTGCAGCCGTAGCGCCGGTACAGCTGGAGGAAGTCCATCGCCTGCAGCAGCTGGTAGCTGAACTCCGTGTAGCTGATGCCCTCGGAGGACTCCAGACGCCGGGCGACGGAGTCCTTGGTCAGCATCTTGTTGACGCGGAAGTGCTTGCCGATGTCCCGCAGGAACTCGATCGCGGAGAGGTTCTGCGTCCAGTCGAGGTTGTTGACCATCGTGGCCGCGTTCTCGCCCTCGAAGGACAGGAACGGCTCGATCTGGCCGCGCAGCCGCTCGACCCACCCCGCGACGGTCTCCGGCGGGTTCAGCGTGCGCTCGGCGGTCGGGCGCGGGTCGCCGATCTGGCCCGTGGCGCCGCCGACCAGCGCCAGCGGCCGGTGACCGGCCTGCTGGAGCCGGCGCAGGGTGAGCACCTGCACCAGGTGCCCTACGTGCAGGGAGGGCGCGGTGGGGTCGAAGCCGCAATAGAACGTGACGGGACCGTCCGCGAGCGCCTTGCGCAAAGCGTCCTCGTCAGTGGACTGGGCGAACAGCCCGCGCCACTTCAGCTCGTCGACGATGTCCGTCACGGTTCTCGTGTCTCCTCGATGATCTTCGGCCGGTCGGGTGACGGCCGCTTGCGAACGCCTACGAGGTTATACGCCCTGGCTGACGGAGCTCATATTGAAATCGGGGACGCGCAGCGCCGGCATCGCCGCCCGGGTGAACCAGTCGCTCCACTCCCGGGGCAGCGTCTTCTCCGTACGGCCCGCCTCCGTTGCCCGGCCGAGCAGGTCCACCGGCGACTCGTTGAACCGGAAGTTGTTCACCTCGCCGGTGACCTCGCCGTTCTCGACGAGGTAGACGCCGTCCCGGGTCAGGCCCGTGAGCAGCAGCGTCGCCGGATCGACCTCGCGGATGTACCACAGGCAGGTCAGCAGCAGCCCGCGCTCGGTGGAGGCGACCATCTCCTCCAGGGAGCGTTCCCCGCCCCCGTCCAGGATCAGGTTGTCGATGCCGGGCGCCGTCGGCAGCCCGGTCAGTCCCGCGCTGTGCCTGCTGGTCGTCAGCCGGTTCAGCTCACCCTCGCGCACCCAGTCCGTGGCCGTCAGCGGCAGCCCGTTGTCGAACACCGACTGGTCGCCGCCGGAGGAGTGCGCGATCACGAACGGCGCCGACTCCAGGCCCGGCTCGTCCGGGTCGCTGCGCAGGGTCAGCGGCAGCTCGGTCAGCCGCTCGCCGACCCGGGTGCCGCCGCCCGGCTTGGAGAACACCGTGCGCCCCTCGACCGCGTCCCGTCCCGAGGCCGACCACAGCTGGTAGATCAGCAGGTCCGCCACCGCGGTCGGCGGCAGCAGCGTCTCGTACCGGCCCGCGGGCAGTTCCAGCCGCCGCTCGGCCCAGCCCAGCCGTACGGCCAGCTCCGCGTCGAGCACCGCCGGGTCGACGTCCTTGAAGTCCCGCGTGGAGCGCCCCGCCCACGCCGACCGCGTGCGGTCCGGCGACTTGGCGTTCAGCTCCAGCGTGCCGTTCGGCTGGTCGTGCCGCAGCCGCAGCCCCGCCGAGGTGCCGAGGTAGCTGGAGACCAGCTCGTGGTTGGCGAAGCCGTACAGCTCCCGGCCGCCCTCGCGCGCACGTGCGAACGCCTCGCCCAGTGCCGGGGCGAAGTCGGCGAACACCGCGGAGGAGGTCTCGGCGGGCGCCTCGGTGAACTCGGGGGAGGGGGCCACCCCGGTGACCAGCGGCTGCGCGTCCTCGGCCGGGCCCGCGCCGCGCGCGGCGGCCTCGGCGGCCCGCACCAGCGGCTCCAGCTCGTCCACGGTCACCGCGGACCGGGAGACCACCCCGGAGGCCGTGCCCTGCGCGCCGTCCACCGTGGCGATCACGGTGAGCGTGCGCCCGCGCGTGACACCGTTCGTGGTGAGCGCGTTGCCCGCCCAGCGCAGATTGGCGGTCGAGTGCTCGTCGGCGATCACGACACAGCCGTCGGCCCGGGACAGCTCGAGAGCGCGCTCGACGATCTCGTGCGGCTTGTTGGTGCGTGCGCTCATCGCCCGGCCTCCTGCGTCGTGTTGAGACTGTGCTTTCCCGGGGGATAACCCCCGGCCCCCCAGCCGGTGTCCGTGCGTGCGCTCATCGCCCGGCCTCCTGCGTCGTGTTCAGAATGTTGACTCCCTTGAACAGGGCGGACGGGCAGCCGTGCGAGACCGCCGCGACCTGCCCCGGCTGGGCCTTGCCGCAGTTGAAGGCGCCGCCCAGGACGTACGTCTGCGGACCCCCGACCGCCGCCATGGAACCCCAGAAGTCGGTGGTCGTGGCCTGGTAGGCGACATCCCGCAGCTGCCCCGCCAGCCGTCCGTTCTCGATCCGGTAGAAGCGCTGCCCGGTGAACTGGAAGTTGTACCGCTGCATGTCGATCGACCACGACCGGTCGCCCACGACGTAGATGCCCCGGTCCACGCCCCCGATCAGGTCCTCCGTCGACATCCCGGCCGGATCGGGCCGCAGCGACACATTGGCCATCCGCTGCACCGGCACATGGCCGGGGGAGTCCGCGAACGCGCACCCGTTGGACCGCTCGAACCCGGTCAGCCTCGCGATCCGCCGGTCCAGCTGGTAGCCGACCAGCGTGCCGTCCTTCACCAGGTCCCAGGACTGCGCCTCGACGCCCTCGTCGTCGTAGCCCACCGTGGCGAGCCCGTGCTCGGCGGTGCGGTCACCGGTGACGTTCATCAGCTCGGAGCCGTACTTCAGCTTGCCCAACTGGTCGAAGGTGGCGAACGAGGTCCCGGCGTAGGCCGCCTCGTAGCCGAGCGCGCGGTCCAGCTCGGTGGCGTGCCCGATGGACTCGTGGATGGTCAGCCACAGGTTGGACGGGTCCACCACCAGGTCGTACAGCCCCGGCTCGACGCTCGGCGCGCGCATCTTCTCGGCGAGCAGCCCGGGAATCCGCTCCAGCTCGTCGTCCCAGTCCCAGCCGGTGCCCGTCAGGTACTCCCAGCCGCGGCCGACGGGCGGCGCGATCGTGCGCATGGAGTCGAACTCACCGCTGGAGTCGTCGACGGAGACGGCCGTGAACACCGGGTGCAGCCGCACCCGCTGCTGCGTGGTCACGGTCCCGGCGGTGTCGGCGTAGAACTTGTTCTCGTGCACGGTGAGCAGCGAGGCGTCGACGTGGTCCACCCCGTTCGCCGCCAGCAGCCGCGCGCTCCACTCGGCCAGCAGCCCGGCCTTCTCCGCGTCGGGCACGGCGAACGGATCGATCTCGTACGACGACACCCAGGTCTTCTCCGCGTGCACCGGCTCGTCGGCCAGCTCCACCCTCTCGTCGGACCCGGCCGCCCGGATCACCTGGGCGGACAGCTTCGCCATCGCCACGGCCTGCGAGGCGACCTTGGCGGCGGCGTCCGGGGTCAGATCCACCCCGGACGCGAACCCCCAGGTCCCGCCGTGCACCACGCGCACCGCGTAACCGAGGTCGGTGGTGTCCGACGACCCGGCCGGCTTGGCGTCCCGCAGCCGCCAGGACGCGCTGCGCACCCGCTCCAGGCGGAAGTCCGCGTGCTCCGCCCCCAGCGCACGCGCGCGTGCCAGCGCGGCATCGGCGAGCGCGCGCGACGGCAGCGCCAGGAATGACTGATCGACCTCATGGGCCACGAGCGGCCTCCCCTTTTTCCTCACCATCCGAGATGTGTCCATCCGTCAGCAGTGAATCATGCGGTGCCCCGGGAGCGTGGCGGACGACGGACCGTCCGGTGTCGTCGCCCCGGCGCCGGCGAGCGGCTCGGCTCCCGGGCCCGCGGGTGGCCGCCGTGGCGCGTCACACGCGCCCATGGATCCCCGACTCCCCCTGGGGCAAGGGTTGTTCACCGGCTGGTACACGGGCCGTCATGGTCCGTGCGCGGAGTCACCGTACGTTCGGGAGCGCCGGTCCGGACGATCACCGGACGGCCCGACACAAGGAGTGCGTATGCGTATGCGTCGTGTGGCCGCCCTGGCGGCCGCGACCGCCGGTCTTCTCACGGCCCTGTCCGCCCCCGCGGCGGTCGCCGACGAGCCCCTGAGCAGGACGGGCAGGCTGACGGCCTGCAACCACCGCGCGCAGGCCATCAACGTGGAGTTCCCGCTGCGGGGCGGCTTCAGCACCTACATGATCAACCCCGGCACCTGCCTGGACACGAGCCTGAGCAACGGTGGGCCCGGTGAGCAGGCCGTGGCGTACGCCCACTACAGCGGCGGGCACAGGCTCGCCGTGGACCACTTCTTCTTCGACAGCGGGACGTGGTACACCCGCCACGTGCGCTGAGCCGCAGGAGACGGGAAGCGCTCCCGACGGGCCGGCCGGCCCGACGGGAGCGCTTCCGCGCGTTCGGCCCCCGTGTCATCACCCGGGTGCGGGAAGTGCCGGGGGCCCTTCCGTGACCGGGACCGGACGACGCGGCTTTCTGTAGGGACCCGACAGAGGCGGTGCGAAGGTGCTGTGGGTGGCCGATCGCTCGGATCGGCCCCGGTACCGATAGGTTTTCGTTGTACCAGACCGCTATCGAAAGGGTGATCCGTTGAGCCGATCGGTTCTCGTCACCGGTGGAAACCGGGGTATCGGCCTCGCCATCGCCAGTGTCTTCGTGGAGGCGGGCGACAAGGTCGCGATCACATATCGTTCCGGTGAGCCGCCCCGGGTACTCACGGAGCAGGGTGTCCTGGCGGTCCGGTGCGACATCACCGACCCCGAGCAGGTGGAGCAGGCCTACAAGGAGATCGAGGAGAAGCACGGTCCCGTCGAGGTGCTCGTGGCCAACGCCGGCGTCACCAAGGACCAGCTCCTGATGCGCATGTCCGAGGAGGACTTCACCTCGGTCGTCGACACCAACCTCACCGGCACCTTCCGGGTCGTCAAGCGCGCCAACCGCGGCATGCTGCGCGCCAAGAAGGGCCGTGTCGTGCTGATCTCCTCGGTGGTCGGGCTGCTCGGCTCCGCGGGGCAGGCGAACTACGCCGCCTCCAAGGCCGGCCTGGTCGGCTTCGCGCGCTCCCTCGCCCGTGAGCTGGGCTCGCGCAACATCACCTTCAACGTCGTCGCGCCCGGCTTCGTCGACACCGACATGACCAAGGTGCTCACCGACGAGCAGCGGGCGAACATCGTCTCGCAGGTGCCGCTCGGCCGGTACGCGAAGCCGGAGGAGATCGCCGCGACGGTGCGGTTCCTCGCCTCGGACGAGGCCTCGTACATCACTGGAGCCGTCATCCCCGTTGACGGCGGACTGGGAATGGGTCACTGAAACACATGAGCGGAATTCTCGAGGGCAAGCGCGTCCTGATCACCGGTGTGCTGATGGAGTCCTCCATCGCCTTCCACACCGCCAAGCTGGCCCAGGAGCAGGGCGCCGAGATCATCCTGACCGCGTTCCCGCGGCCGACCCTGACCGAGCGCATCGCCAAGAAGCTGCCCAAGCCCACCAAGGTCATCGAGCTCGACGTCACCAACGACGAGCACCTGGGCCGTCTGGCCGACGTCGTCGGCGAGGAGCTGGGCGGCCTCGACGGCGTCGTGCACTCCATCGGCTTCGCCCCGCAGGACGCGCTCGGCGGCAACTTCCTGAACACGCCGTTCGAGTCGGTCGCCACGGCCATGCACGTCTCGGCGTTCTCCCTGAAGTCGCTGACCACGGCCTGCCTGCCGCTGATGCAGAACGGCGGTTCGGTCGTCGGCCTCACCTTCGACGCGCAGTTCGCCTGGCCGCAGTACGACTGGATGGGCCCGGCCAAGGCCGCCCTGGAGGCCACCAGCCGTTACATGGCCCGGGACCTGGGCAAGCAGAACATCCGCTGCAACCTGATCTCGGCGGGCCCGATCGGCTCCATGGCCGCCAAGTCCATCCCGGGCTTCGGCGAGCTGGCCTCCGTGTGGGACAGCCGCTCCCCGCTGGAGTGGGACCTGAAGGACCCCGAGCCGGCCGGCCGCGGTGTCGTCGCCCTGCTGAGCGACTGGTTCCCGAAGACCACGGGCGAGATCATCCACGTCGACGGCGGTCTGCACGCCATCGGCGCCTGACCCGGCGCCCTGCCGAAGGGCCCGCGTCCCGTACGGGGCGCGGGCCCTTCGCGTCGGCCCGGATCAGTCGGCGGAGGGCGGACCGAGCGGCCCCGGACGGCACATGAACGGATAGGCGGCGGCCTCCTCGGCCGCCGTCGCCGCGTCACCCGCGCGGATCGCGTCCACCAGTCGGCCGTGGTCCATGTGCGCCCCGGGGGACATGTCCTCGCCCACGTCGCCGCGCAGCCAGTCCCGCAGCACCTCGCTCAGGTCCGCGTACATCGCGGTCATCACGTCGTTGTGCGAGGCGGCCACGACCGCCAGGTGGAACGTGGCGTCCGCCGCCACGAACGCCTCCGCCTCGCCCGTCTCCCAGGCCTCCTCCCGGCGCAGCAGCAGGGCGTCGATCTGCTTGAGGTCCTTCTCCGTGCGCCGCTCGGCGGCCAGCCGCGCCGCCGCCGATTCCAGGGTCGAACGCAGCTCGGCGACGTGCCGGGGATCGGCGTCGGCGAAGCGGCGGTGCATCACGCCCGCCAGCTCGCTCGTGGCCACCACGTACGTGCCCGAGCCCTGGCGGATGTCCAGCAGCCCGTTGTGCGCCAGCGCGCGGACGGCCTCGCGGACCGTGTTGCGGGCCACCCCCAGCTGCTCCACCAGCTCCGGCTCGGTGGGGATGCGCGCGCCGACCGGCCACTCGCCCGAGGTGATCTGGGCCCGCAGAGCGGCGATGACCTGCTCGGACAGGGCCGAGCGACGGGGATGGCTCAGCGGCATGGCACACCTTCGCACGACAGCGGCGCCCCACGGCGACCTCGACATGGACAACCAATCATCCCATGATTCTATGATGGGCGTCATGACTGGCGAGGAACCCCGGACGCTCACGTCCACGACCGTACGCACACCGGCCGCGTCCGAGGTCCGGACCGTCCGCCGGCCCGGCACCGCGCGCGCGTGGCGGACACGACTGCTCGTCGCCGGCATCGTGCTGGCCGCGCTCAACCTCCGCCCCGCCATCACCAGCCTGGGCGCACTGCTCGAGGAGGTCCGCGACGGGCTCGGCATGAGCGGGAGCGTCGCCGGGCTGCTCACCTCCGTGCCCCCGCTGTGCTTCGCCGTCTTCGGCGTCACCGCACCGCGGCTGGCCCGCCGGTTCGGTGCGGGCGCGGTGGTCTGCGCCGGCATGGTCGCCATCGGCGCCGGCCTGCTGATACGCCCGTACGTGGGCGGCACGGGGGCGTTCCTGGCCACCAGCGCGCTGGCGCTGATGGGCATCGCCGTCAGCAACGTCCTGATGCCGGTCATCGTCAAGCGCTGGTTCCCCGACCGGGTCGGCTCCATGACCGGCCTGTACTCCATGGCCCTCGCCCTGGGCACCGCCACGGCGGCGGCCGTGACCGTGCCGCTGACCGACGCGCTGGGCGGGAACTGGCGGACGGGCCTCGCCGTGTGGGCGGCCCTGGCGGCGGCCGCCGTACTGCCGTGGCTCCTCTTCGCGCGGGAGCAGGACGGGACACGGGGCGCCCGGAGGGAGCGGGCCGCTTCCACCGAGACGCCGGCGCTGCGCATCACCCGCAGCCGTACCGCCTGGGCGCTGGCCGTCTTCTTCGGGCTCCAGGCCACCGCCGCCTACATCACCATGGGCTGGATGGCGCAGATCTTCCGGGACGCGGGCGTCCCCGCCGGCACGGCGGGACTGCTCCTCGCGGTCACCATGGTGATGGGCGTACCGCTGGCCTTCGTCATCCCGCGCCTCGCCACCCGGTTGCCCCACCAGGGCCCGATCGTGCTCGTGCTGGGCGTCAGCGGCCTCGTCGGATACGCGGGGCTGTACCTCGCGCCGGCCGCCGGCGCCTGGGCCTGGGCGGTGCTGCTGGGCGTCGCGAACTGCGCCTTCCCGCTGGCGCTCACCATGGTCGGGATGCGGGCCAGGACCGGCGCGGGCGTGGCCCAGCTGTCGGCCTTCGCGCAGAGCACCGGCTACCTGATCTCCATTCCCGGGCCGCTCCTGGTGGGCGTGCTCTACCAGCACAGCGGAGGCTGGGGGCTGCCGCTCGCGCTGATGGCCGGCCTGATGATCCCGCAGATGGTCGTGGGCGTCCTGGCAGGCCGCGACCGCACGGTGGAGGACGAGGCGACGGCCTCCTAGCGATCCCGGCCGGCCCCTGCTCCCGGGCGCGGGCCGTGCCGACGTGCGGCTCCGCCGCGTGGGCGCGCCAGGGCACCCAGGGGCGCGGGGAACTGCGCGAAGGGGGTCCGGGGGCAGAGCCCCCGGGACGGGACGGGAAGGGGCGGCGGGGGGAAACAAACGAGTCCTCACGACCAGGAGCCGCCCCCGCCCCGACCGGCCCAGGCCGGTGAACACGCCGCCCCGCCGCACCGCGCGGCCCGGTCGGCGGAGCCGTGTCGCTCCGGAGGGCGCGGCCGTCGGGCTCCGCGTGCCCGGCCGGCACCCGCCTGCCCGGCGGGCGGACGTCCCTCCCGGCCGTCGGGCCACCCGCGCCACGCGCCCCCCGAAGCCCGCCGCGGGCGAACGAGGTGCGAGACTTGCCGTATGCCAGTCCTCGACCCGAATCCGCAGAACGGCCAGAAGAAGATGCTGCTCGTCTTCGGCGCGTTCTTCGCCATCTTCATCGTCATCGGTGTGATCGCGACCCTCCTCGCTCCGTGACGGCCCAGGGTGGTGCTGGCCCCCCTGTCCCCTAGGGGGCCAGGCTCAGGGTCAAGTGGGTGGGTCACCGGATGGGTTGGGCCTTCGGGAGTCCGTACCTTCGAGATGCGGCCGCGAACGGCGGATCACGCACCCTACGAAGAGCGGAGGCTCCCATGTCGGCGCGCACGCACACCCGGCCCCACCCGGCCTCCCGGGGCGGCGTCGACACCCGGCTGCCGTGGTGGGCCCTGGCCCTGCCCACCCTCGCCTTCGTCGCCCTGCTCAGCTTGGTCCTCAACCCCTCCGACGCCCACACGGCCGCCGGTGAGCCCGCGCTCACCCACCTCGTCGAGCGCGCGCAGCAGCTGATAGCCCGCTGAACATCTCCGGGAAGCGCCGGTCAACTCCCTGCGCCCCATGGCCTGTTTCATGCGAAGCTGGATCACATGAGCGTCGCAGAACCTCGCAGGATCGTCCTTTTCCGGCATGCGAAAGCCGACTGGCCTCCGGTCCCCGACCACGAGCGCCCACTCGCCGAGCGGGGCCGCATGGATGCCGCCGTCGCCGGACGCAAGCTCGCCGACACCGGCATCGCCTTCGATCTGGCCCTGTGCTCCACAGCGGTCCGGACCCGCGAGACCTGGAAGCTCGCGGTCCACGAGTTCCCGGAGCGACCGAAGACCGTCTACGAGGAGCGGATCTACGACGCCTCCCCCGGCGAGCTGATCGCCCTGCTCAACGAAACCCCCGACGACGCGCAGAACGTCCTCCTGGTCGGTCACAACCCGGGCGTCCAGGCGCTCGCCGACATCCTGGCCGGCGCGGCGGAGGGCGACGCCCGCGAGCGCATGAGCCGGCGCGGCTACCCGGCCGCCGCCTTCGCCGTCCTGTCCTTCACCGGCTCCTGGAAGTCCCTCGAGCCCGGCGTCGGCACGCTGGTCGACTACTGGGCGCCCACCGAGTGACACCCGGCACGGCAGGGGCCCGGCGCCGACCTCCGCCGGTACCGGGCCCGCCCCTTCCCGCGCCCCGGTCCGGGCGGCTCAGCCCACGTCGAGCGTGTCCGCCGCCTCGACCTCTTCACGGGTGACGCCGAGCAGGTACAGGACCGTGTCCAGGAAGGGGAAGTTCACCGCCGTGTGCGCGGCCTCGCGCACCACCGGCTTGGCGTTGAAGGCGACACCGAGCCCCGCCGCGTTCAGCATGTCGAGATCGTTCGCACCGTCACCGATCGCCACCGTCTGCGACAGCGGCACCCCCGCCTCGGCGGCGAACCGGCGCAGCAGCCGAGCCTTGCCCGCCCGGTCCACGATCTCGCCGGTGACCTTGCCCGTCAGCTTCCCGTCGACGATCTCCAGGGTGTTGGCCTGGGCGAAGTCCAGCCCCAGCCGCTCCCTCAGATCATCCGTGACCTGGGTGAACCCACCCGACACCACACCCACTTGGTAGCCGAGGCGCTTCAGCGTGCGGATCAGCGTGCGGGCGCCGGGCGTCAGCCGCACCTCGCTGCGGACCTTGTCCACCACGGAGGCGTCCAGCCCCTCCAGCAGCGCCACGCGCGCGTGCAGCGACTGCTCGAAGTCCAGCTCCCCGCGCATCGCGGCCGCCGTCACCTCGGCGACCTCGTCCTCGCAGTCGGCGTGCGCGGCGAAGAGCTCGATCACCTCGTCCTGGATGAGCGTGGAGTCCACGTCCATGACGACCAGGCGCTGCGCCCGCCGGTACAGTCCCGCCCCGACCACGGCCACGTCCACCCCGAGCCGTGCCGCGTCGGTCACCAGCGCGGTGCGCAGCGGTTCCGTCTCCACGCCGGACACCGCGAACTCCACGGCCGTCACCGGATACTTGGCGAGCCGGAAGATGCGGTCGATGTTGCCGCCGGCCCGGGTGATCCGCGAGGTGATCGCCGCCGTCGCCTCCGCCGTGAGGGGGTGGCCCAGCACGGTGACCAGGGAGCGGCCGAGTCCGCGCGGACGGTTGTCGCCCATGCCGGAGATGATCTCCGCCTGCATCTTCACCGACTCCGCCCAGCTGTGGACGGTCGCCCGCAGATCCCCTTCCAGCCCCTCGGGCGGCTCGGTCACGAGCGCGCAGAGCACGATGCGGCCGCGGGTGACGACCTGCTCGATGTCGACCACGTCGACCGAGTAGGCGGCGAGGGTGTCGAAGAGGCCGGCCGTGATGCCCGGCCGGTCCCTGCCGAAGATCTTGACAAGGAGGGTGGGAACGTCGGTGGTCTGCGATGCGCTCATGGTGTTCCCACCGTATCCGGCGCCCGGCGCCCAGCGCCTCCGAGGTCCGCCAGCCGGACAACGAACACCGCCCGTCACCGGGGTGTACCGGAGCTTACGCGCCGTCCGGCCTCCGTGGCGGCGGAGGGGGCGGGGGCGGTGGTGGCGGCGGCTCGTCCGGCCACAACGGCGACCGGTCCCGGCCCCGCGGTCCGGGCCCCCGTCGGGGCGGCTTCACCGGCCCGGTCACCGTGGGCGCCCCGTGGACGTCGCCGTGCCCCTCGCGGACTTTGGACGCGGGCGGGTCGCCGGCACCCCGTGCACCGCCCGGCGACGGTGCCGCGTCCTCCGGCTGCCGGGATCCCCGGGAAGCCCACGTCTCCCGTTCCACCCGCAGGTACGGATTGGTGTCCGGGTCCGGGGGCCGGTAAGGGGTCCCCGGCGCATACGGCCCGGCGGTCGTCACCCCGCCCGGGCCCTCGGCGGCCGGCGCCGGCCGCCACCCCTCGGCCACCCTCGTGCCACCCCGTGCCGGCGTCGCCGCCCGCACCCCCGCACCCCCGCCGCCCCGCTCGCCCGGGCCAGCAGCGCGCCCACCAGACTCACGCCCAGCGGCGTGACCTCCAGGGCCGTGTCCGCCACCGCGCCCGACAGCCCGAAGGCGGACACGTCACCGGAGGGGGTGACCGAACCGCCCGCCCCAGGGCCACCACCGCGGCGGTCATCGGGCCCAGCGGCCCGGCCGCGTCGGCGTCCAGCAGACGCAGCCCGAGCGCCGCCGTCCCCGCCATCCCGATCAGCGCCCAGCTCACCGCGGCGACCGCGGACATCACCACGTCGGCCCAGGGCACGCGTCCGTCCCGTTCCGCGGTGCGGACGTTCGTGGCAGTGCTCACGGCAGATCCCCGACCCGCGACGCGGCGTGACGGCCGCACTTGTCCCCCTCGCGTGGTTTACCACTCTCCGGGCCGATTTCAACCCGGCCGACGAAAGCCCGTGAACATCTTGGTGCGCGCTCGTGACAAGGTCGACTTTCGGTCAGCGGGCCGAGCCTGAAATAGTTCCCCCGATGTTCGACATCCCTAGACTCCCTGCGATGGGGGAAATTCGGGGGACAACTCAGTGGGGCATGGAGTGCCGGAACTCGTACTGGAATCAAACGGACGGACCTGGACGCTCGATCCGTCCAGGTCTTACACCCTCGGACGTGATCCGCAGGGTGACGTCGTGCTGGACGACGCCAGGGTCTCCTGGCGTCACGCCACGATCAGCTTCAACGGGCGCGGTTGGGTCATCGAGGACCACGGCAGCACCAACGGCACGTTCGCGCAGGGGCAGCGGATCCACCATCTGGAGCTCGGCTCCGGCACGGTGCTGAACCTGGGCAACGCCACCGACGGCCCGCGCGTGACGCTGTCCGGTGCGGGAGCGGGCGCCGCGGCCCCGGCCGCCGCGCCGCAGGCCCAGCCGCAGCAGCCGTACGCGGCCCAGGGCGCGAACGCCGGCTGGGCCCAGCAGGCGCCGCCGCAGCAGCAGCCGCCCGCCCAGCAGCCCGGTTGGCAGCAGCCGCCCGCGCAGCAGCCCGCGCCGCACATCCCGCAGCAGCAGGGCGCCCCCGGCGGCGGTGCGGGGGCGCCGCCGGTCCACGGCGACCGCAGCCCCACCACGTTCCACCAGTTCTCCCTCGGCCGCGTGATGCGCATCGGCCGTGCCCTGGAGAACGACCTGGTCGTCTCCGACCTCCAGGTCTCCCGCAACCACGCCGAGTTCCACTCGACGCCCGACGGCCGCATGGAGATCCGCGACCTCGGCTCGCACAACGGCACGTACGTCAACGGTCAGCCGATCGCCAAGGGCGGCTCGCAACTGCTCGGCCCCACCGACGTCGTGGGCGTCGGTCACTCGACGTTCCGGATCGTCGGCGACCGGCTCGAGGAGTTCGTCGACACCGGTGAGGTGTCCTTCTCCGCCCGCCACCTGACGGTCACCGTCGACGGCGGCAAGCAGATCCTCAAGGACGTCTCCTTCGGCGTCCCGGAGAAGTCGCTGATCGCGGTCATCGGCCCGTCCGGCTCCGGCAAGTCCACGCTTCTCAAGGCCCTCACCGGCTACCGCCCCGCCAACCAGGGCGAGGTTCTCTACGACAACCGGAACCTCTACAAGCAGTTCGCCGAACTGCGCCAGCGCATCGGTCTGGTCCCGCAGGACGACATCCTGCACAAGGAGCTGACCGTCAAGAAGGCCCTCAAGTACGCGGCCAAGCTCCGCTTCCCCGCCGACACCACGGCCGCCGAGCGCCAGTCCCGCATCGACGAGGTGCTGCGCGAGCTCAAGCTGGACATCCACAAGGACAAGAAGGTCACGTCCCTGTCCGGCGGCCAGCGCAAGCGCGTCTCCGTCGCCCTGGAGCTGCTCACCAAGCCATCGCTGATCTTCCTGGACGAGCCCACCTCCGGCCTCGACCCGGGCATGGACCGCGACGTCATGCAGCTGCTGCGCGGCCTCGCCGACGACGGCCGCACGGTCCTCGTCGTCACGCACTCGGTGGCCGAGCTGGCGATCTGCGACAAGCTCCTGGTGATGGCGCCCGGCGGCTCCGTCGCCTACTTCGGCCCGCCCGAGGAGGCGCTGAACTTCTTCGGCTACGACACCTGGGCCGACGTCTTCTCCGCCTTCGAGAGCTACCGCGACTACGACTGGGCGGGCCGCTGGAAGGGCTCGCAGCACTACCAGATGTACGCCGCGGACATCGACGCCGTCGCGCCGCAGTCCGTGCAGGTGCCGCCGATGCAGGCGATGCGGCCGCCGAAGCCGCAGGGCTGGATGTCGCAGTTCGTGACCCTGGTGCGCCGCTACGTCTCGGTGATCGTCTCCGACAAGGGCTTCCTCGCCCTGATGGTGGTCCTGCCGGCCGTCCTCGGCGCGGTCAGCCTGCTCATCGACGCGGACAAGGGCCTGCTGCCCAACCCGCCCAACGCGGCGGGCCGGGTCATCCCGAACGGCACGGCGACCACGGTCCTGCTGATACTCGCGGTGGGCGCCTGTTTCGCGGGCGCGGCGAACTCCGTGCGTGAGCTGATCAAGGAACGGGTCATCTACGAGCGGGAGCGCGCCACCGGCCTGTCCCGCTCGGCGTACCTGATGTCCAAGGTGTTCGTGCTCGGCATGATCACCGTGCTGCAGGGCCTGCTGGTCGGTGTGATCGGCTTCTCCAGCCGGGAGATCCCGGAGGAGGGCCTGGTCTTCGGCGGCTTCACGCTGCTGGAGCTCTCCGTGCCGATCATGGCGCTCGGCTTCACCTCGATGATGTTCGGCCTGATCATCTCCTCGTTGGTGAAGACCGCGGAGAAGACCATGCCGCTGCTGGTGATGTTCGCGATCATCCAGGTCGTCTTCACCGGCTGTCTGTTCACCCTGCACGGCTCGATCGGCGTCAACCAGTTCTCGTTCCTGATGCCGTCGCGCTGGGCGGTCGCCGCCTCGGGCGCCACGCTGGACTTCAACAGGATCAGCCCGCCGGAGACGGCCGGCGACACCGACCCGCTGTGGGAGCACATGGTCGGGGCCTGGGTGATGGACATGTCCGCGCTGATCGTCCTCGGCGTGATCTGCGGCTTCTTCGTGGCCCGCTTCCTGCGCCGTCACGAGCCCGAGGTCATGCGCAAGTAATCCGCGCCGTACGGCCCCGAAGGGCGGCACCCCGTCAGGAGGGTGCCGCCCTTCGGCGTCTGTGTCCGCGAGAAGAGGTCCGCGCCGACCTCAGTACGCGCTGTCGACGTTGTCCATGGTGCCGTACTTGTCGGCCGCGTAGTTGCAGGCGGCGGTGATGTTGGCGACCGGGTCGTAGATGTTCTTCGGGGTGCCCGGGACGTGGTAGGCCTCGAACGTCGGCGGGATCACCTGCAGCAGACCCTTGGAAGGGATGCCGTTCCGGGCGTTGACGTCCCAGAGGTTGATCGCCTTCGGATTGCCCGAGGACTCCCGCATGACGTTGCGGTGGATGCCCTCGTAGGAGCCCGGGATGCCGTGCTTCTTCATGATGGCCAGGGACTCACGGATCCAGCCGTCCAGGGTGTTGCCGTAGCTCTTGCGCGGGGCGTCCTTCTTCACCTCGACGCGGTCGGCGGCCTCCTCGGCCTTGCGCGCCTCCTCGGCCTTGGCCTTCGCGACGGCGGCGGCCTCCTTCTCGGCGGCCTCCTTCTCGGCGGCGGCCTCGGCGGCGGCCTCCTTCTTCGCCGCGATCCGCTCGACCTTGAGGCTGGAGACGGCGAGCTGGTCGGTGACGTCGGCCTTAACGCCCTCGATCGGCGCGGTGCTGTACACCACCTTCGCGGTCGGGGCGGCGACCTCGGTCGTCGTGGTCGTGGACGCGTTGCTCGGGACGGCCGAGAAACCGATCGCGGCGGCGCCGAGGGCCGCGACGCCGGCGGCGGCGATCTTGTGGTGACGGGTCAGCGCACGACTATGACCACGGGTGAGGATGTTCTTGGACATGCGGGACGGACCTCTTCGAATAGCGCGGAGGTCGCTCAACGTCCGGTGCTTCCAGCACGAACGCCGCGGGGAGATACCCACGGCGCTGAGCGACGCAGCCATTCTTAGCGGCCGCAAAATAACTGGGCAAAGGTGTGACGTACGAAGACGGATAGTGGCCAGGGAGGGGTTAAATGGGGCAGAGGGGACTATTTATGCCGCTCAGATGGGCGTTATGCCCCTCCTATACCTCTTCGTACGTGACGTGCGCCCTATGTCCGGCCTCACACCGGCTACCTTCACCCCTCACCGAAAGTTGCTGAAGCGACTCTCTGTGTGAGGTGGTTCGGTCACTCCGGCAGGAGCAGGTGCACATCGCCGAACTCGTGCCACAGGTAGCGCTCGCGCAGCGCCTCCTCGTACCCCCGGTCGATCGCCGCCCGCCCCGCGACCGCCTCCAGCATCAGCAGGTGCGAGGCCTCCGGCTCGTGCAGCCCGGTCAGCAGCCCGTCCACCACCCGCACCCCGCGCTCGGGGGTCACCACCAGGTCGGTCCACCCCGCGCGGGCCCGCACCACACCGTCCGCACCGGCCGCCGACTCCACCGCCCGTACGGCCGTCGTCCCCACCGCGATCACCCGGCCGCCCCCCGCCCGCACCGCCCCGATCACCCGCGCCGACGCCTCCGGCACCACGAACCGCTCCGGATACGGCGGCTCGTGCGCCTCAGCCGACGCCACCCCGGTGTGCAGCGTGATCGGGGCGAACTGCACCCCCCGGCTCACCAGCTCGACCACCGTCCGCGCGGTGAACGGACGCCCCGCGCTCGGCATCTCCGCACTCCCCGCACCGTCCGGCGTCGGCAGCGCGAACACCGTCTGGTACGCCGACAACGGCTGGTCCCGCTCCGTGTACGCGTACCGGATGGCCCGTCCGTGCTCCCGCAGCATCCCGAGCACGTCCCCCGTCACACGCGCCCACCACAGCCGCTCACCCCGCGCACCCAGCGGCTCCTCCAGCACCAGCCGCGCACCCCCGGTCAGCCGTACCTCCGTACCCGCGGGCGCGCCCGCCCGTCTCCCGCCACCACCCTTCCGAGGAGCGCTCCGCGCCCTGTCCCCGTGGCGCGCACGCGTGGTGCCGCGCCCGTCGGGATCCCGCAGCTCGACCGCCCAGCGGCCGTCGTCACCGCGCGTGGAGAAGTGCACCACCACGCGCGTGTGCCCGATCCACCCCCCGACGGCCGCCGCCAGCGTCGGTGACGTGTTCACCACCAGCAGATCCCCGGCCCGCAGCAGCCGCGGCAGCTCCGCGAAGGCGTGGTGCGACACCGCCGTGCCCCGCGAGACCAGCAGCCGCACCGAGTCCCGGTCCAGCCCCGGCCCCCGCTGCTCCACCGGCACCCGCGCGGACAACTCCTCCGGCACCTCCACGACCACGGTCATCGCCTCTCCTCCAGCAGCGCCGGAGCGCCGTGGCGACCGCTCGCCGGCCGCTCGTCCAGCAGCCGCAGGAAGGCGGGCGTCACACCGGCCGGCTCCGGCCGCGGACCGTCGTCGTCCGGTACGGCCGCCGCGTACAGGTCCGTCGCCATGTCGCCGGGATCGACCGCCCACACCCGCAGCCCCGGCTCCTCCACCGCCAGCACCGCCGCCAGCTGGTCCAGGGCCGCCTTGGACGCCCCGTACCCGCCCCACGTCGGATACGCCTCCACCGCGGCGTCCGAACTGACCACCAGCACCGTCCCGGCCGTCGCGGCCCGCAGCAGCGGCAGCGCCTCCTGCACCAGGCCCAGCGCCGCCACCAGGTTCACCTCCAGCGCCCGCCGCAGCCCCTCCAGTGGCAGCTCCTCCAGCCGGACGAGCGGCTCGGCGCCCAGCGCGCTCGCGTTGTGCACCAGCAGATCCACCCCGCCCAGCCGCCCGGCCGCCGCCACCAGTTCCGCGCGGTGCGCGGCGTCCGTGACGTCCCCGGGCAGCGCCGTCACGCGCGTGCCGTGCGCCGCCACCGGCCCGGCGGCCTCCGCCAGGCGCACCGGATCCCGCGCGTCGAGCACCAGATCCCAGCCGCGCGCCGCCAGCGCCCGGGCGAGCGCCTCCCCGAGCCCTTTCGAAGCCCCCGTGATGACCGCAACCGGCATGGCAGCCTTCCCCTCGTCGTCCGACGCCGCTCGATCGGCGTGCCCTCAACGTAGGGACCGGCCCGCCGCCACCGCCTCGGGCCCGGGACGCAGCGCCCCGGGTCCCTTCGCCCTACGCCACCGACCTCGGTCCTGCGGTCCTGCTCCCCGACCGGGGCGGCGGGACCTGCGGCCTAGGTCCTGCGACCCGCCCGAAGGGCGACACACGTCCGATCCCGCTGTCACGGCCCGCCGGTACCGTGAGGGCATGAGCCACGGCCCCCGGTCCGGCCTCGCCGCGGTGAGTTCCGCGTTGCTGGCCATGAGCAGGCACCTCGAGGTGCGCGACGTCCTCAAGACGATCGTCGCCTCGGCCCGCGAACTCCTCGACGCGCAGTACGCCGCGCTCGGCGTGCCCGACGACCACGGCGGCTTCGCCCAGTTCGTGGTCGACGGCGTCAGCGACGACCAGTGGAAGGCCATCGGCCCCCTCCCGCGCCGGCACGGCGTCCTCGCCGCGATGCTCGACGAGGCCGCCCCGCAGCGCCTCGCCGACGTGCGCCGCGACCCCCGGTTCGAGGGCTGGCCCAGCGCCCACCCCGACCTGGTCGACTTCCTGGGCCTGCCCATCCGCGACGGGGACGAGGTCATCGGCGCCCTCTTCCTCGCCAACAAGAACTGCCCCAAACCCGAGGGCGCCTGCGGCTTCACCGCCGACGACGAGGAACTGCTCGGCATCCTCGCCCAGCACGCCGCGATCGCCCTCACCAACGCCCGGCTCTACGAACGCAGCCGTGAACTGACCATCGCCGAGGAACGCTCCCGCCTCGCCCACGAACTCCACGACGCCGTCAGCCAGAAACTCTTCTCCCTGCGGCTCACCGCCCAGGCCGCCGCCCGCCTCGTGGACCGCGACCCCGCCCGCGCCAAGGGAGAGCTCCAGCAGGTCGCCGCCCTGGCCGCCGAGGCCGCCGACGAACTGCGCGCGGCGGTCGTCGAACTGCGCCCCGCGGCGCTCGACGAGGACGGCCTCGTCGCCACGCTGCGCACGCAGATCCAGGTCCTCGACCGCGCCCACACCGCGCGCGTGACCTTCACCGGACACGGCGTACGCGCCCTCCCGGCCGCCCAGGAGGAGGCGGTGCTGCGCGTCGCCCAGGAGGCGCTGCACAACGCCCTGCGGCACTCCGGCGGCGACCACGTCGACGTCACCCTGGACCGCAGGGGCGCCGGGGCGGTCCTGCGGGTCAGCGACGACGGCGGTGGCTTCGACCCGCGGACCGTCCGCCGCGAGGGCCGCCATCTGGGCCTGGTCTCCATGCGGGACCGGGCGAGCGGGGTCGGCGGCAGGCTGACCGTGGAATCGGCGCCCGGCAAGGGCACCACGATCGAGATGGAGGTCCCCGGTGGCTGACGCAATCAAGGTGCTGCTGGTCGACGATCACCAGGTGGTACGCCGGGGCCTGCGTACCTTCCTCGAGGTGCAGGACGACATCGAGGTCGTCGGCGAGGCCGCGGACGGCGCCGGGGGAGTCGCCCTGGCGGAGGAGCTGGGGCCCGACGTCATCCTCATGGACGTCAAGATGCCCGGCATGGACGGCGTGGACGCGCTGCGCCGGCTCCGTGAACTGGACCACCCCGCGCGCGTGCTGATCGTCACCAGCTTCACCGAGCAGCGCACGGTCGTCCCCGCCCTCCGCGCGGGCGCCGCCGGTTATGTGTACAAGGACATCGACCCCGACGCGCTCGCCGGAGCCATCCGCTCCGTGCACGCCGGGCACGTCCTGCTCCAGGCGGAGGTGGCCGGAGCGCTGCTGTCCCAGGAGGAGACCGGCTCGGGGCCGGGACGCGCCGGCTCCCTCACCGAACGGGAGCGCGAAGTGCTCGGGCTCATAGCGGACGGCCGCGCCAACCGGGAGATCGCCCGCGCCCTGGTGCTCTCCGAGAAGACCGTGAAGACCCACGTCTCGAACATCCTGATGAAACTCGACCTGGCGGACCGCACCCAGGCCGCTCTGTGGGCCGTACGTCACGGCCTGAGCGGCTGACCCGGGACGCCGCACGCCCTGCGGAAGGTTCCCGTCCGATCCGAGATTCATACCGTAGTGGGAATGTCCCTCGGATGGCCGTATCCCTCGTCGGTGTCCGCCGTTCTCCAGTGCGTACCGCGGCGCCTGCCGCGGTCACCGCAAGGAGGGCTCGGAAAGTGAAGAACCTGAAGAAGGCAGCGGCCGTGACGATGGTGGCCGGCGGTCTGCTCGCGGCCGGCACGGGAATGGCCTCCGCCACCGACGGCAGCCACGCCGACGGCAAGGCCGTGGGCTCCCCGGGCGTCGTCTCCGGCAACGTCGTCCAGGTACCGGTCGACGTCCCGGTCAACGTGTCCGGCAACAGCGTCAACGTGATCGGCCTCCTGAACCCGGCCTTCGGCAACACCGCCGTCAACCACTGACGCCACCCGCCGAGCCCCGGCCGCCCGGCCCCCACTCGGGCGCCCGGGGCTCAGCACTGCCGGCAGTACCTCCGCCCCCGCGGGCAGTCGTGCCTCCCCCAGCGCCTTGAAGGCCTGGGAGGCACCCCCAGGGCGGTGGGGGTACCTCCCGCTCGAGCGCAGCCGAGAGTGGGAGAGGCACCCCGCAGGCGCCGGGCTGTGCGATCCACCCCCGGCCGGCACCGACGCCGGCCGCTCCGCACACGCCGACACCGGGCGAACAGACCTCACCCCATCCCCCGCTCCTCCACAACGGAGTTGTACGCAGCCACCTGCGCTCGCCGAGCCGTTCGCTCCACGGGCCGCAACGCAGCAGCCCGCCCCGCCATCTCCGACGCACTCACCGCACCCCCGTGCCCCCCGCCCTCCGCCAGCGACACCAACGCCCCCACCCGCTGAGCCAGCTCCAGCACCCGCACCGCCCGAGGCGGATACCCCGGCGCCAAGACCTCCCGCCCCCGCGAAGCCAGGGCCCGCGCCCGGTACGCGTCGATCGCCGCCTCCGCCACCGGCCCCGACCCGGCCACGTCCAGCCGCGTCAGCACCTCGGTGGCCTCCCGCAGCGCCTCCGCCAGCTCCCGTTCCGCCTCACCGAGGGACGGCACGTCCGCCGGCGGCGCCTCCCGCACCGGCAGGCAGTGCCACACCACCTCCACGTGCACATCACCCGAGGGCCCGGCCTCGTGCACCTCCGGCACCAGCCCCAGCGCGGCCCCGTGGCACACCACCGCCTCCTCCGCCTCCAGCGCCCGCGCATTGAACTCCGGCGGCCCGCTCAGCCCCAGCGGATGCCCCGGCGCCGGCAGCGCCACCCGCAGCCCGAACGCCCCGAGCGCCCGCAGCCGCCCCAGCGCCAGCGTGAGCCCCACGGGAGCCGACTCGCCCGGCACCCCCTCCACCCGGTGCACCGCGTCCTCCCCGACGATCGCGAGCACGGCGTCGTCCGGTGGGACAAGTCCGGCGAGGAGGGCGTTTCCCCAAGCGGCGAGGCGTCCAGAGCGAGGTTCCGAGAGCATGCGTACACCCTAGACAGAGCCCGAGAACCGGACCGGAGGAATGTCCGGGTCGGCCAGTGGCGTAGATTTCATGAAGGGCTGTGCCCACGGGCGCGGCGGACCGACCACAGGCGTACGCGACAGCCGAGACCGGCCACACTGCAAGGGGAGACAACGCGCTCATGAGCGATGTTCTGGAGCTTCAGGACGTATCCGTGGTCCGTGAGGACCGGGCTCTGGTGGACCAGGTCTCCTGGTCGGTCAAGGAGGGCGAGCGCTGGGTCATCCTCGGCCCCAACGGCGCCGGCAAGACCACCCTCCTCAACATCGCGTCCAGCTACCTCTACCCCAGCACGGGCACCGTCAGCATCCTCGGCGAGACCCTCGGCACCCCCGGCACCGACGTCTTCGAACTGCGCCCCCGCATCGGCATGGCCGGCATCGCCATGGCCGACAAGCTTCCCAAGCGCCAGACGGTCCTGCAGACCGTGCTCACCGCCGCCTACGGCATGACCGCCGGCTGGCAGGAGCAGTACGAGGACATCGACGAGCAGCGCGCCCGCGCCTTCCTCGACCGCCTCGGCATGTCCGAGTACCTGGACCGCAGGTTCGGCACACTCTCCGAGGGCGAGCGCAAGCGCACCCTCATCGCCCGCGCCCTGATGACCGACCCCGAACTGCTGCTCCTCGACGAGCCCGCAGCCGGACTCGACCTCGGCGGCCGCGAGGACCTCGTACGCCGCCTCGGCCGGCTCGCCCGCGACCCGATCGCCCCCTCCATGATCATGGTCACGCACCATGTCGAGGAGATCGCACCGGGCTTCACCCACGTCCTGATGATCCGTCAGGGCAAGATCCTCGCCGCCGGACCGCTGGAGCTCGAACTCACCTCCCGCAACCTCTCCCTCTGCTTCGGCCTCCCCCTCGTCGTGGAACAGGTCGGCGACCGCTTCACCGCCCAGGGCCTCCCGATGTCCTGACCCCTCCCGCAGCCCAAGACCCGGAGCCGCACGGCGCGTTCAAACCGATCGGCGCCCTGTCGGCGACCGGGTGCGCGGTCCTACCATGACCACGTGGAAATCGACGCATGGCTGTGGTGGCTGATCGGCGCGGCGGCACTCGGCATCGGGCTCGTGATCACCGCGATGCCCGAACTCGGCATGCTCGCGGTGGGCGCCGTCGCCGCGGCAGTGGTATCCGGCATCTTCGGCGGCGGCGCCGTCGCCCAGGTCGCGGTCTTCGCCGTCGTCTCGACCGCCCTCATCGCCGTCGTACGCCCCATCGCGAACAGACACCGGGCCCAGCGGCCCCAACTCGCCACCGGTGTGGACGCCCTGAAAGGGAGACAGGCCGTCGTGCTGGAACGCGTCGACGGCTCCGGCGGCCGGATCAAGCTGGCCGGCGAGGTCTGGTCGGCACGTGCACTCGACACCGGCCACACCTATGAGGTGGGCCAGGAGGTGGACGTGGTGGACATCGAGGGGGCCACAGCCGTCATCATGTGAACCCCCGCGACACAACTAGGGCGAACAACACCCCAGTTGCACCGATGGTCTGTCAGACTCGACCAGCAAGATCTTCAACCGCAGGATCTTCCACAGGCACAATGTCTGCCGTAGGCGCCGAGGCGAAGAAGGGTTCGGGGAACCGACGATGCAACCGATCATCATCGTCCTGATCATCCTGGTGGTGTTGGTCTTCATCGCCCTGATCAAGACGATCCAAGTCATCCCACAAGCCAGCGCCGCCATCGTCGAGCGCTTCGGCCGTTACACGCGGACGCTCAACGCGGGCCTCAACATCGTCGTCCCGTTCATCGACACCATCCGCAACCGCATCGACCTGCGCGAGCAGGTCGTGCCGTTCCCCCCGCAGCCGGTCATCACCCAGGACAACCTGGTCGTCAACATCGACACCGTCATCTACTACCAGGTGACCGACGCCCGCGCCGCCACCTACGAGGTCGCCAGTTACATCCAGGCCATCGAGCAGCTCACCGTCACCACACTGCGCAACATCATCGGCGGTATGGACCTCGAGCGCACCCTGACCTCCCGCGAGGAGATCAACGCGGCCCTGCGCGGCGTCCTCGACGAGGCCACCGGCAAGTGGGGCATCCGCGTCAACCGCGTCGAGCTCAAGGCCATCGAACCCCCCACCTCCATCCAGGACTCGATGGAGAAGCAGATGCGCGCCGACCGCGACAAGCGCGCCGCGATCCTCCAGGCCGAGGGTGTCCGCCAGTCCGAGATCCTGCGCGCCGAGGGCGAGAAGCAGTCCCAGATCCTGCGCGCCGAGGGCGAGGCCAAGGCAGCGGCCCTGCGCGCCGAGGGCGAGGCCCAGGCCGTCCGTACGGTCTTCGAGGCCATCCACGCCGGCGACCCCGACCAGAAGCTCCTCTCCTACCAGTACCTCCAGATGCTCCCCAAGATCGCCGAGGGCGACGCCAACAAGCTCTGGATCGTCCCCAGCGAAATCGGCGACGCCCTCAAGGGCCTCTCCGGCGCGATGGGCAACTTCGGCGCGATGGGCGGCGGCAACGGCGCCCCGGCACCCAACGTCCCCGCCCAGGAACGCCGCGAGAAGCCGTCGATCGACTGAAACCCCCTGGGGGCGCGGGGAACCGCGCGGCAAACCACACCACATCCGCAGCCGGGCAGCGGGCCCACGCCCCTACGGCGAAACCCTCACGCCGCATCCAGCGTCAACCACTCGGGCAACGCCTCGAAGTCCTCGGCGCCCAGCGCCAGCAGCATCGCATCGGCCGGCGTCGGCTCGAAGGGCCGCCGCAACAGCGGCATCCCCGCCTGCTCGGGCGTCCGGTTCGCCTTCCGGTGATTGTCCTCCGCACAGGACGCCACCGTGTTCAGCCACGTGTCCTGTCCACCGTGCGACCGCGGCACCACGTGGTCCACGGTCGTCGCCCGCCGCCCGCAGTACGCGCACCGGTGCCGGTCCCGCACCAGGACGCCCCGCCTCGACCACGGCGCTCGTCTTCGGAACGGCACCCTCACGTACTGGCAGAGCCTGATCACCCGGGGCGCCGGTATGTCGACCGCGGCTCCACGCATCCGGAGCTCGGGGTGGGCCTGCTCGACGACGGCCTTGTCCTGAAGCACCAGAACGACGGCTCGGTTCAGCGTCACCGTCGACAACGGCTCGAAGCTCGCGTTCAGCACCAGCGTGTCCCGCATACCAGCCCACCTCCCGTGTGCACCGGCCCACCCCTCGGCGGGCTGGGATCAACTCTGGCCGGGCACGCCGGGATGGACAACGCAATATCCGCTGCTCCTGCGGGAGGCGACTCCCGCGTCCCCCGGCGACAAAAATGCCCGCCCCTGATCAATTCCATGACCAGGGGCGGGCAAACGTTCCATGAACGCTCGGGACCGCTCGGACCGCCTCAGGACTGCGCGGGCACCTCGTACTCACCGATCAGCTGCGCGCGCGCCAGCGTGTGGAACCGCAGATTGAAGCCCACCGCGGCGGGAGACGCGTCCGAGTCCGGACCGAGCTTCTCCTGATCCACGGCGTACACCGTGAACACGTACCGGTGCGGTCCGTCCCCGGGCGGCGGCGCGGCGCCGCCGAAGTCCTTGCTGCCGTAGTCGTTGCGCGCGTGGACCGCGCCCTCGGGCAGCCCTTCGAACGTGCTGCTCCCCGCACCGGCCGGCAGCTCGGTCACCGTGGCAGGGATGTCGAACAGCACCCAGTGCCAGAACCCGCTGCCCGTCGGGGCATCGGGGTCGTAGCAGGTCACGGCGAAACTCCTGGTCTCCGGCGGGAACCCCTCCCACCGCAGATGCGGCGAGGTGTTGCCGGCCGCGTGGACCTGAGCCTCCCTGAGCGTCGCCCCCTCCTGCACGTCCTCGCTCGACACCATGAACGACGGCACGGGCGGATGGAAGTCGTGGGGGAGCGGCCGCCGCTTGAGCTCGGTCACCTCGGTACCTCCTGATCGGTTGCGTTCAGTCGCGGACCGAGCCTAGAACCAGTTGCGCTTGCTGCCGACCTCCGACAGCCACTGGTTGAGGTACGCCGCCCAATCGGTGCCCTGGTAGTCGTTCAGTCCCACCTTGAAGGAGCGGAAGGTGTCGCTGCCCTCGCTGAACAGACCCGGCTTCTTGTCCATCTCCAGCACGACGTCCATGGCCTGCTCGTCGGCCACGAAGCTCAGCTCGACCTGGTGCAGCCCCCGGTACTGCTGCGGCGGGAGGAACTCGATCTCCTGGTAGAACGGCAGCTTCTGCCGGGTGCCCCGGATGTGGCCGCGCTCCATGTCCGCGCTCTTGAAGCGGAAGCCCAGCTGGATGAACGCGTCCAGGATCGCCTTCTGCGCCGGCAGCGGGTGCACGTTGACCGGGTCCAGATCACTGGAGTCCACGGCCCGCGCGATCGCCAACTCGGTGCTCACCCCGATGTTCATCCCGCGCAGCGGCTGCCCGTCGATCATCGTGATCGGCGTCTCCCACGGGATCTCCAGACCGAACTGGACAGCGTGCACGGCACCCGCCTGGAGCTCGAAGGCACCGCCCAGCGACGACTTCGTGAACTCGATGTCCTGCTTGTACTCCTGGTCGCCGCTCTCCACCTCGACCTTGGCCTGCAGCCCGACCGACAGACCCTCGATCTGCTGGTTCACGGACCCGCCCTGGATCCGCACCTCGCCCTGGACGACCCCGCCCGGAACCACGTTGACCTCGTGCAGCACCGTCTCCACCGAGGCCCCGCCGGCACCCAGACTCGCCAGCAGCTTCTTGAACGCCATGTCTCTCCCTCTCCAGGCGACCCCCGTGGGCCACACCTGATCCGTCGTCCTGCGTCGAGCCGTACGTATGGACCCTTGATCTCTAACAACGCGATCCGGCCGTGACCGGTTCCGCGTCCCCACCCTGGCGACCGCGGAGCCCGCCGACCACCCCGTGACACCGTCCGTATCCAGTACCCTCGGACGGCATGATCGCGACCCCCGACCGTACGCCCCTGCCCAGAGAGTTCTTCGACCGCCCCGTCTCCGAGGTCGCCCCCGACCTCCTCGGCCGGATCCTGGTCCGCAGTACCCCGGACGGTCCGATCGCCCTCCGCCTCACCGAGGCCGAGGCCTACGACGGCCCGAACGACCCCGGTTCCCACGCCTGCCGCGGTCGCACCGCCCGCAATGACGTGATGTCCGGCGAGCCCGGCCACGTACGCATGTCAAGGCAGTCAGCATGAACGCTGATCTCCTCGCCCATCCTGCCGAAGAGGTCGCCCCCAAGCTGCTCGGGAGCGTCCTCACCTGCAAGACCCCCGAGGGAACCGTGAGCATCGCCATCACGGAGACCGAGGCGTACTCCGGTGCGGCTGACCCGGCTTCCCATGCCTACCGAGGCCAGACACCCCGTAACGCCGTCATGTTCGGACCCGCAGGACACCTTTATGTCTACCGGTCCCACGGTCTCCACTGGTGCGCCAACGTCGTCACCGGGACGGACGGCATCGCCTCGGCTGTCCTCCTCCGGGCAGGCAGGGTCATCGAGGGGGAAGACCTGGCACGCAAGCGGCGAGGTGAGAAGGTCGAGAGTCCACGCCTTGCCCGAGGTCCCGGGAACTTCTGCCAGGCACTCGGCATCACGGCGGAGCACAACGGCGCAGACCTCCTGACAGGTACCTCGGTCGTGCTGTCCGAGGGGGAGCCTGCACCTGCCGCGCTCATCCGGGTCGGTCCTCGGGTGGGCGTGAGCAAGGCCCACGACTGGCAACACCGGTTCTACCTCGCCGGTGATCCGACGGTCTCGGCGTACCGGCTGAGCCCCAGAGCCAAACCGTCCGCCGGAGCCTGAGCCGCTGTGCGCCTTGTCCACGGCTCGCCGGTGAGTCGGCGCGGAAAGTTGGGCCAGGCGGCGGGTGATCGCCCGCGAGCATGGCGTGTGACGCGTTCCTCGCCGTTCCGGTGACCGCTGACGTGCGCCGAACCGGGCCGGATGGGTGATGACGCGTCTCGCTGAAGGTGACCCGGTCTCGGTCCCCCGAACCACCGCTGCCTCCGGTTGCTCAACCTGGTCAGCGTCGAACCCGGATGACGATCAAGGCAGCACTGACCTAGCGTTCCGCGCATGACATCCCCAGACGGCCACCACGACGACAAGCCCGGCGTGACCATCCGCTGCCAGGACACCTCCTCTGTGGGCGTGACGTTCCGCGACCGGTTCAGCTCCGACGCGGACTCCGTGCGTTATGCCGTCGAGCTACGGGCCCCGGGCCTTACTGCTCGCGTCAACGAGGTCGTCGCCTGGATCCGGGACAGCGATCTCACCACGTTTCTGGAAGACCTCGCTGCCGACTACCGGGGATGGGACGGCGAACGGAGCTGGCAGACCAACGACCGAGACCTGACGGTGTCGGCCGTCTTCCGATCCGGCGGCCACGTCGGGCTGACCTGGGCCGTGCGGCCGTGGCCACAGGCCGCCGGCGTCTGGGACGCCTCGGTGACCACCTGGCTGGAGGCCGGCGAGCAGATGGCTACCCTGGCGGCCGACGTCCGGAACTTCCTCACCGGGAAGCAGCCGTGACATCCGCATGTGGTTCTGCATGAACCTCGTATGCGGCCCCGAGGGCCGCACGAGTGCGGTGCTCCTCCGCGCCGGCGAAATCATCGAGGGCTCCGAGCCGGCCCGCACCCGTCGGCTCTCGGCCCGCGACGACAAGGAACTCGCCAAAGGCCCGGCCCGCCTGGCCACCGTCCTCGGCGACGACCGCGCACTCAACGACACGGACGCCTGCGCCGCCGACGGCACCCCGCTACGGATCCTCGCCGGGACCCCGTGCCCTCCGCGCAGGTCAGCAACGGCCCGCGTACCGGAGTCTCCGGCGAGGGAGCCGTCCACCCCTGGCACTACCGGGTCACCGACGACCCGACGGCGAGTCCCTACCGGGCTCACGTGCCGCGGCGCCGCCGAAGTTGACTCGACCCTGGAGTGTGCGTAATGTAGTCCGAGCCGCTTGAACCGGGTACGGCGATCGCCTGCAGCCGGAAGCGGACAACCCACTACCTACGATCATCCCCCAGCGGGGTTGAATTCGTCATGTTCGCGTGTCTGAATTCCATGCCGCGGAGCCCGATTATGAATCGAGCGGGGGAATCGGCTAACGTAGTGAATGTCGAAAGGCCGACAGGTGAAAGCCGAAGGCTCGACGACAAAACCCGCCGACCGGGAATCAGGCCGAAAGGATCTGATAGAGTCGGAACCGCCGGAAAGGGAAACGCGGAAGCGGGACCCCGGAAAGCACCGAGGAAATCGGGTCGGAAAGATCTGATAGAGTCGGAAACGCAAGACCGAAGGGAAGCGCCCGGAGGAAAGCCCGAGAGGGTGAGTACGAAGGAAGCGTCCGTTCCTTGAGAACTCAACAGCGTGCCAAAAGTCAACGCCAGATATGTTGATACCCCGACCCGGTCGGTTCGATCGGGTTGAGGTTCCTTTGAAGAAACACAC
>NZ_JBVNCJ010000001.1:0-1627500 GCF_055633275.1 Streptomyces sp. 12E | reverse complement strand
GAAATAGTACCTGAAACCGTGTGCCTACAAGCCGTGGGAGCGTCGGAGCAAGGCTTGCCTTGTTCTCGTGACTGCGTGCCTTTTGAAGAATGAGCCTGCGAGTTTGCGGTGTGTTGCGAGGTTAACCCGGGTGGGGAAGCCGTAGCGAAAGCGAGTCCGAACAGGGCGGTTCAGTAGCACGCTCAAGACCCGAAGCGGAGTGATCTAGCCATGGGCAGGTTGAAGCGGAGGTAAGACTTCGTGGAGGACCGAACCCACCAGGGTTGAAAACCTGGGGGATGACCTGTGGTTAGGGGTGAAAGGCCAATCAAACTCCGTGATAGCTGGTTCTCCCCGAAATGCATTTAGGTGCAGCGTCGTGTGTTTCTTGCCGGAGGTAGAGCACTGGATAGGCGATGGGCCCTACCGGGTTACTGACCTTAGCCAAACTCCGAATGCCGGTAAGTGAGAGCGCGGCAGTGAGACTGTGGGGGATAAGCTCCATGGTCGAGAGGGAAACAGCCCAGAGCATCGACTAAGGCCCCTAAGCGTACGCTAAGTGGGAAAGGATGTGGAGTCGCAGAGACAACCAGGAGGTTGGCTTAGAAGCAGCCACCCTTGAAAGAGTGCGTAATAGCTCACTGGTCTAGTGATTCCGCGCCGACAATGTAGCGGGGCTCAAGCGTACCGCCGAAGTCGTGTCATTCACACAACAGGGCCAACGCCTGTGTGGATGGGTAGGGGAGCGTCGTGTGCCGGGTGAAGCAGCGCCGGAAGGCAGTTGTGGACGGTTCACGAGTGAGAATGCAGGCATGAGTAGCGATTCACACGTGAGAAACGTGTGCGCCGATTGACTAAGGGTTCCTGGGTCAAGCTGATCTGCCCAGGGTAAGTCGGGACCTAAGGCGAGGCCGACAGGCGTAGTCGATGGATAACCGGTTGATATTCCGGTACCCGCTGTGAAGCGTCAAACATCGAACCAGGCGATGCTAAGCCCGTGAAGCCGCCCCTGATCTCTTCGGAGTGAGGGGGAGTGGTGGAGCCGGCGAACCAGACTTGCAGTAGGTGAGTGATGGGGTGACGCAGGAAGGTAGTCCATCCCGGGCGGTGGTTGTCCCGGGGTAAGGGTGTAGGACGTCAGGTAGGCAAATCCGCCTGGCAATAGTCTGAGACCTGATGCCGAGCCGATTGTGGTGAAGTGGATGATCCTATGCTGTCGAGAAAAGCCTCTAGCGAGTTTCATGGCGGCCCGTACCCTAAACCGACTCAGGTGGTCAGGTAGAGAATACCGAGGCGTTCGGGTGAACTATGGTTAAGGAACTCGGCAAAATGCCCCCGTAACTTCGGGAGAAGGGGGGCCACAACCGGTGATGAGCTTCGCGCTCTGAGCTGGGGGTGGCCGCAGAGACCAGCGAGAAGCGACTGTTTACTAAAAACACAGGTCCGTGCGAAGCCGTAAGGCGATGTATACGGACTGACGCCTGCCCGGTGCTGGAACGTTAAGGGGACCGGTTAGTCACTCTTCGGGGTGGCGAAGCTGAGAACTTAAGCGCCAGTAAACGGCGGTGGTAACTATAACCATCCTAAGGTAGCGAAATTCCTTGTCGGGTAAGTTCCGACCTGCACGAATGGCGTAACGACTTCTCGACTGTCTCAACCATAGGCCCGGTGAAATTGCACTACGAGTAAAGATGCTCGTTTCGCGCAGCAGGACGGAAAGACCCCGGGACCTTTACTACAGTTTGATATTGGTGTTCGGTTCGGCTTGTGTAGGATAGCTGGGAGACTGTGAAGCTCGGACGCCAGTTCGGGTGGAGTCGTCGTTGAAATACCAGTCTGGTCGTGCTGGATGTCTAACCTGGGTCCGTGATCCGGATCAGGGACAGTGTCTGATGGGTAGTTTAACTGGGGCGGTTGCCTCCTAAAGAGTAACGGAGGCGCCCAAAGGTTCCCTCAGCCTGGTTGGCAATCAGGTGTTGAGTGTAAGTGCACAAGGGAGCTTGACTGTGAGACCGACGGGTCGAGCAGGGACGAAAGTCGGGACTAGTGATCCGGCGGTGGCTTGTGGAAGCGCCGTCGCTCAACGGATAAAAGGTACCCCGGGGATAACAGGCTGATCTTCCCCAAGAGTCCATATCGACGGGATGGTTTGGCACCTCGATGTCGGCTCGTCGCATCCTGGGGCTGGAGTCGGTCCCAAGGGTTGGGCTGTTCGCCCATTAAAGCGGTACGCGAGCTGGGTTTAGAACGTCGTGAGACAGTTCGGTCCCTATCCGCTGTGCGCGTAGGAGTCTTGAGAAGGGCTGTCCCTAGTACGAGAGGACCGGGACGGACGAACCTCTGGTGTGCCAGTTGTCCTGCCAAGGGCATGGCTGGTTGGCTACGTTCGGGAGGGATAACCGCTGAAAGCATCTAAGCGGGAAGCCTGCTTCGAGATGAGGACTCCCACCTCCTGGAGAGGGTAAGGCTCCCAGTAGACGACTGGGTTGATAGGCCGGATATGGAAGCACGGTAACGTGTGGAGTTGACCGGTACTAATAGGCCGAGGGCTTGTCCTCAGTTGCTCGCGTCCACTGTGTTAGTTCTGAGACAACGACCGTTGTCGGCTTTGAGCAGAACAGACAATAGAAGAGTGTGCTTGTTCGCTCGAAACCATTAGGGTTTCGGTGGTCATAGCGTAGGGGAAACGCCCGGTTACATTCCGAACCCGGAAGCTAAGCCTTACAGCGCCGATGGTACTGCAGGGGGGACCCTGTGGGAGAGTAGGACGCCGCCGAACAATTCTTGGAAGGACCCCTGGTCACCAGCGTTCAGCTGGGGCCAGGGGTCCTTTTTTATTTATGCTTGTAGTACCGAAGACAGGAGTCACCGATGTCCACCAACTCTCCCGACGACCGACCGGAGCGCGACCAGCGCCGACGGGACAGTGGTGACCGTTCTGAACGCTCCGACCGTGGTGGCCAGCGCGGCGGCCCGGGACGGGGCAATGACCGCGACCGTGGCTTCCGGCGGGACGACCGTACCGGTGGCCGGCCGGAGCGTGGTGGCTTCCGCGGACGGGACGACGACCGCGGTGGAGAACGCGGTGGTTACCGTGGGCGGGACGACCGAAGGGATGACCGCAGCGACGATCGGCGCGGCGGTGATCGCGAACGTGGTGGCTTCCGGCGGGACGACGACCGGGGCTACGGCCGTCGTGATGACCGGGGTGGCGACCGCGGTGGTTTCCGCCGGGACGACAGCCGTGGCGGCGACCGTGGTGAGCGCGGCGGTTTCCGTCGCGATGACCGGGGTGGCGACCGCGGCGGTTTCCGTCGCGATGACCGGGGTGGCGACCGCGGTGGCTTCCGTCGCGATGACCGGGGTGGCGACCGCGGCGGTTTCCGTCGGGACGACAGCCGTGGCGGCGACCGTGGTGAGCGCGGCGGTTTCCGTCGCGATGACCGGGGTGGCGACCGCGGCGGTTTCCGTCGTGATGACAACCGCGGTGGAGACCGCGGTGGCTTCCGTGGCCGGGACGACCGCGGCGAGCGCGGCGGTTTCCGTCGCGATGACAGCCGGGGTGGCGACCGTGGTGGTTTCCGTCGGGACGACAGCCGTGGCGGCGACCGTGGTGAGCGCGGCGGTTTCCGTCGCGATGACAGCCGTGGCGGCGACCGCGGTGGTTTCCGTCGCGATGACAACCGCGGTGGAGACCGCGGTGGCTTCCGTGGCGATGACAACCGCGGCGAGCGCGGCGGTTTCCGGCGGGACGACGACCGGGGTTACGGCCGTCGTGATGACCGCGGCGAGCGCGGCGGTTTCCGTCGCGATGACAACCGTGGCGATGACCGTGGTGGTTTCCGTCGGGATGACCGCCGCGATGACCGTGGTGGCGACCGTGGTGGTTTCCGTCGGGATGACAGCCGTGGTGGTTTCCGCCGCGACGACACTCGTGGTGGTGAACGCGGTGGTTTCCGTGGCCGCGACGACCGGGGTGGTCGGCCCGGCGGGTTCCGTGGGCGGGACGACCGGCACGGTGGCGGGCGCTTCCGCGAGGACAGGGACCGCGACCGGGAGCCGATCAAGCGGCTGCCGATCCCCGAGGACGTCACGGGCGAGGAGATCGACAAGGACGTACGGCAGGAGCTGCAGAGCCTGCCCAAGACGCTCGCGGAGGACGTCGCAAAGAACCTGGTGATGGTCGCCCGGCTGATCGACGAGGACCCCGAGGGCGCGTACGGCTACTCCAGGGTGGCCCTGCGGCTGGCGTCCCGTGTCGCCGCCGTACGGGAGGCCGCAGGGTTCGCCGCGTACGCGAACCAGAAGTACGCCGAGGCGCTCGCCGAGTTCCGGGCCGCTCGGCGGATGACCGGGACCGTGGAGCTGTGGCCCCTCATGGCCGACTGCGAGCGTGGGCTCGGCCGGCCGGAGAAGGCGCTGGACATGGCCGGGGCGCCCGAGGTGCAGAAGTTGGACAAGGCCGGGCAGGTCGAGATGCGGCTCGTCGCGGCCGGCGCCCGGCGTGACATGGGCCAGCTGGACGCGGCGATCGTGACGCTGCAGAGCTCCGAGCTGGCGTCCAACTCGGTCCAGCCGTGGACCGCGCGGCTGCGCTACGCCTACGCCGACGCGCTGCACGCCGCCGGCCGGAGCGGCGAGGCACGGGAGTGGTTCGCCAAGGCCGTGGAGGCAGACCGGGACGGCAGCACGGACGCCTCCGACCGGCTGGCCGAGCTGGACGGTGTGGAGTTCATGGACGCCCTCGACGAGGACGAGACCGACGACACCGCGAACGCGGACGACAAGGACTGACACGCCCGACGCGCGGGACGGGAACGAAGGGGCGGACCTCCGTGGAGGTCCGCCCCTTCGTCACAGGTCGAGCGCGCGCAGGACCAGGCCCGACGCCGGTTTCGGGCCGAACGACGTCGACTTGCGCGGCATCATGACGCCCTGGCGGGCCAGGTCGCGGACGACGTCCTCGTGGACGGGGTGCATCAGGACGGCCGTCGCGCCGTCGCGTTCCGCCTTCTCGATCGTGGCCGCCGTGTCGTGGATGTACGCGATGCGGGCGGGGGAGTCGGGGATGCGCCAGACGCGGTCCAGGAGCGTGGCGTGCAGGACCGTCGCGTCCAGGGTGCGCCAGGCCACCGGGCGGTCCACCGGGATCGTGCGGGCCAGCAGCTCCGGGTCCGGGCGGTCGACGAGGTGGAAGGCCCCGTCCCCGGCGAGGAGGAAGGCGTTGCCCGTCGAGGCGGCCTCGGCGAGGGCGTTCATCGCCTCGGCCGCCGGTACGTCCAGGCGGCGGACGCGGAACAGGCCGTCGAGCGCGGCGACGGCGTCCGCGACCGGCAGGTCGTGCAGCAAGCGATGGATGGCGCGGACGCGCAGGGGATAGCGGACCGTGTCGACGAGGAGGACCAGGCCATGGTCCCAGGGACCGGGGGAGGGGTGCTCCGCGCGAAGGCGCCGGTAGGTCGCCCAGCGGTGGTGGCCGTCGGCGATGAGAGCCTGGTGACCGGAGAGTTCCCGCTGGACCGCGGCCAGGTCGGCGGGGTCGGTGACGGACCACAGACGGTGCTGGAAACCGTCCTCCGTGGTGGTCGCCAGCAGGGGCCGTTGCTCGGCCGTGCGTTCGACCAGATCGGCCGTGACGGCTGCCGAGCCGCCGTCCCCGTCGCCCCGGTAGGTGAGCAGCAGCGGTTCGAGGTTGGCGGAGGTGGCCCGCATCAGGTCCGCGCGGTCGGCGACGATGTGCGGCATGACGTCCTCGTGCGGCAGCACCAGCCGCTCGTCGGGGTCGGAGACGCGCAGCGCGCCGATGACGCCGCGCTGCACCATGCCGTCGCCGTCGCGCTGTTCGTAGACGTACAGACAGGGCTCCGGGTCGGCGGTCAGGACACCCTCCGCGCGCCAGCGGCGCAGGGTGTCGGCGGCCTGGGCGTTGCGCGCCTCGGGCGTGCCGGCCTCGGGCAGGATCAGCCGGACGATGTTGTACGGGTCGGCGGACTGGAGGTGGTGCAGGCCGTCGGGACGGACGACGACGTCGTACGGCGGGGATGTCACGGCGGCCAGGCTGCCGACCCGGTCCGGGTCGTAACGAAGGCCTCGGAACGGGGTGAGTTCCAGGCCTCGGGGCGCCTTTGCCGTCGAGTGACCTGCAGTGTTCATCCCGGCATCGTACGGGTGCCGGTGGCATGGGGGATGATCGGGGGAAAGCCGTCGAACGAGGAGCGATGCGGAATGAGCCGGAGCGTCAGGACGAGGCCCGAGGGCAGTGGGCAGGCCCTGAGCGAGGCGTACGACACGGCGCTGCTCGACCTCGACGGCGTGGTGTACGCGGGCGGGAGTGCGATCGTCCACGCGGTCGAGTCGCTGGCCACGGCCCGCGAGGGCGGTATGCGTCTCGCCTACGTGACCAACAACGCCCTGCGCACCCCGGACACGGTGGCCGCTCATCTGACCGAGCTGGGGATACCGGCGGAGGCAGGTGACGTCATCACCTCCGCGCAGGCGGTCGCGCGGCTGGTCGGTGAGCAGGTGCCGCGGGGCGCCCGGGTGCTGGTGATCGGCGGCGAGGGGCTGCGGGCGGCGCTGCGGGAGCGCGGGCTGGTGCCGGTGGAGTCGGCGGACGACGACCCGGTGGCGGTCGTCCAGGGGTACGGCGGTCCCGAGCTGCCGTGGGGGAGGTTCGCGGAGGCGTCGTACGCCGTGGCGCGCGGGCTGCCGTGGTTCGCGTCCAACACCGACCTGACGATTCCCAGCGGCCGGGGCATCGCCCCGGGCAACGGCGCGGCGGTGGAGGTCGTACGGATCGCCACGGGTGCCGAGCCACAGGTCGCGGGCAAGCCGCTGCCGCCGATGCACCGGGAGACGATCCTGCGGACGGGCGCCGAGCGGCCGCTGGTGGTGGGGGACCGGCTGGACACGGACATCGAGGGCGCGTTCAACGGCGAGGTGGACTCGCTGCTGGTGCTGACCGGCGTGACGGACGGCGCGCGGCTGCTCGCCGCGCCGCCGCAGCACCGGCCGACGTATGTCGACGCCGATCTGCGCGGGATGCTCACCGGGCAGCCGGAGGTCGCCCGGGCGGGCGACGGGTTCCGGTGCGGTGGCTGGACGGCGACGGCCGGCACCGGGGAGCTGGAGCTGGAGGGCGAGGGCGGCGCGCTGGACGGACTGCGCGCGCTGTGCGCGGCGGCGTGGACGGCGGCAGGGGAAGGCGCGTGCGAGCTGGACGGCGGGAAGGCGCTGGCGCGGCTGGGGCTGTGAGGGCCCCGGCCCCGCCGGGTCCGCCGTGCCGTCCGGGAAGCCGGGCCCGGGAAGCTTGATCGATTGCGAGGGTAGGCTAACCTAACTGCGTGTTGGTCGAGAGTCCCCCCGAACAGCGCGCGGAGACCGCTCCCGCGCCCCCGAACCGCCGGGCGATGCGCGTCCTCGGGCTGCTCGTCTCCGTCGTGATCCTGGTGCTCGTCGCGCTGGCGAGCATCGCGATCGGGGCGAAGGAGCTGTCCCTGGAGCAGGTCTGGCACGGCCTGTTCGAGGACTCGGGCACCTACGGCGACGTCGTCGTGGCCGACAGGCTGTCACGAACCGTCCTCGGGGTGCTCGCAGGGGCCGCGCTCGGCCTGGCGGGATCGGTCCTGCAGGCGCTCACCCGCAACCCGCTGGCCGATCCCGGACTGCTCGGCCTCAACGCGGGCGCGTCCGCCGCCGTCGTCACCGCCATCACCTTCTTCGGCGTCACCTCGCTGTCCGGATACGTGTGGTTCGCCTTCTTCGGCGCGGCTGCCGTCGGCGCGCTGGTGTGGTTCCTCGGCGGCAGCCGGGGCGCGACGCCGGTGCGGCTGGTGCTCGCCGGTACGGCCGTCAGCGCGGCACTGTACGGCTATCTCCAGGCCATCATGATCCTGGACGACGCCGCGCTCGGCAGGATGCGCTTCTGGACGGTGGGTTCGCTGGCCTCGGGGACCGACTCGACCGTCACCCAGGTGCTGCCGTTCCTGCTGGCCGGCTCCCTGCTGGCGCTGGCGCTCGCCCGGCCGCTCAACGCCATGGCCATGGGCGACGACACGGCCGAGGCCCTCGGCGCCAACCTCAACCGCACCCGGGCGCTGTCCATGCTCGCCGCGACCGTGCTGTGCGGGGCCGCGACCGCCGCCTGCGGGCCGATCGTCTTCGTCGGCCTGATGGTGCCGCACATCGTGCGCTCCTTCACCGGACCCGACCTGCGCTGGATCCTGCCGTACGCGGCGGTCCTGTCGCCCGTGCTGCTGCTCGGCGCCGATGTGATCGGCCGGATCGTGGCCCGGCCCGCCGAACTCCAGGTCGGCATCGTCACCGCGATCCTCGGCGGCCCGGTCTTCATCTTTCTCGTACGACGGCGGAGGACGGCCCAGCTGTGAAGACCAACCGCGCGGTGCGGACTCCCGGCGGCCTCTCGGTCCGGCTGGACGTGCGCGCCCTCACCGTCGTCGTCCTGCTCCTCCTCGCGGCGCTCACCGCGAGCGTGGTGCTGATCAGCACCGGCGACTTCCCGATCCCCGCCGGCGACGTCCTGCGGACCCTCGTCGGCGAGGGCGACCCCGGCCAGGAGTTCATCGTCACCGAGCTCAGGCTGCCCCGGGTCCTGGTCGGACTGCTCGTCGGCGCCTCCCTCGGGCTCGGCGGCGCGCTGTTCCAGTCCGTCTCCCGCAACCCGCTGGGCAGCCCGGACGTGCTCGGCCTCGGACAGGGGGCGACGGCCGGCGCCCTCACGGTGATCGTGCTGTTCTCCGGGAGCGCCAACCAGGTCGCCCTCGGCGCGCTCGCCGGCGGACTGGTGACCGGCTTCGCCATCTACGCGCTCGCCTGGAAGCGGGGCGTGCACGGCTACCGTCTGGTCCTGGTCGGCATCGGCGTCTCGGCGATCGTCACGGCGGTCAACGGCTATCTGCTCACCAAGTCCGACATCGTCGACGCCGCCCGCGCGGTCGTGTGGATGACCGGATCCCTCGACGGCCGGGACTGGGACCAGGTCTGGCCGCTGCTCGCCCTGTGCGCCGTCCTCGTTCCGCTGGTCCTGGCCAACTCGCGCGGCCTGCGGATGATGGAGATGGGCGACGACGTGTCGTACGCCCTCGGGGTGCGCGTGGAGCGCGTACGGCTGCTGCTGATGCTGGCGGCCGTGCTGCTCACCGCGTCCGCGACCGCCGCCGCCGGACCGGTCAGCTTCGTCGCGCTCACCGCGCCGCAGCTCGCCCGGCGCCTGACCCGCTCGCCCGGCCCCAACCTGGCCGCGTCGCTGTGCATGGGCGCCGCCCTCCTGGTCACCGCCGACTGGGCGTCGCAGCGGGCGTTCGGGGCCGAGCAGCTGCCCGTGGGCGTGGTCACCGGCGTGCTCGGCGGTGTCTATCTGCTGTGGCTGCTGGTCACCGAGCGCAAAGCGGGCCGGATATGAGCGCCGGCGGCACCGCCGGCAGCGGGACGAACCACCGAAGGAGCACCGTGAACCGACTGTCCGCCGAGAACGTCACCCTGGCCTACGACCAGCGGGTCATCGCCGAACAGCTGTCGGTGGAGATACCGGACAACTCCTTCACCGTGATCGTCGGCCCCAACGCGTGCGGCAAGTCGACGCTGCTGCGGGCGCTGTCGCGGATGCTCAGGCCGAGCGAGGGGCGGGTCCTGCTCGACGGGCAGGTCATCCAGTCGATGCCGGCCAAGAAGGTCGCCCGCACCCTCGGCCTGCTGCCCCAGTCGTCCATCGCGCCCGACGGCATCACCGTCGGCGACCTGGTGGGCCGCGGCCGGTACCCGCACCAGGGCCTGCTGCGCCAGTGGTCCGCCGAGGACGAGCGCGTCGTCCGGGAGTCGATGGCCCGCACCGGCGTCGCCGAGCTGGCGGAGCGCTACGTCGACGAGCTCTCCGGCGGTCAGCGGCAGCGCGTGTGGATCGCGATGGCGCTGGCCCAGCAGACCCCGCTGCTGCTCCTCGACGAGCCGACCACGTTCCTCGACATCCAGCACCAGATCGACGTGCTCGACCTGTGCGCGGACCTGCACGAGGAGCAGGGACGCACCCTCGTCGCCGTGCTGCACGACCTCAACCACGCCGCCCGGTACGCCACCCACCTCATCGCCCTGCGCCAGGGGAAGGTCATCGCCCAGGGCGCCCCGAAGGACATCGTCACCGCCGGTCTGGTCGAGGAGGTCTTCGGACTGCGCTGCCAGGTGATCGACGATCCCGAGACGGGCACCCCGCTGGTGGTGCCGGCCGCCCGCACGGCGCGGGCGAAGGGCGCGAGGGAGAAGGCGGGAGCTACAGAAGCCTTCTGAGGCGGAACAGGTCCCGCAGCCCCGCCTCGAGGCGCACCCGGCCCGACCCCCAGGCCCTGGCGAAGTGCAGTTCGCCGTCGACCAGGGCCACCAGGTCGTCGCCCCTCATCGCGAGCCGTATCTGCGCCCTCTCGCGCGGCGGGCCGGGAAACGTGTCGTGCACCTCGATCCGGCCGCCGGCGAGCCGGCCGGCGAAGGTCACGTCCAGGTCGGTGACGTGGCAGCTGACCGAGCGGTCCATCGCCGCGGCCGCGCGGACGTCCCCCTCGGCGCCCCGCAGGCTGTTCGCAAGCTTGTCGAGTGCGGTACGGCACTCCTCGATCGTGGCCATCGCGGACGACGGTACACCGGGCGTTCGCGGTAGCGTCGGGGCATGAACGACGCAGTGCCGGAGGCGGAGGGCGCGGGCCCGGGCGCCGAGCAGCCGCCTCCCGAGGACGACCCCGCCGCCCCCGCGCCCCTGGGCGTGCCGCGCGCCCCCACCGGCCGCCCCGAGGTCGACGCCCACGTGGAGCGGCTGGCCGACGCCGACCACCTCACCACGGACGGCCACGTCGAGGTGTACGAGGATGTGCACCGGGGGCTGCGCGACGCGCTCACCGCGCTCGACGCCCGCCCGGGTCCCTCCCCTCGACGAGGCCCCTCGGACCACCCGTCCCCTTTGGCACACGAACACAGGAGCTGAACCGAACGTGGCAGGAGTCGCACGCCGCCGTCTCGACGCGGAGCTGGTCCGCCGTAAGCTCGCGCGCTCGCGTGAGCACGCCAGCCAGCTGATCGCCGCCGGGCGGGTCAGCGTCGGCAGGACGGTCGCGACCAAGCCCGCCACGCAGGTGGAGACCGCCGCCGCGATCGTCGTCGCCGAGGACGCCGGCGACCCGGACTACGTCTCGCGCGGCGGCCACAAGCTGGCCGGCGCCCTGGACGCCTTCGTGCCGCGGGGGTTGGTCGTCGAGGGGCGGCGGGCGCTCGACGCCGGCGCCTCCACCGGCGGCTTCACCGACGTCCTGCTGCGGGCCGGGGCCGCGCACGTGGTCGCCGTGGACGTCGGATACGGACAACTCGCCTGGACCCTGCAGAAGGATGAACGCGTCACCGTCAAGGATCGTACGAACGTGCGGGAGTTGACGCTCGAGGTCATCGATGGGGAGCCTGTGGATCTTGTCGTGGGGGATCTGTCCTTCATTCCGCTCGGACTGGTGCTGCCCGCGCTGAAGCGGTGCGTGAAACCGGACGCCGACCTGGTGATGATGGTGAAACCGCAGTTCGAGGTGGGCAAGGAGCGGCTGGGCAGCGGCGGGGTCGTCCGCAGCCCGCAGCTGCGCGCCGAGGCCGTGCGCGGGGTGGCCGACCGGGCTTGGGAGCTGGGGCTCGGAGCGCGGGGCGTGACGGCGAGTCCGCTGCCCGGTCCTTCCGGGAATGTCGAATACTTCCTGTGGCTGCGGGCCGGGGCTCCGGAACTGGACCCGGCCGACGTTGACCGTGCTGTTGCGGAGGGGCCGCGTTGACACAGAACCGAGCTCGTACTGTTTTCCTGCTGGCCCACACCGGGCGGCCCGCGGCCATCCGCAGCGCCGAGCTCGTGGTCAAGGGCCTGTTGCGCTCCGGTCTCGGGGTGCGGGTCCTGGAGGACGAGGCCCGCGACCTGCCGCTGCCGGACGATGTGCAGACCGTCGAGGAAGCCACCCCGCAGTGCCTGGACGACTGCGAGCTGCTGATCGTGCTGGGCGGTGACGGCACGCTGCTGCGCGGCGCCGAGTTCGCCCGCGCCTCCGGGGTCCCCATGCTGGGCGTCAACCTCGGACGGGTCGGGTTCCTCGCCGAGGCGGAGCGGGACGACCTGGACAAGGTCGTCGACCGGGTGGTGAGCCGGGCGTACGAGGTCGAGGAGCGGATGACCGTCGACGTCGTCGTGCACCGCAACGGTGACATCGTGCACACGGACTGGGCGCTGAACGAGGCGGCCGTGCAGAAGGTGTCCGCCGAGCGGATGCTGGAGGTCGTCCTGGAGATCGACGGGCGGCCGGTCACCGGGTTCGGCTGCGATGGCATCGTGTGCGCGACCCCCACCGGGTCCACCGCGTACGCGTTCTCCGCGGGCGGGCCCGTGGTGTGGCCGGAGGTCGAGGCGCTGCTGATGGTGCCGATCTCGGCGCACGCGCTGTTCGCCAAACCGCTGGTGACCTCGCCGGACTCGGTGCTGGCGGTGGAGGTGCTGCCGCACGTCCCGCCGGGGGTGCTGTGGTGCGACGGGCGGCGGACGGTGGAGTTGCCGGCGGGAGCCCGGGTGGAGGTGCGGCGGGGGGCCGTGCCGGTGCGGTTGGCCCGGCTGCACCATGCCTCGTTCACCGACCGGCTGGTCGCGAAGTTCGCGTTGCCCGTGTCCGGGTGGCGGGGGGCGCCGCATTAGACGCGGTCGGGCGCGGCGTTCCGGACCTCCGCGTCCGCGGGGGGCAACGCATCCGGAACCCGTCCGGAACGCATACGACCGGACCATCCCCGCTGCGGCGGGGAACACCCGTTCAACGAGTGGATCCGTCGGCGGGTCACGGCCTGCGATGACGCCGGACGGGCGGGGCGGCGTCGCACACCACGGGCGAAACCTCGTATGGTCGGGGGCGTGCTTGAGGAGATGCGGATACGGTCGCTCGGGGTCATCGACGACGCTGTCGTCGAGTTGTCGCCCGGGTTCACCGCCGTCACCGGTGAGACGGGTGCGGGCAAGACCATGGTGGTCACCAGCCTGGGCCTGCTGCTGGGAGGGCGGGCGGATGCGGCCCTGGTGCGGATCGGCGCGCGGAACGCGGTGGTCGAGGGGCGGATCGCCGTCCCCGAGACCTCCGGGGCCGTCGTACGCGCCGAGGAGGCCGGGGCCGAGCTCGACGACGGGACGCTGCTGGTCAGCCGGACGATTTCCGCCGAAGGGCGGTCACGGGCGCACCTGGGCGGACGGAGCGTGCCCGTGGGGCTGCTCGCCGAGCTCGCCGACGACCTGGTGGCCGTGCACGGGCAGACCGACCAGCAGGGGCTGCTGAAGCTGTCCCGGCAGCGGCAGGCGCTGGACCGGTACGCCGGGTACGCGGTCGCCGTGCCGCTCGGCAAGTACGGCGAGGCGTACAAGCGGCTGCGGGCCGTCACCACGGAGCTGGAGCAGATCACCACGCGCGCGCGTGAGCGGGCCCAGGAAGCCGACCTGCTGCGCTTCGGGCTGGAGGAGATCGCCGCCGTGGAGCCCCGCGCGGGCGAGGACGTGGAGCTGGCGGAGGAGGCCGAGCGGCTCGGGCACGCCGAGGCGCTGGCGTCCGCCGCGGCGGTCGCGCACGCCGCGCTGGCGGGCAATCCGGAGGACCCCGAGGGCGTGGACGCCGGGACGCTCGTCGCGGGCGCCCAGCGGGCCCTGGAGGCCGTACGGGCGCACGATCCGGCGCTGGCCGCGCTGACCGACCGGATCGGGGAGGTCGGCATCCTGCTGCGCGACGTGGCCGGGGAGCTGGCGGGGTACGCCGACGACCTGGACGCCGATCCGCTGCGGCTGGCGGCGGTGGAGGAGCGGCGGGCCGCGCTCACCGGGCTGACCCGGAAGTACGGCGAGGACATCGCGTCGGTGCTGGAGTGGGCCGAGCAGGGTGCCGCGCGACTGACCGAACTGGACGGCGACGACGAGCGGATCGGGGAGCTGACCGCCGAGCGCGACGCGCTCCGCGCGGAGCTGGGCGTCCTGGCGCAGGAGCTGACGGACGCGCGGACGGAGGCGGCACAGCGGTTCGCGTCGGCGGTCACCGCCGAGCTGGCCTCGCTCGCCATGCCGCACGCGCGCGTGTCGTTCGACATCCGGCAGACCGAGGACCCGGAGGGCGTCGAGGTGGGCGGGCGCACGGTGGCCTACGGGCCGTCGGGCGTGGACGAGGTCGAGCTGCTGCTCGCCCCGCATCCCGGAGCGCCGCCCCGGCCCATCGCCAAGGGTGCTTCGGGCGGTGAGCTGTCGCGCGTGATGCTGGCCGTGGAGGTGGTGTTCGCGGGTACGGACCCGGTGCCGACGTACCTCTTCGACGAGGTCGACGCCGGTGTCGGCGGCAAGGCGGCGGTCGAGATCGGCCGGCGGCTCGCGAAGCTGGCGAAGACGGCGCAGGTCGTGGTCGTCACGCACCTGCCCCAGGTGGCCGCGTTCGCCGACCGGCAGCTGCTGGTGGAGAAGACCAACGACGGCTCGGTCACCCGCTCCGGCGTGAAGGTGCTCGAGGGCGAGGACCGCATCCGCGAGCTCTCCCGCATGCTCGCCGGCCAGGAGAACTCCGAGACGGCCCGCGCCCACGCGGAGGAGCTGCTGGCGACGGCACGGGCGGACGCGTAGCCGCGGGGCCGTACCGGAGGAGGACGAGGTTCCGTCACTCGTGCGGGTGACTTGTGGGCCGGTGCGGGCCCGGGCTCGGGTGTCCGGCGTCACCGGAACGGCCGTACGGCCTGGCATCCTTGACGGAGTACGGCGAGGAACGCGCCCGATCCTTCTGTACGTTCTTCGGGACCGCACGAACCGAACCAGGAGCCCGGCCACGTGATCCCCGTGAGCAGCCACTCACCGCTGCGCACCGTGCAGGTGCTGGGCGGTGGCAACGCCGCCAGCAGCGCCCATGTGCGCTCGCTGGCCGCGGGGCTCGTCGCGAGGGGCGTGCGGGTCACGGTGTGCGCCCCCCTGGAGGCGGACCGCGCCTACGACTTCACCGGCGTCGGCGCCGACCACGTGCACGTGCCGCGCAGCAGCGACCCGGGATCGGTGGCCGCGCTCCGGGCCGCCTGCACGGGTGCCGACCTGGTCCACGCGCACGGGCTGCACGCCTCCTTCCGCACCGCGCTGGCGCTGAGCGGACGGCGTACCCCGCTGATCGTGACCTGGCACGACCGGGCGCACGCCGAGGGGCCGCGCGCCCACTTCCTGCGCGTGCTGGAGCGGCGGGTCGTCAAGGCGGCCACCGTGGTGCTCGGGACGACCTCCGCCCTCGTCGACCGGGCGCGCCGCGCGGGCGCGCGGGACGCCCGGCTGGCCGCCGTGTCCCTCCCCGGGCCCCGTGCCTTTCCGGTACCGGACGACCCCGACCGGCTGCGGCCCAAGGTCCGGGCCGAACTCGGCGCCGTCGGCCGCCCGTTGCTCATCGCCGTCGGCTCCCTCGAACGGCACCGGGGCTACGACGTCCTGCTGGACGCCGCGCACGCGTGGCGGCACCTCGATCCCGTGCCGCTGCTGGTGCTCGCCGGGGAGGGGCCGCTGCGGGGCGAACTCCAGCGCAGGATCGAGGACGAGGGGCTGCCGGTCCGGCTCGTCGGACGGCGTGACGACATCACCGATCTGCTGGCCGCCGCCGACGTCGCGCTGCTGCCGAGCCGATGGGAGTCGCGCTCGCCGCTCGCCCAGGAGGCGCTTCGCGCGCGCGTTCCGCTCGTCGCGACCGCCGTCGGCGGCGTCCCCGAACTCGTCGGCGACGCCGCCGAACTCGTCCCCCGCGGCAACGCGCGGGCGTTCGCGGACGCCGTCGTACGGCTGCTGGGCGACCCCGGGCGCCGGGAAGTGCTCAGGGAGCGGGGCGTGCGACAGGCCGCCACCTGGCCGACCGAGGACGAGACGGTCGCCCAGGTGCTGAGCGTGTACGACGAGTTGACCCGGCCCCGGCCGCTCTGAACCGCAGGCCCCCGGTCAGGGCACGTGCCGTCGCGCCCGCAGGGCCAGACCCAGGACCAGGACCGTGTGCGGGTCGTCGAGGTCGGTGGCCAGCAACTCGCCTATGCGGGCGAGCCTGTTGTAGAGCGTCTGCCGGTTCAGGTGGAGTTCGCGGGCCGTCTCCGCCTTGCGTCCGGCGTGCGCCAGATAGCTCTCCAGGGTGGGCAGCAGAGGCGGCTTGGAGCGGTGGTCGTGGTCCAGCACCGGACCGATCGCGCGGTCCACGAAGTCCGCCAGGTCCGGATGGTCGCGCAGCCGCCACAGCAGCAGGTCGATGTCCAGCCGCCGGGCGTCGTGCCAGGGGCGGTCCGGCAGCCCCTGCGCCGCCGTCGCCGTCTCCGCCGCGTGCCGCAGGCCCGTGGACGCCGCCGCCCAGCCGCCGGCCGGCCCGACCACCACCACGGGCGGCAGGCCTCCGGGCCGCAGCATCCCCGCACGCTCCGCGCCCGCCCGCAGCGCCGTCGCCACCCGGTCCGCGACCGCCCGCCGCTCCGTCTCCGCGCGCAGGCCCAGCAGCAGCGGCACCCGCCCCTCCACCGGCCGCACACCCAGCAGGACGGGCACCCCGAGGGCGGCCAGTTCCTCGCCCACCGCGCGGGCCAGCACCGCCCAGCCGCCGCCCTGCGGGGACAGCGCGTCGCCGAGCCGCATCACCACCGGCAGCAGCGGCCCGGAGCCCGGCTTGAAGCCCAGCACGCGTGCCTGCGCGGGCGCGTCCGCCGCGTCGACGCGGCCCTCGGCGAGGTCGGTGAGGAAGTCCCCGCGCCCCCGCGCCGCCAGCTCCTCCTCCTGACGCGCCTGCATCAGCACCACGGCGAGCAGGCCGGCCGCCCGCTCGGCCGCCATGCGGTGCACCGGCTCCGGCGCGCTGCGCACCGGAAGCAGCACCAGACGCGCCCGCACGCCGCCGCTGCCGGGGCCGCCGCCGGGGACGTCCACGAGCGCCGAACCGGCCGGCGGGTCGGCCTGGTGCCGGTCGCGCAGCCCTTCCCACACCTGGAGCGGGTCCGCGCCCTCGGGCCCCTGACCGGCCGCGTACAGCAGCCGGCCGTCGGTCGTCTCCAGGAACACCGGGTTGCCGGTGAACCCGGCGAGGATCTCCAGTACCCGGGGGACCCCGCCGCCGCCCAGCAGCGCCTCGGTGCACCGGCGGTGCACCTCCTCCGCGCGTTGCAGCAGCGCGTAGTGCCCGTTGACGATCTCGGTGTGGATCTCCTCGGTGACCGCCACGAACGGCACCTCGCGGTGCAGCTGGACCAGCGGCAGCCCCGCCGCCCGGGCCGCGTCGACCAGGGCGGCGGGCAGCCGGGCGAAGCGCGGGCCGAGCTCGACGACGAGCGCCGCGATGCCCCGCTCGGCCAGCGTGCGCACGAACGCCCGCTGGTCGGCGGGGCGGGTGCCGAACCCGTACCCGGTGGTCAGCAGCAGCTCGCCGCCCTTGAGCAGCGAGGCGATGTGGGGCACCTCACCGGCGTGCACCCAGCGCACCGTGCGCCCCAGCCGGTCGGCGCCCGCCACGGCCTCGGGCAGCCCACCGCGCAGTCCGGGCAGCTCCAGCGCCCGCCGCACGGTGATCCCGGCGCCCCGGGTGTCGTATCCGCTCTCCATACCCGGACGCTACCTGCGCGGATGCCACCGGTACATCCTCGGGCCGGATTGACGCTGCGGTGGACGGGTAGGGGCGCGGCCATGGAGATCAGCGTGGTCGCCGCGGCGCGTGAGGACGACAGCCCCGTCGAGGAGCCGCTGCGGGTCGCGGCGGTCGCCGACCGGCTCGGATACGGCGAGGTGTGGCTCGGCGAGGGGCCGACCTGGGACGCGTTCGTGCTGGCCACGGCGGTCGGGAGGGCCACCCGCAGGGTCGCCCTGACCGCCGGTCCGGTGGCGGTGTCGGTCCGCGACGCCTACAGCCTCGTCCGGGGCGCCGCCTCGACGGCCGCGGTCACCGGGCGTCCGGTGGGCGTGGCGCTGGGCACCTCCAGCAAGCGGGTCGTCGAGGGTGTGCACGGCCGGCCCCGGGTCCGTCCGGCCGCCGTGCTGGAGGAGACGGCCGCCGCCCTGCGGGCGCTGCTGCCCGGGGAGCCCGGCGAGCCGGTCGTGCCCGGCAGCGGATTCCGGCGCCGGCAGCGACCGCCCGGCGGTCCGCTCACGGTGGCCGCGTTCGGCGACCGGGCGATCGCCACGGCCGCCGCGCACGCCGACCGGATGCTCCTCGACGTCGTCTCCCCCGAACAGGTCCGCGTCCTGCGCGCCAAGCTGCTCGACGCGGCCGAGCGAGCCGGCCGCACCCCGCCGAGACTGGCCGCCTGGGTGCCGGCCGCCGTCGACCCCGACCCCGCCTCGCTCACCCAGGTCCTGCGCAGCGTCGTCGGCTACCTCACGGTGCCCGGTTACCGCGAGATGTTCGCGGCGGCGGGCTTCGGCGAGGCGGTCGAGCTGGCCCGTACGGGGGCCGGCGCCGACACGCTGCTGCGGGCCCTGCCGGTCGAGGCCGCGGCCACGGTCGGCCTGGTCGGATCCCCCGACGCCGTACGGGCCCGCGCGGAGGCCTACGCCGCGGCCGGTCTGGACGAGATCGCCCTGGTCCCGGCCACGGCGGGCGACCCCGGCGGCGAGCGCACCCTGACGGCGCTCGCGCCGGGCTAGCGGGCCTCAGCCGCCGTACGCCCCCGAGGCCGTCAGCCGCAGGGCCGTGTCGATGAGGGGGACGTGGCTGAAGGCCTGCGGGAAGTTGCCGACCTGGCGCTTCAGGCGCGGGTCCCACTCCTCCGCCAGCAGGCCGAGGTCGTTGCGCAGGGAGAGCAGCTTCTCGAAGAGCTTCCGCGCCTCGTCCACCCGGCCGATCATCGCCAGGTCGTCCGCCATCCAGAACGAGCAGGCGAGGAACGCGCCCTCGTCGCCCGGCAGGCCGTCGACGCCCTCGTCCTTGCCCTCCGTCGGGTAGCGCAGGATGAACCCGTCGGACGTGGACAGCTCGCGCTGGATCGCCTCGACGGTGCCGATCACGCGCTTGTCGTCCGGCGGCAGGAAGCCCACCTGCGGGATCAGCAGCAGGGAGGCGTCCAGCTCCTTGGAGCCGTAGGACTGCGTGAAGGTGTTGCGCTCCTTGTCGTAGCCCTTCTCGCACACGTCCCGGTGGATGTCGTCGCGCAGCTGCCTCCACCGCTCCGCCGGACCGTCGGCGTCGCCGGACTCGATCAGCTTGATGGTGCGGTCGACGGCGACCCAGGCCATCACCTTGGAGTGCACGAAGTGGCGGCGCGGGCCGCGCACCTCCCAGATGCCCTCGTCCGGCTCCTGCCAGTGCTTCTCCAGGTAGCGGATCAGCTTCAGCTGGAGCAGCGAGGCGTAGTCGTTGCGGGCCAGACCGGTCATGTGGGCCAGGTGCAGGGCCTCGGTGACCTCGCCGTACACGTCCAGCTGGAGCTGGTGCGCCGCGCCGTTGCCCACCCGGACCGGGGCGGAGTTCTCGTAGCCGGGCAGCCAGTCCAGCTCCGCCTCGCCGAGCTCGCGCTCGCCGGCGATGCCGTACATGATCTGCAGGTTCTCCGGGTCGCCCGCCACCGCGCGCAGCAGCCACTCGCGCCAGGCGCGGGCCTCCTCGCGGTAGCCGGTGCGCAGCAGCGAGGACAGGGTGATCGCCGCGTCCCGCAGCCAGGTGTAGCGGTAGTCCCAGTTGCGGACGCCGCCGATGTCCTCCGGCAGGGAGGTGGTGGGCGCGGCCACGATGCCGCCGGTCGGGGCGTACGTCAGCGCCTTGAGCGTGATCAGGGAGCGGATCACGGCCTCGCGGTAGGGGCCGTGGTACGTACAGTGCTCCACCCACTCGCGCCAGAACTCCTCGGTCGCCTCCAGCGACTGCTCCGGTTCCGGCAGCGGGGGCGGCTGCTTGTGCGAGGGCTCCCAGGAGACGGTGAACGCGATCCGTTCGCCCGGCGCGACGGTGAAGTCCGCGTACGTGGTCAGCGACTTGCCGTAGGTCTGCACGGAGGTGTCGAACCACACGGAGTCGGGGCCCGCGACGGCGACCGTGCGCCCCTCGTGCCGGTGCACCCAGGGGACGATCCTGCCGTAGGAGAACCGCATCCGCAGCGCGGAGCGCATGGGAACCCGGCCGGAGACGCCCTCCACGATCCGGATCAGCTGCGGGGCGCCGTCGCGCGGGGGCATGAAGTCCGTCACCCGGACCGTGCCGCGCGGGGTGTCCCACTCCGACTCCAGGATCAGCGAGTCGCCGCGGTAGCCGCGCCGGGTCGCCGCGGGCGGCTCGGCGTCCTCGGCGTGCGCGGGACCCAGCCGCCAGAAACCGTGTTCCTCGGTGCCCAGCAGGCCGGCGAAGATGGCGTGGGAGTCGAAACGGGGCAGGCACAGCCAGTCCACCGTGCCGTCCCGGCAGACCAGCGCGGCGGTCTGCATGTCTCCGATGAGTGCGTAGTCTTCGATGCGCCCGGCCACGTGCAACTCCAGTCGAACGGCCACGTCACCCCGCGAGGGGGCTGTCGCTAGTGCGGTCAAGGGGTCTTGAAATGGGGCGTTGAGCCGTGAGGCACAACATTCGCTCGGCCGTGGGGGGCAAAGCGTCGATCTCTGCTCAACGAACTGACGAGCTCACGTTGTTCCGGAAGTCACGGGCGAGGGTGGTGCCGTTCGGCCGGCCGGGCTCGGCAGCGAGTGTCCGAGCAGGATACGACGCACGTAGATGATCTGTGTGCCCCTCGGGACAACCCGGGTCCGCCGAACGAGTGACCAAGGCGTGAGGGTCCCGTGTGCGGTAATCGTCCGTGGCGGCGCGTGCGCGGAGCGTGGCCGGGAGCCATCGCCCCGCGGCGCTGTTACGCTGGTAGCCCGTGGACCGGTGGGCCAGAAAGCCCCGGAACCGCACCCACAAGCCGCGACCACGGGAGCCCCCTCTTGGCCATGCCGCCCAAATCTTCGACGACCAAGCACATCTTCGTCACCGGGGGTGTCGCCTCCTCGCTCGGCAAGGGGCTCACCGCCTCCAGCCTGGGCATGCTGCTCAAGGCCCGGGGCCTGCGCGTCGTGATGCAGAAGCTCGACCCGTACCTCAACGTCGACCCCGGCACGATGAACCCCTTCCAGCACGGTGAGGTGTTCGTCACCAACGACGGCGCCGAGACCGACCTGGACATCGGCCACTACGAGCGGTTCCTCGACCGCGACCTCGACGGCTCCGCCAACGTCACCACCGGCCAGGTGTACTCGACGGTGATCGCCAAGGAGCGGCGCGGCGAGTACCTGGGCGACACCGTCCAGGTCATCCCGCACATCACCAACGAGATCAAGCACCGCATCCGCCGCATGGCGACCGACGAGGTCGACGTGGTGATCACGGAGGTCGGCGGCACGGTCGGCGACATCGAGTCGCTGCCGTTCCTGGAGACCGTCCGCCAGGTCCGGCACGAGGTCGGCCGCGACAACGTGTTCGTGGTGCACATCTCGCTCCTGCCGTACATCGGCCCCTCGGGCGAGCTGAAGACGAAGCCGACCCAGCACTCGGTCGCGGCGCTGCGCAACATCGGCATCCAGCCGGACGCGATCGTGCTGCGCTGCGACCGCGAGGTGCCGACCGCGATCAAGCGGAAGATCTCGCTGATGTGCGACGTCGACGAGGCCGCCGTGGTCGCCTGCCCCGACGCCCGCTCGATCTACGACATCCCGAAGGTCGTGCACTCCGAGGGCCTGGACGCCTACGTGGTGCGCAAGCTGGACCTGCCGTTCCGGGACGTGGACTGGACGACCTGGGACGACCTGCTCGACCGCGTCCACAACCCCGACCACGAGATCACCCTCGCCCTGGTCGGCAAGTACATCGACCTGCCCGACGCCTACCTCTCGGTCACCGAGGCGCTGCGCGCGGGCGGCTTCGCCAACAAGGCCCGTGTGAAGATCAAGTGGGTCACCTCCGACGACTGCAAGACCCCGGCCGGCGCCCAGGCGCAGCTCGGTGACGTCGACGGCATCTGCATCCCGGGCGGCTTCGGCGACCGCGGTGTGCTCGGCAAGGTCGGTGCGATCAAGTACGCCCGCGAGAACCGGATCCCGCTGCTGGGTCTGTGCCTGGGCCTGCAGTGCATCGTGATCGAGGCCGCGCGCAGTCTCGCGGACATCTCGGACGCCAACTCCACCGAGTTCGACCCGGGCACCGCCCACCCGGTGATCTCCACCATGGCCGAGCAGCTGGACATCGTCGCCGGCGAGGGCGACATGGGCGGCACCATGCGGCTCGGCATGTACCCGGCGAAGTTGGCCGAGGGCTCGATCGTGCGCGAGGTGTACGGCGGCAAGGAGTACGTGGAGGAGCGCCACCGGCACCGCTACGAGGTGAACAACTCCTACCGCGCGGAGCTGGAGAAGAAGACGGGCATCGTCTTCTCCGGCACCTCCCCGGACGGCAAGCTCGTCGAGTACGTCGAGTACCCGCGCGAGGTCCACCCCTACCTGGTCGCGACCCAGGCGCACCCGGAGCTGCGCTCGCGTCCGACCCGCCCGCACCCGCTCTTCGCGGGTCTGGTGAAGGCCTCGGTCGAGCGGAAGATCTCGAAGTAGCACACCCGGTTGTACGGTGGCCGGGGCGCGAACCCCAGAGGTGCGCGCCCCGGCCACTTTTTCGCACATGTTCACGCACGGCACGCGCACGACCGCCGTGCGTCGGGAAGGACAGCCATGACGATCAAGGACACCCCGGAAGAGTGGGAGATCCGCGGGACCGAGACCCCGTTCACGGGCAACAAGACCTCCGTCCGCACCGACGACGTGGTCATGCCCGACGGGACCGTGGTCCACCGCGACTACCAGGTCCACCCGGGGTCCGTGGCCGTCCTCGCCCTCGACGACGCCGACCGGGTCCCGGTGCTGCGCCAGTACCGTCACCCCGTGCGCCACAAGCTGTGGGAGATCCCGGCCGGCCTGCTCGACGTCCCCGGCGAGAACCCGCTGCACGCCGCCCAGCGCGAGCTGTACGAGGAGGCGCACCTCAAGGCGGAGGACTGGCGGGTGCTGACCGACGTCTACACCACGCCCGGCGGCTGCGACGAGGCCGTACGGATCTTCCTGGCCCGGGGACTGTCCGAGGCCGAGGGCGAACGCTTCGAGGTCGAGCACGAGGAGGCCGACATGGAGCTGGCCCGGGTCCCGGTCGAGGAACTGGTGCGTGGCGTGCTGGCCGGCGACCTGCACAACACCTGCCTGGTGGTGGGCGTCCTCTCGCTGGTCGCCGCGCGGGCCGGTGACGGCCTGGACGCGCTGCGTCCGGCTCAGGCGCCGTGGCCGGCGCGTCCGTTCGAGGTCTGATCCCTCCCGCGCACGGTGGTATGACCATCGGCTGATCCGATCAGGGGATGTGTCCGCCGCGCTCCACCGGGAACGTCGCAGAGCGTGAACTAGGCTCTGGAGAACGCCCGGTCCGGACTCCCGGCGGGCTTGCGCGCGCGGTGGGACGGGAGTGAGGCCCGTGACGGATCAGGCGGTGGACCCAGACGGTGTGCGGCTCCTTCGGGACGCCGCCGACGGGGGTCGATTCCTGGGCCGTACGAGGGAGCTGAAGGAGCTGCGCGCCGACATCGAGCGCGCGGGACTGGACACCCTCTCCGGCCGCAAGGCGCCCCGCGCGCGCGTGCTGCTCATCGCCGGCCGGCCCGGCTCCGGCCGGAGCGCCCTCGCCGGGGAACTCGTGCGCCAGGTCGCCGACCGCTACCCCGACGGCGTGCTGCGCGTCCGGCTGAGCGAGCCCGACGGCACGCGCGTGCCCGTCGGGCGTGCCGCGCGGGAGCTGCTCGACGGGCTGGAGGTGCCCGCCCCGGCCGGGGCCGCCGAGGACGAGCTCGGCGAGGCGCTGCGCACCGCGCTGGCCGACCGCCGGGTGCTGCTCCTGCTGGACGACGCGGCCGACGCCGGGCAGGTCGACGCGCTGCTGCCGGACAACCCGGACTGCCTGGCCGTCGCCGTCTCCGCGGGTCCGCTGACCGGCATCGCGGACGTCCGCCCCTGCACCCTCGGCGGCCTCGACACCAAGTCCGCGGTGGAGGTGCTGTCCCGCTTCACCGGGTCGGTGCGCGTCACGGTCGACCCCCGGGCCGCCGAACGGCTCGCCGAGCAGTGCCAGGGACAGCCGGCCGCCCTGGTGCTGGCCGGGGGCTGGCTCGCCGCCCGGCCCAAGGCCGCCGTCGCCGACCTCGCCGGGCAACTGCACACGGAACCCGGCCAGGACACCGTCGTCGGCCGCGTCCTGAAGCTCGTGCACGCCTCGCTGCCCGCGTCGGCCGCCCGCACACTGCGGCTGCTCAGCCTCGCCCCGGCCGGTCTGGTCGACCCGCACACCGCCGCCGCCCTCGCCGGCTGCTCGGTGGAGTCCGCCTGCGCCACCCTGGACGACTTCGTCGCCCACGGGCTGCTGCACCCGGTGGACGGCTCGTCGCTGCCGCAGTACGAGGTGCCGTGCTGTCTGCACCCCCTGCTGAGCGCCCTCGCCGAGGAGCACGAGCGGCCCGCCGAGCTCCGGCTGGCCCGCGCCCGGATGCTGGAGCGGACGGTACGGCTGCTCCAGTCGTGCCGGGCCATCACCGAGACCGACAGCCTCCGGGCGCGCGAGAAGCTCCTCGAGATGCCGCGCTCCCTGCGCTTTTCCGGCCCGCGGGCCGCCGCCGACTGGCTGCGCGCACGCCGTCCCGCGCTGCTGGCCTCCGCGCGGCTCGCGGTCGCCGACGGGGAGCTGGACACCCTCGCCCGGCGCCTGATGTCCCAGCTGGTGCGGGCCATGGTGGCGCACTTCGGCACCCGGGCCGCCGCGAGCGACCTGTACGACATCCACGACCTGGTCCTCGACGTCGCCGAGCGCCGGAACCTGCCCCGCGAGAGGGCGGCGGCCCTGCTGAACCTGGGTGACCTCGACGCCCGTACCGGCCGCACCGCCGACGCCCTGGGACGCTACCGGGCCGCGCTGGACGCCGGACGCGAGGCGAACGACCCGTACGCGACCGGCCGCGCGATGGAATCCGTGGGCGGCGCCCATCTGGAGCTCGGGGACTACGACCGGGCCGCCGACTGGTTCGGCCGCGCCCTGGCCGAGCGGCTGGCCCGCGGCGAGCGCGAGGACGCCGCCCGGCTCTACGGCCGCATCGGCGCCGCCCACACCTACGCGGGCCGCTACGGCGAGGCGCTGCGCAACTGGCGCGCGGCCGTCGCCGGCCACCGCAGGAACGGCGACGTGGCCGCACAGGCGCGGGCGCTGAGCGAGCTGGCCCGGGTGCAGGAGTACGCGGGGCGGCTCGACGAGTCGCTGCGCACCTGCCAGGAGGCCGTGGAGTGGGCGGGCCGGGCCGAGGACGCCCGCTTGCAGGCGGCGCTGTACCTGCGGCTCGCCGACTCCTTCCAGCACCTCGGCGACCCCGCGTCGGCCGCGCTGCACCGGGGCACCGCCGAGCGCATGCTGGCAGAGGAGGCCCTGGAGGAGGACTCCGAGCCGGAACATGGAGCTAACGCCTGCGAAATCCGTAGCTCATCCACTGAAGAATGAAGCAATGAAAGGCTAGACAGCGGGAACACCTTCATTAAACTGGCTCTGCCGCGCAATCTTCTGCGGTCTCTCCCGGTGTGCCCGCGTGTGCCCGGGTATGTGCAGTGATATCCCCACACCCTCTGAGCCAAGGACCGTGATCGACGTGAAGGTCGGCATCCCCCGCGAGGTCAAGAACAACGAGTTCCGGGTGGCCATCACCCCCGCCGGCGTCCACGAACTGGTGCGCCACGGCCACCAGGTCGTCATCGAGCGCGGCGCCGGCGTCGGTTCCTCGATCCCGGACGGCGAGTACATCGCCGCCGGCGGACAGATCCTGGACACCGCCGACGAGGTCTGGGCCGCGGCCGACCTGCTGCTGAAGGTCAAGGAGCCCGTCGCGGAGGAGTACCACCGCCTGCGCAAGGACCAGACCCTCTTCACCTACCTCCACCTGGCCGCGTCCAGGGAGTGCACGGACGCCCTCCTGGAGTCCGGCACCACCGCGATCGCCTACGAGACCGTCGAGCTGCCCAGCCGCGCGCTGCCGCTGCTCGCCCCGATGTCCGAGGTCGCGGGCCGGCTGTCCACCCAGGTCGGCGCCTACCACCTGATGCGCGCCCACGGCGGCCGCGGTGTGCTGCCCGGAGGCGTCCCCGGTGTGCTGGCCGGCCGGGCCGTCGTCATCGGGGGCGGCGTCTCCGGGTGGAACGCCGCGCAGATCGCCATCGGCATGGGCTTCCACGTGACCCTGCTCGACAAGGACATCAGCAAGCTCAAGGAGGCCGACAAGGTCTTCGGCACGAAGATCCAGACCGTCGTCTCCAACGCCTTCGAGCTGGAGAAGGCCTGCCTGGAGGCCGACCTCGTGATCGGCGCGGTGCTGGTCCCGGGCGCCAAGGCGCCGAAGCTGGTCACCAACGAGCTGGTCTCGCGGATGAAGGCGGGAAGTGTCCTTGTCGACATCGCGATCGACCAGGGCGGCTGCTTCGAGGACTCCCGCCCCACCACGCACGCCGAGCCGACCTTCGAGGTCCACGAGTCGGTGTTCTACTGCGTCGCCAACATGCCCGGCGCGGTGCCCAACACCTCCACCTACGCGCTCACCAACGCCACGCTGCCGTACATAGTCGAACTCGCCGACCGCGGCTGGGCGGAGGCGCTGCGCCGCGACCCCGCGCTCGCCAAGGGCCTCAACACGCATGACGGCAAGGTGGTTTACAAGGAGGTCGCCGAGGCGCACGGTCTGGAGCACGTCGAGCTCGCCTCGCTGCTCGGCTGAGCCGCCGGGACGGTAAGTCGACCAAGTCGTCGACCGTCAAAGGCGATACGTCAACATGTGACGTCAACGTCATGTGCCGAGCCGGACCTTGTCCCACAAGGTCCGGCTCGATGTGTGTATGGTCACTTCCTGATTCCGGGACAACTCGTCTCGAACGTAACCCTTCCACCGATTCGCACACCCGTGAAACCTGCCATTCGACGGCCGTACGCCCTTGACAGAGGGATGTTTCATTGTCGACACATCGGGCCGGGTCCGGCGGATTGTGTTGCTGCGAACGGTCGACACGCCATAGAGTCGCCAATCGTCGGCATGGTGCCACGCTGACCTGTCTAGAAGTTTCCTGGTCACCAAGGAGGTAAGACGACTTGTGAATGAGTCGACATTTACTCCCGGGGGTGGTCAACCAGGAATGCCTGCGCCGGACCAGGGGCCCACGGGATCCGCTGCTGTCGGCTCCGTGGCTGTGCGCACCTTCGCAGCCCACCGGAGTCACCGGACTTCGGTGGTGACTCAACCAGGACACCAGAGCATGGATGGCCATCACGTGAACGCCATGGCCGGCGACGGAAGTGGCGCGCCCCACAACCATTTCGCCGACTACGACGAACTGCCCGAGGGGCATTTCTACGACCCCGACGCCGAGTACGAGCCCGACCCCGAGTACGCGGCCACGCTCGCGCCCGACGCGGCGCGCCAGCGCCGTGAGCGCGTCGGCCCGACCGGTCGCCCGCTGCCGTACTTCCCGATCCCGGGTCCGCTGACCGAACACGGTCCCGCGAAGATCATCGCGATGTGCAACCAGAAGGGCGGCGTCGGCAAGACCACGTCGACCATCAACCTGGGCGCCGCGCTCGCCGAGTACGGGCGCCGGGTGCTGCTCGTCGACTTCGACCCGCAGGGCGCGCTGTCGGTCGGTCTCGGCGTCAACCCGATGGAACTCGACCTCACCGTCTACAACCTGCTCATGGAGCGGGGCATGGCGGCCGACGAGGTGCTGCTGAAGACCGCGGTCCCCAACATGGACCTGCTGCCCAGCAACATCGACCTGTCGGCGGCCGAGGTGCAGCTGGTGAGCGAGGTCGCGCGCGAGTCCACGCTGCAGCGGGCGCTGAAGCCGCTGATGGACGACTACGACTACATCGTGATCGACTGCCAGCCCTCGCTCGGCCTGCTCACGGTCAACGCGCTGACCGCCGCGCACAAGGTGATCGTGCCGCTGGAGTGCGAGTTCTTCGCACTGCGCGGTGTGGCGCTGCTGACCGAGACGATCGAGAAGGTCCAGGAGCGGCTCAACCCCGACCTGGAGCTCGACGGGATCCTCGCCACGATGTACGACTCGCGCACGGTGCACAGCCGTGAGGTGCTCGCGCGGGTGGTCGAGGCGTTCGACGACCACGTCTACCACACGGTCATCGGGCGCACGGTCCGCTTCCCGGAGACCACGGTCGCCGGTGAGCCGATCACCACGTACGCGTCCAACTCCGTCGGTGCCGCCGCCTACCGCCAGCTCGCCAGGGAGGTGCTCGCCCGGTGTCACGCCGAGTGAGTCTGCCGGGGGCCGACGAACTCTTCCGTACGACAGGGGGGATGGCGCTCCAGGCGTCGACCCCCAGGCGCCAGGCCAACGGCGACGCCCGTGTCCCCGCACCCGCGGGGGAGGGCGACGCGGCGGCCGCCGTGGAGGACGCGCCGCAGTCGGTGCCCGCACAGGGCGGCGAGGGCGCGGAGCACGTCGCGGCGGACATGGAGCCGGGCGGGGCCGGGGAGTCCCGCAGCCGCGACGCGGCGGGCCCCGGGCGGCGCCAGACGGCACAGGACGGCGCGGCCCAGCGCAAGCGGGGGCGGGCGGCGGCGCGTCGGCCCAGCGGCCGTGAGCGGCACGACGAGAAGATCACCGTGTACGTGTCCGCCGAGGAGTTGATGGACCTCGAACACGCGCGTCTGGTGCTGCGCGGCGAGCACGGACTGGCGGTGGACCGGGGCCGGATCGTCCGCGAGGCGGTCGCCGTGGTCCTCGCCGACCTGGAGAGCCGCGGGGACGCCAGCATCCTCGTACGACGCCTGCGGGGACGGTAGCGGTAGCCTGCGGAGGCCATGACCTCGAACGACGCACCCGCCCCCGGCGCCCGGCCGTCCCGCCGCCGCGCCCTGGGCCGGGGGCCGGGCACGACACCGGACGGTCCGGCCGCCGGGCGCGGGGCGCCCGGGGAGGGCGCGGGGATTCCCACGTCGCCCTCACCGGCGGCGACACCGCGGGACACGGCCCCGGGGCCGGGCCCGACGACCGGACCGTCGTCCGGGGCGTTCGAGGGAGCGGCGCGTGCCTCCTCGCCGGTCACGCCCGGGGAACCGGGCGACGAGGCGTCCGCGGAAGTCGCTTCGGCCGCCGGGCCGGGGGCGGCGCCGGAGGACGAGGTCGCGGGGCGGACAGGGCCGGGCCCGGCGGGCGCCGCGCCGCTCGTGTCGCCTGCGGGGGCGGACCGTCCGGTGACACCGCCGAAGGCCCCGGGACGTCCCTCGCCGGCCGGGCCGGCGGGTGCGCCGAAGCACGGGGCCACCGGGTGCGGGGAGGCGGGCCCGGGGGCCGGACCGGTGACCGCGGGGCGCGCGGACGCCGGGAGCCACCCAGGAGAGCCCTCACCAGGAGCGCCACCGGCACGGGCGGCGGTCGTGGGGACCGTCGCGGGCGCGCCGGGACCGGCGGCGGGCGTCACCGGGGACCCGGCCGGGGCGGGCGCCGGTGAGGACGACGGGCGGTTCACGGTTCGGCTGGCGAACTTCGAGGGGCCGTTCGATCTGTTGCTCCAGTTGATCTCGAAGCGCAAGCTGGACGTCACCGAGGTCGCGCTGTCCGAGGTGACCGACGAGTTCATGGCGTACATCCGGGCCATGGGACCCGACTGGGACCTGGACGAGACGACCGAGTTCCTGGTCGTGGCGGCCACACTGCTCGACCTCAAGGCGGCCCGGCTGCTGCCCGCCGCCGAGGTGGAGGACGAGGCCGACCTCGCCCTCCTCGAGGCCCGGGACCTGCTGTTCGCGCGGCTGCTGCAGTACCGCGCGTACAAACGGATCGCCGAGATCTTCAGCCGGCGCCTCGACGACGAGGGCCGCCGCCACCCCCGTACCGTCGGACTCGAACCGCACCACGCCGAGCTGCTGCCCGAGGTCGTCATCGGCATCGGCCCCGGAGGGCTCGCCGGGCTCGCCGTCAAGGCGATGCAGCCCAGGCCCGAGCCGCAGGTGTACGTCGACCACGTCCACGCCCCGCTGGTCAGCGTGCAGGAGCAGGCCGGGATCGTCGTCGCCCGGCTCAGGGAACTCGGCGAGGCGGAGTTCCGGGCCCTCGTCGAGGACACGGACGACACCCTGACCGTCGTGGCCCGCTTCCTCGCCCTGCTGGAGCTGTACCGCGAGAGGGCCGTCGCCCTCGACCAGGAGACCGCGCTCGGCGAGCTGACCGTGCGCTGGACCGGCGGGGACGGGGACGCCGTGCCGACGGTCACCGACGAGTTCGACAGGCCGCCGGAACGGCCCGAGGAGGAGAGGACGCCGTGAGCGAGGAGACGACCGGGACCCCCGCCGGGCCGCGCACCGTCGCGGAGCTCGATCTCGGGCCGGCCCTGGAGGCGGTCCTCATGGTCGTGGACGAACCCGCGACCGAGAAGCACCTGGCGAAGATCCTGGAGCGCCCCGAGCGCCAGGTGGCGGACGCGCTGCGCGAGCTGGCCGACGAGTACACCCGCCAGGGCCGCGGCTTCGAACTGCGCCTCGTCGCGGGCGGCTGGCGCTTCTACACCCGCCCCGAGTACGCCGCCGCCGTCGAGCGCTTCGTCCTGGACGGCCAGCAGGCCCGGCTCACCCAGGCCGCCCTGGAGACCCTCGCGGTCGTCGCCTACCGGCAGCCGGTCAGCCGCAGCCGCGTCTCCGCCGTGCGCGGGGTCAACTGCGACGGCGTGATGCGCACCCTCCTGCAGCGCGGTCTGATCGAGGAGGCGGGCACGGAACCCGAAACAGGTGCGATCCTGTACAGGACGACGAACTACTTCCTGGAGCGGATGGGCCTGCGCGGTCTGGACGAGCTCCCGGAGCTCGCGCCCTTCCTCCCGGAGGCGGAGGCGATCGAGGCCGAGACGCTGGAAGCGGTCCCGTCGTTCGATCCGGACGCCCCGGATTCCGAGGACGCAGACGACAAGACGGAACTTTGATGCGAAGCAGCAGCGGCAGGAACAGCAGCGGAAACAACGGCGGGAGCCGTGGTGGCAACAGCGGCGGCCGCGGCGGGAGCGGCGGTGGCCGCGGTGGTCACCGCGGTGCCGGCAACAACCGCGACGACCGGCAGGGCGGTCGTCCGAAGAAGCCGCGCCCGGAGGAGCGGCGCTACGACGTGGGCCCCGGCGCCACCCAGGAGGGCCCCAAGTCGGGCCGTGGGCCCACGGCCCGCGGAGGCGCCAAGGGCGGGCCGAGGAAGCCCCTGCAGCGGGGGCGCTCGGTCCCGGCCACGTCCCGCGAGTACGAGACGCGGGCCGAGGAGCGCAACCGGGAGCGGTACGCGGGCAAGAAGGACATCAAGCTGCCCAAGACCTTCCCCGGCGCCGAGCAGGAGGGCGAGCGGCTGCAGAAGGTGCTCGCCCGCGCGGGCTACGGCTCCCGGCGCGCCTGCGAGGAGCTGATCGAGCAGGCGCGGGTCGAGGTCAACGGCGAGATCGTGCTCGAGCAGGGCAAGCGGGTCGACCCGGAGAAGGACGAGGTGAAGGTCGACGGCCTGACCGTCGCCACGCAGTCGTACCAGTTCTTCTCGCTGAACAAGCCCGCCGGTGTCGTGTCGACCATGGAGGACCCGGAGGGCCGCCAGTGCCTCGGTGACTACGTCACCAACCGCGAGACCCGCCTCTTCCACGTCGGCCGGCTGGACACCGAGACCGAGGGCGTCATCCTGCTCACCAACCACGGCGAGCTGGCGCACCGGCTGACCCACCCCAAGTACGGCGTGAAGAAGACGTACCTGGCGGCCATCGTGGGGCCGATCCCGCGCGACCTGGGCAAGAGGCTCAAGGACGGCATCCAGCTGGAGGACGGCTACGCCCGTGCGGACCACTTCCGGGTCGTGGAGCAGACCGGCAAGAACTACCTCGTCGAGGTGACCCTGCACGAGGGCCGCAAGCACATCGTGCGCCGCATGCTCGCCGAGGCCGGGTTCCCGGTCGACAAGCTGGTGCGCACCGCCTTCGGGCCGATCACCCTGGGCGACCAGAAGTCGGGCTGGCTGCGCCGGCTGTCCAACACCGAGGTCGGGATGCTGATGCAGGAGGTCGACCTCTAGGGGCTTGTGAGCCCGGCCCGCACCCCCTTTAATAGTCACTGCGACCATTAAAGGGGGTGCGTGTCATGGACGGCTACGACAAGTACGCCTTCGAACCGTTCGCCGTCACCGTCGACCTCGCCGTGTTCACCCTCCGCGCGGGCGCGCTGCACGTGCTGCTCGTCGAGCGCGGCCAGGAGCCGTACGCCGGACGGTGGGCGCTGCCCGGCGGTTTCGTCCAGCCGGACGAGTCCGCCGAGAGCGCCGCGCGGCGCGAACTGGGCGAGGAGACCGGGCTGACGGACGTGTCCGGGCTGCATCTGGAGCAGCTGCGGACCTACAGCGAACCCGACCGCGATCCCCGGATGCGGGTCGTGTCGGTCGCTTTCGCCGCACTGCTGCCCGACGCGCCCGAGGCGCACGGCGGCAGCGACGCGGCGCGGGCCCGCTGGACGCCGTACGACTTTGCGCGGGAGCTCGCCTTCGACCACGGCCGGATCCTGGCCGACGCGCGCGAACGCGTCGGCGCCAAGCTCGAGTACACCTGCCTCGCCACCGCCTTCTGCCCGCCCGAGTTCACCCTCGGAGAGCTGCAACAGGTCTACGAGACCGTGTGGGGCACCTCCCTGGACCGGCCCAACTTCCGGCGCAAGGTGCTCGCCACCCCGGGCTTCGTCGAAGCCGTCCCCGGCGCCGCTCGCCTCACCGGCGGCCGGGGCAAACCCGCCGCGCTCTACCGCGCGGGCACCGCCACCGCCCTCCACCCGCCCCTGCTCCGGCCCACTCCGGAAGGACGTCCCGCATGACCACGACCAGCGTCACCAAGCGCGCCGCGACAGGTGCGCTCACCGGACTCGCCCTGGGGGACGCGCTGGGGTTCCCGACCGAGTTCAACGACGTGCCGTCGATCCTCGCCAAGTGCGGCCCTTGGCGGGAGATGGACCTGCCCAGGCCGGCGATCGTCACCGACGACACGCAGATGACGCTCGCGCTCGGGCGGGGGCTGCGCACGGCCATGGACCGCGGGCTGCTCACCCCGAAGCGGCTGGAGCGGCCGGTGCGCGAGGAGTTCGTGGAGTGGTGGCGGTCGCCCGAGAACAACCGCGCGCCGGGCAACACCTGTCTCAAGGCGTGCCACCTGCTGGCCCGCGAGGACCGGCCCTGGCAGGACGCCAGCCAGATCGGTTCCAAGGGCTGCGGCGCCAACATGCGGGTCGCCCCCATAGGCCTGGTCCCCGGCCTGACCGACGAACAGCGCGCGGGAGCCGCCCAGTTGCAGTCGGCCCTCACCCACGGGCACCCCACCGCGCTCGCCGCCTCCGACCTCACCGCGCACGCCGTGCGACTGCTGGCGGAGGGCGCCGAGCCGGCCGGCCTGATCGGACGCCTGCGCTCCTACGCCTACGAGAACCGCACCCGCTACCACGAGTTCTGGCTCGGCGACCTGTGGACCCGTGCCCAGGACCCCACCCCCGAGCACTTCATCGCGCGCGGCTGGGACGAGTGCCTGGAGATCCTGGAACGCCTCCGGGGCGCCGTGCGCACCGTCTCACCGGAGACCGACCCCTGCCTGGCCACGGGCGAGGGCTGGATCGCCGAGGAGGCCCTGGCGACCGGCCTGCTCTGCTTCCTCCTCTTCGTCGACGAACCCCTCACCGCCCTGCGCCGCGCCGCCTGCACCGCGGGCGACTCCGACTCCATCGCCTGCCTGACCGGCGCCTTCGCCGGCGCGTACCTGGGCGCGGACGCCTGGCCCGCGGACTGGGCCGACCGCATCGAGTACCGGGGCGAGCTGCTGGCGCTGGGCACGCTCTGGGACGCTTGAGCGATGACCGACGCCCTGGACCTCGACCTGAGACCGGTGATCGCCGAGCAGCCCGACCCGGTGCTGTTCGCCACCGTCTCCGGCGCGCACCTGTACGGCTTCCCGTCCCGCGACTCCGACGTGGACCTGCGGGGCGTGCACCTGCTGCCGGCCGCCGACCTCGTCGGGCTGCGCGAGCCGGACGAGACCCGGTCCAGGATGTGGGTCCGGGACGGTGTCGAGATGGACCTGGTCACGCACGACCTGCGCAAGTTCGTCCGCCTGATGCTGCGGCGCAACGGCTACGTCCTGGAGCAGTTGCTGTCCCCGCTCGTCGTGCACACCACCGACGCGCACCGGGAACTGGTCGCGCTCGCCCCCGGCGTCCTCACCAGTCACCACGCCCACCACTACCGGGGTTTCGCGCGGACCCAGTGGCGGCTGTTCGAGAGGACCGGGGAACTCAAGCCGCTGCTCTACACCTTCCGGGTGCTGCTCACCGGCATCCACCTGATGCGCTCCGGCGAGGTGCAGCCCCACCTGCCCACCCTCGCCGCGGAGGTCGACGCCGCCCCGGACCCCCTGCCGGAGCTGATCGCTGCCAAAGCGGAGCGCGAGCACGGGGCCGCGCCCGTCGACCACGCACGCGTGCGGGCCGACGTGGAGCGGCTGCACGGCGTGCTGGACGAGGCGCAGGCGGCGTCAGTGCTGCCCGACGCCCCCACCGCGTACGGCGCCCTGCACGACCTCGTCGTACGGATCCGCCTGGCGGGCTGAGGCGCGGCGGGTGCGGACGAGGAAGTCCTCGACCCGGCGCCGGTCCGGCTCCTCGGGCAGCGGGCTGCGCCGGGCGGCCCGCACGCCCTCCTCCGCCAGCCGGGCCATCCAGGACTCCACCTCGGGCCAGGACACCTCGCCCCGCTTCACCGCGAGCAGCGGCTCGCGGTCCTCGCCCACGTCGATCGTGAGGGCGCCCGTGCGGAGCAGGTCGCGGGCGCTGATCAGCAGGCGGAGCAGGTGCATCGCGTGCTTCCAGCGCGGGGCGCCGTGGGCGCGGACGTCCGCCTCCAGCTTGCGGCGCTGGCCGTGGGCGTAGCGGGTGAAGGTCTCGTGGACCCTGCGGGAGAGGAACGCCCCGCGCAGGGACAGCAGCTCGCGGCCGGTGGTGTCGACGTGCTCCACCAGCGGGGAGTGCAGGCACTCCAGGATGTTGGGGTTGGCGCGCAGGGCCAGCTCGCAGAAGCGTTCCAGCTCCCAGCTGAACTGCTCCTCGGCCGGGCCCTCGATGTGCGTGGGCGGCTTCTCGAAACGCCAGAACAGGGGAGTGGGCGCGAGGAAGACGCCCCGGCGGTCGGTGTCGCTGCCCTCGGTGGCCAGACCGAAGGCGCGCGAGCCCATGACACAGGCGTAGATCGTGTGGTCACCGACCAGGGTCTCGGGGCGCATGTCCGGGAGCGTACGCGGTGGATCACGCCCGGCGGATCGAATCGCCCTCCACCGTGATCCGCTCCTCGGGCAGCGGCCGGGGCGCGGGGCCCCGCTCCACCGAGCCGTCGGTGATCCTGAACCGGCTGCCGTGACAGGCGCAGTTGACGGTGCCGTCCGCGACGTCGGCCACGACGCAGTTCTGGTGGGTGCAGATCGCCGAGAACGCCTTGAAGTCGCCCTCCTCGGGCTGGGTGACCACGATCTTCTCGTCCCCGAGGACCGTGCCCCCGCCCACGGGGACGTCGGCGGTCGAGATCAGCTCCTGCCCGGCGGTGTCCGACGAGGGGCCGTTCCCGCCGTTCCCGCCGTTCCCGCCGTTCCCGCCGTCTTCGCCGTCCGAGCCGCAGCCCGCGGCCAGTGCCGCCGCACCTGTCGCGAGAAGAACCGTTCGGCGCGTCGCACGAGGGGTCATGTCATCACTCCCGGAAGTCGCGGTTCCCGCATCCTGACACCGAATGAGCCGGACAAGAAGCACATCACGGAAAAGCCTCACCAAAGGCGTGCATCACCCATCTCAGCGGGCGGGCGTCCGGCGCCGCCCCCGCGCGGGCTGACTACGCTGGACGACCGAACAGCACACACGCACGTCAGCAAGGAGCATCGTCGTGGCGGTACGCGCGGTCCGGGGGGCCGTCCAGTTGGAGCGGGACGAGGCCGGTCACATGGAAGAGCGGGTCGGCGCGCTGCTCACCGCGGTCCTGGAGCGCAACGGCCTGCACACCGACGAGCTGATCAGCCTCTGGTTCACGGCCACGCCCGACCTGCACAGCGACTTCCCGGCCGCCGCCGCCCGCAGGATCGGCCTGGTCGACGTCCCCCTGCTCTGCGCCCAGGAGCTGGACGTCGAGGGCGCCATGCCCCGCGTCGTCCGGGTCCTCGCGCACATCGAGTCCGACAAGCCCCGCGCCGACGTCGCGCACGTCTACCTCGGCGCCGCGGCGGCCCTGCGCAAGGACATCGCCCAGTGAGAACCGCGCTCGTCATCGGCACCGGACTGATCGGCACGTCCGCCGCGCTCGCCCTGTCCGGGCGGGGCGTCGTCGTCCACCTCGCCGACCACGACCCGGAGCAGGCCCGTACGGCCGCCGCGCTGGGCGCCGGCACGGACGAGGCGCCCGACGGGCCGGTCGACCTGGCCATCGTCGCCGCCCCGCCCGCCCATGTGGCCGACGTGCTCGCCGACGCGATGCGGCGCGGTGCGGCACGCGGCTACATCGACGTGGCCAGCGTCAAGGGCGGACCGCGCCGCGAGCTCCAGGAGCGCGGGCTCGACCTGACCCCGTACATCGGCACCCACCCGATGTCCGGCCGCGAGCGGTCCGGCCCGCTGGCCGCCACCGGGGACCTCTTCGAGGGACGCCCCTGGGTGCTGACCCCGACCCGGGACACCGACACCGAGGTGCTGAACCTCGCCCTGGAGCTGGTCTCGCACTGCAGGGCCGTGCCCGTCGTCATGGACGCCGACGCCCACGACCGGGCCGTGGCCCTCGTCTCCCACATGCCCCACCTGGTGTCCAGCATGGTCGCCGCACGCCTGGAGCACGCCGAGGAGGCCGCCGTACGGCTGTGCGGGCAGGGCATCCGGGACGTGACCCGGATCGCCGCCTCCGACCCCCGGATGTGGATCGACATCCTCTCCGCGAACCCGGGGCCGGTCGCCGACCTGCTCACGGACGTCGCCGCCGACCTGGAGGAGACCGTGCGCGCCCTGCGCGCGCTGCAGTCCCCCGACGAGGACGAGCGCCGCAAGGGCAGCACCGGCATCGCGGACGTGCTGCGCCGCGGCAACGCCGGCCAGGTCCGCGTCCCCGGCAAGCACGGCTCCGCGCCGCGCGTCTACGAGACCGTGACGGTGCTCATCGACGACCAGCCCGGCCAGCTGGCCCGTATCTTCGCGGACGCCGAGCGCGCCGGCGTCAACGTCGAGGACGTCCGCATCGAGCACGCCACCGGACAGCAGGCCGGTCTGGTCCAGCTCGTGGTGGAGCCCAAGGCCGCCCCGGTCCTCATCGCGGGGCTGCGGGAGCGGGGCTGGGCGATCCGGCAGTGACGGCCCGGGGCGGGGAAGGACCGGGGGCGCCCCTTCCCCCGAGGGGCCGGATCGTCCGCTTGTCGGAAGGGTTCCGGGGGGCCGGTAACCTGGTGCGGGGCGTGTCCGCGTCCCGCACACACCACTCCACCGCACCAGGAAGGTGTTCCCCCGTGGAAAACGGCGCCGCCCAGCCCGTGATTGTCGCCATCGACGGCCCCTCCGGCACGGGCAAGTCGAGCACGTCGAAAGCCGTGGCGGCGCAGCTCGGCCTGAGCTACCTGGACACCGGCGCCCAGTACCGGGCGATCACCTGGTGGATGGTGACCAACGGCATCGACATAGACGACCCGTCCGCGATCGCCGCCGTCGCCGGGAAGCCCGAGATCGCCTCCGGTACGGACCCCCGGAACCCGACGATCACCGTCGACGGCGTCGACGTGGCCGGACCGATCCGCGGGCAGGACGTCACCGCCAAGGTCAGCGCGGTCTCCGCGGTCCCCGACGTGCGGACCCGGATCACCGAGCTGCAGCGGTCCATCGCGGCCTCCGCCGCCGACGGCATCGTCGTCGAGGGCCGTGACATCGGCACCACCGTGCTGCCCGACGCCGACCTGAAGATCTTCCTCACCGCCAGCGCGGAGGCCCGTGCCGCCCGCCGCAGCGGCGAGCTCAAGGGCGTCGACCTGAACACCACCCGCGAGGCCCTGATCAAGCGGGACGCGGCCGACGCCGGCCGCAAGACCTCCCCGCTGGCCAAGGCCGGCGACGCGGTCGAGGTGGACACCACCGACCTCACGCTCCAGCAGGTCATCGAGTGTGTCGTCACCCTCGTCGAGGAGAAGCGGGCCGGGAAGTGACCGGCGTCCCGTCGGCGCGGAGCGCCGAGGTCGGCCGGCGCATCGGCGTCGGCCTGATGTACGGGCTGTTCAAGCCGCGCGTGCTGGGCGCCTGGCGGGTGCCCGCGGCCGGCCCGGTGATCTTCGCGGTGAACCACTCCCACAACATCGACGGGCCCATGGTGATGGGCGTGGCACCCCGGCCGACGCACTTCCTGATCAAGAAGGAGGCGTTCGTCGGTCCGCTCGACCCGTTCCTGACCGGCATCGGCCAGCTGAAGGTGGACCGGCACAGCACCGACCGCACGGCGATCTCCCGGGCGCTGGGCGTGCTGGAACAGGGCGGAGTCCTCGGCATCTTCCCCGAGGGCACACGGGGCGAGGGCGACTTCGCCGCGCTCCGCGCGGGACTCGCGTACTTCGCCGTGCGCAGCGGCGCGCCGATCGTTCCGGTGGCCGTGCTGGGAAGTTCCGGGCGGTCCGGACGGTTGATGAAGGCGCTGCCCCCGCTGCGTTCCCGCGTCGACGTCGTCTTCGGCAACCCCTTCGACGCGGGCGACGGCAGCGGCAGACGTACGCGCAAGGCGCTGGACGAGGCGACCGAACGCATCCAGAAGCAGCTCACCGCGCACCTGGAAAACGCCAGGCGCCTCACCGGGCGCTAGGCGACACTTGAGTAGTGGATCAGCCTCGCGCATGGGGGGCGTTCCACCGATCACCACGATGAACGCAGAGGTACGGACTTCATGAACGACCACATCCAGCCCGACGGCTCGGACGCGTACGAGGGTGCGTACGAGCACGACCACGGGGCACTGGGCGATGCCGAGTTCGCGGAGTTCATGGAGCTCGCCGCGGAGGAGGGCTTCGACCTCGAGGACGTCGAGGGCGCCATCGAGGCGGCGGGCCACGGCCCGCTGCCCGTGCTCGCCGTCGTCGGCCGTCCCAATGTCGGCAAGTCGACTCTGGTGAACCGCATCATCGGCCGCCGTGAGGCGGTCGTCGAGGACAAGCCGGGCGTCACCCGCGACCGCGTCACCTACGAGGCCGAGTGGGCGGGCCGCCGCTTCAAGGTCGTCGACACCGGCGGCTGGGAGCAGGACGTCCTCGGCATCGACGCCTCCGTGGCCGCCCAGGCCGAGTACGCCATCGAGGCCGCCGACGCGGTGGTCTTCGTCGTGGACGCCAAGGTCGGCGCGACCGACACCGACGAGGCCGTCGTCCGGCTGCTGCGCAAGGCCGGCAAGCCGGTCGTGCTGTGTGCCAACAAGGTGGACGGCCCGAGCGGCGAGGCCGACGCCGCGTACCTGTGGTCCCTGGGCCTGGGGGAGCCGTACCCGGTCTCCGCCCTGCACGGCCGTGGCACCGGCGACATGCTGGACCAGGTCCTGGAGGTGCTGCCGCAGGCCCCGGCGCAGACCTTCGGCACCGCCGTCGGCGGCCCGCGCCGGGTCGCCCTGATCGGCAGGCCCAACGTCGGCAAGTCCTCGCTGCTGAACAAGGTCGCGGGCGAGGACCGGGTCGTCGTCAACGAACTCGCCGGCACCACCCGTGACCCGGTCGACGAGATGATCGAACTCGGCGGCAAGACCTGGAAGTTCGTCGACACGGCGGGCATCCGCAAGCGCGTCCACCTCCAGCAGGGCGCCGACTACTACGCCTCGCTGCGCACCGCCGCCGCCGTCGAGAAGGCGGAGGTGGCCGTCGTCCTCATCGACGCCGCCGACTCCATCTCGGTGCAGGACCAGCGGATCGTCACCATGGCCGTGGAGGCGGGCCGCGCCCTCGTCCTCGCGTTCAACAAGTGGGACACCCTCGACGAGGAGCGCCGCTACTACCTGGAGCGGGAGATCGAGACCGAGCTCGGCCAGGTGGCGTGGGCGCCCCGGGTGAACGTCTCGGCGCGCACCGGCCGGCACATGGAGAAGCTGGTCCCGGCCATCGAGACGGCCCTGGCGGGCTGGGAGACCCGGGTCCCGACGGGCAGGCTGAACGCCTTCCTCGGCGAGCTGGTCGCCGCCCACCCGCACCCCGTGCGGGGCGGCAAGCAGCCGCGCATCCTGTTCGGCACGCAGGCGGGCACCAAGCCGCCGCGGTTCGTGCTGTTCGCCTCCGGCTTCATCGAGGCGGGTTACCGGCGCTTCATCGAGCGGCGGCTGCGCGAGGAGTTCGGCTTCGAGGGGACGCCGATCCACATCTCCGTGCGGGTGCGGGAGAAGCGCGGCAAGAAGAAGTAGCCGACGGCAGGCGCGGCGAAGGGGCGGCCCCCGCCGGGGGCCGCCCCTTCGCCGCGCCTCGGGTCAGGCGCCTCTGCGCGGGGTCGGCGGCAGTCCGGCGGGCACGTGGTGCATCCCGGAGGGGGGCCGGCCGACCGTGCCGACCCGCTGCCACTGCGGCCCGGCGCCCTGGCGGCCGCTGCCCGCCCCCGCGCCGTGGGCGCCGCTCGCGAGGGAGGCGCCGAACGTGCTCGGGCCCTCGTCGCCGTACGGGCCCGTACGGCGCGGGATGTTCCCGAAGGCGGTGAAGCCCAGCTCCTCCTCGCCGCTGCGGTCACCCGGCAGTGAGCGGAAGGACTTGACGTACTCGGTGTAGAGGGCGTCGTAGATCGGCGTGGCCGAGAGGCCGCTCCGGGAGACCTGCGCCGGGCGCACGGGTGCGGGGACCGAGGCGAGGGACTGGCGGCGGGGAACGTCGTATGCGTGCACGTATGTCCAAACGACCTCGTGCCGTCAGGGATGCGGCCCTTTTGCGGCATTCGCCGGAAGCGCTCCGGCCGGGCGCCGACGGGGTCGGTCAGAGGCCGGCGAGGGGCAGCGCGGCGGCGACGAGCTTGCCGTTCGCCGCCGCCTTGTCCAGCGCGTCGCGCAGCAGGTCCTCGCGCGGCTGGCGGCCGATCGAGCCGACCGGGGCCGCGAACATCAGCACCCGCTGGTGCTTGTTGGCGGCCGACCGCCAGCCGTCGGTGACCTGGAGCGGCTGGTGCGCCTGCCACCAGGCCACCGGACGGCCGCCGGCCGGGTCCGGCTGGAGTACGGCGTGCAGCTGGCCCGCGGCGAGCAGCACCGACCAGCCGTGCAGCGCCGGCGGCAGGGCCGACAACTCGGCCAGGGGCATGAAGCCCTGTTCGATGAGGAGCGGCAGGAAGTCGTCGCCGGGCCCGGACGAACCGGGCCGCGCGACCGGCGCGGTCGGTTCCACGACCAGCGCCGGGTGCAACTCCCCGGAGATCAGGACCAGTCCGCTGGTCACTCCGAGCACGGCCTGTGCGGGGGCGGCCTGCGCGGACGCCGGTTCCCCGGTGTCGCCGCCGATGGCCCGCACGGCCCCCTGGAGCTGTTCCTCGGTGACCTGGACGACCTGCGAGGGCAGGCAGCCGGCGTGGGCGAAGGCGAGGACTGCGGTCTCGTCCCCGACGAACAGGACGGTGCTGGTGCGCTCCTGCTCGGGGTCGCCCGGGGTGCGGCAGGAGGTGCAGTCGTAACTGCCCGGGGCGGACTCTCCGGCGAGCAGGCGGGCTGCTTCTTCGTCGCCGATCTCGGCGCGTACCTCGTCGCTGACGTCGAGCATGCGCGGCACGGGTGGCTCCCTCGGGATGCGGTGCGTGGCGAGGCCGGGTGGCTCCCGGCCCGTGGTCCGGGCGGGTCCCCGGCTCATGAAGAAGACAACGGGCGATCTGTGGCGGTAGTCACGCCCCGGGGCGAACGGAATCGAACCATCCAGCGCGCACGGTCACACCCGGCGCGAAATCGGCCACTCTCCGCCAACTGCCCCTTGATGTGCTGCCGTTGGGGAGGTGAGGTGACTCGCAGGGCACCCTGTCCCATGGTCGACAAATCAGGAAATCAGGGAATGAAGTGGGTGTCCTGAAATCGCCGCTACCCGAGGTAAGCGGTAACTGGCCTGGCACGACTGGGCGTTGGTTGATCCAGGCACCGGGGGCTCCTTGCATTCCTTCGCCGTGTGCAGCGAGCACCGCTCGGGTACGTCCGCCGGCCGCACCACGGACAGCACCACCGCACGACCCGTACGACGGCCCTCCTGGCCGGCGCGGCACTGCTCGCGCCCCTCGGACTGCTCGCCGCGACCGGGAACGCCACGGTGGCGGACGACGGTGTGCGGGACCGCATCGCACAGTGCGAGAGCGGCGGCGACCGGCACGTCGACACCGGCAACGGCTCCTACGGCGGACTCCAGTCTCCGCCGCGACCTGGCGCGCCTACGGCGGCACGGCCTGCGCGCCGACGGCCGACCGGGCCGCCGTGTCCCAGCAGGTCGCGGTCGCCACGAAGGTGCAGCGCGCCCAGAGCTGGGGCGCCTGGCCGACCTGCTCGGCACGCGCGGGGGCGTCCGGGAGCGCGCCCGCCGCGGACCCGGTGACCACGCGGCGAACCCCGTCGAAGCGGTCGGGACCCTCGAAGCGGTCGGAACCGTCGGAGCCGGCCAGGACCCCGACACCCTCCGGGCACACGGACCGGAGCGCCTCCCGCGGCGGTCACGCCGTCCGCGCGGGCGACACGCTGAGCGGGATCGCCGCGGGTGCGGCACGAGCCGGCAGCGCCTGTACGAGGCCAACAGGTCCGCCATCGGCGGGGACCCCGACGTGGTCGTGCCCGGACAGCGCCTCGACGTCTGAGCCGCCCCCCTCGCCCGGGACGCGGCGCCCCGTCCGGCCGGCTGGGGCCTATGACCACCGCGCGGAGGCGGACCGGCCGAGTTCGCCGGCCTCCCCGGCGAACACCACCGCGCCCCGGCGCAGTACGTACACGAAGGCGGGCCGGCCGCGCAGGGCGGGCGGCAGCCGCTGCTCGGCGACGACCACGCACGCGTCGAGCGCGGCCAGCAGCGCGTAGGTGCGGGCCGCGACCGCGGGCGACATGCCCTGGGCGGGCTCGTCGGCGAGCACCACGCGCACGCCTGCCCGAAAGGCCCGGCAGAGGGCCAGCATCCGCTGCTCGCCCCCGGAGAGCGTGCCGGCCCGGCGCTCCAGCAGCGGACGCAGCCGCGGGTAGGCGTCGAGGGCGCGAGCGGAGCCGGGGGCGGTGAGGGCGAGGTTCTCCCGCACCGTGAGGGAACCGAACACGGCCCGCCGCTCCGGCACCAGGCACAGCCCGCGCCGGGCCCGCTCGTACGCCGGCACGCCGGTCACGTCCAGCCCGTCCCACACCACGGCCCCGCCGGACAGCGGCACGTCGCCGGCCAGCGCGCGCAGGGCGGTCGTCCGGCCGGAGCCGTTGCGGCCCAGCAGCACGGTGAGACCCGGGCCGGGCGCGACGAGGGTGACGCCGTGCAGGGCCTCGAGGGGGCCGTGCCGCACACGCGCGTGGCGCAGGGCGATGGTGGTCACGGTCCTGTCGCCTCCCCGAGGGCGCCCAGGACGCTCCAGGGAGGTCCGGAGGCGACGATCCGGCCCGCCGTCATCACGTGCACGACGTCGGCGAGGCCGGCGACCAGGTCGAGATCGTGCTCCACGACCAGGAGCGCCGTGCCGTCGGCGGCCAGCGCCCCCAGGATCCGGGCCAGCGCGGTGACCTCGGCGCCGTCGAGACCGGCGGCGGGTTCGTCGAGCAGCAGCACGCGCGGGGCGGTGGCGAGGGCCCGCGCGAGCTCCACCCGGCGCAGCGTCCCGGTGGGCAGCCCGGCGGCGGGCCGCGCCCTCATCGGCCCGTCGAGCCCGAGGAGCCGCAGCGTCCGCTCCACCGTGCCGGGACCGGGCAGCCGGCCCTGCTCGGCGCCGACGCGCACGTTCTCGGCGACGGTCAGCGTCGGGAAGACCGCCGGTTGCTGGAACGTCCGCGCGATCCCGAGCCGGGTGCGGGTGTGCGCGGGCAGCCGCGTGATGTCCCGCCCGTCGAGCGAGACCGACCCCCGCGCGGGACGCAGGGTCCCCGCCAGACAGTGGAACAGCGTGCTCTTCCCGGCCCCGTTGGGCCCGACCACAGCGGCCACCCGCCCGGCGGGGACATCCAGGTCCACCCCGTCCAGCGCGGTGAACCCGCCGTAACGGACCCGCAGACCGCGGGCGGCGAGCACCGGGGGGACCGGGACCGGCGCGGAGACCCCCGTGTACCGAGGCCCCGCCGGGCGGCGCGCCGGGGCGGCCGGCTCCCGGACCCGCCCGGGGGACGGTCCCCCCGGCATCGCGGGGCAGCCGGCCCGCCCCCGCGCCCCACGGCCGGCCGGCCCGTCACCCGACGATCCCCCGGCCGCCGGTCCGCCCCCGGGCGGGCGCCCCGGCGGCCGCCCGGGGGCGCGCTCGTCCTCGGCGGCTGCCCGGTCCGTGCGGTCCTGGCGCTGCGGGGGTCCGTGGTCCGGCGAGTCCTCGGCCGTGGGTTCCTCCTCGTGGGGGCGGCCCGGCGGCTGTCCGGTGCCTCCCCGGTCCGCGGCGGGTCGGCGCGGTGGCGCCGTCCGTGGGCCGTCGGTGGCTTCGGGGCGGTCGGCGGCCGCCGGGCCCGGCCTGCCGGTCCGGATGCCGGAGGCGGCACGTCGCGGCGCCCCGCTCCGGGAACCGCCGCCGTGTCCGCCCGGTCCACCGGCCCGGGTGTCCGGTCGTGGCCCGGTGCTCGTCGACGTCGCGCCCGCCGGGGCCCCGGGCGGCCCCGGCGGGCCCAGGCGGGCGCGGAGGCGTGCGGCCGAGGGCGTCGGCGCCGGGCGGGGCCGGGCGCGGAGTCGGTCCGCCGCGTCGCGCAGGGCCTCGCGGGGGCCGTCCGGGAAGCGGCCGGACAGGACCGCCAGGACGCCGATCACCGCCGCTGCCACACCCCCGCGCGTGCCCGCGTCCAGGCCGACCAGGAGGGCCGCGGCGAGCAGGGCGCCCAGGGCGCTGTCGGCGCCCAGGACCACCACCGCGGCGAACCACAGCAGACCCCGTACGGGGTCGTACGCGGCCGGGTCGAAGGCGCGCAGCCCCATGCCGAGCATGCCCCCGCCGAGCGCGGCCAGCGCGGCGCCGGAGACGAACGCGAGGAGTTTCAGCGACGGCACGCGCACGCCCGCCGCCCGCGCCCCCGCCTCGTGGTCCCCCATCGCCGCCAGGGCGCGGCCCGTGCGGCCCCGGCGCAGCGCCCGGGCCGCGAGAAGCGCGCACGCCAGGAGGACCAGCTCCAGGACGTAGTACTCCCGGTCGCCCTCGAAGCCCGCCGGGCGGCCCAGGGACAGTCCGGACCTGGCGTACGGCTGGTCGAAGACGAAACGGCTCACCCCGACGCCCACCGCGAACGTCGCCAGTGCCAGGGCGAGCCCCCGGCGGCCGATCGCCGGCCAGCCGGTCAGCAGGCCCAGCGGAGCGACCAGGACGACCGCCACCGCGAGCGCGGCCAGCTCCGGCAGCCGGGGCAGGCCGGGGAAGCGGCCGGCGGCCAGCAGCGCCGTGAAGAGGGCGCCCAGACCCGCGTACGCCGCCTGCCCGAGCGAGATCTGTCCGCCCCGGCCGGTGACCACCACCAGCGACAGCAGCACCACACCCAGCGCCGGCACCTGCACCGCCGTGTGCAGATCGCGCCCGGCGAAGCCCAGCGGCAGCAGGAACAGCACCCCGGCCACGATCCACGCGCCCGGCGGAGCGGGCGCCCGCGCGACGGCGGGGCGCGGGAGCGCGTCACGCGCGCCGATCCCGGGCAGCACCAGGGCGGCGACCAGCAGCGCCACGACGAAGAGGTTGGCGCCGACCGCCTGCAGCAACGGCTCGCCCCACCCGGGCGGGTGCAGCCGCGTCAGCTGACTCTGCGCCACCCCGATGCCGAGCGCGACGCCCACCGCCACCGCCGGACCGCGCATCCGCGCGGCGACCGCGACCGCCACCACCTCCATCACGAGCAGCGGCAGACCGTACGGGTCGAGCCGCACGTACGGCGCCAGCAGCACGCCGGTCAGACCGGCCGTGAACGAGCCGAACGCCCAGCCCGCCGCCGCCACCCGGTCCGCGTCCACACCGGCGAGCACGGCCAGCCGGCGGTCGTCCACGACGGCCCGCGCCTCCCGCCCGAACCGCGTCCGGCGGACCACCGCCCCCACCCCGACGGCCAGCACCGCCACCACCGCCAGCTGTCCCCACGGCTCCGCCGGGACCAGCACCGGCGCGTCGTCCCGCGCCCCCTGCCCCCACAGCAGCGCCGCCCCGCCCACCAGCAGCACGAACACCCCGATGGACGCCACCAGCGTCCGCGCCGGATCGCCGCCCCCCACGGACAGCGGCCGGAACACGAGCCGCTCCAGCGCCACCCCGATCCCCGGCGCCACCACCAGCAGCGTCAGCGCGGCGGCCCACCACAGCGGCCAGCCCCGGTCGACCACCAGGCCGCGCAGCACATAGGCGCACACCATCGCGGTCGCGCCGTGCGCGAAGTTCAGCACCCCGGTCGTCCGGTACGTCACGATCAGGCCGATCCCGGTGAGCGCCGCCGCGGCACCCACCGACAGACCGGCCAGCGTGAGGTCGTACGTCAGCGAGGACATCGGCGAGGCTTCAGCCGGTCTCTTCTGCGGGTTCGCAGACCGGACAGGGCCCCAGCTCACCGCTCGCGACCAGCCTCCCGTCCACCGGGACCGCCTCCGCCTTCCCCGCGACCAGCGGACAGTCCGCGCGGTGCCAGAGTGTCCCGCCCGGCACCATCAGCGTCTCCCCGCTGACCGCCACCGGTCCGCCGACCGGCCGGCCCGACTCGTCGGCGTCGGTCGGCTCGGCGGCGACCAGCAGGCCGTACAGCTCCTCCACGCGCGTGGCGGCGACCGTGTTCCGTCCGTGGGCGAGCAGTACCGCCCCGGCGACGATCAGCGCGGCTCCGGGGAGGCTGCAGGAGGCCAGATAGGGCAGCTGCCGTTCGGCGTGGCGCTCGCCCGAGACGCCGTACCAGCCGATGACGCACAGCACCGCGCCGGCGGCGAGCACGGCCCAGCCCGCCCGGAGGACGAGGTGCGCGATCCGCAGTCGGGCTGTCCGCATGGTTTGCACTATGCCCCCTGGGGGCCGACCCTGAAAGCACCGGGCGCGCATGGTCCGGACCGACACCCGATTGGTGAGCCAGATGGTTCTCGGCAGTGGCATCGGGCGGGGGAACACACGGACGGCGGGACGGAGCACGGCGCTGACCGCGGCGCTGTTCCTGGTCCTCGCGCCGGGGCTCGCGGCGTGCGGCGACGGCGGCGGTGGCGGCGACAGCCCGTCCCCCGCCTCGTCGGCGGACGGCACGACGAGCGCACCGGTCAGCGCGCCCGCGGACCCGGGGGCGGCCGAGCGGGAGATCCGGCAGAACTGGGAGAAGTTCTTCGACCCCGGGACCCCGGTGGACGAGAAGAAGAAGCTCCTGCAGAACGGCGAACTGCTGGGCCCGGTGCTCGAGGCGTTCAGCGGTGACAACCGCGTCGGACAGGTCCAGGCGAAGGTCACCGACGTCACGTTCACCTCGCCGACCGAGGCGGACGTGAAGTTCGCGGTCACCCTCAGGGGCGCCACCGCCCTCCCGGACGCCTCCGGAACGTCCGTCGACGACGGCGGCACCTGGAAGGTGTCGGCCAAGTCCCTGTGCGCGCTGGTGCAGCTGAGCGGCGATGGCTCGCCACCGGACGTTCCGGGCTGCTGAGGCCCTCGCCGCGGCCGCGCTCCTCGCCCTGACCGCGGCCTGCGGCAGCCGGCTGCCGGAGAGCGACTTCGAGCACGACGACCGCTCGCCCGCACCCGCCCGGAGCGCCGGCGAGCCGATCCGCGTCGGCATCGTCACCAGCGCCACCGGCCCGGTCGGAGGCAGCGCCCTCACCGGCCCGCGCGACGGCGCGAAGGCCTGGTTCGACCGGCTCAACGCGCGCGGCGGCGTCGACGGCCGGCGCGTCGAGGTACGGCTGTGCGACGACGGCGGCAGCGGCGCCGGCAACAACGAGTGCGTGCACGAGCTGATCGACGAGGAGAAGGTCGTCGCCCTGGTCGCCACCGCCGCCCTGGACTACGCGGGCGCCCCCCGCGTCTCCCGCGCGGGCGTGCCCGACGTCGGCGGCCAGCCCATCGGCGCCGCCTACGACACCTACCCGCACCTCTACGGCATCCACGGCAGCGAGGCGCCCAGGAACGGCACGCCCGGCTGGGACGGCAAGCTGTACGGCGGCACCGAGGTCTACCGCTACTTCAAGCGCGAGCACGGCGCCCGCACCGCCGCCGTCGTCTCCTACAACCAGGCCGCGTCCGCCGCCTACGCGCGGCTCGTCGAACGGGGCCTGAGGACCGAGGGCTACAAGGTGGTCACCGAGCAGGTCGACTTCGCGCTGCCCAACTTCCGCGCGGTGGCCGCTGACCTGAAGCAGCAGGGCGCCGACCTGGTCCTCGACGCCATCGACGGCCACGGCAACGCCCGCCTGTGCCGGGCCATGGACGACGTCGGCGCACAGGTCACCGCCAAGGTCACCCACGTGCAGAACTGGACGTCCACCGTCGCCGAGGAGTACAAGGAGGCCCCGCGCTGCCGCAACGCCCTGTGGGCGACCGGTTCCAGCCGCAACCACGAGGACACCGGCCATCCGGCCGTACGCGCCTTCCGGGACGCCACCGAGGGCCTGGAGACGCACTCCCAGTGGCAGCTGGAGGGCTGGGCCGCCGCCCGCTGGTTCACCGACGCGGCGGAGTCCTGCGCCCGTACCGGCATCACGCGCGCGTGCGTCGACGCCCATGTCGGCCGCGCCCGGGACTACACCGCGGGCGGGCTGCTGCTGCCCGTCTCGTTCCGGCCGTCGCCCGAGCCGCCGGCCGCCGGCCGGACCTGTCTGTCCGTGGCCCGCTGGCGGGACGGCGAGGGCTGGGTGTCGCAGGGCGACATGAACCGCACCTGCTTCACGGTGCCGCGACTGGCCTACGAGCCCTGACGCCTCCCCCTCGGGACGGCGACCGTCCGCGACGGCCGGCGGGCCCGCCCGCGCGGTGGACACCGCGGCACGCCTGCCGCGCCCGGCCGACCGACGCGGTCAGCGCGGCTCGGAGCCGGCCTGCTCGCTCTCCGGCTCGGGCTGGGACGTCACGGCCGCGTACTCCGGATGGTTCATGTCGAACGCCGGCGACTCCGAACGGATCCGGGGCAGCGTCGTGAAGTTGTGCCGGGGCGGCGGACACGAGGTCGCCCACTCCAGGGAGCGCCCGAAGCCCCAGGGGTCGTCGACCTCGACCTTCTCGCCGTACCTGGCGGTCTTCCAGACGTTGTAGAGGAACGGCAGCGTGGACATGCCGAGCAGGAAGGCGCCGACGGTGGAGACGGTGTTCAGCGCGGTGAAGCCGTCCGCCGCCAGATAGTCGGCGTACCGGCGCGGCATGCCCTCGGCGCCCAGCCAGTGCTGCACCAGGAACGTGGTGTGGAAGCCGACGAACAGCGTCCAGAACTGGATCTTGCCGAGCCGTTCGTCGAGCATCTTCCCGGTGAACTTGGGCCACCAGAAGTAGAAGCCGGCGAAGGTCGCGAAGACGACGGTGCCGAAGACCACGTAGTGGAAGTGCGCGACGACGAAGTACGAGTCCGTCACGTGGAAGTCCAGCGGCGGCGACGCCAGCAGCACCCCGGTCAGCCCGCCGAACAGGAACGACACCAGGAACCCGGTCGCCCACAGCATCGGCGTCTCGAAGGAGAGCGACCCCTTGATCATGGTGCCGGTCCAGTTGAAGAACTTCACGCCCGTCGGTACCGCGATCAGGAAGCTCATGAAGGAGAAGAACGGCAGCAGCACCGCGCCGGTGGCGAACATGTGGTGCGCCCACACCACGACGGACAGGCCCGTGATGGCCATGGTGGCGCCGACCAGCGTCAGATAGCCGAACAGCGGCTTGCGGCTGAAGACCGGGATGATCTCCGTGACGATGCCGAAGAACGGCAGCGCGATGATGTAGACCTCGGGATGACCGAAGAACCAGAACAGGTGCTGCCACAGGATCGCCCCGCCGTGGGCGGCCTCGAAGACCTGCGAGCCGAACCGCCGGTCCGCCTCCAGCACCAGCAGCGCCGCCGCGAGCACCGGGAACGCCAGCAGGATCAGGATCGACGTGAACAGCGTGTTCCAGGTGAACAGGGGCATCCGGAACATCGTCATCCCGGGGGCGCGCATCCCGACGATGGTGGCGATGAAGTTGACCGCGCCGAGGATGGTGCCGAAGCCGGACAGCGCGAGGCCCATGATCCACAGGTCCGGGCCCGGGCCGGGGGAGTACTGCATGCTGTTCAGCGGCGCGTAGGCGAACCAGCCGAAGGCCGGCGGACCCCCGGTCACCAGCAGCGAACCGAGCACGATCAGACCGCCGAAGAGGAACAGCCAGTACGAGAACATGTTCAGCCGCGGGAAGGCCACGTCGGGCGCCCCGATCTGCAGCGGCATCAGCTCGTTGGCGAACCCCGCGAAGCTGGGGGTCGCGAACAGCAGCAGCATGATCGTGCCGTGCAGGGTGAACATCTGGTTGAACTGCTGGTTGTCGACGAGCTGCAGCCCGGGCCGGGCCAGTTCGGCGCGCATCAGCAGCGCCATCACGCCGGCGATCAGGAAGAACACGAACGACGTGATCAGGTAGAGGTGGCCGATCTTCTTGTGGTCGGTGGTGGTCAGCCAGTCGATCACCAGCCGCCCGCGCCGCGGCCCGTGCGCCGGCCGCGGCGCCGCCCGGACGGTCTGCGTCCCCATCGCTCGCCCCTTCGCTTTTCGCACGCCGGGCCCGCCGGGAGCCCGCGCCACATGTTCCCCCGGGCCCACGCCATGATGCTCGCCCCTGCCGGTCCCCGACAGAGGGCGTGGCGGATCGTGTGGCGGAAACGCGTATTTTCTGTGCGCGCCGGCCCGCGTGGACGTGCGTGGCGGTGGAAGCGGAAAAGGAATGGGGCCCGGGAGCGCTTCCCCCGGAACTTTCCGCCGGAGTTAATCGAGCCTGTGGTGTGACACGCGGGAATTGAGTTCGAATACCCGCGGAAGGCGTACCCATGCGTCCGTTCGGGTGACGGCCGCCGTCACGGACGTCTGTCGTGATCCTGTGACAGAAGCGTGACAGCCGGGGGATCCGGACCGGTGTTCGGGCCTCCGGCTTCCCCGCTTCCGGGCCAGGGCATAGCGTGGCCGCATGGCACCCATTCCGACACCCTCCGCGGAACCCCACGACAGTCCGGACGCCTACGTCGGCCTCGCGGCGGACCGGGCCGAGCGCCTCGCGCGCGAGCGCGGCTGGTCGACGGTGCGGGCGCTGCCCCCCGGGGCGATCATCACCATGGAGTACCGCACGGGCCGGCTGAACTTCGAGGTGCGGGACGGTCTGGTGGCGCGCGCCTGGAAGGGCTGACACACGGCGACGGCCCCGGTTCCCTCGCCGGGACCGGGGCCGTGGCGTGACGTCCGTCAGGGACGGGTCGCCGACGTCGTACCGCGCGGGTGGCGCTCCGCGTACGGCGGGCGGCGGCTGCCCGCCGGGGTGACCGGGGAACGCTCCGCGCGGGTCGTGTGCGGCCCGGGCGCCAGATAGGCGGGCGACCGGGAGGCCGGACGGCCCGTGGGGACCGGCTCGGGGGCCGTGTCCGCGCGGTCGGTGAACGGCTTGAGCATGACGGGCCGCCCGAGCGGGCCGGCCTCCGCCGTCTCTCCCCGACGGTTCCGCCAGCGGGTGCGCAGGTCGAAGATCCGCGTCTCCGCGCGGGCGATCACCGGCTCGAACCAGGGCAGCGCCAGCAGGATCAGCAGGCCCGCGACCCAGCCCAGGAGCACATCGCTCAGCCAGTGGGTCCCGATGTAGACGGTGGACAGTCCGACACCGAGCGAGGTCACGGCCGACAGGGCGGACAGCCAGCGGCGGGCTCTCGGGGTGGAGGCCAGATAGGCCAGGATTCCCCAGGTCACCACGGCGTTGGCGGTGTGCCCGCTGGGAAATATGTCGCCGCCGAGCCACATCTCGTTCGAGCCGATCTCGGTCGCGTAGTGCGGCCCGAGGCGCCCCATGCCGTACTTCGCGGCACCCACGGTGACATTGAGCAGCAGCAGGGAGACGCCGAGGGCGAGCAGCGGGCGCAGGGTGTGCTGCCGCCAGGAGCGCCAGCCCAGCCAGGCCGCCACCATCACCGCCGTCGGGCCGCGCTGGCCGAGGACCACGTAGTAGTCGACGAAGGCGTGGATCTCGGACCACTGCTGGTAGGGGCGGAAGAACATCACCTGCCAGTCCAGCCGGACCAGCCAGGAGGTGATCAGCACGGCCCACACGATCGCCAGATAGAAGGCCAGGGCGGCGCCGAACAGCACCACCCTGTGCCGGCTCATTCGCGGCACGCCGATGTGAGCCGGTCGTTCCGGCTCACGATCCAGCCTCGCGAACACCCGGTCCAGACGGGTGGGCTTCCGTTCGGTACGCACCCAATCGACGTTACAGCGAGTGAGTGCGGAACCCCGTCGAATCAGCCTCTTTGTGATGACGATGTGATGTGGCATTCCTCTCATGGAGACGTTTATCGCCGGTGAATCCACAAACCCCGGATGCTGCGGACTTCAATTCCTTTGATCATTCCGGAGGAGGGTTTTATCGCGCTTTTGAATTCGTTCACCGGGGGCTGGCGCGGAATTTTCTCGGCGCTCATCCCCGCTCCGGGCGAGTCAGGGGGGACCGGAGCCGTTCAGCCAGAAGGCCCCGTACGCCGCCGAGGCCGCCGCGACCGCCCCCACGATCGGCGCTGACCTGGGCGTACGCAGCCGGGCCAGGGTGAGGGCGAGGGGCAGCAGCAGGGGGAAGGCGGGCAGCAGCAGCCGCGGTTTCGAGCCGAAGTAGCTCGACGCGCCCAGGGCGAGCGCGGTGACGACCCCGGCGTACACCAGCAGGGGGAGCGGCTGGCGCTGCCGCACGCAGACGACGTAGAGCCACACCACGAGGCCGACGCCGGCCACCAGTCCGAGACCCGCCAGGGCGGACGGGAACGACGTGAACATGGCGGCGACGAAGCGGGCGAAGGCGTACCCCCCGTCGAAGCCGTTCCGCCACCCGGCCTGCACGTCGAGATATCCCAGCGGACCGTCGCCGGTCCGGTGGCCGACCCACAGGACGTAACCGGCGGCTCCGAGGGGCGCGAGGAGCGCGCCGAGCACCCGGCGCAGGCGCACGCCGGAGGTGCCCACCGGGTGCGGAGCGCCCTCCGGCGCCGGGACGCGCCGGACGATCGCGGGAGCACCGGCGCGTTCCCCGGCCCGCGCGCCGTCCTCCGGCGCCGCGCTGCGATCCCGCGCGAAAGAGGTGCGGTCCCGGGCGGGGGAGGAGCGGCCTCGCGCGAAGACGTGTCCGTGCGCGCGGGCGCGTTCGCGCAGGAACGAGGAGACGCCCGCCGCCCACACCGCCGCGACCACCGCCAGGCCCACCGGGCGGGTCAGCCCCGCCAGGCCGGCCAGGACGCCCGCGGTCACCCAGCGCCCCGTGAGCACGGCGTACAGCGACCACGCGGCGAGCGCGGTGAACAGGGACTCGCTGTACGCCATCGACTGCACGATCCCGACCGGCAGCACCGCCCACAGCAGTACCGCGCACACCCCGGCCCGGCGCCCGTACACGTGGTCGGCCACCGCGAAGATCCCCCAGGCCGCCGCGAGCGAGGCGAGCAGGCTCACCACGAAGCCCCCGTCGGCGTGCGACAGCGGGGACACCGCCGCCGCCAGCCGTTCCAGCCACGGGAGCAGCGGGAAGAACGCCAGGTCGGAGTGGACGTCACCGCCCGGCAGCCGCACCTCGTAGCCGTACCCGGACTCGGCGACCCTCGTGTACCAGAGCGAGTCCCAGCGGGCGGTCAGCAGGGTGTACGCGTCCTTGCCGCGCGCCCCGCTCCACAGGGCCAGCACGACCAGCCCCAGGACACGCACGGCGGCGTACCCGAGGAGCGCCGGTGCGGCCCGGCGCAGTGCTCCGGGGCGGGCCGGGGCGATGCGGGCGTCGAGATCGTTCACGCGCCCGATTATCGACCCGGCGCGGAACCGGCCGGCTCGGCGGGGCGCGCGACCCCGGCGAGGAAAGTGGTGTATGCCACACCGATCTGCCGGAACAGTGAGAGGCCCGCCACTCGATCCCGGCTCCCACTCGCGTACTCTGACGTGTCACTCGCCGTTCGCTGCGCAGGCCGGAGACCACCGCTCCTCTCCGGCCGAGTCACGGGGGGTCCCGACCCCGTGAGCCCGCCGATCGCGAGGGAACATCTGGGAGGTACGTACATGTCCGGGACGACCACGGCCGCCGTCGCGCTGCGCCGTCGGGCGGCCGGGGCCGGGGCCAACCGCTGGGTGGTGCTCGTCGTCCTCTGCGTCAGCCTGCTGCTGGTCGCCGTCGACGCCACCGTGCTGCACGTCGCGGTCCCCGCCGTCACCGAGGACCTCCGGCCCGGCGCGACGGAGCTGCTCTGGATCGTCGACGCCTACCCCTTGGTCTGCGCCTCGCTGCTCATCCTCTTCGGCACCCTCGGCGACCGGGTCGGCCGCAGACGCGTCCTGCTGCTCGGCTACGCCCTGTTCGGCGTCGCCTCCGGCATGGCGGCCCTGGCGGACAACGCCCAGGTGCTGATCGCGGCGCGGGCGCTGCTCGGTGTCGGCGGCGCGATGATCATGCCGGCGACGCTGTCGATCCTGCGCCAGGTCTTCCCGGACCGGCGCGAGCGTGCCCTGGCCATCGGCGTCTGGAGCGCGGTCGCCGCCGTGGGCGCGGCGGTCGGCCCGCTGCTCGGCGGCTTCCTGCTGGAGCACTTCTGGTGGGGTTCGGTGTTCCTGGTCAACATCCCGCTGATGCTGGTCAGCCTCCCGGTCGGACGGCTCCTGCTGCCCGAGTCGAAGGGCGACGACGACGGCCCCTGGGACGTGGCCGGCGCGCTGACGGCCGCCGCCGGACTGTTCGCGGTGGTCCTCGGCGTGAAGCGGCTCGGCGGCGGTGACCCCGGTGTGTGGACCGTGCTGCCGCTGCTCGCGGGCGCCGGACTGCTCACCGTCTTCGTGCGCCGGCAGCGGCGCCGCGCGCATCCGCTGGTCGACCTGCGGATGTTCGCCCGGCCGGCGTTCAGTACGTCGGTGGGCTGCATCGTGCTGGCGATGCTCGCCCTGGTGGGCCTGGAGCTGATCGCGGCCCAGTACCTCCAGCTCGTGCTCGGGCTCTCCCCGCTGGAGACCGGGCTGCGCCTGCTGCCGCTGACGATCGCGGCGATGGCGGCGGGCCTGGCGGGCGCGCGGATGCTGCGCCGCTTCGGCCCGCGCCGCATGGTCTGCTCCGGCTTCTGCCTGACGGCCGCCGCGGTGGTGCTCCTGACCGCGATGGGCGGGCAGGACGACTGGCCGCTGCTGCTGACCGGTTTCGTGCTGCTCGGCTTCGGCCTGGAGACCACCCTGTTCGGGGCCTACGAGTCGATGCTCAGCGAGGCGCCGCCGGACCGGGCCGGCGGAGCGGCCGCGATCGGCGAGACCTCCTACCAACTGGGCGCGGGCCTGGGCATCGCGCTCCTCGGCAGCGTGATGAACGCGGCCTACGCCCCCGGCCTCACCGGCATACCCGGGGTGCCCGCGGCGGCGTCCTCGGCCGCCTCGCACTCGCTGGGGGAGGCATACGAGATGGCCGACCGGCTCGGCGGACCCGCCGGGAGCGCCCTGCGCCACGCGGCGCGCCACTCCTTCGTGCACGGACTGCACGTGACCCTGCTGGTGAGCGCGGGCCTGCTGCTGCTCGGCGCGGTGATGGCGTCGCGCCTGCCGCGGGGGATGCAGTGCGAGCCGCCGGCCGTTGGGGTGCCCGCGCCGCGGGAGGCCGCGGAGCACCGGGTCTCCGGGCTGAAGGTGTGATCCGTACCCCGCCCCGGCCGGGTGGACGTGCGGGAGACCGCGTCGTAACGTCACCCCGAGCCGTGACCGGCAGCGCTAGTTGATGTCCCGGACCAGCCCCGGAGGATGCCTCATGTCCGCGTCCGTGAAGCCGCCCCCCTTCGACCCCGCCGACCCCCTCGGCCTCGACGACCTGCTGGAGCCGGAGGACCTGGCCGTCCGGGACACCGTGCGCGCCTGGGCCGCCGACCGCGTGCTCCCGTACGTCGCCGACTGGTACGAGAAGGGTGAGCTGCCCGGCATCCGGGAGCTGGCCCGGGAGCTCGGCGGGATCGGCGCGCTCGGCATGTCCCTGGACGGCTACGGCTGCGCGGGCGCGAGCGCCGTCCAGTACGGACTCGCCTGCCTGGAGCTGGAAGCGGCCGACTCCGGGATCAGGTCGCTGGTCTCCGTGCAGGGGTCCCTCGCGATGTACGCCCTCCACCGCTTCGGCAGCGAGGAGCAGAAGCGGCGGTGGCTGCCCCGGATGGCGTCCGGCGAGGTCATCGGCTGCTTCGGGCTCACCGAACCCGACGTCGGCTCCGACCCCGGCTCGATGCGTACGCACGCCAAGAAGGACGGCGCCGACTGGGTGCTCAACGGGCGCAAGATGTGGATCACCAACGGGTCCGTGGCCGGTGTCGCCGTGGTGTGGGCGCGGACCGACGACGGAATCCGCGGCTTCGTGGTGCCCACCGACAGCGCCGGGTTCTCGGCGCCCGAGATCAAGCACAAGTGGTCGCTGCGCGCCTCCGTCACCAGCGAGCTGGTCCTCGACGACGTGCGGCTGCCCGCCGACGCCGTGCTGCCCGGGGCGACCGGCCTGAAGGGCCCGCTCAGCTGTCTGTCGCACGCCCGGTACGGGATCGTCTGGGGCGCGATGGGCGCCGCGCGGAGCTGCTTCGAGGCGGCGGTCGACCACGCGAAGTCGCGGGAGCAGTTCGGGCGGCCCATCGGCGGGTTCCAGCTCACCCAGGCCAAGCTCGCCGACATGGCGGTCGAACTGCACAAGGGGATTCTGCTCGCCCACCACCTGGGGCGGCGCATGGACGCCGGCCGCCTGCGTCCGGAGCAGGTCAGCTTCGGCAAGCTCAACAACGTCCGTGAGGCCATCGACATCTGCCGCACGGCGCGGACGGTCCTCGGCGCCAACGGGATCTCGCTCGAGTACCCGGTGATGCGGCACGCGACCAACCTGGAATCGGTGCTCACCTACGAGGGCACCGTCGAGATGCACCAGCTCGTGCTGGGCAAGGCGCTCACCGGGATCGACGCCTTCCGGTGAGCCTCCGGGGAGGCAGGGCCGGTGTGCGGCCCCGCCTCAGCTCTGGTTGAAGAAGCCGTCCGAACGGTGCGCGGCCGGCTCACCGCTGACGACCTCGGTGTCGGCCGGGCTGAGCAGGAACACCCGGCTGGACACCCGCTCGATGGAACCGCGCAGACCGAAGATCAGGCCCGCGGCGAAGTCGACGACGCGCTTGGCGTCACCGGCGTCCATGGCCGTGAGGTTCATGATGACGGGAACACCCTCGCGGAACAGCTCGCCGATGGCGCGGGCGTCCCGGAAGCTGTCCGGGGTGACCGTGCCGATCCGGCGGCCCCTCTCCTCGGCGACGTCCGCGGCCACCTTGACCCGCGGATCGGTGACCCAGGCCTCGCCGGGCTCGGTCCCGTCGGAGTAGTCGTCGTCGTAGTAACGCTCGTCTTCGTTGTCGTCGACGAGGCCAAGCCAGGCACTCGCCTTGCGTACCGATCCCATGGACGCCTCCTCTCACAGCGGTCTTTCTTGTCTTTCCGCATCCCTATGGTCGTCCATGATGCGGACGTCGCGCCAAGTGGATAGACGCCGCGCGGGGGGTTTGTGACGGTACTGGTGCACAGCTGATCCGTCGAGAGTCCGGGTTTCCCAAGGGTCTTGGCGTAAACGGATGCTGACTGTGAGTGAAATATGATTCTTCCCGGCGTACGGGTGAGGACGGGTGCGTACGGGTGAACAACCGGGTCGATACGATGCCGCCGCTCGACTTCGTACAACTGCACGGGGGAATGTCGTGTTCGGAATGGTCAGGCCGTGTCGGCACCGGCTCGGGGAGAAGCTCACCGCCCAGTGGATGGCCCATCTGTGCGGGCTGTGCCTCGCGTTGCGCGGGGACCACGGGCAGCTCGCGCGGATCGTCACCAACTACGACGGGCTCCTCATATCCGTCCTGACGGAGGCTCAGGCGGAACGCCCGGCCGCGGGACGGCGCACCGCGGGGCCGTGTCCGCTGCGCGGCATGCGCACCGCGTCCGTCGCGCACGGTGAGGGCGCGCGGCTCGCGGCGGCCGTCTCCCTCGTCCTCGCCTCCGCCAAGGTGCGCGACCATGTCGCCGACGGCGACGGGATGCTGGCGCGCAGGCCGGTCGCGCTCGCCGCGCGCCGGATCGCGGCGAGCTGGGACCGGGCGGGGGCGCGGAGCGGTTCGGCCGTCGGGTTCGACACCGCCGTCCTCGTCGACGCCGTGGACCGGCAGACCGGCATCGAGACCCTCGCCGGGCCCGGCACCCCGATCCTCACCGTCACCGAGCCGACCGAGACCGCGACGGCCGCGGCCTTCGCGCACACCGCGGTGCTGGCCGGCCGACCGCACAACGCCGTACCGCTCGCGGAGGCCGGACGCCTCTTCGGGCGCCTCGCGCACCTCCTGGACGCCGTGGAGGACCGGGAGGCCGACGCCGCCTCGGGTGCCTGGAACCCGCTCACGGCCACCGGAACCCCGCTCGAGGAGGCCCGCCGGCTCGCCGACGACGCGGTGCACGGCATCCGGCTCGCCCTGCGCGAGGTGGAGTTCGAGGACGGCGGTCTCGCGCACCGGCTGCTCGTCCATGAATTGCCCAACTCCGTCCGTCGTGCCTTCGGTACGGTCTCCTGTGCCCACGGAACCGGCCCCTACGCGCCGCCCGGTGCTCCCGGTGGCCCGCTGCCTCCCCAGCCGCCGCGCCGCGACCGGCGCGGGCTGCTGGCCGGCTGCGCCGTGTGGCTGGGACTCGCCTGCACCTGCCAGCTGTGCTGCGGCACCTACGAGGACCCCTGGACCCGCGAGTCCAAGCAGGGGCCCTGCGCCAACTGCGACTGCAGCGGGTGCGGCGACTGCTGCAACTGCTGTGAGTGCTGCAACTGCTGCGGTGAGGACGGCTGCTGCGACGGCTGCGACTGCGGCTGCGACTGCTGACGGGGGGGGGGCCGATTATCCGGAGGGGCGAATTCCGGACACCGTGCGGCTGTTCGACCGGTCGTGCTGTGGGTGTGACCACTGGTAACGCGGTCTCGCATCCGGACCAAATCTCCTAGACGGTTCAAAGGTTGACGTCCAAAAGACACCCTTGCGCCGAACGGTCGGTCGGCCGAATACTCGCCCACAGCGCTTGTCAGGGGCACGGCGTGTTCGGAATCCGGGCACCCGGCTCCCTGGCTGCGCCTCACCGGGCCCGCAACCCCACGAGGGCCCCCTACTTCCTTTGTGGAGGAACGAGAAGTGAGGATCAAGCGCACCACCCCCCGCAGCGGCATCTCGAGACGGACTCGGCTGATCGCCATATCCGCCGGACTCGTGGCCGCTGCCGCGATCGTGGTCCCCAGCGCGAACGCGGCCGAGACCCCCACCACCTTCAGCTCCGCCGAGCTCAAGAGCGTCAGCGGCTCGGTGCTGAAGGCCGACGTCCCGGGCACCGCCTGGGCCGTCGACAGCAAGACCAACCGGGTGCTCCTCACCGTCGACAGCACCGTCTCCCAGGCCGAGATCAACAAGATCAAGCAGCAGGCCGGGGACGACGCCGACGCGATCACCGTCAAGCGCACCCCGGGTACGTTCAGCAAGCTCATCCAGGGCGGCGACGCGATCTACTCGAGCAGCGGCCGCTGCTCCCTCGGCTTCAACGTCCGCTCCAGCAGTGGAGTCGACTACTTCCTGACCGCCGGTCACTGCACCGAGGGCGCGGGTACCTGGTACGGCAACTCCAGCCGCACCACGGTGCTCGGTTCGACCGCCGGCACCAGCTTCCCGGGCAACGACTACGGCATCGTCCGGTACACCGGGTCCGTCAGCCGGCCCGGCACCGCGAACGGCGTGGACATCACCCGTGCGGCCACCCCGAGCGTGGGCACCACCGTCATCCGCGACGGTTCCACCACCGGCACCCACAGCGGCCGGGTCACCGCCCTGAACGCCACCGTCAACTACGGCGGCGGTGACGTCGTCTCCGGCCTCATCCAGACCACGGTCTGCGCCGAGCCCGGCGACTCCGGCGGCTCGCTCTACGGCAGCAACGGCACCGCGTACGGTCTGACCTCCGGAGGCAGCGGCAACTGCCGCACCGGCGGCACGACCTTCTTCCAGCCGGTGACGGAGGCCCTGAGCGCCTACGGCGTCACCCTCACCTAGGAACGGACCCCGGGACCGGCCGGCACCACCGGTCCCACGGGTCCACCTCGCAGCCGGCAGCACGACGAGCCCCCGCACGCGACCGCGTGCGGGGGCTCGTCCGCGTCCGGCAGCCCGCACCGCCGGTCCCGGAACCGGTGCAGGAGCAGCGTCCGCCCGTCGCGCCGCTCCGGGAGCAGAGCCATGGGGGGTCGAATTCAAGCCAGGGACGGCTCCCGTGCACCGTGCCGCCGGTTACTCCCTCGTAGTGTTTGCAGTCCGAACCGTCCTGCGTGTCCATGACCTGTCAGGACATAGAGGGCGTCGGGTCGTTGCCGTGCGCGCGTCCTGAAGTCGACCTTGTGTGCCCCCCGCGGGATTCGGAAGAGTGGGCGCCGTTCGACCGGCACGGGCGTGGCTTCTTTCGTGTTCTGCCCCCGTAGCCGTACGCCTTCCGGCCCGGAGAGGTCCCCACAACCTTCCGGGCCGTCCCCCCACAGGAGGACGTGAGTTGAAGCACCGACGCATACCCGGGCGACGTGCGGTCATGGCGGGTGCGGGCATCGCCGCACTGACCGCCGGCGCGGTCACCTTCCAGACTGCGAACGCCAGCGAGGTCCCGGCGGACTCCGCGCCCCGGACCCTCTCGGCCGGAGCGGCCGGAAAGCTCGCCTCGACGCTCGCCCGGGACCTGGGCGCCGACGCGGCGGGAACGTACTACGACGCGAAGAGCAAGTCCCTCGTGGTGAACGTGCTCGACGAGGCGGCGGCCGAGACCGTCGAGTCGGCCGGCGCCAGGGCGAGGGTCGTGGCGAACTCCCTCGCCGAACTGAGGAGCGCGCGCACCACCCTCGAGCGGGACGCCGCCGTCCCGGGCACCGCCTGGGTGACAGACCCGGCCGCCAACAAGGTCGTCGTCACCGCGGACCGCACGGTCTCCGAGGCCGAGTGGGCCGAGCTGGCGAAGGTCGTCGACGGGCTGGGCGCCAAGGCCGAACTGCGGCGCACCAAGGGCGAGTACAAACCCTTCGTGGCGGGCGGCGACGCCATCACCGGCAACGGCGGACGCTGCTCGCTCGGCTTCAACGTGACCAAGGGCGGCGAGCCGCACTTCCTCACCGCCGGGCACTGCACCGAGGGGGTCTCCACCTGGTCGGACTCCTCGGGCGACGTGATCGGCGAGAACGCGGCGTCCAGCTTCCCCGGCGACGACTACGGCCTGGTCAAGTACACCGCCGACGTCGCCCACCCGAGCGAGGTGAACCTCTACGACGGCTCCACGCAGGCGATCTCCGGCGCCGCCGAGGCCACCGTCGGCATGCGGGTCACCCGCAGCGGCTCCACGACCCAGGTGCACTCGGGCACGGTCACCGGTCTGGACGCCACCGTGAACTACGGCAACGGCGACATCGTCAACGGTCTGATCCAGACCACGGTCTGCGCCGAGCCCGGCGACAGCGGCGGCTCGCTCTTCTCGGGCAGCAGCGCGGTCGGCCTCACCTCCGGCGGCAGCGGCGACTGCACCTCGGGCGGTACGACCTTCTTCCAGCCGGTGACGGAGGCCCTCTCGGCCACCGGCACCCGGATCGGCTGAACCCCGCCCCTGCGACGGCCCGCCCCTCCGCACGGAGGGGCGGGCCGTTCTCAGCCGGCCCACGGCGGCACCACGCGCGTGCCGTCGGCCAGGGTCGCCTCCAGGCCGTGGGACGTGGTGACCCAGGAGACGGCGACCTCGGCGGTCGGGTTCTCGACGGCGAGGGTCGCGCCGGGGTTGACGATCACCGTGTCGCCGGCGGTGACCCGGTGAGCGGTGCCGTCGAGGGTGATCAGCAGTTCTCCGGCGAGCAGATGGAAGATCTCCTCCCGGCTGACGGTGTGCGCGGGCGCCCTGGTCCCGGCGGGGATCTCGCCCCGCCAGGCGCACAGCTCCCTGCTGCCGCTCGAGGGGCCGGCGTACGAGAGGAAACGGGTGCCGTGCATCTCGTGGACGACGGCGTCGGACGGGCGGACGACGGGCATGACGGTCTCCTTAAGTGGTCAAGTGACTTGACCATATGGTCAAGCCACTTGATTGTTTCGTCAAGGTGCTTGAATCTCCTCGTGCAGAACTCCGAGGCCGCCGCCCTGTCCGCCGCCCTGCTCGCCGCCGCCGGCGAGCTCACCCGGCGCATCCATGACGGGGTGGTCGCCCGCGGCTTCGAGGGGGTGCGGCCCGCGCACGGTTTCGCCTTCGCCCGGCTCGCCCCGGACGGCGCGACGGTCACCGACCTCGCGGTCCACCTCGGGGTGACCAAGCAGGCCGCGAGCCAGCTCGTCGACGAGCTGGTGCGCAAGGGGTACGCCGAGCGGCGCCCGCACCCGGGGGACGCGCGGGCCCGGCTGGTCGTGCTGACCGAGGCGGGGTGGGCCTGCACCCGGGCGGCCGACGAGGCGGCGGCGGAGGCCGTACGGGCCTGGGGTGAGGTGCTGGGGGAGGCGGAGGTGCGCGAGCTGGCGCGAAAGCTGCTGCGCGTCGCGCCCGACGGGCCGGTCCGTCCCGTCTGGTGACGTCCCGTCAGGTGCGGGCGCGGTGCTGCCGGGTGGCGCCGGAAGTTCTTGCCGGCGCGTAACTTCCCGGCTTTTCTACTCGCCCGTGACTTGACGGGTGAACAGCATTCTCGTGATCCGGATCGCGGGGCGCAAGGACCCCGCCCTTCCCCCCGTACCGCAAGGAGATCACGCGATGCTGCCCCGGAAACGAGTGATTCGACCGGGGCGTCTTCCATGAGGTGGCCAACGCCCTCGACCCGGCCCGCGCCACGCCCACGACCTGTGCCTCCGCGTTCGGCCGACACGTGTCCACGCGGGTGCGCGCAGCGGGGCCCCGTCCGGCCTGAGCCGCCGGACAGGGCCCCGGGTCACCTTCAGCGGCCGTGCCGCCCGGTCGCCGTGCGCCGCCGCGCGGAGGCGAACAGCGCCGCCGAGCCGAGTGCCAGCGCCGCGGCGCCGCCGATCATCAGGTACGGGGTGTTGCCGTCGCCGCCGGTCTCCGCGAGGTCCTGCGACGACCCCGCCGCCTTCACCTGGTTGCCGGTGGTGCCGTCGTCGGCGGCCTCCGGGGCGGTGCCGTCGTCCGCCGCGGCCGGCTCCGCCGAGGTGCGGGGGTCGTCGTCGCCGTGCCCGTGGTTCTCGATGGTCGACTTGTCGGCACCGGCCTCGATCTGCTCCTCGGAGGGGGCGGAGGCGGTCGGCGCCGGGGCGGCCTCCTCCGGGGTGTCGCCCGGTCCGGCGGCCTCATCGCCGCTGCCGGCCCCGTTCCCGCCCGTCTGGTCCCCGCCCGTCCGGTCCCCGCCCGTCTGGGACCCGCCGAACGTGACGTCCGAGCAGGAGTAGAACGCCTCCGGGCTGTCCGACCGCTGCCAGACCGCGTACAGCAGCTGTGCGCCGGAGCGCTCGGGGAGGGTGCCGGCGAAGGTGTAGAAGCCGCCCGAGGCGGCCGGGTCGGTGGAGGTCGCCACCGGATTCGCCAGGTCCAGGTCGTCCCAGGCCAGCGGCTGCGACGGGTCGTAGCCGGGCTTGGTGATGTACACCTTGAAGGTCCCCTTGTGCGGGGCGGTCACGCGGTACTTGAAGGTGTGCGGGCCGCTGCTCACGCTCGTCGCCGGCCAGTCGGCGCGGGCCAGGTCGAGCCCCTTGAACGCCTCGTTGCCGGCGCTGCACAGCTTGCCGTCGGGGATGAGCTCCTGGTGGCGTCCGCCGGCGTCGCCGATGCGGATGCCGTTCCAGTCGTACAGCGCCTGGGTGCCGCCGGCCGCGACCGCCGCCTTGCACGCCGCCGACGTCGGGCTCTCCGGGCCCTCGGCGTAGCACTGCGAGACCCGGCTGACCGGGTCGCCCATCGAGCCGTGCGCGGACGCCGGCGCGGCGGACAGCCCGGTCAGGGCGAGCGGAACGAGACCGACGGCGGTGGCGACAGCGGCCTTGCGGCGTGCGGGCATGGGGCAGCAACTCCTCGACAGCGATCACTGGATCGGGCAGGGGTGGTGAATCCCGTGGGGGTGGCTCAGAAACTAGCCCCTTGAACCGGCGAAATCGCCTGTCGAAGGCCGCGGGGAGGGATCCTTATGGCCGCGTTAAGGGAGTGCTCAGGCTGGGATCAGGTAGGTGCCCGGATCGGGCGGGTGCCCGGACGGTCAGCCGTCGGGCCACCAGGTGCGGGCGATGTCCTCGCGGACCTCGGGCCGTCCCGCGGGACGCTCGTCGGCCTCCTCGCGGATCCGGCGGACGTCCGTCTTCCCCGGGGGCTTCCGCACGGTGACACGGCGCATGGCTGCCTCCTTCGGGGTCCACCGGGTTCCGTGCTCCCACGGAGGCGGACCTTTCGGGGGAGAGTTCCTCACCGGTCCCGTTCTGTCTGTGGCCGCTGTCACGGATCGGTGGTCAGTGGTGGGTGTCACCCCGGGGCCGTGACGACCCACGAAGGCGACGGCACGGACACGGACGGTGCCGACCGGGACGCGCGGGCCGCCGCGTTCGACGAGGAGCCGGACCACGGGCGGCGCGGCTGCGGCGCCGGCAGCCTGCCCCTCCTCGCGGCCGGGCGGGGACACCGGGTGACCGGCGTCGGCCGGTCCCCGGCGATGGCGGCGCTCGCCCGGGAGAAGCCCGCCGGGCGCGACGCCGTGTTCCTCCTCGGCGACGCGACGGCACCGCCGGCCGGCGTGGAGCGCTACGACGCCGTCCTGGTCAGGAGCGGGCGCCGCGGCACCGGTGGGACCTGCCGCGTCCGGGAGGCCGCCTCGTGCCGGCCGAGGGAGGGCGTGTGGAGCCCGGCCGGCCCACCGCCCTCCTGGCCCCGCCCGGCGGGCGGGTGGACGTGGACGGCGAGCGGTACGCGGTGGTCCCGGACCGATCCGGCGCCCTCAGGCGAGCAGCGCGCCGAACCCGCCCTCGCGGGCCCGGGCGTCCAGCTCGTCGAGGGCGGCCACCGCGGCGGCCGCCGCCTCGGGATCCGTGGTGAGCAGGCCGCTCGCCGCGAACTCGTCCTCGTCCAGCCGCCGTACGTCCGTGCCGTCCGCGGAGACCCACAGGTCCAGGTCGAGGTCCTCGACCACCAGCCGGCCGCCGGAGAGCTCGGCCGGCCGGGTGATGTCGCAGTAATGGCCCTTGAGGGCGCCGCCGGCGGTGCGGACCTCCTTCACCGAGTACCACCGGTCGCGCCAGTAGTGCTCCGTGAACACGTCACCGGGTTCGAAGCGGACGAAGCCGAAGTCGCGCACGCCGTCACCCGCCCAGGGGGCGCGCACGGTGACGCGGGTGCCGTCGTCGGCGAGCAGTTCGGCCTGATAGCGGATCTTCATCCGTCCCGCCTTGACGAGGACGACCTCCACCCGCGTCGGCCCGTCAGCCGAGTGCGCGGACATACCGCACCTCCGTTCCGCAGATCTCGTACCCGAACCACGTGTTGATCGCGATCATCGGTCCGTTCCCGGTGTCGTTGCCCGTGAACGCCTCCGTGTACCCGGCCGCGCGGGCGCGGTGCAGGGAGTCGTTCTTGGCGAGCTTGGCCAGCCCCCGGCCCCGGTGGGCGCGGGCGGTGCCGGTCATGACCGTGGCGTACCGGGTGCCGCCGTCCGTGCGGGCCGCGGAGAACGCGGCGGGACGGCCGTCGACCAGCGCCACCGTGGTCAGCCCGGGACTGAACAGGGGGTGCCGCCAGGTCTCCTCGAGCCAGGCCTCGTAGTCCGTGAACTCGGTGTCCACGTCGCTCGGTTCGTCCGCCGTGGTCTCCGCGTCCAGCTCGAACAACGGGCGCGGGTCGCCGGCGAAGTCCGAGCCCGGGCGCAGCTCCACGCCCGGCGGCGGGTCCTGCGGCGGGGGGAGGGCGCCGTTCGCCAGGTCCAGGCGGAGGAAGTGGGCGGAGCGGCTCGCCCGGTAACCGTGCGCCTCCGCGAAGGCGCGGTTGCCCGGCTCGTCCAGCACCCAGGCGAACAGCCTGGTCGCCCCGTGCGCGGCCAGGTGCTCCTCGGCCGCGCGCACGAGCAGCGACCCGGCGCCCCGGCGGGTGTGCCCGGGGTGCACGTACACGTTGACGTTGCCCTGGCCGGGCTCGGGGCTCTCGTGGGTCAGGTGCACCTGTGCCGTGCCGATCACCTCGCCGTCGGCCACGGCGACCAGGGGACGGTAGTGGGCGTCGGGGTGCAGACGGGTCAGGTCGTGGGCCAGGGACTCCGGGGTGACGAGAATGAACGGCAGCGCGGCGTGCCGGACGCGGGCGAAACCCTCGAGGTCGGCGCGGGCGTCGGGGCGGAGATCGCGGACGGTCACTGTCATGGAGGCGCACGTTACGGGGGAGGCGCCCGGGGCGCCTCCCCTTTTCCGCCGGGGTGCGCGACAATCGGGCCGTGACCTTGAGGATCCGGATCGACGACGGCGCGCCCCCGTACGAGCAGGTGCGGGCGCAGATCTCCGAGCAGGCGCGGTCGGGGGTGCTGCCCGTGGGGTACAGGCTGCCGACGGTGCGGGGGCTGGCCGAGACGCTCGGGCTCGCCGCGAACACGGTGGCCAAGGCGTACCGGGCGCTGGAGGCGGACGGGGTGATCGAGACGCGGGGACGCAACGGGACGCTGATCGCCGCGGCGGGTGCGGCGGCGGAGCGGGAGCTGGCGTCCGCGGCGCAGGACTTCGCCGCCAGGGCGCGGCGGCTGGGGCGCGGTGAGGAGGAGGCGCTGGCCGCCGTGCGGGACGCGCTGCGTGCGGCTTACGGGGCGTGAGCGCCGTGGCGGCGGGGGTTCGACGCCGGGCGCGGGTGCGCCGCGGCCGGTCGCGCCCGTGCCCCCGGGGGGCACCGTGCCCCGTGCCTACAGGTACAGGCCCGCGTCCGCGTCGCCCCGCGGTTCCGGGAGGGACGTCGGGGAGGTGCCCCGGCGCAGGGCGTACAGCTCGGCCAGGGTCGCGCCTTCGCGGCCGACGCCCTCCTCGGTGCCCAGCCAGTTCGCCGCCTCCGCGCGGGTCAGCCGGCCCACCTCGATCCGGGCGAGACAGCGGCCGGGGCGGACCACGGCCGGGTGCAGGCGCTCCAGGTCCTCGTTGGTGGTGACGCCCACCAGGACGTTGCGGCCCTGGCCGAGCAGACCGTCCGTCAGGTTCAGCAGCCGGGACAGCGCCTGGCCTGCGGTGTGCTTGGCCTCGCCCCGGATCAGCTCGTCGCAGTCCTCCAGGAGCAGCAGCCGCCAGCGGCCCTTGCCCGTCGCGTCCTCCTCGCCGATCGCGATGTCCATCAGATAACCGACGTCACCGAAGAGCCGTTCGGGGTCCAGCACGCAGTCCACCTGGCACCAGTCCCGCCAGGACCGGGCCAGCGTGCGCAGCGCGGAGGTCTTGCCGGTGCCCGGCGGGCCGTGCAGCAGGAGCAGCCGGCCCGAGATGTCCTCGGGGGTGGTCTTCATCAGGCGGTCCATCGCGTCCGCCACCGGCGCCGTGTAGTTGGGGCGGACCTCCTCCCAGGTGCCCGCCGAGATCTGCCGGGTGGTGCGGTGCGGGCCGCGCCGCGGGGAGACGTACCAGAAGCCCATGGTGACGTTCTCCGGTTGCGGTTCGGGCTCGTCCGCCGCGCCGTCGGTGACCTCGTCCAGGACCTTCGCGGCGAGGTCGGCGCTGGTCGCGGTGACCGTGACGTCGGCCCCCCGGTTCCAGCGGGAGACCAGCAGCGTCCAGCCCTCGCCCTCGGCCAGGGTGGCGCTGCGGTCGTCGTCCCTGGCGATCCGCAGCACCCGCGCGTTCGCGGGCAGCAGGGTCGCGCCGGAGCGTACGCGGTCGATGTTGACGGCGTGCGAGTACGGCTGCTCGCCCGTCGCGAAGCGACCGAGGAACAGCGCGTCGACGACGTCGGACGGGGAGTCGCTGTCGTCGACGTTGAGCCGGATCGGCAGTGCGTCGTGCGGTTGCGCGGACATGCCGCCATGATCGGGCACACGGGCGCCGCGTGCACCCGGTTTCCGGGGTGCACGCGGATGGTCGCCCACGCTTCAGTCCGGCGGCCGGCGGATCAGCCCCCGTGCCCGCCGGGTCCGGCGCACCATCGCGTACCCCTTGGTCAGCGCGCGGTCCCGGGCGAAGGCGCGCGCGACGCCCCGCCCCTCCACCAGCCGTTCGAACTCGGCGGTGTCCGTCGACCGTCGCACCGTCACGCGCCGCAGGGCGTACGGCCCCTGGGCACGGCGGGCGAGACCGTTGCCGACGGCGAGCGCCTGGGCGTACCCCGTCTCGCGCACCGCCCGGCGCACCCGGCGACTGGAGTAGCCGTAGGGATACGCGAACGAGGCGGGTACGGAGCCCAGCTGGTCCGAGACGATCTCCTTGCACAGGACCAGCTCGGAGCGCAGCCGGTGGTCGTCGAGCTGGTCGAGCTGCGGATGGCTGTGGCTGTGCCCGCCGATCTCGACGCCGGCGCCGGCCAGTTCGCGCACCTGGTCCCAGTCGAGCATGGTGTCCGGACCGCCGCCGGTGTCGTACGGCCCCCGCAGCCAGCCGGTGGAGACGAACAGGGTGGCCGGGAAGCCGTGCTCGGCGAGCACGGGCAGCGCGTGCCGGTGCACGCCCTCGTAGCCGTCGTCGAACGTGACGAGGACCGGCCGGGCGGGCAGCGGGCGGCCCGAGCGCCAGTGCGCGGCCAGTTCCGCTGTGGTGACGGGGGTGAGGCCCCGGTCCGCGAGCACCGCCATCTGCTCGGCGAACGCCTCCGGGGACACGGACAGGGCGCGGGTCGCCTCGCCGGGGTCGTCCGCGACCGCGTGGTACATCAGGATCGGCACGCGTACGTCAGTCACGGCCGTCCTCCCCGATGCCCACCACGGAGAACGTGACCCCGCCCCGCCGGGCCCGCACGCTCCCCACCAGGTAGCCGCCGGCCGCCGTGAGCGCCCCGGCCACGATCGCCCCCGCGCGCCCCGCACCGCCCGGGCGGGCCAGCAGGGCGTCGCGCAGTCCCCGTGCCACCCCGGCCGGAAGCACCCGTGTGGTGTACCGGCGTTCGGACTCGAGCCCCTTCTCCGCCCCCACGCTGCGGGACACCAGCGCCTTGGACAGCCCCTCGGCGTAGGTCCGTGCGCGGAAGTAGCGGAAGCGCTCCCGGACTTCGGGCACCCGGTGGTGGATCACCGCGCGGTCGTCGATCAGCAGGACCGCGTCGGGGCGGGCGCGGCTGAGGCGGATGCACAGCTCCGTCTCCTCGCCGCCCAGCGGACGCCTGTTCCCGTCGCGTCCGATGCCGGTGGCGAAGCCGCCCGCCGCGTCGAAGGCCTCGCGCCGGAAGGAGGCGTTGCCGCCGAGCACGTTGCGCACCCGCACCCGCCCGCGCGGCAGGCCCCGGTAGGTGCAGCCCACCACCCAGTCGAACTCCTCGGGGAACCAGGCGGGCCGCCGGCCCGACGCCCAGACGGGCTCGGTGCGCCCGCCGACCGCCATCACGCGCGGGTCGTCGTACGCCTCGGCCAAGTGCTTCAGCCAGTCGCGCTCGGCCACCGCGTCGTCGTCGAGGAAGGCGACGACCTCCCCGCGCGAGGCGGCGATCCCGGTGTTGCGGCCGGCGGACAGGCCGCGGGGGCCCGCGTTGGCGAGCACCCGCACGACGGCGCCGCCCGGGGAATCCTCGTACTCCTTGCCCAGGCGGTCCAGGAGATCCTGGTTGTGGTCGACGACCAGCAGGGTCTCCAGGGCCGGCCGTGACTGCGCCCGTACCGAGGCGACCGCCGCGAGGACGTCCTCCCAGCGGTCCTCGGTGTAGGCGCAGATCACGACCGAGACGCCCGGGGCGCCGGGATCGCTCAAGACGCCTTCCCCCGGACCGTGTCGAGCAGCGGCGAGGGGTGCGGACGCCGGCGCAGCGCGCGCCGGTTGGAACGCTCCCCGAGGATCACTCTCAGCACGCGCAGTCCGTCGCGCACGGCCCGCAGATTGCTCGTGCCGTGGATGCGCAGGTACTCGTGGCTGGGGATCTCCTGCACCTTGAGGCCGGCCTTGACGACCCGGATGTTCATCAGGGTCTCGACCTCGAAACCGGTGCAGTCGAGGTCGATCTTGTCCAGGCAGTGCCGCCAGAAGGCGTTGTAGCCGTAGCAGAGGTCGGTGTACCGGGCGCCGAACTTGCGGTTGACGACGGCGCACAGCACCCGGTTGCCCAGCATGCGGATGAACGTCATGTCGTCGGTGCCGCCGCCGTTGGCGAAGCGGGACCCCTTGGCGAAGTCCGCGCCGGAGACCAGCGCGGAGACGTAGCTGACGATCTCGTTGCCGTCCGCCGAGCCGTCCGCGTCGACCATCACGATGATGTCGCCGGTGCAGGCCTCGAAGCCGGAGCGCAGCGCGTCCCCCTTGCCCCTGCCGCTCTGGCCGACGACCTTGACGCCGGGCCACAGGTCGCGGGCCACCTCGACGGTGTCGTCGGTGGAGTTGCCGTCGACCAGGACCACTTCGTGGATCCAGTCGGGAAGCGTCTTGAAGACGTACGGCAGGTTCTGCGCCTCGTTCATGGCCGGTATCACCACGCTCACCGGCGGCGCGATGGCCAGGTGAGAGGAGACGGGCCGGTACGTGCGGGCGGTCGGCGGATCCTGGTCCTCGGTCGCCGGCTGCAGAACGGAACTCATGAGTCTGGTCCCTCTCGTCCGGTGGACCGCCCGCCCCTCGGGCAGCCCGGCTGTTCGTCCGGTTCGAAAGGGGGGTTCTCACCCCACGGCGCGACGGACGGAACCGACGCGCACGCCAGGTGAGCTGGCACATCTGGCCGGCCGCGAAAACGGCAGCCGACCGCGCGGCACGGCCCGGTCACCGCCTGCGGTCGCCGGGCACGGCACCCCCCTACCGCGCCCCGCACCGGTTCGTCGCGGTCCTGAGCCCTCCCCTGGAACCGCTTGCTGACGGACCGGCGCGAGTGAGATGTATGACGGTATTGACGGTTGAACCCGAATGGCAAGACCTGAAGAGGTCGATCACGTTTTCGTTGGTTTGGCCGTTGCGCAAGCCTCTTGCCCGGATGCGTGGATCCGCATGGCCGACTTTGCCCCCCGAAGTGCCGGATGCCGGGCTTCAATGTGGCGCACCCCGTAAGGACCGTCAAGGCCCGAAAGTCCCTGCGGCCAGATTTCGTCCAGGATTGAACAGCAACAGTTTTGGCATGAACACTTCCGGTCAACACGCGTAATTGGTACGACGGTTGCGGCAGAGATCCTGCTAAAGGGAGGTTCCATGAGACGTTCCCGAATTGTCCTCTTCCTCGGCTTCCTCGGCTCGCTGCTCCTCGCCGTCACCACCGCCCTGACCGGGGCCGCGACGGCACAGGCGTCCCAACAGGCCGCCGTGGGCGGCTATGTGGCCCTCGGCGACTCCTACGCCTCCGGCGTCGGAGCCGGCAGTTACCTCTCCGGCAGCGGCGACTGCAAGCGCAGCACGAAGGCCCACCCCTACCTCTGGGCAGCCGCCAACTCACCCTCGTCCTTCGACTTCAAGGCCTGCTCCGGTGCCCGAACGGGTGATGTTCTCTCCGGGCAGCTCGGCACGCTCTCCACCTCGACCGGCCTGGTCTCGATCAGCGTCGGCGGCAACGACGCCGGCTTCGCCGACGTCATGACGACCTGTGTGCTCCAGTCCGACAGCACCTGCCTCTCGCGGATCGCCACCGCGAAGGCGTACGTCGACTCGACGCTGCCCGGCAAGCTCGACGGCGTCTACTCGGCGATCCGCGACCGGGCCCCCAACGCCCGCGTCGTGGTGCTCGGCTACCCCCGGTTCTACAAGCTCGGCACCTCCTGCGTCGGTCTCTCCGAGACCAAGCGGAAGGCGGTCAACGACGCCGCCGACCACCTCGACAACGCCATCGCCCGGCGCGCCGGCGCCCACGGCTTCACCTTCGGCGACGTACGCACCGCCTTCACCGGCCATGAGATCTGCTCCGGCAGCTCCTGGCTGCACAGCGTGGACTGGTTCAACATCGGCAACTCGTACCACCCGACGGCCGCCGGACAGTCCGGCGGTTATCTGCCGGTGCTCGACGCGGTGGCCTGACCCTCAGTGCCCGTCGTCCGAACCGGAAGGAGAGGCGGAGGCCCCGTCCGTCGGGGTCCCCGTCTCGCACGTCACCGAGAACGGCACCGCCGGGAACCGGCACGCGCGCGTGCGCCGCGGCTCCCGCCGTACGTCCGGGGCGCCGCGCCCCCGCCGCGCCCCCGCGAGCGGCGCCGCACTCCGCTGATCGTGCCGTTCGCGACGGCCACCGCCGCGGCGCTCGTCGTCGCCGCGCTCTTCGCCGTTCAGGCGGACGGGACCCGGGAGCGACTGGACGTCGAACGCGACCGGTCACGTGAGATCGCCCACGTTCTCGCCGCCCCGGACGCCCGTGTGAGCAGCGGCCGGGACACGCGGGGCCGCACGATCGGAGTAATCGCTTCCGCATCGACCCGCAGCGCGGTCGTCACCCTCGGCGGACACGGCGACCCCCCGAACGGACGTGTGCGCCAGCTCTGGCGCATGGGCCCGGACGCGCGACCGCGTTCCCCGGGGCTGTTCGAGGGCGGTGCGCCCTTGGCCGTCTCCGGTCTGGACACCGCCGCGGCGTCACTCGCCGTGACCGTCGAACCCGACGGCGGATCACCGCGGCCCACCTCGCGACCCATCGTCCAACTCGCCCTGGAAACGGTCGGATTCGGAGAGTAATCGACGAGTGTTCGTCAACCCCCTTATGGGGAAGGTGGATCCTGTGACCTCGATACACGGGTGCCCGGCCGGGGCGATAGGGTTACCCTGCCCGGGCCGGGTGGACTCGTACGGGTGGGGAGTGACATGGAACAGATAACGGTGCGCAGCAGGGCCAGGGTTCCTGCGATCACGTGCGGTAGCAGCGCGACCAGTTCGCGCCTCGACCGCCATCTCTCGGTTCTCGGGGGACCCGCGGTCCCGCAGCGGGAGACGGCCGAGGCGACGCTGCTGATGCGCGAGCTCATCGCGCGTGACACCGCGCACGACCGCGGCGCCAGGAGCGCGCGGGCCCGGGCGAGCCGCGTCTCGCTCTTCGCCCCGTTGCGTCGACTGCGCCGCTCCCTGTTCGGCAGCCGGTAGCGCCGGCGCCCGGACGGTCCACCACCGTCCCGGCGCGGCGCCCCGCCCCGGCCGTGCTCCCCGGCGGCGCCGGTGGCGTCCTGAGCCCGCTGTGACACCGGCGCCTCCCCGTGTCGGCGCCCCCGTTCCCACCCGGCGGTGCTCCGGGGGCGCGCCGGCCTGGTTCACCCTGGCAGGGACCTGACACGCCGCGCGGCCTCACTCCCTCCCGCGCCCGTACTGCCGTACCGCCAGGGGCACGAACACCACGAGCAGCACCGCGCACCACCCCAGTGATCCCGCGACGGGATGTGCCACCGGCCAGGCCGCCCCGTCGGGCACGGGCGCGTTGCCGAACAGGTCCCGCAGCGCCGTCGCCACCGCGCTGATCGGATTCCACTCCGCGACCGTGCGCAGCCCGTCCGGCAGTCCCGCCGTCGGGACGTACGCGCTGGACAGCAGCGGCAGCAGGAAGGCCGCCCCGCCCAGCTGGCCGGCCGCCTCCTCGTTCCGGGTGAGCAGACCGGGGTGCATCCCGATCCACACGCAGGCGAACCGGAACAGCAGCAGCAGGGCGACGGCGCCCGCGGCGGCGAGCGCGCCGCCCTCCACCCGCCAGCCCACCGCGAGCCCCACCAGCAGGAACGGCACCGTCCCGGCCGCCGTCACCAGCACGTCCGCCGCCGCCTGGCCCACCGGCACGGCCGCCCGGCTCATCGGCAGCGTGCGGAACCGGTCCGTCACCCCCCGGTGGACGTCCTGCGCCACCTCGAACACCGCCTGGTCTGCCTGGACCCGCTCCCCGGGGCCTACGGCACCGAACTGGAGCTGATCGCGATGCTGAACGGCATCGTGACGACCTACGTCGCCAACGAACTGGCCACCGCCGAACGCAGCCGCTCGCTGCCCTGGTCGCAGGAGCAGGAGAACGCGATCCGGATCGCCCATCCGGGCGGCCGGATCGCGACCGGTGAGTACCCGCGGATGGCGGCGGCCTTCGCGGAGGACGCCGGGCCGATCGATCTGGAGGCGGTGTTCGAGCGGGCGCTCGGCCGGATGCCGGACGGCTTCGAACCCCGCGGCTGACCCTCAGATCAGCGCGAGCTGGCCCTCCGGCCCCTCCTCGCGGGCGTCCAGCACCGAGGCGGGGCGGCGTGCGGAGGGGTGGACCGGGAGCACGCCCGCCGTGCGCAGTTCGGCCGACGTGATCGGGTCGGAGACGGGCGCTTTTGTCAACGCCGCCTGCTGCGGGCGCAGTTCGGCCAGCAGGGCGAGGACCGTGATCAGTTCCAGCAGCTCCGAGGTCCAGCTCTGGGGCCAGCGGGCCGGCCGGATCGCGGCCAGGGTGCCCGGCTCGGCCGGCTCCGTGCGGGCCGCGAACCACCGCTCCAGCACCCGGGCCCCGCCGGCCTCGAAGTCCCAGGCCCCGTGCGGCACCGGGGAGATGCGGCCGTCGCCGAGCAGCAGGGCCTCCTCGTCCCGGTCGTAGTCCACGGTCGCCGGCCGGGCGGGCAGCGGGGCGCGCACGTACGGGCGGCGCCCGCCGGGAAGCCGGGGGCGCTCCCCGTCGCGCCGCGCCAGCCACAGCATCCGGCGGCCCACCGCGACGCCCCGCGCCCACACGTCGGCGTCCCCGGTGAGCGGCACCGTGAGTCCGGCGGGCGTGACGCGCGCCGCCGCCATCGCCCAGGCGAGGACGTCCACCGGCGAGGTGTCCCGGCCGAGCCTGGCGGCGAGGTGTGCCGTCAGACCCGGGGCCAGGTTCGGCTCCGCGGCGCCCGGCCGGCGGTACAGCGGGCGGACGCGGCCGGTGCGCAGCAGCGGCAGCAGGGAAGTGGCCAGCAGGGGAGGGCCGGTGAGGTCCCGGACGGTGCCCGCCTCCACGGCGAAGATCTGCCGCTCGTCCGCCACCCGCCACAGCTCCGGCCGGGCCGTGTCGATCAGCCGCTGGTCGGGGATCAGCCACTGCTCGTCGAACGGGCCGTACAACACCCGTACCGGCTCCGGGCACGGGCCCGACGCGCGGGCCAGCTTCTCCGTGCCGCCGCCGCGTCCCGGCAGCTGTCCGACCGCCGTGTACGGGGTCCGGGAACGGGTCGACCCGAACAGTGCCTCGCGGTTTGGTCCCTCGGCCTTCACCAGGGCGTTCCAACGGGCCTTCAGGGACGCCGCGTCGGGGGCCGCCGGCCATCCCCGGCCGAGCCGCGGCGGTGCGACGGACCACGGCATGAGGTCCGCCAGCAGCGGAGCGTCGTCGTGCGTCACGCAGGGCATCGTACGGCTTGCGGGGGCGGCGGATCAGGTGGCGTCCAGCGTCACCGTGAAGGAGAAGCGGTCGCCCCGGTAGTGGATGACGGCCACGTCCAAGGGGCGGCCGTCGCTGTCGTAGGTGACGCCCGTGTAGTGCAGGATCGGGCTGAGCAGCGGGACGTGGAGCAGCCGTGCCGTCTCCGGGTCCGCCAGCCGCGCCTCCACCGTGTCCGTGATGCGGCTGATGTCCGACCCGACGGCGTCCCGCAGCACCTTGGTCATCGGCCACCGCACCAGGTCGTCCAGGTCGATGCGGGCGGCCAGTTCGGGACGGACCCAGTTGCGGGCGTGGTTGGTCGGCTCGCCCGTCTTCTCGTCGCTGCGCAACCGGTGGTAGGCCGCCGCCTCGGACAGGTCGGGGAAGTACTCGGCGATCTCCGTCGGCACCGGCGCCGGACCGTGCTCCAGCAGTTCGGTCGTCATGCCGGACTGCTGGGCCACGATCGCGTCCACCGAGCCCAGCAGCCGCACCGGGGCGCCCCGCCGGGCGCCGGGCTCGATGAACGTGCCGCGCCGGCGGTGGCGGGTGATCAGCCCCTCGTCCTCCAGCTCCTTCAGCGCCTGCCGCATGGTCAGCACGCTCACCCCGTAGTGCCCGGCCAGTTGTTCCTCGGTGGGCAGGCGCAGGGGGTCCTGGGGCGAGCGGCCGAGGATCGAGGCGCGCAGCGACTGCGACACCTGGTACCAGAGCGGCAACTTGCGGTTCAGGACGATCGAATCCGGAGCGAAGGAGGTCACGGGCTATCCGTACCGGTCGGGGAACGTTCAGTGCAACGGCTGGAAGTGACGCTCGAGCCCCTGCCACACGTCGTCGTAGCCCTGTTGCAGGTGGTCCGCCCGCGCCGCGTGGGGGGTCAGCGACACCGGCCAGCGGGTCTCGAACATGAAGGCCAGGCCGTCGTCGATCTTCTGCGGGCGCAGCTCCGCGGCGCTCGCCCGGTCGAACGTCTCCCGGTCGGGGCCGTGCGCCGACATCATGTTGTGCAGCGAGCCCCCGCCCGGCACGAAACCCTCCGCCTTCGCGTCGTAGGCGCCCTCGATCAGGCCCATGTACTCGCTCATCACGTTCCGGTGGAAGTACGGCGGCCGGAAGGTGTCCTCGCCCACCAGCCAACGCGGCGCGAAGACCACGAAGTCCACCCCGGCCAGACCCGGGGTGTCGCTCGGAGACGTCAGCACCGTGAAGATCGACGGGTCCGGGTGGTCGTACGAGATGGTGCCCATCACATTGAAGCGGCGCAGATCGTAGGCGTAGGGCACATGGTTGCCGTGCCAGGCGACGACATCCAGCGGGGAGTGGTCGTAGGTGGCCGACCACAGGTTGCCGCAGAACTTGTTCACCACCTCCACCGGTCCCTCGACGTCCTCGTACGCGGCGACGGGCGCCCGGAAGTCCCGGGCGTTGGCCAGCCCGTTGGCGCCGATCGGGCCGAGGTCGGGGAGCCGGAACGCCGCCCCGTAGTTCTCGCACACGTAACCGCGGGCGGATTCCTCGAGGAGGTCCACACGGAACCGCACCCCACGAGGGATCAACGCGATGTGTCCCGGCTCCACGTGCAGCAGTCCGAACTCCGTGCGCAGCAGCAGTCCGCCGCGCTCGGGGACGATCAGCAGCTCGCCGTCGGCGTCACTGAAGACGCGGTCCATCGAGGCGGTGGCGTGGTACAGGTGCACGGCCATGCCGGTGCGCTGGGCGGCGTCGCCGTTGCCGCCCAGGGTCCACAGTCCGGCCAGGAAGTCGGTGCCCCCGGCGGGCTCCGGCAGCGGGTCCCAGCGCAGCCGGTTGGGGTCGGGCACGGTCTGGGTGAAGGGCGCGGTGCGCAGCGAGCCGTTGCCCGTGCGGGTGAACGCCGGGTGGGCGGCCGACGGGCGGATCCGGTACAGCCAGGAGCGGCGGTTCTCCGCGCGGGGCTCGGTGAACGCCGTACCGCTCAGCTGTTCCGCGTACAGCCCGAGCGGTGCGCGCTGCGGCGCGTTGCGGCCCTCGGGCAGGGCGCCCGGGACCGCCTCGGAGCTGTGCTCGTTGCCGAAACCGGAGAGGTGTTCCAGCCCTTCGGCGATCTTGCGTGCTTCCCCACGCTCGAATGCGCTCGCGCGGGTGGTACCCCCATCGCTCATGCCCGGTGCTCCCTTGCGGTCGGATTCCTATGCGACACCGTAGGATTGCGATTTCCGCAGCGCAAGGGGGCGCGCGGTCCCCGCCCCCCACCGCCCTCCTCCTCTCGACGGAGGACGTGGAACCCGACTTCAGGTGGATCCGCCGGGTCGCACCCGTGTTCTACGCTCCCGGTCATGTCGTGGACGCGGAGACTGATCACCGCGCTCGCGGTCTGTGTCGCACTCCTGGCCGGATCCGCGGGCTGCGCCCCGGGCGACGCCCGGGAGCGGGACGGAAGGCCGCCCTCGCCGGCCGGTGAGCTCCTGGACGAGCGGGACGAGGAGGGCCGCCCCTACCGCGAGGTGGGCGAGGAGGACGCGCCCGCCGTCGGTGTCGAGGTCACCCCCGACAGCGACGGCGGCTGGGGCGTGCGGCTGGCCGTGCGCAACTTCCGCTTCTCGCCGGACGGCGCCGGCGGGCGCGCGGTGGCCGGCCGCGGCCTGGCGCACCTCGAACTGAACGGCCGCCGCGTCGCCCTGCTGCGCACCCCCGAGTACCACCTCCCCGGCCACTCCGTCCCGCGCGGCACGCACCGCGTCACCGTCCGCCTGTACGCCGACGACGGCTCGGTGTGGGCCGTGAACGGCGAGCCCGTGGAGGGCACGGCCGACATCACGGTCTCGGACCGGGAGCCGGACGGCGGGCCGAGCGCGGCGGCGCCCCCGGGACAGGCGCGCGGAACGGACGGGCGGGAGCGCGGCGGAGGGCGAGGTTCACCGGGCGGGGGCGAGCGGGCATGATGAGCCCCGTGCCCCACGCGACATCGCTCCGTCGAGCGCCGGTGCAGCGGCGCAGCGCCGAGCGGCTGGCCAGGATCCTCGACGCCTGCGCCGCGCTCCTCGACGAGGTCGGCTACGACGACCTCAGCACCCGTGCCGTCGCCCAGCGCGCCGGCGTGCCCATCGGCTCCGTCTACCGCTTCTTCGGCAACAAGCGCCAGATGGCCGACGCGCTGGCCCAGCGCAATCTGGAGCGCTTCACGGAGCGGGTCACCGAACGCCTCGGGGTCACCGGGGACCGGGGCTGGCGGCACGCCGTGGACGTGGTGCTCGACGAGTACCTCGACATGAAGCGCACCGCTCCCGGCTTCTCCCTCGTCGACTTCGGCAACCAGATACCCGTCGGCGCCCGCCGCGCCGAGCCCAACCACCGCGTCGCCGACCGCCTCGCCGACCTGCTCTCCGGCTACCTCGGCCGCGAGGCCGACGACGACCTGCGCCGCACCGTCCTCGTCGCCGTCGAGACCGCCGACGCCCTCGTCCACCTGGCGTTCCGGATGACGCCCGAGGGGGACGAGAAGGTCATCGGCCAGTTGCGGGAGATGCTGCGCGCCCATCTGGCCCGGACGCTGGACTGAGCCGCCCCCGGCGACCCCTCCCCTCCGGGCATACCGGTCGGTATGCTCGGCCCGTCCGCGCGTCACCGCAGTCGCCGTACCCGGGAGGCCCCGTGCCCCGCACCGCCCTTCGTGTCTGTCCCTTGTGCGAGGCCACCTGCGGCCTGACGCTCACCATCGAGGGCGGCCGGGTCACCGGCGCCCGCGGTGACCGGGACGACGTGTTCAGCAAGGGCTTTCTCTGCCCCAAGGGCGCCGCCTTCGGAGCCGTCGACTCCGACCCCGACCGGCTGCGCACCCCGCTCGTCCGCGTCGACGGGGAGCTGCGCGAGGCCACCTGGACGGAGGCGTTCGACGCCGTGGCCGCCGGGATACGGCCCGTCGTCGAGCGGTACGGACCGCACGCCGTCGGCATCGTCCTGGGCAACCCCAACGTCCACACCGTGGCCGGCGCCCTCTATCCGCCCGTCCTCATCGCCGGGCTCGGCACCCGCAGCCTGTTCACCGCCTCCACGGTCGACCAGATGCCCAAGCACGTCTCCAGCGGGCTGCTCTTCGGCGACGCGAACGCCATCCCCGTGCCCGACCTCGACCGCACCGACCACCTGCTGCTGATCGGCGCCAACCCCCTGGAGTCCAACGGCAGCCTGTGCACCGCCCCCGACTTCCCCGGCCGGCTCAAGGCCCTCAGGGCCCGCGGCGGCACCCTCACCGTCATCGACCCGCGCCGCACCCGCACCGCCCGCCTCGCCGACCGGCACCTCGCCGTCCGCCCCGGCACCGACGCGCTGCTCCTCGCGGCGATGGCGCACACCCTGTTCGACGAGGGCCTCGTCGACCTCGGCGAGCGGGCGCCGCACGTCCAAGGGCTCGACGAACTCGCCGCCGCGCTGCGGGACTTCACGCCCGAAGCGGTCTCCGGCGCCTGCGACGTCGACGCGGAGACCCTCCGCACCCTCGCCCGGGAACTCGCCGCCGCCCCCACCGCCGCCGTCTACGGCCGCATCGGCAGCTGCACCGTCCCGCACGGCACCCTCGCCAGCTGGCTCGTCGACGTCCTCAACACCCTCACCGGCAACCTCGACCGGCCCGGCGGCGTCCTCTTCCCGCAGGCCGCCACCGACAAGACCCCGCGCCCCGCCGGACCCGGCCGCGGCTTCGTCCTCGGACGCTGGCACTCCCGGGTGAGCCGGCACCCCGAGGCCAAGGGCGAACTGCCGCTGTCCGCCCTCGCCGAGGAGATCGACACCCCCGCCGGCGAGGGCGAGCCGGTACGGGCCCTCATCGCCGTCGCCGCCAACCCGGTGCTCTCCGCCCCGGACGGCGACCGGCTCGACAAGGCGCTCGGCTCGCTCGACTTCATGGTGAGCGTCGATCCGTACCTCAACGAGACCTCACTCCACGCCGACGTCGTCCTGCCGCCGCCCCCGCCCGCGCAGAGCCCGCACCACGACTTCGCCTTCAACACCCTCGCCGTGCGCAACCAGGTCCGTTACACCCGCCCCGCCGTCCCCCTGGAGCCCGGCCGCATGGCCGAGACCGAGATCCTGGCCCGGCTCGTCCTCGCCGTGACCGGCATGCACGGCGCCGACCCCGGCGCCGTGGACGCCATGGTGATCGACCGGACCCTCGCCAAGGCGGTCCGGGAACCGCACTCCCCGGTCCACGGCCGCGACCCGGAGGAGCTGGCCGGCCTGCTCACCGGTGAGAACGGCCCCGAGCGGCGCCTCGACATGATGCTGCGCCTCGGCCCCTACGGCGACGGCTTCGGCTCCGACCCGGACGGGCTCACCCTGGAGAAGCTGCTCGCCCACCCGCACGGCATCGACCTCGGTCCCCTGCGCCCCAGGCTGCCCCAGCCGCTGAAGACCCGCAGCGGCAAGGTCGAACTGCTGCCGGACCCGATCGCCGCCGACCTCCCGCGCCTGCGCGCCGCCCTGGACGAACGCCCCGCCGGACTCGTCCTCGTCGGCCGTCGCCACCTGCGCTCCAACAACAGCTGGATGCACAACGTGCCCGCCCTCACCGGCGGTTCCAACCGCTGCACCCTGCACCTCCACCCCGAGGACGCCGAACGCCTCGGCGTACGGGACGGACAGCCGGTGCGGATCAAGGGCGCCGGGGGAGAGGTGACCGCCCCCGCCGAGGTCACCGACGGCGTGCGCCCGGGGGTCGTGAGCCTGCCGCACGGCTGGGGCCACGACCGGCCCGGCACCCGCATCCGGCACGCCGCCGCCGACCCCGGCGCCAACGTCAACCAGCTCCTCGACGGCAGCCTCCTCGACCCGCTGTCGGGCAACGCCGTCCTCAACGGCGTCCCCGTCGAGGTGGCCCCGTCGGCCGCCGTGACCAAAACGTTCGGCGCTCTGACCTGAGCAAAGCCGTGACCTGGGGTTTCGCGCTTATTGCTCGCGGGTGGACGTCTTGTTAACGGCGCTTCACGGAACCTAACGTCGACGCACCGCCGGCCCTGGTGGGAGTTCAAGGGCGAACGTTAGGTGTCCACTCATGCTGACCATCCTCGGCTTCACCATGATCGCGACCTTCCTGGTCCTGATCATGCTGAAGAAGATGTCGCCGATCGCGGCGCTCGTGCTGATCCCCGCGCTGTTCTGCGTGTTCGTCGGCAAGGGGGCCCACCTCGGCGACTACGTCATCGACGGCGTGTCCAGCCTCGCGCCCACCGCGGCGATGCTCATGTTCGCGATCGTCTACTTCGGCGTGATGATCGACGTCGGACTCTTCGACCCGATCGTCCGCGGCATCCTCCGGTTCTGCAAGGCGGACCCGATGCGGATCGTCGTCGGCACCGCGCTGCTCGCCGCGATCGTGTCGCTGGACGGCGACGGCTCCACCACCTTCATGATCACCGTCTCGGCGATGTACCCGCTGTACAAGCGCCTGAAGATGAGCCTGGTCGTGATGACCGGTGTCGCCGCCATGGCCAACGGCGTGATGAACACCCTCCCCTGGGGCGGCCCGACGGCCCGCGCGGCGACCGCGCTCAAGCTCGACGCCAGCGACATCTTCGTCCCGATGATCCCCGCGCTGCTGGTCGGCCTGCTGGGCGTCGTCGTCCTCGCGTACGTGCTCGGGCTGCGCGAGCGCAGGCGGCTGGGCGTGCTGACGCTGGACGAGGCGCTGGTGAAGGAGGAGGCCGAGGAGACGGCGACCGTGCTGGTCGGCGCGGGTTCCGCCGGCGGATCCGGCAAGGGCGCCCGGCCCGCCGGCGGCTTTGGTGCCGGTCCGGACACCGACGAGCGGGACGACGACTTCCAGGGCCTCGACCCGAACCGCTCCACCCTGCGCCCCAGGCTGTACTGGTTCAACGCGCTGCTCACGGTCGGCCTGCTCACCGCCATGATCATGGAGCTGCTGCCGATCCCGGTGCTGTTCCTGCTCGGCGCCGCCCTCGCGCTCTCCGTCAACTTCCCGCACATCCCCGACCAGAAGGCCCGCCTCGCGGCCCACGCCGACAACGTCCTCAACGTCTCCGGCATGGTCTTCGCCGCCGCGGTCTTCACCGGCGTCCTCCAGGGCACCGGCATGGTCGACCACATGGCCGAGTGGATGGTGGACGTCATCCCCGAGGGCATGGGCCCGCACATGGCGCTGGTCACCGGCCTGCTGAGCCTTCCGCTGACCTACTTCATGTCCAACGACGGCTTCTACTTCGGCGTCCTGCCCGTCCTCGCCGAAGCCGGCGCCGCGCACGGCGTCTCCCCGCTGGAGATGGCCCGCGCCTCCCTCGTCGGCCAGCCGCTGCACATGTCCAGCCCGCTCGTCCCCGCGGTGTACGTCCTGGTCGGCATGGCCAGGGTCGAGTTCGGCGACCACACCCGGTTCGTGGTGAAGTGGGCGGCCATGATCTGCCTGCTGATCCTCGCGGCCGGAATCCTGTTCGGCACCATCTGAGCCGGACACCCGGATCACCCTCAGGAAGGACCCGATCATGGCGCCCGGTGGGAACCGCGGCTGGCTGCTCCGCCTCGTCATCGCCTTCGGCTTCGCGCAGGGGGCGGTGTCGATGGCCCGGCCCGCCGTCTCCTACCGGGCGCTGGCACTGGGCGCGGACGAGCGGGCGGTCGGTGTGATCGCGGGCGTGTACGCGCTGCTGCCGCTGTTCGCCGCCGTACCGCTCGGCCGGCGCACCGACCACGGCCGCTGCGCGCCCCTGCTCCCGGTCGGCGTGGTGCTCATCTCCGGCGGCTGCGCGCTGAGCGGCCTGGCCGGCTCACTGTGGACGATGGCCCTGTGGAGCGGGGTGATGGGCCTCGGTCACCTCTGCTTCGTCATCGGCGCGCAGTCCCTCGTCGCCCGCCAGTCCGCGCCGCACGAACAGGACCGCAACTTCGGCCACTTCACCATCGGCGCCTCGCTCGGCCAGCTGGTCGGTCCCATCGCGGCGGGCGCGCTGATCGGCGCGGACATGGCCCGGACCAGCGCGCTCGCCCTGCTGGTGGCGGGAGCGGGCGGAGCCGTCGCGCTCACCTCGCTGTGGCGCATCGAGCGGCCCGGGGATCCGAAGTCCCGTGCGCGACAGGGCGCACGGGTGCCGGTACGGGGCATCCTGCGGGCCCGGGGCGTCCCCGCGGGCATCCTCATCAGCCTGGCCGTGCTGTCCGCGACCGACATCCTCACGGCCTACCTCCCGGTGGTCGGCGAGCACCGGGGCATCGACCCGGCCGTCATCGGCCTGCTGCTCAGCCTCCGCGCGGCGGCCACCATCGCCTGCCGGCTGGTCCTCACCCCGCTGCTGCGCCTGCTCGGCCGAACGGCGCTGCTGACGGTGACCTGCCTGCTGGCGGCGCTGCTGTGCGCGGGCGTCGCGCTGCCGCTGCCGGTCTGGGCGCTGGCCCTGGTCCTGGCGGTCCTCGGCTTCTGCCTGGGCGTCGGTCAGCCGCTGTCCATGACGACGGTCGTCCAGGCCGCCCCCGCCGAGGCCCGCTCCACCGCCCTCGCCCTGCGCCTCACCGGCAACCGCCTGGGCCAGGTCGCCGCGCCCGCGGCGGCGGGGCTGATCGCGGGGGTCGCGGGGGTGGCGGCGCCGTTCGTGATGCTGGGCGCGCTGCTGTTCCTGTCCTCGGGGGTCGCCCTGCGGACCCCGGCCGGGCCGGAGGAGGGGGACGGCGCCCGGAGGGGGCCGCGGGAGGGGGGCGGGGGGAGGGTGCGGGCGCGTCGGCAGGTGAAGTGAGCGGTGCGGGTGCTGGGCGGGGGTGGGCCGCGCGGCCCGGCGTTTGCGGGGTGCCCCCACCGCCCTGGGGCGTCTCCCTGGCCCTTGAGGCACTGGGGGTGGCACGACTGCCCGCGGTCGGCGTGGTGGTGCGTGCGTAGTGGGAGGATGGCGTGCTCACGTACGAAGTACGGGCCGTGCCACGGGAGTCGGGCCGTGCCCATGAGGGGGACCGCATGCTCCTGATCGTCCTGTCCGGTGTTCTCGTCCTCGCCGTCGGAGGATGCGTCTGCGTCGTCTGGGCGGCACGGGGCGGTCCGCGCTGGGCGCGCGGAGCGGCGAAGGCGACCCTGGCGGCGGGCGAGCTGCTCCGGTCGGGCCGTTCGAACGGCCGCTCGGGAAGCGGCGACGACGGGGGCGACGACTGACGGGAGCACCGGGCACCCCGGTGAATCCGGACGTCCGCTTTCTCACCTGCTGGACCGGGGCGCCCTGATCCCGCCCGGCATCTTCCCCCGGCTGCTACTTTCCGTTAGCTTCCGTGACTCACGCGCCCCGTGCGGCCCGCACGGGGCGTTCCGAACGCGGAGCACCAGCGCCCTGATCCGCCCCGGGGGCACCCTCATGACACGCGCCATCTCCCTGCACGACGTGAGCAAGGCATACACGCGAGACGTCCGCGTGGTGGACCGGCTGTCGCTGGACATCGCGCCCGGTGAGTTCCTCGTCCTGCTCGGCCCCTCCGGCTGCGGCAAGTCCACCGTGCTCCGGATGATCGCCGGACTGGAGGACATCGACGAGGGCCGGCTGTTCCTCGACGGCGAGTACGGCAACGAACTGCCGCCCTCCGAACGGGACATGGCGATGGTGTTCCAGAACTTCGCCCTGTACCCGAGCATGACCAGTCGCGACAACATCGGCTTCCCGCTGCGCATCGAGTCCCCCGGCGCCGACCCGGCCCCGCGGGTGGACGCCACCGCCCGCATGCTCGGCATCGAGGACCTCCTCGACCGCTTCCCCGCCCAGCTCTCCGGCGGTGAACGCCAGCGCGTCGCCATGGGCCGGGCCATCGCCCGCCACCCCTCCGCCTTCCTGATGGACGAGCCGCTGTCCAACCTCGACGCCAAGCTCCGCAACCGGCTGCGCGCCGAGATCTCCCAGCTCACCCGGGAGCTGGGCGTCACCACCGTCTACGTCACCCACGACCAGTCCGAGGCCATGTCACTCGGCGACCGCGTCGCCGTCCTGCGCGGCGGCGTCCTCCAGCAGGTCGGCACCCCGCGCACCGTGTACTCCCTGCCGGGCAACGTCTTCGTCGCCGCGTTCATCGGCACCCCGCGCATCAATCTGCTGCGCGGTCTGGTGCGCGCCCCGCTCGACGGGGCGATGACCATCAGCCTCGGCAAACAGTTCCTGCGGCTGCCCGAACCGCTCTCCCTGGACCACCAGTTGCTGCGGGTGCAGCAGGGCCGCGAGGTCATCGTGGGCCTGCGCTCGGAGGCCGTGCGGATCGCCAAGCCGTCCGCCGCGCGGACCGGCGAGGTGGCGCTCACCGGCCTGGTGGAGCACCTGGAGTTCCAGGGCCACGAGGTCCTCGTGCACTTCGACACCGGTTCCCGCCCCGCCGTCGTCCCCGACCTGGAGGCCCCGCGCCCGCGGCCCGAGCGCCCGGCCCGGCGCCGCCGCCGCGAGGGCACGGTCCTGCACCGGCTGCGGGAACGGGCCGGGGCGCTGCGCGCCGGCCCCGTGGCGACGCTCGACCGTTCCGAGCAGCCGGCCCCGGCCTCCGCCGAGCCCCGCGCCCCCGGCGACCTCATCGTCCGCACCACCCCCGACATCCGCCTCCGGCACGGCATGCAGGTACCGCTCCTGGTCGACCTCGCCCACCTCTTCGTCTTCGACCGGCAGGGCGAGCGGATCTGTCCGAATCCGGCACGGCTGCCCGATCTGGAGGAATGACACGGCCGTACGGAGACCTCTGGCGCGGGAAAACTAACACCGCTAGTTTAGGGTCTCGACGAACTGAGCGGTCGGACACCGACACCCCGCCCCGGAGGAAGCGCGATGAAGGCACACGACGGCATGTACATCGACGGCGCCTGGCGCCCCGCCGCCGGCCCGGACGTGATCGAGGTGGTGAACCCGGCCGACGAACAGGTGATCGCCACCGTCCCCGCGGGCACGGTGGAGGACGTCGACGCCGCCGTGCGCGCCGCCCGCGCCGCCCTCCCCGCCTGGGCCGCCACCCCGCCCGCCGAGCGCGCCGCCCGCCTGGCCGCGCTGAGGGACGTGCTCGTGGCCCGGCGGGACGAGATCGCCGGGACGGTGACCGCCGAACTCGGTTCGCCCCTGAAGCTCTCGCAGGCCGTCCACGCGGGCGTGCCGATCGCCGTGGCCGGCTCGTACGCCGAGCTGGCGGCGACGTACGCCTTCGAGGAGAAGGTGGGCAACTCGACGGTCCTCCACGAGCCCGTCGGCGTGGTCGGCGCGATCACCCCCTGGAACTACCCGCTCCACCAGATCGTCGCCAAGGCCGCCCCCGCCCTCGCGGCCGGCTGCACCGTCGTCGTCAAGCCCGCCGAGGACACCCCGCTGGTCGCCCGGCTGTTCGCGCAGGCCGTGCACGAGTCCGGGATCCCGGCGGGCGTGTTCAACCTCGTCACCGGCCTCGGCCCGGTGGCCGGGCAGGCCCTCGTCGAGCACCCCGGCGTCGACCTGGTCTCCTTCACCGGTTCCACCGCCGTCGGCCGCCGCATCGGCGCGATCGCGACCGGCATGGTGAAGAAGGTCGCCCTCGAACTCGGCGGCAAGTCCGCCAACGTCATCCTGCCCGGCGCCGACCTGGCCCGCGCGGTCAACGTCGGCGTCGCCAACGTCATGTCCAACTCCGGCCAGACCTGCAGCGCCTGGACCCGCATGCTGGTCCACCAGGACCATTACGACGAGGCCGTGGAACTCGCCGCGGCCGCCGCCGCGAAGTACGGCGACCGCATCGGCCCGCTCGTCAACGCCGCGCAGCGGGAACGCGTACGCGGTTACATCGAGAAGGGTGTCGCCGAGGGCGCCCGGCTGGTCGCGGGCGGCCCCGACTCCCCGCACGAGAAGGGCTACCACGTCAGCCCCACGGTCTTCGCCGACGTCACCCCGGAGATGACCATCGCCCAGGAGGAGATCTTCGGCCCCGTCCTGTCGATCCTGCGCTACACGGACGAGGAGGACGCCCTGCGCATCGCCAACGGCACCGTCTACGGCCTGGCCGGTGCGGTCTGGGCCGGTGACGAGGCGGAGGCGGTGGCCTTCGCCCGCCGCATGGAGACCGGCCAGGTCGACATCAACGGCGGGCGCTTCAACCCGCTGGCCCCCTTCGGCGGTCACAAGCAGTCCGGTGTGGGCCGCGAACTCGGCGCCCACGGCCTGACCGAGTACCTCCAGACCAAGTCCCTCCAGTTCTAGGGGAGTCGTATCCGCCATGGCCGTACGTGCCGCCGTTCTGCCCGCCGTCGGTGCTCCTCTGGAGATCACCGGGATCGACCTGCCCGAACCCGGCCCCGGCCGGGTCCGCGTCCGGCTCGCCGCCGCCGGGGTCTGCCACTCCGACCTGTCCCTGTCCGACGGCACCATGCGCCTGCCCGTCCCGGCCGTCCTCGGCCACGAGGGCGCCGGCACGGTCGTCGCCGTCGGCGAGGGAGTCACCCACGTCGCGCCCGGTGACGGCGTGGTCCTCAACTGGGCGCCCTCCTGCGGCACCTGTCCCGCCTGCGCGCGCGGCGAGGTCTGGCTGTGCGCGGGCGCCCTGGCCGGCGCCGCCGAGGTGCACGCCCGCCGCGCCGACGACGGCACCGACCTGTACCCGGGGCTGAACGTCGCCGCGTTCGCCGAGGAGACGGTGGTGCCCGCCTCCTGCGTGCTGCCCGCCCCGGACGGCGTCCCGCTCACCGACGCCGCGCTGCTGGGCTGCGCGGTGCTCACCGGCTACGGCGCCGTCCACCACTCCGCGAAGGTGCGCCGAGGGGAGACGGTCGCGGTGTTCGGCGTCGGGGGAGTGGGCCTCGCGGCGCTCCAGTCGGCCCGGATCGCGGGCGCGTCCACGATCGTCGCGGTCGACGTCTCCCCGGAGAAGGAGGAACTCGCCCGTGCCGCGGGGGCCACCGACTACCTCGTGGCCTCCGACACCACCGCCCGGCGGATCCGCGCCCTCACCGGCAAGGAGGGCGTGGACGTGGCCGTGGAGTGCGTCGGCCGCGCGACCACCATCCGCACCGCCTGGGAGTCCACCCGGCGCGGCGGACGCACCACGGTCGTCGGCATCGGCGGCAAGGACCAGCGGGTCACCTTCAACGCCCTGGAGATCTTCCACTGGGGCCGCACCCTCTCCGGCTGCGTCTACGGCGACTCCGACCCGGCCCGCGACCTCCCGGTCCTCGCCGGACACGTCCGGGCCGGCCGCCTCGACCTCGGCGCCCTGGTCACCGGGCACATCGCCCTGGACGGCATCCCGGCCGCCTTCGACAACATGCTGGCCGGCAAGGGCGGGCGGGCGCTGGTGGTGTTCTAGCGCGGTTCGCGGGCGGCCTCCTCCCGGGGAGCCGGGACCGCGGCCGCCCGCGAACGGGACCGGGACACCGCCACGCCCGCGAGGCACAGCGCGCCGCCCACCAGGGTGAGCGGGCCCGGCACCTCGCCGAGCGCCAGCCACGACATCAGCACGACCAGCGCGGGCACCGCGTACGTGGTCGCGCCCATCCGGCTCGCGGTCGTGCGGGCCAGGGCGTAGGCCCAGGTGGTGAAGGCGAGGGCGGTCGGGAAGACGCCCAGGTAGACCATGTTGAGCGTGGCGGTGACCGGCGCGTCGGTGGCCTCCCGCACGAGCTGCCCGGCGAACGGCAGACAGGCCACCGCCCCCACCAGACACCCGTACGCCGTCACCTGCAACGGGCTCGCCGCGCCCAGCGCCGGCTTCTGCGCGACCACCCCGGCCGCGTACGCCACGGCCGCCAGCAGGCACAGCACCACGCCGAGCACCGAGGACCCGCCCTCGCCGGACATCGACAGCCCCACGGTCACCGCACCGGCGAACGACACGGCCATCCCCGCCAGCAGCCTCGGCGGCACCGAGTCCCCGAGCAGGCGGGCGCCGAGCAGGGCGATGAGGACCGGCCCGATGTTCACCACCAGCGCGGCCGTGCCGGCGTCCACCTGCTGCTCGCCCCAGTTGAGGGCCACCATGTAGAACCCGAACCAGAGCACCCCCGAGAGCAGGATCCCCCGCCGGGCCGGCCGCGGCGGGAGCCCCTCCCGCCGCAGCAGGCAGAACACGCCCAGCGTCAGCGCCCCGGCCAGCAGTCGGCCGAGCGCGAGCGCCCCCGGCGAGTACGCGGTCCCCGCACTGCGGATGGACACGAAGGCGGATGCCCACAGCACGACGGTGACACCGGCGGCACAGGCCGCGAGCATCCGGTCGCAACGGGGGGTGGGGACGTGCATCATGCTCCCGGGGCCAGGAGGGACAGGGTGGGACGCTCGCGGATTTCGGACGGGGGCCCGCCGGTCAGCGGAGGGCTTCCGTGCCGATCCCCAGCAGCTCGGACAGCGCACGTTCGCCCGTCTCCGTCACCTTCACCGCCCGCTCGGAGCCGATGCGCACGCACCACCCCGTCTCCAGGGCGTGCCGGCACAGGGCGGCGCCCGCCACTCCGGCGAGATGGGGGCGGCGCTCCGTCCAGTCCAGGCAGGCGCGGGCCAGCGGGCGCCGTCCGCGGCGGTCGAGGCCGATCCCCGCCGCACCGAACCAGCGCAGTCCCGCGTCGGTGAGCGCGAACCCGGTCTCCTGGACCAGCAGGCCCCGCGCGGTGAAGGCGTCCGCGACGGCGATGCCGAGCCGCCCGGCGAGATGGTCGTAGCAGGTGCGGCCACGAGCCATGGCGGCCCCGGCGCCCGCCTGCCGCAGCGTGCGCGGGCGTTCGGCGGCACCCGGGGCCACCTGCGCGGCCAGGTCCTCCACCAGCTGCGCGACCCGCGCGTCGGCCAGCCGTACGTACCGGTGCCGCCCCTGCCGCTCCTCGGACAGCAGCCCGCCCGCGACCAGTTTGCCCAGGTGCTCGCTCAGCGTGGAGGCGGCGACGCCGGCGTGCCGGGCCAGCTCGCCCGCGGTCCAGGCCCGCCCGTCCAGCAGGGCCAGCAGACACGCGGCCCGCGTCTCGTCGGCGGCCAGCGCGGCGAGCCGCGCGAGAGCGGCCGCCCGGGGGTCCTTGGTGGTCATGCCCCCCAGCATGGGGCACGGACACTTCGGCTCCCACCGAAACGTCCGGCCCCCGGAGGGGCGCGGGACCGTGCCGCGGACGACGGACGGCACGGCGCCGCACTCCCGGCACGGCGCCGCACTCCCGGCACGGCGCCGCACTCCCCGGCACGGCGCCGTACTCCCGGCACAACGGCTCAGGCGCCGGCCCGCACCTGCCCGTACTGCAGGACCAGCCCGTCCAGGAGAGCGGCCAGTCCCGCCTCGAAGGCCCGCTCGTCGACCTTCTCCTGCTGCTCGGCGAGCAGATGGGCCTGCCCGAGGTGCGGGTAGTCGGCGGGGTCGTAGGCGCTGGCGTCGTCCACGAAGCCGCCCGCGAAGGAGCCGAGCGCGGAACCCATGATGAAGTACCGCATCAGCGCGCCGATGGAGGTGGCCTGCGCGGGCGGCCAGCCGGCCTCGACCATCGCGCCGTAGACCGCGTCGGCCAGCCGCAGCGCCGCCGGACGGCGGCCCGGACCGCGGGCCAGGACCGGGACGATGTTCGGGTGGTCGCGCAGCGCGGCCCGGTAGGAGACCGCCCAGTCGTGCAGTGCGGTCCGCCAGTCCCGGCCGTCCTCGAACATCGACAGGTCGACCAGCGCGCTCACCGAGTCGGCCACCGCCTCCAGGATCTCGTCCTTGGTGCGGAAGTGGTTGTAGAGCGAGGGGCCGCTCACCCCCAGTTCCGCGGCGAGCCGGCGCGTGGAGACGGCCGCGAGGCCCTCCGCGTCCACCAGCGCACGGGCCGCACCGACGATCCGGTCGGTGCTGAGCAAGGGCTTGCGCGGTCGGGCCATGGCGCACATAGTAGGACCGCGACAGGAAACTAGCAGTGCTAATTTAAAGGTGCACGGTCTTTCGGATGTGCACGGCAAGCGGATCCCCCATGGAGTGACTCGGTATGAACCTGGAGCTCGACGAGGAGCAGGAGGCCGTCCGCCGGCTCGCCCGGGACTTCGTGGAGCGCGAGGTCGTGCCCCACGCCACCGCCTGGGACCGTGCCGAGGAGGTCGACCGCGGCATCGTGAAGAAGCTCGGCGAGGTCGGCTTCCTGGGGCTGACGATCGACGAGGAGTACGGCGGCAGCGGCGGCGACCACCTCGCGTACTGCCTGGTCACCGAGGAACTGGGCCGCGGCGACTCGTCCGTGCGCGGCATCGTCTCCGTCTCCCTCGGCCTGGTCGCCAAGACGATCGCCGCCTGGGGGAGCGAGGAGCAGAAACGCGCCTGGCTGCCGGGCCTCACCTCCGGGGAGCGCGTCGGCTGCTTCGGCCTCACCGAGCCGGGCACCGGCTCCGACGCAGGGAACCTCACCACCCGCGCGGTGCGCGACGGCGACGTGTACGTCGTCAACGGCGCCAAGATGTTCATCACCAACGGCACCTGGGCCGACGTCGTCCTGCTCTTCGCCCGCTCCACCGACGCCCCCGGACACAAGGGCGTCTCCGCCTTCCTCGTCCCCGCCGACACCCCCGGCCTGACCCGCCGCGCCGTCCACGGCAAGCTCGGCCTGCGCGGCCAGGCCACCGCCGAACTGGTCCTCGAGGATGTGCGCGTGCCCGCCTCCGCGATGCTGGGCGAGGAGGGCAAGGGCTTCTCGGTCGCCATGTCCGCCCTCGCCAAGGGCCGGATGTCGGTCGCGGCCGGCTGCGTCGGCATAGCGCAGGCCGCCCTGGAGGCGGCCGTGCGGTACGCGGGGGAGCGGGAGCAGTTCGGGAAGGTCATCGCCCGGCATCAGCTCGTCCAGGAGCTGATCAGCGACATCGCCGTGGACGTCGACGCGGCCCGGCTGCTCACCTGGCGGGTGGCCGACCTGGTCGACCGGGGCCGGCCCTTCGCCGTCGAGTCCTCCAAGGCCAAGCTCTTCGCCTCGGAGGCGGCCGTCCGCGCCGCCAACAACGCCCTGCAGGTCTTCGGCGGCTACGGCTACATCGACGAGTACCCGGCTGGCAAACTCCTGCGCGACGCGCGCGTGATGACCCTCTACGAGGGCACCAGCCAGATCCAGAAGCTGGTCATCGGACGTGCGCTGACCGGGGTTTCGGCGTTCTGAGTACGCCCTGAGTACCTGAGCGGATGTGGCCGCGGACACACCCGCCGATGCTTGTCCCCATGAGCGACACACCGGTCAAGCAGCAGAGCACGGCCGCCTTCTACGGCCAGGCCGTCGCGTCCTTCGGAGTGGCCATGGGCGCCACCGCGGTCGGCATCTTCAACCTCGACACCGACGCCTGGGTCCGCGCCTTCCTGGGTATCGCCGTTCTGTACCTCGTCACCTCCGCCTTCACCCTGGCCAAGGTCATCCGTGACCGCCAGGAGGCCGGGCAGATCGTCAACCGGGTCGACCAGGCCCGTCTGGAGAAGCTGCTCGCCGAGCACGACCCGCTGCAGAAGCTGTGACGACGGGCACGCTAAGCGAGCGCTCACCCTTGCCGGTATGGTGTTGTCCCTGCCAGCGAATGAGGTGAGCGATGAGTACGGCGGAGGAGACGGCCGGAGCCGAGGCGCAACCGTGGGGTGAGGTCACGCCCGACGCGGCCCGGCGGCTGCTGCTCGCCGCCGTGGAGGCGTTCGCGGAGCGCGGTTACCACGCCACGACGACCCGCGACATCGCGAGCCGCGCCGGGATGAGCCCGGCCGCGCTCTACATCCACTACAAGACCAAGGAAGAGCTGCTCCACCGCATCAGCAGGATCGGCCACGAGAAGGCCGTCGCGATCCTGCGCACGGCGGCCCGCGCCGAGGGCGCCCCGAGCCGGCGGCTCGCCGAGGCGGTCAGCTCCTTCGTCCGCTGGCACGCGGGGGGCCGCACCACCGCCAGGGTCGTGCAGTACGAGCTCGACTCGCTCGGTCCCGAGGCCCGCGCCGAGATCCTCGCACTGCGCCGACAGGTCGACGCCGAGGTGCGCGGGATCATCGAGGAGGGCGTGCGTTCCGGCGAGTTCGACGTCATCGACGTCCAGGGCACCACGCTCGCCGTGCTCTCCCTGTGCATCGACGTGGCCCGCTGGTTCAACGTCGACGGCCCCCGCACCCCCGAGGAGGTCGGCGCGCTCTACGCCGACCTCGTGCTCCGGATGGTCGGGGCCGGGGAGGCCGGTCCCGCTCAGAGGTAGTAGCGGGCCACCGACTCGGCCACGCACACCGGCTTGTCGCCGCCCTCGCGCTCCACGGTGAACGTCGTGGCCACCTGGACGCCGCCCGGCACCTCGTCGACGGAGGTGATCGTCGCGGTGGCGCGCACCCGCGAGCCGACCGGGACCGGGGCGGGGAAGCGCACCTTGTCGGTGCCGTAGTTGACGCCCATCCTCACGCCCTCGACGGAGATCAGCTGCGGGCCGAACAGCGGCAGCAGCGACAGCGTCAGGTAGCCGTGCGCGATGGTCGTCCCGAACGGTCCCGCCGCGGCCTTCTCCGGGTCGACGTGGATCCACTGGTGGTCCCCGGTGGCCTCGGCGAACAGGTCGATCCGCTTCTGGTCGACCTCCAGCCAGTCGGTGTACCCCAGCTGCTCGCCCACCGCCGCCTTCAGGTCGTCGACGGACGTGAAGATCCTCGGCTCTGCCATGTCCCGGCCTCTCGCGTCACGTAGTAGCAGCGCACCGGCGTGCGCATGCCTAAGCAACTGCTTAGCATGGTGCGCGGGGCGGTCCCTGTCAACGACGGCCGTCCGCCGGACGGGTGGGTAGGGTTCGGGGGTGCCCCAGCTTCCCGAGAAGATCCACGAGCTCACGGTCGGCCAGCTCTCCGCGCGCAGCGGCGCCGCCGTCTCGGCCCTGCACTTCTACGAGTCCAAGGGCCTGATCGGCAGCCGTCGCACCTCGGGCAACCAGCGCCGCTACAGCCGTGACACCCTGCGCCGGGTCGCCTTCATACGGGCCGCCCAGCGCGTCGGCATCCCGCTCGCCACGATCCGCGGGGCGCTCGCCGAACTGCCCGAGGAACGCACGCCCACCCGCGACGACTGGGCGCGCCTGTCCGAGGCGTGGCGCTCGGAGCTGGACGAACGCATCAAGCAGCTCAACCGGCTGCGCGACCACCTCACGGACTGCATCGGCTGCGGCTGCCTCTCGCTGGAGAGCTGCGTCCTGTCCAACCCGGACGACGTCTTCGGCGACCGCCTGACGGGCTCCCGCCTGCTGGCGGAACCCGGCGGCACGCGCCGTGGCGACCGACCGGAGGGCAAGCGGTGAGTCCGGCCGCACTCCCGTGAGCGCGGGTCGTCGCGCCTCCCCCGCTCGAGCGCGGCCGGGAGCGGGAGGCGCCCTGTGGGCGCCGGCGAGCGGATCGTGCCGCCCTGGGCGCTCCCCGGAGTCAGGGGGCGCGGCATCCCCTGCGCGCCCCCTGTCCCCGTCGCTCCCCGCCTCTCAGGCCGGCACCAGCAGCCTCGCCCTGCGGGCGTCCGCCAGGGCCTGAGAGGTGAGCACGGGGCGCGGCACCAGGATTCCGCAGTCCGTGCAGACCGGGCCCGTCGACGGCTCGTGGTCCAGGTCGAAGCGCCACACGAGCCGTTCCCCCCGGCACACGGGGCAGGCCGTACCCGGCTCGCGCTCCAGCGCGGTTATCAGCCGCCGCAGCACCTCGGCCAGCGGCTCGCGCGGATGCACCCGTGGATCGTCGCACCAGGCCACGCCGAAACCGCCCCAGGTCAGCCGGTGCCAGTCGTCCACGCTGCCGGGCCTGCGCAGCCCGTCGTGCTTCTCCTTCCTGCGGCGCTCGGCGAACTCCACCTCATAGGCCAGCCAGACCGCCCGGGCCTCCTCCAGCTCCTCCAGCGCGGCCACGAGCCGCGCCGGGTCGACGGAGCGGTCCTCGGGATCGAACCCGGCCCGCGAGCACAGATGGTCCCAGGTCGCCCTGTGCCCGTAGGGAGCGAATCGCTCGAGGCACTTGCGCAGCGAATAGCGCCGCAGTGCCAGATCGCACCGCGGATCTCGGACCTGTCTCGCCAGACTCCGGAAACCGGCCATCGTCCTGCACCTCCGTCACACCTGCACCTGTAATCCGGTCACTTCGGCGTCGTCGAACGGACGTCGCCGAATAGACGTGTCGACACGCGAATCGGCTCCATCCCCTTTCGACGGCCCCCTCAGCCGGCCGCAAGGGCTCGCGGTCAACTCCCGTGATCCCTGCTTCAGTTGTGGCCATCCACGGGGGTACCGGCGGTAACCCGCTCCGTGTCCTCCCCGTGGGGAGAAGTCCCTCCTCGACAGTCTGAGAACTCCCGGCGGCTTCCACGGGTTCCTGAAGACACCGCCGGTATGCACGACCGACGCAAAACGGCGGCGGGCCGCCGCCCGCCGCCGTCCCGCACCACCCGCTCTCAGCGGTAGAGCAGGTACCCCCGCCGCGTCCTTCGGAACCTCGCCAGCTCCTCCTGCCAGCCGGCCACCACCTCGTCCGTGTCCGCGCCAGCGTCGATCATGGTGCGCACGCGTGCGGAGCCGGTGAGCTTGTCGATCCAGTGGTCCGGGCGCCAGGCGAAGCCGCTCCACGATCGCTTGGCGGTGATCAGCAGCCCGATCCCGGTCCGCACCGGATCGAACGCCTCCCGGTCGTGCACGTGCACCTGGACGCCCCCGACGGTCCTCCCCTGGAACTTGGAGAACGCCGGCGCGAAGTACGCCTCCCGGAAGCGGACGCCCGCGAGCCCCAGCGCGTTCGCCGCCTCCGCCCAGCGCCCGTCGATCCCCTCCGCACCCAGCAGCTCGAACGGCCGGGTGGTCCCGCGCCCCTCCGACAGGTTCGTCCCCTCGAACAGGCACGTCCCCGGATACGCCAGCGCCGTCTTTGGCGTCGGCATGTTCGGGCTCGGCGGCACCCACGGCAGTCCCGAGGCGTCGTAGAAGTCCGACCGCCGCCAGCCCGACATCGTCACGGTCTCCAGCGGCACCGGCGTCGTCAGGAACTCCCCGTTGAACAGCAGCGCCAGCTCCGCCACCGTCATCCCGTGCGCCTGGGAGATCGGCTGCCGGCCGACGAACGTCGCGAACTCCTCGTGCAGCACCGGGCCCAGCGCGGCCCGCCCGGTCACCGGGTTCGGCCGGTCGAGGACGACGAACCGCCTGCCCGCGAGCGCGGCCGCCTCCATGCAGTCGAACAGGGTCCAGATGTACGTGTAGAACCGCGCGCCGACGTCCTGGATGTCGAAGACGACCGTGTCCGCACCGGACGCCGTGAAGACGTCGGCGAGTGCCTGACCGCTCTTCAGGTACGTGTCGTAGACGGGCAGACCGGTCGCCGGGTCGTCGTGGCGGCCCTCCGAGCCGCCCGCCTGGGCGGTGCCCCGGAAGCCGTGCTCGGGTCCGAAGACGGCGGTCAGGTCCACCCGGTCGTCGGCGTGCATCACGTCGACGATGTGGCGTGCGTCCCGGGTGACGCCCGTCGGGTTGGTGACCACGCCCACGCGCCGGCCGTCGAGCGGGGCGTAGCCGTCCGCGGCGAGCCGTTCGAACCCGGTGCGCAGCCGTCGGCCACCCCCGTGCGCCGGTCCGGAAGCGGCGGCGGCCGGCGCGGCGGAGGCCGCGACCGCGGCCGTGGTGGCGAGCAGGCTCCGTCTGGACAGCTTCATGCGGTGACCTCCGTGATCGCGGCGGGTGTCATGCCCACGCACGCTAGCGCGCCCGGCCGTCCCGCGTGGCGAACCGGACCGGCCCCGCGCGGAACGCCCCTTCCACCGGGCATACCGACCGGTTAGTCTGACGCCGGTAGCCGCTGGGAGCCGCGTCGAAGGAGACCGATGGTGCAAGCCGGGCAGGGTGCGAAGGTGGTCGTCACGGGAGCCGGTGGCGGCATCGGGGCGGCGCTCGCCCGCCGCTTCGCCGACCGGGGGGCGCGGGTCGTCGTCAACGACCTGGACCCCGGCCGCGCGAAGGCCGTCGCCGAGGAGATCGGCGGCTTGGCCGTTCCCGGCGACGCCTCCTCGATCGTCGCCGAGGCCCGTGACGCGCTCGGCGGCACGGTCGACGTGTACTGCGCCAACGCGGGCGTCGGCCGCGACGGCGGGGAGCCCGGGGAGCCGCTCGACGAGCAGGGCTGGGCGCTCTCCTGGGACGTCAACGTCATGGCGCACGTCCGCGCGGCGCACGCGCTGCTCCCGGACTGGCTGGAGCGCGGCAGCGGACGCTTCGTCTCCACCGTCTCCGCCGCCGGACTGCTCACCATGATCGGCACCGCCCCCTACAGCGTCACCAAGCACGGCGCCTACGCCTTCGCCGAGTGGCTGTCACTGACGTACCGCCACCGCGGGGTGAAGGTCCACGCGATCTGCCCGCAGGGCGTGCGCACCGACATGCTCGACGCCAGCGGCAGCGCGGGCGACCTGGTCCTCAAGCCGACCGCGATCGAACCGGAGGACGTGGCCGACGCCCTCTTCCGCGGCATGGAGGAGGACCGCTTCCTGATCCTCCCGCACCCGGAGGTCGCCGAGTACTACCAGGCCCGCGCCGCCGACCCCGACCGCTGGATCTCCGGCATGAACCGTATCCAGCAGCACTGGGAGGCCACCCGGTGACCGCCTCCGGCCACGCCGCCGAGCCCCGGCCGGCCCTCCTCGCCGACGCCCGGCGCGCCCCCGTGGAGCCCTCCGGCCCCCTGGCGCACGCCCTGCGCCGCGCGCGGCCGGGGCGCGGCGGGGCGGACCCGGCCGCACTCGCCGCGCCCCGCGAGGAGAGACTGGCCGCCTGCGCGTGTCCGCGCCGGGTGGAGATCCTGCCGGACCCGCCGAAGACGGCCAGTGGGAAGATCCTCCGGCGGGAACCGCGTTCCCCGGCCCACGAGAACTAGCAGCGACAAGGAAGGCGGGTGGCGGCAGTGCCCAGGACGACGGACGGTGACGGAGTTCCTGTGCCTCAGCGGCTCCTGGCCGCCGCCACCCGGCTCTTCGCCGAGCGGGGCTACGACCGCACCTCGGTGCAGGAGATCGTCGAGGCGGCCGGCGTCACCAAGGGGGCGCTCTACCACTACTTCGGTTCCAAGGACGACCTGCTGCACGAGGTGTACGCGCGCGTGCTGCGCCTCCAGCAGGAACGCCTGGACCGCTTCGCGGACGCCGACGAGCCGGTCGAGAAGCGGCTGCGCGACGCGGCGGCCGACGTGGTCGTCACCACGATCGAGAACCTCGACGACGCGTCGATCTTCTTCCGTTCCATGCACCACCTCGGCCCGGAGAAGAACAAGCAGGTGCGCGCCGAGCGCCGCCGCTACCACGAACGCTTCCGCGCGCTGATCGAGGAGGGCCAGCGGGAGGGCGTCTTCTCCACGGCGACCCCGGCCGACCTGGTGGTCGACTACCACTTCGGCTCCGTGCACCACCTGTCGACCTGGTACCGCCCCGACGGCCCGCTCGGCCCGCAGGAGGTCGCCGACCACCTGGCGGACCTGCTGCTGCGGGCCCTGCGCCCCTGAGCCGCCCCGCCCCCTCCACGGTCCGCGGCCCGCCGGCGCCGGCGGGCCGCGGACCGCTGCGGGCTCACAGGTGCTTCTTCAGCTCCCGGCGCGCCAGCGACCGCTGGTGCACCTCGTCCGGGCCGTCGGCGATCATCAGCGTGCGGGCGCCGGCGTACAGCTCGGCCAGCGGGAAGTCCTGGCTGACCCCGCCCGCGCCGTACAGCTGGATCGCGCGGTCGAGGATGCCGACGACCGTGCGCGGGGTGGCGATCTTGATGGCCTGGATCTCCGTGTGGGCGCCCCGGTTGCCGACGGTGTCCATCATCCAGGCCGTCTTCAGCACCAGCAGCCGCAGCTGTTCGACCGCCACGCGCGCGTCGGCGATCCAGTTCTGCACCACGCCCTGCCGCGCCAGCGCCTTGCCGAAGGCGTCACGCGACACCGCCCGCCGGCACATCAGCTCGATGGCCCGCTCCGCCATGCCGATCAGCCGCATGCAGTGGTGGATCCGGCCCGGGCCGAGCCGGGCCTGCGCGATGGCGAAACCGCCGCCCTCCTCGCCGATCAGGTTCGACACCGGCACGCGCGCGTGGTCGAAGACCACCTCGGCGTGCCCGCCGTGGTAGTGGTCCTCGTAGCCGAACACCCGCATGGCGCGCTCGATCGTGACGCCCGGGGTGTCACGCGGGACCAGCACCATGGACTGCTGACGGCGGATGTCCGCCCCGTCCGGCTCGGTCTTGCCCATCACGATGAAGACGGCGCAGTCCGGGTGCATCGCCCCGGAGATGTACCACTTGCGGCCGGTGACGACGTACTCGTCGCCGTCCCGCTCGATGCGGGTGGTGATGTTGGTGGCGTCCGAGGAGGCCACCTCCGGCTCGGTCATCGCGAACGCCGAGCGGATCTCACCGGCCAGCAGCGGCTGGAGCCACTGCTTGCGCTGCGCCTCGTCGCCGAACTGCGCCAGCACCTCCATGTTCCCGGTGTCGGGCGCCGCGCAGTTGGTGACGGTCGGCGCGAGCTGCGGGGAGCGGCCCATGATCTCGGCGAGCGGGGCGTACTGGAGGTTCGTCAGACCGGCGCCGTACTCGGAGTCGGGCAGGAACAGGTTCCACAGCCCCTGCCGGCGGGCCTCGGCCTTCAGTTCCTCCACCACGGGGACGTTCTCCCACGGCGAGTCCAGCCCGGCACGCTGCTCGTGGACGACCGCTTCGGCCGGGTAGACGTACTCGTCCATGAAGGCGAGCAGCTTGGCGCGCAGCTCCTCGGTGCGCGCGTCGAACGCGAAGTCCATGGTTCCTCAGCCTTCCTGAAGGGTGGTCAGACCGTGCCGGACGAAGACCGGGACCAGATCGCCGATGCGGTCGAAGCCGCGGCCCACCGTCTGGCCCAGCGTGTAGCGGTAGTGGATGCCCTCCAGGATCACGGCGAGCTTGAACCAGGCGAACGCCGTGTACCAGGACACCGCGGAGACGTCGCGCCCCGACCGTGCGGCGTACCGCTCGATCAGCTCGGCGGGCAGGGGGTGCCCGGGCGCCTCGGCGGTCGTGGAGACGGGGGAGTCCGGCATGCCCAGGGGGCTGCTGTACATCACCAGCAGTCCCAGGTCCGTCAGCGGGTCGCCGAGCGTGGACATCTCCCAGTCGAGGACGGCCTTGATCGCGTCGTCCTCCCCGATCAGCACGTTGTCGAGGCGGTAGTCGCCGTGCACCACGGCGGGCGCGGGGGAGACGGGCAGTTCGCGCCCGAGCGCCGCGTGCAGCTCGTCGATGCCGGCCAGCTCCCGGTTGCGGGAGGCGTCCAGCTGCTTGCCCCAGCGCCGCAGCTGCCGGTCCAGGAACCCCTCGGGCCGGCCGAAGTCCGCGAGACCCACCTCGCCGGGTTCCACCGCGTGCAGCTCGACCAGCGTGTCCACCAGGTTCAGCACCGCGTCCCGGGTGCGCCCGGCGCCGAGCGGGGCGAGCTGGCCGGCCGTCCGGTACGGGGTGCCCTCGACGAAGTCCATGACGTAGAACGGCGCCCCGAGCACCTCCTCGTCCTCGCACAGCAGCACGGTGCGCGGCACCGGCACGGCGGTCGGGTGCAGCGCGCTGATCACCCGGTGCTCGCGCCTCATGTCGTGCGCGGTGGCCAGGACGTGGCCGAGCGGGGGACGCCGTACGACCCACCGGGAGCTGTCGTCGGAGACCATGTACGTGAGGTTCGACCTGCCGCCCTCGATCAGCCGGCCGGCGAGCGGGCCGTTCACCAGGCCGGGCCGCTCCCGTTCGAGCAGGCCGCGCAGCCGGTCGAGATCGAGTCCGGGCGGGTGGTCGGTGCTCATCGTCGCTCCTCCGGGCGGGAAACAGTACCCGCCTTATGATGCCGACCGGTCGGTATGCCGTCCAGAGCGGCGGCCGAACGTGATCGGGGCCACGGCGGGCGCGCCCTGCCCGCGAGCGTCCGGCCGCCACGCGAATGGCGCACACCAAGCCGTTCGGCTTGCACGGCGCGCACGGACACCGGAGGGTCGGACCCATGAAGGCGATCAGCTACTCCCGGTACGGCGGCCCCGAAGTGCTCGGCCTCGGAGAGGTCGACGACCCCAGGGTCGGCCCCGACTCGGTCCTGGTGAAGGTGCGGGCGGCGGCCGTCAACCCGGTCGACTGGAAGTGCCGCGAGGGCCATCTCGACCCGGTCCTCCAGCCGGTGTTCCCGGTCGTCCCCGGCTGGGACGTCTCGGGCGTGGTCGTCCAGCCGGGTCCCGCCGTACCGGAGTTCGCCGTCGGCGACGAGGTCATCGGCTACGTGCGCCAGGACGTCCTCGCGCACGGCACCTTCGCCGAGTACGTGGCCGCCCCGGTGCGCGCCCTCGCGCGCAAGCCGCGCGCCCTGTCCTTCGAGGAGGCGGCCGGTCTCCCGCTCGCGGGGCTCACCGCCCACCAGGTGCTGCACCGCGTCCTCGAGGTCAAGCGGGGCGAGACCGTCCTGGTGCACGCCGCGGCCGGCGGCGTCGGATCCATCGCCGTCCAGCTCGCCGCCCACCTCGGCGCCCGGGTCATCGGCACGGCGAGCGAGCGCAACCACGACTTCGTGCGCGGGCTGGGCGGGGAGCCGGTGAGCTACGGCGAGGGCCTGGCCGAGCGGGTGCGGGGGCTGGCGCCCGAGGGCGTGGACGCGGTGTTCGACACGGTGGGCGGCGACGCCCTCAAGGCCTCCGCCAACCTGCTGGCGCCCGAGGGCCGCCTGGCCTCGATCGTCGACCCCGAGGTGGTGAGCTACGGCGGCCGCTACTGGTTCGTCCGTCCCGACCCCCAGGACCTCCGGTACCTCTCCGACCTGGCGGACCAGGGCACGGTCACCGTCCACGTCTCGGAAACCTTCCCCCTGGAACGAGCGGCGGACGCCCACCGCCTGAACCAGGAGGGGCGCACCCGGGGCAAGATCGTGGTGACGGTGAGCTGACTCGGCCCGTCCGGCTCGACCAACCCGTCCGGCACCCCGCAGCCCGTCCGGCGTTCGAGGACAAGGGGGTCCGGGGCGCGGCCCCGGGGACGGGAAGGGAAGGGGCGGCGGGGGCGAGGAACCACTGAGCCCCCGCCCCGCCTCACCCCGACCCGACAAGCACCGCCCCGCACCCGGCCATGGCCACCGTGCAGACCACCACGACCGCCGCACACGGCGAACCAAGCGCCCCCGGCGCACCCACGACCGCCAGCCCCCGGATCCGCCGGTGGGCGATCCACAGAAACCCCAGCCAACAGGCACAGCACAGCGCGCACGCCACCACCCCGGCCCCCGACACCCCACCCGTCAGCGCCGTCCTCACGGCCAGCACGGCCGCGACCGTGGCCGACAGCGTCGTACGCCGCCACGCGAGCCGGGTCCGCTCGGGCTGCAGCCCCGGATCCCGCTCCGCGGCCCGAGCCGCCGCCCCGCTCACCCGTCCCACCCGAAGAGCACCACGGCGACCATCGCCACGGCCACCACCGCCACCACGAGGCTCAGCAGCGCCGGGAACCGCGACACCGGCAGGTCCTCCCCCCGCCGCATCGCCCGCTCGCACCGCACCCAGTGGTTGACCGCCCGCAACGCGCACAGCGCCCCCGCGGCCAGCAGCGCCAGGGCCAGCCCGACCCGCCACCCCCAGCGCAGATCCGGCAGGAACTGGTCCACGGCGAACCCGCCCCCGATCAACGCGAGCGCGGTGCGCAGCCACGCGAGGAACGTCCGCTCGTTCGCCAGCGAGAACCGGTAGTCGGGCGTGTCGCCCTCCCGCCGCACCTCGCCGGGCGCGAACCACAACCGGGCGTTCCGCACAAAGTCGATCACGCGGGCGACCCTACCGGGGCCGCCCCCGCGGCGGGCCGGCGGCCGGGGACGGAGCCCCGCTCAGCCCTCGGGCCGCCCCGACGGATCCGACCGCCCGGCCCGTCCCGACCGGTACGCCTTGAGCCGCCCGTACGCCGCCGGCCCCTCCGGGGTCCACTCCCACTGCCCGAGCCGCCGCTCCAGCTCCGCCTCCGGCAGGAAGTCCCCCAGGCCACCTCCTCCGCCTGCGGCCGTACGGGCCGGTCGCAGCGCACCTCGTACACCGCCGACCACCAGCTGTGGCCGGCCCCGTCGTCGTACAGGAACGTGAAGAGGCGCCCGGGACGCGGCAGTCCGCGCACGCCCAGTTCCTCCTCGGCCTCGCGCAGCGCGGCCTCGTCGTAGCTCTCGCCCGCGCCGACCACCCCGCCGACGAACATGTCGTACAGGGAGGGGAAGACCTGCTTGGCCGCGGTGCGGCGGTGGACGAAGACCCGCCCCCCGGCGTCCCGGAGGAGGACGAGGGCGCAGCGGTGGCGCAGCCCTCGCGCGTAGGCCTCCCCACGCGGGGACCGCCCGACCACCCGGTCGTTCCCGTCGAGGATGTCGATGATCTCCTCAGCGCTCATGCGGCCATCCGAGCAGCGGCCGGACCCGCCCGGCCGCTCGCCCCGCCAGGGCGGCCTTCCGGCCCCGGCCGCCACAAGTGGCGTGTTTGTGACCGCAGTTGACGCGAGTAACGCAGGGGACGCCCTTGACGTGATCCGTTGGCGGGCGGTTTGCTGTGCGTGACCGGCCCATGGCGTTCGGCAGCCGACCACTGCCGTACCGACCACCCGCCGCGAGCCGGCGACCACACGAAGAGCGCGTGAGGAAGTCCCGCGGTGCCCCCACCCCCGCCTCCCCTCGGCCGTGCCCGCAGACGGGCGGCACAGGCCTTCGACGAGGCCCTCGACGACGCCGAACTCGTCGCCGCGCGGACCGCGCTGGCCCAGGGCCGGTGGCAGAACACCCGCTCGCTGCTGGTCCGCACGGGGGAGGACTGGGACCGCCGGGGCCACCGCGTCACGGTGCTCGCCCGGGAGTCGTACTGCGCCGCCTGGGCCCGCGAGTGGCTGCTCGCCGAACCCGACTCCGGTGACGCGTCCGTGCTGTTCGCCCTGGCCCAGGTGCGGCGCGCGCTGCACGGCAGGGAGAAACCGGCCCGTGCCCGCGAGGCCTGCCACCGGGCGGCGGAGCTCGTGCCCGCCGACCCCACACCCTGGCTCGGACTGCTCCTGCTGGAGTGCGTCCAGGGGGCCGAGGGGGACGTGGTCCGGCTCTTCGAGCGGATCCGCACCCGGTACGCGGACCACCACCACGCCCACCACCTGCTGGTCGCCTGGCTCGCCGAGCGCCGCGTGGAGGCGGGCCCGGACCCGCTGCACGAGGTGTACGACTTCGCCAACTGGGCCGCCGAACAGGCGCCCGCCGACTCGCCGCTGGCGATCCTGCCGGTCATCGCGCACGCCGAGCGCTACCGCGCCCTGGCCGCCGCCGGACACGAACCCGCCGACCCGGTCGCCTCCGGGCACTGGGTCGGCCGTCGCGCCCGGCAGGTGATGAAGGCCGCCTTCGACTGGTGGCTGGAGTGGGAGCACGAAGGTCACCCGCGCCGCCTGGTCGACCTCAACTTCCTCGCCCACGCCAAGGTCTGCGAGGGCCGGGGCGCCGAGGCGGCCGCCCTCTTCCACCGCATCGGCGACCACGCCACGCCCGCCCCCTGGTCGTACCCCGGCCGTGACGCCCTGACCGCCTTCCGCACCGCCCGCGCCGCAGCCCTGGGCACGGCCTGACCCGAGTCCTCACCCCCGCCCGCCGCAACCACCACCGACCCAAGGACGGTTTCGAGATGACGACGGACAGCACGAGCACGAGCAGAGCGTCCGCCGAGGGCATCAGCACCTTCAAGGGGCAGGAGCGCGCCCTGCGCGCCGACCGCCTCGGTACGGGGGGCCTGCTGCTCTCCGTCCTCGCCGCGACCGCCCCCCTCATGGTGGTCGCGGGTGTCATGCCCACCACATTCGCGGTGATGGGCATCGTCGGCCAGCCGCTGCTCTTCGTGGCCCTCGGCGTCGTACTGGTCCTCTTCAGCCTCGGCTACGCCGAGATGAGCCGGCACGTCCACAACGCCGGCGCCTTCTACGCCTACATCTCCCGCGGACTCGGCGGCACCGCCGGAGCGGGCGCCGCGCTCGTCGCGCTCGTCGCCTACAACTCCCTCCAGGTCGGCATCTACGGCATCTTCGGCTTCGAGGTCTCCGGCCTCCTCGCCACCTACGCCGACCTCGAGGTCGCCTGGTGGATACCGGCGCTGGTGGCCGTGCTCGCCGTCGGCGCGCTGGGCTGGCTGAAGATCGACGTCAACGCGCGCCTGCTCGGCGTGCTGCTGGTCATCGAGGTGCTGCTGGTCGTCGTCTTCGACATAGCCGCCGTCGCCGACCCCGGAAAGGAGGGCCTGTCGCTGCACGCCTTCAACCCGGACACGCTCACCGGCGCCGGCGTCGGCACCGCCCTGTGCTTCTGCATCGCCGCCTTCCTCGGCTTCGAACAGGCCCCCGTCTACGCCGAGGAGACCAGCAGGCCGCACGAGGTCGTGCCGCGCGTGATGTTCCTCGCGGTCACCGGCGTCGCCGTCTTCTTCGCCCTCAGCAGCTGGGCGCTCACCGTCGCCACCGGCCCCTCCGGGATCGTCGGCGCCTCCCAGGAGCAGAGCGCGGGACTGCTGTTCTTCCTCACCGAGGACCGGCTCGGCTCCACCTTCACCGACGTCCTGCACGTCCTGTTCGTGACCGGCATGTTCGCGGCCATGCTCAGCTTCCACAACGTCGTCGCCCGGTACGCCTTCGCCATGGGCCGCGAGGGCCTGCTGCCCGCCGCCTTCGGCCGCACCACCGGCACCAGCGGCGCCCCCGGCACCGGCTCCCTGCTCCAGACCGTCATCGCCGCCGTGCTCGTCCTCGCCTTCGCGCTCACCGACGACAAGCCGACCGGCGACCCGACCGCACCGGTCCTGCACCTGTTCACCTGGGGCGGCAACGTCGGCGCGCTCGGCGTGATCGTGCTGATGGCCATCGCCTCCCTGTCCGTCGTCGTCTTCTTCGTCCGGCGCGGCGCCGCGGGCGCGCAGAGCCGACGGCTGGTCACCTCCGCGCTGGCGGGCGTCGCCCTGGCCGTCATCGCGGGTTACACGGTCAAGGACTTCGACGTCCTGGTCGGCGCCGGACCCGGCTCCGCGCTGAGCTGGATCCTGCCCGGCATCATCGGGCTCGCCCTGGTCGCCGGCCTGGTCCAGGGCGCCGTCCTGCGCGCCCGCGCCCCCGAGAAGCACGCCCGCATCGGACTCGGCAACGAGGCGTTCCAGCTGGAGAAGGAGGCCGAGCGCACTCCGTAGGGCGCTGTCGCGCCCCTGGGACGCGCACGGGCCCCGGCACCTCGTCGAGGTGCCGGGGCCCGTGGCCGGCGCGCCGGAAAGCGGCCGCTAGATGATCAGCGACAGCAGCAGCACCAGGGCGCCGGCGACCACCGAGATGATCGTCTCCATGATCGACCAGGTCTTGATCGTCTGCCCGACGTCCAGCCCGAAGTACTCCTTCACCAGCCAGAAACCGGCGTCGTTGACGTGGCTGAAGAACAGCGAACCGGCACCGATCGCCAGCACCAGCAGGGCCGCGTGCGTGGTCGACATGTCGGCTGCCAGCGGGGCCACCAAACCGGCCGCCGAGACGGTCGCCACCGTCGCCGAACCGGTCGCCAGCCGGATCGCCACCGCGATCAGCCAGGCCAGCAGCAGCGCCGGGATCGACCAGTCCTCGGAGATCTCCAGGATCATCCGGCCCACACCGGTGTCGATCAGCGTCTGCTTGAAACCGCCGCCCGCGCCGACGATCAGCAGGATGCCCGCGATCGGCGCGAGACTCTTCTCGACCAAGTGCTGCATCCGCTCCTTGCTGAACCCGGCGGGCATACCGAGGGTGAAGATGCCGACCAGCACGGCCGCGAGCAGGGCGATCAGCGGGGAGCCGATCACGTCGAACACGCGCTGGACGGAGTTCTCGGGGTCGTCGACGACGATGTCGACCAGTGCCTTGGCCAGCATCAGCACGACCGGCAGCAGGATCGTGGCCAGCGTCGCGCCGAAGCTCGGACGCTTCTCCAGGTCCTCGGAGGGCCGCTGCGGGATCATCCGTTCGGGGGCGGGGACGTCCACCCAGCGGGCGGCGTACTTCGAGAACAGCGGACCGGCGATGACGACCGTCGGTATCGCGACGAGCACGCCCAGCGCCAGCGTCACACCGAGGTTGGCGTCGACGGCGTCGATCGCGACCAGCGGGCCGGGGTGCGGCGGCACCAGACCGTGCATCACGGACAGACCGGCGAGCGCCGGGATGCCGATGCGCATCAGGGAGTAGTTGCCGCGCTTGGCGACCATCAGCACCACCGGGATCAGCAGCACCACGCCGACCTCGAAGAACAGCGGCAGACCGATCACCGAGGCGATCAGCACCATCGCCCACGGCATGGAACGGCCGCTCGCCTTCGCGAGGATGGTGTCGACGATCTGGTCGGCACCGCCGGAGTCGGCGAGCATCTTGCCGAGGATCGCGCCGAGGGCGATCAGCACGCCCACGCCGGCGACGGTGGAGCCGAGTCCGGCACTGAAGCTGGTGATGACCTTGTCGAGCGGCGCGCCGGCGAAGGCGCCGAGCGCCAGTGTCCCGATGGTCAGCGACAGGAAGGCGTGCAGCTTGAACTTGGTGATGAGCAGGACGATGACGGCGATGCCCAGCAGCACGGCGATGCCCAGCTGGGCGTGGCCGGCCGAGGTGATCGACTCGGGTGCGTCCGCTGCCAGCATCTCAACGCTGAGTCTGGTCACGGTGGTTCCTTGCGTGTACAGGGGAGCGGGGGAGGGACCGGGGAGGTGGGGCGCCCCGGGAACCGGGGGTCCGGCCGGGGACCTACGGGGTGGGTTCGGGAAGGGCGTCCAGGGCGGTGGCCGCCCGTCCGCTGATCTCCTCGGGGCTGCCCGTCACGTCCACGGCGACTCCGGCCTCGTCCGGTTCCAGCGGCTGGAGCGTGGCGAACTGGGAGTCGAGCAGCGCCGTGGGCATGAAGTGGCCCTGCCGGTGCGACATCCGGTCCTCGATGAGCGCGCGGTCACCGGTGAGGTGCACGAAGACCACGCCGGGCGCGGCGGCCCGCAGCCGGTCGCGGTAGGACCGCTTCAGCGCGGAGCAGCTGACCACCCCGCCGAGACCGGCCCGGCCGTGGGCCCAGTCGCCGATGGCGTCGAGCCAGGGCCACCGGTCGTCGTCGGTGAGCGGGGTACCGGCCGACATCTTGGCGATGTTGGCGGGCGGGTGGAAATCGTCGCCCTCGGCGTACGGGACGCCGAACCGGGCCGCGAGCAGGGGACCGATGGTGGTCTTCCCGGTGCCCGCGACGCCCATGACCACGACGACATGGGGGGTGTTCATCGCTGCCTCGCTGTCTGATGTCTTCGTCGACACGTGATGTCGACGCAACTGAAGCTCATTAGGTACGACGAATTCAAGAGGCTGTGACATATAAGTCTGACTTTTTGTTCCCGTGATCCGCCCCGTACTCTGAGTGCATGAGCACCACGGGCCGGGGGCTGCACGGCCGCGTACTGGACACCCTGGGCCCCGAGATCACCGCGGGCGAGTACCCGCCCGGCAGTGTTCTGCGCACCGACGAACTCGCGCAGCGTTTCGACGTGTCGCGTTCCGTGATGCGTGAGGCCGTCCGCGTCCTGGAGTCCATGCACCTGGTCGAGTCCCGGCGCCGCGTGGGCGTGACGGTCCTGCCGGCCCACGAGTGGAACGTGTACGACCCCCAGGTCATCCGCTGGCGCCTGGCCGGCACGGACCGCCCCCGCCAGCTGCGCTCCCTCACGGTGCTGCGCTCGGCGATCGAGCCGGTCGCGGCGGGCCTGGCCGCCCGCAACGCCACCCCCGAGCAGTGCGCCGAACTGACCGAGTGCGCCCTCGGCATGGTCGCCAACTCCAGCGGTCACCGGCTGGAGGGATACCTCTTCCACGACGTGGCGTTCCACCGTGTGATCCTGACCGCCTCCGGCAACGAGATGTTCGCCCGCCTCGGCGACGTCGTGGCCGAGGTGCTGTCCGGCCGTACCCACCACGAGGTGATGTTCGAGGACCCCGACCCGGCCGCCGTCACCCTGCACGTCCAGCTCGCGGAGGCGGTCCGCGAACGCGACGCCGCCCGCGCGGAGAAGCTGACCCGCGAGATCACCGAGGGCGCCCTCCAGGAACTGGACATCCTGGCGCCCTGAGCGCGCCGCCCCCGGACGGCGCGAGGCCCCGGCGCACCGGGGCGTCCGCCTCCGTCCGGCCGGCCCGTCGGCCGGGGAAGCGCCCGGCGCGAGGGTGCCGCCGCGCGCCGGTCAGGCGTCGAAACGCTCGCGTGCCCGCTCGATGTGGCCGAGGTGCTCGTGGGTCCAGCCGCATAGCGCGTCGACCGTGACGCGCAGGGCCCGGCCCGGCCCGGTGAGGGTGTACTCGACCCGCGGCGGCACGGTGGGGTGCACCTTCCGCTCGACCAGGCCGTTGCGCTCCAGCATGCGCAGGTTCTGGGTGAGCATCTTGTGGCTGACGCCCTCGACCTCGTCGCGCACCTCGCTGAAGCGCAGGGTGCGCTCGCCGAGCGCCTCGATGATCAGGAGCGCCCACTTGTTGGCGACGTCCGAGAAGATCTCCCGCGCCAGGGAGTCCGCGCGCCTGAGATCGGCGTCCTCGGGCAGGCCCTTGAGCAGATGCTTGGTCACCATCAGGTTCCTCAGTCACCGAAAAGTGCGTTCTTCCAGGTCGGCGGTCACTCTCCTACAGTTTCCGAGTAACCACAAGAGAGCGAACGGAAGGGCTATTCCCATGGCCACCAGTGATGTCTTCTCCTTCGAGGTGCCGGCCGAGAGCGACTTCGGCTACGCGCAGGCGATCAGGTCGGGCGAGCTGATCCACGTCTCCGGACAGCTCGCGTTCGACGAGGCGGGCGAGTTCCTCCACGCGGGCGACTTCGCCGCGCAGCTCGAGCGGACCCACGCCAACATGGACAGGGTCCTGGACCACTACGGCGCCACCCGGAACCAGATCGTCTCGCAGACCCTGTACGTGGTGGACCTGCGGCGCAACGCCGCGGCGGCGGCAAAGGGCAACCTCGCGTACTTCGGCGGCCACCGTCCGGCCAGCACGGTCCTGGGCGTCACCGAACTGACCCTGCCCGGCCAGGTCGTCGAGATCGGTTTCGTCATCGACACGAAGCTGCCCGCCTGAGGCACGCTCCCCACGCACCCCACCGTCCGGCCGGAGCGGGTCCACCGCCTCGCGCCCGCTCTCCCGCACCGCGGACGCGCACAGGCCGGTGGAGAGGGGGACGGCCGTCGGAACGCCGGTGGGCTTCGCCGGCACCACGCCCTGATCCCGGCGCCGGGACTGATCCCGGCGCCGGGACGACCGATTCGCCTCCGGCCTCAGCTCGGGAAGTCCCCGTCGACGTACACCCAGGCCCCGTCGACCCGCTCGAAGCGACTGCGCTCGTGCAGCGAGCCGCCGCGGTAGGAAGCCCGGAACGTCACCGTCCCGGCGGCATGGAAGGCGGACCCGCCGTCGGTGTCCAGGATCTCCAGCCCGGTCCACCGCATCCCGGGGTCGAGGTCGACCCGCTCCGGCCGCGTCCGCGGATGCCAGGTCCGCAGCAGGTACGCGCCGTCCCGCCGTACGAACGCGCAGTACCGCGACCGCATCAGCCGCTCGGCGGTCGGTGCGGCGGCTGCCCCGGTGTGGAACCGGCCGCAGCACGCCTCGTACGCCTCGGGGAGCCCGCAGGGGCAGGAAGGTGTGGTCATGGTCGGCCTCCGCGGCAACGCCCGAGGGCCGCGACCTCGTGGTCGCGGCCCTCGCGCTTCTTGTGTCCGAGGGGGGACTTGAACCCCCACGCCCGATAAAGGGCACTAGCACCTCAAGCTAGCGCGTCTGCCATTCCGCCACCCGGACAAGGTGTCTGTCGCGCGGGTTTCCCCCCGCGGCGACGTCGTAAACATTACCAGGTGTTCCGGGCGGCCGATCACACCCGCCCGGCCGCGCGTCGTGTGAACGGCGGATGACAGGCCGGACCGGGCCGGGTCTTGGGGCGCGCCCGCGGGGGAGAGAGGATGAGGACGACCCACCAGCGCGAACACCAGCAGCGGGAGGAAGCACGTGAGCGGGACGGACACGGCCAGGAGCGTCACCGGTGAGGACGAGGTCGTGGACCTCTGCCGCGAGCTGATCCGGATCGACACCAGCAACTACGGCGACCACTCGGGCCCCGGCGAGCGCAAGGCGGCGGAGTACGTCGCCGAGAAGCTCGCCGAGGTGGGCCTGGAACCGCAGATCTTCGAGTCGCACCCGGGGCGCGCCTCCACGGTGGCCCGGATCGAGGGCGAGGACCCGTCCCGGCCCGCGCTGCTCATCCACGGCCACACCGACGTCGTACCGGCCAACGCCGACGACTGGACCCACCACCCCTTCTCCGGCGAGATCGCCGACGGATGCGTGTGGGGGCGCGGGGCCGTCGACATGAAGGACATGGACGCGATGACCCTCGCGGTCGTCCGCGACCGGCTGCGCAGCGGCCGCAAGCCGCCCCGGGACGTCGTGCTGGCGTTCCTCGCCGACGAGGAGGCCGGCGGCACCTACGGCGCCCGTCACCTGGTCGACAACCACCCGGACCTCTTCGAGGGCGTCACCGAGGCGATCAGCGAGGTGGGCGGGTTCTCGTTCACCGTCAGCGAGCAGCGCCGCCTGTACCTGATCCAGACGGCCGAGAAGGGCATGCACTGGATGAAGCTGACCGTGGCCGGCACCGCCGGGCACGGGTCGATGATCCACCGCGACAACGCCATCACCGAGCTGTCGGAGGCCGTCGCGCGCCTCGGCCGGCACACGTTCCCCGTCCGCGTCACGAAGACGACCCGGGCCTTCCTCGACGAACTGGGCGACGCCCTCGGGACCGAGCTCGACCCGGAGGACATGGAGGGGACCCTCGCCAGGCTCGGCGGCATCGCCAAGCTCATCGGCGCGACGCTGAGCAACACCGCCAATCCCACCCAGCTGGGCGCGGGCTACAAGGTCAACGTCATCCCGGGCGAGGCGACCGCACACGTGGACGGCCGGTTCCTGCCCGGACACGAGGAGGAGTTCCTCGCCGACCTCGACCGGATCCTCGGTCCGAAGGTGCGGCGCGAGGACGTCCACTCCGACAAGGCCGTCGAGACGACGTTCGACGGAGCCCTCGTGGACGCGATGCAGTCCGCGCTGGTGGCCGAGGACCCGGCCGCCAAGGCCATCCCGTACATGCTCTCCGGCGGGACGGACGCCAAGTCCTTCGACGACCTCGGTATCCGGGGCTTCGGCTTCGCGCCGCTGAAGCTGCCCCCGGAGCTGGACTTCGCCGGCATGTTCCACGGGGTCGACGAGCGGGTGCCGGTGGACGGTCTGAAGTTCGGCGTGCGGGTGCTCGACCGCTTCCTCGACGCGAGCTGAGACGGCTACCCGATGACCTCAATAATCGCCCAGACGTGCGGAGTTGACTGAGAAGAGTGAATGCGACGATAAGCTCGTAGCCTCATTACTCCGTCCTCGTTAGCCGTGATGTGATCCGCGACTTTGGATCGCTTTGCCAACAAGGAGGAATAATGCTCAAGAAGGTCGTCGCCGTCGCGGCTGCCACCGGTGGTCTGGTTCTCGCGGGCGCGGGCATGGCCGCCGCCGACTCCGGTGCCCAGGGTGCCGCCGTGCACTCCCCGGGTGTCCTTTCCGGCAACGTCGTGCAGGCCCCGATCCACGTCCCCGTGAACGTCTGCGGCAACACGATCTCCGTGATCGGTCTGCTGAACCCCGCCTTCGGCAACACCTGCGTCAACGCGTGACGTTGCGTCTCGCCCTCTAGGGCACGCCCGCTGAGGGCTTGAGCCCGTCGGCCCCGGAGCGCGCGCCATGCGCTCCGGGGCCGGCCGCTCCCATCGAACGTCAAAGCACCGGGAATCCCGCGGAACGCCGATTCCCGGCACCAGGTCGAAGACAGGGATTTCAGCAATGCGACAGGTCACCCGCAAGGGCCTGATGACGATGGCGGCGGCCACGGGCGTTCTCGCCGCCGCGAGCGGGGCCGCACACGCCGACTCCGGCGCGGCGGGCCACGCCGCCGGTTCGCCCGGTGTGGGCTCCGGGAACACGGTGCAGGCGCCGGTGCACGTGCCGGTGAACGTCTGCGGCAACACGGTCGACGTCGTCGGCCTCCTCAACCCGTCCGTGGGGAACTCCTGTGCCGACCAGGGCGGCTCCTCCCCGGGCGGACACGGCGGCTCGCACGCCGACGGACACACCGAGGGCTCGCCCGGTGTGGGCTCCGGGAACACGGTGCAGGCGCCGGTGCACGTGCCGGTGAACGTCTGCGGCAACACGGTCGACGTCGGCGGCGTCCTCAATCCGTCCGTGGGGAACTCCTGTGCCGACCAGGGCGGCTCCTCCCCGGGCGGACACGGCGGCTCGAACGCCGACGGACACACCGAGGGCTCGCCCGGCGTGGGCTCCGGCAACCACATCCAGATCCCGGTCCACGTCCCGGTGAACGTCTGCGGCAACAGCGTCGACATCCTCGGCGCCGGCAACGCCACCGGGGGCGGCGACTGCGCGAACGGCGGCTCGGACCGCGACACCCCGGGACAGCCCGGCCACCCGGGCGACCCCGGCAGCCCCGAGCACCCCGGTGACGAGCCGGGCACCCCGGACCGCCCGTCGTCCGGCGACCCGCGGGGCGTCCACCCCCTCACCCAGCCCCGGCACGCCGCGCAACTCGCGCAGACCGGCAGCGAGCTGCCGATGGGCCTCGTCCTGCCCGTCGGCGCGGGCGCGCTGCTCGCCGGCGCGGTCCTCTACCGCAAGGCACGGGCCGCCGCGTGACACCGGACACACGGAGCGGACCCCGCGACCGCGGGGTCCGCTCCGTGTGTGATTCCGGTCGGGTGTCGAAGATCACCAGGTGGCGCGCACCTGGCGGATGATCCGCCTCCGCAACCGCACCCGGCGGCTGCCGTCACGCATCAGCGTCAGGCGGTACAACTCCCAGTGACCGTACTCTGCATGGTCCGTCAGCAGACGTGCCGTCTCGTTGCGGGAGACCCCGCGCGGTACGTGCACGTCGACAAATTCGTATTCCGGCATCGCATCTATTGTGCGGTGCGGGCCCCGGTACGGATAGCGTCTGCACTATGTCTGATGCTGCGCAGCCCACCGCCGCCGAGGTACGCGCCGCCGCCGAGGCGGTGAAGACCGCGCTCGACCGCCACCTGGCCGCGGTCGAACGCCGGTCGGGGGAGGACGACCCGGCAGTCTACGAGGCGTTCAACCAGCTGGCCGCGGCCGCGGAGACGTACGACGAACTGCTCTACGACCGTTACGACGAGGTCACCCCCTTCGAGATCCCCGGCACGGAGGACACGCCGCCGTACACCGGCCCCGAGGAACCGGCCGCGCTCAGCGTGCTGATCCGCCGCGACTACGCCGTCGTGGAACCCCAGCGGCTGCGTGCGCACGCCCAGCGGATCGAGGCGGCGGACGACGAGAGCGCGGAGGCGTCGGGCACCGTCCACGGCGCGCTCGGCCTGCTGTTCGGCGAGTTCGAGCCGGACGAGATCGCCTCCCGGCACAGAGAGTTCGGGCTGGAGGAAGGAGACTCCACGCTCTGGGTGACGGCGTCGGACGACCCCGCGGAACCCGGCGAGTGGCTGGAGGCGCCGTTCGAGCAGGCGGACCCGCAGCGGGTGGTGTGCCGCTTCGACGTCAGCGCGGTCTTCGACGACGAAGAGGGCCTCGAGGACGAGGACGTCCTGGAGGACGAGCTGGACCCGAGCCCGGACGCGGACGAGGACCTGGAACCCCTCGACGCGGACCGCTGACCGCACCCGCCCCGCAGGGCGGCGGCACCCCGGTGCCGCCGCCCTGCGCACGGGCTCGGCTCAGCCCTCCGCCACCGGAACCTGCGGGGCCAGCAGCACCGGCAACCGGGTGGTCCGCGGCTTCGCCGCCACCTCGGCCACGGCGCGCGGCAGCGCTTGCTCCGCACCGTGCACCACGGACAGATGCCGGTCGGCCCGGCTGAAGGCCGTGTACACCCAGGGCCGGCTCAGCGCCTGTACGGCGTCACCGGGCAGCACCACGACCACCGCGGGCCACCGGCAGCCCACCGCCTGGTGGGCGGTCAGCGCCCACCCGTGCCGCACAGACGACTCCACCCGCTCCCTGGGCACGACGACCTCCTCGCCGCCGCACTCCAGGTGCAGCCCCTCGCCGTCGGCCCGCACCACACGGCCCGGCAGCGTACGCCCCGGAACGGGTGAGTAGGCGACCCGGTCACCCGGATCGAACCCGCCGAAGCGCCCCGGCCCCGGATTCAGCCGCTCCTTCAGCGCGGCGTTCAGCACCCGCGTGCCCACCGCGCCCCCGTGCCCCGGGGTGATCACCTGGGTCTCCTCGACCGGCACCCCGATGGCGCGCGGCACCGAGTCCACCACCAGCTGCACGGTCCGGTGCACGGCCTCTCCCGCGTCCCGCACCGGCACGATCACGACCTCCTTGCCGGGCGCCGCCACCTGGTTCAGCTCGCCGGCCCCGACACCCGAGACCAGCTCGCCCAACGGGCCGGGATCCGGCCGCCGCGAAGCGATCTGCGGGCAGATCCGCGCCGCCAGCAGATCCGCGAACACCCGCCCGGGCCCCGCCGACCACAGCACTCCCGGATCACCGGCCAGTACCAGCCGCGCCCCGTCCGGCAGCGACTCCGTCACCAGCGCGGCGGTCTCGACGTCCAGCTGCGGGGCGTCGAGCACCACCAGCAGGTCCACGTCCAGCGCCCCGTCGGCGTCCCGCCCGGGCCCCTCGGCGCCGGACAGCAGTCCCGTGACGGTGGCGACCCCGGTCCCCTCGACCAGTCCCGCGAACCGGGCGCGCCCGACCGGACCGTGGGCGGCGGCCCAGACCCGCAGCCCCAGCCCCCGCGCGGCGCGCACCAGGGCCGCCGGCTCGGCCAGCGAGGCCTCCCCACCGGTGTGCAGCACCAGCCCGTGCCCGGCGACCGCCCGGATCAGCTCACCCGCGGAACCCTCCGCCGAGGCGGCCGCACGCTCCCACTCCTCACCCGCACCGACCTGCCCGGTCACGGAGTTGACCAGACGGGCCAATCCGTCGGCCAGACTCTCCTCGGCCAGCGCGCACCGCTCCAGCCCCACCAGCACCCGCACCGGCCGCTCCCCGTCCTCCCCGGCTTCGCCGACGGCGTCCTGGAAGACGAGCACGTCCCCTTCCGCGATGGCGTTCCGCACGGCCTCCTCGGCCTCGGGCACTCCCTGCCGCTCCAGCGCGGCGACCAGCGCGGCCATGTCCAGCACGGTGTGTCCGGCCAGCGCGGCCTGCTCCAGCAGCCACACGGTGACCGCCCGTCCCCGCCGCTCGTCCTCCGGCCCGGCCCCGGCGCCGAGCAACGCCCGGGCGAACCCGTCCGCCTGCTCGGGCCGCACCCCGGGGACCCGCAGCAGCTGCCAGGGATCGGCGCGCAGCACGTCGGCGCCCCCGTCCCCGAGCACGCCGGCGGCCGGTACGGCGAGCCCCTCCGGCGCACCCCCCTGGACCAGCACTCCCCGCACGTCCTCGACGGTGCCGGCGGCGGGAACCACCGGCCCCGGAGCCACGGCCGGAGCCTGGCGCACGGGCTCGGGACCGGGGCGCCGCGGCGCGGGCGCGGCCTCCGCGAAGACGGTGGCGGCCGGCTTCTCCCCGCTCTCCACGGCCCGCACGGCGGCCAGCAGATCCGCGGCCGTGCCGCTCAGTTTGCCCCCGGCCTCGACCGGCCCCCGCCGCTCCGCCTTCCGCCGCTCGATCCGCTCCCGCTCCACGCGCTGCGCGGCCAGCTCGGCCTCGGCCTCGGACACCTGCGCGCCCTCGGCCTCGGCGGACACCTGCGCGCCCTCGGCGGACGTCCCCGGCTCCTCGGCGTCCTCCGCGGTCTCGGGCGGCTCCGTGCTCACAGCGTGCTCCAGTCGTGATCGGGATAGCGGTGCACGGGCGCCGACACGTCGTCGAGAGCCCGGCAGATCTCGTCAGGAAGACTAAGGGCCTCCACTGACAACGCCGCCGTGAGCTGCTGCGCGGTGCGCGCGCCGACGATGGGGGCGGCCACACCGGGCCGGTCACGGACCCATGCGAGGGCCACCTGCAGCGCGGTCACGGCGAGCCCGTCCGCCGCCGTGGTCACGGCGTCCACGATGCGGCTCGCCGTGTCGTCGAGGTACGGCGCGACGAACGGGGCGAGGTGCTCCGAGGCGCCCCGGGAATCCGCCGGGGCGGCGTCGTTGCGGTACTTGCCGGTGAGCACGCCCCGGCCGAGAGGCGAGGACGGCAGCAGCCCGATCCCCAGGTCGAGGGCGGCGGGAAGAACCTCGCGCTCCACGCCCCGCTGGAGCAGCGAGTACTCCATCTGGGTGCTCGCCAGCCGGGTCCGCGTCCCCGGCGCGGCGAGCTGCCAGGTCGCCGCCTTGGCCAGCTGCCAGCCGCAGAAGTCGGAGACGCCGGCGTAGCGCACGCGCCCGCTGGAGACGGCGGTGTCGAGCGCGGCGAGCGTCTCGTCCAGCGGGGTGTCGGGGTCGTAGGCGTGGACGTGCCACACGTCGACGTAGTCGGTGCCGAGGCGGGCGAGCGAGGCGTCCAGGGCGGAGAGCAGATGGCCGCGCGAGCCGTCGACCCGGCGGTCCGGGTCGGCCACGCTCCCGGCCTTCGTCGAGATGACGAGGTCCCGGCGGGGCACGAGCCCGTCCATCAGCCTGCCGAGCAGGTACTCGGACTCTCCGTCGCCGTACACGTCGGCGGTGTCGACGAGGGTCCCGCCGGCTTCCCAGAAGGTCTTCAAGAGGTCCGCGGCGTCGTGCTCGTCGGTGTCCCGACCCCAGGTCAGGGTCCCGAGCCCGATCCGGGACACACGCAGGCCGGTACGGCCGAGATGCCTCTGCTCCATGAACGCCGAGATTACTGGCCGGAGCCTTGGGCGTGGGGACCTGTGGACAAGGGATTTCCGGCCGTCCCGGCGCTGACGGGATGCCTCCCCCGGGGGGTGCCCCAGCGCCCTGGGGACACCTCTCGGGCCCCTGAGGCACCGGGGGAGGCACGGACCCGCCCGCGGAGCGCGGGGACGACGACAGGTGGCCGCGTACGGCGGGAAGGGGACGGACACCCCGACGCGGCCCCGCCCCACCCGCCCACCGCAGGCGCCACCCGAGCCCCCACCGGACCGGATCCCGCGCCGCGGGCGTCCCACAGGACCGCCGGAGGTATAAGGTCTCCGCACAAACGACGTTACTCATCGGTAAGGGGAGAGCCGCCATGCAGCTAGGGATCAACCTCGGCTACTGGGGTGCCGGAATGGACGCGGACAACCTCGCCGTGGCCCAGGAGGCGGACCGCCTCGGCTACGCCGTCTGCTGGGCCGCGGAGGCCTACGGCTCCGACGCCGCCACCGTCCTCACCTGGGTCGCCGCCCAGACCCACCGCATCGACGTCGGCTCGGCCATCTTCCAGATCCCCGCCCGCCAGCCCGCCATGACGGCGATGACGGCGGCCACCCTGGACTCCCTCTCCCAGGGCCGCTTCCGCCTCGGCCTCGGCGTCTCCGGTCCCCAGGTCTCCGAGGGCTGGTACGGCGTCAAGTTCGACAAGCCCCTCGCCCGCACCCGCGAGTACGTCGAGATCGTCCGCAAGGCCATGACCCGCGAACGCCTCTCCTACGAGGGCGAGCACTGGACCCTGCCCCTCCCCGGCGGCCCCGGCAAGCCCATCAAGCTCACCGTGCACCCCCAGCGCGAGCACATCCCCCTCTACATCGCCGCCATCGGCCCGAAGAACCTCGAACAGACCGGCGAGATCGCCGACGGCGCCCTGCTGATCTTCCCCTCCGCCGACCACCTCGAGGACACCGCCGTCAAGCACCTCCGCGCCGGCCGCGAGAAGGCCGGCAGGACCCTCGACGGTTTCGACATCTGCCCCACCGTCCCCCTCGCCGTGGGCGACGACAAGGACGTCACCGCCCTCGCCGACACCTTCCGCCCCTACACCGCGCTGTACGTCGGCGGCATGGGCAGCCGCGAGCAGAACTTCTACAACCAGCTCGCCCGGCGCATGGGCTACGAGCGCGAGGCGGCCGAGATCCAGGACAAGTACCTCGCCGGCGACAAGCAGGGCGCGGCGGCGGCCGTCCCGCACGACCTGATCGACAGGACGACCCTCCTCGGCTCGGTCGACCGCATCGCCGACCGGATGAAGGCCTACGCCGCCGCCGGGGTCACCACCCTCACCCTCGCCCCGGCCGGCTTCACACTCGACGAGCGCCTCGCCTCGCTCCGCGCCGGCAGCGAGGCCCTGGAACGCGCGGGCCTCGCGTAGGTCTCACGGCCGTGGTGGGGGCTCGGGGGGCCGCCCCGCCACGGCCGTCACCCACCACAACGCCCGTCGACCCACCCGGTTACGCTCCCGTGCCCCCGACCCCGTACTCCCTTCGGCGGAGTCGCCCGGCGCACCTGTTGCCGCCCCCCGCCCCGCGCACTTGACTCGTTCTTCGCGGGACCGCGGACCTGCGGAGAGGTGGCCCACCATGCTTTCGGCCAAGAGTCTGTTCCAGGAGATCCTCGACAACGACGAGTCCTTCGCCCTGTTCTGTTCCATCGCCGCGAGCGGCGAGTCGCAGGGCGGCTGGGAGAACGCCCGTATCGCCGCGCTGGTCCCCGAGCCCCAGCGCGAACTCGCCCCCAAGATCGCCAGGCACGGCGCCGACGAGGACAAGCACGGCCGCATCTTCCACGCCCTGATGAAGAAGCGCGGCCTGAAACCCGTCCCGGTCCCCCCGGAGACCGACTACACCATGCTCCTGGAGAACAACGGCATCGGCCTGGCCCACGGCCGGCTCAGGCGCGACGAGCCGCTCACCGTCCAGGACGTCGTCACCTACCTCGCCCACAGCAGGGTCACCGAACAGCGCGCCTCCGAGCAGATGAACCAGCTCCGCAAGCACTTCGCCGACCACCCCGACCTCGGCCGCGCGGTCAGGATGATCTCCGACGACGAGGACAACCACCTCGCCTACTGCCACGAGGAACTGCTGCGCTTCGCGTACGCCGGACACGGCCGCGCCATCCAGCGCACGCTGCGCGCGTGCGCGCTCGCGGAGATCCGCGTCTACCGGGACGTCAGCCTGGCGGTGATGGCCCACATGGGCCGCATCCTCGGCTGGCCCGGGCCCAAGGCGGCGGTCCTCGCGGCGGGCATCCGCGCGGTGTACGCGTACGAGCGCCTGGGCGGTTGGCGCCGCATGGTCTCCCTCAGGACGCCCGACCGCCGCGACGCGCTCGGCGGCCCGGCGAACCCGGAACCGGAGTTCGCATGACCGCGCACGGATACCGGGCCCGGCCGCTCACATCCACCCCCGCCGCTTGAACAGGCGGAACAACAGCACCTCCAGCACACCCATCACCAGGATCACCACCGGATACGACCACTCCCAGCGCAGCTCCGGCATGTGCTCGAAGTTCATCCCGTAGATCCCCGCGAGCATCGTGGGGATCGCGGCCATGGCCGCCCACGCGGAGATCTTCCGCATGTCGTCGTTCTGCCGCACGCTGATCTGCGCCAGATGCGCCGAGAGGACGTCCGAGACCAGCCGGTCCAGCCCCTCCACGGACTCGTTCACCCGGGTGAGGTGGTCGTGCACGTCACGGAAGAAGGGCCGCGCCCTGTCCTCCACGAACGGCGCCCCCGCCCCGTACGTGCCCACCCCCGCCAGCCGCGTCATCGGCATCGCCAGCGGCCCGGTCGCCCGCCGGAACTCCAGGATCTGCCGCTTGAAGTTGTAGATCCTGGACGCGGTGTGCCGCGAACCCCCGCTGTCGGGGGTGAAGACCTCCGCCTCCAGTTCCTCCAGGTCGGTCTGCAGCTCGGTCGCCACGACCAGGTAGTGGTCGACGACGGCGTCGGCGATCGCGTACAGCACCGACGTGGGCCCCTCGCCCAGCAGTTCGGGTTCCCGCTCCAGCCGCTTGCGCACGGCTCCCAGCGGAGTCCCCTCCCCGTGCCGGACGGTCACCACGAACGCGTCCCCGAGGAAGATCATGACCTCACCGGAGGAGACGGTGTCGCTCCGCGGCTCGTACACGATCGGTTTCAGCACCACGAAGAGCGAGTCGTCGTACACCTCCAGCTTGGGCCGCTGATGGGCCTTGAGGGCGTCCTCGACCGCCAGCGGATGCAGGCTGAACTCCTGCGCGACCAGGTCGAACTCGTCCGCCGTCGGTTCGTGCAGTCCGATCCAGACGAACCCCCCGGCCGACCGGGCCTCGTCCAGCGCGTCGGAGAAGTCGTGGGGCCCCTCCGACCGCCGCCCCTCCCGGTAGATGGCACAGTCGACGATCACGAAACGTCTTCTCCCTTCCCGCGACGGACACACCACGCACGCGTACGCCTACCCTGGGCCGCATGCCCACATTGCTCCTGGTCCGGCACGGACGTTCCACCGCCAACACCGAGGGACTGCTCGCCGGCTGGACGCCCGGCGTCGCCCTCGACGACCGCGGCGCCGCCCAGGCCGCCGCACTGCCCGGACGGCTCGCCGAGCTGCCGCTGGCCGAGATCGTCAGCAGCCCGCTCCAGCGCTGCCAGGAGACCCTGCGGCCGCTGCTGGAGGCCCGCCCCGGCCTCACCCCGCACACCGACGACCGCATCGGCGAGTGCCACTACGGCGACTGGTCGGGCCGCAAACTCTCCGAGCTCAAGGGCGAGCCCCTGATGGAGGTGGTGCAGGCGCACCCGTCGGCGGCGGCCTTCCCCGGCGGGGAGTCCATGCGCGCGATGCAGACGCGCGCCGCCGAGGCGGTGCGCGAGTGGAACGCGCGCGTGGAGCGCGACCACGGCGCCGACGCCGTGTACCTCATGTGCTCGCACGGCGACATCATCAAGTCTCTCGTCGCGGACGCACTCGGACTTCATCTCGACCTCTTCCAGCGGATTTCCGTTGAACCGTGTTCCATCACCGCGATCCGCTACACACGGTTGCGGCCCTTTCTCGTCCGCCTCGGCGACACCGGCGACTTCGCGTCCCTGGCGCCGCGGGAGGAGCCGCCGGCCGGTGACGCCACGGTCGGGGGCGGCGCGGGCGCACCGTGATCGCCGGGCGCAGTAGGGTGAAGCGGTCGCAGCAGTGCGTCCCCGTTTCGACCAGCCGCCCGTTCCCCACGCCCACCACGACTCTCAATGGAGACAGGACGTGTCCCGTCAGGTGTTCCTCTACGACCAACCGGAACGTTTCGTGGCCGGTACGGTCGGGCTGCCAGGGCGCCGTACGTTCTTCCTCCAGGCCTCCGCCGGCTCCCGGGTGACCAGCGTGGCCCTGGAGAAGACCCAGGTCGCGGCGCTCGCCGAACGAATGGACGAACTGCTCGACGAGGTCGTGCGCCGCAGCGGCGGCAGCGCCGCGGTGCCCGCGATGACGCCGGCCGAGATCGCCGACAGCGCCCCGCTGGACACCCCCGTGGAGGAGGAGTTCCGCGTCGGCACCATGGCGCTCGCCTGGGACGGCGAGGAGCAGCGCATGATCGTCGAGGCGCAGGCGCTCGTCGAACTGGACGCCGACTCCGAGGAGGACCTCGCCGAGGCCGAGGAGCGGCTGCTCCAGGACGAGGAGAACGGGCCCCCGATGCTCCGCGTCCGGCTCACCGGCGCGCAGGCCCGGGCCTTCGCCAAGCGCGCCCTCGACGTCGTCAACGCCGGGCGGCCGCCGTGCCCGCTGTGCAGCCTCCCGCTCGACCCGGAAGGACACGTATGTCCGCGCCAGAACGGATACCGCCGCGGAGCGTGACGGCCGCCGACCCGGCCGCCGCGGTACTGCTCGCCGAGGGCGAGCTGACCGTGCGCGGACGCATCCGTGAGGCGTCGAACGCGGCGCTGTACTGCACCGTGACGCACGAGGGCAGGGAAGCCGCGTGCGTCTACAAGCCGGTCGCCGGGGAGCGGCCCCTGTGGGACTTCCCCGACGGCACGCTCGCCGGGCGCGAGGTCGCCGCCCACGCGGTCTCCGAGGCGACCGGCTGGGGCCTGGTCCCGCCCACCGTGCTCCGCGACGGCCCCTACGGCGAGGGCATGTGCCAGCTGTGGATCGAGACGGCGCCCGGTGCGGAGCTCCTCGCCCTGGTCGACGGCGAGGAACCGGAGCCGGGCTGGAAGGCGGTCGGCTTCGCCGAGGTCGGCGAGGGCCGCACCGCGCTGCTGGTGCACGCCGACGACGAGCGGCTGCGCCGGCTCGCGGTCCTCGACGCGGTGATCAACAACGCCGACCGCAAGGGCGGGCACCTGCTGCCCACCGCGGAGGGCCTGCTGTACGGCATCGACCACGGGGTCACCTTCAACGCCGAGAACAAGCTCCGCACCCTGCTGTGGGGCTGGGCGGGCGAGCCCCTGACCGCGGAGGCGCTGGACGTCCTCGAGGGCCTCAGAACGGCCCTCACCGACACCGGCGCCCTCACCGCCGCCCTGACCCCCCTCCTCACCCGCGCGGAGATCGACGCCACCCGCGCACGCGTCGAGACCCTCCTCACCACCGGCACCCACCCGCAGCCGGGCGGCGACTGGCCGGCCATCCCCTGGCCCCCGGTCTGACGGGACCGTGAGCACGCCGGACGGCGCGGCGCAAGAGAGCCTTCCCGGCCATCCGGCCTGCTCCCGTTCGTTTTCCGAACCGCGGTCCGGTTAGGCTCATGGCATGCATGCCTGGCCCGCTTCCGAGGTCCCCGTCCTGCCCGGCAAGGGCCGCGACCTGAGGATCCACGACACCGCGACCGGGGGCCTGGTCACCTCCGACCCCGGTCCCGTCGCCCGCATCTACGTCTGCGGCATCACCCCCTACGACGCCACCCACATCGGACACGCGGCGACCTACAACGCGTTCGACCTCGTGCAGCGGGTGTGGCTCGACACCAAGCGGCAGGTTCACTACGTCCAGAACGTCACCGACGTCGACGACCCGCTGCTGGAGCGGGCCGAGCGGGACGGCGTCGACTGGACCGCGCTCGCCGAGCGCGAGACCGCGCTGTTCCGCGAGGACATGACGGCCCTGCGGATGCTGCCCCCACGGCAGTACGTGGGCGCCGTGGAGGCGATACCCGGCATCGTCCCGCTCGTCGAACGGCTGCGCGAGCTCGGCGCGACCTACGAGATCGACGGCGACATCTACTTCTCCGTCGAGTCCGACCCGCACTTCGGCCGGGTCTCGAACCTCGACGCCGCGGCCATGCGGCTGCTGTCCGCCGAACGCGGCGGCGACCCGGACCGGCCGGGCAAGAAGAACCCCGTCGATCCGATGCTCTGGATGGCCGCACGCGAGGGCGAGCCGAGCTGGGACGGCGGCTCGCTCGGTCGGGGCCGCCCCGGCTGGCACATCGAGTGCGTGGCCATCGCCCTCGACCACCTCGGCATGGGCTTCGACGTCCAGGGCGGCGGGTCCGACCTGGTCTTCCCGCACCACGAGATGGGCGCCTCGCACGCCCAGGCGCTCACCGGCGAGTTCCCCATGGCCAAGGCGTACGTCCACGCCGGCATGGTCGCCCTGCACGGCGAGAAGATGTCCAAGTCCAAGGGCAACCTGGTCTTCGTGTCCCGGTTGCGGCGCGACGGGGTGGACCCGGCGGCGATCCGGCTGGCGCTGCTCGCCCACCACTACCGCGCCGACTGGGAGTGGACCGACCAGGTCCTCCAGGACGCCGTGACCCGCCTCGGCCACTGGCGTGCCGCGGTCTCCCGCCCCGACGGCCCGCCCGCCGAGGCACTGGTCGAGGAGATCCGCGAGGCCCTGGCCAACGACCTCGACGCCCCGGCCGCGCTGGCCGCCGTCGACCGCTGGACCGTCCTCCAGGAGGAGAGCGGCGGCACGGACACCGGCGCGCCCGGTGTCGTCTCCCGCGCGGTGGACGCGCTGCTCGGCGTGGCGCTGTAACCGGACACGACGACGAAGGGGCGCCCCGTGGCGGACGGGGCGCCCCTTCGTCAGTCCTCCGACGACTCGTCGCCGCCGGAGCCCGGCTCCGGGCCCGGATCGGAGCCCGTCTCCGGCTTCGGCGGCTTCGGCGGGCGGGTGCGCCCGCCCGGGCCCTCCCGCCGGTACGACGTCCCGTCCGAGCCGTCGGCCGTGGCGTGTCCGCCGGGCGGGCCCGACGCCCCGTCACGGCGCCGCAGATAGCGCTCGAACTCGCGGGCGATCGCCTCGCCCGACGCCTCCGGCAGCTCGGCGGTGTCCCGGGCCTCCTCCAGCGTCTGGACGTACTCGGCCACCTCGCTGTCCTCCGCGGCCAGCTGGTCCACGCCCACCTGCCAGGCGCGCGCGTCCTCGGGCAGCTCGCCCAGCGGGATCCGCACGTCGAGCAGGTCCTCCAAGCGGTTGAGGAGGGCCAGCGTGGCCTTCGGGTTGGGCGGCTGCGAGACGTAGTGCGGGACCGCCGCCCACAGCGACACCGCGGGCACACCCGCATGCGTGCACGCCTCCTGGAGGATGCCGACGATGCCCGTGGGGCCCTCGTACTTGGTCTCCTCCAGATCCATGCGGCGGGCCAGGTCCGGGTCGGACGTGGTCCCGCTGACCGGGACCGGCCGGGTGTGCGGGGTGTCACCGAGCAGCGCGCCCAGCACGACCACCAGCTCCACGCCGAGTTCGTGCGCGAACCCGAGGATCTCGTTGCAGAACGAACGCCATCGCATGGACGGCTCGATGCCGCGGACCAGCACCAGGTCGCGCGGCTTCTCGCCGCCGACCCGGACCACCGACAACCGGGTGGTCGGCCAGGTGACCTTGCGGACCCCGCCGTCCATGAACACCGTGGGGCGGTTCACCTGGAAGTCGTAGTAGTCCTCGGCGTCCAGCGCCGCGAACACCTCGCCCTTCCACTCCCGGTCCAGGTGCGCGACCGCGGTGGAGGCGGCGTCACCGGCATCGTTCCAGCCCTCGAACGCGGCCACCATGACCGGGTCGACCAGCTCGGGAACCCCCTCGAGCTCGATCACCCAGCGCCTCCTTCCGACGTGCCCTCGCGTACGCCCCAACCTTACGGCGTGCCCGGGAGAGCGCCCGCAGTCCCCTTCACAAGGGGAGTGCCCCCATCACTGCCCCGCCGCACCCCCGGGAACACCCCTCACAGCGTGGACCGCAACCACTGCTCCACGCTCGCGATGTGCACCGTCGACCAGGACCGTGCCGCCTCCGCGTCCCGGTCCCGCAGGGCGGCGAGGATGGCCCGGTGCTCGCGCAGGGTGCGGCCGACCGCGTCCTTCTGGGTGAGCCCGCGCCAGATCCGGGCCCGGGTGGTGGGACCGGACAGGCCGTCGAGCAGGGAGCACAGCACGGAGTTGCCGGAGCCGCGCACGATGCCCCGGTGGAACTCCAGGTCGGCGGCGACCAGGTCCTCCACCGACGGCTCGTCGCCGAGCCTGTCCAACTGCTCCGCCAGCGCGTCCAGTTGTTTCTCGTCGATCCGGGTGGCCGCGAGGGCCGTCGCGGCCGGCTCCAGGATGCGGCGTACCGCCAGGAACTCCAGGACCGTGTCGTCGCGGTGGAAGTCGACGACGAAGCTCAGCGCCTCCAGCAGGAGTTGAGGGTCGAGACTGGTGACGTAGGTGCCGTCGCCCTGCCGTACGTCCAGGATGCGGATCAGCGACAGGGCGCGCACCGCCTCGCGCAGCGAGTTGCGGGACAGCCCCAGCTCGGCCGCGAGCTCGCTCTCCTTGGGCAGCCGGGCGCCGGGACGCAGCGCGCCCGAGACGATCATTCCCTTGATCTTCTCGATCGCCTCGTCGGTCACTGCCATACCGCGCCTCCCTGCGGACCAGACATCCGATGTATCCAGCCCATTATGTACGGGTCAGGGGGCGACTCCGTCGGCGCGGAGTCGCCCCCTGACCCGTATCCCGGCTCCCGTGCGCGGGAGCCGGGGGAGTACCGGTCACTTCTTGTCGAGCAGCTCCTGGACGTTCGCGCGGACCTCGTCCGTGGCCAGGCCCCGGATCGTCAGGGTGGTGCGGCGGCGCAGCACGTCGTCCGCGGTCTCGGCCCACTCGTGGTCACGGGCCCAGACGACCTGTGCCCAGATCTCCGGGGCGTCCGGGTGGACGCGCCGGGCGAGGGCCGGGTCGTCGTTGGCCAGTCGGGCGATGTCGAAGGCCAGCGAACCGTAGTGGGTGGCCAGGTGCCGGGCGGTGTCCGCCGCCATGCGCGGGCCGGGCGCCGGGCTGTCGACCAGCAGCCGGTGGGCCACCGCGCGGGGGTTGGCCACGCCCGGCAGCGGCAGCTTCTTCGGCAGCGAGGCGACCGGCTCGAAGTCGTCGCCCAGCGGGTGACCGGGCAGTTCCTGGAGCTTGCGCATCACCGTACGGCCGATGTGGCGGAAGGTGGTCCACTTGCCGCCCGCGACGGACAGCATCCCGCCCCGGCCCTCGGTGACGACCGTCTCCCGCTTGGCCTTGGCCGTGTCCCCGGGACCGCCGGGCAGCACCCGCAGGCCCGCGAAGGCGTAGGTGATCAGGTCCCGGTCGAGCTGCTGGTCGCGGATGGAGAACGCGGCCTCGTCGAGTATCTGCGCGGTGTCCTTCTCGGTGACCGCGACGTCCGCCGGGTCGCCCTCGAACTCCTCGTCGGTGGTGCCGAGCAGCAGCATGTCCTCCCAGGGGAGGGCGAAGGTGATCCGGTACTTGTCGATCGGCGTGGCCAGCGCGGCCTTCCACGGGGAGGTCCGCTTCAGGACCAGGTGCGCGCCCTTCGACAGCCGGATGGACGGCGCGGCGCCCGGGTCCTCCATGCGGCGCAGGTGGTCGACCCACGGGCCGGTCGCGTTCAGCACCAGGCGGGCGTCGACGCCGAACTCTTCGCCCGAGATGCGGTCGCGCAGCTCGGCGCCGGTGACCCGGCCCCGGGTGAAGCGCAGACCCGTCACCTCGGCGTGGTTGAGGACGACCGCGCCGGACTCGGCCGCCGCGCGGACCGTCATCAGCGCCATGCGCGCGTCGTTCATCTGGTCGTCGCCGTACACGGCCACGGCCTTGAGGTTGTCGGTGCGCAGCTCCGGCACGTCCTGCGCGGCCTTGGCCGGCGAGAGCAGGTGCCCGACGCCGTCGCCGAAGGCGGACAGCGCCGAGTACGCGAAGACACCGGCGCCGAGCTTCGCCGCGCCGTGCGGCCCGCCCTTGTACACGGGGAGGTAGAACGTGAGCGGGTTCGCCAGGTGGGGGGCCACCTGACGGGAGACCGCACGGCGCTCGAAGTGGTTCTCCGCCACCAGCTTCACCGCACCGGTCTGCAGGTAGCGCAGACCGCCGTGGAGCAGCTTGGAGGAGGCGGAGGAGGTGGCGCCGGCGAAGTCACCGGCGTCCACCAGAGCCACCCTGAGGCCGGACTGCGCGGCGTGCCAGGCGGTGGAGATGCCCAGGATGCCGCCGCCGATCACGAGAAGGTCGTACGACGCCTTGGAGAGCTGCTCCCGGGTCTCGGCGCGGCTCGGGTTCGAGCCGGACGCCGGGTGCGTCCCCAGGGCAGGCACGGACTGCAGGGCGGACTGGCTGGTCATGGCGGTTCCTACTCCTCGTTCTCGAGCCAGCCCATGGTCCGCTCGACGGCCTTGAGCCAGCTCTTGTACTCACGGTCGCGGGTCTCCGCGTCCATGCGGGGGGTCCACTCGGCGGCCCGCCGCCAGTTGGCGCGCAGGTCGTCGGTGCTGTTCCAGAAGCCGACGGCGAGGCCGGCGGCGTAGGCGGCGCCGAGGCAGGTGGTCTCGGCGACCATCGGACGCACCACGGGGGCGTCCAGGAAGTCCGAGAGCGTCTGCATCAGCAGGTTGTTGGAGGTCATGCCGCCGTCGACCTTGAGGGCGGCCAGCTCCACGCCGGAGTCCTTCGTCATGGCGTCCGCGATCTCCCGCGTCTGCCAGGCGGTGGCCTCCAGCACGGCGCGCGCGAGGTGCGCCTTGGTGACGTACCGGGTGAGACCGGCGATCACACCGCGGGCGTCGGAGCGCCAGTACGGGGCGAACAGGCCGGAGAAGGCCGGCACGAAGTAGGCGCCGCCGTTGTCCTCGACGGAGAGCGCGAGGGTCTCGATCTCGGCGGCGGTTGAGATCAGGCCCATCTGGTCGCGCATCCACTGCACCAGCGAGCCGGTGACGGCGATCGAGCCCTCCAGGGCGTAGACCGGCTTCTGGTCGCCGATCCGGTAGCCGACCGTGGTCAGCAGGCCGCTGTAGGAGTTGATGATCTTGTCGCCGGTGTTCATCACCATGAAGGTGCCGGTGCCGTACGTCGACTTGGTCTCGCCCTCGGCGAAGCAGGTCTGGCCGAACAGGGCCGCCTGCTGGTCGCCCAGCGCGGAGGCGACCGGGATGCCGCCGAGCAGCTCGCCCAGCCTGCCGCCCTTGATCTCGCCGTAGACCTCGGCGGAGGAGCGGATCTCGGGCAGCATCGCGGTGGGGACGCCGATGGACTCGGCGATCCTCTCGTCCCACTGCATGGTGTGCAGGTTCATCAGCATCGTGCGGGACGCGTTGGTGACGTCGGTGACGTGGCGGCCGCCGTCCGTGCCGCCGGTCAGGTTCCAGATGACCCAGGTGTCCATGGTGCCGAAGAGGATGTCGCCCGCCTCGGCGCGCTCCTTGAGGCCGTCGACGTTGTCGAGCAGCCAGCGGGCCTTGGGGCCGGCGAAGTAGGAGGCCAGGGGAAGGCCGGTCTCACGGCGGAAGCGGTCCTGGCCGACGTTGCGGCCGAGCTCGCGGCAGAGGGCGTCGGTGCGGGTGTCCTGCCAGACGATGGCGTTGTGGACCGGCTCACCGGTGTTCCTGTCCCACAGCACGGTGGTCTCGCGCTGGTTGGTGATGCCGATGGCCTTGATGTCGTCGCGGGTGATGCCGGCCTTCTCGATCGCTCCGGCGACGACCTCCTGGACGTTGGTCCAGATCTCGGTGGCGTCGTGCTCGACCCAGCCCGGCTTGGGGAAGATCTGCTCGTGCTCCTTCTGGTCGACGGAGACGATGCGCCCGTCGCGGTCGAAGACGATGCAGCGGGAGGAGGTGGTGCCCTGGTCGATGGCGGCGATGAACGGGCCGGCGGTGTGGGCGTCGGTCACTGTGTGCTCCTGGGAGTTCCTTGGTTACGGGGCAGTACGTACAGCGCTGTCACAAGATGCGGGGCCTACGCGAAGGCGACGTTGTAGAGGCCGGCCGCGAGGGCGCCGCCGATCAGCGGACCGACCACCGGGACCCAGGCGTAGGACCAGTCGGAGCCGCCCTTGTTGGGCAGCGGCAGCAGGGCGTGCACGATGCGCGGACCGAGGTCGCGGGCCGGGTTGATGGCGTACCCGGTCGGGCCGCCCAGCGACAGGCCGATCGAGACGACGACGAGCGCCGTGATCAGACCGCCCAGCACGCCCAGGCCGTTGCCCGCGTCGTTCAGGCCCTGGGTGAGGATGGCGAGCAGCAGCACGAAGGTGCCGACGATCTCCGTGGCGAGGTTCTGCACCGTGTGCCGGATCTCCGGGCCGGTGGAGAAGACGCCGAGCACCGGGCCCGCGCCCTTCTCCTGCGCCTCGACCGCCTTGGCGGTGGTGGCCTGCGCGCCCGGACCGCCGACGATCTCCCCGTCGGTGAGGTGGGCCAGGAACTGGCCGTAGTAGGCCACCCAGACCAGGGTCGCACCGATCATCGCGCCGAGGAACTCTCCGGCGAAGTAGACGGGGACGTTGCCCCAGCCGCCGTCCTTGATGGCGAGCGCCACGGTGACGGCCGGGTTGAGGTGGGCGCCGGAGAGCGGTCCGGCGATGTACACCGCCGTCATGACGGCGAAGCCCCACCCGAAGGCGATGGCGAGCCAGCCGGCGTTGCGGGCCTTGGAGGCCTTCAGCGTCACGGCGGCACAGACGCCGCCGCCGAGCAGGATGAGTATGGCGGTACCGATGGTCTCGCCGATGAAGATGTCGGAGCTGGACACCCGCGACTCCTTTGTCCTTCGTCCAGGGAAGCCGACCCCCGGGTCCCACCGGGGATTGGCGCCCTCAGGGGTGAGAGCGATGCCGGCCCTTGGCGTTGTCACACTCTAACTCGTATTGCCGGTAGGTGTTCGACAATGCCGACCGATGGACGGGAGTCTTTCCCGACGTCTCGCGGGCGTCAAGAGTTTGGTTGTCGAAAACGCGATCGTTATGGAGCGTCCCGAGTTGTCGATCTTCGCGGCGGTTGCGTCGGCTCGCGCCCGGTATGCCCGCCCGGGGGACGACGGGGGACCGGGGCGCCGTGCGGCGTCCCGGTCGCCTCCGCGTCCCGCTCAGAACCGCCCGGCGCCCAGGTCCCGCGACACCGCGCGGGCGCAGTCCCGCACCGCCGCGATCAGTTCGGGCCGCAGCTCGCCGTTCCGGCGCAGCCGCTCCACCGCCCCCGTGATGCCCACCGCGCCCACCGGCATGCGCCGCCGGTCGTGGATGGGGGCGGCGACGGCGGCGACGCCCTCCCAGGTCTCCTCCACGTCCGCCGCGTAGCCGCGCGCGCGGGTGAGGTCGAGGATGTGCTCGAAGCCGTCCGGGTCGCACACCGTGCGGTCGGTGAAGGCCTTGCGGTCGGACTCCAGGGCCTCGCTGTGGGCCACCGGGTCGTAGGCCGACAGCACCTTGCCCAGGGCCGTGGAGTGCAGCGGCTGCATGGCCCCTATCTCCAGCACCTGCCGGCTGTCGTCCGGCCGGAAGACGTGGTGCACGATCAGCACGCCCTGCTGGTGCAGCACGCCGAGGTAGACGCTCTCGCCGCTGGAGCGGGCCAGGTCGTCCGTCCACACCAGGGCGCGCGCCCGCAGTTCGTGCACGTCGAGGTAGGTGGTGCCCAGGCGCAGCAGCTCGGCGCCCAGCTGGTAGCGCCCGGAGGCGTCGTCCTGCTCGACGAACCCCTCCTGCTGGAGCGTGCGCAGGATGCCGTGGGCGGTGCCCTTGGCGAGGCCCAGCGACGAGGCGATGTCCGAGAGGCCGAGCCGTCGCTCGCCGCCCGCGAGCAGCCGCAGCATCGCCGCCGCCCGTTCGAGCGACTGGATGTTCCGTGCCATCGCCGTACTGCCTCCGTCCCCTTCGGCCGTCCACCCGCGACGCGCCGCTGCCGCTGTTCGGCAATGCCGAACACTACCGGTCGATGCCGACCTCTCGCCAATGGTCGGTCGTGATCGGTTCCGCCACTCGTGCTCCGTGCGTCGGATCTCGGCCATCATCGTCCGCCTCGTGGACGCCCTGAACATCGGAGAACGGTCCCGGATACCCTGGCGAGGTGCGCCCAGCCGGGGACGCTCCGTGAGGGGATTCCCGGGCAGCCGCAAAGCCGACAGCCGTCGCACCCAGAGGGAGCCCCTTTCATGGCCTCGTTGCCGCAGACCCCTTCCGCCGACAGCCGGACCCGTGTGTCCGCCCTCCGCGAGGCGCTCGCCACCCGGGTGGTGGTCGCCGACGGAGCCATGGGCACCATGCTCCAGGCCCAGGACCCCACGCTCGAGGACTTCCAGAACCTCGAGGGCTGCAACGAGATCCTGAACCTGACGCGTCCGGACATCGTCCGTTCGGTCCACTCCGAGTACTTCGACGCCGGAGTCGACTGCGTGGAGACGAACACCTTCGGCGCCAACCTCACCGCCCTCGGCGAGTACGACATCCCGGAGCGCGTCGCCGAGCTGTCCGAGGCGGGCGCCCGCATCGCCCGCGAGGCCGCCGACGAGCACGCCGCGCGGGACGGCCGCACCCGCTGGGTGCTCGGCTCGATGGGCCCCGGCACCAAGCTGCCCACCCTCGGCCACACCACCTTCACCGCCATCCGGGACGCCTACCAGCAGAACGCCGAGGGCCTGCTCGCGGGCGGTGCGGACGCGCTGCTGGTGGAGACGACCCAGGACCTGCTGCAGACCAAGGCCTCCGTGATCGCCGCCCGCCGCGCGATGGAGACCGCCGGGTTCGAGGTCCCGCTGATCGTCTCGGTCACGGTCGAGACCACCGGCACCATGCTGCTCGGTTCCGAGATCGGCGCCGCGCTCACCGCGCTGGAACCGCTGGGCATCGACATGATCGGCCTGAACTGCGCCACCGGCCCGGCCGAGATGAGCGAGCACCTGCGCCACCTGGCCCGCCACTCCCGCGTCCGGCTGTCCTGCATGCCCAACGCCGGCCTGCCGGAGCTCACCAAGGACGGCGCCCGTTACCCGCTCTCCCCCGGAGAGCTGGCGGACGCCCAGGAGAACTTCGTACGCGACTACGGCCTGTCCCTGGTGGGCGGCTGCTGCGGCACCACGCCCGAGCACCTCCGGCAGCTCGTGGAGCGCGTGCGCGACCTCGCCCCGGCCGAGCGCGACCCGCGCCCGGAGCCCGGCGCGGCCTCCCTCTACCAGAGCGTCCCCTTCCGCCAGGACACCTCCTACCTGGCGATCGGCGAGCGGACGAACGCCAACGGATCGAAGAAGTTCCGCGAGGCGATGCTCGAGGGCCGCTGGGACGACTGCGTGGAGATGGCCCGCGAGCAGATCCGCGAAGGCGCGCACATGCTGGACCTGTGCGTGGACTACGTGGGCCGCGACGGCGTCGCCGACATGGAGGAACTGGCCGGACGCTTCGCCACCGCGTCCACCCTGCCCGTCGTCCTCGACTCCACCGAGGTCGACGTCATCCGGGCCGGGCTGGAGAAGCTCGGCGGCCGTGCGGTGATCAATTCGGTGAACTACGAGGACGGCGACGGGCCCGAGTCGCGGTTCGCCAAGGTCACGCGGCTGGCGCAGGAGCACGGCGCCGCGCTGATCGCGCTCACCATCGACGAGGAGGGCCAGGCCCGCACCGCCGAGAAGAAGGTGGAGATCGCCGAGCGGCTGATCGACGACCTGACCGGCAACTGGGGCATCCGCGAGGAGGACATCCTCGTCGACTGTCTGACCTTCACCATCTGCACCGGCCAGGAGGAGTCCCGCAAGGACGGCCTGGCCACCATCGAGGGCATCCGCGAGCTGAAGAAGCGCCACCCCAAGGTGCAGACCACCCTCGGCCTGTCGAACATCTCCTTCGGCCTCAACCCGGCCGCCCGCATCCTGCTGAACTCGGTCTTCCTCGACGAGTGCGTCAAGGCCGGACTGGACTCGGCGATCGTCCACGCGTCGAAGATCCTGCCCATCGCCCGCTTCAGCGAGGAAGAGGTCCAAACGGCCCTGGACCTGATCCACGACCGTCGCGCCGAGGGCTACGACCCGCTCCAGAGGCTCATGCAGCTCTTCGAGGGCGCCACCGCCAAGTCCCTCAAGGCGGGCAAGGCCGAGGAACTCGCCGCGCTGCCCCTGGAGGAGCGCCTCAAGCGCCGCATCATCGACGGCGAGCGAGGCGGCCTGGAGGCCGACCTGGACGAGGCCCTCAAGACCCGCAAGGCCCTCGACATCGTCAACGACACCCTCCTGGACGGCATGAAGGTGGTCGGTGAGCTGTTCGGCTCCGGCCAGATGCAGCTGCCGTTCGTGCTCCAGTCCGCCGAGGTGATGAAGAACGCCGTCGCGTACCTCGAGCCGCACATGGAGAAAGTCGCAGACGGTGAAGACGCTGTGGGCAAGGGCACCATCGTGCTGGCCACCGTGCGCGGCGACGTGCACGACATCGGCAAGAACCTGGTCGACATCATCCTGTCGAACAACGGCTACAACGTCGTCAACCTGGGCATCAAGCAGCCGGTCTCCGCGATCCTGGACGCCGCCGACGAACACAAGGCCGACGTCATCGGCATGTCCGGGCTGCTGGTGAAGTCGACGGTGATCATGAAGGAGAACCTGGAGGAACTCAACCAGCGCGGCCTGGCCGCCGACTACCCCGTCATCCTCGGCGGTGCCGCCCTCACCCGCGCCTACGTCGAGCAGGACCTCCACGAGATCTACCAGGGCGAGGTCCGCTACGCCCGCGACGCCTTCGAGGGCCTGCGCCTGATGGACGCCCTCATCGGCATCAAGCGCGGAGTGCCCGGCGCGCGGCTGCCGGAACTGAGGCAGCGCCGGGTCCGCGCGGCCACCGTGGAGATCGAGGAGCGGCCCGAGGAGGGGCACGTCCGCTCCGACGTCGCCACCGACAACCCGGTTCCCGCCCCGCCCTTCTGGGGCACGCGCGTGATCAAGGGCATCCAGCTCAAGGAGTACGCGAGCTGGCTCGACGAGGGCGCCCTCTTCAAGGGCCAGTGGGGCCTGAAGCAGGCCCGCACCGGCGACGGGCCGACCTACGAGGAGCTGGCCGAGACCGAGGGGCGGCCCAGGCTGCGCGGACTGCTCGACCGGCTCCAGACGGAGAACCTGCTGGAGGCGGCCGTGGTCTACGGCTACTTCCCGTGCGTCTCCAAGGACGACGACCTGATCATCCTGGACGAGCAGGGCAACGAGCGCACCCGCTTCACCTTCCCGCGCCAGCGCCGCGGCCGCCGGCTGTGCCTGGCCGACTTCTTCCGCCCGGAGGAGTCCGGCGAGACCGACGTGGTCGGCCTCCAGGTGGTCACCGTCGGATCGAGGATCGGCGAGGAGACCGCCCGGATGTTCGAGGCCAACGCCTACCGCGACTACCTGGAGCTGCACGGGCTCTCCGTGCAGCTGGCGGAGGCCCTCGCCGAGTACTGGCACGCGCGCGTGCGTTCCGAGCTCGGCTTCGCGGGCGAGGACCCGGCCGCGATGGAGGACATGTTCGCCCTGAAGTACCGGGGCGCCCGCTTCTCCCTCGGCTACGGCGCCTGCCCCGACCTGGAGGACCGCGCCAAGATCGCCGCCCTGCTCGAACCCGAGCGGATCGGCGTGCAGCTCTCCGAGGAGTTCCAGCTGCACCCCGAGCAGTCCACGGACGCCATCGTCATCCACCACCCGGAGGCCAAGTACTTCAACGCCCGCTGAGGCTCCACCGGTCACACCGGGCGTTCGCGTCCCGCACGACGTACACTTGTCGGTCCACCCCAGGCCGGTTCCCCCGTGGGAACCGGCCTGGTCGTCCCTGCGAAGGAGGTACGTGGATGACCAGTACGGTCCCCGCGCTCGGAACCCGGACGGCCGAGGGTTCGGCCCTGCAGGCCGTGTTCCTCGACATGGACGGCACCCTGGTGGACACCGAGGGTTTCTGGTGGGACGTCGAGAAGGAGGTCTTCGCCTCCCTCGGCCACACCCTCGACGAGTCCTGGCGCCATGTCGTGGTCGGCGGCCCCATGACCCGCAGCGCGGGGTTCCTCATCGAGGCCACCGGCGCCGACATCGGCCTCCCCGAGCTGACGGTGCTGCTCAACGACGGCTTCGAGGACCGTATCGACCACGCCCTGCCGCTGATGCCGGGCGCCGCGCGACTGCTCGCCGAGCTGTCCGAGCACGAGATCCCCACCGCGCTCGTCTCCGCTTCCCACCGGCGCATCATCGACCGGGTGCTGGACAGGCTGGGCCACCGGCACTTCGCGCTGTCGATCGCCGGTGACGAGGTACCGCGCACCAAGCCGCACCCCGACCCGTACCTCGCGGCCGCCGCCGGCCTCGGCGTGGACCCCGTGCGGTGCGCCGTCGTCGAGGACACCGTGACCGGTGTCGCCGCCGCCGAGGCGGCGGGCTGCCAGGTCGTCGCGGTGCCCTCGGTGGGCCCGATCGCCCCGGCCGCCCGGCGGACGGTCGTCCCCTCCCTGGAAGCCGTGGACCTGACATTCCTGCGCGGTGTGATGACGGAAATGCGCTAGGCGTTCACCCAGTGCAGCGGCGTTACCGCCGGAATTCCCGCCGCCCGGCTCCGGAGGTGCCGGGCGCATGCGTCCGGGCTAATTCGGCCCGCTTGCCGGTGGCCGAATTCCGGTTCCGTCCAGCCCGTTTTCACATGTGAGCTTCGCCACATGAAGGGGGGTCGACAACGATGTCCGCCTCTGCCTTCCGCACCATTCCGTAGGTCATCGGCGCGCCCTTGTGTCCCGATTCATGAGAAGGTGCACCAATCCTTCCCCGGGTGCCTTTACCGGTGCGTTCACACCTGGTTCCACTCCGTGATGTGCCCTCAACTCCGGCGGCCGTGAACCCTCCTGCGGGCGCGGACTAATGTCATCGCGAGAACCTCGCCCCCATCCCTGTGATCCGCTGCAACAACCCCGCATGCCGGATACACGGAGTCGACAGTCCTGGAGAAACTCGAGCATGAACCGCAAGACTTTGGTGCTGGCGGCCGCGATGGGCCTGCTCGCGCCGGTGCTCGCCGCCTGCGGCGACACCGAGGGCGGGAGCGGAGACGGCGAAGCGATCGTCGTGGGCACCACGGACCGGTTCACCGCATCCAAGGAGGACGGCCCCGCGCCCCTCGATCCGGCCTGGGCCTATGACGTCGGTACCTGGAACATCCTGCGGCAGACCGTGCAGACCCTGATGGTCCAGCCCCGGGGCGACGGCGAGCCGGTGCCCGAGGCCGCCGAGTCGTGCGGATTCACCGACGCCGGCAACGAGCGCTACAGCTGCACCCTGCGGGACGGGCTGAAGTTCTCCAACGGCGACGCGATCACCGCGGAGGACGTGAAGTTCTCCATCGAGCGCGCCATCTCCCTCGAGGGCGACAGTGGTGTGTTCGCGCTGCTGTCCACCGTCGACACCGTCGAGACGCAGGGCGACCGCGAGGTGATCTTCCACCTCAAGAGCGCCGACGCCACCTTCCCGTACAAGCTGTCCACCCCGGTCGCGGGCATCGTCAACCCGGACGACTACGACAAGGGCAAGCTGCGCGAGGGCTTCGAGATCGACGGCTCCGGTCCGTACACCTTCGAGGGCAAGGTCGAGGGCGACACGCTGGTCAGCGCCACCTTCACCAAGAACCCCTCCTACAAGGGCGCGCTGGAGGTGAACAACGACAAGGTCGAGATGCTCTCCTACGACAGTGCCGACGCCATGGGCGAGGCGCTGGAGAAGGGCGAGATCGACATGGCGACCCGCACCATGTCGCCCGAGCAGATCCAGGAGCTCAGCAACAACACCGACGACGAGATCGAGGTGGTCGAGTCGCCCGGTCTGGAGATCCGCTACCTGGCGTTCAACACCGAGGCCCCCACCGTGAAGGACAAGGCCGTCCGCAAGGCGATGGCCCAGGTCATCAACCGCGGCGAGCTGGTCGGCAACGTCTACGGCTCGCAGGCCGAGCCGCTGTTCTCGCTGGTCCCCGCGGGCGTCACCGGTCACACCAACGCGTTCTTCAACCTGTACGGCGACCCGAGCGTGGCCGAGGCCCGCAAGCTGCTGGAGGATGCCGGCGTCAGCACCCCGGTGAAGCTGACGCTGCACTACACGCACGACCACTACGGCCCCGCCGCCAAGACGGAGTTCGAGCAGCTGAGCAAGCAGCTCAACGACAGCGGTCTGTTCGAGACCGACATCAAGAGCGAGACCTGGAGCAAGTTCAAGACCGCCGCCCAGAACGAGAAGTACGACGTCTACGGCATGGGCTGGTTCCCCGACTACCCGGACGCCGACGCCTTCACCGCCCCCTTCCTCGACGAGGACAACTTCCTCAGCTCGCCCTACGCCAACTCCAAGATCATCAAGGAGCTGATCCCCGAGTCGCGCCGCCAGGCCGACCGGCTGTCCGCCTCCGACAGCCTCGCGGAGATCCAGAACATCGTCGCCGACGAGGTCCCGGTGCTCCCGCTGTGGCAGGGCAAGCAGTACGTCGCCGCCCGCGACGGCGTCACCGGCACCGCCTACGCGCTCAACTCCTCCTCGTCCCTCCAGCTGTGGGAGCTCGCGCGCGGCGTCACCGAGTGACGGAACCGCACGAACCCGGACCGGTGACACGGTCCGGGCAGCAAGAACGACAAGACACAGCACGTGAATCCGCGTGACCCGTGGCCAGTCCTGCCCATCGTGGCGGGGCTGGCCTCCGGCCTGTTGACCGGCTGTGGCACCGAGAGCGGTGACACCGGGGCCGAGGGCTCCGACATCGTGGTGGGAATGTCCGACGACGTCCTGTCCACCGACCCCGCCTCCGGCTACGACCCCGCCTCCTGGCTGTTGTTCAACAACGTCTTCCAGTCGCTGCTCAGCTTTCCCGGGGGAGCCACCGAGCCGCAGCCGGACGCCGCCGAGAGCTGCGGCTTCACGGACGCCGGAACCACCGTCTACCGCTGCACGCTGCGGGACGGACTGAAGTTCGGCAACGGGCCCCGCTCACCTCGAAGGACGTGAAGTTCTCCTTCGACCGCATGACGAGGATCAACGACCCCGACGGGCCCGCGGTCATGTTCCCCACGCTGGGAGAGGTCCGCACCCCCGACGAGAAGACGGTCGTCTTCGGGCTCAACACACCCGACGCCACCTTCCCCGGCAAGATCGCGTCCGGCGCCGGTTCCATCGTCGACCACCGCGAGTACGACGCCGACGGACTGCGCGGGGACGGCAAGGCGGTCGGCTCCGGTCCGTACCGGCTGGACTCGTTCGCCAACGACCGCGCCGTCTTCTCCGTCAACGAGCACTACGGGGGCGCCGCCGGGACCAAGAACTCCGGTGTGACCCTGGAGTTCTTCCACGGCGACCAGAACGCCCTGAAGAAGGCCGTGCAGGACGCCGAGGTCGACGTCGCCTACCGCGGCCTCACCGCCGAGGCCATCAACGACATCGAGCGGGCCGACGACGGAACCGGCGGCACCGAGGTCGTCGAGGGCGGCAGCGCCGAGGTCCAGCACCTGGTTTTCCACATGGACGGCCCGGTTGCCGGAAGGCTCGGCGTGCGCCGGGCCATCGCCCACCTGATCGACCGTGACGCCCTCGTCCGGGACGTCCACCAGGGCACGGCCAGCCCGCTGTACTCGATCGTCCCGGTCGGCATCGCCGGCCACAACACCGCCTTCTTCGACACCTACGGCGCCCGCCCCTCCAGGGCAGAGGCCGCCGCGGCGCTGGAGGAGGAGGGCATCACCGGCAAGGTGAAGCTGACCCTGTGGTCCACCCCGTCCCGCTACGGCCCGGCCACCGGCCAGGAGCTGAAGGCGATCGCCGGACAGCTCAACGCCAGCGGACTCTTCGACGCCGACGTCGAGTCCGTCCCCTTCGCCCAGTACGAGAAGGACATCGCGGCCGGCAAGTACGGCGTCCACGTCAAGGGCTGGGTGCCCGACTACCCGGACCCCGACAACTTCACCGGGCCCTTCTTCGGCGAGGGCAACGTGCTGGACAACAACTACGACGCCGGCCCGATCACCGAGTCGCTCCTCCCGCGCACGGCCGCCCGGAGCGACCGCTCCGCCACCGACGAGGACTTCGGCCGGATCCAGGACATCGTCGCCGAGGACGTCCCCGTCCTCCCGGTCCGGCAGGCCAAGCAGTACGCGGTCGTCCACGACGGCGTGTACGGCCTGGAGCACTGCCTCGACGCCTCGACCGTGTTCCGGTTCTGGGAACTGAGCAAGAGCTGACGCCCCGTCGGCACGACGGGGGCGCCCCCCCTGTCGAGGAGGGCGCCCCCGTCGTACCGCGACTGCCGCACTACTGCGCGCCGGGGCGCACCAGCCCGCTCTCGTAGGCGTACACCGCCGCCTGCACCCGGTCGCGCAGCCCCAGCTTGGTCAGGACATGGCCGACGTGCGTCTTGACGGTGGTCTCGCTGACGAACAGATCGGCGGCGATCTCCGCGTTGGACAGCCCGCGCGCCACCAGCTTCAGCACCTCGACCTCACGCTCGGTCAGCGTGTGCAGCGTGTCCGGCACCGGCTCGTCACCGGACGGCAGATGCGTGGCGTACTTGTCCAGCAGCCGGCGCGTGATGCTCGGCGCGAGCATCGCCTCCCCGGCGGCCACCACACGGATCGCCTGCACCAGCTCGCCTGCCGGGGCGTCCTTCAGCAGGAAGCCGCTGGCCCCCGCCCTCAGGGCCTCCACCACGTACTCGTCGAGATCGAACGTCGTCAGCACCAGCACCTTCGCCGGCCCGTCCCGCTCGGGCCCGGTGATCTGCCGGGTCGCCTCCACCCCGTCCATCCGCGGCATGCGGATGTCCATCAGCACCACATCGGGCTGCAGCGCCCGCACCTGGTCCAGGGCCTGGAGGCCGTCCCCGGCCTCGCCGACGACCGCGATGTCCTGCTCGGCCTCCAGGATCATCCGGAACCCGGTACGCAGCAACGGCTGGTCGTCGACCAGTAGGACGCGGATGGCCACGTAAGTCTCCTTCGCTAGTCCGGCCCCATTCTGCCCTGTTGGGCCCCGTCGGACTCGGGCGCCCTCACCGGGAGGGGGTAGGGCGGGGGGGTGCCGCCGAACTCCGGGCAGTGCGCCTGGTGGTCGCACCAGCCGCACAGCTTCGTGGGCCGCGGACGCCAGACACCCGTCTCGGTCGCCAGCCGGATCGCGTCCCACAGCGCGAGCAGCTTGCGCTCCACCCGCTCCAGATCCGCGAGCACGGGGTCGTAGGTCAGCACGTCACCGCTGCCGAGGTACACCAGCTGGAGCCGGCGCGGGATCACCTTCTTCAGCCGCCACACCACCAGGGCGTAGAACTTCATCTGGAACAGCGCGCCCTCGGCGTACTCCGGCCGTGGCGCCTTGCCCGTCTTGTAGTCGACGATCCGCACCTCGCCGGTGGGCGCGACGTCCACCCGGTCGATGATGCCGCGCAGTCTCAGCCCGGAGTCCAGCTCCGCCTCGACGAACAGCTCCCGCTCGGCGGGCTCCAGCCGGCTCGGATCCTCCAGCGAGAACCACCGCTCGACCAGTCTCTCCGCCTCCGCCAGCCAGCGAGCCAGCCGCTCGCCCTCCGGATCGTCGGCGAACAGCTCCACGACCTCCGGCCGCGTCTCGCGCAGCAGCTCCCACTGACCCGGGACCAGCGACTTCGCCCGGGGCGCGGTGCGATCGGCGGCCGGGACGTCGAAGAGGCGCTCCAGCACCGCGTGCACCAGCGTGCCCCTGGTCGCCGCCTCGCTCGGCTTCTCGGGCAACCGGTCGATGACCCGGAACCGGTACAGCAGGGGGCACTGCATGAAGTCGCTCGCACGCGAGGGGGACAGCGACGCAGGCGGTACGGCGGCCGTGTCCGCTCGTACGTCCACGGTGCCCGGGCCGCCGCCGGCCCGCTCCTCGCCCTCGGTGATGGTCTCCATGCCACAGACCTTACGGCCCGCCACCGACAGAGCGTGCGCCGCCGGCGGAACGGGGGGCCCGGGAGGGCGCCGTCGTCCACGGCGGCCGGCGCGTCCACACCCCGCACCCCTCCGGGGGCGGACCCCCGACCGGTCGTGGGCGCCGCGCGTGACGGCGGAGAGGGAAGGGGAAGGAGAGGAGGAGACAGGGTGCCGGGGCCGAACACGCGGCGCGGGACGCATACCATCGACACGAGACCCTCCCGCCCGGCAGGCGCGGGAGACGCAGCGAACGAGGGGACACCGGTGGACGCAAGCGGCGGGCGCGGACAGCCGCGACCCGGCAACGACCAGTCGCCCGACCACACGGGCCCCCAGCCCCCGACCACCCCCGCGCCCGCCCACCCCACCGACGGCCCCGCGGCCGAGCCCGCCGCCGACAGCACCCGCAGCGGCTCCCGGACACCGGACGCCGGGCCCGGCGAGCCCTCCGCCCCCGCGGGCGGGCCGGACACCGGCCACGGCACGGGACGGCCGCCGGCCCGCTCCGGCGCCGGCCGGACGTCGCCGCCGCAGCGGCCGCAGGAGAAGCAGCGGGGCGGACTGCTGATGGGGCGCCCGTTCGGAGTGCCCGTGTACGTGGCGCCCAGCTGGTTCCTCGTCGCCATCCTCATCACCTGGGTGTTCGGCGGACAGATCGACCGGGTGCTGCCCGAGCTCGGCGCCGCCAGCTACCTCGTCTCCCTGTTCTTCGCGGTCGCCTTCTACGCCTCCGTACTCGTCCACGAGCTCGCCCACACCCTCGCCGCCCTCCGCTTCAAACTCCCGGTGCGCCGCATCCAGCTCCAGTTCTTCGGCGGCGTCTCCGAGATCGAGAAGGAGGCCGAGACGCCCGGCCGCGAATTCGTGCTGGCCTTCGTCGGCCCCCTGCTCTCCCTCGTCCTGTCCGGCCTCTTCTACCTCGCGCTGCTGGCCGTCGACCCCAGCAGTGTCCCCGGCGTCCTGCTGGCCGGCCTGATGATCTCCAACCTCATCGTGGCCGTCTTCAACCTCCTGCCCGGCCTCCCCCTGGACGGCGGCCGCATGCTCCGCGCCGTCGTCTGGGCGATCAGCGGCAAACCCATGACCGGCACCGTCGCCGCCGCCTGGGTCGGCCGCGCCCTCGCCGTGGCCGTGCTGATCGGCCTCCCGCTGCTCACCCAGTCCGGCGCCCTCGGCTCCGACGCCGTGGACAACGTGGGCATGGACACCGTCCTGGACGCCCTGCTCGCCGCCATCCTCGCCGCGATCATCTGGACCGGCGCCGGCAACAGCCTGCGCATGGCCCGGCTGCGCGAACACCTCCCCGAGCTGCGCGCCCGCAACCTCACCCGCCGCGCGGTGCCCGTCGAGACCGACACGCCCCTCTCCGAGGCCCTGCGCCGCGCCAACGCCGCCGGCGCCCGCGCCCTGGTCGTCGTCGACCCCGACGGCGCCCCCCTCTCCCTGGTCCGCGAGGCCGCCATCGTCGGCGTACCCGAACACCGCCGCCCCTGGGTACCGGTCGGCACCCTCGCCCAGGACCTCACCGACGGCATGCACGTCTCCGCCGAGCTCGCCGGGGAAGACCTCCTGGACGCGCTGCGCGCCACCCCGGCCACCGAGTACCTCGTGGTCGAGGACACCGGCGAGATCTACGGCGTCCTGTCCGCGGCCGACGTCGAGCGCGCCTTCGTGAAGGCGATGGCGCGGCCCAGCTGAACCCACCCGCCCGCACCGGCGGTGGTCGGCGCCCCCTCCCGGGACGGGTAGGCTGTTCACATGTCCGAACCGACCGGTGCCGCCCGCAGGCGCGGGCCCTTCAAGGTCGGGGACCAGGTTCAGCTGACCGACCCCAAGGGCCGCCACTACACGTTCACGCTCGAGGCCGGGAAGAACTTCCACACCCACAAGGGTTCCTTCCCCCACGACGAGCTGATCGGCGCTCCCGAGGGCAGCGTTGTCCGCACCACCGGGAACGTCGCCTACCTCGCGCTGCGCCCCCTGCTCCCCGACTACGTCCTGTCCATGCCCCGCGGGGCAGCCGTCGTCTACCCGAAGGACGCGGGGCAGATCCTCGCCTTCGCCGACATCTTCCCCGGCGCGCGCGTCGTCGAGGCCGGCGTCGGCTCCGGCTCGCTCAGCAGTTTCCTGCTGCGCGCCATCGGCGACCAGGGCATGCTGCACTCCTACGAGCGCCGCGAGGACTTCGCCGACATCGCCCGGCAGAACGTCGAGCGGTACTTCGGCGGCCCGCACCCCGCCTGGCAGCTCACCGTCGGCGACCTCCAGGACAACCTCTCCGACACCGACGTCGACCGTGTCATCCTCGACATGCTCGCCCCCTGGGAGTGCCTGGAGGCCGTCTCCAAGGCACTCGTCCCCGGCGGCATCCTGTGCTGTTACGTCGCCACCACCACCCAGCTCGCCCGGACGGTCGAGTCCATCCGCGAGATCGGCTGCTTCAACGAGCCGACCTCCTGGGAGACGATGATCCGCAACTGGCACATCGAGGGCCTGGCCGTCCGCCCCGACCACCGGATGATCGGCCACACCGGCTTCCTGCTCACCGCCCGCCGCCTCGCCGACGGCGTCGAGCCGCCCATGCGCCGCCGCCGCCCCGCCAAGGGCGCCTACGGCGAGGACTACGCAGGCCCCAACGCCGACGGAGGCGCCGCCCGCTGAGGCGGCCCGCCACCCCACAACGGACAGGCGTCGTGGCGTAGTTCCCGGCAACCGCCGGGAACTACGCCACGACGCCTCCACGTTGACGCGACGACCCGGCCGACGGCACGGAGCGCGGAACCGTTTCCGCGGACTGGGCCGCAGTGGGAGTGAGTCCGCTCGGCCGCACGCCCCGAACGGCTGTGGGCGCTCCCCGCTGCCTTGAGGGCCTGGGAGGCACCCCCAGGGCCCCGGCGTACTCGACCCGGGGCGGGGGGCACGCATCCTGTCCGTGGCCCGGTCCCGGGAGGCGGCTGAGGGACACCGCCCTGCGCGACCCGGCCAGATGGGTACGGCCAGAGGCGACGGAGAGGCCCCGGGCCGTCACTCCGGTGGATCGAGGGTCCGCACCCGGCGTCCCGGATCGCACGACCACCGTAGCCCGCACGGCCCAAAACGCCGCAAGCCCGGCAGCCGGCCACCGCATGATCAAGTCGAACCGTCCCTGTGCACACCTCTCGGTGAGCAGCCCGCAACCCCTCCGGATTCCCCCGCACCGGAACCGCACGCCCCCCGCCGTTCCCCCGTCCTGTGACGTGTGGCACGATGCTGGCCACCCCCACCGGCACAGCCCTCACAGGAGACCCTCCTCGTGCAGCCTTCCGCCGTCCCGGAACTCGCCCACACGCGCACCCGGCCCATTCACTGGGTCGCCACCGCCACGGCTCTCGCCGGTGTCGTGGCCCTCTCCCCGGTCCTGGGCCCCGACGCCGCCACCGCGGCGCCGCCCCCCGGGCCGCACACGAAGAGCGCCCCGGCGCGCGTCGCCCCGCCCGATCCCGCGGCCGCCGAGTTCCCCCTCCGCTGCGGCCGGGTGAAGGCCGTGGTGAAGAAGAAGGCGTCCGGCGACCTCGACGGCGACGGACACCCGGAGACGGTGGCCGTGGTCCACTGCGACGCCCCGATGGGCACCCCGCCCGACGGCGTGTACGTCCTCACCCGGACCGCCGACAGCGCCGAACCACGTGTGGTGGCCACCCTCGTGGACCCCGGGGACCGCACCAACGTCGACGACTTCGCCGTGCGTGACGGCGAGGTCACCGCCGTACTCCTCGGCTACTCCTCCGCCGACGTGCCCAGTTGCTGCCCCGATGTGCGCGAGAGCGTGAAGTGGCGGTGGGAGAACGGCGCGTTCGTGCGGTCCGCCCCGTCCGGCGCCAGGAGCGTGTGACCCGCGCGTGGGCGTACGGCGGAGCCGGCACACCTCCGGGTGAGGAATCAGGCGGACGTGACGCGCCGTGTCGCACCGATCACCCGGCGTCCGGCCCGTACACCTCGACACCGTCCGAAACCCGACGGACGTGGATGCACTCGCCCGGACACTCCTTCGCCGAGTCGACCACGTCCGTGAGCAGCGGCAGCGGCACGGGCGTGGTCGCCCCCGCGTCCTGCAGCAACTCGTCCTGCGGACTCTTCACATAGGCCAGACCGTCGATGTCCAGCTCGAACACCTCGGGCGCGTACTGGGCGCAGATGCCGTCGCCGGTACACAGGTCCTGGTCGATCCAGACCTCCAGGGCCTCGCCACCGACTCCGGCCTCCTGCTGCACGCTCATGTCTCCTGCCGTTTCCTGCGTCGAACCGAACGGGAATCCGGCCAGCTCTGACGGGTGTTGAACACTTCGACCCTACCTTCGCCTGGGTTCCAATCATCTTCGGTGGGTATTCCCCTGGCGTGAGGGAGAGCGCAAGGGTGAAGATCGGACACACCCCGACTGTCTTTGTGATCTAGGGGTTTCAATCGACACCCGCCCAGGTAGGGTCTGGAAGCGTCCAGCTCCCCTTGGAGGAGGTGAGGACCGTGGCAGCCCACGACGACGACATGAACCGCGGCATCCGCCCAGGACGCGGGTCCGACGACCCGGCCGGGCAGATTGCCTATCTCGAGCAGGAGATCGCCGTCCTGCGACGCAAGCTCGCCGACTCTCCGCGACACACGAGGATTCTCGAAGAGCGGATCGTCGAGCTGCAGACCAATCTGGCCGGCGTGTCCGCCCAGAACGAACGACTCGCCGGCACGCTCCGCGAGGCCCGAGACCAGATCGTGGCCCTCAAGGAGGAGGTCGACCGGCTCGCACAGCCCCCGGCCGGCTTCGGCGTCTTCCTCACGGCGAACGAGGACGGCACGGCCGACATCTTCACCGGCGGCCGCAAGCTGCGGGTGAACGTCAGTCCGAGCGTCGAGCTCGACGAGCTCCGGCGCGGCCAGGAAGTGATGCTCAACGAAGCGCTCAACGTGGTCGAGGCCATGGAGTTCGAGCGCGTCGGCGACATCGTCACCCTCAAGGAGATCCTCGAGGACGGCGAGCGGGCCCTGGTGCTCGGGCACACCGACGAGGAACGGGTGGTGCGGCTCGCCGAGCCGCTGCTGGACGTCACCATCCGCCCCGGCGACGCCCTGCTCATGGAGCCCCGCTCCGGATACGTCTACGAGGTCGTCCCCAAGAGCGAGGTCGAGGAACTCGTCCTCGAGGAAGTCCCCGACATCGGCTACGAGCAGATCGGCGGCCTCGGCGGCCAGATCGAGGCCATCCGCGACGCGGTCGAGCTGCCCTATCTCTACCCGGACCTGTTCAAGGAGCACGAACTGCGTCCGCCCAAGGGCGTGCTGCTCTACGGGCCCCCCGGATGCGGCAAGACGCTCATCGCCAAGGCCGTCGCCAACTCGCTGGCCAAGAAGGTCGCCGAGGTCACCGGCCAGGCCGCAGGCAAGAGCTTCTTCCTCAACATCAAGGGCCCCGAGCTGCTGAACAAGTACGTCGGCGAGACCGAGCGGCAGATCCGCCTGGTCTTCCAGCGGGCCCGGGAGAAGGCCAGCGAGGGCACCCCCGTCATCGTCTTCTTCGACGAGATGGAATCCCTCTTCCGCACCCGCGGCTCCGGCGTCAGCTCGGACGTGGAGAACACCATCGTCCCGCAGCTGCTCGCCGAGATCGACGGCGTGGAAGGCCTGCAGAACGTGGTCGTGATCGGCGCCTCCAACCGCGAGGACATGATCGACCCCGCCATCCTGCGGCCCGGCCGGCTGGACGTGAAGATCAAGATCGAGCGTCCGGACGCCGAGGCGGCCCAGGACATCTTCGGCAAGTACCTCACCGAACGCCTTCCGCTGCACGGTGACGACCTCGCCGAGCACGGCGGCGACAAGGCCATGACGGTCCAGAGCATGATCCAGACCGCCGTGGAACAGATGTACGCCGAATCCGAGGAGAACCGCTTCCTGGAAGTCACCTACGCCAACGGCGACAAGGAAGTCCTCTACTTCAAGGACTTCAATTCCGGCGCCATGATCGAGAACATCGTGGGCCGCGCCAAGAAGATGGCGATCAAGGACTTCCTCGAGAAGAACCAGAAGGGACTCCGCGTCTCCCACCTGCTCCAGGCCTGCGTGGACGAGTTCAAGGAGAACGAGGACCTGCCCAACACCACCAACCCGGACGACTGGGCCCGCATCTCCGGGAAGAAGGGCGAGCGGATCGTCTACATCCGCACCCTCATCACCGGAAAGCAGGGCGCGGACACCGGACGCTCCATCGACACGGTGGCGAACACCGGTCAGTACCTGTAAAAGCCAGGGCGGCTGCGGGTGCCCTCGACGGGTACCCGCAGCCGACCGCTTTTCGGGCCACGGCTGGAGCACAGCAATGACGCAAATGATCTCCCCACCAGCACAAAGGCGTTCTAGGCTCTTCCGTACCGCCGAATCGCGCAGTGCGGGGACGGGCACCGCACACGCACCGGAGCGCCGGCGGTACAGCAGCGCCCCCGACCGGGGACGCCGCCGGGCAAGGAGGGCCGCATGACCGTACGGCGAGTAATGGGCATCGAGACGGAGTACGGCATCTCCGTCCCCGGCCACCCCAACGCCAATGCCATGCTCACCTCGTCCCAGATCGTGAACGCCTACGCGGCGGCGATGCACCGGGCCCGCCGGGCCCGCTGGGACTTCGAGGAGGAGAACCCGCTGCGGGACGCGCGGGGCTTCGACCTCGCCCGCGAGGCCGCCGACGCCACCCAGCTCACCGACGAGGACATCGGCCTGGCCAACGTCATCCTCACCAACGGCGCACGGCTCTACGTGGACCACGCCCATCCGGAGTACAGCGCCCCCGAGGTCACCAACCCGCGCGACGCCGTCCTCTGGGACAAGGCCGGTGAGCGGATCATGGCCGAGGCGGCGGAACGCGCCGGCCAGCTCCCCGGCGCCCAGCCGATCCACCTGTACAAGAACAACACCGACAACAAGGGCGCCTCCTACGGCACGCACGAGAACTACCTGATGAAGCGGGAGACCCCCTTCTCGGACATCGTGCGCCACCTCACCCCGTTCTTCGTCTCCCGTCAGGTCTTCACCGGCGCCGGCCGTGTCGGCATCGGCCAGGACGGCCACGAGCACGGCTTCCAGCTCAGTCAGCGGGCGGACTACTTCGAGGTCGAGGTGGGGCTGGAGACGACCCTGAAGCGCCCGATCATCAACACCCGGGACGAGCCGCACGCCGACGCGGAGAAGTACCGCCGGCTGCACGTGATCATCGGTGACGCGAACCTGTCCGAGATCTCGACGTACCTGAAACTGGGTACGACGGCGCTGGTCCTGTCCATGATCGAGGACGGGTTCATCGCGGTGGACCTGGCGGTGGACCAGCCGGTACGCACCCTGCACCAGATCTCGCACGATCCGGCCCTGAAGCGGCTCGTCACGCTGCGCAGCGGGCGCACGCTGACCGCCGTGCAGCTCCAGATGGAGTACTTCGAGCTGTCCCGCAAGTACGTCGAGGAGCGGTTCGGGGCGGACGCCGACGACCAGACCAGGGACGTCCTCGCCCGCTGGGAGGACACGCTCACACGGCTGGAGAACGACCCGATGAGCCTGGCCGGCGAGCTGGACTGGGTCGCCAAGCGGGAGCTCATGGAGGGTTACCGGCGCAGGGACGGCCTGGACTGGGACGCCGCCCGGCTGCACCTGGTGGACCTGCAGTACGCCGACGTACGCCCTGAGAAGGGCCTCTACAACCGTCTGGTGGCCCGGGGACGGATGAAGCGGCTGCTGGACGAGGGAGAGGTCGAGCGGGCCCGTACGAAGCCTCCGGAGGACACTCGCGCGTACTTCCGCGGGCGGTGTCTGGAGCAGTACGCGGACGACGTGGCGGCGGCCTCCTGGGACTCGGTGATCTTCGATCTGCCGGGCCGGGACTCGCTGCAGCGGGTCCCAACCCTGGAACCGCTTCGCGGAACGCGTAATCACGTCAAGGAGCTCCTGGACCGCTGCCGTACGGCGGAAGACCTGGTCAGGGTGCTGTCGGGAAACTGAGCGGGTACCGGGGCGCCCGGAAGGGCCGGCCGGACAGGGTGGAAAACGCCGGGTCCGGGAATCATCGAGGTGGTCCCCGTAGGTTGGAGCAACCACGGGGGCATCGTCGGACCCGGAGAGTAGGGTCTGATCTTGACCGAGCAAGCGTGTCGGGCGAACCGAGCGGGGTGAGGGTGATGGCGACCAAGGACACCGGCGGCGGACAGCAGAAGGCCACCCGGTCCACGGAGGAGGTCGAGGAGCAGGCGGCGGAAGCGCAGGCTTCGGAGGACCTCAAGGAGCGTCAGGAAAAGCTGAGCGAGGACGTGGACGACGTCCTGGACGAGATCGACGACGTGCTCGAGGCCAACGCCGAGGATTTCGTCCGAAGCTTTGTTCAAAAGGGTGGTCAGTAATCTACATACGTGAACGACGCCGAAAAGTGTTCGCGGTGCCGAGAGGAACAGCCGCGGGCGGCGTTCGCTGACGACAGGTCCATGCGCGACGGCCTTCGGGCGTACTGCCGGGAGTGCTCGGCCGAGCACTCCCGGCAGCGCCGGGAGGCGAAGGGGCGGACGGTTCGCAGGAAGGTGTTCGTTCCGCCGGGGGCAAGCATCGTCGTGGCTGCGACGAGGTGAAGCCCCGCAGTGAGCGCACCGCAGGAGCAGCGCCGCGGACGGGCCGGCGAGCCGATGCAGGGCGGCCGATGGTCCGGCAGGCCGCCTCCGTCGCAAGTGCGGTCTCACTCCAGTCGAGTTGGACGCGATGACCGCGGAGCGGCAAGGCATTCGTTGTACATGCCTTGCCGCCCCGGCCAAGCATGTGGATCACTGCCACGAGACGGGTAGGGTCCGTGGCGTACTGTGCTTCAGCCGCAACGCGGCGCTGGGGCAGTTCAAGGATCGGCCCGATGCCATAAGGCGGGCTGCCGCATACGTGGAAGGAATCGCGTGGAAGCCAACACTCGTAGCACCGGGCGTCTACCGGCTGCCTTCCTGACGCCAGGCTCTTCCTCCTTCATGGACTTCCTCTCCGAGCACCAGCCGGAGCTGTTGCCGGGCAAGAGGTCGTTGCCGCCCGTGAAGGGCGTGATCGAAGCCCCGCACGGGACGACGATCGTGGCCGTCACGTTTCCGGGCGGCGTGGTTCTCGCCGGTGACCGGCGGGCCACCATGGGGAACGTCATCGCGCAGCGGGACATCGAGAAGGTGTTCCCGGCCGATGAGTACTCGGCGGTGGGGATCGCCGGTACGGCGGGGCTGGCCGTGGAGATGGTGAAGCTGTTCCAGCTGGAGCTGGAGCACTTCGAGAAGGTCGAGGGCGCACAGCTGTCGCTGGAGGGCAAGGCGAACCGGCTGTCGACGATGATCCGTTCGAATTTGGGCATGGCCATGCAGGGACTGGCCGTGGTCCCGCTGTTCGCCGGGTACGACGTGGACCGGGAGAAGGGACGGATCTTCTCCTACGACGTCACGGGCGGGCGTTCGGAGGAGCACGGGTACGCCGCGACGGGTTCCGGGTCGATCTTCGCGCGCGGTGCGATGAAGAAGCTGTTCCGGGACGACCTGAGCGAGGCCGAGGCCACCACGCTGGTGGTGCAGGCGCTGTACGACGCGGCAGACGACGACTCGGCGACCGGTGGTCCCGATGTCGCCCGCCGGATCTATCCGATCGTCACCGTGATCACCGACGACGGCTTCCGCCGGCTCACCGAGGACGAGGCGTCCGACATCGCCCGGTCGGTGCTGGAGCGGCGGCTGGAGCAGCCGGACGGGCCGCGGGCCTCGCTGCTGTAGGCGCCGGCGGGTTTGTTCGGTTGTTTGGTGGTCCAGTGACTTCGACAGAAAGGGACGGATAACCGGTGTCGACGCCGTTCTATGTCTCACCCCAGCAGGCGATGGCGGACCGGGCGGAGTACGCCCGCAAGGGCATCGCCCGTGGCCGCAGCCTTGTCGTGCTGCAGTACGCCGACGGGATCGTGTTCGTCGGTGAGAACCCGTCCCGTGCGCTGCACAAGTTCAGCGAGATCTACGACCGGATCGGGTTCGCCGCGGCCGGCAAGTACAACGAGTACGAGAATCTGCGGATCGGGGGCGTGCGGTACGCCGATCTGCGGGGTTACACCTACGACCGGGACGACGTGACGGCCCGGGGCCTGGCGAACGTGTACGCGCAGACGCTGGGGACGATCTTCTCGAGCGTGGGGGAGAAGCCGTACGAGGTGGAGCTGGTGGTGGCCGAGGTCGGGGAGACCGCGGAGGGCGACCAGATCTACCGGCTGCCGCACGACGGGTCCATCGTGGACGAGCACGGCTCGGTGGCGGTGGGGGGCAACGCGGAGCAGATCAGCGGATACCTGGATCAGCGGCACCGGGACGGGATGACGCTGGCGGAGGCGCTGAAGCTGGCGGTGCAGTCGCTGTCCCGCGACACCAACGGCAGTGAGCGGGAGATTCCCGCGGAGCGGCTGGAGGTGGCGGTGCTGGACCGTACGCGCCCGCAGAAGCGGAAGTTCAAGCGGATCGGAGGGCGTCAGCTGTCCCGTCTGCTGGAGGCCGGTGGCGCGGAGACGGCCTCCGAGGCGGAGGCCGACTCCGGCGGAGACGTCGAGTAGCACGGCTGAGTGTGTCTGCGGCGCGGCCTTGGGTCCGGCGGGACCTGGGGCGGCGCCTGCGGCCGGTGGGTCGGACGGGGTGTCCGTCCTCGGGCCGGCGCGGATCACGTCCCTCGGGAAGGCGAGGGCGCGGACGCGCCGGCCGCTGCGGGCGGCGCCCCGCCCCGACCCCTTCCCGCCGCGCGCGGCCCCCTGCCGTCGTTCCCGCGTTCCGCGGGCAAGTCGTGCCTCCCCCAGTGCCTCGAGGGCCTGGGAGGCGCTCCCGTTCGAGCGGAGCCGGGAGTGGGGGAGGGCGGGCGCTGAGGGCACCCCCCAGGGGAGGAGCCCCGTGGGCGCCGGGCCGCGTGAACACCCCCGGCCCGCGGCGGCGGGGGCATCTCGCAAGGCGCCGGGCTGCAAAGGCGCCCTGACCCGTTCCGGCGCACCCGTCGGGCGCCGGGCCGCGAGGGGCCCACCCCCGGCCGGCCGCAAGCCGTCAGCGCGGGGATCGCGCCGGGGCCGTGGAGCCTCGTACCACCAGTTCGACCGGGATGTCGCCCGCCGAGGGCACGCGGCCTTCCAGGACCGCCAGCAGCGCCTGCATCCCCCGCTCCCCGAACAGCTCCGCGTCCAGCCGGACGGTCGTCAGTTCCGGATCGATCGCCGCCGCCAGCGCCAGGTCGTCCACCCCGGTGACGGACAGCTCCTCGGGGATCCGCAGCCCCAGTCGCCGCGCCGCCTTGTAGGTGCCGGCCGCCAGCTGGTCGTCGTCACAGATCACGGCAGTCGGACGGGGCGTCGGCGCCCCGGAGAGCGCGGCCCGGGCCGAGGCCTCCGCGCCCTTGATCGAGATGGGCGCCCGCGCCGTGCGCAACGACGTGCCCGGAACCTCCCGCAGCCGTGCCGCCAGTTCCCGCGCGCGCACCTCGAAGGTCCAGGACGCCACGTCCGCCGCCAGGTGGAGGAAGTGCCGGTGGCCCAGGCCGAGCAGGTGGTCCGTGACCTGGCGGACACCGTCGGCGATGTCGAGGTTGACCGTGGCCGCGCCCACACTGCCCCCGGGGTCGCTGTCCAGCATCACCAGCGGCAGCTGGTCGCCGCGGATCGCGGTGAGGGCCTCCGCGGCCATGGAGGAGGCGATGACGCCGTCCAGGGCGGCCTGTGCGGACGCGAAGGGGTCGCGGGCGGGGCCGATGCCCTCGGGGGAGGGGTAGAGGACCACGCCGAAGCCGTGCCGGGAGGCGACCCGGGCGGCCCCGGTGTAGACGCCGGCGAAGAACTCCGTGGTGAGGGCGGGGACGACCAGGAGGACCGTGCGGGTGCGGCCCAGGCGGAGGTTGCGGGCGGCCAGGTTGGGGCGGTAGCCCAGGGTGCGCGCGGCCTCGCGGACGCGCTCGGCCGTGGTCTCGGAGACCCGGCCGCGCCACTTGTCGCCGAGGACCAGGGAGACCGCGGCCTGCGAGACGCCGGCGGCCCGGGCGACGTCCCGGCTGGTGGGGCGGGTGCCGGCTCGGGGCATCGTCGGGCCGCTCCTTCGTCTGGACTGGTGAACAGCGGCCATGGTACGTATGGAGACCTTCGTTATACGTAAAACTTCCAGTGGAGGGGCCGGGATGACCACGGGATACCTGGAGATCCTCCGGGCGCGGCACGCCGCCCGGCTGCTCGTGGGCACGCTCGTGGGACGGCTGCCCAACGCGACCGCCGCCATCGCGATCGTGCTGTTCGTACGCGCGGAGGGCGGTACGTACAGCCTGGCCGGCGCCCTGGCGGCGGTGTACGGCGTGGCCAATGCCGTGGGGCAGCCGGTGCTGGGACGGCTGGTGGATCTGCGCGGGCAGCCGCGGGTGCAGTTGCCGGCCGCCGTGCTGTCGGCGCTGGCGATGGCGTTGTTCGCCTTCACGGGGACCGGGTCGCTCGCGGTGGCCTACGGCGCGGTGGCCGCCGCGGGGCTCTTCACCCCGCCCCTGGAGGGCGGGCTGCGTGCCCTGTGGTCGTCCGTGCTGCCCGAGGAGGGCCATGTCCACCGGGCGTACGCCATGGACGCCGTGGCCCAGGAGGTCATGTTCACCGTCGGGCCGCTGCTGGTGACGGTGTGCGCCTCGTTGTGGTCGGCGCAGGCCGCGCTGCTCGTGCTGAACGTCATCGGTGTGCTGGGCGCCCTCTCCGTGGCCGTCTCGCCGCCCTCGCGCGCCTGGCGGTCGGCGCCGCGCGAGGCGCACTGGCTGGGCGCGCTGCGCTCGCCGGGGCTGCTCGCGCTGCTGGGCGCCTTCCTGGCCGTGGGAATGGCGCTGGGGTCCATCACCGTGGCGGCCGTGACGTACGCGGACGAGCACGGCGGGGACCATGTGTACGGCTGGCTGATGGCGGGGATCGGGCTGGGCGCCCTGATCGGCGGGGCGGTGTACGGCGCGCGGCAGTGGAGCGGTGAGCCCGCGCGGCGACTGCGGGTGCTGGTGGCCCTGCTGGCGGTGTGTTACCTGCCGCTGATGCTGATGCCGGATGCGGTGGTCATGACGTTGCTCACCGTGGTCGCCGGTCTCTTCCTCGCCCCGGCCATCGCCTGTGCCTTCGTGCTGGTCGACCGGCACGCGCCGCGCGGCACGGTCACGGAGGCGTTCTCCTGGCTGGTGACCACCTTCACCGTCGGCGCGTCGGTCGGAACGGGCCTCACCGGCCCGGTCGTCGAGGCGGGCGGGGCGCTGTGGGGGTTCGCCGTGCCGGGGGCCGCGGGCGGCGTGTCGCTGCTGGTTTTGATCGCCACAGGACGGGTACTGGCAGTTCCCGCCGGGAAGGCGGTGGTCGCGGCCCGTTCGGAAAATGATCCAAATCGTGCCGTCGAACCTCGTTTCAGGTCGGGGGATCGGGCGTAATGTTCCCTCATGGACCGCCGCATTTTCGGGCTGGAGAACGAGTACGGCGTCACGTGCACGTTCAGGGGACAGCGCCGCCTGTCGCCTGACGAGGTGGCGCGGTACCTCTTCCGCCGTGTCGTGTCATGGGGCCGCAGCAGCAATGTCTTTCTGCGGAACGGCGCCCGCCTCTATCTCGACGTGGGATCACATCCGGAATACGCAACGCCGGAGTGTGACAACGTGACCGAGCTGGTCACCCACGACAAGGCCGGCGAGCGCATTCTCGAAGGGCTCCTGGTGGACGCCGAACGACGCCTGCACGAGGAGGGAATCGCGGGCGACGTCTACCTCTTCAAGAACAACACCGACTCCGCCGGCAACTCCTACGGCTGCCACGAGAATTATCTGGTGGCCCGGCACGGGGAGTTCTCCCGGCTGGCGGACATCCTCATCCCGTTCCTGGTCACCCGCCAGCTGCTGTGCGGGGCCGGCAAGGTGCTGCAGACGCCGCGCGGGGCGGTGTACTGCGTCAGCCAGCGCGCCGAGCACATCTGGGAGGGGGTCTCCTCGGCGACGACCCGCTCGAGGCCCATCATCAACACGCGCGACGAGCCGCACGCGGACGCCGAGCGCTACCGTCGGCTGCACGTCATCGTGGGCGACTCGAACATGTCCGAGACGACCATGCTGCTCAAGGTCGGCGCCACCGACCTGGTGCTGCGCATGATCGAGGCGGGCACCGTGATGCGCGACCTCACCCTGGAGAACCCGATCCGGGCGATCCGCGAGGTCAGCCACGACATCACGGGGCGGCGCAAGGTACGCCTGGCCAGCGGCCGGGAGGCCTCCGCGCTGGAGGTGCAGCGCGAGTACTACGAGAAGGCGCTGGACTTCTGCGAGCGCCGGGGCATCCGCACCGGCACCGTCGAGCAGGTGCTGGAGCTGTGGGGCCGTACGCTGGACGCGATCGAGTCCGAGGACCTCGACCGCATCGGGACCGAGATCGACTGGGTCATGAAGTACAAGCTCCTCGAGCGGTACCGGGCCAAGCACAACATGACGATGTCGCACCCGAGGGTCGCGCAGATAGACCTCGCCTACCACGACATCCACCGTCGGCGGGGCCTGTACTACCTGCTGGAGAAAAAGGGACAAGCGGCTCGGATCTGCAACGATTTGAAGATCTTCGAGGGCAAGTCCGTTCCGCCGCAGACCACTCGGGCCCGGCTGCGGGGCGACTTCATCCGGCGGGCCCAGGAACAGCGCCGCGACTTCACCGTCGACTGGGTGCACCTCAAGCTCAATGACCAGGCCCAGCGCACGGTGTTGTGCAAGGACCCGTTCCGCTCGGTGGACGAACGGGTGGAGAAGCTGATCGCCGGAATGTGAGAGGCGCGTTCCGCCAGGGGACCGGCAAAATTCCCGGAACGTCACACGGGCGCCGTACGTTACACCGTGCGGCGCCCTTCTCACGCCGTAGAGTTGCGCGGACGCCATCCACAAGATCGATGATTACGAGGCCCCCACCGTGCGACGACGCTCACTTCTCATTGCCGTTCCCGCTGGACTGGCCACCCTCGCCGCGTGCGGCGACGACAAGTCCGACTCGGGCAAGGCCAGCGACAGCGCGTCGCCCTCGGCGCCCCGGACGTCCGCGGCGTCTCCGCCGAAGATCGTCGACGGACCGCTGCCGGCGATCACGGCGGGCACGGAGTTCGGTGAGAAGCCCACGGTCGCCAAGGGCAGCGGGGACCCCTCCAAGGACCTCGCGGTCAAGACGGTCATCGCGGGCGGCGGCAAGACGGTCGCGGAGAACGACTTCGTCGTCGCCCACTACCTGGGCCAGGTGTGGAGCACCGCCAAGGTGTTCGACAACTCCTACGACCGCAAGAGCCCGCTGGCCATCCAGCTCGCCCAGGGCTCCATCATCGACGGCTGGCGGTACGCGCTGACCGGAAAGAAGACCGGCAGCCGCGTCCAGATGGCCGTCCCGCCCACCTGGGGGTACGGCGAGCAGGGCAACGCGCAGGCGGGGATCAAGGGCACCGACACGCTGGTGTTCGTGGTCGACGTCCAGGACTCGTTCAACGCCAAGAGCTCCGCCAAGGGCACCGAGGCGGCCCAGGACGACAAGGACCTGCCCCGGGTCGGCACCAACACCGACGGCAAGGCCCCCGCCATCGAGGTGCCCGACGCGGACGCCCCGAAGAAGCTCGTGACGAGCTACGTCATCGAGGGCGACGGCGAGGAGGTCGGCGCCGAGAACAGCGTCCTGGTGCAGTACAAGGGGGTGCTGTGGGACGGCGGCAAGGAGTTCGACTCCACGTACGGCCGGGGCCAGCTGACGTCGTTCTCGCTGCAGCAGGTCGTCAAGGGCTGGGCGCAGGGGCTGACCGGCAAGAAGGTCGGCAGCCGGGTCCTCATCGTCATCCCGCCGGAGCTGGGTTACGGGGACAACCCGCCGGAGGGCAGCGGCATCAAGAAGGACTCGACCCTGGTCTTCTCGGTGGACATCCTCGCGAAGCTGTGACGTCGTGAGGATGTAAGACTGTGCGTGTTCGCCTTTCCGCAGACAAGCAGGAGCGTTAGACGTGAGCATCGACAAGCCCGAGATCGACTTCCCGGGCGGCGAGCCCCCGGCGGACCTCGAGATCAAGGACATCTGGGAGGGCGACGGCGAGGTGGCGCAGGCGGGCCAGACCGTCACCGTGCACTACGTCGGCGTGGCCTTCAGCACGGGCGAGGAGTTCGACGCCAGCTGGAACCGCGGCACCCCCTTCCGCTTCCCGCTGGGCGGCGGCCGGGTCATCAAGGGCTGGGACCAGGGCGTGCAGGGCATGAAGGTCGGCGGACGCCGTCAGCTGACCATCCCCGCCCACCTCGCCTACGGCAACCAGAGCCCCACCCCGGCGATCAAGCCCGGTGAGACCCTGATCTTCGTGGTCGACCTGCTCGGCGTCTGATCCGACCGGAGTCGATCATCCGGGGCCCATGCCTGTCCGGGCGTGGGCCCTCGGCTTTCACCGCGCCACCCCGGGGCGGTACGGTCATCGGTCGTAAGCACCATAGGGAGGCGAAGCGGGTCGATGGCCATTGCCAAGGCCGAGCGGCTGATGAATCTGGCGCTGTGTCTGCTCGGGACGCGGCGGCCACTCAGCAAGCGTGAGCTGCGCGAGTCCATCGAGGCGTACCTCGAAGCGGGCTCGGACGACTCCTTCAACCGCATGTTCGAGCGCGACAAGGACGATCTGCGCGAGCTCGGACTGGTGATCGAGACGGTGGAGAACCTCGACGGCGAGGTCGGCTACCTCGCCCGCCGCGACAGCAACCGGCTGCCGCCCATCACCCTCGACGCCGAGGAGGCCGCCGCCCTCGGGCTCGCCGCCAAGGTGTGGCAGCAGGCCCGGCTCGCCGGTGCGGCCAGCGGCGCCCTGCAGAAGCTGCGCGCGGCCGGCCTCCCCGAGGACGTCGACCCGTACGGCGCCCATGGCGCGCTGGAGCCGCGCATCCCGGTGCACGAGGCGGCGTTCGAACCCCTGATGCTGGCCTGCCGCGACCGTCGGCCGGTCGTCTTCGACTACCGCAAGGCCAACGCCGCCCAGCCCGGACAGCGGCACGTCGAACCGTGGGCGCTGGAGTGCTGGCGCGGCCACTGGTACCTGGCCGGCTGGGACCGCGACCGGGGCGCCGAGCGGGTCTTCCGGCTCTCCCGGATCACCGGGAAGGTGCGCTCGCGCAGCGGCCGGTTCACCGTCCCGGTGCCGGACGTCGTCACCGTGCGGGAGACCGTGGCGAGCTGGGCGGGGGAGACCGCCGACCGCTCGGCGCGGATCCGGCTGCGCTCCGACGCCGGTTACCCCCTCCGGGCGAAGGCCACGGTGGTGCGGGAGCTCGGTGACGGCTGGGACGAGTTGGAGATTCCGTACGGGCACGGCCTGGACGCCTGGCTGGTGGAGTTCGGACCGGACGTGGTGGTCCTGGAGCCCGCCGAGCTGCGGGCCGACGTGGTGGACCGGCTGCGTGCCGTGGCCAAGGGCTGAGGGGGAGCGGACAAGAACGTGGCAGGCAAACCGGTCAGGCCCGTGAACGCCATCGACCAGACCCGGCGGATGCTGTCCCTGGTGACGTATCTGCGGGAGCGCCCCGGCGCCCGGATCGAGGACGTGGCGCGCGCCTTCGGGATCACCGAGGACGAGCTGGTCTCCGACCTCGACGTGCTGCCCATGTGCGGCACCAGCTTCCGCGGCGGCGATCTGCTGGACATCGACACCGACGGCGAGCGCATCTGGTGGCACAACCCGGCCGCCCTCGGCGCCGAGGCGGCCGAGCCGCTGCGGCTCGCCGCCGACGAGGCCACCGCGCTGCTGGTCGCCGCCCGCGCCGTGGCCACGCTGCCCGGACTGCGCGAGGGCGACCGGCAGGCGCTGCTGCGGGCCACCGCGAAGGTGGAGACCGCGGCGGGCGAGGCGGCCGGCGCCAGCTCCCGGCTGTCGGTGACCTTCGAGTCCGAGGGCGGCGTCTTCGCGGACGTCGACCGGGCCATCGCCGAGCGCCGCAGACTGTGGATCCGCTACTACTCGCCCGCGCGCGACGAGGTCACCGAGCGGGAGATCGACCCCATCCGGCTGGTCAGCGTCGGGCACACGTACGTCGAGGCCTGGTGCCGGCGCTCCGAGGCGCGCCGCACCTTCCGGCTCGACCGGGTCGCCGAGATCCGCATCCTCGACGAGCCGTCCGCGCCGCCCGAGATCGAGCTGCGGGACCTGTCGGAAGGGCTGGTGCAGCCCGCGGCCGAGGACCCCGAGGTCGTGGTCGAGGTCGGGCCGGGCGGCCGCTGGGTCGCCGAGTACTACCCGCACGACAGCGCGGACGAGCTTCCCGACGGCGGGCTGCGCATCACCCTGCGCACGCCCGACCCGGCCTCGCTCAGACGGCTGGCGCTGCGGCTCGGCCGCGACGGCCGCATCGTCGAGCCGCACGCGCTGGCCGACAGCGCCCGGCAGGCGGCCCGCGAGGCGCTGGCGGCGTACGACGGGGTCGAGGCGGCCGGACGACCGGGGCCGCACGGACAGGACGACAGGCAGGAGCGAGGGCTTTGAGCGAGTCGGCGACGTCCGGTGCGCGGACGATGACGGTGGCGTCCGCGTTCGCGGGGATGAGAAGCGTGGCCCCGGTGATGTTCCGGGCGGGCTGCCCGGACTGCCGGGAGCGCTTCGAGCTCGCCGCGAGCGCGTTGCGCCTGGCCATCGGCGCCAGCAGCCGCACCACCTTCTACTCCTTCACCTGCCCCGAGTGCGGGGCGGCCGTCCGCAAGCCGGCGGGGGAGCGGATCGTGGAGCTGCTGACCGGCGGCGGGGTCCGGACGCTGCGGCTGCACTCGACCGTCTAGGCTCGCCCTCATGTTCTGGCCGATGTTCGCGGTTGCCGTGGGGTTCCTGGGTCTGCTGGTGATCGGGGTGCTCGCCGTCCGGGTCTTCGTCGAGGCGGAACGGCTCGGCAGGCAGGTCGCGGACTCGGCGCGCCGCATCGGCCGCGCCGCGGAGGACCTGGAACACGCGGCGGCCGCCGCGACCCGTTCCGCCGGATCCCTCTGACCGCCCCGGCCCGGCGCCCTCGACCGCCGAAGCGCTGCGGTCCGGCGCGGTGCCGGCGGCGGCACGCCGGTTCCCGTGTGCGAGCGGCGGCCGGAGGTCCGTGTCCCCCGCGCTCCCGGTGTCGCAGGGACGCAGCGCCTCGGTGCTCCGGGTGATCCGTGTCGTGGTGGGCGGGCCGCGGCCGGACGGGGCCCGGACGCGCGGGGCGTGGCGCGGAACGAACAGCGGTGCCGGTCGTCTCCGGTTCGCCCTGTCACCCTCCGGGTTCCGGCAGGTACGCTGCTGATCGCGGCCCGGAGAACGAGGCCCGGACCGCGGACGGGAGTACGCACGGGGATTGCCTCACGTTCACCCCTGAGCGTTACGATCGCTGACAACACGATCGTTCGGACGCATGTCCGGCCGATCGGACAGCCCCCCACCCCCAGCAGCCTCGGTGAGAAGGTAAAGACTTATGTTCGGAAGGCTCGGAGCCCCCGAGATCATTCTCATCCTCGTCGTCATCATCCTGCTGTTCGGCGCGAAGAAGCTTCCGGACATGGCGCGGTCGCTCGGAAAGTCCGCCCGCATCCTCAAGAGCGAGGCCAAGGCGATGAAGGAGGACAAGTCCTCCGCCCCGGCCGACCCGCCCGCCACCGGTGAGCAGCAGTCCCCGGCGCAGCGCACCATCCAGGCCGCTCCCGGCGACGTGACCAGCTCCCGCCCGGTCACGGAGCCGACGGACACGACCAAGCGCTGACGCAGGGCCGGTGAACTCCGGCCCGCCGCACGAGATGGGAACGTGGGTTGCTCAAGTCTGCCCGCAAGCAGAAGAAGGATCCCGAGGGGCGGATGCCCCTCGCGGAGCACCTTCGTGAGCTCCGCAACCGGCTCGCGAAGGCGCTGCTGGCCATCGTCCTGGTGACGGTCGCCGCAGCCTTCTTCTACAACGACATCATCAACTTCTTCACCGAGCCGGTCTTCGAGTCGGTCGGGTGCGAGAAGTCCTTCGCGGAACTCGCCCGCTCGACGAACGACGCGGAGCCGTGCGCCCAGATCACGATCAACGGTCTGCTCACGCCGTTCACGCTGGCACTGAAGGTCTCCCTGATGGCGGGCGTCGTACTGGCCTCGCCGGTCTGGCTGTACCAGCTGTGGGCCTTCGTCGCCCCGGGGCTGCACCGGCACGAGCGGAAGTACGCCTACGCGTTCGTCGCGACGGGCTTCCCGCTCTTCCTCGCCGGCGCCTACTTCGCGTACGCGGTGCTGCCGACCACCGCCGAGGTGCTCATCACGTTCACGCCCTTCGGCGTCGACAACCTGTTGCCGCTGGACGACCTGCTCGACCTCGTCACGCGCATGGTGGTCGTCTTCGGCCTCTCCTTCGAGCTGCCGCTGCTGCTGGTGATGCTCAACTTCACCGGGGCCATCACGGGCAGGCGGATGCTCGGCTGGTGGCGCGGCATGATCATGGGCATCACGCTGTTCGCGGCGATCGCCACGCCGAGCACCGACCCGCTGACCATGATGGCGCTCGCCGGACCGATCTGGGTCCTGTACTTCGGCGCGGTCGCCGTGGCCCTGATCAACGACCGCCGCAGGAGCCGACTGGAGGCCATGGGTCCCGCCGACGACGAGGCGTCCGAGCTGGATCTCACCCCCGAGGCCATCGACCCCGTGGAGCCCGTGGCCGCCCTGCCCGAGCAGACGGGCAAGGACCGGGTCAACGGTTATGACGACGTGACCTGAGGACCGCCTGGCAGCTCATAGGGTCACTCCCGTGACCAGCGAGATCACCCTCTTCGTCAATCCCGCCGCGGGCCGCGGCCGGGGCGCCCGCGCGGCGCGGCCGGCCGCTTCCGCGTTGCGGGACGCCGGCTTCTCGGTGCGGACCGTGCTCGGCGACGACCCGCGGGACGCCCTGGCCCGGGCGCGCGCCGCCGTCGAGGAGGGCACCGGCGCCCTGATCGCCGTCGGCGGCGACGGCATGGCGAACCTCGCCCTGCAGGCCGTCGTCGGCACCGGCACCCCCCTCGGCCTGGTCGCCGCCGGAACCGGCAACGACTTCGCCCGCGCGCTCGGCATGCCCCTGCGGGAACCGGCCGCGGCCGGCCGGATGATCGCCGACGCCCTCAAGTGCGGCCGGGTCCGCGACATCGACCTCGGCCGGGTCGGCGACCGCTGGTTCGGCGCCGTGCTCGCCTCCGGCTTCGACTCCCGGGTCAACGACCGAGGCAACCGGATGCGGCTGCCCCTCGGGCGCCTGAAGTACGACGTCGCGATGGTCGCCGAACTGGCCGCCCTCCGGCCGCTGGCCTACCGGATCGCCCTCGACGGCGGCGAGGTCCGCGAGGTCGAGGCGACGCTGGTGGCCGTCGGGAACGGGCCGTCGTACGGCGGCGGCATGCGGATATGCCCCGGCGCGGATCTCACCGACGGGCTGTTCGACATCACGGTGGTCGGCGGGTGCAGCCGGGCCACGCTGCTGAGGGTGTTCCCGAGGGTGTACCGGGGAACGCACGTCGACCACCCCGCGATCACCGTGCTGCGGGCGGCGAGCGTGGAGCTGGTCGCCGAGGAGGTCACCGGCTACGCGGACGGGGAGCCGGTGGGCCCGCTGCCGCTGACCGCGCGGTGCGTGCCGGGCGCCCTGCGGGTCGTCGGCCCCTGAGCCGGGCGGCCCCGTCGCCCGCCGGGACGGTCACGGATAATGATCGTCCTGTTGTCGGTGCGGCCCGGTACGCTCGAAAGTACGATGACAGAGGATCTCTCACCGGCCGAGCGGTACGCGGCAGCACGCAGGCGCGCTGCCGAGCAGGCCACCGCGCTCGCCTCCTTCCGCGAGATGTACGACTTCGGCCTCGACCCCTTCCAGATCGAGGCCTGCCAGGCGCTCGAGGCGGGGAAGGGCGTGCTGGTGGCCGCGCCCACCGGCTCCGGCAAGACGATCGTGGGCGAGTTCGCCGTCCACCTCGCCCTCCAGCAGGGCAAGAAGTGCTTCTACACGACCCCCATCAAGGCGCTGTCGAACCAGAAGTACGCCGACCTGTGCCGTCGCTACGGCGCGGACAAGGTGGGTCTGCTCACCGGCGACAACAGCGTGAACTCCGACGCACCGGTGGTCGTGATGACCACCGAGGTGCTGCGGAACATGCTGTACGCCGGTTCGCAGACCCTGCTCGGTCTCGGCCACGTGGTGATGGACGAGGTGCACTACCTCTCCGACCGCTTCCGGGGAGCCGTCTGGGAGGAAGTGATCATCCACCTCCCCGAGTCGGTGACCCTGGTCTCCCTGTCGGCGACGGTGTCGAACGCGGAGGAGTTCGGCGACTGGCTGGACACCGTCCGCGGCGACACCCAGGTGATCGTCTCCGAGCACCGGCCCGTGCCGCTGTTCCAGCACGTGCTGGCGGGACGCCGGATGTACGACCTGTTCGAGGAGGGCGAGGGCCGCAAGAAGGCCGTCAACCCCGACCTCACGCGCATGGCCCGGCTGGAGGCGAGCCGCCCGTCCTGGGGCGACCGCCGGCGCGGACGGGGCAACACGCGCGAGGCGGACCGGGAGCGGGAGCGCAGACAGCGCTCGCGCGTGTGGACGCCGAGCCGGCCGGAGGTCATCGAGCGACTCGACTCCGAGGGCCTGCTGCCGGCCATCACCTTCATCTTCAGCCGCGCCGCCTGCGAGGCCGCCGTCCAGCAGTGCCTGTACGCCGGGCTCCGGCTCAACGACGAGGAGGCGCGGGCGAAGGTCCGCTCCCTGGTCGAGGAGCGCACCGCCTCCATCCCGGCCGAGGACCTGCACGTCCTGGGCTACTACGAGTGGCTGGAGGGCCTGGAGCGCGGCATCGCCGCCCACCACGCGGGCATGCTGCCGACGTTCAAGGAGGTCGTCGAGGAGCTGTTCGTGCGCGGTCTGGTCAAGGCCGTGTTCGCGACCGAGACCCTCGCGCTCGGCATCAACATGCCCGCCCGCTCGGTGGTCCTGGAGAAGCTCGTCAAGTGGAACGGCGAGCAGCACGCCGACATCACCCCCGGCGAGTACACCCAGCTGACCGGCCGGGCCGGCCGGCGCGGCATCGACGTCGAGGGTCACGCGGTCGTGCTGTGGCAGCGCGGCATGAACCCCGAGCACCTCGCGGGACTGGCCGGCACGCGCACGTATCCGCTGCGCTCCAGCTTCAAGCCGTCGTACAACATGGCGGTCAACCTGGTGGAGCAGTTCGGGCGGCACCGCTCGCGCGAACTGCTCGAGACGTCCTTCGCGCAGTTCCAGGCGGACAAGTCGGTCGTGGGCATCTCCCGGCAGGTGCAGCGCAACGAGGAGGGTCTGGAGGGCTACAGGGCCTCCATGACCTGCCACCTCGGCGACTTCGAGGAGTACGCGCGGCTGCGCCGCGAGCTGAAGGACCGGGAGAACGAGCTGGCCCGGCAGGGCGCGGTGCAGCGCCGTGCGGAGGCCGCCGTCGCGCTGGAGAAGCTCAAGCCCGGTGACATCATCCACGTGCCCACCGGCAAGTACGCGGGACTGGCGCTGGTCCTCGACCCCGGTCTGTCCGCGGGGCGGTCCAACGGCCACCGCGGCTTCGACCACCACGACGGTCCGCGCCCGCTGGTGCTGACCGCCGAGCGACAGGTCAAGCGGCTGGCGTCGATCGACTTCCCGGTGCCGGTCGAGGCGCTGGAGCGGATGCGGATCCCGAAGTCCTTCAACCCGCGCTCCCCGCAGTCCCGCCGGGACCTCGCCTCCGCGCTGCGCACCAAGGCCGGGCACATCGCGCCGGAGCGGCACCGCAAGCAGCGCTCCCAGGCGGCCGACGACCGGGAGATCGCACGGCTGCGCAAGGTGTTGCGGGCGCACCCGTGCCACGGCTGCCAGGACCGGGAGGACCACGCCCGCTGGGCCGAGCGCTACCACCGGCTGTTGCGCGACACCTCGCAGCTGGAGCGCCGCATCGAGGGCCGGACGAACACCATCGCCCGCACCTTCGACCGGATCGTCGCGCTGCTGACCGAGATGGACTACCTGCGCGGCGACGAGGTCACCGAGCACGGCAAGCGGTTGGCCCGGCTGTACGGCGAACTCGACCTGCTGGCCAGCGAGTGCCTGCGCGAGGGCGTCTGGGAGGGGCTCGCCCCCGCCGAACTGGCCGCGTGCGTGTCGGCGTTGGTGTACGAGTCCCGGGTCTCCGACGACGCGATGGCGCCCAAGCTGCCCTCGGGCAGGGCGAAGGCGGCGCTCGGCGAGATGGTCCGCATCTGGGGGCGGCTGGACGCCCTGGAGGAGGACTTCCGGATCAGCCAGACGGAGGGCGTGGGCCAGCGCGAGCCCGACCTCGGCTTCGCCTGGGCCGCCTACACGTGGGCGTCGGGCAAGGGCCTGGACGAGGTGCTGCGCGAGGCGGAGATGCCGGCCGGCGACTTCGTGCGCTGGTGCAAGCAGGTCATCGACGTGCTGGGGCAGATCTCGGCCGCCGCGCCGTCCGTCGAGGGCTCTACGGTCGCCAGGAACGCCCGCAAGGCGGTCGACGGACTGCTGCGCGGCGTGGTCGCCTACTCGTCCGTGGGCTGAACCGCCCGGCCCGTCACCCCCGATGAGCCCGGTGCGCCCCGCGCGCGCCGGGCTCCTGCCTTCCGCGCGCCCTCGTCCGGGGGCGTCACCGCCCGGCTCCGCGGGCAGGATCGTGAGGACCGGGGCCTTCCTCACCCGTGACGGTGAGTGGTCTTCGCACTCCCGACCGCGGTGACGCATTGTGTTCGAGTGGCCGCATGGCGTGCAAACGACCTGAGCGTACTCCTGCCCCAGGGGCCGTTTCCGGCACTTGCTGAATATGACATGGCGATGATCCTGTCGGACTAAGCTCGCCCGCAGCGCACCGAGTTGAGATGAATTCGTGCGCTTGTTCCCCTATGTGCACGTTTTCCGACCGTCAGTCGATTCGTTTCAGAGGGCCCACATGGCGAGTGTCCACCATCCCTACACACGCGTGCTGTTGCTGCCGGCCATAACGATGGCCGCGGCGACCGGAGCCGCCGTCGCCCTGGTGGCGGAGCCCGCCCGGATCGCCGTCGGCGTGTGCGGCGCCGTCGCGACCCTGCTGGTGACCGCCGCCGCGGCCGAGGCGGTGCGCCGCGGCCGTGCACTGCGGGAGGCGCAGGCCGAGCACGACCGTCACCGTGCGTATCTGGAGGCCCGGATCGCCGCCCACGACACGGAGACGGACCACTTCATCCGCCAGGTCGCCCCCGCGGCCCTGGACCACCTGCACAACGGCAACGACACCGACGAGGTGATCCGCGCCCTGCCCCGGCTCAACCCGGCCTGGCGCGATCTGCCGGAGTACCAGATCCGGATGCTGCGGACGATGCTCAAGATCATCGACGACGAGGAGAACCTGCGCGACTCCGCCCAGCGCTCCTTCGTCAGCATCGCCCGCCGCGTCCAGGCGATCGTCCACCAGCAGGCCAAGGAGCTCCGCGAGATGGAGGAGGACCACGGCCGCAACCCCGAGGTCTTCGACGACCTGCTGCGCATCGACCACGGCACCGCGCTGATCGGCCGCCTCGCCGACTCCATCTCCGTCCTCGGCGGCGGCCGCCCCGGACGCCAGTGGCCCAACCCCGTCGCGCTCTACAGCGTGCTGCGCGGCGCCATGTCCCGCATCCTCGAGTACCGCCGCATCGACCTGAGGTCGATCGCCAAGGTCAACATCAAGGGCATCCACGTCGAGCCGGTCATCCACGCCGCCGCCGAACTCCTCGACAACGCCACCCGCTACTCGCCGCCGACCTCCAAGGTGAGCGTCACCGCCACCGAGGTGCAGACCGGCGTCGCCATCGAGATCGAGGACGCCGGCGTCAGCCTCGACGAGCAGGCCCGCGCCCGTATCGAAGGCATCCTCGAACAGGCCCAGAAGGGCACCGACCTCCAGGAGATCGGAGAGAACCCGCGCCTCGGCCTCGCCGTCGTCGGCCGGCTCTGCACCGCCTTCAACATGCAGGTCTCCCTGCGCGCCTCCGCCTACGGCGGCGTCCGCGCCGTCCTCGTCGTGCCCAGCGAGATGATCACCGACGAGCCCGGCGTGGGTCTCGCCCACGGCATCGGGGCGACCTCCGTGCCCCGACCGGTCGACGCCCTGCCGGGCCCGGAGCGCACCCCCAAGAAGCGCCGCCCCACCAGCCCCCGCATCCCCGCCACCGTCTCCCTCGAGGACGACGTCCCCGAGGTCACCGAGTGGGCCGCGAGCGGGCTGCCGCAGCGCCGCAGCCGGGTGAAGACCCCACTGGACCAGCAGTACGCCGAGCGGGCGGCCGCCGAGCGAGCCGAGCGGGAGGCCAGGGAGCGGGGCGAGGAGTACCACGACATCTGGGCCCGGCCCGAGCCCGAGAAGAAGCGGGACGACCGTGAACCCGGGCTGTGGGTCGACGCCTTCTGGGAGGGCCTGAAGAAGGACCTCGACCCGGGCGTCCACCCCACCGACTTCACCCGGAACCCGACCGCCTATCTGCATCTCATCAACGAACCGGCCCGCACCGAGGCCGATGACGAGGGAGACCCCAAGTGATCCAGCAGCGAGCCAACTTCGACTGGATGCTCAAGGAGCTCGCCGACGGCGTACCCGGCGTCGAGATGATCGTGGTGCTCTCCGCCGACGGCCTGCGCATCGCCCGCTACGGCGGCGAGCCGGACGCCGCCGACCGGGTGGCCGCGGCCTGTGCGGGCGTACAGAGCCTCGCCGGGGCCGTCGCCCAGGAACTCCCGCACGGCGACGGCGAGATGAAGATGGTGCTCATCGAGATCGACCAGGGTTACTTCTACCTGATGGCGGCCGGCGCCAACGCCTATCTCGCGGTGCTCTCCGACATGACCTGCGAACCCGGCCGCATGGGCGGCATGATGCGCGACCTCGTCGTCCGCATCGGCGCCCATCTGACCAGTCCGCCCCGACGGAACGGGCAGACCGTATGACTCCTCCGCAACGCCAGAGGCGCTTCCCCCGGAACGTCCCCCCTCCGCCTCCGCGACCGGCCGGACCGGCCGGGAAGAAGGGCGGGGGCGGCAACCCGGAGCGGCTGTACGTCGTCGCCGGACCGGACGGCGAACGTGCGGACATCGATCTCGTCACGCTGATCGTGGCCGGCTCCCCGGACCCCCCGCCCTCCGCCACCCCCGAGCAGGCGGCGCTGCTCAGGCTCTGTGCCGCCCCCCTGTCCGTGGCCGAACTGTCGGCCTATCTCAACCTGCCGTTCAGTGTGGTGACCGTGCTGCTCACCGAGATGCTGGCGGCGGAACTGGTTCAGGCGCGCTTCCCGGTCGTCCGCAAGGCGCTGCCCGACCGTTCCCTTCTCGAAGCGGTGATGCATGGACTTCAAAGGCTCTGAGACCCTCCCCGGCCCCCGCGCCGAGGACCAGTTGCCGCACACGGCACAGGCCGCGGTGAAGATCGTGATCGTGGGCGGATTCGGGGTCGGCAAGACGACCATGGTCGGCTCGGTCAGCGAGATCAAACCGCTGACGACCGAGGAGACCATGACACAGGCCGGCATCGGGGTCGACGACGACTTCGGTTCCGCGTCCAAGACGGCCACCACGGTCGCCATGGACTTCGGCCGCATCAAGATCACGGATCAGCTGGTGCTGTACCTGTTCGGCACCCCCGGCCAGGAGCGCTTCTGGTTCCTGTGGAACGGGCTGTTCGAGGGAGCGCTCGGCGCGGTCGTGCTGGTCGACACCCGCCGCCTCGAAGTCAGCTTCGACGTCATGGGGCGGCTGGAGGAACGCGGCGTGCCGTTCGTCGTCGCGGTCAACTCCTTCCCGGACGCCCCCCGTTACCCCGTCGCGGACCTGCGGTCCGCCCTCGACCTGTCCGAGCGCATCCCGATCATGGAGTGCGACGTACGGCGCCGCGCCTCCAGCCGTGACGTGCTGATGACCCTGATGCGGTTCCTGCACTCGCTCGCCATGACCGGCCCGCTCACCTGACCCCGGGCCCCCTTCCGCCCCGCTTTCCCCCTTCGGAGCGACCACTGTGACGCCTGAACCCACCTCCCCGACGGGAGACTCCACGACCGGAACGGACACCCCCCGGCCCGGCCCGCCCCCCGGCTGCCCCGCGCACAACCCGGGCCCCGGCGGACTGAGCCGGCTGCACGAGTCGCCGGACCTGAAGAAGCTGTACGAGGAACTGCGGGCCGAGCACGGCCCGGTGGCACCCGCGCTGCTCCACGACGACGTGCCGGTGTGGGTGGTCCTCGGCCACGCCGAGAACCAGCAACTGGTGCGCAGCCCCGCCCAGTACTGCAAGGACAGCCGGATCTGGTCCGCGCTCGCGGAAGGCCTGGTCAAACCCGACCACCCGCTGATGCCGCACATCGCCTGGCAGCCGATGTGCGCCCACGCCGAGGGCGACGAGCACCGGCGGCTGCGCGGCGCCATCGACGCCGCCGTGGCGGCCACCGACTTCCGCGGCCTGCGCCGGCACGTCAACCGCAGCGTCCAGCGCGTCGTCAACCGGTTCTGCGAGGCGGGCGAGGCCGACCTGGTCGGCCAGTACGCCGAGCACCTGCCGATGGCCGTGATGTGCCACGTCCTCGGCATGCCCGACGAGTACGACGACCGGATGGTCGAGGCCGCCCGCGACATGATCAAGGGCACCGAGACCGCGATCGCCAGCAACGCCTACGTCATGGAAGCCCTGGAACGCCTCACGGCCCGCAGCCGGGCCGAGCCGAAGGACGACTTCACCGGCCACCTCATCAGGCACCCGGCCGGGCTGACCGACGAGGAGGTCGCCCAGCACCTCAGGGTGGTGCTCATCGCCGCCTACGAGGCCACCGCCAACCTCCTCGCCAACGTGCTGCGCCAGGTGCTCATCGACCCGCGCTTCCGCTCCCAGCTCAACGGCGGCCAGATGACCGTGCCCCAGGCGGTGGAGCAACTACTCTGGGACGAACCGCCGTTCAGCACGATCTTCGCCTACTTCGCCAAGCAGGACACGGAGCTCGGCGGCCGGCGCATCCGCAAGGGCGACGGACTGCTGTTCGCGCCCGCGCCGGCCAACGTCGACCCCCGGGTGCGGCCCGACCCGACCGCCGACATGCAGGGCAACCGCTCGCACCTCGCCTTCGGCGGCGGCGCGCACGAGTGTCCCGGCCAGGACATCGGCCGCGTGGTCGCCGAAGTCGGCGTCGACGCACTGCTCATGCGGCTGCCCGACGTGGAACTCAGCGTCGGCGAGGAGGAGCTGTCCTTCACCGAGTCCATCGCCTCCCGGCACCTCGTGGAACTGCCCGTCCACTTCACGCCCCGGCCGCAGCAGGACGTGCTGCAGCGGCCCAGCCACAAGAACGACGCACCCCCGCAGCGCGACTGGCAGGTCGGCGCGACCCGGCCCGCGGCCCCCGCGCCCCACGTGCCGCCCGAGCCGGACGCCGAGGCACCCGCGCCGCAGCCCGCGCCGCCGCCCGTGCCGTCGCGGCCGGCCCCGCCGCAGGGCGCCTGGCAGCGCTTCCTGTGCTGGTGGCGCGGTTACTGACCGGCCGCCCACTCCTCGTACGAGGACCAGGCCGCGAGCGTTTGGCCGCTGGTGAACCGGTGCTCCGCACCCGTCACCGGATCGGTGAACTCCAGCTTCCGCGCCAGCAGTTGCAGCGGACGCCGGAAGTCGCCGGCCGGGACGGGGGCGGTCACCTCGGGATACAGCGGATCGCCGAGGATCGGCACGCCCAGAGCGTTCATGTGCACCCGCAGTTGATGGGTCTGCCCGGTGCGGGGCACCAGCCGGTACCGGCCGAGGCCGTCGGCCCGGTGGGCGGTGAGCTCGACGCGGGTCAGGGCGTTCGGCTCGCCCTCGACCTCTTCGGCGGTCAGCACCCCGCGCTCCTTCACGATCCGGCTGCGTACGGTCCGGGGCAGGTCGAGCGCCGGGTCGTACGGGGCGACGGCTTCGTACTCCTTGCGCACGAGACGGTCGCGGAACAGCGTCTGGTAGGCCCCGCGCTCCCCGGGCCGTAGCGTGAACAGCACCAGGCCCGCGGTGAGCCGGTCGAGACGGTGCGCGGCGCCGAGTTCCGGGACGCCCAGCTCGCGGCGGAGCCGGGCGAGCACGGTCTGGGTGACGTGGCTGCCGCGCGGGGTGGTGGCCAGGAAGTGGGGCTTGTCGACGACGACGATGTGCTCGTCCCGGTGGACGACCTCCAGCGGGAACGGCACCGGCACCTCGGCGGGCGGCTCCCGGTGGAACCACACGAACATGCCGGGTGCGTACGGTGCGTCCGCCGGTACGGCCCGTCCGTCCGCCCCGACGATCAGCCCCGCGGCGAACATCCCGTCCACGACACCGGGGCCCGCCGAAAGCCGTTGCACCAGGTGCTCCCGCACCGTGGCCCACCGGGTGCCGGCGGGCAGCCGCACCCGCACCGGGTCCACGCCGTCGCGCTGCGGCAGGGGAGAGGGTGGAATCGGCCGTCTGCGTCTCACATCGGGCAAGCGTACGGGGCCGCTCAGCCGTGGTCCCCGGTCGCCCGCCTCAGCTCCGCCTCGATCTCGTGGAGCGGTCTGCCCTCGGCCCGGGCGTACTCGGCCACCGCGAGCCGGACGTCACGGGCCAGGTCGCGCCAGGCCCGCCAGGCGGTCTCCCAGGTGATGGTCTGGCGCCCGCTCCACTTGGTCCGGGTGGGCGGGCCGTAGGCGTCCCGCAGCTGCCGGACCCGGGCGTGCGCCTCGTCCGCCGCGCGCTGCTTGGCCACGAGCTCGTCGAAGGTGTGTGCCACGCGCCCGGATCCTGCGGCAGTGGCCCCGCACGGGTGGGCCCGCCACGCCGCCGGCCGTGGTCCGGGGGGCCGCGGTTCACCTGATCAGCCCGCCGGGGCGGGCGGGGGCGCCCCGTGCTGGTGCGGGCCGGAGGGGGCCGGCGCGTCCGCGCCCCGGCCCCTCCGGGAAACCCGGTCGCGCCGGTCCGAGGACGGACACCCCCGGCCCGGCCCACCCACCGGCCGCGGGCGTTGCAGCAAGCCCGTCGGGGGGAGGTCAGGCGGAGGTCTTCACGCCTTCCTGCTCCGCCTCGATGCGGGCGTTCCAGTCGCGCTTGGAGGCCTGCCAGCCGTCCTCGTTGTGGCCGAGCCGCCAGTAGCCGGAGATCGACAGGTCCTCGCGCGGAATACCGCGCTCCACGCGCAGCAGGCGGCGCAGCTCCTTCACGCAGTGGGCCTCGCCGTGGACGAAGGCGTGCACCCGGCCCTCCGGGAAGTCGAGGCTTCGGACGGCCTCCACCAGGGCCTCGCCGACGGGCCGGCCACCGCGGTGCAGCCAGTGGACCTCCGCGTCGGAGTCGATCTTCTGCTCCTCCTCGGGACCGGAGATCTCCACGAAGGCGAACACCCTGGCGCCGTGCGGCAGCGCCTCCAGCGACCGGGCGATCGCGGGCAGCGCGCTCTCGTCACCGGCGAGCAGATGCCAGTCGGCGGCCGGGTCGGGCGCGTAGGCGCCGCCGGGCCCCATGAACCGGACGACCTCGCCCGGCCGGACGTTCGCCGCCCAGGGGCCGGCCAGGCCCGTGTCGCCATGGACCACGAAGTCCAGGGTCAGCTCACGGTGTTCGGGGTCCCACTGGCGCACCGTGTACGTCCGGGTCACCGGCCACTGCTCGCGCGGGAACTCCTCGCGGATGCGCTGGAGGTCGAAGGGCTCCGGATACGTCGCTCCCGCAGCCGGGAACAGCAGCTTGACGTAGTGATCGGTGCAGGTGTCCGCCGAGAAGCCGGAGAGCCCCTCACCACCGAGCACCACGCGCTGCATGTGCGGGGTCAGCCGCTCGGTGCGGACGACCTCGGCGGTGTGCGGCGCGCGCGGGGCGCGTACCGGTCGCTCTGCCATGAGGAGCCTCCCAGTTACCGTAGTTAGGTTTACCTAACCTAACACCTCGATCTCGGTCGACGCCTGGCCGGCGGATTTTCCGTCCTGTTCCGTGATGTGTGCGGTTCACGCCGAGAGGGTCGTCAGCAGGCGCTGCAGTGAGCCGCCCAGACCCCACCGGGCGGCCAGGGACTCCACCCCGGCAGGGTCGCGCGGCCCGCGCGGCAGCGCCGTGTCGACGTCCGGGAGCGGGACGTCGTCCGCGACCCGGACGACCTTGGGGGCGACCGCGAGATACGGCCGCGCCTCGTCCAGGCGCTTGCGCTGCGACGGCGTGAGCTTGGCCTGCGGGTCGTCCACGGCCGCCAGGATCCCGGCCAGGTCGCCGAACTCGGCCAGCAGCTTGGCGGCCGTCTTCTCCCCGATGCCCGGTACGCCCGGCAGGCCGTCGCTCGGATCACCGCGCAGCAGCGCCAGGTCCGCGTACCCCCTGCCGTCCACGCCATACTTCTCGCGCAGCACGGCCTCGTCGGTGAGCTGGAGCGTGCCGACGCCCTTCAGCGGGTACAGCACGCGCACCCCGCGCGCGTCGTCCACCAGCTGGTAGAGATCGCGGTCACCGGTGACGATGTCCACCGGTCCGCCGGCGCGGGCGGTGAACGTGCCGATCACGTCGTCCGCCTCGTACCCGGCGACCCCCACCCGCGCGACGCCCACCGCGTCGAGCACGCTCTCGATCACCGGTACCTGCGGGGACAGCGTGTCCGGCACCTCCTCCTCGTCCGGGCCCGCCGCACGCTCCTCGGCGACGCGGTGCGCCTTGTAGGAGGGGATCAGCTCCACCCGCCACTCCGGGCGCCAGTCGGCGTCCATGCAGGCCACCAGGCGGTCGGGACGGTGGTCCTTGACCAGGCGGTCGATGAAGTCGAGCAGTCCGCGCACGGCGTTCACCGGAGTGCCGTCCGGGGCCCTGACGGACTCGGGGACGCCGAAGTAGGCGCGGAAGTACAGGGAAGCGGTGTCGAGGAGCATCAGTCGTCCGGTCACGTCCCGCATCATGCCGCACCCCACCGACAGCGCCCCGCAGGAGCATGCGTATGTGTTACGCGCAACGAGTTGCGCTCTGCGCCATCTGTGTGAGGCGTCACACGAACACGTTTGCCCTGTGCAAAACCGGGGAGGCGCGGCCCCGGAGCGATGCCGGTTACAGATTCAACTGTTGTGGGCCGCGTGAGCCGTCCGCCGGACATCGCTCCTGCCATTTGCCGTCGAGACAAGAGGTACGCGTGTCATCCAGGCTTGAGGCCGAGCATCTGTTCAAGGTGTTCGGCAGACGACCGGACCAGGCGGTCGAACGACTGCGCCAGAAGAAGACCGACCGGGAGGAGCTGCGCGCCGACGGCACCACCGCCGCCGTCATCGACGCCTCGTTCACGGTGGAGCCGGGCGAGATCTTCGTCGTCATGGGCCTGTCGGGGTCCGGCAAGTCCACCCTGCTGCGGATGCTGAACGGCCTGCTCGAGCCCACCGCCGGACACGTGCGCTTCGGCGGCCAGGACCTGACCGCGCTGCCCGACCGGGAGCTGCGCGAGGTCCGCTCCAGGAAGATCAGCATGGTCTTCCAGCACTTCGCGCTGTTCCCGCACCGCAGCGTCCGTGAGAACGCCGCCTACGGTCTTGAAGTGCAGGGCGTGCCCCGCGCCGAGCGCGAACGCCGCGCCGACGAGGCGCTCGCCCTGTGCGGCCTGGCCGGCTGGGAGAAGTCGTGGCCCGACGAGCTGTCGGGCGGCATGCAGCAGCGCGTGGGGCTCGCCCGCGCGCTCGCCACCGACGCCGACCTGCTGCTGATGGACGAGTCCTTCAGCGCCCTCGACCCGCTGATCCGCCGCGACATGCAGGACCAGCTGATCGAACTGCAGAAGACGTTGAGGAAGACGATCGTCTTCATCACCCACGACCTCAACGAGGCCATGCGCCTGGGCGACCGGATCGCGGTGATGCGCGACGGCCGCATCGTGCAGATCGGCACCGCGCAGGACATCCTGATCCGCCCCGCCAACGACTACGTCGCCTCCTTCACCCAGGACGTCGACCGCGCCCGCGTGCTCACCGCCGGCGCCGTGATGGAGCGCGAGGTCCGCGGCGACGAGGCCGACTGCGGCTGCGAGACCGCGACGCCCGAGACGCCGTTCACCGACCTGTGCGCGATCAGTGCCCGTGTGCCGCACCCCGTGGCGGTGCTGGACGAGGGGGACGCGCTCGTCGGGGTCGTGCCCCGGCAGCGCCTCGTCGGCTTCCTCGGCGACGAGGAGTCCGATCCCGGTGTCTGCGACACCCCGCGAAACAAGGGCGGCGAGAAGGTGATGGCCCGTGCCTAGGATCCCGCTCGGCGACTGGGTCAACAGCACCGTCAACTGGCTGCTCGCCAACGTCACCTGGCTGTTCGACTTCTTCAAGGCCGTCTTCACCGGCGCCTACGACGGCGTCAACGCCGTCCTCCAGGCCCCCGAGCCGCTGATCCTCTGCGGCATCTTCGCGGTGATCGCCTTCTGGCTGCGCGGTACCTTCGCCGGTGTCCTCACCTTCGTCGGCTTCGCCTTCCTGGACTCCCTCGAGCTGTGGGAGGACTCGATGGTGACGCTGGCGCTGGTCATCGTCGCCACGGTGATCGCGCTGGTCATATCGGTGCCGGTCGGCATCTGGGCGGCCCGCTCGGACCGGGTCAGCGCCGTCGTCCGGCCGGTCCTGGACTTCATGCAGACGCTGCCCGCGATGATCTACCTCATCCCGGCGATCCTGTTCTTCGGGACCGGCTCCGCCCCGGGCATCGTCGCCACCCTGATCTTCGCGCTCGCCCCGGGCGTGCGCATGACCGAGCTGGGCATCCGCCAGGTCGACAAGGAACTGGTCGAGGCCGCCGAGGCGTTCGGCACCACTCCCCGCAACACCCTGCTGCGCGTGCAGCTGCCGCTGGCGCTGCCCACGGTGATGGCGGGTGTCAACCAGGTCATCATGCTGGGCCTGTCCATGGCCGCGATCGCCGGCATGGTCGGCACCGGCGGACTTGGCGGCGCGGTCATCGAGGCCATCGGACAGCTCAACATCGGTCTGGGCGCCGAGTCCGGCATCGCCATCGTCATCCTGGCGATCTACCTGGACCGCATGACCAGCGCCCTGGGCACCCAGGTCTCCCCGCTCGGCCGCCGCGCCGCCGCCAAGGCGCGCGCCGCGCAGGGGCTGAGGATCTGGTCCTACCGGCCCCGCCCGCAGGTCGCCGTGGTCGGCGTCGTCGTCCTCGCCCTGGTCGCGGGCGGCATGGGGATCTTCGGCAAGAGCTCCGGCGGCTCCGACGCCGCCGCCGACGGCGGGAACGTCGGCGACGGCAGGAAGGTCACCATCGGCTACATCCCCTGGGACGAGGGCGTCGCCTCCACCTTCCTGTGGAAGGAGATCCTGGAGCGGCGCGGCTTCGAGGTCGAGGCCAAGCAGTTCGAGGCCGGCCCGCTCTACACCGCCCTCGCGCAGGGCGACGTCGACTTCCAGACGGACGCCTGGCTGCCCACCACCCACGAGGCGTACTGGAAGAAGTACGGCGGGCAGCTCGACGACCTCGGCTCCTGGTACGGCGAGACGTCGCTGGAGCTGACCGTCCCGGCGTACATGGAGGACGTCGACAGCCTGGAGGACCTCAAGGGCAAGGCGTCCGCCTTCGGCGGGGAGATCACCGGCATCGAGTCCAGCGCCGGCATGATGGGCCTGCTGAAGAGCAAGGTCCTCAAGGAGTACGGCCTGGACGAGGAGTACGAGGTCGTCGACAGCTCCACGCCGGCGATGCTGGCCGAGCTCAAGCGGGCCTACAGCAAGAAGGAACCGGTCGTCGTCACCCTCTGGTCGCCGCACTGGGCGTACAGCGACTACGACCTGAAGAAGCTGGAGGACCCCAAGGGCAGCTGGGGCAAGGGCGACGGCGTGCACACGGTCTCGCGCAAGGGCTTCGCCGACGACAACCCGCTCGTCGGGAAGTGGCTGAAGGACTTCTCGATGACCGAGGAGGAGCTCACCGGCCTGGAAGCCGAGATCAACAAGGCCGGCAAGGGCGGGCAGCAGGACGCCGTCCGCGCCTGGCTGAAGGACAACCCGGGCGTCGTCGACAAGCTGGCCCCGACGGGGTCCGGCCCGGGCGGCGCCCCCGCCGAGGCGAAGCGGACGCTGGACGTGGCCTGGTTCCCCTGGGAGGAGGACGTCGCCGTCACCTACCTGTGGAAGAACGTCCTCGAGCGGCGCGGCTACACGATGAACCTCAAGCAGATGGACGTCGGCCCGGTCTACACCGGCCTCGCCTCCGGGGACCTCGACCTCAATTTCGACGCCTGGCTCCCGCACTCGCAGAAGAACTTCTACGAGCCGAACAAGGACAAGCTCACCGACCTCGGCACGTGGTACGAACCGGTCTCGCTGGAGATCTCCGTCCCCTCCTACGTCGAGGACGTCCAGTCCCTGGCGGACCTCAAGGGCAAGGCCGGCCTGTTCGGCGGGCGGATCGTCGGCATCGAACCGGGCACCGGCCAGATGGACCTCCTCAAGAACAAGGTCCTGCCGGCCTACGGCCTGGACGAGGAGTACGAGGTCGTCGACGGCTCCTCACCGGCGATGCTGGCCGAGCTCAAGCGGGCCTACGCCAAGAAGGAGCCCGTCGCGGTCACCCTCTGGTCGCCGCACTGGTCGTACAGCGAGTACGAGCTGACCAAGCTCGAGGACCCGAAGCGCGCCTGGGGCGAGAACAACACCATCCACACCATCGCGAGCAAGAAGTTCCCCGAGCAGTACCCGCAGCTCACCGAGTGGATCAAGGGCTTCCGGATGAGTGAGGACGAGCTCGGCACCCTGGAACGCGAGATCAAGGACCGCGGCCAGGGCCACGAGGAGGAGGCCGTGGCCGCCTGGCTGGAGGAGCATCCGGACATGGTGGAGCGGATGACCCCGCGGTAACCGCCGTACCGGCCGCCCCGAGGGGCGGGCCCGGCCCCGCACCCGACGGCGCGGCCGGGCCCGCCCCTCGGGCATGTCCGGGGCCGGACGGGAGCACGGTAGGAATCCGGACAACCACGCAGCGCGATGTCCTGCCCGGACCTCCCCGTGACCTTCCGCCGGGCGGGGGTGACAATGGCGGGAACACCCCGTTATCGCGCGCGGGAGGAACCGAGGGGCCCGCGGGGCGACTGGCGTGAACTGGCGGGTCGGCTCCGGTCACCTGTGACGGCGACGTGACAGGCGCCTGAAACGGTTTGCCGAACATGCGTAGGGTGCAGACAACTCACGACGAGGAGTGCGCCGGACGGGCGGCGGCACGGGGTGCGGGACGATCGGCGGAGGAGGGAGCCGGAGCGATGGGCGATCACAAGGAACAGCCCTTGCGGGTGGGCGCGGCCGTGCGGCGGCGACGCCGCGCGCTGGACCTCACCCTCGCCGTCGTGGCCGCGCGCAGCGGCCTGTCGGTCCCGTTCCTCAGCCAGATCGAGAACGAGCGGGCGCGTCCCAGCCAGAGCTCCCTGGAGAAGGTCGCGGACGCGCTGCGCACCACCGCCGTGGAGCTCCTCGCCGCCGCCGATCCCGCGTGCAGCGTGGACGTCGTCCGCGCCGAGGGCGCCGAGCCGTGGGCGGAACCGCACGTGCGCTCCCTGGTGCGCGGGCACCACCAGATGCACGCCTCCGAGTTCACCGGCGACCACGACGCCGGCCGTGAACTCCAGTTCCGCAACGACCAGTTGATGTACGTGGCCGACGGCGCCGTGGAGATCGAGGCGGAGGGCCGCGCGTACCGGCTCGGCCGCGGCGACACCCTGTACCTGACCGGAGGCGTCCGGCACCGCTGGCGGGCCACGGTCCCGGAGACGCGGCTGCTGGTCGTCGCCGTCGCCGAGCACATCGAGGCGCTGCGGGACAAGCCGCGCCGATGAGTCCCGCCAGGGTCGTCTCCCTCGTCCCGTCGCTGACGGAGGCCGTGGCGCTCTCCGCCCCCGGCGCCCTGGCCGGCGTCACCGACTGGTGCACGCACCCGGCCGGACTGGACGTCGTACGCGTCGGCGGCACGAAGAACCCGAAGACCGACCGGATCGTCGCCCTCGCCCCCGATCTGGTGATCGCCAACGAGGAGGAGAACCGCGAGCCCGACCTGGCGGCCCTGCGTGCGGCGGGCCTCGAGGTGCTGGTGACCGAGGTCCGGACGCTGCCCCAGGCCTTCGGCGAGCTGGAGCGGGTGCTCACGGCGTGCGGGGTGACCGCCCGCCCCCGCTGGCTCGACGAGGCCGAGGCGGCCTGGGCGGCGCCGCCGGCGCCCGCGGAGCGCCGGACGGCGGTCGTGCCCGTGTGGCGGCGCCCCTGGACGGTGCTGGGCCGGGACACCTTCGCGGGGGACCTGCTCTCCCGCCTCGGCGTCGACCACCTGTACGCCGGCCACCCGGAGCGCTATCCGCGGCTCCCGCTCGAGGCGCTGCGCGCGGCCGGCCCGGACCTCGTCGTGCTTCCCGACGAGCCCTACCGCTTCACTGCCGACGACGGCCCGGAGGCCTTCCGGGGCCTGCCCTGCGCGCTCGTCGACGGCCGGCGCCTCACCTGGTACGGCCCGTCGCTGGCCGAGGCGCCGACGGTGCTGGGGCGGGCCCTGCGAGCAGCGTCCCGCTGAACGGGCCGCGCGCCGTGTGCCGGGCGCCGGCCGGCCGGGTGCAGCGGACGAGCGCCGTCACGGTGCGGGCGACCACCACGTCATCGCGGAGCGCCCCGCCACCGGGAGCACCTCTCACGGCATAAGCTGGGCTTATGAGCAGAACGGATGACCACGACCATCCAGGGCACCGCTCTGCGAGCCCGGGGGCCCTGGCTCACCGGGTGCCGGACCTCGGGGCGCTGGAGCTGCTGCTGGCGGTGGCGCGACTGGGGAGCCTGGGCGGGGCGGCGCGGGAGGTGGGCATCACCCAGCCCGCCGCCAGCAGCCGGATCCGGTCGATGGAACGGCAGCTCGGGGTGGCCCTGGTCGACCGGTCGCCGCGCGGGTCGCGGCTGACGGACGCGGGGGCGCTGGTCACCGACTGGGCGCGGCGGATCGTGGAGGCGGCGGAGGCCTTCGACGCGGGCGCGCAGGCGCTGCGGGACCGCAGGGACTCGCGGCTGCGGGTGGCGGCGAGCATGACGATCGCCGAGTACCTGCTGCCGGGGTGGCTGCTGGCGCTGCGCGCGGACCGGCCGGACACGGCGGTGTCGCTGCTGGCCGGGAACTCCGCGGCGGTGGCGGAGCGGCTGCTGTCGGGGGAGGCGGACGTGGGGTTCGTGGAGGGTCTGACGGTGCCGACGGGGCTGGACTCCGCGGTGATCGCCCATGACCGGCTGATCGTGGTCACGGCGCCGTCGCACGCCTGGGCCCGTCGGCGGCGGCCGATCACGGCGGAGGAGCTGGCGAGTACGCCGTTGGTCCTGCGGGAGAAGGGCTCGGGGACGCGGCAGGTTCTGGACGCGGCGCTCGGGGGGCTGGCCCGGCCACTGATCGAGTTGTCCTCGACCACGGCGGTGAAGGCGGCGGCGGTGGGCGGGGCGGGGCCGGCGGTGTTGAGCGAGCTCGCGGTGGGGGAGGAGCTGGCGATGCGGCGGCTGGTGCGGATTCCCGTGGACGGGATCGCCCTGGCCCGGGATCTGCGCGCGGTGTGGCCGACGGGGCACCGGCCGACGGGGCCGGCGCGGGATCTGCTGTCGCTGACGCGGGGGTGAAGCCGGTGCGGGGACCGGGCGGGGGCGGATCGCGCGGCCCGGCGTTCACGGGGTTGTCGCGCCCACCCGTGCCGCGGGGGGGCCTCCCGGGCCCTTGAGGCACTGGGGGAGGCACGACCGCCCGCGGTTCGCGGCGGCGGTCAGTGCGCGCATGAGCCGTGCGTCCTCGCCCGTTTCCGGGTGCCACTGGACGCCCAGGACCCACGGGGACGTCGTGAGTTCGATCGCCTCCACTGTGCCGTCCTCCGCGTACGCCGAGGGGATCAGGCCGGCGCCCGGGCGGTCCACCGACCGGTGGTGGGCGGGGACGGAGGTCCGCTCCGGGACGATGCCGGCGTGGAGCGCGCCGGGGACCGGCTTGACCGGGTGGTGGCCGAAGACCCCCGGAGTCTCCGCGTGGCCGTCGATGTGCTGGACGAGGGCGCCGCCCAGGGCGACGTTCAGCAGTTGCACGCCCCGGCAGATGCCCGGCAGCGGGATCCGGCGGTGCAGGGCCGCCTCGGTCAGGGCGAGTTCCCGGGCGTCCCTGGTCCGGGCGGACGGCCCGGTGCGCACGTCGGGTTCGGCGCCGTAGCGGACGGGCTCCACGTCCGGGCCGCCCGCGATCACCAGGCCGTCGAGGTGGGCGACGGCGCCCGCCCGCTCCGGCGTGTCCGGGGGAGCAACGCGGCCGGCCCGCCCGCTCGCTGCACCAGTCGCGGACAACCGGCCGGCAGCAGCGCGGCGTCCAGCCGCCGCACTCCCCGGCGCACACCGGACTTCCGCGTACGTGCTGATGCCGATGAGCGGTCCGGGCGGCACGGCGGGCACCTCCCTTCCGTCCTCAGTCCCGTGACAGCTCCGCCTCGGCCGCCGCCAGCGCCGCGAATTCCTCCTCCGGCGCCTTCGCCACCAGATGTCTGCGGCTGTACAGACCGAAGTACGCCACCGCCACGATGTACACGGCCAGCGCGATGAACGCCGCCACCACGTCCACCAGGAACGTCGCCACCAGCGCCGCGCACGCCAGCACCAGGGCGACCGAGGAGGTCAGCACGCCGCCCGGTGTCCGGTACGGCCGCGGCAGCTCCGGCTCCCGGCGGCGCAGCACGATGTGCGAGAGGGACATCAGCGCGTACGAGATCGTCGCGCCGAAGACGGCGATGTTCAGCATGCGGGCGCCGTCGCCCGATCCGGCGGCCAGCGCGAAGCCGATCGCCCCCGGCGCCAGCAGACCGAGGTACGGTGCCCGGCGGCTGCTGGTGAGGGAGAGGAACCTGGGCAGGTAGCCCGCGCGGGACAGCGCGAACAGCTGGCGTGAACCGGCGTAGATCAGCGAGAAGAACGACGCGACCAGACCCGCGAGGCCCGCGTAGTTCACGATCCGGCTCAGCGTCGTCGCCTCGCCGTCCGGCTGGAGCGCCTCCACCAGCGGGTTGCCCGCGTCCTGGACCGCGGCCGAGCCGCGCGCCCCGGCCGCCGCGAAGAAGGTCACCACGGCCAGCGCCACCAGGATGCCCATGGACCAGCGGATCGCCCTCGGCAGCGTACGCGCCGGTTCCCTGGCCTCCTCGGCGGCCAGCGGCACACCCTCCACGCCCAGGAAGAACCACATGCCGAACGGGAACGCCGCCCAGATGCCCAGCAGTCCCATCGGCAGCCAGGAGTTCGCGCCGAACGCCGAGGGATCCACCGGGATGTCGTCCAGCGAGGACGCGTCGAACCCGGGCAGCGCACCCAGCGCGAACACCACCAGCGCCGCCACCGCGATACCCGTCACGACGAAGCTGAAGCGCAGCGCCTCGCCCACGCCCCACAGGTGGATGCCGATGAAGACGACGAAACAGGCCAGGTACACCGGCCGGCCGGCCTCCAGGCCGAACAGGCCCAGCGACTCGACGTAGTCGCCGATGAAGATGGAGATCGCGGCGGGCGCGAGCACGTACTCGATGAGGATCGCGGTCCCGGTGAGGAACCCGCCCCACGGCCCCAGCGCCCTGCGGGCGAAGCCGTAGCCGCCGCCGGCCGTGGGCAGGATCGACGACAGCTCGGCCAGGGCGAAGACCATGCAGGTGTACATGGTGCCCATCAGCACCATGGCGATCGCCAGGCCGCCGAAGCCGCCCTCGGCCAGGCCGAAGTTCCAGCCCGAGTAGTCGCCGGACACGACGTAGGCGACGCCGAGGCCGGTCAGCAGCAGCCAGCCGGCGCTGCCGCGGCGCAGCTTCCTGCGTTCGAGGTAGTCGTCCGCCTCGCCGGCGGGTTCGCGGGACGAGGGTGGAAGGCTCACAGGGCGACTCCCCGGGGGCGGCGACGGAGGGGCAGCGGAGCAATGGAACGAATCCAGACCTTTGTGGTCCCATACCTTCGCGGCGCGGACGCCGTGAGCGCAAGCCCCCTGCGTCGAACCCCGGTGAACCCGACCGCGTCACGCCCTCACGCCAGGAAGCCCCGCAGCAACGCCGCCGTCCCCGCGCAGTGCTCGCGCATCGTCTGCCGCGCCCCGTCCGCGTCCCCCTCCAGCACCGCCTCCACCAGGGCCGCGTGCTGCCGCTGCGAGTGCTCCAGGTTGCGCACCAGCAGCGGAATGCAGTCCAGCAGGTCGTTCACCGTCGCCCGGACCGCCGCGTACTGCCCGGTCAGCGTCGGCGAGCCGCACAGCTCCGCCAGGGTGAGGTGGAACAGCGTGTCCAGGCGCCGGTAGTCCGCCAGCGGCGCCTCCCGCGTGCCGGACAGCGCCCCGCGCAGCCGCGCCGCCTGCCCGTCCGTCAGCCCGTGCGCCGCGCAGAGCCCCGCAGCGCCCACCTCCAGCACCTCACGGAAGCGCAGCACGTCCTCGACGTCGGCCCCGGCGATCCGCCGCCGCAACTCCTCCTCTCCGGTGTCCGTCGAACGGGGCAGCACGAACGTTCCGCCGTACCTGCCGCGCCGCGACTCCACCAGGCCCTGGTCCTGGAGCACCTTCAGCACCTCGCGCAGCGTCACCCGGCTGATCCCCAGCCGCTCCGCCAGTTCCCGCTCGGCCGGCAGCCGTTCCCCGGCCGCCACCAGCCCCAGCCGCACCACCTGGAGGATCTGCTCCAGCGCCTCCTCGAAGCCGTTGCCCGCGCGGACCCGCCGCAGCACCGGCGCCAGGCGGTCCCCGACCGCGCCGGCCGCTTCCCGTGGCATCCGGCCGTGCCCCCTTCCCAAGCAATGGTTCCCAGCAATACCTTATGGCTCCCGGCGTGACCGAAGAAGCCCGAGGAGGCTCTCCCGTGGCAGACCGCACACCCCCGCTCACCGTCGAGGAACTGCACGCCCTCGTCGCCGGCGGTGAGATCGACACCGTCGTCCTGGCCTTCCCCGACATGCAGGGGCGGCTCCAGGGCAAGCGGTTCGCCGCGCGCTTCTTCCTCGACGAGGTGATCCGGCACGGCACCGAGGGCTGCAACTACCTGCTCGCCGTCGACGCCGACATGAACACCGTCGACGGCTACGCCATGTCCTCCTGGGAGACCGGCTACGGCGACTTCGCCATGTACCCCGACCTCGACACCCTGCGCCGGGTGCCGTGGAACGAGGGCACGGCCCTGGCCGTCGCCGACCTCGCCTGGACCGACGGCTCCCCGGTCGTCGCCGCACCCCGGCAGATACTGCGCCGCCAGCTGGACCGCCTCGCCGCCCTCGGCTACACCGCCCGGGTCGGCACCGAGCTGGAGTTCATCGTCTTCAAGGACACCTACGAGCAGGCCTGGGACGCCGGCTACCGCGGGCTCACCCCCGCCAACCGGTACAACGTCGACTACTCGGTGCTCGGCACCGGCCGCGTCGAGCCCCTGCTGCGCCGCATCCGCAACGAGATGGCCGGCGCCGGACTCGTCGTCGAGTCCGCCAAGGGCGAGTGCAGCCCCGGCCAGCACGAGATCGCCTTCCGCTACGACGAGGCCCTGGTCACCTGCGACCAGCACGCGGTCTACAAGACCGGCGCCAAGGAGATCGCCGCCCAGGAGGGCGTCTCGATCACCTTCATGGCCAAGTACAACGAGCGCGAGGGCAACTCCTGCCACATCCACCTCTCCCTCGCCGGCCCCGGCGGCGACAGCGTCATGCCGGACTCCGCCGAGGAGCCGGACGCCATGTCCGAGGTGATGCGTCACTTCCTCGCCGGGCAGCTCGTCGCGCTCCGTGAGTTCTCCCTGCTCTACGCCCCGCACATCAACTCGTACAAGAGGTTCCAGCCCGGCTCCTTCGCCCCGACCGCCGTCGCCTGGGGACACGACAACCGCACCTGCGCCCTGCGCGTGGTCGGCCACGGCCGCTCCCTGCGCTTCGAGAACCGGCTGCCCGGCGGCGACGTCAACCCCCACCTCGCCGTGGCCGGCATGGTCGCCGCGGGGCTGTACGGCATCGAGCGGAAACTGGAGCTGCCCGAGCCCTGCCCCGGCAACGCCTACACCGCCGGCTTCGAGCACGTCCCCACCACCCTGCGCGAGGCCGCCGAGTTGTGGGAGAACAGCGCGATCGCCGAGGCGGCCTTCGGCGACGAGGTGGTCGCGCACTACCGCAACATGGCGCGCGTCGAGACCGACGCCTTCGACGCCGCGGTCACCGACTGGGAGCTGCGCCGCTCCTTCGAACGCATGTGAGGCCCTCCTTGTCCGACCAGCCCCCCGAGCTCCAGGTGCGCAACCCCGCGACCGAGGAGGTCATCGCCACCGTCCCGGCCGCGGCCCCCGCCGACGTCGACGCCGCCGTCGTACGCGCCGCACGCGCGCAGACCGCCTGGGCCGCCCTCGCGCCCGGCGACCGGGCCCGGCTGCTGCGCCGGTTCGCCGGCACGGTCGACGGGCACGTCGAGGAACTGGCCCGCCTGGAGGTCCGCGAGGCCGGCCACACTCTCGGCAACGCCCGCTGGGAGGCGGGCAACGTCCGCGACCTGCTCGACTACGCGGCCGGGGGAGTGGAACGCCTCACCGGCCGCCAGATCCCGGTCCCCGGCGGGGTCGACGTCACCTTCCTCGAGCCCCTCGGCGTCGTCGGCGTCATCGCCCCCTGGAACTTCCCGATGCCGATCGCGGCCTGGGGCGCCGTCCCCGCCCTCGCCGCCGGCAACGCGGTGCTCCTCAAACCCGCCGAGACCACCCCGCTCACCGCCCTGCGCCTGGCCGGACTGGCCCTGGAGGCCGGCCTGCCCGAGGGCTTGTTCCAGGTGCTCCCCGGACACGGCCCGGTCGCCGGGAACGCCCTCGTGGAACACCCCGGCGTCGCCAAGATCGTGTTCACCGGGTCGACGGCCGTGGGCAGACAGGTGTGGGCCAGGGGCGCGGACCGCCTCAAGCGCGTCACCCTGGAACTCGGCGGCAAGAGCCCCAACCTCGTCTTCGCCGACGCCGACCTGGAGGCCGCCGCCGCGGCCGCCCCCATGTCCTTCCTCGACAACGCGGGACAGGACTGCTGCGCCCGCACCCGCATCCTGGTCGAGCGCTCCGTGCACGACCGGTTCCTGGAACTGCTCGCCCCCGCGATCGAGGCGGTCCGGGTGGGCGACCCGGCCGACGAGACCGTGGACATGGGCCCGCTGATCTCCGCCGCCCAGCTCGCCCGCGTCCGCTCCTACGCCACCGACGCCCTCGACGGCATCCGCGGCAAGGCCCCCGAGGGCCCCGGCTACTGGTTCCCGCCCACCGTCCTCACCGGCGTCGACCCCCGCGCGCGCGTGGCCGTCGAGGAGGTCTTCGGACCCGTCGCCGTCGTCCTCCCCTTCGACGACGAGGCCGACGCCGTACGCCTGGCCAACGCCACCGACTACGGCCTCTCGGGCTCCCTGTGGACCCGCGACGTCGGCCGCGCCCTGCGCGTCTCCCGGGCGGTGCGCGCGGGCAACCTGTCCGTCAACTCCCACTCCAGCGTCCGCTACTGGACGCCCTTCGGCGGGTTCAAGCAATCCGGCGTCGGGCGCGAGCTCGGCCCGGACGCGCTGGCCGCCTTCACCGAGACCAAGAACGTCTTCATCAGCACGGAGGCCTGAGGGCGCATGAGCGAAGAGAACATCTGCCGCCGACTGGTCGGCCGCACCGCCGTCGTCACCGGAGCCGGCAGCGGCATCGGCCTCGCGACCGCCCGCCGGCTCGCCTCCGAGGGCGCGCACGTCGTCTGCGGGGACGTGGACGAGACACGCGGCAAGGCCGCCGCCGAGGAGACCGGCGGCACCTTCGTCGAGGTCGACGTCACCGACCCGGAGCAGGTCGAGGCGCTCTTCCGGACCGCGTACGACACCTACGGCAGCGTCGACGTCGCCTTCAACAACGCCGGCATCTCCCCGCCCGACGACGACTCCATCCTGGAGACCGGCCTCGACGCCTGGAAGCGAGTCCAGGAGGTCAACCTCACCTCCGTCTACCTGTGCTGCAAGGCGGCCCTGCCCTACATGCGACGCCAGGGCAAGGGCTCCATCATCAACACCGCGTCCTTCGTGGCCCGGATGGGGGCGGCCACCAGCCAGATCTCGTACACCGCATCCAAGGGCGGCGTCCTCGCCATGTCCCGGGAACTCGGCGTGCAGTTCGCCCGCGAGGGCATCCGCGTCAACGCCCTGTGCCCCGGACCGGTCAACACCCCGCTCCTGCAGGAGCTGTTCGCCAAGGACCCCGAGCGCGCCGCCCGCCGCCTGGTGCACATCCCGCTCGGCCGGTTCGCCGAGGCCGAGGAGATCGCCGCCGCCGTCGCCTTCCTGGCCAGCGACGACTCCTCCTTCGTCAACGCCACCGACTTCCTGGTGGACGGCGGGATCTCGGGGGCGTACGTCACACCGCTGTAGCGTTCGCCCTACAGTGCCCGGATGAGCATGACGCCCCCGTCCGGCTGGTACCGCGACCCGCACGCCCCGCACCTGGAACGCTGGTGGGACGGCACGGCCTGGACCGAGCACCGGCGCACGCCCGGGGCTCCCGCCGTGCCGCCGCCCCCGTCCGGCGGCGGGACCGGCCGCGCGAGGGCGATCGCCCTCACCACCGCCGGCGCCGTGCTGGTCGCGGCGGTCGTCACCGGCGCGGTGCTCCTCGGCGGGGACGAGCGCGAACCGGGGACGCGCACCGCTCCCACCTCCGCCACGTCCGCTCCCGAGTCCCCGTCGCCGTCCGCGTCCGAGCCGTCCGCCGGGGACCCGGACGTGGTCGAGGACCAGCTCAACGGGATCACCTTCCCGCTCCTCGACGGCTGGGTCCGCCCCGAGAACGTGGCCCAGGACGACGTCGTCATGACCACCGACGGCACCTACGACTGCCCCGGCGACGGCAGCGTCTGCCGGCACGGCCTCGTCATCTCCCGCACGGTCACCGAGAACGACGAGACCTCGCCCGAGGCGCTCGCCGAGGAGGACGTATCCGAGGCGGCCGACGCGGCCTTCGACGAGGACCTCCTCGGCCGGCGCCCCTACGGCGGCCTGGAGTCCCACGAGGTCGTGAAGTCCGGCCCGGTCGCGGTGGCGGGCCGCGCCGGCTACTTCGTGCGCTGGCGCGTCACCACCGCCGAGGGACCCGGCGGCTACGTGCAGTCGCTGGTGTTCCCCTCCAGTGTCGGCACCGGGCCCCCGGTCCTCGTCCGCTACGTCTTCGACGCCGGACGGGACGGTCCGCCCCTCGCCGACATGGACCGGATCACCGAGGGCATCCGCTCGGTCACCGACCCGGCCTCCGGCGGCGGCGTCGGCAGCAGCATCGGCCCGGCGGACTGAGCCGTCACAGGAACGTGCGGCCCTCGCCCCGGTACGTCGGCACGGTCGCCGTCACCGCGTCGCCCTCCACCAGGTGCAGCGCGTCGAACCGCTCGCACAGCTCGCCCGCCTTGGCGTGCCGGAACCACACCGTGTCGCCGATCAGGAGATCGTCGGCGGGCGAGCCCAGCAGCGGCGTCTGCACCTCACCGGCCCCTTCCTGGGAGTCGTACCGCAGCCCCTCGGGCAGATACGGCGCCGGCAGCCGGTCCGCGCCGGGCGCGCCCGACGCCGGATAGCCCCCGCCCAGCACCGTCACCACGCCGACACCGGGCCGCCGCACGACGGGCAGGGCGAACAGGGCCGCCGGACGCCCGCTGAACGACGTGTAGTTGTCGAACAGGCGCGGCACGTACAGCCCCGAACCGGCCGCGATCTCGGTGACCGCGTCCTCCGCGGCGGTGTGCTGCATACTGCCCGTACCGCCGCCGTTGACGTACTCCAGATCCGGCACGACCGCCCGCACCGCCCGCACCACCGCGGCCCGCCGCTCGGCGAGTTCACGGCGCGCGGCGGTCTGCATCAGCCGCACCGCACGCGACCGCAGCGGACGTCCGGCCACCGCGTCGCCGACACCGGCCACATGACCCTCGTACGCCATGATCCCGACGACCCGGAACCCGGGCCGCCGGGCCACCGCGCGCGCGAACTCGGCGACCTGGGCGGGGGAGTGCAGCGGGGAACGCCGGGCACCGATCCGCACCCGCCCGCCCAGCAGCCTCAGGGACGTGTCCAGCTCCAGGCAGACGCGCACCACCTCACCGCCGCCCGCGCGCGAGGCGTCGATCAGGTCCAGCTGCGCCGGATCGTCGACCATGACCGTGACGGCGGCGGCGAGCTCGGGATCGGCGGCGAGCTCGGCGTAGCGGGCGCGGTCGGCGGAGGGGTAGGCCAGCAGGACGTCGTCGAAACCGGAGCGGGCCAGCCACAGGGACTCGGCGAGGGTGAACGACATGACGCCCGCGAAACCGTCCCGGGCGAGGACCCGTTCGAGCAGCGCACGGCAGCGCACGGACTTGCTCGCGACCCGGACCGGCTTCCCGCCCGCCCTGCGGACCAGATCGTCCGCGTTGGCGTCGAAGGCCCCCAGGTCCACGATCGCGAAGGGGGCGTCGAGGCGGGCGGTGGCCCGCTCGTAACGGGCCCGGTCGGCGGCGCGCGCAGTCATGTGCGCAGCCTGCCAGACGGGATTACCGCACGGTAGGGGATGTTCCGGGCAGATGCCGCGGCCCCGTGGACTGGCTCCCGTTCGACGCGGACCACGCCGTAGAGTGACGCGCACGCACGGCGGAACGGGCCGGCCGGACGGCCGGGCCGGGATGACGCGCCGTCCGTGCGGGTATCTGTGCCCGGGACGAGTCCGTGCCGGGCGGGCACGACGAAACGGGGGGTGCATGAGCACGGAAGCGCGCCGCGCCTCCCACCCCCCGCGCCCCACCGTCCCTCCGCGCCCCGCGCACCCGCCGGGACCGGCCGGGCCCGACACGGAGGAACGGAAGGGCCCGGACGACGCGGCCCGCCCCACGGCCCCGGAGGCCGGCGCCCCCCGGGGCCGCACCTTTGGCGGCTCCGGTCCCTTCACCCTCCGCGAACCGGCCCCCGCGGCCGCCGACGGCCCCCGTGGGGAGACCGCACGCGGTGCGGGCGCGTTCGAACCGCACGAGCCCGCCCGTACGGACGCCGACGGCGCGGACGGTCCTTCGGCGCCCCCGCCGCGTTCTCCGCGCTTCGGCGAGGGGGCCTCCGCCGGCACGGCCCCCGCCGCCCCCCCGCCTCCGCGTGCCTCCGCCCGCTTCCCCGACACGCCGCCGGCCGCGGGCCGGGGCACGCGGTCACCGGGCGGCTCACCCTCCGTACCGTCGCGGCCCGCCCACCGGTCCACCGCACGCGGCACGGGCACCCCTCCCGAAACCGAGTCGGAGACCACCACCCGGCTGCGCGCCGTGCGGCCGGACACGGACGGCCCGCGCCGTCCGAGCACACCGTCCGGCGCACGCCCGGGCCCCGGCGGCGCGGGCCGTTCCGGGACGGACCCGGCGTACGCGCCGCCCCGCCCCGCGTGGCGGCCGGGCGCCGGGTCCGTCCCGGACGCACGCCGTGCCGGCACGGGCCCGGCGCACGCCCCCGACCCCGCTCTCTCCTGGAGCGCCCCCGTGGCGCCGGGCGGTACGCCCGGAGCGGGGCGGCCCCTGGTGTCGTTCGGGGAGCCGGAGGGGTACGGCGAGGGCGCGCGGCCCCGGCCGCTCGGCCGGCGGGGGCGGTCGCAGGCCGTCGCGGCCGCCGCCTGTCTCGTCCTCGGGACGGGACTCATCGGCGGAGCCGTCACCGGGAGCTGGCTCGCCGGGGACTCCGACGCACCCGGCGCCCCGCACGGCTTCGCCGCCGTCCGGACCCTGTGGCACAACGTCCCGGTCGACCAGCTGTTCCCGCCCACCGTGCAGGGCGAGGGCGCCGGCCCCGGCGGCGCCGACCGGACCTGGACCCGTATCGCCGTGGCCCCCGACAGCGGCTGCGAGGACGCCTTCGACGCCCTGCTGCGCAAGGTCCTCGCCCCCGTCGGCTGCGAGCGCCTGCTGCGCGCCACCTACACCGACGCCACCCAGAGCCACGTCACCACCGTCGGCCTGCTGTTCACCGAGGCCGACGCCGCCGCCATGACCTCCCTCGCCCGCCGTTTCGACGCCGAACGCCTGGACCGCCGTACCGACCTGATGCCCCTGCCGTACGCGGCGAAGGACACCGCCGCCGCCGGGTTCGGCGCCGGACAGCGCGCCACCTGGTCGATCTCCGTCCTCACGGACGTCCCCGCCGTCGTCTACGCCGTCACCGGCTGGGCCGACGGGCGCACCGTCGACACCCCGCAACCCGCCGAGGACGCCATGGAGTCCGGAGCCACCACCGCCCCCGCCCAGGCAGGTCTCGGCCACGAGGCCCAGGGCCTCGCCGACCGCGTCGAGCGAGGCCTGCGCAGGAAGGCCGACACCGCCACGGAGCAGCCGTCATGAGACCCGTCACCGGCCGGCGCCCCGCCGCGGCGGCACTCGGCGGCCTCCTCGCCGTCGCCCTCGTGCTCGTCCCCGCCACCGCCGCGCACGCCGACGGCATCCGCGCCCGCCAGTGGTCCCTGGAGGCCATGCACACCGAGGAGGCGTGGCGGACCACGAAGGGCGCGGGCGTGACCGTCGCCGTCCTGGACACCGGCGTCGAGGCCGACCACCCCGACCTCGACGGCAACGTCCTCGCCGGCAAGGACCTCGTCGGTTTCGGCGCGAGCGAGGGCGACCGCGCCTGGGCCCGCCACGGCACCGCCATGGCCGGGATCATCGCCGGCCACGGACACGGCCCCGGCAACGCCGACGGCGTCATGGGCATCGCGCCCGAGGCGAAGATCCTCCCCGTCCGCGTGATCCTGGAGGACGGCGACCCCTCCCGCGCCGAGGCCCGCAAGACCCGCGGCAACGCCCTCGCCGAGGGCATCCGCTGGGCCGCCGACCACGGCGCCGACGTCATCAACCTCTCCCTCGGCGACGACTCCGCCTCCGCACACCCCGAACCCAGCGAGGACCAGGCCATCCAGTACGCCCTGCGCAAGGGCGTCACCGTCGTCGCCTCCGCCGGGAACGGCGGCGAGAAGGGCGACCACGTCTCCTACCCGGCCGCCTACCCGGGCGTCATCGCCGCCGCCGCCGTCGACCGCTACGGCACCCGCGCCCCGTTCTCCACCCGCCGCTGGTACGCCACGGTCAGCGCCCCCGGCGTCGACGTGATCATCGCCGACCCCGACCACAAGTACTACGAGGGCTGGGGCACCAGCGCCGCCGCCGCGTTCGTCTCCGGGGCCGTCGCCCTGGTCAGGGCGGCCCACCCGGATCTGAACCCGACCCAGATCAAGCGGCTCCTGGAGGACACCGCCCGCAACGCCCCCGCCGACGGCCGGGACGACTCCCGCGGCTTCGGCTTCGTCGATCCGGCCGCCGCGATCGAGGCCGCGTCCCGGATGAAGCCCGAGGGCCTGAAGCCGGCGGCGTACGGCGAAAAGTACTTCGGCCCCGGCCCGGACGCCGCCGGCTCCGACGACGGCACCGCCGGCTGGGCGGCCCCCCTGGCGGGCGGCGCCGGCGGTGTGCTGCTGGTCGCCGCGGTGGTCCTGTGGCGCGGCCGCCGCACCCGGCACGACGCGGATTGAGGCCCCGCCGCGTCCCCGGTGAACACGGACGCCGCCGCCCGCGCCGCGGCCTCGGTCAGCGCGATCCCCTCCTCCCGGTCGCGTTGCCCCGCGACAGCGCCGTCACCAGGTGGTCGTGGCCGTCGGCCGTCACCCGTCCGATGCTGTCGATCACCCACAGCCCGGTGGTGCCGCGCCGCAGCCGGCCGTTCCTCAACGCCCGTCCCGGGCCGTCGGCCGCCCGCGAGACCGACGGGGATACGGTCTCCGGCCGCGGGTGCGTCCACGAGGTCATGCACACCGTCCCCGCCGCCGCGGTCCGCCGGGGGAGTCCACGGCCGCGATGGCCGGGGCGGTGGCTGTGCGAACCGCTGGAGGGAGCCGGGATCCGGCTCGGATCTCGGTGAGAGGCCGGTGAGGAACGTCCTCGGTCCCCCGATAGGCTCGGTGACCGTGGCGAACAAGAACATCCCCGACTCCCCGTTCCGCGACGACGACGGCGCCGCCGACCCCCGGCTGAGCGCCGCGCTCGCCGCCTGGGCCGAGGACGGCAACGCCGTCGGCCCCGTCCTGGAGGCACTCAAGGGCGCCCGGCTGCTCGTCCCCGTCGTGGCCCTGCTCGGCGAGGTGGAGGAGGACGAGGACGGCCTGCGCCGCGAGAAGACCAGCGACATGGCCGTACCGACCCTGAAGGCCGGCGGGCGCACCGCCCTGCCCGTCTTCACGTCCACCGAGTCGCTCGCCCGCTGGGACCCGGCGGCCCGCCCCGTCGCCGTACCGCTGCACCAGGCGTTGCAGGCCGCCGCGCACGAGAAGGCGGACACGGTCGTCCTGGACATGTCGGGTCCGGTCCCCTTCGAGCTGACCGGTCCCACGCTGCTCGCCCTCGCCGAGGGCCGCACCAGCACCGACCCGCTGGCCGACCCGGCCGTCGCCCGGGCCGTACGGGCCGTCGTCGCCGCGGAGCCCGCCGTGCTGCGGGCCCACCTCGGGCCCGGGCAGGCCGATGGCACCCTCGCCCTGGTCCTCGACCCGGACGCCTCCGTCGGCGAGGCCGCCCGTGCCGTGGCCCGGCGGCTCGCCGCCGACGAAACACTGAGGGCCCGCCTGGTGAGCGGCCTCGACCTGGCAGTCCTGCCGGCCGGGACCACGCTTCCGGGCGAGCCCCTGTACGTACGTCCCTGACGTCCTAGCCGTAGAGCGGTCCGGTGTACTTCTCGCCCGGGCCCTGACCGGGCTCGTCCGGGACCAGGGAGGCCTCGCGGAACGCCAGCTGCAACGACTTCAGACCGTCGCGCAGCGGCGCCGCGTGGAACGAGCTGATCTCCGTCGCGGAGGCGTCCAGCAGACCGGCCAGCGCGTGCACCAGCTTGCGTGCCTCGTCCAGGTCCTTGAACTTGTCGCCCTCCTCGGTCAGACCGAGCTTCACGGCGGCGGCGCTCATCAGATTGACGGCGACCGTCACGATCACCTCGACGGCCGGGACCTCGGCGATGTCGCGGGCCATGGTGTCGAAGTCGGGGCTGCCGGAGGTCTCGGGGGTGTCCGAGGGGGAGGTGTCACTCATGCCCCACACGATAGGCGCAGCGGGACGCCCTCCTGACGGCAGGAGGCGGGAGACGGCCCGTTGGTGCGCCTCGCCGGGAGCTGCTAACCTTGTGTAACGACCGGTCGGACCCGTATGCCTCACGGCGCGCGAGCCCGGCCCACAAGTGGAGGCTTCGAACTCCCACCTGGCCGCCCTCAGGGCGGCGGGTCACCGGTCAGGCGGTCCCGTCCCCGAGGCGGCGACCCGCCCGATGACGCGCCCCGCGGTCCCCGTGGCGGTGCTCCGGTAGTTCGAGGAGCCCCGCCTGTGATCGTCCGGGGCATTTTCTTTGCTCCGGCGCGGTCAGGTCTAACGAATACAGACGTTACGCGGCTGTCCGCCAGACCGTCGCGTGGTGCTACCGAGGAGGATCCATCAGCGCCGAGCCCCGCATCAACGACCGGATTCGCGTTCCCGAGGTGCGACTTGTCGGTCCCAGTGGCGAGCAGGTCGGGATTGTCCCGCTTGCCAAGGCCCTGGAGCTTGCGCAGGAGTACGACCTCGACCTCGTCGAGGTCGCGGCGAACGCCCGTCCGCCCGTGTGCAAGCTCATGGACTACGGGAAGTTCAAGTACGAGTCGGCCATGAAGGCCCGTGAGGCGCGCAAGAACCAGGCGCACACGGTCATCAAGGAGATGAAGCTCCGGCCGAAGATCGACCCGCACGACTATGACACCAAGAAGGGTCACGTCGTCCGGTTCCTCAAGCAGGGCGACAAGGTCAAGATCACGATCATGTTCCGTGGTCGCGAGCAGTCCCGGCCGGAACTCGGCTACCGGCTGCTGCAGCGTCTCGCGGAGGACGTGGCCGACCTCGGGTTCGTGGAGTCGAACCCGAAGCAGGACGGCCGCAACATGATCATGGTCCTCGGTCCGCACAAGAAGAAGACCGAGGCGATGGCCGAGGCTCGCCAGGCGCAGGAAGCCCGCAAGGCGGAGGCGAAGGCCAATCCCGGCAAGTCGCAGAACGCCGCGGACGCCGAGGCCCAGCCGGCCGAGGAACCTGCCGAGGCGTGACTCCCGGGGGCGCGAGCCCCAGGAAGCAAACCGATACAAGTACGACGCTCCACCGTGCCCGGTTCTCATGACCGGGCACCGGGGCGCCACCGACGAGGAGAGAACGGCGCTATGCCGAAGAACAAGTCGCACAGCGGTGCCAGCAAGCGCTTCAAGGTCACCGGCTCCGGCAAGGTGCTCCGTGAGCGCGCCGGCAAGCGCCACCTGCTCGAGCACAAGTCGTCCCGCGTGACGCGTCGCCTCACCGGCAACGCCGAGATGGCCCCGGGCGACGCCGCGAAGATCAAGAAGCTTCTCGGCAAGTGACGTACGGGCGCCGCTGAGCGCCGTACGGCAGGACCGGGACCCAATCGATACCGGGCCGTGTGAGGACAACCACGGCCCCGCTACAAGGAGTCAAACAAGTGGCACGCGTCAAGCGGGCAGTCAACGCCCACAAGAAGCGCCGGGCGATCCTCGAGCAGGCCTCCGGCTACCGCGGTCAGCGCTCGCGCCTGTACCGCAAGGCCAAGGAGCAGGTCACCCACTCGCTGGTCTACAACTACAACGACCGCAAGAAGCGCAAGGGTGACTTCCGCCAGCTGTGGATCCAGCGCATCAACGCCGCTGCCCGCGCCAACGGCATCACGTACAACCGGTTCATCCAGGGTCTGAAGGCCGCGAACGTCGAGGTCGACCGCAAGATCCTGGCCGAGCTGGCCGTCAACGACGCCACCGCGTTCGCCGCGCTCGTCGAGGTCGCGCAGAAGGCGCTGCCGGCGGACGTGAACGCGCCCAAGGCGGCGTGACGCCGCGCCGGCTCTGAGCCGGACGTGAGTGTGGGACCCGCAGGCTTCATCGCTTGCGGGTCCTGTTGTTGTGATCGTCAGTCGCGGCTGTCCGGCTGCGGGTCCGCTGTGGCCGGCCGCGCTGCCTCCCCGCGCCCCCGGGGAGCCGCACGGCCGCGTGTTGAGTACTCCCGAAGGTGACGAAGAAGATGGCCCCCGTCAGCCCCGAGCTGATCTCTCCCCGCTCCGTCCGAGTGAGTGCCGCCCGACGGCTCGCCAAGCGGAACTTCCGGGGGAAGGAGCGGCTGTTCCTCGCCGAGGGGCCGCAGGCCGTGCGGGAGGCCGCCGGGCACCGGAGCGGGAGCACCGCCACGCTCGTCGAGCTGTTCACCACCGTCGAGGCCGCCGAGCGGTACGCCGACATCGTCGGAACGGTCCGGGACGCCGGGGCCCGGGTGCACCTCGCCTCCGAGGACGTCATCGCCGACATCTCCACCACCGTCACCCCGCAGGGGCTCGTCGGGATCTGCCGGTTCCTGGACACGCCGTTCGAGGAGATCCTCGCCGCCCGGCCCCGCCTCGTCGCCGTCCTCGCCCACGTACGCGACCCCGGGAACGCCGGCACCGTGCTGCGGTGCGCCGACGCCGCCGGAGCCGAGGCCGTCGTCCTCACCGACGCCTCCGTCGACCTGTACAACCCCAAGGCCGTACGCGCCTCCGTCGGCTCCCTGTTCCATCTGCCCGTCGCCGTGGGCGTCCCCGTCGAACAGGCCGTGACCGGACTGCGGGACGCGGGCGTGCGGCTGCTCGCCGCCGACGGCGCCGGGGACCGGGACCTCGACGACGAGCTCGACAAGGGCGCCATGGGCGGGCCCACCGCCTGGGTCTTCGGCAACGAGGCGTGGGGCCTGCCGGAGGAGACCCGCGCCCTGGCCGACGCCGTCGTCCGCGTCCCGATCCACGGAAAGGCGGAGAGCCTGAACCTCGCCACCGCCGCCGCCGTATGTCTCTACGCGTCGGCGCGTGCACAGCGCGCCGCCGGAGGGTGCCGCTCCGTCACCGGGAGCTAGTAGGGTGACCAGCTCGGGGACCCTCCCCCAGGCTCTCGGCAGGGCTCGAGCACGGGGCGCCCCGAGGACGTTCCGAGAGGTGGGGTACGGGGATGAGCGTCGGCACGAGCAGCGCACCGGGAGCGGAGCGGACGGCGCGCCCGCCCGCGCCCCGGCCCGGTGACCTCGCCGAACTCGGCATCGACCCCGACCAGCTGCCCGACGGACTCGTCGTCGCCGACGAACACGGACGGGTGATCTGCTTCAACGCCGCCGCCGCCCGCATCACCGCCGTACCCGCCGGGCGGGCCCTCGGGCAGCCGCTGGAGACCGCCCTGCCCCTGGAGGACCTGGAGGGCCGCCGCTGGTGGCAGCTCACCGACCCCTACGGCGGCCTCGCCATCCGGGTCCGCCAGCCCGAACGCAACCTGCTGCTCCCCGGAGGCCGGGAAGTCCTGGTCTCCGCCCGTTACGTCCGCGACGAACCCGCCGGCCCGGTCCGCCGCGTCGTCGTCACCCTGCGCGACACCGAGGCCCGGCGCCGCACCGAGCGCAGCCACGCCGAACTGATCGCCACCGTCGCCCACGAACTGCGCTCCCCGCTCACCTCCGTCAAGGGCTTCACCGCCACCCTGCTCGCCAAGTGGGAGCGGTTCACCGACGACCAGAAGCGGCTGATGCTGGAGACCGTCGACGCCGACGCCGACCGGGTCACCCGGCTCATCGCCGAACTGCTCGACATATCCCGCATCGACTCCGGGCGCCTGGAGGTGCGCCGCCAGCCCGTCGACATCGGGGCCGCCGTCGGACGGCACATCCAGGCCTACGTCGCCGCCGGGCAGCGGGCCGACCGCTTCCTGCTGCGGGTGCAGCGCCCGCTGCCCGATCTGTGGGCCGACCCCGACAAGGTCGACCAGGTGCTCGGCAACCTGCTGGAAAATGCGGTGCGGCACGGCGAGGGAACCGTCACGATTGACATCACGCCCTCGGCGTCCCCCCGCGAACGGGAGGACGCCGGTACGTCGGTCACGGTGAGCGACGAAGGGCCCGGCATCCCGGAGGAGTCCATGAACCGCGTCTTCACCCGCTTCTGGCGGGGCAGCAAGCGCGGCGGGACGGGCCTGGGGCTGTACATCGTCAAGGGCATCGTCGAAGCCCACGGCGGCACCATCACGGTCGGACGCGCCCCCGGAGGCGGCGCGCAGTTCCGATTTACGTTGCCCGTGGCGGCGCCCGCGTATCTCACCTGAGATCCGGCCCCGCCCCACGGGCGCATTCGCCTGCCCCGGCACCGTTAGACTCGGCCTTTGGCACCTTTGTGTCCCAAAAACCTGGACGCACCGTCCACGAGTCGGTACGGGGACCATCAGCCTGGGGGACCTCCCAGCGGCAGCTGGGGACAATCGGAAGCACGGGAAGAGATGTCGGCACCGAATAAGTCGTACGACCCTGTCGAGGTCGAGGCGTTGAAACCGGAAGAGATCGAGCGCATGCGGGACGAGGCGCTCGCCGCCTTCGCCGCCGCGGACTCCCTCGACGCGCTCCAGGAGGCCAAGGTCGCCCACACCGGCGCCGCCTCCCCGCTGGCGCTGGCCAACCGCGAGATCGGCGCCCTGCCGCCGCACGCCAAGGCGGACGCCGGCAAGCGCGTCGGCCAGGCGCGCGGTGCCGTGAACAAGGGCCTCGCCGCCCGCCAGGCCGAACTCGAGGCCGAGCGCGACGCGCGCGTCCTGGTCGAGGAGGCCGTGGACGTCACGCTGCCCCACGACCGCGTCCCAGCCGGCGCCCGGCACCCGCTCACCACGCTGTCGGAGCGCATCGAGGACATCTTCGTGGCCATGGGCTACGAGGTCGCCGAGGGCCCCCAGGTCGAGGCCGAGTGGTTCAACTTCGACGCCCTCAACATCGGCCCGGACCACCCGGCCCGCGGCGAGGCCGACACCTTCTTCGTCGAGGGCCCCCAGGGCGGCGCCGAGTCCGGCGTCGTGCTGCGCACCCACACCTCGCCCGTGCAGATCCGCTCCCTGCTCGACCGCGAGCCGCCGGTCTACGTGATCTGTCCCGGCCGCGTGTACCGCACCGACGAGCTGGACGCCACGCACACCCCCGTCTTCCACCAGGTCGAGCTGCTCGCCGTGGACGAGGGCCTGACCATGGCGGACCTCAAGGGAACCCTGGACCACATGGTCCAGTCGCTGTTCGGCGCGGAGATGAAGACCCGGCTGCGGCCGAACTTCTTCCCCTTCACCGAGCCGAGTGCCGAGATGGACATGCTCTGCTACGTCTGCAAGGGCGCGTCCGTCGGCAACCCCGACCGGCCCTGCCGCACCTGTTCGTCCGAGGGCTGGATCGAACTCGGCGGCTGCGGCATGGTCAACCCGCGGGTGCTCACCGCCTGCGGCGTCGACCCCGAGAAGTACAGCGGCTTCGCCTTCGGGTTCGGCATCGAGCGGATGCTGATGTTCCGCCACAACGTCGAGGACATGCGAGACATGGTCGAGGGTGACGTCCGGTTCACCCGGCCGTTCGGGATGGAGATCTGATGCGGATCCCGCTTTCTTGGCTGCGGGAGTACGTCGACCTGCCGGCGACGGAGACCGGCCGTGACGTGCAGGCCAAGCTCATTTCGGCCGGGCTCGAGGTCGAGACCGTCGAGCACCTCGGCGCCGACCTCAAGGGCCCCCTCGTCGTCGGCCAGGTGCTGACCATCGAGGAGCTGGAGGGCTTCAAGAAGCCGATCCGCTTCTGCACGGTCGACGTCGGACAGGCCAACGGTACCGGCGAGCCCCAGGAGATCGTCTGCGGCGCCCGCAACTTCGCCGTCGGCGACAAGGTCGTCGTGGTCCTTCCCGGCGCCACCCTGCCCGGCGGCTTCACGATCAGCGCGCGCAAGACCTACGGCAAGACGTCCCACGGCATGATCTGCTCCAGCGACGAGCTGGGCATGGGCGACGACGGCACGCACGGCATCATCGTGCTGCCGCCGGAGACCGAGGTCGGCAAGGACGCCATCGAGCTGCTCGAACTGGTCGACGAGGTCCTGGACATCGCCGTCACCGCCAACCGCGGCGACTGCCTGTCCATCCGCGGCGTCGCCCGCGAGACCGCCATCGCCTACGGCCTGCCGCTGCGCGACCCGGCCCTGCTCGACGTGCCGGGGCCGAACGCCTTCGGCTACCCGGTGAAGGTCTCCGACCCGGCCGGCTGCGACCGCTTCACCGCCCGCACGGTGACCGGCCTCAGCCCCGAGGCGCGCTCCCCGATCTGGCTGAAGCGCCGGCTCCAGAAGGTCGGCATGCGCCCGATCTCGCTCGCCGTCGACGTCACCAACTACGTGATGATGGAGCTCGGCCAGCCGCTGCACGCGTACGACCGGAACCTGCTCCAGGGCACCATCGGGGTGCGCCGGGCCGAGGAGGGCGAGAAGATCGTCACCCTCGACGGCGTCGAGCGGAAGCTGCACGCCGAGGACCTGGTCATCACCGACGACCGCGGCCCCATCGGGCTGGCCGGCGTCATGGGCGGCGCCGACACGGAGATCGCCGATCACAGCGACACCGAGAGCGCGACGAGTGACGTGGTCATCGAGGCCGCCCACTTCGACCAGGTGTCCATCGCGCGCACCGCCCGCCGCCACAAGCTGTCCTCCGAGGCGTCCCGCCGCTTCGAGCGAGGCGTCGACCCGCAGGCCGCCGCCGCTGCCGCGCAGCGCACCGTCGACCTGCTGGTGCTGCTCGCGGGCGGCACCGCCGAGGCCGGCGTCACCGAGGTCGTCGCCCCGACCGCGCCGCGCACCATCACCGTCGCCTCCGACCACCCGGACAAGGTCGCGGGCGTGACGTACGGCCGCGAGACCGTCGTACGCCGCCTCCAGGAGGTCGGCTGTGACGTGTACGGCCAGGACGAGCTGATCGTCACGGTCCCGTCCTGGCGGCCCGACCTCACCGACCCCAACGACCTGGCCGAAGAGGTCATCCGTCTGGAGGGCTACGAGAACCTGCCCTCCACGCTGCCCAGGCCCCCGGCGGGCCGCGGCCTGACCGCCCGCCAGCGTCTGCACCGCCGTGTCGGCCGGGCCCTGGCCGGGGCCGGTTACGTCGAGGCGCTGAACTACCCGTTCGTCAGTGAGCAGGTCTTCGACCGGCTCGGCCTGGAGGCCGACGACCCGGCCCGCCGTGTCGTCAGGCTGGTCAACCCGCTCAGCGACGAGGAGCCCGCGCTGCGCACCTCGCTGCTGCCGGGCCTGCTCGGCGCGCTGCGCCGCAACGACGGCCGGGGCTCGCACGACCTCGCGCTGTTCGAGACCGGCCTGGTCTTCCAGCCGCGCGAGGAGCAGCGGGCCGCCGCGAACCTGTCCGTGGACCGGCGCCCCAGCGAGGAGGACATCGCCGCGCTGGACGCCGCGCTGCCCCACCAGCCGCGGCATGTCGCCGTCGTGCTGACCGGGGCCCGCGAGCAGGCCGGCTGGTGGGGCAAGGGCCGCCCGGCCGACTGGGCCGACGCGGTCGAGGCGGCCCGGACCGTCGCCCGCGAGGCCGGCGCCGAACTGGGCGTCCGCAAGGGCCAGTACGGGCCGTGGCACCCGGGCCGCTGCGCCGAGCTGACCGTCACCGTCGACGGTGCCGAGCGTGTCATCGGCCACGCCGGTGAACTGCACCCGCGCGTCCTGAAGACCCTGGGGCTGCCCGCGCGCAGCTGTGCGATGGAGCTGGACCTGGACGCCCTGGAGCAGGTCGGCCACGACACCCCGCAGGCGCCGGGCATCTCCACCTTCCCGGTCGCCACGCAGGACGTCGCACTGGTCGTCGACGCGTTCGTGCCCGCCTCGGACGTCGAGGCGGCGCTGCGCGAGGGCGCCGGTGAACTGCTGGAGTCCATCCGCCTGTTCGACGTGTACGAGAACGCCGAGCAGTTGGGCGAGGGCCGCAAGTCCCTGGCGTACGCGCTGCGCTTCCGGGCGAGTGACCGCACGCTGACCGTCGACGAGGCCTCGGCGGCCCGCGAATCGGCGGTCACCCTCGCGGGCGACCGCACCGGAGCGGTCCTGAGGGGCTGACGCCCCGTTCCAGCCCGTCCGGCGTTCGAGGACGAGGGGGCTGGGGGCGCGGCCCCAGGGACGGGAAGGGGCGGCGGGGGCGAAAATCCCCTGCCCGCGCCGGAGGCCGGCCCACGGGGCCGGTAACCGCCGCTTTCCGGGGGTGCGAGGGGCGCGACAGACGCCTCCCGCACCCCCGACACCCCTCATCCCGCCGGTCACCTCACTCGTTCGGGTGACTATTCAAGGCGATACGTCCGGATCAGGCCATGTGGCCGACAGAATCAGACCGGCCTCTCGGGGCCGGTCTGCGCTGTCCGGGCCTATTGGGGGGCCATCGGCATGATCCGTTTCAAGCCTGGGGCTCCCCGCAGGGTGCCGCCCCGGTTCCTGTCCTCGCGGGTGCCCACCCTCGCGGTGCCCACGGCCTTGGGCGCCACCGCGGTCGCCTACCGGCTGACCTGCCCGCTCGCCTACGACGACGCCCTAGGCGCGCGCCTCGTCAGCAGCGCCGTGATGTGCAGGATCATCACCGGTCTGGTGATGCACGTCCGGCACCGGCTGCTGCGCGAACTGCGGCGGGCCCGTCAGGTCGCGGAGGCCGCGCAGAGCGCGCTGCTGCGGCCGCCGCCCCCACGGGTCGACGGCCTGGCCACCGCCGCGGCCCACCTTTCCGCCGACCCGGGAGCCCGGATCGGCGGCGACCTGTACGAGGTGGTCGCCACCGAGCACGGCGTACGGGTCGTCATCGGTGACGTCCGAGGGCACGGAATCGGCGCCGTACGGACCGTCGCCGCCGTCCTCGGCAGCTTCCGCGAGGCCGCCCACGACGAGGCCGAACTCGCCGGCGTACTGCGCCGGCTGGAGCGGGCGATGGCCCGGCACCTGAGGGAGCGGGCCCACGGCGGGCACCACCCGGCGGATCCCGCCCAGGACGGCGCGCCCGATGAGGAGTTCGTCACCGTCCTGCTGCTGGAGATCCTCCCGGACGGCGGCGTACGGGCACTGAACTGCGGCCACCCCTGGCCGCACCTGCTGACCGGCGCACGGGCCGAGCCGCTCGCCCGCACCGATCCGCTCCCGCCGCTCGGCCCGTTCCCGCTGCCGTCCGAACTCCCCGCCGTCGACTGCGGACCCCTGCTGCCCGGCGACGCACTCGTCCTGCACACGGACGGGGTCGAGGAGGCACGGGACGCCGAGGGCGGGTTCCTCCCCCTGCGGGCCGTCCTCGCCGAGGCCGCGCGCGAGCACCCGCTCACCGCCCGGTCCGTGTTGCGCACGGTCCTCACGGCGCTGCTGCGGCACACCGCCGGCCCGCCGAAGGACGACGTGGCGCTGCTGGTCCTCAGGAACGAGCGGCACGTGGGGAGCACCCCCGCAGGGGTGCGGGCGCCCGAGCGGCCGGCCACCACGCACCCGCATCCGACGAGCCACCTCCAGTCCCCGGCGTGACCGGCGGCGCCACGCCGTCCGTCCCGCCGCGGAGTGTCGGGCAGGCAGCAGGGCGGACGGCGCGGAAACGGGCCGCCGCACTGTACGAGGGGGAGCGGATGGAGGAGACCGCGGACGACGGGCGGCACGTGCATTCGGACTGGCTGGCGTTCGGCAGGACGGAGGACCGCGTCGACGAGAAGTACGAGCAGGAAGCCCCACACCGGAATTCAGGCCTACGGTTCCGACCGCAGGGACGCCGGCGCCATGAAGCGTCTGATCGTCTCCTTCGCGAAGGAGGTCGAGAAGCCGGACGAGTGCGACGAAGGAGCGTCGTGAGGGACGGGCCGTCCCGGGAGTGACGCGGCTCCGCCCAGCCGTCGGCCGGCGGGAACGACCGTGGGCCCGGCCCGGAACCACCGGACCGGGCCCACAGCCGCGGTGTCAGACGTAGGTGTAGAACCCCGACCCCGTCTTGCGGCCCAGCCGCCCCGCGTCGACCATCCGCTGCAGCAGCGGCGGCGCGGCGTACAGCGGCTCCTTGTACTCCTCGTACATCGAGTGCGCCACCGAGGCCACCGTGTCCAGGCCGATCAGGTCGGACAGCTTCAGCGGGCCCATCGGGTGGGCGCAGCCCATCTCCATGCCGTTGTCGATGTCCTCGCGGCTGGCGATGCCCGACTCGAACATCCGGATCGCGGAGAGCAGGTACGGGATCAGCAGCGCGTTCACCACGAAGCCGGAGCGGTCCTGGGCGCGGATCGCGTGCTTGCCCAGCACCTTCTCGGTGAAGACCTGGGCCCGGCTCAGCGTGCCCTCGGAGGTGGTGAGCGCCGGGATCAGCTCGACCAGCTTCTGCACCGGGGCCGGGTTGAAGAAGTGGATGCCGATGACGTGGTCCGGCCGCGAGGTGGCGACCGCCAGCTTCACCAGCGGGATGGAGGAGGTGTTGGAGGCCAGGATCGCGTCCGGCCGGGTCACCACCTGGTCGAGGACCTGGAAGATCTCGGTCTTGACCTGCTCGTTCTCGACCACGGCCTCGATCACCAGATCACGGTCGGCGAACTCGCCGAGGTCCGTGGTGAAGCTCAGCCGGGCCTGCGTGGACGCCAGCTCCTCCTCGGAGATCTTGCCGCGCTCGGCCGCCTTCGACAGGGAGTTGAACAGCCGGGTACGGCCGATCTCCAGGGCTTCGCCGGTGGTCTCGGCGACCTTGACGTCCAGTCCGGCACGGGCGCACACCTCGGCGATCCCCGCACCCATCTGACCGCAGCCCACCACTCCGACGCGTTCGATGTCGGTCACATCGGTCCTTTCGCTCCTGCTTATGGCCGTGGCAGGTCGCCGGGTTGCGGCCCTGCTCCGTCCGTGCACGTTACTCCGAAGTATCGATGATCGATCGCAAGGGTGGGAGACCCCGGGCGCAGGACCGTGACCGAGCAGGGATTCCCCGGCGTTCCAGGGAAGGGCACGACGGGGCGGATGTGATGCGGGGCGCTCGCGACGGCACGCCGAACCGCTCGCCCACCTTGACGCGGCCGTCCGCAGCCGCGGCCCGCAACCGAAGTGGTCCGGGACCCGGAGGATCCGGCCGTACGTGGGGAGGACCCCCCACAAGGCGGGTGGCCCGGCCCGGCGGGGCCGGCCGGGCCGTCCCGCCGCCCCACGCCGGCCGCCGGGCACCCGGGAGCGCACGGGTACGTCCTCCCCGCCGTCCGCGAGGTGACGGCGGGCCCGGTCGGGGACGGCGCGGGGGTCGCACCCCCGCACCGCTCTAGCGCCGGCGCGTCGCCCCGTGCCGGATCTCGGTGTCGGGGCCGGGCGAGCACACGCCCTCGTGTCCGTCCTCGAAGCGGACCCGGTAGGGCGGATCGCCCTTCGGGCCGAGCACTTCGACGATCTCGCCGACCTTGTCGTGCTGGCCGACCACCCTGCCGTGCTGGACAAGCTGGTCGCCCTCGGTTGCGCGCATCGGGGCCTCCTTTCAACCGCGTGCCCGCTGGGTGACGGCGATGCACACGAGCACGGCCGCGGCCGTCAGCGGGGCGGCCGCCGTCAGGTGCTCGTTCAGCAGCAGCACCGACCACACCAGTGTGAGCAGCGGCTGGGCCAACTGCAACTGGCTGGCCCTGGGGATGCCGATGGCCGCCATGCCCCGGTACCAGACGATCAGCCCGAGGAACTGCGAACCCGCCGCCACCCACAGCAGGCCGGTCACGCTGTGCGCGGTCAGCCGGACGGGCTCGGCGGTCAGCGCGACCGCGGCGACGGGCAGGGTGAGCGGCAGGCAGAGGACCAGCGCCCAGCCGATCACCTGCCAGCCCGGCATCACCCGGGCCAGCCTGCCGCCCTCGGTGTAGCCGGCCGCGCACACCAGGAGCGCCCCGAAGAGGTACAGGTCGGCCGTGGTCAGCGCGCCGCCGCTCTGCTGCGCGGTGAACGCCAGTACCACCGCCGCTCCCGCGAGGGCCGCCACCCAGAAGGCGCGCGAGGGCCTGGAGCCGACCCGCAGGGCGGACAGCAGCGCCGTGGTCAGAGGGAGCAGGCCCACCACGACGGCCGCGTGCGCGGTGGTCGAGGTCTGCAGCGCCAGGGTGGTCAGCATCGGGAAGCCGAGCACCACCCCGGCGCCGACCACCGCGAGCCCGGGCCAGTGCTTCCGGGCCGGCGGCGGCACCCGCAGCGCGAGCAGACAGCCGCCGGCGATCAGCGCCGCGAGCACACTGCGCACGGCCACCAGCGACCAGGGCCCGAACCCTTCGAGACCCCAGGCGGTGGCCGGGAAGGTGAGGGAGAAGGCGATCACGCCGAGGGCGGCTTGGAGGGTGCCGAAGCCGCGGCGGTCGCGGGATGTGGCGACCGCTATCGGCGGCGCGGCGGTAGCGCTACTCTGTGCTCTCATGCATGAGCGTAGCAGCGTCGGTGACCTGGTGGAACAGCTGCGGAGAGAGCTGGACCGCTACTCTCCCGGTGGAAAGCTCCCCTCCAGCCGGGCTCTGGTGGAGCGGTTCCGGGTGAGTCCGGTGACCGTCTCCCGGGCGTTGGCGCAGCTCGCCGCCGAAGGCCTGGTGGTCACCCGGCCCGGCGCCGGCGCCTTCCGTGCCCGGCCCCGGACGACGCCCGCGCCCGCCGGGGACACGTCCTGGCAGGAGGTGGCGCTCAGCGCCGACGGCGCCGCCGACCTCGTACCGCGTTCGGTGGACGCCTCCGGTGTGCTGGTCTCGCTGGCCGCGCCGCCGCCCGGCGTGATCGAGTTCAACGGCGGCTATCTGCACCCCTCCCTGCAGCCGGAGCGGGCCATGGCGGCGGCGCTGTCCCGGGCCGGGCGCCGGCCGGGCGCCTGGGGACGACCGCCCGTGGAAGGGCTGCCGGAGCTGCGTGAGTGGTTCGCGCGCAGCATCGGCGGTCCGGTGACGGCGGCCGGCGTGCTGGTCACCTCGGGCGGGCAGTCCGCGCTGACCACCGCCCTGCGCGCGCTCGCCCCGCCGGGCGCCCCCGTCCTCGTCGAGTCGCCCACCTACCCGGGCATGCTGGCCATCGCCCGCGCGGCGGGGCTGCGCCCGGTGCCCGTCCCGGTGGACGCGGACGGCGTACGGCCCGCGCTGCTCGCGGACGCGTTCCGGGCGACCGGCGCCCGGGTCCTCGTCTGCCAGCCGCTGTTCCAGAACCCCACCGGCGCCGTGCTCGCCCCCCACCGGCGCGGCGAGGTGCTGAGCATCGCCCGGGAGGCGGACGCCTTCGTGGTCGAGGACGACTTCGTACGGCGGCTGGTGCACGAGGACGCGGGCCCGCTGCCGCGCCCGCTCGCCGCCGACGACCCCGACGGGGTGGTGGTGCACGTCTGCTCGCTGACCAAGGCGACCTCGCCCAGTTTCCGGGTGGGCGCGCTCGCCGCGCACGGCCCGGTCCTCGAACGGCTGCGGGCCATCCAGATCGTCGACACCTTCTTCGTGCCCCGGCCCCTTCAGGAGGCCACGCTGGAACTCGTCGGCTCACCCGCCTGGCCGCGCCACCTGCGCGCGGTCTCGGCCGCGCTGCGGACCCGCCGGGACGAGATGACCGCCGCGCTCCGCCTGCACCTGCCCGAACTCGTCCTGCCGCACGTCCCGTCCGGCGGCTACCACCTGTGGCCGCGGCTGCCCGCCGGCGCGGCGGAGTCCGCCCTGACCGCCGCCGCCCTGCGCGCGGGCGTCGCCGTCACCCCCGGCCGCCCCTATTTCAGCGCCGAACCCCCGGCCGGTCACCTCCGCCTGAGCTTCGCGGCGGTGGCCGGCGCCGGGGAGATCGCCGAGGGGGTGCGGCGCCTGCGCACGGCCTGCGACGAGGTGCTGGGACACGGGGGATAGCCGTTCGACGCCGCCCCGTCCGGCCTGCGAGCATCCGGCCATGACCGACATCCCGCGCCTGCCCGAGGGCTACGAGACCTCCACCGACCCCGCCCGGATCGACGCCGAACGCGTGCACCGGTGGCTGTCCACCGACGCCTACTGGGCGCTGGGCCGCTCCCGCGAGCAGCAGGACCGGGCGATCGAGGGGTCGCTCAACTTCGGCGTCCACGACACGCTCTCGGGGGAGCAGGTGGCGTACGCCCGGGTCATCACCGACCGGGCGACCTTCGCCTGGCTGTGCGACGTGTACGTGGACCCGTCGGTGCGCGGCAAGGGCGTCGGCACCGCCCTGGTGGCGGCCGTGCGGGAGGAGCTGCGGCCCTGGGGGCTGAAGCGGATCATGCTGGCCACGCACGACGCGCACGGCGTCTACGCCAGGCTCGGGTTCCGGCCGCTGGAGCGGCCCGACCACTGGATGGCGCTCGTCGAAGGATGACGGCGCGTTCCGGGGCGCTCGCCCCTCCCGTCCTCGCCGGCCGGTGAAGCCGGACGCGCCTCGGGCGGCGGCTCGGTGACACCCCTTGACCCGCGCACCGCGGCGGCCCACGATCGCCGCATGGCACTTCGGGTCACGTTCGTCGCCGCCGCGGGGAGCTCCTCGGTGCTCGCCGAACGCTTCGAGGACGACCGGCCGCTGGACCGGGCCGGCTGGAGCGAGGTGCAACGGGTCGTGCACGAACTGCTGCCGCTCGCCGCGGCCGATCTGCGCTACTGCTCCCCGGCCCCGCGCAGCCGCGCCACCGGGGAAGGCCTCGGATACGCACCACTGGTGCAACCCGCGCTGCGTGACTGCGACATGGGGCGCTGGCGAGGGCTGACCCTGGGGGAGGCGATGGCCCGGGAACCGGGGACCGTGGACGCCTGGCTCGCCGACCTGCGGTCCGCCCCGTACGGCGGGGAGTCGCTGCCGGCCTTCATCGGCCGGGTCGGCGGCTGGCTCGACACCCGGCCGGTCGAGGACGGCTGCCTGGTCGTCGCGGTGGCCGAGCCGTCGGTGATCCGTGCCGCCCTGGTGTACGTGCTCAAGGCCCCGCCCGCCACGTACTGGAACATCGACGTCCGCTCGCTGTCGACGATCGGCGTCGCCGGCCGGGCGGGCCGCTGGAGCCTGCGCATCGAGGGGGCGTCCGCTCAGACCGCGCGCGCGTAGCCGGTGGTGAGTTCCAGGTCCTTCGCGGGACCGCGCACCCGCCAGACGGTCCGCCAGTGGTCCGCGTCCCGGACGGTGAACTCGCCCCGGTAGAGGTCGGCCGAACAGGGGTGGTCGGCGACGTACCGTCCCGTGGTCAGGTCCAGGTCGTGGAAGGGGCGCCCGTCCGCGAACCGTACGTCCGCCGTGCCGCCCGGTCCGGGCAGGAAGCGCAGGGTCCGCCCGGCGGGCCGGGTGACACCGTGCCAGGTGAAGTCGCCGGACTCGCGCTGCAGCAGACCGCCGCCCTCCATCGGGCCGAAAACGACCGTCCCCTCGAAGTGTCCCTCCTCGCCGCTCGCCAGGTCCCGCACGGTCCGTTCCGCCCGCCAGCGGCCGCTCAGGTAGCCCAGTGCGTCGGGCACTGGCCAGAACTCGTTCATCCCGCCTCGTTCCCGCGTGGTGTCCTTCGCCGCACGCCCCATTGACGTGTTCCTGCCTCCTCCCTATCTTGCCGTTCGAAGTGCTGACCGATGATCGATATGTCGAACACTCCTAGAGTCGCTCCCCACTCCCAGAGAGAGCCGCCGAGTATCCATGTCACGCACCGTACGCAGCCGCACCCGCCTCAGAATCGGACTCACCGCCACCGCGCTCCTGACGGCCGCCACCCTCGTTCCGGCCCCCGCGCACGCCGGGGACGCCCCGGACTACACGATCACCGTCGACCCGGAGGCCGAGGGCGCGGAGATCGACGACACGATGTACGGGGTCTTCTTCGAGGACATCAACCGGGCCGCCGACGGCGGTCTGTACGCCGAGCTCGTGCAGAACCGGTCCTTCGAGTACTCCACCGCCGACAACGGCTCCTACACGCCCCTGACCTCCTGGGTGGTGGACGGCACGGCCGAGGTGGTGAACGACGACGGCCGGCTCAACGAGCGCAACCGCAACTACCTCTCGCTGGGGGCCGGTTCGTCGGTCACGAACTCCGGCTACAACACCGGCATCCGCGTGGAGGAGGACAAGCGGTACGACTTCTCGGTGTGGGCCCGCACCGGGAGCGCCGGCACCCTCACCGTCACCCTGAAGGACGCCGCCGGTGAACTCGCCAGGACGCGCAAGGTGGCCGTCGAGGGCGACTGGACCAAGTACACGGCCACGTTCACCGCGTCCCGCACCAGCAACCGCGGCCGCCTCGCCGTCGCCTCCTCCGGCGCCGCCGCCCTCGACATGGTGTCGCTGTTCCCGCGCGACACCTACAAGAAGCAGTCCAACGGCCTGCGCAAGGACCTCGCCGAGAAGATCGCCGCACTGGAGCCGGGCTTCGTCCGCTTCCCCGGCGGATGCCTGGTCAACACCGGCTCCATGGAGGACTACAGCGAGGCCTCCGGCTGGCAGCGCAAGCGCTCCTACCAGTGGAAGGACACCGTCGGCCCGGTCGAGGAACGCGCCACCAACGCCAACTTCTGGGGGTACAACCAGAGTTACGGCCTCGGCTACTACGAGTACTTCCGCTTCGCCGAGGACGTCGGCGCGATGCCGCTGCCCGTCGTCCCCGCACTGGTCACCGGCTGCGGCCAGAACAGGGCCACCGACGACCCCGCGCTGCTGAAGCGGCACATCCAGGACACCCTGGACCTGATCGAGTTCGCCAACGGTCCGGCCACCTCCACCTGGGGCAGGGTCCGCGCCGGGATGGGCCACCCCGAGCCCTTCGGCCTCACCCACATCGGGGTCGGCAACGAGGAGAACCTGCCGCGCGAGTTCTTCGCCCGCTTCCAGCGGTTCCGGGCCGCCATCGAGGCGAAGCACCCGGACATCACCGTCGTCTCCAACTCGGGCCCCGACGACTCCGGCACGACCTTCGACACCGCCTGGCAGCTCAACCGCGAGGGCGACGTCGACATGGTCGACGAGCACTACTACAACAGCCCGCAGTGGTTCCTGCAGAACAACGACCGCTACGACTCCTACGACAGGAACGGTCCCGAGGTCTTCCTCGGCGAGTACGCCTCCCAGGGCAACGCCTGGAAGAACGGTCTCGCCGAAGCCGCGTTCATGACCGGCCTCGAGCGCAACGCCGACATCGTCAAGCTGGCCTCGTACGCGCCGCTGCTCGCCAACGAGGACTACGTCCAGTGGCGTCCGGACATGATCTGGTTCAACAACCGCGCCTCCTGGGGCTCGGCCGGCTACGAGGTCCAGAAGCTGTTCATGACCAACGTCGGCGACCGCGTGGTCCCGTCGGAGGCGAGCACCACGCCGGACGTCAGCGGCCCCATCACGGGAGCCGTCGGCCTGTCGACGTGGGCGACGAGCGCGGCGTACGACGACGTGAGGGTGACCTCCGCCGACGGCACGCCCCTGCTGAACGACGACTTCTCCGGTGACGCCTCGAAGTGGGCCCACAGCGGTGGCGGCAGCTGGAGCGTCCAGGACGGCCAGTACGTGCAGACCGACGAGGCCGCCGAGAACACCCTGGTCACGGCCGGTGACCCGGCCTGGAAGGACTACGACCTGCATGTGAGGGCCACCAAGAGGGCCGGCAAGGAGGGCTTCCTCGTCGCCTTCGGAGTCAAGGACACCGGCAACTACTACTGGTGGAACCTCGGCGGCTGGAACAACACCCAGTCCGCCGTCGAGCAGGCATCGGACGGCGGCAAGTCGACGCTGATCTCCAAGGCCGGCTCGATCGAGACGGGCCGCGCCTACGACATCGACATCAAGGTGCGGGGCCGCCAGGTGACCCTCTACCTCGACGGCCAGGAGTGGGGCGGCTTCACCGACGACAAGCCGGCCGAGCCGTTCCGCCAGGTGGTCACCGAGGACGCCCGTACCGGCGACCTGATCGTCAAGGTCGTCAACGCCCAGCCGTCCGAGGCCCGCACGGCGATCGACCTCGGCGGCGCCCGGGTCTCCTCCAGGGCCCGCGTGACCACCCTGGCCGCCGACGCGGACGCGGTCAACACGGAGACGGACACCCCGGTCACCCCGGTCACCTCCACCCTCCGGGGCGTCGACAGCGAGTTCACGCACACCTTCCCGGCGAACTCGGTGACGTTCCTGCGGATCAAGCAGCGGTAGCCGCCGGGACGCGGGCCGCCGTCCTCGCGACGGCGGCCGTACTCGTCCGCCGTTGCATAAACGTGCAGCGAAACGTATAGTCATGCCATCCAGGAGGAGGGTTTTCCATGGCGGTACGTGCGGCGGTGGCCGGAGCGAGCGGGTATGCGGGCGGTGAGCTGCTGCGTCTGCTCCTGACGCACCCCGGGGTCGAGATCGGCGCCCTGACCGGCAACTCCAACGCCGGGCAGCGGCTGGGCGCGCTCCAGCCGCATCTGCTGCCGCTGGCCGACCGGGTGCTGGAGCCGACCACGGCCGAGGTGCTCGCCGGGCACGATGTGGTCTTCCTCGCGCTGCCGCACGGCCAGTCCGCCGCCGTCGCCGAACAGCTCGGCGAGGAGGTGCTCGTGATCGACATGGGCGCCGACTTCCGGCTGGCGGACGCCGCCGACTGGGAGGCGTTCTACGGCTCCCCGCACGCCGGCACCTGGCCGTACGGCCTGCCCGAACTGCCGGGTGCCCGCGCCGCGCTGGAGGGGTCCAAGCGCGTCGCGGTGCCCGGTTGCTACCCGACCGCCGTCTCCCTCGCCCTCTTCCCGGCGTACGCCGCCGGTCTCGCCGAGCCCGAGGCGGTGATCGTCGCCGCCTCCGGCACCTCCGGCGCGGGCAAGGCGCCCAAGCCGCACCTGCTCGGCAGCGAGGTCATGGGATCCATGTCGCCGTACGGCGTGGGCGGCGGGCACCGGCACACCCCCGAGATGATCCAGAACCTCAGCGCGGCGGCCGGCGAGCGGGTCACCGTCTCCTTCACGCCGACCCTCGCGCCGATGTCCCGCGGCATCCTCGCCACCTGCACCGCGAAGGCGAAGCCCGGCGTCACCGCCGAGTCCGTGCGCGCCGCCTACGAGAAGGCCTTCGCCGACGAGCCCTTCGTCCACCTCCTGCCCGAGGGCCGGTGGCCCGCGACCGCGTCCGTCCACGGTTCCAACGCCGTTCAGGTCCAGGTCGCGTACGACACCGCCGCGGACCGGATCATCGCGATCAGCGCGATCGACAACCTGACCAAGGGCACCGCGGGCGGTGCCGTCCAGAGCATGAACCTCGCCCTGGGGATCGACGAGACCACCGGGCTGACGACGATCGGAGTTGCGCCGTGAGCGTGACGGCAGCACAGGGATTCACGGCGGCGGGCATCGCCGCCGGGATCAAGGAGAACGGCAATCCCGACCTGGCCCTCGTGGTCAACAACGGCCCCCGCCGCGCCGCCGCCGGCGTCTTCACCTCCAACCGCGTCAAGGCGGCGCCCGTGCTCTGGTCCGAGCAGGTGCTGAAGAGCGGGCAGGTGTCCGCCGTCGTCCTCAACTCCGGCGGCGCCAACGCCTGTACGGGGCCGAAGGGCTTCCAGGACACCCACGCGACCGCCGAGAAGGCCGCCGAGGTGCTGGGGACGGGGGCGGGTGAGATCGCCGTCTGCTCGACGGGACTCATCGGCGTCCTGCTCCCCATGGACAAGCTGCTCCCCGGCGTCGAGACCGCCGCCGGCCACCTGTCCGAGCACGGCGGCGAGAAGGCCGCCATCGCCATCAAGACCACCGACACCGTCCACAAGACGTCCGTCGTGACGAAGGACGGCTGGACCGTCGGCGGCATGGCCAAGGGCGCCGGCATGCTCGCACCCGGCCTCGCCACCATGCTCGTGGTCCTCACCACCGACGCCGACCTCGACGCCGAGGTGCTCGACAGGGCCCTGCGGGACGCGACCCGGGTCACCTTCGACCGGGTCGACTCCGACGGCTGCATGTCCACCAACGACACCGTGCTGCTGCTCGCCTCCGGCGCCTCCGGGACCACACCCGGGTACGAGGAGTTCGCCGAGGCCCTACGGGCCGTCTGCGACGACCTCGGCCAGCAGCTCATCCGCGACGCCGAGGGCGCCAGCAAGGACATCAAGGTCGAGGTGATCAACGCCGCGACCGAGGACGACGCCGTCGAGGTGGGCCGCTCCATCGCCCGCAACAACCTCCTCAAGTGCGCCATCCACGGCGAGGACCCCAACTGGGGCCGCGTCCTCTCCGCCATCGGCACCACGAAGGCCGCCTTCGAGCCCGACGAACTCAACGTCGCCATCAACGGCGTCTGGGTGTGCAAGAACGGCGGCGTCGGCGAGGACCGCGACAAGGTCGACATGCGCTACCGCGAGGTCCACATCGTGGCGGACCTCGCCGCCGGCGACGCCACCGCCACCATCTGGACCAACGACCTCACCGCCGACTACGTCCACGAGAACAGCGCTTATTCGTCATGAGCACTACGCGTAAGCACACCGCGCTCCCCAAGGCGCAGATCCTCATCGAGGCGCTGCCCTGGCTGACCCGGCACCACGGCAGGACGGTCGTCATCAAGTTCGGCGGCAACGCCATGGTGGACGAGGACCTCAAGGCCGCCTTCGCCCAGGACGTCGTCTTCCTGCGGCACGCCGGCCTCAAGCCGGTCGTCGTGCACGGCGGCGGCCCGCAGATCAGCGCCGCGCTCGACCGGCACGGCATCGTCAGCGAGTTCAAGGCCGGCCTGCGCGTCACCACCGAGGACGCCATGGACGTCGTACGGATGGTGCTCGCCGGACAGGTGCAGCGGGAGCTGGTCGGGCTGCTCAACCGGCACGGCCCGTTCGCCGTCGGCCTCACCGGCGAGGACGCGCGCACCCTCACCGCCACCAAGCACCGGCCCGAGATCGACGGCGAGCCGGTCGACATCGGGCGGGTGGGCGAGATCACCGAGATCGACACGGGCGCGATCGAGGCCCTGCTCGCCGACGGCCGCATCCCGGTCGTCTCCTCGATCGCCCGCAGCCAGGACGACGGTGATACGGGGCATGTCTACAACGTCAATGCTGATACGGCGGCTGCGGCACTCGCTGCTGCACTGGGCGCCGAGACACTCATGGTCCTCACGGACGTCGAGGGACTCTACGAGGACTGGCCGAACTCCGACGAGGTGATCAGCCGGCTCACCGCGTCCCAGCTCGAGAAACTCCTGCCGGAGCTGTCCTCCGGCATGGTGCCGAAGATGGAGGGCTGCCTGCACGCCGTGCGCAACGGCGTGACCACCGCCCGCGTCATCGACGGCCGGGTCCAGCACTCGATCCTGCTGGAGATCTTCACGGACGAGGGCATCGGCACGATGGTCGTGCCCGACGAACAGGGGGAGTCGTGAGCAACGCGGAACTGACCGCGCGGTGGCAGGGCGCGCTGATGAACAACTACGGCACCCCGCGACTGCCGTTGGCGCGCGGTGAGGGCGCGCGGGTGTGGGACGCCGACGGCAAGGAGTACGCCGACTTCGTGGGCGGCATCGCCGTCAACGCGCTCGGCCACGCCCACCCGGCGGTCGTCGAGGCCGTGAGCCGGCAGATCGCCTCCCTCGGCCACGTCTCCAACCTGTTCGTCGCCGAGCCGCCCGTCGCGCTCGCCGAACGGCTCCTCCAGCTCTTCGGCCGCGAGGGCAGGGTCTACTTCTGCAACTCGGGGGCGGAGGCGAACGAGGCCGCGTTCAAGATCGGCCGGCTGACCGGACGACGGCACACGGTCGCCACCGACGGCGGCTTCCACGGCCGCACCATGGGCGCGCTCGCCCTCACCGGCCAGCCCGCCAAGCGCGAGCCGTTCCTGCCGCTGCCCGGTGACGTCACGCACGTCCCGTACGGCGACGCCCAGGCGCTGGCCGCGGCGGTCACCGAGGACACCGCGCTGGTGGTCATCGAGCCGATCCAGGGCGAGAACGGGGTCGTGGTGCCTCCGCCCGGCTATCTCAAGGCGGCCCGGGCGATCACGGCGGCCACGGGGGCACTGCTCGTGCTGGACGAGGTGCAGACCGGCGTCGGCCGTACCGGCAACTGGTTCGAGTACCAGGCGCACGAGGGCGTCCTGCCGGACGTCGTCACCCTGGCGAAGGGGCTCGGCGGCGGGCTGCCGCTCGGCGCCACCGTCGCCTTCGGGCGCGCGGCCGACCTGCTCGGGCCCGGCCACCACGGCACGACCTTCGGCGGCAACCCGGTCGCCTGCGCCGCCGGACTCGCCGTTCTCGACGCCATCGAGAACGAGGGGCTGCTGGAGAACGTCAAGCGGCAGGGCGAGAGACTCCGCGACGGAATCGAGGGGGCCGGCCACGCCTTGATCGACCGTGTCCGGGGCGCGGGCCTCCTCCTGGGTATCGTGCTCACCGAGCCGCTCGCGCCCCAGGTGCAACAGGCGGCTCAGGACGCCGGGTTCCTCGTGAACGCGCCCGCCCCCGATGTCGTACGGCTGATGCCGCCGCTGAACCTCGGGGACGACGCGGTGGACGCCTTCCTCGGGGCGCTGCCCGGCATCCTGGACCGGGCCGGTACGGCGGGTGGGGAAGGACGATCCGGAGAATGAGACGACGATGAGCCAGGAGCAGGACCAGGGTCAGGGTCAGCACGCCGGGCCTGCCGTGCCGCAGACGCGCACCGCACGCCACCGCCGGATCGTGGACATCCTCAACCGGCAGCCGGTGCGGTCGCAGAGCCAGCTGGCGAAGCTGCTCGCCGACGACGGGCTGAGCGTCACCCAGGCGACGCTCTCCCGCGATCTGGACGAGCTGAACGCGGTGAAGATCCGCAACACCGACGGCGACCTGATCTACGCGGTGCCGAGCGAGGGGGGGTTCCGCACCCCCCGGGCGCCGCTGGGCGGGTCCGCGAAGGAGGAGCGGATGCGGCGGCTCTCCCAGGAGCTGCTGATCTCCGCGGAGGCCTCCGCGAACCTCGTCGTCCTGCGCACTCCGCCGGGCGCCGCGCAGTTCCTCGCCTCGGCGATCGACCAGGCGGAACTGCACGACATCCTCGGCACGATCGCCGGCGACGACACGCTGCTGCTGATCAGCAGGGAGCCGACGGGGGGCCAGGCCCTGGCCGACCACTTGCTGCGCCTGGCCCAGAACGGCCACTGAAGGGGGCGGGGCGGCGGGTTCGCCGACCGCGGACCGTCCGTGGCCGGTCGCGCGGTCCCCCGCACCCCCGGGAGCTGCAGCCCCGGGCTCGTCCACGGGCACCCGTGCCCCAGGGCGGCACGGGTGGGCGCGGCCGTTTCCCCGCAGACGCGGGCGAGTGCTGCTTCGGTGCGTCAGCCGCAGCGCCGCTCAGCCCAGCCGCCCCGCCAGCCCTCCCGTGCACCGCACCTCGTCACCCGCCGTGATCAGCAGCGCCTCGACGTCCGGCAGGGACTCGAGCCACCGCAGACCTTCCCGCGCTCCCATCGCGAACGCCGCCGTCGCCCAGCAGTCCGCCCACGTCAGCCGCGGCGCGACGACCGTTACCGCGACCAGGTCGGTCACCGCCGACCGTCCCGTCCGGGGGTCGACGATGTGGTCCCCCCGCTCGGCGGTCCCGGACGTCGCCACAGCCAGTTCCGAGGCGCCGGCCGCGGAGACGACGGCGGCGAGACCACCCGGACGCAGCGGGTCCGACACACCCACCCGCCACGGCCGCCCCGCCCCCGGCACACCCAGCACCTGCACGTCCCCGCCCCCGTTGACGCTCGCCCCCACCGCCCCCGCCGCCGCGAGCCGCCGCGCGGCCCGCTCGACGGCCCAGCCCTTGACGATCCCGGTCGGGTCGAGGCGCCCCCGGTACCGCGCGCTGAACCAGCCGTCGCTCACCCGCTCCGCCTCCGCCGCCAGCTCCAGCACCTCGGCGACCTCGGGATCGCATTCCCCGACGCCCAGCTCACCGCGCGCCAGCCGGGAGATCTGGCTGCCGTCGCGGTACGTGCTGAACACCTCGTCGACCCGGTGCAGCCCCGCGACCGCCTCCTGAAGCGCGGCGCGCACCGCGGTGGGTTCCCCGCCGCGGACGTCGAGGGAGAAGACGGTCCCCATCGCCTCCTCCACGTGACGCACCGCGGCGGGAGCCTCGGCCGGCTCGGCCACCGTGTCAGCCACCGGCCCTGTCCAGCGCCGACTGGAGGGACTGTTTGTACCCGGCACTGGTGTACGTGGCCCCCGACACCGCGTCGATCTCCGCGTCGCCGGCCGCCACCGCCGCCTGGTTGAGCCTGGGCACGGCGTCGGAGGTGATCCGGTCGCTCCGCCCGCCCTCGGGCGTCCGCACCGTCTCGGCCTTGGTGATCTTCCCGCCGCTGACGGTGATGCGCACCTGCACCGGCCCGTACTGGGTCTGCGCCACGTCCCCGGTGACGGTCCGCGCCTCCGCGCTCCCCGCGTCCCCGCCGCCGGCCGGCCCGGAGTCCCCCGGGGACCCGGCCGCCCGCGCCTTGTCCAGCGCCGACTGCAGCGACTTCCTGTAGCCGGAACTCGTGTAGGTCGCCCCCGACACCGCGTCGATCTCCGCGCTCTGCGCCGCGACGGCCGCCTGGTTGAGCCTGGGCACGGCGTCGGAGGTGATCCGGTCGCTCCGCCCGCCCGCGGGTGCCTGCACCGCCTCGGCCTTGGTGATCTTCCCGCCGCTCACCGTCAGCCGGACCTGCACCGCGCCGTACTGGGTCCGCGCCGCGTCACCGGTGACGGTTCCGTCCCCGATGGGCTGGGCGCCGCCCTGCGGCGACTGGGCCGCCGCGGGCGGGGCCGCGCCGCCGGCCGCGGCGGCCGAGCCGGGGTCGGACGCCGGTTTGAGCGACAACAGCAGCACGATGCCGGACACGGTGGCGGCGGTCGCGAGCACGGCACGCCGGACGGGGTGGCTCTTTCTCATCGCTTCTCAAGCTCCTGATGGGTGTGGACGACCCGGGTGGACGGCCCGTCGCTCACATGTCGAACGACTCGTGATGGATACGGCGCGCGGGGACCCCGGCGCCGCGCAGAGCCTCGTACACCGATTGCGCGAACCCGGGCGGACCGCACAGGAACACGTCGTGGCGGTCGACGTCCGGGATCTTCCGTCGCAGGGTCTCCGCCGAGATGTCGGGGCGCTCCCCGTCGGGGCTGTTCACCGCGTACATCAGCCGGGCGCCCCGCTCGTCGGCGATCTTGGCCAGTTCGCCCCACAGCGCCAGGTCCTGCGTGCTGTTGGCCCGGTACAGCAGCGTGATGTCGCCTGAGGCGCCGGGCAGCGTCTCGAACAGCGCGCGCATCGGGGTGATCCCCACTCCGCCCGCCACCAGCAGCACCTTGCCGCGGCTGCGGCGCTGCGCGGTCAGCGCCCCGTAGGGGCCCTCCGCCCACACCCGCGTGCCGGGCTCCAGCTCGCGCAGCCGTGAGGTGTGGTCGCCGATCGCCTTCACCGTGATCCGCAGCATGTCGGGGCGGGGCGCCGCCGACAGCGAGTACGGGTGGGAGCTGAACCGCATCCCGGGCGCCAGGAACCGCCAGCGGAAGAACTGCCCGGCCTCCGCCCCCATCCGGTGCAGCCTGCGCCCGCTGATCAGCACCGACACGATGCCCGGCGTCTCCTCGACGACCGCCGCGACCCGCATCCGGTGCCGCAGGTTGAGCCGGACCGGGGTGATGATCCGGTACCACAGGACCAGCGCGGTCACGGCGCCGTACAACCCGTACCAGAAGGTCTTCGCGGTGGGCTCGACGGCGAACTCGTTGCCGGTGGTGATCTGGTGCCAGAACGTCAGGAAGACCGCCGCGTAGGTCAGCAGGTGCACGTGGTACCAGCCGTCGTAGGGCAGCCTGCGCCGGACCGGGCCGACGGAGAGGAAGGCGATGACGAACAGCAGACCGGTGCCGATGGCGGCCTTGCCCATGTCCGGCAGCGTGTTGATGGAGGTGACGGTCTGCTGCACGATGTCGCCGAGGCTCCTGCCCGCCTGGCGGGCGTAGCCCCACATGATGAGGAAGACATGGGCGATGACCAGGCTGACGGTGTACCGGCCGCTCATCGCGTGCCAGCGGGCGACCCGGTCCGAGCCCACCCGGCGCTCCAGCGCGGGCACCCGCGCCATCTGGAGCACCACCAGGGCCATCAGATAGCCGGCGAGCAGGCCGGTGATCCGGCCCGCGGCGATGATCTTCCCGGTGGTGTCCGCGATGGACGGTGTGCTGGTCCACCACAACCACAGCACGGCCACCGCGCCCGCGCCCACGGCGAGCAGCAGGGGCACGGCGGGGGAGCGGCGCGGCCGGATGCGGCGCATCGTCTGGCGGCGGGCGGCACGGCCGCCGGCGAGCGTGGTGGTCACGGTTCCTCCGTGGGGGCTTGACCCTTGGCCCACAGATACGTGCCGTCGCGCCGGAGTGTTCAGAGGGAATTCACGGCTCAGTGGCGAGTGGTCGCCGTGCGCCCGCTCCCGGTCCCACCAGGTGACCGTGCCGGACGTCGAGCCGGTGCCCGGCGCCACCGCGGTGATCAGTCGGGTGCCGCCCCCGGTGCCCGCCATCCGCTCCTGCCCGGCGCGACCGGCCGGCGCCGGGCAGGAGCGGATGGCGGGGGACGAGTACGGCAGCGGGGCGGCACCTGGGCGCATGGCTCAGACGGTGGAGGGGGGCAGCGGCAACGGCAGCCCGGGCAGTCCGTCCAGGCTGGTCGCGATGTACTCCTTCTTGGTGAAGTACGCGTCGAGCGAGGCGTCGTCCTCCCGCGCGAACCGCTTCTCGTGCAGGTCCCGCTCGCTCTCGTACGCCATGAAGGGCACCGCGTACCCGCAGGTGTCCCGGATCAGTTCGGCCGTCACGACGATGACGGCGCGCAGGCCGTGGACGGAGGGGTCGATGTCGGGGAAACGGGTGAGCAGCTCCCCGAAGCGGGGGTCGTCCCGGAAGACGGGTTCGCCGCGGCCGTGCACGCGCACGATGTTCGGCGGCCCCTGGAAGGCGCACCACATCAGGGTGATCCGGCCGTTCTCGCGCAGGTGGGCGATGGTCTCGGCGTTGGAGCCGGCGAAGTCGAGGTAGGCGACGGTGAGCTCGTCGAGGACCGCGAAGGACCCCTTGAGCCCTTTGGGCGAGAGGTTGACCGTGCCGTCGGCGGACAGTGGGGCGGTGGCGGTGAAGAAGACCGGCTGTTCCTCGATGAAGGCACGGAGGCGGCCGTCTATGCGCTCATAAGTCTTTCCCATGTCCACCGATTATGGGGCCAGGTCTTTCGCCTGTCTAAGGAATCGTCCGACGGCCGGACGCCGGGAGAGACCGTGGCCGCCCCGGCCGGCGCTTGTACGGGGCGGCCACGGCGCCTGTCACCTCACCTGGTGAGCGTGCAGGCGGCCAGGGAGTCCAGTCCGGAGGGGCGTTCGGCGGTGCGGCCGATGGCGGTGGCGATGCGGTCGACGGCGGCGACGCGCTTGTCCTGGAGGGGGCCGAGGACGGCGTTCCGGACGAAGTCGGGTCCGCCCTGCCCGGCGGTGTCGACCAGGCGTTCGTTCGCTTCGGCGATCTGCCGGTCGAGGTCGCCGAGGTTGCGTTCGACCTCGGCCCGCGCGGAGGCGGGGATCGCGGGGAGCTCGGGGGCCACCCGGGGACAGGAGATCGTGCCCGGCCCCGCCAGGGGGCGGGCGTTCGCGTCCCCGCCGTCCCCGGACGGCTCGCCGGCGAGGGCGGTGCCGGCGATCACCGCGCCGGTCGGCGCCACCGCGGCGGCGCCGCCGACGAAGCCGACGCGGCGCTTGTTGTACTTCGGAAGGGCCCTGGACATGCGGATGCCTCACTCGGGTCGGGGTGTCACGGGTGTCGTCTGTCGTGGTGTCTCGATCGGTCCGACGCGGCGCCTGCGTCCGGCGACAAGTACGCGAAAGCGGTTTCCGGTGTTCAACCCGGCCGTGGATTCACCGGCAGATTGACGATTCATGCGGACTACTGCATACTCATGCATGTCAGCGAATGCACTGTGAGGAGAAACCCGTGACCGAGCGCGTCGTACTCGCCTATTCGGGCGGTCTGGACACCTCCGTCGCCATCGGCTGGATCGCCGAGGAGACGGGCGCCGAGGTCATCGCCGTTGCGGTCGACGTCGGCCAGGGCGGCGAGGACCTGGACGTCATCCGCAAGCGCGCTCTCGCCTGCGGTGCCGTCGAGGCCGAGGTCGCGGACGCCAAGGACGAGTTCGCCGAGGAGTACTGCCTCCCGGCGATCAAGGCCAACGCCCTCTACATGGACCGCTACCCGCTGGTCTCCGCGCTGTCCCGGCCGACGATCGTCAAGCACCTCGTCGCCGCCGCGCAGAAGCACGGCGCCACCACCGTCGCCCACGGCTGCACCGGCAAGGGCAACGACCAGGTCCGCTTCGAGGCCGGCATCGTCGCCCTCGCCCCCGACCTGAAGTGCATCGCCCCGGTCCGCGACTACGCCATGACCCGCGACAAGGCCATCGCCTTCTGCGAGGCCAAGGGCCTGCCGATCGCCACCACCAAGAAGTCCCCGTACTCCATCGACCAGAACGTCTTCGGGCGTGCCGTCGAGACCGGCTTCCTCGAGGACATCTGGAACGCACCGATCGAGGACGTCTACGAGTACACGCAGAACCCGGCCGTGGCGCGCGAGCCCGACGAGGTCGTCATCACCTTCAAGGAGGGTGTGCCGGTCGCCGTCGACGGCAAGCCCGTCACCGTGCTCCAGGCCATCCAGCAGCTCAACGAGCGCGCCGGCGCCCAGGGCATCGGCCGGATCGACATGGTCGAGGACCGCCTCGTCGGCATCAAGTCCCGCGAGGTCTACGAGGCCCCCGGCGCCATCGCCCTGATCACCGCTCACCAGGAGCTGGAGAACGTCACCGTCGAGCGCGAACTCGCCCGCTACAAGCGGCAGGTCGAGCAGCGCTGGGGCGAACTGGTCTACGACGGCCAGTGGTTCTCCCCGCTGAAGCGCGCCCTGGACGGCTTCATCACCGAGGCCAACCAGCACGTCAACGGCGACATCCGGATGACCCTGCACGGCGGCCGCGCCGTCGTCACCGGCCGGCGCTCGGAGTCGTCGCTGTACGACTTCAACCTGGCCACCTACGACACGGGCGACACCTTCGACCAGGCGGCGGCCAAGGGCTTCATCGACATCTACAGTCTGTCGTCGAAGATCGCCGCCAAGCGCGACCTGGCGTGACCGGCCGACGGCCCTCCCACGCACTGGCCTGACAGCCGCCTCCTCACGCCACCGTGGGGAGGCGGCGGCACATCCGGAACCCCTCGAGGAGCACCCAAGTGAGCAGCAACAACGGTGACGTCGGTGACGTCCGGCTCTGGGGCGGCCGTTTCGCCGACGGTCCCGCCGAGGCCCTGGCGAAGCTGTCCGCGTCCGTCCACTTCGACTGGCGGCTCGCGCCCTACGACATCGCCGGCTCGCGTGCCCACGCCCGGGTGCTGCACGCGGCGGGGCTGCTCACCGAGGACGAGCTGACCCGGATGATCGCGGGCCTCGACCAGCTGGAGGCGGACGTCGCCGACGGCTCCTTCACGGGCACCATCGCCGACGAGGACGTGCACACCGCCCTGGAGCGCGGTCTGCTGGAGCGCCTCGGCCCCGACCTCGGCGGCAAGCTGCGCGCCGGCCGGTCCCGCAACGACCAGGTGGCGACCCTCTTCCGCATGTACCTGCGGGACCACGCCCGCACCATCGGCGGTCTGATCGCCGACCTCCAGGACGCGCTCGTCGGCCTCGCCGAGGCCCACCCGGACGTGGCCATGCCCGGCCGCACCCACCTCCAGCACGCCCAGCCGGTGCTCTTCGCCCACCACGTCCTCGCCCACGTCCAGGCGCTGTCCCGGGACGCCGAGCGGCTGCGCCAGTGGGACGAGCGCACGGCCGTGTCCCCGTACGGCTCGGGCGCGCTCGCCGGTTCCTCCCTGGGCCTGGACCCGGAGGCCGTCGCCGAGGACCTCGGCTTCGAGCGCGGCAGCGCGGCCAACTCCATCGACGGCACCGCCTCCCGGGACTTCGTCGCCGAGTTCGCCTTCATCACCGCGATGATCGGCGTGAACGTCTCCCGGATCGCCGAGGAGATCATCATCTGGAACACGAAGGAGTTCTCCTTCGTGACCCTGCACGACGCCTTCTCCACCGGCTCCTCGATCATGCCGCAGAAGAAGAACCCGGACATCGCCGAGCTGGCGCGCGGCAAGTCCGGCCGCCTGATCGGCAACCTGACCGGTCTGATGGCCACCCTCAAGGCGCTGCCCCTCGCGTACAACCGCGACCTCCAGGAGGACAAGGAGCCGGTCTTCGACTCCATCGACCAGCTGGAGGTCCTGCTCCCGGCCTTCACCGGCATGATGGCCACCCTCACCGTGCACCGCGAGCGCATGGAGGAACTGGCCCCGGCCGGCTTCTCCCTCGCCACCGACATCGCCGAGTGGCTGGTCAAGCAGGGCGTCCCGTTCCGCGTCGCCCACGAGGTGGCCGGCGAGTGCGTCAAGGCCGCCGAGTCCGAGGGCAAGGAACTGGACGAACTGACCGACGAACAGTTCGCCGGGATCTCCGCCCACCTCACCCCCGAGGTGCGGTCGGTCCTGAACGTGCCGGGCGCCCTCGCCTCCCGCGACGGCCGGGGCGGCACGGCCCCGAGCGCGGTCGCGGTCCAGCTGGCGGAGGTGAAGGCGGACGTGGCGGCCCAGCACGCCTGGGCGGACGCGAAGCGGCAGAACTGATCCAGCGCCCGTGCGGGCGGTCCCCAGGGGCGCGGGGAACCGCGCGGACAACCGCGAACCACTCGCACCGGCCGGTGCGCGGCACGTGGCGAGCTCCTCGGCGCACGCTTCCCCGGGCGGAGCGGAAGGGCATCGCGGGTTACGTTGGTCGGAACGCCGAAACCGGACCCGACCGACGGAGCCCGCGATGCCCTTCGCCCGACTGGCGACAGCGACGACCCCCACCTGCCACCTCGGCCTCGGCCTCGCCGCCGTCGGCCGCCCCGGCTACATCAACCTCGGCCGGGACGACGACCTCGGAGAGGACCGCAGCGTCGAGACGCTGCGCGTCCGCACGCACGAACTCCTCGACGCCGCCTACGCCCAGGGCGTCCGCTACTTCGACGCCGCCCGCTCCTACGGCCGCTCCGAGGAGTTCCTCGCCGACTGGCTGAAGGCCCGTCCCGACGTCGACGACGTCGTCATCGGCAGCAAATGGGGCTACACCTACACCGCCGACTGGTCCACCGACGCCGAGCGGCACGAGGTCAAGGACCACTCCCTCGCGGCGTACGAGCGTCAGCGCGTCGAGACCGAGGTGCTGCTCGGGGACCGGCTCGACCTCTACCAGATCCACTCGGTGACCCCCGAGAGCCCCGCCCTCACCGACAAGGAGCTGCACGCCCGGCTCGCGGAGGCGGCGGGCGAGGGCCTCACCGTCGGCTTCTCCACCAGCGGTCCCGCCCAGGCCGACGCCATCCGCGCCGCCCTCGCCGTCACGGTCGACGGCGAGCCCCTCTTCCGCACCGTCCAGTCGACGTACAACGCTCTGGAGACCTCCGCCGGGCCCGCGCTCGCCGAGGCCCATGACGCCGGGCTCACCGTGATCGTCAAGGAGGGCATGGCCAACGGCCGGCTCGCCGCCGCCAATGCCCCGAAGGCGCTGCGGAACGTCGCCGAGGAGACCGGCCTCGGCTGTGACGCCGTCGCCCTCGCGGTGGTCCTGCGGCAGCCGTGGGCCGGCGTGGTCCTCTCCGGCGCGGCCACCACCGCCCAGCTCGCCTCCAACCTGCACGCCGCCGCCGTCGACCTCACCGACGACCAGATGTCCCGCCTCGCCGGCCTGGCCGAGGAGCCGGGAACCTACTGGGAGCGGCGCGGACAGCTGCCCTGGCACTGAGCGGACGGCTTCTCCTCACACGACAGTCATGAGACTCACACGCCCCACATGAGACATTCATGTCTCATGTGGGGTACTGTCGTCTCATGGCTGTCGATCGTGACCATGTGCTGCGCAGCGCCGCCGCCCTGCTGACCCGCAAATCCACCGCGACCATGGACGAGGTCGCCAAGGCCGCCGGCATCAGCCGTGCCACGCTGCACCGGCAGTTCGCCGGGCGGGACGCGCTGGTCCGGGCGCTGGAGGCGCTCGGGATCGCCGAGTGCGAGGCCGCCCTGGCCGCGGCCCGGACCGACGAGGGACCGGCCGCCGACGCCGTGCGCCGCCTGGTCGCCGGGATCGAACCGCACGCCCCCCTGCTCGCCTTCCTCTACACCGAGAACCAGCTGTTCGAGGGTGAGGAGCAGAACGAGGGCTGGGCCGCGATCGACGAGCGCATCGCCGCGCTGTTCCGGCGCGGCCAGGCGAGCGGGGAGTTCCGCATCGACCTCGCCCTGGCCTGGCTCACCGAGGCGCTCTACGGACTGCTCGCCTCCGCCGCCTGGGCGGTGGCCGAGGGCCGAGTCGCCCCCAAGGACTTCACTCACATGATCGTCGAGCTGCTGCTCGGCGGAGTACGACGCCCGGACGCCCCGGCGCGAAGGAAGGAATCATGACCAGCGCCCTGCGGCCCGGGACCACGACCGAGACGGTGAAGCGGCCGGGCCGGTGGCTCGCGCTCTCCGTCCTCGTGCTCGCCGTGCTGCTGGTGGCCGTCGACGCGACCGTCCTCGGCCTGGCCACCCCGTACATCAGCGAGGACCTCGCCCCCACCGGCACCCAGCTGCTGTGGATCGGCGACGTCTACTCGTTCGTGATCGCCGGTCTGCTCGTCTCCATGGGCAGCCTCGGCGACCGTGTCGGCCGCAAGCGGATCCTGCTCTGCGGCGCCGCCGCGTTCGGCCTGATATCCGTGCTCAACGCCTACGCGCACACGCCCGAGGTGCTGATCCTCGCGCGGGCCCTGCTCGGTGTCGCCGGCGCCACCCTGATGCCGGCCACCCTCGCCCTGATCCGCAACCTCTTCCACGACCCGCGCGAACGCAGCCTCGCCATCGGCATCTGGGGTGCGACCGCCTCCGCGGGCACCGCCGTCGGGCCGGTCCTCGGCGGCTTCCTGCTCGAGCACTTCTGGTGGGGCTCGGTCTTCCTGATCAACCTGCCCGTGATGGCCGTCCTGGTGGTTGTCGGCGCCAAGCTGCTCCCCGAGTCCCGCACCCCGGCCTCCGGCCCCTGGGATCTGACCGGTGTCGTCCTGTCCCTGGCCGGCGTGGTCGGCGTCGTGTACGCGGTGAAGGAGACCGCGAGCCACGGCTTCGCCTGGTCCGCCCTGGCCGCCGGGCTGCTGGGGGCCGGCGCCCTGTACGGCTTCGTACGCCGTCAGCTCACCCTTCCCGTCCCGCTGCTGGACGTGCGGCTGTTCCGCCACCGCGGGTTCAGCGGAGCCGTGCTCGCCGACCTGCTGACCGTCCTCGGCCTGTCCGGGCTGGTCTTCTTCCTCTCGCAGTACCTGCAACTCGTCCAGGGCCGGCGTCCTTTCGAGGCGGGACTGGCCGAACTGCCCGCCGCGATCGGGGCGGTGGCGGCCGGACTGGTCGCCGGCCGGGCCGCCCGGCGTTACTCGGTGCGCTCGGTCGTCGCCGGGGGACTGGCGGCCATCGGTCTCGCCCTGGCCGCGCTGACGGTGATCGGACAGTCCACCGGATACCCCCTGCTCGGGGCGGCGCTGCTGGTGGTCGGCCTGGGCGCCGGTTTCTCCTTCACGGTGACCGCCGACGTGATCCTCTCCAGCGTGCCCAAGGAGCAGGCGGGCGCGGCCTCCGCCGTCTCCGAGACGGCGTACGAACTCGGCGCCGCTCTCGGCATCGCCGTACTCGGCTCCATCGTGACCGGCGTCTACCGCGGTTTCAGCGGCCCGGCGGGCACCCCGGCCGAGGCGCACGAGTCACTGGGCGGCGCGGTGGAAGCGGCGTCCGCACTGCCCGCCCACACGGCCGGGCCCATGCTGGACGCGGCCCGCCAGGCCTTCGTCGACGGCCTCACCCTGGCGGCGGGCACGGGAGCGGCGGTCCTGCTGGCCGCGGCGGCAGCGGCATGGTTCATGCTCCGGGACCAACGCCTGGACGACCGGTCCTAGGGGGGCGAGGGCCGGGTGGCCGACGGCCGGACAGCCGGCCTGAGGGCGCGGGGCCGTCCCCCTGTGCGGCTCCGCCGCGTGGGCGCGACCGGTCGCCCCCGATCCGCGGCCGCGGCCCCGGCCCCGGCCCCGGCCGCCCGCCACCCTCGTTCCGGGCCGGCCGGCGCCCGGCGTTACGCCGCCTTCGCCTTGCTGGCGTACATGTCGACGTACTCCTGCCCGGACAGCCGCATCACCTCGGCCATCACCGAGTCGGTGACCGCACGCAGCACATACCGGTCACGGCCCATGCCGTCGTACCGGGAGAACTCCATCGCCTCACCGAAACGGACCGTCACCTTGCCCGGGCGGGGCAGGCCCGCCCCGCCCGGCTGGAGCTTGTCCGTGCCGATCATGGCGAACGGCACGACGGGCGCGCCGGTCATCAGGGTGAGCCGGGCGATGCCGGTGCGGCCCCGGTACAGCCGGCCGTCGGGGGAGCGGGTGCCCTCCGGGTAGATGCCGAAGATCCTGCCCTCCTCCAGCACCCGGCGCCCGGTCATCAGCGCCGCCACCCCGCCCCGGCCGCCGTCGCGGTCGACCGGGATCATGCCGACGCCGGTGAAGAACCACGCCATCAGCCGGCCCTTGAGGCCCTTGCCGGTGACGTACTCGTCCTTGCCGATGAAGACGACCTGACGGTCGCAGACGAGCGGCAGGATCATCGAGTCGATGAACGTCAGGTGGTTGCCGGCCAGGATGACGGGACCGTCACCCGGGATGTTCTCCGCGCCCTCCACCTGTGGGCGGAACATCAGGCGCATGATCGGACCGAGCACTGCCTTGATGAGCGCGAAGCGGGACAACGGGCCCTCCGGTGGGAAACGGACGTCGGTTCATGCCGTACGAGTCTGTGCAGGTGAGGACATTACTCGCGGCCCGGGGGGTCGCGCACGCCGGGCCGGGCGGAGTTCACCGAGGTCTTACTCACTCTTGACCCGGGTTCACCTGCGGTGGCCCGCCCGCGGCCGGCGCGCGACACGGCGGTCACGCTGTGACGGAAGTCGCCCGGACCCGCACACCGCACGCGTGCCCCTCCCCGTCCGGCCCAACCGGACGAGCCGTCACATCCCCGCCGGAATACGACAGACGTACGTCATCCGTATGAGGGGCGGGCGTCACGCAACATCACCCGCGTGTTCGGTCCGGGGTCTCCCGTGCGTCATCCGCGCGCACCTACGATCGCCCCGCACCGGACGAGCCGACAGCAGGAGGGTCCTCATGGGAACGCGGGAGTCGAACGAACAGGCGGGCGGAACCGGACGGCGGGCCCTCCTCGGCGCCGCGGTGCTCGGCGCCTCCGCACCGGTCCTGGCGCTGGGCGGCACCGCGAGAGCCGCCGGCGCCCGGCACGGCGGCGGCCGGGGTCTGAAGGGCCTGCCCGTCCCCACGATCATCGGCCACCGCGGGGCCAGCGGTCACCGGCCCGAGCACACCCTCGGCGCCTACCAGCTCGCCCTCGACATGGGCGCGGACATCGTGGAGGCCGGCGACCTGGTGCCCACCAAGGACGGTCACCTCGTCTGCCGGCACGAGCCGGAGATCGGCGGCACCACGGACGTCGCCGACCACCCCGAATTCGCCGGCCGGCGGACCACCAAGACACTGGACGGCGCCCCCGTCACCGGCTGGTTCACCGAGGACTTCACCCTCGCCGAGCTGAAGCGGCTGCGCGCCGTCGAGCGCATCCCCGCCAACCGCCCGCACAACACCCTCTACGACGGCCGCTGGGAGATCCCCACCTTCGAGGAGGTGCTGCGCTGGCAGGACGAGCAGACCCGCAAGCGCGGCAAGCAGGTCTGGATCTACCCCGAGCTCAAGCACCCCACCTACTTCCGCACGCTGGGACTGGGCCTGGAGGAGCGGGTCGCCAAGCTGCTGCGCCGGCACGGCAAGGACGACAAGAACGCGCCGGTCGTCCTCCAGTCCTTCGAGCCGACCAGCATCGAGCGCCTCAACAAGCTGGTCGACAACCCCCTCGTCGTCCTCCTCTCCGGCGCCGCCACCCGCCCCTGGGACTTCGTCGAGACGGGGGACCCGCGCACCGTCGCCGACCTCGTCACCCGCAGGGGCCTGCGCGAGATCGCCGGCTACGCCCAGGGCATCGGCCCCACCCTCGACCTGGTCATCCCGCGCGACGCGGCCGGCCGGCTCACCGAGCCGACGACCCTGGTGCGCGACGCGCACCGGGCGGGCCTGATCCTGCACCCCTACACCCTGCGCAACGAGAACCCCTTCCTGCCCGCCGACTTCCGCAAGGGCACGGCCTCCGACGCCTACGGCGACGTCTTCGGCGCCTACCGGGCGTACTTCGCCACCGGCATCGACGGTGTCTTCACCGACCACCCGGACACCGGACTGCTGGCCCGCGAGGACTTCGTCAACGGCTGATCCGGTCCGCCCCGGTAAGGGTGAGTCCGGGCCGCTCCGGGCAACCCCGCCCGGGGCGGCCGAGTCGTCGCGGGTATGACACACGAGCCGGTCGCGGCGTACGAGCTGGTCCTCTCCCTGCATCCGCTGCTCAGCGCGGAGGCCGCCGCCGAGGCGCCCGGCTCCGGGACCGAACCGGCGGACCTGGAACAGGCGGTGTGGCTCCGCCTCCTGGAGCGTCTCGACACCTGCGGCCCGCCGTCCGACCCCCCGGACTGGCTCCGCCGGGCCGTCCGTGCGGAGGCCCGCCGCACCCGCCGCAGGGCCCGCCGGGAGACCGCTTTGGCCGGCGACCCCGCCGACACCGGCCGCCACGGGCCCGAACCCCTCGCGCTCGCCGCCGCCCGCCGCCGTGCCCTGCGGGACGCCGTGCGTCGGCTGCCCGGCCGCTGCCCGGAACTGATGGAGGCGCTGCTGTCCCCGCGCGACCCGACATACCGGGAGATCGCGGGGGAGTTGGGTATCTCACAGGGTGCTCTTGGACCGGAACGCTCCAGATGCCTGGGATGTCTGCGTCGTTTGCTCACACAGGAGGTTGCGGCGCGCCGAGGACGGGGATAGGAGTGGGGGACGACAGGTGATCAGGTGAGCGGGAGGCATGCGCACATGGGCATGAGCGTGACCATCTCTGCGGCGGCGGGGCAGGACGCGGAGCAGATCTTCAGGTTGCAGTACCTGTGCTTCCAGAGCGAGGCGGCGCTCTACGGCAACTACCGCATCGACCCGCTCGTCCAGACCCTCGACTCGGTCCGCGAGGAGGTCGCCGCCGACTGCGTCTTCGTCGCCCGCCTCGGCGACGAGATCGTCGGCTCGGTGCACGGCAGGATCACCGAGGAGGGCGCCGCCGCGATCGGCAAGCTCTGCGTCCACCCCCGCCTCCAGGGACACGGCATCGGCGCGCGTCTCCTGCGGGCCGCGGAGTCCGCCCTGGCCGGCGAGCGCGGCGCCCGGACCTTCCGCCTGCACGCCGGGCACCGCAGCGAGAGCAACCTGCGGCTGTACAGCAAGGTCGGCTACCAGCGGGTGGGCACCTCCCGGGGCGCCGACGGCGTACCGATGATCGTCCTGGAGAAGCAGGCGCAGGCCTACGCGACGACCGCCTGATCAGGCCGCGGGCCGCTGCCCCGGCCGCGCCCTGCGCAGCCAGTACACGGCCGTCAGGGGCAGCAGCACCGGGATGAAGAGGTACCCCATCCCGTAGTCCGACCACACGGTGGCGTCGGGGAACGCGGACGGCTCCACCAGCGTCCAGGTCCCCACGGTCAGTACGCCCACGAGCTCGGCGGCGCAGCACACCAGCGCCGCCCTGCGGGCCGTCTCCCCGCCGCGCACCAGGGTGTAGGTGATGAAGCCGTAGACCACGCCGGCCGCCGCCGACAGCGAGTAGGCGAGCGGCGCCCGGTCGAACTCGGCGGCGATCTGGTACGCGGAGCGCGACACCGCGCCGACGACCATCACCCCGTACAGCCACACCAGCAGCAGCCCCGGCCCGCCGATCAGCCGCGTCCGGTGCGGTTCGCGCTGCGTCCTCTCCCGCGTCGCGGCCATCTCAGCCTCTCCAGATGTCATAGAGCCGTACCTCGAGCACGGCCAGCACGACGCCGCTCGCGGCGACCGTCAGCGATCCCCAGCGGGAGCGCTCGCCCAGCGACATGAAGCCGGCCGCCGGGACGCACGCGAACGCGCCGAGCAGATACGCCACGAAGATCGTCGTGCCCTGCTCCGGCTTCTCGCCCCGGGCCAGCTGCACGATCCCGACGACCAGCTGCACCAGCGCCAGCAGCGTGACCACGGCCATCCCGATGAAGTGCCAGTCCTTCGTCGGCTGGTCACGGTAGGCGGCCCACCCGCACCAGGCGCCGAGCAGCAACGCGGCGACACCGGTCACCACCGTCAGGACATCAAGCATGTCAGCGACTTTATTACGCCGGAGAACACCCGGTGTCCCCGCCCCCGGGAGCGTCCGGGCCGGCGTCCCGCGCGACCGGCCCGGCGGCAGCCCGCCCGGGTCCGTGCGTGCGCGCCCGTGCCGGACGCCGTCTCCGGGGAGGCCCCGGCCGGGCGGGACCGCGGCGGCGGCCCCGTAGGGTCGATGGCATGACCATCCATGCGCAGGCCCTGCTGTTCGACAACGACGGAACCCTCGTCTCCTCCCTCGACTCCGTGAACCGCTGCTGGACGCGGTGGGCCGTCGAGTACGGGATCACGGCCGAGCAGTTCGGGCGGGTCGAGCTGCACGGGCGGCCGGCCGCGGAGATAGCCGCCGATCTGCTGCCCGCCCATGTCGTGCCGGAGGCCGTCGCACGGATCGAGGACCTGGAGGTGGAGGACGTGCCGGGCGGCGGTGTGCGGCTGCTGCCCGGAACCGAGGACTTCCTCGCCGCACTGCCCGCCGAACGCTGGGCCGTCGTGACCTCCGCCACCCGGCGCCTCGCCGAGGCCCGCCTCGAAGCCGTCGGCATCCTGCCCAAGACCCTGATCGCCGCCGACGACATCACCCGGGGCAAGCCCGACCCCGAGCCCTACCTCCTCGCCGCCCGCGCCCTCGGCGTCGACCCGGCGCACTGCGTCGTCTTCGAGGACGCCCCGGCCGGACTCCAGGCCGGCCGTGCCGCGGGCATGACCACCGTGGCCTTGGCCACAACCCACCGGGCCCACGAGCTGACCGCCGACCTCGTCGTCGAGGACCTCTCGGCCCTGTCCGCACTGGTCACGGACGGGGGAGTGGAGATCTCCGTACGCCCTTGACGTGCGCCCGGCGCCGTTCCGTCGCTGTCCACGGCTGTCCAGAATGCGGACAGCCGTGTCCGGTCAGGGCCGAACGTCTGCTTTACTGATCGCATGACCACGACGAGCGACCGCATCCCTGCGACCGAGGCGACCCTGACGCCCGGTGCTCGTTGTATGTGTCAGCGCCGAATGTGCGCCTTCTAGAGGGCCCCCGCACCACCTGAGCCTCGCGCCCCGAAGCGAGAGCCGGCTCGTGTCCGCCCGGACGCCCCGCGCGACCGAGCCACGCCCCCGCGCGCACGTTTCTCCACGGACTCCTTCGCCACGCCGCGAGATCCGTGCCGCCCTGCTGCTTTCGACCCAGAATGCCTCGTGCCCGGCGCCCACGACGCGCCGCGCACTCGACAGTGACGGATACCCACGTGATCACCACCACGGGCCTCACGAAGGTCTATCGGACGCACCGCTCACGCGGCCGCGAGGTCACCGCCCTGGACGGCGTCGACCTGCACGTCCGCGAGGGCGAGGTCTACGGCGTCATCGGCCAGTCCGGCGCCGGCAAGTCCTCCCTCATCCGCTGCGTGAACCTGCTGGAACGCCCCACCTCGGGCACCGTGACCGTGGACGGCCGGGACCTCACCGCGCTCGCCGGCCGCGGCCCCCGGGCCGGCAGGGAACTGCGGCAGGCGCGCAGCCGCATCGGCATGGTCTTCCAGCACTTCAACCTGCTGTCCTCGCGCACCGTGCAGGACAACGTCGAACTTCCGCTGGAGATCCTCGGGAAGTCGGGGAAGGAACGATCCCGCAAGGCGCTGGAACTGCTCGACCTGGTCGGCCTCGCAGACAAGGCCAAGGCCTACCCGGCCCAGCTCTCCGGCGGCCAGAAGCAGCGCGTCGGCATCGCCCGTGCCCTCACCGGGGACCCCAAGGTGCTGCTCTCCGACGAGGCCACCAGCGCCCTCGACCCGGAGACCACCCGCTCGATCCTGCAGCTCCTGCGCGACCTGAACCGCCGGCTCGGTCTCACCGTCCTGCTGATCACCCACGAGATGGACGTCGTCAAGTCGATCTGCGACTCGGCCGCCCTCATGGAGAACGGCCGCATCGTCGAGTCCGGCACGGTCACCGAACTCCTCGCCACCCCGGGCTCCGAACTGGCCTCCGCGCTGTTCCCGGTCGGCGGCGAGGCCTCCGGCGACGACCGCACCGTCCTCGACGTCACCTTCCACGGCGACAGCGCGACCCAGCCGGTCATCTCCCAGCTCTCGCGCACCTACAACATCGACATATCGATCCTCGGCGCCGCCATCGACACCGTCGGCGGCCTCCAGGTCGGCCGGATGCGCATCGAACTGCCCGGCCGCTACGAGGACAACGTCGTACCCGTCGGCTTCCTGCGCGAACAGGGCCTGCAGATCGACGTCGTGGACCGGGAACAGCCCGCGCTGGTGAAGGAGGGGGCCAAGTGACCTGGTCCGAGATGCAGCCGCTGCTCGAGCAGGCCTGTACCGAGACGCTGATCATGGTCGGCTGGTCCACCCTGATCGCCGTCGTCGGCGGCCTCCCGCTCGGCATCCTGCTCGTCCTCACCGACAAGGGCGGGCTGCTCCAGAACACCCTGGTGAACAAGGTCATCGGGCAGATCGTGAACATAGGCCGCTCGCTGCCGTTCATCATCCTCATGGTCGCCCTGATGGACTTCACCCGCTGGATCACCGGCACCACCATCGGCAGCGAGGCCGCGATCGTGCCGCTCGCCATCGGCGGCATCCCCTTCTTCGCCCGCCTCGTCGAGACGGCCGTGCGCGAAGTGGACCACGGACTGGTCGAAGCCGTGCAGGCCATGGGCGGCAACACCTGGACGATCGTCCGCAAGGTCCTCGTCCCCGAGGCGCTGCCCTCGCTGATCGCCAGTACCACCACCACGGTCATCGCCCTCATCGGCTACTCGGCCATGGCCGGCACCGTCGGCGGCGGCGGACTCGGCGACCTCGCCGTCCGCTACGGCTACCAGCGCTTCGAGACCGGCCTGATGTGGATCACCGTCGCGGTCCTCGCCGTGGTCATCTCGCTCATCCAGTTCGCCGGCGACTACGCGGCCCGCGCCCTGCACGGCCGCGGCGGCCGCTCCGGTCCCTCGCCCAGGCTCCGGTTCCTCAAGGCCGAGGAGCCCGCCGCGGCCGACATCGGCAAGGTCGCATGACCCCGAAGGCTCCCCGTCATACCCACCCGTCGCCCGACCACCACCCCTCAACGACGGCGCTTCGCGCCGGCACCCCTTGATCCAAGGGGCCGCACCACCCAAGGAAAGGCACTTTTCGTGCGTAACACCGCCAAGCTCATCACCGCCGTCCTCGCCACCGGAGCCCTCACCCTCGGGCTCACCGCCTGCGGCTCGGACAAGGACGAGGCCTCCGACACCTCCGGCCCGCTGGTCGTCGCCGCGAGCCCCGTGCCGCACGCCGAGATCCTCACCTACGTCAAGGACAACCTCGCCGAGAAGGCCGGCCTCGACCTCGAGGTCAAGGAGTTCACCGACTACGTCACGCCGAACACGGCGACCGAGGACGGCTCCGTCGGCGCCAACTTCTTCCAGACCCAGCCGTACCTCGACGACTTCAACAAGAAGAACGGCACCCACATCGTGTCCGTCGTCGACGTGCACCTGGAGCCGCTCGGCCTCTACTCGCACAAGGTGAAGAAGGCCGACGAGCTGAAGAGCGGCGCGACGATCGCCATCCCGAACGACACCGTCAACGAGGGCCGCGCCCTGCAACTGCTCGCCGCCAACGGGCTCCTCACCCTCAAGGACGGCGTCGGCACCGCGGCGACCCCCGCCGACATCACCGGAAACCCGAAGAAGCTCACGTTCAAGGAGCTGGAGGCGGCCCAGACCCCGCGCTCCCTGGACGACGTCGACGCCGCGGTGGTCAACGGCAACTACGCCATCGAGGCCGACCTCGAGCCCGCGAAGGACGCTCTCGTCCTGGAGGCCGCCGAGGGCAACCCGAACAACAACCTCCTCGCCGTCAAGGAGGGCCAGGAGGACGACCCGCGCGTGAAGAAGCTCGCGGAGCTCCTCACCTCCCCCGAGGTGAAGAAGTTCATCGAGGACAAGTACGCCGGTTCCGTCCTCGCCTCCTTCTGATCCGGTCCCGCGCCACCCACGGGGTCCACTCCGCTACATGGAGTGGACCCCGTGGTGCGGTTCAGTGCTTTCATGCTGCATGCTGGGCAGTTCAGCAGCACCCGACGGTCTCTCAGGTTACGGAGCGGCGCATGACGAGCACCTTCCCCAACATCTCCATCAGCACGGAGCGGTTGGTGCTGCGTCCCCTCGACACGGACGACGTCCCCGCCCTCGCCGAGATGATGAACGACGAGCAGGTCGCCGCCTGGACCGACGTCCCCCGGCCCTTCACCGAGGAGACCGCCCGCACCTGGATCACCGAGTACGCCCCCGCCGAACGCGCGGCCGGCAACGGGCTCGACCTCGCCGTCACCGAGTTCCTCACCCAGCGCCTGGTCGGCCTCATCCAGCTCACCAAGACCAACTGGCACGTACGGTCCACCGAGCTGTCCTACATCGTCGCCCCCTGGGCGCGCGGCGAGGGCTACGCCTCCGAGGCCGCGCTCGCCACCGCGCAGTGGCTTTTCGGCGACCAGAAGTTCGAACGCGTCGAACTGCGCACCGCCGCCGACAACACCGCCTCGCAGCAGGTCGCCCAGAAGATCGGCTGCATCAGCGAGGGCGTACTGCGCAATGCCTGCATAGCCCACGTCCGCGTCGAGGGCGGCGGCTGGAGCGACGTGCGCACCGACTTCATCGTGTGGAGCCTGCTGCCCGAGGACATCGAGGGCGCGGACGGACAACTCGCCGACACCGGCGGATTCGCCCCGTACACGGACTGGAACTGACCTTCGGACCGGGCACCGGCGGCATGGCCGGCGACCGCACCAGGTAGTCTCACGGAGCCCGCCCTGTGGCGGGACAGCCGACGACGACCTGCGCAAACCCAGGAGACTGACGACGATGGCCGACCGGGTCACGGTGATCGGCTGGGACGGTTCGCCGCTGACGGCCGCGGCCCGCGCCGCGCTGGGCGCCGCCACCCTGGTGGCCGGCGCCGCCCACCATCTGGCACTTCCCGAGGTGCCTCCCGGCGCCGAACGCGTCCGGCTCGGCTCCGTGGCCCTCGCCGCCCGCCGCATCGCCGCCCACCGCGGCACCGCGGTCGTCCTCGCCGACGGCGACCCCGGCTTCTTCGGTGTCGTACGGACCCTGCGCGCACCCGAGTTCGGCCTCGAGGTCGAGGTCGTCCCCGGCGTCTCCTCCGTCGCCTCCGCCTTCGCCCGTGCCGGGATGCCCTGGGACGACGCCCACGTGGTCGTCGCACACCCGCGCACCCTGCGACGCGCGGTGAACGTGTGCCGGGCCCACCCCAAGGTGGCGGTTCTCACCTCGCCCGGCGCAGGCCCCGCCGAGCTGGGCCTGCTGATGGAGGGCGTCCACCGCACCTTCGTCATCTGCGAGGAACTCGGCACCGAGCGCGAGCGGGTCAGCGTCGTCACCTCCGACAAGGCCGCCGACCACACCTGGCGCGACCCCAATGTCGTCATCGTCGTCGGCGGCCGGGCCGGCCCCGGTGAGTCCGGCGGCTGGCTCGCCGGACGCGACCCCTCCGCCGGCCCCCGTGGCTGGTCGCTGCCCGCCGAGGAGTACGGCGGCGACCTCGGCGAGGGCGAGCGGGAACCGTTGCGCGTCTCCCAACTCGCCCGGCTCGGACCGCGGCTCGGCGACCTGGTCTGGGACATCGGCTGCGGAAGCGGCGCCTTCGCCGTCGAGGCGACCCGCGCGGGCGCCGCCGTCATCGCCGTCGACAGCGACCCGCGCGCCTGCGCCCGCACCGAGTCCACCGCCCGCCGGTACGGGGTCCAGCTGCAGATCGTGCACGGCACCGCCCCGCACGTCCTGGAGAACCTCCCCGAGCCGGACGTCGTCCGGGTCGGCGGCGGGGGAGCGGGCGTGGTCTCCGCGGTCGCCGACCGCCGTCCGCAGCGCATCGTCACGCACGCCGCCACCCGCGACGGGGCCGAACTCGTCGGCCGGAACCTGGCCGAGCACGGCTACCGGGTCGAGTGCGCCCTGCTGCAGTCCGTCGAACTCGACACGAGGGCCTGGACGGAGAAGGAACGGAGCGTGGCGTTCCTGCTCAGTGGGGTGCTGCCCGCGCGCGGCGACTGATCCGATTGCCGTCCCCGTGATCGGATTGTCCGACCGCGCGAGGTAGGCTGGCCGATCGTCGTACCGCACCCGGGCACCCGACGCTTCGTCGGTCAATGTCCGGAAAGCGCGCCCGTTTTGGGGTGGGTCGTGGTACGGCGGGAACCGGAGGACGCGCAACGTGGCGCAGTCCACAGCGGAACCGTCGCCGATCAAGCTGACGCGACGGCCCTGCAGCCGCGAGAATGACGGTGAAGGGCTTTGTCGCCTTTTTCGGACGGGTCGTTCGTGCCGCTGGGGACGCACGCTCGTTCTTCAGAGTGGGGCGGTCGGTGCGCCGTTCCGGGTGAGCTGGTCGTAGGAGCACTAACCGATGGGCGAGGGGTACGCATGACCGACACCGGCCAGGTCCCGGGCGAGGGACTGCCGGAGAACGCAGGCATGGTGGAGCAGCCGGGCGTCCCCGCGCCCGACGCGTACACCTACCTCTCCGACAGTCCTGCCGAGGAAGAGGATTTGCTGTTGCCCGGCGCCCAGAGCGCCTGGGGCAACGAGATCGCCCCGCCCGCGCCCGAGCCGGTCGTCGAGACCGTGCACCAGCCGGGTCCGCACGAGACGGACGGCCGCGACAGCGGCTCGGTCGACCTCGGTGGCGTCCGGCTCCCCGAGCCGCCCGGGCCGCGCCGTCCGCTGCACCTCGGCCCGCCCATCCCCCGTGTCAACGCCGGCCCGGTGCGTTCCCTCGCCGACCGCGGCCCCGCCGACGTGCCGGCCCGCCAGGCCGGTCCGCCGTCCCTCGGCCCCGAGTACCTCGACGTTCCGCACGCGCGGGAGGCAGCGGTCCCGCAGGCCGCGGCGCCCTGGGGCGCACAGCCCGCGGCGGGCGCGGGGGCGGTGGCCACGGAAACGGTTGTTCCGGCTCCGGAACCGGTGGACGCGGCCCAGGCGGTCGTGGCCCGCGTCGCCACGGAGGCGGGAGCAGTGCGACAGGACGCGGAGGGCGCCGCCGTCGCCGCTGAGGACGCCGGCGGCAGCGAGGCGGTGCCGGGCGTTTCGCCCGAGGACGGGGAACAGGGGCCCGTCCCGGCCGCGGACCACGGCCTGCCCGGCACGCCTGCCGCCGAGCCCGTCCAGGGGGCCGAGGCGCCGCGGACCGCCGAGGCGGCCCGGTCGCCCGAGCCCGCACCGTCCGCCGAGCCCGCCGCGCCGGAGCACCAGGTCCGGGAAGCGGAGGCGCACCCGGCCGCCGAAGCGCCGTCCGCCGAGCCCGCGGCGCCGGAGCACACCCGGGCGGCCGAGGCGCCGCAGGCCGGTCTGCTCCCGGTCGCCGTGCCGGACCCCGCTCAGGCCGCCGGGGTTGCGCAGACCGCCGTTCCCGAGTCCGCCCCGGGGGCGGACGCTTCCCACGGCGCCCAGGTACCGGGTCCCGCCCCCGCGGCGCCGCAGGCCGCCGAGGTGGCGGACGCGGAGCCGGCGCAGGACGCCCAGGCGCCGGGTGCGGTGACCGTCGCTCCGGACCGCGTCCGGGAGGGCGAGGCCCCGCAGACGGTCCAGCCGTCCGGGCCGGAGGCCGCAGCGCCGGAGTTCGCGCAGCAGGTCGAGGTCGCTCGGTCCGGTCAGGAGCCGGTCGCCGAGGCCGTCGTGCCGCAGGCCGCCCAGACGGTCGGCACGGGGGCCGCCGAAGAGTCCGAGGCCGCCCGGGCCGTTCCGGCGCCAGACGCGGAGGCTCTCGCTCCGGACCCTGTCCTGAGGCCCGAAGCCTCCCCGGACGTTCCCGAGCCGGGCGCCGACACCGCCGTACCCCCCGGTGCTCCCGCCGCGGAAGCGGATGCCACCGCGGGCGAAGCCGCCGCACCCGCTTCCGGGGCGACGGGCGACGAAGTCCTCGCGGAGGCCCCCACGCCCGAGGCCCCGGCCGCCGCCGGCCCGGAGGCACCCCATGCCGCCGACGAGGCGGCCGACGCCGATCCCGTGACCGGCACGGCCGCGTCCGACTCCGACGCGGCCCCGGCCCAGGGCCCCCAGCAGACCCCCGTCCCCCTGACCGCAGCCGTCCTCCCGGAGTCCGAGCCGGACCGGCCCGCGGGGGAGCCCGTCCCCGTGGACGGCGCCGTGCCCGCCGCCCCGCACCTCGTGCCGACCCCGCCCCAGGGCGTGGCCGTCCCCGCCGGGGAACCCGCCGAGGCGGACACCGAACCCGCGCAGGACCCGGACGACCTCGACACGCGGGGCGCCGGCGTGGACACGGAAGCCGCGCAGCCCACCGGTCCGGCCGCCCCCGGCTACGACGACGCCGAGCGCGAGGCCGTGCTGAAGGTCATGCGCGAACGCCGGGACATCCGCAACGGCTTCCGCAGCGACCCCATCCCGCACGAGGTGCTGCTCCGCGTCCTGGAGGCCGCCCACACCGCGCCCTCCGTCGGCCACTCGCAGCCCTGGGACTTCGTCGTCATCCGCTCCGCCGAGACCCGGCGCAGCATGCACGAACTGGCCATGCGCCAGCGCGACGCCTACGCCAAGTCCCTGCCCAAGGGCCGGGCGAAGCAGTTCAAGGAACTGAAGATCGAGGCCATCCTCGACACGCCCGTGAACATCGTCGTCACCGCCGACCCGACCCGTGGCGGCCGGCACACCCTCGGCCGCCACACCCAGCCCCGGATGGCGCCGTACTCCTCCGCGCTCGCGGTGGAGAACCTCTGGCTCGCCGCCCGTGCCGAGGGCCTCGGCGTCGGCTGGGTCAGCTTCTTCGACGAGCGCGAGATGGTCCGCGCGCTGGGACTCCCCGAGCACCTGGAGGTCGTCGCCTACCTGTGCGTGGGCTACGTCGACGAATTCCCGGACGAGCCCGAGCTGATGCAGGCCGGCTGGTCCAAGCGCCGACCGCTGTCCTGGGTCGTGCACGAGGAGACGTACGGCCGTCGCGCCCTGCCCGGAGAGGACCCCCACGACCTGCTCGCCGAGACCGTCGCGCAGATCCGCCCGCTGGACGCCAAGGCGCTCGGCGAGGCGTGGGAGCGTCAGAAGCGCATGACCAAGCCGGCCGGGGCGCTCGGCATGCTGGAGATCATCTCCGCCCAGCTCTCCGGCCTGTCCCGCCAGTGCCCGCCGCCCGTCCCGGAGCCCGCGGCCGTCGCGGTCTTCGCCGGCGACCACGGGGTGCACGCCCAGGGCGTCACCCCCTGGCCGCAGGAGGTCACCGCCCAGATGGTGGCCAACTTCCTCGGCGGGGGAGCGGTCTGCAACGCCTTCGCCACCCAGGTCGGCGCGGAGGTCTGCGTCGTCGACGTGGGCGTCTCCTCCGACCTCCCGGCCACCCCCGGACTGCTGCCACGCAAGATCCGCGCCGGTACGTCCGACATGACCACCGGGCCCGCGATGACCCGCGAGGAGGCCAAGAAGGCCATCGAGGTCGGCATCGAGACCGCCCGTGACCTGGTCGCGGCCGGCAACAAGGCCCTCCTCACCGGCGAGATGGGCATCGCGAACACCACCGCGTCCGCCGCCCTCATCTCCGTCTTCACCGGCGCCGACCCGGCCGAGGTCACCGGCCGCGGCACCGGCATCAACGACGAGACCCTCGCCCGCAAGACCGAGGTCGTGCGCCGCGCCCTCGAACTCCACCAGCCGGACCCGGCCGACCCCGTCGGCGTCCTGGCCGCCGTCGGCGGCTTCGAGCACGCCGCCATGGTCGGTCTGCTCCTCGGCGGCGCGTCGCTGCGTACGCCGGTGATCCTGGACGGCGTCAGCGCCGGCGCCGCCGCCCTGGTGGCCCGGGCCATCGCCCCCGAGGTCCTGGCCGCCTGCATCGCGGGCCACCGCAGCGCCGAACCCGGTCACGTCGCCGCCCTCAACAAACTGGGCCTGCGCCCTCTGGTCGACCTCGACCTGCGCCTCGGCGAGGGCACGGGCGCGCTCCTGGCGCTCCCCCTGGTCCAGAGCACGGCCCGGGCCATGCACGAGGTGGCGACCTTCGATTCGGCCGGGGTGACCGAAAAATAGGGCGGGAGCTTCTCGGGACTGCGGCACCGGGCGCCGTTTCAACCGACCGGTGGTTGTGGGCAGTCGTTCCGCAGAGCGGAACGGGTGGGCACAACCACCGGCAAGCCGACGCCCGGCGTACTCCGCCCACCCACCGGACACCAGACTCGCCAGCGCCCTGACCCCCTTAAAATTCGCACGTCAGGGCCACCGCACGCCGTAAGAGGAGCCGTCCCTCATGGCCGAACACCCCGCCTACCCCGTAGGCCTCCGCCTCACCGGCCGCCGGGTCGTCGTCCTCGGCGGCGGCCAGGTCGCCCAGCGCCGCCTCCCCGCCCTGATCGCCGCCGGCGCCGACATCCACCTCGTGTCCCCCCGGGCGACCCCCTCCGTGGAGGCCATGGCGGACGCCGGCGAGATCACCTGGCACCGGCGCCCCTATGCCGAGGGCGACCTCGAGGCCGCCTGGTACGCCCTCATCGCCACCAGCGACACCGAGGCGAACACCCGTGCCTCCGCCGAGGCGGAGGCGCACCGCGTGTGGTGCGTCCGCTCGGACGACGCCGACGCGGCGACGGCGTGGACCCCGGCCACGGGCTCCAGCGAGGGCGTCACGGTGGCCGTCCTCACGACGGAGGCGCGCGGCCGCGACCCCCGCCACACCGCCGCCGTCCGCGACGCCGTGGTCGAGGGCCTGCGCGACGGCACCCTCGTCGCCCCGCACCACCGCACCCGCACCCCGGGCGTCGCCCTCGTCGGCGGCGGCCCCGGCGATCCGGACCTGATCACCGTGCGCGGTCGCCGCCTGCTCGCCGAGGCCGACGTCGTCATCGCCGACCGGCTCGGCCCGCGCGACCTGCTCGCCGAACTCCCGCCGCACGTCGAGGTGATCGACGCGGCGAAGATCCCCTACGGCCGTTTCATGGCCCAGGAGGCCATCAACAACGCGCTGATCGAGCACGCCAGGCAGGGCAAGTCGGTGGTCCGGCTCAAGGGCGGGGACCCGTACGTCTTCGGCCGCGGCATGGAGGAGCTCCACGCGCTCGCCGAGGCGGGCATCCCCTGCACCGTCGTCCCCGGCATCTCCAGCTCCATCTCGGTCCCGGGCGCGGCCGGCATCCCCGTCACCCACCGCGGTGTGGCGCACGAGTTCACCGTGGTCAGCGGCCACGTCGCCCCCGACGACGAGCGCTCCCTAGTCGACTGGCCGTCGCTGGCGAAGCTGACCGGCACCCTCGTCGTGCTCATGGGCGTCGACAAGATCGGCCGGATCGCCGAGACCCTGGTCGCCCACGGCAAGTCCCCGGACACCCCGGTCGCCCTCGTCCAGGAGGGAACCACGGCCGCCCAGCGCCGGGTCGACGCCACCCTCGCCACGGTCGCCGAGACGGTCGCCGCCCAGGAGGTCAAGCCGCCGGCCGTCGTCGTCATCGGCGCGGTCGTCGCCGTGGGCCCGCGCGGGACGGCGTGACATGGCCGAACTCATCACCGTCGACGACCCCGCCGACCCGCGGCTGCACGACTACACCGGCCTGACCGACGTGGAACTGCGCCGCCGCCGCGAACCCGCCGAGGGCCTGTTCATCGCCGAGGGCGAGAAGGTCATCAGGCGCGCCGGGGAAGCGGGCTACGCGATGCGGTCGATGCTGCTGTCCGCCAAGTGGGTCGACGTCATGCGCGACGTCATCGACCGGGCCACCGCCCCGGTGTACGTCGTCGACCCCGCGCTCGCCGAACAGGTCACCGGGTACCACGTGCACCGCGGCGCGCTCGCCTCCATGCAGCGCGCACCGCTGCCCACGGCGGCCGACGTGCTCCGGACCGCCCACCGCGTCGTCGTCATGGAGTCGGTCAACGACCACACCAACATCGGCGCGATCTTCCGCTCCGCGGCGGCCCTCGGCATGGACGCCGTCCTGCTCTCCCCGGACTGCGCGGACCCCCTCTACCGCCGCAGCGTCAAGGTCTCCATGGGCGCGGTCTTCTCCGTGCCGTACGCCCGTGTCGACGCCTGGCCCGGGGGACTGGAGACGGTGCGCGAGGCCGGGTTCGAGCTGCTCGCCCTCACCCCCGGCGAGAAGGCCCGGGCCCTGGACGAGGTGGCGCCGCACCGTATGGACCGGGTGGCCCTGATGCTGGGCGCGGAAGGCGCCGGTCTGTCCGACCGGGCCCTGGCCGCCGCCGACGAACGGGTCCGCATCCCGATGTCGCACGGCGTCGACTCCCTCAACGTGGGGGCCGCGGCGGCGGTCGCCTTCTACGCGGTGGCCACGGGGCGTCCGCGGGAGTAGCGGCTCGGACGCGGCGGGCCGGGACGTTCCCGATGGTGCCGGGTCCTCATCCGGAGCCCTGGCACCCCTGCACCAGCGCGATGCCGAGCGCGACGAACAGCGTCACGACGACGAACACGAACAGCCGCTGCCTGAGCAGGCGAGGATTGGCCGGCCGCAGGCCGGTGCCCGTCGTCCGGGCCCCCGGACGACGGGCACCGGTGCCGGGCCGCGTGGTGTTCCGGGGCGTCGGCGTGGGGCGCGGCCCGGGCCGGGACGGCGTGCCTGCGCGCGGGGAACTGTCGCGCGAGGAGCCGCCGCCCCGCGAAGGGGGCACGCTCCGGTTGTTCCGCCCGGGAGACGAACCGCTGTTCCTGGGCGCGGGACCGCGTCCACGAGGCGGCGGGGTCCCCTGGCCGCCCTGCCGGCGCTGCGCCTGCTCCGGATAGGTGTCCGCGAGGCGTCCGGTGGGCCGCTCCGCCTCGGCGCTGCGCGGGGCCGGCGGGCGCACGTCGGCGAGGCCCTGGGCCTCCCGCGCGGCGATCTCCTTGAGCCGCAGCGACAGTTGGAGCGTGCTGGGCCGCTCCTTCGGGTCCTTCGCCAGACACGCGCGGACGAGCGGGGCCAGGGCGTCCGGGACACCGTGCAGCTGTGCCTCCTCGTGCACCACGCGGTACAGCATCACCTCGGAACTGCCGTGCCCGAAGGGCGAGTCGCCCATCGACGCGTACGCGAGCGTGGCGCCCAGCGAGAACACGTCCGTGGCCGGGGTGACGGCCGCGCCGCGCACCTGCTCCGGAGCGAGGAAGCCGGGCGAGCCGACCGCCGTGCCGACGTGCGTGAGCGTCGACGCGCCGGTCGCCCACGCGATGCCGAAGTCGATGATCCGCGGCCCCTTCGGGGACAGCAGGATGTTGGACGGCTTGAGGTCCCGGTGCACCACACCGGCCTCGTGCACGGCGACCAGCCCTTCGGAGAGGGCCGCGCCGACGGCGGCGACGTCGGCCGCGCCGAGCGGTCCCTCGTCGGCGACCTTGTCGTGCAGCGAGGGGCCCGGCACGTACTGCGTGGCGAACCAGGGACGGTCGGCGTCGAGGTCCGCGGCCACCAGCCGGGCCGTGCAGCCGCCGCGGATGCGGCGGGCCGCCGAGACCTCACGCGCGAACCGCGAGCGGAACTCCTGGTCCTCGGCCAGATCGGGCCGGATGACCTTCAGCGCGACCCGCTGCCCCTTCTTGTCGGAGCCCAGGTAGACCACGCCCATCCCGCCCGCGCCGAGTCGTCGGTGGAGCCTGAAAGAGCCGACGACGCGCGGGTCCTCGCGCCTCAGGCGCATCATCGCCATGTTCATCCCCGCTGCCCGGTCCTGTGACGTGCCACAGCTTACGTTTCCACGGCCGTCCGTGCGCAGAGGCCGCGCCCTCTCGAAACGGTGGATTGTCAGTGGGAGGTGGGAGACTCGAAGGGTGGTCAGGGAACGCGCGGGCACACCTGGTTCGCGCGGACGGTGATCCCAACCACCCGATGGTGAAGGGGGATTGATCACATGAAGGGCGACCGCGTGGAGATCGTCGTGGACGCGGGGGACACGACGCGTACGTACGAGGTGGTGGCGAGCAGGGCGGGGCGCCGGGTCGAGACGGCGGTGCGACGAGGGGTGGTGGAAGTGAGCGAAGTCACCCGAACCGGGGCCGTGGTGCGGACGGCCCGGTTCATGGCGAATCGGGTGCTCGCGCTGGTGGAGCAGCCGGTGCCGCGGGAGGACGGCTCGGAGAAAGCGGGGCAGAGCGGGCGGCCCTTCGGGGATGTCCCTGAGGCGTAGGAACCCGTCTCCACCCAGGGGAGTACACCGGGGGGAGGGGCTCATCCTCCGGGAGGCCCGGCAATCGGTACGAGGGCATGACGCCGGGGAAGTCCCGGGCGCCTAGATTTGAGGTCAAGCGGCGGGTGCAGTACTCGTCCCCCGAGGTCAGACGCCCGCCGCTGTCGACGACAACGGAAACGGCCGGGAGAGGGACCATGGCGTACACGGCACCGCGGACACTGATCCGCACGCGGGAGCGCGGCGAGGGGCGTCGCCATCCGCTGGTGGCGACGCTGATGGCCCTGCCCCTGGCGGTCCTGCTCCTCCTCGTCTTCGACGGGTGGGAGACGGTGGCCACACAGGCGTCGTCCGTGGGCGAGATGCTGGGGCGCTGAACGGCGACCCCAGGCCCGGAAGAGCGGTCCGGGCGGGGACATCCACCCATGAAACCCCGTGGGGACGGGGGTGTGACGGACGGCAAAATGCCGGCGCAGCTGGGGAGCTGCGCCGGCATTGCTCTGCCCGCGCGGCCCCGGGAGCGGGCGTGGCTCCCCCGGTCCGCGCGACCCGCCCCCGGCTACCCTCGCCCCGTGACCACGGACCTGCTCCCCGCCCTGACCGCCCACGTCAGGGCGACGGCCCACGCGAGCCCCCGCACCTGCCGCTGCACCACCGCCACCCTCGCCGCCCGCGAGGACGCCACCGTCGTACGGCACGCCGGCACCGTCGTCAAGGCCCACGCCCCCGGCGCCGACCCCGCCGAGCTGTCCCTCCGCCTCACCGTGGCCGCCCGGCTCCCCGACGTCCTCCTCCCCCCGCTCGCCCCGGCCGCCGCCGAACTGCACGGACGCCTCGTCACCCACTGGCCGTACGGAACCCCCGTGGACCCCGACGACCCGGACGCCGCTCCCTGGGAGGCCGCGGCCACCCTTCTCGCCCGCCTGCACCGGGCCCCCGTCCCCACCGCCGTACCCCCCATGCGCGGCCCCGCCAAGGCCGCCCGCGCCGTCGCCCTCCTCCGCACCGGCGCCCTCCACCATCCCGCCACCGCCCCCGTACTGCGGGCCTGGGACGCCCTCCCGCCCCGGGCCCGCGGCGAGGCCTCCGTGCCGGGCGCCGCCACCGTCCTCTGCCACGGTGACTTCCACCTCGGCCAGCTCGTACGTCACCCCGCGCGCACCGGCCCCTGGCTGCTCATCGACGTCGACGACCTCGGCACGGGCGTGCCGGCGTGGGACCTGGCCCGTCCGGCGGCCTGGTACGCCTGCGGACTGCTCGCCCCCGACGCGTGGCACCGCTTCCTGACCGCCTACCGCGCGGCCGGCGGCCCGGCCGTACCGTCCGACGGCGACCCCTGGACCGCGCTGGACGTCCCGGCCCGCGCCCTCACGGTCCAGACCGCCGCCCGCGCCGTCACCAAGGCCGTCGCGGCCGGCCGGTCCCTGGACGAGGTGGAGCAGTCGCTGGTCGACGCCTGCGCGCGCATGGGCTCCGCCCGCTCCGCCGCCCCGTCCGGCTGAGCGGAAGTTTCGCGAAGTAGGGTGCAACCGATCCGCGGCCGGACAGAGTCTGTCCTGGCGATACGCGAAGCAGGAACGACCGGCCAGGAGTTGAACCGATCATGCAGTGTCCGAAGTGCCGTGCCCCGATGCACACCTACAACCGCAACGGCGTCCAGATCGAGCAGTGCAGCGGGTGCCGGGGCATCTTCCTCGACTACGGCGAGCTGGAGTCGCTGACCCGGCTGGAGGCCCAGTGGTCCCAGCCCGCACCGCCGGCCCCGCCCGCCCCGCAGGCGTACCCGGCCGCGCCGGCCCCCGCCTGGGGCGCCCCGCACGGTCACCACGGCCACCACGGTCACAAGAGCTTCGGGCGCATGCTCTTCTCCAGCTGACGGACGCACGACGAAGCCCCCGGCCGGGCGGCCGGGGGCTTCGGGGCTGTGGACGATACTGGGATTGAACCAGTGACCTCTTCCGTGTCAGGGAAGCGCTCTCCCGCTGAGCTAATCGTCCTCGGGACCACGATCACTCCATGGAGTGAATCACGGACACTGCGTGCGCGATACTGGGATTGAACCAGTGACCTCTTCCGTGTCAGGGAAGCGCTCTCCCGCTGAGCTAATCGCGCGGGGGATCCGGAGATCCAGTGGACGATACTGGGATTGAACCAGTGACCTCTTCCGTGTCAGGGAAGCGCTCTCCCGCTGAGCTAATCGTCCTTGGAGGTGGAGACGGGATTTGAACCCGTGTAGACGGCTTTGCAGGCCGTTGCCTCGCCTCTCGGCCACTCCACCAGGAGTGCAGGGGGCCGGGAAGCCCCCTCTTCCTTCGAGCGGACGACGAGGCTCGAACTCGCGACCTCAACCTTGGCAAGGTTGCGCTCTACCAACTGAGCTACGTCCGCCTGTCGTTTCGGTCGGCTTGCGCTTCCCGGCGACGAACTGAACTCTAGCGGATTCCGGGGCCAGTACAAAAACCCGTTTGTGCAGCGTGCTGCGCTGCGTCCGCTCACGGACGCGCCCGGACCGCCGGAACCGCGCCCGCCATAGACTCGTCGCGTGCTGGACCTGCCCCCTCTCGCCCGTTTCGGCGACCGCGTCGCCACCGGACTCCTCGACGTCACCGACGACCCCGCCGCCCTTGACTCCACGGGGTTCTGGGCCGTCGCCGCCGACTTCGAGGGCCGCCTGACCTGCGCCCGCTTCCGGGAGATCCGGGAGCAGCCGGTTCCCGCCCCGGTACCGGGGGCCTGGCGGGGACCGGCGGCCGGCGACTGGGCGTCCTCGCTCGACCGCGGTGCGTACACGACGGCCGTACGCCGCATCCGCGACCACATAGCCGCCGGCGAGGTGTACCAGGCGAACCTCTGCCGCGTCCTGTCCGCGCCCGTGCCCTCCGACGCCGATGTGGACGCCCTTGCCGCGCTGCTCGCCCGGGGCAACCCGGCGCCGTATGCCGGAACGATTCGTCTGCCCGGCCACGGGGTGGAGATCGCCACCGCCTCGCCCGAACTGTTCCTGCGGCGGGAGGGCCGGGTCGTCGAGTCCGGACCGATCAAGGGCACCGGGCGCACCGAGGCCGACCTGCTGGAGAAGGACTACGCCGAGAACGTGATGATCGTCGACCTGGTCCGCAACGACATCGGACAGGTCTGCGGCACCGGCACGGTGACCGTGCCCGACCTGTGCGCCGTCGAGAAGCACCCGGGTCTGGTCCACCTCGTGTCGACCGTGCGGGGCGAGCTGCGTGGCGGCGCCGGATGGCCCGAGCTCCTCGACGCCGCCTTCCCGCCCGGCTCCGTCACCGGCGCGCCCAAGTCCAGCGCGCTGCGGATCATCGGCGCGCTGGAGACGGCGCCCCGCGGCCCGTACTGCGGCGGCGTCGGCTGGGTCGACGCCGACCGCGGCACCGGTGTGCTCGCGGTGGGCATCCGCACCTTCTGGATCGACCGGAGCACGGGCGGCGACGCCGTCCTGCGGTTCGGCACCGGCGCCGGGATCACCTGGGGTTCCGACCCCGAGGGGGAGTGGCGGGAGACCGAGCTGAAGGCCTCCCGGCTGCTCGCGGTAGCGTCGGGAACGTACGAGATGAGCGAAGGGACCCAGAGGTGAAGATCTGGCTCGACGGCGGGCTGCAGGACATCGAGTCCGCCCGCGTCTCCGTCTTCGACCACGGACTGACCGTGGGCGACGGCATCTTCGAGACGGTGAAGGCCGTGGACGGACGTCCGTTCGCGCTCACCCGGCACCTCGACCGGCTGACCCGGTCGGCCCGCGGGCTCGGGCTGCCCGACCCCGACCTCGACGAGGTCCGCCGCGCCTGCGCTGCCGTCCTCGAGGCCAACCCGATGCCGCTCGGTCGGCTGCGCCTCACCTACACCGGCGGTCACGGTCCGCTCGGCTCCGACCGCGGCGACCACGGTCCGACCCTCGTGGTCGCCCTCGGCGAGACCACCCGCCGTCCCGACTCCACCGCCGTGGTCACCGTCCCCTGGACGCGCAACGAACGCGGCGCGCTCGCCGGCCTGAAGACCACTTCGTACGCCGAGAACGTCGTCGCGCTCGCCCGCGCCCGTGAGCGGGGCGCCTCCGAGGCGCTGTTCGGCAACACCGTCGGACAGCTCTGCGAGGGCACCGGGTCGAACGTCTTCGTCGTCCTCGACGGCGAGCTCCACACCCCGCCGCTCGCCTCCGGCTGCCTCGCCGGGATCACCCGGGCCCTCGCCGTCGAGTGGACCGGCGCCAAGGAGACCGACCTGCCGCTGGACGTCCTGGAGCGGGCCGAGGAGATCTTCCTCACCTCCACCCTGCGCGACGTCCAGGCCGTGCACCGCGTCGACGACCGCGAACTGCCCGGCGCCCCCGGCCCGGTGGCCGCCAAGGCCATGCGGATCTTCGACGAGCGCTCCGGGGCCGACCTCGACCCGTGACGGGCCCGGAATTCGGCCGCCCCGGGGCGCGACAGAGGGTAGAACACCTTCGATGACCACCACCCTGCGGCCGACCGAGCCGCTTCAGCAGAACCCCGACGGCACGCGTTCGCGCCGCTACCAGGTGTGCGTGAACAGCCGTCCCGTCGGGGCGGTCCATCTCGGCACGCATCCCGTCTTCGGCGACACCGTGGCCCGGATCGCGAGCCTGCGCATCGAGGAGCCGGACCGCCGGCGCGGCCGGGGGACGGTGGCCGCGCTCGCCGCGGAGGAGGTGGCGCGCGGCTGGGGGTGCCGCCGTATCGAGGCGACGGTCCCCGCCGACGCCCGGGCCGCCCTCGGGCTCGCCACGGCGCTCGGCTACGTCGTGCGCAACCGGACCATGGAGAAGGCCCTCCCGGACACCCCGCCGGCGCTCCCGGAAGGCAGCGTGGCCCGGCCCATGACGGAGGACGAGTTCGGGCCCTGGTCGGCCAAGGACCAGGAGGACTACGCGGGGGACTGGATCCGGCGCGGGGTGCCGGAGGCCGAGGCCCGGGCCAAGGCGGCGAACGACCACGCCGCGCTGTTGCCCGAGGGCCGGGCCACCGAGGGCATGCTCCTCAGCGTCCTCGAGCACGAGGGCACGCCCGTGGGCACCCTGTGGCTGTCGGTGCGCGGGGAGCGGGCCTACGTCTTCGGCGTCGAGGCCGGCGCCGCCCACCGCGGCCGGGGGCACGGACGGGCGCTCATGCTGCTCGCCGAGGCCCAGGCGGTCGCCGCGGGCAACCGGGCCATCGGACTCAACGTGTTCGCCGGGAACACCCCGGCCGAGCGGCTCTACGACTCGCTCGGCTACGGCACGACGCGGTACTCGCTGTACAAGCCGCTCCTGTGAGGGCGGGCGGGACCCGCGGGCCCCGGGGTCAGCCCGCCCGCTCGGCCAGCAGCCGGTCCGCGATCTCCTCGACTCGCTCGCGCAGCCCCTCCTGGCTCTTGCCGCCGTCGAGGCGCTCACCGCCGATGACGTACGTCGGGGTGCCCGTCACCCCGATCGCCTTGCCCTCGGCCTGGTCCGCGTCCACGATCAGGATGTGCCGTCCGTCGATCAGCGCGGTGTCGAACTCCTCGGCGTCCAGACCGAGTTCGCGGGCGATCTCGACGAGGAAGGCCTCTCCCCGGCGGTCCAGCTCCTCGACCCGTCCCAGCACGGCCTCGACGTACGGCCATCCCCGCCCCTGCTCCAGCGCCTCCTCGGCGGCCTGGGCGGCGGCGAAGGAGTGCTTGTGCTTCTCCAGCGGGAAGTGCCGCAGCCGCAGCTCCAGGCGGTCGCCGTAGCGGGCCCGCAGGGCGCGGAGGTCGTCGAGGGCGCTCCGGCAGTCCGGACACTGCAGCTCGCACCAGACGTCGAGGACGGGGGCGGCGGGACGGGCGGGGGAGGAGTCACTCATGGTCACAGTCTCCCAGCCGGGCCGCGTGCCACCCAATCGGACGCAGGACGTCCCGGGGCGGACCCGGGATCGAGGCCGGACCCCACCGCCGGACCTCACCGCCGGGCCGCCCTCCGGTCCGCCCGGCGGTGAGGTCCGAAGGAGGGCGCCCACCGGCACCTGCGGAGGAGTCACGACCCGGAGATGTCCCTGACGTCCGGCCGGAACATGGCCCGGCGGGGCCCCTCGGGTGCAGGATGGAAGGGACGAAGCGTCACAGCGCCCCACCTGCCTGGAGGACCGGATGATTGCCGAGACCGTCTGTTCCGCCGTCTCCGCGGCAGGCCTGGGCATCGCGGCGGTCACGGCCTACCGCAAACGCTTCCTCACCGCCGCCCGTATCGCCGCCTATGCGCTCGTGCCGCTCGGACTGGTGATGACCGGCGTCGTCGACTGGCTGGCCGACACCGCCTTCAGCCCGACGGCCTGGGCCGGCTTCGGACTGCTCGGTCTGTCCTGGGTGCTGTTCGCGACCACCCGCACCGTGGAGCGGCGGCGCGGCGGCGCCCGCAAGGAGCGCAAGGCCAAGCGCGCCGGGGCACGAGCGGAGGCGGTGGAGCCCGGGGCCTCCGTGCCCTCCCTGGGCCAGGGATCCCGCCCGGCGGCCCGCCCCGCTCCCGCCTCCCGGGGCGAGGACGACTTCAGCGACATCGAGGCCATCCTCAAGAAGCACGGCATATGACGGCCGCGCACCACGACTGAAAGCGCGCGCGACCGGCGGAAACGTCACAGGGCGTCGAGGAGTGACCGGAAGCGATCAGAACCCGAGCCGTAGATCACGGAATCGGCGAACTCGCACTCACTCCGTGAGTGTTGATCGCGTCGGGCGCTCCCGATGCGTCATCATCGCCGCGAGATGCTGGACACGAAACAGAGCGATGCCGCGCCGCAGCAGGACGAGCCGCGTGGATGTCTCTTCGCCCTTTCCCAGCCGCCGCTGATGATCTTCCTGGCGGTGATCGGGTGTCTGCTGCTCACGGCTGCCCTGCACGACCTGCTGTGGCTGTGAGCCGTACCCGCGGTACCCGGCGTCACCCGTCGGGACCGCGTCGGCACGGCATCGATCAGCCGTCCCGCCGGTCGTGGGACGGACCCGGGCGGTCAGCCGGCCGCCTCCTTGCGCCGTGCCCGATAGGCGGCCACATGCAGACGGTTGCCACAGGTGCGGCTGTCGCAGTAACGGCGCGAACGGTTGCGGGAGAGATCGACGAAGGCGTGCCGGCAGTCCGGGGCCTCACAGCGCCGCAGTCGCTCCTGCTCCCCGGCGACCACGAAGAACGCCAGCGCCATCCCGCAGTCGGCGGCCAGGTGGTCGGCCACGGAGGCGCCGGGCGCGAAGTAGTGCACGTGCCAGTCGTAGCCGTCGTGGTCGGTGAGCCGGGGCGTGGTGCCCGCGGCCGCGATCAGCTCGTTGATCAGCGTGGCGGCCGCGCGGGCGTCCGGAGCGGCGAAGACCGCCGCGAACCGGCCGCGGATCTTGCGCACCGCGGCCAGGTCGAACTCCGTGAGCACCCCGACCTCGCTGACCTCGTGCCGCCGCACGAACTCCTCGAGGGCCGCGACGTCCGGCAGCCCCTCCGGCGTCGTGTCGTCCTCCGGCGCGGAGTTCACCAGATCCACCACGGTGTCGAGTGCGCACCGGGTGTCGTGGGTGATCAGCACAGTTCGCTCCCTGGCCTGGGGGTCGGGCGGGCGCCCGCCGATGCTGGCCGATGGTAGTGGCTCCGGCGCACCCCGCACCTCCCCGCTCCGCACATGGCTTCGAATGCAACGCGCGGACACCGGCCGTCGTTCCCGATCACCCGTTCGGCCGACACCGGTTCGGTGTGCGCGCAGCACGACGGCGCCGCCCGCGGTCCCCCGCGGTGTCGGCGCCGTCGTGTGTGGGCCGTGTACGGCTGTCCGGGCCCGAGCCGTCTCCCCGAGTCGACGGCGCCGGGCGGCTTCGTGGGCCTCGCCTAGCTTTCCGCCAGGATGTGCGAGAGCTCCTGGTCGAGATCGAAGTGCCGGTGTTCCGTGCCGGGCGGCACGGCGGCGTCGGTGCGCTTCAGGAAGGACTCCAGAGCCCTTGCGGGGGCCTCGAGCAGAGCCTCCCCCTCCGGTGAGCTCAGGGCGATGCAGACGACGCCCTGACCGTGACTGCGCGACGGCCAGACACGGACGTCGCCGGTGCCCGTGGGGCGGTGAAGTCCCTCGGCGAGGAGGTCGCGGGCGAACACCCACTCGACGGTCTCCTCGGCTCCGGTGTGGAAGGTGGCGTGCACGGCGTAGGGGTCGGCCGTGTCGTACCGCAGGCCTGCGGGGACAGGCAGGGAGGACTCGCTCGACACAACGAGGCGCAGGTGCAGCTCGCAGCTGACCGTGGTGTTCATAAGCGCCAGGGCCTTTCGCTCAGTGTGCGCTCGGGGATTCGCACGTCGGCCAAATCGACATGCCACCTACGGTGCCGTTGTAAACCCCTCTGAGGGTTTTGCGTCATTTTACGTAACTCTTCCGGCCGAGAGATCGTTCGAGACCTGCGCCCATTCCGGTGATGTGTTTCGCTCGGGTAGTGTTTGGCCGCATGAATACGGGGAGTGACAAGTCTGGCCAGGTCGCGGTGGTGGGCCACGGGGTGACGGTGGACGAGAACGAGAACCGTGAGGAGCGAGGGCTCGGATCGCGCGCGCCGGAGTTCGTCAGGGCGCGTCGTGTGCTGCACCTCAGCTGGCAGGTCGGCGTCTTCATCGTCGGCCTCGCGGTCGTGGCGGCCGGTGCCGCGATGCTGGTGCTGCCCGGACCGGGCTGGGTCGTGATCTTCGGCGGCATGGCGATCTGGGCGACCGAGTTCGTCTGGGCCCAGCTGGTGCTGCGCTGGACCAAGCGCAAGGTCACCGAGGCGGCACAGCGAGCCCTGGACCCCAAGGTGCGGCGCCGGAACATCATCCTGACCTCGGTCGGCCTGGTGATCGTGGTCGCGCTGGCCGGGGTCTACCTGTGGAAGTTCGGTCTCGTGATGCCCTGGAAGATCAAGGAGCAGTGATGCGCGGCGGGGAGTGGGCGCACCGCTCCCCGCCGGTCACGGGCACCCCCTGACATGGGGTAATGTTCTTCCTGCGTCCGGGCGATTAGCTCAGTGGGAGAGCGCTTCGTTCACACCGAAGAGGTCACTGGTTCGAACCCAGTATCGCCCACCGGATCATCAGGCGGCCCGGCTCACCAGTGGTGAGCCGGGCCGCCTCGTCGTGTGCGGTCGGCGCGGCGCGCTCGCGCCGGGGCGCCGGACGAGGGCGCCTCCCGTGTGTCCGAGGCGTTCCGCTCCCGGTCGCCTTCATCCAACCGTGACCTTCCGGCGCGCCCGCCCCGGTCGGCCCCGCCGTGTTCGGCCGGTCGACCGTACGGCGACCACCTGGGCGTTTGCGGCCGGGCGTGGACCTGTGGGCGAGGCGGTCGTCGCCGGCGCCTGGGCGCGGCGCCCATGAATTCCTGTCCGAATCATTGACGCGCCCGTAGGCCCTCCGTAACTTGTGCCAGCAAGCGCTTACTTGAAACGATTCATGAGGCGGACGCGAACGTCGCGGGGAGGCTCATATGCAGCAGGGTGGGAATGTGGAGAGGCGGACGATCCTCAAAGCGGCGGGGGCCTCGCTGGCCGTCGCGGGGCTCGGCGCGACCGCCACCGCCTGCGGTGGCGGCAGCGGTTCGGGAGACGGGACGGTGACGCTCCGTTACGCCTGGTGGGGCGGCGAGCCGCGCACCATCGCCATCAAGAAGACGATCGCGCTCTTCGAGAAGAAGTTCCCGAATATCAGGATCAAGCCTGAATTCACCGACTACGAGGCGTTCTGGGAGAAGTTCCAGACCCAGGCCTCCGGCGGGAATCCGCCGGACGTTTTCCAGAACGCGGTCGGCTTCCTGCGCAAGTACGACAAGCGTGGTGTTCTGCTGGACCTCAAGTCGCAGGCGGACGCCGGGAATCTGAGCCTGGACAACTTCCGCAACGGCGTCCTGGCGAACGGTCAGGTCGACGGCAAGCAGATCGCCGTCCCCGTCGGCGCCAACACCATGTCGCTCGTCATCGACCTCAAGGCCTTCGAGAAGGCCGGGGTGGAGGCGAAGTTCGGCTGGACCTGGGACGAGTACTTCGACGCGCTGCAGACGATCCAGGACAAGCTGAAGATCGCCGGTGACACCGGCTACTTCAGCATCATGTACCTCTACGACCTCTACCTCCGCCAGAACGGCAAGGCCTTCTTCACGGACACCGATCTCGGCTTCACCCAGGACGACCTGACGCAGTGGTGGGAGGACGGCTACAAGCGCGTGCGGTCCGGGCTCGTCGCCGACCCGAAGAAGGTCGAGCAGGTCAAGCCCAAGTCGGCGCTCTCCGCGGGCCTCGCGGCCTCCGAGTTCACCTGGGACAACTTCTCCATCCGCTACGAGGGCGAGGGCGAGTCGGACTACGGGCTCGCGCCGATCCCCACCACGGACGGCAAGGCCACCGGCCAGTACCTCGGTTCGCTGATGCTGAGCGGTTTCTCGGGGACCAAGCACCCCAAGGAGGTCGCCCAGTTCATCGACTTCATGGTCCACGACCCCGAGGTCGGCAAGATCATGGGCTACGACCGCGGCATCCTCGCCACCACCGAGCAGTACGAGGCGTTCAAGCCCACCGACGACAACAACAAGGGCGTCGCGGCCTACGAGGAGGAGGTCGCCGCGGCCGGCCTCCTCGGCAAGATCACCCCGCACCCGTCGGGCGCCGACGTCATCGAGGCGGCGTTCCTGCGCATCGGCGGCGAGGTCGCCCAGGGCAAGGCCAAGCCGGCCGACGCCGCCAAGGCACTGTTCAGCGAGGCCAAGGCCGCGTTCGCCGGCTGAGGGGACGTACCACCATGACGCTCGTCAAGGAAGCGCCCGCGCGCCCGGCCGGGAAGCGGCCCGCCGCTCCCGCCGCCGGGCGGCGCGGGCGGCGCCGCGAGACTCTCGCCGGCTACCTCTTCATGTCGCCGTGGATCGCGGGGTTCCTGCTGCTCACGGCAGGGCCGATGATCGCGTCGCTGTACTACGCGTTCACCAGCTACAACCTGTTCACGCCGCCCCAGTGGGTGGGGCTGGACAACTTCACGACGATGTTCCAGGACCCGCGCTGGCAGAAGTCGGTCGAGGTCACCCTCAAGTACGTCGTCGTGGCGACCCCCCTGAAGCTGCTGCTCGCGCTCGGCGTCGCGCTGCTGCTCGCGCAGAAGCGGCGTGGACAGGGCCTGTACCGGGCCGCGTTCTACATGCCCTCGCTCATCGGCGCCAGCGTCTCCGTCGGCTTCGTGTGGCGGGCGCTGTTCTCGGACGACGCGGTCGTGGACCGTACGCAGAAGGTCTTCGGTCTCGACGTGGGCGGCTGGATCGGCAACCCGGACTACGTCATCTACGCCCTGGTGGCCCTGAGCATCTGGCAGTTCGGCGCCCCCATGGTCATCTTCCTGGCCGGCCTCAAGCAGGTCCCCCAGGAGCTGTACGAGGCCGCCGAGATGGACGGCGCCGGACCGCTGCGCAGGTTCTGGAACGTCACGCTGCCGATGATCTCCCCGGTGCTGTTCTTCAACGTGCTGCTGGAGTCCATCCACGCGTTCCAGGTGTTCGGCTCCGCCTACGTCGTCTCCGACACCCGGTGCGGGCCCGCCGACGCCACGCTCGTCTACACCTGTTACCTCTACCAGAAGGGCTTCAAGGAGGCCCAGATGGGCTTCGCCTCCGCGATGGCCTGGACGCTGGTGATCGCGGTGGCGCTCGTGACGGCGGTCCTGTTCTGGTCGCAGAAGAAGTGGGTGCACTACGAGGAGGCCGCCAAGTGACCAGTGCCACCAGCCCTGCCCTGCCCACCGCCGGCGAGCGGCGGCGCGTCGGATCGATCGCCTGGCACGTGGGCGCGCTCCTCGTCCTCGCGGTCGTCCTCTATCCCGTGATCTGGGTGGTCGGCGCCTCGTTCAAGCCGAGCAAGGACATCATCGCCAGTATCGACCTGCTGCCCACCGAGCCGGTCTGGGCGAACTTCTCCGGGCTCGCCGACGGCATCTCCGGCATCTCCATCGGCAGCTTCTTCTGGAACTCGCTGGTGTACGCGGTCCTGGCCGTGGTCGGCGTCGTACTGTCCAGCTCGCTGACCGCGTACGCCTTCGCCAAGATCCGGTTCGCCGGGCGGAACCTGCTCTTCACACTGATGATCGGCACGCTGCTGCTGCCGTACCACGTGCTGCTCATCCCGCAGTACGTGCTCTTCCGCAACCTCGAGCTCACCGACACCCTGGTGCCGCTCGTCGCGGGCAAGTTCCTGGCCACGGAAGCCTTCTTCGTGTTCCTGATGGTGCAGTTCATGCGCGGACTGCCCAGGGAACTGGACGAGGCCGCCAAGCTCGACGGCTGCGGGCACCTGCGCACCTACTGGTCGATCGTGCTGCCGCTGAGCCGGCCGGCGATCATCACCAGCGCGATCTTCACCTTCATCAACGCCTGGAACGACTTCATGGGGCCGCTGATCTACCTCAACACCCCCGAGAAGTACACCGTCTCGCTGGGCCTGATGATGTTCCGCGACCAGGAGGGCGTCTCCAACTACGGCAGCATGATCGCGATGTCGCTGGTGGCGCTGGTGCCGGTCATCGCCTTCTTCATGGCCTTCCAGCGCTACCTCATCGACGGCATGGCGACCTCCGGACTGAAGGGCTGAGGCGGTCATCATGGCGCAAGCACGCGCGAAGGCGCGCACCTCGCGCAGGGAGTCCGTGTTCGGCGAGCGCTTCGCGGTCTTCGCCGAGTGCCTGCTCACCGGCGTGTGGATCGCCGTGGCCTGCCTCGGGGTCGTCACCTACCCCGCGGCCTTCGCCGCCGGCGCCCGGCACCTGCGGCGTCGTACCACCCACCAGGGCGGCGGCCTGCGGGAGTTCTTCCTGGACTTCCGCACCGCCGTGCGCGGCGGGTGGGCCGTCGGGCTCGCCGGGTGGGCCGTGGCCGCCGCGGTGTGGGTGGACGTCCTGGCCGCGCGGGCCGGACTCCCCGGTGGGCCGCTCGTCGGGGCCGTCGGGGTCTTCGCGCTGATCGGGGCCGCCGTGGCCCTGCTGCGGGCGGCCGCACTCTGGGCGCCCGGCACGATCTGGCGGGCACTGCTCGCGGACGCCGGCCGGCGTACCGTGCTCGATCCCGCCGGGTCCTTCCTGGTCGTCTGCGGGCTGGCCGTCGTGGCCCTGTCCGCGTGGTTCGCCCCGCCGCTGGCGGTCCCCGTCCTGGGGGCCGTCGCGGCGGCGGCCGTCGCCGTGGAGGAGCGGTACCGGCACCGCTGACGGGCGGTGCCCCTCCTGGGAGGCCGCCGCTTCGGCGCCGCGCCTCTGTCTGTCATGCCCTTGACACCACCTTGCACTCCCGCAATGGAAAGGAAAGGCCATGTCCCCCATCCCCCGCAGATCCCTGCTCAAGGCGGCCGCCGTCGCCGGAGCCGCCGCCCAGTTCAGCTGGGCCCTGGGAACGCGGAACGCCGCCGCCGCGCCCGGTGCGGAAGCCGCCGACGCCGACCCGGTCACCCTCGACTGGCTGGAGGACGGCGGCCTCGGCGCGGCCCCCGGCTCCACCGTCGGCGTGCCCTGGCCCAAGGGCGCCCACCAGGAGGACCAGACCTTCGCGCTGACCGACGCCGACGGGAAGTCCGTCCCCGTCCAGTCCTGGCCGATCGCCTACTGGCCCGACGGCTCCCTCAAGTGGACCGCCCACGCCGTGGGTTCCGGATCCGGCAAGCTCACCCTGACTCCCGGGGCGCCCGCCGCGTCCCCCGAGAAGAAGGTCACCGTCGACGAACGCGGCGGCACCGTCGACATCTCGACCGGCGTCATCACCGCCCGGATCGGCACGTCCGGCGCCACCCTCGTCAAATCGGTCCGCCGCGGCTCCACCGAGATCGCCCGCGACGGCCGCCTCGTCCTCCTGCGCCAGCCCGAGTACGAGGACGGCGACCAGACCACCGTCAGGACCGAACGCTTCGACGGCACCGTCTTCGATGTCACCGTCGAGCAGGAGGGCCCCGTCCGCGCGGTCGTCCGCGTCGACGGCAAGCACCGCAAGGGCCGCCGCGAGCTGCTGCCCTTCTCCATCCGCCTCTACTTCTACGCCGGCGCCGACTCCTTCCGCATGGTGCACACCATCACCTACGACGGGAAGCAGGAGCCCGGCAAGGCGAGCGGCGACTTCATCCGCGGCCTCGGCGTCCGCTTCACCGTCCCCCTGCGCGACGAGTCCTACGACCGGCACATCCGCCTCGGCGGCGAGGGCACCGGTCTGCTCCGCGAGGCCGTCAAGGGCATCACCGGACTGCGCCGCGACCCGGGAGCCGCCGTCCAGGCCGCCCAGTTCGCCGGCGAGAAGCTCCCCGACCCCGCAACCTGGGACCAGCGGGTCACCACCCGCCTGCAGTACATCCCCGAATGGGGCGACTACACCCTCTCCCAGCTCTCCGCCGACGGCTTCACCCTGCGCAAGCGCACCAAGAAGGGCTACGGCTGGATCGGCGCCGGCGGCGGCCGGCGCGCCTCCGGCTTCGGCTACGTCGGCGGCGTCAGCGGCGGCCTCTCCTTCGGCCTGCGCGACTTCTGGGAGAAGCACCCCGCCCAGCTCGACATCCGCGACGCCCACACCGACGAGGCCGAGGTCACCCTCTGGCTCTGGTCACCCGAGGCCCAGCCCATGGACCTGCGCTTCTACCACGACGGCATGGGCCAGGACACCTTCCCCGAACAGCTCGAGGGCCTCAACATCACCTACGAGGACTACGAGCCCGGATTCGGCACCCCGTACGGCATCGCCCGCACCTCCGAGCTCCTCTTCTGGGCCAACGAGTCCACCCCGAGCGCCGAGAAGCTCGCCGAACAGGTCGAGGCCGTCCGCGTCCTCCCGCAGCTCGCCGCCCCGCCCGAGCAGCTGATCGGCGCCGGGGTGTTCGGCAAGGGCCTGTTCGCCGAACCGGACCGTTCCACCCCGGCCAAGGCGAAGATCGAGGACCACCTCGACTTCCTCTTCACCTACTACAAGGACCAGGTGGAGCAGCGCCGCTGGTACGGCTTCTGGGACTACGGCGACATCATGCACACCTACGACACCGTGCGGCACCAGTGGCGGTACGACGTCGGCGGCTACGCCTGGGACAACTCCGAGCTCTCGCCCGACCTGTGGCTCTGGTACGCGTACCTGCGCTCCGGCCGCGCCGACATCTTCCGCTTCGCCGAGGCGATGACCCGCCACACCGGAGAGGTCGACGTCTACCACATCGGCAAGTGGGCCGGCCTCGGCACCCGGCACGGCGTCCAGCACTTCGCCGACAGCGCCAAGCAGCAGCGCATCGCCAACACCACCTACCGCCGCTACTACTACTTCCTCACCGCCGACGAACGCGTCGGCGACCTGATGCACGCATGCGTCGACTCCGACGAGACCTTCCTCGTCCTCGACCCCATCCGCAAGATCCGCACCGAGCCGTACACGCCGGACCGCAACGCCCTGTCGATCGGCTTCGGCACCGACTGGAGCGGACTGGTCTCCGCCTGGCTCACCGAGTGGGAACGCAAGGGCCCCAAGTGGGAGAAGGCCAAGGCCCGCGTGCTCTCCACCATGGAGACCATCGCCGCCCAGCCCAACGGCTTCGTCCAGGGCAGCGGCCTGTACGACCTCGACACCGGGAAGTTCGCCGTCGCCGGCACCCCGAAGGTCGAGGTCTCCCACCTGTCGGCGGTCTTCGGCCTCAACGAACTGTGCGCCGAACTCATCGACCTGGTCGACATGCCGGAGTTCGAGGAGGCGTACTACGACTACTGCCGCTACTTCAACGCGAGCAAGACGGAACAGGCCGCGCGCTACGGCTCCCACTTCGGCAGCCTGATCCTCTTCCAGGGCCACTCCCGCCTCGACGCCTACGCCGCCGTGCGGACCGGCGACGGGAAGCTGGCGAAGCGGGCGTGGGAGAAGTTCTACGACTCCGACGGCTACAAGGAGTCCGCGCCCTGGAGGACCGAGGAGGTGAGCGGCCCGACGGCCCTGGTCGCCGGCCGTGAGGCCGCCTGGGTGTCCACCAACGACACCGCGCTCTACGGCCTCGCCGCCATCGAGAACCTGGCGCTGCTGGGGGACCGGATGCCGTAGGCACATCACGGGCGCGGCCGGGAACACGACCTCCATGGACTGGAACCATCACCGCTTCCGCAGTCTGTGGGCCCTGTCCGCGCCCGCCCCGGTGGTCTACCGCGTCCTGGAGCGGATCGATGACTACCCCCTGTGGTGGCCCCAGGTACGGGACGTCACCCGCCTCGACGACACCAGCGGGATCGTCACCATCCGCTCCCTCCTGCCGTACGAGCTGACCTCGGCCGTGCGGGAGGGGCGGCGCGACCCGGAGACCGGGGTCCTGGAGGTCGGCCTGTCCGGCGACATCGACGGCTGGGCCCGCTGGACCGTCACCCGCCTGGGGCCCCACGGCTGCCTCGCCCACTACGAGCAGGAGGTCGACGTCCGCAAGCCGCTGCTGCGCCTGCTCGCCGTGCCGGGACGGCCCGTCCTCCGCGCCAACCACGCCCTGATGATGCGGGCCGGCCGGCGCGGCCTGGCCGCCCACCTGGAAGCGGTTTGAAGGAACCCCTCCCGGACCTGTATTGTTCGGTGCGTTCCCGGGCGATTAGCTCAGTGGGAGAGCGCTTCGTTCACACCGAAGAGGTCACTGGTTCGAACCCAGTATCGCCCACCGGGAAAGCCGGTCCGTCCCGACGGACCGGCTTCTTGCACGCCCCGACGAAGGGCGGCTCTCACGCCGCCGCCGGCAGGTCCGGACGCAGCGGCCAGGCCGGGTCCACCACCTCGTCCGTGCCCGTGCGCGCGAACCACGCCTGCAGCCCCCGCGCCTGCGCCGCGTGCCACACCGCCTGCAGGGTGTGCAGCTCGCCGGGGGACAGCCGCTCCAGCCGGGACGCGAAACGCCGCCCGACCGCCCGGGTGACCTCCAGCGCGGCCGTCGCGTCCGCCGCCGCGTCGTGTGCCGCCTCCAGCCCGACGCCGTAGTGCGCGCACAGGTCGGTCAGCGTGCGCCGGCCCTTGCGGTAGCGGTCCAGGTGCTTGTCCAGCACCCGGGGGTCCAGCACCAGCAACGGCGTCCGCTCGAACCAGCGGCCCAGCGACGACGCCCGGTGCCGGCGCAACTCCCGGTCCAGCAGGGTGAGATCGAACGGGGCGTTCATCACCACCAGCGGGCGGCCCGCCCTGGCCTGCTCCGCCAGCGCCCCCGCGATCTCGTACATCACCGGCGCCGGCCAGCGGCCGTTGCGCTGCAGGTGATCGTCCGTCAGTCCGTGCACCTCCGTCGCCCCGGCCGGCACCGGCACCCCCGGATTCACCAGCCAACGGGTCACCCGCGGCCGGACGCCCGGCGCGTCCTGCACGACGAGGGCGGCCGACACGATCCGGTCGGCCTCGACGTCCACACCCGTCGTCTCCGTGTCGAAAGCGGCCAACGGCCCCTCGTACCAGCACGCCATACCCAACAACCCCTCGTCCACCATCGGCAGTCGGCGCACCGTCCGCTGCCCGAACCGGTGATACCCGGCCTGTTTGCGCCGTACGCCGGAAGGAGACAACAGGAATACGGGTCTTTGCAGTTCAGCGATCCGCAGCGGGAAAAGACTTGTTCTGGAAGGCTGTTGGCCATGGCCGTCGCGCAGCCCGAACGGGGCGGGCTGCTGCCCGGGCGCACGCCACCCACTCGCGGCACCCTCGCCACCACCGCCTGCATGGAGACCCTGCAGGTCGGCTATCTGCACGCCGTCGCGGCCGCCGCGGGCTGCTCACTCTCCCAGCCGTTCCCGGACAACGGCATCGACTGGCACGTCAGCCACAGCGCCCCCGGCCACACCGTCGACGACGAGGTCACCATCAAGGTGCAGCTCAAGGCGACCTACCAGCTCCCCCCGGACCCGCCGGGCCGCTCCTTCTCCTTCACGCTCGACAACGCGCACCTGGAGAAGCTCGCCCGCACCCCGGTCTCGGTGCACAAGATCCTGGTCGTGATGATCGTGCCACGCACCCGGGACGACTGGCTGCGCGCCGGACACGACCGGCTCGACCTGCGGCACTGCTGCTACTGGACCAACCTCGCCGGACACCCGGTCACCGGCCGGCGCCGCACCACCGTACGGATCCCCACCTCACGCATCTTCGACGACCGGGCGCTGTGCGAGATCATGACGCGGGTCGGGACGGGAGGAAAACCGTGACGCACCGCCCGACCGGGGAGCCCCTGAGGCCCGTACGCCCGCATCCCGTCGGCGCCCACGACGGCCGGCCGCCCGAGCCCGCCGACGTCGACCCCGCCGTGCTCACCGCCCTCCTCCACCGGCACGGCTGGCGGCGGCGCGGCGGCGCGGCCGGACGCTACGACCGCTGGACCCCGCCCGGACCGGGCACCGGCACCAGCCTGCTGGTACCGGCCTCCCGCGCCTTCCCCGACAGCGAGGACCTGCTCACCGAGGCCCTGCTCGCCCTCTCCCGCAGCGCCACGCCCTCCGCCCGCGAGATCCTGCTCGCCCTCGCCGTGCCCAGCGACGAGATCCACTGGTGGCGCGACACGCCGGCCGGACCCGGCGGCGCCGCCGCCTGGACCGAGGAGGAGCGGCTGCGCTCCGCCGCCCGCCGGACCCTTCTCGCCGCAGCGCTCGCCACCCGCGCGCGAGCCGGCTTCCACGGCGCCCGGCACCGCCGCCAGGCCGCCGCGGCCCTGGACGCCGTCCTCGTCGGACCCGCGCCCGGCGGACTCCGGCTGACCGCGTTCGCCCCCGTCACCACCGGCCGCTCCCTGGCCGTACGCCTCCACCACGCCCTGCACGCCACCCGCGAGGCCATCGACTACCGCCGCGCCACCGGCGGCATGGACGCCTTCGACACGGCCGTCACGGCGGGCGTCAGCCACGAGCTCACCGAGGCCCTCGTCGCCCTGGTCCGGGGCGCCGAGGGCGCCCGGATCGCCGTGGCCTGGGCCCCGGCGGCCGGTGTGCCCGAGGGCTGCGCCGCCTCCGCGGAACCCGTCGAGTTCTCGCCCGGCGACCTGCCCGTCCTGCTCGAGGCCGGTCTGCGCTACCGGCGCGCGGAGCCGTCCGTCACGGTGCTGGTCACCGGCGCCGTGGTGCGGATGCACAGGCCGGGGCAGCGTGGCGAGGGCGTGGTCCGGCTGCGCGTGCTCGCCGGGGCCGAGGTCGGCCACGTCCGGATCGCGCTCGGCGAGGAGGACTACCGCATCGCCGGACACGCGCACCTCGTCGGACTGCCGGTGCGGGTGCGCGGACGGCTGGAGAGCAGGGGAGGCTTCCGCCGGCTCACCGACGTCGGAGAGCTGGCCCCGGTGCAGGTCGACGAGGCCGAACGGGACCGGCTGATGAAGGCGCTCCAGGCGAACGCCGAGACCGCGGCCTTCTTCGGGGAGGCCTGCGGGCCGGACGGCGGGGACTGATTTCGCGGTCGGCGGACCCGGGTCGGTACGATCGCACCCATGCGCGCGCTCCGGTACGGCGCCGCGACCACAGCCTTCAGTCAGGAGAGACCGGTGTCAGACGTCCGTGTGATCATCCAACGCGATTCCGAGCGGGAAGAACGCGTGGTGACGACGGGCACCACGGCCGCCGAGCTCTTCGCCGGCGAGCGCTCGGTCATCGCCGCGCGCGTGGCCGGTGAGCTCAAGGACCTCTCCTACGAGGTCGAGGACGGCGAGACCGTCGAGGGCGTGGAGATCTCCTCCGAGGACGGTCTGAACATCCTGCGCCACTCCACCGCGCACGTCATGGCCCAGGCCGTGCAGGAACTGTTCCCCGAGGCCAAGCTGGGTATCGGCCCGCCGGTGCGGGACGGCTTCTACTACGACTTCGACGTGGAGAAGCCGTTCACGCCCGAGGATCTCAAGGCCATCGAGAAGAAGATGCAGGAGATCCAGAAGCGCGGCCAGCGCTTCTCCCGTCGCGTGGTGACCGACGAGGCCGCCCGCGAGGAGCTCGCCGACGAGCCGTACAAGCTGGAGCTGATCGGTCTCAAGGGTTCCGCCTCGCACGACGACGGCGCGGACGTCGAGGTCGGCGCCGGCGAGCTGACGATCTACGACAACCTGGACGCCAAGACCGGTGACCTGTGCTGGAAGGACCTCTGCCGGGGACCCCACCTGCCCACCACCCGGAACATCCCGGCGTTCAAGCTGATGCGCAACGCCGCCGCCTACTGGCGCGGCAGCGAGAAGAACCCCATGCTCCAGCGCATCTACGGCACCGCCTGGCCGTCCAAGGACGAGCTGAAGGCGCACCTGGAGTTCCTCGCCGAGGCCGAGAAGCGCGACCACCGCAAGCTGGGCAGCGAGCTCGACCTGTTCTCCATCCCGGAGCAGATCGGCTCCGGCCTCGCGGTCTTCCACCCCAGGGGCGGCATCATCCGCCGGGTCATGGAGGACTACTCGCGCCGCCGGCACGAGGAGGAGGGCTACGAGTTCGTCTACACCCCGCACGCGACCAAGGGGAAGCTCTTCGAGACCTCGGGCCACCTGGACTGGTACGCCGACGGCATGTACCCGCCCATGCAGCTCGACGAGGGCGTGGACTACTACCTCAAGCCCATGAACTGCCCGATGCACAACCTGATCTTCGACGCGCGCGGCCGGTCGTACCGTGAACTGCCGCTGCGGCTGTTCGAGTTCGGCACCGTGTACCGGTACGAGAAGTCGGGCGTCGTGCACGGCCTGACCCGGGCCCGCGGCTTCACCCAGGACGACGCGCACATCTACTGCACCCGCGAGCAGATGTCCGAGGAGCTCGACAGGACCCTCACCTTCGTCCTGAACCTGCTGCGCGACTACGGTCTGACCGACTTCTACCTGGAGCTGTCCACCAAGGACCCGGAGAAGTTCGTCGGCTCCGACGAGGCCTGGGAAGAGGCCACCGAGACGCTGCGCCAGGTCGCCGAGAAGCAGGGCCTGCCCCTGGTGCCGGACCCGGGCGGCGCCGCCTTCTACGGCCCGAAGATCTCCGTCCAGGCCAAGGACGCCATCGGCCGCACCTGGCAGATGTCGACCATCCAGCTCGACTTCAACCTGCCGGAGCGCTTCGACCTGGAGTACACCGCCGCGGACGGCTCCAAGACCCGCCCGGTCATGATCCACCGCGCGCTGTTCGGCTCGATCGAGCGGTTCTTCGCGGTGCTGCTCGAGCACTACGCGGGCGCGTTCCCGGCATGGCTGGCGCCGGTCCAGGCGATCGGCATCCCGATCGGCGACGCGCACGTCGAGTACCTGGAGAAGTTCGCGGACACGGCCCGCAGGCAGGGGCTGCGCGTCGAGGTCGACTCCTCCTCGGACCGCATGCAGAAGAAGATCCGCAACGCCCAGAAGCAGAAGGTGCCCTTCATGGTCATCGCGGGCGACGAGGACATGGCCAACGGCGCGGTCTCCTTCCGTTACCGCGACGGCTCCCAGGAGAACGGCATCCCCGTCGACGAGGCCGTCGCGAAGATCGCGAAGATCGTCGAGGAGCGGACGCAGGTCTGACCGTACGGACGGTTCCGAGGCCCCCGGGAGCGATCCCGGGGGCCTTTTCCGCGGTCCCTCCGGCGACGCCATATGCTGCACGCATGACGAGTGAGCCGGAGCAGCAGTGGGGAGTGGGCACGCAGGACGCGTTCCAGCGTCTGTGGACGCCCCACCGGATGGCGTACATCCAGGGCGAGAACAAGCCGAGCGGCCCGGGCGCCGACGACGGCTGTCCCTTCTGCTCCCTCCGGGCCAAGTCCGACGAGGACGGGCTGATCCTGCGGCGCGGCGAGCGGGTCTACGCGGTGCTCAACCTCTACCCGTACACGGGCGGCCACCTGATGACCGTGCCGTACCGGCACGTGGCCGACTACACCGACCTCACGGTCCAGGAGACGGCTGAGCTCGCCGAGCTCACCAAGCAGGCGATGACGGCACTGCGGACCGCTTCGGGCGCGCACGGCTTCAACATCGGCATGAACCAGGGCACGGTCGCGGGCGCGGGCATCGCCGCCCACCTGCACCAGCACATCGTCCCGCGCTGGGGCGGCGACACGAACTTCATGCCGGTGGTCGGTCACACGAAGGTGCTGCCGCAGCTCCTGGCGGACACGAGGAAGATGCTCGCGGAGGCGTGGCCGACGGCCTGAGCGTGGAGGCGGGGACCGCGTCGATCAGTCCGTCCGGGGGAGTTCGAGGACGAGGCCCCTTCAGGGCCGACGGGCACGGGGGGGGCGAGCCCCCGGCGCCCGTCACCGCGACGTCACTTGCGGCCGTCCGACCGCCCGGGGCCTACGCGTCGTACACGTCCGCCTTCCGCGGCGAAGCGTCCTGCACCGCCGTGCTGAGGAACGACGACCGCGACCCGAACTTCTCCGTGTCCACCCCGTTCTCCGCCAGCACCTTGATCGCCGCGGAGTGCACCGCCCGCAGCACCGGCGTGGCCGCCCGCAACGCGTCGTCCGCCATGAACCGGTGCCGCCACGGCTTGTCGGCCCACGCGTGCCGCAGACCGAACGGCTCCGGCAGGCTCAGCTTGCCGCCCAGCCAGTACAGCAGCGGCGGATACCAGGTCAGCGGCGCCCGGGCGGCCAGGCGCACCACCTCGTCCGCGTCGACCAGCGGGAGCTTCACCTTCCGGGTCTCCCAGAACCTGATCGACTTCTGGACCTCCTTCTCCTTGGCCGCGGGCCCGCTGGTGAACAGCGAGTGCACCGGCCCCAGCGCGTGCCCGGTCACCTCGATGCGCAGCGTCTCGTGCAGCACGGTCACGGTGATCAGCATGGTGATCACCAGCTGGCCGTCCCACAGCGTCCACTGCACGCCCAGGTAGTGCCGGTCGCCCGCGCCGAACTGCTGCTTGTTGCAGATCTCCTGTATGGCGTGCGACTTGACCTGGTACGCCTCGACGTCCGTGCCCTCGGGCCGGGAGACCGCGTCGGCGTTCTCGCCGATGGGCGTGACGATCCAGTGCCGTACCGACGGCTTGGGGAAGCCTCCGGTGTGCAGCGGCCCGCGCTCCAGCATCCGCAGCCGGTCGTAGACGGCCTTGACGACGTCCCAGCTGCGGAACGGGTTGATCTCCCGGTCCGCGTCGGCGGGCACCAGTTCCTCGGCGAGCTGCCAGCTGCCCCAGCGCGTGCCCATGCCGAGTATGCCCTTGGGCCCCGCGTAGAAGACGGAGTTGGACTGCTGCTCGGCGCTGAGCCGGGCCAGGGACTGGCGCAGCTGCTCGGCCGCCGTCTCACCGGGGCTCGAGGGGACCGCCTCGGGCACCTTGGCGCCGACGCTGCTGCCGGAGAGCAGGCCGCTCCACCGCTCCCGCAGGTCCCTCGCCGTGCGCTCGCAGATCCGCTTGGCCCAGAACCAGCCCACCACCGGGGCGACCACCGAAGCGCGCGCGTACCAGCCCCAGAACCCGTCGAACGGCATGCGGACCAGGAACAGCACGGCGAGGGCGCCCACCGCGACCAGCAGGGTGGTGGCGAGGGCGCCGGCCCGCTTGTCCTCCCGCCTGGCCATCGTCGTACGGATCTGGAAGACCAGCAGCCACACCAGCAGACCGGGCAGGAAGAGCAGCCCGCACAGCACCATGACGGCGCTCAGCCAGTTGTCCCGCTCGCGGCGGATGCGGTGCGCCGCCAGCGCGTGCTCGACCACCACCTGGGGCTGGGCGCCGAAGGACTGGATGAGCGGCGCGCGGCCGGAGCCGAGCATCCGGTCGATGATCGCCCTGGAGAACGCCTCGCCCAGATTCGGCCGGAACAGCTTCATCCTGGGCTTGCTGACGGCCGACTTGTGCCACTCGTTGTTGGCCTTGAGTATCTCCTCGGCCTCGTTGTCCCGATAGGCCGCCGAGGCCAGCGCGAACGTCGGCGTCTGCCCCTCGTCGCCCGTGCGCGGCACCTGCGGACCGAAGAAGTCCGCGTAACCGCTCTCAACGGTCATTCCCGCCCCCTGATCGCCGCGACTGTCGTCTTGCGGCCTTCCCGACTTCCCTGCTGCGCACACCTGTTGATCAGGTATTCAGCGTATCCGTACCCACGGTCGTCCGTCGGTGGACGGCCGAAGCCGTCCGCTGCCGCGGAGTGAAGCATTCCGGAGTCGTCCCGGCGCGAGAGGCGCACGCGGGCGCCCGCCGGTTCTCACCGGGGGCGCCCGGAGCCCGCTAGGAGGCGGCGCGCGCCTCCTCCCTGACCCGCTCCGCCACGTGCGGCGGCATGGGTTCGTGCCGCGCGTACCGGCGGCTGAACCGGGCGGTGCCGTGCGCGAGGGAGCGCAGGTCGACGGCGTACCGGTCGATCTCGATCTCCGGGACCTCGGCCCTGATGAGGGTGCGTCCGCCGGGCGACTGCTCGGTGCCGAGCACCCGGCCGCGCCGGCCGGACAGGTCGCTCATCACGGGGCCGACGTAGTCGTCGCCGACCAGGACGCTCACCTCGGCCACCGGCTCCAGCAGATGGATCCTCGCGTCCGAGGCGGCCTCCCGCAGGGCCAGCGCGCCGGCCGTCTGGAACGCGGCGTCGGAGGAGTCGACCGAGTGCGCCTTGCCGTCCAGCAGGGTCACCCGCACGTCGATGAGCGGATGCCCTGTGGCGACCCCCTTGACGGCCTGCGCCCGCACGCCCTTCTCGACGGAGGGGATGAACTGGCGCGGCACCGCTCCGCCGACCACCTTGTCGACGAACTCGATGCCCGAGCCGTTCGGCAGCGGTTCCACCTCGATCTCGCAGATGGCGAACTGCCCGTGGCCGCCGGACTGTTTGACGTGCCGGCCGCGCCCGGCCGCCTTGCCGCCGAAGGTCTCCCTGAGCGGCACACGATGGGGCACGACGTCGACCTGGACGCCGTAGCGGCTGCGCAGCCGTTCCAGGGCCACGTCCGCGTGCGCCTCGCCCAGGCACCACAGCACCACCTGGTGGGTGTCCTGGTTCTGTTCCAGCCGCATCGTCGGATCCTCGGCCACCAGCCGGGACAGGCCCTGCGAGAGCTTGTCCTCGTCGGGTTTGCTGTGCGCCTGGATGGCCAGCGGCAGCAGCGGGTCGGGCATGTCCCACGGCTCCACGAGGAGCGGGTCGTCCTTGGCGGACAGGGTGTCCCCGGTCTCCGCGCGGCTGAGCTTCGCCACGCACGCGAGGTCGCCCGCGATGACGTGGGGGACGGGCCGCTGCTGTTTGCCGAACGGCGTGGACAGGGCGCCGATCCGTTCGTCGACGTCGTGGTCCTCGTGGCCGCGGTCGGCGAGCCCGTGCCCGGAGACGTGCACGGTCTGGTCGGCGCGCAGGGTGCCGGAGAAGAGCCGGACCAGGGAGAGCCGGCCGACGTACGGGTCGGAGGAGGTCTTCACGACCTCCGCGACCAGCGGGGCGTCCGGGTCGCACGGTTTCAGCTCGCGCGGCCTGCCGTCGAGGGTGGTCACGCTCGGGGCGCCGTGCTCCAGCGGGGTCGGGAAGCCGCCGGTGATCAGGTCCAGCAGTTCCACCGTGCCGAGTCCCTGGCGCGCGCCGTCGGCGGCGGGCGCGGCGGCCAGGACGGGGAAGAACGCCCCGCGCGCGACCGCCCGTTCCAGGTCCCCGATCAGCGTCTCGACGTCGACCTGCTCGCCGCCGAGATAGCGGTCCATGAGGGTCTCGTCCTCGCTCTCGGCGATGATGCCCTCGATGAGCCGGCCGCGGGCCTCCTCGAGCGGCGGCAGCCGGTCCCCGTCGGGCTCGGACTCCTCGCGCTCGCCGGTGGAGTAGTCGAACAGCTTCCGCGACAGCAGGCCGGTCAGACCCGTCACGGGCGCGTGTCCGTCGGGGCCCTCCGGTCCGTGCAGGGGCAGGTACAGCGGCAGCACGGCGTCGGGGTCGTCGCCGCCGAACGTCTCCGCGCAGACGCGGGTCATCTCCCCGAAGTCCGCGCGGGCCGCCTCCAGGTGCGTGACGACGATGGCGCGCGGCATGCCGACCGCCGCGCACTCGTCCCAGACCATGCGGGTCGAACCGTCCACGCCGTCCGAGGCCGAGACGACGAAGAGGGCCGCGTCCGCCGCCCGCAGGCCGGCCCTGAGCTCCCCGACGAAGTCGGCGTATCCGGGGGTGTCCAGCAGGTTGACCTTGATGCCGTCCCATTCGAGGGGCACCAGGGAGAGCTGTACGGAGCGCTGCTGCCGGTGCTCGATGTCGTCGTAGTCGGAGACGGTGCCGCCGTCCTCCACGCGGCCCGCCCGGTTCACCGCCCCCGCGGTCAGCGCGAGAGCCTCCACCAGGGTCGTCTTGCCCGATCCGGAGGGGCCGACCAGCACCACGTTCCGTACGGACGTGGGGTGGTCGGCCGCCCGCGCCCTGCCGGCGGCTCCGGGATGTGTGTGCGCCTTGTCGCCCATGATCCTGCCTCCCGTGCACGGTGAGGTCACTGTGGGCGCGGACCCGCGGAATCCGCGTGCGGTGCGGCTCCGGCGACGCCCGCGGTCCTTCGAGCTTTCCACTCCCGTCACGGCGCGTCCATACGAAGGCCGCGGTCCCGGCGTCCGGCCCCGCTCGCGGAGGCGTTCCGGGGCCGGGGGAGCGAAGCGACGAGGGCGGCCCGCGCGGAGCCGGGCGGCGACGACGCGGCCGGGGCGCCGACCACGCTCCTCGGGCGGCGGGGAAGCACGCGTCGGGCCCCGCGTCCGCGGCACGATCCGCCCGACAGGAGCCCGTCCCCCGTGCGGGCGTACGGGTGCCCCGCCGTCGCCCGCGCGTGCGCGTGGCTACGATTGGGCCCGCCGGGTGGTCAGCAGGGGCCGCGCGGCCCCACCGACCGTCGGGAAGGCCATGCTGAACAAGTACGCGCGTGCATTCTTCACGCGTGTCCTCACACCGTTCGCCGCGTTTCTCATCCGGCGGGGGGTCAGCCCCGACACGGTCACGCTCATCGGCACCGCGGGAGTGGTCGCGGGCGCGCTGGTCTTCTACCCCATGGGCGAGTTCTTCTGGGGCACGATCGTGATCACGCTGTTCGTGTTCTCCGACCTCGTCGACGGCAACATGGCACGCCAGCTGGGCCGCTCCAGCCGCTGGGGCGCCTTCCTGGACTCGACCCTGGACCGGGTCGCCGACGGAGCGATCTTCGGCGGCTTCGCCCTCTGGTACGCCGGGGGCGGCGACGACATCGCCCTGTGCGCGGTGTCGATCTTCTGCCTGGCCAGCGGCCAGGTGGTGTCGTACACCAAGGCGCGCGGCGAGTCGATCGGCCTGCCGGTCGCCGTCAACGGGCTGGTCGAGCGGGCCGAACGGCTGGTGGTCTCGCTGGTCGCGGCCGGTCTGGCGGGCCTGCACGCGTTCGGTGTGCCCGGCATCCAGTACCTGCTGCCGGTCGCCCTGTGGCTCGTCGCCGTCGGCAGCCTGGTCACGCTGGTCCAGCGGGTGGTCACCGTGCGCCGCGAGTCCGCCGAGGCGGAGGCCGCGGAGCGGCAGGAGGCCCAGGGGAGCGAGGCCGCGAAGTGAGCGCCCGGGAGCGGCTGGCCGACGCCCTGTACGGGGCCGGCTGGAGCACCGTCAGGAAGCTCCCCGAGCCCGTCGCCGCCGGTCTCGGCCGGAGCATCGCCGACCTCGCGTGGAAGCGGCGCGGCAAGGGCGTGCTCCGGCTGGAGAGCAACTACGCGCGCGTCGTGCCGGACGCGGGCCCGGAGCGGCTGGCCGAGCTCTCCCGCGCGGGCATGCGGTCGTACCTGCGCTACTGGATGGAGTCCTTCCGGCTGCCCTCCTGGAGCGCCCGGCGCATCGCGGACGGCCTCGACGTCAAGGACCTCCACCACCTGACCGACGGCATGGCGGCCGGCAGGGGCGTCGTGCTCGCGCTGCCGCACCTCGCCAACTGGGACCTCGCCGGCGCCTGGGTCACCACGAGGCTGGGCATACCGTTCACCACGGTCGCCGAGCGGCTGAAGCCCGAGACGCTGTACGACCGTTTCGTCGCCTACCGCGAGGGCCTCGGCATGGAGGTGCTCCCGCACAGCGGCGGCTCCGCCTTCGGTACCCTGGCCCGGCGGCTGCGCGACGGCGGACTGGTCTGCCTGGTCGCCGACCGCGACCTGTCCTCCTCCGGCGTCGAGGTCGACTTCTTCGGCGAGACCGCCCGGATGCCGGCCGGACCCGCCCTGCTCGCCCAGCACACCGGGGCCCGGCTGCTGCCGGTGACCCTCTGGTACGACGACTCGCCGGTGATGCGCGGCCGGGTGCATCCGCCGGTCGAGGTCCCCGCGTCGGGCACGCGCCCCGAGAAGACGTCCGTCATGACACAGGCGCTGGCCGACGCCTTCGCCACGGGGATCGCCGGCCATCCGGAGGACTGGCACATGCTGCAGCGCCTGTGGCTGAGGGACCTCGACCCCGTGCGGGAGCCCGCGACCGCCCCCGAGCAGGACCGGAAGGGAACTCCGTGAGGATCGGCATCGTCTGCCCGTACTCCTGGGACGTGCCGGGAGGCGTCCAGTTCCACATCCGTGACCTGGCCGAGTACTTCATCCGGCTCGGCCACGAGGTGTCCGTCCTCGCCCCGGCCGACGACGACACCCCGCTGCCGCCGTACGTCGTCTCGGCCGGCCGCGCGGTGCCGGTGCCGTACAACGGGTCGGTGGCCCGGCTCAACTTCGGCTTCCTGTCCGCCGCGCGGGTACGGCGCTGGCTGCACGAGGGCGCCTTCGACGTCGTCCACATCCACGAGCCGACCTCGCCCTCGCTCGGCCTGCTGACCTGCTGGGCGGCCGAGGGGCCGATCGTCGCCACCTTCCACACCTCCAACCCGCGATCCCGCGCGATGATCGCCGCGTACGCGATCCTCCAGGCCGCCCTGGAGAAGATCAGCGCGCGGATCGCGGTGAGCGAGTACGCCCGCCGCACCCTCGTCGAGCACCTGGGCGGCGACGCGGTGGTCATCCCCAACGGCGTCGACGTCGACTTCTTCGCCAAGGCCGAACCCCGGCCCGAGTGGCAGGGCGACACCATCGGCTTCATCGGCCGGATCGACGAGCCCCGCAAGGGCCTGCCGGTGCTGATGAAGGCCCTGCCGAAGATCCTCGCCGCCCGGCCGCGGGCGCGGCTGCTGGTCGCCGGGCGCGGCGACGAGGAGGAGGCGGTCGAGTCGCTGCCCCGGGAGCTGCGACCACGCGTGGAGTTCCTCGGCATGATCAGCGACGAGGACAAGGCCCGTTTCCTGCGCAGCGTCGACCTGTACGTGGCGCCCAACACCGGCGGGGAGAGCTTCGGCATCGTCCTGGTCGAGGCGATGTCGGCGGGCGCGCCGGTGCTCGCCTCCGACCTGGACGCGTTCGCCCAGGTCCTCGACCGGGGGGCGGCGGGCGAGCTGTTCGCCAACGAGGACCCGGACGCGCTCGCGCAGGCGGCGGTACGGCTGCTGGAGGACCCGGAACGCCGCGCGGAGCTCCGCGAACGCGGCAGCGCCCACGTCCGCCGCTTCGACTGGTCGACGGTCGGCGCGGACATCCTGTCGGTCTACGAGACGGTGACGGCGGGCGCGGCGGCGGTGGCGACGGACGACCGCGCGACGGGGCTGAGGGCCCGGCTGGGCCTGGCCAGGGACTGAGGGCCGAAGGGACCCGGTGGCGCAGCCCTCGAAGGCGCCCCCGGTAGCCTTGCCGCCCGTGACCGCAACCCTCATCTGGATCCTCGTCGCCCTTGTCGTCATCGGCCTCTACCTGAGCTGGACGGCGGGGCGCCTGGACCGGCTGCACGCCCGGATCGACGCCGCCCGGGCCGCGCTCGACGCCCAGCTGCTGCGCCGTGCCTCCGTGGCCCAGGAACTGGCCACCTCGAGCGTGCTCGACCCCGCCGCGTCGATCGTGCTCTACGAGGCCGCGCACGCCGCGCGGCAGGCGGTCGAGGAGCAGCGCGAGGTCGCGGAGAGCGAGCTCAGCCAGGCACTGCGCGCGGTGTTCGGCGACGCGCAGCAGGTGGACGCGGTCAGGGAGGCGCCCGGGGGAGAGGAGGCGGCCCTGGAGCTCGCCGAGGCGGTGCGCAGGGTGCCGATGGCCCGCCGCTTCCACAACGACGCCGTACGGGCGGCACGGGCGCTGCGACGGCACCGCAAGGTGCGCTGGTTCCGGCTGGCCGGACACGCGCCCTTCCCGATGGCCTTCGAGATGGACGACGAGCCGCCGGCCGCGCTGATCGAGCGGGCCGCGTAACGCCCCGGGCCGCTCCGCACGGGGGAGCGCTTCGCCCGAAAACGATCCACCGGCTTCTCATTGGCCCTTGCTGTGGACTGCTCCGTTCACGTTTCCTCGGTGCTGCAGAAATCCCCTCCCCCTCAGCGAGGTCATTCGTGTCCAGCACGCTCTCCGAAAACCAGGGTCCCGAGACCGGTACCGCCCGCGTGAAGCGCGGCATGGCCGAACAGCTCAAGGGCGGCGTGATCATGGACGTCGTCACGCCGGAGCAGGCCAGGATCGCCGAGGACGCGGGCGCCGTCGCCGTCATGGCCCTGGAACGGGTCCCGGCCGACATCCGCAAGGACGGCGGCGTGGCCCGAATGTCCGACCCGGACATGATCGAGGGCATCATCGACGCGGTCTCCATCCCCGTGATGGCCAAGTCCCGCATCGGCCACTTCGTCGAGGCCCAGGTGCTGCAGTCCCTCGGCGTCGACTACATCGACGAGTCCGAGGTCCTCACCCCGGCCGACGAGGTCAACCACTCCGACAAGTGGGCCTTCACCACCCCGTTCGTCTGCGGCGCCACCAACCTGGGCGAGGCCCTGCGCCGGATCGCCGAGGGCGCCGCCATGATCCGCTCCAAGGGCGAGGCCGGCACCGGCAACGTGGTCGAGGCCGTGCGCCACCTGCGCCAGATCAAGAACGAGATCGCCCGCCTGCGCGGCTACGACAACAACGAGCTGTACGCCGCCGCCAAGGAGCTGCGCGCCCCGTACGAGCTGGTCAAGGAGGTCGCCGGGCTGGGCAGGCTCCCCGTGGTCCTCTTCTCCGCCGGCGGCGTGGCCACCCCGGCCGACGCGGCGCTGATGCGCCAGCTCGGCGCCGAGGGCGTCTTCGTCGGCTCCGGCATCTTCAAGTCCGGCGACCCGGCCAAGCGCGCCGCCGCCATCGTCAAGGCGACCACCTTCTACGACGACCCGAAGATCATCGCGGACGCGTCCCGCAACCTCGGCGAGGCCATGGTCGGCATCGACTGCGACACCCTCCCCGAAACCGAGCGCTACGCCAACCGCGGCTGGTGACCCACCCGTGACCGAAGCACCTGTCATAGGCGTCCTGGCCCTCCAGGGCGACGTACGGGAGCACCTCACAGCCCTGGCCGCGGTCGGCGCCGTGGCCGGGCAGGTCAGGCGGCCCGAGGAGCTCGCCGAGGTCGACGGTCTGGTCGTCCCGGGCGGGGAGTCCACCACGATCTCCAAACTGGCCGTGCTCTTCGGCCTGATGGAGCCGTTGCGCGCACGCGTCCGCGATGGCATGCCCGTCTACGGCACCTGCGCGGGCATGATCATGCTGGCCGACAAGATCCTCGACCCGCGCTCGGGCCAGGAGACCGTCGGCGGCATCGACATGATCGTGCGCCGCAACGCCTTCGGACGGCAGAACGAGTCCTTCGAGGCCGCGGTCGACGTCGAGGGCGTCGAGGGCGGTCCCGTGGAGGGCGTCTTCATCCGTGCCCCCTGGGTGGAGTCCGTCGGCGCCGGGACCGAGGTGCTCGCGGAGCACGGCGGCCACATCGTCGCCGTCCGCCAGGGCAACGCGCTGGCCACGTCGTTCCACCCGGAACTGACCGGCGATCACCGTGTGCACGGCCTTTTCGCCGACATGGTGCGCGCGTGCCGGGCACCCGGATCCTTGTAGGATTCCTGCGTTCGTTGCAGAGATGGGTTACGCGAAGGAGACAGGCAGATGTCCGGCCACTCTAAATGGGCCACGACGAAGCACAAGAAGGCCGTGATCGATGCCAAGCGCGGCAAGCTCTTCGCGAAGCTGATCAAGAACATCGAGGTCGCCGCGCGTATGGGCGGCGTCGACCTGGACGGCAACCCCACGCTCTACGACGCCGTCCAGAAGGCCAAGAAGCAGTCGGTGCCGAACAAGAACATCGACTCCGCCATCAAGCGCGGTGGCGGTCTCGAGGCCGGCGGCGCCGACTACGAGACGATCATGTACGAGGGCTACGGTCCGAACGGCGTCGCGGTGCTCATCGAGTGCCTCACCGACAACCGCAACCGTGCCGCCTCGGACGTGCGCGTCGCCATGACCCGCAACGGCGGCTCCATGGCCGACCCGGGGTCGGTGTCCTACCTGTTCAACCGCAAGGGCGTGGTGATCGTCCCCAAGGGCGAGCTGACCGAGGACGACGTCCTCGCCGCCGTCCTGGACGCGGGTGCCGAGGAGGTCAACGACCTCGGCGAGAACTTCGAGGTGCTCAGCGAGGCCACCGACCTGGTCGCCGTGCGCACCGCCCTGCAGGACGCCGGGATCGACTACGACTCCGCCGAGGCCAACTTCGTCCCGACCATGCAGGTCGAGCTGGACGAGGAGGGCGCCAAGAAGATCTTCAAGCTCATCGACGCGCTGGAGGACAGCGACGACGTGCAGAACGTCTTCGCCAACTTCGACGTGAGCGACGAGATCATGGAGAAGGTCGACGCGTAACGCGTCCACTGCTCAGCGGGCCGGCGGGACGCTTCCGTCGGCCCGCCGCTTTGTCAGTGGTACCCGATAGCCTGCACGAACAGGTGATCGAGGGAAAGAGGGCGGCGCGTGCGCGTACTGGGGGTGGACCCGGGGCTGACCCGGTGCGGTGTCGGCGTCGTCGAGGGCGTCGCGGGCAGACCGCTCACCATGCTCGGCGTGGGAGTCGTCCGCACACCGGCCGACGCCGACCTCGGCCACCGCCTCGTCGCCGTCGAGCAGGGCCTCGAACAGTGGCTGGACGAGTACCGGCCCGAGTGCGTCGCCGTGGAGCGCGTCTTCAGCCAGCACAACGTGCGTACGGTGATGGGCACCGCCCAGGCCAGCGCCGTCGCCATCCTGTGCGCCTCCCGTCGCGGCCTCCCCGTCGCCCTGCACACACCCAGTGAGGTCAAGGCCGCCGTCACCGGCTCGGGCCGCGCGGACAAGGCCCAGATCGGCGCCATGGTCACCCGCCTGCTGCGGCTGGACGCGCCGCCGAAGCCCGCGGACGCCGCCGACGCCCTCGCGCTCGCCATCTGCCACATCTGGCGCGCCCCCGCGCAGAACCGGCTCCAGCAGGCCGTCGCCCGGCACACCTCGAAAGCCTCCCGCGCCCCGCACACATCGAAAGGCCTTACGGCATGATCGCCTTCGTCAGCGGCACGGTCGCCGCCCTCGCTCCCGACACCGCGGTGGTCGAGGTCGGCGGGGTCGGTATGGCCGTCCAGTGCACGCCGAACACGCTCTCCACGCTCCGCGTCGGACAGCCCGCGAAACTCGCCACCTCCCTCGTCGTCCGCGAGGACTCGCTGACCCTGTACGGCTTCGCCGACGACGACGAGCGCCAGATCTTCGTGCTGCTCCAGACCGCCAGCGGCGTCGGCCCCCGGCTGGCCCAGGCGATGCTCGCCGTGCACACCCCCGACGCCCTGCGCAGAGCCGTCTCCACCGGGGACGAGAAGGCGCTGACCGCCGTCCCCGGCATCGGGAAGAAGGGCGCGCAGAAGCTGCTCCTGGAGCTGAAGGACCGCCTCGGCGAGCCGCTCGGCGCCCCCGCCGCCGGCGCACCGGTCACCAGCGGCTGGCGCGACCAGCTGCACGCGGCCCTGATCGGCCTCGGGTACGCGACCCGCGAGGCCGACGAGGCCGTGTCCGCCGTGGCCCCCCAGGTGGAGGCCGCCGAGGGCACCCCGCAGGTGGGGCAGCTGCTGAAGGCGGCCCTGCAGACGCTGAACCGCGCCCGATAGCCCCGCCCCCTGGCCCGTACGAAGAGCTGAGGCACACGCACATGAACTGGGACGACACCTCCGACACCCCCGCCGAGGAGCGGCTCGTCGGTGCGTCCGCCGACCGCGAGGACCAAGCCGTCGAGGCCGCCCTGCGCCCCAAGGACCTGGGCGAGTTCATCGGCCAGGAGAAGGTCCGCGAGCAGCTCGACCTCGTGCTGCGCGCCGCACGCGCGCGCGGGGCCACCGCCGACCACGTGCTGCTCTCCGGGGCCCCCGGCCTCGGCAAGACCACCCTCTCGATGATCATCGCCGCCGAGATGGAAGCCCCCATCCGCATCACCTCGGGTCCCGCCATCCAGCACGCCGGCGACCTGGCGGCGATCCTCTCCTCCCTCCAGGAGGGCGAGATCCTCTTCCTCGACGAGATCCACCGCATGTCCCGGCCCGCCGAGGAGATGCTCTACATGGCGATGGAGGACTTCCGCGTCGACGTGATCGTCGGCAAGGGCCCCGGCGCCACCGCCATCCCCCTCGAACTGCCCCCCTTCACCCTGGTCGGCGCCACCACCCGGGCCGGCCTGCTGCCGCCCCCGCTGCGCGACCGCTTCGGCTTCACCGCGCACATGGAGTTCTACGAGCCGGCCGAGCTGGAGCGGGTCGTCCACCGCTCGGCGAGCCTCCTCGACGTGGAGATCGACCCGCGGGGCGCCGCGGAGATCGCCGGCCGCTCCCGCGGCACGCCCCGCATCGCCAACCGTCTCCTGCGCCGCGTCCGGGACTACGCGCAGGTCAAGGCCGACGGGCTGATCACCCAGGACATCGCCGCGGCGGCCCTCGCCGTCTACGAGGTCGACTCCCGGGGCCTCGACCGGCTGGACCGGGCCGTCCTCGAGGCCCTGCTCAAGCTGTTCGGCGGCGGGCCGGTCGGTCTGTCCACGCTGTCCGTCGCGGTCGGGGAGGAACGTGAGACCGTGGAAGAGGTGGCCGAACCCTTCCTCGTGCGGGAGGGGCTGCTCGCCCGCACCCCACGCGGGAGGGTGGCCACCCCGGCGGCATGGGCGCATCTCGGCCTCACGCCGCCCCGCTCACAGGCCTCCGGAAACGGACAAGGGGACCTGTTCGGGGCGTGACGGCGAGGACGCGGGCCCAGGCAGGAACCCCGGTGCGATGCCGAGCGTTGTTCCCTGCGCGCGGACTCGCTTAGACTCCGCCGATGCCACCCTTGTCGGCGGCAGTACATACCCCCAACCATCAGGCCGTTCACCATCGCGGTCGTGTGAAGGAAGTTCCGACCCGTGAGTCTCGTGACCCTCCTCCCGTTCATTGTGCTCATCGGGGCCATGTTCCTGATGACCCGGTCGGCCAAGAAGAAGCAGCAGCAGGCCATCGACATGCGGAACCAGATGCAGCCAGGTTCCGGCGTCCGCACCATCGGGGGCATGTACGCCACGGTCAAGGAGGTCAGTGAGGACACGGTCCTGCTCGACGCCGGCCCGGGTGTGGAGCTGCTGTTCGCCAAGAACTCGATCGGTGCCGTCCTGTCCGACGAGGAGTACAACCGCATCGTCCACGGCATCGAGCACGATCTGAAGTCCGACGCCGACGTCGTCCCCGACGACGCCTCCTCCCTCACCGAGACCGACGACTCCTCCGACGCTGCCGCCGCCTCCGACGACACGCCTGTCGACCTCGGCAAGAAGGACGCGGCCGACGAGCCGGCCGACGCCGACACCGCCGGCGAGGCGAAGGCGGACGCGCAGTCGAAGAAGTCCGACGGCGACTCCGACGCGAAGTAGTCGTGTGCCGGGGCGCGCGGGTACTGCCTGCGCGCCCCGGGGCATGCCCGACTCGCACAGGGTCCCGACACCATGTCATGGCCGCCCGCTCCCCGACCCGGAGCGAGGCGGCCCGAGAGGGAGTACGAGAAGGTGGCAGCACTCAAAAAGGGACAGAACGCGAGCGCCACAAGTAAGCCGTGGCGCTCGCTGGCTCTGATCCTGATCGCCATCGTGGCGCTCACCGGCGGCATGTTCGCATCCGGGCACACCACTCCGCGTCTCGGCATCGACCTGGCCGGCGGTACGAGCATCACGCTGGCGGCGGTCCCCGAGGCCGGCCAGGAGTCCGCGATCAACAAGACCAACATGGACACCGCGGTCTCCATCATGGAGCGGCGTGTCAACGGTCTGGGCGTCTCCGAGGCCGAGGTCCAGACGCAGGGCACCCGCAACATCATCGTCAACATTCCCAAGGGCACGAACTCCGAACAGGCCCGGGAACAGGTCGGCACCACCGCCAAGCTCTACTTCCGCCCCGTCGTCGCCACCGAACTCGCCGGTGGCGGCGCTGCTCCCGTGCCCAGCGCGACCGGCGACGGCTCGGAGCAGGACTCCGGCAAGGACAAGGCGACCGAGAAGGCCACGGAGAAGGCGACCGACGGCTCCTCCCCGTCGGCGAGCGCCACCACCCAGGGCCGTGCCGTCACCGACGCCCTGAAGGCCGACGAGACGCCGTCCGCCTCCCCGAGCGGCACGGCCGAGGAGGAGGCCAGCCCGTCCGCGCCCGCGACCGGCGGCACCTCCGGTGACGCCGACGGCAAGCTCCAGGCGCAGTACGCCGCGCTCGACTGCACCAAGGAGAGCGTCCGCGCCAAGGCCGGCGACGGTTCCAAGGCCACCGACTCGACCGTCGCCTGCGGCCAGAACTCGCAGGGCCAGTGGCAGAAGTACATCCTCGGCCCCGCCGCGGTCGACGGCACGGACGTCGACGAGGCCAGCGCCGTCCTGAACACCCAGACCGGTGCCGGCTGGGTCGTCACCATGGACTTCAGCGACAAGGGCGCCAAGAAGTTCGCCGACATCACCGGCCAGCTCGCCCAGAACCAGTCCCCGCAGAACCAGTTCGCCATCGTCCTGGACAACGAGGTCGTCTCCGACCCGTACGTCAGCCAGGCCCTGACCGGCGGCAACGCGGAGATCTCCGGCAACTTCACCCAGCAGTCGGCGCAGGAACTGGCCAACATGCTGTCCTACGGCGCCCTGCCGCTGACCTTCCGCGAGGACAGCGTCAACACCGTCACCGCCGCGCTCGGCGGTGAGCAGCTGAAGGCCGGTCTGATCGCCGGCGCCATCGGACTCGCCCTGGTCGTCCTCTACCTGCTGGTCTACTACCGCGGCCTGTCCTTCATCGCGATCCTCTCGCTGCTGGTCTCCGCCGCCCTCACCTACGTGATCATGTCGCTGCTCGGTCCGGCCATCGGCTTCGCGCTCAACCTCCCGGCCGTGTGCGGCGCCATCGTCGCGATCGGCATCACGGCGGACTCGTTCATCGTGTTCTTCGAACGGGTCCGGGACGAGATCCGCGAGGGCCGCACCCTGCGCCCCTCCGTGGAGCGGGCCTGGCCGCGCGCCCGGCGCACCATCCTGGTCTCCGACTTCGTGTCGTTCCTCGCCGCCGCGGTGCTCTTCGTCGTCACCGTCGGCAAGGTCCAGGGCTTCGCGTTCACGCTCGGTCTGACCACCGTGCTCGACGTCGTGGTGGTGTTCTTCTTCACCAAGCCGCTGCTCACGCTGATGGCCCGCCGGAAGTTCTTCGCGAGCGGCCACAAGTGGTCCGGCCTCGACCCGAAGGCACTGGGCGCGAAGCCGCCCCTGCGCCGTACCCGCCGTCCCTCCGCCCCTGCCCAGACGAAGGAGGCGTGAGAGATGTCGAAGCTCGGCACCCTCGGCGCCCGACTGCACCACGGCGAGGTCGGCTACGACTTCGTCAAGAACCGCAAGCTCTGGTACGGCGTCTCCATCCTGATCACCATCACGGCCATCCTCGGCCTGGCGGTGCGCGGCCTGCACATGGGCATCGAGTTCCAGGGCGGAGCGGCCTTCACCACCCCGAAGAACATGAGCGTCTCGGTCGCCCAGGCCGAGGAGTACGCGGAGGACGCCTCCGGCCACGACGCGATCGTCCAGCAGCTCGGCGACGGCAGCCTGCGCATCCAGGTCGCGGGCATCGACACCGGCGCGTCGGACAAGATCAAGGACACGCTCGCCGAGGACCTCGAGCTCGACAGCGAGCAGATCAACGCCGAACTGGTCGGTCCCAGCTGGGGCGAGCAGATCGCCAACAAGGCGTGGCAGGGCCTCGGCATCTTCATGTTCCTGGTCGTGATCTACCTGGCGATCGCCTTCGAGTGGCGCATGGCACTCGCCGCGTTCGTCGCCCTGATCCACGACATCACCATCACCGTCGGCATCTACGCCCTCGTCGGCTTCGAGGTCACGCCGGGCACGGTGATCGGTCTGCTGACCATCCTCGGTTACTCGCTGTACGACACGGTCGTCGTCTTCGACAGCCTCAAGGAACAGACCGCGGACATCACCAAGCAGACCCGCTGGACGTACAGCGAGATCGCCAACCGTTCCATCAACAGCACCCTGGTCCGTTCCATCAACACCACGGTGGTCGCGCTGCTTCCGGTGGCGGGCCTGCTGTTCATCGGCGGCGGTGTCCTCGGCGCCGGCATGCTGAACGACATCTCGCTGTCGCTGTTCGTCGGGCTCGCCGCCGGTGCGTACTCCTCGATCTTCATCGCCACCCCGCTCGTCGCCGACCTCAAGGAGCGCGAGCCGGCGATGAAGTCGCTGAAGAAGCGGGTCCTGGCCAAGCGCGCCCAGGGCACGGCCGCGGGCGAGACGCGGGAGACCCCGGTCACCGGCGGGGACCACGGCGACGAGTCCGAGGACGCCGCACCCGCGGTCGTCGGTCCGCGCGACCAGTCGGCCACCCGTGCCCGCGGCCGGGGCCGTCCCTCCGGGAAGCGCCGATGACCGAGCTCGCAGACATCTCGGCACTGCTGCTCAGCCGCATCCGGGACGTGGCGGACTACCCGGAGCCGGGCGTGATGTTCAAGGACATCACGCCGCTCCTGGCGGATCCCGCGGCGTTCGCCGCGCTCAGCGACGCCTTCGCCGACATCGCCCGTGCCACCGGCGCCACCAAGATCGTCGGCCTGGAGGCCCGCGGGTTCATTCTCGGCGCTCCGGTCGCCGTCCGCGCGGGTCTCGGCTTCATCCCCGTGCGCAAGGCGGGCAAGCTCCCCGGAGCCACCCTCAGCCAGGCCTACGACCTGGAGTACGGCTCCGCCGAGATCGAGGTGCACGCGGAGGACCTGACCGCCGCCGACCGCGTTCTGGTGGTCGACGACGTCCTCGCCACCGGCGGCACCGCCGAGGCGTCGGTCCAGCTCATCCGCAGGGCGGGCGCCGAGGTCGCGGGCCTGGCCGTACTGATGGAGCTCGGCTTCCTCGGCGGCCGTGCCCGGCTGGAACCGGCCCTGGCCGGCGCCCCGCTGGAGGCGCTGCTCACGGTCTGACCAGCGGCGACGCACGCGAACCCCATACGGGGAGCACCGCTCGGGCGGGCCCGGAGGAATCCGGCGCCCGCCTCGGGCGTTCCAGGAGCAGACCGTCCTCACATCCGCCCGCAGGCGATCCGCGGGCACGGGATCGCTACCATGGGGTTTCCGGAGCCTGACCGGGGGACCCGGATCGCGCACGAGGAGCCCTCTTGCCAGACGAGGCCCAGCACCTGACCGCCGCCAAGCCCGAGTCCGCCTCGGCGGCCACGGCCAAGCCCGCGCCGAGCGCGCCCCACGCGAAGAACGACGCGCGTGGGCCGGTCCAGCACGCCCAGTCCGCGTCGGCCGACAAGCCCGAGCAGCCGCGCCCCAAGCCGTCCCCTCCCGAGCGTTCCGCGCCCCCGGCCCGCCCCAACACCGGCCAGCCGCGCTCCGGCTCCTCCAACCGCGTCCGCGCCCGCCTCGCCCGGCTCGGCGTGCAGCGCGCGAACCCGTACAACCCGGTCCTCGAGCCGCTGCTGCGGATCGTCCGCAGCAACGACCCCAAGATCGAGAACGCCACGCTCCGCCAGATCGAGCGCGCCTACCAGGTCGCCGAGCGCTGGCACCGCGGCCAGAAGCGCAAGAGCGGCGACCCGTACATCACGCACCCGCTCGCCGTCACCACCATCCTCGCCGAGCTCGGCATGGACCCGGCCACGCTGATGGCCGGCCTGCTGCACGACACCGTCGAGGACACCGAGTACGGCCTGGAGGACCTGCGCCGCGACTTCGGCGACGTGGTCACCCTGCTCGTCGACGGCGTCACCAAGCTGGACAAGGTCAAGTTCGGCGAGGCCGCGCAGGCGGAGACCGTGCGCAAGATGGTCGTCGCCATGGCCAAGGACCCGCGCGTCCTGGTCATCAAGCTCGCCGACCGCCTGCACAACATGCGCACCATGCGCTACCTCAAGCGCGAGAAGCAGGAGAAGAAGGCGCGCGAGACCCTGGAGATCTACGCGCCGCTCGCCCACCGCCTGGGCATGAACACCATCAAGTGGGAGCTGGAGGACCTCGCCTTCGCGATCCTCTACCCCAAGATGTACGACGAGATCGTCCGCCTGGTCGCCGAGCGCGCGCCCAAGCGCGACGAGTACCTCGCCATCGTCACCGACGAGGTGCAGCAGGACCTGCGCGCCGCCCGCATCAAGGCCACCGTCACCGGCCGCCCCAAGCACTACTACAGCGTCTACCAGAAGATGATCGTCCGCGGCCGTGACTTCGCGGAGATCTACGACCTGGTGGGCATCCGCGTCCTCGTGGACACCGTCCGCGACTGCTACGCGGCCCTCGGCACGGTGCACGCGCGATGGAACCCGGTCCCCGGCCGGTTCAAGGACTACATCGCGATGCCCAAGTTCAACATGTACCAGTCGCTGCACACGACGGTCATCGGTCCCGGCGGCAAGCCCGTCGAACTGCAGATCCGCACCTTCGACATGCACCGCCGCGCCGAGTACGGCATCGCCGCGCACTGGAAGTACAAGCAGGAGGCCGTCGCCGGCGCCTCCAAGATCCGCACCGACGCCCCCAGGTCCTCAGGCAAGGACAAGGACGCCATCAACGACATGGCGTGGCTGCGGCAGCTCCTGGACTGGCAGAAGGAGACCGAGGACCCCGGCGAGTTCCTGGAGTCGCTGCGCTTCGACCTGTCCCGCAACGAGGTCTTCGTCTTCACCCCCAAGGGCGACGTCATAGCGCTGCCCGCCGGCGCCACCCCCGTGGACTTCGCGTACGCGGTCCACACCGAGGTCGGCCACCGCACCATAGGGGCGCGGGTCAACGGCCGCCTCGTACCGCTGGAGTCGACCCTCGACAACGGCGACCTGGTGGAGGTCTTCACCTCCAAGGCGGCCGGCGCCGGCCCCTCCCGCGACTGGCTCGGCTTCGTGAAGTCGCCGCGCGCCCGCAACAAGATCCGCGCCTGGTTCTCCAAGGAGCGCCGCGACGAGGCCATAGAGCAGGGCAAGGACTCCATCGTCCGCGCGATGCGCAAGCAGAACCTGCCGATCCAGCGCATCCTCACCGGCGACTCGCTGGTCACGCTGGCGCACGAGATGCGCTACTCGGACATCTCCGCGCTGTACGCGGCGATCGGCGAGGGCCACGTCTCGGCGCAGAACATCGTGCAGAAGCTCGTCCAGGCCCTCGGCGGCGAGGAGGCCGCCACCGAGGAGATCGACGAGTCGGTCCCGCCGGCCCGCGGCCGCAAACGCCGCTCCAGCGCCGACCCCGGTGTCGTCGTCAAGGGCGTCGAGGACGTCTGGGTGAAGCTGGCCCGCTGCTGTACGCCGGTGCCCGGTGACCCGATCATCGGATTCGTGACCCGGGGCAGCGGGGTGTCGGTGCACCGCAGCGACTGCGTCAACGTCGACTCGCTGTCCCGGGAGCCCGAGCGGATCCTCGACGTCGAGTGGGCGCCCACCCAGTCCTCGGTCTTCCTGGTCGCCATCCAGGTCGAGGCCCTCGACCGGTCCCGCCTGCTGTCGGACGTCACGCGCGTGCTCTCCGACCAGCACGTCAACATCCTCTCCGCGGCCGTCCAGACCTCCCGCGACCGTGTCGCCACCTCCCGCTTCACCTTCGAGATGGGCGACCCGAAGCACCTCGGCCACGTCCTGAAGGCCGTACGGGGCGTGGAGGGCGTCTACGACGTCTACCGGGTCACCTCGGCCCGCAACCGCACGTAGCGGACGACGGACGCACGAAGGAGGGGCTCCCGTACCTCGGGTACGGGAGCCCCTCCTTCGTGTGGCGTGCGAGGGATCAGCCGCCGAACTCCTGCAGGCCCTTCAGTGCCTGGTCCAGCAGGGCCTGGCGGCCCTCCAGCTCCCGCTCGAGCTTCTCCGCCTTGGCGGTGTTGCCCTGCGCGCGGGCCTGCTCGATCTGGCCCTTCAGCTTGTCCACGGCGGCCTGGAGCTGACCGGTCAGACCCGCGGCACGCGCGCGCGCCTCCGGGTTCGTCCGGCGCCACTCGGCCTCCTCGGCCTCCTGCAGAGCCCGCTCCACGGCCTGCATCCGGCCCTCGACCTTCGGGCGGGCGTCCCGCGGCACGTGGCCGATGGCCTCCCAGCGCTCGTTGATCCCGCGGAACGCGGCCCGCGCGGCCTTCAGATCCGTGATCGGCAGAAGCCTCTCGGCCTCCTCGGCCAGCTCCTCCTTGAGCTTGAGGTTCTCGGTCTGCTCCGCGTCCCGCTCGGCGAAGACCGAGCTGCGGGCGGCGAAGAAGACGTCCTGGGCGCCGCGGAAGCGGTTCCACAGATCGTCCTCGTGCTCGCGCTGGGCGCGGCCCGCGGCCTTCCACTCCGTCATCAGCTCGCGGTAGCGGGCGGCCGTCGTCCCCCAGTCTGTCGAGTTCGACAGCGACTCGGCCTCCGCGACCAGCCGCTCCTTGACCTGACGGGCCTCTTCGCGCTGCGCGTCCAGCTGCGCGAAGTGCTGCTTGCGCCGCTTGGAGAACGCCGACCGCGCGTGCGAGAACCGGTGCCACAGTTCGTCGTCCGACTTGCGGTCCAGCCGCGGCAGGCCCTTCCAGGTGTCCACCAGGGACCGCAGCCGCTCGCCGGCGGCCCGCCACTGGTCGGACTGCGCCAGCTCCTCCGCCTCGGCGACCAGCGCCTCCTTGGCGTGACGCGCCTCGTCGGTCTGCTTGGCCCGCTGTGCCTTGCGCTCCTCGCGGCGCGCCTCCACCAGCTCCACGAGCTTGTCCAGCCGGGCCCTGAGGGCGTCCAGGTCGCCGACCGCGTGGTGCGCGTCCACCTGCTCGCGCAGGTGCCCGATCGCGGTCTGGGCGTCCTTGGACGACAGGTCGGTGGTCTTCACCCGCTTCTCGAGGAGGCCGATCTCGACAACCAGGCCCTCGTACTTGCGCTCGAAGTAGGCCAGCGCCTCCTCGGGGGAGCCGGCCTGCCAGGAACCGACGACCTGCTCGCCGTCGGCCGTACGCACGTACACGGTCCCCGTCTCGTCGACGCGGCCCCACGGGTCGCTGCTCACAGCGCCTCCTCCACATGATGCCGTCGAGGGGGCCTCGAAGCTCCCCCGGGCATCGTCCACAGTTTCGTCACGGCCAACATAGGCGACCGACGGGATGCCTGTCCGCATCCCGCGCGACCGAAATTTCGCAGTTGGGGGTCAGGATTTGGTGACGGTCGCCTTGTCGATCACGACCGTCGCGTTGGGCGCCCCGTCGCCCGCCCCGGTGCTCTCCCCGGCGTCGGCGATCTTCTTCAGCACCTTCATGCCGGCGTCCGAGACGGTGCCGAACGGGGTGTAGCTGGGCGGAAGCTGGCTGTCCTGGTAGACCAGGAAGAACTGGCTGCCGCCACTGTCCTTCTGCCCGGTGTTGGCCATCGCGACCGTGCCCGCCGGGTAGGTGTTGTCCTTCAGGCTTTCGTCCTTCAGGTTCTCGTCCGGGATCGTGTAGCCGGGACCGCCGGTGCCGGTGCCCGTCGGGTCGCCGCACTGCAGCACGTAGATGCCGTTCGTGGTGAGCCGGTGGCACCTGCTGTGGTCGAAGTAGCCCTTCTTCGCCAGGAAGTCGAACGAGTTGACCGTGTGCGGGGCCGCCGACGCCTTCAGCGCCACGTCGATCTCGCCGCAGGTCGTGTCCAGCTTCAGGGTGTACTTCGCCGACTTGTCGACGGCGAGCGCCGGCTCCTTCTTCCAGGTCTCCGACTTGACCTTGCCCTCGGCGGGCTTGTCGCACGGGTCTGGAGCCTTGCTGGTCGGTGCGGCGCTCGGCGTGACCTCCGCGTTCGCGTTGGTCTTGTCGTCGTCCTGCTCGAACGCCCCGGTCGTGTACAGCGCGCCGCCGCCCACGAGGACCACGCCGAGCACGGACGCGATCACCGAGTTGCGCATCCGCGACTTCCGCCGCGCTTCGGTGCGCCGCTGCTGCTGCCGCAAGAACTTCTCCCGGGCGAGCTGACGCCGCCGCTGCTCCTGGCTGACCACCGGATTCTCTCCTCATGCGTCTCGTGTGCCGGCCGGTACGCGTGCGTGCGTGCGGTGAGCCGACCGCCTGCGTGTGCCCCGTACCGTATATGGGTTCGCTGAGGAATCGGCAGCGCCGGTAGGCTCTGACCACGGGCGCAGCCCCGTCGCAAGCCTCCCGTACCGACACAACGAAGGACGATCGTGCTCATTGCCGGGTTCCCCGCCGGGGCCTGGGGGACGAACTGTTATCTCGTCGCCCCCGCCGCCGGTGAGGAGTGCGTGATCATCGACCCCGGCCACCGGGCCGCCGACGGCGTCGCGGAGGCGGTCCGCAAGCACCGGCTCAAGCCCGTCGCCGTCGTCCTCACCCACGGCCACATCGACCACGTCGCCTCGGTCGTCCCCGTGTGCGGGGCGCACGACGTGCCGGCCTGGATCCACCCCGAGGACCGGTACATGATGAGCGACCCCGAGAAGGGCATCGGCCGCACCATCGGCATGCCGCTGATGGGCGAGCTGACCGTCGGGGAGCCGGACGAGATCCGTGAACTGGCCGACGGCACGAAGCTGGAGCTGGCGGGCCTGGAACTGACGGTCGCGCACGCGCCGGGCCATACCAAGGGGTCGGTGACCTTCGGCCTGCCCGAGGCGGCGGACATCCCGCCGGTCCTCTTCTCGGGCGACCTGCTGTTCGCCGGCTCCATCGGACGCACCGACTTCCCCGGTGGCTCCATGGACGACATGCTCGAGTCCCTGGCCCGCGTGGTCCTGCCGCTCGACGACGCCACCGTGGTGCTGCCCGGTCACAACGAGTACACGACCATCGGCCAGGAGCGCGCCACCAACCCGTATCTGCGGCAGGTCGCGGCCGGCCAGGGAGCCGATCAGGCCCCCCGACGAGGAATGTGACGAGAGAACTCCCGTGAGCACCTTCAAGGCCCCCAAGGGCACGTACGACCTGATCCCGCCGGACAGCGCCAAGTACCTCGCCGTCCGCGAGGCCATCGCCGCCCCGCTGCGGGGCTCCGGTTACGGCTACATCGAGACGCCCGGCTTCGAGAACGTCGAACTGTTCGCGCGCGGTGTCGGTGAGTCCACCGACATCGTGACCAAGGAGATGTACGCCTTCGAGACCAAGGGCGGCGACCGGCTCGCCCTGCGCCCCGAGGGCACCGCCTCCGTGCTGCGCGCCGCCCTGGAGGCCAACCTGCACAAGGCGGGCAACCTCCCGGTCAAACTCTGGTACTCGGGCTCCTACTACCGCTACGAGCGCCCCCAGAAGGGCCGCTACCGCCACTTCTCCCAGGTCGGCGCCGAGGCGATCGGCGCGGAGGACCCGGCGCTGGACGCCGAGCTGATCATCCTCGCCGACCAGGCGTACCGCTCGCTGGGCCTGCGCGGCTTCCGCATCCTGCTCAACAGCCTGGGCGACCAGGAGTGCCGCCCGGTGTACCGGGCGGCGCTGCAGGACTTCCTGCGCGGTCTCGACCTGGACGAGGACACGCTGCGCCGCGCGGAGATCAACCCGCTGCGCGTCCTGGACGACAAGCGGGAGTCGGTGCAGGAGCAGCTGACCGGCGCGCCCCTGCTGCGTGACTTCCTCTGCGACGCCTGCAAGGCCTACCACGAGGAGGTCCGGGAGCTGATCACGGCGGCGGGCGTCTCCTTCGAGGACGACCCCAAGCTGGTGCGCGGCCTGGACTACTACACGCGCACCACCTTCGAGTTCGTCCACGACGGTCTCGGCTCCCAGTCCGCGGTGGGCGGCGGCGGCCGCTACGACGGCCTGTCCGAGATGATCGGCGGTCCCGCGCTGCCGTCCGTCGGCTGGGCCCTGGGCGTCGACCGCACGGTGCTGGCCCTGGAGGCGGAGGGCGTCGAACTCGAACTCCCCGCCACCACCAGCGTGTTCGCCGTCCCGCTCGGCGAGGAGGCCCGCCGGGTGCTGTTCGCCAAGGTCACCGAGCTGCGCAAGAACGGCGTGGCCGCGGACTTCTCCTACGGCGGCAAGGGCCTCAAGGCCGCGATGAAGGCTGCCAACCGATCGGGCGCCCGCTATGCCCTGGTGCTGGGCGAACGCGACCTCGCCGAGGGCGTCGTCCAGCTCAAGGACATGGAGTCCGGCGAGCAGACGGCGGTCGGCGTCAACGAGATCGTGGCGGAGCTGGAGTCACGGCTCGGCTGACCCCCGTACCGACGCAGGCGCCGGATGCCCGCGCAGGGCGCCGGCGCCTCCGTCGTCAACGCGTACGGGCGGTTTCGCCCGACCGGATGATCCGGAGTGGAGCGCAGACACGGCCGCCCCGGGGACACCGGCCGAAAACCCACGCCCACGGGCGCGCACCGGTACGTCCTCACGCCCGCTCGACGGCGAACCACGGCTCCGTACGGCACAATGGCCCCTGCCCGAAGCAGGTCCACACTCCCAGTGACGGAATCGGCGTGATGAGCAAGACGACAGTCAGGGACGTCGACATGGAGCCCGAGCCCTCGGCCGCACCGCGGCGCACCGCCTCCGTGCCGCGCACGGAGGGCGCGAGCCGGGCGTTCGCCCTGCTCCTGGTGATCACCGGAGCCGCCGGCGTGCTCGCCGCGTGGGTGATCACGCTCGACAAGTTCAAGCTGCTCGAGGCCAAGGTCAAGGGCGAGACGTTCGTCCCCGGGTGCAGCCTCAACCCCGTCGTCTCCTGCGGCAGCGTCATGGAGAGCGACCAGGCCTCCGTCTTCGGCTTCCCCAACCCGATGCTCGGCCTCGTCACCTACGGCATCGTCGTCTGCGTCGGCATGAGCCTGCTCGCCGGCGCCCGCTTCCCGCGCTGGTACTGGCTCACCCTCAACGCCGGCACACTCTTCGGCACCGTCTTCTGCGCCTGGCTGATGTTCCAGTCCCTGTACCGGATCAACGCCCTGTGCCTGTGGTGCTGCCTGGCCTGGGTCGCCACGATCATCATGTTCTGGTACGTGACGTCGTTCAACGTCCGCCAGGGCTTCCTGCCCGCCCCGGGCTGGCTGAGGGGCTTCTTCGGCGAGTTCACCTGGGTCATGCCGGTCCTGCACATCGGCATCATCGGCATGCTGATCCTGACCCGCTGGTGGGAGTTCTGGACCAGCTGACCGCCCGCTCCGGGCTGTCGGCGCGGTGCTTTAGGGTTTCAGCGTGGAGCCCGACCTGTTCACCGCCGCAGCAGAAGAACGCCAGGAGAAGGACCCGACCGGCAGCCCCCTGGCGGTCCGGATGCGCCCGCGCACCCTCGACGAGGTGGTGGGCCAGCAGCACCTGCTGAAGCCGGGCTCCCCCCTGCGCAGACTGGTCGGCGAAAGCGCCTCGGGTCCCGCGGGGCCCTCCTCGGTCATCCTCTGGGGCCCGCCCGGCACCGGCAAGACGACCCTGGCCTACGTCGTCTCCAAGGCCACCAACAAGCGCTTCGTCGAACTCTCGGCGATCACCGCGGGCGTCAAGGAGGTCCGCTCGGTCATCGACGGCGCCCGCCGCGCCTCCGGCGGGTACGGCCAGGAGACCGTCCTCTTCCTCGACGAGATCCACCGCTTCAGCAAGGCCCAGCAGGACTCCCTGCTCCCGGCCGTGGAGAACCGCTGGGTCACCCTGATCGCCGCGACCACCGAGAACCCCTACTTCTCGGTCATCTCCCCGCTGCTCTCCCGGTCCCTGCTGCTCACCCTCGAACCGCTCACCGACGACGACGTCCGGGACCTGCTGAAGCGCGCCCTCACCGACGAACGGGGCCTGAAGAGCGCCGTCACGCTCCCCGAGGACGCCGAGGACCACCTCCTGCGCATCGCGGGCGGCGACGCCCGCCGCGCGCTGACCGCCCTGGAGGCCGCCGCCGGGGCCGCGCTGGACAAGGGCGAGGCGGAGATCACCCTGGCCACGCTGGAGGAGACGGTCGACCGGGCCGCGGTGAAGTACGACCGCGACGGCGACCAGCACTACGACGTCGCCAGTGCCCTGATCAAGTCCATCCGCGGCTCCGACGTGGACGCCGCCCTGCACTACCTGGCCCGCATGATCGAGGCCGGCGAGGACCCCCGCTTCATCGCCCGCCGACTGATGATCTCCGCAAGCGAGGACATCGGCCTCGCCGACCCGAACGCGCTGCCGATCGCCGTCGCCGCCGCCCAGGCCGTCGCCATGATCGGCTTCCCCGAGGCCGCCCTCACCCTCAGCCACGCCACCATCGCCCTCGCCCTCGCGCCCAAGTCCAACGCCGCCACCACGGCGATCGGCGCCGCGCTGGACGACGTGCGCAAGGGACTGGCCGGGCCGGTGCCGCCCCATCTGCGGGACGGCCACTACAAGGGCGCGACGAAGCTGGGGCACGGGAAGGGATACACCTACCCGCACGACCTGCCCGAGGGCATCGCCGCACAGCAGTACGCGCCGGACGCCCTGAAGGACCGCACGTACTACGAACCCACCCGGCACGGCGCGGAGGCACGGTACGCGGACGCGGTGGAGTGGACCAGGAAGCACCTCGGTCGGAAGCGGTCCTGACCACCCTGTAGACTCTGCCGGAGTGCTGAGTCCCGTGTCCGGCTCCGGTCGGCGCCTCAGGCGGGACACCCAGCCGGATCCTTCGATCCAGGAGCGTCGCGCACCGTCGTAGGTGTCGCGGGCAGCCCACCACCCTCCCCGTCAGTCCGGGGACCGGTCGGTGGGCCGTTCGTGTGCTGCACGTATGTGCCCAGTTCAGGGGAGCGGCTGCCCACCAGGCCCCTCGCGGGCCCGATGGGAATTCCCCTGCTGCGGATGCGACCTCCCGTAACCCTGAGGCAGCCGAAAAGGAAAAGGAAGAGAAGTGGCGAACCAGTCCCGCCCCAAGGTCAAGAAGTCGCGTGCCCTCGGCATCGCGCTGACCCCGAAGGCCGTCAAGTACTTCGAGGCCCGCCCCTACCCGCCGGGCGAGCACGGCCGTGGCCGCAAGCAGAACTCGGACTACAAGGTCCGTCTGCTGGAGAAGCAGCGTCTGCGCGCGCAGTACGACATCTCCGAGCGTCAGCTCGTCCGCGCCTACGAGCGTGCCTCCAAGGTGCAGGGCAAGACGGGTGAGGCCCTGATCATCGAGCTCGAGCGCCGTCTCGACGCGCTGGTCCTGCGTTCGGGCATCGCCCGCACGATCTACCAGGCCCGCCAGATGGTCGTCCACGGTCACATCCAGGTCAACGGCAAGAAGGTCGACAAGCCCTCCTTCCGTGTCCGCCCGGACGACGTCGTGCAGGTCCGCGACCGCAGCAAGGAGAAGACCCTCTTCACGATCGCCCGTGAAGGCGGCTTCGCCCCCGACGGTGAGACCCCGCGCTACCTCCAGGTGAACCTCAAGTCCCTGGCGTTCCGCCTGGACCGTGAGCCGAACCGCAAGGAGATCCCGGTGATCTGCGACGAGCAGCTCGTCGTCGAGTACTACGCCCGCTGACCCCAGCAGGCACGCGGTATCCCGAGCCCGCCGTCATCCCGCCCCTCCAGGTGGGGGACGGCGGGCTCGACTTGCTCCGTGCCGCTTCCTGCCGCGACTCCACCGGTGGCGGACGGTAATCCGGTACGGAGTCCCGTCACCGGCGCGATAGGCTCGACTCCACGACTTTCTCGATGTTCAGGCGCGTTTCAAGGGAGCGGGTGCACACAGTGTCCGGTGGCGAGGTGGCCGGAATCCTGGTGGCCGTGTTCTGGGCGATCCTGGTCTCCTTCCTCGCCGTCGCGCTGGCGAGGCTGGCCCAGACGCTCCGGGCGACCACCAGGCTCGTGGCGGAAGTGACCGACCAGGCCGTCCCCCTGCTGGCGGACGCCTCGGCGGCGGTGCGTTCCGCGCAGACCCAGATCGAACGGGTCGACGCGATCGCCTCCGACGTCCAGGAGGTCACCTCCAACGCCTCCGCGCTGTCGACCACCGTGGCCTCCACCTTCGGCGGCCCCCTGGTAAAGGTCGCCGCCTTCGGCTACGGCGTGCGCCGCGCCGTCAGCGGCCGCAAGGACGACGCCCCGGCCAGGGAGCCGAGGCGCGACGTGATCGTGGGCCGCACCGTCCCGGGCGCGCGGCGTGACAAGCGGACCCGGGGAAAGAAGGACTGACCCAGAGATGTTCCGCCGAACGTTCTGGTTCACCAGCGGCGTCGCCGCCGGAGTGTGGGCCACCACCAAGGTCAACCGCAAGATCAGGCAGCTGACGCCCGAGCACCTCGCCGTCACCGCGGCGAACAAGGCGATCGAGGCCGGCGGCCGGCTCAAGGACCGCGCGGTCGACTTCGCGCTCGAGGTCCGCGACCACATGGCCCGGCGCGAGGCCGAACTGGGCGACGCGCTCGGTCTCAACGCCCCCGTCGACCGCGAACTCCCCGCGCCCCGCGGCTACGCCGTCATCGAGAACCGCAACAGCACCAAGTACGTCGAGGGCCCGGCGCGGAAGCCGGCGCACCCGACGTACCCGACGTACCCGTACAACCGGAATGAGGACCACTGATGGAGTCGGCCGAGATCCGCCGCCGCTGGCTGAGCTTCTTCGAGGAGCGCGGGCACACCGTCGTCCCTTCGGCGTCGCTCATCGCGGACGACCCGACTCTGCTGCTCGTCCCGGCCGGCATGGTGCCCTTCAAGCCCTACTTCCTGGGCGAGGTCAAGCCGCCCTTCGACCGCGCCACCAGCGTGCAGAAGTGCGTGCGCACCCCCGACATCGAAGAGGTCGGCAAGACGACCCGGCACGGCACGTTCTTCCAGATGTGCGGCAACTTCTCCTTCGGCGACTACTTCAAGGAAGGCGCCGTCAAGCTCGCCTGGGAGCTGCTCACCAGCCCCCAGGACAAGGGCGGTTACGGGCTCGACCCCGAGCGCCTGTGGATCACCGTCTACCAGGACGACGACGAGGCCGAGCGGATCTGGCGCGACGTCGTCGGCGTGCCCGCCGAGCGCATCCAGCGCCTGGGCAAGAAGGACAACTTCTGGTCCATGGGCGTCCCCGGCCCCTGTGGCCCCTGTTCCGAGATCAACTACGACCGCGGCCCCGAGTTCGGCGCCGAGGGCGGCCCCGCCGTCAACGACGAGCGGTACGTGGAGATCTGGAACCTCGTCTTCATGCAGTACGAGCGGGGCGAGGGCACCGGCAAGGACGACTTCGAGATCCTCGGAGACCTGCCGAGCAAGAACATCGACACCGGCCTCGGTCTCGAGCGGCTCGCCATGATTCTGCAGGGCGTGCAGAACATGTACGAGATCGACACCTCCATGGCCGTCATCGACAAGGCCACCGAGCTGACCGGGGTCCGCTACGGCGACGCCCAGTCCTCGGACGTCTCCCTGCGCGTGGTCACCGACCACATGCGCACCTCCGTGATGCTCATCGGCGACGGCGTCACCCCCGGCAACGAGGGCCGCGGCTACGTGCTGCGCCGCATCATGCGCCGCGCCATCCGCAACATGCGCCTGCTCGGCGCCACCGGCCCGGTCGTCAAGGACCTCGTCGACGTCGTCATCGGCATGATGGGACAGCAGTACCCGGAGCTGGTCACCGACCGCGAGCGGATCGAGAAGGTCGCCCTCGCGGAGGAGAACGCCTTCCTCAAGACGCTGAAGGCCGGCACCAACATCCTCGACACCGCCGTCAGCGACACCAAGGCCGCCGGCGGCACCGTCCTGGGCGGCGACAAGGCCTTCCTGCTCCACGACACCTGGGGCTTCCCGATCGACCTCACCCTGGAGATGGCCGCCGAACAGGGCCTGTCCGTGGACGAGGAGGGCTTCCGGCGCCTGATGAAGGAGCAGCGGGAGCGCGCCAAGGCCGACGCCCAGGCCAAGAAGACCGGCCACGCCGACCTCGGCGCCTACCGCGAGATCGCCGACCGCGCCGGTGCCACCGACTTCATCGGCTACACCGACACCGAGGGCGAGTCCACCGTCGTCGGCATCCTCGTCGACGGCGTCTCCTCGCCGGCCGCCACCGAGGGCGACGAGGTCGAGGTCGTCCTCGACCGCACCCCCTTCTACGCCGAGGGCGGCGGCCAGATCGGCGACACCGGCCGCATCAAGGTCGACACCGGCGCCGTCATCGAGATCCGCGACTGCCAGAAGCCGGTGCCGGGCGTGTACGTCCACAAGGGCGTCGTCCAGGTCGGCGAGGTCACCGTCGGGGCCAAGGCCCACGCCTCCATCGACGGCCGCCGCCGTACGGCCATCGCCCGCGCCCACTCGGCCACCCACCTCACCCACCAGGCGCTGCGCGACGCCCTCGGCCCGACGGCCGCCCAGGCCGGCTCCGAGAACCAGCCCGGCCGCTTCCGCTTCGACTTCGGCTCCCCGTCCGCAGTGCCGACGGCCGTGATGACCGACGTCGAGCAGAAGATCAACGAGGTGCTCGCCCGCGACCTCGACGTGCGCGCCGACGTCATGGGCATCGACGAGGCCAAGAAGCAGGGAGCCATCGCCGAGTTCGGCGAGAAGTACGGCGAACGCGTGCGCGTCGTGACCATCGGCGACTTCTCCAAGGAGCTGTGCGGCGGCACCCACGTGCACAACACCGCCCAGCTGGGGCTGGTGAAGCTGCTCGGCGAGTCGTCCATCGGCTCCGGTGTGCGCCGCATCGAGGCCCTGGTCGGCGTGGACGCCTACAACTTCCTCGCCCGTGAGCACACGGTCGTCGCCCAGCTCCAGGAGCTGATCAAGGGCCGTCCGGAGGAGCTCCCGGAGAAGGTCTCCGCCATGCTCGGCAAGCTGAAGGACGCCGAGAAGGAGATCGAGAGGTTCCGCGCCGAGAAGGTGCTCCAGGCCGCCGCCGGTCTCGCCGAGTCCGCCAAGGACGTCCGCGGCATCGCCCTCGTCACCGGCCAGGTCCCCGACGGCACCACGGCGGACGACCTGCGCAAGCTGGTCCTCGACGTGCGGGGCCGCATCCAGGGCGGCCGGGCCGCCGTGGTCGCCCTGTTCACCGTGAACAACGGCAAGCCGCTGACGGTCATCGCCACCAACGAGGCCGCCCGCGAGCGCGGTCTCAAGGCCGGTGACCTGGTCCGCACCGCCGCCAAGACCCTCGGCGGCGGCGGTGGCGGCAAGCCGGACGTCGCCCAGGGCGGTGGCCAGAACCCCGCCGCCGTCGGCGAGGCCGTCGACGCCGTCGAGCGGCTCGTGGCGGACACCGCCAAGTGAACGACCCGGTGAACGAGCAGGCGGGCGGCCCGGTGATGCGCCGGGGCCGCCGTCTCGCGATCGACGTCGGGGACGCCCGCATCGGGGTCGCCTCGTGCGACCCCGACGGGATCCTCGCCACGCCGGTCGAGACCGTCCCCGGCCGGGACGTCCCCGCCGCGCACCGCCGGCTGCGGCAACTCGTCGAGGAGTACGAGCCGATCGAGGTCGTCGTCGGCCTCCCCCGTTCCCTCAAGGGGGGCGAGGGCCCGGCCGCGGCCAAGGTCAGGGGTTTCACGCAGGAGCTGGCCCGTGGCATCGCACCCGTTCCGGTGCGCCTGGTCGACGAACGGATGACCACGGTCACGGCGAGCCAGGGGCTGCGCGCCTCCGGCGTCAGGTCCAGGAAGGGCCGCTCGGTCATCGACCAGGCCGCCGCTGTGGTCATCCTCCAGCAGGCGCTGGAATCCGAACGGGTGTCAGGCAGACCACCCGGTGAGGGCGTCGAAGTGGTCATCTGATCGCGGTACGGTAACGTTCCGCGCGATGCGGTCGGTGTTCGAACAGCCGCCGCACAGAAAGAGACGGTACGGGAGCCGTGGTCTTCAGGCGGCCGCGCGCCCGCCGCCTCGCGGCTCTAGGGGATCGATGACTGAGTATGGCCGGGGCCAGGGCTCCGAACCGTGGCATCCGGACGACCCGTTGTACGGGGACGGCGGATGGGGTGGGCAGCAGACCCAGCAGGGCCAGTACTCCCAGCAGGGTCAGCAGTCCCCCTACGGCGGCCAGCCACAGCACTATCCGCAGCAGCCGCAGACGCATCAGCAGTACGGCGACTGGGGCGCCGGGGAGCAGTACGGGTACGGCGGACAGCAGCACGACCAGCAGCAACAGTCCCAGTACGACCAGCAGTCCCAGTACGGCCAGCAGCAGTCCCAGTACGACCAGCAGCAGTACGCCCCTCGGCAGCAACAGCCGCAGTACGACCAGAACGGCTGGCCCACGGGCTCCCACCCGCAGGACCCCTACGCCGCCGACCCGACGGACCCGTACGCGCAGCAGGCCGGGACGTACGGCGGGGAGCAGGCCGACCACTACGGCACGCCCGATGCCTACCCGCCGCCCGAGCCCCCCGGCCGCCGCACCGAACCCGAGCCGCAGAAGGACTGGGACCCGGGCCCCGACCAGGGCGAACACGCCTTCTTCGCGGGCGGTGGCGACGACGGTGACGCGGCCGACGACGAGCCGGACGACCGGAGCGGGCGCGGCGACCGCCGGGGCCGGGGCGGCAAGGAGAAGAAGCGACGCAGCGGCCTGGCCTGCCTCGTCGTGGTCGTGGTCCTCGGCGGCGGCCTCGCGGGTGTCGGCTACTTCGGCTACCAGTTCTACCAGGATCGTTTCGGCAGCGCCCCGGACTTCGCGGGGGACGGCAACGGCGAGCAGGTGACCGTCGTCATCCCCAAGGGCTCCCTCGGGTACGCCATCGGCCAGGAGCTCAAGAAGATGGGCGTGGTCAAGAGCGTCGACGCCTTCGTCGCGGCCCAGGCGGCCAACCCGCAGGGCAAGAGCATCCAGGACGGCGTCTACACGCTGCAGAAGGAGATGTCGGCCGCGAGCGCGGTCGAGCTGATGCTCAGCCCCGAGAGCCGCAACAACCTGGTCATCGCCGAGGGCAAGCGCAACGTCGCCGTCTACGAGCTCATCGACAAGCGCCTCGAGCTGGACAAGGGCACCACGGCCAAGGTCGCCGAGAGCGAGTGGAAGACCCTGGGTCTGCCCGACTGGGCCGTGAACCACGAGGACGTCAAGGATCCGCTGGAGGGCTTCCTCTACCCGTCCAGTTACTCCGTCGCCAAGGGCCAGAAACCCGAGGACGTACTGAAGCAGATGGTGGCTCGTGCCACCGAGAAGTACGAGGAGCTGGGCTTCGAGGGCAAGGCCGGGAGCCTCGGTCTCGAAGGACCGTGGGAACTGGTGACGGTCGCGAGCCTGGTGCAGGCGGAGGGCAAGACCCACGACGACTTCCGCAAGATGTCCGAGGTGATCTACAACCGTCTCAAGCCCACCAACACCGAGACGAACCAGGAGCTGCAGTTCGACTCGACCTTCAACTACCTCCTGGGCCAGAGCGAGATCGACATCTCCGAGTCGGAGATCAACAGCAACCCCGATCCGTACAACACGTACACCAACAAGGGCCTGCCGCCCGGCCCGATCGGCAACCCGGGCGAGGAGGCCCTGCAGGCCGCGCTGGACCCGACGAGCGACGGCTGGATGTACTTCGTCGCCACGGACGGCATGCACAAGACCGAGTTCGCCAGGACCATCGCCGAGCACCAGAAGCTCGTCGACAAGTTCAACGCGTCGAGGGGCAACTGATGTCCGCCACCCGCAGAGCCGCCGTGCTCGGCTCGCCGATCGCCCACTCGCTCTCCCCGGTGCTGCACCGCGCCGCCTACGCCGAGCTGGGCCTGGAAGGCTGGACGTACGACCGTTTCGAGGTCGACGAGAAGTCCCTGCCCGGCTTCTTCGACACGCTCGGGACCGAGTGGGCGGGACTGTCGCTGACCATGCCGCTGAAGCGGGCGGTGATCCCGCTGCTCGACTCGGTCAGCGAGACCGCGGCCTCGGTCGAGGCGGTCAACACGGTCGTCCTCACGCCGGACGGCCGCCGGACCGGCGACAACACCGACATCCCCGGAATGATCGCCGCCCTGCGCGAGCACGGCATCGACAAGGTGGAGACGGCCGCCATCATCGGCGCGGGCGCCACCGCCTCCTCCGCCCTCGCCGCACTGGCCCGGATCTGCACGGGCGAGGTCACCGTCCACGTCCGCAGCGAGGCCCGCGCGGCGGAGATGCGGGAGTGGGCCGAGCGGCTCGACGTCACGGTGCGCATCGCCGCCTGGGACGACGCCGAGCAGGCCCTGCACGCCCCGCTGGTCGTCAGCACCACCCCGGCCGGTGTCACGGACGCCCTCGCGGGGGCCGTCCCGGAGCGCCCGACGGCCCTCTTCGACGTGCTCTACGACCCGTGGCCGACGGTTCTCGCCGCCCGCTGGTCGGCGTACGGGGGCGCCGTGGTCAGCGGGCTGGACCTGCTGGTGCACCAGGCGGTGCTCCAGGTGGAGCAGATGACGGGGTGCTCACCGGCCCCGCTGGACGCCATGCGAAAAGCGGGGGAGCGGGCGCTCGCGGCCCGATAGCATCCACCCTCGGTTCCGCAGGCGGCGCCCCGCCCGGCCCGGCAGCCGAGCGGCGCCGACTCCCTCGGCGCCTACGCCCCCGGCCCCGCCAGGGCGCCCGCCCGGCCTGATTCCTCCACCGCCCGGCCCGTGACCTCGCCCGTCCGCCTGATGGACCGGCGGCCGGGCGCCCGGCCCGGACGTGGGAGGATCGGAGACGGCGGACCGGGGCCGCGCACCCCGTCACGCCACAGCCGTGCACGAGGACACGTGTACGCAGGGCAGTACCGGGGCGCGAGCATGGAGGAGCACCGTTGAGCAGGTTGCGCTGGCTGACCGCGGGGGAGTCGCACGGTCCCGCACTCGTCGCGACGCTGGAGGGTCTTCCCGCCGGCGTACCGATCACCACCGACATGGTGGCGGACCACCTCGCGAGGCGGCGGCTGGGCTACGGTCGCGGCGCCCGGATGAAGTTCGAGCGCGACGAGGTCACCTTCCTCGGCGGCGTCCGGCACGGTCTGACCCTCGGTTCCCCGGTCGCGGTCATGGTGGGCAACACCGAGTGGCCGAAGTGGGAGCAGGTCATGGCGGCCGACCCGGTCGACCCGGAGGTGCTGGCCGGCCTGGCGCGCAACGCCCCGCTGACCCGCCCCCGCCCCGGCCACGCCGACCTGGCCGGCATGCAGAAGTACGGCTTCGACGAGGCCCGGCCGATCCTGGAGCGCGCCTCCGCCCGCGAGACCGCCGCCCGGGTGGCGCTGGGCGCGGTGGCGCGGTCGTACCTGAAGGAGACGGCCGGCGTCGAGATCGTCAGCCACGTCGTCGAGCTGGCCGCGGCCAAGGCGCCGTACGGCGTGTACCCGACCCCCGCCGACGTGGAGCGGCTGGACGAGGACCCGGTGCGCTGCCTGGACGCGGACGCCTCGAAGGCGATGGTCGCCGAGATCGACCAGGCCCACAAGGACGGCGACACCCTCGGCGGCGTGGTCGAGGTGCTGGCGTACGGCGTCCCGGTCGGCCTCGGCTCCCACGTCCACTGGGACCGCCGCCTGGACGCGCGCCTGGCCGCCGCCCTCATGGGCATCCAGGCGATCAAGGGCGTCGAGGTCGGTGACGGCTTCGACCTCGCCCGCGTGCCCGGCTCCAAGGCGCACGACGAGATCCTCGCCACCGACCAGGGCATCAAGCGCGCCTCAGGACGCTCCGGCGGCACCGAGGGCGGACTGACCACCGGCGAGCTGCTGCGCGTACGCGCGGCGATGAAGCCCATCGCCACCGTGCCGCGGGCGCTGAAGACCGTGGACGTCGTCACCGGCGAGGAGGCCGCCGCCCACCACCAGCGCTCCGACGTGTGCGCCGTGCCGGCCGCCGGCATCGTCGCGGAGGCGATGGTCGCCCTGGTCCTCGCGGACGCGGTCGCGGAGAAGTTCGGCGGCGACAGCGTCACCGAGACCCGCCGCAACGTGACGTCGTACCTCGAGAACCTGGCCGTCCGATGAGCTCGCCGGTCATCGTGCTGGTCGGCCCGATGGGCGTGGGCAAGTCCACCGTGGGCCGGCTGCTGGCCGAGCGTCTGGGCGTCGCCTACCGCGACACCGACGACGACATCGTCACCGCCGAGGGCCGGGCCATCGCCGACATCTTCGTCGACGAGGGCGAGCCCGCCTTCCGCGCCATCGAGAAGCGCGCGGTGCGCACCGCGCTCACCGAGCACGAGGGCGTCCTGGCGCTCGGCGGCGGCGCGATCCTCGACGCCGACACGCGTGCGCTGCTCGCGGGCCTGCGGGTCGTCTACCTGTCGATGGACGTCGAGGAAGCGGTCAGGCGCACCGGTCTGGGCGTCGCCCGCCCGCTCCTCGCGGTCAACCCGCGCAAGCAGTGGCGCGAGCTGATGGAAGCCCGCCGGCACCTGTACGAGGAAGCCGCCACGGCCGTCGTGCCGACCGACGGCCGCACGCCCGAGGAAGTCACCGAGGCAGCCCTGAACGCACTGGAGTTGAAGGACGCATGAGCAGCGAGGCAGTGACGCGGATCCGCATCGGCGGCACGGCGGGCACCGACCCCTACGAGGTCCTGGTGGGCCGCCGGCTCCTGGGCGAACTGGGCGGGCTGGTCGGTGAGAAGGCCAAGCGGGTCGCGGTCGTGCACCCCGAGGCACTCGCCGAGACCGGCGACGCCCTCCGCGCGGACCTGGCCGACCAGGGCTACGAGGCGATCGCCATCCAGGTGCCCAACGCGGAGGAGGCCAAGACCGCCGAGGTCGCCGCCTACTGCTGGAAGGCGCTGGGCCAGTCCGGCTTCACCCGCACCGACGTCATCGTCGGCGTGGGCGGCGGCGCCACGACGGACCTGGCCGGCTTCGTGGCCGCCACCTGGCTGCGCGGGGTCCGCTGGATCGCCGTCCCGACCACGGTGCTCGCCATGGTGGACGCGGCCGTGGGCGGCAAGACCGGCATCAACACGGCCGAGGGCAAGAACCTGGTGGGCGCCTTCCACCCGCCCGCCGGCGTGCTGTGCGACCTGGCCGCCCTGGACTCCCTTCCGGTCAACGACTACGTCTCCGGACTCGCCGAGGTCATCAAAGCCGGTTTCATCGCCGACCCGGTGATCCTGGACCTCATCGAGTCCGACCCCCAGGCCGCCCGCACCCCGGCGGGCCCGCACACCGCGGAACTGATCGAGCGCTCGATCAGGGTCAAGGCGGACGTCGTCTCCTCGGACCTGAAGGAGTCGGGTCTCCGCGAGATCCTGAACTACGGTCACACCCTCGGCCACGCCATCGAGAAGAACGAGCGCTACAAGTGGCGCCACGGCGCGGCGGTCTCCGTCGGCATGCACTTCGCCGCCGAACTGGGCCGCCTCGCGGGCCGCCTGGACGACGCCACCGCGGACCGCCACCGCACGGTCCTCGAGTCGGTCGGCCTCCCCCTGCACTACCGCTACGACCAGTGGCCCAAGCTGCTGGAGACCATGAAGGTCGACAAGAAGTCCCGCGGCGACCTGCTGCGCTTCATCGTCCTCGACGGCCTGGCCAGGCCCACGGTGCTCGAAGGTCCGGACCCGGCCGTGCTGCTCGCCGCGTACGGCGAGGTCGGCGAGTAGCACCCCGGGCACTCATCACCGCCCCCGGCCGTTCACACAACGACGGCAGGGGGCGGTACCGTTCGGTAGCACGCGGGTCCTCCCCCCGCTGTCAGCGCCCCATCGCCTGTACGAGACGGAGTGGCACCGGATGCAGCACGCAGTGGGTTCTCCGCTGCCGCCGCCCCACCAGCCGGGGCACGGACCGGCCATCGGCTGGTCACCGGCCGCACACCACCCGGGCCAGCACCCGGGCCCCGCCCCAGCGCCCGTGCCTCCTCCGGCACCGGGCTACCCCGCGCCTCCGCCCGGCCCCACCCCGCCCCCCACGGGCCCGCGGCACGCCTCGATGCCCCCGCCGCCGGACACCACCGGCCACGTACCGCTGCCGCCCGGCGCCCCGGTCGCCATGCCCAGTCCGCCGCAGGCCCCTGCCGCGCCCGACCCGGCCGGCACGATCCTCGCGGTGCTGCTCATAGGCCCCGCGGGCGCCGGCAAGACGAGCGTGGCCAAGTACTGGGCGGACCACCGCCGCGTGCCGACCGCCCACATCAGCCTCGACGACGTGCGCGAGTGGGTCCGCTCCGGGTTCGCCGACCCGCAGTCCGGGTGGAACGACCACTCGGAGGCGCAGTACCGCCTGGCCCGCCGCACCTGCGGATTCGCGGCGCGCAACTTCCTCGCCAACGGGATCTCGTGCATCCTCGACGACGCGGTCTTCCCCGACCGGCCCGTCGTCGGCCTCGGCGGCTGGAAGCGGCACGTGGGCCCCGGCCTGTTGCCGGTCGTCCTCCTCCCGGGCCTGGACATCGTCCTGGAGCGCAACGCCGAACGCTCCGGCAACCGCCGCCTCACCGATGAGGAGGTGGCCCGCATCCACGGCCGTATGGCCGGCTGGTACGGCTCGGGTCTCCCCATCATCGACAACTCCCAGCTGGACATACCGGAAACGGCCCGCGTCCTGGACGACGTCCTGGCCCGCGCGATGGCGAGCCCCCCGCAGTGGTGAACGCGGGACTCCCGTAGCCGCCCGAGCCGGTGCCGACCGGGGCGCGCGGTCCCGGGGCCCAAGACACCGGGGAGGCACGGCCGTCCGCGGTCGCGTGGCGTGGCAGGCCAGGACGCTCCCGCAGACGCCGACGGGCGGGAGCGGGGTGCGGTGGTGCGGCGGAGGACGCTCACCCGGACCCCGCGGCACCCCCACTCGGCCCCGCTCGACCGGCGGCATCCGGCCGCCGCTCCTACGCTCGAAGAATGTCAGAGGTCTACGCGGTCCGCCGGACGCGGCTACGGGAATGCTGCAACGCGGGTGGCAGCGCGGCGGCGCTGGTGTCCCGGCCCGCAAACGTGCGCTACCTCGCCGGCGCCGCCCCCGAGGGCGCCGTGCTGCTGCTGGGCGGAACCGAGGACCTGCTGGTGTGCGCCGCCCCACCCGACGACCGCTCACCGCAGGGCCGCCCCGACGACTCGCTGCGCGTGCACGTCGTCCCCGGCGACGGCGGCGACGCCGCCGTCACGGCCGCCGGCCTCGCGGTCGGCCAGGGCGTCGACTCCCTCGCCGTCGAGGAGCACCACCTCACCGTGACCCGCCACCGCGCGATCCGCGACGTCGCCCCCCGCCTCCGTCTCGCCGACGTCGGCTGCGCGGTCGAACAGCTCCGCGTCGTCAAGGACGAGGAGGAGATCTCCTGTCTCCGCATCGGCGCGGAGATCACCGACCAGGCCCTCGGAGAACTCCTGGAGTCCATCCTCGTCGGCCGCACCGAACGCCACCTCGCCCTGGAACTCGAGCGCCGCCTGGTCGACCACGGCGCCGACGGCCCCGCCTTCCCCACCTCCGTGGCCACCGGCCCGAACGCCGGCCGCCCCGGCCACCGCCCCACCGACCGCCGCGTGGAGGAGGGCGACTTCCTCTCCGTCTGCCTCGGCGCCACCTACCGCGGCTACCGCTGCGAGATCGGCCGCACGTTCGTCATCGGCACGGCTCCCGCGGACTGGCAGATCGAGCTGTACGACCTCGTCTTCTCCGCCCAGCGGGCGGGCCGGGAGTCCCTGGTGCCGGGCGCCGCCTGCCGTGACGTGGACCGCGCGGCACGCCACGTCCTGGATTCCGCCGGGTACGCCGGGGCGCTCCCCGAGCTCACCGGTCACGGCGTGGGACTCGAAATCGACGAGGACCCTCAATTGACACCCTCGGCCATGGGTAAACTGGACGCTTGTGTGCCGGTCACCGTCGAACCGGGGGTCCACCTCCCGGGCCGGGGCGGAGTCCGGATCGATGACACGCTCGTCGTACGCCCCGAGGCGGACGGCGGACCCGAGCTACTCACCATCACGACCAAGGAGCTGCTCGCGCTCTAGCCCTGAGCTGGGCGCGGGCGCACGCCCCGGCCGTCGTCCACGTCAGTCCAGTCCAGGAGATTCCGCAACCGTGGCTTCCACGAACGACCTCAAGAACGGCATGGTGCTCAAGCTCGAAGGCGGCCAGCTCTGGTCCGTCGTCGAGTTCCAGCACGTCAAGCCCGGCAAGGGCCCGGCCTTCGTGCGCACCAAGCTCAAGAACGTGCTTTCCGGCAAGGTCGTCGACAAGACCTTCAACGCCGGCGTCAAGGTCGAAACGGCCACCGTCGACAAGCGCGACATGCAGTTCTCCTACATGGACGGCGACTACTTCGTCTTCATGGACATGGAGACCTACGACCAGCTCATGGTCGACCGCAAGGCCGTCGGCGACGCCGCCAACTTCCTCGTCGAGGGCTTCACCGCCACCGTCGCCCAGCACGAGGGCGAGGTGCTCTTCGTCGAGCTGCCGGCCGCCGTCGAGCTGACCATCCAGGAGACCGAGCCGGGCGTCCAGGGCGACCGCTCCACCGGCGGCACCAAGCCGGCCACGCTGGAGACCGGCCACCAGATCCAGGTCCCGCTCTTCATCACCACCGGTGAGAAGATCAAGGTCGACACCCGTACCAGCGACTACCTCGGCCGGGTGAACAGCTAACCGTGGCTGCCCGCAACACGGCCCGCAAACGCGCCTTCCAGATCATCTTCGAGGGCGACCAGCGCGGCGCCGAGGTCCTGACCGTCCTCGCCGACTGGGTCCGGCACGCCCGGTCCGACACCCGGCAGCCGCCGGTGAGCGAGTACACGATGCAGCTCGTCGAGGGCTACGCGGAGCACGCGAAGCGCATCGACGAGCTGCTCGCCCAGTACTCGGTCGGCTGGACGCTCGACCGGATGCCGGTCGTCGACCGCAGCATTCTGCGGCTGGGCGCCTACGAGCTGATCTGGGTCGACGAGACCCCGGACGCCGTCGTCCTCGACGAGATGGTGCAGCTGGCGAAGGAGTTCTCGACGGACGAGTCGCCCTCCTTCGTGAACGGGCTGCTCGGCCGGCTCAAGGAGCTCAAGCCGTCCTTGCGCCGGGAGTAGGAGCCGTTCCGCGGGGGCGTGGAACCGCGCGCCCGGCCTTCGACGGCCCGCGGCCGGCGAGAGGCCGCGCTCGGCTGACGAAAAACCGCCGGGGTGGCGGAACCTCATGAGGTTCCGCCACCCCGGCGGCACGTTTCTGCGTACCCGCGGAGCGGTTACGCCTCCTCGTGCGCGGCCACCGCGCGGCGGGCGTCCGCGTCCAGGACGCCCCAGCTGATCAGCTGCTCGGTGAGGACCGAGGGCGACTGGTCGTAGATGACGGCGAGGGTGCGCAGGTCGTCCTGGCGGATCGAGAGCACCTTGCCGTTGTAGTCACCGCGCTGCGACTGGATCGTCGCCGCGTACCGCTGCAGCGGGCCCGCCTTCTCGGCCGGCACCGTGGCCAGCCGCTCCAGGTCCAGGACCAGCTTCGGCGGCGGCTCGGCGGCGCCGCCCGGGGTCGTACCGGGCAGCAGCTCCTGCACCGGGACACCGTAGAAGTCCGCCAGCTCCGCGAGGCGCTGCACGGTCACGGCGCGGTCGCCGCGCTCGTACGAACCGACCACGACCGCCTTCCAGCGGCCCTGGGACTTCTCCTCGACACCGTGGAGGGAAAGGCCCTGCTGGGTGCGGATCGCCCGGAGCTTGGCCCCGAGCTGTTTGGCGTATTCGCTGGACATATAGCTCCCCGGCACTGTGTCGACGCGGCTCTGGCTGATTTCCATGCCGCGGCTGGTAACTCACTGTGAGGTTACGCAGCGTTACTCTCATGCGTCAAGCCGAATGGTCCACACCGACTCTTCCGTGGTAGCGAAGATCGGCTACGCCATTGGAGTGATCGGGGGTGTCGCTCCGCGCGGATCCCGGCCTGATAGCCTGAGTGACGCAATCCGACGTCCTTTAAGGTCCGTCCCGTGAGGCGGAGAAGGAGGTCCGTTTCACATGGACACGCAGAACACGCAGTCCGATGCGCGGCCCGTTCTCGAAGGCCCCGACATCGCGCGGGTGCTGACCCGCATCGCCCACGAGATCGTCGAACGCGCCAAGGGCGCCGACGACGTGGTGCTCCTCGGCATCCCGACCCGAGGCGTCTTCCTCGCCCAGCGGCTCGCCGCCAAGCTGGAGCAGATCACCGAGCGCAAGGTCCCGGTCGGCTCGCTGGACATCACCATGTACCGCGACGACCTGCGCATGCACCCGCCGCGTGCGCTGGCCCGCACCGAGATCCCCGGTGACGGCATCGACGGCCGGCTGGTCGTCCTCGTCGACGACGTGCTCTTCTCCGGCCGCACCATCCGCGCCGCCCTCGACGCGCTGAACGACATCGGGCGCCCCCGCGCGGTGCAGCTCGCCGTCCTCGTCGACCGCGGCCACCGCGAACTGCCCATCCGCGCCGACTACGTCGGCAAGAACCTTCCCACGTCGCTGCGGGAGACGGTCAAGGTCCTGCTCGCCGAGGAGGACGGTCGCGACACCGTGCTGCTCGGCGCCAAGCGGGCCTCCCAGTAGCACCGCGGAGCGCACGCCGACGGCGTGCGCCGGCCCGGCACGCCCACGCGCGTACCCGTCTGCCCGATTTCGCCACATTGAACTGCCTTACGGAGCCTGACAGATGCAGCGTCATCTCATCTCGGCCGCCGACCTCACCCGCGACGACGCCGTCCTGATCCTCGACACCGCCGAGGAGATGGCCCGGGTCGCCGACCGGCCGATCAAGAAACTCCCGACCCTGCGCGGCCGGACCGTGGTCAACCTCTTCTTCGAGGACTCCACCCGCACCCGGATCTCCTTCGAGGCCGCCGAGAAGCGGCTCTCCGCGGACGTCATCAACTTCACCGCCAAGGGCTCCAGCGTCTCCAAGGGCGAGTCCCTGAAGGACACCGCCCAGACCCTGGAGGCCATGGGCGTCGACGCCGTGGTCATCCGGCACGGCGCCTCCGGAGCCCCGTACCGGCTGGCCACCTCCGGCTGGATCGACGCCCACGTCATCAACGCGGGCGACGGCACCCACCAGCACCCCACCCAGGCCCTCCTCGACGCCTTCACCATGCGGCGCCGGCTGGTCGGCCGGGACGCCGGGCTCGGACAGGACCTGTCCGGGCGGCGCATCACGATCGTCGGCGACGTCCTGCACAGCAGGGTCGCCCGGTCCAACGTCGACCTGCTGCACACCCTGGGCGCCGAGGTCACCCTCGTCGCCCCGCCGACCCTGCTGCCGGTCGGTGTCGACACCTGGCCCTGCGAGGTGTCGTACGACCTCGACTCGACGCTGACCAAGTCCGACGCGGTGATGATGCTGCGCGTCCAGCGCGAGAGGATGAACGCCGCGTTCTTCCCCACCGAGCGGGAGTACTCGCGCCGCTACGGCCTCGACGGCGACCGCATGGCGCGGATGCCCGAGCACGCCATCGTGATGCACCCCGGCCCGATGGTCCGCGGCATGGAGATCACCGCCGAGGTCGCGGACTCCGACCGCTGCACCGTGATCGAACAGGTCGCCAACGGCGTCTCCGTCCGGATGGCCGTCCTGTACCTGCTCCTTGGCGGCAACGAACCCGCCCTCGCCCACCCGTCGCCCACCGCCCTTGCGACGAGGCGCTTCGCGCCCGCCCCCGGACCCCGCACCACCGAGGAGAAGTAAGAACCATGAGCAAGATCCTGATCCGCGGTGCGAAGGTGCTCGGCGGCGAACCGCAGGACGTCCTGATCCACGGCGAAACGATCGCCCAGGTCGGCACCGGGCTCTCCGCCGAGGGCGCGGAGGTCGTCGAGGCCGACGGCAAGGTCCTGCTGCCCGGCCTGGTCGACCTGCACACCCATCTGCGCGAGCCCGGCCGCGAGGACTCCGAGACCGTCCTGACCGGCACCCGCGCGGCGGCGAGCGGCGGCTACACCAGCGTCTTCGCCATGGCCAACACCTTCCCGGTCGCCGACACCGCCGGCGTCGTCGAGCAGGTCTGGCGGCTCGGCCAGGAGTCCGGCTACTGCGACGTGCAGCCCATCGGCGCCGTCACCGTCGGCCTGGAGGGGCAGAAGCTCGCCGAGCTGGGCGCCATGCACGAGTCCGCGGCCGGCGTCACCGTCTTCTCCGACGACGGCAAGTGCGTCCACGACGCCGTGATCATGCGCCGCGCCCTGGAGTACGTGAAGGCCTTCGACGGGGTCGTCGCCCAGCACGCGCAGGAGCCCCGCCTCACCGAGGGCGCCCAGATGAACGAGGGCGTCGTCTCCGCCGAGCTGGGGCTCGGCGGCTGGCCGGCGGTCGCCGAGGAGTCGATCATCGCCCGCGACGTGCTGCTCGCCGAGCACGTCGGCTCCCGCGTCCACATCTGCCACCTGTCGACGGCGGGCAGCGTCGAGATCGTCCGCTGGGCCAAGTCCCGCGGCATCCGCGTCACCGCCGAGGTCACCCCGCACCACCTGCTCCTCACCGACGAGCTGGTCCGGTCGTACGACCCGGTCTACAAGGTCAACCCGCCGCTGCGCACCGAGCGCGACGTGACGGCCCTGCGCGAGGCGCTCGCCGACGGCACGATCGACATCGTCGCCACCGACCACGCCCCGCACCCGCACGAGGACAAGGACTGCGAGTGGGCCGCCGCCGCCATGGGCATGGTCGGCCTGGAGACCGCGTTGTCGGTGGTGCAGGAGACCATGGTCGACACGGGTCTGCTGGACTGGGCCGGCGTCGCCGACCGCATGTCCTTCACGCCCGCGCGCATCGGACGGGCCGAAGGCCACGGCCGTCCCGTCTCGGCAGGTGAGCCCGCCAACCTCATCCTCGTCGACTCGGCATACCGTGGTCCCGTGGACCCCGCGGGCTTCGCCTCGCGCAGCCGCAACACCCCGTACGAGGGCCGCGAGCTGCCGGGCCGTGTCACGCACACCTGGCTCCGGGGCAAGGCCACGCTCGTCGACGGGAAGCTCACGTGACACCTGTACTCCTGCTGGCCGCCGAGAAGGAATCGGCGGAAGTGACCGACTGGGCCGCCCGGATCGGCTGGGTCGTCGGACTCGCCCTCTTCGTCGCGCTCGTCTACTGGCTGATGCGCGAGGGCTGGAAGTGGCGCGGCACGCTCCAGGGCGACCTGCCCGAGCTGCCCACCGCGCCGGACGCCCCCGGCCCGGCGAAACTGACGATGAGCGGCCGCTACCACGGCTCCACCACCGCCGGCCAGTGGCTCGACCGCATCGTGGCGCACGGCCTGGGCACCCGCAGCCGGGCCGAGCTCACGCTCACCGACGCCGGACTGGACGTCGTACGCCCAGGGGCGGACGACTTCTTCGTCCCGGCCCAGGCGCTGCGCGGGGCCCGGCTCGACAAGGGCATCGCCGGCAAGGTCCTCACCGAGGGCGGCCTGCTCGTCGTCACCTGGGAGCACGGCGGGCGGCAGATCGACTCCGGCTTCCGCTCCGACCACGCGGCCGAGCACAACGAATGGGCCGAGACCCTGAACCAGATGATCAACAAGACGGAAGGCGCACGATGACAACCTCCACCAGGGGGACCACCAAGGTTCCCGCCGTACTCGTCCTGGAGGACGGCCGGATCTTCCGCGGCCGTGCCTACGGGGCGGTGGGGGAGACCTTCGGCGAAGCGGTGTTCTCCACCGGCATGACCGGCTACCAGGAGACCCTCACCGACCCGTCGTACCACCGCCAGGTCGTGGTGATGACCGCCCCGCACGTCGGCAACACCGGTGTCAACGACGAGGACATGGAGTCCAAGAAGATCTGGGTCTCCGGTTACGTCGTGCGCGACCCCGCGCGCGTGCCCTCCAGCTGGCGCTCGACCCGCACGCTGGACGAGGAGCTCGCCGCGCAGGGCGTCGTCGGCATCAGCGGCATCGACACCCGCGCCCTCACCCGGCACCTGCGCGAGCGCGGCGCCATGCGCGTCGGCGTCTTCAGCGGCGACGCCGTGCGCGACGACGCCACGCTGCTGGCCCGCGTCCAGGAGGCGCCCGAGATGAAGGGCGCCGACCTCTCCGCCGAGGTCGCCACCACCGAGCCGTACGTGGTCCCCGCGATCGGCGAGAAGAAGTTCACCGTCGCCGCGATCGACCTCGGCATCAAGGGCATGACCCCGCAGCGCATGGCGGAGCGCGGCATCGAGGTGCACGTCCTGCCGGCCACGGCGACCGTGGACGACGTCTACGCCGTGAACCCGGACGGCGTGTTCTTCTCCAACGGCCCCGGCGACCCCGCCACCGCCGACCACCCGGTCGCCCTGATGCGGGCGGTCCTGGAGCGCGGCACCCCGCTGTTCGGCATCTGCTTCGGCAACCAGATCCTGGGCCGCGCCCTCGGGTTCGGCACCTACAAGCTGAAGTACGGCCACCGCGGCATCAACCAGCCGGTGCAGGACCGTACGACCGGCAAGGTCGAGGTCACCGCGCACAACCACGGCTTCGCCGTCGACGCCCCGCTCGACAAGGTCTCCGACACCCCGTTCGGCCGCGCCGAGGTGTCCCACGTCTGTCTGAACGACAACGTGGTGGAGGGCCTCCAGCTGCTCGACCGCCCGGCCTTCAGCGTCCAGTACCACCCCGAGGCGGCGGCGGGCCCGCACGACGCCGCCTACCTGTTCGACCGCTTCACGTCTTTGATGAGCACCGTCCCGATGGAGGGCCAGCGTGCCTAAGCGCACCGATATCCAGTCCGTCCTGGTCATCGGCTCCGGCCCGATCGTCATCGGCCAGGCCGCCGAGTTCGACTACTCCGGCACCCAGGCCTGCCGCGTCCTCAAGGCCGAGGGCCTCAGGGTCGTCCTCGTGAACTCCAACCCGGCGACGATCATGACCGACCCGGAGATCGCCGACGCCACCTACGTCGAGCCGATCACCCCCGAGTTCGTCGAGAGGATCATCGCCAAGGAGCGGCCGGACGCCCTGCTGCCCACCCTGGGCGGCCAGACGGCCCTCAACACCGCGATCTCCCTGCACGGCAACGGCGTCCTGGAGAAGTACGGCGTCGAGCTGATCGGCGCCAACGTCGAGGCCATCAACAAGGGTGAGGACCGCGACCTGTTCAAGGAGGTCGTGGAGGAGGTCCGCAGGAAGACCGGCCACGGCGAGTCCGCCCGCTCCCACATCTGCCACTCCATGGACGACGTCCTCAAGGGCGTCGAGGAACTCGGCGGCTACCCCGTGGTCGTCCGCCCCTCCTTCACCATGGGCGGCGCCGGCTCCGGCTTCGCGCACGACGAGGAGGAGCTGCGCCGCATCGCCGGGCAGGGCCTGACCCTCTCGCCGACCACCGAGGTCCTCCTGGAGGAGTCCATCCTCGGCTGGAAGGAGTACGAGCTGGAGCTGATGCGCGACAAGAACGACAACGTCGTGGTCGTCTGCTCCATCGAGAACTTCGACCCCATGGGCGTGCACACCGGTGACTCGATCACCGTCGCGCCCGCGATGACGCTGACCGACCGCGAGTACCAGGTGCTGCGCGACGTCGGCATCGCGATCATCCGCGAGGTCGGCGTCGACACCGGCGGCTGCAACATCCAGTTCGCGGTCAACCCCGTGGACGGCCGGGTCATCGTCATCGAGATGAACCCGCGCGTGTCGCGCTCCTCGGCGCTCGCCTCCAAGGCGACCGGCTTCCCGATCGCCAAGATCGCCGCCAAGCTGGCCGTCGGCTACACCCTGGACGAGATCCCGAACGACATCACGCAGGAGACCCCGGCCTCCTTCGAGCCGACGCTCGACTACGTGGTCGTGAAGGCGCCCCGGTTCGCCTTCGAGAAGTTCCCGAGCGCGGACTCCACCCTCACGACCACCATGAAGTCGGTCGGCGAGGCCATGGCCATCGGCCGCAACTTCACCGAGGCCTTCCAGAAGGCGCTGCGCTCGCTGGAGAAGAAGGGCAGCCAGTTCACCTTCGTCGGAGAGCCGGGTTCCGCCACGAGCAAGGAGGAGCTGCTGCGCGAGGCGGCCCGCCCCACCGACGGCCGGATCAACGCGGTCATGGGGGCCATCCGCGCGGGCGCCACCCCCGAGGAGGTCTTCGACGCCACGAAGATCGACCCCTGGTTCGTCGACCAGCTCTTCCTGATCAAGGAGATCGCCGACGAGCTGGCCGCCGCGCCCGAGCTGACCGCCGACCTGCTCGCCGAGGCCAAGCGGCACGGCTTCTCCGACCAGCAGATCGCCGAGATCCGGGGCCTGCGCGAGGACGTCGTCCGCGAGGTCCGGCACGCGCTGGGCATCCGCCCGGTCTACAAGACGGTCGACACCTGCGCCGCCGAGTTCGCCGCCAGGACACCGTACTTCTACTCCTCCTACGACGAGGAGACCGAGGTCGCCTCCCGCGAGAAGCCCGCGGTGATCATCCTGGGCTCCGGTCCGAACCGCATCGGCCAGGGCATCGAGTTCGACTACTCCTGCGTCCACGCCTCCTTCGCGCTCCACGACGCCGGCTACGAGACCGTGATGGTCAACTGCAACCCGGAGACCGTCTCCACCGACTACGACACCTCCGACCGGCTCTACTTCGAGCCGCTCACCCTGGAGGACGTCCTGGAGATCGTCCACGCCGAGCAGCAGGCCGGACCGGTCGCGGGCGTGATCGTCCAGCTCGGCGGCCAGACCCCGCTCGGTCTGTCGCAGGCGCTGAAGGACAACGGCGTGCCGATCGTCGGCACCTCCCCGGAGGCCATCCACGCCGCCGAGGACCGCGGCGCCTTCGGCCGGGTCCTCAAGGAGGCCGGGCTGCCGGCCCCCAAGCACGGCACCGCCACCACCTTCTCCGAGGCCAAGGCCATCGCCGACGAGATCGGCTACCCGGTCCTGGTCCGCCCGTCCTACGTGCTCGGCGGACGCGGCATGGAGATCGTCTACGACGAGACCCGGCTGGAGTCCTACATCGCCGAGTCGACCGAGATCAGCCCCTCCCGGCCGGTGCTCGTCGACCGCTTCCTCGACGACGCCATAGAGATCGACGTGGACGCCCTGTACGACGGCGAGGAGCTCTACCTCGGCGGTGTCATGGAGCACATCGAGGAGGCCGGCATCCACTCCGGCGACTCGGCGTGCGCCCTGCCCCCGATCACCCTCGGCGGCTTCGACATCAAGCGGCTGCGCGCCTCCACGGAGGCCATCGCGCGGGGTGTCGGCGTGCGCGGCCTGATCAACATCCAGTTCGCGCTCTCCGGGGACATCCTCTACGTCCTGGAGGCCAACCCGCGCGCCTCGCGCACCGTCCCCTTCACCTCGAAGGCGACCGCGGTGCCGCTGGCGAAGGCCGCCGCGCGGATCTCGCTGGGCGCCACCGTCGCCGAGCTGCGCGCCGAGGGGCTGCTCCCGGCGAACGGCGACGGCGGCGAGCTGCCGCTGGACGCGCCGATCTCCGTCAAGGAGGCCGTGCTGCCGTGGTCCCGCTTCCGGGACATCCACGGCCGCGGCGTCGACACCGTCCTCGGCCCGGAGATGCGCTCCACCGGCGAGGTCATGGGCATCGACTCCGTCTTCGGCACGGCGTACGCCAAGTCGCAGGCGGGCGCCTACGGCCCGCTGCCGACCAAGGGGCGCGCGTTCATCTCGGTCGCCAACCGCGACAAGCGCTCGATGATCTTCCCCGCGCGGGAGCTGGTGGCGCACGGCTTCGAGCTGCTCGCCACCTCCGGCACCGCCGAGGTCCTCAAGCGCAACGGCATCAACGCCACCGTGGTGCGCAAGCAGTCCGAGGGCACCGGCCCGAACGGCGAGAAGACCATCGTCCAGCTCATCCACGACGGTGAGGTCGACCTCATCGTCAACACCCCGTACGGCACCGGCGGCCGCCTCGACGGCTACGACATCCGTACGGCGGCGGTGGCCCGGTCGGTGCCCTGCCTGACGACGGTCCAGGCGCTCGCCGCCGCCGTCCAGGGCATCGACGCGCTCAACCGCGGCGACGTGGGCGTCCGCTCACTGCAGGAACACGCGGAACACCTGACCGCGGCCCGCGACTAGCAGCCCCCAGGGGGACACCGGAAACGGTGTCCCCCTCTCCATGAGGACAGCATGTACAAGATTCTCTTCACCCTGTTCTTCCAGCGGATGGACCCGGAGCAGGCCCACCACCTGGCCTTCCGCTGGATCCGTCGCGTCGCGCGCGTCCCCGGCCTGCGCACCTTCGTCGCCGCCGCGCTCGCCCCCCGCCACAAGGAGCTGCGCACCGAGGCGCTCGGGCTGCGCCTGCACAGCCCCTTCGGCCTCGCCGCCGGCTTCGACAAGAACGCCGTGGGGATCGACGGCCTGGCGATGCTCGGCTTCGACCACGTCGAGATCGGCACGGTGACCGGGGAACCGCAGCCCGGCAACCCCAAGAAGCGGCTGTTCCGCCTGGTCGCGGACCGGGCGCTGATCAACCGCATGGGCTTCAACAACGAGGGCTCGCTCGCCGTCGCCGCGCGCCTGGCCTCCCGCACGCCCGTCTTCAGGACGGTCGTCGGCGTCAACATCGGCAAGACCAAGGCCGTCCCCGAGGACGAGGCCGTCGCCGACTACGTGAAGTCCGCCGAGCGGCTGGCGCCGTACGCCGACTACCTGGTCGTCAACGTCTCCTCCCCGAACACGCCCGGACTGCGCGACCTCCAGGCCGTGGACCACCTGCGCCCGCTGCTCGCCGCCGTCCGCGAGGCCGCCGACCGGGCCGTCCCGGCCCGTCGGGTGCCGCTGCTGGTGAAGATCGCCCCCGACCTCGCAGACGAGGACGTCGACGCGGTCGCCGACCTCGCCGTGGAACTCGGCCTGGACGGGATCATCGCCACCAACACCACCATTGCGCGCGAGGGACTCGGCCTGACGTCCTCGCCCGCCCTCGTCCAGGAGACCGGCGGTCTCTCCGGCGCCCCCCTCAAGGCACGCTCCCTGGACGTGCTGCGCCGCCTCTACGCGCGCGTGGGCGACCGGATCACCCTGGTCGGCGTCGGCGGCATCGAGAACGCCGAGGACGCCTGGCAGCGCATCCTGGCCGGCGCCACGCTGGTCCAGGGGTACAGCGCCTTCATCTACGAAGGCCCCTTCTGGGGCCGCGCCATGCACAAGGGGCTCGCCGCGCGGCTGCGCACCAGCCCGTACGCCACGCTCGCCGACGCGGTGGGCGCCGACGTGAGGACGACGGCATGACCGGTCCGGAACCCTTCGGCGCGCGGCTGCGCCGCGCGATGGACGAGCGGGGCCCGCTGTGCGTGGGCATCGACCCGCACGCCTCCCTGCTCGCCGAGTGGGGCCTGGGCGACGACGTCACGGGCCTGGAGCGGTTCAGCCGCACGGTCGTCGAGGCGGTCGCCGACCGGGTCGCCGTGCTCAAGCCGCAGAGCGCCTTCTTCGAGCGCTTCGGCTCGCGCGGGCTCGCCGTGCTGGAGACGACGGTGCGCGAGGCGCGGGAGGCCGGGGCGCTGGTCGTCATGGACGCCAAGCGCGGCGACATCGGCTCCACCATGGCCGCCTACGCCGCGTCCTTCCTGCACAAGGACGCGCCCCTGTTCTCCGACGCGCTCACCGTCTCGCCGTACCTCGGCTACGGCTCGCTCGGCCCGGCCGTCGCGCTGGCCCGGGAGACCGGCACCGGGCTGTTCGTGCTGGCGCTGACGTCCAATCCGGAGGGCGGCGAGGTGCAGCACGCGGTCCGCCCCGACGGGCGCACCGTCGGGGCGACCGTGCTCGGGCACCTGGCCGTCGAGAACGCCGGCGAGGAGCCGCTCGGGTCCTTCGGCGCGGTGGTCGGCGCGACGCTCGGCGACCTCTCCTCGTACGACCTGGACATGGGCGGGCCGATCCTCGCGCCCGGTATCGGCGCGCAGGGCGCCACGGCGGCCGATCTCCCGGCGGTCTTCGGCGGCGCGGTGCGCAACGTCGTGCCGAACGTCAGCCGGGGAGTGTTGCGCCACGGTCCCGACGCGGTCGCTCTGCGTGACGCCGCGGAGCGGTTCGCGGAGGAGATCAGGGCCGCCGTGGGGTCGGCCTGAGCCGGCCGGCGAGGGAATCCGTGGTCGCCGGACTCTGGATACATCCTCAAATCCAGGGGATTATGTCCTAAATGCCCGGCCTGACGGAGGCTGACCAGGACTTTTCCGCAGTTCTCGCTGACTCCGGCGGAGTTGGCCGCTAGTCTCCGACGGAGAGTGAACGGGCGCGTGTGTTGCTCGTGGCTCCCCTGGTGTGGGGCGACTAGGTTCCTCACCGGTCCGTATCCGACAGTTCGACATCCGAGGTGACGTAGGCGTGGCTCTTCCGCCCCTTACCCCTGAACAGCGCGCAGCCGCGCTCGAAAAGGCCGCCGCGGCTCGCCGGGAGCGGGCCGAGGTCAAGAATCGACTCAAGCACTCCGGCGCCTCCCTTCACGAGGTCATCAAGCAGGGTCAGGAGAACGACGTCATCGGCAAGATGAAGGTCTCCGCCCTGCTGGAGTCCCTGCCGGGCGTGGGCAAGGTCCGCGCCAAGCAGATCATGGAGCGACTGGGCATTTCCGAGAGCCGCCGCGTGCGTGGTCTCGGTTCCAACCAGATCGCCTCCCTGGAGCGCGAGTTCGGCAGCACCGGCTCCTGAGCGCGGGGATGCCCGGGACCGGCGTCCCGGGCATCCCGTGATTGCTGGAATAATCGCTGCATGACTGAACGTCCGCGGCTGACCGTGCTCTCCGGCCCTTCCGGGGTCGGCAAGAGCACGGTCGTCGCCCATATGCGCAAGGAACACCCCGGGGTCTGGCTCTCGGTGTCGGCGACGACCCGCAAGCCGCGCCCCGGGGAGCAGCACGGAGTCCACTACTTCTTCGTCACCGACGAGGAGATGGACAAGCTGATCGCCAACGGCGAGCTGCTGGAGTGGGCCGAGTTCGCCGGCAACCGCTACGGCACCCCCCGGGCGGCGGTACTGGAGCACCTGGAGGCGGGTGTGCCCGTGCTGCTGGAGATCGATCTCCAGGGCGCGCGGCAGGTCCGCGAGTCCATGGCCGAGGCCCAGCTGGTGTTCCTGGCTCCTCCCTCCTGGGAGGAGCTGGTGCGCAGGCTCACGGGCCGGGGCACCGAGTCGCCCGAGGTCATCGAGCGCCGGCTGGAGGCCGCGAAGACCGAACTGGCCGCCGAGCCGGAGTTCGACACCACCCTGGTCAACACCTCCGTCGAGGACGTGGCCCGCGAGCTGCTAGCCTTGATGAACGTCGTGTGATCGTGGGCAATCGTTCACCGATCGCGCCGACTGAATCTTTCCCATCCATCGGAAGGTAGAGCGTGTCCTCTTCCATCTCCGCGCCCGAGGGCATCATCAACCCGCCGATCGACGAGCTCCTCGAGGCCACGGACTCGAAGTACAGCCTCGTGATCTACGCGGCCAAGCGGGCCCGCCAGATCAACGCGTACTACTCGCAGCTCGGCGAGGGTCTGCTCGAGTACGTCGGCCCCCTCGTCGACACCCACGTCCACGAGAAGCCGCTCTCGATCGCCCTGCGCGAGATCAACGCGGGACTGCTGACCTCCGAGGCCGTCGAAGGCCCCGGTCAGTAATCGGTCGGTACGTCGTACCAGCTGTTCGCAGCTGACTTCTCCACAGGCCCGGCAGCACGTCTGCCGGGCCTGTGGTGTCTCATGGGGAGTGGTCGCACATTTCCGAGGTCCGGGGAGAGACGGTGGACAAGCCGAAGGTCGTTCTGGGGGTCAGCGGCGGCATCGCCGCGTACAAGGCCTGTGAGCTGCTCAGGCGGCTGACGGAGTCGGGACACGACGTCCGGGTCGTCCCCACCGCCTCCGCGCTGCACTTCGTCGGCGCCGCCACCTGGTCCGCGCTCTCCGGCAACCCGGTCTCCACCGAGGTCTGGGACGACGTCCACGAGGTGCCGCACGTCCGCATCGGGCAACGCGCCGACCTGGTGGTCGTCGCCCCCGCCACCGCCGACACGCTCGCCAGGGCGGCCCACGGCCTGGCCGACGACCTGCTCACCAACACCCTGCTCACCGCCCGCTGCCCGGTGGTCTTCGCCCCCGCCATGCACACCGAGATGTGGGAGCACCCGGCCACCCGGGAGAACGTGGCGACGCTGCGCGCACGGGGCGCCGTCGTCATCGAGCCGGCCGTCGGACGCCTCACCGGCGTCGACACCGGCAAGGGCCGGCTGCCCGACCCCGGCGAGATCTTCGAGGTCTGCCGCCGGGTCCTGGCCCGCGGCGTCACCGAGCCCGACCTCCGAGGCCGGCACGTCGTCGTCAGCGCCGGAGGCACCCGCGAGCCCCTCGATCCCGTCCGTTTCCTGGGCAACCGATCCTCCGGCAAGCAGGGCTACGCCCTCGCCCGCACCGCCGCGGCCCGCGGCGCCCGCGTCACGCTGGTCGCGGCCAACACCGCCCTGCCCGACCCGGCGGGCGTGGACCTCGTCCGCGTCGGGACCGCCATGGAGCTGCGCGAGGCCGTCCTCGGCGCCGCTGCCGACGCGGACGCCGTGGTGATGGCCGCGGCCGTCGCCGACTTCCGGCCGGCCGCCTACGCCACCGGCAAGATCAAGAAGAAGGACGGCCAGGAGCCCGAGCCCGTCACCCTGGTGCGAAATCCGGACATCCTCGCCGAGCTCTCCGGCGACCGGCCGCGCGCCGGGCAGGTGATCGTCGGCTTCGCCGCCGAGACCGACGACGTGCTCGCCAACGGCCGCGCCAAGCTGAAGCGCAAGGGCTGCGACCTGCTGGTGGTGAACGAGGTGGGGGAGCGCAAGACCTTCGGCGCGGACGAGAGCGAGGCCGTGGTGCTGGGCGCCGACGGCAGCGAGACCCCCGTGGCCCACGGCCCGAAGGAGAACCTGGCCGAAACCGTGTGGGACCTGGTGGCCGAACGCCTCGGATGAGTGATTCATTCGCCTCCGGTTCCCCGAAACCCCGCCCGTTCGGGGCGTGGCGCCTCTGGTCAACCCGGCCCGGCATGGGCAGAATGCCCGTGCCGCAGGTCACAGCGCTCTCGCGAGACGAGACAGGGGGGCCCGTGGCGGAGCACGACCGATAAACTGTTCCACGGACGGCGTCGGGTGCAGCCCCCGCCGTCCGCCAATGATCAGCCAGCAGCCGCTGCAACCCCAGGGAGCGTTGTGTCCCGTCGTCTGTTCACCTCGGAGTCCGTGACCGAGGGTCACCCCGACAAGATCGCTGACCAGATCAGCGACACCATTCTCGACGCGCTGCTGCGCGAGGACCCGGCCTCCCGGGTCGCCGTCGAGACCCTGATCACCACCGGCCTGGTGCACGTGGCCGGCGAGGTGACCACCAAGACGTACGCGGACATCGCGACGCTGGTGCGCAACAAGATCCTGGAGATCGGCTACGACTCCTCGAAGAAGGGCTTCGACGGCGCCTCCTGCGGCGTGTCGGTGTCGATCGGCGCGCAGTCCCCGGACATCGCGCAGGGCGTCGACGCCGCCTACGAGGCCCGTGTCGAGGGCGACGACGACGAGCTGGACCGGCAGGGCGCCGGCGACCAGGGCCTGATGTTCGGCTACGCGACGGACGAGACGCCGACGCTGATGCCGCTGCCGATCTTCCTGGCGCACCGCCTGTCCAAGCGCCTGTCCGACGTGCGCAAGAACGGCACGATCCCCTACCTGCGCCCGGACGGCAAGACCCAGGTCACCATCGAGTACGACGGCGACAAGGCGGTCCGTCTGGACACCGTGGTCGTCTCCTCGCAGCACGCCTCCGACATCGACCTGGAGTCGCTGCTGGCCCCCGACATCCGCGAGTTCGTCGTGGAGCCGGAGCTGAAGGCGCTGCTGGACGAGGGCATCAAGCTCGACACCGAGAACTACCGCCTGCTGGTCAACCCGACCGGCCGGTTCGAGATCGGCGGCCCGATGGGCGACGCCGGCCTGACCGGCCGCAAGATCATCATCGACACCTACGGCGGCATGGCCCGCCACGGCGGCGGCGCCTTCTCCGGCAAGGACCCCTCCAAGGTGGACCGCTCGGCGGCGTACGCGATGCGCTGGGTCGCCAAGAACGTCGTCGCGGCCGGCCTCGCCACCCGCTGCGAGGTCCAGGTCGCGTACGCCATCGGCAAGGCCGAGCCGGTCGGTCTGTTCGTGGAGACCTTCGGCACCGCCCAGGTCGACACCGAGAAGATCGAGAAGGCGATCGACGAGGTCTTCGACCTCCGCCCGGCCGCGATCATCCGCGACCTCGACCTGCTGCGCCCGATCTACTCCCAGACCGCCGCCTACGGCCACTTCGGCCGTGAGCTGCCCGACTTCACCTGGGAGCGCACCGACCGCGTGGACGCCCTGCGCAAGGCGGCGGGGCTGTAACCCCGGCCCCGTCTTTCCCGAGGCCCGGCGGCCCCTTCCGGGGGCCGCCGGGCCTCGGCGCGCGCGGGGAGAGGGCCGTGGACCCCGGTGCACGCCGCACGAGCGGGCTCCACGCCCGCCGTGCGGCCGGAGCGGCCCGAGGTGAAAGCGCCTCCGGACGTCCGCCCGCATCCGGGGCCGGTCCCGGGCAGGGCGCCGCTGTCAGTGGCGTTTGGTAAGAATGCAGGCGTGAGCAGCGAGAACGGACGGCAGGACGGCGGCGCGGAGGGCGCGCCGCCCGAGCAGCTCGCGCTCATCAGGGAGAGCGTGCGCAAGGCTCGGGCCCCCCGGGCCAAACCGCGCACCTGGCGCGGCGCCGCGCTCGCCGGGGAACTGCCCGTCGCCCGGGTCCTCGTCGACAAGGGCGTGCTCCATCTCGACCGCTACTTCGACTACGCCGTGCCCGAGGAGCTGGACGCGGACGCACAGCCCGGGGTGCGGGTGCGGGTGCGGTTCGGGGCCGGACGGCACCGGGTGCGGGAGGGGCGGCGCGAGGGCGGCGGACTGATCGACGGGTTCCTCGTCGCGCGCCTCGCCGAGTCCGACTACCCGGGGCCCCTGGCGGCGCTGGCGCAGGTCGTCTCGCCCGAACCGGTGCTCGGCGAGGAACTGCTGGGCCTCGCCCGCGCGGTCGCCGACCGGTACGCGGGCAGCCTCGCCGACGTCCTCCAGCTCGCCGTTCCGCCGCGCAGCGCCCGCGCGGAGCGACGGCCCTCGCCCGATCCGCTGCCGCCGCCCCCGGCGCCCGCCCCCGGCTCCTGGGAGCGGTACGAACAGGGCCCCGCCTTCCTGGAGTCACTGGTCTCGGGAGGCGCCCCACGGGCCGTGTGGAACGCGCTGCCGGGGCCCCGGTGGAGCGAGGAACTGGCCCGGGCCGTCGCCGCGACCCTGGCCTCCGGGCGCGGCGCGCTGGTCGTCCTGCCGGACGGCAGAACCGTGGCCCGCCTCGACGCGGCGCTCACCGAACTGCTGGGGGAGGGGCGGCACGCGGTCCTCACCGCCGACGCCGGCCCGGAGAAGCGGTACGCGCGGTGGCTCGCCGTGCGGCGGGGCTCCGTACGGGCCGTCATCGGGACGCGGGCGGCGATGTTCGCGCCGGTCCGGGACCTCGGACTGGTCGCCGTCTGGGACGACGGCGACGACAGCCACAGCGAGCCGCACGCCCCGCAGCCGCACGCCCGCGAGGTGCTGCTGCTGCGGGCGGCGCAGGACAGGTGCGGCTTCCTGCTGGGCAGCCGGCACTGCACCGTGGAGGCCGCCCAGCTGGTGGAGACCGGGTGGGCCCGGCCGCTGGTCGCCGGGAGGGAGCGGGTGCGGGCCGCCGCGCCGCTGGTGCGGACCGTGGGGGACGGGGACCTGGCGCGGGACGAGGCCGCCCGCGCGGCGCGGCTGCCGAGCCTCGCCTGGCAGGCCGCCAGGGAGGGGCTGCGGCACGGGCCGGTGCTCGTGCAGGTGCCCCGCCGTGGCTATGTGCCGCGGATGGCGTGCGCCGGCTGCCGGGCCCCCGCGCGGTGCCGGCACTGCTCCGGGTCGCTGCAGGCACAGGGGTCCGACGATCTGCGGTGCGCGTGGTGCGGGCGCGAGGAGGACGGCTGGCACTGTCCCGAGTGCGGCGGGTTCCGGTTGCGGGCCCAGGTGGTCGGGGCGCGGCGGACCGCCGAGGAGCTGGGCCGCGCCTTCCCCGCGGTCCCGGTGCGGACCTCGGGGCGCGAACACGTGCTGGACACGGTGCCGGGGACGCCCGCGCTGGTGGTGAGCACACCCGGCGCGGAGCCGGTGGCCGAGGGCGGCTACGCGGCGGCGCTGCTGCTGGACGGCTGGGCCATGCTGAACCGGCCCGATCTGCGGGCCGGGGAGGACGCGTTGCGCCGCTGGATCGGCGCGGCGGCGCTGGTCCGACCGCAGTCGGCGGGCGGCACGGTGGTCGTGGTCGCCGAGCCGACCCTGCGGCCCGTGCAGGCACTGGTCCGGTGGGACCCGGTCGGGCACGCCGTACGGGAACTGGCCGAGCGGGGCGAACTGGGGTTCCCGCCGGTGTCCCGGATGGCGGCGGTGTCGGGACCGGGCGAGGCGGTGGCCGAGTTCCTCCGCGCGGTGGAGCTGCCCGCGCGGGCGGAGGTCCTGGGCCCGGTGCCCCTGCCGGTCACCCCGGCGGGACGCCCCCGCAGGCCGGGCGCACCGCCCCCCGGCGAACACTGGGACCGGGCACTGGTCCGGGTGCCTCCCGGCAACGGCGCCGCACTGGCCGCCGCGCTGAAGGCCGCCCAGGCGACACGCATGGCCCGGGGCGGGCACATCCCCGTGTGGGTCCGGATCGACCCCCCGGACATCGGCTGAACCGGCCGGACGTGCCACGCCCTCCCGGGGGCGGTGCGTCCGGGAGGGCGTGGTGCGGTGCGGCGAGCGGGGCTCAGCCGTTGCGGGGAGAGGGTAAGGCAGTCGGGCGGGGGTCGTCGCGGAGGACCGGACTGCCGGCCGTGGGCTGCGTCGGCATGGAAGGGGCCGCGGGGACCGCCGGCACCGTGGTGACGCCGGCGACCGCGTTCACCGTGCGCGCGTTCGACGCCTCCGCGGGGGCCTCGGCGGCCGCCGGCGCCTGGGCGGCGGCACGGCGGGCGCCGTAGCGGCGGTGGACCGCCTGCTTGGTGACCCCGAGCGCCGAGCCCACGGCGTCCCACGAGAAGCCCAGGGAACGGTCGAAGTCCACGGCTGCCGTGACCAGGGTCTCGACGCTGTCCCGCAGCTCCTGGGCGAGACGGACCGTGGGAGCGGGAGCACGTCCGTAGACGACGAAGCCCGTGGAGGGACCGGAGCGGCGCGGGCGGTAGACGTTGCCCAGCTGGGCGGTGAGCGTGCGCAGCGCGTCCACCTGCCGGCGGACCCGCTCGATGTCCCGCACCAGCAAGTGCAGGCTGGCCCGAGCCTGGGCGTCGTGGGTTGCGTGGTCGGCCATGAACAAGCCTCTCGAACCGGCGTGAAAGGGATCGAGCCCGTGTCCGGGGCCCGTGGTCAACTCTTCGCTGACCAACGCGGGAGCGCTCCGCTGGTCACGGGGCGGGGGCGCGGCGGCATATGCGTACGCCCCCGGCGGAGGTGTGCGCCTCGGCCGTCGGCCCGGCGGATTCCTCCCGCCCGCGCACCACCCGTTTCCAGCGGGCCGGGAGGCGGACGGTTCCCGTGGGGCCGCGCCGCCGTCGGCGGCTTTCCCTCCGTGCGTCCCTGTGATGCGCGCCCCATAGACTGGTGCGCCGCCGTGTCCGTTCCCGCCCGAGAGGCCCCCAGCACCCCATGAAGCTCGTCTTCGCCGGTACCCCCGAGGTCGCCGTCCCCGCCCTGGACGCTCTTCTCTCCTCCGGGCGGCACGAGGTGGCCGCCGTCGTCACGCGGCCCGACGCGGCCGCCGGGCGCGGGCGCAGGCTCGTCGCCTCCCCCGTCGCCGAGCGGGCGGAGGAGGCCGGGATCGAGGTGCTGAAGCCGGCCAGGCCCAGGGACCCCGAGTTCCTGGAGCGGCTCGAGGAGATCGCGCCGGACTGCTGCCCCGTCGTCGCCTACGGCGCCCTCCTCCCCAGGGCCGCCCTCGACATCCCCGCCCGGGGCTGGGTCAACCTGCACTTCTCGCTGCTCCCCGCCTGGCGCGGCGCCGCGCCCGTGCAGCACGCCATCATGGCCGGCGACGAGATCACCGGCGCCGCCACCTTCCTCATCGAGGAGGGTCTCGACTCCGGGCCCGTCTACGGCACCGTCACCGAGGAGATCCGCCCCACCGACACCAGCGGCGACCTGCTCACCCGGCTCGCCTTCGCCGGCGCCGGACTGCTCGCCGCCACCATGGACGGCATCGAGGACGGCACCCTGAAGGCCGTACCGCAGCCCGCCGACGGCATCAGCCTCGCCCCCAAGGTCACCGTCGAGGACGCCCGCGTCGACTGGAACGCCCCGGCGCTGCGCGTCGACCGCGTGGTGCGCGGCTGCACCCCCGCGCCCGGCGCCTGGACCACCTTCCGGGGCGAGCGCCTCAAGATCGTGCAGGCCGCCCCCGTACCGGGCCTGACCGGCCTCGCGCCCGGGCAGCTGTCCGCCGGCAAGAACAACGTGCACGTGGGCACCGGTTCGCACGCCGTGGAGCTGCTGTGGGTGCAGGCCCAGGGCAAGAAGCCGATGCGGGCGGCGGACTGGGCGCGCGGGGTGCGGATCACCGCCGGGGAGACCGTCGGCGCCTGACGCCTGCCGGACCCGCACGACGTAGGCTGGACCGCGCACCTCACCCCACATCCGGAGCACCTTTTTCGTGAGCGACCAGCCCCGCGGGCCCCGCAGGCCCACCAAGCCCTACCGCCGGCCCAAGAAGGACCCCGTCCGCGTCCTCGCCTTCGAGGCCCTGCGGGCCGTCGACGAGCGGGACGCGTACGCCAACCTCGTCCTGCCCCCGCTGCTGCGCAGGGCGCGCGAGAACGGCGGCTTCGAGGCGCGCGACGCGGCGCTGGCCACCGAGCTGGTGTACGGCACGCTGCGCCGCCAGGGGACGTACGACGCGATCGTCGCCGCCTGTGTGGACCGGCCGCTGCGCGAGGTGGACCCGCCGGTGCTGGACGTGCTGAACCTCGGCGCGCACCAGCTGCTCGGCACGCGCATCCCCACGCACGCCGCCGTGTCCGCCACGGTCGAGCTGGCCCGGGTGGTGCTCGGCGACGGGCGGGCCAAGTTCGTCAACGCCGTACTGCGGAAGATCGCGCAGGACGACCTCGACGGCTGGCTGGAGCGGGTCGCGCCGCCCTACGACGAGGACCCCGAGGACCACCTCGCCGTCGTGCACTCGCACCCCCGCTGGGTCGTCTCCGCGCTGTGGGACTCCCTCGGCGGCGGACGCGCCGGCGTCGAGGAACTGCTGCGGGCCGACAACGAACGGCCCGAGGTGACCCTGGTCGCCCGGCCCGGGCGGGCGACCACCACCGAACTGCTCGCCGAGGAGGCCGCCGTCGCCGGCCGCTGGTCGCCGTACGCGGTGCGGCTCACCGAGGGCGGGGAGCCGGGCGCCGTCACGGCGGTCGCCGAGGGCCGGGCCGGCGTGCAGGACGAGGGCAGCCAGCTGGTCGCGCTCGCGCTCGCCAACGCGCCGGTCGAAGGCCCCGACCGGATGTGGCTGGACGGGTGCGCCGGACCGGGCGGGAAGGCCGCGCTGCTCGGCGCGCTCGCCGCCGAGCGGGGCGCCGTGCTGCTGGCCTCCGAGAAGCAGCCGCACCGGGCCGGTCTGGTGGCGAAGGCGCTCGCCGGGAACCCGGGGCCGTACCAGGTCGTCGCCGCCGACGGGACGCGCCCGCCGTGGCGCCCCGGAAGCTTCGACCGGGTACTGGTCGACGTGCCGTGCACCGGGCTGGGCGCCCTGCGCCGCCGCCCCGAGGCGCGGTGGCGGCGCCGCCCGGAGGACCTGGACGGCTTCGCCCCGCTCCAGCGCGGGCTGCTGCGCACCGCCCTGGAGTCCGTACGGGTCGGCGGTGTCGTCGGCTACGCCACCTGCTCCCCGCACCTGGCGGAGACCCGGGCCGTGGTCGCCGACCTCCTCAAGCAGTTCCCGGACGCGGAACTGCTCGACGCCCGGCCGCTGCTGCCCGGCGTACCGGACCTGGGCGAGGGCCCCGACGTACAGCTGTGGCCGCATCTGCACGGCACCGACGCGATGTACCTGGCCCTCATCCGCCGGACCGGCTGACGCCCGCCCCGGGCTCCCGTACCTCGCCGCCGTCCTCGCGGGCCATTCGGTGCGGCCACCACACCTTCGGGCCCACGTCCAGGAACAAGGAGGCGACCAGTACCGACCGCACGACGAAGGTGTCGATGAGCACGCCCAGGGCGACCGCGAAGCCGATCTCGGCGAACGCGACCATGGGCAGCGTGTCGAGGGCCGCGAAGGTGCCGGCGAGGACCAGGCCCGCCGAGGTGATGACGGCGCCCGTGGCCGCGAGGCCGGTGACCACGCCTGGCCGGGTGCCCCGGTGGGCGGCCTCCTCGCGGATGCGGGTGGTCAGGAAGATGTTGTAGTCGATGCCCAGCGCCACCAGGAAGACGAACACGAACAGCGGGAAGTCGGTCGACTCGCCCGCGTGGCCGAAGACGTGCCGGAAGGCCAGGGCGCTGAGGCCGAGCGCCGCCGCGAACGACAGGATCACCGTCGCGATCAGCAGCAGCGGGGCGATCAGGGCGCGCAGCAGTACGCACAGGACCAGCAGGACGACCACCAGCACCAGCGGGATGATCAGCACGTTGTCACGGGTGGTCGCCTCGTCCATGTCCAGCAGCGCCGCCGTGCCGCCGCCCACCCGCGCGTCGGCGTCCGGCACCGCGTGCACGGCGTCGCGCACCCGCTCCACGGTCTGCTCGGCCGCCTCGCTGTCCGCCGGGGCGGTCATGGTGGCCTCGAACAGGACCCTGCCCTCGTGCGAGGGCTTCGTGCCCGGGGGCAGACCGAGGGACTCCGGCACGACGCCCTCCGTGCCGGCGACCGCGCGGCCCACCGCTTCGGCCTGCTCCCGGTCGCTGACGACGACCAGAGGATCGCCGCCGCCCGCCGGGAAGTACCGCGCGAAGACCTCCTGCCCGGTGATCGAGTCGGGCTTCCCGATGAAGGCGTCCGCGTTGTCGATGCCCTCCGCGCGGAGCTGGACCAGGCCCAGTGAGCAGACCGCCAGCACCGCCGCCGTCACCCCCAGACCATGCGCGGACGACGGGCGATGCCGCGGCCCGTGCGGGCCCACACGCCCCGCTCGATCGGGTCGGGGGCGCCGTGGTGCGGGATCACCGGCCAGAAGATCCGCCGGCCGCAGACGACCAGCAGTGCCGGGAACAGCGTCAGCATGGCCAGCAGGGCGACCCCGACACCGATCGCGGCGACCGGGCCGAGGCCCCGGGTGGAGTTCATCTCGGCGGTCAGCAGCACCAGCATGCTCAGCACGACGGTCGCGCCGGAGGCGAGCACCGCCGGACCCGCGCGGTGCAGGGCCAGCGTCATCGCCTCGTGCCGGTCCTCGTGCCGCCGCAGCTCCTCCCGGTAGCGGGCGACCAGCAGCAGGGCGTAGTCGGTGCCCGCGCCGAAGACGAGCACGGTGAGGATGCCGGCGCTCTGCCCGTTGACCGTCAGGCCCGCGCACTCGGCCAGGAAGTAGATCAGGGCCTGTGCCGTGAACAGCGCGCAGACCACCGCGAGCAGGGGCACCAGCAGCAGGGCGGGACTGCGGTAGGTGATCAGCAGCATCACGACGACGACGGCCGTCGCGGACAGCAGCAGAGTGGAGTCGATGCCCTCGAACGCCTCGGCGAAGTCCGCCGAGGTGCCGCCCGGTCCCGTGACGTGCACGGCGAGGCCCCCGCCGCTTCCGCCGACGTCGCCCCGGATCGAGTCGACCGCGGGGCCGATCCGCTCCCAGCCCCGGGCGTCCATCGTGATCGGCACGAGGACCTGAGCGGCCCGCGGGCCGGTCTCCCGGTCGAAGACCGGGCCGCGCGTCTCGTCGCCCCTGATGCCGTGGTCGCTCAACCGCTGGAGCTGCGCCACGTCCTCGGCGATCCGCTCCCGGTCGGCGGCGGTCAGCCCGCCGTCCCGCGCGTAGACCACGACCGCGGGGATCTGCTCGGGCCGGAAGTCCTCGGAGACCTCCAGCACCTGCGTGGACTCGGCGGACCCCGGCAGCCAGGACGCCGCGTCGTTGTCCTGCGCGTCGCCGAGCCTCTGGGCGAACGGCGCGACCGCGAACAGCACCACCACCCACAGACCCAGCACCAGCCACTTGGAACGCCGGCCGCAGACCAGCCGCGCGACACCAGGGCTACCGCTCATGGCCACCTCCGCCGCGGCGCGGGGAAGGGGCGCGGGGCGGGGAAGGGGCGCGGGGCGGTGACGTCCACGGCTCCGCCGCGGACGGCCCGCGGCCCACGCACGACCGTCGCCGCACGGGACCGGATGCGGGCAACCCCCGGCGGGCATGGCAGTCTTGAGGCATGGCCCCGCAGATCAGCCCCAGCATCCTGTCCGCCGACTTCGCCCGCCTCGCCGACGAGGCGAAGGCGGTGGCCGGCGCCGACTGGCTCCACGTCGACGTCATGGACAACCATTTCGTCCCGAACCTCACGCTCGGCGTGCCGGTCGTGGAGTCGCTCGCCCGTGCGACGGACACTCCGCTGGACTGCCATCTGATGATCGAGGCCCCCGATCGGTGGGCGCCCCAGTACGTGGAGGCGGGGGCCGGTTCGGTCACCTTCCACGTCGAAGCGGCCACCGCGCCCGTACGGCTCGCCCGGGAGATCCGCGCCAAGGGCGCCCGTGCCTCCATGGCGCTGAGGCCGGCGACCCCCGTCGAGCCCTACGAAGACCTGCTCCCCGAACTCGACATGCTGCTGATCATGACGGTCGAGCCGGGATTCGGGGGCCAGGCCTTTCTCGACATCATGCTTCCGAAGATTCGCCGCACCCGCGAGTTGATCAGCAGGCACGGTCTCGAGCTCTGGCTCCAGGTCGACGGCGGGGTCTCGGCGTCCACCATCGAGCGGTGCGCCGACGCCGGCGCCGATGTCTTCGTCGCGGGTTCCGCCGTGTACGGGGCGGAGGACCCGGCCGAGGCGGTACGTGCGCTGCGCAACCAGGCGGAGGCCGCGACGGCCAAGGCATCGTGGGCATGCGACCACTGAGCGTCAGGAACGTGAACGGCGCCCGGCAGGGCTGATCGACCGCGCCGGATCTGCAAGGATGAACGGCGAATCCAGAGTGTGAACAGCAGTGAGGAGAGCGCCGTGTCGGGTATGTCGGCGGGCCGGTCAGCCATGCGGATGGGACCCGCTGAGCTGGTGCAGGCGGCGGCCATGGCCCGCCGCTTCTACCTCGAGGGCAAATCCAAGATCCAGATCGCCGAGGAGTTCGGCGTCAGCCGCTTCAAGGTGGCCCGGGTCCTGGAGACCGCCCTCGAACGGGATCTCGTACGGATCGAGATCCGCGTGCCGGCCGAGCTGGACGCCGAGCGCTCCGACGCGCTCCGCGCCCGGTACGGCCTGAGGCACGCCGTCGTGGTCGAGTCCCCGGCCGAGGCCGAGGAGACACCCGACCCCGAGAACCTGGGAGAGGTGGCCGCCGACCTGCTCGGCGAGCTGGTCAACGAAGGGGACGTACTGGGCCTGGCCTGGGGCCGGTCCACCATCCACATGGCGGCGGCCCTGGACCGGCTGCCCCCCTGCACGGTCGTGCAGCTGACGGGCGTGTACGACGCCGGGACCGCCGAGCGCGGCTCGGTGGAGGCCGTGCGGCGCGCCGCGCAGGTGTCGGGCGGCGACGCCCACCCCATCTACGCGCCGATGCTGCTGCCGGACGCGGCCACCGCCGAGGCACTGCGCCACCAGACCGGCATCGCGCGGGCCTTCGAGTACTTCGACAAGGTCACCGTCGCCTGCGTCTCCATCGGTTCCTGGGAGCCGGGCATCTCCACGGTGCACGACATGCTCAGCGACGAGGAACGGGCGCACTACGCCTCCCTCGGCGTCGCCGCGGAGATGTCCGCGCACCTCTTCGACGCGGAGGGGCGCCGGGTCGGCCGGGACCTGGGGGAGCGGTGCATCACGGTCAAGACCGACCAGCTGCGCCGGGTTCCCGAGGTCGTGGCGATCGCGGGCGGCCAGCGCAAGGGGCCCGCGATCGACGCCGTGCTGCGCTCGGGCCTCGTCACCAGCCTGGTGACGGACACGTCGGCCGCGGACTACCTGATGACGGCGGGGACCACCCCGAGGTCCGCCCTCAACCGCGCGGACCCGGACGGCCTCTGACGGCCAGGGAGACGGGGGAGGACCTGGCGGCAGCGGCCGCACGGCGCCGGGGCGGGCTCCCGCGTCCCGGCGCCCGCCCGTCCCGCCGCCCGGTGCGAACACGGCCGTCGTCACACGTGCGCGGGGGAGAGCGCCGGTCCGCCCGGTCGCGGGACGCGGCGTGTCGTCACCGGACGGCGGGACGGGCGGGCCGCCGCACCGGGGACCACGGCGCGTCGTCCGCGACGGCGCCGGGACGCCGTACGACCCGACGGTCCGGCCCGCGGCCGCGCCGGACTTCGGCGCGGGCCCCGGCGAGGCGGGCCCGACGGGCCGCCGCGCGCCCGCGACCGGCTCCCCCGCCGACTTCCCCTCCGGCCGCACCGTCCGGCCCGGCACCGCCGCCCACCGCGGCCCCGGCTCTTGGAGGATCCTCCGGGCAGGGCTCTGACCAGCCTGGACGATCCGCCCGGGGCCGGCGCTCCGGCCGGCATGGGACAATGAAGTACGTGCTCTTCCCCCTGGCTGACCTGTCCGGGGGCCACCTCTGATCGACTGGGATGTGCAGCACGTGCGTTTCCTCAACGACATCCGGCCCGCGTACGACCTGACGTACGACGACGTGTTCATGGTGCCGAGCCGCTCCGCGGTCGGCTCGCGTCAGGACGTGGACCTCAGCTCCCCGGACGGCACGGGCACCACCATCCCGCTCGTCGTCGCCAACATGACCGCCATCGCCGGCCGCCGCATGGCCGAGACCGTGGCCCGTCGCGGGGGACTCGTCGTCATCCCGCAGGACATCCCGATCGAGGTCGTCACCGAGGTCGTCTCCTGGGTGAAGGGCCGCCACCACGTCCTGGACACCCCGATCGTGCTGGCCCCGCACCAGACGGTCGCCGACGCGCTCGCCCTGCTGCCCAAGCGCGCGCACAACGCCGGCGTCGTCGTCGACGACGGACACCGGCCGGTCGGCGTGGTCACCGACACCGACCTGGCCGGAGTGGACCGCTTCACCCAGCTCGAAGAGGTCATGTCCAAGGACCTGATCCTCATCGACGCGGACACGGACCCGCGCGAGGCCTTCAACACCCTCGACGCCGCCAACCGCCGCTACGCGCCCGCCGTGGACGGGGACGGCCGTCTGGCGGGCATCCTGACCCGCAAGGGCGCCCTGCGCGCCACCCTGTACACCCCGGCCACCGACGCGCGGGGCAGGCTCCGCATAGCCGCCGCCGTCGGCATCAACGGCGACGTGGCGGGCAAGGCCCGGCAGCTGCTGGACGCCGGCGTCGACACGCTCGTCATCGACACCGCGCACGGGCACCAGGAGTCGATGATCGGGGCGCTGAAGCTGGTCCGCGACCTCGACCCGCAGGTGCCGGTCGTCGCCGGCAACGTCGTCGCCGCCGCGGGCGTTCGCGACCTGATCGAGGCCGGCGCCGACATCGTCAAGGTCGGCGTGGGACCCGGCGCCATGTGCACCACCCGCATGATGACCGGCGTCGGCCGGCCGCAGTTCTCCGCCGTCCTGGAGTGCGCCGCCGAGGCGAGGAAGTACGGCAAGCACGTGTGGGCCGACGGCGGTGTCCGGCACCCGCGCGACGTGGCGATGGCGCTCGCCGCCGGCGCGTCCAACGTGATGATCGGCTCCTGGTTCGCCGGGACCCACGAGTCCCCGGGCGACCTCCAGCACGACGCGAACGGCCGCCCCTACAAGGAGTCCTTCGGCATGGCCTCCGCGCGTGCCGTGCGCAACCGCACCTCGGAGGAGTCGGCGTACGACCGCGCCCGCAAGGCGCTGTTCGAGGAGGGCATCTCCACCTCCCGCATGTTCCTCGACCCGGCCCGCCCCGGTGTCGAGGACCTGATCGACTCGATCATCGCGGGCGTCCGCTCCTCCTGCACCTACGCCGGGGCCGGATCGCTCGAGGAGTTCGCCGAGAAGGCCGTCGTCGGCATCCAGAGCGCCGCCGGCTACGCCGAGGGCAAGCCGCTGCACGCCAGCTGGAGCTGACGCCCCCTCACCCCCGCCCGGCCCCCGCCGGCCCCGCCCCGGGGCCGGCGGGGGCCGGTGCGCAACGCTCGAGAGCCCTCGCGCAACGAACACCCGCCTCCCCGCCGGTAACGCAATGATCTTGCGGGCACGCGCAAGGTTGCTGCATTTCAGGAGCAACGGAGAACCTCGTAGGGTTACGCGCTGTACGTGGTGCGGCGAGGACCCCGCCCGACGGGTCCCGGCTGTCGTGGGACGTCGTCGGTCCCTGCCGCGGAAGACCGGCAGCGACGAAGGAGTCAGCGCGTGCTCGACCAAGGCGCACCCCCGCACGACGGCGGTCCCGCCGCCCCGCCACCCCCGGGCCTCGGCGCGCGCCTGATGCGCCGCAAGCCCGTGGAACGCCTGGTCGCGGAGGGTGGCCAGGGTGAGGGCGGTTCCCTGCGACGGTCCCTCGGACTGTGGCAGCTGACCATGATCAGCATCGGTGCCACTCTCGGCACCGGCATCTTCGTCGTCCTCGGCGAGGCCGTTCCCAAGGCCGGTCCGGCCGTCACGCTGTCCTTCGTCATAGCCGGTCTGACGGCCCTCTTCTCCGCCCTCTCCTACGCCGAGCTGGCGGGCGCCATCCCGGTCTCCGGCTCCTCCTACTCGTATGCGTACGCAACGATGGGTGAGCTGGTCGCCTGGGTCTGCGGATGGTGCCTGATGCTCGAGTACGGCGTCTCGGTCGCCGCCGTCGCCGTCGGCTGGGGCGAGTACCTGAACGAACTGCTCGACGGCACCATTGGCGTCACCATCCCGGCCGCGCTCTCCGCCCCGCCCGGCGACGGCGGAGTCTTCAACCTGCCCGCGCTGATCGTCGTCCTGCTCGCCATGGCGTTCCTGATGGGCGGCGCCCGCGAGTCGGCCCGCGCCAACACGATCATGGTCATCGTGAAGATCGGCGCCCTGGTGCTGTTCTGCGCCATCGGCGTCCAGGGCTTCCGCTCCGGCAACTACGAGAACTTCATGCCGCTCGGCATGGCCGGTGTCAGCGCCGCCGGGGCGACGCTGTTCTTCTCGTACATCGGCTTCGACGCCGCCTCCACCGCGGGCGAGGAGGCGAAGAACGCCCAGCGCGACCTGCCCCGCGCGATCCTGCTGTCGCTCGCCGTCATCACCGCGCTGTACGTCCTGGTCGCCGCCGTCGCCGTGGGCGCCAAGCCCTGGCGGCACTTCACCGACTCCGAGGCCGCGCTCGCCCAGATCATGCGCGAGGTCACCGGCCAGAGCTTCTGGGGCACCCTGCTGGCCTTCTGCGCCGTCATCGCCATCGCGAGCGTCGTCCTGACCGTGCTCTACGGCCAGACCCGCATCCTGTTCGCCATGGCCCGGGACGGGCTGGTGCCCAAGGTGTTCGCCCGGGTCAGCCCGAAGAGCGGCACGCCCCGCACCAACACCCTGATCGTCTCCCTCTTCTGCGGCGTGCTGGCCGCCGCCGTCCCGCTCGGCCAACTCGCGGACGCCACCAGCATCGGCACCCTGTTCGCCTTCGCGCTGGTCAACGTGGCCGTCGTGGTACTGCGCCGGACCCGCCCCGACATGCCCCGCGCCTTCCGGGTGCCGCTGTCCCCGGTCCTGCCCGCCGTCGGCTTCGCGTTCTGCGTGTGGATGATGGGCAGCCTGTCCGCCGTCACCTGGGTGGTCTTCGGTGTCTGGATGGCCGTCGGGCTCGTGTTCTACTTCCTGTACGGCCACCGCCGCTCCCGGCTCGCCGCCCCCGCCACACCAGAAGCGAAGTGAACCGCCCGCAGTGCTGAACGATCTCGACGAACGCATCGTGCACGCCCTCGCCGAGGACGCCCGCCGCTCCTACGCGGACATCGGCCAGCTCGTCGGCCTGTCCGCGCCCGCCGTGAAACGGCGCGTGGACCGGCTGCGCGCCACCGGGGCCATCACCGGATTCACCGTACGGGTGGACCCGGCCGCCCTCGGCTGGGCGACGGAGGGGTTCGTCGAGATCTACTGCCGGAGCAACACCTCACCGGAGACCATCCAGCGGGGCCTGGAGCGCTACCAGGAGGTCGTGGCCGCCTCCACCGTCACCGGTGACGCGGACGCGGTCGCCCAGGTCTTCGCCTCCGACATGCGCCACTTCGAACGGGTCCTGGAACGCATCGCGGGCGAGCCGTTCGTCGAGCGGACCAAGTCCGTGCTGGTGCTGTCCCCGCTGCTGCGGCGGTTCTCTTCGGGATCGCCCGCGTAGGGAGGACCGTTCCGGCGTACGCTGGCTCCATGCGGAGTCAGGATGATTCCGGACATACGGGGATCGTCTCGCCGGCTGATCCGTGCTTCCCCGTGTTCGTCGACTCCACCGGCAGGCGCGCGCGGGTGCTCCGGCGCACCGGCTACGGCGTGGCCGGACTGGCAGCCGCGTACCTGGTGGTGCTGGTGCTGAGCCTCATGGGAGCGACCCCGTTCGCACCGGGCGCCCTGCTGCCGCCCCTGCCCGGAGAGGCCACGGCCCCGTCGGCGCCGGACCGGGAAGGAGGACCGGACGACGGACCCCGGCCGCCCGGCGGCGTGCTCGACCCGGGGCGGAGCGACTTCGGCGACGCCGGCACTCCGGTGGGCCCGGGCTCCGCGCCGGTTCCCCTCCTCCCGTCGCCCGGCGGCCCGCTCCTCACCCCCGCGGCCCCGCTCGTCCCCGGCGGACCGGCGCCCCCGGCCCCGGCCGGACCGGATTCCCCCGCGACCGGCGTTCCGCAGGCACCGCAGGAGCCCGGCGCCCCCGACGATCCGTCCGCACCCGGTCCGGGCACCGGAAGCGAACCCGCCCCCGAGCCGCCCCCGGACGATCCACCCGCGGGGACGGACGAGCCGCCTGCCCCGGAGCCTCCGGCGGACACGATCCCCGGTCCGTCCGAGCCACCGCAGGCGCCGTCCGGCGCCCCGGGCGGCTCCCCGCCCGGTGACGCGCCCGTGGCCGGGACCCCCTGATGCGCCGCCGGCCGGTCCGTCCCCCGCCGGCGACACCCGGGCCGCGGCGGGCCCGAGCGCCCCTGCCGCCCCCGCACCGCTTCCGCGTCGTGGTCCCGCTCGTCCTGCTGGCCCTCGTCGTCTCGGTGCTCCTGGTCGAGGGACACACGACCCGGGACTTCCCCGGGGACCAGGAGGGACGCGCCGGGAAGCCGGCCACCGGCGCCCCCCGGGAGGTCACCGGCGGCGGCCCGGTCGTCGACACCACCCATGACCGCCTGCGCACCTACCGGGCGCCGGACAGAACGGTGGTCCTGACCTTCGACGACGGCCCGGACCCCGTCTGGACACCCCGGATCCGGGCCGTCCTCGACCGCCACGGCACGCCCGGCACCTTCTTCGTCACCGGCCGGCAGGCCGTGCGCCACCCCGCGGTCCTGCGCGATCTGATCCGCTCCGGCCACGAGATCGGGGTGCACACCTTCTCCCACCGGGACCTGGCCACGCTGTCCGCGGGCGAGACCGACCGCGAGCTGGCGCTGACCCAGCTCGCCCTCGCCGGAGCCGGGGGCGTCAACAGCTCGCTCCTGCGGATGCCGTACTCCTCGACCACCACCGCCCTGGACGGACCGGCCTGGTCCGTCGCCCGGCGCCTGGGCGAGAAGGGCTACGTACTGGCCTTCGTCGACCAGGACACCGGGGACTGGCGGCGGCCGGGCGCCCGGGCGATCGCCGACGCGGCCACGCCGGACGTGCCGGGCCGGGGAACGGTCGTCCTCCTGCACGACTCGGGCGGGGACCGGTCGCAGACCGCCCGGGCGCTGGACATCCTGATCCCCCGGCTCACGGCCCAGGGCTACCGCTTCACCACGATCGCCGATCTCGTCGGCACCGACGGCCTCACCAGCCCCGTCGACACCGGAACCCTGTGGAAGGGCCGGGTGTTCGTGGCCGCCGTGGCCGTGTCGAGCACGGCGGTGTCGGTCGTGGGCGTGCTGCTGCTGGCCGTCGGGGCGCTCGTCCTCGCGCGGTGCGCGCTGATGCTGGTCCTCGCCCACCACCACGTCCACCGGCGCCCGCGCCCCGGCGCCGGCCGGCCCGTCACCCGGCCCGTCAGCGTCGTCGTCCCCGCGTACAACGAGAGACCGTGCATCGCCAAGACGCTCCGCTCGCTCGCCGTGAGCGATCACCCCGTGGAGATCATCGTCGTGGACGACGGTTCCGACGACGGCACCGCCGACGTCGCCGAGTCGCTCGGCCTTCCGGAGACCACGGTGCTCCGCCGGCCGAACGGCGGCAAGGCGTCGGCCCTCAACACCGGCGTCCTGCGGGCCTCCCACGACCTCGTCGTCATGCTCGACGCCGACACGGTCTTCGCCCCCTCGACCGTCCACCGCCTCGTCCAGCCGTTCGCCGACCCGGCCGTCGGCGCCACCGCCGGCAACGCCAAGGTGGGCAACCGCCGAGGGCTGCTGGGACGTTGGCAGCACATCGAGTACGTGATGGGCTTCAACCTGGACCGCCGCATGTACGACCTGCTGCGCTGCATGCCGACCGTTCCCGGCGCCGTCGGTGCCTTTCGCGTCACGGCCCTGCGGGACGCCGGGATGATGAGCGGCGACACCCTCGCCGAGGACACCGACGTCACCATGGCCCTGCACCGGGCCGGGTGGGAGGTCCGCTACACCGAGGACGCGCTCGCCTGGACCGAGGCGCCGGCCACCCTGCGGCAGCTGTGGCGCCAGCGCTACCGCTGGAGCTACGGCACCATGCAGGCGGCGTGGAAGCACCGGCACGCGCTGGTCGAGCGCGGCCACGCGGGACACTTCGGCCGCCTCGGGCTGCCCCTGCTGGCCGTCTTCCAGATCCTCACCCCGCTCCTCGCCCCGCTGATCGACCTGCTGACCGTCCACGGCCTGGTCTTCGGGAACCCGCTCCGCACGATGCTGGCGTGGACCGGTGTGCTGGCCGTCCAGACCGTCTGCGCGGCCTACGCCTTCCGCCTCGACGGCGAGAGCCTCCGGCCGCTGTGGACGCTCCCGCTGCAGCAGATCGTCTACCGCCAGCTCATGTACCTGGTGCTCGTCCAGGCCTGCCTCACCGCGGTCAACGGGTACCGGCTGCCCTGGCAACGCCTCAAGCGCAGCGGCGACGTCGTGCTGCCGCCCCGGCTCCCCGCCCGGGAGCGGTGAGCACCGGCCGGGGAACACCGGGCGGGACCCCTCACGGCCGGTCTAGCATGGGGTCATGACCTGGCGACATTGATCCACCGGCCGCGCCTCCCGAGGGCCGCCTCCGGCGCCGTTCGTCCTCCACGTCCGGTGTCCGAACCGCCCCCACGGGAAGGCCTCATGACTCCCACGCCCACGCGTGCCACCGACGTCCGCGTGCGACGGCTGACGACCACGCTGTACGGCTACGCGTTCCTCGAAGACTTCATCCTGCTCTACCCGGTGTACGCGCTGCTGTTCGGCGACGCCGGTCTGTCGGTCGGGCAGATCTCCTCCCTGTTCGCCCTGTGGTCGGTGACCGGTGTGCTGCTGGAGGTTCCCTCCGGCGCCTGGGCCGACGCCGTGTCCCGCCGACTGCTGCTGTGGCTCGGCCCGCTGCTCACCGCCGCGGGCTTCGCCCTGTGGGTGTTCCTCCCGTCGTACGGAGCCTTCGCCCTCGGCTTCGTGCTGTGGGGCGCCGGCGGAGCGCTCGGCTCCGGTGCGCTCGAGGCCCTGGTCCACGACGAGCTGGAACGGCTCGACGCGGCCGGCCGCTACGCCCGGGTCATGGGCCGGGCCCGCGCGGCCGGACTGGTCGCCGTGATGGCGGCGATGGGACTGGCCGGTCCCGTGCTGGCCCGGGGCGGCCACACCGCCGTCGGAGCCGCCAGTGTGCTGGTGTGCCTGCTGGCGGCGGCCACGGCACTCCGGTTCCCGGAGCACCGCTCGCCGAAGACCGGGCACGAGAGCTGGACGGCGGCCCTGCGCGCCGGACTCGCCGGAGCCCGTGCCGACCGGTCCGTACGCGGGGCGCTGCTGCTCGTTCCGGCCGTCGGTGCGGTGTGGGGCGCCCTCGACGAGTACACGCCCCTGCTGGTGCGGGAGACCGGGGTCGCCGACGGGACCGTTCCCTACCTGCTCCTGCTGATCTGGGCCGGCGCCGCCGCCGGAAGCCTGCTGGCCGGTGAGGGCGAGCGGCTCGGCACGGCCGGGCTCGCCGCGCTGCTGGCCGGCGCCGGTCTCGCCCTGGCCGCCGGCGCGGCCGACGGCACTCCCTGGGGACTGGGCCTCGTCGCCCTCGCCTTCGGCGGCTTCCAGGCGGCCACGGTGCTGGCCGACGCCCGCCTCCAGCGGCGCATCGAGGACACCGGCCGGGCCACCCTCACCTCGGTGGCGGGCCTGGGCACGGAACTGGCGACGGTCGCGGTCTACGGCGGCTACGCGCTGATCGCCTCGGGCGGCGCCCACGGCACCGCCTTCGCGGTGTTCGCGGTGCCGTACCTGGCGGCGGCGGCCCTGCTGTTCGCCGGGGCCGCCAGGACACGCCGTGGGTGAGGACCCGCCGGCCGCCGAGGGCGGCCACCCCCGCCCCGGCCCTCCGCGGGCAGCCGTGCCTCCCCCGCTCATGGGGGTCCCCGCTCGAGCGGAGCCGGGAGTGGGGGAGGAGCCGGGAGTGGGGGAGGGCGGGCGCGGCGGCCCCCCGAAAGCGCCGGGCTGCGCAACCCCCCGGCCCATCCCGGCGCGGAGGCGCCCATACGGCACCGGACCACGCGAACCCACCGCACATCGCGGGAGGGGAGAGCGCCGTGCAACGAATCGCCGTCACCCCCGCCCCGGACGCAACAAACCCCTCACCGACGCGCAACGGCTCCACCTTGTCCCCCCGAGCCGCCCGCCCGTACCGTCTATCCGGCCCCCGAAACCCCCGCGTACCGATGAGGAACACGCATGCGCACCGCCCTGCTCCAGAGCTCCGGACGGCCCGGATCCGTCGCCGAGAACCTCGAGGTCCTCGACGAGGCGGCCGGCCGTGCCGCCGCCGCGGGCGCCGGGCTGCTCGTCACCTCGGAGCTGTTCCTCACGGGGTACGCGATCGGCGACGACATCGGCCGGCTCGCCGAGCCCGCCGACGGCGACGCGGCCGACGCGATCGCGGAGAGCGCCACCCGGCACGGCCTGGCGATCGCCTACGGCTACCCCGAGCGGGACGGCGGGCGCGTCTTCAACTCCGTGCAGCTGATCTCCGCCGACGGCACCCGCCTCGCGAACCACCGCAAGACCCACCTCTTCGGCTGCTTCGAACGCGACCACTTCACCCCGGGCGAGCAGCCCGTCGCCCAGGCCGAGCTGAACGGTCTCACCGTCGGCCTGATGATCTGCTACGACGTCGAGTTCCCGGAGAACGTGCGCGCCCACGCCCTCGCCGGCACCGACCTCCTGCTGGTGCCGACCGCGCAGATGCACCCGTTCCAGTTCGTCGCCGAGCACATGGTGCCGGTACGGGCCTTCGAGAACCAGATGTACGTGGCGTACGTCAACCGGGTCGGCCGCGAGGGCGAGTTCGAGTTCGTGGGGCTGTCCACGCTCGCCGGACCCGACGGAGTGGCCCGTACCCGCGCCGGCCGCCGGGAGGAGTTGGTCCTCGCCGACGCCGACCCGGTGTTCCTCGCCGCCTCCCGCGAGGCGAACCCGTATCTGGCCGATCGCCGGCCCGGCCTCTACGGATCCCTCGTCTGAACACCCGCACCCCCGCCTCCGCTTCACCCGTGCAAGGAGTCCGCACCCCATGACGTCCACCGTGCCCAACGCGATCGAGCACGCCGACGAGCAGCAGCCGCCGATCACCATGTTCGGCCCGGACTTCCCGTACGCGTACGACGACTTCCTCGCCCACCCGGCGGGCCTCGGGCAGGTCCCGGCGACCGAGCACGGCACCGAGGTCGCGGTGATCGGCGGCGGCCTGTCCGGCATCGTCGCCGCGTACGAGCTGATGAAGATGGGCCTCAAGCCCGTCGTCTACGAGGCCGACCGGATCGGCGGCCGGCTGCGGACCGTCGGCTTCGAGGGCTGCGACCCCTCGCTGACCGCCGAGATGGGCGCGATGCGCTTCCCGCCGTCCTCCACCGCGCTCCAGCACTACATCGACCTGGTGGGCCTCGAGACCCGTCCCTTCCCCAACCCCCTCGCCGAGGCGACGCCGTCCACCGTCGTCGACCTCAAGGGCGAGTCGCACTACGCCGAGACACTCGACGACCTGCCCCAGGTCTACCGGGACGTGGCCGACGCCTGGGCCAGGTGCCTCGAAGAGGGTGCCGACTTCTCCGACATGAACCGCGCCCTGCGCGAGCGCGACGTCCCGCGCATCCGCGAGATCTGGGCGAAGCTGGTGGAGAAGCTCGACAACCAGACCTTCTACGGCTTCCTCTGCGACTCCGAGGCCTTCAAGTCCTTCCGCCACCGCGAGATCTTCGGCCAGGTCGGCTTCGGCACCGGCGGCTGGGACACCGACTTCCCCAACTCCATCCTGGAGATCCTCCGCGTCGTCTACACCGAGGCCGACGACCACCACCGCGGCATCGTCGGCGGCTCCCAGCAGCTGCCCCTGCGCCTGTGGGAGCGCGAGCCGGAGAAGATCGTCCACTGGCCGTACGGCACCTCGCTGAAGTCCCTGCACCCGGACGGCGAGCCCCGCCCGGCGGTCACCCGGCTCGACCGCACCGCGGGCAACCGGATCACGGTGACGGACGCCGACGGGGACATCCGTACGTACCGGGCGGCGATCTTCACCGCCCAGTCCTGGATGCTGCTCTCGAAGATCGCCTGCGACGACTCGCTCTTCCCGATCGACCACTGGACCGCGATCGAGCGCACCCACTACATGGAGAGCTCCAAGCTCTTCGTGCCGGTGGACCGGCCGTTCTGGCTCGACAAGGCCGTCGACGACAAGGGGAACCCGACCGGGCGGGACGTCATGTCGATGACGCTCACCGACCGCATGACCCGCGGCACCTACCTGCTGGACGACGGCCCCGACAAGCCCGCCGTCATCTGCCTCTCCTACACCTGGTGCGACGACAGCCTGAAGTGGCTGCCGCTGTCCGCGAACGAGCGGATGGAGGTCATGCTGAAGTCGCTCGGCGAGATCTACCCCAAGGTCGACATCAGGAAGCACGTCATCGGCAACCCGGTGACCGTCTCCTGGGAGAACGAGCCCTACTTCATGGGCGCGTTCAAGGCCAACCTGCCCGGTCACTACCGCTACCAGCGCCGTCTGTTCACCCACTTCATGCAGGAGGCGCTGCCCGAGGACAAGCGGGGCATCTTCCTCGCCGGTGACGACATCTCCTGGACGGCCGGCTGGGCGGAGGGCGCCGTCCAGACCGCGCTGAACGCGGTCTGGGGCGTCATGCACCACTTCGGCGGCGAGACCGACCCGACCAACCCGGGCCCCGGCGACCTCTACGACGAGATCGCCCCGGTCGAGCTCCCCGAGGACTGAGCCGGCTTCCCCGCCGCCGGATCAGTCCGGCAGCGGGGTGAGCAGCATGCGGCCGGCGAAGCCCACCGCCGTGTCCAGGCGTTCGGTGAACTCCCCGGCCACGTCCGGCAGTCCGCGCAGCGCCCACAGGGCGCGGGCCGCCGCCCAGGCCGCGTCCCGGGCGCGTTCCAGGCTCCACGCGCCCAGCAGATGGGTCAGCGGGTCGGCGATCCGCAGCAGCTCGGGGCCCGGGATCAGCTCCTCGCGGATCCGGTCCTCCAGCGAGAGGAGGAGATCACCCACTTGGTCGAACTCGTCCTCCAGGTCCGCGGGTTCGCAGGCGAGCGTACGGCAGGTGTCCACGACGGCGAGCGCGAGATCGTGGCCGATGTGCGCGTTGATGCCCGCGAGCGCGAACTGCAGCGGCCGTACGCCCGGGTGCCGGCGGAACTGGAACAGCGGACGCCAGCAGGCCGGTGGCCGCCGCTCCCGCGCGACCGCGTCCACCGCCGCCAGATAGCGCTCCGCGAACCGCACGTCCAGCGCGATCGCAGCCCGCGCGTCCGGGAACCGGCCGGCGTCGATCCGCCGGTCCACGGCCTCCGTGACGGCGAGGTAGACACGGTTGAACACCGCGACCCCGTCCCGCGCGGGCAGGGTCGCGTCGAGGGCGCGCATACGGGAGACGACCCCGTCCACGGCGGTGAGGACTTGTTCGCATCGCACCATGAGCGCAGAGTCGCACCTTCGGGGCGGCGCCAGTGGCGGCGGGCCCGACGCTTCCCCGGAACGGGGGAACGCACCGTCGCGGGGGAGGGGAGCAGCACCGTGCCAGGCTCGCGTGCCCGGCGCCTGTCCGCGCGAAGGGCCGAGCGCCGGCGTGCCGTCCGGCGCGGCACGATGGTCGCGGCGGCCTCCGTGGTGGTCGCGGTCGGCACCGTCACGGGGATGAGGTCGTCGGTCGGCGACGGACGCGGACGAGGCGCGCCCCGCGGTGACCTCCTCGCCGCGCCCGGCCCCGCCGCCCGCCGTGCCGTCGCTCTCGCCCTCGGCGACGAAGTCGGCTTCTCCCCCGGCCGGCCCGAAGGAGACGGCGAGCCCGAAGGCGTCCGTGTCCGAGACCGGGAGGAGGCGGCGGACCGCCCCCGTGTCCACCCGCCTCTACCGCCGCCCCGACTCCCAGGTCCTGGACTGGGTGCGGGCCCATCCCGACGACCCGCGCCGCCCGGTCACGAGTCCCGGACGGCCGACCGGCCGGCGGCCGTGTGGTTCGCGGACCACTCCCCGGACGCGATCACCTCCCGGGCGCGTGCCGTGGTGTCGGGCGGCGCGGCGCAGGGCCGGACGCCGGTCCTCGTGCCGTACGCGATTCCCGACCGCGAGTGCGGCGGTCGTTCCGAAGGCGGAGCGCCCGATCCGGCCGCCTACGACGCCTGGATCGACCGGTTCGCCGCCGGGCTGGGCGACAGCGAGGTCATCGTGATCCTGGAGCCCGACGCGATCGCCCGGTCCGAGTGCCCCTCCGCCGGGCAGCGCGCCGCCCGCTTCGCCTCACTGGCCCGCGCCGGCCGAGTGCTGAAGCAGGCCGGTCCCCGGCGCGGTGATCGGCACCAGCCGCAACGGCAACGGCGCCCCGGCGGACGGCGCATGGTGTGATCCGGCCGGCCGCAAGCCGGGCCGGCCCCGACACCGAGCACCGGGGAGGCCGGCATCGACGCCTACCCGTGGGTGAGGCTGCCAGGGGAGTCCGACGGCTGCAAGGGGGCACCGGGCACCTTCACCCCGTCGTACGGCTACGACTCGGCGCGCTGATCGCCCTCGGCGCCGTCGGTGTCGTAGGAGGACGTGCCCTCGTCGAGCAGCGGCTCCTGCGTCTTGAGGTGGGCGGGAGCGAAGAGGCGCAGCGCGTGGTAGCCGGTGATGACGACCAGCGTGCCGAGCGCGATGCCGCTGAGGGAGAAGGTGTCGGTGAACTCCATCGTGACGTTGCCGACGCCGATGATGATGCCCGCGGCGGCCGGCACCAGGTTCAGCGGATTGCGCAGGTCCACCTTGGCGTTGATCCAGATCTGCGCGCCGAGCAGGCCGATCATGCCGTACAGGATGACGGTGATCCCGCCGAGCACGCCGCCCGGGATGGCGGCCACGACCGCGCCGAACTTCGGGCACAGGCCGAACAGCAGGGCGAAGCCGGCGGCGGCCCAGTAGGCGGCGGTCGAGTAGACGCGGGTCGCGGCCATCACGCCGATGTTCTCGGAGTAGGTGGTGTTGGGCGGGCCGCCGACCGCGGTGGACAGCATGGAGCCGACACCGTCGGCGGAGATGGCCGTGCCGAGCTTGTCGTCGAGGTTGTCGCCGGTCATCTCGCCGACCGCCTTGACGTGCCCCGCGTTCTCGGCGATGAGCGCGATGACCACCGGCAGGGCGACCAGGATCGCCGACCACTCGAAGGACGGGCCGTGCAGGGTCGGCAGGCCGATCCAGTCGGCCCGGCCCACTCCGGACAGGTCCAGGCGCCAGTGGTCGGTGACCTGGCCGCTCGCGTCCGCCGAGTGGATCCTGCCGAAGATCCGGTCGAGCGCCCAGGACAGGACGTATCCGAAGACCAGGCCGAGGAAGATCGCGATCCGGGACCAGAAACCGCGCAGGCAGACCACGGCCAGACCGGTGAACAGCATCACGGACAGGGCGGTCCACTGGTCCTGCGGCCAGTAGGTGGAGGCGGTCACCGGCGCCAGGTTGAAGCCGATCAGCATCACCACCGCGCCGGTGACGACCGGCGGCATCGCGGCGTGGATGATCCGCGCGCCGAAGCGCCGCACCGCGAGACCCACCAGGAACAGCGCGGCTCCGACCACGAACACCGCGCCGGTCACGGTGGCGCTGGAGCCGCCCTGGGCCCGGATGACCGCAGCGACGCCGACGAAGGAGAGCGAGCAGCCCAGATAGCTGGGCACCCGGCCGCGGGTGGCCAGCAGGAAGACGATCGTCGCGACGCCCGACATCATGATCGCCAGGTTGGGGTCGAGACCCATGAGCACCGGGGCGACGAAGGACGCCCCGAACATCGCCACGACGTGCTGGGCGCCCAGACCCGCCGTGCGCGGCCAGGAGAGCCGTTCGTCGGGGCGGACCACCGCGCCGGGGGCCGGGGTGCGTCCGTCGCCGTGCAGTGTCCACCGGACGCCGAGATCCATGGGCTGTCGCTTTCGTCGTACGTGCAGCGTGTCCGCACCATTGTGCGGGCTGAGCAGCGGTGCTTCGTACAGGCGGGCGGGTGCCGCCGGCCCGGCTGAGCGTCCGCTTAGGATGAGGGCGCGCCGCTGTTCGACGGAGGCGGCACTCGTTCCGTACGTCCCAGGAGTCCCGCCCGTGACCGCCGAAGCCCCGCCCGCCCCCGCCCTGCCGTACGGCCGGCTGATCCCCGTGACCGTCCACTTCGACGACCTCGACGCGCTGGGGCTGCTGCACAACGCCCGCTATCCGCTGCTCGTCGAACGGGCGTGGAGCGAGCTGTGGCAGGAGAAGGGCGTCCGCTTCGACGGCGACTGGGTGGCGGCCGGCGACGCCTGCAACGCGGTCCGGGAACTGCGCATCGGCTACGAGGCCCCGGTGACCCGCGCCGGTGCGTACGCGGTCCACCTGTGGCTGGAGCGGCTCGGCACGACCGGACTCACGTACGGCTTCCGCTTCTGCTCGGCGGACGGGGCGGTGACCTACGCGCGGGGCAGCCGGGTGCTGGTGCGGCTGGACGCCACGACCCTGCGCCCTGCGCCCTGGAGCGAGGCGTTCAGGGACGGGGCTCGGGAACTGCTGCGTCCGGACGCGTGACCTTCGTACGGTCTCCCGCGCGCAGCACGCCCGCGAAGCCCGCGATGCCGCACGACAACACCGTCACCAGGACGAACGACACCATCAGGCTGGTCGCCTGGGCCAGCAGGCCGATCGCGCTCGGGGCGATCAGCCCCGAGGTGTAGGTGATGGTCGCGACGCCCGCGATGGCCAGGCTCGGATTGGAGCCGCTGCGGCCGGCGGCGGCGAAGCACAGCGGCACGACCACCGCGATGCCGAGCCCCATCAGCGCGAACCCGCCCATCGCCGCCGCGGGGTGCTCGGCGAACACGATCAGCAGTCCGCCCAGCAGGGCGACGACACCGCTCGCGCGGACCGTGCGCACGGCGCCGTAGCGGTCCACCACGCGGTCCCCGGCGATCCGGGCGACCGCCATGGTGAGCGTGAAGCCGGTGGTGCAGGCCGCCGCGAGACCGGCCGAGGCCTCCAGCTGGTCGCGCAGGTAGACCGCCGACCAGTCCAGGCTCGCGCCCTCCGCGAACACCGCGCAGAAGCCGATCGCGCCGATGAGCAGCGCGGAGCGGGGCGGCAGCGCGAACCGAGGCGGCGGCTCCTCGTCCTCGGCGGGTTGCAGGTCGAGCACCCAGGTGCAGGCGGTCACGCCCACCACCGTCAAGGCGGCGGCCGCGAGCGCGTGGTGCAGCCGGGCGTCCGCGCCGAGGTGGGCGGCGAGCGTGCCGCCCACCGAGCCGATCAGGGCGCCGGCGCTCCACATGCCGTGCAGCCCCGACATGATCGACTTGTCGAGCCGGTTCTCCACCTCCACGCCCAGCGCGTTCATCGCCACGTCGGACATGCCGGCCGTGGCGCCGTAGACGAACAGGGCCAGGCAGAGGGTGAGCAGGTTCGGGGCGACCGACGGCAGGACCAGCGCCAGCGTCCACAGCGCGATCAGACCGCGCAGCGCCGTGCGGGCGCCGAAGCGGTGGCTGATCCTTCCCGCGAGCGGCATCGCGAGGGACGCCCCGAGCGCGGGGAAGGCGAGCGCGAGGCCCAGTTGCCCGGCGCTCACCCCGGCGTGGTCCTGGATCCAGGGGACGCGGGTGGCGAACGAGCCGGTGACGGCGCCGTGCACGGCGAACACGGCGGCCACGGCGTACCGCGCCCGCTTCACGTCATGCTGTCGGTGGACCACTGCGCTCATCGTCCCGCCCCTCCCGGCCGTCGGTTTCCGTATGCGCCGCCGTAAACTATCAGGAACCCTGCCTGATAGATATGGGGCATCCGGAGGCGGAGCACGCGCCGGCCGGCCCCGCCGATCTGGAAGGATCCCGGCATGGCCGCATCCCCGAGCACCGCCAGAGCCCTCAACGACCGGCTCGCCCTGCGCCTGCTCCAGCGGGAGGGCCCGCTGACCGCGGGGCAGTTGAAGCAGCTGACCGGGCTGTCCCGGCCGACCGTCGCCGACCTCGTCGAGCGGCTCACCGCCGCCGGGCTCATCGCGGTGGCCGGCGAGGCGGGGGAGCAGCGGCGCGGCCCCAACGCCAAGCTCTACGGCATCGTCGCGGACCGGGCGCACCTGGCCGCGCTGGACGTCCGCACCGAGGGCGTCACCGTGGTCGTGTCCGACCTCGTCGGCGAGGTCCTGGCCGAGGCCGCCCTGCCCATCACCGGGGACACGGACACCGGACCGGCGGTCGGACAGGCGGTCACGCTGGTCGAGCGGACGGTGAAGGAGGCGGGCGCCGACCGGCTGCACACCGTCGGGATCGGCGCGCCCGGGCTGATCGACCCCGCGAGCGGCGAACTGCGCGACTCCACGGGCCTGCCCGAGTGGCACCGGCGCCTGGTCGCCGCACTCCAGGAACGGTTCCCCGAGGCCCGGGTCAGCGTGGAGAACGAGACCAACCTGGCCGCGCTGGCCGAGCAGCGCGACGGAGCGGCCCGCGACCGGGACACCTTCGTCCTGCTGTGGCTGGGGCACGGCACCGGCGCCGCCGTGATCCTCGACGGCACCCTGCGCAGGGGCGCCTCCGGCGGCACGGGCGAGATCGGCTTCCTCCCGGTCCCGGGCACGAGCGGCCTGCCGTCGGCCACCGACTGCGCGGGCGGCTTCCACTCCCTGGTGGGCGCGACGGCGATCGCCCGGCTGGCGGAGGAGCACGGCGTCGCGGCGGAGCCGGGGACCGAGCCGCCGGCGGCGGGCGCGGTGCGGACGGCCGTCGCGACGGCCGGCCCCACCTCCCCGGAGGCACGCTTCCTCGACGACCTGGCCGACCGGATCGCCGTGGGCGTCGCCTCGGTGGTCGCGCTGCTCGACCCCGGCCACGTGGTCCTGGGCGGCGAGGTCGGCCAGGCCGGGGGCGAGGCGCTCGCCGCGCGGGTGCGGGACCGCCTGGCCGCCATGTCGCCCCTGCCCGCCGACGTGCGGCCCAGCGCCCTGGGCGGAGGCGCGGTGCTCCGCGGGGCCCTCCTGACGGCCCGCGACCGGGCCCAGGACGAACTGTTCGGCGCGCCCGGGCACTAGCCTGCGCGCACCTCGCGGCCGGGCAGGCCGCCGCGCGGCTGTCCGCGGGTCAGAGGGGCCCGAAGCGCCGGGCCGCCCGCCGAACGCCGTCGCCCGGCCCGGCCCCGTCCGCCCCGGCCGGCGCCGTGGTCCCGTCCCCGGCGGGCCCGGCGGGGCTCGGGGAGATCCCTCCCCGAGGACCGTTCCGGTCGCCGCCGGCTCCGGCCGGGCCGCCCTTGCCGGGACCCGCGCCCGGGGTTGCTTCGGCCGCCGCCCGGTCCCGGGCGGCCCGGTACGCGGTTCCGGGCACCGGCGCCCGGACGCCCGTCCCGTACCGGGCCGCCGGTTCCGGCCGGGGCCGACGTCCGTCAGCGGCGTGTGACGCCGGCTCCGAACCTCTCCGCCAGGTACTCGTCGAACGTGCCCTTGCCGACCGCCCGCTCCGGTGCGAGGTGACCGCCTTCGCGGAAGGCGGCGTAGGCCGCGCCGCGCAGCGGGACCCTCACCACCGCACGGCGGCGGCCCGTGGCCCTCAGGTACGCGCGAGCCAGGGAGTCGAGCGTCCGGACCTCCGGACCGCCCATGTCGTCGACGCGGCCCGCCGGCGCGCCCTGGGCCAGCCCGGCCAAGCGGTCCGCGACCTCGGTGACAGCGACCGGCTGGTCCTTCACCCGGGCCGGCAGCAGCAGGACCGGCAGCCTGGCCATGCCCTGGAGGACCGTGAGCACCAGGTCGTGGAACTGGGTGGCGCGCAGCACCGTCCACCCCAGCCCTGACTCCTCGACCAGCCGCTCCACCGTCAGCTTGGACCTGTAGTAGCCGAACGGCACCCGGTCGACACCGACGATCGAGATGTACACGAAATGCCCCACCCCGGCCCGCCGGGCCGCCGCGATCAGGTTCCGGGCGGCCTGCTCGTCGCCGCCGCGCGGTGACGACGCGCAGTGCACGATCGTGTCCACGTCCGCGACGGCCTCGTCCAGCCCCTTCCCGCCCTCGCGCAGGTCGACGGCGTACGGCCGCGCGTGCCGGCTCAGCACCCGCACCCCGTGCCCGTTCGCGCGCAGCCGTTCCGTGAGGTGCCGGCCGAGCGTGCCGGTACCGCCGGTCACCAGGATCGTGCTCATGCTGTTCCGTCCCTTCGCGCACCCGGCGCCACCCGACGGAGCGCCCCGTGCCAACCAGGATGGATCAGCCACCGTCGGATGTGACACCGGTCGCGCCGGCTGACGTCGTACGCCGTTCAGCTTCACCGGACACGGCGCCGGGCGCATCCGCGCGTGGTGAGGCCCGGCGGCGGGCAAGGGCCGTCGTCACCGCCGCCGGGCCGGTCCCGCGAGGGGCGGCCGGCTCCCCGGTCCCGTCACGGAAGGCGGCTCGGACCCCGAGGGGACCGGACCACGGAGTCCATAGGTACGGACCAATGTGGCGTGTCGTCAAGGGGGCGACATGAAGGGGGAGTTGCCCTCGCGTGACTCCGGGCGGCCTCCGCTTCACCTCCTGTGAGCCACCCCACACTCCTCGCCCGCATGGAGGGCGGCCGGGCGTGGCAGACTGGCCCTGTACCAGTAGCAGCGCACTCCGGGGTCGGTGAAAGTCCGAACCGGCGGTTACAGTCCGCGACCCGGTCGCCTCCAGCGGCCGGTTGACCAGGTGAAATTCCTGGACCGACGGTTAAAGTCCGGATGGGAGGCAGTGCGCGGCGGGCGGGCATTCATGCGCGCCGCCGTACCGGTTCGCCGTCGAGGCGTTCCCCGTCCGGCGTCGCTCCTGGCGTCCTCGCCCGTACTTTCTGTCGTCATCGACAGCCCCGGAGTCCGTGCCCGAAGAGGCAGGAGGACCCGGGAAGTGTTCACCGGAATCGTCGAAGAGCTGGGCGAGGTCACCGCCGTCGAGATCCTCGACGACGCCTGTCGCTTCCGGCTGCGCGGCCCCGTCGTCACCGAAGGCGCGAAGCACGGCGACTCCATCGCCGTCAACGGTGTCTGCCTCACGGTCGTCGAGCACGAGGGCGACGAGTTCACCGCCGACGTCATGGCGGAGACCCTGAAGCGCTCCAGCCTCGGCGCCCTCGCCGTCGGCTCCCGCGTCAACCTCGAACGCCCCACGGCCGTCGGCTCCCGCCTCGGCGGCCACATCGTGCAGGGGCACGTCGACGGCACCGGCGAGATCCTCGCACGCGAACCGTCGGAGAACTGGGAGACCGTGAGGATCTCCCTCCCCGTCGGCCTCTCCCGCTACGTCGTGGAGAAGGGCTCCATCACCGTCGACGGCATCAGCCTCACCGTCGTCGACGCCGGGCCCGACTTCTTCACCGTCAGCCTGATCCCCACCACGCTCGCCCTGACCACGCTCGGCATCAAGCGGCCCGGCGACCCGGTCAACCTCGAGGTGGACGTCATCGCCAAGTACGTCGAGCGGATGCTCGGCGACCGCGCCGTCGGTGAGGGGGCGTCCCGGTGAACTGGCTCAACTCCGAGGCCTTCACCCTCTTCGACCAGCACATCAAGTGGTCGGACATGATCGGCAACGTGATCGGTCTGATCGCCCTCGCCCTCGGCTGGCGCCGCTCCATCTGGACCTGGCCCGCCCAGTTCGTCTCCGGCCTGATCCTCTTCACGGCCTTCGCCACCGCCCACCTCTCGGGCAGCGCCGGCAAGCAGGTCGTCGTCATGCTGGTCGCCTCCTGGGGCTTCTGGCAGTGGAACCGCGGCCGGCGGCAGGCGCAGGACGGGTCCGTGGCCGTACGGTTCGCGACCAACCGCGAACGGCTCCTGCTCGTGGGCGCCGCGGCCGTCGGCACCCTCGCCGTCGGCGGGCTGTTCACCCTCTACCCGTCCCTGTCCTGGGACCCCTGGCCGGACGCCTACATCTTCGTCGGCACGATCGTCGCCATGTACGCGCAGGCCCGCGGCATGGTCGAGTTCTGGCTCGCCTGGCTGCTCGTCGACCTCGTCGGCGTCCCCCTGAACTTCGCCAACGGCTTCGCCTTCTCCGGCTTCGTCTACGTCATCTACGGCGCACTGGTCCTCTGGGGCCTGCGCGACTGGTGGCTGCGCTCCCGCGACGCGCGGCCCGCCCTGGAAGGAGCGCCGGCATGAGCGCCCGCCCGTCACCCGCCACCACCCTGAACGAGGCGCTCCGCGCCGCCCCCTCGATCCCGCCGATCCTGTACAGCGCCGACGGCGTCGAGGACCTCACGCTCGACCCCGTCGAGCAGGCCGTCGCCGACATCGCGGCCGGCCGCCCGGTCGTGGTCGTCGACGACGAGGACCGCGAGAACGAGGGCGACCTCGTCGTCGCCGCCGAGAAGATCACCCCCGAGATCGTCGCCTTCATGATGAGCGAGTGCCGCGGCATGATCTGCGCCCCCATGGAGGGCGAGGAGCTGGACAGGCTCGGCATCCCGCTGATGGTGGAGAACAACACCGAGTCCATGCGGACCGCGTTCACCGTCACCGTGGACGGCTCGGGCGCCCACGGCGTGACCACCGGCATCTCCGCCGCCGACCGCGCCACCACGCTCCGGCTGCTGGCGAGCGGCACCGCGCAGGCCGACGACTTCGTCCGCCCCGGCCACATCTTCCCGCTGCGCGCCCGCCCCGGCGGCGTCCTCGTGCGCGACGGCCACACCGAGGCCGCCGTCGACCTCGCCCGCCTCGCCGGCCTGCGCCCGGCCGGCGCCATCGTCGAGATCGCCGGCGAGGACGGCGCCATGCTCCGGTTGCCCGAGCTGATCCCGTTCGCCCGCAAGCACGGCCTGACGATCATCTCCATCGAGGACCTGATCGCCTACCGCCGCTCCGCCGAACCCACCGTCCGCCGTGAGGCCGAGGTCCGTCTGCCCACCTCCCACGGCACCTTCACCGCGTACGGCTACCGCTCCACCGTCGACGGCGTCGAACACGTCGCCCTCGTCCACGGCGACATCGGCGACGGCGAGGACGTCCTCGTCCGCCTCCACTCCGAGTGCCTCACCGGCGACGTCTTCGGCTCCCGGCGCTGCGACTGCGGCCCCCAGCTCGACGCCTCCCTGGACCGCATCCAGGCCGAGGGCCGGGGCGTGGTCGTCTACCTGCGCGGCCACGAGGGGCGCGGCATCGGTCTGATGTCCAAGCTGCGCGCCTACGAACTCCAGGAGCGGGGCCGGGACACCCTCGACGCCAACCTCGAGCTCGGCCTGCCCGCCGACGCCCGCGACTACGGCGCCGGCGCACAGATCCTCGTCGACCTCGGGGTGCGCGGCGTCCGCCTGATGACCAACAACCCCGACAAGTCCGACGCGCTCGCCCGCCGCGGCATCGAGGTCACCGGACGCGAACCGATGCCCGTCACCGCGAGCGAGCACAACCTCCGCTACCTGCGCACCAAGCGGGACCGGATGGGTCATGACCTGCCCTGGCTGGACACGCCGACCGTGCCCGCCTGCGGCAACCAGTGAGAGAACACCGAGGAGAGACGTGAGCGGCAAGGGTGCACCGGAGTTGTCCGTACGCGACGTGGGGGACCTGCGGGTCGCCGTCATCGCCGCGCAGTGGCACGAGAAGGTGATGGACGGACTGGTGGACGGCGCCCTGCGCGCCCTGCACGACCTCGGCATCGACGAACCGACCCTGCTCCGGGTCCCCGGCAGCTGGGAGCTCCCGGTCGTCGCCAAGGCCCTGGCCGGCCGCGGCTACGACGCGGTCGTCGCCCTCGGCGTCGTCATCCGCGGCGGCACGCCCCACTTCGACTACGTGTGCCAGGGAGTCACCCAGGGCCTCGCCCAGGTCTCGGTCGACACCGGCGTCCCCGTCGGCTTCGGTCTGCTCACCTGTGACGACGAGGAGCAGGCCTTGGACCGCGCCGGGCTGCCCGGCTCCAGCGAGGACAAGGGGCACGAGGCGGTCACCGCGGCGGTGGCCACCGCGGCCTGCTTGCGTTCGGTATCCGAACCCTGGCGGTGAGCAGTCCCCGTCACCGCGTAGGGTAAGGACCACCATGTCCAAGAAGACGTTCGAGGAGCTGTTCACCGAGCTCCAGCAGAAGGCCGCCCACGGCGATCCCGCCACCTCCCGCACCGCCGAGCTGGTCGACAAGGGCGTCCATGCCATCGGCAAGAAGGTCGTCGAGGAGGCCGCCGAGGTCTGGATGGCCGCCGAGTACGAGGGCAAGGAGGCGGCCGCCGAGGAGATCTCGCAGCTGCTGTACCACGTCCAGGTGATGATGGTCGCCCGCGGCATCTCCCTCGACGACGTCTACGCCCACCTCTGAACCCTCACGTTCACGACACACCCCTCCACACGAAGGAAGCCGACCTCATGCTGCGCATCGCCGTCCCCAACAAGGGTTCCCTGTCCGGCCCTGCGGCGGAGATGCTGCATGAGGCCGGCTACCGGCAGCGTCGCGAGTCCAAGGAACTGCGGACCGTCGACCCGGCGAACGAGGTCGAGTTCTTCTACCTCCGCCCCCGCGACATCGCCATCTACGTCGCCTCCGGGCAGCTGGACATCGGCATCACCGGCCGCGACCTGCTGATCGACTCCGGCGCAGACGCCGAGGAGATCCTCCCCCTCGGCTTCGCCCGTTCCACCTTCCACTACGCCACCAGGCCGGGCACCATCGGCGGCCTGGCGGACCTGTCGGGCAAGACGATCGCCACCTCGTACGAGGGCATCGTCGCGGCGCACCTCGCCGACAACGGCATCGACGCCTCCGTCGTCCACCTCGACGGCGCCGTCGAGACCGCCATCCAGCTCGGTGTCGCCCAGGTCATCGCGGACGTCGTCGAGACGGGCACCTCACTGCGCAACGCCGGGCTGGACGTCGTCGGCGAGCCGATCATGAAGTCCGAGGCCGTCGTCATCCTCCCCCGGGCTCGAACACACTCGCCCGGGGGGACCCCCACCACCGGCACGGACGGCGAGGAGCCCAGGGTGCGGCAGTTCCTGCGCCGCCTCCAGGGGGTCCTGGTCGCCCGGACGTACGTGATGATGGACTACGACTGCCGCGTCGAACAGCTCGAGAAGGCCGTCGCCCTCACCCCGGGGCTGGAGTCCCCCACCGTGTCCCCGCTGCACAACGAGGGCTGGGTCGCCGTCCGCGCGATGGTTCCGTCCAAGGAGGCACAGCGGATCATGGACGACCTGTACGACATCGGCGCCCGCGCCATCCTCACCACGGCCATCCACGCCTGCCGCCTCTGACCGGGGCACGGAGCACCACCATGTCGGACGCAACCACGGACCAGCTGCCCGAACTGCCCGTCACCTTCCGCCCGGGCCGCACCCGCGCGGTGCTGCTCACCGCCGGCGCCGCGCTCTTCGCGGTCATCACCCTGATCGCGCTGCTGCTGGACCAGCTCGGTCCCGGGGAGCGGCTCAGCTTCGTGTTCACCGCCGCGCTGCTGGCCGGCGTGCTGTTCCTGCTGGCCCGGCCGAAGGTGGTCGCCGACGAGACGGGCGTCACCGTCGTCAACATCGTGAGCCGGCGTCGCCTGGAATGGGCGGAGATCCTTCAGGTGAACCTCCGTCCCGGTGATCCCTGGGTCTTCCTCGGCCTCAGCGACGGCACCAGCCTGCCCGTGCTCGGCATCCAGCCGGGCATCGCCAGACAGCGGGCCATCGCCGACGCACGGGCCCTGCGGGCGCTCACCGAGGTCCGTTCCACCGCCGGACCCGGGGCGCCCCGGAGCTGACTCGGGGCCGTCCCTCAGGGGCGGCTCGGGGCACGGCTCCGGGAAGCGCCGGGGACGTTCACCTGCCGCAGCCGCCCATGTCTTGATTAATCTGGTGGGCGGAGGCGCGACGACCGCGCCTCCGCCCCTGCCGCCCCGCCCGGTGCACAGGGGCTCCAGCTATCCGAGGAGTGACCCTCTCCGGCGATGGACGGATCGTCCTGTAGTACCTGCGCCGCCCCCTGCCGACATAGCGCGGACCCGCTCCACGGAGCCCGCGCGCATGCGGAGGCGGCGGCATCATGACCACCCCCTTGCTGCTTCTCGCAGCCGCTTTCCTGCTGATCCTGGCCAACGGATTCTTCGTGGCCGCCGAGTTCGGCCTGGTCACCGTCGAGCGACCGGACGCCGAACGGGCCGCCGCGGGCGGTGACCGGCGCGCCCGCCGGGTCGTCGAGTCGCTCAGGGAGCTCTCCTTCCAGCTGTCCGGCACCCAGCTCGGCATCACCATCACCTCCCTCGTCGTCGGCATGCTGGCGCAGCCGGCGCTCGCCGGACTGCTGCACGGCCCCTTCACCGGCATCGGCGTCCCCGAGGGCGCGGTCCCCGGCGTCTCCGTCGTCGTCGGCATGCTGATGGCCTCCGCGGTGCAGATGGTGATCGGCGAACTCGTGCCGAAGAACTGGGCGGTGTCCCGCCCCCTGCAGGTCGCCCGCTTCGTGGCCGGCCCGCAGCACGCGTTCGCCCGGCTCTTCCGCCCGGTCATCGCCGGGCTGAACGCCGTGGCCAACCGCCTGGTGCGGGCCCTGGGCATCGAGCCCGCCGAGGAGCTGGCCTCCGCCCGCACCCCCGGCGAACTCGTCTCCCTGGCCCGGCACTCCGCCCGGGCCGGCGCGCTGGAACAGGACACGGCGGACCTCTTCGTCCGCACCCTGTCCCTCGGTGAGCTGACCGCACAGCACGTCATGACGCCGCGCGTGAAGGTCAACGCCCTGCAGTCCTCGGCGACCGCCGAGGACGTGGTCAACCTGACCCGGGCCACCGGCCTGTCCCGCTTCCCCGTCTACCGGGAGCGGATCGACGAGATCGTCGGCATGGTGCACCTCAAGGACGCCCTCGCGGTGTCCGTGCACGACCGGCTGCGCACCCCCGTGGACCGCATCGCCCGACCGGCGCTGCTCGTCCCCGAGACCCTGCCCGTACGGCCGCTGCTCACACGACTGCGCAGCGAGCAGCCCATCGCGGTCGTCGTCGACGAGTACGGCGGCACGGCCGGCGTCGTCACGCTGGAGGACATCGTCGAGGAGATCGTCGGCGAGGTGCGCGACGAGCACGACGGACAGGACGTCCCCGAACTCGTCCCCGCTCCGCCCGAGGACGGCAACCCCGCCTGGGACGTCGACGGCGGCGTCCGGATCGACGTCCTGCTGCGCATGGGCCTGGAGGCGCCCGAGGGGCCGTACGAGACGGTGGCCGGCCTGGTCGCCGACCTGCTCGGCCGGATCCCGGCCGTCGGCGACCACGCGGAACTGCCCGGCTGGCGGTTGTCGGTGCGCCGGGTCGACCACTACCGCGCCGAACGCGTCCGCCTGGTCAGGACGGCCCCGCTGCCCCTGGTGGAGGTGGCCGGATGAGCGTGCTGCAACTCCTCCTCGCCGCGCTGCTCGTGCTCGCCAACGGCTTCTTCGTCGGCGCCGAGTTCGCCCTGGTCTCGGTCCGCCGCAGCCAGATCGAACCGCTCGGCACGGCCCGCGCCCGCCGGGTGCTGTACGGCCTGGAGCATCTGCCGCAGATGATGGCGGCGGCCCAGTTCGGCATCACCGTCTGCTCGCTGACCCTGGGCGCGGTCGCCGAACCGACGGTCGCCCGTCTGCTGGAGCCGGTCTTCGAGTGGATGCACCTGCCGCACGGCATGATCCACCCGCTCGGCTACGTCATCGCGCTCGCCGCGGTGGTCTTCTTCCACCTCGTCATCGGCGAGATGGTCCCGAAGAACCTGGCGATGGCGGCTCCCGAGAAGGTCGCGCTGTGGCTGAGCCCCGGCCTGGTCTGGTTCGCGCGCCTGTGCAAGCCGGTCACGATCGCGCTCGGCGCCTGCGCCCGGGCCGTCCTGCGGCTGTTCCGCGTCGAACCGAAGGACGAGGTGGAGGCCGTCTTCACCAGCGAACAGCTCAACCGGCTGGTGGAGGACTCCGGCCAGGCGGGTCTCCTGGACCCCGAGGAGGCCGAACGCCTGGAGGACGCGCTGGAGCTGGGCTCCCGCCCGGTGACGGACGTCCTGCTGGACCGCGAGTCGCTGGTGACGGTCGCGCCCGCGGTCACCCCGGGGCAGATCGTGGAGCTCACCGCCCGCACCGGGTACTCCCGGTTCCCGGTGGCCGCGGACAGCGGCGCCTTCATGGGCTACCTGCACGTCAAGGACGTACTGGACCTGGAGGACTCCGACCGGGCCGTCCCACAGCACCTCTGGCGTCCGATGACGACCCTCCGCCCCGAACTCCCCCTGGACGACGCCCTCACGATGATGCGCCGCGCCGCGACCCACCTGGCCCAGGTCTCCGACGCCTCCGGCAGGGTACTGGGCCTGGTCGCCCTGGAGGACGTACTGGAACTCCTGGTGGGCGAGGTCCGGGACCCGGCCCACCGAGAAGTGACGGTCGCATCCCAACGGGCGAGCGGAACCCCGGAGGAGGCGCTGGCGACGTAGCTGCCGCAGCGGCACCCGCGAGCGCGGGCAAGCCGGACACCCCCGAGCCGCCCCGTCGCCGGTGCCTCACATCGGCGACGGGTCCGCCGGCCCCCGGCCCGACAGCACCTCCCCGTACGCCTGCATCAGATCCGGCAACCGCAAAGTAGCCAGATCATCCCGGGTCAACGCCCCGGGATACACGGACAGCCGCAGATCCCGATACGCACAGCTCTTCTCGTACAGCGTCCGCAGGAAACGCCCGTTCCCCAGCTCGTCGATCCACCCCTGATCCACCACGTGCCCGGCGATCGACCGCAGCTCCTCCAACGCCTCCTCGTCCCACACGTCGCCGTTCTCACCGGCCAGCACCTCGCCGATCGAAGTCAGCTCCAGCGGCCGGTACGAGGGAAAGTCCACCCGTGTGGTGAACCGCGACGACAGCCCCGGATTCGCGGCCAGCAGCCGATCCATCCCCTCCGGGTACCCGGCGAGGATCACCACCAGATGCTCCCGGTTGTCCTCCGCCCGCTTCAACAGCACCTGAAGCGCCTCGTCCCCGTACGCGTCCCCCTTGCCGTACCCGGAGTTGGACAGCGCGTACGCCTCGTCCACGAACAGCACCCCGCCCAGCGCGGAATCGATCAGCTCGTTGGCCTTCACCGCGGTCTGCCCCAGGTACTCGCCGACCAGATCCGCCCGCTGGGCCTCCACCAGATGGTCACCACCGAGCAGGCCGAGGGCGTAGAACACGCGGCCGAGGATGCGGGCCACCGTGGTCTTGCCGGTTCCGGAGGGCCCGGAGAAGACGAAGTGGCGTTTCGGCGGCTGCACCGGGAGTCCCTGCCCGGCCCGCAGCCGCGCCATGTTCAGCTGCGCCGACAACGCCTTGACCTGCCGCTTCACCGGCTCCAGGCCCACCATGCGCTCCAGCTCGGCCAGCGCCTCCTCCAGTAACGCGGGGTCCGTGGGCCCGGCGGGCGGCGGTGACCCCCCGGTGCCCGCCCGCTCCCGCACGCCCGCAGCGGTGACCGGAGGCAGGGGGCCCGGCACAGGCTCGGGCGCGGGGAGCCGCAGGTCACGCCCTTCGGTGCCGAACAGGGGATCGAGCGCGTCGGGGCCGTCCACGACGTCCTGCCCGGCCCCGGTGAGCGTGATCGCGGCGAGATCGGCGGAGTCGTCGTACCCGTCGCCCTCGGAGATCGCGGCGAGCCGGGCGGAGGTGTCCATGAAGGCCGGATCGACCCGGTGCACGGCCCGGTACAGGGGGAGTGCCGCGGCGCTGCGGCCGGTCCCCTCGTGGGCGCGGGCCAACCAGTAGCGCAGCTCCTTGCGCTGCGGCTGTTCGCTGCGGCACCGCATCAGCGCCGCCGACAGCAGCGGTTCTGCCTGCCCGTACATCTCCAGGCGCACCCGCGCCATGCCGCCGAACAGGCCGGACTCGATGCCCAGCATCGGGTCATCGAGGAGGGAGTCCGTGTGCCGGATCAGCTGTTCCCAGTCCTTGACCAGGTAGGCACGGCAGGCGTGCAGGAAACGGACCTGCGGATCGGTGTCCACCGGGGGCAGTCCGGCGAGCGCCCGGTCCAGCTCGGGGACGTGGCGGCCGTCCAGCCAGTGGGAGGCGTGCGCCAGTAGCAGGTCACGGGGGCTCTCCAGTACCGGCTGTACCCACCAGCCCAGCCAGTACCAGGAGTTGAGGGTGCGGCGGTGCCGGGTGCGCTGTTCGCCGAAGCGCTTCCGATGCCGGAACATCCTGAGCAGCGCGGTCGTCGTGTCGACGCGCAGCGCGTGCAGCCCCAGCCAGCCGTCGGCCATCCCCGGGTCGATCCGCACCGCGGCCCGGAACTCCTCCTCCGCCTGTGGATAGGCGCCCATCGTGTAGGCGTCCACGCCTCGCAGCCAGGCGAGGTCGGCCGGGGCCTGCGGGCCCTGCGTGCCGAAGTCCATCACGTCCCCCACAGACCGTGCCCCCGTCGGTGTGCCGGCCGACCCTCGCCCGTCGGCTCCCGTTGGTCGAACCGCTGTGCCGCGGACCGGAGTTGCAAGGTGCGCGAAGCAGCGTCCGTAGATCGCACCGAGGGCATCGTACCTGCGGCGGCGTCACGTCCGTAGGGTGCCGTACGCGCCGAAGCGCGAGGTGGGAGGGGGGCGCGGACCGCGTGTGGTGACCCAGGGTGACCGTCATATGCCACTGAGCGTCCGAAAACGTGAAGAGGGCAGAACGAAGCCCCCGGTCACGGGGGAACAACCGGGGGCTTCGCGTCTGCCGGCGACTCCGAAGGGCCGCACATTGAGAACGTAAGACCTGTACGCGGCCCCGGTCAAGCCGAGTTGGGATACTCCGGCGACTTGTCCGGGACCACTCTTCACAGGTTCACCACACTGCGGGTGACTCGTCACCGTGTGTGATCGTAAAAGGTGATCCAGTCGTCGCGGAAGGCCCGGGAAGCAGCTCGTATCCCTCCGGGCGCTGCCGTACCAGGAGCCCGGCGAAGGGGCGTGAGGGGTCGTCGGTGAAGTGCTCGCGCTCCGCGCGCACCCAGCCGTCCCAGAACTCCCGCTGCTCCGTCCCGTCGCGGGCCCGCCCCCGCGCCCAGGACTCCTCCGGGGGGAGGTCCATCCACAGCAGCAGCGCCAGATACGGGCGCAGGGCCCGGCGTCCCGCGCCGACGCCCTCCACGACGATCACGGGGGCGGGCGGCAGCGGGCGGGGCGGCCCGAAGCGGCGGGACCGCCAGTCGTAGGGGGAGTAGTGCGCGGTCTCGCCGCGGACGAGCGGTTCGACCACCTGGCTCAGCAGCCGTCCGGTCCAGCCGAACAGTTCGGTGTGGTCGGCGATGTCGTCGAGCCGCAGCACCGGAGCGCCGTCCAGCGCCCCGGCCAGCCGTACGGCGAACGTCGACTTGCCCGAGCCGGCGTGCCCGTCGACACCGACGAGCCGGACCGGACCGCACGAGGGGGCGAGCCGACGGATGCGGGAGGCGAGATCGTGAATGGCTGGTTCCCGGGGGGAGGGGAGGGGGGCTTACCGGAGCACTCTAGGCCCTTCGGCGGACGAGCCCCGGACGTGCGGGCCCCGGACCGGGCGGTCCCGCCGCAGGTCCCGTCATTGGTCGAGTCCCATGTCGGTGGGGCGCGGCACGGCCGGGGTGCTGGCAGGATCCGCCCGGCTGCGTTCATAGTTGGCGCACACCCGTTCCGTCCGGCGGACGCACACCGTCCGGCCGACCGTGCTGTGGTCCTGTCCCGACTCCGACACCTGGGGGCCTTTCACCCATGAGCAGAGCCGAACCGCCCTCCCGCAGATCCCTCCTGGCCGCGGCGGTCGTCGCCGCCGTCGCCGGGAGCGCGGGCCCGGCGTCCGCCGGCGCCCCGACGGCCGGCATCCCGACCGGACGCACCGCCGGCACCGGCCGGACCGCCGTCCGTCCCGTCGACAACCGGGCCTGGGTCTCGTACACCGACTGGCTCGCCGGCACCGCCCACGGGGCCCGCGCCGTGGCCGGCTTCCGCCCCGGCCTCGTGATCGCGAGACCCGCCGGCGTCACGGACTACACCGATCCGCACACCGGCCGCACGGCCGCCTGGGAGTACGCGACCTGGACCTCGCCCGTGCACCGCCTCGGGGTTCCGGCGACGGAGGCGATCGCCTCCTGGAACGCGCACACCCCCGAGGGCACCTGGCTCCGGATCGAGCTGAGGGGCACGTACTCCGACGGTACGGACACCCCCTGGTACGTCATGGGGTGCTGGGCCGCCGGCGACCAGGACATCCGGCGCACCTCGGTGGACGACCAGAGCGACGGGAAGAGCACCGTCTGGACGGACACCCTCTCCGTGGACGACGCGGCCTCGGGCCTGCGCGTCGTCTCGTACCGGCTGCGGCTGACCCTCTACCGCCGCCCCGGCACCCGGCTCACCCCGACCGTGTGGCGGCTCGGCGTGATGGGATCCGACGTCCCCGACCGGTTCACCGTTCCCGCCTCGGAACCCGGCCTCGCCAAGGAGTTGATCGTCCCGCGTTACTCGCAGGAGATCCACAAGGGCCGGTACCCGGAGTACGACAACGGCGGCGAGGCCTGGTGCAGCCCCACCTCCTCGCAGATGATCATCGAGTACTGGGGCGGACGGCTCACCGAGGAACAACTGTCCTGGGTCGACCCGTCCTACACCGACCCGCAGGTCTGCCACGCGGCCCGCCACACATTCGACCACCAGTACGGAGGCTGCGGCAACTGGCCCTTCAACGCCGCCTACGCGGCCACCTTCGAGGGTCTCCAGGGCGTGGTCACCCGCCTCGGCTCCCTCACCGACCTGGAGACGCTGGTCGCCGCGGGCATCCCGGCCATCACGTCGCAGTCGTTCCTGGAGGAGGAGCTGACCGGAGCGGGGTACGGCACCTCCGGGCACCTGATGACGGTGATCGGCTTCACCGCCGACGGCGACGTGATCGCCAACGACCCCGCCTCGGACGACAACGACGCCGTGCGCCGCGTCTACCGGCGGCGCGAGTGGGAGAACATCTGGCTGCGGACCAAGCGCTACAACGCCTCGGGGAAGGTGGCGTCCGGCACCGGAGGGGTCTGCTACCTCTACTTCCCGGCCCGGCCGACCCCGCGGCAGCGCAAGGCGCTCGCGGCGGTGGGCGTGCGCTGAGCAGGCCCGGCCGACGGGCCCCGGGCGACCGGGGCCCGCCGGCGTGTGTGACCGACCTCTCGGCCGCGGAGGCCGTTCACGGTGGCAAAGTGGACGTCAGTCGCAGGGGGAGCCCACCGCATCACAGAGACCAGTGAGAAGCCATGACCGCGAACGCAGCCACCGTCACCCGCGCCCGCACCGGCGGACCCCGGGAGGACGGCCCGAAGATCTTCGAACACGCCATGGGATGGACCCTCGTCGTGGTCCTCGCGATGTTCGTGACCCAGCTGGGACTGCTGTAACCCGAGGTCGCGGGGATGCCGTTCCGGACCTTCCGGACGACCTGACATACTGCGGCGGGACGTCCCACCGCCCGCAGGAAGACCTGGGTCGAAATTGAGCATCAGCCGGCAGTCCGCCGTGCGCCCCGCGGCGCGCGGTACCGAGCGTTCGTCCGCGCGCCGCGCCGAACTCATCGCCATCGGGCGGAGGTTGTTCGCGGACACGTCGTACGACGCGCTCTCGATGGACGACATCGCACGCCAGGCGCAGGTCGCCAAGGGGCTGATCTACTACTACTTCCACTCCAAGCGCGGCTACTACCTGGCGATCATCGAGGACTCGGTGGCCGGCCTGGTCTCCTTCGCCGCCGGCGGGGCCGGACTGCCGCCCGTGGAGCGGGTGCACCGCACCGTCGACAGCTATCTGCGGTACGCCGAGCACAACCAGGCCGCCTACCGCGCGATCGTCAGCGGCGGCGTCGGCTTCGACACCGAGGTGCACGCGATCCGGGACGGGGTGCGCGAGGCCATCGTCGCGACCGTCGCCGAGGGCGCCTACGGCCGTACGGACATCGCGCCGGTGGCGCGAATGGGGCTGCTGGCCTGGGTGTGCAGCGTGGAGGGCGCCGCTCTCGCCTGGATCGACCGCGGTGAACTGTCCCGCGAGACCATGGGCGAGCTGCTGGTGAAGACGCTCGGCGGGGCCATGCGGGCCATCGAGGAGCTGGACCCCGCCTACCCGGCCCCGGCGCCCGCCCGCCGCGACGCCTGACGTTCACTCCCCGTCGCACGCCTCCCGCCGCCGACTGCGGCATCCGGGCGGCGTCCGCCCGAACGGACGCCGCACGTCACTCCCCGTTGCGCCTCGCATGCGACGAGTGCGCGAAAACTTCTTGGAGTGAGCGGTCGTTAACTAGTGACTTGCTGCGGCCGATCGGGCATACTCGCAGCGCACAGCCGCTGGTCAGCAGCTTCCGAGACCCGGGAGTGCGAGCATCGGCCAGGCACCGATACGACCCCGGCGGAGCCGCCCCCAACCCAAGGCGCACGCCGATGTGCCCGAACAGGGAGGAGAGCGTCGCCATGCCCGACCGCGCCCCGCAGCCGGTGGACCGGCAACTGCCCACGGACGAGGCCCGGGACCTGATCTCGCTCGTCCGCGACATCGCGCAGCGCGAGATCACCCCGCGGGCGGCCGAGGAGGAGGACGCGGGGCACTTCCCGCGCGAACTGTTCACCCTGCTCTCCGAGTCCGGTCTGCTCGGCCTGCCCTACGGCTCCGAGTACGGCGGCGGCGACCAGCCGTACGAGGTCTACCTCCAGGTCCTCGAAGAGCTCGCCGCGGCCCGCCTCACCGTCGGCCTCGGCGTCAGCGTGCACACCCTGGCCTCCTACGCGCTCGCCGCCTACGGCGCCAAGGAACAGCAGGCCGAGCACCTGCCCGCGATGCTCGGCGGCGGCCTGCTCGGCGCCTACTGCCTCTCCGAGCCCGCCTCGGGCTCCGACGCGGCCTCCCTGCGCACCAAGGCGGTGCGCGACGGGGACGACTGGGTGATCGACGGCACCAAGGCGTGGATCACCCATGGCGGCATCGCCGACTTCTACACCGTCATGGCCCGTACCGGCGAGGAGGGCCCGCGCGGCGTCACCGCGTTCCTGGTGCCCGGTGACGCCGCGGGGCTGAGCGCCGCGGTGCCGGAGAGGAAGATGGGGATGAAGGGCTCGCCGACCGCCCAGGTCCACCTCGACGGCGTCCGGGTCCCCGACGCGCGGCGGGTGGGCGAGGAGGGACAGGGCTTCGCGATCGCCCTGTCGGCGCTGGACGGCGGACGGCTCGGCATCGCCGCCTGCGCGATCGGCCTGGCCCAGGCGGCGCTGGACGAGGCGCTCGGCTACGCGGCCGAGCGGCGCCAGTTCGGCAAGCCGATCTCCGACTTCCAGGGACTGCGTTTCATGCTCGCCGACATGGCCACGCAGATCGAGGCGGGGCGCGCGCTGTACCTGGCGGCGGCCCGGCTGCGCGACGCGGGGCGGCCGTTCGCCAAGCAGGCCGCCATGGCCAAGCTGCACTGCACCGACACGGCGATGCGGGTCACCGTCGACGCCGTGCAGATCCTCGGCGGCTACGGCTACACCGCGGACTTCCCCGCCGAGCGCTACATGCGCGAGGCCAAGGTCCTGCAGATCGTCGAGGGCACCAATCAGATCCAGCGCATGGTCATCGCCCGCCATCTCGCGGGTCCGGAGACCCGCTGAGCCGGTCGAACCCCCGCCAGGGCGCGGTGAGCCGGGTCCGCTCCGGGTCCTGCCGCCCGGGCGGCCCCGGTCGGCAGGACCCGCATGAGACCGCGGTGGCTCGGCGGATCCGGGAGCCGCGGGAGCGGCCTGGCGGGTCACCGACTCCGGGAGCAGGACGTGCGTTCGCGGCCGTCCGCGCGGACGGGGGAGGCGGGACGCGCCGCTCCCCGTACCTGTGTGCTCAGGCGGCGTGCCGCCGCATCGCCGGGACCCGGATCGGACGCGAGCCCGGACCGCCGACGTGCGAGAAGGGCTGGGTGCGCCAGTCGAGTCCCTGCGGGAGCGTCAACAACAGGGCGGTGTCCTGCTCCTGGGGGGTGACGGACTCGTCGGCCGGCCGTGCCTCGTCGGCCCGGCGGCCGGTGCCGGCGCAGACCGTGAGCCCGAACGGGTTCCACGGCGAGGCGCACAGCGCGTGCTCCGGCAGGACGTCCTCGTCCGCGAGCAGGGCGATGGGCTGCACGCAGTCCGGGCAGACGACCCGGTACATCTCGAAGGTGTCGTAGGCGTCGAGTTCCTCGTCCGGGGCGTCGGGTTCGACGTACTCCGGGTCGAGTTCGACGACCGGCTGCTGCCGCTTGGACGTGGTACGACCAAGGCGCTTAAGACTCTGCATTGGGTTCTCCCCCTCGGGCTGGGCCGTGAAGGCACTGCGGCCTCGACCACAGCAAGCACTTCCCGTCCCCCCTCCGGGGTAATCACGGGAACATCACGGAGACCGCTCGAAAGGTGTGGTGTTCGTCACATGCCGCGTGAGGATGCCCCGTGCGGGGGCTTTGTCCCCCCGGACCGCGCGCCGCGGCCCCCGGCGCATCACGAACCGGGCATGACCTGGGCGGCTCAGGTGTCCGAGGAGATCAGGCGCCCTGTAGGTTCTTGCGCCATGGAGGAGCTGGACCGACAGATCGTGCAGCTGCTCGTCAAGGACGGGCGGATGAGCTACACAGACCTGGGCAAGGCCACGGGCCTGTCCACGTCGGCCGTGCACCAGCGGGTGCGCCGGCTGGAACAGCGTGGCGTCATCCGCGGCTATGCCGCGGTCGTCGACCCGGAGGCCGTCGGCCTGCCCATGACCGCCTTCATCTCGGTCAAGCCCTTCGACCCCAGCGCCCCCGACGACATCGCGGACCGTCTCGCCGGCGTCCCCGAGATCGAGGCCTGCCACAGTGTCGCGGGCGACGAGAACTACATCCTCAAGGTGCGCGTGTCCACACCGCACGAACTGGAGGAGCTGCTCGCCCGCGTGCGCTCGCTGGCGGGCGTCTCCACCCGCACCACGGTGGTCCTCTCCACCCCGTACGAAGCCCGCCCGCCGCGCATCTGAACGCCGCTCTCGCTCCGGGCCCGCCCGGAGAGAGCCGGCCCCTCCGGCGTTCGAGGAGCGTGGGTCCGGGGCGGAGTCCCCGGAGGACGGGAGGGGGCGGCCCGGCCGCGGCGGGACGGCCCTGCGTGCGGAGCGGCCCGAGCGACGCGGGAGACTGTGGGGCATGAGTGAACGCCCCGCCCCGCCCCGCACCGTCCTCCTTCGCCGTGGAGAGGTCCACAGCCCCGCCGACCCCTTCGCGACCGCGATGGTCGTCGAGCGCGGCCAGGTCGCCTGGGTCGGCTCCGAGGGCGCCGCCGACGCCTTCGCGGACGGGGTCGACGAGGTGATCGACCTCGACGGTGCGCTGGTCACCCCCGCGTTCACCGACGCGCACGTCCACACCACGGCCACCGGCCTCGCCCTCACCGGCCTCGACCTGTCCACCGCCCCCTCGCTCGAGGCCGCGCTGGCCCGCGTACGGGAGTTCGCCGCCGCCCGCCCGGACGACCGGGTCATCCTCGGCCACGGCTGGGACGCCGCCCGCTGGTCCGGCGGCCGTCCCCCGACCCGCGCCGAGCTCGACGAGGCCACCGGCGGCCGTCCCCTCTACCTCAGCAGGATCGACGTCCACTCCGCGGTCGTCACCACGGCGCTGCTCGACCTCGTCCCTGACGTGGTCACCCGTGAGGACCGCCCGCTCACCGGGGACGCCCACCACGCCGTCCGAGCCGCCGCCCTGGCCGCCGTCACCCCGGCCCAGCGCGCCGAGGCCCAGCGTGCCGCCCTCGCCCACGCCGCCTCCCTCGGCATCGGCACGGTCCATGAGTGCGGGGGCCCGGAGATCTCCTCCGAGGACGACTTCACCGGACTGCTGCGGCTCGCCGCCGAGGAGAGCGGCCCGCGTGTCGTCGGCTACTGGGCCGAACAGGACGTCGCCAAGGCGAAGGAGCTGGGTGCGACCGGTGCCGCGGGTGACCTGTTCGTCGACGGCGCCCTCGGCTCGCACACCGCGTGCCTGCACGAGCCGTACGCCGACGCAGGCCACACCGGCACCGCACACCTGGACGCGGCCGCCGTGGCGGCCCACGTCGTCGCCTGCACCGAGGCCGGTCTCCAGGCCGGCTTCCACGCCATCGGCGACGCCGCCGTGCGCACCGTCGTCGACGGCGTGCGGGCCGCCGCCGACACACTCGGCCTCGCCCGCGTCCGCGCCGCCCGGCACCGCGTCGAGCACGCCGAGATGCTCACCCCCGAGACCGTCGCCGCCTTCGCCGAACTCGCTCTGACCGCCTCCGTCCAGCCCGCCTTCGACGCCCTGTGGGGTGGCGAGGACGGCATGTACGCGCAGCGCCTGGGACCGGAACGGGCCCGCTCCCTGAACCCCTTCGCGGCGCTGCTGCGCGCCGGCGTCCCGCTCGCCTTCGGATCCGACAGCCCGGTGACCCCCCTCGACCCCTGGGGAACGGTCCGGGCCGCCGCCTTCCACCGCACACCGGAGCACCGTGTCTCCGTGCGCGCCGCGTTCACCGCGCACACGCGCGGCGGCTGGCGGGCGGTCGGACGCGACGACGCGGGCGTCCTGGCACCCGGCGCGCCCGCCGACTACGCCCTCTGGCGCACCGGTGAACTCGTCGTCCAGGCCCCCGACGACCGGGTGGCGCGCTGGTCCACCGACCCCCGTTCCGGCACCCCCGGCCTGCCCGGCCTCGACCCCGGCCGTGACCTGCCGGTCTGTCTGCGGACCGTGGTCGGCGGGCGCACGGTGTTCGTGCGGCCGGGCGAGTGATCTACGAGGGCGGCGCGATGACGATCATGCGTCGCACCCTCGTCCCGCGACCTGCGCGTCCTCGCCGCTGACCTGGGACGCGAACCACATGACGCAGGCCGAACGACTGTTGACAGGCGGCCGCAGGGGGCCGGTAGGTTCGGCCGGGTCCACCACCGGACGCCCGACCGGGGAACGTCCGGTCACTCGGGCCGGCGCCGCTGGGTCAGGGACGGTGTGCCGCACCGGGGCACCGTCACTGGGAACCAGGCTCAGCGGCGGCGCGGTACCGAGGGACGTTCCGGCCGGCCGGGGGTGCGACCCCCGGGTGGGGCCCGGACGCTCAGTAGACAACGGCTTCAGGCTGATCCGCAGCCGGCGGGTCCCGGGCCGGACCGAAGGGCGCCGGGCCCCATCCGCTGTCCCACTTCCGCACGCCCAAAAAGTGTGTTCCTACCCGATCTCCGGTAAACGACACCACCATATGAACGTCCTGTCACGTCGGCGGAGGCCGTGCCCACTATGGTGGGATCCTGCGCACAGGAGATGAAGGGGCAGCAGTGAACGACGGCGACGGGACCCTCGCGGCAGGATCCCAGGGGAGGAACTTCGGCCCGCTCGGCACGGCTTTGGTGATCATCCCGACCTACAACGAGGCGGAGAACATCAAGGCGATCGTCGGCCGGGTGCGCGAGGCCGTTCCCGAGGCGCACGTTCTCGTGGCCGACGACAACAGTCCCGACGGCACGGGCAGGCTCGCCGACGAACTGGCCGCCGGGGACGACCAGGTCCAGGTGTTGCACCGCGAGGGCAAGGAGGGCTTGGGCGCGGCCTACCTCGCGGGCTTCCGCTGGGGCATGGAGCACGGCTACGGCGTGCTGGTCGAGATGGACGCCGACGGCTCCCACCAGCCCGAGGAACTGCCCCGTCTGCTGACCGCCCTCAAGGGCGCCGACCTGGTGCTCGGTTCGCGCTGGGTGCCCGGCGGCCGGGTGGTGAACTGGCCGAAGTCCCGTGAGTTCATCTCGCGCGGAGGCAGCCTCTACTCGCGCATGGCGCTCGATCTGCCGCTGCGCGACATCACCGGAGGCTTCCGCGCCTTCCGCCGGGAGACGCTGGAGGGCCTCGGCCTGGAGGAAGTGGCATCCCAGGGGTACTGCTTCCAGGTCGACCTGGCCCGCCGGGCGGTGAGGGCCGGCTACCACGTCGTCGAGGTTCCCATCACCTTCGTCGAGCGCGAACTCGGCGACTCCAAGATGAGCCGCGACATCCTCGTCGAGGCGCTGTGGCGGGTCACGGCGTGGGGCGTGGGGGAGCGGGTCGGCAAGGTCCTCGGGCGCGGCGACGACAAGCAGCAGGCCGAGCGGGACGTCAAGCGGCTCGAGCCGGACGTCGAGCGGTCCGGGCCGTAGGCGTACGGCCGCACGCTCACCACGGTGATCCCGCTTATCCCGTGCTGAGCCGGTCCCAGGCACACTGGGGGCATGACGACTGGCGCTCAGACCCCATATCCCGTCCGCCCCCGGCGCTCCCGGCTGCGCGCCTTCCTGCCGCTGGGCTTCGCCGCATGGCTCGTGCTGGAGATCTGGCTGCTCACCATGGTCGCCGGGGCGTCGAACGGGCTGGTGGTCTTCCTGGTCCTGGCGGCCGGCATCGTCCTCGGTTCGATCGTCATCAAGCGGGCCGGCCGACGGGCCTTCAAGAACCTGACCGAGACGCTGCAACAGCAGCAGGGCGGGGTGCTCCCCGAAGCCCGGCCGAACAGCGAGGGCAACGGCCTGACGATGCTGGGCGGCCTGCTGCTGATCATCCCCGGCGTGATCTCGGACGTGGTGGGACTGCTCCTGCTGGTGCCGCCGGTGCAGAAGGCCGTGAGCCGTTACGCCGAGCGCACCTTCGACCGCAAACTCCGCGAAGCCGCGGGGGGCTCCCTCGGGGACGTCTTCCAGCAGGCCCGCATCCGTCGGCCCGACGGCAAGGTCGTCCAGGGCGAGGTCATCCGGGACGAGCCCGGGAGCGCCGCGGAACACACCTCGCAGGGGCCGCGACCGCCGCTCTCCCGCTGAGGGCGGCCGGGCCGTCACCAGCAGACAGGACCGCGGGCGCCGTACGTCGTGTACGGCGCCCGCGGTCCTGTGCTGCTGTGTGGCTTCGCCCAGGTCCCCGGAGGGATCAAGCCGACTTTCGGCTGTCCCTGGGATGGACCGCGATGTTCATCGCACCGGAGCGCAGAACGGCGAGACGCTCCTCGAGGACCTCTTCGAGTTCCTCTCGGGTGCGCCGCTCCATCAGCATGTCCCAATGCGTACGCGCGGGCTTGGCCTTCTTCTCCTCGGGGCCGTCGCCGTCCACCAGGAGTGCCTGGGCACCGCAGACCTTGCACTCCCACTCCGGCGGGATCTCCGCCTCGACCGAGAAGGGCATCTCGAAGCGGTGCCCCTTCTCGCATGCGTACTCCACGGCCTGGCGCGGGGCCAGGTCGATGCCGCGGTCCGTCTCGTAGCTGGTCACCACGAGGCGCGTGCCGCGAAGAGCTCGCTCACTCATGAATCGTGCCTCCCGGGCTTGTCGCCCACAGGACAGGTGTCGCTGTCGTCGTCATCCGGTCAACGTCCGGGCGGCGGTAAAGATTCCCGTCCGGAGCCCCGATCCGGGTCATGCGTCGCCGTCGTAGCCGCGGCCTTGTCAACCAGTGCAGTACCCCCCGACGTCCGGTTTGTCACACCCATAAGGAGATATGACTCAGCGTTCGGCATCTTTGACGCGCAGTAACGGTACGCCTGGCAGGCCAAACGCGTACACTACAGCCCTTTCGCGCCCAACGCTAAATCCGTTCGGGGACCGGGTTGCCCGCTTCGGCGATCGCCCGCCGCACCGGAACCCGCGCGAGCAGCACGAAGCCCAGGACGAAGAAGCCCACCAGGGAGACGACCGCGTCCCGATAGCTGCCCGTCAGCTGGTAGGCGAGGCCGAACAACAGCGGTCCGAGCCAGCTCGTCCCGCGGTCGCTCACCTCGTACGCCGAGAAGTACTCGGCCTCCTTGCCGGGCGGTACGAGATGGGAGAAGAGCGAGCGGGACAGCGCCTGGCTGCCGCCGAGGACCAGGCCGATTCCGGCCGCCAGCACGAAGAACCACACGGGGGCTTCGGCGGGCAGGAAGTACCCGGCGGCCAGGGTCAGGGTCCAGGCGACCAGGGAGCCGAGGATCGCGCGCTTCGCGCCGTACCGCCGGGCCAGCCGGCCCAGAGCCAGCGCGCCCGCCACCGCCAGCACCTGGACCAGCAGCACGGCCACGATGAGCGTCGACTGCCCGAGCCCCAGTTCCTTCGAGCCGTACACCGAGGCCTGGGTGATCACCGTCTGGATGCCGTCGTTGTAGACCAGGTACGCCAGCAGGAACGCCAGCGTCAGCGGGTGCCGGCGCATGTCGCGGACGGTCGCCGCCAGTTGCCGGAAGCCCGGCAGGGCCGCCTCCCGCGCGGGAGCGCGGCGGTCGCGCAGCCGACGCAGCGGAATCAGCGCGAAGGCGCCCCACCACAGACCGGCCGACGCCAGGCAGATGCGCACCGCCATGCCCTCGGAGACGCCGAAGTTCTCGTGACCGGTGTAGAGGACGAGGTTCAGGACGAGGACCAGGGACCCGGCCGCGTACCCGAAGGCCCACCCGCGCGAGGAGACCGCGTCGCGTTCCTCGGGCGGGGCGATCTGCGGGAGGTAGGAGTTGTAGAGCATCATCGCGACCGACTGCGCCGCGTTCGCCACCACCAGCAGCACGCCGCCGAGCAGATAGCGCTCGCCGCTCAGGAGGAACATGCCCGCGGTGGCCGCGGCGCCGGTGTAGGCGGCGGCCGCGAGCAGCGGCTTCTTGCGTCCGGTGCGGTCGGCGGCGGCGCCCACCAGCGGCATCACCAGCACGGCCAGGATCACCGAGAGGGAGACCGAGTAGGCGAAGAAGGACCCCGCGCGCACCGGTACGCCCAGGGGGTGGACGAACCCGTCCGCGTCCGCCGCCGCCTCGGCGACCGACGTCAGGTAGGGGCCGAGGAACACGGTGAGCACGCTCGTGGAGTACACGGAGCACGCCCAGTCGTAGAAGTACCAGCCGCGCTGCTCGCGCCGCCGGTCGGCGGCCTCGTCCGGCGCCGGTGACCGCACGGTGTCGGTGCCCACCCGTGCCCTCGCTTCCCCGTGAACGCACGGAGGCGGCCGGGCACGGTCTCAGACCCAGATGCCCCGGTCCTCCATGACCTTGCGCAGTGTGCCGATGTGATCGGTCATGATGCCATCCACTCCGAGGTCCAGGAGCCGGTGCATCCGCTCGGCCTCGTTGACCGTCCACACGTGCACCTGCAGGCCGTGCGCGTGGGCGGCCCGTACGAACCGGTGGTCGACCACCTGGACGCCCGACCGCTGCTCGGGGACCTGGGCGGCGACGGCCGACCGGCGCACCGCGGCCGGCAGCCCCCAGGACCGCAGTCGCAGGTTCAGCACGCCCCGGGTGCCGTAGGAGGTGGCCAGCCGCGGACCGGCCAGCCGCTGGGCGCGCACCACACGGGTCTCGGAGAACGAGCCGAGGCAGATCCGGTCCCAGGAGCCAGTGCGCCCGATCAGCTCCAGGAACGGCAGGAGGGCCGGTTCGGCCTTCACGTCGACGTTCCAGCGCGCCTCGGGGAAGGCCTCCAGGAGTTCCTCGAACAAGGGGACCGGCTCCCCTCCCGCCACGCGCGCGTGCGCCACGTCCCGCCACGACAGGTCGGCGATCCGGCCCGAGCCGTCCGTCACCCGGTCGAGCGTCGCGTCGTGGAAGGCGACGAGCCGGCCGTCGCGCGTGGCGTGGACGTCGGTCTCGATGTACCGGTAGCCCGCCTCGACGGCGCGCCGGAACTGCCGGACGGTGTTCTCCAGGCCGTCCGCCGCCCCGCCCCGGTGGGCGAAGGCGATGGGACCGGGATGGTCGAGGTAGGGGTGGCGTATCCGCGGGGTCACGGACGCAGTATCGCGCGCCGTGGTCGACCGGCGGCGACGACCGTGCCGCCGTCGGGTGCCGGGGGGACGGCGAAGACGCGCAGGAACAGCTGGGCGAGCGGACCGATCGTCACCGCGTACAACAAGGTACCGACGCCCACCGTGCCGCCGAGGACGAAGCCGGTGACGACGACCGTGATCTCGATGGCCGTGCGGACCAGGCGGACCGACACCCCGGTGCGCCGGTGCAGACCCGTCATCAGCCCGTCGCGCGGACCCGGGCCGAAGCGCGCCGCGATGTACAGCCCGGTCGCCGCGCCGTTGAGCACGATGCCCGCCGCCATCAGCGGTACGCGTACGGCCACGGCGTGCGCGTCGGGCACCACGGCCAGGGTCGCGTCCATCGCCGCGCCGATCACCAGCACATTGGAGACGGTGCCCAGTCCCGGCCGCTGGCGCAGCGGGATCCACAGCAGCAGCACCGCCGCGCCCACGAGGGTCAGCACCACGCCCATCGACAGCCCCGTCCGCTCGGACAGGCCCTGGTGCAGCACGTTCCACGGTTCGAGGCCGAGCCCCGACCGCACCAGCAGCGCCGAGCTCGCGCCGTACAGCGCCAGCCCCGCGTACAGCTGGACCAGTCGCCGTGCGAGATGTCCGCGCCGTGACGAGTACCTGGCCAAAACGTGCCCCCTGTGGTGGAAGTGGACCGACACATGACACCCTGTGGCTTGGACGACGATGTCATCCATGGCCAATCCGGGGAAGGTGGACTGATTCTCATGGCGCAGTGGACCTCGGCGGTGGGGGCGGCGCAGCTCGCCCGGCTGCTCAACTCCCAGCAGGACCGTCCGGCCGGTCCCGGGACCCGCCGCCCGCCCGCCTACCGCGCGCTCGCCGACGGCATCCGCCTGCTGGTGCTGGAGGGGCGCGTACCGGTGGCCGCGCGGCTGCCCGCCGAGCGGGAGCTGGCCCTCGCCCTCTCCGTCAGCCGTACCACCGTCGCCGCCGCCTACGAGGCGCTGCGTGCCGAGGGGTTCCTGGAGTCGCGGCGCGGCGCGGGCAGCTGGACCGCGGTCCCGGCGGGCAATCCGGTCCCCGCACGGGGACTGGAACCGCTGCCGCCCGAGGCCCTCGGCTCGATGATCGACCTCGGCTGCGCCGCGCTGCCCGCGCCCGAGCCCTGGCTCACCCGGGCCGTCCAGGGCGCGCTGGCGGAGCTTCCGCCGTACGCGCACACCCACGGCGACTATCCCGCCGGGCTGCCCGCGCTGCGCTCGATGATCGCGGACCGCTACACCGCGCGGGGCATCCCGACCATGCCCGAGCAGATCATGGTGACGACCGGTGCGATGGGTGCCATCGACGCCATCTGTCACCTCTTCGGGGGACGCGGCGAGCGCATCGCCGTCGAGTCGCCGTCCTACGCCAACATCCTCCAGCTGATGCGGGAGGCCGGCGCCCGGCTCGTCCCCGTCGCCATGGCCGAAGGGCTGACCGGCTGGGACCTGGACCGCTGGCGCCAGGTGCTGCGCGAGGCGGCGCCCCGTATCGCGTACGTCGTCGCCGACTTCCACAACCCGACCGGCGCGCTCGCCGACGAGGACCAGCGACGCCGCCTGGTGGACGCGGCGCGTTCCGCGGGCACGGTGCTGGTCGCCGACGAGACGATGAGCGAGCTGTGGCTCGACGCGGACGTGGAGATGCCGCGCCCGGTGTGCGCCTTCGACCCGGCCGGATCCACGGTGATCACGGTCGGATCGGCGAGCAAGGCCTTCTGGGCCGGGATGCGCATCGGCTGGGTGCGCGCGGCCCCCGACGTCGTCCGCAGCCTCGTCGCCGCACGCGCGTACGCCGATCTGGGCACGCCCGTGCTGGAACAGCTGGCCGTGAACTGGCTGTTCGGCACCGGCGGCTGGGAACGGGCGGTGGAGGTACGGCGCGCCCAGGCCCGGCGGAACCGGGACGAGCTGGTGACCGCGGTACGGCGGGAGCTGCCCGACTGGGAGTTCGAGGTGCCGCGCGGCGGGCTCACGCTGTGGGTGCGCACCGGCGGCCTCTCCGGTTCCCGGCTCGCCGAGGCGGGCGAACGGGTCGGCGTACGGGTACCGTCCGGCCCCCGCTTCGGAGTCGACGGAGCGTTCGAGGGCTACGTACGGCTGCCCTTCACGGTGGGCGGCGCCGTCGCCGAGGAGGCGGCGGTACGCCTCTCGGCGGCGGCCCGCATCGTCGAGACGGGCGGCACGTCCGGTACGGAGACACCCCGCACGTTCGTGGCGTGACCAGGACGCCGGTGCACCTGCGGACGGCCGAGCGGGAGTCCGGGCCGGCAGCGGCACGGGCCGCGAGGCGCCGTTGCCGTGTACCGCCGCCCGGCGAGCAGGAGGCGCGCCACCGGGAAACGCCCGTCCGGCGGTCCGCTAGGAGGACGACTCCATGACCGCCGCCTCCTCGGACGCCGGCTTCGCGGCGACTGCGTCGGGGCCCGCCGTCTCCGGAGACGCCTCCGCCTCGGCGCCGGCCCCCGCCGCGGCCGCCTTCTCCACCGTCACCTTGCCCAGCCGCACGGACTCCACCGCGACCACCCCCGCACCCAGCCGCCCCGGCTCCTCGTCCGCGGGCGTCGTCCGGGGCGGCAACAGATCGAGCACCGCCTCCCGCTCCGCCTCGTTGGTCGCGTCGTCGTACGGGTCCGGCGTCGCCGGAACCTGGAGACGGTGGACCGGTCCCGAGCCCAGTCGGGCGTAGCCGCGCCCCGGCGGGACCTGGTCGAGCGGTGTGGTGTGCGGCGGCGCCCCCAGCACGGCCCTCAGCTGCTCCGCCGTCGCGGGCCCGAGGACGACCCGCGCGCGCGTGTGCTGCCGTACCGGATCACCGAGGCCGTCCAGGCTGTCGAGCTGTTCGGCGACGACCACGGTGACGTTCGCCGGGCGGCCGTGCCGCAGCGGAACCTGGAGCAGTGACTGGGGATCCTTGCGGCCGTCCGCGGCGGCCAGGTGCGTGAACGTGCTCGGTCGGTCCAGCAGCAGCCACAGGGGTCGCCTGGTGTCTTCGGGCGGCGGGTCGCCCGCCTGATGCGCGTGGTTGGCCGCGATCAGCCGGCGCTCCGTCTCGTGCGCGGCCCATTCCAGGCTCGTCAGCGCCCCCGACAGCCCGCATTCCACGGTGAGCACGCCGTCCCGGCCGGTCAGGCAGGCGTACTCGCCGGTGCCGCCCCCGTCGACGATCACCACGTCGCCGTGGTGGAGGGCCTGCAGGGCGATGGAGCGCAACAGCGTCGAGGTGCCGCTGCCCGGCTGGCCTACCGCGAGCAGATGGGGCTCGGTGGAGCGGATGCCGGTGCGCCAGACGACGGGCGGGACGTCGCGCCGCTCCTCGCCGTGGACGCCACGGGTGAGCGGCAGCGTCCGCTGCACCCCGGTGGGGTCGGTGAAGCCGAGGACCGTCTCCCCGGGGGCCGTGACGAAGGGCTGGGCGGCGATGTCGGTGGGCAGGGGCGCGAGGACGCGGACCGCGAGCTGGTTGGCCTCCTCGTCCCATGCGAAGTGGTATTCGCGGCCGCGCCCCGACTTCGCGCCGAGCAGGTGCTCGATCCGCGCCCTCGACTCCGGCTCGCCGTCGGTGAAGTAGGCGGGGTAGCGGATCTCCAGGTGCGTGATCCGGCCGGTGGGGTCGAACTCGTACCCGGAGAAGACCTTCCCCCAGTCGCCGCCGTGGGTGTAGAGCGGTTCGGGGTCCTCGGCGGCGGAGAAGTACGGCACCAGGGCCTCGTAGAGCGACTTCAGGCGCTGGGCCTGTGAGGTGTCGGGTCCGGCGGGCGCCGAGGGGGCGCGGTCCCGGCCCTGCCAGGCCGCCGCCGCCATCAGGGTGACGACGGCGAGCAGCGGACCGTACGGCGCGAGCGCCACGGCCAGCAGGACCGAGACCGTCAGGAAGAACAGCGCGCCGCGCCGGTCCTTGGGCGTGTCGGCCCACCTGCGCCGCCCGGCCGAAGCCAGCCGGCGCAGACCGCGCGCGATGGTGATCAGCGGGTGGAGGACGTCCGTCGCACTGTCGGCCGCCGTTCTGGCCAGCTCCCGGCTTCGGGCGAGCTGTGCGCCGCCGTTGCTCAGGATGCGGGGAAGAGGGCGCCGGGCCACTGCTGTCTCCAGAGGGTGCGTACGGGCGGACGGTGCGTGGTGCGGGGCGGATCAGAATTTGAATCCGCCCAGGAGGCCGGCCAGGCTCTCGCCGCCCGCCTTGATGCTGGGCGCGATGGCCGTGCTGGCCAGATAGAAGCCGAAGAGCATGGCCACCAGGGCGTGCGACGCCTTCAGCCCGTCCTTGCGGAAGAAGATGAAGACGACGATGCCGAGCAGCACCACGCATGAGATCGAGATGATCATGTGAGTTCTCCTGGTTCACGGGGGACAGTCACCACGAGTGCGTCCAGGATCACAGAATGTATCTATACGATAAAAGGTGCAACTGGGTCGATTCCCGTCGTTTAACCCGGATGGGCCCGCCGTGATCATTACCTCGGGCGCGACGGCTCATGTGCCCGGCGAGCCAGTACCCTGGCGTTTCACCCGTACGGCTCTGCACCGCTCGCAGACGTACGCCCTGTCCCCGATGCGTGAAGCGCGTGCAGTGAGAGGTGGTCCGGCGATGACTGAAGCCCCCGACCCCGAGGTCGTGGAGCTGGCGACCAAGATCTTCGATCTGGCCCGGCGCGGCCGGACCGAGGAGCTCGTGGCCTACGTGGACGCGGGCGTGCCGGCCGACCTCACCAACGACCGGGGCGACTCCCTCGTGATGCTCGCCGCGTACCACGGTCACGCCGAGGCGGTGGGCGCGCTGCTGGAGCGCGGCGCCGACGCCGACCGCGTCAACGACCGGGGCCAGACACCACTCGCGGGAGCGGTCTTCAAGGGGGAGGCCGAGGTGATCCAGGCCCTCCTGAAGGGCGGCGCGGACCCGTCCGCGGGCACCCCCTCGGCCGTCGACACGGCCCGGATGTTCGCCCGCACGGAACTGCTCGAGCTGTTCGGCGAGCACTGAGCGACACGCTCTGACCAGCGACGACAAGGAAAACGGGGGAGGCGGTACGGGGCCGCCGAAATTTCGGTCGCGGTAGATGTGACCGCCGGGTCATCATGACGACGTGATTCACGGACGCGATGGCTGGGCAGGTGTTGCCGCACCGCGCGGGCCGTGATGCGGTCCGCATGGGCCACCGACGAGAGGCAGAGAGAGATGGTCTACAGCAAGCAGGAAACGGCGGGCGCCCCGACGTGTTGTCACGCGGCCAGGTAATGCACGTCCCCGGTTGCGTCGACGCTTGATGTGAGGCTGTTTCCCATGTTCGATCCGGTCATAGCGCCCAGCGGTACGCTGCTCGGCCTGCTCCAGCGGGGCCGTGGCGACGGCACGCTGCACGCGCTCACCGCTCCGCGATCCGAGGCGCTCGCGGCGCTCAACCACTGTGTGCTGCACGACCCGCGCCACGACTGGCAGGTGGAGAACCGCTCCCTCTACTACGCCCGCCTCTACCTCGATCTGCACGGCGAACTGGACGCGATCGAGGCCCACCTCTTCGACCCCGAGGACGTCCTCGACACCGACGAGTCCCGTACCGGACTCGCCCTCGCGGTCCTCGGGCACCTCGCGTCCTACGGCAGGCGGGACGCCCTCGACCTGTTGCGCAGGTACGCCGCCCACGGCGCCAACTGGGCCTGGGCCCTGGACGAGCTGGCCCTGAGGGACGACGACGCGGGCCTGCGTGCCCTGGCCGCCCCGGTCCTCGCGCGGTTCACCACCGATGCCGAGGGCGAGGCGGAGCTCGCCGCCACCGTCCGCGACGCCTTCGAACCACGGCCCTGGCGATTGTGGGCCGACGACCCCCGCGAGTCCGTCGCCAGGCGCGTGCGCGCCGCCCAGGAGGCCGGTTCCTTCGACCGCTGGCAGCGGCAGATGCGCCCCACCGGGCCCCGTCCCGGCTGGAGCGTGCGGGCGGTGTTCGAGTGGGCGCAGCAAGGCGTCGAGCGCGGCGCCGCGCTCCACGTCCCGGCCGCCCGCTGCCTCGCCGCCGTGGCGGGACCCGAGGACCGGCCCGAGATCGTCCGGGCCGCCCGGGACGGCGCCGAGGGGGCCCGGTGCGCCGCCCTGCGCTACCTCGCCGACGGCGACGATCCCGACGCCCTCGGCCTGATCGAGGGCGCCGTGGCCACCGGCTCGACGGCCGTCGTGGAGGCCGCCGTCGACGCATTCGAACGTATGCGCAGTCTCGCCGCTGTCGACCGGGCGCGCGGCTGGGCCCGTCGGCCCGACCCGCTCGGCGCCGCCGCCGGCCGGGTCCTCGCCTGCCGGGGCGGTGCCCAGGACCGTGACCTGGTCCTCGCGGCGCTGCGGGAGGCGGTACGGGGCGAGGGCCCCGACGCGCCCACCCTGTGGACCCTCGTCGACGGCGCCGGACGCCTCGGCATCGCCTGCGCAGCCCCTGTGCTCCGCCACATCTACCGCGAGACCGCCTCGTCCCATCTGCGGGGCCGCGCCGCCCGGGCCCTCGCCGCGACCGATCCCTCCTACGGCACCGGGTTCGCCGTCGAGTGCCTGTGGGACTGTGAGGAGTCCACCCGCGAGATCGCCGCCCGGCACGCCGAGACCGGGGACACCCGGGTCGTCGAGCGTCTGCGCCGGCTCGCCGCCGACCCGGCCGAGGAGGCCGAGGTGCAGACCGCCGTACGCAGCCGGATCGGCCCTGAGGAGCCCGCCGTGTGACCCCTTCCGCGCGGACGGCCCGCGGGTCGGGCGTGCGTGGGCGCCGCCCGGCCCGCGTGGGTGAGGGAGACGACCCTCCCGGCGCGTTCCGCCGGGAGGGATCCACGTCGGCGTGGTCACGTCCGTCCACCCGTGAGGGGACGGCCATGACGTCGCCGCCCGCGCCCCGACCCCCGCGGGCGCCGCGAGCCGATGCCGGTCACCGGCGCGGCCTCAGCCCCACGGCCCGGGTCTCATCCGCCGGACGGGCGTCGGCGGCGTACGGCGACGAAGCGGACCGGTGTGCCGGGGCGTGCCTGCGCGGCGGCCGGGAGGTCGACGGGGTGGACGACCGCGATCACCGGGTAACCCCCGGTGGTCGGATGGTCGGCCAGGAAGACCATCGGCGTGCCGTCGGGCGGCACCTGGACCGCGCCCAGCACCACGCCCTCGCTGGGGAGTTCGTCCCGCCGGGCCCGCTCCAGGGCCGGTCCGGTCGTGCGCAGTCCGATGCGGTTGCTCGCCGGTGACACGTGGTACGCGCGGGACGTGAAGAGGCGTACGGCGGCCGGGGTGAACCAGTCATCGCGCGGCCCCGGTGCCACGCGCAGCACGAGTTCGTCCGGGGGCGCCGGCTGCGGGGCGACGTCCACGCGCGCGTGGCCCTCCCGCGGAGGGCCGAGGGGAAGCACGGCGCCGTCCGTGAGGGGGGCCGGGCCGAGACCGGAGAGCAGGTCCGTGGAACGGCTGCCGAGCACCGGTTCGACGGCGATCCCCCCGGAGACGGCCACATAGGCGCGTATGCCGGAGACCGCCGCGCCGACGTCCAGCACGGATCCGGCGCGCACGCGCACCGGCGCGCCCCAGGCGGCCGGCCGGCCGTCCACGGTGACCGGGCAGGGAGCCCCGGTGACCGCCACGGTGACCGTCGAACGGGGCCGCAGGGAGCAGCCGTCGAGGGTCGTCTCCAGGACGGCCGCATCCGGCGGGTTTCCGGCCAGCCGGTTGGCGAGCGCCGCCGCGGGCCCGTCCAGCGCCCCCGAGCGGGGCACACCGAGGTGGGCGTGCCCCGGGCGGCCCCGGTCCTGCACGGTGGTGAGGGCTCCCGCGCGTACGACGGCGAGCGCACGGTCCGTCATCCCGCGGGCCCCGTCGCGGCCACCGGGACGAAGCGCACACGCGTGCCGGGGGAGAGCAGCGCCGCGGGCACGCGCGAGTGGTCCCACAGCACGAGGTCGGTCGTACCGATCAGCTGCCAGCCGCCCGGTGAGGGCCGCGGGTACACGCCGGTGTAGGGCCCCGCCAGCGCCACCGAGCCGGCCGGGACGATGGTGCGCGGAGTGGTCCGGCGGGGCACGTCGTAGCGCGCGGGCAGACCGGTGAGGTAGCCGAAGCCGGGCGCGAATCCGCAGAAGGCGACGCGGAACTCGGTGCTCGCGTGGACGTGGGCGGCCTCCCGCGCGGTGACGCCCCAGTGCGCGGCGACGTCCGCGAGGTCCGGACCGTCGTAGCGCACCGGGATCTCGACCGTCTCCCGCGTGCGCGGGGGCACGGGCGGCAGCTCGAGGGAGGCCAGCTCGGCGGCCAGCCGGGACGGATCGGACAGGCCGTCGAGCAGCACCGTGCACGCCGCCGGGACGATCTCGCCGACCGGCAACGAGCCCTCCGCGCGGCGCCGCAGCAACTCCGCGTGGAGCGCCTGGGCCTCGTCGCCCGAGGAGACCTCGACGAGCAGGGCGTCCTCGCCGACGGGCAGCACCCTCATACGAAGGCCTCCACCCGGACCCCGGACGCCTCCAGCGCGTCGCGGACCCGTCGCGCCAGGTCCACCGCGCCGGGCGTGTCACCGTGCAGACACAGGGAACGCGCCCGCACCTCGATGCGCCGTCCCGAGTGCGCGTCGACCTCCCCGTGGCGGGCCAGGTCCACCGAGCGGGCCACCACCGACTCCGGATCGGTGACCACGGCGCCCTCCCGACGGCGCGGCACCAGTGTGCCCCCGTCGGTGTACGCCCGGTCGGCGAACGCCTCCGTGACCACCGGCAGACCCGCCTCCCCGGCCAGTTCCAGCAGCCGTGAGCCCGGCAGACCGAGCACGGGCAGCGTGGCGTCCGCCAGGAGCACCCCGTCGACGACCGCGCCGGCCTGCTCCTCGTCGTGCACCACCCGGTTGTACAGCGCCCCGTGCGGTTTGACGTACGCCACGCGGGAGCCCGCCGCGTGGGCGAACACCTCCAGGGCGCCGATCTGGTAGGCGACCTCGGCCGCCAGTTCGGCGGGCGGCACGTCCATCGCGCGCCGCCCGAACCCGGCCAGGTCCCGGTAGGAGACCTGGGCGCCGATCCGCACCCCGCGCCCGGCCGCGAGCTCGCACACCCGGCGCATGGTGGACGCGTCCCCGGCGTGGAAACCGCACGCCACGTTGGCGCTGGTCACCACGGACAGCAGCCGCTCGTCGTCGGTGAGCCGCCAGCGGCCGAACCCCTCGCCGAGGTCGGCGTTCAGATCGATCGACGTCATGGGTTCTTCGTTTCTCCTGTCTGGTGCCGCACAGCCCGGTCAGGCCACGCGGAACTGCTCGTCGCGGGCGTCGCTGAGGAACATCTGGCCCGGTGCGTGCGTGATGGCGAACGGCGGACGGGAGGCCATGACCGCTGCCTGCGGGGTCACTCCGCAGGCCCAGAACACCGGGATGTCGTCCGGCTCGAGGTCCACCGGGTCGCCGAAGTCCGGGCGGCCGAGGTCGTCGACGCCCAGCCCGGAGGGGTCGCCGCAGTGTACGGGCCCGCCGTGCACCGCCGGCAGCAGACTGCTCTCCCGGATCGCCGCGGAGAGGTGCTCCGGCGGCACCGGCCGCATGGACACCACCATCGGCCCGCGCAGCCGCCCGGCCGGACGGCACTGCCAGCTCGTCACGTACATCGGAACGTTGCGGCCCTGCTCGACGTGCCGGACCGGAACGCCCGCCGCCGTCAGCGCCCACTCGAACGTGAAACTGCAGCCGATCAGGAACGACACCAGATCACCGCGCCAGTGCGCCCGTACGTCCGTCGGCTCGTCCACCAGCTCGCCGTGTTCCCACACGCGGTAGCGCGGCAGATCGGTGCGCAGGTCCGCGTCCGCGGCGAGGACGGTGGTCGTGGACCCGGCGTCGGTGACGTCCAGGACCGGGCAGGGCTTGGGGTTGCGCTGGCAGAACAGCAGCATGTCGTACGCCCAGTCGGCGGGCACCGAGATCAGATTGGCCTGCGTGTGCCCCGCGGCCACACCGGCCGTGGGGCCCGTCAGGCCCTCCCGGAAGCGGGAGCGCGCCGCACGGGGGCTCCACGCGCGCGCGTGCTCGTCGGCCAGTGTCACGGGGCGGTCGTCCACGGTGGCCGGCGTGCGGTCGTCTGTGTGGGTCACTCCAGTTCCTTCCCGCGCGTCTCCGGCAGCCCCAGCAGCGCCAGTGCCGCGATGCCGTAGCCGATCGCGCCGAAGACCAGCGCCCCGCCCACGCCCCAGCCGTCGGCGAGGAAGCCGACCGTCGTGGGGAAGACGGCGCCCACGGCGCGTCCGGTGTTGTACGTGAAGCCCTGTCCCGTACCGCGCACCGCCGTCGGGTACAGCTCGCTCAGGTAGGAGCCGAAGCCGCTGAAGATCGCCGACATGCAGAACCCGAGCGGGAAACCGAGCACGAGGATCGCGGTGTCGGCACCGCCCGGGATGTTCGTGTACACCAGGATGCAGAGCGCGGACAGCAGCGCGAACAGCCAGATGTTGCGCCGGCGGCCCAGCCGGTCGGTGAGGTGGCCGCCGGTCAGGTAGCCGATGAAGGCACCCGAGATCAGGAACGTCAGATAGCCGCCGGTGCCGATGACCGACAGGTCGCGCTCCGTCTTCAGATAGGTCGGCACCCAGGTGGCGAGGGTGTAGTAGCCGCCCTGGACGCCGGTGGAGAGCAGCACGGCGAAGAGTGTGGTGCGCAGCAGACCCGGTGATCCCGGCCGGCCCGTCCGGAAGATCGCGGCGAACGATCCCCTCTGCGCGCTCTTCTCCCGTGCGGCCGCCGCCTCGGGCGCGTCCCGCACACTGCGCCGCACCCACACCACGAGCAGCGCGGGCAGCGCACCGGTCCAGAACATCACGCGCCAGGCCAGGTCGTCGTCGACCAGCGAGAAGATCATCGTGTACACGATCACGGCCAGCGCCCAGCCCACGGCCCAGGAACTCTGGACCGCGCCGAGGGTGCGGCCCCGGTGCCGGGCGCTCGCGTACTCGGCGACCAGGATCGCGCCGACCGCCCACTCACCGCCGAAGCCCAGGCCCTGCAGCGCGCGGAACACCACCAGTGTCTCGTAGTCGGGCGCGAAGCCGCAGGCCACGGTGAACACCGCGTACGTGACCACGGTCAGCAGCAGCGCCCTGACCCGGCCGACGCGGTCCGCCAGCACGCCGGCGAGGGCGCCGCCGACCGCGGAGACCACCAGGGTGACGGTCGTGAGCAGGCCGGCCTGGCCGCTGTCCAGACCGAAGTACGCCGAGAGCGCGACCATCGTCAACGGCAGCGTGAAGTAGTCGTACGAGTCCAGGGCGTAGCCGCCGAACGCGCCGCCGAAAGCGCGTCGGCCGCGTGGCCCCAGTGCGTGCAGCCAGCCGAACACCCCTTCGGCGGGGGCGTGTTCGGTCGGCGCGGGAGGTGTGACGTCGGTCAGGGGCCGCGGTGGAGGGAGCGTGCTCATGGGCACCTCGCAGGGGAGGACGGAGGGTGCGGGAAGGGGTGAGCCGTGCCACTGCCCAGCAAGGTAGAGGATCGTTGAACGATCCTTCAATACCCGTGTTGTCTCGTTCTTCCGCGTGCGATTGAATCCCGGCATGGGAGAGCAGCTGAGCGGACTGGCCGACGACCGCGCCCTGTTGGGCCGGACCAGCACCGCCGAGCGGGTCGCGGACATCCTCAGGAGCCGCATCGCCGAGGGCTACTTCCCGCCCGGGACGCGGCTGTCGGAGGACAGCATCGGCGGCGCGCTCGGCGTCTCCCGCAACACGCTGCGCGAGGCGTTCCGGCTGCTCACGCACGAACGTCTGCTCGTCCACGAGCTGAACCGGGGCGTGTTCGTCCGGGTGCTGACCGTCGAGGACGTCGAGGACATCTACCGCACCCGCCGGCTCGTCGAGTGCGCCGTCGTGCGCGGGCTCGGTGACCCGCCCTACGCGCTCGACGCGCTCGCCGAGGCGGCGGAACAGGGGCGTACGGCGGCACGCGAGGGTGACTGGAAGGGCGTGGGGACGGCCAACATCCACTTCCACCGGGAACTGGTGGCGCTCGCCGCCAGCGAGCGTACGGACGAGCTGATGCGCAGCGTCTTCGCCGAGCTGCGGCTCGCCTTCCACGTCGTGGACGAGCCGCAGCGGCTGCACGAACCGTACATCGCGCGCAATGTCGGAATTCTCCAGGCCCTGCGGGAGGGGGACCGCGACAAGGCCGAGATGCTGCTGGCGGCCTACCTCGAGCTCTCGCTGGAACGGGTCGTCGAGGTGTACCGGCGGCGCGTCGGCGAGGACGGCCAGGACGGCTAGGACGGCCGGCCGACGGTGTGACGACCGTCGCGCCGGGGTGCGACCCGGCCGTTTGGGCTGTTGTCAGACCGAGGACCTAGTCTGTGCACCGTGACTTCGCCTGCATCGACGGACAGCGTTCCGCCCCAGCTCAGCGCGGGGCCGCGGTCCGCGCCGGGCCCGGCCGCCGACGAAGGGCTGGCGCGGCGGCTGCGCGCGCTCGCGTGCACCGCACCGCTGCACGACCTCGACGCGCGCAAGGCCAACCTCGCCGGTGAGTACTCGGTGTACGGCATGGCGGAGATCGCCCTCGCGGCCATCGACCTCGTCACCCTGAACATGGACTTCGACACGGGCGCGGACCACGACCAGATAGTCGCCCGGCTCATCCCGCGCATCGCCGCCCAGGCCCCGCGCCGACCCGCCGCCGAGCACGAGCGGGTGGCCCGCTGGGTCCTGGAGAACCTGATCAACGTCGGAAGCGTCGACCGCGGCTTCCGCGCGGTGTACGGCGTGTTCGGGGCGGACGGCACCTATGTGCGCCGTGACTACGACTTCAAGCTGATCGAGGAGGTACCCGGCCCCGGCGGCACGGTGTACCTGCGGACCACCGACGAGGCGGTCAACGTCCTGGTCGGCGCCCTGGACACCGATGTCACCAGCGCGCAGATCGCCGCCGAGGTCAAGCTGGAGGTGCTGATCAGCCGGGGCAGGCTCGCCGACGCCCAGCTCGCCGCCGAGCAGGCCCGCTACCGGACCGTGCAGTACTCCGAGAGCCTGCGCCGGGCCCTGGACGCCACCCGCCGCAACGTCCGCGCGGTGGACTGGCTGAGCGCCGTGCCCGACATGATCGCCGAGGCCCTCGACCACGTGGCGGACCGCTACCGCCACGAGAACGCGATCCTCACCAACATCCGCAAGGCCCGCGACGAGTCCGAGGACCCCGAGCACAAACGCCGGGCGGCCGAGCTGGTGGACATCGTCAAGGACTGCATCCGGCGCCACACCCAGCTGCAGTCCCGGCTGCTGGAGGCCGGCCCGCTGTTCCGCGCCGAACAGGACCGGCAGGCCTTCGCCACCCCCGCGTCGGCCTCGGGCACCGACCTCTACGGCCACCTCCTCGCGCCCCTGCTGCCGCTGCCCGTGGAGCGGGCGGCCCGGGTCACCGACGCCTTCTTCGCCCACGGCACCGGGCTGCGCACCCCGGTCTCCGTCCGGGTCGCCGATCTCGTCGAGATCCTGCTGACGCCACCCGTGGAGCGGGAACACCTCGGCGCCGAGATGCCCGAGCCCGACCTGATCGCCACGCCCGACGACAGCCGCTTCAGCGAGGAGCAGCTGGCGGCCGCCACGGAGCTGCTGGACCTGCCGGCCGACGCACCGCGCCGGCTGTCCGGACTGCTCGCCGACGCCCGCCGACGGGACCCCGAACTGCCCTACCTGGTCGCCCTGCTGGCCATCCATGCCGCGAGCCCTCCGGTCGGCACCGCCTACCGCCAGGGCGAACGGAAGCTGCTGTTCGCCGTGGACGACGGAACCGACCTCGACGACCCCGAGTTCGGCGGTGCCGACCTCATCGTCGGCACGGCCCTGCTGGACGCGGCGGGGATGGCCGCGGACCGGTCGGAGGCGGCATGACGGAGGAAGCAGCCCGTACCGAGGTGTCCCAGAGCAAGGAGTCCCGACCGTGACCGAGCACGTCGAGTGGAGCGAGCCGGAGGCCGTGGCCGCACCGGCGAGCGCCGCCGTCACCCCCGCCGACGCGGCCGACGCCGCGCGGCTCGTCGCCTTCGGCCTCCAGCCCAAGCTCCAGCCCGCCCGTGACCAGGAGTACGCCGACCTGCTGCGCCGCTACCGCGAGGACCCGCCGTTCGCACGGCTCGCCGATGCAGTGGCCACCGGCCTCGGACTGATCGTGCTGGAGGTGTCCCCGCGCGCCGGCATGGCCGTCACCGCCGCCGAGGACTCCGTCTTCGCCGTCCGCATGGGCGATTACGCGCGCCGTACCTCCGCCGACGGCGGCGACCGGTTCCTGCACGGGCTCGCCCACCTCGCCGTCGCCGCCATGGCCTTCCCCCGCCCCGAGGACCTCGCCGACGACGGCTACATCGGGCGCGTCACGGTCAACGGCGTCGACGCCTTCGTCCGCCAGGCCTGCCACCGGCTGGAGGAGCGGGCCGCGAAGCAGGGCGAGAACACCGACCCGGCCAGTGACGCCCCCGGTCTGGAGGCCGCCTGGCGGATCTGGGCCAGACGCAGCTCGACCGGCGCCACCAAGGACGCACGCCGGCTCGCGGGATCGACCACCGGCATCGTCGCCAAGGCCGTCGGCTTCCTCACCGACTCCGGCTTCCTGCAGCGCACCGGCGACGACAACGGCGGCACGTACCGCACCACCGCCCGCTACCAGCTCCAGGTCCGCGACATGGCGGGCGGCGCCGCCATGGCCGAACTGCTGGAACTGGGCGTCGTCCCGGTCACCGACGGCACGCCCACCCTGTTGCCGCCCGAGGACGGCGACGACCTGGAGCTGGTCGCCGACGCCGGCCTGCCGTTCCACTCCGTCTGAACCCCCGTCTCACGAAGCCTCACGAGAGTCCGCCATGTACGAGCTGTCCCGGGTCCGCCTCTACTCCATCGGGCCGGCCGGTGCGCGCTACGCCGACACCGTGCTCGACCTGCGCGGCGTCGGCGGGGTCGTGCCGGACCCCGCGCCGACGCAGGCGGAGTTCTTCGAGGAGGAGCCCGTCGGTCCGCCGCGCCGGCCCGCCCCCGCCGGGGTGCTCTTCCTGGAGAACGGCGGCGGCAAGTCGGTCCTGCTGAAGCTGATCTTCTCCGTGATGCTCCCGGGCCACCGCAACACCCTCGGCGGCGCCAGCTCCGGTGTGCTGCGCAAGTTCCTGCTCGCCGACGACTGCGGCCACGTGGCGCTGGAGTGGCAGCACGTGCAGACCGGCGAGTGCGTGGTCGTCGGCAAGGTCAGCGAGTGGCGGGGCCGGCAGGTCTCCAACGACCCGAGGAAGTTCGCCGAGGCCTGGTACTCCTTCCGGCCCGGCCCCGGTCTCGGCCTGGACAACCTTCCCGTCGCCGAGTCCACGGCCGTACGGCCGCCCGTCGAGGGCCAGTCGGGCGCGCGGGGACGGCGCCGCACCATGAAGGGCTTCCGGGACGCCTTCACGGAGGCCGGCAAGAACTACCCGCACCTGGAAGCACACTGGGAGGAGACCCACGAGCGCTGGACCGAACACCTCGGCGAGCTGGGACTCGACCCCGAGCTCTTCCGCTACCAGCGGGAGATGAACGCCGACGAGGGCGAGGCCGCCGGCCTCTTCGCGGTCAAGAAGGACTCCGACTTCACCGACCTGCTGCTGCGCGCCGTCACCGACACCCGGGACACCGACGGACTCGCCGATCTGGTCAGCGGGTTCGGCAACAAGCTGGGCCGGCGTGCCGAGCTGATCGCCGAACGGGACTTCACCGCCGGGTCCGTCGACCTGCTGGGCCGGATCGTCGAGGCAGCCGAGGCCCGCACCCGCGCGCGGGAGATCCACACCGCCGCCGAGCGCCGCACCCGCACCCTGGCCCGCAGGCTCTCCGCGCGCGGCGCCCGGGAACGCGTCCGCGCGGCCGACCTCGCCGGGCGGGTCACCGCCGCCGCGTACGCCGTCACCCACGCCGAGTCGGCACGCGAGCACAGTGCGCTGATCTCCGCCGAACTCGCCTACCGGCACGCCTCCCTGGCACTCTCCGCCGCCGAGAAGGCCGCCGCCGCCCAGAAACGGGAACTCGCCGACGCGCGCACCCTCTACTCGGCCTGGCAGGCCGCCGAGGCCGTGCTGCGGCACCGCGCCGCAGCCGACCGCGTCGCCCGTGTGTCCGCCGCGATCCAGGAGGCCGAGCGGGACGCGGCTCCCGCGCTGGCCGCGCGGGCCAAGGCCGCCCTCGACCTGGTGCGCGCCCTGCACGCGGCCGCGCAGAACGCCGAGGACCTCGCCAACGAGGAGGAGGAGCGGTCCGCCGCCCTCCAGGAGGTCAGCGACGGCGCCTACCGCGACTCCACCGCCGCCGCCACCGAGGCGCAGCGGGCCCGCAGCGAGGTCGGGCACCTGCGGCAGCGGCTCACCGAGGTCGAGCAGGAGACCGCCGAGGCCGTGCGGGCCGGCTGGCTCGACGACAGCGCCCCGGACGCCGACCCCGCCCGGGCCGCCCTCGCGGCCAGTGACGCCGAGAAGACGGCGGTCGCCGCCTGGGACACCGCCCGCGAGGCGGCCCGTCGGGCCACCGAGCACGCGCGGGAGGCGGCTGCCGCCGAAAGCCGCGCGGAACTCACCGCGGCCCGCGCGGCGGACGCGGCCACGGCGGCCGAGCGCGCCCTCGAGAGCGAGCGCCGCACGGCCGAGGCCCTCGCCGCCGAACAGCGGCTGGCGGAACTGCTGAGCCTCCCGGGAACCCCCGGCAGGCGGCGGACCGGTGCGCCGGACCGGCGTACGGACGCCGGCCAGGCCACGGGTCGTTCCGACGCCGGCCCCTCCCTCGGCGAAAGCGCCCTGACCGCCGAGGAACTCGACCGCTTCGCCGACGAACTGCGGGAACTGCTCGACGACGCCGTCTCCTCCGCCGAACGGCAGCTGTTCGACCTGCGGACCGCCGCCGCGGACGACGCCCGCATCCTCGGCGCCCTCGGCGACGGCGGGCTGCTGCCGCCCGGCCCGGACGTGCTGGCGACGGTCGAGTTCCTCGGTGAGCACGGCATCCCGGCACTCCCGGGGTGGCGCTACCTCGCCCAGGCCGTCGACCCGGCCGACCACGCGCGGGTGCTGGCCACCCGCCCCGAGCTGGTCGACGGCGTCATCATCACCGACCCGGACTCCCACGTCCGAGCCCGCGAGGCACTGAGCGACGCCGCCCTGCTGCCTCGGTCCGCCGTCGCCGTCGGCACCGCCGCCGCCCTGCTCGCCCCCACCCCCGCGCTGGACGCGGACACGGGGGACGTCTTCCTCGTACCGCCGAACCCGGCCATGCACGACGAGCACGCCGCCGACGAGGAACGGCAGGCGCTGCGCGCCCGGGCGACCGAGCGGGACGAGGAGATCCGCGCCCTCGCCGCCCGGCTCGCCAAGGACCGCGAACTGGTCGCGCGGCTCGCCTCCTGGCGCACCGGCTGCCCCGCCGGACGGCTCACCGAGCTGGCCGGCGCGGCCCACGAGGCGCGGGCGTTCGCCGAGGAGTCCGAGGCAGAGCTGGCCGAGGCGCGCACCGTGAGGGCGGAGGCCGAGGAAGCCGCCGCCGAAGCCGTCGGCGTCCGTGACGAGCGGCAGGAAGCCGCGCAGAAGGCCCGGCGCGCGGCCGACGCCCTCGCCGGACTCGCCTTCCGGCTGCGCGAGCGGGCCGGCTGGCAGGTCAAGCTGCGTGAACTCGCCGATGACGCGACCGAGGCGGAGGCCCGCGCCCAGACCTGTCTGGAACGGGCGCGCGCCGCCGACGAGGACCGGCGCGGCGCCCAGCGCGCCGCCGACGACGCCCGACGCACCGCACGTGCGCTGCGCGCCGAGCGCTCCGAGATCGCGGGCGCTCCCGACGACGTCCCCGAGGACGGCGCCGGAGCACCGCAGTCGTCCCTGCCCGCCCTGCGCGAGGCCTACCGCGCCGCGTCCCAGGTGTACGAGAAAGTCGGTGTCGGTGCCGATCTGCGCGCCGAACAGGCCCGCGCGGAGAGCGACGAGAGCGCCGCCCGAGCCGAACTGGACCGACTCAGCAACAAGGTCCGCACCCGCGCCGAGCAGCTGCTCCAGTCGCCCGACGGCTCCGACGGGCCCAGCCGGCAGGCCGCCGCCGCCCGAGCCGAGGAGCTGGTACAGCTCCTGGAGGCCCGTATGTCCAGCGCGAGCGAGCAGCTCGGGCGGCTGCGCGGCGAGGCCGAGCGGCTCGCGCCCGAGGACGGCGAGGCGCACACCGAACTCCCCGGGGAACTGGTGCCGCGCGACGCCGAGCACGCACAGGCCCTCCTGCGCACCGCCACCACCGAACTCGCCTCCCGCAGCGAGGCCCTGAGCCAGGCCCGGGAGGCCCACGCCGAACTCCTCGACGCGCACCGCGCCGCCGAGGACGCGGCCGGCGGATTCGACGAGATCGCCGCCATGCTCCGCGACCTGCTGCGCGAACACGCACCCGAGGAGGAGCAGGAGCAGCCCGAGGCCTATCCGGGCGGTCTGGACGAGGCCCGGCAGTCCGCCGCCGAGTCCCGCCGCTCGCTGCGGAGCTGCGCCGCCGACCTGTCCGCCGCCGAGTCCGCGGTGCGCGAGGCGAGCGACATCCTCGTCCGGCACGCCAACTCCACGCGCTACGAACAGGTCCGCACCCCCGCACGCCAGCAGATCCGGGAACTGCCCGCCTCCGCGCTGCCCGAGCACGCCCAGAAGTGGGCGGACGCCTTCGCACCCCGGCTGCGGGTCCTCACCGACGAGCTGGAGCAGCTGGAGCGCAACCGCGACTCGATCGTGGACCGGCTGCGGGGCCTGGTCGAGTCCTCCCTCGCCACCCTCCGCTCCGCCCAGCGGCTGTCCCGGCTGCCGGAAGGCCTCGGCGAGTGGTCCGGACAGGAGTTCTTGCGCATCCGCTTCGAGGAACCCGACCAGGCCACCCTCACCGAGAGGCTCGGCGAGGTCGTCGACGAGGCGACCCGGGCGGCCGTCAAGAAGAACTCCGACATGCGGCGCGACGGCATGTCCCTGCTGCTGCGCGGGGTCGCCGCCGCCCTCCAGCCGAAGGGCGTCGCCGTCGAGATCCTCAAGCCCGACGCGGTACTGCGCGCCGAACGCGTACCGGTCGGTCAGATGGGTGACGTGTTCTCCGGCGGCCAGCTGCTCACCGCGGCCATCGCCCTGTACTGCACGATGGCCGCGCTGCGCTCCAACGACCGCGGCCGGGACAAGCACCGCCACGCCGGCACATTGTTCCTGGACAACCCCATCGGCCGCGCCAACGCCACCTACCTCCTGGAGCTCCAGCGCGCGGTCGCCGACGCGCTCGGCGTCCAGCTCCTGTACACGACCGGTCTGTTCGACACGACGGCTCTCGCGGAGTTCCCGCTGGTCATCCGATTGCGGAACGACGCCGACCTGCGGGCCGGCCTGAAGTACATCAGCGTGGAGGAACACCTCCGGCCGGGGCTTCCCCAGCAGGATCCGGCCGAGGAGGCGCACAGCGAGATCACGGCGACCCGCATGTTCAAGCGGCCCGTGGCGACGGGTGGCTGATCAGCTGTCCCCCGGGTGCGGCTCAGAAGCCGTAACCCATGCGCCGGGACAGCTCGGCCGCCGCCGTCGCCGTCCGGCCGCCCAGCTCGGGCAGCCGGTCCGCACGCAGCCGGTACACCGGTCCCGAGACGCTGATCGCCGCGATCACCGTGCCGTCGTGTGAGCGGACCGGCGCGGCGACGGCCGCGAGCCCCAGCTCCAGTTCCTCGAGCGTGGCGGCGTACCCGTGCTCGACCGCCGTCTCCAGCTCATCGCGCAGTCTCCGTGCCGTGGTGATCGTCCGCTCCGTGAACCGGTGCAGCGGGCGCGCGAGGTGGCCCTCACGAACGGAGGGTGGCAGGTGGGCCAGGAACACCTTGCCGCCGGCGGTGGCGTGCAGCGGGGTGCGCCTGCCGAGCCAGTTCTGCGCGGTGACCGACGCCGTGCCCCGGGCCTGCATGATGTTGACGGCGGCGTCGTCGTCCAGCACCGCTATGTTCACCGTCTCGCCGAGTTCGTCGGCGAGTTCCCGGCACACCGGGATGCCCTCCTGCGAGATGTCCAGCCGCACGGCGGCCGCCCCCGCGAGGCGCAGCACACCGGCGCCCAGGTGGTACTTGCCGCGGTCCTTCGTCTGGGACACCAGCCCGCGGTTCTCCAGGACACCGAGCAGCCTGAAGGCCGTGGACTTGTGCACGCCCAGTTCGCCGGCGATCTCCGTGACACCCGCCTCGCCGTGCCGCGCCAGGATCTCCAGCACGCTCACCGCACGGTCCACCGACCGCACGGCACTCGTCGTGCCCCTCCCGTTCTCCCCGGGCTGTTTCCGCTCGCCGGTCATGGCTCGGCTCTCACCATCTGTCGGCCCGGTGCGGGCCGGTGCCGGCCGCCCTCGCTGCGACGGTCACCCGCGCCCGGGAAGTATTGCGCGCAGCGCTTGCAGGCGCGGCATACGCAACCTCAGCCTACCGAGATCCTGTGCGCCGCCGGGAGTGCCGTCAGGGGTGCGACAGCTGCCCGGCTCCGCCCCGTCGGCGTATTCGAGCCTGCGCCCGCTGGGCGGACCGCTGCTGACGGCGGGCGCGGCGCCGCTCCCGGCGCAGGGCCCGCGCGGTGCTGCTGGGCGCGGACACCACGCCGTAGCGCTGATTCCAGACCTGGCGGGTCACCCAGACGTCCAGGACCCCCCAGGTCGCCAGGATCGTACTGACGACACTGCTGATGACCATGGGGAACGCCAGCCAGGACCCGGCCAGCGTGCACAGGAAGGCCACCATGGCCTGGACGAGCGTCACCGCGATGATGAGCACCGCCCGTACGGCCGCCGTCCGTACCGGGTCCGGCAACCGGCGCCGCCGGGCCGGCTCCTCGACCCACAAAGGCCGGTAGGAGGCCTTCCCGGCGAGCCCGCCGGGTTCGCCGGTGCCTCCTCTGGTCTTCCGCGCCGCAGTGCCCTCCTCGGGCGCCTCGCGCCGCTCCGCCGTGCCCATCAACGTGTCACTCCCCACCGCCGGCAGACCGCTCGCCCGTGTCCGAAGACCCGGTCCTCCAGTGGCTGCCCGGCTTGCGCTGTTCTACGCCGCCCGGGTGCAGGACACGGCTCTTGCGGCCGATTCCGCCCCCATTTCCCACACAGAAGGACGAACGGCACGTCGCGAAGATTCCCGACCGGGAAAGAAACCGGCCAAACATCCTCGTACGTCCGGGAGATCGGCCCGCGGGGCGCACCCCTGATTTCGGGAGGCGATCTCCCACAATGCCCGGACAACTCGTCACCTCCCGTCCCTGGCACCGCACTACAGCTTCCGGACGGCTCTTAGAGTTCATCCCGGCGCGGTAGTAGGCTCGCGCCGTTTGTTGACGCACATGTGTACCCCCGGTCTTTCGGGGGCCGAGCTGGGGGAGGCCATGCGCTTTCGCGGGAATTCCATCCGCCGGAAGATCGTGGCGCTGCTTCTCGTGCCGCTGTTGTCCCTGACGACGATCTGGGCCTTCACCACGGTGCTCACGGGCCGTGAGGCAAGCCATCTGTTCGACGTGTCGTCGGTGATGGAGGAGATCGGCTACCCCGTCGAGGACACCGTCCGCGTCCTCCAGCAGGAGCGTCGGCAGACCCTCGTCTATCTCGCCGACCCCCGTGCCTCCGACGGCCTTGCCGCGCTGAGGCGCAGTCGTTCCGCCACCGACGCCGCCGTCGCCGCCGTCCGCAGGAGCGCGACGAACGCCGATGTGCGCGAGGCCATGCACGGGGACTCCGGCGAACTGAGCGCCGTGCTCGACTCCTTCGAGGGCATCGACTCCCTGCGCCGCAGCGTCGAGGACGGCACCGTCAACCGTTCTCAGGCCTTCGACCTCTACAACGGGCTGGTCGACCCGTGTTACATCCTGCTGGCCAATCTGCATGTGGTCGACGACGTCGAGCTTGACAAGCAGTACCGCGCCCTTGTCAGTCTCGCCCGCGCCCGCGAACTGCTCTCCCGTGAGGACGCCCTGCTCGGCTCCGCGCTGATCGTCGGCAAGCTGTCCCGTGCCGAAGTGCGGGAGATCTCCGGCCTCGTGGCCCAGCGCACCCTGATGTACGACGCCGGCCTGCCGCAGTTGCCCGCGTCCGAGCGCGACCGCTACGAGGCCTTCTGGAAGAACGCCGCGTCCGCCCCACTGCGCGTGGGCGAGGAAGCAGCCGTCTCCTCCGGCGCCGGGACGCCCCGCGGGGTCACGGCCAAGAGCTGGGACGTCGCCGCCGGCAAAGTGCTCTCCGAACTCGGCACCCTCAACGACCAGGCCGCCGACCGCTACCAGGACCGCGTCCGTCCCGTTGCCATGGGCGTCATCACCCAGGCCGTCATCGCCGGTGTCCTCGGACTGGTGGCCCTCCTGGTGTCCCTCGTCCTCTCCGTACGCGTGGGCCGCGGACTCGTCCGGGATCTCCGGCAGCTGCGCCTGGAGGCCCACGAGGCGTCCGGCGTGCGGCTGCCCAGTGTGATGCGCCGCCTCTCGGCGGGCGAACAGGTCGACGTCGAGACCGAGGTGCCGCGCCTGGAGTACGACAAGAACGAGATGGGGGAGGTCGGTCAGGCCCTCAACACCCTCCAGCGCGCCGCCGTGGAGGCCGCCGTCAAACAGGCCGAACTGCGCGCCGGTGTCTCCGAGGTGTTCGTCAACCTCGCCCGCCGCAGCCAGGTTCTGCTGCACAAGCAGCTCACCCTGCTGGACGCCATGGAACGCAGGACCGAGGACACCGAGGAACTCGCCGACCTGTTCCGGCTGGACCATCTCACCACCCGCATGCGCCGGCATGCCGAGGGTCTGGTGATCCTCTCCGGTGCCGCGCCCTCCCGGCAGTGGCGCAAGCCCGTCCAGCTCATGGACGTCGTACGCGCCTCCGTCGCCGAGGTCGAGGACTACGAACGCATCGAGGTCCGGCGGCTGCCGCGGGTCGCCGTCACCGGTCCGGCCGTCGCCGACCTCACCCACCTCGTGGCCGAACTCCTGGAGAACGCCACGGTGTTCTCCCCACCGCACACTGCCGTCCAGGTCCACGGCGAGCGTGTGGCCAACGGTTTCACCCTGGAGATCCACGACCGAGGGCTCGGCATGGCGGCCGACGCCCTCCTGGACGCCAATCTCAGGCTCGCCGAGACCTCCGAGTTCGAGCTCTCCGACACCGACCGGCTCGGACTGTTCGTGGTCAGCCGTCTCGCCCGGCGCCAGAACGTCAGGGTCTCCCTGCAGCCCTCCCCGTACGGCGGCACCACTGCGGTCGTCTTCATCCCCGAGGCGCTGCTGACGGACGACGTTCCGGACACCAACGGCGTCGGTTTCCGCCTGGACCGCCCCCAGCGAGCCAAGGACCGGGAACCGGAGGAGAGCCGCCGCGCCGCGCTCCCCCAGGTGCCCGTACAGCTGCCCCGGCTCCCCGCCTCGCTGCTGGACGGACCGGTCGAACTGGAAGCCCCCGTCGACCTGGACGCGCTCGACGACTTTCCCGGCGCTCTGGACGACGAGGACAGCCGGCGCGGCGGCCTCTTCCGCTCCCGCCGCTCCCGCACCGGCGCCCAGGAGGAGCGGTCCGGCCGCGAGCACCCTCGGCAGACCCCCGACGCGCAGGAGGACACGGACCCGGTCGAAGAGGACCGGAGCACCCCGGTTCCGCCGGCCCGCAGGGGAGCACCCAAGCTGGTCAGCTCCCACGGACGCCCGGTCCGCGACGCGCGCACCCGTGCGGGGCGCACGGGCGAGGAGGACACTTCCGCCGCGTCGACCCGGCCCGATCCGGAAGCGGCCCCCCCGCTGCCGGCCCGCCGCCGCACCGAACGGCTCCCCTCCGACGCCGAGCGTGAACGGCCGGACGCGGACTCGCTGCCTCCGCTGCCCGCCCGCCGACGGGGCCCCGCTCCCTCCCGGCCCAGGACCGGAACCGGGGACCGGAGCGCCCCCCCGGCACCCTCCGGCCCCGTGCGCGATGACCGGCCGGAGCCCTCTGCAGGCCTTCCCCGGCGCACCCGCCGCCCCGCCATCGCGGCGAGCGGCCCCGACGATTCCTCGCCGGCCGCGGGCGGCACGGACACCGGCGCCGCGCAGCCCGGCGCCGGACCGCTGCCCCGGCGCGTACGGCAGGCCAGCCTCGCCCCGCAGCTCAAGCACAGTGCCGAACGGCGGAACGAGGACAGGACCCGGCCCGTTGAACGGGATGCCGACGAAGTCCGCAGCCGCATGGCCTCGCTCCAGCGCGGCTGGCAGCGCGGCCGTGAGGAGAACGCCGCCGGCGACGAAGCCGACAGCGGCACAGCACCACGACGAACGACAAAGGGGGACGGTCGATGACCGCACCGAGGGCCACCGGCCACACCACGACCGACAAGGGGGAGCTGAACTGGCTCCTCGACGACCTGGTGGACCGCGTCGCCAGCATCCGCAAGGCGATCGTGCTCTCCGGCGACGGCCTGCCCATAGGGGCGTCGAAGGACCTCACCCGTGAGGACAGCGAGCATCTGGCCGCCGTCGCCTCCGGCTTCCACAGCCTCGCCAAGGGCGTGGGCCGCCACTTCGAGGTCGGCGACGTCCGCCAGACCGTCGTCGAACTCGACGAGGCGTTCCTCTTCGTCACCGCCGCCGGCGACGGGAGCTGCCTCGCCGTCCTCGCGGACGCCGACTCGGACGTCGGACAGGTCGCCTACGAGATGACGCTCCTCGTGAAGCGGGTGGGTGTGCATCTGGGCGCCGCTCCGCGCACCGATCTGCCCTCGGGCGGGTAGTGGGATGACATGAGTGCTGACGGTCAGGGTGGAAGCCACTGGTTCGACGACGAGGCTGGACCGGTCGTCCGTCCGTACGCCATGACGCGGGGCCGCACCACCAGTGCGGCCCAGCACCGCCTCGACCTGATCGCGGTGGTCGTCACGGAGCCGCACGCGGACGATCCGGAGGCCGACCCCACGCTCTCCCCGGAACACGTGGACATCGTCGAACTGTGCCGCGACACCTCGCAGACTGTCGCCGAACTCTCCGCCGAACTCGATCTGCCGATCGGAGTGGTCCGGGTCCTCGTCGGAGATCTCGTGGAATCGGAATTCGTCCATGTGAACCGGCCGGTACCCCCGGCCGAGCTGCCGGACGAGAGTATTCTGCGCGACGTGATCAACGGCCTCCGGGCGCTGTGACCGGCGCGGAAGCGGGATACCGACGTGACAGGCTGGCAGTTCTGGGTCGACCGAGGCGGCACCTTCACCGACATCGTCGCGAGGCGCCCCGACGGCCGGCTGCTGATGTGCAAGGTGCTGTCCGACAACCCGGCTCCGGAACACACCCGGCACCGCGGGAGCCGGAGGACACACGGCACCGACGCGGCGGTCGTGGGCGTCCGCGAACTGCTGGCCGGATCCGACGCCCCCGTCGACGCCGTACGCATGGGGACCACCGTCGCCACCAACGCCCTCCTCGAGCGCACGGGCGAACGGACCCTGCTGGTCGTCACCCGCGGCTTCCGCGACGCGCTGCGCATCGCCTACCAGAACCGCCCGCACATCTTCGCCCGCCGTATCGACCTGCCCGAGCTGCTGCACGAACGGGTCGTCGAGGTGGACGAACGCATCGCCGCCGACGGCACCGTCCTGCGCGCCCCCGACCTGGACGCCCTCACCGGACCGCTGCGACGGGCGTACGACGACGGCATCCGAGCCGTCGCCGTGGTCTGCGTGCACAGCCATCTCCACCCCGCCCACGAGCAAGCGATCGGGGAACTCGCCGCCCGCATCGGCTTCCCGCAGATCTCGCTGTCCAGCGAGGTCAGTCCTCTGATGAAGCTCGTCCCGCGCGGCGACACCGCCGTCGTCGACGCCTACCTCTCGCCCGTGCTGCACCGCTACGTCCGCCATGTCGCCGACGAACTCGACGGCGTACGGCTGATGTTCATGCAGTCCAACGGCGGCCTCACCGAAGCCGGCCGGTTCCGCGGCAAGGACGCCGTCCTGTCCGGGCCGGCCGGCGGCATCGTCGGCATGGCCCGCATGTCGCAGCTCGCCGGCTTCGACCGCGTCATCGGCTTCGACATGGGCGGCACCTCCACCGACGTCTCGCACTACGCGGGCGAGTACGAACGCGTCTTCACCACGCAGATCGCCGGGGTCCGGCTGCGTGCGCCCATGCTGGACATCCACACCGTCGCCGCCGGCGGCGGCTCGGTCCTCCACTTCGACGGCTCCCGCTACCGCGTGGGGCCGGACTCGGCGGGCGCCGACCCGGGCCCCGCCTGCTACCGGCGCGGGGGCCCGCTCACGGTCACCGACGCCAACGTCATGCTCGGCCGTATCCAGCCCGCCCACTTCCCCACGGTGTTCGGCCCGGACGGCGGCCGGCCCCTCGACGACGCGCTCGTCCGCGACCGCTTCACCGCCCTCGCCGACGAGATCCACGAGCAGACCGGCGACGACCGCACCCCCGAGCAGGTCGCCGAGGGCTATCTGAGGATCGCCGTCGCCAACATCGCCGGCGCGGTGAAGCGGATCTCCGTGCAAAAGGGCCACGACATCACTCGGTACACCCTCACCACCTTCGGCGGAGCGGGGGGACAGCACGCGTGCATGGTCGCCGACTCCCTCGGCATCCGCACCGTCCTCGTCCCGCCCATGGCAGGCGTCCTGTCCGCGCTCGGCATCGGCCTCGCCGACACCACGGCCATGCGGGAGCGCTCCGTCGAGGTCTCCCTGGAGCCGTCCTCCATGCCCGGCGTCCACCAGACCGCCGACGACCTCGAAGCGGCGGCCCGCGCGGAACTCCTCGCCGAGGACGTCCCCGAGGAACGCATCGAGGTCACCCGCCGCGCCCAGCTCCGCTACGACGGCACCGACACCACCCTCACCGTCGAGCTGACCGAGCCCGGCACGATGCGGCACGCCTTCGAGGAACGTCATCGCGCCACGTACTCCTTCACGCTCGACCGTCCGATCGTCGTCGAAGCCCTCTCCGTCGAGGCCACCGGCATCACCGAACCCCCCGATCTCTCCGCCCTCGCTCCCCGCGAAAGCACTGTCCGACACCGCGGCGAGACCCCGCGGACCGTCCGCCTCCACACCGGCGGCACCTGGCGCGACGCACCCCTCCGCCGCCGCGAGGACCTTCCCCCCGGCGAAACCGTCACCGGACCCGCGATCATCACCGAGTCCGGAGCGACGACCGTCGTCGACGAGGGCTGGCGGGCCGCGGCGACCGACGGGGGGCATCTGGTCCTGGAACGCGTCGCGGTCACACAGAGTTCCCGAGTCGGCACAGAAGCCGACCCCGTGCTGCTCGAGGTCTTCAACAACCTCTTCGTGTCCATCGCCGAACAGATGGGCGCCCGCCTCGAGTCCACCGCTCAGTCCGTCAACATCAAGGAACGACTGGACTTCTCCTGCGCCCTCTTCGACCCCGACGGAAACCTGGTGGCCAACGCCCCGCACATCCCCGTCCACCTGGGCTCGATGGGTACGAGCGTCAAAGAGGTCATCCGGCGGCGCGGCCCGGCCATGCGCCCCGGGGACACCTACGCCGTCAACGACCCGTACCACGGCGGCACCCACCTGCCCGACGTCACCGTCATCACTCCGGTCTTCGGCACCGAGCCCACCGACGGCACGGACAGTGACCGGAAGGTCCTCTTCTACGTCGCCTCACGCGGCCACCACGCCGAGATCGGCGGCATCGCCCCGGGCTCCATGCCGGCCGACAGCCGCACCATCGACGAGGAGGGTGTCCTCTTCGACAACTGGCTGCTCACCGAGAACGGCCGTTTCCGCGAGGAGGAGACCCTCCGTCTCCTCACCGAGGCCCCCCACCCCTCCCGCAACCCGGAGACCAACCTCGCCGACCTGCGCGCCCAGATCGCCGCCAACCGCAAGGGCGTCGACGAGGTCGGCCGCATGATCGAGGACTTCGGCCTCGACGTCGTCCAGGCCTACATGAAGCACGTCCAGGACAACGCCGAAGAGGCGGTGCGCCGCGTCATCGACGCCCTCGACGACGGTGCGTACGCCTACGAGACCGACTCGGGCGCCGTCATCGGCGTGCGCGTCCGCGTGGACCGCGAGAACCGCCGCGCGGCCATCGACTTCACCGGCACCTCCGCCCAGCTGCCCACCAACTTCAACGCCCCCCGCTCCGTCGTCAACGCGGCGGTCCTGTACGTCTTCCGCACCCTGGTCGCCGACGACATCCCGCTCAACGACGGCTGCCTGCGACCGCTGGACATCACCGTGCCGCCGGGCTCCATGCTGGCTCCCGAGCCGCCGGCCGCCGTCGTCGCGGGCAATGTGGAGACCTCCCAGGCCATCACCGGCGCCCTGTACGCGGCCCTGGGCGTCCAGGCGGAGGGCTCCGGCACCATGAACAACATCACCTTCGGCAACGCCCGTCACCAGTACTACGAGACCGTCGCCTCAGGCTCGGGCGCCGGAGACGGCTTCCCCGGAGCATCCGTCGTACAGACCCACATGACCAACTCCCGGCTCACCGACCCGGAGATCCTGGAGTGGCGGCTGCCCGTCCGCCTCGAGGGGTTCGCGGTGCGCCGCGGCAGCGGCGGCGCCGGACGGTGGCGCGGCGGGGACGGAGCCGTGCGCCGCATCCGCTTCCTGGAGCCCATGACGGTCTCCACGCTGTCCCAGCACCGCAGGGTCCCTCCGTACGGCATGGCCGGAGGCGAACCCGGCGCGTCGGGCGCCCACCGGATCGAACGGGCGGACGGCACGGTCGTCCGGCTCGCCGGAAGCGACTCGGCGGACGTCGGACCCGGCGACGTACTCGTCGTCGAAACCCCCGGCGGCGGGGGATACGGCCCGCCGCCCGACCCCCATCAAGCAGGAGAAGAGATCGATGATCTTCGGGCGTTCTGAGCGCGGCAAGCCCCCGGTCGAGCCCGTCACGCTCAAGATCCTGGTGGCCGGCGGCTTCGGCGTGGGCAAGACCACGCTCGTCGGCGCGGTCAGCGAGATCAGACCGCTGCGCACCGAGGAACTCCTCACCGAGGCCGGGCGCCCGGTCGACGACACCTCCGGTGTGGAGGCCAAGAACACCACCACCGTGGCCATGGACTTCGGCCGCATCACGCTCCGCGAGGACCTGGTGCTGTACCTCTTCGGCACGCCCGGACAGGAGCGGTTCTGGTTCATGTGGGACGAGCTGTCCGAGGGCGCCCTCGGAGCCGTCGTCCTCGCCGACACCCGGCGCCTGGAGGACTGTTTCGCGGCCATCGACTACTTCGAGCGGCGGGCCATCCCGTTCCTCGTCGGCGTCAACCGCTTCGACGGAGCGGCGCGCTACCCGGCCGACGACGTCCGCCGCGCGCTCGACCTCGACGACCACGTACCGCTGCTGATGTGCGACGCGCGGGACCGCGAATCGGTCAAGGAGGTCCTCGTCGGCGTCGTCCAGCACGCCATGGCCCAGGCCGCGCAGCGACGCCAGACGGTCGGCACCTGAGAACGGCGGCAGGTCCGCGGCCCGGGCCCCCACCGACCGGAGCCCGGGCCGGGGGTCCGGAGGACGACGCACCACGCGCGTGGTCAGCCGTCACCCTCGTGGGGAATCGGGAGCAGCGTGCGCACGACGCGCGGGCCGGGTCGACGGCGTACCCGTGGGGCCGCCGAGCGACAGTCCGATGCCGACCACCGTGAACGAGACGATCAGGACCGTCGTGCCCGGCTCGCCCAGCCCCTCGGTGAGGCCGAAGGCCAGGATCGGCGGCACCAGACCCATGGCCGAGATGATCTCGGTGACGAGGTTCGCGACGGGCTCGCGGATCGCCGGGGTCGTGGAGGAGATCCCGGGCGCCGACCGGGCGATGCCCTCCTCGGCGTTGGCCTGGAACCGCGCGTAGCGGACCAGTCGGCACGACACGGCGCCCGGCATCACGCCGGCCGTCTGCCCGGCGGCGCGGACGCGGACGTGAGCCCGCCCCCGGGTGTCGACGGCGATCCCGAGGGCGACCGCCGGGTCGAGACGGCCGCCGGACGGCGGGGCGGCGGTGTACGCCCCGGCCATCACGCCGAAACCCCGGCCCGACGCGATGACGACCCGGCCGGCGCCCTTCGCCTTCGAGCGGTCGAGCACGACGGCGGCGACCGCACCGGCGCCGAACAGGATCAGGATCGCGCTACCGATGATCTCCCCGACGCCTATGGCTGCGTTGCTCGTGGCGGCTCCTGGGCCCGGCCCGGGATGATCCGCCCCGGACCTCGCGTGCAGGGTGCGCTTCCCGGGGCGACTTCAGCCGGAGGCGGGGAGGACCCGCGCCCCGTCCGGCGTCCGTGACGAGCGTGCCGTCGCAGCCGAATCGTCCGCGGGGGAGTGGGCCGTGCCGCAGGAGGGACCCTTCCCCGGAGGAGCCGACTCCTGATAGACGCAGGGGACATGACACGACTCTCCCCCGCGGTACGCGCTCTGACCGCCGTCGCCGCCCTGCTCGCCGTGACCGCCGCCTCCGCCACCGCCCAGGCGAAGCCCGAACCCAGGGCGCCCCGTGACTTCGTGGCGCTGAACAGCGTGGACCCGACGATCATCCAGGAGATCCGTTACTTCACCCCGCACAACTTCGTCGGCGAGCCCATCGACGGCTACCGGCAGCCGCTGTGCATCCTCACCCGCCCCGCCGCCGAGGCCCTCCGCACGGCGCAGCGGAAGCTGTCGCGCCAGGGCTACTCCCTGAAGGTGTACGACTGTTACCGGCCACAGCGCGCGGTGGACCACTTCGTGCGCTGGGCCGAGGACCTCGACGACCAGAGGATGAAGGCCGAGTTCTACCCGGACGTCGACAAGACCCGGTTGTTCGCCGACGGCTACATCGCGGAGAAATCCGGCCACAGCCGTGGCTCGACCGTGGACCTCACCCTAGTGGAAATCCCCACGAAGCCGACACGGCCCTACCACCCGGGACAGCCCCTCACCCCCTGCTTCGCCCCCGAGGACGAGCGGTTCCCCGACACCTCCGTCGACATGGGCACCGGCTACGACTGCTTCGACACCCTCAGCCACACCCTCGACCCGCGCGTCCGGGGCGAACAGCGCGCCAACCGGCTGCTCCTCAAGAGCACCCTGGAGGACCTCGGCTTCGTGAACCTCGCCGAGGAATGGTGGCACTACACCTTCACACCGGAGGCCCACCCGGACACCTACTTCGACTTTCCGGTGTCCCGGAGGTCGCTCACCGGCCACAACTGACCGGCCCCCGGCGACGCCCCCACCGTGATCGGATACAGTCCGCGCGTGTCCGAAACCCATGCCACGGCTCCCAACTCCGCACCGGACTCCCACTGTTCGAGCTGCGGCGCTGCCTTCGGAGGGGGCGTCTCCGGCTGGCCCCGTACCTGCTCTTCCTGCGGCACCGTCGCCTACCGCAACCCGCTGCCGGTCGCGGTCGCCCTCCAGCCCGTGTACGACACGCAGGGCACCGGTCTCGTCGTCATCACCCGCACCATCGCGCCCGCGCGCGGGCGCACGGCCCTGCCCGGCGGCTACATCGACGACCGGGAGGACTGGCGTCAGGCCGTCGTCCGCGAACTCGGGGAGGAGACCGGCATCGACGCGGCGAGCCGCGACGTACGGCTCGCCGACGCCATGAGCTCGCCCGACGGACACCTGCTGCTGTTCGGGCTCCTCCCGGAACGCCCCGCGGAAGACCTGCCGCCCTTCACCGCCACCGACGAGACCGGGGAGCGCCGCCTGCTGCGCCGCCCGGAGGAACTCGCTTTCCCCCTGCACACCCTGGCCGCACGGGCCTGGTTCGAGGGCCGCTACATCTGACCCCCGCCCGTGCCCACCCCGCGGACGCGCACCGGGCAGGACGGCTCCACGTCGCCGTCCTCGCCCTCCCGCCCGACGACGACCCGCGGGCCCGACCACCGCACCGTGTAACGCTCGACCTCCGGTTCCCCCCACCCCTCGCCGGCATCCGGCACGACCAGCCCGCCCCCGGTCCGCCCTCGGGCCGGTGCCCACACCTCCAGCTCCGGGCCACCGTCCTCCCCCAGCACCGGAAGAACGGCGCCCCCGCGTGCGAACACCGGAATCCGCCCCAGCGGCGCGTCGACCCACACCCGGGCCGGCCCGTCGTACGCCCGTTCCGTCGCCGTGTCGTACCACCGCCCGCGCGGCAGCTGGACGGCCCGCCGCTCCACGCCCGGCGCGAGCACCGGCGCCACCAGCAGGCAGTCGCCGAGCAGAAAGGCGTCCTCGCAGTCGCGCAACGCGCGCTCCTCGGGCGCCGACCACCACAAGGGGCGCACGTACGGCGCCCCGGTACGCCGGGCCAGGTGCGCCAGCGTCACGAAGTACGGCAGCAGCCGCCGGCGTCCGGCGAACACCACGCGCGCATGCCCGAGCACCTCCGCGCCGGCCTCCCACGGCTCACCCCGGCCCGCACGCGCACCGGCACGGGTGCGGAAGAACGGAAGATGGGCCCCCAACTGGAGCCCGCGCAGATACAGCTCGGGCGACGCCTCCCCGTCGAGGCCGCCGGCGTCCGGGCCCGCGCAGGGAACACCGCACAGGCCCAGCCCCAGCACCAGCGACAGCGCCGCCCGCAACCCGGACCACCCCGTCATCACCTCGCCCGACCACGCCCCGCCGTGACGCTGCATACCGGCCCACCCGGAACGCGAGAACACGAGGGGCCGTTCCCGGGGGGTCCGCTCCCGCAGACCCTCGTACGCCGCCCGGGCCATGCACAGCCCGTACACGTTGTGCGCCTCGCGATGATCACCTCCGCGCCCGTCCAGCGCGTGGCGCGCCGACCGCGGCAGCGTCGGCTCGCCGAAGGCCGTGAAGGACGTCGGCTCGTCCATGCTGTGCCAGAAGCCCGTGAACCCCTGTGCCAGCCGTTCCGTGTACAAGCCACCCCACCACGCACGCACGCGCGCGTGCGTGAAGTCCGGAAAGACCGCCTCCCCGGACCACCCGACCCCTTCCACGACCTCCCCGGAGGCGTCCCGGACGAACGCGTCCCGCTCCACCCCCTCGTCGTACACGGTGGCGCCGGGTGCCACACCCACCGCCGGACCGACGACCGACACCAGCCTGATCCCCTCGCGTCGCAGCTCGTCCGCGAGAACCGGCAGCTTGGGGAAGCGCTCCTGGTCCACGGTGAACACCTGACGGGCATCGAAGTGCTCGACGCCGAGGTGCACGGCGTCGAGCGGCAGCCCGTGCTCCCGGTACCCCTCGACGATCCGCCGCACCTCCTCCTCGTCACCGAAAGCCCCTCGCGCGTGATGGTGGCCGAACGCCCACGCGGGCGGCAGCGCCGGCGCACCGGTGAGGGAGGCCCAGGCGAGCAGCACCCGCGCGGGAGCACCCACCATCACCCAGCAGCGCAGCGGACCACCGTCCATGCGCAGCTCGCTCGTCCCGGCCCGGTCGTGTCCGGAACCGGCGCCCTCCTCACCCTCCCGCAGCACCACGGTGCCGTCCCACGGGTTGTCGTAGAACACCAGATGCGTGCCCGCGTCGGCCACCACCATCTGCACCGGCATCGTCAAGGACGGCGGATCGTCGCCGAGACCGACGGCACGACCGGGTGCGGCGTTCCACAGCCGGTACGCGCCGTCCCGCAGCCGGGGACCCGGAGCACGCCCCCCGAGCCCGAAGAAACGCGCGTCGGCCGGCACCTCGGACCGCTGCCTCCAGCGCGCGGCGCCACCGCCCACCGGCTCCCACCACCGCGGCGGCAGATCGCGCCGAAGCATCACACCTCCCGGGGTGAGCACCTCCACCGCGCCGTGCCGCGAGACCACCACCGTCACCCGCTCGGCCACCACCCGCCAGCCACCGTCCTTGTCCGGCTCCAGCGCGGCCCGCGGATCCGGATCGGGACAGCGGTCGGCCAGCGCGTACGACGGCTCCGGAGCAGCCCCGTCCCAGCCCCAGAAGACCGCACCGTTCACCGCCACGAAGATCCGCAACTCCGAGCGGCCGAACCTGACCAGCCCGCCACCGAGCCCCGGCTCCACCTCCCGCACGGCCCCGGGAACCCGCGCCCGCACCGGCCCCCGCGGCGGCAGCCCGGTGGCGTCGGCACGCCGCCTGCGCCACGCTGCTCGTACGGTACGCAACCCCTGAGCCGCCCCCACCGAACCGACCGATTTCACCGAACGCACCAGGTCACGACCGTCCATGTTGCTCACCCTGCCATCGCGCACACCCACCGTGCGGGTCGTTCAACTGCCGTTCACCTGTGATCGGAGCACATCCTCATGACACGGACCATGTGGGGGATGCCCTGGTGCGGAAGTCGATCACATGGCATCGTCCCTGTCAGCCGCGTCACGCGCACACCCCAGCCCGTGCGCGGAGGACGCACACGACGCGCACAGTCCGGGAGCCGCCCCATGTCGACCGTGAACCCCCAGCCGCTCTGGCAGCCGAGCCGGGAACAGATCGCCCAGGCACGGATCACCGCCTTCCAGACGTGGGCCGCCGAACACCACGGCGCCCCCGCCGAGGGCGGCTACGCGGCGCTCCACCGCTGGTCCGTGGACGAGCTGGACACCTTCTGGAAAGCGGTCACCGAGTGGTTCGACGTCCGCTTCTCGACCCCCTGCGCGCGCGTGCTGGGCGACCGCACGATGCCCGGCGCCCAGTGGTTCCCCGGGGCCACGCTGAACTACGCCGAACACGCGCTGCGCGCCGCCGCCTCCCGCGCGGACGAAGCGGCCCTGCTGTACGTCGACGAAACCCATGACCCGCGCCCCGTCACCTGGGCCGAGCTGCGCCGCCAGGTCGGTTCCCTGGCGGCCGGACTGCGCTCCCTCGGCGTACGTCCCGGAGACCGGGTCAGCGGATACCTGCCGAACATCCCGCAGGCCGTCGTCGCCCTCCTCGCCACGGCGGCCGTGGGCGGCGTGTGGACCTCCTGCGCACCCGACTTCGGCGCCCGCAGCGTCCTCGACCGCTTCCAGCAGGTGGAACCCGTCGTCCTGTTCACCGTCGACGGCTACCGCTACGGCGGAAAGGAACACGACCGCCGCGACGTCGTCGCCGAACTACGCCGTGAACTGCCCACCCTGCGCGCCGTCGTACACATCCCCCTGCTCGGCACCGAGGCCCCCGACGGCGCACTGGACTGGTCCGCGCTCACCGCAGCCGACACCGAACCGGTCTTCGAACCGGTGCCCTTCGGCCACCCGCTGTGGGTGCTCTACTCCTCCGGCACCACCGGACTGCCCAAGGCGATCGTCCAGTCCCAGGGCGGCATCCTCGTCGAGCACCTCAAGCAGCTCGGGCTCCACTGCGACCTGGGCCCCGAGGACCGCTTCTTCTGGTACACCTCCACCGGCTGGATGATGTGGAACTTCCTCGTCTCCGGCCTCCTGACCGGAACGACGATCGTCCTGTACGACGGCAGCCCCGGCCACCCGGACACAGGCGCCCAGTGGCGCATCGCCGAACGCACCGGCGCCACCCTCTACGGCACCTCCGCCGCCTACGTCATGGCGTGCCGCAAGGCCGGCGTGCACCCCTCGCGCGACTTCGACCTCTCCGCGGTGAAGTGCGTCGCGACCACCGGCTCCCCCCTGCCCCCCGACGGCTTCCGCTGGCTGCACGACGAGTTCGCCGAGAACGGAGCCGACCTGTGGATCGCCTCCGTCAGCGGCGGGACGGACGTCTGCTCCTGCTTCGCCGGAGCCGTACCGACCCTCCCCGTCCACATCGGCGAGCTCCAGGCCCCCGGCCTGGGCACGGACCTGCAGTCCTGGGACCCCAGCGGCAAGCCCCTGACCGACGAGGTCGGCGAACTCGTGGTCACCAACCCGATGCCCTCCATGCCGATCCACTTCTGGAACGACCCCGACGGCACCCGCTACCACGACAGCTACTTCGACACCTACCCCGGCGTCTGGCGGCACGGCGACTGGATCACCATCACCTCCAGGGGCTCCGTCGTCATCCACGGCCGCTCCGACTCCACGCTCAACCGCCAGGGCGTCCGCATGGGATCGGCCGACATCTACGAAGCCGTGGAACGCCTCCCCGAGATCAGGGAATCCCTCGTCATCGGCGTCGAACAACCCGACGGCGGCTACTGGATGCCCCTGTTCGTCCACCTGGCACCCGGCTCCGCCCTCGACGAGGACCTGCGCGGGCGCATCAGGGAGACCATCCGCGAACACCTGTCACCGCGTCACGTCCCCGACGAGATCATCGAGGTACCCGGCGTCCCGCACACCCTCACCGGCAAACGCATCGAGGTCCCGGTCAAGCGTCTCCTCCAGGGGGCCCCACTGGAGAAAGCGGTCAACCCGGGATCCATCGACAACCTCGACCTGCTCGCCTTCTACGAGGAACTCGCCCGCAAGCGCGCCTGATCCACCTCGCGGAGAAGACCGACTCCCCCTCCGGCCCACCCGGCCGGGCACCGTTGTCAGTGCCGGCGATTACTGTGAGTGAGCATTGATCGACTGTGCACAGGGGGAGACATGGCGTACACCGACCACCGAACCATGCGACGCGTCCTGCACCGCGAAGTCGCGGGCACCATCGGCCTGCTGGCCGACGAGCACGACTTCCGCGCCATGCGGCGCTACGACAGTTTCGTCTTCGACGACCACACCACCTACCTCAAACACATCGAAGCCGTCCTCAGGACGCGCGCACTGCAGGGCAGCCACACCACGGTGGCCCTCTTCGACCCCGAGGACTACGCCGAGTACTGCGCGGAAACGGGCCTCGACCCCGACAGCCACACCAGCCGCGCACAGTTCACGGCCGCACTCGCCGCCACCGGCCCCACAGTCCCCTACGACGGCCGTCCACTGGCCGACCTCCTGCCCGGCCTCGTCGACGAGGCCGTACGTCAGGCCACCTGGGAGTACGCGGCCACGCTCCTCGCCTGCACCGGCACCTGCGCCTCGTGCGGCGAGGACCTCGGCCGCGCCGCTTTCACCCGCGCCTCGCACCTCCTCGTCCGCATCCTCGACACGGCCCCACCCGGCGACCGGCACCTCGTGTGCAGCGTCTCCGGACCACCCGAAGCGCTCGTCGCCGTCCTGCACGCCGACGACATCGCCGGCCGCACGGAACTCGACGAGTCCGAAGCCCTCGAGTTCACCACGGTCCTGGCCGTCGGCCTCGCCACCGGGAACCCCGGCGGACTGGTCATGCGGACCAGCAAATCCGGCAGCCCCGACCGTGTCCACGGCTGGCGGCTGCGCGCCCACGGCCTCGAACCCCTCACCGCCGGCGAGGTCTTCGACGCCTACTGCACCGACGCCGAGTCCGGGGAGCTGATCTCCCCGGAGTCCAACGTCGACTACTGCGAGCCACCCGACCTCGGTGAAGGGCCGGGCCCGGCCCACCGCCACTGAGCCGGAAACGCCCGAGGGGCGCCCCACCTCCAAGTGGAGCGCCCCCGGGGGACACCGATCGCCGACCGGCCCGGTCCGGCTACTCGCCCGACAGCACCGCCTGAGCGGCGTCACGGGCATCCGCGGCGCTGTCCGCCGCCCGGGCCGCCGCCGCGGCCCGCTCACACTGCGCCAGCGTGAACTTCGCCAGCGACGCCCGTACATACGGAATGGACGCCGCACCCATGGAGAGAGAGGTGACACCCAGACCGGTCAGCACACACGCGAGCAGCGGGTCGGAAGCAGCCTCACCGCAGACACCGCAGCTCTTGCCCTCGGCCTTCGCAGCCTCGGCGGACAACGCCACCAGGTCGAGCAGCGCGGGCTGCCACGGGTCCTGCAGCCGGGACACCGCACCCACCTGACGGTCCGCGGCGAACGTGTACTGCGCGAGGTCGTTCGTGCCCAGCGACAGGAACTCCACCTCCTGCAGCACCGAACGCGCCCGCAGCGCGGCCGACGGGATCTCGACCATCGCACCGAACTTCGCCCGCAGCCCCGCCTCCCGGCACGCGTCCGCGAAAGCCTTGGCATCGGCCCGGTCCGCCACCATCGGGGCCATGACCTCGAGGTGGACGGGCAGCCCCTCGGCGGCCTTGGCCAGCGCCGTCAGCTGCGTACGCAGCACCTCGGGGTGGTCGAGCAGTGTCCGCAGACCGCGCACGCCCAGCGCCGGGTTCGGCTCGTCCGCCGGAGTCAGGAAGTCCAGCGGTTTGTCCGCGCCCGCGTCCAGCACCCGCACCACGACACGGCCCTCGGGGAACGCCTCGAGCACCTGACGGTAGGCCGCGACCTGCTTCTCCTCGGAAGGAGCCTTCTTGTCGTCGTCCAGGAACAGGAACTCGGTACGGAAGAGACCGACGCCCTCCGCGCCCGCCTCCACGGCGGCCGCCACATCAGCCGGGCCGCCGATGTTGGCCAGCAGCGGCACCTTGTGACCGTCGGCGGTCGCGCCGGGCCCGGTCGACGCGGCCAGCGCCGCCTTGCGCTCGGCCGCCGCCTCCTCGAGCCGAGCCTTCTTCTCGTCGCTCGGGTTCACGAAGATCTCGCCGGTGCTGCCGTCGACCGCTATCAGCGTGCCCTCGGTGAGTTCACCGGCCCCCGGCAGGGCGACCACGGCCGGGACACCGAGAGCGCGGGCCAGGATCGCGCTGTGGCTGGTGGGGCCGCCCTCCTCGGTCACGAAGCCGAGCACCAACGTCGGGTCGAGCAGCGCCGTGTCCGCCGGCGCGAGATCACGGGCCACGAGGACGTACGGTTCGTCGCTGTCCGGCACACCCGGCATCGGCACCCCGAGCAGCCGCGCGACGATACGGTTCCGCACGTCGTCGAGGTCGGCCACGCGGCCCGCCAGATACTCACCGGCGTTCGCGAGCAGCTCGCGGTACGCGGCGAACGCGTCGTACACCGCGCGCTCAGCGGTGCTGCCGACGGCGATGCGCCGCTCCACGTCGACCATCAGCTCGGGGTCCTGAGCCATCATGGCCTGCGCCTCGAGAACCGCCTGGGCCTCGCCCCCGGCGAGGTTGCCGCGCGCCGTCAGATCGGCGGCGACCGCCTCCACGGCCTTGCGGGCACGCCCTTGTTCGCGCTCCGCCTCTTCCGCCGGGATCTGCTTGGCCGGCGGTTCGAGCACCGCCGTACCCATGTGCCGTACCTCGCCGATCGCCACACCGTGGCTGACGCCGACGCCTCGCAGCGTTGTCTCCATCTCACCGGTCTCCGGTAGGGCGGCGGGCCTCGCCGCCGCGTTGGTTGTCCTGGTGGCCGTCACGGGACGGCGCCACGTCACTTCCAGAGGAAGAGGGTGTCGCCGGCCTTCACATCGTCGTCGTCACGGAGCTCGGAGAGAGCGTCCGCCGTGGCCTCCAGGGCAACGACCGGACACACCGGGGACTTGCCGGCGGCTTCGACGGCGGCCGGGTTCCAGCGCACGATGCTCTGGCCGCGCGTCACGGTGTCACCCTTGTTGACGAGCAGCTCGAAGCCCTCGCCGTTGAGCTGCACGGTATCGATACCGAGGTGGGTGAGCACGCCGTGCCCGCTCTCGTCGACGACGACGAACGCGTGCGGATGCAGGGAGATGATCACACCGTCGACCGGGGAGACGGCCTCGGAGGGTTCCCGTACGGGGTCGATCGCCGTGCCCGGGCCGACCATGGCCCCGGAGAAGACCGGGTCGGGCACGGACGTCAGTCCGATGGCCCGTCCTGCAAGCGGGGACGTCACGGTGGTCATGGGAAGCCTCCCAGGCGTGGAGATCTGTACGTACGCCGCCGTCACTGCCTGCCTCCGGCGCGCTGTTCAGCAGCGTATGTCATATGACGTACCGGTTCCGGGGGACAGGTCCGGATCAGTGGTCTAGACGAGAGGTCTAGACCACGCACCCTAATCGATTTGCACGTGGTCCGCGACCCCGTGTAGAGTCTTACTCCTGATCGGGGATGAGCGGTGTGAACAGATGCCCCTCCCCGACAGCAATCCAATCTGTCAGATCCTGATCTTCGGGTCACTTCCTGCGTGTCTGCAGGAGGGTGGTCAGAGGGCCGGAAAAACACTGATAGTGTTGGGAACACCGAAGGGAAGCGCCCGGAGGAAAGCCCGAGAGGGTGAGTACGAAGGAAGCGTCCGTTCCTTGAGAACTCAACAGCGTGCCAAAAGTCAACGCCAGATATGTTGATACCCCGACCCGGTCGGTTCGATCGGGTTGAGGTTCCTTTGAAGAAACACACAGCGAGGACGCTGTGAACCGCCGGATCATTCCTCCGGTGGTTCCGCTCTCGTGATGTGCAACCCGATCACGGGTAAACATTCACGGAGAGTTTGATCCTGGCTCAGGACGAACGCTGGCGGCGTGCTTAACACATGCAAGTCGAACGATGAACCACTTCGGTGGGGATTAGTGGCGAACGGGTGAGTAACACGTGGGCAATCTGCCCTGCACTCTGGGACAAGCCCTGGAAACGGGGTCTAATACCGGATACTGAGCCTCGCAGGCATCTGCGGGGTTCGAAAGCTCCGGCGGTGCAGGATGAGCCCGCGGCCTATCAGCTTGTTGGTGAGGTAACGGCTCACCAAGGCGACGACGGGTAGCCGGCCTGAGAGGGCGACCGGCCACACTGGGACTGAGACACGGCCCAGACTCCTACGGGAGGCAGCAGTGGGGAATATTGCACAATGGGCGCAAGCCTGATGCAGCGACGCCGCGTGAGGGATGACGGCCTTCGGGTTGTAAACCTCTTTCAGCAGGGAAGAAGCGCAAGTGACGGTACCTGCAGAAGAAGCGCCGGCTAACTACGTGCCAGCAGCCGCGGTAATACGTAGGGCGCGAGCGTTGTCCGGAATTATTGGGCGTAAAGAGCTCGTAGGCGGCTTGTCGCGTCGGTTGTGAAAGCCCGGGGCTTAACCCCGGGTCTGCAGTCGATACGGGCAGGCTAGAGTTCGGTAGGGGAGATCGGAATTCCTGGTGTAGCGGTGAAATGCGCAGATATCAGGAGGAACACCGGTGGCGAAGGCGGATCTCTGGGCCGATACTGACGCTGAGGAGCGAAAGCGTGGGGAGCGAACAGGATTAGATACCCTGGTAGTCCACGCCGTAAACGGTGGGCACTAGGTGTGGGCGACATTCCACGTCGTCCGTGCCGCAGCTAACGCATTAAGTGCCCCGCCTGGGGAGTACGGCCGCAAGGCTAAAACTCAAAGGAATTGACGGGGGCCCGCACAAGCGGCGGAGCATGTGGCTTAATTCGACGCAACGCGAAGAACCTTACCAAGGCTTGACATACACCGGAAAGCATCAGAGATGGTGCCCCCCTTGTGGTCGGTGTACAGGTGGTGCATGGCTGTCGTCAGCTCGTGTCGTGAGATGTTGGGTTAAGTCCCGCAACGAGCGCAACCCTTGTCCCGTGTTGCCAGCAAGCCCTTCGGGGTGTTGGGGACTCACGGGAGACCGCCGGGGTCAACTCGGAGGAAGGTGGGGACGACGTCAAGTCATCATGCCCCTTATGTCTTGGGCTGCACACGTGCTACAATGGCCGGTACAATGAGCTGCGATACCGCGAGGTGGAGCGAATCTCAAAAAGCCGGTCTCAGTTCGGATTGGGGTCTGCAACTCGACCCCATGAAGTCGGAGTCGCTAGTAATCGCAGATCAGCATTGCTGCGGTGAATACGTTCCCGGGCCTTGTACACACCGCCCGTCACGTCACGAAAGTCGGTAACACCCGAAGCCGGTGGCCCAACCCCTTGTGGGAGGGAGCTGTCGAAGGTGGGACTGGCGATTGGGACGAAGTCGTAACAAGGTAGCCGTACCGGAAGGTGCGGCTGGATCACCTCCTTTCTAAGGAGCACTTCTCACCGAGTCCTTCGGGGCGAGGTCAGAGGCCAGTACATCGGCGCACGTCCGATGCTGGTTGCTCATGGGTGGAACGTTGACTACTCGGCACACTTGACCAGCTTCTCTTCCCAGTACTGCTTCGGCGTGGAACGGAAACGAGGAGTGGCGAGGGTGACGGGCACGCTGTTGGGTGTCTGAGGGCACGGCCGTATGGCTGCCTTCAGTGTCGGCCCCAGTGCACTCGGGAGTCTGTCCCGGGGTGATGGGTGGCTGGTCGTTGTTTGAGAACTGCACAGTGGACGCGAGCATCTGTGGCCAAGTTTTTAAGGGCGCACGGTGGATGCCTTGGCACCAGGAACCGATGAAGGACGTGGGAGGCCACGATAGGCCCCGGGGAGTCGTCAACCAGGCTTTGATCCGGGGGTGTCCGAATGGGGAAACCCGGCAGTCGTCATGGGCTGTCACCCTTGCCTGAACACATAGGGCAAGTGGAGGGAACGCGGGGAAGTGAAACATCTCAGTACCCGCAGGAAGAGAAAACAACCGTGATTCCGGGAGTAGTGGCGAGCGAAACCGGATGAGGCCAAACCGTATGCGTGTGAGACCCGGCAGGGGTTGCGCATACGGGGTTGTGGGATTTCTCTTGACCAGTCTGCCGGCTGGTCGGCGAGTCAGAAACCGTATGGATAGGCGAAGGGCATGCGAAAGGCCCGGCGTAGAGGGTAAGACCCCCGTAGTCGAAATCTGTACGGCTCGCTTGAGAAACACCCAAGTAGCACGGGGCCCGAGAAATCCCGTGTGAATCTGGCGGGACCACCCGCTAAGCCTAAATATTCCCTGGTGACCGATAGCGGATAGTACCGTGAGGGAATGGTGAAAAGTACCGCGGGAGCGGAGTGAAATAGTACCTGAAACCGTGTGCCTACAAGCCGTGGGAGCGTCGGAACGAGGCTTGCCTTGTTCTCGTGACTGCGTGCCTTTTGAAGAATGAGCCTGCGAGTTTGCGGTGTGTTGCGAGGTTAACCCGGGTGGGGAAGCCGTAGCGAAAGCGAGTCCGAACAGGGCGTTTCAGTAGCACGCTCAAGACCCGAAGCGGAGTGATCTAGCCATGGGCAGGTTGAAGCGGAGGTAAGACTTCGTGGAGGACCGAACCCACCAGGGTTGAAAACCTGGGGGATGACCTGTGGTTAGGGGTGAAAGGCCAATCAAACTCCGTGATAGCTGGTTCTCCCCGAAATGCATTTAGGTGCAGCGTCGTGTGTTTCTTGCCGGAGGTAGAGCACTGGATAGGCGATGGGCCCTACCGGGTTACTGACCTTAGCCAAACTCCGAATGCCGGTAAGTGAGAGCGCGGCAGTGAGACTGTGGGGGATAAGCTCCATGGTCGAGAGGGAAACAGCCCAGAGCATCGACTAAGGCCCCTAAGCGTACGCTAAGTGGGAAAGGATGTGGAGTCGCAGAGACAACCAGGAGGTTGGCTTAGAAGCAGCCACCCTTGAAAGAGTGCGTAATAGCTCACTGGTCTAGTGATTCCGCGCCGACAATGTAGCGGGGCTCAAGCGTACCGCCGAAGTCGTGTCATTGCAGCAGAAGCCCCAACGGGTGTTGTGATGGGTAGGGGAGCGTCGTGTGCCGGGTGAAGCAGCGCCGGAAGGCAGTTGTGGACGGTTCACGAGTGAGAATGCAGGCATGAGTAGCGATTCACACGTGAGAAACGTGTGCGCCGATTGACTAAGGGTTCCTGGGTCAAGCTGATCTGCCCAGGGTAAGTCGGGACCTAAGGCGAGGCCGACAGGCGTAGTCGATGGATAACCGGTTGATATTCCGGTACCCGCTGTGAAGCGTCAAACATCGAACCAGGCGATGCTAAGCCCGTGAAGCCGCCCCTGATCTCTTCGGAGTGAGGGGGAGTGGTGGAGCCGGCGAACCAGACTTGCAGTAGGTGAGTGATGGGGTGACGCAGGAAGGTAGTCCATCCCGGGCGGTGGTTGTCCCGGGGTAAGGGTGTAGGACGTCAGGTAGGCAAATCCGCCTGGCAATAGTCTGAGACCTGATGCCGAGCCGATTGTGGTGAAGTGGATGATCCTATGCTGTCGAGAAAAGCCTCTAGCGAGTTTCATGGCGGCCCGTACCCTAAACCGACTCAGGTGGTCAGGTAGAGAATACCGAGGCGTTCGGGTGAACTATGGTTAAGGAACTCGGCAAAATGCCCCCGTAACTTCGGGAGAAGGGGGGCCACAACCGGTGATGAGCTTCGCGCTCTGAGCTGGGGGTGGCCGCAGAGACCAGCGAGAAGCGACTGTTTACTAAAAACACAGGTCCGTGCGAAGCCGTAAGGCGATGTATACGGACTGACGCCTGCCCGGTGCTGGAACGTTAAGGGGACCGGTTAGTCACTCTTCGGGGTGGCGAAGCTGAGAACTTAAGCGCCAGTAAACGGCGGTGGTAACTATAACCATCCTAAGGTAGCGAAATTCCTTGTCGGGTAAGTTCCGACCTGCACGAATGGCGTAACGACTTCTCGACTGTCTCAACCATAGGCCCGGTGAAATTGCACTACGAGTAAAGATGCTCGTTTCGCGCAGCAGGACGGAAAGACCCCGGGACCTTTACTACAGTTTGATATTGGTGTTCGGTTCGGCTTGTGTAGGATAGCTGGGAGACTGTGAAGCTCGGACGCCAGTTCGGGTGGAGTCGTCGTTGAAATACCAGTCTGGTCGTGCTGGATGTCTAACCTGGGTCCGTGATCCGGATCAGGGACAGTGTCTGATGGGTAGTTTAACTGGGGCGGTTGCCTCCTAAAGAGTAACGGAGGCGCCCAAAGGTTCCCTCAGCCTGGTTGGCAATCAGGTGTTGAGTGTAAGTGCACAAGGGAGCTTGACTGTGAGACCGACGGGTCGAGCAGGGACGAAAGTCGGGACTAGTGATCCGGCGGTGGCTTGTGGAAGCGCCGTCGCTCAACGGATAAAAGGTACCCCGGGGATAACAGGCTGATCTTCCCCAAGAGTCCATATCGACGGGATGGTTTGGCACCTCGATGTCGGCTCGTCGCATCCTGGGGCTGGAGTCGGTCCCAAGGGTTGGGCTGTTCGCCCATTAAAGCGGTACGCGAGCTGGGTTTAGAACGTCGTGAGACAGTTCGGTCCCTATCCGCTGTGCGCGTAGGAGTCTTGAGAAGGGCTGTCCCTAGTACGAGAGGACCGGGACGGACGAACCTCTGGTGTGCCAGTTGTCCTGCCAAGGGCATGGCTGGTTGGCTACGTTCGGGAGGGATAACCGCTGAAAGCATCTAAGCGGGAAGCCTGCTTCGAGATGAGGACTCCCACCTCCTGGAGAGGGTAAGGCTCCCAGTAGACGACTGGGTTGATAGGCCGGATATGGAAGCACGGTAACGTGTGGAGTTGACCGGTACTAATAGGCCGAGGGCTTGTCCTCAGTTGCTCGCGTCCACTGTGTTGGTTCTGAAACCACGAACAGCCCCATGCCAGGTCAGGCATGGTTCGGTTGTCTGTTTCATAGTGTTTCGGTGGTCATAGCGTAGGGGAAACGCCCGGTTACATTCCGAACCCGGAAGCTAAGCCTTACAGCGCCGATGGTACTGCAGGGGGGACCCTGTGGGAGAGTAGGACGCCGCCGAACTCCTTTTAGAGCTCTGGCTCTTGGGCATACAGCCCGAGGGCCAGAGCTTTTTTGCGTTGAGGTAAGGTCGGGGGGCATCGTCAATACATTTCCCCACAGGAGGATCCCGGGTGGAGGTCCAGGAGACGCGGGTGCAGACAGACCGCGTCCTCACCATCCCGAACATGCTCAGCATGGCACGGCTCGTTGGCGTACCCCTGTTCCTGTGGCTCATCCTCAGGCCAGAGTTCGGGGGACCGAAGAGCGACGGGTGGGCGCTCCTGGTGCTGGCCTTCAGCGGTGTCAGCGACTACCTGGACGGCAAGCTGGCGCGGCGGTGGAACCAGATCAGTAGTCTCGGCCGGCTGCTCGACCCGGCAGCCGACCGGCTCTACATCCTCTCGACCCTCGTGGGACTCACCTGGCGTGAGATCCTACCGCTCTGGCTGACCGTCGTTCTGCTGGCGCGTGAGCTGGTTCTCCTGGTCATGGTGGGCATCCTGCGGCGGCACGGCTATCCGCCGCCGCAGGTGAACTTCCTGGGGAAGGCCGCCACCTTCAACCTGATGTATGCCTTCCCGCTGCTCCTGCTCAGTGACGGAACTGGCTGGATCTCGTCACTCGCTGCTATTTTCGGCTGGGCGTTCGCCGGGTGGGGTACAACTCTGTATTGGTGGGCAGGAGTGCTTTACGTGGTCCAAGTCCGCCGTCTGGTTCGTGCGGACGCTATGGCCGATTGAACCCGCTGATCAGCACGCGCATCGTGGCGCGGCGGCCCGCACTGCAGAAGTGCCGGCCAGTCCTGGCGGGTGAAGTCGGCCAGACCGTCGTCTCTTCGAGGAGGACGCTTCCGACATGAAGGCCGTCGTGATGGCCGGGGGTGAAGGCACCCGCCTTCGCCCCATGACCTCAAGCATGCCCAAGCCGCTCCTGCCGGTGGCCAATAGGCCGATCATGGAGCATGTTCTGCGGTTGCTCAAAAAGCATGGGCTCAACGAAACCGTTGTGACCGTCCAGTTCCTTGCGTCGCTCGTCAAGAACTACTTCGGTGATGGCGAGGAGCTCGGAATGGAGCTCACCTATGCCAATGAGGAGAAGCCACTCGGTACCGCCGGGAGCGTGAAGAACGCCGAGGAGGCACTGAAGGACGACGCCTTCCTCGTCATCTCCGGCGATGCCCTCACCGACTTCGACCTCACCGAGCTGATCAATTTTCACAAGGAGAAGGGCGCTCTGGTCACGGTCTGCCTGACCCGAGTCCCCAATCCACTGGAATTCGGCATCACCATCGTCGACGAGGAAGGCAAGGTCGAGCGCTTCCTCGAGAAGCCGACCTGGGGGCAGGTCTTCTCCGACACGGTGAACACCGGTATCTACGTCATGGAGCCCGAGGTCTTCGACTACGTCGAGCCCGATGTGCCCGTCGACTGGTCCGGCGACGTCTTCCCGCAGTTGATGAAGGAAGGCAAGCCCGTCTACGGCTATGTCGCAGAGGGCTACTGGGAGGACGTGGGCACGCACGAGAGCTATGTGAAGGCGCAGGCCGATGTCCTGGAGGGCAAGGTCGACGTCGATATCGACGGCTTCGAGATCTCTCCGGGCGTGTGGGTCGCCGAGGGAGCCGAAGTGCACCCCGACGCCGTGCTGCGCGGCCCTCTCTACATCGGCGACTACGCCAAGGTCGAGGCCGGTGCGGAGATCCGCGAGCACACGGTCGTGGGATCCAACGTCGTCGTGAAGAGCGGTGCCTTCCTGCACAAGGCCGTCGTCCACGACAACGTGTACGTCGGCCCGCACAGCAACCTTCGGGGCTGCGTCGTCGGCAAGAACACCGACATCATGCGCGCGGCACGGATCGAGGACGGCGCCGTCATCGGTGACGAGTGCCTGATCGGTGAAGAGTCGATCGTCCAGGGCAATGTGCGGGTCTACCCGTTCAAGACCATCGAGGCGGGCGCGTTCGTCAACACCTCGGTGATCTGGGAGTCCAGGGGACAGGCGCACCTCTTCGGGGCCCGGGGCGTGTCCGGCATCCTGAACGTCGAGATCACACCGGAACTCGCGGTGCGGTTGGCCGGCGCGTACGCGACGACGCTGAAGAAGGGCTCGACCGTCACCACGGCCCGCGACCACTCCCGTGGTGCCCGTGCACTGAAGCGAGCGGTCATCTCCGCACTGCAGGCCAGTGCCATCGACGTACGGGACCTGGAGAACGTGCCGCTGCCCGTGGCGCGACAGCAGACCGCGCGGGGCAGCGCGGGCGGCATCATGATCCGGACCACGCCCGGAGTGCCGGACTCCGTCGACATCATGTTCTTCGACGGACAGGGCGCCGACCTCTCCCAGGGCAGCCAGCGGAAGCTGGACCGGGTGTTCGCGCGGCAGGAGTACCGGCGCGCGTTCCCCGGGGAGATCGGGGACCTGCACTTCCCGGCCAGTGTCTTCGACTCGTACACGGGTTCGTTGCTGCGGAACGTCGACATCACCGGTATCGCGGAGGCCGGACTCAAGGTGGTCGTCGACGCCTCCAACGGCAGCGCCGGCCTGGTGCTGCCGAGCCTGCTCGGCAAGCTGGGCGTCGACTCGCTGACCATCAACCCCGGTCTCGACGAGTCCAGGCCGACCGAAACGGCCGACATGCGGCGCTCGGGGCTGGTCCGGCTCGGGGAGATCGTGGCGTCCTCCGGCGCCGCCTTCGGCGTACGGTTCGACCCCGTCGGCGAGCGGCTGTCCCTGGTCGACGAGAAGGGGCGGATCATCGAGGACGACCGCTCGCTGCTCGTGATGCTCGACCTCATCGCCTCCGAGCGGCGCAGCGGCCGGGTGGCGCTCCCGGTGACCACCACCAGGATCGCCGAGCAGGTCGCGGCGTACCACGGCACACAGGTCGAGTGGACCACCACCTCGCCCGACGACCTCACGCGCGTGGGCGGTGAGGAAGGAACGATCTTCGGCGGCGACGGCAAGGGCGGCTTCATCGTCCCGGAGTTCAGCAGCGTCTACGACGGCACCGCGGCCTTCGTGCGGCTCATCGGACTGGTGGCGCGCACCCAGCTCACACTGAGCCAGATCGACGCGCGCATCCCGCGGGCGCACGTGCTCAAGCGGGACCTGGCGACCCCGTGGGCCGTCAAGGGTCTGGTGATGCGAAGGGTCGTGGAGGCGGCCGGAGACCGGTTCGTGGACACCACCGACGGCGTGCGTGTGGTGGAGGCCGACGGCCGCTGGGTGATGGTGCTGCCCGATCCGGCCGAGGCGGTCACCCACCTGTGGGCCGAGGGCCCCGACGACGCCTCCGCGCAGGCCCTGCTCGACGAGTGGTCGGCGGTCGTGGACAGCGCGGGTCGGTGAGCGGCCGGCGCGGGCGGTAAAACGAGCGGTACGCGTGCGTGCCGGACAAGTGTCCCCAACGGGGCCTGTCCGGCACGCCGGTAGGTCCGTTCGGAGGTAGTGGCTGCGGCGTGCGACGATGTGCGGCATGCCGCAGCAACCCGCCGTTCGGAGCACCCCCGCGCGGCCCGTCCGCCCGGACGCCTCCATGTCGTTGATCACCAACGTCATGGACCACAGCCTCGACGACGGATACGCCGAGGCCGCCGCGCGGCGGAGGGCCGACGGAGACGGCGGCATGCCGAAGACGCTCAGGGCGAAGCTGGGGCTGGCCGGCGGCCTGGTCCTCGCCGCTCTGATCGTGACCGTCGGTGCCGCACAGGCCCGGGTCGCGGCTCCGGTGGTGGCCAAGGAGCGCGAGGAGCTGATCGACCGGATCGATCAGGAGACCGAGGCCGCGGACAAACTCGAGGACAGCGTCGACGGGCTGCGCGCCGATGTGAGCGCACGGCAGCGCGACGCGCTGCGGGACAGCGGAGGCGACGGGTCCACGCTGGTGGGCATCCTGTCCGGTGCCGTCGCGGTGCACGGGCCCGGGGTACGGCTCGTGGTGAACGACGCCAAGGACACGAGCGCGGGCGGGGGCGGCGACGCCCGGTCGACCTCCGGCTTCTCCGACACCGGGCGGGTGCGTGACCGTGACATGCAGCGTGTGGTCAACGGTCTGTGGGAGTCCGGAGCCGAGGCCGTCTCCATCAACGGACAGCGGCTGACCGCCCTGTCGGCGATCAGGGCCGCGGGAGACGCGATACTGGTCGACAACAAGCCGCTGGTGCCGCCGTACACGGTGCTCGCGGTGGGGGACGGCGGGGAGCTGAGCGAGCGGTTCCAGAACAGCGCGGACGGGCTGTACCTGCATGCGCTGCAGGAGAACTACGGCATCCGGACGGCCATCTCCGTGGAGGACGACGTCCGGCTGCCCGCCGCACCGAGTCTGATCGTACGTACCGCACAGCCGATAACCGAGAAGGGCACATCGTGATCGCCGTACTGGGCCTCGTCGTGGGAGTCGTGGCCGGACTGTTGGTCCGGCCCGAGGTTCCGGCGGTCGTCGAGCCTTACCTGCCGATCGCCGTCGTCGCGGCGCTCGACGCCGTGTTCGGAGGGCTGCGGGCGATGCTCGACGGCATCTTCGACGACAAGGTCTTCGTGGTGTCGTTCCTGTCGAACGTCGTCGTCGCCGCCCTGATCGTGTTCCTCGGCGACAAGCTCGGCGTGGGGGCCCAGCTGTCGACGGGCGTCGTGGTGGTCCTCGGCATCCGCATCTTCTCCAACGCCGCGGCGATCCGCCGGCACGTGTTCCGGGCGTGAGGCCGATGAACGAGCACGACGAGACGACACGCCCGGCGGTGTCCCCGCCGAGATCCGCTCCGGACGCCTCGCCCGCGGCCGGCCTGCGCAGGGAACTGCCCGCGGAGGTACCCGCCGGGATGCCCACGAGGGCGCCCGCACCCGCGGAGGAGGACGCTCCGAAGCCTCCGCCCGGGCTGACCGGCCGGCAGCGGCTGGTGAAGGGGCTGTGGCCGCCGCGGGTGACCCGGGCCCAACTCATCGTCGCCCTGCTGCTGTTCGGTCTCGGTTTCGGCCTGGCCGTCCAGGTGGCGTCGAACAGCGACAGCGACAGCGCGCTGCGCGGGGCACGCCAGGAAGATCTTGTGCGCATCCTCGATGAACTGGATGACCGCACTGAGCGTCTTGAGGACGAGAAGCGGGGACTCGAGAAGCAGCGCGACGAGCTGGAGAACAGCTCCGACCAGGCCGAAGAGGCCCGGAAGCAGACCATCGAGAAGGAACGGCAACTCGGAGTGCTGGCGGGCTCCGTGGCCGCACAGGGGCCCGGGATCACGATGACCATCGAGGACACGAAGGGGACGGTCGAGGCGGACATGCTGCTCGACGCCGTCCAGGAGTTGCGCGCGGCCGGTGCCGAGGCGATCCAGGTGAACGGCGTGCGGGTGGTGGCGGGCACCTACCTGACGGACTCCGGGAACGGTGTCGGCGTGGACGGGAACAAGATCACCGCGCCCTATCGTTTCAAGGTCATCGGCAAGCCGCAGGACCTCGAGCCGGCGCTCAACATCCCCGGAGGCGTGGTGCAGACTCTCGAAAAGGAACAGGCCACCGTTACCGTGGAGCGGTCGACCAAGATCGTCGTGGATGCCTTGCGGGCGGTGAAGCGGCCTGACTACGCTCGGTCGTCCTCCCGGTGAACCGGGGGTGCATGGGGGTCGTTCGGCGAGGGCATGAGGTTGCGGGGGGTCGGCGCACCGAATGGGTGGTGCGTGGTGGAAACTGTCTGGCGGAGGCGGACGTTGTGAAGATGTCCGGGTCGGCCAATGTGTTCAGTCAGGGTTCGTCCTGCCCCACGGGCGGGTCTGTTTCGGTCAAGGGGAATCGCCCGTGAAGTTGTTTGCGAAGTTGTTCGGCAAGAGCGCGCGGCGAGAGGGCAGCGACAACGCGACCGCTCGTCATCGCGCACAGCCTGAGGCGGAAGGTCAGCGCCCGCTGTACCGGGACCAGGTGGGTCAGGGCGCGTCGTCCGTTGACCCCGCGCAGTCGGGCGGCATAGGTTTCGGACAACCGTCGACCTCAGGTACGGGTGGAGGGTTCTCCGACCCGTACGCGTCCCACGCCCCTGGGGGGCAGCCGCGGCAGGAGGATCCGTCCATGTCGGCCCTGGTGTGTACGAGGTGCGGTAACCGCAACGCGGAGAACAGCCGCTTCTGCTCCAACTGTGGCGCGCCGCTGAGGCCCGGGGTCACCCCGGAGCGCCCCTCGGAGACGACGTCCACGATCTCGATCTCCGGCCTGGAGGCCTACGACGCCGAGGCCACCGGTCAGACGCCGACGCCGACGCTCTCTCCCGAGGCGCAGGCGGCCGTCGACGCGCTGCCGATGGGTTCCGCCCTCCTGGTCGTGCGCCGCGGGCCGAACTCGGGCAGCCGCTTCCTGCTGGACGGCGACCTGACCACGGCCGGGCGTCACCCGCAGAGCGACATCTTCCTGGACGACGTGACGGTCTCCCGTCGGCATGTGGAGTTCCGGCGCGCCCCTGACGGCTCCTTCACGGTGGCCGACGTGGGCAGTTTGAACGGCACGTACGTCAACCGGGAGCGGATCGACCAGGTCGCCCTGTCCAACGGCGACGAGGTGCAGATCGGCAAGTACCGGCTGGTCTTCTACGCGAGCCAGCGGGGCTACTGACCTCCCCGGATCCGTCCGGGGAACCCAGGGAAGGTTCATGGTTCAGACACCGAGCGGCGGTGCCGGCAACGGCGCCGCCGCCGCGGGCACCGGACTGATGAGCATCGGCGCGGTGCTGAACGTGCTGCGCGAGGAGTTCCCCGAGGTCACCATCTCCAAGATCCGCTTCCTGGAGTCGGAGGGGCTGGTCGAGCCGCAGCGGACTCCGTCGGGGTACCGCAAGTTCAGCGCCGGGGACGTCGAGCGCCTCGGCCATGTGCTGCGCATGCAGCGCGACCACTATCTGCCGCTCAAGGTGATCCGTGAGCACCTAGACGCCATGGAGCGCGGCGAGGCCGTCCCGCTGCCGGTGCTGGGCCGTCCGGGGGACGGGGGCGCCGGTCAGGAGTCCGCCCTCGAGGGGACCACGGTGGCGCGTATCGGGCGTGGCCGGCTGCTGGCGGCTGCCGACATCGACGAGCGGATGCTCGCCGAGTGGGAGTCGTACGGGCTGCTCGGCCCGGTCGAGGACGGTATGTACGACGCCGAGTCGGTCACCGTCGCCGGGCTCATCGCCGAGCTGGGGCGGTTCGGGATCGAGCCGCGTCATCTCAGGGCGATGAAGGCCGCCGCCGACCGCGAGGCCGGCCTGGTGGACCAGGTCGTCGCCCCGCTGAAGCGCCACCGGAACCCGCAGACCAGGGCCCACGCCCAGGCGCGCACGAAGGAGCTGGCGGGGCTCACGGTGAAACTGCACGCGGCGCTGGTGCAGACGGCACTCGGGGTGCGGCTGCCTTGAGACGGAGTGGAGCGGGGGCCCGGATCGGTCACCCGTTCCCTGCCCGACTACCCAAACGTCGCGGGCACGGCCTAGGGTTGCTGTGTGAACGAGCTCGATGTCGTAGGTGTCCGGGTCGAGATGCCCTCCAACCAACCGATCGTGCTGTTGCGTGAAGTCGGCGGCGACCGCTACCTCCCCATCTGGATCGGACCGGGGGAGGCGACGGCCATCGCCTTCGCCCAGCAGGGCATGGCCCCCGCACGGCCGCTGACCCACGACCTGTTCAAGGACGTGCTGGAAGCGGTCGGGCAGGAGCTCACGGAAGTGCGCATCACCGATCTGCGCGAGGGCGTCTTCTATGCGGAGCTGGTGTTCGCCAGCGGTGTCGAGGTGAGTGCCCGCCCCTCCGACGCCATAGCGCTGGCCCTGCGGACGGGTACGCCGATCTACGGCAGTGACACGGTGCTCGACGACGCCGGGATCGCCATCCCGGACGAGCAGGAGGACGAGGTGGAGAAGTTCCGCGAGTTCCTCGACCAGATCTCGCCGGAGGACTTCGGGACCAGTAACCAGTGAGGGCGGTCGGTGGCCGCCGTTCCGGGCGGCCACCGGGCTCGCGCCGGGGGCATTCGGCTAGCCTTTCCCATACCGAGGCACGGGAAACCACTCTTAGGGTGATTATCACTCGGCGTGCCGAGTGTGGCGATCGTTGACGCACCCTTGGTGACTGCCTACCTTCGAGGAGGCAGGTCAAGGACGGAGGTCGGCGTGAGAAGCAGCGGCGACGGTACGGCTGGGGGTGCTCCCGGACGTGGTTTCGGGACGAGCGGACCGTACCCTCCCCAGAGCTCCCGGTTCCGTCCGAGTGGGGGGCATCCCGTGCACGGCGGCGCGATCGACCACGCTTCGCAGCGACCGACGGCTGTGCCGAGCAGCGGAGGGGCGACATCCATGGCGTCCGAGCAGATCGGCTACCGGGGGCCCACGGCCTGTGCCGCCGCCGGTATCACCTACCGGCAGCTCGACTACTGGGCCCGTACGGGCCTGGTCGAGCCGAGCGTGCGGCCGGCCCATGGATCGGGCACGCAGCGGCTGTACAGTTTCCGTGACGTCGTCGTACTGAAGATCGTCAAGCGGTTCCTGGACACGGGCGTCTCCTTGCAGAACATCCGCACGGCGGTCCAGCACCTGCGCGAGCGCGGCTTCAGCGACCTGGAGCGCATGACGCTGATGAGCGACGGCGCGACGGTCTACGAGTGCACCTCGCCCGACGAGGTCCACGCCCTGCTCCAGGGTGGCCAGGGCGTCTTCGGCATCGCCGTGGGCGTGGTGTGGCAGGACGTGGAGAGCGCGTTGTCCCAGTTGCACGGGGAGCGGATCGACACGGGGGAGACCCTGGTCGGGCACAACCCGATGGACGAGCTGGCGCGGCGGCGGAACAAGGCCGTCTGAAACCGCCCCGGGGCGGCCGTTGTCAGTGGTGTGGGGCAGCATCGAAGACGTGAGATCCGCGCCCACGATCCTGCACCTCGACATGGACGCCTTCTTCGCCTCGGTGGAGCAGGCGTCCAAGCCGAGCCTGCGCGGCAAGGCGGTCGTCGTGGGCGGGCTCGGGCCCCGGGGCGTGGTGGCCACCGCCTCGTACGAGGCACGGATCTTCGGCGTCCACTCCGCGATGCCCATGGCGCAGGCCCGGCGGCGCGCGCCGAACGCCGCGTACCTGGTGCCGAGGTTCGCTCTCTACCGGTCGATCAGCGAGCAGGTGATGGGGTTGCTGAGGGCTCTGTCGCCGTTGGTGGAGCCGCTGAGCCTGGACGAGGCGTTCGTGGACCTGGAAGCCGGCGGAGCGGCCTGGGACGAGCGGTCGGCGCGGCTGGCCGGGGCGAAGCTGCGCGCGGACATACGGGCGGTCACGGGGCTCACCGGGTCGGTGGGTCTCGCGGCCTCCAAAATGCTGGCGAAGATCGCCTCGGAGCAGGCGAAGCCGGACGGACTGGTGCTGATCGAGCCGGGCACGGAACGGGCCCTGCTGGGGCCGCTGCCGGTCCGCACCCTGCCGGGCGTCGGGCCGGCGACCGGTGACCATCTGCGGCGGGCGGGGATCCACACGGTCGACGAGCTCGCCGAGGCCGGGGAGGACGAGCTCGTACGGCTGCTGGGCAAGGCCCACGGGCACGCGCTGTTCGCGATGGCGCTGGCCCGGGACGAGCGGCCCGTGGTGGCCGAGCGGGAGACCAAGTCGGTGTCGGTCGAGGACACGTACGACGTGGACATCCACGACCGGGCGCGGGTCGGTACGGAGGTGCGGCGGCTCGCGGACCGGTGTGTGCGCAGGCTGCGGGCGGCGGGACTGTCGGGGCGGACCATCGTGTTGAAGGTGCGCCGGTACGACTTCTCCACCCTCACCCGGTCCGAGACGCTGCGGGGCCCCACGGACGATCCGGCGGTGGTGCGGGAGGCGGCCGCGCGGCTGCTGGACTCGGTCGACACGACGGGCGGGGTGCGGCTGCTGGGCGTCGGGGTCAGCGGGCTGGCCGACTACACGCAGGAGGACCTGTTCGCCCAGGCGGGCGGGCACGCGGACGGCCTCCCGCCCGAGGAGGCCGAGGCCGCGCCCGCGCCGGAGCCGGAGACGCCCGCCGAGCGGCGCTGGTCGGCGGGTCAGGACGTACGCCACACCGTGCACGGGCACGGATGGGTGCAGGGCAGCGGGCTGGGGCGGGTCACGGTGCGCTTCGAGACGCCCGGCTCGGAGCCGGGCCGGGTGAAGACCTTCCGGGTCGACGACCCGGCCCTGGAACCGGCGGAACCGCTGCCGCTGGTGTCCCGGAGTCCCGGAGAGGACGAGGGTGCGGAGGCCGGCGGAGGGCTGGTGAGCAGTGCGGGTCAGGCCGGTTTGTCGTTCCCGGCGAGGTTGCCGAAGTCGCGGTCCGGGAGGGGAGGAGGAGTGCCGAGGTCCAGTCCGTAGTGGTGGTAGAGCTGCAGTTCCTGTTCGGGGGAGAGATGGCGGCCCACGCCGAAGTCGGGGGCGTCCTTGATGAGGGCGCGCTCGAAGGGGACGTGGAGGGCGCCGTCGACGAGGTCGCTGGGTTCCAGGGGGACGAAGGCGTCCCTGCTGAACAGGCCGGTGCGTATCGCCGCCCACTCCGGTACGCCGGTGGCGTCGTCGAGGTAGACCTCGTCGATCGTGCCGATCCGGTTTCCGTTGCGGTCGAACGCCTTGCGGCCGATCAGGTGGCGCGGATCGATGTCGGTCTGCACGGGCCCTCCACTGGTCGCAAACTCATCCGTTGGCACCACAAAACGGCACAATCGGCTGGACGGCCACTCGAGGGCGTCGGCGCGGTGCTCGCTGGTACGCTGGCAAACGGCTGCTGACCCCGTGCGGGAGAGTCCTCCGGACACCATCGGAGGCGCCGAAGGAGCAAATCCTCCCCGGAATCTCTCAGGCACACGTACCGCACGGACGAGGTCACTCTGGAAAGCAGGGCGGGTGTCGACGGCTTCCGCTCTCACCGACGGTGAAAACCGGACGCCTTCGGGCCGTCCGGTGAAACTCTCAGGTTGAGATGACAGAGGGGGAGGCCGTCCGGGTACCCGCGCCGTGGTGCCCTCGAAGGTCGTCGGACCAGGAGGCCTCCTCAATGACCGCCCCTCGCACTCCGCTCTCCGAGCTCGAACGGGGAATCCCCTTCGAGCAGCGCCACATCGGCCCCGACCACGAGGCCCGGGCCAAGATGCTCGCCCAGGTCGGTTACGGCTCGCTGGACGAGCTGACGGCCGCCGCGGTGCCGGACGTGATCAAGAACGCCGACGCGCTGGACCTGCCGGGCGCCCGGAGCGAGGCCGAGGTGCTGGCCGAACTGCGTGCGCTGGCCGACCGCAACGAGGTACTCGGCTCGATGATCGGGCTCGGCTACTACGGCACCTTCACCCCGCCCGTCATCCTGCGCAACGTGATGGAGAACCCCGCCTGGTACACGGCCTACACGCCGTACCAGCCGGAGATCTCCCAGGGCCGGCTCGAGGCGCTGCTGAACTTCCAGACCGTGGTCGCCGAGCTCACCGGACTGCCGACCTCCGGCGCCTCCCTGCTCGACGAGGGCACCGCCGCCGCCGAGGCGATGGCGCTGTCGCGGCGCATGGGCAAGAACAAGAAGGGCCTGTTCCTGGTCGACGCGGACGCGCTGCCGCAGACGATCGCGGTGATCGAGACCCGCGCCGAGCCGACCGGCGTCGAGGTCGTCGTCGCCGATCTGAGCGAGGGCATCCCCGCCGAGGTGGCCGAGCGCGAGATCAACGGTGTACTGATCCAGTACCCGGGTGCCTCCGGTGCCGTACGCGACATCAAGCCGCTGATCGACCAGGCGCACGGGCTCGGCGCGCTCGTCACCGTCGCCGCCGACCTGCTCGCCCTCACCCTGTTGAAGTCGCCCGGTGAGCTGGGCGCGGACATCGCGGTCGGCACCACGCAGCGCTTCGGTGTGCCGATGGGCTTCGGCGGGCCGCACGCCGGTTACATGGCCGTGCAGGAGAAGATGGCGCGCAGCCTGCCCGGACGGCTCGTCGGCGTCTCCGTCGACGCGGACGGACACAAGGCCTACCGCCTCGCGCTCCAGACCCGTGAGCAGCACATCCGCCGCGAGAAGGCCACCAGCAACATCTGCACCGCCCAGGTGCTGCTCGCCGTCATGGCCGGGATGTACGCCGTCTACCACGGCCCGGAGGGACTGCGGCTGATCGCCCGGCGTGTCCACCGGTACGCCACCGTCCTCGCCGAGGGGCTGCGGTCCGGCGGTGCCGAGATCGTGCACGGCTCCTACTTCGACACGCTGACCGTGCGGGTCGCCGGGCGGGCCGCCGAGGTCGTCGCCGCCGCCCGCGACAACGGCGTCAACCTGCGTCTCGTCGACGCCGACCACGTCTCGATCGCCTGTGACGAGACCACCACCCGGTCGCAGCTGGCCGCCGTGTGGAGCGCCTTCGGCGTCGAGGGCGACGCCGAGGCCCTGGACGCGGCCGCGCGGGACACGCTGCCGGACGCCCTGCTGCGCGACGACGAGTACCTGACCCACCCCGTCTTCCAGCAGCACCGCTCCGAGACCGCGATGCTGCGCTACCTGCGCCGACTCTCCGACCGCGACTACGCGCTGGACCGCGGAATGATCCCGCTGGGCTCCTGCACCATGAAGCTCAACGCGACCACCGAGATGGAGCCGGTCACCTGGCCCGAGTTCGGGCAGCTGCACCCCTTCGCGCCCGCCGAGCAGGCGCAGGGCTACCTCACGCTCATCCACGAGCTGGAGGAACGCCTCGCCGAGGTCACCGGCTACGACAAGGTCTCCCTCCAGCCCAACGCCGGCTCCCAGGGCGAGCTGGCCGGTCTGCTCGCCGTGCGCGGCTACCACCGGGCAGGCGGCGACGAGCAGCGCACCGTCTGCCTGATCCCGTCCTCCGCGCACGGCACCAACGCCGCCAGCGCCGTGATGGCCGGGATGAAGGTCGTCGTCGTCAAGACGTCAGACGACGGTGAGATCGACGTCGCGGACCTGCGGGCGAAGATCGAGCAGTACCGAGACGAACTGGCGGTGCTGATGATCACCTACCCCTCGACGCACGGCGTGTTCGAGGAGCACGTCGCCGACATCTGCGCCGAGGTGCACGAGGCCGGCGGCCAGGTGTACGTGGACGGCGCCAACCTCAACGCGCTGGTGGGTCTGGCCAAGCCCGGGCACTTCGGCGGTGACGTCTCGCACCTGAACCTGCACAAGACCTTCTGCATCCCGCACGGCGGCGGCGGCCCCGGTGTCGGCCCGGTCGGCGTACGGGCGCACCTGGCGCCGTACCTGCCGAACCACCCGCTCCAGCCCGAGGCGGGCCCGGAGACAGGCGTCGGGCCGATCTCGGCGGCGCCGTGGGGCTCGGCGGGCATCCTGCCGATATCGTGGGCGTACGTCCGCCTCATGGGCGGCGAGGGCCTGAAGCGGGCCACGCAGGTGGCCGTGCTCAGCGCCAACTACATAGCCAAGCGCCTGGAGCCGCACTACCCGGTGCTCTACACCGGTCCCGGCGGTCTGGTCGCGCACGAGTGCATCATCGACCTGCGCCCGCTGACCAAGGCGACCGGCGTCAGCGTGGACGACGTGGCCAAGCGGCTGATCGACTACGGCTTCCACGCGCCGACGATGTCGTTCCCGGTGGCCGGCACGCTGATGATCGAGCCCACCGAGTCCGAGGACCTGACCGAACTCGACCGCTTCTGCGAGGCGATGATCGCGATCCGCGCGGAGATCGAGAAGGTCGGCTCCGGCGAGTGGCCCGCGGACGACAACCCGCTCCGCAACGCCCCGCACACCGCCGCCGCGCTCGGCGGGGAGTGGGAGCACGCGTACGGCCGCGAGGTGGCCGTGTTCCCGGCCGGGGTGAGCGCCGCCGACAAGTACTGGCCGCCGGTGCGCCGCATCGACCAGGCCTTCGGCGACCGGAACCTGGTCTGCTCCTGCCCGCCGCTGGACGCGTACGAGGACTGAACCGTGAAGAAGGGCCCCGCGCCGGAGCGGGGCCCTTCGCCATGTGCCGTCAGGCCGGGTACGCGTGTGTCTGCGTCGCCTTGACCGCCGCCCAGACCGTCGTGCCCGGATGCAGGTCGAGTTCGGCCGCGGCGACCGTGGTGAGGTCGGCGGCCAGGGCGAGTTCGCCGGTGAGTTCCGCGCGGATCCGGTCCCCGCGGGTCTCGAGACCGGCGACCTCGCAGCGCCAGAGGTTGCGGGCGCCGGAGCCGGTCGGCCGCTCCCGGCACAGGGTGACGGCGTCGGGCGGGAACGCCACGAAGGCGGGTCCGGAGAGGTCCTCCGCGGTGCTGACGGCGAGGCCCGCGTCGAGCCGCACCGTGTGGCCCTCCGCCTGCCCGCGGTACAGGTTGAGGCCGACCAGCTGGGCGATGTACTCGGTGCGCGGGTGCCGGGCGATGTCGGAGGGCGTGCCCTCCTGCACGATCCGGCCCCGCTCCACGACGACCAGGCGGTCGGCGAGCACCATGGCGTCCAGCGGGTCGTGCGTGACCAGGACGGCCACGGCCTCGAACGCGGCCAGATGACGGCGGAGCTGCGCGCGCACCTCCAGCCGGGTGCGGGCGTCCAGGGCGGCGAGCGGTTCGTCCAGGAGCAGCAGCCGGGGGTGGGTGGCCAGGGCCCGGGCGAGGGCGACGCGCTGGGCCTGGCCGCCGGACAGCCGCCGGGGCTTGGCGTCCGCGTGTCCGGCCAGGCCCATGCGGTCGAGCCACTCGGCGGCCCGGGCGCGTGCCTCCGCCTTGCCGGCGCCACGGCAGCGCGGTCCGAAGGCCACGTTGTCGAGCGCGGTCAGATGCGGGAAGAGCAGGTAGTCCTGGAAGACGACGCCCACCGGACGCGACTCCGGTGGTGTGCGGCGCAGGTCCGCGCCGTCCAGCCGCAGATGCCCGGCGCTGAGCGGGGTGAGGCCCGCGAGTGCGCGCAGGGCGGTGGTCTTGCCGGCCCCGTTCGGGCCCAGCAGGGCGACGACGTCACCGGGTGCGGCGGTCAGCGCGACGTCCAGGCGGAAGGGGGCGCGGTCCACGACGAGCCGTGCGTCCAGGCCCTCGGCGGACGGTCCGGCATCGCAGGGGGCGGTGTCGGACACGGGTGTCTTCTCGATGTCGGTCATGAGGCGGTCATCCAGCGGTCGCGGAGCCCGGCCAGCACGGCGACGGACACCGCCAGCAGGACCAGACTGAGGGCGATGGCGGCGGCCGGGTCGTTCTGCAGGGCGAGGTAGACCGCGAGCGGCATGGTCTGGGTGCGGCCGGGGAAGTTGCCGGCGAAGGTGATCGTCGCGCCGAACTCCCCGAGCGCCCGCGCCCAGGCCAGTACCGCGCCGGCCGCGATGCCGGGAGCGATCAGCGGCAGGGTGACCCGGCGGAACGCGGTGAAGCGGGAGGCGCCCAGGGTGGCGGCCGCCTCCTCGTAGCGCGGGTCGGCGGCCCGCAGCGTGCCCTCGACGCTGATGACGAGGAACGGCATCGCCACGAACGTCTCGGCGAGGACGACGCCCGTGGTGGTGAAGGGCAGGGTGACGCCGAACCACGCGTCCAGCCACTGGCCGACGACGCCGTTGCGGCCCAGGGCGAGCAGCAGGGCGACACCGCCCACCACCGGGGGCAGTACCAGCGGGAGCGTCACCAGGGCGCGGACCAGGCCGCGGCCGGGGAAGTCCGTACGGGCCAGCAGCCAGGCCAGTGGAACGCCGACGACCAGGCTCAGCGCGGTCGCCGCCGTGGCGCAGAGCAGCGACAGGCGAAGCGCGTCCCACACCGCGGGGCCGGTGAGCTGTTCGGGAAGGCTGCGCCAGGGGGCGCGGAGGAGGAGGGCGAGGAGGGGCACCAGGAGGAACGCCAGGCCCAGGAGGGCGGGTGCGAGGAGGACGGGGGGGACACCACGGCCGGGGGCGCGGGGGCGGCGTGCCTTACGGGGGGCTTCCCGGCCGGTGGTCATGGCTTCAGGAACCCCGCCCCGGCCAGCACCTTCTGGCCCTCGGGGGACTTCACCAGCGCCACGAACGCCTTCGCCGCCGACGGATTGGGCGCGTTCTCGAGCCGGGCGATCGGATAGTCGTTGACGGCCTCGGCGGCCTCGGCGGCCTCCGGGAACTCCACGCCCTCCACCTTGTCACCGGCCGCCTGGACATCCGTGCGGTACACGACGGCGGCGTCGGCCTCCTTCAGCTCGACCTTCGTCAGGGCGCCCTTGACGTCCTGCTCGTACGAGACAGGTTCCAGCGCGACCCCGCCGGCGGCGAGGGCGGTCTGCGCGGCGGCTCCACAGGGCACCGTCCTGTCGCACAGCACGACCTTGAGGCCGGACGAGGCCAGGTCCTCGAGGGAGCCGATCGCGTGCGGGTTGCCCGGCGCGGTGGCGATCTCCAGCCGGTTGCGGACGAACGTGCTCGGGCTGCCCGCCGTGTGTCCCTCGTCCGTGACGAGCTTCATCGGCCTGGCGCCGGCCGCCGCGAAGACGTCGGCCGGCGCACCGTTGTTGATGCCGGCCGCCAGGCCGTCGCTGCCGCCGAAGTTGAAGGTGACCTCGGTCCCCGGGTGCTCCTTCTCGAAGTGCTCGCCCAGCGTCGTGAAGCTCTCCTTCAGCGAGGCGGCCGCGAAGACGGTGACCGTGCCGGTGATGTCCTGCCCGCCGGACCCCGCGGACGCCGACGCGCCCGAGCCGGACGCGGAGCAGGCGCTCAGCGCCAGCACGGCGGCGGCCGCACCGGCACCGGCGAACCGACGGGCCCGATGCGAACGGGTCATGCCGGAGTACTCCCTCCATGGTGCGGCGGAAGAGCCCGCGAAGCCCTTCCGATGCGCCGATCATACTGGCGCACCTGCCAGGTGTTCACCGGATTCCTCCTCGCGCGAGCAAGGAAAAGTAGCTGGAGGGCGTGTATGTGCGTCCGCGCGGAGGTGCTGTCGCCGTCAGGTGCGGTCGATATGGACGTTCGTCGACTTCACGCGGGCCGTGGCCTCCACTCCGACCTCCAGCCCCAGCTCCTCGACGGCCTCCCGGGTGAGCAGCGAGACGAGGCGGTGCGGGCCGGCCTGGATTTCCACCTGGGCGGCGACGTCACCGAGCTTGATCGCGGTGACGATGCCGGGAAAGGCGTTGCGGGCGGAGGTGTACGGGGTGCCCTCCTCGACGGCGCCGGCCCTGGCGAGTTCGACGGAGAACGCCGCCAGGTCCCGTCCGTCGACGAGCCGGCGTCCGCCGTCGTCGCGGCGGGTGGTGAGACGTCCCGCGTCCGCCCAGCGGCGGGCGGTGTCCGGGCTCACGCCGAGCAGCCGTGCTGCCTGGCCGATCGTGTAGGACTGCATGCCGGTCACGATAGGCGGTGCCGGAGGCGCCTCAGCCCCGCCCGGCGGGAGCCGCCGTGCCCGCCCGGACGACGAGGTCCGTGCCCGGTTCCACGCGGGGGAGTCCGGTTGTTCGTCACGGGCGAGACGCAGCACCGCGCGGACGGCGGGTTTGCCCATGCCGGCCAGGGGCCGGCGGACGGTGGCCGGCTGCGGCGCCGCCCAGCGGACCTCCGGAAGGTCGCCGAAGCCGGCCACGCTCATGTCCTCCGGGACCCTGAGCCCCCGGCCGCGCAGTGCCTCGAGCGCCCCCAGGGCCATCCGGTCGCCGGCCGGCGAACACCGCGGTCGGCGGTTCCGGCAGGTCCAGCAGGACGGTGCAGCCCGCGAAGCCGGACTCCGGCTCGAAGCCGCCGGGCGCCACCAGCGACGCGTCGGGCGTGACGCCCGAGCCATCGAGCTCCGCGCGGTAGCCGTCGAGCCGTGCGCGGGAGCGAGGCGGCCGCGGCGGCCCGGCGATCATGCCGATCCTGCGGTGCCCCGGGGCGAGCAGATGCCAGGTCGCGGCCAGACCCCTCGGCCGGTCGGCGGCGCCGATGGTCGGCACGTCCAGGGCGGGGGAGCCCGCCGGACCCACGACCACCAGCGGCACCCCCAGGATGCGCACCTCCTCGAGCAGCGGGGACTCCAGTGCCGAGGTCACGAGGATGACGCCGTCGGACGCGCGGGCCCGCAGGTTACGCATCCACTTCCGGGCGGCACCGGAGCGCCCGTGGATCGCCGTCACCACCGTGCCCGTCCCGGTGCCGTGGGCGGCCTCCTCCACACCGCGGATGACCTCCACGGCCCAGGGACCGTCGAGGTCGTCGAAGACGAGGTCGAGCATGGCCGCACGGGAGGGGAGGAGTCGGGGCGCAGGCGGTGGCCGTGACGGCGCAGCAGGTCCTCGACCCGGGCGCGGGTTCGTGGGAAGACGGTCGGCGCGGAGACGCCGGCCCGCCGGGCGATCTCCGTGCTCGTCACTCCGCCTCCGGCGTCGGCTCCCTGCGCTGCCACTTGCCCCGCCTCCGTGACGAGACCCGCGGAACGTCCAGGAGCCTTCCGGAGAGCGGGCGCCCGGGGGGAAAGGCGTCGCGGGGCGGACTCCCGCCGGAGGGCCCCTCGGTCACCCTCTCCACGCGCCGGACCACGGTGGGTGACACACCCCGGACACGCGTCGGGGCCGGCGCGCAGGGGGCCTGCGTCCGACCCCTCGTCCTTTGGGCGGGCCCCGTTTCCGCCCGGTCGTGCTCAGGCGGTGGTCAGGCTGGCGTCCCGGGGACGCTGCGGGGCGATGACCCTGCCGTCGGGCAGGAGCTCACCGGTGTCCTCGAAGAACACGACACCGTTGCACAGCAGGCTCCAGCCCTGCTCCGGGTGGTGCGCCACGAGACGGGCGGATTCCCGGTCGGCGGAGTCGGCTGAGGGGCACGATGGCTGGTGCTGGCACATGGGTGGGATCTCTCGCTCTGTGGTGACCTGTGAGTCGGCTGTCGTTTCAGTTCCGCGGCGTGAAGCTTCGTGCATGGCCGCCCCCCGTTGTGATGAGTCGGTCGGAAACCAGTGTTGCCCCATGGGCGAGGATCCGCAGGGATTTCGCGGCACCGCTCCTCACAGGTTGAGGACGCGTCACCCACGCGGACGGTTCATCTCAACTTCCCTGTCACTTCGGGTGGTTCACCGTGGCCGGATGGGGCTAGTCCTCCCGGGAGCAGCACGTGCCCCGCCGCACCGGGAGTCCGGGCGGCGGGGCACGCGGTGCCTTCTCAGGCGGGTGAACCGAGCAGGCGGGCGGGTGCCACCCGGTGCGTCAGGACCGGGAGCAGGTCGGTGAACCGGTGCGGGCGGTGAGCCGCGATGCCGGGCGGTGCCGGGGCGAGCGGGACGAGCAGATCGGTGGCGCCCGGGTGCCCGGCGGCGCCGTCCGCGGTGGGGTCGCCGTGCAGCCAGAGCGTCAGCATGTAGAGGCCCGGCACCGAGAGCAGCCGGGGCTGGTACGGCTGTGTCATGGCGTCGGCCTGGCGCAGCGCGAGCTCGGTGGAGGTGATGTAGGGGCCTTCGAAGAAGCGGGAGAACGTCCAGCCGTCGGCGGTGAGCACGGTGTCCGCGGCGGCCACCGCGCGGTCACCGGTGCGGATCAGGAAGCGCCAGCCGGTCAGCCGGGTCGTGGTCCCGCTGTCGGGGGTGGTCCGGTCCAGGACGTGCACGGGAAGGGGCAGCTCGGCCGAGGCGGGCCCCTGGGCGACGAGCAGGGAGGGGGTGCGGGCCTCGCGGACCGCGGTCGGCGACGAGAGCGCGGTCAGGACGGAACGCAGTGCGGGCGCGGGAGCCGGAGGGACATGCAGGGGCATGGTGGGTCGCCTCTCATTCGAAGGCACAGTGGCACGAGGGCGGGGCGTGGCGGGGCGGACGGCGCTGTCAGCTCGCGAAGGCCAGAGAGGCAGGGGCCGGGGGCCGAGCCCGGGGGAACGGGGGTGAGGAGTGCCGCACGCCACCTCCCGGCTGGATCACTCGAACCGCGGGCGCCAACCTTCTGCCTTGTGCGCAAAGTTTATACGACGCGTGTTCAGACTGTGTTTCGGCTAGCTGTTTCCGACCGCCGGAACAAGGGTACTTCTGGCCGGTGAAATGCGAAAATCGTCCCGATTCCAGGCGGGGGGCACGCCGATGACCTCGCAGAATGACCGCGAAGTGGTCGGCCAATTCCCGTCGGCGTTTTTCACGAGTTCGCAACCGACCCGTGAGTCGCCTTCTGTGCCATGCCCCGTGAATGTGCCACTGGTCACATCGACCAGACTAGCGGTCGACGGTGCCCTCCGGGGCGTTATCGATCGCATCGGCGGGGCATCCTTGCCTGTGGACCGGGACCCCGGCGGACGATTTTCGGTCCGCCCGTGCGAGGAAGGACGCTCCGATGGGGGAGAAGGTCGTGGCAGGTCAGTTCGACCTGTCCGATCGCCAGCGCTATCGCGAGAAGCTCCGCAGTTGTCTGACGGGCTTGGAGCGACTCCTGGCGGAGAAGCGGTTCGACCGCCCCAAGAACTTCATGGGGCTGGAGATCGAATTGAATCTCGCGGGTGCCGACGGCATGCCGAGAATGTTGAATGCCCAAGTCCTCGAACGGATCGCCAGCAGGGACTTCCAGACGGAACTCGCCATGTTCAATCTGGAAGTGAACATCGCCCCCCACCGATTGGGCGGGCGGGTATTCGACCGGCTCGACGAGGAACTGCGCACTTCGCTCGCGTACGCCGACCGCAAAGCCGGTGAGGTGGACGCGGGGATCGTGATGATCGGCATCCTGCCGACGCTGGACCGGGACGACCTGGTCTCCTCGAATCTTTCCGACGTCGACCGCTACGCATTGCTCAACGAACAGATCGTGGCCGCGCGCGGCGAGGACTTCACCCTCGACATCGACGGCGTCGAGCGCCTCAGCTGCACCTCCAAGTCCATCGCCCCGGAGGCCGCCTGCACCTCGGTGCAACTGCACCTCCAGGTCACCCCGGAGCGCTTCGCCAGTGTGTGGAACGCGGCCCAGGCCGTCGCCGCCGCCCAGATCGCCGTCGGCGCCAACTCGCCTTTCCTGTTCGGCCGCGAACTGTGGCGCGAGTCCCGGCCCCCGCTGTTCCAGCAGTCCACCGACACCCGCCCGCCCGAGCTCCAGGCCCAGGGCGTCCGGCCGCGTACCTGGTTCGGGGAGCGCTGGGTGACCTCGGCGTTCGACCTGTTCGAGGAGAACCTGCGTTACTACCCGGCCCTCCTGCCCATCTGCGACGACGAGGACCCGCACGAGGTGCTGGACCGGGGCGGAGTCCCCACGCTGGCCGAACTCGTCCTGCACAACGGCACCGTCTACCGCTGGAACCGTCCCGTCTACGGCGTCGTCGACGGCGTCCCCCACCTGCGCGTGGAGAACCGCGTGCTGCCCGCAGGCCCCACCGTCACCGACGTCGTCGCCAACGCGGCCTTCTACTACGGCGTGGTCCGCGCCCTCGCCGAGGACAGCCGGCCGGTGTGGACCCGGCTGCCGTTCGAGGCCGCGGCCGCCAACTTCGACGCCGCCTGCAAGGACGGCATCGACGCCCGCCTCACCTGGCCCCGGCGCGGCCGCCTCGGCGGTCTGGGCGAGGTGGACGCGGTCACCCTCGTACGGGACGAACTGCTGCCGCTCGCCGAGGCCGGGCTGGACGCGTGGGGGATCGAACCCGCCGACCGCGACCGGTACCTCGGGGTGATCGAGGAGCGGTGCCGGCGGAGGGTGAACGGCGCGACCTGGCAGGCCGCGACCTTCCACCGGGCCCTCGACCTGGGCCTCGGCCGGGAGGCCGCCCTGGCCGCCACCACCCTCCGCTACCGGGAGCTGATGCAGCAGGGCGATCCGGTGCACAGCTGGCCGGTGGGACTGCCGGAACCGGTGCCGACGGCCTGACCCCCTCACGGCCCGCCCCCGCACGGCCCCCCGGCCGGGCGTGCGGCCGCTGCCCTCATACTGATCGGACCGATCGGTGATGTGGAGGCAGGCGTGCAGGCGGAGGCGGGCCCGGGGGCCGATTCGTATCCTGAGCGGGGACCCTCGCGGACGACGCTCCGCGACGAGACACTGCTCGTGCTCGCGCTGTCGCTCGGCGCGAGCGGGGTGTCGGCCCTGATCAGCTTCGTCGGCTCGGTCACCGAACCGGGCGGCCTGAAGGACCAGGCGGCCACCCTCAACGCCTCGGCGGCGCCGGGCCGCCCCTGGCTGGACCTGGCCTGGCAGCTCTTCGGGATCACCACGGCTCTCGTCCCCGTCGCGCTGGTCGCGCACTTCCTGCTGCGTGAGGGCGCGGGGCTGCGCACTCTCGGCTTCGACCGCACCCGGCCCTGGTCGGACCTCGGCCGCGGAGCGGCGGTCGCGGCGGTCATCGGCAGCAGCGGCATCGCCTTCTACCTGGCCGCGCGCGGCTTCGGCTTCAACCTCACCGTGGTGCCGGAGGCGCTGCCCGAGGTGTGGTGGAAGTACCCCGTGCTGATCCTCTCGGCGCTGCAGAACTCGATCGTCGAGGAGGTCATCGTCCTCGCCTACCTGCTGCGCCGGCTCGACCGGCTGGGCTGGTCCCCGGGTGCCGCGATGGCGGGCAGCTCGGTGCTGCGCGGTTCGTACCACCTCTACCAGGGCATCGGCGGCTTCATCGGGAACATGGTGATGGGCGTGGTGTTCGTGTACCTCTACCGGCGCTGGGGGCGCGTCGGGCCGTTGGTGGTCGCGCACACGCTGCTCGACATCGGCGCGTTCGTGGGATACGCGCTGCTGGCCGGCAAGGTGGACTGGCTGCCGACGGCGTGAGGCAGCGGCACAGGGGGTCGGACCAGCAGGTCACCCTCGATGACCGTCACGGCCCGGCCGCTCAGCAGGGTGCGCTCGCCGCGCACTTCGGTGCGGACGCGGCCGGAGCGCGGTGAGGCCTGCAGGCCGGTGAGGCCCGAGCGGCCGAGGCGCTCGGACCAGTAGGGAGCCAGAGCGGCGTGCGCGCTGCCGGTGACCGGGTCCTCGTCGATACCGACGTTCGGGAAGAAGCAGCGGGAGACGAAGTCGTAGCCGAGGGCGGGGTTCTCGGCGCGGGCGGTGGCGATGACGCCGCGCTCGGAGTGGGCGGCCAGGACCTTGATGTCGGGCCGCAGGGCGTGGACGGTCCGCTCGTCGGCGACCTCGACGAGCAGGTCCCCGATGTCCGGGCCGGTGTCGAACGCCGTGAGCGGCCGGGCGCCCAGCGCCTCGGCGACGCCCTCGGGAACGTCGACCGCGGTGAGCGGGGCGGTGGGGAGGTCCAGGGTGATGGCGCCGTCCTCACCGGGCGTGGCGATGAGGACGCCGCTGCGGGTGGCGAACCGCACCGGGCCCCGGTGCGCGCCGGTGGTGCGCAGGACGTGCGCGGTGGCCAGCGTCGCGTGGCCGCACATCGCGACCTCGGTGACGGGCGTGAACCAGCGCAGTGCCCAGTCGGCCTCGCCGCCCGCCGGGAGCGGGTGGGCGAAGGCCGTCTCGGCGTGATTGACCTCCAGGGCGACGTTCTGCAGCCAGGGGTCGTCCGGGAAGGCGTCGAGCAGCAGCACTCCGGCGGGGTTGCCGGCGAAGGGCCGGTCGGTGAAGGCGTCGACGATTCGAATCCGCATGGCCTGACCGTACGGGCAGGGTGAGGCCGCGGGCCAATGCCCACGCGCGTGCGGTGGCCTGGTCGCCGGGGCCGCCGGTGGCCAGGCCAGGCGAGGAGCGCGCGAAGGCATCGGCGGCCGGCCGGCCGCGACCCCGAGGGTCCGTGATCGGCCGTGGGTGCCGAAGCCGCTGCGCCCTCGTGCCGTCCGGATCCGGCTGAGCCACTCCGTGCCCGGCAGGCGCCCGTCCGGGAACCGGTCGTCCCGGTCCCGGCGCCACGCTGTGATCATCGCCGGCGCGAGGATCCGGCGCGCGGTACGTCCCGATCGGCATCCGGGTGGTGCTCGCCGACTCCTTCGGGGCGTGGGCGAGGTCGAATGCGGCACCTCGGTGCGCTCGTCGGACGCGCTCCGCGACCGCCGTCCGCACGGAGGGCTCGTCATCGATCACACCGGCACGCTGTCCGTCGGCTGTCCGCGGCAGCAGGTGAACTCAGCCGGGCGCGGGTCCTGCCCGGCCGGACGAGGGATTGCCGGACGAACGGTCACGATATATCGTTGAAGCATCGCGACAGGTCAATGACGGAACGGAGTGGTTGCGATGCGCGCTCATGGTCACGAGCACGGACACGGTCACGGCGGCCCGTACGGCGGCCGGGGCGACTTCGAGCGGCTGCGGGCGGCCTTCGGGCCCTTCGGGCCGGGGGGTCCGGGTGGTCCCGGCGGTCTCTTCGGTCCGGGTTTCGGGCACGGCGGCCCCTGGGGCGGGCGGGGGCGTGGCGGGCCGAGGGGGAGGGCGCGGCGCGGCGACGTACGGGCCTCGATCCTGGCCCTGCTGAAGGACCGTCCGATGCACGGCTACGAGATGATCCAGGAGATCGCCGAGCGCAGCGGCGGGGCGTGGAAGCCCAGCCCCGGCTCGATGTACCCCACCCTTCAGCTGCTGGAGGACGAGGGGCTGATCGTCAGCGAGTCCGAGGGCGGGAAGAAGCTGTTCTCACTCACCGACGCCGGCCGCTCGGCGGCCGGGGAAGGCCCCGAGGCTCCCTGGGAGGAGGCCTCGCGCGGGGTCGACTGGGAGGCGCTGAACGAGATCCGGCAGGCCGGTTTCGGTCTGATGGAGGCCTTCGGGCAGGTCTGGAAGACGGGCAGCGAGGAGCAGCGGGAGAAGGCTCTCGCCGTCATCAACGAGACCCGCAAGAAGCTGTACCTGATCCTCGCGGACGAGGACTGACGGAGTCGGTGAGGACAGGTGGGGGCGCGGCGCGAACCGGCGCGCGCCCCTCGAATGAAAACACCCTGATCTCCTTCGCGAGGAGGAGATTCCGGCCCGGGGCGTCCACTTCCCGCGGGACGCCGGGATGCTTCCCGCCGGGGACGCCCCGGGCCCGCGGGACTGATGGGATGGGGACGTGCAACCCCGTATCCCCCGGCAACAGGCCCAGGAACTCCAGGAGCAGGGCGTCCACCGCGCGGAGAACGATGTCGGGCTCGGCGCCGAGCTGGCAGCGGTGGTGACCGGTGCCCGGCGCAGGGCGGTCCGGGACGGGGACCGCCAGATCGACACCGCCCATCTGCTGCACTCGCTCCTGGAGTCCGACGCAGAGGTGAGAGCCGTCTTCGGCGAAGGGCCCCGGATCGTCCGGCTGCTCGGCTACCTGGTCCAGCGCAGCATCGGCTACGGCCTGCGCTGGCAGGGAGCGGTCGAGGACTCCGGAGGCGTCCCCGTGACGGCCGAGGCCGCGGGCCTCTCGCCGCTGGCCGCGGGCTGCATGGAGGCCGCCCGCGAGCGCGCCGCCCGTCGCGGCCACGGCCCGGCGTGCGGTACGGACCTGCTCGCGGCGATCGTCGTGGACCCGCGGGCGCGTGCCGTCGAGGTCCTCGAACGCGCCGGAATCGATCCCCGTGCACTGTCCGCCCGGCTCGAGGCGCCGTCCAGTCGTTGAGACAGGTGTCATGAGGGGTGACGCTCCTGTCAGGGCCTGACATCATGTGCCGGTGCCTACCTCTGTGATGACCCCGAGCGACCACCGGAAGGGCGTCGGACTCGGCCTCGCGCTGCTGTCCGCGCTGGCCTTCGGGGGGTCCGGTGTGGCGGCCAAGCCGCTGATCGAGGCGGGTCTCGACCCGCTCCACGTCGTGTGGCTGCGGGTGGCGGGCGCGGCGCTCGTCATGCTGCCGCTGGCGGTGCGCCACCGGGGACTCCTGCGCCGCAGGCCCGGACTGCTCGCCGGGTTCGGCCTGTTCGCCGTGGCCGGTGTCCAGGCCTGCTACTTCGCAGCGATCTCCCGCATCCCCGTCGGGGTCGCGCTGTTGGTCGAGTACCTGGCGCCCGCGCTCGTGCTCGGCTGGGTGCGGTTCGTGCAGCGGCGGCCGGTGACCCGGGCCGCCGCGGTCGGCGTGGTCCTGGCGGTGGGCGGACTCGCCTGTGTCGTGGAGGTGTGGGCGGGCCTCGGCTTCGACGCGCTCGGTCTGCTGCTCGCGCTCGGCGCGGCCTGTTGCCAGGTCGGCTACTTCGTCCTGTCCGACCAGGGCAGCGACGGCGAGGAGGTCCCCGATCCGCTCGGGGTGATCGCCTACGGGCTGCTGATCGGCGCCGCCGTCCTGACCGTCGTCGCCCGCCCCTGGTCCATGGAGTGGGCCGTGCTCACCGGCAGCGCGGAGATGGACGGCACCCCGGTCGCCGCCTTCGTGCTGCTGGCCTGGATCGTCCTCGTCGCCACGGTGGCCGCGTACGTCACCGGGGTGGTGTCGGTGCGCCGGCTCTCGCCGCAGGTCGCCGGCGTCGTGGCCTGTCTGGAGGCGGTCATCGCCACCGTCCTCGCCTGGATCCTGCTCGGCGAGCACCTGTCGGCACCGCAGATCGTGGGCGGCGCGGTGGTCCTGACGGGCGCTTTCATCGCCCAGTCATCGGCACCGGCGACGGGCTCGGGGAAGCCCGTGGCGAGCGGCGGACCCGAAAAGGAGTTGTCCACGCCGGGAACGGCCGCCTAGGGTGCCGGTCATGCCTGCGCGCGCACGTGTTCTTCCGCCTCCGGCCGCCTGAGGCGGGCCCTCCGGTACATCCGCCCGGCCGGTCGCCGGGCGGATCGGCGCCGCCCGCGGACGAAGTCCGCGGATCCTGCCGGTCAGGCCCCGCAGGGGCCTGATCCGGGATCCCTTCCCGAACTCCCGCGCCCGCGCAGACGCGCGTGGTGCGCGCATCTGCGGAGAGAACACGTGTCGAACGCCGCCTTGGGCCTGCCCGTCGGGCGAGGCCTCCTCTACCTGATCGTCGCCGGTGCCGCCTGGGGCACCGCGGGGGCCGTCGCGTCACTGGTCTACCGGACCAGCGACATGGGCCCCGTCGCCCTGTCCTTCTGGCGCTGCGCGGCCGGCCTGGTGCTGCTGCTCGCCGCCCGGCCGCTGTCGCGGCGCGCCCGGATCGCCGCCCCCGAGCCGTTCGGCCGGCGCGCGCTGCGGGCCGGAGCCACCGGCATCGGGCTCGCGGTCTTCCAGACCGCCTACTTCGCGGCCGTCTCCGCCACCGGACTCGCCGTGGCCACCGTCGTCACCCTCGGCGCCGGCCCCGTACTGATCGCGCTCGGCGCGCGACTGACCCTGGGGGAGCGCCTCGGGCGCGGCGGACTGGCCGCCGTCGTGGGCGCGCTCGCCGGACTCGTCGTGCTCGTCCTCGGCGGCGGGGGCGCGACCGTGGATCCGCGGGGTGTGCTGCTCGCCCTGCTGTCCGCGGCCGGCTACTCGGCGATGACCCTGCTCACCCGGTGGTGGGGGCGCGGCGGCGCCGTGGACTCCTCAGGCACCACGGTGGGGGCGTTCGCCGTCACCAGCCTGGTGCTGCTGCCCTTCGCCGCGGTCGAAGGGCTGGTGCCGCACACCGACACCCCCGGCGCGCTGCTGTGCCTGCTGGCATATGTCGCCTCCGTGCCGACGGCGCTCGCGTACGGCCTCTACTTCGCCGGCGCGGCCGTCGTGCGGTCGGCCACCGTGTCCGTGATCATGCTGTTGGAGCCGGTGAGCGCGGCGGTGCTCGCGGTCGCCCTGCTCGGGGAGCGGCTCACGACGGCCACCCTGGCCGGCACCCTGCTGATGCTCGGCTCGGTCGCGGGGCTCGCGATGGGCGAGGTGCGGGGCGCGCGGGCCCGTGAGGAGGAGCCGGACACGGTGCCGGTGTGAGGGCGCGGTGACCCGTCCACGAAGGGGGCCCCGGTCCCGGGTCGGACCGGCTGCCGGCGCAGGACGTGCGCGCGTGCCGCCGCGTCATGTGCGCCGTCCCGGTCCGCCGGTCCGGCCGCGATGCGCTCCCGTACCGCTTGCCCGCGTGCGTGGACTTCGCCCGTACACCCGTCACTTCGAGCCGGAGTCCGCGGATCCCGGGCAGCAGCCCGCCGTGCGGGGCCCCGCCCGTCGCCGCCCGCGCGGAGTCGTCCTCCGGCTGGAAGCGGCCGGCCTGGCGGTCGAGGAGCGCGGCCTTCTGCTCCGGGTCGTCCACGAGAGGGGCGCGGCAGCACAGTCGGACGGAGGCGCAGAGGCTCGTCGGGGCACCGGGCTCGGGCGGGGCGCCGGGCCAGGCGGGTGAGCACCTCGCCCCGCGTCGTGGGTGAAGTGCGGGGCTGGACGTGCGGCGGTCCCCCGGCGGACCGCTGACCGCGAGCCGTCCGAAGTCGTGCACGGCCGGCTACCGCTGCCACTCCTCGTCGTCGCGGGGCGCGTCCCGGGGGGTGGACCGGCATCACAGCACCGCCAGGTAGCCGGGCAGTTCGGTGCCGGGCGCCAGGCCCGGGTCGGCGAGCGGGGTGTCGTAGCCCTTGCGCAGCGGGACGACGCCGGCCCAGTGGGGGAGGGAGAGGTCCTCGGGCTCGTCGTTGACGCCGCCGGTGCGGAGCTTGGCGGAGACCTCGTTCAGGTCGAGGCGGATCACCGCCGTGGCGGCCAACTCCTTCTTGCTGGCCGGCCGGGAGTCGGAGGCGCGGCCCGGTACGACGTGATCGACCAGGGCGTCGAGGGCCTGCCGCTTCTCCTCGGGGTCGGTCACGTCGTACGCCGTGCCGTGCACCACCACGGAGCGGTAGTTGATCGAGTGGTGGAAGGCCGAGCGGGCCAGTACCAGCCCGTCGACGTGGGTGACGGTCAGGCAGACCGGGAGGCCGGGGTCGGCCTGGCCCGCCGCGCGCAGCGGGCGCGAGCCGGTCGAGCCGTGGACGTAGAGGCGCTCGCCGACCCGGCCGTACAGCGTGGGCAGCACCACCGGCGCACCGTCCCGGACGAAGCCGAGATGGCACACGTAGCCCTCGTCGAGTATCGCGTGCACCAGCTCCTTGTCGTACGCGGCACGGTCGGGGGAGCGGGTGGGGACGGTGCGCTCGGTGGGCGGGTAGGTGGCGGCGGGCCGCTGCTGCGGGTTCCCCTGCATGGCGCTCTCCATTGTACTAGTGCATAATTGGCTTTGTGCTAGGAGAGTATCGGATCAGTGGACGGCGCGCAGCGGAGATTTCCGCGAGCATCGAGCGCGCGGTGGGGGACGGGGCGTTGCGGCCGGGTGAACCACTGCCGCCCATGCGGGAGTTGGCGGAGCGGCTCGGAGTGAACCCGAACACCGTGGCCGCCGCGTACCGGACCCTGCGCGAGCGCGGGGTCATCGAGACCGCGGGTCGGCGGGGAAGCCGGGTGCGGTCCAAGCCGGCCACCACCACGCGTGAACTCATCCGGGTGGAGGTCCCGCCGGGCGTGCGGAACCTGTCCGAGGGCAACCCGGATCCCGCGCTGCTGCCCGCCCTGGCCGGGGTGTTCGCGGCGGCGGCCGGGGCGGGCGACCGGGAGCCGGTGCTGTACGGGCACGCGCCCGTGGAGCCCGAGCTGGTGCGGCTGGCGCGGGCCGGGCTGGACGCCGACGGCGTTCCCGACGGGCCCGTCGCCGTCACCTCGGGCGCGCTGGACGCGATGGAACGGGTGCTCGTGGCGCACCTCAGACCCGGGGACGCGGTCGCGGTGGAGGATCCGGGGTGGGGGAGTCTGCTGGATCTGGTCCCGGCGCTGGGACTGAGGACCGTCCCCGTCGGGGTCGACGACGAGGGCCCGTCGCCCGACGACGTACGCAAGGCGCTGGCGGACGGGGCGCGGGCCCTGATCGTCACGGACCGGGCGCAGAACCCGACCGGCGCCGCGCTGAGCGCCGCACGCGCGCGTGCGCTGCGCACGGTGCTCGCCGGTCACCCGGAGACGCTGCTCGTCGAGGACGACCACGGGCACCACATCGTCGACCTCCCGCTGCACGCCTTGGCGGGTGCCACCCGTAGCTGGGCCTTCGTGCGCTCGGCGGCCAAGGCGTACGGCCCCGACCTGCGGCTCGCGGTGCTCACCGGGGACGCGGTCACCCTCGACCGGGTGCGCGGACGGCAACGGCTCGGACCGGGCTGGGTGAGCAGGATCGTCCAGCGCGCGGTGGTGCGGCTGTGGAGCGAGGGCGCGGTGGACCCGGCGGCCGTGGCCGCGCGGTACGGGCGGCGCCGGGACGCGCTGATCGGGGCGCTGGCCCGGCGCGGGATCGCGGCGCACGGACGCAGCGGCATGAACGTGTGGGTGCCGGTCCCCGACGAGACCGGCGTCGTCGCCCGCCTGCTGCACGCCGGCTGGGCGGTTGCCCCCGGCGCCCGTTTCCGCATGAACGCGCCGCCGGGCATCCGCGTCACGGTCTCGACGCTCGCCGAGGACGAGATCGAGCCCCTGGCCGAGACGGTCGCGGCGGCGCTCGGCCCGGCCGGGGAGCCGGTGCGGACATATGCCTGAGGCGGGGCGGGCCGCCGGGTGGTGCGGGTGAGGGCCGGGCGGGGTGCTCCGCAGCCCGGCGCCGGCGGGATGCCTCCCCCCTTTCGGCTTCGCTCGAGCGGGAGGTACCCCCACCGCCCGCCCGGGCCGCCCCAGCGGCACGGGCGGGCGCGGTCACGTGGGTCGCCGCCGGGGCTGCGCCGGCTTTCTCGGCCTCACCTGGGTGAGTGCCGCGCCCGCCAGGACGATCGCCGCGCCCACCGGTGTCGACCAGGTCAGCGTCTCGCCGAGGAGGACGATGCCGGCCGCGGCGGCGATCACCGGGACGAAGTAGGTGACCATCTGACCGGTCGTCGGGCCGACCTCGGCGACCAGACCGTACTGGATGAGCACGGCCAGCCCCGTGCCCAGCGTGCCCAACGCGGCGATCGCCAGCAGCGGGCCGACGGCGAGACGGGTCGGCGGGGTGGTGAACAACGGGGTGACGACGGCCAGTTGGGCCGTGGCCAACAGCAGTTGGCCGCCGGTCAGGGACAGGTTCGAGTGGCTGCTGCCCGCCAGGGTGCGGCGGACGTAGATCCAGCCGACGGGGTAGCTCAGCGAGGCCAGCAGGGCCAGCGTCGTGCCGCGCGCGTCCAGGCCCTCGAAGCCCTGCCAGGCGCCCAGCACGGTCAGCACCCCGAGGAAACCGGCGCCGAGCCCCGCCACCCGCACCCGGGTCGGCCGGTCCTCGGACAGTGCCACGAGGGACAGGGCCATGCCCCACAGCGGCGAGGTCGCGTTGCAGATGCCGGCCAGCGTGGACGGGATGGTCAGCTCCGCGAAGGCGAACAGCGAGAACGGCAGGGCGTTCAGCAGGAACCCCGCGACCGCGAGATGACCCCAGGTGCGCGCACCGCGCGGCAGCCCCTCCCGCCGCACCACCATCGCCACCGCCAGGACGGCGGTGCCGAAGGCCAGCCGGCCGAGGGTGACCTGGAAGGGCGCGTAGCCCTGGGTGCCGACCTTGATGAGGAGGAAACTGAACCCCCAGATCAGGGAGAGCGCGCCGAAACGCAGCCGCCAGTCCAGGCGGGGGCGGATGCGTTCCGGCGCAGGGCCGGTCGGGGCCGGCGTGGTGGTGGTCGTGGTGACGCTGCTCATGGACGCAACGATGCGGGACGTCCATCTCGTAGCACAATCGAGATTTCGCACGCGGTATCTCGTAGCATCGCTTACATGTTGAACCTGGAGCGCCTGCGCACCCTCGATGCCCTCGCCCGGCACGGCTCGGTCAGCGGCGCGGCCGAGGGCCTGCACATCACGACCTCGGCCGTCTCGCAGCAGATGTCCAAGCTGGAGCGCGAGGTCGGTCAGCGGCTGCTGGCCAGGAACGGACGCGGGGTCCGGCTCACGGACGCGGGCCGGCTGCTCGCCGAGCACGCGGCGCGCATCCTCTCCCAGGTCGAGCTGGCCCAGTCCGACCTGGAGGCGCAGCGCGGACAGGTCGCCGGCGAACTGCGGGTCTCGGCGTTCCCGACCGCCGCGCGGGGACTGTTCCCGGTGGCCCTGCGGGCCCTGCGCGAGCGGCATCCCGCGCTGCGGGTGCGCTCCCGAGAGCAGGAGCCGGAGCAGGGCGTCCGGGGAGTGGTGCGCGGGGACCTCGATCTCGCGGTGCTGCTCGACTGGTACAACAAGCCGATGCCGCTGCCCGACGGCCTGGTCAAGGCGCCCCTGCTGGACGACCCGGCCGATGTGGCGCTTCCGGCCGGCCACCGGTTCGCCGACCGCGACGAGGTGGACCTCGCCGACTTCGCCGAGGACGAGTGGATCACCTGGGGCGAGGGCGAGTTCTGCCACGAGTGGCTGATGTTCACCCTGCGCTCCAAGGGCATCGAGCCGGTCATCGGCCACCGCGCCGCCGAGAGCCACACCCAGCTGGGCCTGGTCGCCGCGGGGCTCGGCGTCTGCATCGCCCCGCTGCTCGGCCGCGACCCGCTGCCCGACGGGGTGGTGACCGTCCCGCTCCGGCAGCGCGTACGACGGCACGTCTTCGTCGTCTGGCGCGCGGACGCCGACCGCCGCCCGTCGATCCGGGCGGCGGTGCAGGCGCTGCGGGCGGCGGGGGAGCGGGTCGGGGAAGGCACGGAGAACGCAGAGACCGCAGAGAACGCAGAGAACGCAGAGAACTAGGACAGCGTCGACAGCTTCCTGAAGTCCCAGGACACGACCTTCTCCGGGGTCAGGCGCAGCCAGGCGTGCCGGCCGTCGTGCGGCATCTCGTCCAGGCCGAAGTTCTTGCGGGCGAACAAGGTCTCCGGCACGTCGAGTTCCGCGTGCGGTTCGCCGGTGCGCGGGATCTCGCCCACGCATTCCACCCGCCCGGACAGCTCCGCGCCGCGCAGCTCGTCGTACTCCTCGCCCGTGTCGACCACGATCGCCACCCGCGGGTCCCGCCGCAGATCCGCCCAGCGTCTGCTGCGCACCACGGAGTACAGCCACAGCGAGGTGCCGTCCCAGGCGAACCAGAGCGTGCTGACGTGCGGTGCGCCGTCGGCGGACACCGTGGCGACCCGGCAGGTGCGCTGGACGGTGAGGAAGTCGTCCAGCTCACCGGGCGTCATCATGATCTTCCGGCCCCGGCGCTGCGTGGCGGTCATACGGCCCTTTCGTCTCTCGTGTCGTGCCCGGTGCCGGCGGCTCAGGCGAGGGTGATCGAGTCCCCGCTCACCGTGATCTCCACGGCGGGCAGCGGCTTGGTCGCCGGACCGCTCTGCACACTGCCGTCGGTGATGGAGAAGTTGCTGTTGTGACAGGGGCAGTTGATGACCCCGTCGGCGATGCTCTTCACCGCGCACCCCTGGTGGGTGCAGGTCGCCGAGAACGCCTTGAACTCGCCCGCCGTCGGCTGGGTGACGACCACTTCACGGTCGGCGAAGACCTTTCCGCCGCCCTCGGGGATGTCGGCGGTCGAGGCGAGCGGGTCGGCCCCGGCGTTGTCACCGCCGCCCGGCCCTCCGCCGCTGGTGCCGCCCTCGTCCGACGGGCCGCCGGCGGAGCCGGAGCCCACGGAGGAGCCCGGCGCGTCGTCGTCGGAGCCTCCGCACGCGGTCAGCGCGACGGCGAGGCCCGCCGCTCCGGCCGCCGCCACGACGGTCCGGCGGGTGGGTCCCGTAGGGGAGGACGTGAACGATGCGCTGGTCATACCGGTGTTCCTTCCGGGGATGTGTGATCTGTCGAGAGGTACGGTCAGCGGGCCCGCGCCGTTCATGCGATGCCGAGAGCCTGACCTGTCCGCGGTCGGACGGGCGTAAACCACGGCTGTCGTTTCGCTGTCGGCCGCGGGCCGTCCCTCCCGGGCCGCCTCCGACGCGCAAAGACGCGCCAGTAGCCTGGTGCGATGCTCAAGGAAGTCACCGCGACCCGTTTCATCGCGCCGCTGCGCGAGGGCGGCTCGCTGCCGGGACTGATCGAGGCCGACGACCTCGACACCTACGTGCTGAAGTTCACCGGCGCCGGACAGGGGCGCAAGACGCTGGTCGCCGAGGTCGTCTGCGGGGAGCTCGCCCGCCGGCTGGGACTGAGGGTTCCCCGCCTGGTCACCGTCGAGCTCGACCCCGTGCTGGGGCTCGGCGAGCCCGAGCAGGAGGTGCAGCAGCTGCTGAAGTCCAGCGGTGGCACCAACCTCGGCATGGGCTTCCTCTCCGGCGCCCTCGGCTTCGACCCGCTCGCCTTCGAAGTGAGCCCCGAGGAGGCCGGGAGGATCGTCTGGTTCGACGCGCTGGTGAACAACGTCGACCGCTCCTGGCGCAACCCCAACATGCTGCGCCGGCACGGCGAACTGTGGCTCATCGACCACGGCGCGACCATGATCTGGCATCACCACTGGCCCGGCGCGGCGGCCTCCGCCGCCCGCCCCTACGACGCCTCCGACCACGCCCTGAAGCCGTTCGCGCCGGACATCGCGTCCGCCGCGGCCCGGCTCGCGCCTCAGGTCACCGAGGAACTGCTCGCCGAGGTCACCGCGGAGATCCCCGACCCCTGGCTGACCGGCGAGCCCGGTTTCGACACCCCGGACGCACTCCGGTCGGCCTACGCGCGGCCGCTGATCGCCCGCGCGGCCACCGTCCACCAGCACATCCAGGGCCTCCAGGGGGACCAGTGAGCGACCGGCACGTCTTCGAGTACGCGCTGCTGCGGGTCGTACCGCGCATCGAACGAGGTGAGTGCGTCAACGCCGGGGTGCTCGTGTACTGCCGCCCCAAGTCGTTCGTCGCGGCCCGCACCCATCTCGACGAGGCGCGGCTGCTGGCCCTCGACCCGGAGGCCGACCTGCCCGGCGTGCGGGCCGCGCTGCGCGCCGTCGAAGGCGTCTGTGCGGGCGGGGACGCGGCCGGGCAGGCGGCGAGGGACGACGCCGGGCGGCGCTTCCGCTGGCTGATCGCTCCCCGGTCCACCATCGTCCAGCCCGGCCCCGTGCACACCGGGCTCACCGCCGATCCGGCGGCGGAGGTGGAACGACTGCTCGACCTGCTCGTGCGCTGACGGCCGCCGGACCTGACACGGGCGTGGGCGGCTGCGGGCGGTCCGCGGCCGCGACCGGCCGCCCGCAGCCGCCCACGCCCGTCAGGCCCGGCGGCGTTTCACCAGGTAACCGGCCGCGGCCACGGCACCCGTCGCGAACGTCGCGCCGATGCCCAGGTCCCAGCCGCTGGGCCCGGACCCCGACGAGCCGCCCAGGCCGCCCTGCACGCCGCGCGTCGGCGCGACGGAGGTGGGGGCCGCGGGCACGGTCCGTGCCGTCGGCGCGGAGGTGGGGGTCGCGGTCCGGGTGGGCGCGAGGGCCGTGGGCGCCGGTGACCGGGTGGGCGGAGCGGTCGACGGCGACGGCGGCCGGGCCGGCGCCGGGGCGGAGGGGGCCGGACGGAAGGTGGGCGAGATGAGACCGCGCCTGGGCAGCGCCTCGCAGGCCACTCCGTCGTCCGGGCCCGGGTCCTCGTCGAGCCGGTGCGGATCGTTCCGGTCCGTGTCGAAGAAAGCCTGCGCGTCCTCCTGGTAGGTGAAGTCGCCGCAGTCCAGGTCCTGGGCGTGAGCGGGATCGGCCAGCGGCACGATCGCGGCGAGCGCGATCAGCGTGCCCATGACACCGGTGCGACGGTGCACGGAGGGCCTCCTTTCCGGTCGCGGGTGGCTCGTGCTTCGACGCTAGGGGCCGTCCGGCGCGAGGGCGCGCAGCACTGATCCGATCGGGTGCTCCACGCGGGCGCCGGGCGCGAGAGGGCCACGGCAGGCGGAAGGGGCCCCGGCGCGGGGAATGGATCACACGCGTGCGATGTGCCGTTGACACCGGGTGCCAGGGCTTCTAGCGTCACGTCTGCTGAAGGTACTAAGCGGTCGCTCACCGATTCCGGTCCGGCCGCAGGAGCCGCATCCCAAGCGCGAGGAGAAGCAGCAATGTCCACCACTGAGCAGCGGGTCGCGGTCGTCACCGGCGCCGCGCGCGGCATCGGCGCCGCCACCGCCGTACGACTGGCCGCCGAGGGCCGCGCGGTCGCCGTGCTCGACCTCGACGAGGCCGCCTGCAAGGACACCGTCGAGAAGATCACCGCCGCCGGCGGCAAGGCGATCGCAGTCGGCTGCGACGTTTCCGACGAGGCGCAGGTCGAAGCGGCCGTCGCGCGGATCGCCGAGGAGCTGGGCGCGCCCACGATCCTCGTCAACAACGCGGGCGTGCTGCGTGACAACCTGCTGTTCAAGATGAGCGTCTCCGACTGGGACACCGTCATGAACGTGCATCTGCGCGGCGCCTTCCTGATGTCCAGGGCCTGCCAGAAGCACATGGTGGATGCGGGCTTCGGCCGCATCGTCAACCTGTCCTCCTCCTCCGCGCTCGGCAACCGGGGCCAGGTCAACTACTCGGCGGCCAAGGCCGGCCTCCAGGGCTTCACCAAGACCCTCGCCAAGGAGCTCGGCAAGTTCGGCGTGACCGCCAACGCCGTCGCCCCCGGCTTCATCGCCACCGAGATGACCAAGGCCACCGCCGACCGCGTCGGCATGGGCTTCGACGACTTCAAGGCCGCCGCCGCCACCCAGATCCCGGTCGCCCGCGTCGGCGAGCCCGAGGACATCGCCAACGCGATCGCCTTCTTCACCGGCGAGGCGGCCGGCTTCGTCTCCGGCCAGGTGCTGTACGTCGCCGGCGGACCGCTCGACTAGGAAGACCGGGAACATGACTGCTGTGGAACTCTCGGGCAAGGTCGCCCTGATCACCGGCGCCAGCCGCGGCATCGGCTACGGCGTCGCCGAGGCCCTCGTCGCGCGCGGCGACCGGGTCTGCATCACCGGCCGGGGCGAGGACGCCCTCAAGGAGGCCGTCGAGAAGCTCGGTCCCGACCGGGCCGTGTACGTCGCCGGCAAGGCGCACGACGAGGCCCACCAGGCCCTCGCCGTCGAGCGTGCCATGGAGGCCTTCGGCCGCGTCGACTACCTGGTCAACAACGCCGGCACCAACCCGGTGTTCGGGCCGATCGCCGATCTCGACCTGAACGTGGCGCGCAAGGTGTTCGAGACCAACGTGATCTCGGCGCTGGGCTTCGCGCAGAAGACCTGGCACGCCTGGCAGAAGGACAACGGCGGCGCCATCGTCAACATCGCCTCCGTCGCGGGCCTCGCGCCCTCGCCGTTCATCGCCGCCTACGGCGTCAGCAAGGCCGCGCTGATCAACCTGACCCAGCAGCTGGCGCACGAGTTCGCGCCCGGGGTGCGGGTCAACGCCATCGCCCCGGCCGTGGTGAAGACCAAGTTCGCGCAGGCGCTGTACGAGGGCCGGGAGGCGGAGGCCGCCGCGGGCTACCCGCTGGGCCGGCTCGGCGTGCCCTCCGACATCGGCGGTGCCGCCGCGTTCCTCACCTCGGACCAGTCGGACTGGGTCACCGGCCAGACCCTGGTCGTCGACGGCGGCGTCTTCCTGAACGCCGGCGTCAGCTGACCCGCGGTGCGACGGGAGCGCCGCGAGGGACGGTCCCGCGTGCCGCGCGGGTGACGTGATCGTCCGCGCGGGGCCTCCGTTCCGGCGATCCGACACGGGCGTCCGTTGACGAAAACGGCGCCCGTGTCGGCGTATCGGGGCCGCGACGGTGCGTGACAACGTAGTCATCGGGGAGTTGATCTCAAGGGCCGCACAGAGGGGGGTCAACGGGGCGAGCACTGCGGTATGGTCTGCCGACTCTTGGGACGGCGGATCGAGGAGCGTGCGCGTGTTCAACCGGAACCGATGCCTGCGGCGGGTGGCGGCCATCGCGTCCATATCGTCCTTGGTGACCGGATGCGGCATCCTGTCGTCCGACGCCTCGGACGACGAGGGCCCCATCGTCGTGGGAACCACCAGCTCGCCCAGCACGCTGGATCCCGCCGCCTCCTGGGACAGCTCCTGGGAGCTCTTCCGCAACATCTACCAGACCCTGCTGAGTTACCCGGTCGGCGCGTCCACCCCCCAGCCGGACGCCGCCAGGAGCTGCGGGTTCTCCGACGGTTCCAACCAGGTGTTCCGCTGCGAGCTGCGCGAGGGGATGACGTTCTCCGACGGCAGCACCCTCGACGCCGAGGCCGTCAAGCACTCCATCGACCGGATCCGGCGGATCAACGTCAACGGCGGTCCGGCCGGTCTGCTGGGCAGCCTCGAACGGGTGCAGGCGCCCAGTGAGCGCGAGGTCGTCTTCCACCTCAACAAGCCGGACGCCACCTTCCCGTTCGTGCTCGCCACCCCTGCGATGTCCATCGTCGCCCCCGGCGCCTACCCGGCCGACGCCCTGCGCGAGGACGACGGCGTCGTCGGCTCGGGCCCCTACGCCCTCCGGTCGTACAAGGAGGGCGAGGAGGCCGAACTCACCCGCAACGACCGCTACGAGGGCTTCGCCGAACGCCGGAACGACGCGGTGACCATCCGCTACTTCCAGGACTCCGGCACCATGGTCAAGGCGTTGCGGGACGACCGGATCGACCTGACCTACCGCGGTCTGGCGGCGGGCGACATCATCGGTCTGCAGGGCAGGACCTCCAAGGAGGAGGAGCTCCAGCTGATCGACGGCACCGGGACGGACATCAACTACCTGGTGTTCAACCCGAAGGACCCGTGGGCCGGCAAGAAGGAGGTGCGCCGGGCCGTCGCCCAGGTCGTCGACCGCGCGGCGATCGCGCACAAGGTCTACAAGGACACCGTCGACCCGCTGTACTCCATGGTCCCCAAGGGCCTGACCGGGCACACCACCGGCTTCTTCGACGACTACGGCGAGCCCAGCGCGTCCAAGGCCCGGCGGATCCTCACCGGGGCCGGGATCACCGAGCCGGTCCCGCTGACCCTCTGGTACACCACGGACCGCTACGGCTCCGAGACCGCGCTGGAGTTCAAGGAGCTCGAGCGGCAGCTGGAGGCGTCGAAGCTGTTCGACATCACGCTCAAGAGCCGCCCCTGGAAGACGTACGTCGAGGGCTACCAGAAGGGCGAGTACCCGGTGTTCGGGCGCGGCTGGTTCCCCGACTTCCCGGACGCGGACAACTTCATCGCCCCGTTCGTCGGCAAGCAGAACGCGCTCGGCACGCCCTACGAGGCGACCGAGATCACGACCGAGCTGCTGCCCAGCTCCCGCCGGGAGAGCGACCGCGGCAACGTGGTGAAGCAGTTCGAGGAGGCCCAACGGATCCTCGTCGACGACGCGCGGCTGCTGCCGCTGTGGCAGGGCCGGCAGCACGTGGCGGCGAGCCGGGACATCTCGGGCGCGGAGCGGGCGCTGGACCCGTCCACGATCATGATGGTCTGGGAACTCTCCCGGAAGACCAGCTGGTAGAACCGGACACGACCGTCCGCCGTCCGCCGGGCCGGTTGTCAGTGGCCGCCTGTAGGTTCTGTGTCCTGGAAGCGACCGCACACGTAAGGACATCGACGTGACCGACATCGCCATGCTGCCCGAGTCCTGGCGCGGGGTTCTGGGCGACGAGCTGCAGCAGCCCTACTTCGAGGAGCTGACCGCGTTCGTCGAGGAGGAGCGGGCGAACGGTCCGGTCTACCCGCCCCGCGAGGAGGTCTTCGCGGCGCTGGACGCCACGCCGTACGACAAGGTGAAGGTCCTGATCCTGGGTCAGGACCCCTACCACGGCGAGGGCCAGGGACACGGCCTGTGCTTCTCCGTCCGCCCGGGAGTGAGGATCCCCCCGTCCCTGCGCAACATCTACAAGGAGATGCACGCCGAGCTGGGCACGCCCGTCCCGGACAACGGCTATCTGATGCCGTGGGCCGAACAGGGCGTGCTGCTGCTCAACGCGGTGCTCACGGTCCGCGCCGGTGAGGCCAACTCCCACAAGGGCCGCGGCTGGGAGCGCTTCACCGACGCGGTGATCCGCGCGGTGGCGGACCGCCCCGACCCGGCGGTCTTCGTGCTGTGGGGCAACTACGCGCAGAAGAAGCTGCCGCTGATCGACGAGAGCCGGCACGTGGTGGTCAAGGGGGCGCACCCCTCGCCGCTGTCCGCGAAGAAGTTCTTCGGGTCCAGGCCGTTCACACAGATCAACGAGGCGGTGGCCGCGCAGGGCCACGAGCCGATCGACTGGACCGTCCCGAACCTGGGGTGACGCCGCCCCGCCGGGTGCGGGGCCGTTCCACCGGCCCCGCGCCCGGCCCGCTCGAGGTACCACGGAGCGGCTTGCCCCGTATCGCCCCGGCCTGCGATTAGCGTCGGGGGTGACAGCCGGCGAGCGGTGCGGAGGACGTGGTGACGGAGGCACGGGAGCAGTCGGCGTCGAACGCCGTGCTCACACGGATCGGCCAGGTCGTGATGCTGCACCACGCGGGGGACCGCGAGGAGGCCCGGCACCGGCTGCTCGGCCTGTGGGCGGAGGTCGGCGAGCACGGGGACCCGCTGCACCGCTGCACGCTGGCCCACTACCTCGCCGACACGCAGGACGACCCCGAGGACGAACTGGCCTGGGACCTGCGGGCGCTGACGGCGGCCGAGGAGGTCGCGGACCGCGTCGGCGCGTACGGGGAATCCCTCGCCGTGCGCGCGCTCTACCCGTCCCCGCAGCTGAACCTGGCCGCCGACTACGCCCGCCTCGGCCGCCCCGACGCCGCCCGCGCCCACCTCCACCGGGCCCGGGGCGCGGCCCGCGCGCTGGCCGACGACCGCTACGGCGAGGGCGTACGGTCCGCCATCCGGCGGCTGGAGATCCGGCTGGACGAGGACCAGGCGCCCGAGGGCTGGGGGCCGCCGGGACCACGTTCCTAGGAGCCCGGCGTCCGTGACGCTCGGGAACGCTCGGGCCGGTTCACCCCCCGTACGTCTTCCTGCAGATGACCGCCTCCGGGCTGCCCGGGCGCCAGCCGCCGTACTGTCTGCCCAGCGCGCACACGTCCGCTCCGCCCGAGGCGCCACGGCGCATCGACTCCGCGATGTCGGGGAGGTCCGTCGCGGGAGGCCGCGGCCGGCCGCTCCCGCCGGTCCCCGGGCGGGCCGGCCGGGCCTGCCCGTTCCGGTCGTCGGGCGGTGTCCTTTGCTCCGGCGTGGCCCCGGGAGCGGCACGGTGCGACGGAGGCGCGGGCGTCTTCTTCGGGGGCCGGGACGGGCCGATCATCTCCAGGGCCTCGCGTGCCGGCGCCTGGACGACCTCCGTCTCGTCCCCTCCGACCCGATGGGGATCCGATCCCCGGGACGGTGCCGTCGCCGGTCCGGGCGCGAGGGGACGGTGGACCGTCACACAGCCCGAGAGGGCCGAGACGGCCACGGTCACCAGAAGCGTTGCTGCGGTCGTCGTTCGATGCACCCGCGCCACTCTGCTGGCTCCGGCCGCCCGGAGGGGGCCGGACGGGCACAGCATGCCCCGCACGAGTGATCCCCCGCCCCGTACGGAGGCCCCGGCGGTGCCGTGGGTGACGTCATTCGCCGGTGGCTCCGTCGATCCGTTCGCGGATCAGATCGGCGTGGCCGTTGTGACGCGCGTACTCCTCGATCATGTGGGTGTAGATCCAGCGCAGGCTGTACGGGTCCGCGCTGAACCGATGACGGCCCCGGGACGGATCGTCGAGGGCGAAGCCGGCCGCGTTGCTCCGCGCGGCGGCGATCTCGGCCTGCCAGGTGCCGTACGCCTCCTCCCAGGTGTCCGTCCCCGTCGGGTGGAACTCGCCGTCCGGATCGGTCTCGCCGTAATAGAGGGGACCGGCGTCCTCGTCCGCGAGCACCCTGCGGAACCAGCTGCGCTCCACCTCCGACATGTGCCGCACCAGGCCCATCAGGGACAGGTCCGAGGGCGGCACCGACGCGGTGCGCAACTGCTCGTCGGTCAGTCCTTCGCACTTGCGGGCGAGGGTGTCGCGGTGGTGATCGAGCCACCCCTCCAGCATGGTGCGTTCGTCGGCGTCGTTGGCGGGTTCGGTGCGCTCGGTCGTCATGCCGTCATCCTGACCCGGAACTGATCCACTTCACCAGGGTTTTCCGGCCTCGAGCATTCCGGTCAGCAGTTCCTCCAGGTCCGAGCGGACCTCGGCGAGGCCCGGCACGCGCGCGCTGAACGAGCCGGCCACGCAGGAGAACATCAGGCCGTCCGCCCAGGCGATCAGTGACAGCGAGTGGCGCTCGGGGTCCGTGGAACCGAGTCCGGTGACGAGGGCTGTCAGCTGATCGCGGAACCTGGCGCCGGCCGCGTCGAAGTACGCCCGCAGCTCGGGGCGGCGGGTGGCTTCCAGGGCCAGCTCGTAGCGGGCGAGGGTCAGCTCCCGGTTGCCGGTCAGCGCGCGGTGGACGGTCAGCGCGAGGGCGTCCACCAGGGAGCCGGCGCCGGCCCGCGGATCGGGCATCTCGTGCAGCGCGAGCACCCGTGCCTCCCGCTCGGCGAGCCGTCGTACCGCCAGTTCCAGCAGGGCCTGCCGGGTGCGCGCCAGGTTCGAGGTGGACCCCTGGGGGAGTCCGGCCGCCTCGTCGACCGCCCGGTGGGTGAGGCCGCGCATCCCGCGTTCGGCGAGCAGGGCGAGGGCGGCGTCGGCGACGAGATCGGCACGGGCGGCGCCCGGGGTGCGTACGGACATGGGGGTCAAACTACCCGTCGCACTACGGCTGTAGTACGTTGGACCCCGAAATGCACTACAGGTGTAGTTTCGGCAGGAGGAGGAGCCATGGCACGTCTCGAGCGGGCGATCGTGATCGGCGGCGGGATCGGCGGCCTGACCGCGGCCGTCGCCCTGCACCGGCGCGGTGCGCGGGTGACGGTGCTGGAGCGGGCCGGGTCCCTGGAACCGGTCGGCGCCGCCATCTCCCTGTCGCCCAACGCGCTCCGCGCGCTGGACGTCATCGGGCTCGGCGACGGCATCCGCGCCCTGTCGGCCTGGCAGGGCGACGGCGGACTGCGCGCACCCGGCGGCCGGTGGCTGTCCCGCACCGACGCCGCCGAGGCGGCCGAGCGCTTCGGCGGGCCGCTCGTCCTGCTCCCCCGCGCCACCCTCATCGATCACCTGGCCGCACGGCTCCCGTCCGGCGCCGTTCGCACCGGCACCGCGGCCCGCCTCCTCGACCCGGGCGCCCCGGGCCGTCCCGCCCGGGTCGGCACTCCCGCCGGCGAACTGGAGGCCGATCTGGTGGTGGCCGCCGACGGCATCCACTCCGCCGTACGCCGCGAGCTCTTTCCCGCACACCCCGGACCGGTGTACTCCGGCTTCACCACCTGGCGACTGATGATCCCCCTGCCCGGCGTGGAGTTCGCCTCGCACGAGACCTGGGGCCGGGGCCGCATCTGGGGCACGCACCCGCTCAAGGACGGCCGCGTCTACGCCTACGCCGCCGCCCTCACGTCTCCGGGCGAGCACGCCCCGGACGACGAGCGGGCCGAACTGCTGCGGCTCTACGGCGACTGGCACACCCCCGTCCCCGAGGTGCTGGCCGCCGCCCGCCCCGAGGACGTGCTCCGCCACGACGTCCACCACATCGCCGAACCACTGCCCGCCTTCCACCACGGCCGGGTGGCGCTGGCCGGCGACGCCGCACACGCCATGCCGCCCACCCTCGGCCAGGGCGGCAACCAGGCGATCGAGGACGCGATCACCCTCGCCCACCACGCCGGCGACCTGCCCGCCTACACCGCGGCCCGGCTGCCCCGCACCACCGCGATCGCCCGCCGAGCGGTGCGGGTGGCCCGCCTCAACATGGGGACCGGGCGCGTCGGCACCGCCGTGCGCGACAACGCGCTCGCCGCGCTGTCGAAGGCCGCTCCCGCGCTGTTCCTGCGTGGCTTCGAAGGGATCGCCGACTGGCGTCCGCCGCAGCAGCCGTATGCTTCCCGGACCACGGCGGGCAAGGACTAGAGGAGCACACACGGTGAAGGTCGGCTGCATCGGACTCGGCGACATCGCGCAGAAGGCCTATCTCCCGGTGCTCGCCCACCAGCCCGGAGCGGAGCTGCACCTGCAGACCCGCACCCCCGCGACGCTCGACCGGGTCGCCGACGGCCTCCACCTGCCGCCCGGGCAGCGCCACGCGGACCTCGGTTCCCTGATCGCCCAGGACCTGGACGCGGCCTTCGTGCACGCGCCGACCGAGGTCCACCCGGAGATCGTCACCCGGCTCCTGGAGGCGGGCGTACCGACGTACGTCGACAAGCCGCTCGCCTACGAACTCGCCGTCTCCGAGCGGCTGGTGGAGCTCGCCGAGGAGCGCGGCACGAGCCTCGCCGTCGGCTTCAACCGGCGCTTCGCCCCCGGCTACGTCCAGTGCGCGGACCACCCGCGCGAGCTGATCCTCATGCAGAAGAACCGCGTCGGGCTGCCCGAGGAACCCCGCACGACGATCCTCGACGACTTCATCCACGTCGTCGACACCCTGCGCTTCCTGGCGCCCGGCCCGGTCGACGACGTGACCGTGCGCGCCCGCACGGAGGACGGGCTGCTGCACCACGTGGTGCTCCAGCTCTCCGGGGACGGTTTCACCGCGCTCGGCGTGATGAACCGGCTCAGCGGCTCGGCCGAGGAGATCCTCGAGGTCTCCGGACAGGACACCAAGCGGCAGGTGGTCAACCTCGCCGAGGTGATCGACCACAAGGGACAGCCCACCGTGCGACGGCGCGGCGACTGGGTCCCGGTGGCGCGGCAGCGCGGCATCGAGCAGGCGGCGCTCGCCTTCCTGGACGCCGTCCGCGCGGGCGAGGTGCTCAGCGCCCGGGACGCGCTGGCGACCCATGAGCTGTGCGAGCGGGTGGTGCGAGCGGTGCACGAGCGCCCCGCCCGACCCGTACCGCCCCGGTGACGGCCCAGACCCCGAGGACCAGCAGCGCCGTGTGCAGCGGCCAGTCGCCGAAGCGGACGTAGGGCGTGGTGCCGTGCGCCGGCGGAACCTCGTACACCCGCGCGGCGGCGGTGTCCGTGCCGAGCCGCGGGCCGACGGGCTCCCCGCCCGGCCCGTACACGGCGGAGACGCCCGTCAGGGTCGCGTGCACCATCGGGCGGCCGGTCTCGGCGGCGCGCAGCGCGCCGAGCGAGGCGTGCTGTCCGGGGGCCCAGCTCCGTTGGAACGTCGACGTGGAGGACTGGGCGAGCAGCACGTCGGCGCCGTCCTCGGCGAGATGCCGGCTCATGTCGGGGAACGCGGACTCGAAGCACACCATCGGGCCGATCCGCAGTCCGTTCCCCATGTCCATCACCACCTGCCCGGAGCCCTGCCGGCGGTCCTCGCCGGCCGCCTCGCCGACGGAAGTCGCCCAGCCCAGCAGGGAACGGGCCGGGACGTACTCGCCGAAGGGGACCAGCCGCATCTTGTCGTACCGGTCGCCGGTCGGACCGTCCGGGCCGATCAGCACCGAGCTCTTGTAGATGCCGGGCCTGTCCGACCGCCGGGCGTCCACGTTGACCAGGATCCCTGCGCCCGTCTCGCGGGAGAGCGCGGCGAGCCGCCGTGCGAGGTCGGGCCGGTCCCCGAGGTCGAAGCCGACGCTGCTCTCGCCCCAGACGATCAGGCCGACGTCCTGCCCGGCGAGCTCACGCGTGAGCCGTTCCTCGCGGTCGAAACGCCGGTCCGCGCTGTCGGGCCCGGTGACGACGCCCGGCTGCACCAGGGCGATCCGGACCCGGTCGTCGGTGTCGGGCCGGGGCGCGTACACCCAGGCGGCGGAGGTGACGGCGGCCGTGGCGACGAGCCCGGCCAGGGCGGGCACCCGGGCCCGCCGGACCGCGACCAGCACGGCCACGGCGACGTTGAGGACCACCACCAGGAAGCTGAGCAGCCATGTTCCCCCGACCGAGGCCAGCCGCAGCGCGGCCTCCACCTGCCACTGGCTCGCGCCCAGTACGCCCCAGGGACCACCGAGCCCCTGCCAGGAACGGACGAGTTCGATCGCCAGCCACCCCGACGGCACCACGGCGAGCGCGGCCGCGGCCCGCCCGCGCGACGGCGTCCCGCCGAGCAGCCGCCGCACCAGCCATCCCCACGGCGCCCACAGCGCGCCCAGCAGGGCGGCGATGACGAAGGTGAACACGTGCAGGTTCGGCAGCAGCCAGTGGTGCATGGCCAGCATGAAGCCGAACCCGCCGCACCAGCCGTCGAAGGCCGCCCGTCTCCCCGTGGGAGCGGTACGGGCCAGCAGCACCCACGGGACCAGGGCGACGTAGGCGAACCACCACAGCGAAGGGGCCGGAAAGGCCAGGACGGGCAGGGCGCCCACGACCGCGGCGACGGTCGAGCGCCGCCAGGGGGAGGCGAGCCAGTGGCCGAGCGTCTTCATAGGCGCCTCCCTACCCCGTGGTGCCTCCAGTGTGCGTCCCCTCGGTGATCCGGGACAGCGCGCGCCGGGGCCGGCCGATCACAGGGCGCCGGTCACGGCACGTGCGCGGCCGAGGAGCGTGCGCGGAGGTCCACCCGCTTTCGGCGCCTGCCGCGGCCGCCGTTCGGATCACCCGAGGTGGCCCTTCAGGTGATTGCCGGACGCCTCACGAGCCGGACAGCCGCCGCAGGGGTACGACGTCCCGGCAGAGGACGAACCCGGAACGCCGTGAGGAGCTTGGGGATGTACGCAGCAGTCCGGCGGTACGAAGGAGTGACCGATGCGGCCGAGGCGGCACGTCTGGTGAACGAGGGGTTCGTGCCGCTCATGCGCCAGGTCGCCGGCTTCGTGGCCTACTACTGGATCGACGCCGGGGACGGGGTGATGGTCTCGGCCAGCGTCTTCCAGGACCGGGCCGGCGCCGAGGAATCGATCCTGAGGGCCGCGGGCTTCGTGCGGGACAACCTCGCGTCCCTGCTTCCCGGCCCTCCCGAGGTCATGGCCGGTGAGGTGGTGGCTTCCGCGTGACGGCGCCCGGAGACCGGCCGCACGAGGCGGTCCCCGCAAGGCCGCACCGCACACGACCGGTCTTCCCGGCGCCGGTCCCGTGAGGTGCCTTCGGCCCGCGAAGGAGAGGGTGAACGAGGCCTGACGCGCTGCGTCGAGCCGCGCTCACGAACCCGTTCGTGACGGGTTCCCGGGCGCGTGCGCACGCGCCTGTGCGCCGGCCCGCCTGTCGTGCGGGGGAGGCGCGGGAGGGAGAGCTCGACCGTGCTGCTGCCCGGGGAGCGCCCCCTCGACGACGACGTGCCCGCGCGTCTGCGAGCCTGAGGACCTTCGTCCCGCGCTCTTCGCCCGGAGGTACTCATGAAGCGTCTCGTCACGGTGGTCACCGGCGGCAGCCGGGGGATCGGCGCCGCGATCTGTCTGCGGCTCGCGGCGGAGGGGCACGACGTGGCGGTGAACTACGTCCGGGACGCCGGGGCCGCCGAGGACGTGGCGGAGAGGGTGCGGGCGGCCGGGACGCGGGCCGTGACCGTGCGCGCGGACACGGCCGTCGAGGCGGACGTCGAGCGGCTCTTCGAGGTGGCGGAGCGGGAGCTCGGACCGGTGACGGGGCTGGTGAACAACGCGGCGGTCACCGGGCCGCTGGGGCGGTTCACCGAGGTCGGCACGGACGTCCTGCGGCGGGTCGTCGACGTCAACCTCATGGGGACGCTGCTGTGTGCGCGGCGGGCCGCGCAGCTCATGACACACCGGGGCGAGGGCGTGATCGTGAACATCTCGTCGGGCGCCGCCACGCTGGGCAGTCCGGACGAGTACGTGCACTACGCGGCCACCAAGGCCGCCGTCGACACCCTGACCCTGGGCCTGGCGAAGGAGCTCGGTCCGGACGGCGTCCGGGTCAACGCGATCGCCCCGGGCCTGATCGACACGGAGATGCACGCCGCGATGGGGGCCCCGGACCGGGTCCGGGACATGGCCGGGGGCATTCCGCTGCGGCGGGCGGGGCGGGCCGAGGAGATCGCGGCGGCCGTGGCGTGGCTGATGTCGCCGGACGCCTCGTACACCACGGGGGCGGTGCTGAGAGTGGCGGGCGGTCGCTGAGCCGTACCGCGTGGGCGGGGGAGGATCAGGCGGCCTTGACGACCCGGCCGCGGATCGCCGCCGCCCACTCGACCACCAGCAGTTCGTACTGCTCGCGCTCCTGGGCGGACAGGGACCCGCCCGCGCGCAGCCACAGCGCGCGGATCTGCTCGTTGACCTCGGCGGCGGACCGCACGGAACCAGGGGTCACTAAATCGGGGGACATGCGGACAAGCCTAGGGCCAGGAACTGACGGTGCGCTACCGGACGGCTACGCGCACCGTATGTCTTCGGTCACGTGCCCAGGTCACGTTCCCGCCACCGCGGGCGTGTTCCCGCCCCGGCGGCGTTCCCGCCGGGGCTAGCCCGCCGACTCCGCCGCGTGCGGGCTGAGGGCACCCGTGGCGACCAGCGCGAGGATGACGATGCCGAGCGCGACGCGGTACCAGACGAACGGCATGAAGCTCTTGGTCGAGATGAACTTCATGAACCAGGCGATCACCGCGTACCCGGTCACGAAGGCGATCACCGTCGCGAAGAACGTCGGACCCCACGAGACGTGCCCGCCCTCGGCGGCGTCCTTCAGTTCGAACGCCCCGGAGGCCAGCACCGCGGGGATGGCGAGGAGGAAGGAGTAGCGGGCCGCCGCCTCGCGCCGGTAGCCCATGAACAGACCGCCGCTGATGGTGGCGCCGGAGCGGGAGACGCCCGGGATGAGGGCCATGGCCTGGCAGATGCCGTAGATCAGACCGTCCTTGACGCTCAGATCCTTGAGTTCCTTGCGCTGCTTGGCCACGCGGTGCCGCCCGCCGCTCTCGCTCCGCGCCGCGAGACGGTCGGCGACGCCGAGCACGATGCCCATGCCGATCAGCATCGCCGCGGTGAGCCGCAGGTCGCGGAACGGACCCTCGATCTGGTCCTTGAGCGTCACTCCGAGCACACCGATCGGGATCGAGCCGACGATGACGAGCCAGCCCATGCGCGCGTCCTGGTCGCGGCGCATCTCCTTGTTCGTCAGCGAGCGGGTCCAGGCCGACAGGATCCGGCCGATGTCCTTGCGGAAGTAGATCAGGACCGCGGTCTCCGTGCCGATCTGGGTGATCGCGGTGAAGGCCGCGCCCGGGTCCTCCCAGCCGGAGAAGGCCGCGGTCAGCCGCAGGTGCGCGCTGGAGGAGACGGGCAGGAACTCGGTCAGCCCCTGGACGAGTCCGAGGATGAGTGATTCGAACCAAGACATGAGGCAGCGAAGTCCAAGTGCCGATCGTGGGACGGGCGACGGGGCGCACCGCACCGCCGGTGCGGTGATCGATGATCGGGTGCGCCGAGGGGGGAAGCGTAGCGCCCCAAGGTGAACCCCAGGTGTATCGGCTTGTCGCCCACCCGTGAGCAGATGGACGCCTTCACCGTCTCCTCGCACCGCAAGGCCGCGGAAGCCCGGGACTCCGGACCGCCCGACGCCCGGGTCGCGCCCCTGGACGGCGTCACCCGCGACGAGTGCGTACGGCCGGACAGCACCACCGAGACCCTGGCCGGCCTGCGGTCCGCCCACCACGACCCGGTCTTCGCCGAGCGCTTCCCGCGGATCGAGTGGAACGTCACCGCGGGCGACGCCGGCCCGGTCGACGACGGCGCCTCCGCCGTGCTCGTCACGTCGAGCGGGACCGCCGCCCGCCTCGGCCCGCGCCCGCCCGCCCGGCCGCACAGCTTCGCCGTCACCGGGTCCGGCCCGCCGCTGATGCTCACCGGTGTCGTCCCGGCCACCGGGAAGGTGCTGCGCCGCGCCGGTCTCCCGCTCGACGACGTCGACCCGTTCGAGGTGAACGAGGCGCTCTCCGGCGTGGCCCCGGCCCTCGGTCACCCGCTCGGCGCCGGCGGCGCCCGGCTGACGACGACCCCGGTCCACACGACGCGCGGACGCGCCGCCCGCTACGCCCTGCGGACCATGTGCGAGGCCGGCGGACTCGCCGACGCGATGGTGCTCGAACGCGTCTGGCGCGCCGCCGGCCGGCTCACCGTCCGCGCAACCGGTGCCGCTTGCGCCACGCCACCACCGCACCCACCAGACCCGGTACGGCGATGCAGGCCAGCGCGATCAGGAAGGCCGGGGACGTCGGTGTCGACGCGCGGGCGCCGGCCACCACGTAGGCGGCGGTGTTCGGGAGCGACCCGAGCGCCGTCGCCAGCAGGAAGGGCAACAGGCCCATGCGGGAGACGGCGGCGCAGTAGTTCGACGCGGCGAACGGAATGCCCGGGAACAGCCGGGCCGCCAGCATCGAGCGGAAGCCGTGCCGGCTCAGCTGGTCGTCCGCGGCCTTCAGCCAGCGTCCGCGCAGCAGCGGACGGAGCGCCTCCTGGCCGAGCGCCCGTCCCAGACAGAAGGCCAGCCCGGCGCCCAGCACCGTGCCGCCCAGCGCCGCGCCCAGGCCGAGCTGGGAGCCGAACAGCGCGCCCGCGGCGAGGTTCAGCAGCGGACGCGGCACGAACGCCACCGTGCACACCCCGTAGGCCACCGCGTACGCCACGACCGCCGCGGTCCCGCCGAGCCGGCCCGGCCAGCCGTCGGTCAGCAGCCGCTGCGGCTCGAAGGCCAGCACCAGCGACGCGGCGGTGAGGAGCAGGGCGACCAGCAGGGACAGCCGTGACCACGGCGACAGCAGGAATCTGACGCAGCGGGCGGCGATCCCCGTGGCGGGGGCCGGCGGGAGCGGTACCGGGAGGTTCGTGGCGGTGGCCCGGGGAGGGGCCGTGGCGGTGCCCCCAGAGCGGGTGGTGGCATCGAGCATTCGGTGACACTAACCGACAAATATGTGTGATCGCCGTAGTGTTCGTCTCATGCGCGTCACAGAGGAGGGTACGGCGGCACCGCGCGTGCCGGTCAGCCCGCTCGCCGACACGGTGCTGGAGCGGCTCACCGCCACGTACGACCCGCGGCCGATCCGGAGCGGGCCGTGGCCACGCGGGCGTACATGAAGGACGTCGCCCCCTTCCTCGGCCTGCCCGCCCCGGTCCGCCGCACCCTGTCCCGCGGCGTCGTGGCGGGCCTGTCCCGCCCCGACGAGGCCGACTGCGCGGCCGTGGCCCTGCGCTGCTGGGAGCTGTCCGAGCGCGAGGACCAGTACTTCGCCGTGGACCACCTGCGCCGCCACGTGCGCCACTGCTCCTCCGGCTTCCTGCCGACGGTCCGGCACCTCGTCGCCACGGTCCCCTGGCGGGACACCGTCGACCTCCTCGCGCGCACGTCGCCGGGGCGCTGGTCGCGGCCGACCGGGGTCTCACCGCCGAGATGGACGAGTGGATCGGCGACGACGACCGGTGGCTCGTCCGCACCGCCCTGCTCCACCAACTGCGCTTCAAGGAACGCACCGACACCGCGCGCCTCTTCGACCACTGCCTGCGCCGGTCCGGCCACCCGGACTTCTTCGTCCGCAAGGCCATCGGCTGGTGCCTGCGCGAGTACGCCAGGACCGACCCGGACGCCGTACGGGCCTTCCTGGCGCGCGAGCAGGGACGGTTCGCGCCGCTGTCGGTGCGGGAGGCGCTGAGGAACACCGGCGCCCGGTAGCCCGGCCCGGCGCGGAAAACCGTTCGACGCGGGGCGGGCCGTCGGCAAGGATGGACCCCATGTTCCGGTACGCCTTCCTCCTCGCAGCATCCGCGGTCGCGGATGCCCCGAAGGCTGCCGTTCCCGCTTTCCACGCCGCGGTCGACGGCGCCCGAAGCTGACCCTCCCCGGATCGTCCGGCGGACCCCCCAGGGGGAGGGTCGGCCGGTTTCCCGGGGTCCCCGTCCCGGCCGCGCGCCGATCCACCGCGCCCGGGGCCGTCACGCGTCACCACCGAGAGGCTTCGAGGTACCGCCATGTCCAAGACGGCGTACGTCCGTACCAAACCGCATCTGAACATCGGCACGATGGGCCATGTCGACCACGGCAAGACCACCCTGACCGCCGCCATCACCAAGGTCCTGGCCGAGCGCGGCTCCGGCAGTTTCGTCCCGTTCGACCGTATCGACCGGGCGCCGGAGGAGGCCGCCCGCGGCATCACCATCAACATCGCGCACGTCGAGTACGAGACCGACACCCGGCACTACGCGCACGTCGACATGCCCGGCCACGCCGACTACGTCAAGAACATGGTCACCGGCGCCGCGCAGCTCGACGGGGCGATCCTCGTCGTCTCCGCGCTCGACGGGATCATGCCGCAGACCGCCGAGCACGTGCTGCTCGCCCGTCAGGTGGGGGTCGACCACATCGTGGTCGCGCTCAACAAGGCGGACGCCGTCGAGGACGGCGAGGACGCCGTGCTGACCGACCTGGTCGAGCTGGAGGTCCGCGACCTGCTCTCCGCGCACGGCTACGGCGGCGGGTCCGCGCCCGTCGTACGGGTCTCCGGCCTGAAGGCGCTCCAGGGCGACCCGCACTGGACGGCGTCGATCGACGCGCTGCTCGACGCGGTGGACACCTATGTGCCCATGCCCGAGCGGTACCTGGACGCGCCGTTCCTGCTGCCGGTGGAGAACGTGCTCACCATCACCGGCCGGGGCACCGTCGTGACCGGCGCGGTGGAGCGGGGCACGGTCCGCGTCGGCGACCGGGTCGAGGTGCTCGGCGCGGAGGCGGAGACCGTGGTGACCGGCCTGGAGACCTTCGGCAAGCCGATGGAGGAGGCGCAGGCCGGCGACAACGTGGCGCTGCTGCTGCGCGGGGTGCCGCGCGACGCGGTGCGACGCGGACACGTGGTGGCCGCGCCGGGCAGCGTGGTGCCGAGCCGGCGCTTCACCGCGCGGGTGTACGTGCTGTCGGCCCGCGAGGGCGGCCGTACGACACCGGTGTCGACCGGGTACCGGCCGCAGTTCTACATCCGCACGGCGGACGTCGTGGGCGACGTCGACCTCGGCGAGGCGGCGGTGGCGCGGCCCGGGGAGACGGTCACCATGACCGTGGAGCTGGGACGCGAGGTGCCGCTGGAGGCCGGGCTCGGATTCGCCGTCCGTGAGGGCGGACGCACGGTCGGCGCCGGCACGGTGACGGAGGTCGGCTGAGCGGCGGCCGACCGCCCGTTCCCGCACAGGGGGCGGGCGGCCGGCCGCACGGGCGACGGCACACAATGGGACGGTGAGCGAGCCCCTTCCCGTGACCCGCGTCGTCGATCACGGCACCGCCAAGCTGATGCCCGACGTGGACCGGGAGCGGGCCTGGCTGCTGACCGTCGACGGGGCACCGCAGTCGTACGTCGACCTGGACGAGCCGGCGCACCTGGAGTTCGAGTACGTGCGGCGGCTCGGGCACGTCCTCGACACGGTGGCGGAACCGGGGCGCCCCCTGGACGTCCTGCACCTCGGCGGCGGGGCGCTCACCCTGCCCCGCTACCTGGCCGCCACCCGCCCCGGCTCCCGGCAGCACGTCGTGGAGTTCGACCGGGGACTGCTGGAACTGGTCGCCGAGCACCTGCCCCTTCCCGCCGACGCCGACGTCACCCTGCACGCGGCGGACGCCCGCGCCTGGCTGGAGGCGGCTCCCGACGACAGCGCGGACGTCCTGGTCGCCGATGTCTTCGGCGGCTCGCGGGTCCCGGCGCACCTGACCTCCGTCGCCTACGCGCAGGAGGCCGCGCGCGTCCTGCGGCCCGGCGGGGTCTACCTCGCCAACCTCGCGGACGCTGCTCCGTTCGCCTTCCTCCGCTCCCAGATCGCCACCCTGGGGACGCGGTTCGAGGCGCTGGCACTCATCGCCGAGCCGGGAGTGCTGCGCGGCCGCCGCTTCGGCAACGCGGTCGTGGCCGCCGCCCGGCAGCCCCTGGACGTCGCCGCCCTGTCCCGCGCCACCGCCGCCGACGCCTTCCCCGCGAGGGTCGAGCACGGCGCGGCCCTGCGGGACTTCACGCGCGGTGCGCGTCCGGTGCGCGACGAGGACGCCGTGCCGTCGCCCGAGCCCCCCGCGGGGGCGTTCGGCATCGGCTGACGCACCGTCCGGGCCGGCGCCGCCGGCGCGGAGGTCCGCAGGCACGGACCGGGGCTCAGTCCTGCGACGGTTTCCCGGGCTCCCCGGCGGGGCTCCCGGCACCGGCCGGTGCGGCGGACGCGCCGGTGACCCGGCGGGTCCGCCGGCGCAGGTTCCGTACGTCCGGGACGCACAGCACCGCCGCCGTGACGACCACGACCAGCGCCGCGCACCCCCACAGCGCCTCCGGGCGGCCGAACGCCGTCTCCGCCGGGCCCGCCAGGGCCATCGCCGCGGGCACCAGCGCGACCGAGCCGAACCAGTCGTACGCCGAGACCCGGGACAGCTTCTCCTCCGGTATCTCCTGGTGCAGCGCGGTCATCCACGAGACGCCGAACACCTCCAGCGACACTCCGGTCACGAACATCACCGCGCACAGCACGGCGACCGGCGCCGGCACGGCGAGCGCGGCGGACGGCAGGGCCAGCGGGAACACGCACAGGGTGCCGACGAACAGCAGACGGCGCGGCTGCCAGCGGGTCATCAGCAGCGCGCCCACCACCGTGCCCCCGCCGAAGAACGCCAGTGCCACGCCCCACGGACCGGCGCCGCCCAGATGGTCCCGGGCGACCAGCGGCCCGTAGACCGCGTCGGCCGCGCCGACGACCGCGTTGGCGACGGAGAACTGGACGACGATGCCCCACAGCCAGGGTCGGCCGGCGAACTCCCGCCAGCCCTCCTTCAGATCGGCGAGCATGCCGCCGCCGGGGGCGCGCGGCGGTATGTGCCGCACATCGAGGAACGCCCGCAGCGCCGCCGCGACCGCGAAGGCCGCCGCGTCCGCCGCCAGCACCCAGCCGGGCCCGATCGCGGCGACCATGGCCCCGCCCAGCGCGGCCCCGCCGAGGGTCGCTCCGTGCATCGCCATCCGGAACACCGCGAACGCCCGGCCGGCCTGCTCGCCCTCGACCGAGGACAGCAGCATGCCCTCGGCGGCCGGGTTGAAGAACGCCTGACCGGTGCCGCCGAGCGCGCTGAGCAGCATCATCTGCCACAGGTGCGCCTCACCCGTCAGGACCAGCGCCGCGAACGCGGCCTGCGAGACACAGTTCAGGGCGTTGGCCGCGACCATCACCCGGTGCCGCGGCAGCCGGTCCGCGACGGCGCCGCCGATCAGCAGGAACAGCACCAGCGGCAGAGTGCGGGCGGCGGCCACCAGACCCACGTCGCCGCCGTCGCCGCCCGCGCCCAGCACGGCGAACGCGGCGGCGATCAGCGCGCCGTGACTGCCCAGGTTGGTCACCACGGCGGCGGCGGTCAGCAGGGAGTAGTTGCGGCCGGCCCAGGCGGGGCGGCGGGAGACGGTGGTCGGCACCCCGTGACTATCGCCGGGCCGGGGCCGAGTTGCCAAATGGGCCGTCTCCCCGCCCGCCCGCTACGACTCCGTCGGCGGGTCCTCCGTGAGGCGCACCGTGCTGAGGATCTTCTGCACGGTCTCCTCCGGGATCTCGTCCTTGACGCCCCTGGCGCCGTACAGGTTCCAGGTGACGAAGTCCCCGGCGCCGTTCTTGAAGGCGAACGTGATCGCCTTGCCGTCGCTGTCGCACTTGCCGTTCTGCGGAGTGTTCTCCGAGCGCGCCGTGGCCACGCTGCCCTTGAGGCCGGACGCGGTGGTGTACGCCTTCGGCTTCTCGTACTTGAGGCTCTTCTTGTCGGGCTGCGTGTACCCGCCGTAGATCCACCACGGCACCCGGGTCTCGGCCGCCATGTCCGTGTCCTTGGCGCCGTTCTCGCCGCGGGTACCGGCGGTGGCGAGGGCGGTGTCCTCCTCGCGGCCGTCCTTGTTCTCGTCGCTCGTGCACCACTGGGACTTCAGATACGCGGGGGCGGTGACGCTGGTGCGGCCCAGCTCGCCGTCCTCCTCCTCCCACTCGAAGCCCACGCTGGTGTCGGGCGTCTCGATCTCCCAGTCGGCCGGGACGTCGAACTTGGTGCCGAAGCGGGTGTTGACGACGACCTGCCAGCCGGGGACGGTCGCCTTCTCCTCCTCGCCGCCGCGCGGGTTGCCGTCCGAGGCGGAGACGCTCGGTTCCGCGGAGACGTCCTTGGACGCGGTCGCGGTCGCGGTCGGCTTGGCGTCCTTCCCGCCGTCGGCCTCGTCGTCCTTGTCACCGCCGAGCACCAGGAACCCGGTGACACCGGCGGCCACGACGACGGCCGTCGCCGCCACGATCGCCACCAGCTTCGTCCTGTTCCCGCCGCCTCCGCCCTGCGGCGGCTGGAGCCCGCCCGCCACGGTCGGCGCCCCCCACCCCGGCTGCTGCTGGTACGGGTTCGGCTGCTGATAGCCGGGCTGCTGGTACGGATTCGGCTGCTGGTACCCCGGCTGCTGGTACGGGTTGTCCGACTGCGGGTTCTGCTCGCCCCCGGGCGGCTGCTGTCCTGGCCACATGGGCAGCAACCCTAGCCGCGCCACGGACACGATTGGGTCACCGCCCTTTGACAGGGGCGTAGCAAACCGGATGCCGTGCGGCACGGCGACTTGCTTCCACCGGCGAGTAACGCGTCACTCGCGGGCGTGGACCGGACGGCCGTCGGCGAGCCGCCCGCCGCGGCGCCCAGGGCCCGGACCCTCGCCCTCCCCTTCCTGGAGACCACGCCCGGGCGGGCCGTGGCGGCCCTGCCGGACCAGACCGGCCACCGGCTCCGCGGCCGGACCGTGCGCACGGCACGACCCGGTGGGCTTCCCGCTCGCGCGCCGGGTCCCGCGCGTGAACGGCGGACCGGGAGGACGGGGCGCCGCACGTGCAGGAGCGGCTCGGGACCGTACCCGCGGTCGCGGTGTACGCCCTGGTGGGGACGGTCATCGGGCGGGACGGCCCGGGCATCCCGCGCCGGCGTCGCCGGCGACCGTCATGCCCCGTGCTCTTTTCGGTGGGCCTTCGCCAGCTCCGCGTACATCGTGCCGTTGAGCGTGAGCCCCTCACGCTCCTCGGAGGTCAGCTCCCGCCTCACCTTCGCGGGAACCCCCGCGACGAGCGAGCCAGGGGGCACCTCCATCCCCTGCGGCACCAACGCCTGGGCGGCGACCAGCGACCCCGCACCGATCACGGCGCCGTTCAGCACCGTCGCCCCCATGCCGATCAGACAGTCGTCCTCGACGGTCGCCCCGTGCACCACGGCGTTGTGCCCGATCGACACCCGCTCGCCCACGCTGACCGGAAACCCCGGATCGGCGTGCAACGTGCAGTTGTCCTGCACGTTGCTGCTCGCCCCGACGGTGATCCGCTCCACGTCACCGCGCAGCACCGCCCCGTACCAGACGCTCGCGCCCGCGTGCAGCGTCACGTCCCCGATCACCGAGGCCGTGGGCGCCACGAAGGCGCCCCCGTCGACCTTCGGCTCCCTGCCTCCGATACCCGTGATCAGCGCGCGGTGCGTCATCGTCCTCCCCTTCGCCGGCGTCGTGGACACCACGCACCGTACGCCGACCCGGTGGGGTGAAGATCACAGGGTCGGCGGCCGGTCGGCGAGCCGCCCGCCGACTACGGTGAGCGGGTGCCGAAGCGCAAGAACACGTTCTCGTCCTGGCCGCGCCGCCTCGCTCAGCGCGCGGTCCACGCGGGCTGGTCCTGGGCGCAGCGCACGGGTTCGGTGACCGCCGAACACCCCGGCCGCTTCCGCTTCGGGGCGATGGGAACAGGTACCAGGCTCGCCTTCCCGCTCGGCACGGTCTTCGGTGAACCCTGGATCCGGATCGGCGCGCACTGCATCGTCGGCGAGCAGGTCACCCTCACCGCCGGCCTGATGCCGGGCCTCGACCTCGGCCCCGAGCCGATCCTGCGCATCGGCGACGGGGTCGTGCTGGGCCGCGGCAGCCACGTCATCGCCGACACGACGGTCACCATCGGCAGCGACTGCTACTTCGGGCCGTACGTCTACGTCACCTCCACCAACCACTCCTACGACGATCCGCACGAGCCCATCGGCAAGCAGTGGCCGCGGATGGAGCCGGTGGAGATCGGCCCCGGCTGCTGGGTCGGCACCGGTGCGGTGATCCTGCCGGGGGCGCGCGTCGGGCGGAACGTGGTGGTGGCCGCGGGCGCGGTGGTCCGGGGCACGGTGCCCGACCACTCCGTGGTCGCGGGCGCTCCGGCCCGTGTCGTACGCCGCTGGACCCCCGCCGACGGCTGGCAGCCGCCGCTGCGCACCCCGGCGCCCGTACCGATCCCGGAGGGCGTCACCCCGGAGCAGCTGCGGGCGCTGTCGGAAGTGGACGAGGAGAGCGCCGCGCGGCTCGCGGAACTGGACGGGGCGGACGGGGCCCGGATCGCCGAGCTGGAACCCGAGGGCTGAGCGGCCGATCGCCGTCGCAGTACAGTGCGGTGGACGACCGGGTTCACCCCACGGGAGCCGGACGTGGAACCCCGTCGCCCGTGACGCCGGACGAATTGGACGGAACGTGTCGGACCTCGACCTGCTGACCCAGTCCCTGGCGCGCAACGTCAGACGCTGGCGCACCGAGCGCGGCTTCACCCTGGACACGCTCGCCGTGCGGGCGGGTGTCAGCCGCGGCATGCTCATCCAGATCGAACAGGCCCGCACCAACCCGAGCATCGGCACGGTCGTCAAGATCGGCGACGCGCTCGGCGTCGGCGTCCCCACCCTGCTCGACTACGAGCGGGGCCCGAAGGTCCGGATCGTGCCCGCCGACCGGGCCGTGCGGCTCTGGCACACCGAGGGCGGCAGCTACAGCCGGCTGCTCGCCGGCGCCGAGGCGCCCGGCCCGCTGGAGATGTGGGACTGGCGGCTCATGCCGGGCGAGAGCAGCGACTCCGACCCCCACCCCGCCGGCACGGTCGAACTCGTCCACGTCACCTCCGGGGAACTGACCCTCACCGTCGACGGGGCGGAGCACCGGGTGCCGGCCGGCGCCAGCGCCTCCTTCGAGGCCGCCGCACCGCACACGTACGGCAATCAGGGCGATGCCCCGATGGAGATGATCATGACCGTCTCGGTGCCGCCCGTGCGCTGAGGCGCCCCTGTTACGGTGCGGCCATGCGCGCACCCATCGGAGACTTCGACCACGCCACCCCCGCCCCCGACTGCCTCGACGAGCTGACCGCCCCGGTCGCCGCCGCCGTCCGCTCCTGGAGCGGCAGCGTCCCCGCCGACCAGGTGCTCTACGTCGACACCGACCCGCGCTGGGCGGACACCACCGTCTTCGTCGAGCACTACGGCCGGGACCTGCTGGAGCGGTCGGCGAACTGCGTGGTGGTGGCGGGCAAGCGGGGCGGCGCGACCACACTGGCCGCGTGCGTCGTCCTGTCCACCACCCGGCTCGACGTCAACGGGCTCGTACGGCGTCATCTCGGCGCCCGCAAGGCGTCCTTCGCCCCGATGGACACGGCCACGGGGGAGACCGGCATGGAGTACGGCGGCATCACGCCGGTCGGGCTGCCCGGTGACTGGCCGCTGCTGGTGGACGCGGCCGTCGTGGACCTGCCGTACGTGCTCGTCGGCAGCGGCCGGCGGCGCGGCAAGCTGCTGGTCCCGGGCAAGGCGTTCGCGGAGCTGCCCGGAGCGGTCGTACTGGAAGGGCTGGGAACGGCCTGACCTCGCCTCACCGCGTGGTGGGCGGGCGGCAGGTGCGGGTCCGCCGTGCCGGGCACCGGCTCCGGGCCGGCGTGGACCAGGGCCGCGGTCAGCCGGGGGACGCGGCCGCCGTTCGACGAAGTCCCGGGTCCCGGGTCCCGGTCTCCAGGACCAGGCACTCCACACCGGCCGCCCGCAGGATGCTGCCCACGGTGAGCCCGGCGGGCCCGGCGCCCACGACCGGAAAGCGTTGCCGGGAAAGGGAGTCGAGGCGGGGGAAACTCTCGTCCATCGCGCCGTCATGGCGGCACGGCGCCCGGGACAGGCCTCAGCCGAGCCGGGGTATCTCGATCGCCGGGCAGCGGTCCATCACCATCTCCAGGCCCGCCGCGCGGGTCCGCTCATAGGCCGCCTCGTCGACGACGCCGAGCTGGAACCACACCGCCCTGGCGCCCTTGGCCACCGCCTCGTCCGCGACGGCCCCGGCCAGGTCGCTGTTGACGAACACGTCCACGACGTCCACCTCGAAGGGGATGTCCGCGAGGGAGGCGTAGCCCCGCTCGCCGTGCACGGTCTCGGCCTTCGGGTGAACCGGCACCACGCGCTTGCCGAACCGCTGGAGCACCTCGGCCACGCCGTACGCCGCGCGCCGCCGGTTCGGCGACAGGCCCACCACGGCCCAGGTGTCACCGAGTCCGGTGAGGATCCTGCGGACCGTCGCCTCGTCGCCGTACACCGTCGGCCTCCCGGGAGTCGTGAGAAAGCTGTCGATCCGCACAACGACGCGGGACGCGTGATGATTCCCGGCAGGGGCCCGCCCACCCCGGGAAAGCGGTGGACTGTACCGGCAGCCGGGCCGTCCGGCGCCGGGAACCGCACACGGCGACCCGAAAAGCGGCCCGGATACCTGCGCACGCCCGCTCACGCGCCTACGCTCACCTCGTGCTGCGCATCACCGACGCCCGAACCGGCGAACCCGTGGACGCCGCCCCCGCCCGGCGGGGCCTGACCCGGGTCGAGGCCCACCCACGGGGGTCCGACCCGACGAACCTGCGTGTGCTGCTCGTCGCCGACCTGCTCGTACGGGCCCTGGAACTCGGCGGCACGCCGGTCTGGGCGCTGCTCGCCGGCGAGCGGCGGCAGGCGGAACTGCGCGCGGCGGGCGCGGCCCTCGGGGTCCGGCCCTTCGAGGACGGCGGGGACGCCGGCACCGGTCTGGGCGAGGCCCAGGTGCTGCACGTGGTGAGCGAGGGCGGCACGGCACCCGGCGGGGTGCGCGTCGCCGTGGCCCCCGTGCACGGGGAGGTACCCGGTCCGGCGGACGGCGCCGACCCCGCCGCCCTGCGCCTGGCCCTGCTCGCCCGCCCCAGGAGCGAACCGGTGACGGTCGGCCCGGCCGCCCTGGACGCCGCCGCCACTACCCTCGACCGCTGGCGCCGCGCGGTCGCCGACTGGGCGCGACGGCCCTCGCGGCCGGTCCCCGACGCGGTGCGCGCCGAGCTGCGCACCGCGTGGGAGGACGATCTGGACACGGCCGGCGTGCTGGCCGTCCTCCGCGCGGTGGAGACGGACCCCGGCCTGGCGGACGGCGCCCGCTTCGAGACGTACGCCTACGCCGACCGGCTGCTCGGCCTCGACCTCACCCGCGATCTGGGAGCCCCGGGGTGATCGAGCGGGCAGGGCCGGGACCGCTGCGCCGCCTGGTCGTCCTGCGCCACGCCAAGTCCGCCCGGCCGGAGGGCGTCGCCGACCACGAGCGTCCCCTCGGCCCGCGCGGCCGCCGGGACGCCCCCGCCGCCGGACGCGCGCTCGCCGAGGCCGACTGCCTGCCCGGCCTCGCGCTGTGCTCCACCGCCGTCCGGGCCCGCCGCACCTGGGAGCTGGCCGCCGCGCAGTGGGGCACGCCCCCGCCGGTCCGCCACGACCCCCGCCTCTACCACGCCGACGTCCCCGAGCTGCTGGACGTGGTGCACGAGGCACCGGCCGGGGTCGAGACGCTGCTGCTGGTCGGACACAACCCGGGACTGGAGGACCTCGTCCTGACCCTGGCCGGCGACGGCCTGGACGACACCCTGGAGCGGGTCCGCGCCAAGTTCCCCACCTCCGCGGTCGCCGTCCTGTCCTGGCGCGGTGCCGCCTGGCGGGACCTCGCTCCGGGCACTGCCCTCCTGACGTCGCTGACCGTGCCCCGGGGCGGGCGCCGGTAGCCCGCGCGGGGACGCATAGGCTGGCCGGATGCAGGACGAGTACCGCACCGTCGCCCGCGCGGGCGTGCACGAGACCGAGATCAACCGCTCCCGCTTCCTGTGCGCCCTCGCCCCGGCGGCCACCGAGCAGGAGGCGCAGGACTTCGTCGCCGCCGTCCGCAAGGAGCACGCCGACGCCACCCACAACTGCTGGGCGTACGTCATCGGCGCCGACGCCTCCGCCCAGAAGGCCAGCGACGACGGCGAACCCGGCGGCACCGCGGGCGTCCCCATGCTCCAGATGCTGCTCCGCCGCGACATGCGGTACGTCGTCGCCGTCGTCACCCGCTACTACGGCGGCGTCAAGCTCGGCGCCGGCGGCCTCATCCGCGCGTACGGCGGCGCCGTCGGCGAGGCGCTGGACACCCTCGGCACGATCACCCGGCGCCGTTTCCGGCTGGCCACGGTGACCGTCGGCCACCAGCGGGCCGGCAGGCTCCAGAACGACCTGCGCGCCACCGGACGCGAGGTGCGCGACGTGCGCTACGGCGAGGAGGTCGTGATCGAGATCGGCCTTCCGGACGCCGACGTGCCCGCCTTCCGCGCCTGGCTCGCCGACGCGACCGCGGGGACGGCCGGGTTCGAGCTGGGCGGGGAGGCGTACGGCGACGCGTGAGCGGACCGTCACGGGCGATGACGGGCGCACACGGACCGGGTCACGACGGAGCGATACGGGAGTGACCGCCCGTGCCGTCGCACTCTCCGGTTGCGCTGCGGGGATCATGGGACTGCTGCACAAATTTTCGAATCATCACTTGTCGTAACTTCGACGATTCGGCAAAGGTGCAGGCCAGGTGAGTGTTGCTCTCTCAGTGAGAGGATCGCGCATGGTGCCGGTGCTGGTTCGGTGCTGACCTGTGGGCGCCTCTCGTCAGCCCTGGTGACCTGTCCCGTGCTGGTTCCGTGCTGGGTGGGGAGAGCTTTGAGTCCCAGTGGGGCGGGTCCGGCGAGGCGGCTTCCTGTGGACCGGTATTCATCTGCCTGCACCGGCAACGCCCACGCCACGACAGTTGCCCCTGGTAGGCGGTGCTGTGAGCGGCGTTCCGATTCGTGTTGATTGTGCTGGGTGGGGTGGCGGAGGACCCGACGGCAACTCAGGGGTGCTTCTCCGGATGACGGAGCGTTGGAGCAATAGGCTTTCGTGCCTCGGTCTAAATGAGGCGGACGACGCGGGCGGCGACTGTCGCGCGACCACCCTTGCCGCGGCTGCCAGCGCCCTCGCCGCGGCCGGTTTCCCGTTCCTGGCGTCGACGCGGTAGGCGCCGAAGGCGATTTCTCCGAACAGACGCAGCCGTATGTCTTCGCGGCCGTCGATCATGACCACGGGGTCGGTGAAGCGTGGCTGCCGGCAGTCGGCCTGACGGTGGGGCTTGCGGAGGGCGTCCGGTGCGCGGAGCGCCGGCCGGCTCCCGGCGCAGGGCCCTGCGTCCCGGCGCGTACAGGGCCTGGTGGACGGGGTCGTGGACTACGTGCGTCTCCGGCCGGTCGGGGAACTGTCTGCGCAGAGCGTGACAGATCTGTTCCGGGATCCACTGCTCGTCCAGTACCGCCTGGACGGCGGTCCGCAGCTCCGGGTTCTGGCTGATCTTTCGGGGCCTGGAGCGGGGACGGCGGTCGTCCGCGCGGGCCTGTGCGGCGAAGGGGCGGTACTGGCCGTTGCCGGGGTGCCGGCTGCGGCGGACCTCCCGGCTGACGGTGGAGGGGCCGCGGCCCGGTTCGGCGACGACCGCCCGGACTGTGGCCTTCCCCGGAACCTGTCGGCGACGTGGATCCGGTCGGCTTCACGCGGGTACCGGGACGCACCAGAAGGCGGCACCACCGGTCTGGCCGGTGGTGCCGCCTTCTGCCGATCGGAGGGGTTCCGGCCGTTGCGCCGTCACTTTCCCGTGCGGAGGTTGGTGCCGACGGCCTCGGGGCCTCCATGCAACTCACGCCTTGCTGCACGAGCCGGAAGCGTCCCTCCCGCTCACGGGTCGGCTTCCTACGGTCCTGAGCCACCGTCCGGGTCTTGCGGACCTCGCACATCGCACCCGTTGAGCTGAGGTGTCGCGACGATGGCTAGAACTCAAGCTTCTTCTCGAGGGGCGTTACAGAACCTGCTCCGTCCCGAGGGTGTCGTGCTCTACCTGCCGGCGCTCTCTGTGTATGCCGGGCCCCGTCCCTGTTTCAGGCGAGCTTCGCCGTCAGGGTGATGGTCGTGCCGGTCAGGGCCTGGCTGACCGGGCAGTTCGTCTTGGCATCCTCGGCAGCGGCGGCGAACGCGTCGTTGTCGAGACCGGGGACGGTGCCCTCCACGGTGAGGTGGATGCCCGTGATGCCCTCGCCGGGCTGGAAGGTGACGTCGGCGGAGGTGGTGAGCTTGGTGGGCGGGGTGCCGGCGCCGGTCAGGCCGTGCGACAGCGCCATGGAGAAGCAACTGGAGTGGGCGGCGGCGATCAGCTCTTCGGGGCTGGTCCTGCCGTTCGCCTGTTCGGCGCGCGACGGCCACGACACCGGCTGCTCGCCGATGTCGGACGAGTCGAAGGTGACGGCTCCCCTGCCTTCGAGCAGGTTGCCTTCCCAAACGGTGTGTGCGGAGCGCGTGGTCGCCACGGTGGTTCCCTTCGTTGAGCCTTCGGCCCTCTCATCGGGGCAGCGAACCCATCCGATCACAGGGGGGTGTGGCACGGCGGCACGATGGCCGACGGGGATATGGGCGGTCGTGCGGGTTCGACACCGCCCGACATGCAGACCCTCGCCCCGGACGCCACCCTTCATGAGGATTGACCGTGATTCACTTGTGCGTATACACGAACCACATGCTGTAGGGATGTGTGGGGTAGTAAAGTCAAGGAGATGAACTGCGGAAGGCGGTTCCTCAGTTGCTGAAGCAACCCTTCAGGGCGGGCTTGATCAGTCACTGGGCCGGAACAGCGTGCCGTCCCGTCGGTCCGCGCCGGCTGCGTCCCCCCTGCGCGGATCGGCCCAGCGCGTCCCGAATGACCCGTGCAGATATTGTGATCTGTCGTCATCGAGAGGCAGAGCAGCTCCTCGTACTCGGCACATCGCTCGGGGAGGTGGTCGGCCGCTCGTTTCACCCGCACCGGACGCCGGTGCACCCCACGAAGGAAGCCTTCCCCATGGAGTCCGTCCGCGTTCTGCTGGTCGACGACCAGCAGATGATCCGCACCGGTTTCCGTCTCATCCTCGAATGCGAACCGGACATCGCCGTCGTCGGCGAGGCGTCCGACGGAGACTCCGCTGTCGAGCAGGTCCTCGCCCTGCGGCCGGACGTCGTCCTGATGGACGTCCGCATGCCCGGCACGGACGGTGTCGAGGCCACCCGGCGCATCGTGGAATCCGGTGCGGAATCCCAGGTCGTGATGTTGACCACGTTCGACCTGGATCGGCACGTCCTGGACGCTCTCAGGGCCGGGGCCGTCGGCTTCCTGCTCAAGGACGGACCGGCCCAGTCCCTGGTGGAGGCGGTACGGATGGTGGCCGCCGGTGATGCCGTCCTCTCCCCGCGCGTCACTCGGCGGCTGCTGGACCGCTTCGCCCGCCTGCCTCAGCCGGCCGTCGGGTCCGCGCCCAGGCGGCTGGACCATCTCACGGCCCGTGAGGTCGACGTGTTGCGTGCGCTGAGCCGGGGGCTGTCCAACGAGGAGATCGCCCAGGAACTGGACGTCAGCAAGAACACGGTCAGGACGCACATCGCTCACATCCTGGAGAAGTGCCATCTGCGCGACCGGGTACAAGCAGTGATCCTGGCCTACGATGCCGGCTTGGTCGCACCGGTCGGGCATGCCCGTACTGTGTGCTGACGGTCTGCTCTTCCCCGACGGTCACCCACGAACGGGTCGCCGGCGCATCCAAGGCATGACATCAGAGGCTCAACGGCGACTGCTCGGGCAGCTCTTCGTATGGCACGGCCTCACGCACACCCGTGTACCTGGTCCGGCCCCATCGGTGTACGGCGCCGACGGAGACCCCGTACGGCGCCAGACGTCCGTTCAGCCGCATCACCCGGGCTTGCAGCGCCCGTTTGCTCACCGGCTCCCCGGCGGTGCCGAGCAGCAGTCCCAGATCGTGGCAACACCACTGACGGGCGGGCAGGCTCAGAAGCTCCAACAACACTTGTTGAGACGCCTGGTGGGGCACGGCCTGCGGACGACTCGGGACCGGTGCCCGCAGGCGGTGTTGCCTCCCGGAGAGATCGAGCCACCTGCGTTCGGCGACGATCCGGCCGGCCAACTCCCTGGGAGGGGTGTCCCGGGGGAGCACGTTGACGGCCCCCGCGCGCAGCGTGGCGACCACGTTCGCGTCCCGGGGAGCCAGCACCACGACCGAGGAGATCGTGCTGAGCACGCGCACGCGCTGCTCGAGTCGGCCCGTTCCGCCGTCCTCGGGCACATCGAGGACGACCAGTCCGTCGGGCCTGCGCAGCAGCGACATGTAGGCCGGTGCGGAGCCCCATGGGTGGGACAGGGCCGGCAGCACGTGGTACGGGCGCATGGTGCGCAGCAGACGGGCTGTTCTCTCCCGGCGCAGCGAGAGGACGACGTCGACGGGGCAGGCGGCTGCGTCCTCGGAGACGGGGACCGTCGCGGGGAAGTCGGAGAAGGAGGAGATTTCGGCTGTGGGCATGGGCACGGGGGATGGCGGACGTCTGGCGGGGTCTCTCCCATGCTCGGCACACCCGCCAGCCACCGACTGCCCAGGCGGTGGTCGGCGTGTGCTCACTTGTGCTCACGGGTGGCCGTCACGTACACGGGCCGAGGAACGGCCGCCCCCTCGTGGGCGGCCGTCCGCGGTGATCCACGGACGCCTATGCTGAAGTCGGGGTACTCCCTTCGCGGCCGCGCTCCGTGCTGTCGCGGTCAGCGGCCCGGCCGCGTCGGGCGGGACGGGAGAGGCGGAGTGAGTGAGCACGCGCGGAGGCAGCCTGGGCGAGCGGTTGGAACGGGTCCGGGAGCGGTCCTTTGTCGGGCGAGAGAGTGAACTCCGGTCTTTCCGTGAGGCGTTGGACAGGGCGCCCGGCGCCGCGTCCGTTATCTACCTGCACGGGCAGAGCGGCACGGGCAAGTCGATGCTCTTGCGCCGGTTCGCGCTGGAGGCCCGTGCCGCGGGCCGGATCGTCGTACGGGTCGACGGGCGGACCACGCCGGCGACCGCCGACGCGTTCACCCGTGCCGTACGCCCCGTCACGCAGGAGCCCGGAGGCGTTCTGCTCGTCGATTCCTTCGAGCACTGCCGGTCTTTGGAGGGCTGGCTGCGCGAGGAGTGCCTGCCCCGCCTCCCCCGTGGCACCGTGGCCGTGGTGGCGAGCCGCCACGAGCCTGACCCGCACTGGCCGGCCGACCCCGGCTGGACGGGGCTGCTGCGCGTACTGCCCCTGGGCGGTCTGAGCGAGTCCGACGCAGCGGCGCTCCTCCGGCAGCGAGGCGTGCTCCCTCACCTGCACGACGCCCTGCTGGAGTTCGCCGGAGGGCGCCCCCTGGCTCTCGCCCTGGCCGCGAAGGCGGCGGCGCGCACGGAGACCGAGGGCGGTGCCGGTTTCGCGGAACTTCCGCTGGGCCAGGACGCCGTCGCCGCTCTGTTGCGCCGGCTCGTCGGTACCCCGCCCGACGAGGCTCACCAGGCAGCCCTGGACGTGTGCGCCCAGGCCCGTGTCACCTCGGTGGAGTTGTTGCGGGCGGTCCTCGGCGACCAGGGCGAGGAACTCTTCCTCTGGCTGCGCGACCAGCCGTTCGTCGAGACCTCCCGGCTCGGTGTGTTCCCCCATGACGTCGTACGCGAGGCGCTGAAGGCAGATCTGTGCTGGCGTGATCCGGCCGGCTTCGCGGAACTGCACCGGAGGATCCGGGGCCACCTGCTCGAACGGACGCGGCTCGCGCCCGCTTCCCGCGTCCTCGAGACCGTGGGGGACCTGCGGTTCCTCCACCGCTCCGGGCGCTTTCTGGCCGAGGCGCGCGGCCGGCCGTCAGGCGGCCGGGCCGAAGAGCTGCCCCGCGCGGTCGGGCACGAGACGACGCTGATCCGCCGGATACGCCGCCAGGAGGGACCGGAGTCGGCGCGCATAGCCGCGCACTGGCTGCGCGAGCAGCCCGAGAACTTCCTTCTGCAACGCCTCGGACCCGGTGAGGGGGCCGTCGGATGTTCGGCGTGGTTGGAGCTCACGCCCTTCGACGGTGAGGCGGAGGACCCGGTCGTCGCCGCCGCCTGGGCGCACACCAGGAAGCACGGGCCGGTGCGGGCCGGCGAGCACATCGCGCTGGCGCGGTTTCACGTCGGCGAGTACGGCGATCACCGTCCCTCCTCCGTGATGGACGCGTCCCTCGGGCGCATGGTGGGGGAGATCATCCGCGACGACAGGCTGGCCTGGGCGTTCGCCGTCCTGCGCGACGACGGCTTCTGGGACTCTCATCTGCGCCACCACGCCATGGAGCCGACGGCCGGCACGGTGACGGTCGACGGCCACCGTCACCGTCTCTTCGCCTGCGACCGGCGTGCCCTGCCCGCGGTGTTCGGGGGCGCGGCGAACGCTCCCTTGCTCACCGGCGCCGCTCCTGGTCCAGCCCGCTCCGGGCAGGATCCGTTCACGGCGGCGGATGTCCTGGTGCTGGGCGAGGAGGAGTTCGCCGTCGCCGTGCTGGCCGCCCTGCGAGCCCTGCGTCGGCCACGTGAGCTGGCGCTCAACCCGCTCCAGCGCAGTCGTCTCGTCCTGGCGCACGGCATGGGCCTCGAAGACGTGGTCACCAGCGCGATCGGCAGCCTGCCGCTCGAGCGCGGTGGTGACAAGGGCTACCGGGCGGCGACCGCCGCCTACGTCGAAGGGGCCTCGACGCAGGCGGCCGCCGCTCGGCGCCTGGGGCTTCCCTTCAGCACCTACCGCCGCCACCTGGCGTGGGCGACACGCCGGATCACGCGGATCATGTGGGAGCACGAACTGTCCGGAACCCCGCTGCTGTCACCCACGGGCCGGTCGCGGCGTTGACTCAGGTGACCGGGAGAGCGAGGACGGTCCCGGCCTCGTTGTCGTGGGACCCGGTGCCGTCCTCGTGGCGAACGGGCTCGGCGAGGACGCAGGAGCTCCGGTCGTCCGGCGGGGGCGGGCCGTACGCGGACGGAAGGGGGAGGGCGGCATGCACACAGTAACCGCCTCCGGGACGGTGGCCGGTGTGCAGTGTGCCGCCCATGGCCGCGACCCGCTCCCGGATCCCGATCAGCCCGTGCCCCGCCCCCCGGTCGAAGACGTGGGCCGGCGAAGGTGCGGCCTGCTCGCTCGGGCCCGCGTCGCAGATCCTCAGGGACAGCCGGTGACGGTCGTGCTCCCACACCAGCGTGACCGCGGTGCGGGTGCGGCCCGCGTGCTTGAGCGTGTTGGTGAGGGCTTCCTGCACGATCCGGTAGACCGCCAGTTGCGAGCCGGCCGACAGGCCGACCGGTTCCCCGCTGATGGTGCAGTGGACCTGGAGACCGGCGGCACGTACCGACTCCAGCAGCGCAGGGATGGCGTCGATGGTGGGCTGCGGTGGCTGCTTGCTGGGGTCGGTGTCGTCCTCGTCGTCGGTGCGGAGCACGTCCAGCAGTTGCCGTAGCTCGGTGACGGTGGCCCGGCCGGTCTCCTCGATGGTGCGGTGCAGTTCGTGCGCCTTCTGCGGGTCGCGGGCCTGGACCCGGTCGGCGGCGATGGTCTGCACGACCATGAGGCTGACGTTGTGGGCGACGATGTCGTGCAGTTCCCGGGCGATGCGCGCGCGTTCCTCCATGACGGCGGCACGGGCGTTGGCGAGCTGTTCACCCTCCAGCGCCTTGGCGCGCTCCAGCGCCTGATCCTGCATAGCGGTCCGGGTTCGTACCAGCCGGCCGAGGGACCAGGCCGCGGCCGTCAGCACCGCCTCGGTCGTGCCCGCGGCAAGCCGGTGACCCGCGGGTGCCAGCACGGCTTCCGTCACGGACAGCGCCGGAACGTGGAGGAGCGCCACAAGAGCGGCGGTGCGGTGTTCGGTCCGCACGGCGGTCAGGAACAGGGCCGTCGCGGCGCACAGGTAGGTGGGGCTGATCGCGGTCCCCTGCGGCCCCACGAGGTGGGGGACGTAACGCAGCGCCTGGAGGATGCTGCAGGCGACCGCGACAACCACGAGGCTCGCCAGCGGGAACCGGTGATGAACGGTGATGGGCGCACCGCAGACCAGGATGAGCGCGACCCACCAGCCGCCCGGCGCGTTGTGCAGGGCCTCGCTCGCAGGGACCAGGGAGGGCAGGGCCAGGCACCAGCCTGTCAGGAGAACGCCCAGGGCCAGGTCGGTCAGGGCGGGGGGCAGACGGCGGCGCGGCCACGAGTCCAGTGCGCTCATGACGGTCCACGGTAGACCGCGCCACCCGACAGCGGCCCGCCGGGACACCGGAAGACGGCGTCCCCCTCGTCCGTGGGACGGCGCGAGCACGGACAGTCCGGATGCCTGTGCAGGAGCGGCCGGGTGCACGTACTCGTTCTCCAGGACGAGCAGGAGAGTGACCTCGTCCGGTCGGCCGATCCGCGAGTTCGCCTCGAAGGCGGAGCTCGCGGACGACCGGGACGGTTGGACTGGAGGGGTTGACCGATCCCTTCGCAGAGGAGTTCCGGTGAGTCCGGGACCAGTCCCCACCCGAGCCGACCCAGTGAGCGGCAGCAACGCCACGGGCCCCGCCGGCTCCTGTGGTGGCGGTCTGCTCGGCGAGCAGGTGGCCGCCGCACGCGCCCGGGCCTTCGTCGGCAGGGCGGCCGAGCGGGACGCGTTCCGAGCGGCGCTGGCGGGAGAAGCCGAAGCCCGGCCCGTCCTCTTCGTGCACGGGCCCGGCGGTATCGGTAAGTCCGCCTTGCTGCACCGCCTGTCCCTGGACGCGACCGCCGCCGGCAGGACGGTGGTGCGGGTGGACGGTGCGAGGACACCGGCGGACGCCTGCGGTCGCCTGGATGTGTTCCGTGATGTCCTTGACGATCCCGCAACAGTCCTGTTGGTCGACTCCCTGGAGCGGTGCACCGGGCTGGAGGCGTGGCTGCGCGAGAGCTTCCTGCCCGACGTACCGAGTGATGCGGTCGTGGTCATGGCGTCAAGAACCCCGCCGCAGCTCGGCTGGAGAACCGATCCCGGCTGGGCCGCCTGCGCCCGGTCCATGAAGCTGCCCGCGCTGAACGCGGAGGAGACCACCAAGGTCCTGGGCGACCAGGGCGTGCCGCCGCCCCTGCACGTTCCCGTGCGGGAGTTCGCGGGCGGCAATCCCCTGGCTCTGTCCCTGGTCGCGGCCGCCGCCCGCACCGGTGGGGAAGCAGGGTGGTCCACGGACGGGGGCGTCTCCCGACGGCTGACCGCGGTCCTGTTCCACCGTCTCGTCGGCAGTCTCCCCACCGAGCAGCACCGACGGGCTCTGCAGGTGACCGCCCGGGCAGGTACCGTCACGGAGGAGTTGCTGCGCGCCGAACTCGGCGCCGGCGCGGCGGCCCGGTCGTTCGCGTGGCTGCGCGCGCAGCCCTGGGTGACGGCCGTCGGGTGCGGCCTGCTGCTGGACGAGGCGGTACGCAACACGGTCGAGCACGACGCCAGATGGAACGACCCCGACGGGTTCGCCGCTCTGCACGAGCGCCTGCACGACCACCTGGTGGAGCAGATACGCACCGTGCCTTTCGACCGCGCCCTGGACGCTGCGGGAGCCCTGCACCGCCTGTACCGGGGCATCACGGTGCTGCCACCCGTCCATGAGGGGACCGTGCGGGGCAGCCACGAGGACGAGGCGTGCAAGCCTGTGGACGAGGCCACCGTGCTCGGCCTGATCGAGGACTGCGAGGGGCCGGAGTCCGCGGAGAACGCACGGTTCTGGCTGCATCACCAGCCGGAGGCGTTCAGGGTCCGGAGGCCGCTCCCGTACGGCCCTCCGCGAGCCTGTTCGGCCTGGCTGCGGCTGACGGCGTACGAAGGGGAGACAGCAGATCCCGTGGTCGCCGCCGTCTGGGACCACGTGCGGCGGCACGGGCCGCTGCGGGCGAGCGAGCGGATCTCGGTGGCCCGCTTCCACGCCGGCCCGCAGGAGCGATGGGACGCCTCATCGGCCATGGCGCTGTCGCTGCGGGGCCTCGTCGCGGAGACGGTGCGGACCGGCGGACCGGCCTGGGTGTTCTTCGTGCTCCGGGACGACGGCGTCTGGGACGGGGCGCTGCGCCGGCACGGGCTGCTTCCCACGGAGCACCGCTGGGACGTCGGCGGTGTTCTCCAGCGTCTGTTCGCCCGTGACGTGCGGGTCTTCCCCGCTTCCGACTGGCTGCGCGGGCTGCTGCACTCCGTGTCGGGTGAGGGCGACGGCCGTGGCCCCTGCCATCGCGTGAACGGTGCCGGCCTCGTCCGCACGGACGAGGCGCGGACGCCGACAGGGGTCCTGTCCGAGCAGGAGTTCGCCGACGCCGTGCACGCGGGGCTGCGGGCGTTGCGGCGGCCGTCGGAGCTCGCGCTGAATCCGTTGCGGCGCAGCCGGGTGGCTGCCGTGGGCGGTGAAGACCTGGCGGCCGTGCTCCGACAGGCCGTGAACAAGCTGGCCGAGGAGCAAGGCGGGCACGGACCGCACAAGGCCGCGGTGACCGCGTTCGTCGAAGGGACGACCACGCACCGGGCAGCGGCCGAACGACTGGGCGTGTCACTGAGCACCTACCGCCGTCATCTCAGGACTGCGGTCGAGCGCGTCTCGGCTCGTCTGTGGCATGAGGAGGTGTACCCGTCCGGTGTGCCGGACGGTACACCTCCTCCGTGAGCGACAGGGAACGGAGTCGCGGGGACCGCTGACGCACGAGGGCGGCAGCCGGAAGGGCCGGCACCCTCGTGCGGGTCTATGCTTCGCGGACTAGGCGAAATTCCTCCTGGTGGCCGAGATCGCAGCGGATTCCGCGCGAAAGGATCGGCCCATGGATCGCATACACGTCCTCGTCGCCCTGATCGCTGTCGTGGCCCTTGCCCTCACCGCATGGACCAAGCCCCTCAAGGTGTTGTCCTTCTGGCCCCTCGTCATCGTCTGCATGATCTCCTACCCCGTGGGCGCACGGTTGTTCTCAGCGTTCGAGGAGGGGCGGTCCGGCGGTGCGTGGGCCGAATGGACCTTCCTGATCAGCGTCGCCCTTCTGATCACCGTGCTCGTCGCGTCGGCCCTCCGGTTCCTCACGTCCTCTCGACGCCCACACACCGACCGCCACGCCTACCACCAGGACCTCGACGCGTGAGCGTCCCTCTCACGCGGTCCGGCGAACCTTGATCTGTGACGGCCCGGGGTTTCCCTGAGTTCAGAACGCTGCTGCGGCCCCCGGACCGACAGGTCCGTGTCGGTGAGCGGGGCGCGGGCCGCCTGTTCCGAACGGCTCCGTGTTGTTCGACAGCGCCGCCAACACGGCCGTTCAGCCCAGTTCTTCGACGTTCGGCTCCGTCATGGACGACAGCCTCCCCCTCCGGCCGGGCACGCACGGGAATGACTCCCCTCCAACGGGTCGGGATCCTGTCACGGGGGACGCCGCCGCAACTGGCGGTGACGGGCCCCGGCCGGTGGCCCCGCAGGGGCTACCGGCGGTTGCCGCGCTCCTGCACCGTGTCTTGCCCCCCGCCTTCCCTGACTCCAAGCCGAGGACCACTGTGCCCGCCCCCGCCCCGACGACCACCGCACCCCGTCGCCCCCGCCTGCCGCACACCGGGACCCGCACCATCACCCGCCCCGCGACGCTCGATGACTTCGACGCGGTGAACGCGCTGCACGACCGCTGCTCGCTCGAGACGCGCTTCGCGCGCTACCAGGCCGCCGGGCGTTCCCTGCGCTGGGTCGAGTTCCACCACCTGACCCGCCCCGACCTCAGCCTCACCTGGGTCACCCGCCCAGAGGACGATCCACAGCAATTCATCGCGACCACCAATCTGGTCCGCACGACCGAGCCCAGCACCGCCGAACTCGGCATCATGATCGAGGACCCGTGGCAGAGCCGTGGCCCGGGCACCACGCTGGCGCAGTACGCCCGTGCGCAGGCCCGCACCTTCGGCTGCTGCTCCATGAATGTCATGACCGGCTCGGACAACGTGCGCATGCTCAAGATCATGAGGACGCTCGGTGCCTCCCGGCCGGCCGTTCACCGCTCGACCGTCGACCTCACAGTCCCCGTCGAGCAGCCCCCGATGGACCTGACCGAGGCAGCAGATCTTCTCCACTGACGGACCGGACGGTGCCTGCCTTGCCGTCCACTGGCGGGAGCCGAGCACGCCACCTGTGGACGGGGCCGGTCCGTGGACGGGGACGGCCGGTGTTGATCATCGGTGTGTGAGCAGGGCTGAACCACGGCGCCTGGCACGGGCGTTCGTGCCCGGGTTGCTGTCTGGCCCGCCACACAAGAACTGCTGGACGCTCGCCGAGCACGTCGCCGGGGACGCGAACCGTACGGCTAGCAACACCTGTTGTCGGGGCCAAGTGGACGCTGACGCGGTATGCGACGACATCCGCGGCTTCGTCGTCGGGCAACTGCTCGACACCGCGGCGGTGCTGTCCGCCGAGGAGGCTGTGACCTCAAGGAGGGCGCCGCCGCGGTTGGTGTGCGGTGTCAGTACATCGGGACCGCAGGACGCATCGAGAACAGCCAGGCCGTCGGCATGCCGCGATCTTGCCGTGATGAGCTCAGCGGGACACCCTGGCCCGCCTGCCAGCGGACCAGGGTGTCTTTGGTGCTCTGTCTGCGGATCGCGATTTTCATGCCTGAGCGGCTTGTCGCCGGCAGTGGCTGACCTGGGCTCGGTCCTGGCGGCGGGCGGTCGGAGGGGTCAAGACACCGCCCTGGACTTGTGGATCAGAAGATCCGCAGGCGAGTCAGCTTCTTGTTCTGGCCTTCGACGTCCACCTTGGTCGCCCACTTGTCCATCGTGTAGATGTCCCCACCCACGACGAAGCGGATGCGGTTGTTGCCGGACGAGACCTTTACGGCGTTGGGCAAGTCAACGTCCTGGACACCCGCGTTGGCGAAACAGGCGGTGTTCTTGCCGCCGTTGTACCAGACCTTCACGAAGTCGATCCGGTTGCCGCAGTCGGCCCTGTTCATGGCAACGGCGGGGCCTGCGGGTATGAGGACTGCCAGGGCTCCGGCAGCAGCCATGACCAGCGTCGTTCGCTGAGTGACACGCTTCATGATGGGTTTCCTTCACATGGTGGGAACAGCACTGGGTTTCGGCGCACCGTGGCCGGTGACCGGTATGCGTCTGGTGAACATCCGCTCAAGCACCGGGTACGGCGGTTGCGGCGTCGCGGAGGGGCGGTCGTTCAGCCGAGGGTGTAGCCGTACTTCTCGGCAACCTCACCCATGGCGACCACATCGGCCGGGTCGAGGGGAGGGCCGACTCGGCCCCGGACACCGGGGCGGCCGATCTCCTGGAACATGCCGTCCATGCCGCCAGGCACATAGAGGAAGTACATGCGGGCGGGGTGGCCCGGGCTGGTGTTCTTGAAAGAGTGACGAACCCCCTTGGGGACGTACACGACCCCTCCGGGCTCGACGTCGAACTGCTCGTCACCGGCGGTCACACGAAGTGTTCCGTCAAGAAGAACGAACGTCTCGGACTCGCCGTGGTGGGTGTGCGGCGGGGGGCCGGCATCGGCCGGAACGATGGCCTCGGCCAGGGACAGCTCACCGCCGGTGTCAGCGGCGCTGAGCAAGGTGGTGTAGGTGTCCCCCACGAGGAACACCGGGGATCCGCCGTCCGGCGGTATGTGCAGTGGGGGCAAAGACATGGATCGTACTCTCTTGCGGGTGCGGGGAGCGCTGTGTTGCGCCTGGCTTGTGGGAAAAGGCGTGGCCGGTGCCCGAACCACCGGCCCGTCGGCGGTCGCCCCGCGCCCGTCCGGTGCCAAGAACGGTCGAAGAGCGGTCGGCGGGGATGCTCGCCGGACGGGTGACGAGAACAGCGCCGCTCGTGGAGGGCGTGGCGTTCTCGGGGGTGTCGCCGGGGGAGTGACGGCGGCTCGCCGGCCGGTCCGTTGCGTCGACAACTGCGGAGCGTGTGGTCTCCCAGGAGCCGCCGGAGGATCGTCTGCCCACCGTTGGACCCGAGCAGTTCCCGCCTCGGTGGGTCCGTTCGCCAACACCAGGACGCCAACACCAGGAAGGGGCAGCAGAAGTGGGGCGGCCGCGGTCAGCTCCTCGGAACCCCCGCCGCTCGTCTGCTCGCCGATGCCGGAGGAATCGAAGGCGACGACGCGCTTGCCTTCAAGCGGACTCCTTCCCAGACGGTGTGTGCAGGCACGGTGGGTTCCCTCCTCCTCGTGTATTGAGCCTCTCGTCGGGGCTGCGGGACATATCCGAGCACACGATGCCGCGATACGGCGGCTGGACGAGCGACAGCAACATGGCGCCCCATATCCCTTTTGCGGGGAATCGGTCGCAGGGTCGGCGGCCGTGTCACCGACCGTCGAATGCCGCACTCCAAGCAGCGTCGGTCGCCTCGACCATCAGCGAGGTTCCCTTCCGCGCAAATGTGTGAAGGGAGGGTCATGGGCAAGATGAGCCAGGAATCATGCATGGAAGATGCCGTACAAGCGACCTCCGAGTTGCTTCAGTAACTGATGTGGCGCGACTCGTCGATTACCGGCAGGAACAATGCGCCGTCTCATCCGTCCGCGAACCCCGCGTCTCGACGGCGCGGATCGTCGCAGTGAGATCACGGAACGACCCGTGCGGGTTTCGTGACCTTCTCTGCCGGTGGTCTTCGTGGTCGTGCCTGCCGAGCAGCAGCGCACGGGGAGCGGACAGGGGCCCAGCGGTGACGGTTCCGGGGCCCGTCCCTTCCGTGCTTGGCGGCACTGCTTTCGGGGCCCTGGGCAGCAGGCGAAAGAGCTGGGCGGAGACGGACCGCACAGGGCAACGGCGGCGCAGTCGTCCACGGGTCCGCGATCGCGCCTGCCGGGTTCACGGCCAACCCTCCCTCTGGCTGCCCCGGTAACAGGCAAGCGGAGGGCCGCTCAGAGAGCCGGCGTCACCGACGGGCGGACCAGCCCGCTCTCGTAGGCGAAGATGGTCGCCTGCACACGATCCCGCAGGCCCAGCTTGTTGAGCACTGAGCTCACGTGCACCTTCACCGTTCCCAGGGCCACTTCCAGACGCGCGCCGATCTCCGCGTTGCTCAAGCCCGTGGCGACGAGGACGAGGATCTCGCGTTCGCGGTTGGTGAGGCTGCCCAGTGCCCCTGTGATCTCCGGAGCGAAGGAGGCCCCCTGAGCGAAGGCAGCTATCAGACGTCCCGTGACCGCGGGCGCGAGGACGCCGTCACCGGAGGCGACCACCCGTATCGCGGCCAGGAGGTCCTCCGGCTCGGAATCCTTGAGCAGAAAGCCGGAGGCCCCGGCGCGCAGGGCCTCATAAACATAGGCGTCGAGGTCGAACGTGGTGAGCACGAGAACCCGGGAACCGCTGCCGTGACTGGTGATCAGCCGGGTCGCCGTCAGTCCGTCCATACCCGGCATGCGGATGTCCATGAGCACCAGGTCGGGCGCGAACTGTGCCGACATCGCCACAGCCGCGTCACCGTCCGCCGCCTCGCCGACCACGGTCATGTCGGCCTCGGCCGTCAGGATCGCCACGAAACCCGCGCGGACGATCGCCTGATCGTCCACGACCAGCACACGGATACCGATGGCCCTGCTCCTCTCTTCGCCCGCACCGAGGCCACTGTCTGCGCCGCATCCTCCCATGGAGGCGGTGCGCGGGACCCACCAGGTCGGCGTGCGTATCCAGAGGCCGCCACGCACTCGCTGACCCGTCGGCACGGACCACTTCTACATGCGAGGGGTGTTCGCCACAACGGCTCTTCGAGGCGCTTTCGGCGCTCTGCCGGCGTCCAGGCTTCCGAGCAACAGGCGCATGGCGCTCAGCGTCGCTCGCGTAGCGGCGGCCACCTCCTCCAGGCTGCCCGCCTCAGCCGAGGAGATCACCCGGTCCGTCTGCCGGAGCACCGTCTCCCGCAGACCGACGGCGACTCGCTGCCGTTCGCCATGGACCATGGCCCTCGTGCTCGACAGCACAGCTGTGAGCGCCGTGTCCTCCCGGCTCAGTTCCCGCCTGCGACGCCTGTGCATCAGCCATCCCGCCCCCCAGGCGGCCGTGCATCCCAGGCCGGACAGGCCCAGCGTCCAGCAGGCGAGGAACAGCACGAGAAAAGGCCCGGCCGGGTCTCCGAGCAGCGTCCCGTCGGCGGCGAAGGCGGCCGTCATGGAGATCGCCGACGAGAGGACCGCGGCGGGCACGGACAGGTACGACAGCCGCGGACCCGCCGGATACGTCAGTGGATGCGTCGTCGGCGGCGGGACGCGTCGGCCGGAGGGCACGGGCGCGGTTCTCAGGACTCGGCCATAGGCCGCGACCGCGTAGACCGCGGCCGGCGCGACGATGCCGCCGCCGAGGAAGCAGATCGCGGAGGACGGCGGCAGCACACCACCGCGGAGCAGAACCGGCCACAAGAGGGCGGTGGCCCCGGTCGCTGCCAGGACCGCCCAGGGCGCATGGCGGCGCCACAGCAACGGCAGGGCATGAAGGGTCAGCACCAACACGAGCAGCAGGCATGTGCCGGCCCCGTAGCCGGCGTCCTCCGCCTTCGTCAGGGCGACGCCCGACGCCACCGCGGCGGCCGAGCCGAAGACCGCCCCGTCCGCGATCCGCTGTTCGCGAGGAAAGTCGCGCCGTCGTCCTGGGTTCGGCCGAGGGGCGGACGCAGCGTCGGGGAGCACGGCGTGTACCCGCCAGCCCCCGTCGGGGCGGGGTCCCGCGGACAGCCGCCCGCCGAGGACGGCGGCACGCCGGTGCATTCCTTCCACCCCCCGCCCGGAGCCGATCCCCGCCGTGCCGGTGTCGGCGCCGCCGGGCGGCCTGCCGTTGTCGACGGTCAGGTGCAGCGTGTCCCCGGCCCGCTGCACCCGCACGCTGACCGCGGCGCCCGGCGCGTAGCGCAGAGCGTTGGTCAGGGACTCCCGGATGATGCCGTGGGCCGCTTCCGCCGCGGGTCCGGCGAGATCAGCGGGCAGGGAGACGGAGACGGGGCGGCCCAGCCTGCCGAATCCGGCGATCAGCGTCTCGATCGGAGCGGTCATCGCCTGGGGAGCCGGTACGTCGCCCACCTGCATGACCGCTACGAGACGCCGCAGTGCGGACTGGGTCTCCCGCGCGGTGCGGCGCGCGAACGCGAGCGCCTCCGCGGTCAGGTCGGGCCTGCTGTCACCGAGCCTGCGGGCGGCCTCGACGGATACCACGACGGAGGTGAGGTGGTGCGCGCTGATGTCGTGCAACTCACCCGCCAGTCGTCCCCGTTCGGCTTCGGCGGCCTGCGTCCGCTGCTGCTCGGCACGGGCCAGCCGCTCCTTGGTCGCCTGCCGTTCCCGCAGCCAGTGCCGGCGGCCGGCGCCGAGAGCGGACACCAGCAGAAAGGGGCCGACGCCAGTGAGCCAGTCCGAGAGGAGAAAACCGCCGATGCCATGCCGTGCGGCCGCCTGCAGGAGCTGGACGATGGCGACAGCGGCGGTCGCGCCCAGGCCGACGGGCCAGCTGCACAGAACGGTGACGGTGAACAGCGCCACCATGACCGCCAGCCCCGGCACCAGGCCCAGCAGGTCGGGTGGCGCCAGGATCTGTCCCACCACGGACACCGCGACGATGACGCCCAGGGCGGCGAGCGGTGCCCGGTGACGCCGATCGAGCGCCACCACAGCGAGCGCCGTGGCACAGAAGGCGGTGATCCACGCAGTGGTGTCCGGCGGCTCCCCCGAAGAGGGAACGACGGTGAACCACGAAAGCAGTTGCGCCACCGCGAACAGGACCGGCAGTGGCCGCACTCGACGAATTTTCCCCACTGGCGCAAGTGTATGTCTGGGCGTCGGCCTCCTCCCGTCCGCCGCCGGGGTGCGGGGGCCGGGACGGGGCCGGCCCCGGGGTCGTGCCACCGCTCTATGTCCTGCGGACTAGGCGACGATCCTCCCGGCGGGCGACAGGGCGGCACGTTCAACGCGAAAGGATCGGCACATGGATCGCGTCGTCGCGTCGAGCCTCCGGGGGATCAGGTCCTTCCAGGGCACACGCACCGACCGGTACGCCTACCACCACGACTTCGTGTGAGCGTCCGTCCACTGCGTCCGTATCACCCACAACAACTGGAGACCGGCAAAAGCATGCCCGCACAACCTCGCATGTCCCGGACCGCTGTCGCCCTGGCGTCGCTCGCCGTACTGGCGGCCACCGCGGTGACAGCCTGCAACCCCGAGACCGTCGACGACGCCGACGGCAATGCCGCGAGACCCGCGGTGCCCACCGCTCTCAGCGAGCAGGAACTGAAGTGGAGCGCGTGCTCCGCTCCGTCCACGGCCCAGGGCGGTGGCGACAGGCCCGAGAAGCTGCCGGACGGAACGACGTGGCAGTGCAGCACCATGAAGGCTCCGCTGGACTACGCGGACCCCGACGGCGAAACCATCGATCTGGCCCTGATCCGGGCGAAGGCATCCCCGGACTCCGGCGAGAAGCGCCTCGGGTCCCTGGTCTTCAACTTCGGCGGCCCCGGCGGCTCCGGGGTGCTCACCCTCCCCCTCGCCGCCGGCGACGACTACATGACGCTGCACAAGCGCTATGACCTGGTCAGTTTCGACCCTCGCGGGGTCGGGGACAGTGCCGGCGTGCACTGCCTGGACACGAAGGCCATGGACGCCTGGCTGGCCGCGGACGCCACCCCTGACGACGCCACGGAGGAGAAGGCCCGCGAGCGTGGGGTACGCGCCTTCGCCCGGGCCTGCCAGAGCGGGTCGGGCGCGGTGCTGGATCACGTCGGCACCCAGGAGGCCGCACGTGACCTCGACCTGATGCGCCACGTCCTGGGCGACGAGAAACTCAACTACTTCGGCATCTCCTACGGCACACAGCTCGGCGGCGTCTACGCACATCTCTTCCCGAAGCGTGTCGGACGCTTCGTCTTCGACGCCGTGGTCGACCCCACCGAGGACGCCCTGAACAGTGCCCTCGGCCAGGCGAAGGGGTTCCAGGGCGCACTGCGCAACTTCCTCAATGACTGCGTACGGCAGGACTCCTGCTTCTTCGAGGGCACGGACCCGCAGCAGGGCGAGAAGGACATCATCGCGCTGCTCGAGCGCCTGGACACCGGCCCCCTGCCCACGGAGTTCGGGCGTTCCCTGACCCAGAGCCACGCCCTCAACGGCATCGCCGCCGCCCTCTACGACCAGGAGAGCTGGATGCTGCTCAGGGGCGGACTGGCCGCCGCCATGGACGGCGACGGCAGCGCACTGCTGCTGCTTTCCGACCTCCTCAACGAACGGATCGACGACGACGGATACGCCAACATCAACGCAGCCAACACCGCGGTGAACTGCGCGGACTACAAGGACCGCTTCACCCTTGAGGACGTACACCGTCACCTGCCCGAATTCCGCACGGCATCCCCGGTGTTCGGCGACTGGATGGCCTGGGGGCTGCTCCAGTGCACCGGCTGGCCCGTTGACGGCCACGCACCCACCGTCGAGGTGTCGGCCGACGGCGCGGGTCCCGTCCTCGTCATCGGCAACACCGGTGATCCGGCCACTCCCTATGAGGGTGCCGAGAAGATGGCGGACGAACTGGGAGGGAAAGTCGGCGTCCACCTCACCGTGGACGGTGAGGGGCACGGCACCTATGGCGTCAACGACTGCCTGACCGAGCTGGTCGACGCGTATCTGCTCGACGGGACGGTCCCGGCGAACGGCACGGTCTGCTCGTGACGCTCGCGCCCCTGCGGCTTCCCGGAGCCACCGTCCTCGGCGGCAGACAAGTCCGCTGCCCGTCGGCGTGGACGGGGACGTGGACCCGCCCGACCTCGGGCCCGACGGATCACCACGGTCCGCGGCGTCCGGCGGGTCACCGCCCGCACGGATCAGGGACCGGGCCACCTGGAGCCCGACGCGGTCCCCCGGCGGCCACGACGTGCTGCCCACCCCGGCCGTACCGGTGCTTCCCGTGCCCGTGGGCACGCCCCTGCTGAGGTTCCGCAGGCGCTGGACGGCCGCGGTCGCATCGAACAGCGCGGTCGGTATCCGCTCACCGTTGACCGTCCCGTGCGACGCGGCGGTCCGCCCGCCACATCGGCGCCGATGACAACCGGGGCCCGGAAGGACGCCCGGCTGGGGGCAGTACCACCGGGCTTGGACCCCCGAGGGCCGCCGTCCAGGGGCGGTATCCGGTCCGGCGAGGCGGCGGGTCCTGAGACCGCTCATCGTGCGCGGGACGACGGTTTCGTAACGGACGGGTCCCTGATGAGCAGTGAGGAGGGGACCGGGCAGGAGGCTGTCGCCTCTGGGTTTCGGCAGACCATTTCCGCTGCCCGCCCGGACATCGCGTCTGCTCCGTCCGATGCGCCTCGACGACCGGCATCCGCACCGGACGAACTTCGCTGCCGAACCCGACGCGTTCGGCCGACGGCGGTTCCGGCTCTCGCGGGTCAGCCCGTGGTGCGGCGGGGAACAGCGGTCGGCGTACGGTTGCCGGAGGAGGTCTTTCCGCGGGCCAGTGCGTTGTGTGTCGAGCCGATGGTGGGGGTCACGGGGTGTGGTGGCGCATGGCCGGCAGGGTCAGGGAGGCACCCAGAAGGAGCACCCCGGCGACGACGAGCAGGATGCCGTCGAAGCCCAGTCCGGTGAGCGCACCGGCGAGCTGTGGGCCCAGGCTGGCACCGGTGAACATGCTGCATCCGTAGAGGGCGACCGCCGCACCACGTGCCTGCGAGGCGTTGGCGTTGATGGTCTCGACGACCGCAGGCGCCGCTACTGCGACGGCGGCCACGAACAGCAGCAGGGCCATGGCGAGCAGCGCCGTGTGACCACCGAGGAAGGAACCGGCGGCGACGGTGAGGGCAGCCAGGGCGAAGGCGAGGGCCGCGCGCAGAGGCGCGAGCAGCCGTTGGAGCACGGGAACGAGCAGGGGTACGGCGATCAGGGCGGGGAGCGCGCTGGCCCGCAGGGCGAGGATCGCGGTGGAATTGCCGGTGATGGCCGGTGGACCCGCGATGGCCACCGCCGTGTAGAGGGCGACGAAAGCCGTCATCAGGGCGATGGTGGACAGGCACAAGGCGCCCAGCCGCGGCTGTCGCAGCAGCCGTGGCATCGCTGCGAACGCCTGTAGCAGTCCGCCGTCGGTGCCACGGCGCGGAGTGGGTCGCAGGACCCGGCGCACCGGGAACAGGTTCAGGGCCATCAGCACGGCACTGATCCAGAAGACCGCACGCCAGCCGATTCCGGCCGCAACGGCCTGCGCGCCGACCTGAACGACGACGGCGGCGGCGAGCATGCCACTGGTGATGCAGGTGAGGGAAGTGCCGCGATGCTGAGGCGCGATGTGCCGGACGACGTAGGAGAGCGCGGAAGGGGCGAAGGTCGCGGCGGTCAGTCCCTGCAGGCTGCGCAGCACGATGGCGGCGGGAAGGTCGGAGACTGCGCTGACCGCCGCGGTGGACGCCGTGGCGGCCGCGAGCCCCGCGGTGATCACAGCGCGTGGTCCGTAACGGTCGCAGAGCGGACCGGCGAAGAGGAACCCGGCGGCGTAGGCGAAACCGAACGCGGTCGCCGTCCACGTGACCTGACCGGGTGTGGTGTCGAACTCGGCGGCCATGGGGTGCAGCAGTGCCAGGACGGTGTACATCTGGCCAACCATCAGCACGCCTAGCGCGGTGAGCAGTGCGGTGGTCCTGGCGGCAGGGGCCCAGCCTGTTGGTCGACCGGGCGTTCCGCTCCCGGGTGTGTGATCGAGTGCGCTGGTGGGGTGGGGCATGGGGACTCCGAAAGAACGTCTGGTGGCCCCGTGTGCCGCATGACAGGCCGATGGCGGGCGCGGGGACCGGGGTGCCCCCGACCGGCGAGGGGCCGGCCGGGGGCGGTGACGGGATGATCAGGCAGCCGGGGTGTTCAGCACGTGCTCGCGCGAGGCGTGGACCTCGCGGCGCAGGGCGGGCAGGTCGACGTCGAGGACGTGGCCGTTCCACTTGCGGGGCTCGCCGTTGATGAGGACGGTGCTGATGTTGCGGGCGTCGGAGCCCAGTACGACGGTGCCGATGGGGTCGTTGAGCGGCATGTTGTTGAGGTCCTCGGCCTGGATGACCAGCAGGTCGGCCTTCTTGCCCGGGGTGAGCGAACCGGTCACGCCGTCCAGGCCGTTGGTGCGGGCGCCCTGGAGGGTGGCGAAGTCCAGGACGTCGTGGGTGGTGATGCGGGCCGGTTGCCGGCCGGTGCCGTGGGCGGCGTTGACGGCCCGCATCCGCTGGATGGCGTGCAGGGCCCGCATCTGCGTGAACATGTCGCTGGCCAAGGCGACTTCGACGTCGATGCTCAGCCCGGGGCGGATGCCGACGGACAGGGCCTCGTCGACGGCGGGAATCGCGGTCTCCAGGCCGATCTGCGCGTCGGAGGTGGGGGCGAGCGCCACGGTGGTGCCGGTCTCCCCCATCGCCTTCCATGCCGCGGGAGTCAGTCCGGTGGCGTGGATGAGGGTGACGTCACTGCCGAGGATGCCGTCCTCGGCCCAGCGCAGGATCGCCTCGGAGGAGGCCGTGCCGAAGACCGCGTCCACGCTCACTCCGATGCCCAGGTCCTTGGCTGCGCGGGCGAGTTCGGGACCGTAGGCGAGCGCCGGCCCGGCGATCTCGTCGGTGGCGAGCGTCGCCAGGCGCAGGGTCAGCAGCTGGTCCTCGCTGTTGAAGTACTTCTCCTTGAGGCGGGCCAGGTCGCCGGGCCACTGTTCGTCCCAGTCGCCGAAGTGCGGGCCCATGGAGGCGTGCACGCCGCGGATGCCGGTGTCGCGGAGGGCCTCGACGGCGGCGTCGGAGTGTTCGGGGGTGCGGGAGTTGTGGGAGAAGTCGAGCATGGTCGTGATGCCGCCGTCGATCGCGGTGAGGGCGGCCAGCTTGGTGCCGATGTACATGTCCTCCGGCCGGTAGAGCGTGGCGTAGCCGGCCAGGGTGGACATGACGTAGGCGCCGAGGTCGTCGACGTCCGGCATGATCCGGCGCAGCTGGGCCTCCCAGGCGTGCCGGTGGGTGTCGACGAAGCCGGGGCTGAGGACGGCGCCGGTGGCGTCGACGACCACGGCGTCGCAGGCGTCGAGGTGGGGACCGACGGCGGTGATGGTGTCGCCCTCGACGAGCAGGTCGGCGTCGGGCAGGACACCGAGGCCGGGGTCCATGGTGACGATGGTCGCGCCGGTGAACAGGATGCGCCGTTCGTCCGCGGGGCGACGGCGGAGCTGTTCGAGGACGGCGGTGCCGTTGACGTTGGTCATGGAAGGGCTGCTTTCAGTACTTTGGGGAGGGGGTGGGTCGTCGGGAACGCCCGGCTGCCCGGTTTCCGGTCTTGGCGGGTCCGGCCCCGGCAGCCAGGGCGCCGTGCACCCGGGCACCGTGCGCCCGCGACCGAAAGGCCGCGGAGGCACGGTTCGGCCCCGGCCGTTGTCGCCGTGTGCGGCTCGGCCGTTGCCGGCCGGCGGTTCAGCCCAGCTTCATGACGTAGCCGGCGTGGTGCAGCTCGTCGCCCCTGAACTCTCCGTAGGCCCAGAAGCCGAGGTCGTCCAGGTAGTCGATGCGGTCGCCGTCGATCCAGAACCGGCCCTGGTAGGCGTGGGGCCGGCCGCCCCGTGTCTCGTCGTAGCGGCCGTCCGCGGTCAGTTCCTGATGCAGGAAGTCCTCCCGGTCGATCCAGACGCCGAGCCGAGGGCTGCCGGTCAGGTCCGGAGCGGCGGGGATGCCGGCCTGGGGGGTTGTGGGCCCACCGGGAATCTCGGTGCCCGCCCACCGGACGGGCCGGCCGGCCGCGACCAGCGCGCGGACCTGCTCCGGGCGGGACATGAGGGTGGCGACCGCGCTCGGCACATCGGCGGCGAGTTCGTCGGGCACCACCAGGAAGTCGGTGCTGTTGCCGGGCGTCAGCGTCGCGACGTACTCCGCGCGCCGGCCGCGTCCGCCGACCAGGGCGACGGTGTCCACGACGGCGGGAACGATGGTCGTGCCCGTGCAGTCGACGACGATGGCGTTGTCGTCCTGTGCCGCGGTGACGATGGCGGGGCCGACGCCCACGATCAGGGAACCGACGAACAGGATGTCGGCACCGGTCATGGTCCCGATCAGCGGGTCCATCGTCACGATCCGGGCGTTGGTGAACAGGACGGGGCGGCCCCCGTCGTTCGAGAGAATTTCGTCGAGCGCTTCCGGGTGCCAGCTCAGGGCGCCGGTGTGGGCGTGGGCGTCGTTGGTGGTCATCGTCTTCCTCAGGGGTTCGGCTCATCGGTCTGCCCGGCGAACGAAGCGAGCTTCCTCGCGGGCAGATCGCGGCTGCTCGGCCGTCACAGCAACCGCATGACCACCAGGTTCGTCCGGCTGTACAAGCGGAACCAGGCCGCCGTGCACCCGGGTGCACGGCACCCACCCATGACCGGCCGGAGGAGAGCAGAAGGGGAGCCGGCACCATGACCGGCAGGGAGATGGCGAGTCCGGCACAGGCCCGGTGCACAGCGTCCGGCAAGTCCCGCCCACAGCCACTCGCCGGCAGCCTGGCGCGTACAGGGCACGCTCAGGTACGGCCGGACGCCTCGGTGCTTGATGTCACGGTGCGGCCGGCAGACTGGCCAGCAGACTGCGCCGTGCGGATTCCACATGCTCCTCGGCCCGGCGGGCCAGCGTCCGGATGTCGCCGGAGCGCAGGAGTGCGGCGAGCTCGCGATGCTCGTCGACCACGCGTGCGCGGTAGTGGTCGTAGGCCGCGTCGACGCGGCGCAGCTGGAACAGGTGCAACTGAGAGCGGATCGCCTCCCAGGCGGAGGTGAGCCTGCCGTTCCCGGCTGCGGCGTAGATCTGGTCGTGGAAGGCGATGTCCAGTGCCACCAGCCGGGGGGCGTCGCCGCCTCCGGCGATCTCGGTTGTCATCTCGGCCACCAGCCGATCCAGCTCGGAGAGGTGCTCCGCGGTCGCGGCCCGCCGCGCGGTGGTCGCCGCCAGACGGTCCAGCGCGGCTCGCAGCGCGTAGACCTCCTGCACGTCATCAGCCGTCACCTCGATGACGGTGGTGCCGCGGTGCCAGCCGCCGCGTACCAGCCCTTCCCGCTCCAGCCGGGCCAGCCCTTCGCGGACCGAGCCACGGCTGACCCCGAGGCGTTCGGCCAGCTCCACTTCGCGCAGTGCGGCTCCGGGCGGGAAGTGACCCGAGAAGATCGCGGCGCGCACCAGGTCGGCGGCTTCGTCAGCCAGCCCGCGCCGGGCGGCCTTCGGCAGTGCGAATGACATGCGGACAATGTTGACATCCGGACACTAGGGACCGCCAGGCCGGTCAGGCGACTCGTCCCGGACTTCGTGACGGACGGACTCTTGTCCTAATGTTGACATTAGAACATCAGGTGGGTCAGGCTGCCCTGGCCGCCGAGTCCACCAGAGGGGACCCCGATGCCACACCGGCCCGCTTTCCACCTGGCCGTCCCGGTCGACGACCTGGTCGCCGCCCGCGGCTTCTACGGACAGGTGCTGGGCCTGCCCGAGGGACGCAGCACCGACCACTGGGTGGACTGGAACCTCGAAGGCCACCAGCTGGTGACCCACCTGGTGCCGGCCGCGCCGCAGCCGGCCGGCACCAGCATGGTGGGACAGCACCAGGTGCCGATCCCGCACTACGGTCTCCTGCTGCCCGAACAGTCCTTCCATCAATTCGCCGAACGGTTGCGAGCCGCGGGGGTGGGCTTCGACATCGAGCCGCATCGCCGCTTTCCCGGTGAGCCCGGCGAACAGTGGACCATGTTCTTCCGTGACCCCGCGGGCAACGCCCTGGAGTTCAAGTCCTTCCGTGACGAGTCGATGGTGTTCGCCCGATGAGGGGCGTGCTGGTCACCGGCGGATCGCGCGGCATCGGCCGCGCCGTCGCGAGGGCCTTCGCCGCCGGCGGTGACCGGGTCGCGGTGCAGTACGCCGGCCGCCGTGCGGACGCCGAACGGACGGTGCGGGAGCTGCCCGGTACCGGACACACGTTGCTCCAGGCCGACCTGGGCGAGCCAGGTGCGGCCGAGCGGACCGTGGCCGAGGCGGTGGCCGCGCTCGGCACGGTGGACGTGCTGGTGAACAACGCGGCCGTGGCACCCGCGGCGGACACCCGGCATCCGATCACCCAGACCCCGCTGGAGCACTGGCAGCAGGTCTGGCGGCGGATGGTGGACGTCAACCTCCTGGGCGCGGCCGACTTGAGCTGGGCCACGGCCCGCCACCTCGTCGGCCGGGGCGCCGGCGGGGCGATCGTGAACATCGGCTCGCGCGGCGCGTTCCGGGGCGAACCCGATTTCCCCGCCTACGGGGCCACCAAAGCCGCACTGCACGCCCTCGGTCAGTCACTGGCCGTGGCCCTGGCTCCGCACGGCATCACGGTCACCTCCGTCGCGCCCGGATTCGTGGCCACCGAACGCCAGACGGCGAAGCTGTCCGGCCCGGAAGGCGAGCGCCTGCGCGCGGAGAGTCCCTTCGGACGGGTCGGCACCCCGGAAGAGGTCGCCGCCACGGTGCATTTCCTCGCGTCCCCGGCCGCGGCATGGGCCTCGGGCACCATCGTCGACCTCAACGGCGCATCCCATCTCCGCACCTGACGCCCAACCGCGTCGGAGGAGAACGGCGTGCCTGTGGGGTCCCGCCAACGTATGAGACCAACTCGGTGAACACCGCGGGACGAGCCTGACGCATGCGCTCGGGTTGCGTCCAGGAGGTGGTGTACGGGATCGACCCGATCCGGGGGGTGCTCCGGCATCGGGATGAGGCCCGCATGGACGGACGGCCACCGGCCGGTCTTCGAAGCCTCGAAGGAGATCAGCACGCTGACCGCACCCGGCAGTCTGCCCTTGCACGCCCTCGCCGAGGACAACCTCGCCTGGGGGTGCCCCCGCTTGCGGGGGAGAGTCCCGATCTGCTGCGTGCGATGGTCAAGACGTTCGCCGACGCGATCATGTCCGCGGAGGCCGATGCCCTCCGCAACGCCGAGCACGGGCAGGTCAGCGACGAACGCGTCGACCACCGCAACGGTTACCGGTCACGCGAGTGGGACACCCGCGCCGGCACCGTCGAACTCGTCGTCCCCACTCCGCAGCGGCGGCTACTTCCCGCACCGGCTTCTCGAACGCCGCCGCCGGGCCGAGCAGGCCCTGTTCTCGGTGGTAGTCACCGCCTGCCTCCTCGCCAAGGCCCTCCTCCACCTGATCGAGTCAGGAACCGACGACCCCGCCCTGTCCACGGAACTCACCGCATAACCTCCAAGACGAGATCACCGAGTGGCCGTCGACACACCACTCCATCACGGACGTGACCTGTCCTTCGGTGTCCAGGGGGTGGGTGGGGAGACGACCTCCTGTGCGGACTCACGGACATGTCCATCGGTGTATTGATTGACGTGACCGCGTTTGAGGTCAGTGGTGAACCAGGTGCCGGTAGGCGCTAGCGTGGTGGGTGCCGGCCCGGGTCCCTCGTGCTGGCTTGTGCTGGTTCTTGGGGTGTAACCAAGAGGAACATGCAGGTCAGGGTTATTTTATGAGATTGCTGCACACCTCCGACTGGCACCTCGGCCGGTCCTTCCACCGGGTCGGCATGCTCGGTGCCCAGGCCGAGTTCATCGGCCACCTCGTCAGCACCGTGCGGGAGCGCGGGGTGGACGCGGTGGTCGTGTCGGGGGACGTGTACGACCGTGCCGTGCCGCCGCTCCCCGCGGTCGAGCTGTTCGACGACGCCCTGCACCGGCTCGCCGCTCTGGGCGTGCCGACGGTGATGATCTCCGGCAACCACGACTCGGCCCGCCGCCTCGGCGTCGGCGCCGGACTCATGGGGCGCGCCGGCATCCACCTGCGGACCGAACCGTCCGCGTGCGGCACACCCGTGGTGCTGTCCGACGAGCACGGCGACGTCGCCTTCTACGGGCTGCCCTACCTCGAACCCGCCCTGGTGAAGGACACCTTCGGGGTGGAGAGGGCCGGCCACGAGACGGTGCTGGCCGCCGCCATGGACCGGGTCCGCGCGGACCTCGCCGCCCGCGCGCCCGGGACCCGTTCGGTCGTCCTCGCGCACGCCTTCGTCACCGGCGGCGAACCCAGCGACAGCGAGCGGGACATCACCGTCGGCGGGGTGGCCGCCGTGCCCGCCGGGGTGTTCGACGGCGTCGACTACGTGGCGCTGGGGCATCTGCACGGCTGCCAGGCCCTCACCGAGCGGGTGCGCTACTCCGGCTCCCCGCTGCCGTACTCCTTCTCCGAGGCCGCGCACCGCAAGAGCATGTGGCTCGTCGACCTGGCCGCCGACGGAGCGGTCACCGCCGAACGCGTCGACTGCCCGGTGCCGCGCGCGCTGGCCAGGATCCGCGGCACCCTGGAGGAACTGCTCGCCGACCCCGCACTGGCACGGCACGAGGACGCGTGGGTCGAGGCGACCCTCACCGACCCGGTGCGCCCCGCCGACCCCATGGCCCGGCTCGCCGAGCGCTTCCCGCACACCCTCAGCCTCGTCTTCGACCCGGACCGCGCGGCGGACGGCCCCGCGGTCTCCTACGCCCGCCGCCTCGCCGGCCGCGACGACCAGCAGATCGCCGAGGACTTCGTGGCCCATGTGCGCGGCGCCGGTCCGGACGCGCACGAACGGGCCGTCCTGCGGGACGCCTTCGACGCCGTCCGCGCGGACGACACGGTGCGGGAGGTGGCGCGATGAGGCTGCACCGGCTGGACATGACGGCCTTCGGGCCCTTCGGGAGCACCCAGAGCGTCGACTTCGGCGAGCTGTCCGCCGCGGGGCTCTTCCTGCTGCACGGCCCCACCGGCGCCGGCAAGACCTCCGTCCTGGACGCCGTCTGCTACGCGCTGTACGGCTCCGTCCCCGGGGCCCGGCAGAGCGGTCAGGGCATGGCCCTGCGCAGCGACCACGCAGCCCCGGGCGTGCGCACCGAGGTCACCCTCGAGCTCACCGTCGCCGGACGCCGGCTGGAGATCACCCGGCAGCCGCCCTGGGAGCGTCCCAAGAAGCGCGGCACCGGCACCACCCTGGACAAGGCCCAGACCTGGTTGCGCGAACGCGACGCCGCCTCGGGCGCCTGGAAGGACCTCAGCCGCTCGCACCAGGAGATCGGCGAGGAGATCACCCAGCTCCTCGGCATGAGCCGGGAACAGTTCTGCCAGGTCGTGCTGCTGCCCCAGGGCGACTTCGCGCGCTTCCTGCGCGCCGACGCCGAAGCCCGCGGCAAGCTGCTGGGCCGCCTCTTCGACACCCGCCGCTTCGCCGACGTGGAGAAGCGCCTCGCCGAACGCCGGCGGGCCGCCGAGTCCCGGGTGCGCGAGGGCGACGCCGACCTGCTCGCCGACGCGCACCGGATGCAGCAGGCCGCGGGCGACTCCATGGAGCTGCCCGAGCTGACGCCCGGCGAACCGGGACTGGCCGAGGCCGTGCTGACCGCCGCCGCCGTCGCCCGCAGCACCGCGCGGGAACAGCTCACGGCCGCCCGCTGCCGCCTCGCCACCGCCGAGGCCGCCCTCGCCGACGCCGACCGCGCCCTGGAGGTCGTACGCGAACGGGACCGGCTGCAACGGCGGTTCGCCGAAGCACGGGAGCGAGCGGCCCGGCTCCAGGAGCGGGCCGGCGCCCACCAGGAGGAGCGGGCCCGCTTGGAGCGGGCCCGCAAGGCCGAGACCGTCGCTCCCGCCCTGGAGCTGCGGGACTCCGCCGAGGCCGAGCACCGGCGGGCGGCCGGTGCCGAACTGCGCGCGCGTGCCCTGCTCCCGGCGTCCCTCGCGGACGCGGGAGCGGCCGGACTCGCGGCCGCAGCCCGCCGGGCCGCCGAGGAACTGGGCGGGCTGGAGTCGGCCCGCCGCGCCGAGCGGCGGCTGACGGGACTCCTCGCCGAACGCGCCGGCCTGGACCGCCAGGAACGCGCCGACGAGGAGGCACGGGAGGAGGCGGAGACCTGGCTCGCGGACTGGGAGCAGACCCGCGCGGACCTGCAGGCCGGCATCGAGTCCGCGCAGCAGGCCGCGACGCGGGCCGGTGAGCTCTCCGTGCGGCGCGACCCCGCGCGCCGGCGGCTGAACGCCGCACGGCTGCGCGACCGGCTGGCCGGGGACGTGGAGACGGCCGAGGAACAGGCCCGTACCGCCCGGGAGCAGGCGCTCGCGGCGAAGCAGCGCTGGCTCGACCTCAAGGAACAGCGTCTGAACGGCATCGCCGCCGAGCTGGCCGGCGGCCTCACCGAGGGCGAACCCTGCGCGGTCTGCGGCGCCACCGAACACCCCGCTCCCGCCCGCAAGGTCGACGGGCACGTCGACCGGGAGACGGAGGAACGTGCCCTCGCCGACCACCAGCGCGCCGACGACCACCGCGCCGAGGCCGAGCAGCGGCTCGGCTCGGTCCGGGAGGCGCTGGCCGCCGCGAGCGCGGAGGCCGGTGACACCGCGGCCGAACAGCTCGCCCGTGAAGCCGACGAGGTGGAGCGGCAGTACGCGCAGGCCCGGGACGCCGCCTCCGTACTGCACACGGCGCGGGAGCGGCTGCGCCGTGCGGAGCGGGAACACGAGCTGCGGATCACCGCCCAACGGGAGGCGGCCGTCCGGGCCGCCTCCCGGGTGGGTCACCGCGAGCGACTGGACCGGGAACACGCCGCGCTGACGGAGGAGTTGGCGCGGGCGCGGGGGGACGCCACCAGTGTGGCCGCGCGCGCCGCGCAGCTGGAGCGGAACGTCGCACTCCTCACGGACGCCGCCGACGCCGCCCGCACCGCCGAGGACACGGCCCAGCGGCTCAAGGAAGCCGACGCCCGGCTCGCCGACGCCGCCTTCCGCGCGGGATTCGACACCCCGCGGGCCGCCGCCGACGCCCTCCTCGACGACACCGCCCACCGCGCGCTGCAACGGCGCCTGGACGACCGGCAGCACGAGGAGGCCGCCGTACGGGCCGTCCTCGCCGAACCGGAGACCGCGGCCGCCGCCCGGCAGCCGCCCGCCGACCTCGCCACCGCACAGCGGGCCGCCGAGGACGCGGACCGCAGGGTGCGCGAGGCGGCCTCCGCGCGGGACGCCGCCGACCGGCGCTGCGCCGAACTCGACCGGCTCTCCGCGCGGGCCGTCGCCTCGGCGCGCCGGCTGGGACCGCTGCGCGAGGAGTACGACCGGGTGGCCCGCATGGCCGGACTCACCGCGGGCACCTCGGCGGACAACGAACGCAGGATGCGCCTGGAGTCGTACGTCCTCGCCGCCCGGCTGGAGCAGGTCGCCGCCGCCGCGACCGTACGGCTGCACCGCATGTCGTCCGGCCGGTACACCCTCGTCCACTCCGACGACCGCTCAGGCCGCGGCCGCAGCGGACTCGGCCTGCACGTCGTCGACGCCTGGACCGGACGGGAGCGCGACACCGCGACCCTCTCGGGCGGCGAGACCTTCTTCGCCTCGCTCGCCCTGGCGCTCGGTCTCGCGGACGTCGTCACCGACGAGGCGGGCGGGGTCCGGCTGGACACCCTCTTCATCGACGAGGGCTTCGGCAGCCTCGACGACCAGACCCTCGACGAGGTCCTGGACGTCCTGGACTCCCTGCGCGAACGCGACCGCAGCGTGGGCATCGTCAGTCACGTGGGCGATCTGCGCCGGCGGATACACGCCCGGCTGGAGGTCGTGAAGGACCGCTCCGGTTCGCGGCTGTGCCAGCACGGGACCCGGTGAGGCCGGCTCACCGTCCCAGGGCGCGGCGCGGCAGCGGCGAGGAGTAGACGACGCTGGTGGTCACCGGGCCGAGCGCGCCGATCCGGCCCGCCACCTCCTCCAGGTGCCGCATCGAGCGGGCGGCGACCTTGATGACGAAACAGTCCTCGCCCGTCACGTGGTGCGCCTCCAGGATCTCGGGCATCACGGTGACGAGGTCGTGGAAGGGCTTGTAGTTGCCGGTCGGGTAGCGCAGCCGCACGAAGGCCAGGATCGGCAGCCCGATCCGTTCCGGGTCCACCACCGCCGTGTAGCCCCGGATGACGCCGGCCTCCTCCAGCCGGCGCACCCGCTCGGTGACCGCGCTCGCGGACATCGAGACGGCACGGGCGAGTTCGGCGAAACTGGCCCGTCCGTCCCGCTGGAGGACGTCGAGGATGCGCCAGTCGGTGGCGTCCGGGGAATACGTGGTCATTCCCGAGAAGTAGCAGGGGAATCCCGGCCGATCAAGGAGAAGGCCGGGGTTCCCCGCTTCAGGACCGGAGTGCGCGGCCGTAGTTTCTCTCCCATGACCACCACCGTGAACTCCGTCCTGCGGGTCGTCCCCGCCTCCCCGGCCGAGGCCGCCGCCCATTTCCGCGCGAGCCTGGCCCTCCACGCCGACGTCTCCGACGTGGCCGCCGCCCTCGCGGCCGACGGCGACCCCGGGTTCGTCCTGGTCGACTCGCGTTCCACCGAGGCCTGGGACCAGGGGCATGTGCCCGGCGCGGTGCACCTTCCCACCGGGCTGATCCCCGAGCGGGCCGCGGAGCTTTTGGATCCGTCCGTTCCGGTCGTGACGTACTGCTGGGGACCCGGCTGCGACGGCGCCACCCGTGCCGCGCTCGCCCTCGCCGAACTCGGCTACCGGGTCAAGGAGATGCTCGGCGGATTCGAGTACTGGGTGCGCGAGGGCTTCGAGTTCGAGACCCGGCGGGGCCGTGAGCGCCGCGCCCCCGACCCGCTGACCGCGCCGTTGGGCGCCGACGACTGCGGATGCTGAACCCCGGCCTCCGGTAAGGGAGTCGACCCGACCGGCTCTGCGCGTGGTGCGATACGCGGAGCCGGGCACGGTCGAGCGGGTGGAGCCGGGCGGCGGGCCGCTCGTCGCGGTGGCGGAGACGGTGCTGTCGTTCCGGACGGGAGCCGACGGCCTCGGACCACGACCGGGCCTGCGAGGCGGGCGGACCCGTCGGACTCCTCCCGGTGGGCGACGCGGCGGCCCTGGTCCTGGGCGACGAGCCCGCCGCGACCGCTTTCCCGCCCGAGCACGGCACCCTCGTCCGCCGGCTCGCCGGCGACTTCGAAGCGGAACTCCCGGCGGCGCCGCGCACCGCGCGGTGGCAGCCCGAGGCGCACGGGAAGGTGCCCGGCGCGGTCGTCCTGTTCGACGCGGCCCGGCCCGGCACCGACTCCGCGCGCGCCGACCACGCGAACCCCACGCTCGCCCCGGGCCGTTGCGCGGTCCGCGCGGCCCGGGTCCGGCCGGGCCCGGAAACCCGGCTGCTCCTCGTCCGGCTCCGCCCACCGCTCTGACCGATATTCGCGTGCGCCCGCCCGCCCGGTCCCGCATCATGGACGATCATGCCCAAACTCCCGCCCCCCGCACCCGAAGCGCTCCGCCGTGACCCCCTGCCCCTGCGGGGCCGGACCGCGCTGGTCACCGGGGCCAGCCGGCGCAGCGGCATCGGCCATGCCGTGGCCCGCCGCCTCGCCGCCCACGGGGCCAGTGTCTACCTGCACCACCACGTGCCGCACGACGCCGCCATGCCCTGGGGCGCCGACCGGATCGAGGACGTGACCGCCTCCGTGCGCGACGCCCTCGGCGACCCCGACGCCCGGGTGCTCGCCGGTCCCGGCGACCTCACCGACCCCGCGGCCCCCGCCGAGCTGCACGCCCGGGCGGCCGAGGCGCTCGGCGGACGGCTCGACATCCTCGTCGCCAACCACGCCCTCAGCGGCTTCGACGGCGACCTCGACACCGTGGACGCCGCCATGCTCGACGCACACTGGGCCGTCGACGCCCGTTCGGTGCTGCTGCTCGTCCAGGCCCACGCCCGGCACCGCGCCGCGCTGCCCCCGCGCACCCCGGGCGGACGCGTGGTGATGATGACCTCCGGGCAGGACATCGCCGGGGGCATGCCGGGCGAGATCGCCTACGCCCTCCAAAAGGGCGCCCTCGCCTCGATCACCCGTTCCCTGGCGACCGCCCTGGCCGAGCACGCGGTCACCGTGAACACCGTCAACCCCGGCCCCGTGGACACGGACTACCTGACCGGCGACGCCTACGACGCCGTCGCGGCCCTCTTCCCCGCGGGCCGCTGGGGCATGCCCGACGACCCCGCCCGCCTCATCGCGTGGCTGGCCACGGACGAGGCGGACTGGATCACCGGTCAGGTCATCGACTCGGAGGGCGGCTTCCGGCGCTGACGGGCGCCGGCCCGGCTCACAGCGCCGAGAGTTCGTCCACCAGGTCGTCCAGGCCCAGCGAACCCTGGGACAGCGCCGCCATGTGCCAGGCCTTGAGGTCGAAGGCGTCACCGTGCCGCGCACGGGCGTTCTCCCGGCCCAGCAGCCACGCCCGCTCGCCGAGCTTGTAGCCGATCGCCTGGCCCGGGATCGTCAGATAGCGGGTCAGCTCGCTCTCCACGAAGTCCGCCGGGCGGCTGCTGTGCGCCCCGAAGAACTCCTCGGCCAGCTCCGGTGTCCAGCGCTCACCCGGGTGGAACGGCGAGTCCGCCGGGATCTCCAGCTCCAGGTGCATGCCGATGTCGACGATGACCCGGGCCGCCCGCATCATCTGCGCGTCCAGGTAGCCCAGCCGCTCCTCCGCGTCCGTGAGGAAACCGAGCTCGTCCATCAGCCGCTCCGCGTACAGCGCCCAGCCCTCGGCGTTGGCGCTGACCATGCCCACGGAGGCCTGGTAGCGGGAGAGGTCCTCGGCCACGTGCACCCACTGCGCCAGCTGGAGGTGATGGCCGGGCACGCCCTCGTGGTACCAGGTCGACACCAGGTCGTAGACCGGGAAGCGGGTCAGGCCCATCGTGGGCAGCCAGGTGCAGCCGGGCCGGGAGAAGTCCTCCGACGGAGGCGTGTAGTACGGCGCCGCCGCACTGCCCGCCGGGGCGATCCGCGACTCCACCTTCCGCACCCGCTCGGCGAGGTCGAAGTGGGTGCCGTCCAGGGAGTCGATCGCCCGGTCCATCACGCCCTGGAGCCACCGGCGGACCTCGTCGACGCCCTCGACGTGCCGGCCGTGCTCGTCCAGGTGCGCCAGCGCCACCCACGGCGTCGCGGCGCCGGGCAGGATCTTCTCGGCCTCCTTCTCCATCTCGCCGAGCAGCCGGTGGTACTCGGACCAGCCGTACGCGTACGCCTCGTCCAGGTCGAGATCGGTGCCGTTGTAGTAGCGGGCCCAGCGGGCGTAGCGCTCCCGGCCCACGGTGTTCGGCGCGCCCTCGACCGCCGGGGCGTACACGTCGCGCATCCAGTCCCGCAGCTCCACGACGGCCGCGGTCGCCGCGCGGGCGCCCTCGTCCAGTTCCGTGCGCAGCGCGTCCGGTCCCGCCGCGGCGAAGTCCTCGAACCAGCCCCGGCCCCCGCCGGTGTCCGCCCACTCGCCGAGCTGCCCGGTGAACGTCCTCGTCGGCCGCGGAGCCGCGTACAGCTTGCGCTCCAGCCCGAGGGCGAGGGACTCCCGGTAGCCCGCCAGCGCGGCCGGGACCGCGCGCAGCCGCTCGGCGATCGCCGCCCAGTCCTCCTCCGTCCCGGCCGGCGTCACGGTGAACACCTCGCGCACCGAATGCGCGACCGTGCCCAGGTTGCCGACCGCGCGCAGACCCTCGTCGGCCTCGTGCACGGCGAGTTCCGCGGTGAGCCGCTCGCGCAGCAGGCGGGCGCAGCGGCGTTCGATGCCGCTGTCGGCGCCCGGCCGCCGCTCGGCCTCGTCGAGCCGTACGAGCGTGGCCCGCTGGAGCCCGGCGAGCGCCTCCTGCCCGGCGGGCGAGAGATCGGGCAGACGGGAGGAGCTCTCCCGCACACCGAGGAACGTTCCGGTGACCGGGTCGAGGGCGATGAGCTCGTCGACGTAGGTGTCGGCGACCTGACGGGGAAGCGCGCTGTTGGTCTGAGACATGCGGACCATCCTGGTACGCGGTCCGCCGCACGTCATCCGGTTTGAGCTGTGGGCGAAGGCGGCAGCAGGGGACCGCAGTCCCACCGCTGGAAGATCAGCCGGGTCTCCACGCGGGCCACCTCCCGCCGGGCGGTGAACTCGTCGAGCACCAGCCGTTGCAGGTCCGCCATGTCCGCGACCGCGACGTGCACCAGATAGTCGTCGGGGCCGGTCAGATGGAACACGGTCAGCGACTCCGGCAGCGCCCGGATCCGCTCCACGAACGGCCCCACCAGCTCCCGCCGGTGCGGTCTGACCTGCACCGAGAGCAGAGCCTGGAGTCCGCGCCCCAGCTTGGCGGGATCCAGCTCCAGCCGGTGTCCGAGGATCACGCCACAGCGGCGCAGCCGGTTCACCCGGTCCAGACAGGTCGAAGGCGCGACCCCGATCTGTGCGGCGAGATCCCGGTACGTCGTCCGGGCGTCGTTCTGCAACAGCCGCAGCAGGTGGAGATCCACCGGATCCAGTACGACGGGTTCGGCCATCGGCCGAACGTAGCACGGGGTAGGGCTCCGGGAGCCCGTTCGGTGTTCACCCTTCCCTCCATGGACTTGGGCATGGACACGCGACGCACCACCCGCGCACTCGCCACCGAGGCCGTGCACGCAGGCCGCGACGACCTCGCCGGACTGGGACTGCACGCTCCGCCGATCGACCTGTCGACCACCTACCCCTCGTACGACAGCCGCGCCGAGGCGGCCCGCATCGACGCCTTCGCCGCCACCGGGGCCGAGCCGGAGGGCCCGCCCGTCTACGGGCGGCTCGGCAACCCGACCGTCGCCCGCTTCGAGACCGCCCTGGCCCGGCTCGAAGGCACCGGGTCGGCGGTCGCGTTCGCCAGTGGCATGGCCGCGCTCAGCGCCGCCCTGCTGGTCCGCGGCTCGGCGGGACTGCGGCACGTCGTCGCCGTACGTCCCCTGTACGGGTGCAGCGATCATCTGCTGACCGCCGGACTGCTCGGCTCCGAGGTGACCTGGACCGACCCGGCCGGCGTCGCCGACGCGCTGCGCCCCGACACCGGCCTGGTGCTCGTGGAGACCCCGGCCAACCCCACGCTCGCCGAGATCGACCTGCGGGCCGTCGCCCACGCCTGCGGCTCCGTCCCGCTGCTCGTCGACAACACCTTCGCCACGCCGGTCCTCCAGCGTCCGGCCGAGCACGGGGCGCGGCTGGTGCTGCACAGCGCCACCAAGTACCTCGGCGGACACGGGGACGTGCTGGCGGGCGTGGTGGCCTGCGACGAGGAGTTCGCCGGTCGGCTGCGCCAGGTGCGGTTCGCCACGGGCGGTGTGCTGCACCCGCTGGCCGGCTACCTGTTGCTGCGCGGTCTGTCGACCCTGCCGGTACGGGTTCGGGCCGCGTCCGCGACCGCCGCGGAACTCGCCGCCCGGCTCGCCGCCGATCCACGCGTGGCCCGGGTGCACTACCCGCGCATCGGCGGGGCGATGGTCTCCTTCGAGGTGCACGGGGACCCGCACGAGGTGATCGCCGGCGTACGCCTGGTCACCCCGGCCGTCAGCCTGGGCAGCGTGGACTCCCTCATCCAGCACCCGGCCTCCATCAGCCACCGCATCGTGGACGCCGGCGACCGCAGGGACGCCGGGGTGAGCGACCGGCTGCTGAGGCTCTCGGTCGGCCTGGAGGACGTCGAGGACCTGTGGGCCGATCTGGACGCGGCCCTGGGGGAGCGGACCGGGACCCCGGGGCGTCCGGAGGCGTCGGCCCGGGGCTGAGGCCGGGCACACGGGGGACGGCCCGGCGGCGTGATCCGCCGGGCCGTCCCCCGGACGCCCGCGTGACGGGCTACGGCCGGCCGATCCGCTCGCCGTGCTCCCGGTCCCCGGGTGCATGGCGGCCCGCCACGGCGTCCAGGCGGGCCGTGACGACCAGCGTGCCCTCCTCGATCTGGTAGTCGAGCGGCAGCCCCAGGCCGCGCATCGCGGCGACCATGCCGGTGTTGGACGTCTGGGTCACGGCGTACACCTGGGCGCAGCCGTCCTCGGCCGCCATCGCCACCAGCCGGGTGAGCAGCTCGGCGCCGATGCCCCGGCGCTGCCAGGCGTCCTCCACGATCAGCGCGACCTCGGTCTCGTCGCCGTCCCACAGCAGATGGCCGAGGCCGACGACGCGGCCCGAGGCGGTCTGCGCGGCGAGCGTGCGGCCGAAGCGCGGGCTGAGCAGGTGGTTCAGATAGCGGTCCGCGTCGCCGACCGGCCCGTGGTACCGCATGCGCAGGGTCTCCGTGGAGCACCGCTCGTGCATCGCCCGTGCGGCCGCCAGATCGCCGGTGTCCGCACGGCGCACGGAGATGGCGCCGCCTTCCGGCAGTGTGAGGACGTCACGGCCACGCGGGATGCGGGGACCGAGCCGGGCGTCCAGCTCCACCAGCGCGCGGGCGCGGGCGAACTCGGTGGGCGTGAACGGTGGATACGGCCGTTCCACGGTGATCACCCCGCCCTCCGGGGCGCGCAGCCGGATCACGGTGTCCTCCAGGAGGCCCTCCTCGGGCACCCGTCGGCCGCCCATGGAGGTGGCGGGCCGGGATCGGATCGTGCACCGGCCCAGCAACTGGCGCAATGCGAGCGGCAGTTCGGCCGCGTCCTGGGCGGTGCGGGCGGCCAGCCCCAGGACCCGGGTCGGCGCGTCCACCAGATCGTGGGCGTCGGCCCGCTCGGTCCAGGTGTCCGCGCCTCCGGCGAGCGACACGGCGGCGACGAGGTCCGTTCCCTCGGGGGCGCGCAGCAGGAACTCGTCGACGGTGTCCTCGCCCAGCGGGTGCGTCTGCAGGCTCAGGATGTCGACCCGCAGCTCGGCCAGCGCCGTGCAGAGCGCGGCCAGCGCGCCCGGTTCGTCCTTCACCGTCGTCCGCATCCGCCACAGCACGCTGCCGCCGGCCGCGGCGGAGGGCGGCCGGGCGCCGCCGGTATCGTGCGCCGGCGGTGCGTGGCCGTGGCGCCGTGCCCACCACGCGTGGAAGGCGGCCGTGCACCGCGCGGCGAGTTCGACGGGGTTCCACCGGCGGTGCACGGGCCCGCCGTTCCGGGTGTTCGTCACGTCAGACATGTCTCGACTCATACAGTCACTGTGAAGGAATCGTGTTTCGTGATCACAAACGTACTGTGACTGATGGGTAAAGCGCGCTTCTGCCCGTTTTGTTGATTTACTGACCGACCAGGCCCGGTCGCAGCGTCTTCGTGAACAGCACGGTGCCGTCCTGCTCCCGCATCCGCACCGTCAACTCACCGCTGCCGCCGTCGATGTCGACCTCGCCGAAGAACTGGTAGCCGCCGGCGGGCGAGACGTTCGAGGCGGTCGGCGCCTTCACCCACACCCGCTCCGGGCCGAAGGTGCCGTCGAGCGCGCTGGCCGGGAAGGCGCCCGCGTTCAGCGGACCGGAGACGAACTCCCAGAACGGCTCGAAGTCGTCGAACGCGGCCCGTGAGGGCTGGTAGTGCTGCGCCGAGGTGTGGTGCACGTCGGCCGTCAGCCACACCGTGCCGGTGATCCGCCGGTGCTTGACGAACCGCAGCAGCTCCGCGATCTGCAGCTCCCGCCCCAGCGGCGCCCCCGGGTCGCCCTGGGCCACCGCCTCGACGTGCCGCGCGCCCTCGGTCGTGTCGGGCACGACGAGGCCGATCGGCATGTCGGCGGCGATCACCTTCCACACCGCCCGCGACCGCGCCAGTTCCCGCTTCAGCCACTCCAGCTGCTCCCGTCCGAGGATGCCCTGCGGGTCCACGGTCTGGTCGCCGGAGGAGTTGGCGTTCCGGTACGTCCGCATGTCCAGCACGAACACGTCGAGCAGCGGACCCTGCCGCAGCACCCGGTACACCCGGCCCTCCCGGGCGCCCGGCCGCAGCGTGGACATCGGGAAGTACTCGCCGAACGCGCGCCGCGCCCGGGCGGCCAGCACGTCGACGCTCTTCACCGTGTACCGGGCGTCCGTCTCCGCGATCCGCTGGCCCGGGTACCAGTTGTTGCGCACCTCGTGGTCGTCCCACTGCACGATGGACGGCACCTGGGCGTTGAACCGGCGCAGGTTCTCGTCGAGCAGGTTGTAGCGGAAGTTGCCCCGGAACTCGGCCAGGGTCTCGGCGACCTTGGCCTTCTCCTCGGTGGTGACGTTCCGCCAGACACCGCCGTCCGGCAGGGCGGCGGTCTCGGAGACGGGCCCGTCGGCGTAGACGGTATCGCCGCTGAACAGGAAGAAGTCGGGATCCAGGCGCGCCATCGCGTCGAAGATGCGGTAGCCGCCGATGTCGGGGTTGATGCCCCAGCCCTGGCCCGCCAGGTCCCCCGACCACAGGAACCGCACGCCGTCCCGGCGCCGGGCGGAGACCGTGCGGAACGTGCCGGTGACCGGCTCACCGGTGCGGCGCGGGTCGTCGGGGTCGGCGAGCAGCACCCGGTAGTGGATCTGCTCCCCGGACGGCAGCCCGCGCAACCGGGTCGTGCCGGTGAAGTCGGTGTCCGCGCCGAGCAGCGGACCGTGCCATCGGCGCGGGTGACGGAACGACTCGGTCGCCGAGGTCTCGACGATCATCCGCGCCGGACGGTCGGAGCGCACCCACACCAGCCCCGAGTCACGGGTGACGTCACCGGTCTGCACGCCCCACCCGGCCCGCGGACGCCCCGAACGGGCGAAGGCGGGCGCGGCGAGCGCGGTGGGCAGGGTCAGGGCCGCCGAGGCCGCGAGCGAGCCGCGCAGCACGGCGCGACGGCCTGGGAGCGGACGGTGTGACATGGATGCGCCTCCAGGGACGGGATCCGGCCAGTGTGTGCGACCACACCTACGCGGGCGGCGCGGCGCGCACGCGAACCCCGGGTGAACAACTCGCGCGGGCGGCTACCGGGCGGCGGCCCCCGCCATCAGGCGCACCCCCTCGTGGATCCGCGCGGGCGTCATGTGCGCGTAGCCCAGCACGAGCCGCACACCCTCCTCCGGCGCCCCGTCGTGCGCGTGGTCCGCGAGCGGGCGCACCGCCACACCGGCCTTTGCCATGCGCGTGAGGAAACGCTCCCGCGGCCCGTAGCGCTCGGGCAGCGCGACGATGACGTGCAGCCCCGCCGCGATCCCGGACACCCCGGCGCCCGGGAAGTGCTCCCCGAGGGCGGTGACCAGGGCGTCGCGCCGCTCGCGGTAGGCGCGCTGGCAGCGGCGCAGCTGACGGTCGTAGTCGCCGCGTTCCAGGAACCGGGCGAACAGCGCCTGGTCCAGGGTGGGATGGCCGAGATCCATGGTGCGCTTGCGCTCCACCACCTCCTCGGCCCACCCCCGCGGCACCAGCAGCCAGCCGAGCCGCAGCCCCGGGGCGAGGGACTTGCTGACCGAACCGGTGTAGGCCACGCGCTCGGGGTCGAGCCCCTGGAGGGCGCCGACGGGCGCCCGGTCGTAGCGGAAGTCGCCGTCGTAGTCGTCCTCCAGGACGATCCCGTCCACGGACCGAGCCCAGTCGAGCAGTTCGGTCCGGCGCCGCGCGGAGTACGCGATGCCGGTGGGGAACTGGTGCGCCGGCGTCACGACGGCCGCCCGCGCCCCCGAGGCCCGCAGCGGCTCCATCACGAGCCCCTCGCCGTCCACCGGCACGGGGACGGCGGTGACCCCGGCGGCGGCGTACAGGGACTCGTGCTGCGGACTGCCGGGGTCCTCCACGGCGACGGCGCGCACCCCGCGCGCGCGGAGGGCGGATCCGAGCAGCGCCGACGCCTGCGCCACTCCGGAGACCACCACGATCCGCTCGGGATCGGCCACCACGCCCCGGCGCCGCGCGAGCAGCCCGGCCAGCGCCGTACGCAGCCGGGGCAGCCCGCGCGGGTCGGGATAGCCCAGCTCCCGGTGCGGAAGGTCCGCGAGCACACCGCGCTGCGCCGCCGCCCACGCCGCGCGGGGGAACAGCGACAGGTCGGGTGTGCCGGGGACGAAGTCCGCGCGGGCGCCGGGAGTGCGCGGAGCGAGGTCGCGGGCGTGCGGGCGGGCGGCCCGCACCGCCGCTCCCACCCAGGTCCCGGAGCCCCGGCCGGAGCGCAGGTAGCCCTCCGCCGTCAGCTGCTCGTACGCCTCCGTGATCAGCCCGCGCGACACGCCGAGGTCGGCCGCCAGATCACGGCTGGAGGGCAGCCGGGTCCCCGGCGCGAGCCGCCCCGACCGCACCGCCTCGCGCAGCGCGGCCTGCAGCGAACGGCCACGCGCGCGTGCCGGTGCGGAGGCGGCCGGCAGCAGCAACTCCCAGGCGGAGGAGGCGGCGGGCCCCTCGGGGCCGGTCGGCGGTGACGTCATGGCAGGGCCACCTTAGGCGCTTTCGGGCCGCGGGACGCCTCCGTGCGGCCCCGCCCTCAGCGGCTGCCGTCGAGGATGACGCGCGCGACCAGCGCCGGGTCGTCGTTCATCGGGACGTGGCCGCAGCCGGGCAGCCGGACCAGCCGGGCCCGGGGAATGATCTGCTTGGCGCGGATGCCCTGCCGGGGGACCAGGATCCGGTCCCGGGCGCCCCAGGCGACGGTCACGGGGATGCCGGGCACGTCGTCGGTGAACCGTACGGCGGTGCCCGCGCGGAGGGTCTCGGTGAAACCCGTGGCGCCGGCGAGGGCGAGCGTCTCGGCGACCACGGCCTCGGGGGAACGGCGCCCCGGGCGGGCGTAGATGGTGCTGGTCAGCGCCGCCCGGCCGACCGCGGAGCGGGCGAGGCGCTCGACCAGCGGGAGCGGCATCCGCTCCGCGATCCGCCGCATGCCGATCAGCACGCCGAAGGCGTACCGCCGCTCGGCCTGCGTCCAGAAACCCGCCGGGGACAGGGCGGTGACGGACCGCACGAGCCGTTCCCGGCCGAGCTCCAGGGCCAGCAGGCCGCCGAGCGAGTTGCCCGCGACGTGCGGCCGGCCGAGCTCCAGCTCCTCGCACAGGGCGCCCAGGGCGGCGTTCATGGTCGGCAGGTCGTGGGCGAGGCCGTCGGGCAGCGACGGGGAAGCGCCGAAACCGGGCAGGTCCACGGCGATCACCTCGCGCTCGGTCGCCAGGATGTCCACCACCGGGTCCCAGGCCTGGCGGTGGTGGCCGATGCCGTGCAGCAGGAGCAGCGGCTCACCGCGGCCCACGCGCGCGTAGGAGAGGGTCACGGTCTGCGGGCCGAGGGGAGAGGTGACCTTGCAGGAGACGGTCGCGGACATGAGGGTGCTCCTCGTCTGGGACTCGCGGAAACGGACGTCGCCCGACGCCGTGGACAGCTTGTCAGCAATTGCTACCGACGGGTAGCCCCCGGTCGGCGTGTCCCGTCGGCCGACGGCCGGCGCCGCCCGGACACGGCCGCACGGGCCGGTCGGGACGGGGACGTGACCACCGGCACCGTGACCGACGTCCTCGAGGAACTCCGCCCCCTCCTCCTGGGATTCGCCTACCGGATGCCGGGCCGGGTGGCCCCCGCCGAGCGCCGCGCCGCGAGCCCCGCCGCGGGTCCTGGAGGGCGCCGACCGCACGGGGCGGTTCCTCCTCGGCGTCGCCGGCGGGCGCGTCCGGACGGTGTGCGTCATCCGCGACCCCGGCAAGTCGCGTTCGCTCGCCGAGGCCCGGCAGGAACCTTTGCGCCGAAGCCCCCGGCGCCCCTGGGGGCCCGTCGCCGTGCCCGATTGGTCTTGACCAAGGGTGAGGGGCACCTTATCGTCGCAGATAAGTGAAACAACCTTTAATAAACAAGGGCGCTAAAACGCGGCCGGACACGGCGATCGTGGAGGACAGGGTGGGGACCACGCAGCTGGAAACGGTGCCGGAACCGAAGTACTGGCACCTCAGGACCGTGCTCAGCGAGGCGCTGGACTCGGAGTTCTCGGTGGGCGAGGTCCTGCCCAACGAGCGCGACCTCGCCGCCCGCTTCGGCGTCGCCCGCGCCACGCTCCGGCAGGCCCTGGAACAGCTCGAACTCGAAGGCAGGCTGCAGCGCCGCCGCGGCGTGGGCACCACGGTCGCCCCGCCGCGCATGGGCGTGTCCGTCGGCACGGCACAGCACGCCTGGCCCGGCGGGCCGCACGACGCCTGGCAGAGCCTCGACTGCGCGCTCGAGGCGCCGCCCGCCGCCGTCGCCGAGACGCTGGTGACCGGCCGCGACGAGTCCGTGCACGTCGTGCGGCGCTCCCGCGTCTTTCACGGCCAGCCCGTCGCCGCCGAACTCCTCTACATCCCGGCGGACTCGGTACCGGACCTGTCCGGCATCGACGCGCCCTCCGGCACCGCACGCGCGCGTGCGGTGCTGCGGGAACTGCAGCGCCTGGAGCTGGAGCGGCAGGAGAACGCGGTGGAGCTCGGCTCCGCCCGCGCGGACGACGCGCGGGAACTGGACCGTCTGCCCGGCGCGCCCGTCCTCGTCGTCACCACCCGCTTCATCGCCCGCGGCCGCGCCGCCGCGCTCTCCGTGGCCACGTACCGCGCGGACACCTGCCGTCTGACCTTCGGCGACTTCGGCGGCGTCGAGATCCACCACGGCCCGGAACGCCACGCGTCCTGAGGGCGCGGCGGCCTGCCGACGCGCCCCGCGCCCTGCGCGAGCCGGCGTCGCGCCGGCGCGGTGACGGCTCACGGCCGGCCGGCTGACAGCTGAGGGCGTGAGGTCGCGCTGTACGCCTCCGCCGTCAGCGTGATGCCGTCCCGCCGGGCACCTGCCGTCGGCGCGTTCGCCGTTCCGCGGATCGACCGGGTGCCGGGGCGTCGGCGTCCCCGCGGTTCGTCCCGTCCGGGGGCCGGTGCCGGGGCGAGGCCCCGGCCCTCACCGGGCCGGAGAGCGCGGCCGCCGGCGGCGGGCCGTCACCGTGCCCTCCACCGCGAAGAGTTGCTCCTCCACGTGGTCGAGGGCGAGACGGACCGCGCCGGTGGCGACCGCCGCCTCGCCGAGGTGGGACAGGGCGACCTTCGGCGGACGCAGGCAGTAGCGGGCCAGTTCGCGGCGCAGCGGTTCCAGGACGCCGTCCAGGCCGGCCGCCCAGCCGCCGATCACGACCAGCTCCGGGTCGAGGGCCAGCACCAGCGCCGCCACGTCGTGGACGAGCCGGCGGATGAACCGGTCCATGGCCGCCAGCGCCCGCTGGTCGCCCTCGCGGGCCTGGGCGAAGACGTCCGCGACGGCCTGTTCGTCGAGCGGGTGCAGCGGTTCGTCCGTGGTGGACAGCAGGGTTTCGGGGGTCGCCTCCCGGCCCAGCAGATGCAGCGCCCCGATCTCGCCGGCCGCCCCGCCGTACCCCCGGTGCAGCCGCCCGCCGATCAGCGAGCCGGCGCCCGGACTCAGCCCGGCCAGCACGAACACCACGTCGTCGGTCTCCCGGGCGGCGCCCTTCCAGTGCTCGGCGACGACGGCCGCGTTGGCGTCGTTCTCCACCAGCACCGGACACTTGAAGGACCGGCTCAGCCGCTCGCCGAGGCCGAGCCCCGTCCAGCCGGGCAGCGCCGTGCCCAGCCGCACCGTGCCGTCCGCCTCCACGATCCCCGGCGTGCCCACGCCCACGGCCCGCAGCGAGCCGCGCGGAACACCGGCCCGCCGCAGCAGCTCCGCGACGGCCGTGCCGATCCGCTCCAGCCGCTCGTCGGCGTCGACCGTCTCGTCGACGTCTCGCGCCTGCGCGCCGATCACCTTGCCGTCCAGATCGGCCAGCAGCGCGGCCACCCGGTGCACGCCGATCTCCAGGCCGAGCAGATGCCCGGCCTCCGCCCGGAACCGGAACCGCCGCGCCGGCCGCCCCTGCCGCCGCGCGGTCCCCTCCTCGGCCGCCTTCTCCACGACGAGCCCCGCCTCGATGAGCCCCTCCACGACGCCCTCGACGGTCGGCCGGGACAGCCCCGTCACCCGGGTCACCTCGGTCAGCGTCGCGCAGTCCGTCGCCCGCAACGCGTGCAGCACCACCGCGGAGTTGATCCTTCGCAGCAGCGAGGGGTCCCCGCCGGTCAGCCGACCCACCGTCCGTCCTCCCAGCTCGTCCGCATGTTGGGCGGATCGTACTCGGCGCCGCCGACCCCGGCGACCTCCGGGCACGGCCCCCTTCGCAGGCGAGTTCAGCCCGGCGCCACGAAACCCGACTCGTAGGCCGCGATCACCGCCTGGGTCCGGTCCCGCGCCCCCAGCTTCGCCAGCACGGCGCTCACATGGGACTTCACGGTCTCCGTCCCCACCACCAGCCGCGCGGCGATCTCCGCGTTCGTCAGGCCCCGCGCCATCAGCCGCAGCACCTCCCCCTCGCGCTCGGTCAGCCGCGCCCGCTCCAGCACGGCGCGCGCCGCGCGGTTTCCGCCCCGCTCCCGTACTCGGCGGCCAACTGCCGCACCGAGGCCGCGCTCGCCCGGGAGGGCCACGAGATGGCGGAACATCCCGACGGGCACTGGACCGTGCCGGACGCGCGGGCGGACGACACCGGACGCCTCGCCTCCGCCGCGGGGGTGCCGCTCCTCGAACTCGCGGCGGACGAGGGCACGCTGGAGCAGGCCTGTCTGGACCTGACCGCGGCCGAGACCGAGTTCACCGCACAGCCCCAGGAGGCCTGACCATGCAGTTCGCACCCGTACTCCGGTCCGAGTGGCTGAAGATCCGCACGCTCCGCTCGCTCCCCGGGGCCCTCCTGGCGCTGTTCGCCGTGAGCACGGCGTTCTCCGCGCTCGCCGGCGCCTCGGAGATGCCGGACGACTTCGACCCGCTGTACATCTCCCTGTCCGGCGCCCTGCCGGGCCAGATCGCCGCGATCTCCTTCGGCACCACGGCCGTGTCGTCGGAGTTCCGGAACGGTGCCCTGCGGCTCTCGCTGGAGGTGGTTTCGCGGCGCGGCCGCTGGTTCGCCGCCAAGGCGACGGCCATCGCCGTGCCCGCGCCCGTCGCCGGGCTGCTGACCGCCCTCGCCGCGCTCCTCGCCGCCCGTGCGGGGCTGGGCTCCCTGACGGACGGCCTCACCGGGGCCGCGCAGGTGCGCGGGGTCGTGGGCTGCGGCGTCTACCTCATGCTGACGGCCCTGTTCGCCGCGGGGCTCGCGATGCTGCTGCGCAGCGGCGTGGCCACGCTGTCCGTGCTGATCCCCTTCGTGATCGTCGTCTCCCTCGTGATCGGCGGCGCGATCGGCCCCGTCGTCGACTTCCTGCCCGACCGGGCCGGGCAGCTGGTCCTCCAGCGGTCCCACGAGGGACCGCCGGGGCCCTGGCCGGGGCTGGCGGTGACCGCGCTGCGGACGGCCGCCGCGCTCCTCGCGGGGGCGTGGAGCCTGCGCCGCCGGGACGCCTGACCGGGGAGGGGCCGGGAGCCGGCTCCGGGGACCGGCCGCGGTCCGGACGGCTCCCGGCCCCCGTTCACGGACCGCCGGGTCCGGCGGAGGGGAGAGCGCCCGGGCCGTGGGCCGGGCCCGCCGCACCTGCGCCTACCGCCGCGCGGCGGCCTCCCGCAACCGCGCGAACTCCTCGGCCAGGGCCGCCGGTGTCCAGTGGGCGTTCAGCCCGCTCGGATTGGGCAGCACCCACACCCGCGTGCCGCCGATCGTCCGCTCCTGGGGCCCCACCTTCGCCCCGCGGTCGTCGAACGCGGTCCGGTACGCGGTGACGCCCAGCACGGCCAGCCACCGCGGACGGAGCCGGGCCACCTTCAGGGCGAGCAGCCGCCCGCCCTCCCGGTACTCCTCGGCCTCCAGCTCGTCGGCCCGCGCGGTCGCCCGCGCCACGACGTTGGTGATGCCGAGCCCGTACGACGGCAGCTCCCACTGCTCGGACGGCAGCATCAGCCGGGGCGTGAAACCGGAGCGGTGCAGGGCCGGCCAGAAGCGGTTGCCGGGGCGGGCGAAGTGGTGGCCGGTCGCGGCCGTCATCAGACCGGGGTTGATGCCGCAGAACAGCACGCGCAGGCCGTCCGCGACCACATCCGGTACGAGGCGGTCGCGGGCGGCCTCCAGCTCCTCCTGGGTGAAGCGGGTCAGAGGATCGCCCCGGGGGTGTATCCGGCGGCCGCCGGGTGCTGCTTGACGATCTCGTCGACGCGGCCGACGACGGCGGCGACCTGGTCGCCCGCGGCACCGGTGAAGGACAGCTTGTCCGCCATCAGAGCCTCCAGCTCGGCCCGGCCGAGCGGCAGCCGCTCGTCGGCGGCGAGCTTGTCGAGGAGGTCGTTGCGTTCGGCGCCCCGCTCCCGCATGGCGAGGGCGGTGGCGACGGCGTTCTCCTTGATCGCCTCGTGCGCGACCTCGCGGCCGACACCCGCGCGCACGGCACCCATCAGCACCTTGGTGGTGGCGAGGAACGGCAGGTAGCGGTCCAGCTCCCGGGCCACGACCGCCGGGAAGGCGCCGAACTCGTCGAGCACCGTCAGGAACGTCTCCAGCAGGCCGTCGAGCGCGAAGAACGCGTCCGGCAGCGCGACCCGGCGCACCACCGAGCAGGACACGTCGCCCTCGTTCCACTGGTCGCCGGCCAGCTCACCGGTCATCGAGGCGTAGCCGCGCAGGATCACCATCAGGCCGTTGACGCGCTCGCAGGAGCGGGTGTTCATCTTGTGCGGCATCGCGGACGAGCCGACCTGGCCCGGCTTGAAGCCCTCGGTCACCAGCTCGTGCCCGGCCATCAGCCGGATCGTCTTCGCCAGCGACGACGGCGCGGCGGCCAGCTGCACCAGCGCGGTGACGACCTCGTAGTCGAGCGAGCGCGGGTAGACCTGGCCGACGCTCGTGAACGCCTGCGAGAAGCCCAGGTGCCCGGCGACCCGCCGCTCCAGCTCCGCGAGCCTGTCCGCGTCGCCGCCGAGCAGGTCCAGCATGTCCTGCGCGGTGCCGACCGGGCCCTTGACGCCGCGCAGCGGGTAGCGGCCCAGCAGCTCCTCCACCCGGCCGTACGCGACGAGCAGCTCGTCGGCGGCGGTGGCGAACCGCTTGCCGAGGGTGGTGGCCTGCGCGGCCACGTTGTGCGAGCGGCCGGCCATGACCAGCTCGCCGTACTCACCGGCCAGCTTGCCGAGGCGCGCCAGCACGGCCACCGTGCGGTCGCGCACCAGCTCCAGCGAGAGCCGGATCTGCAGCTGCTCGACGTTCTCGGTGAGGTCGCGGGAGGTCATCCCCTTGTGCACGTGCTCGTGTCCGGCGAGGTCATTGAACTCCTCGATCCGCGCCTTCACGTCGTGCCGGGTGACCTTCTCGCGCTCGGCGATCGAGGCCAGGTCGACGGTGTCGAGGACACGCTCGTAGTCGGCGATCGCCGCGTCGGGCACCTCGATCCCGAGGTCCTTCTGGGCCCGCAGCACGGCGAGCCAGAGCTGCCGCTCCAGCCTCACCTTCTGCTCGGGCGACCAGAGCGTGGCGAGCTCGGCGGAGGCGTAGCGTCCGGCGAGGACGTTCGGGATACGGGGCTTGGCGGGCGCAGCAGTCACGTGCACGGAGTCTACTGGCGATTCCTGCAGGTCGGCGCCACCGGGTGACCTGGAGGAAACCACAAGGAGGCGTTACAGGCCCTCGTACGGCAGCAGCTCGGGCCGCTTCGGCGGCAGCCCGTCGCCGGAGGACCGGCCGGTGAGCCGGCGGCCGATCCACGGCAGCAGGTGCTGCCGGGCGAACCGGGCGTCCTCGACCCGCCGGGCCACCCAGCGCGGGGGGAGCGTCGCCTCCGGGGGCAGGTGCCACTCGGGGTCCTCCGGCGGGTACCCGAGCGTCTGCCACACCGCTTCGGCGACCCTGCGGTGCCCGTCCGCGGTCAGGTGCAGCCGGTCCACGTCCCACAGCCGGGGGTCGGCGAGCGACGGCGCCCCGTACAGGTCGACGACCAGCGCGCCGTGCTTCCCGGCGAGCTCGTCGACGCACTCGAAGAGCGCCTCCATGCGCGGGCGGAAGCGCTCCAGGACCGGCCCCTGGCGGCCGGGGCTGCGCATCAGCACCAGCTGCCCGCAGTGCGGCGCCAGCCGCTCCACCGCCTCGGTCAGCAGGTCCCGCACCCTCCCCATGTCGCACTTGGGCCGCAGGGTGTCGTTGAGCCCGCCGACCAGGGTGACGACGTCGGCCCGCATGGCGGCGGCGACCTCGACCTGCTCGTCGACGATCTGCTGGATCAGCTTGCCGCGCACCGCGAGGTTGGCGTACCGGAAACCGGGGCGGACGGCCGCCATCCGCGCGGCGAGGAGATCGGCCCAGCCCCGGTAGGTGCCGTCGGGAAGGAGGTCCGACATGCCCTCGGTGAAGGAGTCGCCGAGGGCGACGAGGCTGCTGTGGGTGGGTGTGGGATCAGTCTGCATGGCGACACAGATGGTATCCCGCGGCACATACCCAGCGGTCGGTCACCCGTCCCCGTGCTCAGGCCCGCTGCCCGAACAGCTCCTGGAGCACGTCCTCCATGGTCACCAGTCCGGCCAGTCGCCCGTCGCTCCCCAGGACGGCCGCCAGATGCGTACGGCTGCCCCGCATGGCGGTGAGGACGTCGTCCATCGGCGTGCTCTCCCGCACGCGCGCGATGGGCCGCATGTCGCCCAGCCGGAACGGCAGGTCCCGCGGCGAGGCGTCGAGGGCGTCCTTCACGTGCAGGTAGCCCACGATCCGCCGCTGCTCGTCCACCACCGGGAAGCGGGAGAAGCCGAACTCCGCCGACAGCCGCTCCAGCCCCTCCGGGGTGACCCCCACGCTCGCGTAGACCACGCGCTCCAGCGGCATCACCACGTCCCGCACGGGCCGTCGGCCCAGCTCCAGCGCGTCGTGCAGCCGCTCCCGCGCGCGGTCGTCGATGAGGCCCGCCTCGCCGGAGTCCTTCACGATCTGGGCCAGTTCGGAGTCCGAGTAGGACGCGACGACCTCGTCCCGCGCCTCGACCCGCATCAGCTTCAGCAGCACGTTGGCGAACGCGTTGACCGTGAAGATCACCGGGCGCAGCGCGCGGGACAGCGCCACCAGCGGCGGACCCAGCAGCAGGGCGCTGCGCACCGGCTCGGCGAGCGCGATGTTCTTCGGCACCATCTCGCCGAGCAGCATGTGCAGGTACGTCGCGAGCGTCAGCGCGATCACGAACGACACCGCGTGCCCCGCGCCCTCCGGCACGCCCACCGCGTGGAACACCGGTTCGAGCAGGTGCGCGATGGCGGGCTCGGCGACGACGCCGAGCACCAGGGTGCACAGCGTGATGCCGAGCTGCGCGGCCGCCATCAGCGCGGACACGTGCTCCAAGCCCCACAGCACGCTCTTCGCGCGCCGGTCGCCCCCGTCCGCGTACGGCTCGATCTGGCTGCGGCGGACCGAGATCAGCGCGAACTCGGCGCCGACGAAGAAGGCGTTGACGACCAGGGTCGCCAGACCGATCAGCAGCTGTACGACGGTCATCGCCGCGCCCCCCTGTCATCCGTGGTCCCGGCCGTCCGCCGGTCCGTCGCGTGCCGGTCCGTCGTGTGCCGGTCGTCGAGGGGCGCGTGCAGCAGGACGCGTGCCGCGCGGCGGCCGGTGGCGTCCACCACGTCCAGGCGCCAGCCGGCGACCTCGAAGGTGTCGCCGACGGCCGGGATCCGGCCCAGCTCGGCCGCCACGAGTCCGGCGAGGGTCTCGTACGGCCCCTCCGGCGCGCGCAGGCCGACCCGGGCGAGCTGGTCCACCCGCGCGGAGCCGTCGGCCGAGAACAGGGCGCGCCCGCTCGCGTCGGTGCCGGCGCGGGCCAGGTCGGGGGTCTCGTGCGGGTCGTGCTCGTCGCGGACCTCGCCGACGACCTCCTCGACGATGTCCTCCAGCGTGGCCACGCCGGCCGTGCCGCCGTACTCGTCGATCACCACGGCCATGGTGCGCCGCCCGGAGAGCCGGTCGAGGAGCCGGTCGACGGTGAGCGTTCCGGGGACCAGCAGCGGTTCGCGCATCAGCTCCGACACGGGCACCCGGGCGCGGCGCTCGGCGGGCAGCGCCAGTACGTCCTTGACGTGCGCGGTGCCGACGACCGCGTCGAGGGTGTCGCGGTAGACGGGGAAACGGGACAGTCCGGTCGCCCGGGTCGCGTTCGCCACGTCCTCGCAGGTGGCGTGCACCTCCAGTGCGACGACCTGGACGCGCGGTGTCATCACGTTCTCGGCGGTGAGGTCGGCGAGGTTCAGCGTGCGGACGAAGAGCTCGGCGGTGTCCGGCTCCAGGGCGCCCTCCCGGGCGGAGTGCCGGGCGAGCGCCGCGAGCTCCTGCGGACCGCGCGCGGACTCCAGTTCCTCGGCGGGTTCCACGCCGATGCGGCGCACTATGCGGTTGGCCGTGTCGTTCAGGTGCGTGATGAACGGGCGGAAGGCGGCGCTGAACCAGCGTTGCGCGTTGCCCACCCGTCTGGCGACGGCCAGCGGCGAGGAGATCGCCCAGTTCTTGGGCACCAGCTCGCCGACGACCATCAGGAACACCGTCGACAGGGCCGTGCCGATCACCAGGGCGAGGGAGCGCGCCACCGAACCGGAGACGCCGATGTCCTCCAGCGGGCCCGCGAGCAGCGCGGCGATCGACGGCTCGGCCAGCATGCCGACCACCAGGTTGGTGACCGTGATGCCGAGCTGCGCGCCGGAGAGCTGGAAGGTCAGGTTCCGTACGGCTTCGAGGGCGCCCGCGGCTCCCCGCTCACCGCGTTCGACGGCCCGCTCCAGCTCGCCCCGCTCGACCGTGGTGAGGGAGAACTCGGCCGCGACGAACGCGCCGCAGGCGAGCGAGAGCAGGATCGCCGCCAGAAGGAGGAGCACTTCGGTCATCGGGTCACCTCTGTCCCATGGTCGGACAGGACGGGGACGGATGCGCGGTGTCGTGGACGGGAGGGTTCGCCCATGGGCGGACGCACACAACCTTTCGTGGAGGACCGAGTGGCCGTCCCGGGGTAAAGGGTCGGCAAAAGGGCGCCGTCGGGCCGTGGATCACCCGGTGAGGGGTTTCACCCAGCGCCGCCAGCGTTCCTCCCGCGCGTACCCCGCGGCGCCCCATGCATGATGGGCCGTTTCGTTGTTCTGGAGCACCATCGCGTCCGCGCGACGCCCGCCGAGCCGTGCGAACCGCTCCTCCGCGGCGGCCAGCAGCGCGGAGCCGACGCCCCGACGGCGGCGGTCCGGACGCACCGCCAGCCGGTAGAGGTGGCACCGCCAGCCGTCGAAGCCCGCGATCACCGTGCCGACCAGCTCACCGCCGCTCTCCGCGAGGATCAGCGCCTCGGGGTCGCGGGCGACCAGCCGCTCCACGCCCTCCCGGTCGTCACTGATGCTCGTGCCCGCGGCGGCCGCCTTCCAGAAGGCCAGCACGGTGTCGAGGTCCTCGGGCCCGGCGGCCCGTACGCGCAGCTCACTCATGCCGCGATCCCAGCACGCGGGAGCCCGCACGGCAGGGAATTCCACGATCCGGACGCCCGGCCGCGCACACCGCCCCGGCCCGTCCGCCCGTGCCGCCCGCCGCGGGCCGCGCGTCGTGTCCGGACCGGTTCCGTCTTCGGCCGGTCGCGCGGCTCGTCCGCGCCCGCCCCCGATGGCGGCACTTGCCGCTGCTAGCGTCCCGGCGCTAGCTTCGAGGCATGGCGAAGACCCAGCTGAACGTGCGCGTGGACGAGGGCACCGCCCGCGCGGCGCGGGAGCGTGCCCTGGCGCGCGGGATGAGCGTGAACCGCTACATCGAGGAACTGGTCCGGCAGGACACCGGCGAGGCGGGCCGCGCCTTCGTCGAGGCCGCCGCCGACTTCATGAGGCAGTACGAGAGCGTCTTCGCCGAGGAGTTCGGTGGGGATCCCTCCGCCCGAGCGGAGCCCGCAGCGGGGGCGGAACGCGAAGGCACGACCGAAGGTCGCCGCTGAGCCGTTGAACGACCTGCGCATCGACCTCGCATGGCTGCTCATGCTCGCCGAGCGGCAGACTCCGGGAGACCCCCAGGTCACCGACTGGGGCGCCCTTGTCGCCGCCGTCGCACGCCACCAGGCCGAGATCTTCGACGTCCCTGTCTACGACAGTCCGCACGCTCGCGCCGCTTCGCTGCTCCAGCTGCTGATCCGCGTCCCCGCGCTGGAGCGCTCCAACGCCCTGTTCGCCTCCGCCGTCGCGTACGCCTACCTCGTCGCCAGCGGTCTGAAGGTCGTCACCTCGCCGGAACAGGTGCGCGACCTGGCCCGGCTCGTCAACGACGGCGAGGCGACGGTGGACGACATCGCGGCCGAGCTGCGCCGCTGGTGCGACTGATCAGCTCCCGGTGGCCGCCGCGTCGCCCGGCGGACGCCACGCGGTGCCCATGACGCAGTACGAGGTGGGCAGTGCGGGCCCCCTGTCGGGCACCAGCACCCGCCGGTACGGGCCGAGCTCGAACCCCGCCTCCCGCAGCGCGCCGACCGGGTCCCGCGCCACGTGGCAGCCACCGGCCAGCGGCGGCCACACCGTCCGGTCCAGCGCCCGCTGGGCGAGGCGCATGACCCGGCCGCCGCCCAGGCCGTGCTCGAGGAACCGCACCTCGCCGCCCGGCCGCAGCACCCGCCTCAGCTCCGCGAGGGCCCGCGGCACGTCCCGGACGCTGCACAGCACCAGCGAGAGCACCGCCGCGTCGAACGCCTCGCTCTTGACCGGCAGCGCCTCCGCCACACCCGGCGCCACATCCACCGGCGCCCGGGCGCGCAGGGCGGTCTCCACGGCCAGCGTCCGCAGCTCCCGCTCCGGTTCGATGGCGACGATCTCCGAGACGGCGCCCGGATAGTGCGCGAAGTTCAGACCGTTGCCCGCGCCCACCTCGATCACCCGGCCGGACAGCCCGCCGAGCAGTCCGCGCCGCAGCCCGGCCATCCCCGCGCGGGTCTCGGCGGCGACGCTGAGCCGGGCGTAGCACCGCGCGAACAGCGGATGGTGCACGGCATCCCGCTCCACCCTCGTGGACCGGCCGGACCGCAGCTGCATGAGGACCTCCCCGGAACGGGCCTACGGCGATTCTCCCCCGGACGGGTGATCCACACCCCTGCCCGACGTCAGGGCGCCTCGCGCGCCCGGAACGTCTCCGCGTCCCAGGTCCCCTCCAGCCGGGGCGCCAGCCAGTGCGGCGCCGAGGCCCGGAACCCCGCGGGGTCCAGCGCACCCGCCCCGGCCGGTACGGCGCCCAGCAGCGGGGCGCCGGCCACGTCCGGCAGGTCCAGCAGGTTGCACCGCGAGGCCAGGTCCGGTTCGGCGGGCCAGCCGCCGATCACCACACCCGCCAGGTCCAGCCCCCGCCGACGCAGTTCACGGGCCGTCAGCTCCGTGACGTTCAGGGTGCCGAGCCCGGCCGACGCCACCACCAGCACCGGCGCGGCCAGCAGCGCCGCCGCGTCCGCCAGCGTCCCGCCGGCCGCGTCGAACCGCACGAGCAGCCCGCCCGCGCCCTCCACCAGCACCAGGTCGTGCTCCGTGGCCAGCTCGGCGGCCCGCTCCGCGACCTCGTGCGGACGCACCGGCGCCCGGCCGGCCCGGCGGGCCGCCGTGGCCGGCGCCAGCGGATCCGGGTACCGGGCCAGCTCGTCCGTCGTCACCGCACCGGCGAGCCGCGCGACCTCCTCGGCGTCCCCGGCCTCGTCCGGCCGCACCCCCGTCTGCGCCGCCTTCAGCACGGCCACCGACCGGCCGGCCGCCAGCGCCGTCGCGGCGAGGGCGGCCGTCACCACCGTCTTGCCGACCTCGGTGCCCGTGCCCGTGATCACCATCACCGGCATGTCATCCCTCCTTCGCCGCCGCGCACACCGCGCGGGCGATGCGCGCCACGTCCGCGTCGTCCGTGACGTACGGCGGCATGGTGTAGATCAGGTCGCGGAACGGGCGCAGCCACACGCCCTCACGCACGGCGGCCTCCGTGGCCGCCCGCACGTCGACGGCGTGGTCGAGCTGGACGACCCCGATGGCGCCGAGCACCCGCACGTCCCGCACGCCGGGCAGCCGGACCGCCGACGCCAGCCCTTCCCGCAGACCGGCCTCGATCCGCTCGACCTCCGCGAGCCAGTCCTGGCCGAGCAGCAGCTCGACGGAGGCGCAGGCCACGGCCGCCGCCAGCGGATTGCCCATGAACGTCGGACCGTGCGCCAGCACCGGCACCTCACCGCGCGAGATGCCCTCGGCCACCCGCGCGGTGCACAGCGTCGCCGCCATGGTCAGATAACCGCCGGTCAGCGCCTTGCCCACACACATCACGTCCGGCGTCACCGCCGCGTGCCCCGCCGCGAACAACGCGCCCGTGCGCCCGAACCCGGTCGCGATCTCGTCGAACACCAGCAGCACGTCGTGCGCGTCGCACGCCTCGCGCAGCACCCGCAGATACGCGGGGGAGTGGAACCGCATCCCGCCCGCGCCCTGCACCACCGGCTCCACGATCACCGCGGCCAGCTCGCCGGCGTGCCGTTCGACCGTGGACCGCAGGTGCTCCGCGTACGCCTCCTCGTACCCGGCGGGCGGCGCGTCCGCGAAGACCTGGCGCGGCAGCACCCCGGACCACAGCTCGTGCATCCCGCCCTCGGGGTCGCACACCGACATCGGCTGCCAGGTGTCGCCGTGGTAGCCGCCCCGCCAGGTCAGCAGCCGCCGCTTCTCCGGCCGTCCCAGCGAACGCCAGTACTGCAGGCACATCTTCACCGCGACCTCGACCGACACCGACCCGGAGTCGGCGAGGAACACGTGCTCGAGACCGTCCGGCGACATGTCGACGAGGAGCTTCGCCAGCCGCACGGCGGGCTCGTGGGTGAGCCCGCCGAACATCACGTGGCTCATCCGCTCCAGCTGCCCGCGCGCGGCCTCGTTGAGCACCGGGTGGTTGTAGCCGTGGATCGCCGACCACCAGGACGACATCCCGTCGACCAGTTCGCCCGAGCCGTCGGCGAGCCTCAGCCGCACCCCGCTCGCCGACTCCACGACGAGCGGTTCCTGACGGCCCGGCATGGGCCCGTACGGATGCCAGACGTGCCGCCGGTCGAGCTCCAGCAGCTCGGCGACGGACCGCTCAGGCATTGGGCGCGAGGTCCGTTCCGGCGCCCCGGCGGCGTACCGCGACCAGGTCCGTGCGGGGCTCCTCGGGCGTGCTTTTGCAGGAGTCCGCGGTCGCCGGACCGCACGCACCGGCTCCTTCGTGCGAGCCGCAGCCGCCGCCCGCGCGGTGCTCGGGCAGCGTCACCTCGCCGGTGCCCTCCACCTCGAACCCGGCGTCCGCGATCATCTCCAGGTCGGCCTTGCCGGCCTGGCCCTCGCTGGTGAGGTAGTCGCCGAGGAAGATCGAGTTGGCCAGGTGCAGCGCGAGCGGCTGCATCGTGCGCAGGTGCACCTCACGGCCGCCGGCGATCCGCACCTCGACGTCCGGGCAGACGAACCGCACCATCGCGAGGATCCTGAGGCACCGCTGCGGGGTCAGGTTCCACTCCTTGGCGAGCGGCGTCCCCTCGAACGGGATCAGGAAGTTCACCGGCACCGAGTCCGGGTCCAGTTCGCGCAGCGAGAAGACCACGTCGACCAGGTCCTCGTCGGACTCGCCCATGCCGGCGATCAGCCCGGAGCAGGCGGACAGACCGGCCGCGTGCGCCTTCCGCACGGTGTCCACCCGGTCGGCGTACGTGTGCGTGGACGTGATGTCACCGTACGTCGACTCGGAGGTGTTGAGGTTGTGGTTGTAGGCGTCCGCGCCCGCCTCCCGCAGCCGCTCCGCCTGGCCCTCGGAGAGCAGACCGAGGCAGGCGCACACCTCGACGCCCTCGTGCCGCTCCTTGATGGCCTTGATGGTGTCGGATACCCGGTCCACGTCACGGTCGGTCGGGCCCCGGCCGCTCGCCACCAGGCACACCCGCTTGGCGCCGCCCGCGAGTCCGGCGGCGGCGGCCTGCGAGGCCTGGTCCGGCTTGAGCCAGGTGTACTTCAGGATGTCGGCCTTGGAGCCGAGCCGCTGGGAACAGTAGGAGCAGTCCTCCGGGCACAGGCCGGACTTGAGGTTGACGAGATAGTTGAGCTTCACCCGTCGGCCGAACCAGTGCCGCCGCACCTTCCCGGCCGCGGCCACCACATCGAGCAGGTCGTCGTCGGACGTCGCGAGGACGGCCAGTGCTTCCGCGCGGGTCGGCGTCTCGCGCCGAAGCCCCTTGTCCACCAGCGTGTTCAGCAGGTCCATGGGAGCCGATCCTGTCCTACTCGACCCGTCCGGGCCAAGGAGGGTTCGTACAACAGGGGCACTTCGAGGTGTGGGTATCGCCACACAGTGGTCCGTCCGGCCGCCCGCTAGTGTCTGTGCACTGCCTACAAAATCCCCGGAGGACCCATGGCGTTCGGCTGGATCGACGAGCAGGCGGAACTGCGCCGCCGGGCCGGACTCGTACGCGTCCTGCGCCCCCGGGCCGCCGGCACGCCCCTGCTCGATCTGGCGAGCAACGACTACCTGGGCCTGGCCCGGCATCCGGAGGTCACCGAGGGCGCCGCGCGGGCCGCGCGGACCTGGGGCGGCGGGGCGACGGGCTCCCGGCTCGTCACCGGAACCACCGAACTCCACGCCGAACTGGAACGCGAACTGGCCGGTTTCTGCGGCTTCGAGGCGGCCCTGGTCTTCTCCTCCGGCTACGCGGCCAACCTCGCAGCCGTCACCGTGCTGGCCCCGCACGGCTCCAGGATCGTCTCCGACGCGGGCAACCACGCCTCGCTGATCGACGGCTGCCGGCTGGCCCGCGGTACGACACAGGTCGCGGCGCACTCCGATCCCGACGCCGTGCGCAAGGCGCTGGACGGGCACCAGGGGCCCGCGGTGGCGGTGTCCGACACGGTCTTCTCGGTGGACGGCGACGCCGCCCCGCTCACCGGACTCGCCGCGGCGTGCCGGGAGCACGGCGCGGGTCTGGTGCTCGACGACGCGCACGGCCTCGGTGTGCTCGGCGACGGCGGGCGCGGGGCCCCGTACGCGGCGGGGCTGGCGGGCGCCGACGACGTCGTCGTGACGGTGACGCTGTCCAAGTCGCTCGGCAGCCAGGGCGGAGCGGTGCTCGGCCCGGCCCGGGTGATCGAGCACCTGGTCAACGCGGCCCGGACCTTCATCTTCGACACGGGACTCGCCCCCGCCGCGGTGGGAGCGGCCCTGACGGCCCTTCGGCTGCTGCGCCGTGAGCCGGGGCGCGCGGCACGGGCGGGTGAGGTGGCGCGGGAACTGCACTCCCGGCTGACGGCCGCGGGTCTGGAAGCGGTACGTCCGGACGCCGCGGTCGTCTCCGTGCGTGCTCCTTCCCCGGAACAGGCCGTGCGGTGGGCGGCCGACTGCCGGGCGGCCGGCCTGGCCGTGGGCTGCTTCCGTCCTCCTTCCGTGCCCGACGGCGTCTCACGGCTCAGACTGACCGCCCGCGCGGATCTGTCCGGGGCGGAGATCGAACGCGCTGTACGGGTGATCGGCGAGACGCGGCCATGAGTCGGCGGGGCACGGCCGTGCGTCGCCCGATGACGGGCCGACCGGCCGGGCCGTCAGCCGATCGCGGTGACGAACGCCCTCCAGCTGGCGGGGGAGAAGAGCAGCGCGGGCCCCTCGGGGGCCTTGGAGTCGCGCACGGCGAGCAGTCCGGCCAGGGGGCCGGCGGCCGGCCTGGCCGTCTCGACGCAGTTGTTCGCCCCCGTGCTGTAACTGCTGCGCAGCCACCCCACGTCGTGCACTGCGAGGCTGGAAGGGATGGTCCGAGGCGGTACGGGCATCGTGCCTCCTTACGCGCCGGCGGCTGCGCCGGCGATGAAGTCCAACGAGTCCTCGGGTGAAAGGGCGTGGATCGAGAGGGCGTCGAAGGCCTCCGAATACACCCGGAGGTCTTCTTTCCGCTCCAGATGGAGGCTACTCGTCAGGTGGTCGAGAACAACCACGTCCAGATCAGAAGTGCGCGAAAATGAAAAGATTACGAAAGGGCCGGTCATGCCGATGTGCGCGCCGGCACCGAACGGCAGTACCTGCAGACGCACTTGAGGGAGACGGGCCGCCTCGACCAGCCGGTTCAGCTGACGGGACATCACGCCGGGGCCGCCGACCTCCCGGCGCAGCACGGCCTCGTCCAGGATCGCGCTCAGCTCCAGCGGCGGCGACGCCCGCAGCACGTCCTGCCGGGCCAGCCGCACCTCCACCAGCGTGTCCAGACGTTCCTCCGACGCGCCCTCCAGCGCCGCCTCCGTCACCGCGCGCGCGTACTCCGGCGTCTGCAGCAGCCCCGGGATCACCGTGGTCTCCAGGGTGCGCATCGCGCTCGCCTGCGACTCCAGGCTGATGAAGTCCCGGTAGGTCGGCGGCAGCACGCCGCGGTAGGCGTGCCACCAGTGGTGCCGTCCGTCCCCGTCGCCGGAGCCCGACAGCACCAGCAGCAACTCCCGCAATTGCGGGTCGGCCACGCCGTAGACGTCGAGCAGCAGCCGCACGTCGGGTGGTTTCACCCCGCTGGTGCCCGTCTCGATCCGGCTCACCTTCGACTGGTGCCAGCCCGCCAGCCGGGCCGCCTCGCCGCTGGTGAGCCCCGCAGAGGTGCGCAGCGCGCGCAGTTCGGCGCCCAGTTTCCGGCGGCGCACCGCGGGGCCGTGCTGCATGGGGTTCTCCTTACTCCTTCCGGGCCGCCCGGATACGGTCTCCCGTCGCAGAGTTCACCGCTTTGAGCGACAGATATATGCACATCTTGGTGGATCGCCGTCCTGCGCCGTGCGGTGATGGCAGTCTGGCGCCGAAGCACCAGTGCGGGACCGTACTCGAACCATCCGCTCCGTGTCGGACTGCGGCCCGTGGGAAAGGGACGACGTCGCCATGGCAGACCACCTGGAAGCATCCGTCACTCTGCCGAGCGATCCCGCCTCGGTCGCGGCCGCCCGTGCCCATGTGGTGGGCACGCTGGAGGAATGGGGCATGCCCGCGGACGCGGAGCTGTGCGACACCGTCCGGCTGATCGTCTCCGAACTCGCCACCAACGCGGTGCAGCACACGTTCGGGCAGTCGCCCACGTTCACCGTGGACGTCGTCCTGGTCCGTGGCGAACGGGTGCACATCGGCGTCACGGACAGCCACCCGCGGTTCCCCAAGCGGCTGCCCGCGGCGGTCCAGCAGGACAACGGCCGCGGGCTGGTCATCATCCGCTGGCTGACCGTGGAATGCGGCGGCAGGCTCAGGGTCCGCCCCACCCGGGAGGGCGGCAAGACCGTATCGGTGGAACTCCCGTGGACCGTCCGGGCCGCCGAAGCGGTAGCGGCGGCCGGGCAGCAGGAGCAGTAGCCGGGCGGCGGCGCCCCGGGGCGCCGCCGCCCCGAGGTCACTTCACCCGTCCGTACCAGACGTTGGAGGTCCAGATCTTCTGCAGGCGCACCACGTCCCCGGTCTTCGGAGCGTGCCAGATCTTGCCCTTACCCGCGTAGATGCCGACGTGGTAGACGTAGCTGCCCGAATGGAAGAAGACCAGGTCCCCCGCCCTGCGGCTCTTGGCGGAGATGTGGCGCGTCTTGTTGTACTGCTGGGCGGCGGTGCGCGGCAGCTTCTTGCCCGCCTTCTTGAACGAATACAGCGTCAGGCCCGAGCAGTCGAACCTGTACGGCCCCGTGGCGCCCCACTTGTAGGGCGAGCCTTTCTTGGAGGCGGCGACATTCAGCGCCTTGGTGGCCGTGCTCGCCGCGGCCGCCTCCGAGGCGGCTCCGGGGACCACGAGGGAGCCGCCCACGGCGGCCAGGGTGAGGGCCGAGGCCGTGCCGGCCCGGGCCATGAGAGACGGGACACGATTGAGCGCAGTCATGCGCAACCCTTCGTCAGCCGCCTGTGAAGGATGACCTGTCGGATTCGGGCTGGCGAAGTGGCCCGGCCGCACATGTGCGGCTTCACCCCAAGGACTGCTCGGAACTGACGTCCCGGCGGCCCGTCGTGCTTGGGTCCTCCACTCCTGCCGATCCACTCCTGTCGACCGGTCATCCGGGCGGCGGCAGGACTCGGCGTCCGCCCGGATCGCCCCGCCGCGGTGGCGGGGTCTTGTCGTCAGTCAGGGATCTTGGCTCATGACGCGGTCGAAATCCCAACGGAACGTGGGGTTTGTGTTGTTACTCACCACTCATCCGTTCGGGTGGACACCTCCCTGTTCGGGCTCCCGCCGCGACCCCGGGGAGCCACGGACCAGGGGCGAAAGGGCCGTTCCGGTGGTGCGGTACGCGCGCTGCGCAACTCCGAGGGGGCGAAAACAGCAGGTTCGTCTACGCCGGACGGGGGTAAGCCGTTCGGTCCGTTTCAACCCCGGCCGGGGCGCACCGCCGACCGGGACCTCCGGCCGGGGACCGCTGGCGTCAACTGCCGGGGGCCGGCGGCAGCGTGACCCGGGCCGTGCGCCGCTCGCCGTCCAGCACCCGCAGGGCCCGGGCCAGCGTGCCGGAGTGCAGTTCGCGCTCGCCGCGCCGGTGCATCAGGACCAGCGCGTCGCGCAGCGCGACGGCCTTGCCGACCAGCGCCTGGGCGGCGCGCAGTCCGCGGTAGGTGTCACCGCCCAGGGCCGGGTTGATCCGGCCGAGCAGGTCGACGGCCTCGAGGTAACGGTCGATCAGCTCGGCCTCCGCGCGGGTCAGCGCGGGCAGCGGCGGCAGCTCCGGTGGCAGCATCCGCGGTTCACCTCGCGCCGGAGGCGGGGGAGGCGCTCCTGCGGCCGGGTACGATCCGGTCCGCCAGGCCGTACTCCACCGCCGCCCGCGCGTCGAGGACCGTGTCCCGCTCGATGTCCGCCCGGACCTGCTCCGCGGTGCGGCCGGTGTGCCGGACCAGGATCTCCTCCACCCGGGACCGGATGCGGACCAACTCCTCGGCCCGGATCGCCAGATCGCCGGCCTGTCCCGCGACCGGCTCGGGGAGGGACGGCTGACGGAGCACCAGGCGGGAACCGGGCAGCAGCAGCCGCTTGCCCGGGGTGCCGGCGGCCAGCAGCAGCGCGGCGGCGCCCTCCGCCCGGCCCAGGCAGATCGTCTCCACGTCGCAGGAGACGTAGCGCAGCGTGTCGTAGATCGCCGACATGGCGTGGAAGGAGCCGCCGGGGGAGTTGACGTAGAACGAGATGTCCCGGTCGGGGGAGTGGTGCTCCAGGTACATGAACTGCGCCGTCACGTCGTTCGCGGAGGTCTCGTCGATCCCTGTCCCGAGGAGGACGATCCGCTCCTCGAGCAGTTTCGAGTAGGGGTCCGTCGTCCGGTTCCCGGACGCCGTGCGTTCGGTGAGCTCGGGCAGGACGTGGCGGGCGGACGGTCGGGTCATGAGAGCCCTCCTGTCTGGTCGTCTCTGTAAAAAATGTACAGGACGTACGTAGCGTTATGATGGGTTCATGGCCTACGAGATTCCGGTCACCCAAGCCAGGGCTGAGCTCGCCGACCTCATCAACCGTGTGGTGTACGGCGGTGAGCGCGTCGTCGTGACCCGGCACGGAAAGCCCCTCGTCGCCCTCGTCTCCGCCGATGACCTGCGACGACTCGAAGAGCTCGGGGAGACGCGGGAGCCGGCCGAGGAGCAGGTGGTCAGCACGGTGTCCGGCGTCCGCGAGGCCGCGTCCGCTCCCCGCGAACGGCAGCGCTTCGGCATCGCGGCGGAGCACCGGGGGACGGCCACCTCGTAGGCCCCGGCGAACAGGACCGTGCGCCCCCGTCCGCCACGGCGGGGGCGCACGGTCCTGTTCGGCCGCGGGCGGCGCCGCGGCCCGTGCGGGAGGTCAGCCGACGGGAGCGGGGCTCGGCCCGGACGCCGACTCGGCCTTCCGCGTCGCTCCCTCGGCGCGCCGCCGGCCAGGACGGCCTTCCGGGCCGGGCGCCGCCCACCGGGCCGGCGTCGGGGCGGGCCCCGTCGTGGCGGCGCCGTCGCACCAGCGGCTCCCGCCTCCTCGCCGAGGGAACGCCGGATCCGGCGGCGTCACCGGTCCGGTCGACCGCTGCGCCGACGACCGGGTGGACACCTGCCCGCTCACCGGCGAGGCGGACCGGTCCGACGTGATCCGCGCACCGCGCGCCGCACCGAAGCCGTCACACGCGCGGGTGAGGGATCAGCTCCGTGGCGTGCGCGGGAAGCGGCGCTTGTCCTCCGCCCTGCGCTCGGCGTCCTCCGCCTTGGCGACGGCCGCGTACCGGTCGACGTACTCCTGGCCGGACAGGCTGAGGATGGCGTACATGATCTCGTCGGTGGCGGCGCGCAGGACCGCCTTCTCGCTCTCCATCCCCGCGTAGCGCGAGAAGTCCAGCGGCTCGCCGAAACGGATCGCCACCGGGCGGATCCGGGGGATCTTCCTGCCGGGCGGCTGCGCCTCGAAGGTGCCGATCATCGCGCAGGGAACCACCGGGACGCCCGCCTTGAGGGCCATCACCGCGACGCCGACCTTGCCCTTGTAGAGGCGGCCGTCGTGCGAGCGCGTGCCCTCCGGGTAGATGCCGAGCAGTTCCCCCTTGCCCAGCACGCCGAGACCCTCCCGGATGGCGGCCTGCCCGGCCTCCTTGCCGGAGCGGTCGACGGGGATCTGCCCTGCGCTGTGGAAGAAGAACGCCGTCAGCCGGCCCTTGAGCCCGGGGCCGGTGAAGTACTCGGCCTTGGCGAGGAAGGTGATGCGCCGCTTGAGCACGGCCGGCATCAGGAAGTGGTCCGAGAAGGACAGGTGGTTGCCCGCGACGATGGCCGCGCCGGACGACGGCACGTGCTCCAGGCCCTCTATTCGGGGCCGGAAGACCAGACGTAGCAGCGGGCCCAGCAGCACGTACTTGAGCAGGTAGTAGAACAAGGACACGCTCCTCGACTCCGGCGGACGGGCGGTGCCGCCGCATCCCGGCAGGCCATCCGGCACGTCGTGGGGTGCCAGTCTAGGTCCGGGCGCCGTGACCCGGCACCACGTCCGACGCGACGGGACGCGCCGGGCCGGGGCGTTGAGTGCCCGTCAGGGGCGCGTCGCGGGGAGTAGGCTCGGACGCATGCGGATCTCCGTCTCCTCCGACATGGACGAGCCCGTGGCCCGGGCCCTCCTCGCCGAGCTCCGCGAGCGCGGCCACGAGGTACGCGCGCACGGCGCCCTGAATCCCGGGGACGACCCGCGGTGGGCCGTCTGCTCCGCGGCGGCGGCCCGTGAGGTCGCCGTCGGCACGGCCGATCAGGCGGTGGTCTGCTGCTGGACCGGCACCGGTGCCTCGATCGCGGCGAACAAGGTGCCCGGCGTCCGGGCCGCCCTGTGCACGGACGCGTACACGGCGGACGGCGCGCGCCGCTGGAACGACGCCAACGTGCTGGCGCTCAGCCTGCGGCTGACGTCCGCGCCGCTGCTGACCGAGATCCTCGACGCCTGGTTCGCCGGCGCGCCCAGTGACGACCCGGAGGACCGGAGCACCATGGAACGCGCGGCACGTCTCGACCGGGAGCGCACCGGCTCCTGATCCGGGGACGGCCGCGGGAGCGGTCACAGCCGTACCACGACCAGCGCCGTGTCGTCGGCGGCGCCGCCGGGCGGCGGTTCCAGCAGCACGATGTCCGCGAGCGTCTCGGGAACCCGCCTCCGGTGCCGGCGCGGGGCACCAGGGCCGGCGGCCCGGTCGAAGTCGATGAAGGCCGTCACCGCGGTCACGGACTCGGCTCCGTCCACCCCGTGGGCGTAACGGCCCACCGCGTCCAGCGCCTGCGCGGGCCCGCCCCGGCCCGTGGACGAAGGCCTCGCCGACGTCCGCGCACACCGGCTCGGGGGCAGCGGCGCTGCCCTGCCGGGCAGGCCAGGTGGACCGCGGCGTGGCCGATCGGCGCCTCCGCCCGGGCCGTCGCCTCACTCCGGCGGTGCGGTCAGCGGCTGCTCCGCCCAGATGATCTTCCCGCCGGGAACGAACCGGGTGCCCCACCGCCGGGCCAGCTGGGAGACCAGCAGCAGCCCACGTCCGCCCTCGTCCATCGCGCGGGGATGCCGCAGATGGGGTGTGGTGGCGCCGCCGTCGAACACTTCGCACACCAGTGCCCGCTCACGGATCAGCCGCAGCCGTACGGGACCGCCGACGTGCCGTATGGCGTTGGTGACCAGCTCACTGACGATCAGCTCCGTGGTGAAGACCAGGTCCTCCAGCCCCCAGCGGGCCAGCTGCCGGGTGCTGTTCCTGCGGGCCTCTGCCACGACCGCCGGATCCGCGGGCAGGTTCCAGACCGCGACCCGTCCGGGGTCGAGACGTCTGGTGCGCGCCATCAGCAGGGCCACGTCGTCGTGGGGCCGGGCCGGGACCAGCATGTCGACCACCGCGCGGCAGTTCGGCCCGAGCGCGTCCGTGGCGCTCTGCAGTGCCTGCCGCAGCCGTTCGCGGTCCGCCTCGTCGGGCACGGGCTTCCCGCCGGACAGCAGACCGTCCGTGTGCAGGGCGAGCGTGCTGCCCTCGGCCAGGGTCAGCTCCACCGCGTCGAACGGCGGGCCGCCCACACCGAGCGCCGGTCCCTGCGGGAGGTCGACGAAGACGACCGCGCCGTCGGGCGTCACCACGGCGGGCACGGGATGGCCGGCGGCCGCCATCGTGCACCGCCCGTCCACCGGGTCGTAGACGGCGTACAGGCAACTGGACCCGACGGACCGGCCGGGGAAGTCCCCGGACTCCCCCTCGCCCTCGTCCCGCGCCAGCCGGGACGCCAGGTCGTCCAGATGGGCGAGCACCTCCTCGGGCGGCAGATCGATCGCGGCCAGCGTCCGTACGGCGGTGCGCAGCCGTCCCATGGCCGCGGCGGCGTCGATGCCGTGCCCCGGCACCTCGCCGACGACCAGGGCGACACGGGCGCCGGACAGCGGGATCAGGTCGTACCAGTCGCCGCCCAGACCGGTCAGCTCGTCCGCCGGCCGGTAGCAGGCGGCCACCTCCACCGCGTCCTGCTCGGGCAGCCGCCGGGGCAGCAGACTGCGCTGCAGGACCAGCGCGGCGTCCCGCTCGCGGGTGTAGCGCCGGGCGTTGTCCACGCAGACGGCGGCGCGGGAGACGAGGTCCTCGGCCAGATGGAGGTCCTCCTCGTTGAAGGGATCGTGGCGGCGGCGGAAGAACGTGGTGATGCCCAGGGTGACGCCCCGGGCCCGGACCGGGACGACCATCGCGCTCCGCAGGCCGAGCTCCAGGAAGGTGGACTCCCGGCCGCCCGGCGGCGTGGCCCACGCCAGGGCGAGCGGGTCGAGCCGCTCCTGAAGCCAGGACCGGCCCGTGGTCAGGCAGCGCACCGGCGGAGAGCCCGCCAGGTACGGCAGCACCGTCCCGGCCGCCACGGCCGCCCGCGGCAGGTCCTCGTGCAGCGACCGCTGGCCCGCCCGGCGCAGCGGCACCCGGTCGGAACCGGCGAGGGGGTCCTGCTGGACCTCGGCGCCGTGCAGCACCGGCTCCAGCAGGTCCACGGCGACGTAGTCCGCGAGTTCCGGCACGGTCACGTCCGCCAGTTCCTGCGCGGTGCGCACGACGTCCAGGGTGCGGCCGATGTGTTCGCCGGCCCGGTCGAGCAGGGCGAGGCGCTGCCGGGCGCGGTGTCGTTCGGTGACGTCCACGACGGTGTAGTACACGCCCATCGGACGGCCCCGGTCGTCGTCGAGGCGGGTGAACGACAGCAGGTGCGCGGTCTCGCGCAGCGGCGCCGAGCGGACCCGGCCGACGTGCTCGTAGTCGAGCACCTGTTCGCCGGTGTCCAGTACGTGCCGCATCCGAGCCTCGACCGCCTCGGCGTCCATGCCCGGCTGGACGTCCGCGAACCGCAGTCCCAGGCGCCGCCCGGCCGGCCCGCCGCCGAACTGCTCGAGCGCGGCGTTGGACCACACGAAGCGCAGCTCCGTGTCCACGATCGCGACGCCGATCGGCGCACCGGCGACCATCTGCTCCAGCACGGCGCGGCTCATGTCCCAGCCGGCCGAGCCGGCCAGCTCCGACAACAGGGCCAGCATCGACGAACGGCCCTGCGGCTCCACGGCCGGCGTGATCCGCACCATCACCGCGACCGGCCGCCCGTCCCGGTGCCGGGCCGTCAGCAGGCCCGCCCAGTCGCCGTCCGACCGGCACCGCTCGACCAGGTCCGGCACCCGCTCGGCGTCCTCGGGGACCAGCAGCTCGGCGAACTTACGGCCCACGGCCTCGGAGGCGCGGTACCCCAGCAGCCGCTCGGCCCCGCCGGTCCAGCCCGACACCATGCCGTGCGGGTCGAGCAGCAGGGGAACGGCGTCGGCCACATCGAACCCCTGCCGGGCAACGTCCTGCTCCTTGTGTCCGCCCACGGCCGACCTCTCTGTCGCTGAGAGTGGTCTACCCCCTCTTGTCCCCATCTTCACCCTTGGGGCGGTATGAGAGCTCTGTGGGGCGAGCCGTCCCCTTCCGGGCCCGGAAGGGGACGGCGGCGGCTCAGGCGTTCCCGGCCAGGACCTTCTCCACGGTGTGCAGGGCGCTCTGCAGCTCCTCCGCCGTGACGGTCAGGGGCGGGGCCAGGCGGATGGTGGAGCCGTGGGTGTCCTTGACCAGGATGCCCTCCCGCATCAGGCGCTCGCTGATCTCGCGGCCGGTGCCGAGCGCCGGGTCGATGTCCACGCCCGCCCACAGACCGCGGGACCGGAAGCCGACCACGCCCTTGCCGACGAGCGACTCCAGGCCCTCGCGCAGGATCCCGCCCAGCTCCGCCGCCCGGCGCTGGAACTCGCCCGTCTCCAGCAGCTCCACCACGGCCGTGCCGACCGCCGCGGCCAGCGGATTGCCGCCGAAGGTCGACCCGTGCTCACCCGGATGGAGCACCTGGAGCACCTCCCGCCGGGCCACCACCGCCGACACCGGGACGATGCCGCCGCCCAGCGCCTTGCCGAGCAGGACGACGTCCGGGACGACCGACTCGTGCTCCACCGCGAGCGTACGGCCCGTGCGGCCCAGACCCGACTGGATCTCGTCCGCGACGAACAGGCACCCCGCGCGGCGCGTCAGCTCCCGCACCCCGGCGAGGTAACCGTCGTCCGGGACGATCACCCCCGCCTCGCCCTGGACCGGCTCGATCAGCACCGCCGCCGTCGTCTCGTCGACCGCCGCCTCCAGTGCCGCCGGGTCGTTGTACGGCACCACCCGGAAGCCCGGGGTGAAGGGCCCGAACCCGCTCCGGGCGACCTCGTCCGTCGAGAAGCTCACGATCGTCGTCGTACGGCCGTGGAAGTTGTCCGCCGCCACCACGATCGTCGCCCGGCCGTCCGGGACGCCCTTCACGTCGTAGGCCCACTTGCGGGCCACCTTGATCCCGCTCTCCACCGCCTCCGCGCCGGTGTTCATGGGCAGCACCATGTCGAGACCGGTCAGCGCGGCCAGCCGCCGCGCGAACTCGGCGAGCCGGTCGTTGTGGAAGGCGCGCGAGGTCAGCGTGAGCCGGTCCAGCTGGCGGTGCGCCGCCTCGATCAGCGCCGGATGCCGGTGGCCGAAGTTGAGCGCCGAGTAGCCGGCCAGCATGTCGAGGTACCGCCGGCCCTCCACGTCCTCCACCCACGCGCCCTCCGCGCGGGCGACGACCACGGGCAGCGGGTGGTAGTTGTGCGCGAGGACCGGCTCCTCCGCGCCGATCAGCTCGGCGGACGTACGCGCGGGAACGACAGCGGTCATGAGCGGATCTCCTGTGTGCAGCACTTGATGCCCCCGCCCGCCTTGTGGAACTCGGACAGGTCGACGGGGACGGGGACGTAGCCGCGGTCGGCGAGCCGGGCGGCGAGGGCCGTGGCCCCCGGGGAGACGAACACGTGGCGGCCGTCGGAGACGGAGTTCAGCCCGAACGCCGTCGCGTCCTCACGGGTCGCGAGCACCGCGTCCGGATACAGCCGGGCCAGCACCTCGCGACTGCCCGGCGAGAACGCCTCCGGGTAGTACGCGACGTTCTCCTCGTCCAGCACGAACAGCGCCGTGTCCAGGTGGTAGAAGTACGGATCCACCAGCGTCAGGCCGATCACCGGAACCCCGAAGAACTCCTGCGCCTCGCGGTGCGCCTCGGGGGTGGTGCGGAAGCCGGTGCCGGCGAGGATCCAGCGCCCTGCGGGCACCAGGTCGCCCTCGCCCTCGCACACCGACCCGGGGCGGTGCACCTCGTACCCCCCGGCCTTGAACCAGGCCTCGTACGGCACGGACTCCGGGCGCCGCTCGGGCGCCAGGAACAGGGAGCCGAAGACGCGGCCCGCCACGACGACCGCCGCGTTCGCGGCGAACACCATGTCGGGCAGTCCGGGCTCCGGCTTCACGGTCTCCACGGTATGGCCGTGGTCGCGGTAGGTGTCGATCAGCGTCCGCCACTGGCGTAGGGCGAGGGCGACGTCGACGGGACGGTCGGGGTGCATCCAGGGATTGATCGCGTACCGCACGGCGAAGTGTCTGGGTTCGCAGACGAGGTATCGCCGCCGGGACGCCACACGGAAGTCGGGCACAGAGGGGTTCCTCCGCTTCCACGCGGTCTCGACAGGGGGTGGGACCACGGTAGGAAGCGGGCGATACGGGCGACAAGGAACAGGAGCTGCGTGTTCGCGCAGGAACGCTGCGCAGTTCCGCGGTTCAGCGCACGTCTGATGCGCCCTCCGGCGCGGGCTGACTCACTCCTGCCTCAGGACTGTCCGGCAGCAGATGGGACAGCACCATCACGCTGATCGTCTTCCGGATGAACGGCTCCTGGCGGATCCGCTCCAGCACCTCCTCGAAGTGCTGCACGTCCCGCGCCCGCACGTGCAGCAGCGCGTCCGCACCGCCGGTCACCGTCATCGCCGCGGCGATCTCCGGATGGTTGCGCACCACCTCCGCCAGCCGCCGGGGCGGCGCCGCCCCCTCGCAGTACACCTCGACGTACGCCTCGGTGCGCCAGCCCAGCGCCGACGGCCGTACCGTCGCCGTGAAGCCGGTGATCACGCCGCTCTCGCGCAGCCGGTCCACCCGGCGCTTGACCGCCGTCGACGACAGCCCGACGGCCGCGCCGATCTCGGCGAAGGACGTCCTGGCGTTCGCCATCAGCGCGGTGACGATCTTCCGGTCGAGTTCGTCGAACGACGCGGGCCTGCTGTTCATGCGGGCACTGTATCCAGCGCGAACGCCCACGTCCGGGGCATGTCCAGACGTGGAAAACCCCCCTACACTCCACCTTCATGCTGCGCGCCCTCGCCGTCGACGACGAACGCCCCTCACTGGAGGAACTGCTCTACCTGCTGAACGCCGACCCCCGGGTCGGCAGCGCCGAGGGCGCAGGCGACGCCACCGAGGCGCTGCGCCGCATCAACCGCGCCCTGGAGTCGGGCCCCGAGGGGCCCGAGGCCATCGACGTCGTCTTCCTCGACATCCAGATGCCCGGCCTCGACGGCCTCGACCTCGCCCGGCTGCTCAGCGGGTTCGCCCGGCCGCCGCTCATCGTGTTCGTCACCGCCCACGAGGACTTCGCCGTCCAGGCCTTCGACCTCAAGGCCGTCGACTACGTGCTCAAGCCCGTCCGCAAGGAACGGCTGGCCGAGGCCGTCCGCCGCGCCGCCGCGCAGCGCGGCGCCACCCCGCGCGACACCGCCCCGCGCATCCCCGTGCACGAGCCCGACCCCGACCACATACCCGTCGAGCTCGGCGGCGTGACCCGCTTCGTCGCCGTCGACGACATCACCCACGTCGAGGCCCAGGGGGACTACGCCCGCCTGCACACCGACCGGGGCAGCCACCTCGTACGGATCCCGCTCTCCACCCTGGAGGAGCGCTGGCGCTCCCGCGGCTTCGTCCGCATCCACCGCCGTCATCTGGTCGCCCTGCGCCACATCGGCGAGCTCCGGCTCGGCGCGGGCACCGTGAGCGTCCTGATCGGCTCCGAGGAACTCCAGGTCAGCCGCCGGCACGCCCGCGAACTGCGGGACCTGCTGATGCGCCGGACCACGAGCTAGGCGGGGGAGCGCACATGCCACAGGACCCGGCCGAACGCCGCGTGGTCGTCACCGGCCCGCCCCGCCGCACCCTCCGCTCCTCCGGCTACTACCGTCCGCGCACCGAGATCGACGAGCAGACCACCCTCGGCCACACCTACGTCCGCTCCCTGATGCGCATCCAGCTGCGCACCGGACTCGCCGTGTTCGCCGTCCTCGCCCTGCTCATCGGACCGCTCCCGCTGGTCTTCGCCGTCGCCCCCGACGCCCGCCGCCTGGAGTGGGCGGTGCTCGGCTTCGGGCTCTACCCCCCGCTGGTCCTGCTCGCCCGCTGGTACGTGCGCCGCGCCGAACGCAACGAACGCGACTTCGTGCGGCTCGTCGAGGACCGCTGAGACCGGGACCGCCAGCACCGTGAACTCCACCTACGCCGTTCCCGCCGTCGCCCTCGTCGTCCTCGCGACCGTGCTCGTCGGCGCCTTCGGCCTGCGCATCTCCCGCACCACCTCCGACTTCTACGTCGCCTCCCGCACCGTCGGCCCCCGCCTCAACGCGGCCGCCATCAGCGGCGAGTACCTCTCCGCCGCATCCTTCCTCGGCATCGCGGGACTCGTCCTCGTCCAGGGCCCGGACATGCTCTGGTACCCGGTCGGCTACACCGCCGGCTACCTGGTGCTGCTGTTGTTCGTCGCCGCACCGCTGCGCCGCTCCGGCGCCTACACCCTGCCCGACTTCGCCGAGGCCCGGCTCGCCTCGCAGACGGTACGGCGGCTCGCGGGCGCCTTCGTCGTCGGCGTCGGCTGGCTGTACCTGCTGCCGCAGCTCCAGGGCGCCGGGCTCACCCTGACCGTTCTCACCGGAGCACCCGACTGGCTCGGCGGGGTGATCGTCGCCGTGGTGGTGACCGTCATCGTCGGCGCGGGCGGCATGCGCAGCATCACCTTCGTGCAGGCCTTCCAGTACTGGCTGAAACTCACCGCCCTGCTCGTCCCCGCCCTTTTCCTGATCGCCGCCTGGCAGAGCGACGGCGCCCCCAGCCGCGCCTTCGACGAACCGGCCGCCTTCCGCGAACAACGAGTGGTCCGCGTCGACGACACCCTCGACCTCCGGCTCGAGAGGCCGCTCACCGTCACGGTGGACGGCACCGTCGACGGCCGCGAGCTCGACGGCGCCGAGACCGGGCTGTCCGCGGGCCCCCACCGCATCGACGGCGGCACCCGGCTCACCTTCGCCGAGGGCGCCGAGGTCCCCGCCGCCGGACGCGGCGCCGACGACGCCCTGTCGCCCTCCCGCGCCGAGTCCCGCGAGGAACGCCCGCTGTACGCCACGTACGGACTGATCCTCGCCACCTTCCTCGGCACCATGGGACTGCCCCACGTCGTGGTCCGCTTCTACACCAGCCCGCACGGTGTGGCCGCCCGCCGCACCACCGTCGCGGTCCTCGGCCTGATCGGCGCCTTCTACCTCCTCCCCCCGGTCTACGGAGCCCTCGGCCGTCTCTACGCGCCCGAACTCACCCTCACCGGCGACGCGGACGCCGCCGTCCTGCTCCTGCCCGGCCGGATGATCGGCGGGACGGGCGGCGACCTCCTCGGGGCGCTGGTCGCCGGGGGCGCCTTCGCCGCGTTCCTGTCGACGGCCTCCGGCCTCACCATGGCCGTGGCCGGCGTGCTCACCCAGGACGTGCTCCCCTCGCGTGGCGTACGGCACTTCCGGCTCGGCACCGTCCTCGCCATGGCCGTACCGCTCGGGGCGAGCCTCCTGGTCGGCGGACTGCCGGTGGCCGACGCCGTGGGGCTCGCCTTCGCCGTCTCCGCCTCGTCGTTCTGCCCGCTGCTCGTCCTCGGCATCTGGTGGCGCCGGCTGACCCCGCCCGGCGCGGCGGCCGGGATGCTGGTGGGCGGCGGCTCCGCGTTCGCCGCCGTCGCCGCGACCATGGCCGGCTACCCGGGCGCGGGGCCCTGGCACGCCCTGCTCGCCTGGCCCGCGCTCTGGTCGGTGCCGCTGGGCTTTCTCACCATGATCCTGGTGTCCCTGGCCACCCCCGGCCGGGTGCCGCCCGGCACGGCGGCGGTCCTGGCCCGCTTCCACCTGCCGGAGGAACTCCGTACGGAGGTGTCCGCATGAGCGGTTTCCTCGCCGGTCTGCTCGTCGCCGTCCTGCCCCTGCTGGCCGCGGGATTCTGGATCGGCCGGCGCACCGCCCGTCCCACCAGCCTCGCCGGACTCGGCACCCCCGTCGAGCACGCCACCTTCGAGACCCTGCACACCGCATCCCTGGCCACGCCCCCGCTGCGGGCCGGCCTGACGGAGGAGGCCGCCGGCAAGTCCGCCCGCAAACTGCGCTCCCTGCTCGGCACGGACGCCCTCTGCCTCACCGACCGCGAACGGGTCCTCGTCTGGGACGGCGCCGGCGCCCACCACCGCGCCGAGATCATGGAACGCCTCACCGGCCCCCTCGACACCGGCCGCGGCGAGGCCTTCCCGCTCACCTGCGACACCCCCGACTGCTCGGTGCGCTGGGCGGTCGTCGCCCCGCTCACCGTCGACGACCGGGTGCACGGCGCGCTCGTCGCCTGCGCGCCGCGCGAGTCCGCCGTCCTCGTCCGGGCCGCCGGGGAGGTGGCCCGCTGGGTCTCCGTCCAGCTCGAACTCGCCGACCTCGACCAGTCCCGCACCCGCCTCATCGAGGCCGAGATCAGGGCCCTGCGCGCCCAGATCTCCCCGCACTTCATCTTCAACTCGCTCGCCGTGATCGCCTCGTTCGTACGCACCGACCCCGAGCGGGCCCGCGAACTGCTCCTGGAGTTCGCCGACTTCACCCGCTACTCGTTCCGCCGGCACGGTGACTTCACCACCCTCGCCGACGAACTCCACGCCATCGACCACTACCTGGCGCTGGTGCGGGCACGCTTCGGCGACCGCCTCTCCGTCACGCTGCAGATAGCCCCCGAGGTACTGCCGGTCGCCCTGCCCTTCCTCTGCCTCCAGCCGCTGGTGGAGAACGCCGTCAAGCACGGCCTGGAGGGCAAGGCCGACACGTGCCGCATCCAGATCACCGCGCAGGACGCCGGCGCCGAGGCCCTCGTCGTCATCGAGGACGACGGCGCCGGGATGGACCCCGGCCTGCTGCGCCGCATCCTCGCCCGCGAGGTCAGCCCCACCGGGGGCATCGGACTGTCCAACGTCGACGACCGGCTCCGCCAGGTCTACGGCGACGACCACGGCCTCGTCATCGAGACCGCCGTCGGCGCGGGCATGAAGATCACCGTCCGGCTGCCGAAGTACCAGCCGGGCGTGCACCTGACGGGGCGGCTCACCCCGAAGTGAGGCATGCCGCCCGGACCCCCTCAGGCGCTGCGGGTGGCGACCATTCCCAAGGTGATCAGCCCCAGGACGACCCAGCCGAACCACAGCCAGCCGTTGCTGCCGAGCGCCACCGTGTACGCCGTGACGGCGACCAGACCGCCGACGGTGAGCACTCCCATGGTCTTCGTCGACGTGGAACCGTTCGTGGAACCGGGCATCGCGGCACCCTCCTCATGGTTCGGCTCCCTCCATGGTGCCCCCGTTCCGCCTCCTCACGGTGCGCACGGCGACATGTGTGACGGATTTCCACGCCCCTTCGCCGGTCCACGACCCGGCTTCGTGGACCGACGGGTCGAAGCCGTGGTCACGCGGCGGCACGTCGCGCGCGCACGCCGCGTCCGACGCGGTGCGCGCCTCGGCGAGCGTGACGTCCTCGCCCAGTCGGGTGAACCCGAGCACCTGCTCGTCGTACCTCCCGGCGCACGACACCAGCCGCGCCTCACGGCGGGACCGCACGTCCAGGCAGTCCCGCCGTCGCATCGTCGCCGTGTCGGCGGACGCCGTCCCCGAGCGGCCCGTACACCGGCCCGTGCGCCCCCAGCACCAGACAGGCGGTACGCCCCCCGGCCGCCTCGAACCCGTCCGCCGTCGGTACGACGGCCGGACCGCGGACGTCGGCCGGCCGGCCGCACAGCTCCCACGTCCGCTCCTCGCACAGGGCGGGGCCCCGCTCTCGCGCCTCCTCGTCCGAGGAGGCCTCGGCGAACGCCACGCCTGCCCGTCGGGCGCCCGGTCCGCACAGGTCGGGTCGAGGGTCAGCCGGGGCGCGCCGTCGAAACGGGCGCCACCGGGCCGGTCGGCCCGTACGCGGTCGCCCTCCTCCAGCGGCTCGGCCAGCCCGACGGCCTCCCCGTACGGCGCCGCCGTCCCGCCGCCGCTCTCCCGGTCGGCCGGCGCGTACCAGGCGCCGCCCAGCCGGTGCGGCAGCAGATAGCGGCCGGCGACCACCCGGCCCGCTCCCGGCGGCGGTGATGAGGCCATCCGGTCACTCCCGGGTTCGCCGGGGGTGCTCGGCGGGGTGCTCGCGGTGGACGCGTCGGAGGCGGCGGGCACGCTCGTGGCCGGAGCGCCGCCCGCGGGCCCGCCGGCGGGCGGCGTGGGGCCGGCCGGTGCGGACGTGTCAGCCGGCGATCCGCCGGGCGACACCGGCCGCCCGGACTCCGCCGCCCCCGAGGCCGACGCGGACGGCGGCGAGCCGGAGGCCTTCGTCTCCCGAGACGGATCCGCGCCCGGGGGAGCGGCCCCGCCGCCGGACGTCCCCGTGTCCTCCGCCACGCTCAGCATGACGTGCGTCCCGGCGAGGGGCGGAACCGCCCGCCGCTTGCGCGCGCCGAAGGCGGTGTCCTCCTCGCCCGTCGCCCGCCGGCCGCACGACCACGACCTCGGAACGGTCGTACCCCTTCCGTTTCTCGTTTCCGTCGTCGAACGGGACGGAGATCCTGTTCCGTTCTGTTCTTCTCGAAGGGGCGCAATGGATTTCCGCAGGAGCACCTCACCGCCGGAAGTCCCCGTTCATCGGCCGGAGACGCGATTCCCGTCCGTCGGCGACGAGAAGTGGCAACGACAGGACGGCGATCTTCCGGGACACCGCTTTCCCGCCCTGTGCGTGAATGCGCGAAGTACCGTCACCGCTCCCCCTGAAGCATTCAGGCTACCGGTGGACATTCCTGTTCAAAGGGGACGGGGGACGGCGAACTCAGTTTCCGCGTGTGTTCAGTGAGGCCAGGTAGGCGTTGTACGCCTCGAGTTCCTTGTCCCCGTCCCGGTCGGCGGCGCGGTCCTCGCGCTTCGCCTGCCGCTGGTCCGAGGCGTACCACTGGAACAGCAGCGCGAGCAGCACCAGGACGGAGGGGACTTCGCTGAACGCCCAGGCGATGCCGCCGGCCGCGTTCTGGTCGGACAGGGCCTCGACCCCGAGCGAGGCGGGCGGGTTCTCGAACGTCGTGACCATCGGGGTGGACGCCATCATCAGCGCGATGCCGAAGAACGCGTGGAACGGCATGCCCGCGAACAGCTCCAGCATCCGCATCAGATACCCCGGCCGGTGCGGCCCCGGGTCCACACCCATGATCGGCCAGAAGAAGACCAGGCCGACGGCGAGGAAGTGCACCATCATCGCGATGTGCCCCGGCCCGGAGTCCATCAGGAAGTCGAAGAGCGGAGTGAAGTACAGGCCGTACAGGCTGGCGATGAACATCGGGATGGTGAACACCGGGTGGGTGACGACCCGCATGTAGCGGCTGTGCAGCAGCATCAGCAGCAGCTCACGCGGCCCCTTGCGGCCCCGTCCGGCCGGCGGCAGCGCGCGCAGGGCGAGGGTGATCGGGGCGCCGAGCAGGATCAGGATCGGCGACACCATGCTGATCACCATGTGCTGCACCATGTGCACGCTGAACATGACCATGCCGTAGTCGTTCAGCCTGGTGCACATCATGAGCCCGATGCTCAGCACACCGGTGACGAACGCGACGGTCCGTCCCACCGGCCACTTGTCGCCGCGCCGGACCAGACGGACCACGCCCCAGCCGTACAGCGCCAGCCCCAGCAGGCAGGCGACGAGGAAGAAACCGTCCGCCGACCAGGCGAGCCCCCGCCCCAGCGTGAACGGCGGCAGATCCATGGTCGTGCCGTGCCCGCTGTGATCCATCCACCGGCTCCTGTTTCGTGCAGGTTACGCGCAATCTGTCCGCACTCAGAGTACGGCCGACCCCGGCCACGCCTGTGACCGGGGTCGGCAAAGCGCCCTCGGGGGCGCGGGGCTGTACGGACATGCGGCTGCGCCGTGCGGGCGCGATCGACCACCCACGGCCCGCACCCGCGGCGGACCGCCACGGCTTGGGCCCTACCGGCGTCTCACAGAACGCACTCCGCTTCCGCGTACCGCGATTCCGGCACCGTCTTCAGCGTCTCGACCGCCTCGGCGAGGGACACCATCACGATGTCCGTGCCCCGCAGCGCGGTCATCCGCCCGAACTCCCCCCGGTGCACCGCCTCCACCGCGTGCCACCCGAACCGCGTCGCCAGCACCCGGTCGTACGCCGTGGGCGTCCCGCCCCGCTGCACGTGCCCGAGGATCACCGGCCGCGCCTCCTTGCCGAGCCGCGACTCCAGCTCCAGGGAGAGCTGCCGCGCGATCCCGGCGAACCGCTCGTGGCCGTAGACGTCCTTGCCGCCCTCGTCGAAGTCCATGGTCCCGGCCTTCGGCTTGGCCCCCTCCGCGGCGACCACGATCGCGAACCGCTTGCCGGCCGAGAACCGCTCGCCGACCTTCGCGGTCAGCTCGTCGATGTCGAAGGGCCGCTCGGGGACGACGACGGCGTGCGCGCCGGCCGCCATGCCGGAGTGCAGGGCGATCCAGCCCGTGTGCCGGCCCATGACCTCGACGATCAGCACCCGCTGGTGCGACTCGGCGGTGGTCTTCAGCCGGTCCAGGGCCTCGGTCGCCACGCCGACGGCCGTGTCGAAGCCGAAGGTGACGTCGGTGACGGCGATGTCGTTGTCGATGGTCTTCGGCACACCCACTATCGGCAGGCCGTTGTCCGACAGCAGCCGGGCCGCCTTCAGCGTGCCCTCACCGCCGATCGGGATGATCGCGTCGAGGCCGAGTTCCCGGACGTGCCCCTTGGCCCGCTCCACGCCGTCCCGCAGATGCTCGGGACGCACCCGGGAGGAGCCGAGGACGGTGCCGCCGAGGGCGAGGATGCCGCTCACCGCGTCGAGGTCGAGCTTGAGGTAGTCGCACTCCAGGAGGCCCTTCCAGCCGTCCCGGAAGCCGATGACCTCGTCGCCGTGGTCGACGACGGCACGGTGCACGACGGACCGGATGACGGCGTTCAGGCCGGGGCAGTCGCCGCCGGACGTGAGGACACCAATGCGCATAGCCCGAAACAACCTTCTCGATGTGGGCCGGGACCGGACCGCGCTGTCCGGCTCGATCACCGCCACCCTAGCCGCTCCGGGGGGCGGGACAGCACCTGGCGTCCGCCTGCTGGACGACCCCGCTCACCTGTGCGGACCAGCCGTCAGACGGGCCGGCCGGGCCCGTCCGACGCCCAGGTGTCCGCGCTCCGCGGACGGGGTCCGCGGACCTGCTCAGGCGGTCTGCTGCGCCGCCGCGATGCGCTCGTTGCGCAGCGCCTCGTACCAGCGGTCGTCGGTCGGCGGCAGCGCGTTGACGTCGAGCGCGAGCTTCAGCAGCAGGTCCGCGATCTGCGGGTTGCGGGCCAGCACCGGACCGTGCATGTACGTGCCGAAGACGGTCTCGTTGAACGCGCCCTCCGTGCCGTCCCCGGTGCCGTTGCCGTTGCCGAAGCGCACCTGGGCGAGCGGGCGGGCCGTGGGGCCCAGGTGGGTGACGCCCTGGTGGTTCTCGAACCCGGTCAGCGGGGGCAGCCCCAGCTGCGGGTTGACGTCCCCCAGCACGTCGCCCACGCACCGGGCGCCCTCACCGCGTACCGAGACCACGTCGAGCAGGCCGAGACCGGGCTCGCGCTGGCCGAGGTCGTTGATGAACTCGTGGCCGAGGATCTGGTACCCGGCGCAGACCGAGAAGACGATCGCGCCGTTCCCCACCGCCCGGTGCAGACCGCCGTCCCGGCGCAGCCGCTCGGCGGCCAGCCGCTGCGGACGGTCCTCGCCGCCGCCGATCAGGTAGATGTCGCCGGAGGTCGGGATCGGCTGGTCGCTGCGGACGTCGAGCCGCGCCACGTCCAGGCCGCGCTGCCGCGCCCGGCGCTCCACGACGAGGACGTTGCCCTGGTCGCCGTACGTGCTGAGCAGGTCCGGGTAGATCCACACGACCCGCAGCTGGTTGTCGCTCACTTCAAGTCCCCTGGGGTGTCGTTGGTCAGTTGCCGACGCGGCGGCGCAGGTCCTGGAACGCGGTGTAGTTGGCGATGACCTCGATCCGGCCCGGCGGGCACAGCTGCACCGCCTGGTCGAGGTTCTCGCAGACCTGGAACTGCTGGTCCGCGACCTCCAGGCGCACCGCGAGGTCCAGCTTCCGGTCGCCGACGACACAGATCGGGTGGCCGGTCAGCCGGGTGTAGTCGACGTCCCACAGCCAGGAGGTGTCGGTGCCGTCGGCGGAACGCGCGTTCACCGAGAGGATCACCGGCGTGGGCGGCGGGTCGATCAGCGAGAACGTCTCGAGCCAGCCCGCGGGGTTCTTGGCGAGCAGCAGGCGCAGGTCACGGCCCTCGAACTGCACGACGTCGTAGCGGCCGGCCACGGCCTGGACCTGGTACATGCGCTCCAGGGCGACCTGCGGCGGCACCCCGAAGACGGCGGCGACGGCCGCGGAGCTCGCGGCGTTGGCCTTGTTGGCACGGCCCGGCAGCTGGAGGTGGATCGGCCAGGCGGAGCCGTGCGGGTCGAGCACGTGGTCGCCGGAGAGCGCCCAGCTCGGAGTGGGCCGGCGGAAGCCGCACTCGCCGCAGAACCAGTCGTCGCCCGGGCGCTGCATCACACCGCCGCAGGACGGGCAGGACCAGGCGTCGTCCTTCCACATCTGGCCGGCGGCGACCCAGATCACGTTGGGGGAGGAGGACGCGGCCCACACCACCAGCGGGTCGTCGGCGTTGGCGACGATCACGGCCTTGGTTCCGGCCAGGCCCTCGCGCCAGTTCTCCGCGAGCATCCGGGTCTCGGCGGCCCGGTCCAGCTGGTCGCGGGAGAGGTTGAGCAGGGCGATGCACTTGGGGTCGGTGTCCCGGGCGACGCCCGCGAGGTACTTCTCGTCGACCTCGATGACGCCGAACTTGGCGTCCGAGCCGCCGGCCAGCGCCGAGGTGATGCCGGCCGGCATGTTGGCGCCGAGCGCGTTGGAGACGACGGGTCCCGCGGCCCGCAGCGCCTCGGCGATGAGCCGGGTGGTGGTGGTCTTGCCGTTGGTCGCCGAGACCAGGACGCAGTCCAGGTTCTGCGCGAGCCGGGCGAGGAGATCGGGGTCGAGCTTGAGCGCCACCCGGCCGCCGATCACCGAACCGCTGCCGCGCCCGGCGGCGCGGGATGCCGCCGCGACCGCCTTGCCCGCGGTCACGGCCAGCTTGGCCCGCGGCGTGAGCGGGTCCGAGTTGCCTGCCATCAGTTCTCGATCCTCCTTGCGTACGCGCCGCATCTGTGCCTGACGGCCACGTGGTGAGACCTCAGCCTATCGAGATCCATTCGCACTCCTGAACCGCGGCACCATCGTGAGACGGGCGCTGCTGGTAGGACCGTACTCTTGCCGTCATGCGACACGGCTCCATCCCCGGCGTCCACGGACGTGTGCGGCCCCTCACCCTGCTCGGCGGCCCGGTGCTGCACGCGCCCTGCCGGGAGGTCACCGACTTCGGCCCGGAACTCGCCCGCCTGGTGGACGACTTGTTCGCCACGATGTACGCGGCGCGGGGCGTGGGCCTGGCCGCCAACCAGATCGGCGTGCCGCTCAGGGTGTTCGTCTACGACTGCCCGGACGACGAGGACGTCCGCCACCTGGGCCATGTGGTGAACCCGGGGCCGGTCGAGACGGACGGGGTGGTGGTGCGCGGCCCGGAGGGCTGTCTGTCCCTGCCCGGCCTGGAGGCGGGGACGGAGCGGTACGACCACGCGGTCGTCGAGGGCTTCACGGTGACCGGCGAGCCGGTCACCGTCCACGGCACCGGGTTCTTCGCCCGGTGCCTGCAGCACGAGTGCGACCACCTGGAGGGCAGGATCTACGCCGACCGTCTGACGGGGCGGCGGCGCCGCAGGCTCATGCGGCAGGTGAGCCGGGCCTCCTGGCGCCGGCCGGATTGAGCGGTCAGAATCCGGGTCCGCCGACCTTGTCGCCCGCGGCGGCCAGCCGCCCCCACAGCAGGTCCGCCAGGCTGCGCACCAATTCGGCCCGGGAGCAGGGGCGCTCGCCGAGCCACCAGTCGCCTGCCGCGTGCATCATGCCGACGATGCCGTGCCCCCACACCCGGGCCAGCTGCCGGCCGCCCGGCCCGAGGTCCAGTCGTTCCCCGATGACCTGGGCCAGCTCCTCGCCCATCCGGCGCAGCAGCGGAGCCGAGTGCTTGCCGACGTCGAAGCCCTGGTCGCTCTGCGACTCCTCCGCCGGGTGCATCAGGAACCGGTACACCTGGGGCCGTGCCTCGATCGCCGAGAGGTAGGTGTCCAGGGTGGCCTCGACCCGTTCGCGCCGGTCCGCCGGGGCGTCCAGCGCGGCCCGCAGCGAGTCCAGGAGGGCGTCGGTGTGCCGTTTGGCCAGGGCGGCGTAGAGTCCCCCCTTGTCACCGAAGTGCCGGTAGAGGATCGGCTTGGTGATGCCTGCCTCGGCGGCGATCGCGTTCATCGAGGCCTGCGGGCCGTCGCGGAGCACCACCCGGTCGGCGGCCTCCAGCAGCTCGCGCCGGCGTCGGTCGGCGGACCGCTGCTGGTCGGTCCGCTGTGTGGTGTTCATGAGCTCTCCCCACCCGTGCTGATTCGGTGACGCCTGCGCAAACTAACACTGAAGGCGATCCGCTCCTCGAACGGGATGCCGACGGTCCCGGGGAGTTGACTTTCCCTACCCGCTGGTAACAGACTCGGTGTTACCGCAAGTAACATGCATGTGCGCCGCTGGAGGGGTCATGGCCGAGTTCACCATGGAGCTCAACGACGAACAGAAGGAGGTCCGGGACTGGCTGCACGGCTTCGCCGCCGATGTGATCCGCCCCGCGGCCGCCGAATGGGACGAGCGTGAGGAGACCCCCTGGCCGGTCATCCAGGAGGCCGCCAAGGTCGGCATCTACTCCCTGGACTTCTACGCCCAGCAGTACTTCGACGCGACCGGCCTCGGCATCCCGATGGCCATGGAGGAGCTCTTCTGGGGCGACGCCGGCATCGCCCTGTCGATCGTCGGCACCGGTCTGGCCGCCGTCGGCGTCCTCGCCAACGGCACCGAGGAGCAGATCGGCACCTGGATCCCCCAGATGTACGGCGACGCCGACGACGTCAAGGTCGCCGCGTTCTGCTCCTCCGAGCCCGACGCCGGCTCCGACGTGGCCTCGATGCGCACCCGCGCGGTCTACGACGAGGCCAAGGACGAGTGGGTGATCAACGGCACCAAGACCTGGGCCACCAACGGCGGCATCGCCAACGTCCACGTCGTGGTCGCCGTCGTCGACCCGGACCTCGGATCCAAGGGTCACGCCTCCTTCATCATCCCGCCGAACACCCCCGGCTGCTCCCAGGGCCAGAAGTTCAAGAAGCACGGCATCCGCGCCTCGCACACCGCCGAGGTCATCCTGGACGATGTGCGCGTCCCCGGCTCCTGCCTGCTCGGCGGCAAGGAGAAGCTGGACGAGCGCCTCGCCCGCGCCCGTGAGAAGGCCGGGAAGGGCGGAATGGGGAGGGTCAAGAACGCCGCCATGGCCACCTTCGAGGCGTCCCGCCCCGCCGTCGGCGCCATGGCCGTGGGCACCGCCCGCGCGGCCTACGAGGCCGCCCTGGAGTACGCCACCACGCGCGAGCAGTTCGGCCGTCCGATCATCGACAACCAGGGCGTCGCCTTCCAGCTCGCCGACATGCGCACCCAGATCGACGCCGCCCGCCTCCTGGTGTGGCGCGCCTCCTGGATGGCGATCAACGGCAAGCCGTTCACGGCAGCCGAGGGCTCGATGTCCAAGCTGTTCGCCAGCGAGACCGCCAAGAAGGTCACCGCCCAGGCGATCCAGATCCTCGGCGGCAACGGCTACACCCGCGAGTACCCGGTGGAGCGCATGCACCGCGACGCCGCGATCTACACCATCTTCGAGGGCACGAGCGAGATCCAGCGCCTGGTGATCGCCCGCACCCTGTCGGGCGTGCCCATCCGCTGAGGCGGCCCCCGGACGACCCGGCGGTGCGGGCGGCACCGCCGGGTTACCGCCTCCCCCCTCCCGGGGAACGCTCGTGGGTGACCGACACGAGGGAGGACGCGATGACACGCACGGCCCGGGAACTGCTGGAGACGACGACGAGGGAACTCGCTCCCGACCCGCGCTCCAATCCCCTCGTGCCCCTGATCGCCCGCGGCGAGGCGGACCGCGCCGTCCTGGCCGCGCTGGCCCTGGAACAGAGCCGGGTGATCCCGGCGGACCGCCGCGCCTTCCTGCATCTGGCGGAGCGGGCCGCCCCGGAGCCGGCCGCGTACTTCACCGCCCTGGCCGAGGGCGAGGCCCTGGCGGAGCAGCACCTGCGGACGTTCGCGGCGGCGTGCGGCGTGGACGGGGCTCGCGCGTCGGCCTACGCCCCGCTGCCGGGCTGCCAGGCCTACCCCGCGTACGTCGCCTGGCTGGCCCTCAACGCGGACCCGACCGACGCGGTCCTGGCCCTGACCGCCAACTTCTCCGCCTGGGGCGGCTACTGCGCGACGATCGCGCAGGCCCTGCGCACCCACTACGGCTTCACGGAAGAGGCGTGCGCGTTCTTCGACTTCTTCGCGGAACCGGCCCCGCCCCTGGACACCCTGGCCACGGAGGCCGTCCGGAGGGGGCTGGAGGAGGGAAGCCTGGACGAAACCCGCGCACACCAGTACGCCCATGCGCTCCAGATCTACGAGGCGATGTTCTGGAGGGCGCTGGCGCAACCGGTCTGACAGGGGCGCGGGGGAGCGCGCGACGAACAGCCGACCGTCCGCACGCGGCAGCGGGGCGCCGTGTCCTACGGCGTCCCGCTGCTGTGGGCGATGCACGCCACGTCGATCCGGTCGGCGAGCTTCGCGAGCTCGATGGTCAGCGCGGCCACCGTGTCCTCGTCGAGCCCGTCCTCCCCCGCCTCGACAAGCCGGACCCACCGCCCGCCCACCGTACGCAGCAGCTTGCTGACATCGGCGGCGGCCACCTGCAAGGTCCCGCGGTCGTCGACGATCAGAGGCAGAGTCACTTCGCGGTTCACAGTCGGGATCGTAACCGCGCGGCCGTCACGCACCCTGCCAAACCGTGGTGATGTTGCAGAACTCGCGGATTCCGTGCCCGGACAGCTCACGTCCGTAACCCGACCGCTTCACCCCGCCGAAGGGGAAGGCCGGATGGGACGCCGTCATCCCGTTCACGTACACGCTTCCCGCATCCAGGTCCCGTACGAACCGGTCGACCTCCGCCTCGTCGCGGGTCCAGACGTTGGAGCTCAGCCCGAAGTCGGTGTCGTTGGCGATCAGGACCGCCTCGTCGACGTCCGCCGCGCGGTACAGCGTGGCCACCGGGCCGAAGGCCTCCTCGCGGTGGATGCGCATCTCCCGGCCGATGCCGGCCAGGACGGTCGGCGGGTAGAACCAGCCGGGCCCGTCGGGGCGCTCGCCGCCGCACAGCACGGTGGCGCCCGCGCGGACGGCGTCGTCGACCAGTTCCTCCAGATCGTCCCGGCCCCGTTCGCTGGAGAGCGGGCCGACGTCGGTCTCCTCGTCCGTCGGATCGCCGACCCTCAACGCCTTCATGCCCGCGACGAACCGCTCGGCGAAGGCGTCGTAGACGTCCGCGTGCACGATGAACCGCTTGGCGGCGATGCAGGACTGCCCCGCGTTCTGCGTCCGCGCGGTGACCGCGACCTCGGCGGCCCGGTCCAGGTCGGCGGAGGGCATGACCACGAACGGGTCGCTGCCGCCCAGCTCCAGCACCGTCTTCTTGATCATCTCCCCGGCGGTGGAGGCGACCGCCCGGCCCGCGGGCTCGCTCCCGGTGAGGGTGGCCGCCTTCACCCGCTCGTCCCGCAGGATGTCGTCGACCGCGGCGGAGCCGATGAGCAGGGTCTGGAAGCAGCCCTCGGTGAAGCCCGCGCGGTGGAAGAGGTCCTCCAGGTACAGCGCGGTCTGCGGCACGTTCGAGGCGTGCTTGAGCAGTCCCACGTTGCCCGCCATCAGCGCGGGCGCGGCGAACCGCACCACCTGCCACAGCGGGAAGTTCCACGGCATCACGGCGAGCACCGGGCCGAGCGGCCGGTAGCGCACCAGGACCCGGGAGGCGCCGGAGTCCTTCACGTCGGTGGCGTCGGGTTCCTCGTCGGCGAGGAGCCGCGCCGCGTGATCGGCGTACCAGTGCATCGCCTTGGCGCACTTCGCGGCCTCCGCACGGGCCTGGGTGATCGGCTTGCCCATCTCCGTGGTGATCACCCGGCCGATGGTCTCCCGGTCCTCGTCGAGGATCTCGGCGGCCCGGTGCATCAGGCGGGCGCGCTCGTCGAAGGTCGTCGTCCGGTACGTGCGGAACGTGGCCTCCGCGAGCTGGATCCGGTGCCCGATCTCCTCCTCGTCCATGGGGTGGTACGTCTTGACCGTCTCCCCGTTCGCCGGGTTCACCGTGGCGATGTGCATCGCTGACCTCCCTGGGGCGGGCTGTGCCTTCCGACCTTCCCGCGCGGTGGTGGGCGGCGCAACGCGGGAGGTCTCCTCAGGGCGAGTGCTCCGCCAGGCGGTCGAGAAACGCGGCCTGCGCGCCGACGATCACGCCGCGGGCCCGCTCCAGGGGGAACCACGCCACCCGGTCCAGCTCCGGGAACTCCTGGACCCGCCCCGATCCCGGCGGCCACTCCATCGCGAAGGTGCCGGGGACGACCGCCGCCGGATCGAGGTCCGCCTCCACCGCCCAGGCCGTGACGGTCTTCCCGCCGGACTGCCGGACCTCCCCGAGCGGCAGCGCCTTCCCGTCCGGCGGCTCCAGCCCCAGCTCCTCCCGGAACTCGCGGCGCGCCGCCTCCCAGGCAGGCTCACCGGGGTCGTACTCGCCCTTCGGCACGGTCCACGCCCCGCTCTCCCGCCGGGCGAAGAACGGGCCGCCCATATGACCGAGCAGCACCTCGACGCCCTGACCGGTGTGCCGGAACAACAGCAGCCCGGCGCTCCGGGCGCCCTTCACGGCCGTACCCCGGGATGCGCGGCGAGCAGGGCCTCGACCGTGTCCGCCTCCTCCGGGCGCTTGTCCTCGCGGTAGCGGATCACGCGGGCGAACCGGAGGGCGACCCCGGCCGGGTAGCGGGTGGAACGCTGGAGCCCGTCGTAGGCGATCTCCACGACGAGTTCGGGGCGCACCGTCACGACGTGTCCGCTCTCGTCGACCGCCAGCTCCCGCAGCCGTTCGGTCTGCCAGGCCAGCACCGCGTCGGTCAGGCCCTTGAAGGTCTTGCCGAGCATGGCGAAGCCGCCGTCGGAGGTGCGGGCGCCCAGGTGCAGGTTGGAGAGCTTCCCGGTGCGGCGGCCGTGGCCCCACTCGGCGGCCAGCACCACCAGGTCGAGCGTGTGGACGGGCTTGACCTTCAGCCAGGACGCGCCGCGCCGGCCCGCGCTGTAGGGGGCGTCCAGGCCCTTGGCCACGACGCCCTCGTGGCCGCGTTCCAGCGTCCCGGCGAGGAACTCCTCGGCCGCGCCCAGGTCCCCGGGGCCGGACACCAGGGTGCGGCGCACCCGCAGGGGCTCCGGGACCAGCCGGGCCAGCTCCGCGTGGCGCTCGCCGAACGGCAGGTCCAGCAGGTCGCTGCCGTCGACGGAGAGCGCGTCGAAGAAGACGGGGGAGACGGGTACCTCCCGTGCGGCCGCGGCCACGTCCACCCGGGAGCCGACCCGTCCGGCGGTCTCCTGGAAGGAGCGGGGGCGGCCGTCCTCGCCGAAGGAGATCACCTCCCCGTCCAGGATGAACCGCTCGCCCCGCAACTCCCGTGCCACAGCCGTCACTTCCGGCAGCCGGGCGGTGATGTCGTCGAGGGTACGGGTGTACACGCGCACGGTGTCCCCGTCGCGGTGCACCTGGACGCGGATGCCGTCCAGCTTCTCCTCCACCGCGCAGGCCCCCAGCTTCTCGACCGCCTCCGCGACCGAGGAGGCGCTGTGCGCCAGCATCGGCAGCACCGGGCGGCCGACGGTGAGCCGGAACCGCTCCAGCGCCCCGGGGCCGCCCGCGAGCAGCGCCTCCGCCACCGACTGGAGCGAACCGGCCAGCATCACGGCCCGCCGCACGTCCGCCGGGGGCGCCCCGGTCGCCCGCGCCAGCCCTTCCACCGCGACCGCGTCCAGGGCGCCCTGCCGGACCTCGCCGGTGAGCAGTCCGGACAGGAACCGCTGCTCGTCCTCGGTGGACGCGCCCAGCAGTTCGCCGACCAGCCGGGCCCGCTCCGCCTGGGAGCCCGGGCCGGACACCCCGCCGAGCGTGGTGAGCAGCGCGTCGACCTCGCGCACCGTCAGGGACGGTTCGGCGGCGGGGGCGACCGGACGGGCCAGCACCTTCCACCCGACCCCGATGCGGCCCTGCGGCAGCCGGCCGGCCAGGTACGGGATGACGACCGGCACGTCGTCCGCCTCCGCCTCCCGGAACAGCTCGGCGAGCAGATCGATCTTCCGGGACCGCGCCGAGACGGCGGCGACCTCCTGGGACACACGGGCCAGCCGGGACAGCAGCATGCAGTCATAGTGCTCCGGAGACGGGCGCTCCACACCCCCGGCCGTCCGGCGCCTACCCGTTCACCGCGGCGTCCAGGCCGGACATCAGCAGGTCCCCGACGATCGCGGCCGCCGCGCGGTAACCGCCGCTCGCCGCGTGCACCACCTGCTCGGCGAAGCCGATCGCGTTGCCCGCCGCCCAGACCCCGGGCACCGTGGTCAGGCCGGTCGGGTCGACCACCGGGTACGTGCCGAAGGGGGTCTCGTTCATCTCGGCGCCCAGCCGCTCCAGCAGGCTCGTCCGCGGCACCGGACGCGGCCCGACGAACAGCACGGAACGGGCGTGCGTGGTGCCGTCGGCCAGCCGCACCCCGGTGAGCCGGTCGTCCTCGACCACCAGTTCCGCGACCTCTCCGGGCACCACCTCGACCCCGGCGGCGGCCAGCCGGCGCAGGTCCTGGTCGGACAGCTCCTCCTCGGCGACCCGGTGCAGGAAGAAGGTGACGTCCTTCGACCACTGGGACACCATCAGCGCCTGGTGCACGCTCGCCGCGCTCGACGCGAGCACACCGAACGGCTCGTCGCGCACCTCCCAGCCGTGGCAGAACGGGCAGTGCAGCACGTCCCGCCCGAACCGCTCGGCGACCCCGGGGACCGCCGGCATCTCGTCCTTCAGCCCGGTGGCGACGACCAGCCGCCGGGCCCGTACGGCCGGTCCCTGTTCGAGTACGACGGTGAAGTCCCCGTCCCGGGCGACGTCCGTGACCCGGTCCTGGACGAGCTCCACGCCGTAGCGCGCGATCTCCTCCCGGCCCAGCGCCAGGAACTCGGCCGGCGCCATCCCGTCCCGGGACAGATAGCCCTGCATGTGGGACGAGGGCGCGTTGCGGGGCTCGCCCGCGTCGACGACCAGCGTGCGGTGCCGGGCCCGGCCGAGCACCAGCGCGGCGGACAGTCCCGCCGCCCCGCCGCCGACGACGACCACGTCGTACGTCTCGTTTCCGAATGTCTCGTTCATCGTGACCACCTCCACCACGACGGTGGCCCAGGAGCTGCCGCATTGACAAACGACTTTGCCGAACCTGCAATATCCGTATGACTACGGACGACGTTCTTACGGAAGTGGGCCCCCGGCTGCGGCGGATCAGGAAGGAGCGGGAGGTGACCCTCACGGCGCTGTCCGAGGCGACCGGCATCTCCGTGAGCACCCTCTCCCGGCTGGAGTCCGGGCTGCGCAGACCCAGTCTGGAACTGCTGCTGCCGATCGCCCAGGCACACCAGGTGCCACTGGACGAACTGGTCGGCGCGCCGCCGGTCGGCGACCCGCGCATCCGCGCATCCGCGCCGATCGTGCGCCACGGCCGCACCCACTGGCCGCTCACCCGTCAGCCCGGCGGTCTCCAGGCGTACAAGGTGCTGGAGCCGAAGCGGAGACTCGAACCCGAGCCGCGTACCCACGAGGGCTACGAGTGGCTGTACGTGCTGTCCGGGAAGCTGCGGCTGGTGCTCGGCGAGCACGACGTGGTGCTGGCGGCGGGGGAGGCGGCCGAGTTCGACACGCGCGTGCCGCACTGGTTCGGTTCGACGGGGGAGGGGCCCGTGGAGTTCCTCAGCCTGTTCGGGCCGCAGGGGGAGCGGATGCACGTGCGGGCGCGGCCCAGGCGGTCGTGACGGACGGGAATCGCGGCGTGCGGGACGAGACTGTTCCCCGATGGGCAAGCGACCGCTTAGTATGCGGTGGACCCGGTCAGGCGAACACGACGTTCACACTCCCGTGGAGGCCCCGCATGCAGGCATGGCAAGTGCACGAGCTCGGCGAGCCGGGCGAGGTGATGCGCCTCGTGGAGGCGGAGCGGCCGGCGCCCGGTGACGGGCAGGTCCTGCTGAAGGTGCGTGCCGCCAACGTCAACTTCCCGGACGCCCTGATGTGCCGGGGCCAGTACCAGGTCAGGCCGCCGCTGCCGTTCACCCCCGGCGTGGAGGTCTGCGGTGAGACCGAGGACGGGCGCCGCGTGATCGCCAATCCCGTGCTGCCGTACGGCGGCTTCGCCGAGTACGCCGTCGCGGACGCCGCCGCGCTGCTGCCCGCGCCCGAGGCGCTGGACGACGCCGAGGCCGCCGCCCTGCACATCGGCTACCAGACCGGCTGGTTCGGTCTGCACCGCAGGGCCGGTCTGGAGGCCGGCGAGACCCTGCTCGTGCACGCCGCCGCGGGAGGGGTCGGCAGTGCGGCCGTGCAGCTCGGCAAGGCGGCGGGCGCCACCGTCATCGGCGTGGTCGGCGGCGCCGCGAAGGCGTCCGTCGCCCGTGAGCTGGGCTGCGACGTGGTGATCGACCGGCGCGAGCAGGACGTCGTCGCCGCCGTGAAGGAGGCCACCGGCGGCCGGGGCGCCGACGTGGTCTACGACCCCGTCGGCGGCCAGGCCTACGCCCAGTCCGCCAAGGCCGTCGCCTTCGAGGGCCGGATCGTCGTCGTCGGCTTCGCGAGCGGGTCCATCCCGAGCCCCGCCCTGAACCACGCCCTCGTCAAGAACTACGCGATCCTCGGCCTGCACTGGGGCCTGTACAACACCAGGAATCCCAAGCTGGTTCAGCACTGCCACGAACAGCTCACCGAACTCGCCGCGCGGGGCGCGATCAGGCCGCTGGTGAGCGAGCGGGTGCCGCTCGCCGGGGCCGCCGACGCCGTGCGGCGGGTCGCGGACGGCGTCACCACCGGGCGCGTCGCCGTGCTGCCCTCGCTGGAGAACGGAGCCGCCGCATGACCGACGCCGCCGAACTGCGCCGCCGTACCCAGGAGTTCCTGTCCGCGTACCCACCGTCCCGCACCGGCCGCCTCGACTTCCTGCGCGCCCGCTTCGACGCCGGACTCGCCTGGGTGCACTTCCCCGAAGGACTCGGCGGACTCGGTCTCCCGCGCTCGCTCCAGGCCGTCGTGGACGCCGAACTGGAGGCCGCCGGGGCCCCCGACAACGACCCGCGCCGCATCGGCATCGGCCTGGGCATGGCCGCGCCGACGATCCTCCAGTACGGCACGCAGGAGCAGAAGCGGCGCTTCCTGAAGCCCCTGTGGACCGGCGAGGAGGTCTGGTGCCAGCTCTTCAGCGAGCCGGGCGCCGGATCCGACCTGGCGGCGCTCGGCACCCGTGCCGTCCGGGAGGGCGAGCACTGGGTGGTGAACGGGCAGAAGGTGTGGACGTCCAGCGCCCACCTCGCCCGCTGGGCCATCCTCATCGCCCGCACCGATCCGGACGTGCCCAAGCACCGGGGCATCACGTACTTCGTGTGCGACATGACCGACCCCGGTGTCGAGGTGCGGCCACTGCGCCAGATCACCGGTGAGGCCGAGTTCAACGAGGTCTTCCTCACCGGCGTCCGCATCCCCGACACCCACCGTCTCGGAGAGGTCGGCGACGGCTGGAGGGTCGCGCAGACCACCCTGAACAACGAACGCGTCGCCATCGGCGGCATGCGGCTGCCCCGCGAGGGCGGCATGATCGGCCCGGTCTCGAAGACCTGGCGCGAACGGCCCGAACTGCGCACCCACGACCTGCACCAGCGGCTGCTGAAGCTCTGGGTCGAGGCGGAGGTCGCCCGGCTCACCGGCGAGCGCCTGCGCCAGCAGCTGGTCGCCGGACAGCCCGGCCCCGAGGGCGCCGGCCTGAAGCTCGCCTTCGCCCGCCTCAACCAGGAGATCAGCGGCCTGGAGGTGGAACTGAGGGGCGAGGAGGGCCTGCTGTACGACGACTGGACCATGCGCCGCCCCGAACTGGTCGACTTCACCGGCCGCGACGCCGGCTACCGCTACCTCCGCTCCAAGGGCAACAGCATCGAGGGCGGGACCAGTGAGGTCCTGCTGAACATCGTCGCCGAGCGTGTCCTGGGCCTGCCCGCCGAGCCGCGCACCGACAAGGACGTCGCATGGAAGGACCTGGCCCGATGAGCGATCTCCTGTACTCGGAGGAGGAAGAGGCGCTGCGCGCCGCCGTCCGGGACCTGCTCACCGACCACTGCGACGCGGCGGGCGTGATCGCCCGTACCGAGTCGGACGCCCCGCACGACCTGTCCCTGTGGAAGGTGCTCGCCGACGGCATGGGACTCGCCGGTCTGCTGGTCCCCGAGGACCGGGGCGGCCAGGGCGCCACCCACCGCGAAGCCGCCGTCGTGCTGGAGGAGTTGGGGCGCGCGGTCGCCCCCGTGCCGTATCTGACGAGCGCCGTGGTGGCCACCGAGGCGCTGCTGGCCTGTCAGGACGGCGACGACCTGCTCGCCGAGCTGGCGTCCGGGCGCGGGATCGGCGCCCTCGCCGTCGGCCTGCACACCGCTCCCGGTGCCGCGTTCGCCACCGTACGGACGACGGACGGCACGCTGCACGGGGAGCTGACCGGCATCGCGGACGCCGCCGTCGCCGACGTCCTGCTCGTACCGGCCGACGACGGCGGGCTGTACGCGGTGCGGGCCGACGCGGTCACCGTCACCCCGCAGGTCTCCCTGGACCTGACCCGCCCGGTGGCCCGCGTGCTCCTGGACGGCGCGCCCGGGCGCAGGCTGGGCGACGCGGGGACCGCCGTGCCCCGCGCCCTGCGGGCCGGCGCCGGACTGCTCGCCTCGGAGCAACTCGGCCTCGCCGACTGGTCACTGACGGAGACCGTCCGCCACCTGAAGGACCGCACGCAGTTCAACCGTCCCGTCGGCGGCTTCCAGGCCCTCAAGCACCGGCTCGCCCAGCTCTGGCTGGAGACCGTCAGCCTCCGCGCCGCCGCCCGGGGCGCCGCCGACGCGCTCGCGGCCGGGGAGGACGCCGACGTGGCGGTCGCCGTCGCCCAGGCCTACGCCGCGCCCGTCGCGGTCCGGGCCGCCGAGGAGGCGCTGCAACTGCACGGCGGCATCGGCATGACCTGGGAACACCCGGTGCACCCGCACCTCAAGCGGGCCAAGGCCGACTCGATCGCCTACGGCACGGCGGGCGCCCACCGCGAGGCGCTCGCCGAGCTGGTCGACCTGCGAGCGCCCTGACCGATCGAACCACGGAGGAAGCCCGCCCCCGGGGCGGGCTTCCTCCGTGGTTCGCACCGCTGAGGTGAACACACGACGGCGGATCGGCCAACTCCCCCCGCGGCCCTGCTCTTCGGACACCGGCGGACCCCATACTCACTGAGGTCCCGTCCGGCCCTTCCAGGAAGGCAGAGCATGGCCCTCACCACCCGTCGCAGAGCCCTCACCACCCTCGGCGCCGCCCTCGCCGGCTCGGTCGCCCTCCCCGCGACCCAGGCGCTGGCCGGCGGACGCCAGCACCGCCCCCGCCCGTTGTGGCAGGCCCACGCCCACAACGACTACGAGCACCCCCGTCCCCTCCTCGACGCCCTCGACCACCGCTTCGGCAGCGTCGAGGCCGACATATACCTGGTCGACGGCCAACTCCTGGTCGCCCACGACCCCGAGGACCTCGATCCGTCCCGCACTCTCGAATCCCTCTACCTCGACCCGCTCGCCGCCCGGGTCCGCGCCCACCACGGCTCGGTGTACCGCGGGCACCGCGGGTCGCTCCAGCTGCTGATCGACATCAAGACCGAGGGCGCGTCCACCTATCTCGAGCTCGACCGCCGTCTGCGCCGCTACCGGCACCTGTTCACCACCTGCGCCCACGGCAGGGTGCTGCCCGGACCGGTCACCGTCGTCGTCTCCGGCGACCGCGCGGCCCGTGCCCCCATGGAGGCCCAGCGGGTCCGCCGCGCCTTCTACGACGGCCGGCTCACCGACCTCGGCAGCACCGCACCGGCCTCCTTCGCCCCCCTGATCAGCGACAACTGGACGCTCAACTTCACCTGGCAGGGCGTCGGCGCCTTCCCCGCCGCGGAGCGCCGGAAACTGCGCGGCATCGTGGGCGCCGCCCACGCGCGCGGGCAGCGGGTGCGGTTCTGGGCCACCCCCGACCTGCCGGGCCCCGCCCGCGACGCGCTCTGGGGCGAACTGGTGGCGGCGGACGTCGACCACCTCAACACCGATGACCTCGCGGGCCTGGAATCCTTCCTCGACGCCCACCGGCGGGTGTGACACCACACGTTCGGAGGACAGGCCAGCAGCCCGGACGAACCCTCCGCTACGCCACACTTGCGGCCGAACGCCGCAAAACGGATGTGGCGGAGGAGGTTGACGATGGCCATTTCCATCTCTGTGGTGCTGTTGCTCTCGGTCCTTGCGGTGATCTTCCTGCGCAACAGCGGTCTGAAGATCTCCCACGCGCTGGTCTGTCTGCTGCTCGGTTTCTACCTGGCGAGCACGAGCATCGCGCCCACGATCCACAGCGGCCTCACGGCGACCGCCGACATCGTCGGCGGCCTGCGGCCGTGAGGCCGCCGCGACGGGCGCGGTTCAGCGGTCGGAGACCGCGTCCCGCGGCAGCACGGTGACGCGGTGGAAGTTGCACCCCGCCGGTGCCGGCGGTGCGGAGGGGGATGTGTTCTGGTGCGCCTTGAGGGCGACGCTCACCAGGCTCAGCAGCAGGTCCACGTCCGTGGCGCAGTCCAGATGCACCGTCACCCAGCAGGAGTCCGGCACCAGTTGTATCGCGCTCGACCCGTCCAGGTCGTAGTGGAAGCGCTGGATGGCGCGACGGGTGAGGTGGAGGTCCACGTCCCGCGCCGAGTGGAAGTGGACGATCTCGTCACGGGCGGTGCGGAGTGCCTGCCCCGTACCGCAACCGGCCGGACAGGCCGTGAGATCGGACCAGGTGAGCAGTCTCTCCATGGCTCGCTGTGCCGGTGTCATGACCTCATCGTTACCTGCTAAACGTACGGACACCAGGAGTTGGGCGATTCGTAATCGAGCGGTGAGGTGGTGGGGCGGGCGGGAGCCCGGCACGTGATCATGTCATGGCGGTCGACGGGCTCGTGGCCCGGCGCGGCGTTCCCGTCCTCGCGCGCGACCGGGACGGCCGGAAGCCGAGCGGCGGTGACACCGCCCCCGATCCGCGGCGCCCTGCGGGAGGCGGACCGCGGCCACCGGATGCGGTCCGCGGCCGGCCGCGCGGAACCCGGGGGAGGGCTCGCGCGCGGGTGGTCCGCGTGCTCCGGGGCCGCGCGTCAGCCCCGTTCGGCCACCGCCGCCGGGTCGTCCAGGACTCCCCGCACCACCGAGTGCGCCGCGCCCAGCAGCGGGCCCTCGGGGCCCAGCGGGGAGACGGAGACGGGACAGGCCGGCCCCGCGGTACGGCGGGCCAGTTCGGAGCGGAGCGACGGCAGCAGCCAGGGCGCGAGCCCGGACAGGGCTCCGCCCAGCACCACGCTCTCGGGGTCCAGCAGGTTGACCGCCCCGGTCAGGGCGATCCCGAGCGCCGTCCCCGCGTCCTCCAGGGCGCGTCGTACGTCCGTGTCGCCCTGCTCGGCGCGCCCCGAGAGGAGGCCGACGCGGTCCTCGCCCGGCTCCAGTCCGGCCGCGCGCAGCACCGCCTCCTCACCGGCGTACTGCTCCAGACAGCCCCGTCCGCCGCAGGCGCATTCCGGCCCGTCCGGCCGTACCGGTACATGGCCCAACTCACCCGCGAAGCCGCGGTTTCCGTGCAGCAGCCGTCCGTCCACGACGACCGCGGCGCCGATGCCGATCTCGGCGGACACATGGAGGAAGTCGCGCGGGGTGTCCTCGCCGAGCCACAGTTCGGCCAGCGCGCCGAAGTTGGCCTCGTTGGCCACGGTGAGCGGCAGGCCCGCCGGGAGCAGGTCGCCCAGGTCCGTGTCGAGCCAGCCGAGGTTCGGGGCGCGCACGACGGTCCGGGCGTCGCGCGCCACCAGACCCGGTACGGCCACGGCGAGCCCCGCCGGCCACAGGCCCTCGGCCTCCACCTCGGCGACGACCCGCTCCGTCAGCCCGGTGAGCTCCCCGAGCACCGGTCCGGGGGAGCGGTCCCGGTTCGGGACGTGCCGCACCGCCCGGGACCGGACCCGTCCGCGCAGGTCGACCGCGCAGACCGCGAGGTGGTCGACGCCGATCTCGGCGCCGATCCCCGCGGGGCCGCGCCCGCTGACGGCGAGCGCCGAGCCGGGACGGCCCACGCGTCCGGGCCGCTCGGGTCCCAGTTCCTCCAGCAGGCCCGAGCGGATGAGCTCGTCGACCAGCGTGGACACCGCCGCGCGGGTCAGGCCGATGCGGGAGGCGACGGCGGCCCGGGACAGCGGTCCCTCGGCTCTGACCGTGTGCATCACCCGCGAGAGGTTGCGGCGGCGCATGCCCTGCTGGGTGTCGGGCAACACGCGCCCCGGGCCGGCCGGGCGGGCCTTGTGCAGCGGTGCGCTCATTCCTCCGTCGTTCCTCGGTCTCCGCGGCCGTCGGTGCGCTGACGGCCGCTGCGGCTGGTCGGCCTGTCGGTCGGTGCGGCTGGTCGGCCTGTCGGTCGGTGCCGGCGGTCCGTGACTGCCGGCCCGTACCCGCCGGGCGGCGGGCACGGGCGGCCGGTGCCGTGCCGGTGGGCGCCGTCAGCCGGCGGTCGTGCCGCGGTTCAGCAGCGGGGCCGCGTCGGAGAGTACCCCGGCCAGCCCGGCCAGCGTCTCCTCGTCCCGTTCCACGGCCTCCAGCACCGGGCCCGCCGCCGTGTCCCAGCGCCGGGCGACCGCGGCCGGGTCCTCCCCGGTGAGCAGCCCGGCGGCCTGCGCCGCCGCACCGAGCGCGACCAGTTCCTTGGCCCGGGGCACCTGCACCGGCCGTCCCGACAGCCGCCGCACGGTCTGCTGCCAGGCCGTGCCCCGGGCGCCGCCGCCGATCAGCAGCAGGGGCGCCGACGGGTCGGCGTCCTCGTCGAGGACGAGGTCGAGCGCGGCCAGCAAGGAGTACACGGCGCCGTCGTAGGCGGCCTGGAGCAGCTGACCGCCGGTGGTGTCGTGGCGCAGCCCGTGCAGCAGGCCGGAGGCGTGGGGGAGGTTCGGGGTGCGTTCGCCGTCCAGGAAGGGCAGCAGCGTGACGCCGCGCCCGGGTTCGACGGCCTCGCGGTCCAGGTTCAGCAGCGCCGCGACCCGGTCCACGGCCAGCGTGCAGTTGAGCGTGCAGGCCAGCGGCAGCCAGTCGCCGCGCGCGTCGGCGAACCCCGCCACCGTGCCGGTCGGATCGGCCGGCCTGCGCTGCGTCACCGCGTACACGGTGCCCGAGGTGCCGAGGCTCATCACCGGCGTGCCGGGACGCACCCCGAGGCCCAGCGCGGCGGCGGCGTTGTCACCGGTGCCGCACGCCACCAGGGTTCCCTTGGAGAACGGCAGGTCGTGGCCGTCGCGCACGGTCCCGGCGACCTCCCCGGGACGCACCACGCGCGGCAGCAGCGCCGGGTCGAGCCCCACGTGCGCGAGGATCTCCTCGTCGTACGCCTCCGTCCCCGAGGCCCACCATCCGGTGCCGGACGCGTCGCCGCGGTCGGTCGTGCCCTGCCCGGTGAGCCGCTCGGTGAGGTAGTCGTGGGGGAGACGGACCGCCTTGGTGGCGCGCACCGCGTCCGGCTCGTGCTCCGCCAGCCAGGCCCACTTGGTGACCGTGAAGGAGGCGGCCGGCACGCTTCCGGTGCGCTCGGCCCAGAACTTGGAGCCGCCCAGCTCCTCGATCAGCCGCCGGCCCTGCGGAGCGGAACGCACGTCGTTCCACAGCAGCGCCGGACGGACCGGCTCGCCGTTCCCGTCCAGGGTGACCAGGCCGTGCTGCTGCCCGCCGATCGACACCGCGGCGGCCTCGTGCGCCGCCTCGCCGCACTGGCGCAGCGCCTCCGACAGGGCGTCCCACCACTGGCGCGGATCGCTCTCCCGGCCGGCCCCCGAGGTCACCGTGTGCGGGGCCTGGCCGCTCGCGACGACCCGGCCGGTGGCCACGTCGACGACCAGGGCCTTGGTGGACTGGGTGGATGTGTCCACGCCGACGACGAGCGGACCCTCGGCTGCTGACATCGGTCTCTCCCTCTCCCACGACCCACTTCCGCGACTCGGCGGGGTGTGTCTCTTCCCAGAAATGTTCCTGCATACTAATTTGTAAACCGCCATGACGAAATAGCCTCAGCGAGCAAGGAGCCGCGGCATGAACTACCAGCCCACCCCCGAGGACAAGTTCACCTTCGGACTGTGGACCGTCGGCTGGCAGGGACGGGACCCCTTCGGCGACGCCACGCGGGGTGCCCTCGACCCGGCCGAGTCGGTGCGGCGCCTGGCCGAGCTGGGCGCCCACGGCGTCACGTTCCACGACGACGACCTCATCCCCTTCGGCTCGAGCGACAGCGAGCGCGAGGAGCACATCAAGCGGTTCCGGCAGGCGCTGGACGACACCGGCATGAAGGTGCCGATGGCCACCACCAACCTGTTCACCCACCCGGTGTTCAAGGACGGCGGGTTCACCGCGAACGACCGCGACGTGCGCCGCTACGCGCTGCGCAAGACCATCCGCAACATCGACCTCGCGGTCGAGCTCGGCGCCGAGACCTACGTGGCCTGGGGAGGTCGTGAGGGTGCCGAGTCCGGCGGCGCCAAGGACGTGCGGGACGCCCTCGACCGCATGAAGGAGGCCTTCGACCTGCTCGGCGAGTACGTCACGGCCCAGGGCTACGACATCCGCTTCGCCATCGAGCCCAAGCCGAACGAGCCGCGCGGCGACATCCTGCTGCCCACCATCGGCCACGCCCTGGCGTTCATCGAGCGTCTGGAGCGCCCGGAGCTGTACGGCGTCAACCCGGAGGTCGGCCACGAGCAGATGGCCGGGCTGAACTTCCCGCACGGCATCGCGCAGGCGCTGTGGGCGGGCAAGCTCTTCCACATCGACCTCAACGGCCAGTCCGGCATCAAGTACGACCAGGACCTCCGCTTCGGCGCGGGCGACCTGCGCGCCGCGTTCTGGCTGGTGGACCTGCTGGAGTCGGCCGGGTACGAGGGCCCGCGGCACTTCGACTTCAAGCCGCCGCGGACCGAGGACTTCGACGGCGTGTGGGCCTCGGCGGCCGGCTGCATGCGCAACTACCTGATCCTCAAGGAGCGCGCGGCGGCCTTCCGCGCGGACCCCGAGGTGCAGGAGGCGCTGCGCGCGGCCCGGCTGGACCAGCTGGCCCAGCCCACGGCGGCCGACGGCCTCCAGGCCCTGCTCGACGACCGGTCCGCCTTCGAGGACTTCGACGTCGACGAGGCCGCCGCGCGGGGCATGGCCTTCGAGCGCCTGGACCAGCTGGCGATGGACCACCTGCTGGGCGCCCGGGGCTGAGCCCCGACCGCGAGGGCGCGGCCGTCCCGCCCCTGCCACGGGACGGCCGCGCCCTCGCACGCGCGTCCGGGAGGGCCGCGCCCCCGCGTGCGGTTCGCCCCCGGTCGTGCGCGCGGTGGCACGCGTCCGGGCCGACGCGGGACCTCCCGGCGGCGACGTCCCGCGCGTGACGGCGCGGTCCGCACCGGCCCGGTGCGCATCCCGCGTGCGCCCTCGCGCGGCACGGCCGTGCCGCGCACGCGAGAGCGGGCCGCCGAGCGGCCTGGAGTCGCTCCTGCCGTCCCCGGGCGACGCGGAACCGCCCCGACGACACCGCACGAGACGCGGTCACCCCCCGGAGAGGCCTTCCCCCGAGACCGTCGCCGGATCCCTGCGGGAACTCCCGCCGGGGTCCGGCGACCGTGTTCCTCGCGGCACGGCCGCCGGGGCCGGTCGTGGTCCTGGCGTGGTGGCGAACTCGCCGGCGGCTACCTTTCGGGTGCGCGCTCCGCCGAGGCCAGTGCCGTCGCCGGGTCCCGGGAGGAATCCCCCGCCGGGACCCACCGGCCGCGTTCCTGGCGGTACGGCCACCAGCGCCCCTCGCGGCCCAGGCGCAGCTGGACGGGTGCGCCGGCCACCGTCCACCGGTTGGCCCGGGCCCGAAGCACCGGACGTTCGCCCTCGTCCCACGCCGTGTCGAGGGCGGCACGCGCGCGGGCCAGCCGTTCGCCGTCCACGGTCCACTCCTCGTCGAGCACGGCCAGGGCCGCCGTACCGCCGTGCCGCCAGGCCCGTACGGCCACGGCCAGCCCTTCCCGGCCGCGCCCCGACCCCTCGGCGAGCCGCCCCGCCAGCGCGCTGCCGGGTTCCCCGGCGGCCAGCCGCACCGCGTCCTGCGCGACGGTCGGTTCCGGTTCCACGGGCTGCCGTTCGTGCCCGTCCCGGAGCGCCCGGGCCAGCATCCGGTGGGCCTGTACGGCGGTCCGGGCGGCCAGGAACTCCAGCGCGGGCGGATCGATCCCGGCCGCGGGCTCCGCCTCCGTGTCCAGCGACGGCGGAATCCCCGGCTCCGCGGGGAGGGCGGGGGCGTCGGGAAGCGACGGCAGGATGTCACCGGCCGCGTACGCCTCGGCCGCGTCCACGCCTTCCGGGCCCCGGGCGGGCCGCCCGGCGGACGCGTCGCCCCCGGCCTGGAGCGCGTCCAGCAGGGTGCGTTCGCCCCGCCCCCGCACCAGCAGCAGGACGAACGGGTCCTGGTCCAGCAGCCGGGCCACCTGATAGCACAGCGCCGCCGTGTGACCGCAGTGGTCCCAGGCGCCGCAGCCGCACTCCGGCTCCAGATCGCCCGGGCCCGGCAGCAGTCCGACGCCGGCCAGCTCCGCGTCCTCGACCAGATGCGTCGGCATCTCGCGGTCGAGCAGCGCCGCGACGTGCCCGGCCCGCTCCACGGTCATGGCCAGGAAGCGGTCCCACTGTTCCTCGGACAGCTCCTGCAGCAGCACGTCCGCGCGGTGGGCCGTGCCGTCCCGGTCCTGTACGACCGCCGTGATGCGTCCCGGCCGCACGGACACCGCGCCGACCGCGCCCGCGCGGGCGAGCCCGCGGCCCGCCTTGAGCTGCCCGGAGTCCAGTGCCGTGCCCTTCAGCGCCGTCAGCCAGGCCCGGCCCCACCAGGTCTGTGCGAAACCCCGCCCCCGGGCGGGCGGCAGCGCGGCGAAGGTGCGCTCCGCGCCGGCCCCGTCACCGTCGTACCGGGTCATCCCAGTCCCCCTCGCAGTTCGACCAGCTCCGCCAGCTCGGTGTCGGTCAGTTCGGTGGGTGCCGTCTCGCCGGAGCCGAGCACCGCTTCGGCCAGCTCGCGCTTGCGCTCCAGCAGTCCGGCGATGCGGTCCTCGACGGTCCCCTCGGCGATGATGCGGTGCACCTGCACCGGCCGGGTCTGGCCGATGCGGTACGCGCGGTCCGTCGCCTGCGCCTCGACAGCGGGGTTCCACCAGCGGTCGTAGTGCACGACGTGCTCCGCGCGGGTGAGGTTCAGTCCGGTCCCCGCCGCCTTGAGCGACAGCAGGAAGACCGGGACCTCGCCGTCCTGGAAGCGGCGCACCATCGCCTCGCGTTCGGCGACCGGCGTGCCGCCGTGCAGGAACTGCGTCGGCACGCCCCGTGCGGCCAGGTGCCGCTCCAGCAGCCGGCCCATCCGTACGTACTGCGTGAACACCAGGACAGCGGCCCCCTCGGCCAGGACCGTGTCGAGGAGTTCGTCCAGCAGCTCCAGCTTCCCCGACCGCCCCGCGACCACCGGCCGCTCCTCCTCGAGGAACTGCGCCGGGTGGTTGCAGATCTGCTTCAGGCCGGTCAGCAGCTTCACGATCAGTCCGCGCCGCGCCGTGCTGTCGGCGCCCGCGATCTTGGCCATCGCCTCGCGCACCACGGCCTCGTACAGCGCCGTCTGCTCCTGGGTGAGCGAGACGGCGTGATCGGTCTCCGTCCTGGGCGGCAGCTCGGGCGCGATCCCGGGGTCCGACTTGCGGCGGCGCAGCAGGAACGGCCGCACCAGACGCGCCAGCCGGTCCGCCGCGGCCGGATCCTGCCCGCCCTCGACGGCGTCCGCGTACCGCCGGCGGAAGGTGCCGAGCCGGCCCAGCAGTCCGGGGGTCGTCCAGTCGAGGATCGCCCACAGTTCCGACAGGTTGTTCTCCACCGGCGTGCCGGTGAGCGCCACGCGCGCGCGTGCGCCGATGGAGCGCAGCCGGCGGGCCGTCGAGGAGTACGGGTTCTTCACGTGCTGGGCCTCGTCGGCGACGACCATGCCCCAGGGGACCTCGGCGAGCCGGGAGGCGTCCAGCCGCATGGTGCCGTACGTGGTGAGCACGAACGCGCCGTCGGCCAGGCCGTCCAGCGCCCGCCGCGCGCCGTGGAAGCGGCGCACCGGGGTGCCGGGCGCGAACCGCTCGATTTCCCGCTGCCAGTTGCCCATCAAGGAGGTCGGGCAGACCACGAGAGTGGGGCCCGCGGACTCCGGATCGGTCTGGCGGTGCAGGTGCAGGGCGATCAGGGTGATGGTCTTGCCGAGCCCCATGTCGTCGGCGAGACAGCAGCCCAGGCCCAGGGCGGTCGTCCGGGCCAGCCAGTCCAGGCCGCGCCGCTGGTAGTCCCGCAGTGTGGCGGCGAGGGCGGCGGGCTGTTCGACGGGCTCCTGCGCCCCGGGGTCCGCGAGCCGGTCCCGCAGGGCCGCCGGCCAGCCGGTGGGCCGGACCTCGATCCGGCTGCCGTCGACCTCCACGGAGCCCGTCAGGGCCGCGCCGAGCGCGTCGATCGGAGTGACCCTGCGATCCTTCCGGGCACGGGCGCGGGCCAGCTCCTGCGGGTCGATCAGGACCCACCGGTCGCGCAGTCGCACGAGGGGACGGTTCGCCTCGGCCAGCCGGTCCAGCTCCTCGCGCGTGAGCCGCCGGTCGCCCAGGGCGAACCACCAGTCGAAGGCGAGCAGCGCGTCGGCGGACAGGAACGACGGCCCGTCCGCGGATCCGGTCCTCCCGGACCCCGGCCCGTCGTCGGCGGGACCGATCTGCGCACGGGTGGTGAGTTCGCGGACCAGCTCCTTGGGCCAGTGCACGTCGACGCCCGCACCGGCGAGCGCCCGGCCGCCGTCGCCGAGGAGTTCGGCGATCTCCTCCTCCGCCAGGTCCACCGCGTCCGGCACGGTCGCCGACAGCAGGGGGGCGAGCGGCGCCCAGGCCCGCGCCGCTCGGCGGAGCGCCAGCAGGGCGTCCATCCGCGCGCGGGAGTCGAAGGCCGCGTCGAAGGACCCGGCCCACACCTCGCCGGCGTCCGCGACGAGCGCGGGGTCGCCCACGCCGTGCATCTGCAGGACGGCCCGGAACGACACGTCCGCAGTGTCGGCCGCGTCCGTGAGCCCGCGCGCCTCGATCCGCAGGGACAGCCGTACGCCGGCGTCGTGGCCGGCGGCGACGCCGGCCGCCCAGGCCCGCAGCCCGGGCAGCCGCCGAGGCCCCGGCACCGCGAAGGCGGGGGCGCCGGTCACGAGGTGGGCGGCGGGGGAGCGGGGGAGGGTGTCGGCGACCGCGTCGAGGAAGGCGCGCAGCAGCCGTTCGGGCTCGGGCAGCCGCGGCGGCCCGGAGCCGTCCAGCGGCGTCGCGTGCGCCTCGGGCGGCATCGCGGCGGCGAGCCGGCGGATCGCCTCGACGTCCTCCGCGCCCAGCGGGCCGGCGCGCCAGGCGTCGTGGTCGGCGGGGGAGAGGCCGGGCAGCAGCAGACCGCGCGCCACCAGGTGCAGGGCGTGCACGGCGGCGGCGCCCCAGAACAGGGTGGCCCGGTGCCCCGCGCCACCGGCGCGCGCACGCGTGAGGAACGGGAGCGCGTCGCGCACCGGCAGCAGGGCGGCGGGCACGCGTACCACCTCGATCCCGTCGTCGCCCGGCACCACGACGGTCAGCTCCTCGGCCGACGCCGTGTCCACGGCCGGGGGAGGCGAGCCGTCGGGCCGCCAGAACGCGACCCGACCGGTGTGAGCGGGGTCACCTGGTACGAACACGGCCGGACAGCCGGCCAGCTCGGGGTGTGCGGGGTGTGCGGGGTGTGCGGGGTGTGCGGAGGGGGGCGTCGGGGGAGTCGTCTGCGCGGTGATGACAGAGGTCCTCAAACTTGACTAGTGAAGCCGGAGTCGCCGAGGATACAGCACGGACGATGTCGCCGGGTATGTCTTTGATGTGATCCAGGTCACTATGGAGGTACGTCGTGGACCTCCGGGGCGGAGGCCCGCGAGGGGTTCCCGGAGGCCCTAGGGGCGCATCTCAGGGACGTCTCGGGGTCGCGGTCCGGAACCGCCGCGGGCGCGGGCCCGTTCTCACGGCAGAGAGCGGCAGTGGCCGCGAAGGAGGCGACACTCATGTCGAAGAACGCCAAGATCGCCGCGGGGGGCGTGGCGGCCGGACTGATCCTGCTCATCTGGCTGCCCTGGTGGGCCGCGCTCCTGATCGTCCTGGGAGTCCCGGCCGCCGCGTACCTCGCCCTGGACCCCGCACAGCGGCGCAGGCTGCGCCGCGTCTCGCGCAAGGAGCTGGGCCGCTGAGGCGTCAGGGCGTCACCGCCTCACCGGAGCCCAGCGCGCAGGAGTCGACCACGTCGTCGTCCGCGGGCCTGCCGACCGTCCGGTCCGCGGGCGGCGCGGCTCCGCGCTCCACCCGTGCGACCAGGGCGTCGAACGCCGAGCGGTAACAGGGCAGGATCGGCCGCAGCCGGTCCGGGCAGGACGAACGCGATGTCGTCCGTCCGGGCCACCAGCGACCAGCCGGGGCCGTCGGCGCGCAGGGTGCGTGCGCCGCCCGGGGCGAAGGACGAGCGGACCCGGCCGAGCGGCGGCGGCGAGTCGACGTACGCGTGTGCCTCCGCCAGTACCCGCCGGATCCCGCTGTGCCCCGGCCGTCCGTCCGGACGGCCCGCCCGCTTCCTCCGCCCGGCCGTCCTCCGCGGGCTCCTGCGCGCCGCCGGCCGCCCCGGCCGCCCCGGCCGGGCCGCCCGGTGCCGGGAACGCCGCGTCGTCGACCTGCTCGCGCCAGACCGTCCACCGCAGCGCGATCTCGTCGGCGCCCAGCCGGCGCTGGGCCGGCCCCCAGGTCCCGGCGTCCGGCGGGGTCAGCGGGGACCCGTCCGCGGCGCCCGGGCCGGGATCGTGCGGCGCGGGCACGCCCGGCGCCGCGACGGCCACCGCGAGAGGCCAGCCGGGCAGCGCGGCGACGACCGTGCGCTCGTCCGGCGACAGGTCGTGCTCCATCCCGCAGTCCCAGGACGCGATCACGACGGCGACCAGCGAGACGTCGTCGACGACGACGGTCCAGCGGGCGCCCTCGCCGTCCTGGCCGAGTACCAGCCCGTACCCGTCGGCGAGGGGCGGAAGGCCGAGCGCCGCGCACGCCTCCGGGTAGTCGTCGCCCGGCACGCTCGGGAACTTCGCCGGTGTCAGCAGCGCCGCCGTGAGCACGTAGAGCGCGTCGTCCGCGGCGGCGACGGCTTCCTCGTCCGTCCGGGCCATCCCGCCTCCCCATCGGTTCGTCCACCGGCGCGCACCCTATGCCGACCCCGAGCCGCTTGTCACGACCCCACGGCCGTGCCCGGAGCTGCGGTTCTCCGGCCCGACGGGGCGAATCGGCCCCCACGCCGGCGGGCGGTTCAGGCGGCCGGAAGACCCAGCAGCGCCCGCGCGACCGTCCGCGGGGACTCGTCCCGCTCCCGTGCGAGAGCGATCACCGCCCGGCACGCCAGCTCGTTCACCCCGAACGACAGGGCCTCCGGCGACACCCAGCCGGCCGCCTCGTCGATCCGGTCCTGATCGTCCTCCGCGCAGGCCGAGACGTACGCCGCGGCGGCCTCGAACAGATTGCGCGGACGCTCCCCCCGCACGGCCCGTTCCCCCGCGCGCGCACTGCCGGTCACTCTGCTCCCGATCCCCCGGGCCCATCCCCACATGCGGTCCACCTTCCCGGCACGACTGCCGTCGCCGACCGTTCATCTCCTGCCACCCAACGTAGAGTTGCGGCTCCGACGGCAGAAGGGGGCAACACGGTGCGACGCTTCGAACGGCTGGAACGGATCCGGCGGATGGACCCCTACCGGGAGGCGACGGAGATCTACCGGCTCAGCGCGGCCTACGAGTTCCCCTGGGACTTCACCCGGGCCCTGGAACTGGCCCTCTACCGCACCTACGCCGTTCCCCGGATCGGCCGCCTGCTCGCCGGGACCGCGGAGCTCACCGACCGGTCCCAGAAACGCTACGACGACACCTCCCTCCTCCTGGACGCCATCGTCGAGCACGGGTTCGGCAGCACCCGGGGCAGGACCGCGATCCGCCGCATCAACCGGATGCACCACGCCTACGACATCCCCGACGACGACATGCGGTACGTCCTGTGCACGTTCGTGGTGATGCCCAAGCGGTGGATCGACTCCTACGGCTGGCGCAGGCTGTCACGGCACGAGACCGTCGCCGCCACCGTCCACTACCAGACCCTGGGACGGTACATGGGCATCAAGGACATCCCCGGGTCCTACGAGGAGTTCGAAAGCTTCCTGGACGCCTACGAGGAGGCCCACTTCGGCTGGGACGAGGGCGCGCGGCGGGTCTCGGACGCCACGCTCGACCTCATGATCTCCTGGTATCCGCGCCCGCTCGCCCCCGTGCTGCGCACCGCCACGCTCGCGCTGCTCGACGAGCCCCTTCTGCGCGCCTTCCGCTACACCCCGCCGAGCGCGGCCACCCGCGCGTGGGTGCGCCGCGCGGTGCGGTTGCGGGGCCGCGCCGTCCGCCTGCTGCCGCCGCGGCGCGCCCCGCACTTCGCCCGGCAGAACCGGGAGATCAAGAGCTACCCGAACGGCTACCGGCTGGACGACCTGGGCACCGAACCCGTTCCGGGACTGCGGGGGTGTCCGGTGCGGCACGCGGACTGAGCAGCCGGCCACGCGGCCGGGCGCTCAGTCCGTGCGGACGGCCAGCGCCAGGAAGCGCGTGTCCTCGTCGGCGTACGACGTCATGCGCCACCCCGAACGGGACAGCAGCGCACGGAGATTCGGCTCCGCGCGCAGGTCCCCCGGGGTGAGCGTGCGGCCCTGCCGGGCGGCGAGCGCCGCCCGGCCGACCGGATGGAACAGCGCGAGCACGCCACCCGGCCGTACCACCCGCGCGATCTCCCGGAGGTTGCCGGCCGGGTCGGGCAGATGGGCGATCAGACCCGCCGCGAACACGGCGTCCAGCGCGGACGGGCGCAGTGGCAGCGCGGCGACGTCGGTCAGCACCAGCACCCCGTCACGGTCCCGACCGGCCCGTGCCGCCTGCCGCAGCATGGCCGGCGTCAGGTCCACGCCGAGGACCACGCCCGTGGGTCCCACGGCCGCACGCAGCGGAGGCAGGGCGCGCCCGGTACCGCAGCCCGCGTCGAGCACCCGGTCCCCCGCGCGCAGACCGAGTCCGGCGACCGCGGCGGCGTAGGCCGGACCGTCGTCGGGGAAACGGCGGTCCCAGTCGGCGGCACGCGCGGTGAAGAACTCCTGGACGTGTGTGCGGTCGTCGCTCATGCTCCGTATGATCCCCTACCGGGACGAGCGGTGCCCTTGTGCGCACGTTCGAGCGAGACGGGGTCGTTCCGGTGCACCACCGCGTCATGCTTCAGCCGTTTCCGGAACGTTCCCTTCGCGCGTCCGCGCCCTCCGGCGTTTTGGGCCATGGGACCTCTGGACCGCGCCGCACCGTCCGCGCGCTCGTCGTCACCGGCAGCCCCCATGAGCGGGTTCTCCGCGAGGTGTTCGAGGTGGTCGAAGGGCTGAGGTGGTCGAGGGGCTGTGGGTCCCGTGGGCGACACCGCGCCCCGGGCGAGGACCGCTTCGCGTGAGCCCGGTGCCACGACACGGAAGACGTCTGCCGCGGGCTCGGGGGAGGAGGTGCTGATCCGGCTCGTCGAGTACGCCGAACGCGTAGGCACCGCCCGGCCGCCCGGCTCGGCGGGACGGCCGCGGGATCCGGGCTCGCGCCACTGTTCCTCGGTCATCTTCCGCCCCCTGGCCCCGTCCTCCTTGCCCGGCGCCCGGTCGTGGGGAAGGCTGGCGCGAGGGCCCTCCCGCACAGGAGGGAACGGCACACGGGGCAGAACACGGGGAAGACCAGGGGGAGACACACGACATGGCGCACAACCGGGGACTCGACTGGCTGCTGGACGACCTGACCCAACGAGTCGAACACGTACGGCACGCGCTGGTCCTGTCCAGCGACGGGCTGGTGACGGGCGCGAGCACGGGGCTGCGGCGCGAGGACGCGGAGCACCTCGCCGCCGTCTCGTCCGGACTGCACAGTCTCGCCAAGGGCTCGGGACGGCACTTCGGCGCGGGCGGGGTGCGCCAGACGATGATCGAGTTCGACGACGCGGTGCTCTTCGTCACCGCGGCGGGCACCGGCAGTTGTCTGTGCGTACTCAGCGGGGCGGAGGCCGACATCGGCCAGATCGCGTACGAGATGACCCTGCTGGTCAACCGGGTCGGCGAGCACCTGGACGTGGACGCCCGCCAGCCGGAGCCCGGCACAGAGCTCTGACCTGCGAGGTCGTGCTCCGTCGCGGAGTTGTCCACAGGCTCGTCACGGAGAGTGGCAAAGGGGCTACGGTTCTTCCGGGCGGGCGCATCCGGCGCCGGCCGCCCACACTCCACGGGGGAGGACGAGCATGCCCGGACAGCACATCGCCGCGCACGACACCACGGCCACCGCCGGGCGGCCCGGGACGCCTGGGCCGTCCGGGCCGTGCGGCCCGCGAACTCGGTCTCGGGGAAACCGAGTTCGACCTCACCGTGCAGCTCGGGCGGATCCGTGCGCTCCCCGGTGACGAGCTCCGTCCCGCTCTCCCCGCCGACCCGGTGGAGGCGCGGACACCGGTGACCTACAGCGCCCGGAACAAACCCTCCTGGACGACGGACACCAGCATCCGGCCCTCCAGGTCGTAGATCCGGCCGCGGGCCAGGCCCCGCCCGCCCGTGGCGATCGGTGATTCCTGGTCGTACAGGAACCACTCGTCGGCGCGGAACGGACGGTGGAACCACATGGCGTGGTCCAGCGACGCCATGTCGAAGCCGCGCGGCCCCCACAACGGCTCCACGGGGATCCGCACGGCGTCCAGGAGGGTCATGTCACTGGCGTACGTCAGGGCACAGGTGTGCACCAGCGGATCGTCGCCGAGCGGGCCGACCGCGCGCATCCACACCGCGCTGCGCGGCTCGGAGCCCCTGACGGCGTCGGCGTCCCAGCGCAGCCGGTCCACATAGCGGATGTCGAAGGGCTGGCGGCGCGCCATCCGCTCCAGCTGCTCCGGCAGCGCGCCCAGATGCTCACGGATCTCGTCCGTCACCGTCGGCAGCGACTCGGGGTCCGGGACCTCGCGGGCCGGCGGCAGCTGGTGTTCAAAGCTTCCCTGTTCAGGCTTGTGGAAGGAGGCGGTCAGATTGAAGATCGTGCGGCCCTGCTGCACCGCGGTGACCCGACGGGTCGTGAACGACCGGCCGTCACGCACCCGTTCGACCTGGTACACGATCGGCACCCCGGGCCGGCCCGGACGAAGGAAGTACGCGTGCAGGGAATGCACCGGGCGGTCGCCCTCCGTGGTGCGGCCGGCGGCGACCAGGGCCTGGCCGGCCACCTGGCCGCCGAAGACCCTCTGGAGGGACTCCTGCGGGCTGCGGCCACGGAATATGTCGACCTCGATCCGCTCCAGGTCGAGCAGGGCGACGAGGCTCTCGGCCGGATTCGTCATGGGTGGGCTTCTCCTGTCCTCACAGCTGGCCGACACCGGTGACCCGGACGACCGCACGGCCCTCCGCGTCGGAGGCGGTGAGGTCGACCTCGGCGCTGATGCCCCAGTCGTGGTCGCCGTTCGGGTCGTCGAAGATCTGCCGGACCCGCCACAGCCCGTTCTGCGGCTCCTCCTCGATGAGCAGCAGCTTCGGTCCGCGGGCGTCGGGACCGGTGCCGAGTTCCTCGTACTCGTCCCAGTACTTGTCCATCGCCTCGCCCCAGGCGTCCGCGTCCCAGCCGCTCTCGGCGTCCAGCTCGCCCAGTTCCCCCACCTGATCGAGGGCGGCGAGCTCGACCCGGCGGAACATGGCGTTGCGGACCAGGACGCGGAAGGCGCGCGCGTTGGCGGTGACCGGCTTGACCTGGTCGGCCCTCTCCTGCGCCTCCTCGGCGGTCATCTCCTCCGGATTGGCCAGCTGTTCCCACTCGTCCAGCAGGCTGGAGTCGACCTGGCGCACCGTCTCGCCCAGCCAGGCGATCAGATCCTCCAGGTCCTCCGACTTCAGGTCGTCCGGGACGGTGTGCTCCAGCGCCTTGTAGGCGCTCGCGAGGTAGCGCAGCACGATGCCCTCGGTGCGGGCCAGCTCGTAGTGGGACACCAGCTCGGTGAACGACAGCGCCCGCTCGTACATGTCCCGGATCACGGACTTCGGCGACAGCGGATGGTCACCGACCCAGGGGTGGCTCTTGCGGTAGGTGTCGTAGGCGTGGAAGAGCAGCTCCTCCAGCGGCTTCGGGTAGGTGATGTCCTGGAGCCGCTCCATGCGCTCCTCGTACTCCACCCCGTCGGCCTTCATCGCGGCGACCGCCTCGCCGCGCGCCTTGTTCTGCTGGGCGGCGAGGATCTGGCGCGGATCGTCCAGCGTGGACTCCACGACGGACACCATGTCCAGCGCGTACGACGGCGACTCGGGGTCCAGCAGCTCGAACGCGGCCAGCGCGAACGTGGACAGCGGCTGGTTCAGCGCGAAGTCCTGCTGCAGGTCCACGGTGAGGCGGACGATCCGGCCCTCGGCGTCCGGCCGGTCGAGCTTCTCGACGATGCCGCCGTCCAGCAGCGAGCGGTAGATGGCGATCGCCCGCCGGATGTGCCGCAGCTGCTGCTTGCGCGGCTCGTGGTTGTCCTCCAGCAGCCGTCGCATGGCCTCGAAGGCGTTGCCGGGCCGGGCGATCACCGACAGCAGCATGGTGTGCGTGACCCGGAAGCGGGAGGTCAGCGGCTCCGGCTCGGAGTCGATGAGCTTCTCGAAGGTCTGCTCGCTCCAGGCGACGAAGCCCTCGGGTGCCTTCTTGCGCACGACCTTGCGGCGCTTTTTCGGGTCGTCTCCGGCCTTGGCCAGCGCCTTCTCGTTCTCGATGACGTGTTCGGGAGCCTGGGCCACCACGAAGCCCTCGGTGTCGAAGCCGGCGCGACCGGCGCGGCCCGCGATCTGGTGGAACTCACGGGCCCGCAGCGTGCGCACGCGGCTGCCGTCGTACTTGGTCAGGGCCGTGAACAGCACCGTGCGGATGGGGACGTTGACGCCCACCCCGAGCGTGTCGGTGCCGCAGATGACCTTCAGCAGACCGGCCTGCGCGAGTTTCTCCACCAGCCGCCGGTACTTGGGCAGCATGCCGGCGTGGTGCACGCCGATGCCGTGCCGGACGTAGCGGGACAGATTGCGACCGAACTTGGTGGTGAAGCGGAAGTTGCCGATCAGCTCGGCGATCTTGTCCTTCTCCTCGCGCGTGCACATGTTGATGCTCATCAGCGCCTGTGCCCGCTCCACCGCCTGCGCCTGCGTGAAGTGCACGATGTACACCGGCGCCTGCCGGGCCTCGAGCAGATCGGTGAGCGTCTCGGTGAGCGGCGTGTACCGGTACTCGTAGGACAGCGGCACGGGCCGGGTCGCGGAGCGGACCACGGCGGTGGGGCGGCCGGTGCGGCGGGTGAGGTCTTTCTCGAAGAAGGAGACGTCGCCGAGCGTCGCCGACATCAGCACGAACTGCGCCTGCGGCAGCTCGAGGAGCGGGATCTGCCAGGCCCAGCCGCGGTCCCCTTCCGCGTAGAAGTGGAACTCGTCCATCACGACCTGGCCCACGTCGGCGTCCTTGCCGTCGCGCAGCGCGATCGACGCCAGCACCTCGGCGGTGCAGCAGATGACCGGGGCGTCGGCGTTGACGGACGCGTCGCCGGTGAGCATGCCGACGTTCTCCGTGCCGAAGATCTTGCACAGTTCGAAGAACTTCTCCGACACCAGCGCCTTGATGGGCGCCGTGTAGAAGGTGACCTCGTCGCGCGCCAGGGCGGCGAAGTGGGCGGCCGCCGCGATCATGCTCTTGCCGGAGCCTGTGGGCGTCGACACGATCACGTTCGCCCCGGAGACCACCTCGATCAGCGCCTCCTCCTGGTGGGGATAGAGCGTGAGACCGCGTTCCCGGGCCCACGACTCGAAGGCTTCATAGAGGGCGTCGGGGTCGGCGGTCGGCGGAAGCTGATCGATGAGGGTCACGCCCCCATCTTGCCTGCCCGCCCGTCCGATGGGGGAATCGGCTGCGGGCGCGAAGATCACGAACGCTACGCTGTGTCGCCGGCGGAGCGTCAACGCGCCCGGTCAACCGGACAGCGGCGAACGAGGGATGGGACGGGCAACGGCGATGATGGGACCAGCACACTCACTGTCGGGCGCCGCTGCCTGGCTCGGGGTCGGCGCGGCGACGGCCGCGGCCGGACACCCCATGCCCTGGCCGGTCCTCCTGGCAGGCGCCCTGATCTGCGCCGGCGCCGCCCTCGCCCCGGACCTGGACCACAAGGCGGCCACCATCTCGCGGGCCTTCGGACCCGTGTCCCGCTGGCTGTGCGAGATCGTCGACAAGCTGTCCTACGCCGTCTACAAGGCCACCAAGAAGCAGGGCGACCCGCGTCGCTCCGGCGGGCACCGCACGCTCACCCACACCTGGCTGTGGGCGGTCCTGATCGGTGCCGGCACCGCGACCCTGGCTATCACGGGCGGCCGCTGGGCGGTGCTGGCCATCCTCTTCGTGCACATGGTGCTGGCCATCGAAGGCCTGCTGTGGCGGGCGACGCGAGGATCCGGCAGCGATGTCCTGGTGTGGCTGCTGGCGGCGACCAGCGCCTGGATCATCGCGGACGTCCTGGACCAGCCGGGCATGGGCTCGGACTGGCTGTTCACCGAACCCGGCCAGGAGTACCTGTGGCTGGGGCTGCCGGTCGTGCTGGGCGCGCTGGTGCACGACATCGGGGACGCGCTGACCGTCTCCGGCTGCCCGATCCTGTGGCCGATACCGGTGGGCCGCAAGCGCTGGTACCCGATCGGTCCGCCGAAGGCGATGCGGTTCCGGGCGGGCAGCTGGGTGGAGCTGAAAGTGTTGATGCCCGTGTTCATGCTGCTGGGCGGAGTGGGCTGCGCGGCGGCGCTCAACGTGATCTGAGGGGCGCTCCGGTCCCGGAGTCAGCCGGGACCCCCACCGCCGTACCGGCGCTCGAAGCGAGCGACGCGGCCCTCCGTGTCCACGGTCCGGGCCCTGCCCGTGTAGAACGGATGGCTCTCCGAGGAGATCTCCACCTCCACCACCGGGTAGGTCTCGCCGTCGTCCCATTCGATGGTCTGGTCGCTGGTCGCGGTGGACCGGGTGAGGAAGGCGTACCCGGCGGCACGGTCACGGAAGACGACCGGGTGGTAGTCGGGGTGCTTGTCCTGCTGCATGAGTGCTCCTCGGGATCAGCCCGGCAGGTTGTCCTCGTCGACGACGTGCATCGCGGCCTCCTCGGCGGAGGCGGCCGCGCCGTCGATGCCGACGTCCATGGCGACCAGGGCCTCCTCCTCGTCCTCGTGCGCCCCTTCGTCGGGGGCCACGAGCCGGCCGGAGCGTGCGGCGCCGACCTCGTCGTCGAGGAGTTCCCCGTCGGTGCCCGAGGAATCACCGATGCCGTCGCCGTCGTCGCCGTCGGCGAGATCGGGCAGTTCCTCGGCGAGACGCTGGTCCAGCGTCTCGCCCTCGTGGCGCTCCGCCGCCGTCACGCCGTAGTGCTCCACGGCCCAAGGCCGCTCAGGAGGGGACCAGCCCCGGTCGAGGGGGTCGGCGACGCCGTCGTTCTCCAGGGTGTCCTCGGCGTCGAGCAGTCCGGCGTCGTCCTGAATCTCGGACGCGTCGGGCTGGTAGACGTCGTCTCCCCAACCGTCGGCGCTGTTCACGGGTACCTCCAGGGGGTGGGGGCGGGCCCGTTCCCGCCGCGGCCCGCGGCGAGCCGCCGGTACGAGGCACTGGTGCCTCCGATGCCGGGTCCACCGGGCTCCCGGGTGCTCCCCGAGCCGGTGCCTGACTCCAGCCTTCCACCGGAGCTCCCCACCGCGCAACGGCACACCCCGCTCCCGACGCCCTCCGGGCCCTCTTCGCGGCCGCGGGTCGACAACCTCGCCGCCGACCCGGCACGGCCCCGGCCAGGTGCCCTCCCCGGACGGCCCACCCGTACGGGTCGGGGCGCCCCCGCCGCCCCGGCCGGGAAAGGCCGACCGCCACGGATCGCGCCCCGGCCTGCCGCCGCCCGGCCGGACGACCGGCCCGGTCGACGGAATCCCGGCCCGGAGCCGGGGCACGGGGCCGCACCGCCCCGGGTCCCCGGAGCGGTGCGACGCCGTCACCGAGCCGGAACGCCGCGGGCTCACCGCGGTCGACGGCCGGCTCCGGGACGGCGTTCGCACAGCCCCGCGGGAGGCCTCCCCGCCGGTGCGGCGCGGCCTCAGCCGTGCCAGGAGCGCCACAGTGCCGCGTACGCCCCGTCCGCCGCGACCAGGTCGTCGTGGCTGCCCAGTTCGCTGATGCGGCCGTCCTCCACGACGGCGATGACGTCCGCGTCATGGGCGGTGTGCAGACGGTGGGCGATGGCGACGACGGTCCTGCCGTCCAGGACACGGGCCAGGGAGCGTTCCAGGTGCCGTGCCGCGCGCGGGTCGAGCAGCGAGGTCGCCTCGTCCAGGACCAGCGTGTGCGGGTCAGCCAGCACCAGCCGGGCCAGCGCGATCTGCTGGGCCTGGGCCGGGGTGAGCGCGAATCCGCCGGAGCCGACCTCGGTGTCCAGGCCCCCGTCCAGCGCACGGGCCCAGCCGTCCGCGTCGACCGCCCCGAGCGCCGCCCACAGTTCGGCGTCCTCCGCGTTCGTCCTGGCGAGCCGCAGATTGTCGCGCAGGGAGCCCACGAAGACGTGATGCTCCTGGTTGACCAGGGCCACATGCTCCCGGACCCGTTCCGCGGTCATCCGCGACAGCTCGGCGTCGCCCAGGGTGACCCGCCCGTCCCGGGGCGCGTAGATCCCGGCGAGCAGTCGGCCCAGGGTGGACTTGCCCGCGCCCGAGGGACCGACCAGTGCCAGCCTGGTCCCGGGGGCGACCTCGAGGGACACCTTGCGCAGCACGTCGACGCCCTCCCGGTAGCCGAAGCGCACCCGGTCCGCCCGCACCCGGCGCCCGTCGGGGGTGAGTTCCGCGTCACCGGCGTCGGGCTCGATCTCCCGGACCCCGACCAGCCGGGCCAGCGACACCTGCGCCACCTGCAGCTCGTCGTACCAGCGCAGGATCAGTCCCACCGGGTCGACGAGCATCTGCGCGATCAGCGCGCCCGTGGTCAGCTGACCGACACCGATCCAGCCCTGGAGGACGAACACCCCGCCGATCATCAGCACCGAGCCGAGCACGGTGACGTGGGTGATGTTGACGACGGGGAAGAGCACCGACCGCAGCCAGAGGGTGTAGCGCTCCCAGGCCGTCCACTCCTTGACCCGCTGGTCGGACAGCGCCACCCGGCGCGCGCCGAGACGGTGCGCCTCCACGGTCCGCCCCGCGTCCACGGTCTCGGCGAGCGCGGCGGCCACGGCGGCGTACCCGGCGGCCTCCGAGCGGTAGGCGGCCGGCGCCCGCCGGAAGTACCAGCGGCAGCCGATCACCAGCAGTGGCACGGCGAGCAGCACGGCCGGCGCCAGCTCGGGCGCCGTGACGACCAGTCCGCCCAGCAGCAGCACCGCCCACACCACGCCGATGGCCAGCTGGGGCACGGCCTCGCGCATGGCGTTGCCGAGCCGGTCGATGTCGGTCGTGATCCGCGACAGCAGATCACCCGTGCCCGCCCGTTCCAGCACGCCCGGCGGCAGCCCGACCGACCGCACCAGGAAGTCCTCGCGCAGATCGGCCAGCATCCGCTCGCCGAGCATCGCCCCGCGCAGCCGTACCTGCCGGACGAACACCGCCTGGAGGACCAGCGCGAGCACGAACAGCGCGACCGTGAGCCCCAGATGCAGCTCCCGCTCCCGGTCCGAGACCCGTTCCACGAGTCCGCCCAGCAGGTAGGGGCCCACCATCGAGGCGAGCACGGCGACCGTGTTCACGGTGATCAGCAGCACGAAGGCCCGGCGGTGCCTGCGCAGCAGCTCGCTCACGTAGGTGCGGACGGTCGCGGGCGCACCCACCGGCAGCGTGCTGGCCGCGGTCGGGGCCGCCGGGTCGTAGGCCGGTGGCGCCACGCCGATCATGCCGTCTCCTCGATCTCTTCCAGTTCTTCCAGCCGGTGCAGGACCTCGTCCTCACGCAGGACGCCGTCCTTGTCCAGGACCTCCGCCGACGCAGCCTCGTCCTCGGTCTCACGCGTCACCACGGCCCGGTACCGGGGCTCGGTGCGCACCAGCTCCCGGTGGTCGCCGACCGCCGCGACGGTGCCGTCGTGCAGGAACACCACCCGGTCGGCGCGGTCCAACAGCAGCGGGGACGAGGTGAACACCACGGTGGTGCGCCGCGCCCGCAGTTCGCGCACGCCCTGGGCGACACGGGCCTCGGTGTGCGAGTCGACGGCCGAGGTCGGCTCGTCCAGGACGAGCACCTCCGGGTCCGTGACCAGCGACCGGGCCAGCGCGAGCCGCTGGCGCTGCCCGCCGGACAGGGACCGCCCGCGCTCGGTGATCCGCGCGTCCATCGGGTCGTCGGCGTCCACCGAACCCTGCACCAGCGCCGCCAGTACGTCCCCGCACTGCGCGGCGTCCAGCGCGTCGCGCGGATCGACCGTGCCGGACGCCGGCACGTCGAGCAGCTCGCGCAGGGTGCCGGAGAGCAGCACCGGATCCTTGTCCTGCACGAGGACGGCCCGGCGGGCGGAGTCCAGCGGCAGTTCGTCGAGCGGCACCCCGCCGAGCAGCACCGGGGCGCCCCGCTCGGAGGCGTGCCCGCCGAGCCGTTCGGCCAGCCGTCCCGCCGCGTCCGGGTCCCCGCACACCACGGCGGTGAGCCGGCCCGCGGGGGCGAGCAGACCGCTCTGCGGGTCGTACAGGTCCCCGGCCGGGTCCTCGGCGGCGCGCGACCCCGCGGTGTCCGTGGCCCGCTCCAGCGACAGCACGCGCGCGGCCCGCTTCGCCGAGGGACGCGAGAAGGAGTACGCCATCGCGATCTCCTCGAAGTGCCGCAGCGGGTAGGTGAGCACCATGACCGAGCTGTAGACGGTGACCATCTCACCGACGGTGATCCGGCCCTCGCGGGCGAGATGAACGCCGTACCAGACCACCGTGATCAGCAGGATTCCCGGCAGCAGTACCTGGATCGCGGCGATCAGGGCCCACATCCTGGCGCTGCGCACGGCGGCGTGGCGGACCTCCTGGGAGGCGCGGCGGTAGCGGTCGAGGAAGAGTTCCTCGCCGCCGATGCCGCGCAGTACGCGCAGCCCGGCGACGGTGTCCGAGGCGAGCTCGGTGGCCCGGCCGGCCTTCTCGCGCTGGACGTCCGCCCGCCGGGTGGCGCGGGGCAGCAGCGGCAGCACCGCGATCGCCAGCACCGGCAGTCCCACGGCGACGACAACCCCCAGCGCCGGCTGGTAGACGACCAGGCCGACGCAGACCAGCACGATGGTGACCGCCGCCGCGGTGAACCGCGACAGGGCCTCCACGAACCACCCGATCTTCTCGACGTCACCGGTGGAGACCGCCACGACCTCACCGGCGGCGACCCGCCGGGTCAGCGCGGAGCCCAGCGTCGCCGCCCTGCGGGCCAGCAACTGCTGGACGCGGGCGGCGGCGGTGATCCAGTTGGTGACGGCGGCGCGGTGCAGGAAGGTGTCGCCGATGGCGTTGCCCGCGCAGGCCAGCGCCATCAGGCCGCCGGCCAGCGCGAGCCGGCCGCCGGAGCGGTCGACCGCGGCCTGGACGGCGACGCCGACGCAGAACGGCAGCGAGGCCACGGAGGCGAAGTGCAGCAGGCCCCAGGCCAGCGACTTGAGCTGCCCGGAGAGCTGATTCCGGAAGAGCCACCACAGGAATCGGGGACCCGAGCGCGCGTCGGGCACCCCCGGGTCGGGAAACGGAAGGTCTTGAATCTGCATGACGTCCCAGTGGCTCGGATCAGGGGGCGGCGGAAACGGGGAAAGGACGGAGGCGCGCGCAGTCCGAGGACGGCGGCAGCAAACCGTGACAGGTTGGCCCCGCTGCGTACCGGGAGGCAAACGGTTTTCCACACGACCGCACGGAACCGGCGGTCCGGGCGGCCGGCGCCGCCGTACCGTCACGTCACACGGGTCATACGGACGCGTCGCCGCACCGCGTGGGGACCGCCCCGTCGATCAGGGTGTCCAGCAACTCGCCCAGGGCCTCGCGCTGGGCGCCCCCCAGCGGGGCCAGGATCTCCTCCGCGGCGGACCGGCGCGCGGCGCGCAGTTCCCGCAGGGCCGCGCGCCCGTCGTCGGTGAGCTCGATCCGGATCACCCGCCGATTGGCCGGATCCGGCACCCGCCGCACCTTGCCGTGCGCCTCCAGCCCGTCGACCAGGGTGGTGACGGCGCGGGGGACCACCTCCAGCCGCTCGGCCAGATCGGCCATGCGGGGCGGCGAAGCGTAGTGCGCGAGGGTGCGCAGCAGCCGCGACTGGGCAGGGGTGATGCCGAGCTCGCGCCGCTCCAGATGGCGCTTCTGGATGCGGTGCACCCGGCGGGTCAGCCGAAGCAGCTGCTCGGCCAGCAGGCCGTCGGGATCGGGGGCGGTCATGCGGGAACAATATCAGGATGCCGTTCATTGTGAGTATAGGTAACAATGAGCTAGGCTCCGCTCGCCCTCGGGCCACCACCCCGGGCGCCCGTCCCGAAGGAGACCATGCACCCCGACCGCGAACCCGACTGGACCCCGCCCGCCGACGCCGAGGGGCAGCCCCGGCAGGTGCGGCGCATTCTGAAGCTCTTCCATCCCTACCGGGGCCGCCTCGCGGTCGTGGGCCTGCTCGTCGGCGCCGCGTCGCTGGTCTCGGTCGCCACCCCGTTCCTGCTGAAGGCGATCCTCGACGTCGCCATCCCCGAGGGCCGCACCGGACTGCTCAGCCTGCTCGCGCTCGGCATGATCCTCAGCGCCGTCCTCACCAGCGTCTTCGGTGTGCTGCAGACCCTGATCTCGACCACCGTCGGCCAACGCGTGATGCACGACCTGCGCACCGCCGTCTACGGCCGGCTCCAGCGCATGTCGCTCGCCTTCTTCACCCGCACCCGCACCGGAGAGGTCCAGTCCCGCATCGCCAACGACATCGGCGGTATGCAGGCCACCGTGACCTCCACGGCGACGTCCCTGGTCTCCAACCTCACCAGCGTGGTCGCCACCGTCGTCGCGATGCTGGCCCTCGACTGGCGGCTGACCGTGGTCTCCCTGGTCCTGCTGCCGGTGTTCGTCTGGATCAGCCGCCGCGTCGGCAACGAACGCAAGAAGATCACCACCCAGCGCCAGAAGCAGATGGCGGCGATGGCCGCCACGGTCACCGAGTCGCTCTCGGTCAGCGGCATCCTGCTCGGCCGCACCATGGGCCGCTCCGACTCCCTGACCGGCGCCTTCTCGGAGGAGTCCGAGCGCCTGGTCGACCTGGAGGTCAGGTCGAACATGGCCGGCCGCTGGCGCATGGCCGTCATCACGATCGTCATGGCGGCCATGCCGGCGATCATCTACTGGACGGCCGGCATCGCCCTGCGGACGGGCGGCCCCGAGGTCTCCATCGGCACCGTCGTCGCCTTCGTCTCGCTCCAGCAGGGGCTCTTCCGCCCGGCCGTGAGCCTGCTGTCCACCGGTGTCCAGATCCAGACGTCACTCGCGCTCTTCCAGCGCATCTTCGAGTACCTCGACCTCCCGATCGACATCACCGAGCGCGCGGATCCGGTCCGCCTCGACCGGGTCAAGGGCGAGGTCCGCTTCGAGGGCGTCACCTTCGGATACGACGACAAGGGCGGCCCCGTCCTGGACGGCATCGACATCACCGTCCCCCCGGGCGGCAGCCTCGCCGTGGTCGGGCCGACCGGCGCCGGCAAGTCCACCCTCGGTCACCTCGTGCCGCGGCTGTACGACGTCACGGGCGGTCGGGTCACCCTCGACGGTGTCGACGTCCGCGACCTCGACTTCGGCACGCTGGCCCGCGCGGTGGGCGTCGTCTCACAGGAGACGTACCTCTTTCACGCCTCGGTCGCGGACAACCTGCGCTTCGCCAAGCCGGACGCGACCGACGAGGAGCTGCAGGCGGCGGCGCGGGCCGCGCAGATCCACGACCACATCGCCGCCCTGCCCGACGGGTACGACACGGTGGTCGGCGAGCGCGGCCACCGCTTCTCCGGCGGCGAGAAGCAGCGCCTGGCGATCGCCCGCACCATCCTGCGCGACCCGCCGGTCCTGGTGCTGGACGAGGCCACCAGCGCCCTGGACACCCGTACCGAGGCCGCCGTCCAGCAGGCCATCGACGAGCTGTCGGCCGACCGCACCACGGTCACCATCGCCCACCGGCTGTCCACCGTCCGGGGTGCCGACCAGATCGTGGTCCTCGACTCCGGCCGTGTGGCCGAACGCGGCACGCACGAAGAGTTGCTGGAGCGTGGCGGACGCTATGCGGCCCTCGTGCGCCGGGACGCCCGACTGGAGCCGACAAGATGAAGATATGTCGAGTTTGTGGCGATGTGCGGGTTACCGTGCCCGCATGCAGACGAACACTCCGTCACGGAGCACGATCCGACTGACGCGCCGGGGCCGTCTCGCCCTCGCGACGCTCGGGGCCGTCGTGGCCGGCACCGCCGTGGCGGTGCCGCTGCTGATCCTGAACGACGACGACCCCCGCCCCACGACCCTGGTGGTCCCGGAGGGCTGGCGCGCGGGCCAGGTGTACGCCGCCGTCGACGAGGTCCTCGACCTGCCCGCCGGCACCACGAGGAAGTCCCTCGCCAAGGCGGAGCTGAAGCTGCCCGACGAGGCCGGGGGCAACCCGGAGGGCTACCTCTTCCCGGCGACCTATCCGGTCCGGGAGAAGGAGACCCCCGGGAAACTGCTGTCCCGCATGGTCGCCACCGCCGACAAGAAGTTCAACGGAGCACCGGTCGCCGCCGGCGCGCAGCGCAACGCGATGAACGTCTACCAGTCGGTCACCGTCGCGAGCATCGTCCAGGCGGAGGCGGCCACCAGGGCCGACATGGGCAAGGTGGCCCGGGTGATCTTCAACCGGCTGGAGCGCGGGATGCCGCTCCAGATGGACTCCACCGTCAGCTACGCCCTGAACCGTACGATGCCGCGCACGACGGCCGCCGACACCGAGGTCGACAGTCCCTACAACTCCTACCAGCGCATGGGACTGCCCCCGACCCCGATCGGCAACCCCGGCGAGGAGGCGGTGCGCGCCGCGACCAACCCGGCTCCGGGCGACTGGCTCTACTTCGTCACCGTCAAGCCGGGCGACACCCGCTTCACGGCCGACTACGCGGAACACCAGCGCAACGTCGCCGAGGCCGAAGCCCGGCAGAAGGCCGAGGCCGAAGCCCGGCAGAAGAAGGTGAGCGGGAAGGCGAGCGAACCGTCGGCGAAGTGAGCGGCCGGCCCCCGGCCGTCACGCCGCGGTCCGTTCCTCCCGCGCCAGCAGCCGCCGGATGTCCCGCACCGCCGCGCGTCCGGCCCGGTTGGCGCCGATGGTGCTCGCCGAGGGGCCGTAGCCGACCAGATGGACCCGCGGGTCGGCGACCGCCCGCGTGCCCTCGGCCCGGATCCCGCCCCCCGGCTCCCGCAGCCGCAGCGGGGCGAGATGTCCGACGGCGGGGCGGAAGCCGGTCGCCCACAGGATGACGTCAGCCGCCACCCGCCGCCCGTCCGTCCACTCCACGCCGTCGGGCGTGATCCGGTCGAACACGGGATGCCGGTCGAGCACACCGTCCGCCAGTCCCCGGCGGATCGCGTCGTTGAGCGGCAGCCCCGTCACGGCGACGACACTGCGCGGCGGCAGGCCCTGCCGCACCCGTTCCTCGACGAGCGCCACGGCCGCCCGGCCCGCCTCCTCGTCGAAGGGACCCTCACGGAAGACCGGGGGCCGCCGGGTCACCCATGTCGTGGCCGCCGCGTACGGCGCGATCTCCAGCAGGTGCTGGGTCCCCGACGCGCCGCCGCCCACCACGACCACCCGCTGCCCGGCGAACGCCTCCGGCCCCGGGTACCGCGCCGTGTGCACCTGCCGCCCCCGGAAGGTCTCCTGGCCCGGATAGTGCGGCCGGAACGGCCGGTCCCAGGTGCCGGTGGCGTTGATCAGAGCCCGCGTCGACCAGTCGCCGTCCGAGGTCTCCACCAGCAGCCGTCCGCCGGTCCCCTCCCGCACGGCCCGCACATCCACCGGACGCCTTACCCGCAGGTCGAAGGCCTTCTCGTAGCGGTCGAAGTACTCGCCGATCACCTCGGAGGAGGGCCGCGCCGGATCGGCGTCGCCCAGCTCCATGCCGGGCAGCGCGTGCATCCCGTGCACCTTGCCGTACGTCAGTGAGGGCCACCGGAACTGCCAGGCGCCACCGGGCCCGGGGGAGTGGTCCAGCACCACGAAGTCGCGGTCCGGCTCGAAGCCGGTCCGCCGCAGGTGATAGGCGCTCGACAGCCCGGCCTGCCCGGCGCCTGTGACGACCACCTCGACCTCGCGTGTGCTGTTCACATGTCAACCAACCAGGAGGAGGCCATGGATCTTCCCGGCACCGTTCCCCCGCGAAGCCGGGCGCATGGGCCAGGATGGAGCGCATGTCCGATGCCTTCACCACCCGAGTCCTGACCGTCGCCACCGGCTCCGCCGAGAGGGTCGTCGACATCACCGGCGACTGCGAGGCCTTCCTGCGGGAGACGGCGGCCGGCCGGGACGGCCTGCTGAACGTCTTCGTGCCGCACGCCACGGCCGGCGTCGCCGTGATCGAGACCGGCGCCGGCAGCGACGACGACCTCCTGTCCGCCCTGCACACCCTGCTGCCCGCCGACGACCGCTGGCAGCACCGCCACGGCAGCCCCGGGCACGGCCGCGACCACGTCCTGCCCGCCTTCGTCCCGCCGCACGCGACGCTCCCGGTGGTGGACGGACGGCTCGAACTGGGCACCTGGCAGTCGGTGTGCCTGGTCGACACCAACCGTGACAACCCCGACCGCCGGGTACGGCTGAGCTTCCTGGGCTGAACCGGGCCCGGCGGAGGCGGTCCTCAAGGCGCCCCGGCCGGGGCGGGCCGCGTCCGGTGGTGCGACACGCGGCCGGGGCCGGGAGCCGCGGGCCGTGCGGACGGCCCCGGCGGCGGTCCGTTCACGGCCGTTGCCGGGGAAACGACTCCAACGCGGCCGCCAGACCGGAGGCGTCCGTGCCGATCTTGCGGTAGACCGACGAGAGCAGATGACGCACGCCCTGCTCCGTGAGGCGCAGCTTCCCGGCGATCACCGCCGTGGACACCCCCCGGGCCGCCAGCTCGGCGGCCTCCCGTTCGGGCGCGGTCAGCGTGTCCGTCTGGGCGTACCGCAGGGGCAGCGGCCGCAGTCCGGCGGCGGCGAGCTCGTCCCTGGCCCGCACCGCCAGTGCCTCCGCGCCGCAGTGCACGGCGCCCTCCAGCCCGCGGTAGAGGCGGTCGGCGGCCTCCTGCACCTGCCCGGTTCGGGACAGCGCCGCCCCGTGCCCGACCAGGGCGCGGGCCAGCTCGTAGGCCGCGGGCGACTGCTCCAGCCGGTCGACGGCCTCCGCGTACAGGTCGAGCGAGGCCCGGCCGCCGGTCACCTCGGCCAGGGTGTGCAGCGTCTGCCCGATCGCCGAGGCCGCCCCGAAGTCCCTGGCCCGCTTGACCGCGTCCTGCGCGTGCCGGACCGCCCGGTCGGGCGCGGTACGGGCGAGCGCGGACGCCAGCCCCGACTGCCAGCCGCACCAGGCGGGATTGCGCCACTCCCGCCCGTCCAGCCACTCCCCGACGGCGGAGAGCAGCGCGGCGGCCTCGTCCGCGCGGCCCTCCGCCAGCAGCAGCTCGGCGTACACCGTCCGCGGGTCGGGGTAGATGACGGCGTTCGGGACCAGCCTGCCGTAGCGGTGCTGGTCGGCGACCTGGCGGGCCGCCGCCGTGCGTCCGCGGGCCAGGAGCGTCTGGATGAGGATGCCGACGGCGAACCACTGGGCGGGCACCGCCCCCTCCACCCGGTCGGCGATGCGCAGCCCCTCCCGGACGAGGTTCTCCGCCTCGGCCAGGGAGCCCCGGCGGTAACGGATGTACCCGGCGAGGGTCTGGCCCAGGGCGAGGTGGGAGCCGCGCCAGCCCTTCGCCTCGCACTCCGCCATGCCCCTGCTGAACAGCTCCTCGGCACGCCGCGGCTGATCGGCGTAGAGGAACACCATCGCCACCGCCACCGGCACCTCGAAGCCCCGGTTCTCGTCGGTCCAGCTCAGCCCGCCCCGCAGGGCCCGCTCGGCGTACTCCAGGGCCGTCTGCCGCGGCTCGCCGCACACCACCGCCTCCCAGGCCCGCAGGCCCAGGATGTACCGCTCCTCCAGGCCCCGGCCGGTCACCTGCGCTGCCAGTCTGGCGAGCCTGCGCGAGCGGGCGGCGGGATCCGGCTCGTCGGTGCGGTACGAGCTCCACACGAAGTGGTCGGCCTGCATCCGCAGCCGGATCCGGGGATGGGCGGTGCGCCGCGCCTCGTCGGCGGCGACGGCCGCGGCCTCGGCCACCTGGTCGGTGTGCGCCAGCGCCTGCGTGAGCCGGTAGACCATGGACGCCCGCAGCTCCGGGTCGATGCCGGGTTCCGCCAGTGCCTCACGCAGGTGCGCGACCGTGGCCGTGGGCTTGATGAGGAAGGTGGAGGAGGCGAGTTCGTGCAGCAGCTCGGCGCGCTGCTCGGGCAGCGGAGGCTCCTGGAGCGCCCGCGCCAGCAGGCGCCGGGCCGCTTCCGGGGCGCCGGCGCGCATGTACTCGCGGGCGGCCTCGCGCAGACACGCCACCGCCTCGGCACGGCCGTCGCAGGGCACCTCCAGCAGGTGCCGGGCGGCCGCCGCCGGCCCGAACCCGGCGGCACGGATGGCCTCGGCGGCCCCGTTGTGCAGTCCGACCCGCAGCGCCTGGGGGATGGAACGGTAGACGGCGGTGGCGATCAGCGGGTGGACGAAGGCGAGTCCGTCCCCGGCCCCGTCGTCCTCGGCCAGGATCCGGGCGGCGCGCAGCCGCTCCGTCGCCTCGGCGGCCGCCTCGTTGCCGACCACGGCGATGGTGGCGGCGAGCTCCCGCGACACGGACTCGCCGAGCACGGCCACGGCGTAGGCGAAACGGACCGTGGACGTCCCGAGGGCGTGCAGACGTTCGATCAGTCCGCGGCCCTTGACCGCCGCGGCGAGGTCCCGCATCGCGCGCAGCTCGTGCCGGGTGCCCCGCAGATTGTGTTCGCCCAGGCGGATGGCGAGTTCGACGGCCTCGAACGGGCTTCCCCCGGTGACCTGCCGGCACTCCTCGCAGAACTCGTCCTCGGCCTCGTCCCCCACCTCGTCCCTGACGATCCGCGCCACCCCTTCGGCGGTGAGCGGCTCCAGCGCGTAGGGGCGGATGCCGAGGCTGCCCGGCAGGTCGCGCAGCGGCTCCGCCCCGGGCGGCAGGTCGTCGGGCCGGTGGGCGAGGACGATCAGCATCGGCAGATCCGCCGCCCGGGGCGCGAAGGAGGTGAGCCAGTCGAGGGACTCGACGTCCGCCCAGTGCAGGTCGTCGAGCAGCAGCACCATGGGCGCCTTCCGCACGGCGAGCCGGGTCATGACCCAGTCCAGGCCCTCGCGGACCCCGGACGGATCGGGCACATGGGGGCCGGACCCCGCCTCCAGGCCGAGGACGGTGGCGACGACGTCGTACCAGCTGTCCAGGAACGCGCGGAGCTCGTCGTCGTCCATCGCGGCCAGTGAGGGCTGGAGGAGCCGGCGCACCACACGGAACGCCAGCTCCTGCTCGTTGCGGCCGCCGCAGCTCGACAGCACGGTGACGCCCTGGGCCAGCGCGCGGGAGCGGGCCTGCGCCAGCAGCGCCGTCTTGCCGATCCCGCCGGGTCCGGTGAAGACGAGGAGCCCGCCGCGCGGCGCCTGCGGCACCCCGTCCCGGGTGTCCCGCAGGTCCGCCAGCGCCTCGTCCAGGGCCCGGAGCTCCCGTCGGCGTTCCAGCAACGGCCGGGACTCGGTGACATGCTGCCGCCGCTCGATCGCCATGTGCCCTACCGCTTCCTGTCGTTCGGTCAACGGGTGGCAGACGAGCGTATGCCCGTCGCGGCGCACCGCGCCCGTGTTCCGGTACGGCCACGACAGGACGAATGAATCGAAGGCGGCGGCGGCTTGAGACATCCTCTCCGTGGGTAGGGGGCGTCGAATGGACGGCGCCCGGGTCAGACGGGGCCCGCCGCCGCGTCGGCATAGCGCGGCACGGTGCGGGACCAGTGGTAGCACCCGCGGATCCAGCCGGCCATGCCCTCCACATAACCGACCGCCGAGGGACTCAGCCGCGGCCTGATCTCCTCGAAGAGACCGACGAACTCGTCGGTCGCGCGGTTGATCTGCCGGATCGCCAGCATGACGGCGACCGGCAGGGAGCAGCGGCGGGCCCGCTGGTGGGCGAGGGCCAGATTGATCATCCCGCCGGTCCGCCGCTCCTTCGCCGCGGAGTACAGATCGGGGATCCACACCGCCGCGTCGGCCGACAGCCGGGTCAGCCGCCGCATCACCGGGTGCTGGAGCTCCGCGTCGGACAGTTCGCACGGCTGTGCCGCCTCGCACAGCGGGTGGAAGGGCTCGACCCCCGCGGTCAGCGACCGTATCGACGTGCACAGTCCGGTCGGCAGCGGGGCGGTGTCGGCCTGTGCCACCGCCTCGTACAGCAGGCCGTGCACGTACTCACGGCTCTTGGCGGCCCACCGCGCGGCCTGGGCGGGCGTGCACCGCTCGCGGACCCGCCGGTGCAGATCGGCCAGGGCCGCGCCGAGCGGCGTCGACGGCGGCGCGTCGTCCCGAAGGACGGCGATGCTCTCGTCCAGCATGGGCAGCAGCCGGCCGGGCCCCTGCCGGCCGATCTCCTCCGCCCGGTCGTCGAAGACGAATTGATAGGCGATCTGATCGGCGACGATCTGCAGCAGACCGGAATCCATCTCCGGGCCGTTGTAGGAGGCGAGCTGGGCCGGACGAGTGCGGACGATCATTTCCGGGACCCAGCTCTCCTCCGCCAGTCCCGTTTCCCGCAGCCACTTCTCGACGCCCGCCGTGACCTGGTGCTCGTGCGGATTGCTCCGGAAAGGGAACGGCATGCGCAGATGGGCGTCGATCAGGTCGCTGAGAGGGGAGCCGGGAATTCCGTGCAGTGTGCCGGCCGCGATGTCCTCATGCGTGGTCGACAAGGGTGTCACCCGCCCCTCGGGATCGCCGGTCGAGCCCGTACCCGCGCGGTTCGCAGATCATCTGCAGCGACCGGGGGCCCAGTGTCACCGCGGGACGCACCGGCGCGACGGGCCCCGGGGGGTGCCGCAGCCGCCAGCGCCGGGCGATGGTCGCGAGCGCCACCGTGCTCTGCGCCATGGCGAAGGCGTCCCCGAGGCATTTCCGGCTGCCCGCGGAGAACGGGATCATCGCGCCGTACGGCTGGTCGGTGTGCTCGCCCGACAGCCACCGCTCGGGCCGGAACCGCTCGGGGTCGGGGAACGACGAGGGCGTGTGGTGCAGCAGATACGGGCTGTACAGAACGGTGGCCCCGCGCGGCAGGCGGCGCCCGCCGAACTCGACGTCCCTGGTGGTGGACCGGGTGAAGAGCCAGCCGGGAGGGGAGTGGCGCAGGGTTTCGTTGATCACGGCCCTGGTGTAGGGGAGGCGCGGCAGGTCGTCGGAGGCGGGGAGGGCACGCCCGGCCAGTACGGAGTCGACCTCGGCGTGCAGCCGGCGCTCGGTCTCCGGGTGCTGTGCGAGCAGGCTGAACGTCGAGGACAGGCCCAGGGAAGGGCTCTCCGACCCGGTGAGCAGCAGGGAGACGAGCTGGTCGTGCACCTCGCCGGGGGTCACCCCGTGCTCCCCGGCGTCGGCCGCCGCCAGCAGGGCTCCCAGCAGATCGTCGCGCGGCCCGCCCGCGCGGCGTTCGGCGATCGCCGCGTCCACGAGCCGGTGCAGCCGGGCGACCGCGTCCCGGTACCGGCGGTTGGCGGGCAGGGGCACCCGGAACAGGGCGTCGACCGGGACGACCGTACGCACGAACAGTCCGTGGACGATCCCGGCCAGGCAGTCCCGCACCTCGGCGCTCCTTGCCGCGTCGAGCGAGTCGGAGAGGAGGACCCGGCTGATCGACCCCGTTGTCAGGGCCATCATGGCCGCGCTGACGTCGACCTTCCGCCCCGACCGCCACGCGCGGCACGCCGACTCGGCCTCCTCGCCCATCACCTCCGTCAGGCCGGCGACGCGGGACGGGCGGAAGGCGGGCTGCAGCAGCCTGCGCTGTCTGCGGTGATCGCCGTGCGGGCAGGTGACGACCCCGTCCCCCATGAGGGCCCGGAGCCGCTCGTAGAGGGGGCCGCCCTTGTCGAAGGTGCGGGTGTCCCTGAGCATCTCGTGGACCAGCCGTGGGTGGCACACCACCCAGGCGCGGACGGGACCCAGGCGTATCTCCACCAGATCGCCGTAGGCGGACAGAGAATTCAGAAACTCCAGCGGACGCCGGAACAAGGCGATACCGTGTCCGAGGGACGGTAATATGCCGGGTGCGCTTCCCGACCTCCAGGTCGGGGCCGGTTCATGAACACAATTGCTCATCGAATACCACCTGTCTCAAGCGACACAACGGAATTCAGTGAGTCCACATATGCGAGTCCACATACGTGTGGCACTCGAACCTTGTCCTGCCCATACCGGACCGGCACCCGACGTACCCCCTCCCGTCGCCAAGGGGGCGCACGGGTGCATGGGAGGGCGCAAGGAATTTGAACGTGCGCCCCCATGGAACGGGCGAGCCGAACCCGTGCCGTGGTGATCGTCACCGTGTCGCGCGACCGTCTCCACGCTCACCGGCGCCCGCTGGACGGACGGGACACGTCCACCCGTGCGAAGGCACGGACCGTGTGCTCGGTCCGGTCGCGCCGCGGCGAGGGAGTTCCCACGGGGAGCGGGGACACCCCCTCACCCGGCCCTTCACCCCCCGCCGCGGACGACGGCGACGGGACAGTCGGCGTGATGAAGCAGTGCCTGGCTGACCGAACCGAGCAGCATTCCGGTGAAGCCGCCGTGGCCGCGGGCCCCGGCCACCACCAGCTGGGCCTCCCGGCTCGCGTCGAGCAGCGCGTGCCGCACCCGCGCCCGCTCCAGACGCAGCTCCACGGCGACCCGGGGACGGGTGTCCCGCCACGGAGCCACCGCCTCCGCCAGCAGCCGCCGGTGCCGCTCACGGAGCCGGTCGAGATCCACCACCACGTTCAACGGATCGGCGGGCCCCTCGTACGGTGTCGGCTCGCTCCAGGTGTTCCACACGTGCATCGCGACCAGCGACGCTCCGCGCAGCGCGGCCTCGGCGAAGGCGAAGTCCGCCGCCGCGGCCCCGGCCGGCGAGCCGTCCACGGCGAGGAGCACGGGCCCCTCGGGAGCGGGGCGGCCGCGGACCACCAACAGCGGACCGTGCCCGTGCGCGGCCAGCTGTACGACCGTCGAGCCCAGCAGCAGATCCCCGAACCCGCCGTGGCCCCGCCCGCCGACCACCGTCAGCACCGCGTGCCGCGACTCGCTCCGCAGCACCGTCAGCGTCCCGCCGGACGCCACGGTCCTGGCGATCTCCAATCCCGGCGCGCGGTCGTGGGCACGCTGCTCCGCCTGCGCCAGGACGCCGTGGATCATCGGGTCGAGGTCGGCCGGGCGGCTGAACGCGTGCACGATCCGCAGGCGCGCGCCGCGCAGCAGGGCCTCGTGCGCCGCGACGTCGACCGCGGTGAGACTGGACGGCGAACCGTCCACTCCCACCATCACCGTGTCGTTCACCACTCGCTCCCGTCCCCGGTCATGGCGGTACCTCCGGGTACCCGCGGGGGACGGCCCGTACCCGCCCCCTCGACCTGCGGCGATGCGGTTTCCCCGGGCATCCTCGGCTTTGTCGCGCCTCCTGTCCATCCGTGACAACACCCATGTTCCGGCCGAATGGCGGGATGGCACCATTACCCCCGTGGGGGTGGATCACCCGTGCCGTTCGACGGCAGGGCCGGCACCCCGCTTCGGACGACATCGACAAGAGAACCGGGAAAGGGGACGGGCTGTGCCTGCTCCACGGATGAGCGCCACGCCGCTGCCGGGCATCGGCGTGAAATACGACCTCACCACGCGTGAGCACGAGCACCTGTCCGTGATCGCGCACCGCGACGGTGCCCGCACGGTCAACGTCTACCGCTCCGACGACCCGGACGCCTGCGCCCGCTCGATGCGGCTGACCGTCGCCGAGTCGGCCGCGCTGATCGACGCGCTGATGCCCGCCCACCACAGTCCCAACCTGCTGCACACCACCGACCTGGGGCTGGTCGCCGAGCGCATCGAGCTGTCCGCCGCCTCCCACTGGAACGGCCGGCTGCTGGGCGACACCCGGATGCGCACCGACACCGGGGTCTCGATCGTCGCCGTGCTGCGACGGGCCGAGGCGATCCCGTCCCCCGCGCCGGACTTCCGGCTGGCCGGCGGGGACACGCTGATCCTGATCGGCACCCGCGAGGGCATCGACGCCGCCGCCGCGATTCTCGGGCGGGAGTGAGCGAGTGCACTCTTCCGCGGTCTTCCTGATCGAATTCGGTGCGATCATCCTCGGGCTCGGCCTGCTGGGACGCCTCGCCGGACGCCTCCAGTTCTCCCCGATCCCCCTCTACCTGCTGGCCGGCCTCGCCTTCGGCGAGGGCGGGCTGCTGCCGCTCGGCGCGAGCGAGGAGTTCGTCGCGATCGGCGCCGAGATCGGCGTCATCCTGCTGCTGCTCATGCTCGGCCTGGAGTACACGGCAAGCGACCTCGTCTCCAACCTCAAGACCCAGTACCCGGCCGGCCTCGTCGACATGGCGCTGAACGCCCTGCCCGGCGCCGCCCTGGCCCTGCTGCTCGGCTGGGGCCCGGTCGCCGCGGTGGTGCTGGCCGGCGTCACCTGGATCTCCTCCTCCGGAGTCATCGCCAAGGTCCTCGGCGACCTCGGACGGCTCGGCAACCGCGAGACCCCGGTCATCCTCAGCATCCTGGTGCTCGAGGACCTGGCCATGGCGGTCTACCTGCCGATCATCACCGCCCTGCTGGCCGGCGTCAGCCTCGCCGCGGGCAGCGTCACGCTGGCCATCGCGCTGGGCGTCGCCGGACTCGTGCTGTTCGTCGCCGTCCGCTACGGGCGGGTGATCTCCCGCTTCGTCTCCAGCGACGATCCGGAGAAGCTGCTGCTGGTCGTGCTGGGCCTGACCCTGCTCGTCGCGGGCCTCGCCCAGCAGCTGCAGGTCTCGGCGGCCGTGGGCGCGTTCCTGGTCGGCATCGCCCTGTCCGGGGAGGTCGCCGAGGGCGCGCACAACCTGCTGGCGCCGCTGCGGGACCTGTTCGCCGCCGTGTTCTTCGTCTTCTTCGGACTGCACACCGACCCCCAGTCGATCCCGCCGGTGATCCTGCCCGCCCTCGCGCTCGCCGTCGTCACCGCGCTGACGAAGATCGCCACCGGTTACTGGGCCGCCCGCCGGGCCGGGATCTCCCCCAAGGGCCGCTGGCGCGCGGGCGGTACCCTGGTCGCCCGCGGGGAGTTCTCCATCGTCATCGCCGGTCTCGCGGTCACCGCCGGCATCGAACCGGACCTCGGCCCGCTGGCCACGGCGTACGTCCTGGTCCTGGTCGTCCTCGGCCCGCTCACGGCCCGCTACACCGAGCCCATCGCGCTGCGCCTGACCGCCCGGCGCACCGCGTCCGCCGACACCGTGCCCGCGCAGATCGCGGTGCCGGCCGCGGAGACGCTGGAGCCGGTGGACGAGAGCCGGCCCGAACGCTGAACCGGCCGGCGCCCCCGCCGGCGGAAGAGGCCGGGGCGCCGTTCGGATCAGGCCGGCTCCGGTGAGCGACACCCCGCAGCCGAGCCGAGCGGTTCCGGACCCCGCGACCCCGGCAGGATCCGAACGGACCCTAGTCCTCCAGCCGTACCGGCATCAGGAGCGAGAACGTGTGCGCGTCGTCCGGCCGGCGGATCACGAGGGGCGCGGTGGGGGCTCCGAACTCGAGGATCAGCCGGTCGCCGGCCCCCGCGGCGAGCGCGTCCAGCAGGAACGCGCGGTTCACGGCGACGAGGTCCCGGCCGACGGCGCCGTCCCCGGCCAGGGTGACCGAGCCGTCCTCCGTCACCTCCAGCACACTGAGATCGGCGGACGTCCCGCCCTCCTCGCGCACCTCGCCCGCGCGGACGGGGCCGGTGCGCACCGCCTCCCGGAAGGCCGGCGCGTCCACCACGGCGCGCCGCCCGGCCGGGAGGCGGACGAGACGCCGGTAGTCCGGGAAGTCGTGGTCGAGGCACTGGCCGGCCGCCTGCCGGTCCCCGGTCTCCAGCGTCACCCGGTCACCGTCCACGGCGAGCCGGACCTGTCCCTCGCCGTCCAGCAGCGCCCGCATCGCGTCGGCGAGCGGAAGGGGCACGGTGACCTGGACGCGGGACCCGTCGTGCCCGTCGGCGGCGGCGCGCGCCACGGCCATCCGGTACCGGTCGGTGGCCACCAGGCACAGCGCGTCGCCCTCGATGTCGAAGAGGATCCCGCCGAGCATCGGCAGTTCCGGGTCGCTGCCGGCCGCGAACCGGACCGCGTCCAGCGCGGCGGCCAGCCCGGGGCCGGAGAGGGACAGCCGTACGGCGGTGTCGGTGCGAAGCGAGGTCATGGGGTTCTCCCTGTGGTCGAGGAGGTGTCGGAGCGCGGAGAACTCGGCGCGGGCATCGGACAGCCCCTGCTCCAGCCGGCGCAGATGCGCCCGAAGCAGCTGTCGTACGAGACCGGTCTCGTCGCCCGTCCAGCCGGCCAGCACCAGCCGGATGTCCGCCAGCGGCATCCCGGCCCGGCGCAGCCGGGCCAGCAGCCGGGCCTCGTCCACCTGCCCGGGCGCGTACCAGCGGTAGCCGCTGACCGGATCCACCCGGTCGGGGACCAGCACGCCGGCACGGTCGTAGAACCGCAGGGCGCTCACGCCCAGCCCGCTCTCCCGGGCCATCTCACCGATGCTGCGCATCTCGCTCTCCACACCGCCAGACCCTGGCCCCTCGACAAGGTCGAGGGTCAACCCCGGACCGCTCCTGCCCGGCAACGGCTGTCCGGCGAGGCCGTACGCGTGAGGGCTTCACCCGACCCGGCGGGCCCGGCACCACCGGCGTACCACCGGCGCACGGGGGGCGCGTCGGACCGGCATGGACAGCCCGGGGACGGCGCGGCGCCTTCTCGGACACGACGCCGCGGGCCGGTCGTACGCCGGACTCACCGGCGGGTACGGCGGCCGCACACCGATCTGCACGGCCCTCGCCGCGGAGTGGCGGGCCGGGGGCCGGACGGTCCCGGAGCACCGCGACGGCCTGTGGCCCCCCTTCGCCGCCGCCCCGGCCGGGGAGCGTGCGACGGTGCTGCGCGCGCCCTTCTCCGTCCCGCTGCCGCGACCGCCCCCGAAGGACACCCGCGAGGAACTCACCAGCGCTCCGGCCCCGCCGACTCCGTGCTGACCGGCGCCAGTACGGCGAGCGTGCCGGTCGCCCCGCGCAGCGCCAGTTCGAGCGGGCCGGGGGCGTGCAGGGTGCCGGTGCCGTCCGGCGGGACCAGCCACTCCAAACGCCCGGCCGGCCGGTACGGCGGCGGCACGGCGACCCAGGACCCCCGGCCCACGTGCCGCACCCCGAAGCCGACCCATTCGCTGACCGGGTCGGGCGGCAGGAAGAACCCCACCCTGCGGGCCGTGACGTCCACCAGCGTGGGACCGGGCACCTTCAAGGGGTCGCGCCACAGGATGTCCAGGGCGAGCAGCCCGAGACGGTCGGGCACGCTCAGCACGTCCCAGTACCGGCCCGCCGCGAGCAGCGCCGTGCCCTTGCCGTGGTCCCACTCGCGTTTGCACTCCTGCGGGTCCGTGGCCGCCGCGGCCAGCCACTCGACGGCTTGTTTCCACATGGCGCTGTGCATGTCCACCCCGGGCACGGTCGGCTGCGCCGCTGCGGGCGCGTGCGGTACGGACATGCTGGTGGATGTTTCCATCCACCGGAAGGGTGGCGCGGGCTGGCGTTTGTGGAGTCCCGTCCGGCTCCGGACGGGACTCCCGGTGTCAGCCGTCGCCCTCCGCGCGCTCCGTGTCCCGCTTCTTGATCCGGGCCGCCTCCTTGCGGACCTCGGCCTGGGTGGCGCGTTCCCGCTCCAGCCACTCGGGGCGCTCCTCCTTCAGCGCCTCGATCTGCTCGGTGGTGAGGGCCTCGGTGATCCCGCCGCGCGCGAGGCCGGCGATGGACACGCCCAGCTTCGCCGCGACCACCGGACGGGGGTGGGGACCGTCGCGCCGCAAGTCCCGCAGCCACTGGGGCGGGTCCGCCTGGAGCGCGTTCAGCTCGGCGCGTGAGACGACACCGTCCCGGAAGTCGGCGGGGGTGGCGTCGAGGTACACACCCAGCTTCTTCGCCGCGGTCGCGGGCTTCATCGTCTGGGTGTTCTGGTGCTGCGTCATGGCGTCCAGGGTATCGAGCGTGTGCACGGTCGCCGACCACGGCCGGTAACCTGGCCAGGTGACAGGCTCGGAAGTGTCCCCCTCGTTCCGGCTCGTGTACGTACCCGGCGTGATGCCCGACAAATGGGCGCGCATCTGGAACGAGCGGCTGCCCGACGTCCCGCTGACGCTCACACAGGTCCCCGCGGAGGCGGCGCAGGGCCTGCTGCTGGGCGGTGACGCCGACGCGGGCCTCGTCCGGCTGCCCGTCGACCGCACGGTTCTCAGCGCGATCCCCCTCTACACCGAGCAGACGGTCGTCGTGGCGCCCAGGGACCACCTCGTCACGGCGGTCGACACGGTGTCCCCCGAGGACCTGGCCGACGACATCGTGCTCCACCCGCTGGACGACGTCCTCGCCTGGGAGAGCCTGCCAGGACGGCCCGCGCTGGAACGTCCCGCCACCACCGCCGACGCGATCGAGCTCGTCGCGGCCGGGATCGGCGTGCTCGTCGTACCGCTGTCGCTCGCCCGGCTGCACCATCGCAAGGACCTCACCCACCGGCCGCTCGAACCGGCCCCCGAGTCGAGCGTGGCGCTGTCCTGGCCCGAGGCGGCGACGACGGACCGGGTCGAGGACCTCATCGGGATCGTCCGCGGCAGGACCGTCAACAGCACCCGCGGCCGCAGGCAGCAGCCCGCGCAGGAGAAGAAGCCCGCCCAGGAGAAGAAGCCCGAACGCACCGCCCGGCGGCCGCGGCCGGCCGGCGGACCGGCCGGCCGCGGCCGCCGGGGCGGCACCGGCGGCACACCGAAGAACCCGCGGCGGGGCAAGCCCCGCCGCGGGTCCTGACCCGGCTATCTGACCGTCGCCGACGGCGACGGCGCCGGGGACGCCGTGTCGAGGTCCTTCAGCTCCTCGGGGATCTCCAGCACGAGGACCGGAGCGCCGGCCTGCGGAGCCGGCGGGGTCACCTGCTCCCGCGGCATCTTCGGCGGGCTGGTCTGCTGGAAGTTGACCTGTTCGTGATTGACCAGCCCCGTCTTCTCCAGCACCGTGATGTGGTCGAGCACCGTGTCGTTGGCCTGGTCGGCCAGCTGCCGGATCAGGGTGTTCCTGGTGTTGGCCCGGATGTTGGCGATGGCGGGGAAGATCTGTCCGTGCGTCACGCGCATGATGTTCACCGCCGTGGAGTCGAACTCCTTGCCGCTGGTGGACCTCACGGTCTCCACGAACCCCTGCTGCTGCGGTGACGCCTGGTTCGGCAGCGTGATGCCGAGCTCCAGGGAGATCTTGCGGCAGCTCTCGTCGAGCCGGCCGTGACCGACGACCAGGTGCTCGCCCGCCTCCTTCATCTCCGCCGTCGTACCCCGCTCCATCGCCAGCAGCCCCAGCGGGTGCTCCCACAGTCCCGCCGCGCGCACCTTCACCACGAAGTCGCGGTCCGCCTCGGTCAGCGGGCCGTAGTTCGTGTTGGCCACCACCCGGTCCTGCTTGGTCGACGTGTTCTGTACGCCCAGCATGGTGGGATAGGCGAGCGCGGTGAGGGTGAGGATCATGGCTCCGCCCACGAACGCGGTTCCTGCCGTGCTGCGCGAGATGCGCATCGTGCCTCCTGGGATAAGAACGGCCCAACAGCAGGAAGTACGGACGCCGGACGCGGAGCAATCACCGTTCGGGAAAGAATTTTCGGCCGGGTCAGCGGGCGTGGACGGCCTTCCGCGCCGTGCCCACCACCTTGTCGCCGTCGGCGCGGCTGAGCAGCCCTTCGAGGACGCCAGGCCGCCACGGTGGACCGCACCCGCGTCACCAGCGCTCCCTTGCCGCGGAAGGGAGCCCCGGCCCAGATCTCGTCGAGCAGGGTGGCGCCGTCGTCCCGGGCGGGATCGGCGACTCCGGAGTCCGACGTGCCGAAGATCACACGCGGTTCCGAGCGCCGGACGTAGGCGTGGGTCGGGTCCTCGGTGCCCTCCGCGAAGGGCGCCGGCTCGATGCCGTCCAGCGTGTAGTGCAGGGGTTCGTCCGGCACCGGCGTGAGGGAGGGCAGCAGGGCACCGGAGAGGCCGGCTCGCGGTACAGACCCAACCGCACGGCGTCCGGCCCCGGGTGGCGGGCGACCAGGTTGACCGGGCCGTGGAACAGGGCCTGCAGCGCGGGGTCGTCGGGGGCCGGCTCCACCCGCAGCCGGAAGGGCACGGAGATCCGTACGGTGTCGCCGTCGCGCCAGGTCCGCGCGACCTCGAAGTAGCGGCCGCACCCACGTGGACAGGGTGAGCGCCGGGGCGCCGGTGAGAACGGCCGCCGGAAGGTCCACGTACTGGTACGAGCCGCGCACGTTCTCCGCCGCGCGGCCGAACCGTCCCTCGACGCTCAGCACGGCCGGACCGTGCCGCAGCGCCTCCCGCACCTCGGCCAGGGCCCCGACCACGGTGCCGATCCGGTCGGCGAGGACCTGCTCGCCGGTGCCGCGGTACGCCTGCGCCAGCACGGTCAGGAAATGGCCGGTGTAGTGGCCGCGCAGATTGCCGTTGGCCTCCCCGTCCGGCCCTTCCCAGCCGCCGGGGCGCGACCGCGCCCAGGGTGGACAGGCCGGCGGTGGCGCGGAAGACCTGGAGCAGCCGGTGCACGTCGTAGCCGCGGGCGTGGTCGAGCGTCAGCCGTCGTTTGCCGGCGAAGACGTCCGGCCCGAGCGTCACCTCCTCCAGTCCGAAGGGCCGTACGGTCCACGCCGCCGGCACGCCGGAGGCGCCGGCCGGCGTGCGGGGTGCGGCGACGGCGCGTGCGGTGGCCGCCGTGGGGAGCGCGGTCGCCGTCGCCGTCAGGGCGGCGGTACGGAAGAGGGTTCGTCGGGAGAGGGGCGGTGCCATGGATGCTCTTCTGTTCGATATCACGAACACTATGCGAGCCATAGACCAGGCGATAGGAGGAGGCGGAAAGGCGTCAACGGCTCGGGAGCGATCGGTTCCGGACGTTCACCGGGGACGCGCGGACGGCGGGAGCCGCTCAGGAGCGACGGGTGGAGTCCGCCAGCCAGGCGAGCGCGGCCCGTGCCGTGAACTCCTCCTGCCCGCCGCGCAACAGCAGGCCGGCGGTGGCGAACTCGGGGGCGTCGGCCTGGGCGGCGACGTAGGGGACCGCGATGCAGCGCATCCCGGCCGCGTGCGCGGCGGCGGCGCCCGGGGCCGCGTCCTCGACCACCACGCAGTCGGCCGGGTCCGCGCCGAGCCTGCGGGCCGCCTCCAGGAAGACGTCGGGGGCCGGCTTGCCGTGCGCGACCTCGTCGGCCGCGACGACGGTGCGCAGATGTGCGTCCAGACCGGTGCCGGCCAGGATCACCTCGATCGCCTCGGGCGAGGAACCGGACGCCACGGCCATCGGCACCTCCTCGGCCGCCAGCAGTTCGACGAACGCCCGCATCTGCGGGTACACCCGCGTCGAGACGCCGGCCAGCCGCAGATAGTGGCGGTTCTTGACCGCGAGCAGCTCCTCCACCGGGGCGGACAGACCGTACCGCTGCCGCCAGTCGGCGATCGTCTCCCGGGTGCTGATCCCGACGTAGCGCTCGTGCTCGGCCCAGGAGAAGTCCGGCACCCCATACTCGGCGAGGGTCCGTCGGCCCGCCTCGTAGTAGTTGGGTTCGCTGTCCACGAGCGTTCCGTCGAGATCGAAGAGGACCGAGAGGCTGCCGAGCGTGTTCACGGGGTCCAGGATGGCAGGGCTCACCTGCGCGCCGTACGGCCGATCGACTCCACCAGCGGCAGCAGCCGGTGCGGGACGCGTTCGCGCAGCGCCACCTCGCTGCGGGTGCGGACCACGCCGGGCAGGCTGATCAGCTTCTGGATCACGTCCTCCAGGTGCGCGTTGTCGCGCGCCACGACCCGGGTCAGCAGATCGCCGCCGCCGGTGATGGAGAACGCCTCGACGATCTCCGGTACGGCGGCCAGCGCCTCGCCCACCTCGTCCAGGCGCCCCTGGGTGACCTCGATGTGCACGAACGCGAGGACGGGATGGCCCAGCGCGGCGGGGGAGAGGGCGGGGCCGGTGCCGGTGATCACGCCCTCGCGCTCCATGCGGTCGAGGCGGGCCTGCAGGGTCCCGCGGGCGATCCCGAGGATCCGGGCGTACTCCCGCACGCTGGTGCGGGGCTGCTCCAGCAGCAGCCGCAGGATGCGGGTGTCGAGCTCGTCCACGGCCATCGGGCCTCACGTCTCCGGTTCGGCCATTGGCACGTCGATGGCCATGGGAATGCCGAGAGCACTGTACCAATGGCACACTTTCGCAAGAACCTGTTGAGCCACTGGTGGAAGAGGTGCTGATATAGGTGAGTCGATGGCGCTGCGGACGACCCCGCGGCGCCTTTTTCGTGCCACGGCGCACACCATCGGATCTCCCAGGGGGCGGTACGTGCTGAAGAGGGTGTTCACGGCTCCGGACCCGGGCCGGACGCGGCTGCGCTTCGCGACGCGGGCCGTGCTCGGCATCGGTCTGGCCGTCGTCGTCTGCGGCCTGGCCGGGCACTCGCTCACCGGTGCCGTCACCGGTGGGCTCGCCGCGCTGCTCGCCCTGTTCACCGTCACCGACGCCACGGTCCGCGGGCAGGCCGTCACCACGGCGCTGCTGCCCGCCGTCGGCCTGCCGGTGCTCGCCGCCGCGGCCGTCCTGCACGACCATCCGGTCGCCCGCGACCTCACCTTCCTCGCCGTGGTCGGGCTCGGCGTGTACGCGCGGCGCTGGGGTCCGCGCGGCCACAGCCTCGGGGTCTTCGCGTTCATGACCTACTTCGTGGCGCAGTTCCTGCACGCGAGGACCGGCCAGCTCCCCGAGCTGTACGCCTCCGTCCTGCTGTCCGTGCTCGCCGCGGCCGCGGTGCGCTTCGGGCTGTGGTGCTACGAGCGCCGGCTGCCCCCGGCCGTCGTACCGGCGCCGCCCGGCGGCACCGGACTGGCCCGCGTGACCACCCGCCAGGCGGTCCAGGCGACCGCCGGTGCGGGCTTCGCCCTGGTCGTGGGCCAGCTGGTGTCCGGACAGCGCTGGTACTGGGCCGTCGGCGCCACCTGGTGGGTCTTCGTCAACACCGCCTCGCGCGGCGAGACCCTGGTGCGCGGCTTCCGCCGGGTGCTCGGCACCGTCATCGGCATCGGGCTCGCGCTCCTCGTCGCCGTCCCCGCGCACGGGGACGGGCCGTTGACCGCCCTGGTCGTCGCCGTCGCGGTCTTCGGCATCTTCTACACGGCCGCCGTGTCCTACACCTGGATGATGCTCTGGGTGACGTTGCTCGCCGCCATGCTGTACGGCCTGCTGGGCGTGCTCACCCCCGGCCTGCTGGCGCTCCGGCTCGTGGAGACGGCCGTCGGCGCGCTCGGCGCCGTGCTGGCGGTGCTCCTCGTCCTGCCCGTGACCACGCACAGCGTCACCGACGCCTGGATCCAGCGGGCCCTGCGCTGCGTCCACGCGTGCACCGCCGAGGCGGCCGCCCGGCTGGCCGGGAGGGCGGACGCCGACCCGGCGCCGGTGGTGGCGGAGCTGGAACAGCTGCTCGCCCGGGTACGGCTCTCGGTCGCCCCGCTGGTGCATCCGCTGAACCCCCTGCTCGGCCGCAAGCGGCGCGCCCGGCGGGTGCTCGACCTGCTCGACGCATGCGCCCGGGAGATCCGGGGCCTCGTCGCCGTCGCCGCCGACCCGGAGGCCTCGCACGACGCCCGGCTGGCCGCCGCCTGCTGGCGCGTCGAGGCCGCCGTCGAGGCGCTCACCGGCGGTCGGGACATCGTCGTACGGACCTCCCCGGCCGGGACGGAGCCCGCCCTGGCCCACCTGCACGGCCTGGAACGCGCCCTCGCCGAGCTGGCCGCGCCGCTGCGGGCGCCGTCCGGCTCCTCGTCGGCCGGGGTCTGACCCGCACGGACGCACCGGACGGGTCTCTGGTCTAGACCTGAGGTGATCGGCTGCTACCGTCACCCCGGTCGGCAGCGGACGAGAGGGGACAGTCGTGGCGGACGGCAGGCGGCGGGCGTTCATCGGGTCGTTCACGGCGGCGGGAGGCCCGGGCATCGTCACCGCGGCCATCACCCCCGGCAGCGGCGCGCTGACCGTCCTGAGCACCCTGAACGCCGTGCCCGACCCGTCCTACCTGGCCCTGTCGCCCGACGGCCGCATGCTGTACGCGGTCAGCGAGACGGCCGAGGGCGCCGTGGCCGCGTTCCGCGTGACCGGGAACGGGACGGAGCCGGCCGGGCGCCGGGTGCGGGTGGACGGCAGCGGGCCGACCCACCTCAGTCTCTTCGCCGGACACGTCCTCACCGCGAATTACGGTTCCGGCAGCGTCAGCGCCGTCCCCGTCCGCCCGGACGGCAGCCTTGCGCCGGTGCCCGGGGTGTTCCGGCACAGCGGCTCCGGTCCCCACCCACAGCGCCAGCGGGGCCCGCACGCCCACCAGGTGCAGCCCGACCCGAGCGGCCGCTGGGCGGTCGGTGTCGACCTGGGCACGGACTCGGTACGGGTCTGCACCCTGGCCGACGGCGTGCTCGTACCGCACCGCGAGACCGCCCTGCGCCCGGGATCGGGCCCGCGACACCTGGCCTTCCACCCCGACGGCTCGTACGCGTACGTCCTCAACGAGCTCAGCCCCACCCTCGTGGTCTGCCGCTGGGACGCCGCCGGCGGCGCGCTGAGACCGCTGGCCGAGGTCCCGGTCCTGTCCGGCGCCCCGGCCGGCGACGCCTACCCGTCGGGGGTGGCCGTCTCGCCCGACGGACGCTTCGTGTGGACCGCGACCCGCGGCGAGGACGTCCTGTCGGTATTCGCGGCCGGGGGGAGGGGCGAGGCGCTGACCCCGGTCGCCACCGTCCCCTGCGGCGGTCACTGGCCCCGCGCGATCACCGAGTCCGACGGCGTGCTGTACGTCGCCAACGAGCGTTCCGGGGACGTGACCTGGTTCGCGCTCGACCCGGACACGGGAGTGCCGCGGCGCGCCGGCTCCGTCCCGGTGGCAGCGGCGTCCTGCGTGGTCACCGGGACGGAGCCGGAAGGGGCATGACGAAGGGCCCGCTCCGGAAGATCCGGAGCGGGCCCTTTCGGCGTCGGGCGCGAGCCTGCCGGGTCAGCGGGCCGGGGTGCTCTGCGCCTGCTGCGGGGCGATGCCCAGCGCGGTCGTGTACTTGGCCAGCGCCAGCTTGCCGATCGCCGGGTACGGGCCGAGCGCCTCGGCGGCTGAGCAGCCCGCCTCCTTCGCGGCCTCCTCGATCAGGCTGGCGTCGATCTCCGGGCCGATCAGGTACGGCGCGAGCGCCAGCTGCTGCGAACCGGAGCCGCGCAGCTGCTCGGCCACGGAGGCGATGGAGCCGTCCTGGTCCAGGGCCGCCGCCATCACCGGCACGGCGAGGCGCGCGGCGAGCAGCATGCCGGTGATCCCGGCCGCCTGCACGGCCTCGTCACCGCCCACGGAGGCCAGGATGATGCCGTCCGCCGCGGTCGCCACGGTGAACAGGCGGGCACGGTCGGCGCGGGCCAGACCGGCCTCGGAGAGCCGTACGTGCAGCGCCTCGGCGAGCAGCGGGTGCGGACCCAGCACATCGGTCAGCTCGGCGGCGACGCGGCTGTCCATCACGGCCTGGCGGACCTGGCGCAGCAGCGCGCTGTCCGGACCGGCGAGCAGCGGCACGACGACGGCGACGGGGCCGTCGGGCTCCTTGACGTCCATGCCGGCGGCACGGGCCTGCTCGAAGCGGGCCGTGCGCTCCCCGGCCGCGTGCGCGAGGACGGACGTCAGCGAGGAGAACTCCTCGTCGTCGCCGTCGAGGTAGCCGATCCGGGCGTCCAGGCCGGGCAGCTCGGAACGGGCGATGCTCACGACCTCGTCGGCGAGCGAGCGGGTGGCACTACTGGGCGCACCCGGCACGGCGAGGACGAGCGCGGGCGCGTCCTCGGGAGCCACCAGCGGCTCGGGACGGCGGTGCCGCCCGGGCTGGCGGGGGCGCGGCATTCGTACTGGCAGGCCGGACGCGGGCCCAGTGGGGGTGCTCATATTGCGGCATGTTAGTGGCTTCCCGGGCTCCCCTGTTCGGGGAGGGTGCAGGTGAGCGGTATCCGTCCGGTTTTGTCTGATGAGTCACGTACGGACGTCGGCCGCGCGGGTGACGTCCTCACCTGCCGGGCTCGTCACGCACAGCATCTTCTCGTCGCCCGGAAGGGTGAACGCGTCGGCGAGGAGGTCCTCCGCGACGCGGACCGCCCCGTGCAGGGGGTCTCCTTCGGCCATGATCCACCGCGCCCCCGGCAGCCGCTCGGTCAGCTCCTCGTCCAGGGGGCCGAGCAGCGCGGCGCCCATCCGGAACAGGCCTCCGGTGAGACCGATCACCGGTGCGTCCGCCGCCGGGCAGACGGCCGCGGCGGAGTCGGCCATGTGCCGGGCCGCGGCCCGCAGCACCCGCACGGCGACGGGGTCGCCGTCGGCCGCGCACTCGCCCACCCGGGGCGCGAAGGAGGCGAGCACGGCCGGCCGGTCGGTCCGCGGATACAGCCGGCCGGGCAGTTCGGCCGCCGGGCCGAACAGGTCCTCGGCGGCGGCCAGCAGCCGCGCGGAGCCGCCCCGCCGCCCGTCGTGCGCCCGCAGCGCCGCCTCCAGCCCCGCCCGCCCGATCCAGGCGCCACCGCCGCAGTCGCCGAGCAGGTGGCCCCAGCCGTCCGCCCGGTACCAGCCGGTCAGGTCGGTGCCGATCGCGATCAGACCCGTACCGGCGGCGATCACCGCACCGGGCCGCGGCCCGAGCGCACCGACGTACGCGGTGACGGCGTCCGCGGCCAGCGCCGCCCGTCGCACGCCCAGCTCACGGCGGAGCGCGTCCGGCAGCTCCGCGCGCAGCGCGTCCCCCAGGCCGGCCAGCCCGGCCGCGCCGACGACGGCCACCTCCAGCCGCTCGATCCCGGCCTCGGCGCACAAGGCCCGCGCCATCGGCGCCAGCCGCTCCACGAAGTGCCCCGGGTCGATGCCGCGCTCACCGGTCCGCACCGGTTCCCCCGAAGCGGCACGGGCCAGCGGACCCCGCCCGCCGGCCCCGACGGCCGCCCGCAGACCGGAACCCCCGGAGTCCACGGCGAGGAAACCGGGCCCGGTCACGGCAGGCGCCAGTCCACCGGTCGGCCGCCCTGCCGGATCAGCAGGTCGTTGGCCCGGCTGAACGGACGGGAGCCGAAGAAGCCGCGGTCGGCGGACCTCGGTGACGGATGGGCCGACTCCACCGCGGGCAGATCGCCCAGCATCGGGCGGCAGTTGCGGGCGTCCCGCCCCCACAGGATGGAGACCAGGGGTTTGCCACGGTCGGCCAGCGCCCGTATCGCCTGCTCGGTGACCTCCTCCCAGCCCTTGTCGCGGTGGCTGCCCGGCCTGCGCGGGGCCGTCGTCAGCGCCCTGTTGAGCAGCAGCACGCCCTGCTCGGTCCAGGGGGTGAGGTCGCCGCTCGACGGCTGGGGCAGTCCCAGGTCGGTGTTCAGCTCCCGGAAGATGTTGATGAGGCTGCCCGGCAGCGGCCGCACCTCGGGCGCGACCGAGAACGACAGTCCCACCGCGTGCCCCGGGGTGGGGTACGGGTCCTGCCCGACGATCAGGACGCGTACCTCGTCGAAGGGTTGCTGGAAGGCCCGCAGGACGTTCGCTCCGGCCGGGAGGTAGGTGCGTCCCGCGGCGATCTCCGCACGCAGGAAGTCCCCCATCGCGGCGACTCGTCCGGCCACCGGCTCCAGGGCCTTCGCCCAGCCCGCTTCGACGATTTCATTCAAGGGTCGTGGTGCCACGGGCGTCACCCTACTGCCGCGACGGCGGCGCAGATCAACCAGTGGCCAGGGCCGGACGGGATCCCCGTGCGGCTCGTGCGGCTCATGCGACGACCGCGGCCCGTACGCACAGTACGTCCGGCAGGTGCGACGCCAACTGCCGCCAGCTGTCGCCGTCGTCGGCGGACGCGTACACCTCGCCGTTGCGGTTGCCGAAGTAGACGCCCGCCGGGTCCGCCCCGTCGTGACACATCGCGTCGCGCAGCACCGTGCCGTAGTGGTCCTCCCGCGGCAGTCCCGCCGCGAGGGGCTCCCAGCTCCCGCCCGCGTCCGTGGTCCGGTAGACCCGGCAGCGCCGGCCGGCCGGCACCCGGTCGGAGTCGGCGTTGATCGGGAACACGTACGCCGTGCCGGCGCGGTGGGGGTGGGCCACGACCGCGAAGCCGAACGTCGACGGCAGGCCCCCGCCGATGTCCGTCCAGCTTCCGCCCGCGTCGTCGCTGCGGTACACGCCCCAGTGGTTCTGCAGGTACAGCCGGTCCGGGTCGCCCGCGTCCCGGGCGACCTTGTGCACGCACTGCCCGAACTCCGGGTTCGGGTCCGGCAGAAACACCGCGGACACCCCGGAGTTGGACGGGGCCCAGCTCGCGCCGCCGTCCAGGGTGCGGAACACGCCCGCCGTGGAGACGGCCACCGTCACGGCGCGCGGATCACGCGCGTCGGTCAGCACGGTGTGCAGGCCCTCACCGCCGCCGCCCGGCACCCACTTCGCGCGCGTGGGGTGTTCCCACAGCGGCCGGACCAGCTCGAAGGACTCCCCGCGGTCCTCCGAGCGGTACAGCGCGGCCGGTTCCGTCCCCGCGTACACCACGTCCGGTTCGGCCACGGACGGGTGCAGCTGCCAGACCCGCTCCAGCGAAGCCCCCGTGTCCTTGGGGAACCTGACGGCGGGCCGGGCCGGCTCGGTCCAGCTCCGGCCCAGGTCGTCGGAGTGGAACACCGAGGGGCCCCAGTGCGCGCTGTCCCCGCCGGCCAGCAGCCTCGGGCTCGCGCCACGGGTGTCGATGGCGACCGAGTGCACGGCCTGTGCGTTGAAGTGGGGACTCTCGTCGAACTCCCAGGCGCCCCCTCGCCGGCGCCCGATGAACAGGCCCTTGCGGGTGCCCACGGCGAGCAGTACCTCGGTCATGCCGATCACCTCCGAGACGTCTTCGTCGACGCCCTCGTTCCAGGACACCGGCCAGTCTGCACCCCACCACTGACAGTCACCCCCCCGGACCGGCGTCGCCGCAGGCCGGAACCGGTGCCACCGCGTACGGGGAGGACCGTGCGAGGCGACCCGCCGGCGGGTCGGCCGCCGTCCGGCAACGCGTGGCCGAGGATCGCGTCCAGCCCGGCCGCCGCGGACAGCGTGCCGAAGGCGTGCCCCCGGTCGCCGCCCAGCCGCGTCGCGCAGAAGGCGTCGGCGACCGCGGGCGGGGCGTGCCGGACGAGGAGGGAGCCCTGGAGGGCCGGGGCCATCCGCTCCACCAGCCGCCGGGCGCCCGCCTGCGACCCCTCGGCCGACCGGTCCTTCAGCCCGGCCACGGCCGCGTCCAGCCGGACGTCCGCCCCGCGCGCCACGGCGAGCCCGTCGAACAGGGCCTGCGCGGTGGCCGGGTCCCGGCCGAGCGCCCGCGGCACGTCGGGCGCGTTGACGTTCCCCGAGCCCTCCCAGATCGACGGCAGCGGGGCCTCGCGGTAGTGCCGGGGCATCCCGGACTGCCGTCGTGCGCCATCTGCTCGCCGATCCCGTCCTGCTGCCCGCCGACTGGCCGGGCGAGGAGCCGCGGTCCGCCTACGCGGGGTGCCGGCGGGAGCTGACGGGGAGGTGCGCTCCCGCGTGGGGGGGGGGGGGCGGCGCGTGACGCGGGGGTGCGCACGGGGACGGCCGGCCGTACGAGGCGCCGCGCGGGACGTCTCGTACGGCCGTCACCCGTGGGGGCTACCGGTAGGTGATGTCGGACGACGCGTACTTGCAGTACGTGCTGTCGGGGCCGGAGCCGTTGGTGCTCGGCTCCTTGCCGGTGTTGTTGCCGATGTACTTCTGGCAGGGGACGATCTTCTTGCTGCTGTCCCCGATGATCGTGATGTTGCGCAGGGTCGCGCTGTCGCCGTAGTTGGTGTTGATGCCGGCGATCCTGCTGCCCTTCCAGGTCACCTCGATGGTGTTGAGGTTGATGGTCCGCTTGTACTGCGTGGAGCAGTTGCCGCAGGAGCGGACGAAGGTGCCGAAGTTCTTGACCGCGAAGTTCGACACGTTCAGCGTTCCGGCCCCGTTGAACTGGAACACCTTGTCGCCGGCTTCCTTGGCGCCGCCGCCGCTGACGGTGTAGACCGACCCCGAGGACTTGCCCTTGAACGTGGCGGCGTCCTCGCCGACGTCCTCCCACCAGACGTTCTGCAGCGTGCAGGAGCCCTTGCAGTGGACGCCGTCGGCCGCGGGGGCGCCCAGGATGACGTTCTTCAGGACCGCGCCGTCCGCCAGTTCCAGGATCGGGCCCTGGTCCTCGTCCTGGCTGCCGGAGCCGAGGTCGCCGGTGCCGTACAGGCGCTTCATCCCGTAGTCCTTGGTGCCGGACACGGCGATGGTGGAGGAGACGCCCTGGCTGCCGTTCGCGGTCGGCCAGGTGGCGGCGCTCGCCGGGGACGCACCCGTGGTCATGAGCATGCCAACAGAGAGTCCCAGGGTGGCGAGCGCGCCCGTCAGCGCGCGGGCGCGTGGTCGTTTCGCGGAAGTCATGTCGTTCCTTCTGTCGTGGTGTGGGGGGCGAGCCATGTGGGTGAACGACGTTCAGGATGATGCGCGATTGACCCGCCAGGTTGACGTGAGCGGGTCATACCGCTGAACGGAAGGTATGGGGCAAGCGCTTTCTAGTCAATGTCCCGCGCACATCACATTCGGTCAGGAAGGAACGTCGTCGGCGGCCCGGGGCGCTGGGGGCGCCCCGGGCCGCCGACGCGGTGGCGGACGGTGCTCAGACCGAGAGGTGGTACTGGTCCGGCACGTGGACCTCGCCGCCCAGCTCGCGGGCCGCGTGCCGGGCCCAGGAGGGATTGCGGAGCAGCTCGCGGCCGAGGAGCACCGCGTCCGCCTCGCCGTTGGCCACGATCTTCTCCGCCTGTTCGGCGTCGGTGATCAGCCCCACGGCGGCGACCGGCATCGGCGTCTCGGCGCGCACCCGCGCGGCGAAGGGGACCTGGTAGCCGGGCCCGGTCGGGATGCGGACGCCGGGGGCGTTGCCGCCGGTGGAGACGTCCAGCAGGTCGATGCCGTGGGCGTGCAGTTCGGAGGCGAAGCGGACGGTGTCGTCCGGGGTCCAGCCGGACTCCTCCAGCCATTCCGTGGCCGAGATCCGGAAGAACAGCGGCTTGTCGTCCGGCCACTCCTCGCGCACGGCGTCGACCACCTCGAGCGCGAACCGCGTCCGGTTCTCGTACGAGCCGCCGTAGGCGTCGGTGCGGCGGTTGGAGCGCGGGGACAGGAACTCGTTGATCAGGTAGCCGTGGGCGCCGTGGATCTCGGCGATCTCGAACCCGGCGGCCAGCGCGCGGCGCGCGGCGGCGCGGAACTGTCCGACGACGTCACGGATCCGGTCGACGGACAGCTCGTCCGGCACCGGGTGCCGCTCGTCGAAGGCGACCGCGCTCGGGGCCACCGGCTGCCAGCCGCGGGCGTCCGGCCCGACCGGCGCACCGCCCTTCCAGGGCCGCTCGGTCGACGCCTTGCGTCCGGCGTGCGCGAGCTGGACGGCGGGGACGGTGCCCTGCGACGCGAGGAAGCGGGTGATCCGGCGGAACGCCTCGACCTGGGTGTCGTTCCAGATGCCGAGGTCGTACGGGGAGATCCGGCCCTCCGGCGACACGGCGGTGGCCTCCACGACGATCAGTCCCGTGCCGCCGGCCGCGCGGGCCGCGTAGTGCGCGAGGTGCCAGTCGTCGGGCGCGCCGGCCCCGGGCCCTTCGGGTGCGGCCGAGTACTGGCACATCGGGGACATCCACACCCGGTTGGGAACGGTGACGTCGCGCAGGGTGTACGGCTGGAAGAGCGTGCTCACGAGGGGCTCCATTCGGCGAGGGCCGGGACGGGTGCGGCTCATACGGTAAACACCGTAGTACGGGAAGTGTCAAACTATGATGGTTCTCGTACCATGAGGATCCCCGGACCGAAGGTGAGCCGCCGTGACGAACGCCTCCCCTGCCCCCAGCAGCCGCGATCTGCCGCACCCGGCGTGCGAGGAGATCCGGCTGGAGGGCGTGCTGCACGCGCTCTCCGACCCCGTACGGCTGCGGATCGTGCGCGAGCTCGCCGCCGGGGGCGTCGAGCTGTCCTGCTCGCACTTCGATCTGCCGGTCACCAAGTCCACCACCACGCACCACTTCCGGGTGCTGCGCGAGAGCGGTGTGATCCGGCAGGCCTACGAGGGCACCGCCAAGATGAACAGCCTGCGCCGGGGGGACCTGGACGCCCTGTTCCCGGGACTGCTCGACTCCCTGCTCACCGCGGCCGCCCGCCAGGCCGTCCGCCACGACGGGCTCTGACCGTCCCGGGCCCGGACACGCCCCCTTCCGTCACGGGCGGGGCTGCCCGTCCGCTCCGCGAGCCGCCGACAGGAGGGACTCCCAGTCGGGGAGCTTGACGACGCTCCGGCCGAGGGAGGCGCCCAGCCGGGCCTCCGCCCGCTCGATCGCCTGCCAGCCCGTCCACGTGACCGGTTCGACGCCCTCGGCCCGCAGTGCCGCCAGCGGATCGCCGGGCAGGTCGCGGTCGGTGAGGAAGGGCGCGTCCCGCAGCAGGGAGGTCACCGTCTCCTTCGCGCAGGGCCGGTTGGTGCCGATGACGCCCGTAGGACCCCGCTTGATCCAGCCCGCCACGTACTCGCCCGGAGCGACGGCGCCCTCCCGCAGCACCCGCCCGGCGAGATGCGGCACCGTGCCGCCGGCCGGGTCGAACGGCAGTCCTTCCAGCGGCACCCCGCGGTACCCCACCGAGCGGAGCACCAACTGCGCCTCGATGTCCTCGAACCGCCCCGTGCCCGTGACGCCGCCGTGGCCGTCCGGCACCGTCCGCTCGAAGCGCGCCGCGCCCACCCTGCCCTCCCGGGCGACCAGTTCGACCGGGCGGAGGAAGAAGCGCAGCCGGATCAGCCGCCGGGCGCCCGGCGGCGGCGCCCCGGCCCAGCCGCGCAGCACCTCGACGTTGCGGCGCTGCGGGGCGGGCAGCGCGGACGGGTCCGTGTACGCGGGGTCCCGCGCCGCCTCGGCCGGGTCCACGGCGAGGCCGGTGTCCGGCAGGGTCCCCAGTTCGCGCAGCTCCTTGGTGGTGAAGCGGGCCTGGGACGGGCCGCGCCGGCCCACCATGTGGATGCGGTCCACCCGGCCGGCCGCGAGCGCGGTCAGGGCCGCGTGCGGCATGTCGGTCGGGCTCAGCTCCGTCGTGCCCCGGGCCAGGATGCGCGTCACGTCCACGGCGACGTTGCCCACCCCGATGACCACCGCGGACCGCACCCCGCGCAGGAAACCGTCGTCGGAGGCGTCCGGATGCGCGCTGTACCAGGACACGAACTCCGTCGCCGACCAGCTGCCCGGCAGCTCCTCGCCCGGGATGCCCAGGCGCCGGTCCGTGGCGGCGCCCACGCAGTACACCACCGCGTGGTACAGCTCCCGCAGCCGCGCGACCGGCACCCCGCCCGGCCCGACCGGCACCCCGCCGAGGAAGCGCACGCGCTCGTGCTCCAGGATCGCGCGGAGGGTGCCCTGCAGGGACTTGATCTTCTCGTGGTCCGGCGCCACGCCGTAACGGACCAGGCCGTACGGGCACGGCAGCCGGTCCAGGACGTCCACGCGCACCCGGGCGTCCTGCTGGACGAGGCTCTGGGCGGTGTAGCACCCGCTCGGCCCGGAACCGACGACGGCGACACGCAGCACGGCGGAACTCCTCACCCGGGGACCGACAGGAGATCGCTGGTGTCTCCAGCATGGCACCGTCCGCGCTCCGCTGACAGGGTGCCGTCCGCCGTCCGGGGTGCGTGTTCTTACGGAGGGAAACTGATCACGCGGTTACGTTGCGTGTGTGCTTGAGGCATCTTTTCTTCATCTTTCCGATCGTTCTCCGGTGGAGGGCGCGGTGTCCGTATGGCCCGCGTGGGAGGTGCGGGAGGGCGAGCGGGCGACGCGGTGGCTCCACGTGCGGCTGGCCTTCGGCGACGGGGCCCGTATCGACGCGCTGGTGACGGTGTGCGAGGGATGGGTCTGCGTCGAGGACGTACGGGCCCGGCCCGCGCTGGCCCTGGAGGACCTCCCCCTGTTCGCCGACTGGATCGAGGGGCCGCTCGCCCGGGCCTGCGGCGCCGAGGCCGAGCCGGGCCCCGGGGACGGGGCCGAGCCGGGCGGGTCCCGGGAGCGGCCCGCCCGGCCGGGGGAGCCGGTGGAGCACGGTCGCGTGGCGCGGGCGTACCGCGCGGCGCAGGAGCGGGGAGCCGATCCGGTCCTCGCCGTGATGGACGAGACCGGGTACAGCCGGCGCGGTGCGCTCAGGCTCATCGGCCGGACGCGTGACGCGGGGCTGCTGCCCTCGCGGCACGCCCGGCGCTGAGCCGCCCGGCCGGCCGCCGGGGCGGCGTGCGGCGCACCGTCACATCAGATCGCGCATCCGGCTGATCTCGCTGGTCTGCTGGGCCACCACGTCGTCCGCCATCTCCTCCATCACGATGTTGTTGCCCTGCCCCTTCAGCTCGGTGGCCATGGTGATCGCCCCCTGGTGATGGGTGATCATCAAGGTGAGGAAGAGCTGGTCGAAGGCCTTTCCGTCGGCCGCGCGCAACTGCTCCAGCTGGGTCTGCGTGGCCATCCCGGGCATCGTCGCGTGGTCGTGTCCGTGCCCGTCGTCCCGCTCCGCCTCGTCGTGGCTCCTCAGCCAGCCCTTCATGGCCTTGATCTCCGGCTGCTGCGCGGCGGCGATGCGCTCGGCCAGCTTGACGATCTTCGGCGACCCGGCGCGGTCCGGCACCAGTTCGGTCATCTCCAGGGCCTGCGCGTGGTGCCGGATCATCATCCGCGCGTAGGAGACGTCCGCCGAGTTGGGGGAGTCGTCCTCGACGCGCTGCCGCTGGGCCTCCTCGGCCGACAGGGTCCGGTTGGCCTCCCCGGGCTCGCCCGGCGCGATGACCGAAGGCCCGCCCCCGGCGGCCGATCCGGTCTCGTCCGTGCCGGAGTCGCAGCCCACGAGCCCGAGTGCGGCCAGGGCGGTCAGCCCGGCCGTGACGACGGACACGCGTGACACACGGCGGTAGTGCACAAGGACCTCCTGTGGCTGGCAGGTTGCAGGACACCTCGTGAGTGTCGACGACCGTCCTAGCACGCTTCCGCACGGCGGTGATCGAAAAACTTCATTGCAAGTGTGTTGCCCCCTGTCGGTATGAGCATGTCCACGACGATACTGCCGGTGCGAAAACCGTTCCGAGGCGAACGGAACCAGGGAGGAAAACAGTGATCCTGTTGAGCGTTTCCCGAACCCGGCGCAGACGCCTGGGAGTTGCCGCGGCGGCCGGCGGGCTGCTGGCCGCACTGCTCACCGCCGCGCCGGCCGCGGCGATCCCCGACCCCGGGGACTCGCCGGCCGCGGAGAAGGAGGTCCCGCGCAGCGCCCAGGCCGAGGCGCGCGAGGCCATCCGAAGCGGCGAGATACCCGGCCAGGACGAGATCGTCCACTCCGACAACATCCGGCACGTGGCCCACGTCCCCAAGGACGCGCTGCCCGGCACCAACTCGGACCTGGCCTTCCAGGGCCGGTACGCCTTCGCGGGCAATTACGACGGCTTCCGCATCTTCGACATCAGCAACCCGAAGGCGCCGAAGACGGTGGCCCAGGTGCTGTGCCCCGGCTCGCAGAACGACATCTCCGTCTCCGGCGACCTGCTGTTCCTGTCCACCGACTCCTCGCGCAGCGACAGCAGTTGCAACAGCACCACGCAGCCGGCGACCGAGAAGTCCTCGTGGGAGGGGATGAAGGTCTTCGACATCAGCGACAAGCGCAACCCGCGCTACGTCGCCGCCGTCGAGACCGCCTGCGGCTCGCACACCCACACGCTGGTGCCCGAGCGCAAGAACGTCTACGTCTACGTCTCCTCCTACTCGCCGAACGCGGCCTACCCCGACTGCCAGCCGCCGCACGACGGCATCTCGGTGATCAAGGTGCCGCGCAAGGCCCCGCACAAGGCGGCACTGGTCGGTTTCCCGGTGCTGTTCCCGGGTGAGGGCCCGGACGGCGGCGGCAACCCCGGCGCTCCCACCAACCCGGGCGTCTCCAAGACCACCGGCTGCCACGACATCACCGTGCTGCCGTCGAAGGACCTGGCCGCCGGCGCCTGCATGGGCGACGGCATCCTGTTCTCCATCAAGGACCCCGAGCGGCCCAAGGTGATCGACCGGGTGCAGGACAACGTCAACTTCGCGTTCTGGCACTCGGCGACCTTCAACCAGAAGGCGAACAAGGTCGTCTTCACCGACGAGCTGGGCGGCGGTGGCGGCGCCACCTGCAACGCGGAGATCGGCCCGAACCGCGGCGCGGACGGCATCTACGACATCGTCGGCAAGGGCGACCGGCAGAAGCTCGTCTTCCGCAGCTACTTCAAGATCCCCCGTCACCAGGCGGACACCGAGAACTGCGTGGCCCACAACGGCTCGCTGATCCCGGTCAAGGGCAAGGACCTGATGGTCCAGGCCTGGTACCAGGGCGGCGTCTCCGTCTGGGACTTCACCGACTCCTCGAAGCCGAAGGAGATCGCCTACTTCGAGCGCGGTCCGCTGAGCACGGAGCAGCTCGTCACCGGCGGCTCCTGGTCGGCGTACTACTACAACGGCTACATCTACTCGAACGACATGGCCAAGGGCTTCGACGTCCTGAGGATCGACGACCGGCGCACGGACCCGGCCCGCCGGGTCCACCTGCGTGAGCTCAACGTGCAGACCCAGCCGGACTACTTCGACTGAGCGTCCGGCTCCGTGGCGAAGAACCGGGACATGTCCGTCCGGTCCTTCCCGCACGTCCCGCCGGGCACCTCGGTGTCCGGCGGGACGCCCATCTCCCAGGCGAGCCGGTAGCGCTTGAACAGCTCCGCGCGCAGCACCGGGAGCGGCATGGGCGCGCCCGGCATCAGGGCGGCGTACACGGCGCCCATCAGCAGGGCGCGCAGCATCGGGTAGTCCGCGTCGACGTCGTGGGAGCCGTGCCGGGCGACGGTGTCGCCCAGCAGTTCGGCCAGCCGCCGCTGCTCGGGGCAGGGCAGGAACCCCTCGGCCTGCAGCAGTCCGGCCATGTGCTGACGCATCAGCACCGGCCGGTCCCGCGCCAGGCCCAGGATCGCGTCGATGGCCCGTGCCATCCGCTCCCGGCCGTCCTCGGTGCGCGGCTCCCGCTCCAGGGCCTCCTCCAGGGTGCGGTGCATCAGCCGGTGCACGGCGGACTGCACCAGCTGGCGTTTTCCCGGGAAGTAGTACGACACCAGACCCCGTGCGGAGCCCGCCCGGTCGGCGATGTCGCCCAGCGTCGTCGCCTCGTACCCGTGCTCGTCGACCAACTCCACGGCGGCGTGCAGAAGCCGCTCCTTCGAACGCCTCCGCAACTCTTCATTGACCAGGGCGCTGCGCGGGGACATGCTGGACTCCTGCGTTGACTGGCTGCCAGCCAACTATACTCAGCGCATCCGGTGAGGCCCCTTGGCGGGTCTTTCCGGGGTGCCGTTCACCTCGGGCGACGCGGGGGATCGTCCGAGGTGAACGGTCTTGGACGCGGGAAAGCGGCCTCAGGCCATCGGTTGCGGGGCGCCCGGACTCACCGGTGCGCCGGGACGGCGCCGCCGGTGGATCCCCACGGCCACGACGACCACCAGGGCGCCGATCAGCCAGCCGCCGAGGACGTCCGTCGGCCAGTGGACGCCGAGCCAGACCCGGGTGAGGCCGACGCCGGTCACCGAGAGGGCCGCCACGAGCAGCGCCGTGCGCCACAGGACGCGCCCCGCCCCGTGGCGGCGCAGCAACCACAGCAGCAGGCCGCAGACGACGGTCGCGGTCATGGCGTGCCCCGACGGGAACGCCGCGTAGTGCGCGGAGTCCACCGGGTCGGGCCAGACCGGGCGGGCGCGGTCCAGTGCGGCCTTCAGTCCCTGCTGCACCGCCGTCCCGGCGGCGACCGTCAGCACCAGCCAGAGCGCCGTCCACGAGTCCGCGTACCGCCGGACCAGCAGCACCGCCGCCACCCCGCACAGCACCCGCATCGTCCACGGGTCCCAGACCCAGTCCGTCAGCACGCGGGACGTCTGCGTCAGCCCCCGCTCCTCGACCGCCCAGCGGTGAGTGGTCCGGGCGATGTCGGCGTCCAGCTCGAGCAGCGGACGCCACTCCACGCCGACCAGCGTCAGCAGCAGCGCCGAGCAGAGCGCGAGCACCCCGGTGAACAGGGCGGCCGGGCGGTGCTCCGGTGGTCTGGACGGGGATGCGGCGTGGGGGGTGCGCATGAGGCGATCCTTGCTGAACGCCGGCGTCCGGTGCCAGTGCCCCGTCCCCGCCGGGCTTTTTCGGGCCCGTGTCAGCCCCTTTCAGGACGTGCGTCTGCCCTTCCTGGGCTCGCGCACTCCTCCCCGGGCTCGCGCGGGACCCTCCGGACCCGTGCCGGCCCTTTCCGGAGCTGCGCGGCTCCCGCTCCAGGGCCTGCGCCGGCCTTGCGGTCCAGCGTCTGCTTCCTGGCCCGCCCGCCCCCCGGGGCCGCGTCCGGCCTTCTTCGACCGGGTTCGTAGTGCCGCCGCGATCACGCACTGCCACGTCCGCAGCGCCACCACCGGTTCACGGTCCGGCCGGTCGGCCCGGGCGAGCAGCCGGGGACCCGTGACAGCGGTCGGGACGCCGAGCAGCAGCAGGACCGCGGGGAGGATCATGCGTGCAGCCCATGAGCGCGGGCCGCCTCAGGGCACGGCCGGACGGGCCGAAGCGACGCGGCCAACGGTCCCGCGCGGTCGCCGCCGCACCGTGCGTCCCGCCCTCACATCGCCGGCAGCATCGCCACCATCGCGATCCCCATGGAGAGCCGGCAGGCCCGCGCCAGCTCCGGCCGGTCGCCCCAGCCGGCCTCCCGGCCGCCCCCCGCCACGGCGGTCACGGGCACCAGCCGTACGCCGGTGACGAGCACGTACACGACGAAGTAGAGCAGCAGGGCGCCGGTCAGCAGGGGGATGCCCGAGCCGCCGTGCCCGTGCCCCTCCCCGGTGGAGGCGGCCATGGTCACCGCCATGTACACCATCGCCCCGACGCCCACCAGATGATGCAGGTGCCGCACGCCGGTGCGGGCCGCCCACAACGCGTGCAGCCCGGCCGCGCCGAACACCACCGCGAGGGCCGGCCAGGCCCACGCGGGCGGGCTGAACACCGCCGCGGGCACGGCCATCACGGCCATGCCGAAACCCATGAGCGCCTCGCCGCCCGCGGCGCGGCGCTGCTCCGTCACATGGCTGCGCATGCGCAGCAGACAGTAGGCGCCGGTCGCCGCGCAGAGCGCGACCAGCAGCCAGCCGGACGACGCCGGTCCGTGCACCCGAACCTCCCCTCGGCCCGTTCGACGGTCGGTCAGGGCATGCCCGGCCCCTGCGGCGGGCACCCGAGCGCACGGAAGTGCGGGGGGAGCGTCCGGGGGAGCGCGGCGGGACGGACCCATATTTTTCACGAGTAAAATACTTGCTAATGTTGTTCTCCATGCGCAGTACCACCCCCACCGTCCCGAAGGCCGTCCGGCGTCTCCCGCTCGCCGCCCCGCTGCGCCTCGGACGGCCTTCCGACATCTGGTTCAAGCCCGCCCTCAGCGTCGTCGCCGCGGTCGCGCCGCCCAATCTGCTCCTGGTGGCCCTCGGCAGGCTCGACCTCGCCATGTACACCATGGCGGGGTCCCTGTGCGCCCTCTACGCCCACAACCGCCCGTACGCCGCCCGGGCCAAGGCGCTGGTGTGGGTGGTGCTCGGCATGCTCGCCGGCCTCGCCGTGGCCCTGGTCGCCGCCTCGCTCACCACGAACGCCGTCGTCCTGGTCGCCGTCGGCTCCGTCCTGGCCGCCGTGCAGAAGGCGCTGTGCGACGCCACCCGCATCGGCCCGCCCGGCCATGTGATCCTCGTCTTCGTCAGCTCCGCCGCGCTGTTCGTGCCCCAGACCCCCGGACAGGTCCCCGGTCACCTCGCGCTCGCCGCCGCGGCGGGCGTGTGGGCCTGGCTGGTCGGCATGGCGCCCGTGCTGCTCCGGCCGCACGGGCCGGAGCGCCGGGCCACCGCCCAGGCCCTGAGGTCCGCCGCGGCGTACGCCGAGACGGCGGACGCCGGGGAGGGCCACCCGCGCGCCCGCGCCGACGCCTACGCCGCCGTCCAGGCCGCGTGGCAGTCGCTGCCGGCCACGGGGAACCGTCCCCCGGCCGTCCGCCGGGGGCTCGAACGGCTCGTGATCCGCGCCGAGGTCGCGCTCGCCGCGCCGGCCGACGTCGACCCCGCACGTCTGCGCGGCTGGGCCCGCGACCTGCGCGGCACCGGCCCGGTCCCGCGCCCCGGCGACCCCCGTGCGGGCGCCGACGAACTCCTGGGCGTGGCCGCGGTGCACGCCGTCGCGCCGCGCTCCCTGTGGAGCAGGCTCGGACCGCTCACCCCGATCGCCGTCCGCACCGCGCTCGGCTGCGCGCTCGCCGGCTACGCCTCCCTGGCTCTCGGCGTCGGCCGCCCCTACTGGGCCCTGGTCACCGCCGCCTCGCTCTACCAGGCCAACATCACCCTCACCTGGAGCCGTACCGTCCAGCGCGTCGTCGGCAACCTCGTCGGCGTCCTGATCTTCGCCGCCGTCGCCCCGGTCGCCCACCTCGGCCCGCTCGCCCTCGTCCTGTGCTGCCTCGCCCTCAATTTCGGCGCCGAGGCGTTCATCAGCCGCAACTACTGGCTCGGCACCGTCTGCGTGACCCCCCTCGCCCTGCTCGTCACCGAGTTCCCCGGCTACCAGCCGACCGGCGAGCTGGTCGCCGACCGCGTCGTGGACACCCTCGTCGGGGCCCTGGTTGGATTCGCCGCGGCCATGGTGGTCACCAACCGCAGGGCGGGGAACCGTGTCGAGGGGGCGCTCACCACCGTCGGCCGTGCCCGTGAGGGCGCCGCCCGTCTGCTGGCCGACCCGCAGGCCGCACCCGCGGCCCTGGACGCCGCCCGCCGCCACCTGGCCGCCGCCCTGGTCGACCTGCGGGCCGCCGCCGACGCCGCGTCCGGCGAGTGGTGGCAGCGCGCCCTGCCCCAGGAGCGGGTCGTGCTCGCCGAGCAGGCGGGACACCGTACGCTCGCGGCGACGGTACGACGCCTGGGGCTGCTACCGGGCACGGGCACGGGCGCGAACACGGAGGACGTACGGCCATGACGGCGACCGAAGGACCAGCGGCGGCCGACGGCGGGGCACCGGCGACGGCCGACGGGGACACGTCAGGACGCTCACGGGACGACACCGTCGCCGCCGTCGTCCGGCAGTGGCGGGCCGTCCACCCCGGCCTCGACACCGGCCCCATGGAGGTCATCGGCCGCATCAACCGCTGCGCCGCACTCCTCCAGCAGGCGGAGGACGCCCCGTTGCGCCGGGAGGGGCTGACCCGCCCGGAGTTCGACCTGCTGGGCGCGCTGCGCCGCACCGGCCACGAGCTGACGCCCGGCGAGCTGGCCCGTGAGACGTTCTCCTCGGGCGCCGCCGTCACCAAACGCCTCAAGCAGCTCAGCGAACGCGGGCTGGTGGAGCGGCGCGGCGACACCCGGGACCGCCGGGTCGCCCACGTCCGTCTCACCGACGCCGGACGCGACCTGGTCGACGGCATCCTGCCCGCGCAGCTCGCCTACGAGACCGCCGTGCTGTCCGGTCTGGACGGCCCGGCACGCGGCGAGCTCGCCGCCCTGCTCGGCGAGCTGCTCGGCCAGCTGGAAGGACGCCTGGGCGCGCTGCGGGCGTGACGGCCGACGGCCCGTCCCCGGCTCACCTCCCGTCCGCCGCCCGGTACACGCCGAACATCGCCCCCTGCGGGTCGCGGAGCACCGCGATGCGCGGCCCCTCCGGGTGCGAGACGGGCTCCATCAGCACCGTGCCCTCCACCGTCGTGGTCGTCACCGCGGCGTCGTCCACGTCGTCCACGGCGAAGTACGGCAGCCAGTGCGCCGGCACCTCGTGCGGGAACTTGTCGCCCATCGTCACCATGCCGCCGAAGTCCGCGCCGTCGACGCCCCACTGCGGGTACCGCCGGGAAGCGTCCACGCTCCAGCCGAACACGGCGGTGTAGAACGACACGGCCTGCCGCGGCGCCCGCGTCATCAGCTCCACCCAGCCCAGGGACCCGGGCACGTTGAACACCCCCGCGCCGGGGAAGGCGTCCGCCTGCCACAGCTGGAAGACGGCGCCGGTGGGATCGGCGGCCACCGCGAAACGGCCGGCGTCGAACACGTCCGTCGGGCCGAGCAGCGGCTGTCCGCCCGCCGCCTCCACCGCGCGGAGGGCGGCCTCGGCGTCGGTCACCGCGAACGACACGCTCCAGGCCACCGGCTGCGACCGCTGATACAGCGGCGTCAGCGCGGCGACCGCCGCGTCACCGAGGTACGCGACCGTGTAGCCGCCCGACTCCTGACGCGGGTCCGCCTCGGGGCGCCAGCCGAACAACCGCGTGTAGAACCGCCGGGCGGACTCCGGATCGGTGGTCCCCAGCTCGACCCAGCAGGGCCCGCCGGTCACCGGTGCGGACTGTCTCATGGCGCTCCCTTCCCTTCCCCCTCAGCACGCTAAGCCCGGTCCCGGGCACCGGCCATCCGGCGTGGAACCGACAGGAGGAGGGAGCATGCTCCCTAGATGCCCGGCCGGTACCGGAGGGGGTGTTCGGCCGGGATCTCGACCAGCACGATCGGTGTGCCGTCCGGGTCCGCGATCCACATCTCGATCAGGCCCCACGGCTCCCGTACCGGGGGACGGACGATGTCGACGCCCCGGGCCGCCAGCTCCTCGTGCGCCGTCGTGACGTCCTCGACCTGGAGCCACAGCCGCACGTCCGGGGACGAGGACGCCGCGGAGGAGGGGTCCGCGCGGCCCGAGAGCTCCAGGAACCCGCCGCCGAGGAAGTAGACGGTGCCGCGTTCCGGGCCGGTGCCGAACTCGCGGTGGACGGCGAGGCCCAGCCGCTCCCCGTAGAAGGCGCGGGAGCGGTCGGGGTCGGTGGGGCGGAGCAGGACGCGGCTGCTCAGTACATGCACCATGCGGCCGAGCGTAGTGGCCGGGTTAGTCTCGTTCCCGCCCGAGCCGCGCCGGAAGGCGCCAGACGAACCGGAGACGTACTCATGGAATCCGCCACCGGCACCGCACCGGCCTTCCGCGACGCGACCGACGCCGACGTGGACGCCCTCGTCGCACTGATCGAGTCGGCGTACCGGGGCGAGTCCAGCCGGGCCGGGTGGACCACCGAGGCGGACATCCTCCAGGGGCAGCGGACCGACCCGGAGGGGGTGCTGGAGGTCATCAAGTCGCCGGACAGCCGGCTGCTCGCGGTGGAGCGCGACGGCCGCGTGGTCGCCTGCTGCCAGCTGGAACACCGCGGCGCGCACGCCTACTTCGGGATGTTCGCGGTCAGTCCCGCCCTCCAGGGCGCCGGGCTGGGCAGGGCGGTCATCGCGGAGGCGGAGCGTCAGGCCCGCGAGACCTGGGGCGTGACCGAGATGCACATGACGGTGATCTCCGTGCGCGAGGACCTGATCGCCTGGTACGAGCGGCGCGGCTACCGCCGTACGGGAGAGACGACTCCCTTCCCGTACGGCGACGAGCGCTTCGGCGTTCCGCTCCGCGACGACCTCCGGTTCGAGCTGCTGGTGAAGAAACTGGTCTGACGACTCACGCCGTGAAACGGCCGGTGCGCTTGATCTCCGGGTAGTCGGTGGTGGCGCCGTCGAGTCCCAGGGCCCGGACCAGTCTGAGGTGGTCCTGGGTGTTCACCACCCAGCCGATGATCCGCAGCCCGGCCTTCCGCGCCTGCTCCACGGTCTCCAGGGTGAGCCGGCGGATGTTGAGGCAGACGGTGGAGGCGCCCGCTCCGACCGCCCGTTCCACGATGCCGGTGTCGTAACGGCTCGCGATGAGCGCCGTACGCACCCCCGGCACCAGGCGAGCGATCTCCGCGACGGCCTCGTCGTGGAACGAGGACACCTCGACCCGGTCGGCCAGGCCCCGCGCGTTCATCACCTCGGCCAGCGCCCGTGCCGCCTGGACGTCCTTGATCTCGGCCTGCAGGGGCGTCCGGACGGCGTCGAGCACCTCCTGAAAGACGGGAATCCGCTCACCCCGCCCGGCGTCCAGGGCGCGCAGCTCGGCGAGGGTCTTGCCGGCGATCGCGCCCGTGCCGTCCGTGGTGCGGTCCACCTCCGTGTCGTGCATGACGACGAGGGCGCCGTCCTTGCTCAGGTGCAGATCGAGTTCGATGACGTCGAGGCCCGCCTCCTGGGCGGCGACGAAGGACCGGAGGGTGTTCTCGGGTTCGACACCCATGACTCCGCGGTGACCGATGGTGAGGAAGTTCAAGATCCGACTCGCTTCCGTCGACGGCGGCGGGGGACCGCGTCCCTACGGCCCTCCTGGACCGTATCGCCTGTGCCCGCCGCGTCCAGAGGCTGAACCCGGATCGCAGGCACCGTCGCTCACCCCCGTGTTCCACAGGAAAAAATGCGGCAGAGGCGGGGGTGGGGCAGGATAATTTCCCGAAGCTCCCCTTGCTGGGAGAAACCTCGTGTGTATACGGTCTCCTTACGCGAGGTTCTCCCGTGGAGGATGGGACATGACGGAAATTCTTGTGCAAGTGGGTGTCGAGGGGCAAGTTCCTTCGGTGACCAGGGTGGTGGAGCACCCGGCATGGCCCGTGCTCAAGGATGCCGTGGAGCGGATCCGGCCCTGGCAGTCCAAGGACGGCTCGATCGACTTCGACGCCGACGGGGCCCCGGAGCGCGCCGACGCCGAGCGCGCGGTGCGCGCCGTGATCGGCGCCGTCGAGGAGCTCTCCCCGCTGCTCCCGCACGACCGCGCCTACCACGAGGCCCTGGCGAAGGACCTGGACCGCTGGGCCGAGGGCGGCTTCGAGGTGCCCGACTTCCTCGACTCGCTGCTGGCCTTCCAGCCGGCCGCGAGCCGCGCGGACGGCCTCCAGCACCTGGTCGTCTTCCCCATGTACACCCAGAACGGCAACCCGGACCGCAACCTCGAGGCGGTCGTGCTGCGCATGGTCTGGCCCGACTGGCTGGCCGAGCTGGAGCGCACCCGCTACGACAACCCGCTGTTCTGCGGCATCACCTTCGAGGACTTCACCTCGGGCTACGACACCAACTCCGCGGTCCTCTTCCCCGAGACCATCGCCGTGCGGGAGGCCCCGGAGCGGTTCACCTGGGGCGGCATCTTCTGTGACCGCGAGGCCGCCCGCTTCCGCCGGGTCACCGCGGCCGCCGTGGACATCCTGGGCCTGGAGCTGCCCGAGGACGTCGCCGCGATGGTGCACGACCAGAAGCGCTGCGAAGAGGCGTTCGTGCTCTGGGACATGGTCCACGACCGCACCCACAGCCATGGCGACCTGCCGTTCGACCCGTTCATGATCAAGCAGCGCCAGCCGTTCTGGATGTACGGCCTGGAGGAGCTGCGCTGCGACCTCACCGCCTTCAAGGAGGCCGTGAAGCTGGCCGGCGACGGCGTCCCGCAGGCCCGTGACGTCCAGGTCGCGGTGCTCTTCGACCGGATGTTCCGCTTCCCGGTCACCGGTGAGCGCGTGCGCAACTACGACGGCCTCGGCGGCCAGCTGCTCTTCGCCTACCTGCACAAGCACGACGTCGTCCGCTGGACCGACAACAAGCTCTCCATCGACTGGGAGCGCGCCCCGCAGGTCACCAACCGGCTGTGCGCCGAGATCGAGACGCTGTACCGCGACGGCATCGACCGCCCCAAGCTCGTCCACTGGTTCGCCGGGTACGAGCTGGTCTCCACCTACCTCTCCCCGCACCCGGGCTCCACGTGGGCCAAGGGCCCCGACGCCCTCGACCTGACGCTGCCGCCGCGCAAGCTCGTGGACGAGGTGCTTCCGGACGAGTTTCCGCTGAGCATGTTCTATGAGGCACTCTCCAAGAAGCTGAAGAACGTGATCGCCTCCACCAAGGGCATCACGGCGGACGGCGCCGAGCGGGCCGCCGCGTGAGCGACGGCACCGACAACCAGGAACAGGCTCGGGAGGCGAGGACCATGGGGAACGGCGCGCTCGACGGTGCGGTGATCGCGGTGGCCGGAGCGGGGGGACCCGCGGGCCGGGCGGCACTGCTCAGGCTGGCCGAGGCGGGAGCGACCGTCGTCGGCTCGGACAACGACCCGGAGCGGCTGGCGGAGGCCGTGGACGCGGCGCGCTACGCGCACGGCGGCGCCACCGTCACCGGTGACACGGTCGACCTGCTCGACCTGGACTCCACCCGCGAGTGGGCCGCCCGCACCGAGAAGGAGTTCGGCCGGGTCGACGGCCTGGTCCACCTCGTCGGCGGCTGGCGCGGCAGCGAGACCTTCACCAAGACCAGCCTGGACGACTGGGACTTCCTGGAACTGCTGCTGGTGCGCACCGTGCAGCACACCTCGCTCGCCTTCCACGAGGCGCTCCAGCGCAGCGACCGCGGCCGGTACGTCCTGATCAGCGCCGCCGGCGCCACCAGGCCCACCGCGGGCAACGCCGCGTACGCGGCCGGCAAGGCCGCCGCCGAGGCGTGGACGCTCGCCATGGCCGACTACTTCCGCAAGGCCGGGGGCGAGCAGGGGCCGACATCGGCGGCTGCCATCCTGGTGGTGAAGGCGCTGGTGCACGACGCGATGCGCGCCGACCGCCCCAACGCGAAGTTCGCGGGCTTCACGGACGTCAAGGACCTGGCCGATGCCATCGTCGGCGTCTGGGACGAGCCCGCCGCGGAAGTGAACGGAAACCGTCTGTGGCTGACCGAGAAGCCGTGAACCCACCGAGGACCGACGCGCGTCGTCATCACGACCCGGACGTCCGCGGTTTCGCCAGCGACAACTACGCCGGGGTCCACCCGGAGGTGCTCGCAGCCCTGGCCGTGGCCAACGGCGGACACCAGGTCGCGTACGGCGAGGACGCGTACACCGAGAACCTCCAACAGGTGGTCCGCAGCCATTTCGGGCCCACCGCCGAGGCGTTCCCGGTCTTCAACGGAACCGGCGCCAACGTCGTCGCGCTCCAGGCGGTCACCGACCGCTGGGGCGCGGTGATCTGCGCCGAGAGCGCCCACATCAACGTGGACGAGGGCGGCGCCCCGGAGCGGGTCGGCGGCATCAAGCTGCTCACCGTGCCCACCCCGGACGGCAAGCTCACCCCCGAGCTGATCGACCGGCAGGCGTACGGCTGGGACGACGAGCACCGGGCGATGCCCCAGGTGGTCTCCCTGACCCAGGCCACCGAGCTGGGCACGGTGTACACCCCGGACGAGATCCGCGCCATCTGCGAGCACGCCCACGCGCACGGCATGAAGGTGCACGTCGACGGCTCCCGGCTGGCCAACGCCGCCGCCACGCTCGACGTGCCGATGCGCACCTTCACCAACGCGGCCGGCGTCGACCTGCTCTCGCTGGGCGGCACCAAGAACGGCGCCCTGTTCGGCGAGGCGGTCGTGGTGCTGAACCCGGACGGCATCCGGCACCTGAAGCACCTGCGCAAGCTGTCCATGCAGCTCGCGTCCAAGATGCGCTTCGTCTCGGTGCAGCTGGAGGCCCTGCTCGCCCGCGACCTGTGGCTGCGCAACGCCCGGCACGCCAACGAGATGGCCCAGCGCCTGGCCGAGGGCGTGCGCGCCGTGCACGGCGTGGAGATCCTCTACCCGGTGCAGGCCAACGCGGTCTTCGCGCGGCTGCCGCACGACGTGAGCGAGCGCCTGCAGAAGCGGTTCCGCTTCTACTTCTGGGACGAGGCGGCCGGCGACGTCCGCTGGATGTGCGCCTACGACACCACCGAGGACGACGTGGACACCTTCGTGGCGGCGCTCAAGGAGGAGATGGCTCGCTAGCAGTGCATGCATAAATATGTGGTCGACTGGAAATGCATTGACTGCCGGTCGGCCGCATACCTATCCTCTGACGGCATGCAGCTGATCCAGGAAACCCCGGACCTCTCCGCTTATCTCGCCGCTGACGAGGCGATCGACCATCACCATCCGCTGGTCCGTGAGACGGCGGCGCGCCTCGCCGCCGGGGCGGCCGACTCGTATGACTATGCGCGGGCGGCCTTCGAATTCGTACGCGACACCATCCCGCACTCCCAGGACTCCGGCGACCTCCGGGTCACCTGGCGCGCCTCCGACGTCCTGGAGCAGGGCACCGGCATCTGCTACGCCAAGTCCCACGCGCTGGCCGCGCTGCTGCGGGCCGAGGACATCCCGACCGCCCTCTGCTATCAGAACCGCGGTGTCGTGCACGGCCTGGTCGCCGTCCGCTTCGACGGCGCTTGGCACCGGCAGGATCCACGGGGCAACAAGCCCGGAGTGGACGCGCGGTTCTCCCTGGACGGTGAGCGCCTGGCCTTCCTTCCCGACGCCGCGTCCGGTGAGACGGACTGTCCCGTCCTGTACGCCGCACCTCATCCGGTCGTGCTGAACGCCCTCAAGGCAGCCCCCGACCGGCCGTACCTGTGGCGGACCCTCCCCACCGCGCTCTGACCCGAGGCGGCCCGGTACTCCTGCGCCGGCCGTGTCCGACGAGGTGTGCGCCCCCGCACCCGGCTTCGCCCGCTCGTCGGGGCCCACCGCCCGGCCGACGGACCGCTGGAGAGGTTCAACCCCGGCGCGCGTCACCGCGCACCCCGTAGCGGGGACGCCCGGAGCGGCCGTTAGTCTGCCACTCATGCGTGACGGGGGACAGGACGAACAGACGGACGCGGAAGCGCGACCGGGGCGCCTCGCCCTGCTGAGACGGCACTGGCTGCTCAGTTCGGCCGTGGCGCTGGTGCTGCTCGCCACCGCGACGGCGGTCCCGCTGACCCTGGTGGACTCCGGAGACGGCCCGCCCTGCCGGGAGGTGCCGGCGTCGACCCGCGCCCTCGCGAAGGACCCGGCCGCCGCCACCCGCGCCCTGGACCCGGGTGACGACATGTCCCGCTTCCCGGCCGTCCGCGAGCTCGTCCGGCACGAGCGTCCGTGCGGCGACGGCGCCGAGGCGCTCGGGGCCGTGGTGGAGGCCGCGACCCGTGCCGCGCGCCCCGGCGCCCCGCACACGGTGGCCCAGGCGCGCGCCGCCTACGCCGTCGTCGCGGCCCTGGACTGGGCCGAGGTACCCGACGGGATGGCTCCCGGCCTGGCGCGTATGCTGGCCGACTACGTGGTGGACGAAGCCCGCCGCCTCTTCCCCTCCGACGACGTGACGGGCCCGGCCGCGACCCCCGAGCAGACGGCACCGGACCGGGAGGGCTGGTCCAGGTACGGCCGTTTCCTCGCCCCCGGAGAGGCGCACGCCGACTTCGAGTACACCGATCCCACCCTCGACGTGCGGGCGGACTCCGACCGCCTCGTCGAGGAACTGGCCCAGAACCCCGAGGCGTTCGCGATTCTTTACGATGCCGAGCGCGCCTACTTCGCCCACTACCTGGAACGGCTCACCTCCCAGGGCGGCGATCCCGATTTCCGCCCCGCGGACGATTCCCGTGACGCTTCCGCCGCCACCGGCTGGCCCGACAACGACCTGGAGAACATCGCCAGGCGGATCGGCGCCCTGATGAGGCACCGCGCGACGCACACCAGGAGTGGTGAGATCCCCGACCTCGTCGCCTTCGACCGGGCCGTACGGCAGCACACGCGCGGTGCCTACCTGCCCGCCGCGCGGCGCCTGACCACCCGTCCGCCCATGGGCGACATCGCCGACCGCCCGGTCTCCGGACAGCTGCGCGGGGAACTCTCCGATGGGCGCGGCCAGTTGTTCACCATGCTCGACGCCTGGATCGAGGCGCGGAACGTGCCCGAAGCGCGAGCGGCGGCCATGGTCCAGATCATCGACAACGCGTATGTGCTGGGGCTCTGGATGAGCTTTTGAGCGGGTTCCGGCGGGCAGCCGGTCACCTCACCAGCAGGCCCGAGCAGTTCCGCCGCTCCATCTGGTCGCGGGCGAACGCCTCCAGCAGCTCCCGCTTGCCGTCCCGCTCCACACCCGGGATCTTGTCCGACCCGCCGACGGCGAAGTGGGCGGCCTCACCGGCGCAGCGGGCGGTCGCGGTCAGGGGGAGGGGCCGCCCCTTGTCGTCGGCGGCGAAACGGCTGCTCCAGTCGCCGTACCAGGCGACGAACGTCAACCGGCGCCCGTCGCCGCCGTCCGCCGCATCTCGGTCGTACAGCAGACAACGGCCCGTAGGCGCGGTGTCGTTGTTTCCGTCTGCTACCCGCCAGCCGCTTTCGTCCGGGAGGCCCACGCGTGTCACCCACCCGCATCCGGTTCCGCCCGCACCGGCGAGCGGAACCGCCTTCGGCTTCTCATCCGGTTCGGCGAGCCCCGCGTCACCTCCGGGAGCGGTCAGCGGCTCGGCGCCGCAACCGAGCCGGTCGGAGACGCCGTTGACAAGCGCCACGGCCGTCTCGTAGACAACCGGGTGACCCCACAGGGTGTCCGTGCCGAACTGTGTGCGCACCAGCAGCTTGCGCGGACGGCCGTCGTCGTCCTTCCCCAGGTCGGGGCAGGGAAGGAGGAACTGCGCGGCACCGAAACGGTCGATGAAGCCGGGCAGGCCCGGCAGCACCGGCGCCTGCGGGAGGGACCCGTTGTCCGGGAAGGCGGTCAGGAACTCCCGGTCCTGCTGGTCCCGTCCGGTATAGGCCTCCGCCCACAGCACCAGGTCGCTGCGCAGGTCGTCACCCTCGAACGACAGCCTGCACTCGTACTCGCCGAGCTCCCGGTGCGTCACCGACTCGGCGTCCTTGAAGTGCGATCCCTTCGTCGCGAGCTGTCGTACCGCGTCCCCCGGCAGCACCCCGTCGCAGGCCGTGCGCACCAGCCACCAGTCCCGAGCGAAGGGCGCGGCGATCCAGCCGCCCAGGCCCACCACCGCCGCGGCCACCACCGCCACCTTGATCCAGCGCCGCATCCTTCGCCCCCGTGAGCAGCCGACAGAACGGAACCGGCGTTCGGGACGCCGGTTCCTCGCTACGCCGGGACCCTATCGACAGCGTGGGGTCGCCCGGGGCGGTGGGGTCAGTGTGCCTCGGCCTCGCGGACCTGCTCCGGGGTCGGGGCCGTGCCGCCGAGGTGGGCCGGCATCCACCAGGTGTCGTCCGGGCCCTTGGGGCGCACCGGGTAGGCGCGCTGCGCCGCCTCCAGCAGCTCCTGCACCCGCTCGCGCAGCTGCCGGGTGATCGCGCCCGCGTACTTGTCCCTGGACGCCTCGACCGCCTCGCCCACGCGGAGGGTGATCGGGGTGTGGCTGCGCCCGAAGTTGCGCGGATGGCCCTTGGTCCACAGCCGCTGCGTGCCCCACACCGCCATCGGGACCAGCGGCACGCCGGCCTCCTGCGCCAGACGCGCGGCACCCGACTTGAAGCTCTTCAGCGTGAACGACTGCGAGATCGTGGCCTCCGGGAAGACGCCCACGATCTCCCCCGACCGCAGCGACCGCAGCGCGTGCTCGTACGCCGCCTCGCCCTGCTCGCGGTCCACCGGGATGTGCTTCATGCCGCGCATCAGCGGACCGGAGATCCGGTGCCGGAAGACCGACTCCTTCGCCATGAAGCGGACGAGCCGCTTCTGGGGGAGCGCCGCCAGGCCGTTGAAGACGAAATCCAGATAGCTGATGTGATTGCTCACCAGTACGGCGCCGCCCGAGCGCGGTATGTTCTCCGACCCCTGGCAGTCGATCTTGAGGTCCCATACCTTGAACAGGGTGCGGGCGAAACCGACGACGGGACGGTAGACGAGTTCTGCCATGGGCGGGTCGGAACCCTTCCTTCTCTGCCTGGGAAGGAAGCTCCCAGTCGAAGTTACGGAGCCGTAGGTTTTACGGCTTGTCGCAGATGGTGCCCGAAGAACGGCCGGTGAACCAGTCCTGACGCCCGTCGGAGGCGAGATTCTCGTCACGTCCACCCCTTGATCCACCTCGGGCTTTACGGCCACGGCCGGGAATGCCCGCGCTCCCGGGAACGCTGGAAGCCGTTGACGGCGAAGACACGACGGGAGCGGCGAGTGCGGGATCGGGACGAGGGGCGGCGGCCCGGAGCGGGGGAGCCGTGGGCCGGGCTGGGAGTCCGGCTGGGGGAGCGCGCCACCCTGGTGCAGTTCTCCAGCGCCTTCTGCGCACCCTGCCGGGCGACCCGGAGGGTGCTCGCCGAGGTGGCCGGTCTGGTGCCGGGCGTGGCCCATGCCGAGATCGACGCCGAGGCCCACCTGGACCTCGTGCGCCGTCTGGAGATCGTCAGGACGCCGACGGTGCTGGTCCTCGACGCCGTCGGCCGGGTCGTGCGGCGTGCGGCCGGGCAGCCGCGCAAGGCCGATGTGATCGCCGCGCTCGGGGAGGCCGTACGAGGGGAGGCCGGGGCGTGGTGAGGCCGGGGCGTGGTGAGGCATCTCCCACATCACGGGACCGGCTTGACGGTGCATGCCACCCGTCGTCAGCCTGGCCCCATGCCTTCGGAACTCCTTCGCCTCCGGCGGGCACCCGGCCGCCCGGCGGCGGCCGCCCTCGCCGCGCGTGTGCGCCGACCGGGTCGGTGAGCAGCCTCGAACCCGTTCGTCACCTCCCGCAGAAGGACAGTTTCATGACGGCCACGTCCGACCTGGGCACCGCCCGGCCCGCCTCGCCCGAGTTGTTGCGCTCCGTCTTCCGCAAGCACGCGGCGGGCGTCGCCGTGATCACCGCGCGCGGCCGGTCCGGCCCGGCCGGCTTCACCGCCACCTCCCTCGCCTCCGTCTCCGCCGAGCCTCCGATGCTGTCCTTCGGCGTCGGCAGCAAGAGCTCCAGCTGGCCCGTGATCGCGACGGGCGAGCACGTCGGCGTGCACCTCCTCGGGGAACACCAGCAGGAACTCGCGGAGACGTTCGCGCGCAGCGGCGCCGACCGCTTCGGCCCGGCCACCGCCTGGCGGGAGGGTCCGGAGGGAGTCCCCGTACTGGACGACGTGCCGGCCTGGATGGTGTGCAGGGTGGTGGCCCGGGTGCCCGCCGGCGACCACCGGATCGTGATCGCCGAGGTCCTGCTCGGCGACCCCACGGGCCACGGCCGTCCGCTCCTCTATCACCAGGGACGCTTCAACGGTCTGCGCGACTGAGCCGGGGTTCCCCTGGTCGCGGGCCCGTCGAGTTCCGGTTACGCTGCGTTGCGAAGGTCACAGTTCAAAGCGCTTGCTTAGCGGGAAGGAACTGGGTGTACTGGTGAGTAATATTTCGGTCGGAGCGTGGGCCGCCCCGACCGGGATCGCCCGCTTCAGGCGCCTATGCTGCCTGCAGGCAGGCAGCCAGAAATGACGATGCAGTAGGAGAGCCGGCGTGAGCTTGAGGATCGTTGTCACCGTGAAGTACGTGCCCGACGCCACTGGCGACCGGCACTTCGCCGATGACCTGACCGTCGACCGGGACGACGTGGACGGTCTGCTCTCCGAACTGGACGAGTACGCGGTCGAACAGGCGCTGCAGATCTCGGAAGCACGCCAAGAAGCGGGCGACGACGTGGAGGTCACCGTGCTGACGGTGGGCCCCGAGGACGCCAAGGACGCCCTGCGCAAGGCGCTGTCCATGGGCGCGGACAAGGCGATCCACGTCGAGGACGACGACCTGCACGGCACCGACGCCATCGGCACCTCCCTGGTCCTGGCCAAGGCGATCGAGAAGGCCGGCTACGACCTGGTCATCTCCGGCATGGCCTCCACCGACGGCACCATGGGCATCGTACCGGCGCTGCTGGCGGAGCGTCTGGGCGTGCCGCAGGTGACCCTGCTGTCCGAGGTGTCCGTCGAGGACGGCACGGTCAGGGGCCGCCGCGACGGCGACGCCGCCTCCGAGCGGCTCGAGGCCTCCCTCCCCGCGGTCGTGTCGGTCACCGACCAGTCGGGCGAGGCCCGCTACCCGTCCTTCAAGGGCATCATGGCGGCGAAGAAGAAGCCGGTTCAGTCCTGGGACCTGTCCGACCTCGACGTCGACGAGGACGAGGTCGGTCTGGAGAACGCCTACACGGTCGTCGACTCCGCGGCCGAGCGCCCGGCCCGCACCGCCGGCACGATCGTCAAGGACGAGGGCGAGGGCGGCAAGCAGCTCGCCGAGTTCCTCGCGAGCCAGAAGTTCGTCTGAGCTACGAGGCTCCACTCGCTTCCCGCCCCTCACCCTTCGCAAGCAGGAGAGAAGAAGTCCCATGGCTGAAGTTCTCGTCTACGTCGACCACGTGGACGGCGCCGTCCGCAAGCCCACCCTGGAGCTGCTGACCCTGGCCCGCCGCATCGGCGAGCCGGTCGCCGTCGCGCTGGGAGGCGGCGCCGCGGACACCGCCGCCACGCTCGCCGAGCACGGCGCGGTCAAGGTCCTCACCCACGAGGCCGCCGAGTACGCCGACTACCTGGTCGTACCGAAGGTGGACGCCCTCCAGGCCGCCCACGAGGCCGTCTCCCCGGCCGCCGTCCTGGTCCCCTCCTCCGCCGAGGGCAAGGAGATCGCCGCCCGCCTGGCGCTGCGTCTGGGCTCCGGCATCATCACCGACGCCGTCGACCTGGAGGCCGGCGACGAGGGCCCGGTGGCCACGCAGTCGGTGTTCGCCGCCTCCTACACCACCAAGTCCCGTGTCTCCAAGGGCACCCCGGTCATCACGGTCAAGCCGAACTCGGCCGCCGTGGAGGCCGCCCCGGCCGCCGGTACGGTCGAGGCCCTGTCGGTGACGTTCTCCGCCCAGGCGACCGGCACCAAGGTCACCGGCCGTACGCCGCGCGAGTCGACGGGGCGTCCGGAGCTGACCGAGGCCGCGATCGTGGTCTCCGGCGGCCGCGGTGTCAACGGCGCGGAGAACTTCGCGATCATCGAGGCGCTCGCCGACTCGCTCGGCGCGGCCGTCGGCGCCTCGCGCGCCGCCGTCGACGCCGGCTGGTACCCGCACACCAGCCAGGTCGGCCAGACCGGCAAGTCGGTCTCGCCGCAGCTGTACATCGCCTCCGGCATCTCCGGCGCGATCCAGCACCGGGCCGGCATGCAGACCTCGAAGACCATCGTGGCCGTCAACAAGGACGCCGAGGCCCCGATCTTCGACCTGGTCGACTACGGCGTCGTCGGCGACCTCTTCGACGTCGTGCCCCAGCTCACCGAGGAGATCAAGAGCCGCAAGGGCTGATCACCCGAGCCGTGCCGAAGCCCCCGCGACCGATCCGGCCGTGGGGGCTTCGGCGTGTCACGGGGTCAGGACGGCCCGGGCCGGCAGACGGTCGCCGGGGGAGTCGTGAACGCGGGAAGGTGCGGGAGCGGGCCGGGCCGCGAGAGGGCGTTGACCGGCGAGAAGAAGGCCCGATGACTTCATTCAACGGTCTTTTGATTCCGTATCGTGAAAGTGCGGAAGGCGCGAGATGAGCCGAGGGCGGCAGGAGCGGGCGGCGACCAGTCTCGCGGGCGCCATCGGTGAGGAGATCGACGCCTTCCTCGCGCCGGTCGACGCCGAACTGGAGCGCCGACACCCCGGAGACCCCGGCACCCGCCAGCCCGTCCACACCGTCTGCGTCCCCGGCGACGCCTTCGCCGCCGGCACCCTCCGCACCTGGGGCGACCGGGCCTTCGCCGCGCTCGACGAGCACGCCCCGGACGCAGCCTCCCTCGCCGCCGTCCTCGGGCTCGACGGCGACCTGGCCGAGGACGTGTACGGCCGCGTCCGCGCCAAACGGAACGCGAGCCGGTCGAGGACCTGCGCGTCGACTCCGAGGACGGCTACGGCGGCCGCCCCGACGTCGAGGAGGACGAGGCCGCGGCCCGCGCGGCGCGGATCGTCGCCGAGGCGTACGGCGACGGCACCGCGGCTCCCTTCGCGGGCATCCGCGCGAAGTGCATGGAGGCCGCCGTCCGCGACCGGGGCATCCGCACCCTCGACGTCTTCCTCACCGATCTGATGGAGGCCGGAGGCCTGCCGGACGGACTGGTCCTGACCCTGCCCAAGGTCACATGTGCCGAGGTGGCGCGCCTGGCCTTCCTGTCCCGCGCCGACCTGGAGGGCCTCGCCCCGCCCCGGCGGGGAGGTCCCGGGGCCTTCGCGCGGCAGCCCGGGTCACCCGCTTGCCCTGTCTATCGAATTTCGATAGATTTCCATCGTGATTCGGTTCGAGGAGGGGCGATGGGACGGCTGACCGTGCTCGCGCTGCGCGCCGTGATGGCAGCGTTGCTGGCGGGTTCCCTGGGGGTTCAGGCGGTGCTGGTGCCGTTGATGGCGGAGGATCTCGAAGGGCTGGACGCGGAGTACGCGCACCTGCGCGTCCCGTTCCTGCTCATCGTGGTCCTCGGCGTGATGACGGCCCAGGTCGTCCTGGTCTGTGTCTGGCGGCTGGTGACGATGGCACGGCGCGGGACCGTCTTCTCCCACGCCGCCTTCCGCTACGTGCACGTCGTCATCGGCGCGTTCGTCGCGGCGGCGCTGCTGGTGTTCGCGCTCGGAGCGCTCCTCGCGCCCGGCGAGGCCGTGGCCCCCGGCGTCGTGGTACTGCTGGGCGGGGTCGGGCTGGCGGTCCTGGGCATCGCCCTGGTCGTGCTCGTCCTGCGGATGCTGCTGGCGCAGGCCGTCGCGCGCGACGTCGAGGCCTCGCGGATGCGGGCCGAGCTGGCCGAGGTGATCTGATGCCGATCGCCGTCGACATCGACGTGATGCTGGCCAGACGGAAGATGTCCGTGGGCGAACTCGCCGAACGCGTCGGGATCACGCCGGCCAATCTGGCGGTGCTCAAGAACGGCCGCGCCAAGGCGGTGCGCTTCACGACCCTCGCCGCGCTCTGCGAGGTGCTCGAGTGCCAGCCGGGCGACCTGTTGCGCTGGGAGCCCGAGGACACCCTGCCCTGACCGTCACCCGGCCCGGAGGCGGCGCCGACGACGCGCCGGTGCCGGGGCGTCCGTACCGGGGGCGCCCCGCGTACCGCTCCGGGCCGCGGACCGTCACCAGTTCCTCCTCCGCGAACAGCCGGGCGCCGCGCGCAGCCGGGGAGCGGCGCGCGCCCGCGCGCGGAACTCCTCGGGGAAGACGCCGAACAGCTCCCGCAGTCCGGGCGGCCGCACGAGCGGACCGGTGAGCAGCTCCCGCCGGCCCGGACGGGTGCGCGGGACCCCGTGGCGGTTCACGTGCGGGCGCGCGCCGGGGAGCGTGGAGCCGTCGGCGAGTTCCACGCGTACGTCGGGCGCGCCGCGGCCGGCCGCGGCGGAAGGCGCCGTTCGGCCGCGGCGCGCCCTCGCTCGCGAGCACGGGCGCGCGGTCCTCGTGCACCAGGCGGTCCAGCGGCAGCGGCCGGTCCCCGCCCGGCGGTCCCGAATCCCGCGGCCACGCGCCCGGATGCGGCGGCGGGCGCTCGCGCGGCGCCTTCTCGAGACTCCGGCGCCCGCAGGGTGCGGTCCTCCTCCACCGGCGCCGTCCGCCGCTAGTCCGCCGGGGGCAGCTCGCCGGAGCCACGGGTGATCAGCCGGGTGGGGAGCTCGATCCGCTCCGGGGCGAGCAGGGTGCCGTCCAGCTGGCGGAACAGCCGCTCGGCAGCGGTCCGGCCGAGGGCCGCCGCGTCCTGGGCGACGACCGTGACGCCCGGCTGGAGCAGATCGGCGAGCTCGATGTCGTCGAAGCCGACCAGGGCGACCCGGCGGGCGTGCCCGGCCAGCACCCGGATCACGGTGACCGTCACCCGGTTGTTGCCCGTGAAGATCGCGGTGACCGGATCCGGTCCTGAGAGCATCTCCTCGGCCGCCCGGCGCACCCGCTCCGGGTCGGTGACGCCCAGCGACATCCAGGAGTCCGCCACCGTTATCCCCGCGTCCTCCATGGCGGTCCGGTAGCCGCGCAGCCGCTCGGCCGCGGTGTGGATGCGGGGCATGTCGCCGATGAAGCCGATCCGGCGGTGACCGTGTGCGATCAGGTGGCTCACGCCGTCGTGGGCGCCGCCGAAGTTGTCCGAGACGACGACGTCCACGTCGATGTGCCCGGCCGGACGGTCCACGAAGACGGTGGCGACGCCCGCCTTGATCTCCGGCGCCAGGTAGCGGTGGTCGTCCCCGGCCGGGATCACCACCAGCCCGTCCACCCGGCGCGCGCACAGCGCCAGCACCAGCTCCTGCTCGCGGTCGGCGTCCTCCGCGCTGGAGCCGTTGATCAGCAGGGCGCCGTGTGCCCGGGCCACCTCCTCGACCGCCCGGCTCAGCGGACCGTAGAACGGGTCCGCGAGGTCCTCGAGGACCAGACCGATGCTGGCGGTGCGGCCCTTGCGCAGCACGCGGGCGCTGTCGTTGCGGCGGAAGCCGAGCGCCTCGATCGCCTCCTGGACGCGGCGCTCCGTCTCCGGCGTGACTCCGGGCTCGCCGTTGACCACGCGGGAGACCGTCTTGAGTCCGACCCCGGCGCGCGCGGCCACGTCCTTCATCGTCGGACGGTTGCCGTAACGGGTCCCTGGGATGCGGTCGGTGCGGCGGGTCGTCTCCGGCACGGTGCGGTGTCCTGTCCTGTCGGCCACGAGGATGCGTGGGGCCATGGGGTTGTATGAGGATGTGGCGTCGAGCATAGAACCTGGACAACGTTGTCAGGCTCGGGGGACACTGTCCCACGCGCACTCAGGCCCGCACCTCGCCGCACGACCGGGCCGTTGCTCGTACTCCATGTGCCGCCTCGTGGTCGCACATGGTCGTTCTCGGCGATTTTCCGATGTTTCAACGGGGAGAAACGACACTGATGCACACCGACCTCGTGGCCGCGCTCGACATAGGCGGCACCAAGATCGCCGGCGCGCTGGTGGACCGCCGGGGCCGGATCCTGGTCCGCGCCCAGCGGCCCACGCCCGCGCGGGAGAACGGTGAGACCGTGATGCGGGCGGTCGAGGCGGTGCTCGGTGAACTCGCCGCGTCCCCGCTGTGGCGGCGCGCCGGCGCGGTGGGCATCGGCAGCGCCGGCCCCGTGGACGCCTCCGCCGGCACGGTGAGCCCGGTCAACGTGCCCGGCTGGCGCGAGTACCCGCTCGTCGCCCGGGTCCGGGACGCGGCCGGGGGCCTGCCCGTGGAGCTGATCGGCGACGGGGTGGCGATCACGGCCGCCGAGCACTGGCAGGGCGCGGCCCGCGGCCACGACAACGCGCTGTGCATGGTCGTCTCGACCGGGGTCGGCGGCGGCCTGGTGCTCGGCGGGCGGCTGCACCCCGGGCCCACCGGCAACGCCGGCCACATCGGCCACATCAGCGTGGACCTCGAAGGCGACCTGTGCCCGTGCGGTTCGCGCGGCTGCGTGGAGCGCATCGCGAGCGGCCCGAACATCGCCCGCCGGGCCCTGGACAACGGCTGGCGTCCCGGTCCGGACGGCGACGCCTCCGCCGCCGCGGTGGCCTCCGCCGCCCGGGCCGGGGATCCGGTGGCCATGGCGTCCTTCGAGCGGGCAGCCAGGGCGCTGGCCGCCGGGATCGCGGCCACCGCGACACTCGTCGAGATCGACGTCGCGGTGATCGGCGGGGGCGTGGGCAAGGCGGGCGAGGTCCTCTTCGCCCCCCTGCGCAAGGCCCTCACCGAGTACGCCACCCTGTCCTTCGTCCAGCGCCTCGTCGTGGCCCCGGCCCGGATGGGCACGGACGCGGGCCTGGTGGGCGCGGCGGCGGCGGCGCTGGCGGGCAGGACGGATGCGGCGGTGGCGGGGGTCTGAGAGCCGGGTCCGGGCTCCGCTGCGGCCCGTCGTGCGGCGACGCCGTGACGGCCACCGGGGCGCTCCCGGGAACACGTGCGTGACCCCGATGCCGTTCCGGCAGTTGAGGCGGGTATGAAGAAGCGCAGCATGCTGGCCATCGCCTCCCTCGCCACCGGCTTCGTCGTCGCGGCCGTCACCCCGTCGCACGCGGTCGCCGACGTTGCCGCCCCGCTCGGCGTCGACGACACCCTCGACACCCTCGACCGGACCGTCGCCGAGGACAACACCCTGGACCTGGACGTCGACCGGGGTGACAAGGCCTGACGAGCCCCACGGCGCGACCGTACGGCGCCGGCGCCCCCGTCGTCCGGGGACGCCGGCGCCGTTCCCGTGGTTCTCGCGCGTTCTCAACCGGATCTGGTTTCCGTGGCAGGGTGGAGCGGGCAAGCCACAGGGGGCCAACGGAAGAGGGGGAAACGTGATCGTCTGGGTCAACGGCGCGTTCGGTGCGGGAAAGACCACCACCGCGCACGAACTGATCGAGCTGATCCCGAACAGCACGCTCTTCGACCCCGAGGTCATCGGCGGAGCACTGGAGCAGCTGCTTCCGCCCAAACGCCTCGCCGAGGTCGGCGACTTCCAGGACCTCCCGATCTGGCGACGGCTCGTGATCGACACGGCGGCCGCGATGCTCGCCGAGCTCGGCGGGACCCTCGTGGTCCCCATGACCCTGCTGCGCCAGGAGTACCGTGACGAGATCTTCGGCGGGCTCGCCGCTCGCCGGATACCGGTCCGGCACGTCCTCCTCGCCCCGGCGGAAACGATCCTGCGGCAACGCATAGCCGGCCGCGAGGTCCCGGCGGACCTCGCGGCCGGCGAGACGCGCGTCCGGCAATGGTCGTACGACCACATCGAGCCGTACAAGGCGGCCCTCGCCGCCTGGCTCACCGCCGACGCCTACCCGGTCGACAGCGGAACCCTCAGCCCCTACGAGACCGCCCTGCGGATAGCCGAGGCGGTCGGCAGCGGGGAGGCGCCGGCCTGCGACATCGTACAGACGCCCGAACCCACCGCGGAGACGGTCGCCGCCGGCGTCCTGCTCTTCGACGAGCAGGACCGGGTCCTGCTCGTCGATCCGACCTACAAGCCGGGCTGGGAGTTCCCGGGCGGTGTCGTGGAACGCGGCGAGGCGCCCGCGCGCGCGGGCATGCGCGAGGTCGCCGAGGAGACCGGTATCCGCCTCGACGACGTGCCGGCGCTCCTCGTCGTCGACTGGGAGCCGCCCGCGCCGCCCGGATTCGGCGGCCTGCGGCTGCTCTTCGACGGCGGCCGTCTCGACTCCGCGGACGCCGGACGCCTCCTGCTGCCCGGACCGGAACTGCGCGGCTGGCGCTTCGCCTCCGAGGCCGAGGCCGCCGATCTGCTGCCCCCGGTCCGCTACGAACGACTGCGCCGGGCACTGCGGGCACGGGAACGCGGGAAGGCGATGTACCTGGAGGCCGGGGTGCCGGTCGGCTGAGGCCCCCGGTCAGTCCGGGGCCCGGTCCGCCCGGTCCACCGCCGCACGCAGTGCCCGGGCCGCGCGTTCGGTCACCGGCTCGCCGTGGCCGAAGCAGGCCACCTCCGCGTCGAGAGCGGCCAGCCGGTGGCAGGCGGTGAGGACCTGCCGCCGGTCGAGGTTGAACACACCCGGCATCACGGTGCCGTCCACGGGGGAGGCGGCCACCGTGTCACCGGTGAACAGCACGCCGTACCGGGGCAGGTGCAGCGCGACACTGCCGAGCGTGTGTCCCGGCACGTGCACGACGTGCGCCCCGCCGCCCACGTCGAGAACGTCGCCGTCCGACAACTCCACGACCTCGGCCGGGCGTTCGAAGTCTCCCGGAGGGAGGAGCCGCGCCGCCCGCTCGTGCAGGGGCCGCTCCCACTCCTCGAACACCGGGGACGGGCCCGGAACCTCACCGCGTACGTGCGGTGCGTCCAGCCGGTGGGCCAGTACCTCGGCGCCGGTGAGCGCCGCCACCTCGGCCGCCCCGCCGGCGTGGTCCTCGTGGAAGTGGGTGAGCACGACGCGGCGTACGTCCCGCGGGTGCCGGCCGAGCGCGGTCACGGCCTCGGCGATCGCCGCCCCGCAACCCGCCGGCCCCGCGTCGATCAGCGTCAGCCCCTCCTCGCGCCCTTCCCCGCCGTCGCGCCAGAGGTACGCCTGACCGACGGGGAAGCGCAGGAGGTGGAGACGGGGGTGGAGCTCTACGACGTCCATGGGAGGACCGTAGGGGCGGAGTTCCCGCCCGCGGTACGCCGCTCTGCCGTCAGCAGAGCGGCGGACCGCCCCTTCGGCGTCAGTTCGCGCCGGACGCGTAGGTGCGCAGGAACAGCGCCTCCGCGACCGACAGCCGTTCGAGTTCGTCGGGGGACACGCTCTCGTTCACCGCGTGGATCTGCGCCTCCGGCTCGCTCAGGCCGATGAGCAGGATCTCCGCCTTCGGATAGAGGGCGGCGAGGGTGTTGCACAGCGGGATGGAGCCGCCCTGACCCGCGTACTGCATCTCCTGGCCCGGGTACGCCACCGCCATCGCGTCGGCCATGGCCCGGTAGGCCGGACTGGTGGTGTCCGCGCGGAACGCCTGCCCCTGACCGATCTGCTCGGTGCTCACCCGCGCACCCCACGGCGTGTGCGCCTCCAGGTGCGCCCGGAGCAGCCCGGTCGCCTCGGCCGCGTCGACGCCCGGCGGCACCCGCAGGCTGATCAGCGCGCGGGCGCTCGACTGCACCGAAGGCGTGGCGCCGACCACCGGCGGGCAGTCGATGCCGAGCACGGTCACCGCCGGGCGCGCCCAGACGCGGTCGGCGACCGTGCCGGAACCGATCAGCTCCACCCCGTCCAGCACCTTGGCGTCCTCGCGGAACCGCTCGTCGTCGTACTGCAGTCCGTCCCACGCCTGGTCGCCGGCCAGCCCGTCGACGGTCGTGCTGCCGTCCTCGGCGCGCAGCGAGTCCAGCACGCGTACGAGCGCGGCCAGCGCGTCGGGCGCGGCTCCACCGAACTGGCCGGAGTGCAGGTTGCCCTCCAAGGTGTCGATCCGTACCCGGACGAGCGTCATGCCGCGCAGGGTGGAGGTGACCGTCGGCAGACCGGCGCGGAAGTTGCCCGCGTCGCCGATCACGACGGCGTCGGCCGCCAGCAGGCCGGGGTGTTCCTCGGCGTACCGTTCCAGACCGCCGGTGCCCTGCTCCTCCGAGCCCTCGACGATCACCTTGACGTGCACGGGGACGCCGCCGTTCGCCTTCAGCGCCCGCAGCGCCAGCAGGTGCATGATCACGCCGCCCTTGCAGTCGGCGGCCCCGCGCCCGTACCAGCGGCCGTCGCGCTCGGTCAGCTCGAAGGGCGGGGTGGTCCAGCCGGACTCGTCCAGCGGCGGCTGCACGTCGTAGTGCGCGTACAGCAGCACGGTCCTGGCGCCCTCCGGGCCCGGCAGGCAGCCGTACACCGACTGTGTGCCGTCCGGGGTGTCGAGCAGCGCCACGTCCTCGAAACCCTCGGCGGTGAGCGCGTCCGCGATCCAGCGCGCGGCGCCCTCGCTCTCCTCGCGCGGGAACTGGCCGAAGTCCGCCACCGACTTGAAGGCCACCAGTTCGGCGAGCTCCTCCTTCGCCCTGGGCATCAGCGAGGCGACGGTCGCGGCGACCGGATTCGACGACATGGGCACGCTCCTTGTGGGTGCGACGTTGAAGCTTGTGCGAACTTCTTTGTACGAGATGATCGTGCGGTGTGCGTGAGGACCCGTGTACGGGGCACTTACGCCGCCGATCCTCCCACAGTGGCCCGAGGCGAACGCCGCCGTAGGATGCGGGAGGACAGGAGCGGCAGGCGGCTGGATCGGGAGCAGTAGACCATCGTGAGCAGCGAGAACTCTTCGGCGGACGACGTACGGCAGGTGTGGGACGTCGTCGTGGTGGGCGCGGGACCCGCGGGGGCCTCGGCCGCCTACGCGGCGGCGGTCGCGGGGCGGCGCGTGCTGTTGCTGGAGAAGGCGGAGCTGCCGCGCTACAAAACGTGCGGCGGCGGCATCATCGGTCCCTCCCGCGACTCGCTCCCGCCCGGTTTCGAGCTTCCGTTCAAGGACCGGGTGCACGCGGTGACGTTCTCGAACAACGGCCGTTTCAGCCGTACCCGCCGTTCCCGGCAGATGCTGTTCGGGCTGATCAACCGGCCCGAGTTCGACCAGCAGCTGGTGGAGCACGCGCAGAAGGCGGGCGCCGAGCTGCGCACCGGCGTCGCCGTGCAGCGGGTGGAGCAGCACGGTTCGGCCGTACCGGACCGGCGCACGGTCGCCGTCGTCCTGCAGGGCGGCGAGACGGTGCTCGCCCGGGCCGTGGTCGGCGCGGACGGCAGCGCCGGCCGCATAGGGGCCCACGTCGGCGTCAAGCTGGACCAGGTCGACCTGGGCCTGGAGGCGGAGATCCCGGTGCCGCAGACGGTCGCCGAGGACTGGAAGGGGCGGGTGCTCATCGACTGGGGCCCGATGCCCGGCAGTTACGGCTGGGTCTTCCCCAAGGGCGACACGCTCACCGTCGGTGTGATCTCACGGCGTGGTGAAGGCGCCGCGACCAAGCGCTACTTGGAGGACTTCATCGGGCGGCTCGGCCTCGCCGGCTTCGAACCGAGCATCTCCTCCGGTCACTTGACGCGTTGCCGCGCCGACGACTCGCCGCTGTCGCGCGGGCGCGTGCTGGTGTGCGGGGACGCGGCCGGGCTGCTGGAGCCGTGGACCCGCGAGGGCATCTCCTTCGCGCTGCGCTCGGGCCGGCTGGCGGGGGAGTGGGCGGTGCGGATCGCCGAGGCGCACGACGCCGTGGACACGCGCCGGCAGGCGCTGAACTACGCCTTCGCCGTGAAGGCGGGACTCGGCGTGGAGATGAGCGTCGGCAAGCGGATGCTGGCCGCCTTCGAACGGCGCCCGGGGGTGTTCCACGCGGTCCTCACCGGCTTCCGCCCGGCCTGGAAGGCGTTCAAGGACATCACGCAGGGCTCGACGACGCTCGGCGAACTGGTCCGTACCCACCCCTTGGCGCACCGCGCGCTGGTGGCGCTGGACCGGCGTCCCTCGGGCGACGGGGTCAGCTCCTGACGGTGATCCGGAAGACCGGGTGGTCGGGGGCGGCCGCGGCGATCTCCGCGTCGGAGGACCGGGCGGTGACCCCCTGGAAGTACTGGTTCACCTCCCAGCCCCACTTCTCCAGGTAGGTCCGCAGGATCGGGAGCTTCTCCTCGTCGGGAAGCTCCACCGCGGTGAAGCTGCGGACCTTGCGGCCCACCCGCAGTTCCCCGCCGCCGGCGGCGCGCATGTTGCGCACCCACTGGGAGTGACCGCGTGCCGAGACCAGGTACTGCCCGCCCTCGTGGGTGTGCGGGTTGACCGGGATGCGCTGCATCCGTCCGCTCCTGCGGCCGCGGACGGACATCTCCGCGGTTCCGGCGAGGCTGAGGCCGTGCCGGGCCAGCCGGCCGACGACGCTGTTGAGCCGGACGGCCATGGGGCTGCCCTTGAGGTAGTACGGCGTTGACGACGACATCGGTGACCCCCGGGTCGGAGTAATGGCGAGAGCGCTGCTCTCTTTCGTGAGCACTGCTCTCGCGGTGTGCCTTCAGTCTGCGGGATGCCGGACGGTAAGGCAAGAGCACTGCTCTCGTTTATGTGCACCGTTCTTGTTTGTGTGCACTGCTCCGGTTTCATGGAACACTGGACGGCATGACCAGCTCCGCACACGGCGTCCGCGCCCGGGCCAGGATCGAAGTCACCGCGGCCATCAAGGAGGAGGCCCGCAGACAGCTCGCTCAGGAGGGTGCCGTCAAGCTCTCGCTGCGGGCCGTCGCACGCGAGCTCGGCATGGCCTCCTCCGCGCTCTACCGCTACTTCCCCAGCCGTGACGACCTGCTGACCGCGCTCATCATCGACGCCTACGACTCCCTCGGCGCGGCGGCCGAAGCGGCCCGGGACGCGGCCGCCGACATCGGACCGGTGGGGCGCTGGACCGCCGTGTGCGAGAGCGTGCGCGACTGGGCGCTCGGGCACCCGCACGAGTACGCGCTGATCCACGGCACGCCGGTGCCCGGCTACACCGCGCCCGACACGACCGTTCCGGCCGCCGCCCGCTCCGCACTCGTCGTCATCGGCATCCTCCGCGACGCGCACCGGGGCCTCGGACTCGCCCAGCCCTCACTGCCGGCCGAGTTGAGGCCCGAGGCCGTGCGCATGGCCGCCGACCTCGCGCCCGACCTGCCGCCCGAGGTGGTGGCGACGATGGTGGCCGCCTGGGCCCAGCTGTTCGGGCTGATCGGGTTCGAGGTGTTCGGCCAGTTCAACCGGCTGGTGGAGGACCGCGACACGTTCTTCCGCCACGCGGTGGGGCAGCTCGCGCACACCATGGGCCTGGTGTACCCGCAGCAGGGTCCCGCGGACGGACCGGGCGGGCGGACCGCCGAGCCCTCGTAGGAGGCGGGGCCGGGCGGACGTACTGCGCCGGGAGTACGCGCGGTCACCACGCCGGGCCGACGTCGCACCGGTCGCCCCGCGCCCCGGCGGCGGGTGCTCGCCGTACTGTTGTCCGAGGCCGAGGATGGCCCTGGTCGGCATCGGCCCGTCCGACGAGGAGATCGCCCGCCGCCCGGTCGTCAGCCCGCTCACCGCCAGGACCCGTGTCAGCCGCGCCATGGTGAAACTGGACGCTCGTGACCGGGCCCGACTGGTGGTGCCGGCCTATGGGCCGGGTTCGGTACGGTCCGGCTGGCTGGGCTGATCCGCTCGCTGGAACCGGACCAGCACGGACACCGTGCGGACGGCGAACAGGACCGTCGCGAGCAGTGGTCCGGTGCGGCGCAGCACCGCCTCGAAGGTGCCCGGCAGTTCGAAGAGCAGCGCCGGCCCCGTCACGGCCCCGAGGACGACCGCCGCCGCGAACGCCGCGCTGCACAGCGCGTACCCGGTCTCGACGGTGACGGCGTCCCGCTCGGCCTGGCTCCGCCGTCCTCCGTGACCCGTCATCCGAAGAGTGAAACAGGTGTGTGCCCCGGCGGGCAAGGAATCCGGCGGAGCCGGCGTCCGCCGGGGAGACGGGGAAGGCCGGGGAGACTCGCACGCGCATGCCTGCTACGGTGCGCCCATGGCGGCGAAGCAGGCCGAACAGGCGCTCGTGGAACGGTGGCGGGGTGTGCTCGCGCTGCATGCGCGCACCCAGTGCGAGATCGACCGTGCCCTGCACGGACACGGCTTGTGCGCCAGCGACTTCGAGGTCCTCGACATCCTCGCGCAGGGTGCCGGACCGGGCGGCTGCTCCTACCGCGTCCAGGAGATCTCCGAGCACGTCCATCTGAGCCAGAGCGCGTTGTCCCGGCTGGTCGCCCGGCTGGAGAAGGAGGGCCTCGCCGAGCGCGGGACGTGCCCGGAGGACCGGCGGGGTGTGCGGGTGTCGCTCACGCCGAAGGGCCGCGCGCTGCACGGCGAGGTACTGCCCGTACAGCGTGCGGTGCTGGCCCGGATGCTCTCGGACGCCGGCTGACCGGGCCGGCGAGGACCTCCCGGACCACGGCGGACGCCTCTCGCCACAGCGCGACGGGCCCCGGATCACCCGGCACCGCCGGCAACGGCGCCCGGTTCCGCAGCGCGAGACACGACTGCTCGGCGGGTCCGGCGAGTTCGCACTCCGCGTTCCCGGACGTGTCGCGGGCGGTCACCGGCGGCTCCCGGGACAGCCGTACGCTCCCCACCGCGTCCGCGCCGGCCCGTTCCGCGATGTCGGCCGGCAACCGGCCCTCTTCCTCCAGCACTTCAGGAACCGGGCGGCGTCCATGGGCGGGAGTCCGCCGTACGGACGCCCCCCGGGGTCCTACGGAAGCGGGGTCCCGCCCGTCGCGTTGACGATCTCCGCGGTGATGTACGACGCCTCCTGCGAGGCGAGGAAGACGTACGCGGGGGCCATCTCGGCCGGCTGGGCCGGACGTCCGATGGGCGCCTGCTTGCCGAACTCCGCGGTGTCCGGCAGGGTCGCCGGGATCAACGGCGTCCACACCGGTCCCGGCGCCACGGCGTTGACCCGGATGCCCCGCTCGATCAGCATCTGCGCCAGACCCTGGGTGAACGTGACGATGGCGCCCTTCGTGGTCGCGTAGTCCAGCAGGTGCGGGCTGGGCTTGTAGGCCTGCACGGAGGCCGAGTTGATGATGCTCCCGCCCTTCCGCATGTGCGGCACGGCCAGCTTGCACAGCCAGAACATGCCGTACAGGTTGGTCCGCAGCACGCGGTCGAACTGCTCGGTGGAGATCGCCTCGATGCCGTCGGGCTGCGACATCTGGTACGCCGCGTTGTTCACCAGGATGTCGATCCGGCCGAACTCCGACACCGCGCGGTCGATCAGCGCCCGGCAGTTCTCCTCCTCCCGCACGTCGCAGGCGACGGGCACGGCCCGCCGGCCGGCCTCCTCCACCCACCGCACGGTCTCGGCGGCGTCGTCCTTCTCGCTGTCCAGGTACGTGAAGACCACGTCGGCGCCCTCGCGGGCGAACGCCAGTGCGACCGCCCGGCCGATCCCGGAGTCCCCGCCCGTGATCACGGCCACGCGGTCCGTCAGCCGGCCGCTGCCCCGGTAGGAGTCCTCACCGTGGTCCGGCGGCGGGTCCATGGGGCCGGTCCAGCCGGGGTGCGGCTGGTCCTGGGAGGGGAAGTCGGGGGTCGGGTGCTGCTCGACGGGATTCTGCTGCTCGGTCACGGTCTCTCCCATGTCCGTGGAAGGGCGGTCGGATGATCGGCGCCGACGGAAGACCGGCGGCGCCGATCACCCGGGTACCCCGGCACCGCGCACCTGATCCGGCCCGTCCCACCGCCCCCCCCCGGACGGCCGGTGAGCGTCAGGGTGATCACGGCCCCGGAGGAGGCACCGAGCAGGGCCGGGCCGAGGGCGCTCGCGGAGGCGCCGGTCCGTTCCTCGGCGGCGGGGATGCGCACCACCCGGCCGGCGAGGACGAGGCGGTCGAGGGCGAAGAAGGCGGTCAGGGCGGGACGGAACCGGACGAGGCCGGTGCCCGGCCCGGCACCACACTGCGCGAACGGGTTTTGTTCATTGGCGGCATGAAATCGGGCCGGGCGGCCGTGCGGACCGGGGCGGGAGAAGCCGGACAGGGGCGGACGCGGCCGGTGTGCCGCCGGAGGGGTGGAGGCGTTAACCCGTGTGAACGTCCTGGATGGTGGGACCGGGCGCCATGGCCCAGCGTGGATCACGTCGGAGCCCGGGACACCTGTGCTGACGAGGAGTCAGCCGCCCGGTCTTCCGTGGAAGGACTCTCAGATGCGTTCTGCCCGCATGGTGCTCGCCACCGCGACGGCCACGGCGGCCCTCGCCATCGCCGCGCCCGCAGCCTACGCCGACCACTCGGGCGAAGAGGGGCACGACAAGTCCTCCTACAGCAAGGAGCACGAGGAGGAGAGCAAGGAGCAGGGCAAGGAGGCCGAGGAGTACGACAAGGAGGCCAAGGAGCAGGACAAGGAGGCCGAGGAGTACGACAAGGAGAGCAAGGAGCAGGACAAGGAGGCCGAGGAGTACGACAAGGAAGGCAAGGAGGCCGAGGAGTACGACAAGGAGGCCAAGGAGGCCGAGGAGTACGAGAAGGACGGCAAGGAGTACGAGAAGGACGGCAAGGAGTACGAGAAGCCGCGCGGCGGCATGAACACGGGCGGTGGGGCCCTGAGCGCCGTGGGCGAGGAGGACTGGGGCGCCGCCAAGGACTCGAAGTACGACTCCGGGACGTACAAGGAGAAGGACGACTCGCACGACGAGGAGTCCCACGGCGGCAAGCAGGACAAGGAGTGGAACAAGGAGAAGCCGCGCGGCGGGATGCACACCGGCGGCGGTGGGCTCGCCGAGCCGGGTGTCACCACGGGCGGCCTGGCCGCACTGGCGGTCCTCGGCGCCGGCGCCTACGCGCTGCGCCGCAAGAAGGCCGCCGGGAGCGTGGCCTGAGCCATGCCCGGCGCCATAACGGGGCCGTCGTGCGCGCCTCGCGCGTCATGACGGCCCCGCTCAGTCGTCCGTGTGCCGTGTCCGAATGAGGTGGTCCTCCCCATGCCGGCCAGTTCCCCTTCCCCCCTCGAAACCGATCAGGCGTCACCGACGCGGCGAAGGCTGCGCGCCGTCATGACGGCGGTCTTCTGGAGTGGAGCCGGCCTGCTGCTGGCCATGACGCTGTTCAGCGGCGGGGAGGACCCTCCCGACGACGCCCACGGGCCGCGCGCGGCCTCCGCCGTGCCGTCCACGAGCGCCTCGGCCGCCGGCGCGTCCGCCACCCGCGAACCGGCGGCCGGGCATCTGCCGCGGTCCGAGCCGACCCGGCTGCTCATCCCCGCCATCGACGTCGACGCCCCCTTCACCGACCTCGCCATCGGCAGCAAGGGGCGGCTGGAGGCACCCCCGCCCCACGACACCAACCTGGTCGGCTGGTACGCCGAGGGAGTCTCCCCGGGCGAACGCGGTACGGCGATCATCGCCGGGCACGTGGACACGACGACGTCCCCGGCCGTGTTCGCGCGGTTGAGCGAACTGGAGAAGGGCGACCGTTTCCGGGTGCTGCGCGCCGACGGCAGCAAGGCGACGTTCGTGGTGGACGAGACGGAGTCCTTCGAGAAGGACGACTTCCCCGACGAGCGCGTGTACGCCGACACCCCCGACGCCCAGGTGCGGCTCATCACCTGCGCCGGGGACTACGACCACGCCGCCAAGGACTACACCGAGAACCTGGTGGTCTTCGCCCGTCTCGTCTGAACCGGTTCCGGCCCGGCCGGTCCGGCGGACTGCCCGGAAGGGGGGAGGGCGCCTTCCGGGCAGCGGTCCGTCAGGCCACGGAGCAGTTCGCGCCGTTGAGGCTGAAGGCCGTGGGGCTGGGGTTCGCGCCGGTCCGCGAGGCCGTGAAGCCGAGGCTGACCGAGCCCGAGGCGGGGATCGACGCGGTGTACGAGGCGGAGGCGACGCTGACCTCGGAACCGCTCTGCGTCGGCGTACCGCCCCACATGTGGGTGATGCGCTGACCGGCGGGGAAGGTCCAGCGCAGCGTCCAGCCGTTCACCGCGGAGCCGCCCGTGTTGCGGACGGTGACCTCGCCCTGGAACCCGCCGGGCCACTCGCCCGTCACCCGGTAGCCGATCGCGCAGGCGCCCGTCGTGCCGCCGGAGGAGGTGGTGACGGTCACCGTCGCGGAGCGCTGCGACCGGTTGCCGGCGGCGTCCCGGGCGTAGACGGCGAAGGTGTAGGACGTGGCCGGGGTGAGTCCGGTGACGGTGGCGGAGGTGCCGGCCGTCGTGGTGACGGTGCTCTCCGTACCGCCGGCGATCCGCACGACGTCGTAGCCGGTGACCCCGTTCGCGTCGGTGGCGGCGCCCCAGGTGAGGGTCGCGGACGAGGAGGTCACGGCCGAGGCGCTCGGAGTGCCGGGAGCGGTCGGGGCCGTGGTGTCGTCGCCGGAACCGGACCCGTAGACCGCGGCCTCCTCGGCGGTGGCGGCGATCCCGTCGGCGCCGTCGAAGAGGCGCTCACCCCAGCTGGTCAGCTGGTCCGGGTCGAAGTTCGCGACCATGTCGAGGTACTCGACGCCGCCGCCGTTGCCGCTCCAGGACCAGCCGAGGTAGCCGAGACCGAGCTGCCGGGTGACGGCCAGGATGGTGTCCTCGTCGGGGTCGCCGTCGGAGTGGTTGTGCCCGAACTCGCCCACCACGATGGGGAGTTTCGCCGAGACGAAGCGGCCCAGGTAGTCGCTGATCTCGGCGGCGGTGTCGAAGACGCCGTACATGTGGATGGAGAACACGGTGTTGGCGTCCGGGTCGGCGGCGAAGACCGAGGCGGCGTTGTCACGCATGGTGAACGCCCAGTCCTGGCCCCAGTTGGGGGCGTCGACCATGATCGTGTGGTCGAATCCGGCGTTGCGCAGCTTCTGGATCGCGGCCTTGGTGTCGGCCGTCCAGGCCGTGTAACCGGCGTTGCCGTACGGCTCGTTGCCGATGTTGACGATGACGTAGTCCTCCTGGCCGGCCAAGGCGCTCTGGACGCTGATCCAGTAGTCGGCGGCACGGGAGAGGGTGATCGCTCCGCTCTGCTCGCCGTAGCCGGTGGTGTCGTGCACCTCCAGGACGCAGATCAGCCGGTTCTGCTTGCACTGCGCGACGACGTTCGCCACGTCGGCGGCGTCGTTGCGGGTCCAGCGGTCGCCGCTGGAGAGGACGACGCGCACGGTGTTGGCGCCCTTGGCCTTGATGTGCGCCAGCGAGCCGAGCCGGTCGGCGTACCAGGTGTGCGCGTGGTTGACGCCACGCATCACGAAGTCGTTCCCGGACGCCTCGAGGAGCCGGCCGTTCTCCACCCGGAACCCGGTGGGCGCCGCGTGTGCCGCAGTGGTGAGGACGAGGAACGGGAGGAGGAGTCCCAGGAGGGCGGCGAGCAGGCCGGCGGCTCGTGGGGAGGCGGGCGTACGGGGTCTCATGGCGGCTCCAGTGGGAGTGCGGTCGGCTGTCCGTACCGTGCGGTTGCTCTGTGCGCCGTGCGGTGGTCCGTGCCGTGTGTCAGGAGGCGGCCGTGCAGCTGACGGTCGCCGCCGGGGCGGTGGAGGTCGCCGGGGCGGTGGCGATGAGGCCGAAGGCGGCACTGGCTCCGGGGGCCAGGGTCCCGTTCCACTGCGCGTTGGTGACGGTGGCCGTGCCGTCGGCGGACGTGCCGAGGGTGCCGTTCCAGACCTGGCTCACCCGGGCGCCGTCGGCCGGTACGACCGTCACCGTCCAGCCCGTGACGGGGGCGGCGGAGGTGTTGCGCACCGTCACCTCGGCCTGGTAGCCGCCCTGCCAGCCGGAGATCGTCCGGAAGGACGCGGCGCAGTCGGCGTCGCCGGGCTCCTGCGGACCGTCGGGGTCGTCCGGGTCGCCGGGGACGCCCGCCTCCAGGAGTGCGGCCAGGGCCGGGAACCAACGCGCGGCGATCTTCTCGTTGCCGGCGGCGTTCGGGTGGACGCCGTCGTAGGTGTCGGTGGCCGTGTCGAACCCCGTCCACTGGTCGACCACGGTCACCGGGGAGCGGTCGGTGCTCGTCGCCGCGGCCCACGCGGGGATCCGGGCGTTGAAGTCGGCCACGCGCTGGGCGCAGGCGGCGCAGGTGCCGGGGGTCATCGGAATGATCTGGGCGACGAGGACCCGCATGTCCGGATTGGACTCCCGCATCTGCCCCACGAGCCTGGTGTAGGCGGCGAGGATGCGGTCGGGGGAGACGTTGCTCCAGACGTCGTTCGTGCCGAAGTGCATGACAACGATGTCCGGCAGCGTTGCCGCCAGTCGCGCGGGAAGCAGGTTCCGGTCCGCCACGTTGGTGACCAGCTCACCGCCGTGCCCTTCGTTGTCCCCGTCGTGCGTCACGCCGCAGCCCTGTGCGGGCAGGGTGCCGACGAAGTCGACGTCCGCGTGTCCGGCGTCCAGCAGCCGGTTCCACAGCAGGGCCCGCCAGCAGCCCGGCGACCCGGTGATGGAGTCGCCCAGCGGCATGACGCGCACCGGGTCGGCCGCCGCCGACGAGGCCGCGGCGGTCGGTGCGAGGGGGAGGAGCAGGGCGGCCAGCAGGCCGAGGAGCGAAACCGTGCGTAAGCGCAGGGGGTGGATGCCGTGCATGGTCGGTCCCCTTCCGTGGAGGATGTGGGAGCGCTCCCATGTGGAACATCAAGCCATTATTGTCATTGACGCGTCAAGAGGTGGGGGCGAGGTCGGCGCCCGTGGAGGACCGGACCCCGCGCCCGGCCCGCCCGCTCGCCGTGGCGGACGGGCGGGCCGGAGCGCACCGGCCCGCGTGATCCGCGCCCGCCCGTCGGGGCACGCGCGCCCCGACGGGCGGAACCCGTGAGCGGTCAGCTGCCGGCGCCCTTCCGGGGCAGCGCCTTGCGCACCAGCGGCCAGGCCAGCAGCAGCACGACGACCGCGTAGACGATCACCGAGAACGGCGTGTCGACCAGACCCGTGACACTGCCGTCGCTGATCTGCAGGGCGCGGCGCAGCTGCTGTTCGGCGGCCGGGCCGAGGATGACGCCGATGACGGCGGGCAGCACCGGCAGTCCGTACCGCCGCATTCCGAAGCCGATCAGACCGATGACCAGCAGGATCACCAGGTCGATCACCTCGCCGCCGACCGCGTACGCGCCCACCGCCGCGAAGAACATGATCCCGGCGTAGAGGTACGGCCGCGGGATGCGCAGCAGCTTCGCCCACACCGGGGCCAGCGGCAGGTTGAGGGCGAGCAGCAGCACCATGCCGACGAACAGCGAGGCGATCAGCCCCCACACCAGGTCCGGCTCGCGCTCGAAGAGCAGCGGGCCGGGCTGGATGCCGTACTGCTGGAACGCGGCCAGCATCACCGCCGCGACCGCCGTGGTCGGCAGGCCCAGGGTCAGCATCGACACCAGCGTGCCCGCCGCCGAGGCCGACGCCGCCGACTCCGGGCCCGCGACGCCCTCGATGGCGCCCTTGCCCCACTCGTCCTTGTGCTTCGACAGCCGCTTCTCCGTGACGTACGACAGGAAGGTCGGGATCTCCGCGCCGCCCGCCGGGATCGCGCCGAACGGGAAGCCGATGAACGGACCGCGCGCCCAGGACTTCCAGGTGCGCCGCACATCGGCGCGGCCCAGCCACGGCCGGCCCACCGGGATCGGGTCCGGCGGCCGGCGCCGCAGATGCGCGGCGACCCAGAGCGCCTCACCGATGGCGAACAGGCCCACCGCGACGATCACCACGTCGACACCGTCGGCGAGTTGCAGCGAGCCGAACGTCAGCCGCTGCTGGCCGGTCATCTGGTCCAGCCCCACCAGGCCGATCGTCAGACCGATCAGCAGCGAGGCCATGCCCCGGATCCGGGACGAACCCAGCACCGACGTCACGGCGATGAACGCCAGCACCATGATGGCGAAGTAGTCCGGGGCGCCGATGTCCACCGCCAGGTCGGCGACCGTCGGGGCCAGCGCGACCAGCAGGACCGTGCCGACCATGCCGCCCGCGAAGTGCCCGATGGCGGCGGCCGCGAGGGCCTGTGCGCCGCGCCCCGACTTGGCCATGGGGTTGCCCTCCATGGCCGCGACCACCGCCGCGCTCTCCCCGGGCGTGTTCAGCAGGATCGAGGTCGTCGAACCGCCGAACATCGCGCCGTAGTAGATCCCGGCGAACATGATGAACGCGCCGGTCGGATCGAGTCCGTACGTCACCGGCAGCAGCAGCGCCACCGCCATCGCCGGGCCGATGCCGGGCAGCACCCCGATCGCCGTGCCGAGCAGCACGCCCACGGCGGCCCAGAGCAGGTTGAGCGGGGTGAGGGCCGTGCCGAAGCCGTCCATGAGGGAGGTGAGGGCGTTCATGTCACAGCACTCCCATCAGCGGACCGCCGGGCAGCGGCACTCCGAGCAGGTGGTTGAACACGGCGTAGGTGACGAAGGAGAGCACCGCCGCGATCAGCGGATCGCGGTCGGGTCTGCGGCTGCCGAGCGCGAAGGCCGCGCCCCAGAAGAGCAGCGCGCCCGCGACCGGGAAGCCGAGCGGTTCGATGAGGACGGCGGCGCCGAGGAACACCCCCGTCAGCAGCAGCACCGTGCGCCAGTCGGCGGGTTCGGACAGGTCGACGTCCTCGCCGGTCTCCGCCTGGCCCCGGCCGCCGCGCAGGACGTCCACCGCGAGCAGGGCGGCGACGACGAGCAGGCCGACGCCGACCGCGACCGGCACGGTCCTCGGGCCGACGGGCCCGCGCTGGGCGATGTCGACGTCCATGGTGAGGGCGTCGGTCAGGACGAGTACGCCGAGCGCCAGCAGCAGGGCGCAGACGCCGAGTTCGGAGTGGTCGCGGAGCCAGGAGCGCCGTTCGGCGGTGGGCTCCGGGGACGTGCCGGCGGCCGGTGTCGTCACAGTCCGAGCTCCTTCAGCACCGAGACCACGCGCTTGTCCTCCGCGTCCAGGAACGCGCCGAACTCCTCGCCGGTCAGGAAGGCGTCGTCCCAGCCGTTGCGCTTCAACGAATCCCGCCACTCCTTCGAGTCGTGCAGCTCCCGCACCAGGCGCACGAGCTTGTCGCGCTCGGCGTCGGTGAGGCCGGGCGGGGCGACGATGCCGCGCCAGTTGGTGAAGCTCACGTCGTAGCCCGCTTCCCCGAGCGTGGGCGCGTCGAGGCCGGCGACCCGCTCCGGGCCGGTGACCGCGAGCAGGCGCAACTCACCGGACCTGATCTGGTCGAGGTACTCACCGACGCCGGAGACGCCGAAGGCGACCTTGTCGCCGAGGATCGAGGCGAGCAGCTCGCCGCCGCCGTCGAAGGGGATGTAGTTGACCTGCTTCGGGGGGATTCCGGCGGCCCGCGCCATGAGCATCGGCGCGAGGTGGTCGGGCCCGCCGGGGGAGGAGCCGCCGCCCACCGGGAGTTTGCCGGGGTTCTCCTTCCAGGCGCCGATCAGATCGTCGATCGTCTCGTACGGGGAGTCCTTCCCGACCACGACGACGTCCTGCTCCTCGGTGAGCCGGGCGATCGGAGTGGTGTCCGCGAGCGTCTTCGGCGCGTCGTTGGAGCGGACGGCGCCGACCACGCCCAGGCCCATCGACATGGCGAGCTTGCCGTTGCCGTGCTCGCTCACCAGCCGGCTCAGGCCCACGGTGCCGCCGGCGCCGGGCAGGTTGAACACCTCGACGCTGTGGGTGAGTCCGGCGTCCTCGGCGTTCTTCGCGGCCGTGCGGGCCGTGATGTCGTAGCCGCCGCCGGGCGAGTTGGGAACCATGAAGCGCAGGCCCGGGATCTGTGTGCCGGTCTCGGTGCCGCCGCCGGTCGTGAGCAGCGGCGGGCCCAGGAGTACGAGCACGGCGGCCCCGAGCAGGGCGAGGGGTGTGCGCAGGCGCACGAGTGCCACCACCTGTCGGTCGGTCGTCTGGGATCACGCCAGGCCCTGTGGGGAAGGGTGACGCGGGCCACATGGTGCCCGCGCGCCGCCGGGCTGTCGTGCTTGCGGAACCAATGGAGGTTGTGGTCATTGCGTCAGCGAGGGTGCGCCAGTGGCGCACGTCTCTTTCCCCGGCCGCAGGTGGGGGCCATGATGGACGGTTCCGGCGCCCGTGCGGCGCTGCGTCGCGACCGCCGGAGGGGACGGCCGCCGCCCGGGCGGTCGCGGTCACCTCACCGGCGCGGTGGCGGAAGGAGCGGAAGCGATGAGCAGCACGCGGGACGGGCGGTCCGCGTCCGCGGCCGTCGACGCGATCGGCGTGCTCGTGGTCGACGACGACTTCCGGGTGGCCCGGGTGCACCGCGCCTACGTCGAACGCCTCGACGTGTTCCGGGTCGTGGGCGTCGCGGGGACCGGTGAGCAGGCGATCGCCCTCGTGGACGAACTCCGTCCCGATCTGGTGCTGCTCGACCTGTACCTGCCCGACCTGTTCGGTCTCGACGTCATCCCCCGGCTGCGGACCGCCGGACACGACTGCGACGTGATGGTCATCAGCGCCGCCCGGGAGGCGGACGCGGTGCGCGGCGCGGTCCGGCACGGGGTCGTCGACTACCTGCTCAAGCCGTTCGACTTCGAGGACCTGCGGGGGCGGCTGGAGCGTTACGCCGGCCGGCGCGGCCGGCTGCTCGACACGGTGGTCCGCGGTCAGGCGGATGTCGACCGGGTGCTGGCCGGGGCGGCGGGGACGGTGCCCCCGGGGCTGCCCAAGGGCATGAGCGCGGAGACCGCCGGGCTGGTCGAGCGCACCCTGCGCGAGACCGACGGCACCCTGTCGGCCACCGAGTGCGCCGCCCTGACCGGGGTCTCGCGGGTCAGCGCCCGCCGGTACCTGGAGTACTTCCACACCGTGGGCGCCGCGGAGGTGTCACTGCGGTACGGGGCGACGGGGCGGCCCGAGCGGCGGTACCGGTTCCTGGGGCGGGGCGGGGGACTGCGGTCGGGAGGCGGAGCGCGGGCGTAGGGGGCGGTCCGGGGCCGGATTCCGGTTCCGGCCGGTCCCGGATGCGGGGCCCGGGGTTGTTCCCGTCGGCGGGCGGGCCTAGGGTCGACGGTGAGGGAAAGCGCTTTCTAGAGCTTTCCGGCCCGCCTTCGCCGTCGTTCCGAGGAGCGCCGCATGTCCTTGCCCCCCGTCCGCCGCCGTGTCGCCGTCGTGGGCGCCGGCGCCATCGTCAGCGGAGGTCACCTGTCCGCGCTGCGCGCCCACGCCGACCGCACCGAACTGGTCGCCGCCGTCGACGTGGACCAGGGCCGGCTCGACGCCTTCCGCGCGTCCGCGGGGGAGCGGGTCGCCGGATTCACCTCGGTGGGCGCGATGCTGGACGCCGTACGGCCGGACCTGGTGCTGATCGGGACCCCGCCGTCGTTCCACCGGGAGCAGACGGTGGCCGCGCTCAAGGCCGGCGCCTGGGTGCTGTGCGAGAAGCCGCTGTGCCTGTCGCTCGCCGAGTACGACGACATCGCGGCCTCCGAGGAGGCCTCGGGGGCGTACGCGTCCGTGGTCTTCCAGCACCGCTACGGTTCCGGTGCCGTCCACGCCCGCGAACTGATCCGCGGCGGTGAGCTGGGCGCCCCGCTGGTCGCGCACTGCCAGACCACCTGGCACCGGGACGCCGCGTACTACTCCGTGCCCTGGCGCGGACGCTGGGCCACCGAGGGCGGCGGGCCGACGATGGGACACGGCATCCACCAGTTCGACCTGCTGCTGCACCTGCTGGGGGAGTGGGAGGAGATACGGGCCATGGCGGCGCGCCTCGTCCACGACACCGAGAGCGAGGACGTCTCCACCGCCCTGGTCCGCTTCCGCGGCGGTGCGCTCGCGACCGTCGTCAACAGCGTGCTCTCGCCGGACGAGGTGAGCCGCATCCGCGTCGACTGCGCGGACGCGACGGTCGAACTCACCCACCTGTACGGGCACGTCAACGACGACTGGAGCTACACCCCGGCCCGGCACGTTCCCGCCGAGCGCGCCGCGGCGTGGCGTACGCCCGCGCAGGACGTGCCCAGTTCGCACACGGCCCAGCTGGGCGCCCTCCTCGACGCCTACGACGCCGGCACACGACCGCCGGGGAGCGGACCGGAGGCGCGGAGCACGCTCGAGTTCGCCGCCGCCCTGTACAAGGCCGCGTTCACCGGGCTGCCGGTGCGGGCCGGGGAGATCGGCCCCGGTGACCCGTTCCACGCGGCCATGCACGGCGGTCACCCCGACTGGGCGCCCGAGGAGCGCTCATGAGCATCCGCGTCACTCATGAGATCGGCGATGCCGTGGTGGTGGCCGCCGGAGGCACGGAGATCCTGCGGTACGTCTACCGGCCCGATCCCGAGGCGTTCGAGTCCCGGAAGCCGTACGCCCATCCGGTGCGGACGCTGGGCGGACGTACGGTCACCGGATACCGGCCGAACGACCACCGCTGGCACAAGGGGCTGCAGATGACGGCCAGCCATCTGTCGGGACAGAACTTCTGGGGCGGCAATTCGTACGTGCACGGGCGGGGTTATCTGCCGCTGCCCGAGCGCATCGGGTCGATGCGGCACGACGGGTTCTCCGCCTTCGAGGCCGGGGGCGACAGGCTGGACTGCACCGAGGACCTGACGTGGGTGGAGAACGGCGGTGCCGAATGGGCCCGTGAGGAGCGCGGACTGAGCGTCCACTCGGTCGACGAGGAGGCCGGGGCCTGGGTGCTGGACTGGTCGATCCGGCTCACGAACCTGCGTGACGTGGCGCTGGAGTTCGGCTCACCCACCACAGCCGGCCGTGAGATGGCCGGCTACACCGGACTGCAGTGGCGCGGGCCGCGCGACTTCACGGGTGGCACGGTCCTCGTGCCGGACGTCGGCGCGGGCGCCGGTGCGGAGGCCGGGAAACTCATGGGCACGCAGGCGCCGTGGCTCTCGTTCAGCGCCGAACACGACGGGTACGACGGTCACTCCACGCTCGTCTTCGCACACGCGCCCGAGAACCTCGACGGGAGCGCCGTCCACCCCTCGCACTGGTTCGTGCGCTCGCAGCCCGTACCGTCGGTGGCGTTCTCCTGGGCGTTCTTCGAGGAGTTCGCGCTGCCGCCGGGGGAGTCCTTCTCGTACCGCTACCGGATCGTGGTCGCGGACGGGGTGTGGGACCGGGAGCGGGTGGAGGCGCACCTGGGCGGTCTGCCGTGGTGAGCGGGCCCGCTCCGCTTCCCGGCGCGGTCGGCCGCTCGCATCTCGACGCCTACGACTGGGAGGCCGCCGACGGGGTGTGCGGCGGCAGTCCGCATCTGCATCTGTGTGCACGGAGGCGTACGTCGTGACCGGCGGCCGGGGGCCGTGCAGACCCTGAGCCGCGACGGGTACCGGGACGTCCCGCTGCGGCCGGGCACGGTGGCCTGGTTCACGCCGGGGACCGCGCACCGGATGGTGCAGGGCGGGGATCTGCGGGTCACGGTGCTGATGCAGAACAGCGGGCTGCCGGAGGCCGGGGACGCCGTGTTCACCTTCCCGCCGGAGGTGCTGGCCGACCCCGGACGGTACGCGGACGCCGCGACGCTCCCGGCCGGTAGGGGTGCGCGGGTGGAGACTGCGGCACGGCGGCGGCGGGACCTCGCGGTCGAGGGGTGCCTCGTGCTGCGTGAGGCGCTCCCCGCCGGCGACGACGGGCCGTACCGGGAGTTCCTGCGGACGGCCGCGCGGCTGGTGCGGGGACGGGTGCCCAAGGCTGCGTCTCATATGGCCCGCACAGGGTCTTTCATGGGCTGTGGCTGCCGGGCGGACCGATGCGTTCCACGCGGGGCATGAGAACTTCGACGCCCGTTCCGCCCGTTCCGCCCGTTCCGCCCGTCGGTCCGGGCGCCAGGCGGCCCCTTCGGTCGAGGCCGTGCCTGGCGTCGTACGCGGCGTCAACGGCCGGGCGGTTCGGGGTAGCGTCGTCGGCGGTGGTCCGGGTCGTCGACGCCGGTCTCGTACCAGGGATCGCCGCGCTGGAGCGGGGCAGGGTGTTCACTCAGACCGCGACGGCGATGCCCTTCACCTCGTCGGCGAGCGCTTGGAGGCGGTTGCCGAGCAGGTGTTCCTCCTTGCCCGCCAGGACGACGTGCAGGCGCGGGAAGGCCTGGGAGCGGGTGCAGCGGTGGCGCTGCCACGAGGGGAACGTACCGCCGATCGTGCCGCGGGCGCCTTCCCGGACGCGGTGCCCGGCGTAGCGCTCGCAGTCCCGGACCTCACTGCGAGGCGGGCTCAGGACATGGTGCCGTTGTCGATCTCGAAGAGGCGGACCTCGCTGATTCTGATCGGCCGTGCGAGGACAGCGTCGAGGTTGAAGCTGAGGCTGGTCTCCTCGATGGCGTGGGTGACCTCGACCTGCCAGTCGGTGAGGTGCTTGCGGCCTCTGAAGGCGGGATCATGTCCGTCACCGCGACGCCGTGCGGACCGAACCCGTCTTTCACCGCCTTCGCGCCGGTGCCGGCCTCCGGTCGGGGAGGCAGCTCGTTGCCGTCAGCCAGAGCCTTCTGCCCGCCGGGATCAGGTTGCGGATCGGATGCCGTCCGGCCTTGCCGTTCGTCAGTCTCGGATGGACGTAACGGCCGCCGGTCGTGCATGAACTACTGCCTCCGGTCCAGGCTTCCATCACGCTTCACATGTGGCGGGAGTCACAAGGGATGTAAAACCTGCCGACCGTGTGCGACGTCTTGCGGGTGTGAGATCAGCCAGAAAGGCATGGGGCGAGCTGGACGAGGAAGGTCTCGTTCGGCTGGTGGCCAAGGGTGACCGTGCCGCGTTCGAGGAGCTGTACCGGCGTACGTCGCCGTGGTTGGCGGTGCGGCTGCGGCGGCGCTGTGCTGACGAGCAGATCGTCGCCGAGGTGATGCAGGAGACGTATCTGGCGGTGTGGCGCGCGGCGGATGCGTTCGCCGGGGCCGCGGTCGGGGGGACGGCCGTGGGCTGGCTGTGGACGATCGCAGCGCGCAGGCTCGTCGATGCGTTCCGGCGCAGGGCCCACCACGCGGAGCCGCCGCCCGCGGCCGCCTCGCGGCCCCTGGCGCCCGCTGCCGAGGAGGAGGCGCTCGCGGCGAGTGTCGGGGGTGACGTCGGGGACGCGCTGCGGCGCCTCGCGCCGGAGCTCAGACAGGTTCTGCAGGCCATGGTGCTCGACGGGCTGACCGTCCGGGAGACCTCGGTCCTGCTCGGGGTGCCCGAGGGCACGGTCAAGACCCGTGCCCGTCGGGCCCGGATCGCGATGCGGAAGGCGCTGGCATGAGCGTGGAACACGCGTCGATGCGGCTCATCGACGGATACGCGCGCGGCGACATGAACCTCGCCGCCGACGAGGTGTGGGCCCTGGAGGCCCACCTGGAGACGTGCCGGGTGTGCCGGGACCGGCTGTCGGCCGCCGTGGCGACGCGGACACCGGCCGTGGCGACGCTGATCGACAGCGTGTGGTCCGGCCTCGGACCCCAACTGGCCGCCGCGACCACGATGCCGCGCCGGCGGCGCCGGTCGACGCGACTGGCGAGGTGGCTGACGCCCACGATGGTGCCGTGGCTGGCCATGGTCATGAGCGTGACACCGCTCGCGCTCCTGCTCGACCTGACCGGCACCGGCTCCGACGAGGTGTCCCTGGTCCTGCTGCTCGCCCCGGTCCTGCCCGTGCTCGGCGTCGCGGCATCCTGGTCGCGCGGCCTCGACCCGGCGTACGAGCTGACGGCCTCCGTACCGAGGGCGGGGCTGTACTTGGTGCTGCGACGCACCGCGTCCGTGCTCGCCGTGGTCATTCCCGCGTTGCTCGTGGGCGGCTGTGTGGCGGGGGACGCGGGGACGACGGCCGCGCAATGGCTGCTGCCCTGTCTGGCCTTCACCTCGACGGCCCTGGCGCTCGGCGGTGTCATCGGTGTGACCCGCGCTGCCGTCGCGCTGGTCGCTGTGTGGGCCGCCGTCATCGTGGCGCCGACGCTGGCCGCCGGCCGCACGACCTTCGCTCTGCGGACGGGCGGTCTGCCCGTGTGGGCGCTGGTCCTCGTGCTCGGCATCGGTGTCCTGGTCGTCCGCAGGGGTGCGTACTCCGTGCTCGGAGCCCACCGTTGACGGCCGGAAGGCCAGCCGGAAACGACGACCACCAGCCACCGGAAAAGACATCGGAAAGGACGTGCATGATGCCCGCGATGAACGCGGCTGACCTCGTGCCGACGACCTACGCCTGGCAGATTCAGACCACAGGGCTGAAGGTGAGGGCCGGCAGGAAGCGGATGGCCGTCGACGGCCTCGACCTGTCACTGGGCACCGGTGTACACGGCCTGCTCGGCCCCAACGGGGCGGGCAAGACCACCCTCATCCGGGCGCTGGCCACCGTACTGCGCCCCGCCGGGGGCACCCTGGAACTGCTCGGCGAGTCCGTGGGCGGCATGGGTGAGCACCGTGCGCTGCGCCGCCGGATCGGCTACCTGCCGCAGGAGTTCGGTTACTACAAACGGTTCACCGTGCGCGAGTTCGTCGAGTACATGGCGTGGCTGAAGGAAGTACCCAAGGCGGAGATCCCCGCAGCGGTGCAACGCGCCGTGGAGCGGGTGGGTCTGGCGGACCGTGCCGACGAGCGGATGAAGGCCCTGTCGGGCGGCATGGTGCGGCGGGTCGGCATCGCCCAGGCCATCGTCAACGACCCGTCGATCCTGCTGCTGGACGAGCCGACGGTCGGTCTGGACCCGGCGCAGCGGCTGCGTTTCCGCGAGCTGTTGCAGGAGCTGGGCACGGACACCTGTGTGCTCGTCTCCACCCACCTGGTGGAGGACGTGGCCGCCGCTTGCACCGACGTGGTGCTCTTCGCCGAGGGCCGACTGGTCTTCCAGGGCACCCCGGGCGAGCTGGCCGCCGCGGGTGGTCCCGAGCACGTGGGCGACAGCCCGCTGGAGCGCGGCTACTCGGCCCTGCTCCAGGGCCCCGAGCGGGGAAGGGGCGCCTGGTGAACGCACGCGTCCTGCGCACCGAGCTGAAGCGCTCCGTCGCCCTCTGGGCCGGCGCCCTGGTCCTGACGAGCGCGCTGGCGTTCCTGTACCTGGTGGACGGCGCGTGGTGGAGGGGCAGCACGGCGTGGACGGCCCAGTGGACGTCCCTGGCCCTGACCACCCGCGGCCTGCTGTTCTACCTGTGGCCGCTGGCCGTGGGACTCGGCGCGCTGCAGGGTCTGCGCGACCACCGCTCGAAGATGTCCGAGCTGCTGACGAGCACGCCGCGGCCCGCCTGGCACCGGGCAGCCACGATGGCCGGCATGACGGCCGTCGCACTGGCGTCGGCCTTCGCGCTCCTCGTCCTCGTCGGCGCGGTCCAGGTGCTCGCCCATAGCGAGTACACACACCTCGGGTGGCTGCCGATCGCGCTGGTGGGAGCCCTCTCTCTCGCCGCGGGAGCGACGCTGGGCATGGGGGCCGGTCGCGCCCTGCCGTCCGCGCTCACCCCTCCCGCGCTGGCCATGGGCGCCTTCGCGTTCTCGGCTCTGATGCACATGTCGTTGGGCCGGACGCAGACGTACACGGCCTCGGGCGTCCCGGTCACGGAACCCAACCGGGTCTCGCTGCTGTCCCCGGCGGTGCAGGAGGTGCGGGACGTACTGGTCACGCTCTCCGCGTCCGTGCACGTCGGACAGACGATCTGGCTGCTGGGCCTGGCCGCGACCGGCTTCGGACTGCTGGCCGCCACCACCTCGCGCACCCGGCTGATCGCCCTGACGCCACTGTTGGCAGGCGCGGTGATCGCCCTGCTCGTCCTCCCCTCCGACCCGCGCCGGATGTACGTCGTCGACGAGGCCGCCGCGGAGCCGGTGTGCGACGGCCCGGTGTGCGTGACGAAGACGCACCAGGGACGGCTCGCCGGATTGGCGGGGCCCGGCAAGGAGGCGCTGCGCCTGCTGCACGAAGCCCTGGGCGACCATGCACCGGTCTCGATCCGGGAGAACACCGCCGTACTGCCGGACGGCTCCACGCCGCGGTGGTCCCGGAAGAGCGTGCTCTTCGACTTCGACGAGGACATCATCGCCGCCGCGGAGGGCGAGGAGCTGACCTGGGCCCTGATCGCCAAGGGCATGGTGCCGGGGTGTGATCCCGTCGGCTGGAGCGGCTTCGGAGAGGACGAGTTCGCGCGGACCGTCGCGGTGGGCTGGGTCCTCGGGGACCTCAAGTCGCTTCCCGGCGCAGGGTCGGCAAGCCTGCGCCGCGAGGCCGACGCCAAGGCCCGCCCGGTGTGGAGAGAGCTCAAGGCGCTTCCGCTGGACGGGCAGCGCGCGCGGATCAACGCAATGCGCGCCGCCGCGTTCTCCTGCAGGGGGGACGCGTTCGACGCGCTGAAGGGCGGTGCGTCCCGGTGAGGTGGCTGATGCTGTACGCACGCTCCCGGCAGGTGCCCGCGTCGCTCGCCGCAGTGGTGATCAGCGCGGTGACGGTGTGGGCGCTCGCCCGGGACGGCGGCGGAGAGCCGTGGGACCCACGGCCGCCCGTGCTCGTCCTCGCCGCAGCGGCGATGGCGGTCTCGGCCGGGCTCAGCGGGCAGGACCTCGCGCTGGACCGGACGGCCGCGATCCGCTGGGCACCCCGCAGAGCGGCGCACGTACTGCTCAGCAGCGGGATCATCGCCACGGTGCTGCTGGCCGTGCAAGCGGTGGGCGAGGACATGGCCACGACCGCGTTCATCGTCCGGGACAGCGCGGGCCTGATGGGGCTGGCCGCCCTGGGCGCGGCACTCTCGGGCGGGCAGTTCGGGTGGACGCTGCCGTTCGCCTGGCTCGCTTTCTCGTTCTTCGCCCCGCCCGCCACCAGTATGCCGATGCAGGTGGCGACCTGGATGCTGCTACCGCCCGGCACGGCGGCGGGCACCTGGACGGCCCTCGTCCTCACGGTCGCCGGCACCACGGCCTACGCCCTGGCGGGGCCGAGACGGTAGCCGGACCGGACGGTCGAAGACGGAGCGCCGTTCGCACAAAATCGGCGACAGTCCGTGAGCGACTGTGCGCATGCCGGACGATGACGGTGGTCACCTGCGGTCCACGGCTGGCATGGCGACCACGTCGTCACGAAGTCGGGAGCGGCAGGAGCAGGGCGCCACCATCAAGGTCCGGCCGAGCCGGACGCGCCGCAGAAGCCGCGTGCAGCTCCGCACCTCGGGTCCGGACCCGGCGGAGCAGGCGCCGTCGGGCCCGGGCCGTCAGGGTCCAGGAACGACCTCCGCACCAGTCGGGCCCTTCGGTCAGGTCCACCCGCGCAGTCTGTCGGAGCCGTCTCGCACAGCATGCTGGTTCTGCGAGGGGTTCTGCGCACGGCGACCTGCGGATTCGTGAGCGGCTCCGGGCTGTTCGCAGAACTCTCGCAACTGGTCGTCTGTGAGAATCACGCAGCACCCGGCCGTAGCCGCCGCGCTTGGGCACGCGGGCCGAACCCCTCCGTGCACCCGAGCCCCGGCCGCGCCTGGCGGTTCAGCCCGTGAGGGTGTTGAGCCAGCCGGTCAGCAGACGGTTGATCTCCTCGGGGCGTTCCTGCTGGATCCAGTGGCCGCAGCCCTCTACGAGGTGGGCGGCGGTCAGGCCGGGGAGGGTGGTGGGGAAGGCGTCGATGGCGTCGGACATCCAGGTGGTGGAGGCGTCCAGGGCGCCGCCGATGAACAGGGACGGCTGCTTGATCGGGGCGCCGCGGTGGGGGGCGAGATCTTCCCAGTCTCGGTCCATGTTGCGGTAGCGGTTGAGGGCGCCGGTCAGGCCGGTGCGCTCGAACTCTCCGGCGTAGACGTCGAGTTCCTCCTCGGTCAGCCAGGCCGGGAGGAGGCCGGCGGGGAAACGGTCACGCAGCCGGCCGCCGTGGGCGACGAAGTGCGGGTCGGGCTCGCCCTGGGCGGGCATGGTGTCGGCGGACAGCGCGGCGTAGAAGCCCGCGAGCCAGCCCCGCACGTCAGGCTCGATCTCCGTCTCCGCGCGGCCGGGCTTCTGGAAGTAGGAGACGTAGAACTCCTGCTCGGGGCCGCCGATCTGGCCGAAGGCGTCGGTGGGGCGGGGGCCGCCGGGTGGCGCGTACGGGACGCTCAGCAGGGCGACGGCCCGGAAGACCTCGGGGTGGAGCAGGGCGGAGGTGGCGGCGATGTTGGAGCCCCAGTCGTGGCCGACGACCACCGCGTTCTCCTCGCCGAGGGCGTGCACGAGGGCGACGTTGTCCTCCACCAGGTCCAGCATCCGGTAGGCGTCGGTCTCCGCAGGCTTGGAGGAGCGGCCATAGCCGCGCACGTCGATCGCCACCGCCCGGTACCCGGCCGCGGCGAGGGCCGGGAGCTGGCGGCGCCAGGAGTACCAGGACTCGGGGAAGCCGTGCACGAGCAGGACCAGCGGGCCGGTGCCCTGCTCGACCAGGTGAAGGCGTCCGGCCGGGGCCTCGACGGTGCGGTGGCGGAGTGCGGCGGACGACTCGGGCTGCATGGTGGCTTCTCCTCGGTTCGCGGGTGAAGGCAGGTACGCATCGATCATGCGGCGCAGCTACCGTCCACCGCGATTATCCTTGCCGCTCTGGCAAACTTGCAGGACAGGGTGGTGGAGCGGCACGTCCGGAAGGGGGCAGAGCGGGTGACAGGCGACGACGTGGCCGACATGCTGGCGGCCATGGGCCCCCGGCTGCGGGCCGCGCGTGAACACCGCGGCTCCACGCTCACCGGCGTCAGCCGCGCGACCGGCATCTCCCCGAGCACGCTGTCCCGGATCGAGACCGGCCGGCGCAAGCCCACTCTGGAAGTGGTGCTGCAGTTGGCGAAGGAGTACGGCGCCTCCCTGGACGAGCTGGCCGGCATCGCCCCCGCCGCCGAGCCCCGCACCTCCGCGCTCCAGCGTTTCGGCGACGACAAGACGGTGCTGCCGCTGACCCGGTACGTCGGGGGCCTGCACGCCCACAAACACGTCCTACCCACCGTCCAGGAGCCGCCCGCGCGGCCCCGGCAAGTCTCCCACGACGGCTGGGAATGGCTGTGCGTCCTGTACGGGCGGCTATGGCTCGCGCTCGGCGACCAGGACCTCGTCCTGAGCGCCGGGGACGTCGTCGAGTTCAACACCCGCAATCCCCACGGGATCGCGAACGCCGGCCCCGGCGGCCCGGTCGAATACCTGATCATGTTCGGACCGCAGGGAGAGCGCCTGCGACCGCGCACCCCGCCCGCCCCCGGCCCCAGGGCCCGGTAGCAAGCAGCGAACGAACGGCCTGACGCCCCGGATACGCCCAGGACGCCAGGCCTCTTCCTCGTCGTCCTCAGCAGCGTCGGGGGCGCGGAAGGGGCGCAGGCCCTGGCCGGGGCCACCGGCGGTGATGCTGAACGGTTATACGTTGTCTCATTTGGCGAGTCTGCGGTGGCAGATGAGGGTGCGGGCGATGGCGGTGAAGGCGAGGAAGTGTCCGGCCTTGCGTTCGTGGCGGCGGTGCGGGCGGCGGCAGCCGGCCAGTCAGGACACGGTGCGTTCGATGGTCCAGCGGTGTCGGCCGAGCCGGGTGGAGGACTCGACGCCCCTGCGGGCGATGCGGTGCCGGATGCCCCGCTTGCGGAGCCACCGACACAGGTCGTCGTAGTCGTAGCCCTTGTCGCCGTGGAGTTTGGCGGGCCGTCGCCTCCACGGGCCGGCCCCGGCGGACGGCCGCGAGGACGTGGTGCGTGCCCCGCCCCGTGCCTTCGGCGAGGCGACCCGTCCTCGGCGCGGGAGGCGTTGCCCCGCCGTCGGACAGGTCATCGCTCGTTCGGGCCGAGCCCGCGGACGCCGGTGACGAAGGACGGCGCACCGCCCCCGTCACCGGAGTCCGCGGGTCACGGCCGGCGCAGGGCCCGCATCCGGCGCGGGGCGTACGACGCCGGAAGACGGGCCGCCCCCACGGCCAGCGCGGTGGCGGCACTGGCGATGCCCAGGATCGCCCCGGCGGCCACATCGCCCGGATAGTGCACACCCGTGTGCACCCGCGAGTACCCCACCGCACACGCGAGAGCCCCCAGCGGCACGGACGCCGCGGGCAGCACCGTTCCGACCGCCGTGGCGAACGCGACCGCGGACGCGGTGTGCCCCGAAGGGAACGACGCCGACGTCGGCATGGGCACGTGCCGGTCCACGGTCACCCGCGCGGCCTCCCGGTCCGGCCGCGCCCTGCGCACCAGCCGCTTTCCCAGCAGGTTCGCCGACGCCGACGCCACGGCGACCGCCCCCACCCCCGCCAGCGCCGCCCGCCGCGGCCGTGCCCCGCTCAGCGCGAGGACCCCGGCGATGGCGAACGAGATCTTGGAGTGGTCGGCCGTGTGGGACAGCCTGCGCAGCGCCCGGTCGAGCGTCGGCGTCGGCGTGGCGGCGACCGCCGCGTACAGGGCGCCGTCCACCGCCCTGAGGTCGCCGAGGACCGCGGCGGCGACCCTGCGCAGTCCGTCGGCGGGTGGTACGGGCTTGGTGAGCGGACGGGTGACGTCCTGGTCGGTGGTGGGCGGCTCGCTCATCTGTCTCTCCCGCGGTGTCATCGTGGGCGAATCACCAGGTGCCCACGGTACGCATGATCCATCCGCACGGACTCGCCCACCCCGGTCAGCCGGCCCGGAAAGCGCGCAGGCGCAGCGAGTTGCCGACCCCGAGGACCGAGGAGGAGGCCATGGCCGCTCCGGCGGCATCGGGTTGAGCAGTCCGGCCGCGGCGAGCGGCAGGGCGACGTCGCGGGCGAAGGCCCGGGACGGGCTGGACCGGACGGCGTCCGCCGCGGCACGCAGGTCCCCGCGGGCGAGGGCGAGCCGCCGGCCTCGATCGCGGCGTCCGCGGCGGTGCCCGTGACCGGGCCCGGACCGGTCCGGGCGAGCGCCGCCGCGTCGTCGGCCCGTCGCCGATCACGGCGACCGAGCGGCCCCCGCCCGGAGCCGCTCGACGACGTCCGCCCTGTCCCGCGGCAGCGCCCCGGCGGTGCCCCCCGTCCGGTTGAGCTTCTTCCCGATCCGCGCGGCGCACGAGGCGCAGATCGTTCCGCCGATGGCGAGTTCCGCCCCGGCGGCATCGGCGCCCGCTGTACGGACGGTCGTGGGTGCTCCTGGAACAGAGGGGTGAGGGATACGGGGGGTATCCGGGCAAGCGGTCCGCACGTACCCCCGGCGGGTATGCCTCGCGAGGGCTCCATGAATTGACTTCATACCCCATAGGGGTATCGTGAGCTGTATCGAGCGGCTCGTGGCGAGCCGTCGGTCCCCTTTCCGAGGAGAGACGGTCATGAATACCGGACTGAAGATCACCGCATTCGCCACCGCCCTGGCCGCCACCTTCGGCACGGCCTACGGCGTCGGGGAGAGCCTCGGTCCGGTCGTCGCGGACCGGGCGCCGGCGCACGACGAGCGGCACGCCCCGCCCTCGGCGGAGGCGGACGGCCACGCGGGGCACGACACGCCGCCGGCAGGAGGGCTCCAGATCTCCGAGAGCGGCTACCGGCTCGATCTGCGGACCCCGCGCGTCACCGCCGGGCACCGCACCGAGCTGCGCTTCGCCGTCCGGGACGGCCACGGCCGGGCGGTCACCGAGTACCGCCGCGAACACGACAAGGAGCTCCACCTCATCGTCGCCTCGCGCGACCTGCTCACCTACCGCCACCTGCACCCCACCCGCACCGCCGACGGCACCTGGACCACCCCCGTCGACCTGCCCCGCGCCGGTGGCTACCGGGTCTTCGCCGACTTCACCCCGGCCGCCGAGGGCGCGCGCAACCTCACGCTCGGGGCGGACCTCGCCGCCTCCGGCCCCTACCGGCCGCAGGAACTGCCGCGGGCCGGCGGCACGGCCCGCACCGACGGCTACGAGGTCGAGCTGACCGGGACCCTGCGCCCCGGACGGGCGAGCGAACTGAGCCTCTCGGTCTCGCGCGGGGGAGAGCCGGTCACCGACCTCCAGCCCTACCTCGGCGCCTACGGCCACCTGGTCGCCCTGCGCGCCGGGGACCTCGCCTACCTGCACGTCCACCCGGCCGGCGAACCCGGCGACGGGAGGACCGGGTCCGGCCCGGCGGTCTCCTTCACGGCCACGGCGCCCAGCAGCGGCAGCTACCGGCTGTTCCTGGACTTCAAGCACGACGGCGTCGTCCGTACCGCCGCGTTCACCGTCCACGCCGGGGTGGCGGAGAAGGCGGAACCGCCGGCGCCGGAGCACTCCGGCGGCCACGGGCACTGAGCGCGCTCAGCCCAGGGCGCGATCCAGGTTGAACGCCGCGCTGATCAGGGCGAAGTGGGTGAACGCCTGGGGGAAGTTGCCCTGTTGCTCACCGGTGTGGCCGATCTCCTCGGCGTACAGGCCGAGATGGTTGCCGTAGGTCAGCATCTTCTCGAAGGCGAGGGCCGCCTCGTCGAGCCGCCCGGCGCGGGTCAGCGCCTCGACGTACCAGAACGAGCAGATGGAGAACGTGCCCTCGGCGCCGTGCAGTCCGTCGGGGCTCACCAGCGGGTCGTAGCGGTAGACCAGCGAGTCGGACACCAGGTCCTCGGTGAGGGAGTCGAGCGTCGACAGCCACTTCGGGTCGGTCGGCGCGATGAACTTCGACAGCGGCATCATCAGGACCGCCGCGTCCAGCACCTCCCCGTCCTCGTGCTGCACGAAGGCCCGGCGCGACGCGCACCAGCCGCGGTCCATGATCCGCCGGTAGATGGTGTCGCGGCTCGACCGCCAGTGGGGGAGATCGGCGGGCAGGCCGCGCCGGTTGGCCATCCGGATGGCCCGCTCGATCGCCACCCAGCACATCAGGCGCGAGTACAGGAAGTTCTTCCGCCCCCCGCGGGTCTCCCAGACCCCCTCGTCGGGCTGGTCCCAGTGCGCGCACACCCAGTCCACCAGCGCCGTCACATGGTCCCACTGCTCGCTGGAGACGGGTTCGGCCCACTTGTCGTAGAGGTAGATGGAGTCGATCAGCGCCCCGTAGACGTCCAGTTGCAGCTGGTCGGCCGCCGCGTTGCCGACGCGGACCGGCGCCGAGCCGCAGTGGCCCTCCAGATGGGCGAGTTCTCGCTCGGGGAGGTCGGTGCGGCCGTCGATGCCGTACATGATCTGCAGTGGGCCGGAGGCCTTGTGGTCGCCCGGACTGATGTGCCGGGAGACGAATCCCATGAACGCCTCGGCCTCCTCGGTGAAGCCCAGCCGCAGCAGCGCGTACACGCAGAACGCCGCGTCGCGCACCCACACGTACCGGTAGTCCCAGTTGCGTTCCCCGCCGGGCTCCTCGGGCAGGCTGGTCGTCGGCGCCGCGACGATCGCCCCGGTCGGCGCGTAGGTGAGCAGCTTCAGGGTGAGGGCGGAGCGGTGCACCATCTCCCGCCAGCGGCCCCGGTACCGCGAGGAGGACAGCCATCGCCTCCAGTACGCCACCGTCGAGCCGAACTGCCGCTCCGCCTCCCCGCACTCGCAGAGACCCGGGGGCGCCTCGGGGCCGACCCGGTCCAGGGCGAACACCGCCGTCTCCCCCTCGGCCAGCTTGAACTCGGCCCGTACGTCGCCCCCTTCGGTCTCCACCGGGACGGTCGCGGTGAGCGCCAGGGACAGTTCCCCCGAGTCGAAGACCGCGATGCCGCCGGTCAGCCGCACGGTGTGCGGCCGGGAGCCGTACCCGAACCGCGGCGCCACCAGCGCCCGGAACGGCACGGAGCCGCGCACGCACAGCACCCGCCGGATCAGCCGGTGCCGGGCCTCCTCGGCCGGCGTGCCGCCGACCGGCATGAAGTCCTGCACCTCGCCGACCCCGTCCTCGGTGAAGAACCGGGTGATCAGAACGTTGGTGTCGGGGAAGTAGAACTGCTTGGTGCGGGCCGGCGCGGCCGCCGCCAGCTCGAAGCAGCCGCCCCGCTCGGCGTCCAGGATCGCGCCGAACACGCTCGGTGAGTCGAAGGACGGGCAGCAGTACCAGTCGATGGTGCCCCCGGTCCCCACCAGCGCCACGCTGCGCAGATCGCCGACCAGCCCGTGGTCGGCGATCGGCACGTACCGGCGCGCGCGGGAACCGTCCCGTCCCTTGGTCGTCCCGTCCATCGCAGCCTCCCTGGGCCGGCACGCCGTGCTCACCCGCCAGCTTAGGCAGCTTCGGCCCGACCGGCTCAGGCCACCACGACCCGCAGTCCCGCCTCCTCGAGGCGGCGCACCGTCTCCGGGTCCGCGCCCGTGTCCGTGACCAGGGTGTCCACCTGCTCGGCCGCGCAGATCCGGGCGAACGCCCGCCGGCCCAGTTTGCTGGAGTCGGCGGCCACGATCACCCGCTCGGCCCGCTCGCACAGCAGCCGGTTGACCGCCGCCTCCGCCTCGTCATGGGCCGCCGCCCCGTGCACGGCGTCGAAGGCGACGACACCGAGCACCGCCACATCGAGGGTGATCTGCCCCAGCACCCCGCCCGCGAGCGGCCCGACCAGCTCGTACGACTGGGCCCGCGCCACCCCGCCGGTCAGCACGATCTTGAACTGGGGCCGTACGGCCAGCTCGTTGGCGATGTTCAGCGCGTTCGTCACCACGGTCAGCGCGGGTGCCCCCGAGGCGAGGTCCCCGCGTACGGCCAGCGCCCGCGCCACCTCCGTGGTGGTCGTGCCACCGGTCAGCCCGACCGCCTCGCCCGGGGCGACGAGACCCGCCACCGCCTGCGCGACGCGCTGCTTCTCGGAGACGTGCCGTGCGGCCTTGTAGCGCAGCGGCAGCTCGTACGAGACCCCGTGCACCACCGCGCCGCCACGGGTGCGCACCAGCATCTGCTGTTCGGCGAGCCGGTCGAAGTCGCGCCGGATCGTCGCGGCCGACACCGCCAGCTCTCCGGCCGCCTCCTCGACGTCCAGCCGGCCGCGCTCGACGAGCAGCTCCAGCAGCGCCTTCCAGCGGGCGTCCCGCGACATCCGCCCTCCCGTCTCCGTGGTCCCCGGTGACCCTAACGCACCTGATCTCCGTCCGAATGCTTGATTCTGCTCGAAACCTCGCCCAATCTTGCAGGAACAATCACCGAGCCTCCGGGGGTGCGACATGACCCATGTCGAGGACGAACTGGGCAGCCAGCCCGAGTGCTGGAGCCGCGCCGCCGCGCAGGCCCCGTCCCGGACCCCGGTCCTCCCGGCACCGGGGGAGCGGGTCGCGGTGGTCGGCTGCGGGACGTCGTACTTCATGGCGCGGGCGGTCGCGGCCCTGCGCGAGGACGCGGGCCGGGGCGAGACCGACGCCTTCGCCGCCTCCGAGTTCCCGCGGCACCGGGGCTACGACCACGTCGTCGCCCTCACCCGCTCCGGCACCACCACCGAGGTCCTCGACCTGCTGGGCCGACTGAGGGGCGGCACGCGCACCACCGCGGTCACCGCCGACCCGGCCGCCCCCGTGATGTCGCTCGCCGACGAGACGGTCGTCCTCGACTACGCGGACGAACGCTCCGTCGTCCAGACCCGGTTCGCCACCACGGCCCTCACCCTGCTCCGTGCCCACCTGGGCCTGCACACCGAAGCGGTCGTCGAGGACGGGCGCACGGCCCTGCGCGATCCACTGCCCGAAGGGCTGGTGGACAGCGCCCAGTTCACCTTCCTCGGCCGCGGCTGGACCGTCGGCCTGGCCGACGAGGCCGCACTGAAGATGCGCGAGGCGGCCCTCGCCTGGACGGAGTCCTACCCCGCGATGGAGTACCGGCACGGCCCCATCAGCGTCACCACCTCCGGCACCGCCACCTGGATGCTCGGCGACGCCCCGGAAGGGCTGGCCCGGCAGGTGCGGGACACCGGCGGACTGTGGATCGAGGGCGCCCTCGACCCGCTCGCCGAACTCGTCCGCGTCCAGCGGCTCGCGGTCGCCGTCGCCGCGGTCCGCGGCCTGGACCCCGACCGGCCCCGCCACCTCACCCGCTCGGTCGTCCTCGCGCCCTGACCCGTCGGAAAGGACGGACCGTGCCCCTCACCACCACCGGCGAGCTCGTCACCCGCGCCGCCGCCCGCCGCTCGGCGGTCGCCTCGTTCAACATCATCACCCTCGAGCACGTCGAGGCAGTCATCGCCGGCGCCGAGACGGCGAACGCCCCCGTCGTCCTCCAGGTCAGCGAGAACGCCGTCAGGTTCCGCCGCGGCCGGCTGCTTCCGCTCGCCCGCGCCGCCGCGGCCGCCGCCGAACGCGCCGCCGTCCCCGTCGCCCTGCACCTCGACCACGTCCGGAGCGACGCCCTGCTGCGCCAGGCCCCGGACGCCGGATTCGGCTCCGTGATGTACGACGCGGCCCGGCTGCCCTATGCCGACAACCTCGCCGCGACCCGGGCCGCCGTCGACTGGGCGCACGCCCAAGGGCTCTGGATCGAGGCGGAGCTGGGTGAGATCGGCGGCAAGGACGGGCAGGGCGCGCTGGACGCCCACGCCCCCGGCGCCCGTACCGACCCCGACCGGGTCCGCGCCTTCGTCGCGGACTCCGGCGTGGACGCGCTGGCCGTCGCCATCGGCACCACCCACGCCATGACCACCCGCACCGCCACCCTCGACCACGCCCTCCTCCGACGGCTGGCCGCCGCCCTGGACGTCCCCCTCGTCCTGCACGGCTGCTCCGGCCTCCCCGACCGAGAACTCGCCGCGGCGGTCACGGGCGGCATCGCCAAGGTCAACGTGGGAACCGCCCTGAACATCGCCATGACCGGAGCGATCAGGGAATTCCTCACCGTCCACCCCGAGGCGGTCGACTCCCGCGGCTACCTCACGGCGGGCCGGGAGGCGATGGCACGGGCGGTGACGGGGATCATCGAGGCGCTGGGCACGGCCTCGGCGCCGTCCTGAGTCAGCGCTTCACGGCCCTCAGGACCACGAACTTCGGGTCCGACGCCACCACTTCGCCGTTGCCGAACAGCCGTCGCAGCTTCACGTGGTACCCCAGGTGGCGGTTGCCGATCACCCACAGCTCACCGCCCCGGCGCAGGGTGCGCCGGGCGCCGGTGAACATGCGCCAGGCCGTGGCGTCGGTGGTCGCCTGGTGGGAATGGAAGGGCGGGTTGTTCAGCACGAGGTCGACACTGCCGGCCGGCACGCCCGACAGGCCGTCGCCGACCCGGAACTCGGCCTGTCCGCAGACGTCGTTCTCCCGGTACGTGGCCTGCGCGGACGCCACCGCCTGGAACGACTCGTCCACGAACAGCACCTCGGCGCGCGGATCCGCCAGCGCCATCGCCGTACCGACCACACCGTTGCCGCAGCCCAGGTCCACCACCCGTCCGCCGTCCTTGCCGGCGGGCAGGTGCTTCAGGAAGAACCGGGTGCCGATGTCGAGGCGGTCGGCGCAGAAGACGCCGGCGTGGTTGACGACCGTCGCGCCCGACACCGGGCCGATGCCGTCGGGCAGCGTGTAGCGGTACGGCCAGGGGTTCGCGGGGCGCTCCCGCGCGGGGTCGGGCGTGCAGAAGACCAGCCGCGCCTTCCTCTCGGCGAGCGAGGTCCTGGTCGGGCCGAGGATCCGCTCGAAGAGGTCCAGCGTCGAGGTGTGGATCTCCTTCACCATGCCGGCGCCGACGACGACCGTGTCCTCGTGCACCGCCGGCGCCAGCCGCAGCAGCTGGTCCTCCAGCAGCGCCAGGCTCTTCGGCACGCGGACGAGCAGGACGTCGATCCGGCCCGGCGGGGGGTCCTGCGTGGTGAGCAGCCGGACCGTGCCCGGCTCGACGCCGTTGCGCGCCAGGTTCGCGCGGGTCGCCTCCTGCCCGAGCCAGGAGTCGGTGATCTGCGTCGGCCGGTACGCGGCGAGCGCCGTGACCAGCGCGCCCCAGCGGTCGCCGACGACCACGACCGTGCCGGACGGCGGGACCCGCCGTCCGGCGAGATGCCTGAGGAGATACTCGTCGGACGCGTCCCAGGCACGCAGCCTGTCCCGCGGATCCTCGGGGAACCGGGCCAGCACCGGCTCGCCCCACGCAGTCGTCATACGGTCGCTCATCGTCCGACCAGGCTAGCCCAGCCGCAGCTCAGGGCGCGTCCGGCAGGATGGGGAGCATGGACACCGAGCTGTTCCCCAGGACACGCGGCGAGATCGCTCCCGGCGCGGTGCACGTGCCGGACTGGCTGGACGCGCGGGAGCAGCGGGATCTGCTGGACGCCTGCCGGGACTGGGCGAGGCCGCCCGCCGGACTCCGTACGGTCCGCACACCCGGCGGCGGCGCCATGACCGCCCGGCAGGTGTGCCTCGGGTGGCACTGGTATCCGTACGCCTACGCCCGCACCGTGGTCGACGGCGACGGCGCGCCGGTGAAACCGTTCCCCGCGTGGCTCGGCGAGCTGGGCCGTCGTGCGGTGACCGAGGCGCTGGGCGCGGACGCCGCGCGCGGTGCCGCGTACGACATCGCGCTCGTCAACTTCTACGGCGGCGACGCCCGCATGGGCATGCACCGCGACGGCGACGAGAAGGCGGACGCGCCCGTGGTGTCGCTGAGCCTCGGCGACACCTGCGTCTTCCGCTTCGGCAACACCACGGCCCGGACCCGCCCCTGGACGGACGTGCAGCTGCGCAGCGGCGACCTGTTCGTCTTCGGCGGACCCTCCCGGCTCGCGTACCACGGCGTTCCCCGGGTGCACGCGGGCACGGCGCCGCCCGAGTTGGGGCTGGCCGGCCGGCTGAACATCACGCTGCGGGTCAGTGGTCTGCGGTCCGCCTCCGAGTGCGGATCATGACAGACTCGCGTGCATGAGCGGGAAGGCGGACCCCCGGCCGGCGGGGGAAGGAACCACCTCGAGGACGCGGCTGGACCGGGGGCGCGGCGCGCTCGGACCCGCGCTGGAGCTCGTGCACACCGGACGCGCGCCGACCCGCGCGGTGCTCACCGCGGAACTGGGCGTGACCCGCGCGACGGCCGGTGCGGTCGCCGCCGAACTGGAGGCCCTCGGGCTGATCCGGGTGGACGCCCGGCCCGGCGCGGCGGCCGGTTCGCAGGGACGCCCCTCGCACCGGCTCTCGGTCGCCGAGGACGGGCCCGTGGCGCTCGCCGCGCAGGTGCACTCCGACGGTTTCCGGGCGGCCCTGGTCGGGCTCGGCGGCCGCATCGTCGCCACGGCGCCCGGCTGCGAGGTCGTCGACGCCGACCCGGCGAAGGTGCTCGGCTCCGTCGTCGCGGCCGGCGCCGAACTGCTGGAGGAGACCGGACGGCGGTGCGTGGGCGCCGGGCTCGCCGTGCCGTCGGCGGTGGCCGAACCGGAAGGGCTCGCCCTGAACCCCCTGCACCTGGCCTGGCCCGCGGGCGCCCCGGTGCGGGAGATCTTCGCCGAGCAGGTGCGCGCGGCGGGTCTGGACGGACCCGCCTTCGCGGCCAACGACGTCAACCTCGCCGCCCTCGCCGAACACCGGCACGGCGCCGGACGCGGTTCCCGGGACCTGCTGTGCGTGGCCACCGGCCACCGCGGTGTGGGCGGGGCGCTGGTCCTCGACGGCCGTCTGCACTCGGGCAGTTCGGGTCTCGCGCTGGAGGTCGGCCATCTCGCCGTCAACCCCGAGGGACGCCCCTGCCACTGCGGCAGCCGCGGCTGTCTCGACGTCGAGGCGGACCCGCTGGCGCTCCTGACCGCGGCGGGCCGGGCGCCGGGCCCCGAGATGTCCCTGCTGAAGCAGGCCGACGACCTGATCCACGGCCAGTACGACGACCCGGACGTGCGCACCGCCACCGAGTCCCTCATCGACCGCCTCGGACTCGGCCTGGCCGGACTGGTGAACATCCTCAACCCGGACCGGATCATCCTCGGCGGACTGCACCGCACCCTGCTGGAGGCCGATCCGGAGCGGCTCCGCGCCGTCGTCGCCGACCGCAGTCTGTGGGGCCGCAGTGGCGGCGTCCCCATCCTCCCCTGCACCCTGGACCACAACAGCCTGGTCGGCGCGGCGGAACTGGCGTGGCAGCCGGTACTGGACGATCCGCTCGGGGCACTGGTGTGAAGCACGGGGACATTCCGACCGGCAGACGGACAGAAAGCCGACTTCATGACCGACAAGCTCACCGTCAGCGTCCTGGGCACCGGCATCATGGGCGCGGCGATGGCCCGCAACCTCCTGCGCGCGGGTCACACCGTACGGGCCTGGAACCGCACCCGCGCCAAGGCCGAACCGCTCGCCGCCGACGGCGCGCACATCGCCGGCACCCCCGCCGAGGCGGTCGAGTCCGCCGACACCGTGCTGACCATGCTGTACGACGGCCCGGCCACCCTGGAGACGATGCGCCGGGCCGCCCCCGCCCTGCGCGGCGGGACCGTCTGGGCGCAGTCCACCACCGCGGGCATCGAGGGCGTCGCCGAACTGGCCGGCTTCGCCCGCGAGCACGGCCTGCTCTTCTACGACGCCCCGGTCCTGGGCACCCGTCAGCCCGCCGAGGCCGGACAGCTGACCGTGCTCGCGGCCGGCCCCGCCGAGGGCCGGGACAGGGTGACCCCGGTGTTCGACGCCGTGGGCGCCCGCACCGTGTGGGCGGGGGAGGACGGTGCCACGGCCGGTGCGACCCGCCTGAAACTGGTCGCCAACAGCTGGGTGCTCGCCGCGACCGCCGCCGCCGGTGAGGCCCTGGCCCTGGCCAGGGCACTCGACGTCGCACCGGACGGCTTCCTCGACCTCATCGCCGGGGGGCCGCTCGACATGGGCTACCTGCGCGCCAAGGCCGGGATGATCCTCGACGGGCGGCTGTCCCCGGCCCAGTTCGCCGTGACGACCGCGGCGAAGGACGCCAGACTGATCGTGCGGGCCGGCGAGCAGCACGGGGTCCGCCTGGACGTGGCCGCCGCGAGCGCCGAACGGTTCGAGCGGGCCGACGCCCGGGGCCATGGCGACGAGGACATGGCCGCTGCCTACTACGCCAGTTTCGACGACGACCCCATCACCTGACCGGCCGAGCGCCGGCACGAAGGAGCCCCTGGTGTCCAAGCCCCCGCTTCCCCCCGAGGCGCAGGAACTGCTGCGCAAGCCCAACCCGTGCGTCATGGCCACGCTGCGCTCCGACGGCACGCCCGTGTCCACCCCCACCTGGTACCTGTGGGAGGACGGCCGCGCGCTGATCAACTTCGACGAGGGCCGGGTGCGTCTGAAGCACGTCCGCCGCGACCCCCGCGTCAGCCTCACGGTGCTGGCCGGCGACGACTGGTACACCCACGTCACCCTGCTCGGCCGGGTGACCGAGATCTACGACGACGCGGACCTGGCCGACATCGACCGCCTCTCCCGGCACTACACCGGCGGTCCATACCCCGACCGGGAGCGGGCGAGGGTCAGCGGCCGGCTCGAGGTCGAGCGCTGGCACGGCTGGGGAGCGATGAAGGACAGCGACCAGTCCGGCTGACCACCGGCGCCCGGCCGGGATTCCCCGTGAGGGCGCGTCCCCCTCCCCTGCCGGGCGGAACGCCCGTTCCCGCGGAGCGGGGCAGAGGGGGCCGCACCCGGCCGGGAGGGAGGGAAGCAGCCGCCCCGCCTCCGCGTGCTCTCCGCGGGGTAGGCACGGTGCCGCCGGCCGTACGACGCCCAGGCTCCCCTCGGGGGACGACTCCCGGAGACGTCGCACAAGGAGCGACGAGACGGCGCATCCGAGGAGTCGAACGATCATGCGGACCCCGGCGGACTTCGGTGACGGCGGGCCCGGTCCGTGGATCCTGCTGCTCCCTCTGGTCCGGGCCCTGGTCGTCGGGGCGGCATCGTCCTGCTGCGCCGCACGGTGTGGCGCGGACGCCGTGGACCCGGCCCCGGACGGACCACGGCGGAGGACACCTCGCCCATCGCGGTGCTCGGCCACCGCTTCGCCTCCGGCGAGGCCGACGAGGACGAGTACTGGCGGCGGTTGTCCGTCCTGGACGAGCGGTTCGGCCGGCGTGGTGAGGACGGTGCGCGATGACGGACTGAGGCGCTCACTCCGCCCCGCCCCGTCCCGGGCGACGGAGCGTCACGTCCCCTCGGGAACGAGCCGCCGGGATACGGCCGTTGGAACTGCCGAGGTGCTCGGCCGACAGCGGTGCGCCCGCTGCCGGGGACCCGCAGGCCGGGAGGGGGCCGGGGGTTTCGCCACCGGCTCCCGCCGGCCGCCCGTGTCAGCCGGGGACGGTGGAGCGGGCCGGGGCCCGTTCGCGGTGGTGGTCCCCGGTGGTGCGTTCCACGAGGGCGACCTCCGCGAAGCGGTGGTCGGCGGGCTCGCCGGCCGTGATCCGCGGCTGCCGGTCCCAGGCGGGCGCGGCGGGCGCGGTCGGTGTCGGCAGGGTGAACCACACGATCTTGCCGGACTCGCCGTCCGGCACCGCGCCCCAGCTCTCGCTCATCGCGGCGACCATCGCCAGCCCGCGCCCGCACGTGGCGAGCGGGCCGGCGTCCGCCATGACCGGCAGGCGCGGATCGTGGTCGCGCACCGACACCTTGAGCCGGTCGAGCAGCAGCTCGATCTCGACGGTGCACGTCTTGTCGGGCAGGGCGTGCCGGTGGACGTTGGACAACAACTCCGTGACGCCGAGCGAGGCCCGGTCTATCAATGAGTCCATATGCCAGTAGCGCAACTGCGCAGATACGATTCTGCGGACCTGGCCGATCCGCGACGGCAGGGCTTGGAGCTCCACCGCGCAGTGCCTGCTTGGGTGAGTGATCACGGCTGCGACTCCCCGACGTGAGGTCCGGAAGAACACGGAAGACGGATCCAGCAGGGCGTCTGCCTGACGCTGCCGCCTGCTGTCGTGGCCGGCGGGCTGGTTCGCAGCGTTATCGCCGGTAAACCCAGAGTGACGTGAGACCAGCGTGGCGTACGAGGTGAAGTGACGCAAGTCACGGACATCTCAGGCGCCGCGCCCCGCCGCCCGGCGTACGGCCTCGATGAAGCGGCGGGCGGCCGGCGGGCCGGGTTCGCCCGGCGCGGGGTCGTGGTCGCCCAGGGTCAGCGAGTACCGCTTGCCGTTGAGGTCCGCGAGCGCCCGGTCCTCGGGTGCGAACCAGGGCCTGGACGCCCGTACCGCCTGCACCGGCGCGCTGTCGATCTCGCTGCCGTAGCTGGTGAGCAACTCCAGCCGGCCCTCGCTGATCCGGACCTGGCCGGCCCGGGTGAGCGAACGCAGCCGCTTGCCGATCCGCACGCCCGTGGCCGTGAACTCCGGCTCCGCCATGCCGCCCGCCCCCTTGTGCGCGTCGGTGTGCCGGACCGTGCTCCACGGGCCGGCTCCTGCCCAGCTCCAGTGTGCCCCCGTGCGGGGGCCTGCTCACGCCGGTGCAGTCTGCCCGCACCCGCCGCCGAGCACCAGTGCGCGCACCTCCGTTCCCTGGACTCGGGGTGCACTCGCGCCAATGCGCCCCCCTGTCGCATCCTGCGCTCCCCAGGGGTGCCTTTGAGTGGCTCAAAGGAGTGTTTATGCAGGTGGGAGGCGGTGCGGAGGATGCCTATGATCGGGGTGCCGGCCGCGCGGGACGTCGTCGGCGCTCAGCGTAAGGAGCCCCGCCGTGAGCACTCCCCGACAGACCCCGACCGGCGCCACCCTGGACGTCGACCACAGCGACGCCTCCTACCGGTCCTGGCTGAAAGAGGCCGTGCGCAGGGTGCAGGCCGACGCCAACCGCTCGGCCGACACCCACCTGCTGCGCTTTCCGCTGCCCGAGCGCTGGGGCGTCGACCTCTACCTGAAGGACGAGTCGACCCACCCGACCGGCAGCCTCAAGCACCGGCTGGCCCGTTCGCTCTTCCTCTACGGGCTCTGCAATGGCTGGATCCGTCCGGGCCGCCCGGTGATCGAGGCGTCCAGCGGTTCCACGGCCGTGTCGGAGGCGTACTTCGCGAAGCTGATCGGCGTGCCCTTCATCGCCGTCATGCCGCGCACGACGAGCGCCGAGAAGTGCCGCCTGATCGAGTTCCACGGCGGCCGGTGCCACTTCGTGGACGACCCCCGCACGATGTACGAGGAGTCCGCCGCCCTCGCGGCGGAGACCGGCGGCCACTACATGGACCAGTTCACCTACGCGGAGCGGGCCACGGACTGGCGGGGCAACAACAACATCGCCGAATCGATCTTCCGCCAGCTGGAGCTGGAGCGTTTCCCCGAGCCCGCGTGGATCGTCGCCACGGCCGGCACCGGCGGCACCTCGGCGACCCTCGCGCGCTACGTCCACTACATGCAGTACGACACCCGCATCTGTGTCGCCGACCCGGAGAACTCGTGCTTCTTCCAGGGCTGGACCACCGGCGATCCGGACGCCGCCTGCGACCGCGGCTCCCGCATCGAGGGCATCGGCCGGCCCCGCATGGAGCCGAGCTTCGTGCCCGGCGCGATCGACCGGATGATGAAGGTGCCCGACGCGGCCAGTGTCGCCGCGGTGCGGGTCCTGGAGCGGGTCATCGGACGCAAGGCGGGCGGTTCCACCGGCACCGGGCTGTGGAGCGCGCTGAAACTCGCCGCGGAGATGGTCGCGGAGGGCAGGCGGGGGAGCCTGGTGACGCTGCTGTGCGACTCCGGGGACCGGTACCTGGACAAGTACTACTCGGACGCCTGGCTGGCCGGACAGGGCCTGGACGTCGCGCCCTACACGGCGGCGGTCGAGTCCCTGCTGCGGACCGGCGTCTGGCCCGACTGAGGGCTACCCCGCGAGCCGGCGGTCCAGCGAGGTCACCGCGGAGCGGAACGTCCGCCCCAGTCCCGGCCGGGCGGCCTTCAGCAGGAGGCGGAAGGGCGGTGTTCCGTCGGCCGCGAACGTCCACCGCACCCGCGTGCCCGTCCCGGCCGGGGCGAGCCGCCACTCCTCGGCCAGGGCGCGGGCGCCCGGCGTGTTCGTCACGTCGACGCGGTAGGCGTACACCTCGGGCTCCTCGCTCACGAGGATCGTCTCGCGGAAGCGGGCGCCGCCCCGGAGCCGGATCGCGCGCCCCGCGCCGTCGTCGAGCGGGCGGGCCGGCGTGACCGGCCCGAACCACTCCGTCCAGCCGGTCACGTCCTTCGCGAGCGCGCGGTGCACGCGCTCCGGCACGGCGGCGATCTCCTGCTCGAAGACCAGGCGTACGGGCGCGGCCCGGACGAACTCGTGCCCCACGGGGCGCAGACGGCGAGCCATGGACGTGACCTCCTCGACGGAGAACGGACTCGACGGTGAACGAGCCGGGGCCCGTCAGCCGTCCGTGGTCTGGGGGGACGCCTCGGGCTCCCCCGCCACCACCAGCCGCCGCAGATGCTCGGACACCTTCGCGCGTGCTCCCTCGGGCAGTCCGGAGTCCGTCACCAGGGTGTCGACCTGCTCCAGCGAAGCGAACGAACTCAGCCCCACCGTGCCCCACTTGGTGTGGTCGGCGACCACGACCACCCGCCGGGCCGACTGCACCAGGCGCCGGTTGGTCTCCGCCTCCGCGAGGTTCGGCGTCGACAGCCCCGCCTCCACCGATATGCCGTGCACCCCGAGGAACAGCAGGTCGAAGTGGAGCGCCGCGATCGCCTGGTCGGCCACCGGCCCCACCAGCGAGTCGGACGGCGTGCGCACCCCGCCGGTCAGGACGACCGTGGCCGCGCCCTGCCGGGTCCCCGACGTGCGCTGCGCCGCGTGGAACACATCGGCCACCCGCACCGAGTTGGTGACCACCGTGAGGTCGGGAACGTCGGTCAACCGGTGCGCCAGCGCGAACGTCGTCGTACCGCCCGAGAGCGCGATCGCCGCGCCGGGGGAGACCAGCTCGGCCGCCGCCCGCGCGATGTCCTCCTTGGCGGTCGGCTCCAGGCCGGACTTGGCTTCGAACCCGGGCTCGTGCGTACTCGCCTCCACCACCGGGACCGCTCCGCCGTGCACCTTCTCCAGCACGCCCTGCCGGGCCAGCGCGTCGAGGTCACGGCGGACCGTCATGTCCGACACGCCGAGCTTGCGGGTCAGCTCGTTGACCCGGACCCCGCCCCGGCGCCGGACCTCGTCGAGGATCAGGGCGCGCCGCTGCTCCGCGAGCAGGTTCTGATTCTCGCTCACGTACGCTCCGGTCCTTTCGCCGCCAACCGCCCGACATGCCCCGCACCCTCTGCGACGAACGGGTTCCCGCCCGTCATCGGTGCGCGGATGTCCCATCCTCGCACGCCGTGCCCCGGCCGGTGCCACCAGTATCTCGTCGCGCACATGTCATTGACTTCCCGTATGCCGCTTGCCCGTCGCACGGATCGGGGAGATTACGTGACGAGAGGTGTGAGCCGTTTAGCCACGGGCGATCCCGTGCCCGCGCGGACGGGGCCGACGGGGCGTCAGTCACGGGGGAGATGCGAATCGTGGAGAACACGCAGCCACACGGACCGGCCGAGGGGGCCGGGGGTCCCGCGGCGCGGTCCGGGGAGCCCGGGGCCTCCTTGGAGCTCCTGGTCCACGGGGTGGGCGGCACCACCCCGGAGGAGATGCTCGACGACCCGCGCACGGTCCGGATCACCGGTGACGACACCGCCGCCGTGTTCCGCCGTGCCGACGACGTCGACGCGGAGCGGCGACCCGCCGAACGACGCGAGGGGCCCGTCCCCGAGGCCTACGTCTGGTGCAACCTCACCTCCGGGAACGGCACCCGCGCCCTGTGGCTGCTGCTGCTCCCCTTCATGGTGGTCAACCTCGCCCACTGGATGCGTCCCCCCGCCCACGGCCGCCGGCGCACGGTCCGGCTCTACGGGCTGCTGGTGCGGCTGGCCGGACTGAGCCTGACGGTGCTGCTCGTCGCGGCCGCCTGCGAGGTCGCCCTCGACCTGACCGCCTGGCAGTGCGCGGGCACGCGCGCGTGCGCCGGACGGCATTCCTGGCTCGGCTTCCTCTCGCCCGGGACGCCCGACGGCGGCTGGTGGAGCGCGCCGGGCCGCAGGCTGGCGCTCGCCGCCCTGGTGCCGGCCGCACTCACCGGCCTGCTGTGGTTCCTGTCCCTGCGCACCTGGAGCGCGTACGAGTCCCAGCAGCCGATGACCCACGATCCCGAGTCCGAGGAGGACGGCGGGCGCACCGCACTGGGCCGGCCCGGCTTCTGGTACGGCCGGCGCCTGGTCGCCCGGCTGCGCGCCGCGCACACCGCCGCCGGACTGCTGACGATCGCCGCCGCGGTCGGCTCCGCCGCCGCCCGCCACGACCGCGAGCCGGGCGGCCCGGCCGTCCTGGGCGTCCTCGGTGTGCTCCTGGGGGCGGTGCTGGCTGTCGGGGCGGGCGTCGTGGTGTGGGTGGTGTGCCGCCGGGGCCGCACCGAACGCCGGCTGGACGACGGACTCGACCGGCACCTGGTGCGGTGCCTGCCGCTTGCCGCGCTCGCCCTGCTCGCCCTCACCGTGGTGTACGCCGGGTGGGAGCGCCCCGGGTGGGAGTCGGCGGGCCGGCTGCCGGGCGACGCCGCCTTCGGCGCCCTCGCCCTCGCCCAGGGCCTGCTGGTGATCGTGCTCGCCGGGGCCGCCCACGGCCTGCACCGCACCGACCCCGACCGGCGCGCCGCGATGCGGGGCCTGGCCGGACCGGCGGTCGCCATGCTCGCCTGCGCGCTGGGCGGCGTCATGTCCGGCGGCGTCTCCCAGCGGGTCTCCGACTGGCTGGACGGTACCGGCACCTCGATCCCCGGCCCGCCGGTGCTGCTCACCTGGCAGGCGTCCGTGATCCCGCCGCTGCTCCTGCTGCTCCTGGTGCTGTGCGGCTGGCTCGCCCGGCGTGCCTGGCACATCGCCCGAGGGGAACGCGTCGCCGTGGAACGCGAGTACCCCGGCGAGACGGGCGACCCCGGTCGCACCCGCCGCATCGCCTCCGCGCGCGCCTTGGCCGCGCTCACCGACCGCGGACCGCGCGTCCTCGCCGTCACCTCCGCCGCGACCCTGCTGCTGGGCGCCGGCGCCCTCGCCGGCGCCCTGACCACCGACAGGACACCCGGCGAGGCGGCCCGCGGCTCGTACGCCGTCGTCCACGGCGCCGCCGAGACCGCGCAGGCGCTGGGCTCCTGGCTGATCGGTCTCGGCTTCATCCTCTTCGTCACCTGGGGCCGGCGCGCCTACAAGGACGCCTCCGCGCGGCGCACCATCGGCATCCTGTGGGACGTCGGCACCTTCTGGCCGCGCGCCGCGCATCCCTTCGCGCCGCCCTGCTACGCCGAGCGCGCGGTGCCCGACCTGACCTGGCGCATCGCCGCCTGGACCCGGGCCACCGGCGGCCGGCTGGTGATCTCCGGTCACTCCCAGGGCAGCGTCCTCGCCGCCGCGGCGGCCTGGCAGCTGGCGCCGTCCACCCGCAGACGCGTCGCGCTGCTGACCTACGGCTCCCCGCTGGAGCGGCTCTACGGCCGCTGGTTCCCGGCCCACTTCGGTCCGGACGCGCTCAGCTCCCTGCACCGGGAGGTCGACTGCTGGCGCAACCTCCACCGGCGCACCGACCCCATCGGCGGCCCGATGAGGCTGCCCGGCGACCGCGGCCCCGCAGTGGACCGCCCCGCGCTCCAGGACCCCCTCGCCTACGGCCGCACCGAGACCCACCCCCTGCCCGCGCCGATCCTCGGCCACTCCGACTACCAGGCCGACCCGGCGTTCGCCGAGGAACGCCGGCGCCTGCTCGCCCGCCTGCGGCCCGGGGTGCCGGCGCCCCGGCCCACGGGGGAACCCGACGGCGCTCAGGGCAGCGCCGGCAGGTCCTCGGGGTAGAGGAGGGTCAGGTCGTCGGTGGTCGGCTCGTCGAGCTGGGCCACCCGGCTCGCGTGCCGCTCCACCATCGCCTCGAAGGTCTGCCGCGCGGTGCGCCCGTTGCCGAACGCGGGCCCTTTGGGAATGTCGGTGAAGTACGCCAGCACCGCCTCGTCGGCGCCCGGCGCCAGCCGGTACTCGTGCTCCTCGGCCTGCTGCCGCACGATCCGCAGCAGCTCCTCGGGGCCGTAGTCGCCGAAGGTGATCGTCCGCGAGAAACGGGACGCCACACCCGGGTTGACCGACAGGAACCGCTCCATCTCGGCCGTGTAGCCGGCCACGATCACCACCACCGCGTCCCGCTGGTCCTCCATCAGCTTCACCAGCGTGTCGATGGCCTCCTTGCCGAAGTCGCGCCCGGCGTCCTCCGGGGAGAGCGCGTACGCCTCGTCGATGAACAGCACACCGCCGCGCGCCTTCTCGAACGCCTCCTGGGTGCGGATCGCCGTGGAACCGATGTGCTCGCCGACCAGGTCCACCCGGGACACCTCGACCAGGTGCCCCTGCTCCAGCACCCCGAGCGAGGCGAGGATCTCGCCGTACAGGCGGGCGACGGTGGTCTTGCCCGTGCCGGGGGAGCCCGTGAACACCAGGTGCCGCTTGACCGACGCCGCCTTCAGGCCCGCCCGCTGCCGGCGCCGGCCCACCTCGATCATGTCGGTGAGGGCGCGCACCTCGCGCTTGACGCTCTCCAGGCCCACCAGCGCGTCGAGTTCCCCGAGCACGGCCTTGGACGTACGGGTCTCCCGCTCCGGCTCGGGGGCGGGCGAGGGCGGTGCCGGATCGGCCGTCCGGGCGGCGGGTACCGTGCTCAGCAGACCGGTGGTGCGGTCCACCGGCTGCACGGCCGGCTCCGGCGACGCCTGCGGCCTCGGACTCCCGCTCTGGTCACTGGTGCAGTCCTCCACGACGGGACCGCCCGAGCCGGACGCCGCGTCGCCCTCGGCGAACTCGTACCCACCCCGCGCGCAGCGCTCCGTGCGGCACTTCCGCAGCGTCGTACGGCTGCCGTCGATCACGTGGAAGCCGTAGCCGCCGCTGTCCGTGACCCGGCAGTCCACGAAGGTGCCGCGGCCGCCGGCGGAGACGTAGACGCCGGCCTCGGCGGGGGAGCCGACGGTGCAGCGCTCGACGGTGGGGTCGGCGCCCTTGGTGACGATCACGCCGGTCTGCACGGCGTCCAGGGAGCAGTTGCCGAGGGTGCCGCCGCTGCCGTGGTCACGGAACCAGGCGCCCGTCGCCGCCTCCCGGATCCGGCAGTCGTCGAGCTGCGCGGTGGCGCCGTCGCTCACCGACACGGCCGTGTTGCGCACCTGCGTCAGATCGCTGTCGACGACGTCCGCGCGGGAGCCGCGGTCGAGCACGAACAGGGCGTCCGGCACGTCGTGCACCCGGCAGGAGTCCAGTACGGCGGTGGCGCCGTCGCTCACCCACACCGCCGGGTAGTCGCCGGTGCTGTCGAAGATCTCGCACTGGTTGGCGTCCACGCGCGTGCCCGGGTCCCACACCGACAGACCGTTGCGGCCGAACCGCCGCACGCTGGTACGGGTCAGGGTGAGCACCGAGCGGGACCGCAGATCGACCGCGTTCTCCGGGACGTCGTGGATGCGGCAGTCGGCCAGCGTCAGCACCGCGTCCGTGTCGAGCGTGACCCCGTCCCCGGTCGTCCGGTGCACCTCGCAGTCGGTGAGGTGCGCGGTGGCGCGGCCGGTGACCTGGACACCGCTGCCCCGCACCTCGTAGACCTCGCAACCCACCGCCTCCAGCGCGGAGTTCTCCCCGGTCGCGGTCAGTCCCGAGCCCGAGGCGTGGTGCACCCGGCAGCGCTCCAGCCGGGGGTGGGCGCCGCCGCGCACCGCGACCCCCGCCTGTCCCGCGGCGACCACCTCGCAATCCTCGAACACCCCGCCCCCGCCGTCGACCACGGCGATGCCGGCGCCCGCGGGATTGTCGACCGTGCAGCGGCGCACCGTGGGCCGGGCGCCGCCGCGCACCTCGATGCCGGCCGCGGACCGGGTGACCACGCGTATGCCGCGCAGCTCCGGAGTGCCCCCCTCGACCAGCACGGCCGGGGCGGTGGCATCCTGCCCCTCCACGTGCAGGTCCTGGACCACCGCCGAGGCGCGCACGGTCAGCGGAACGCCGTCCGGGGGCGCGATGCGCACCGAGCCGGGTGAGCCCTCGGGACCGCGCAGGGTCACCGCCCGCTGCACGACGAGGTTCTCCCGGTAGGTCCCGGGAGCGACGGTGAGCACGTCGCCCTCGGCCGCGGCCTCCAGGGCGGCGGCGAGCGATGCGTACTCACCCGTGCGGCGTCGCCACCTCGATGTGCCGGTGTGCGTCACCTGGACCGTGCCCTGTGCCATGGCGTAGCTGTGCCCCCACCTTGTCGTACGTGGCTCGTTCGCGCGCGTGTCGTCGCCGATCGGTTCGGCCGGACCACCGTAGCGTGCGCGCGGGCGCCGGGTTGACCAGAGCCGTGACGTCGGTCGGCTGCCGGTCCCGGTCCTGCCCCGCCCTGTCCCACGCCTGGTCCCAACGCGCGTGGCGGCGGCGGGCCGTGCGCCGGACGGCCGGCCGTCCGAAGCCCTCGACGAGGGCCGCGGTCACCAGGGCGGCGCCGACGCCGGTGAGCACGGTGTGCGCCGTGGCCGTCGGTCCACGTCCGGAAGCGGTCGCCCGGCCGGGAGGCCTCCAGGCGCGTCGGCACCGGCCCGCTCCGCCCGGTGCCGTCCGGCGCGGTCCGGCGGGCGAGGACGCGGTGGCGCGGCTCACCGCCGACGGGTGTCTTCGGACCGGCGGCCGACGGGGACGGAGCGAGCTCGCGCACCACCGTGGCCGTCACCGGGTGCCGGGACCGGTGCCGTGCGCGGACGGAGCGCTGCAGGGCGTCCTGGGCGGCGCCCCGACGAGGACGCCGGTCACCGGGACGGAGACGAGGAGCAGCGGCAGCGCCGCCCAGGCCCCGGCCAGGTCGGTCCCGCGGCACAGCGGGTCGCGCCGTCGGCGCCGGAGCCCGCTGGATCGTTCGCACGGTCCGGGCCCCCCTTCCCCCCGGCGGGTCCTTTCACGGATCTCTGATGAAAGGCCAACGCGCGAACCAGGGGCCCGGTTCCCGCGCTCCCGGCGGGAACCGCGGCGTGCGGGGACCCCCACGACGGCGCCGGTGCCTCCGTTCCCGGCGCGGACAACCGGAAGCCGCCGGTCGGAGACCCGGCGGCGTCCCGTGCGCAACGTGGTGGTCGGTGCTGTCCGAGGCGCGAACGCATTCCCGCCCCGTGGAGCGGAGGTCCGATCCCCCTCCCCCGGGGGCGGCCGGAAGCGGCCTCGGGGGCCTCCGGCGAATCGGACGCGGACGGGCATGGCCGCGGGGCCGTCGTGCCGTACGGCGCCGACAGCCCCGGGCGGGCTCAGTACCCGCGGTACTGCTGGCTGTTGTACGGGTCCTGGTAAGGAGCGGGACCCGGCCGCGGAGCCGCGGGGCGCATCGCCTCGTAACCGGCGGGCTGAACCGGGCGCGGCGGCTGCTGCTGAGGACCGGGGTAGCCGCGCGGCGCGGTCGCCTGCTGCGGGATGTACGCCGCGGGCGCCTGCTGGAGCGGGGCGGGCTGCGGAGCCTGCGGGTAGCCGTAGGCGGGCTGGGACGGAGCCGCCGGGAGGGCGGGCAACGCCGAGGGGAGGGCGGGCAGATGGCTGGCCGGCGCCTCGTACGCGGCGGGGACCCGGATCGGGGCGATCTGCGGGGTACCCCGCTCGGCCACGAGCGAGTCGTAGATCGGGGTGTCCGGGAAGGCAGCGGAGTAGTAGCCGCCGCCATAAGTGGAGCGGGGGGAGGTCATGGCACATAAGTTAAGCCCACGATGTGCTGGTTGGGGAGACCGATAAGAGGGTTGTTTTCCGTGCCCGCCGTGACCGGGGATCCCCAATGCGAGCGAACTTGTGGAAAAGGGGCACATTGACGGGTGTATTTCGTGTAAAGGCCGAGTTCCGGGCCGGTTACCGGCGGTTGGCCGCCGGTGCCCGCCCCCTTCCCGTGGGAGCCCTCCACGCGGGGGGGAATAAGTTGGGCGGACGAAGACCGACGGACGCCGGGACCTGGCCTGGCGCGGCGACCCGTGATGGGGGCGGACATGTCAATGCCGAAGGGATCGAACACACCGGTGCCCACGACGGCGCTGCGAGTGGACGTGGGCCGGCGTTCCGGCCCCGGCGTACCCGACACGGACGCCTCGGCCCTCCTGCTGGCCGGCGGGAAGGTCCGCTCCGACGACGACTTCGTCTTCTACAACCAGCCCGCCCACTTCTCCGGCGCCGTGCGCCACGAGGGCAAGCGGGAGGCGGGAGGGCGGGTCACCGACACCCTGCTCGTCGACCTCGCACGCGTGGAGCCCGGCATCGAGACGGTGATCCTGGCCGCCTCCTGCGACGGCGGCACGTTCGGACAGGTCCCGGATCTGTACGTCGAGGTCGAGGACGCCGCGAAGGGCACCGTGGCGGCCCGCTTCGACAGCACGGGCGCGACCACCGAGACGGCGTTCGTCCTCGGCGAGTTCTACCGGCGCCAGGGCGCCTGGAAGTTCCGCGCCGTCGGCCAGGGCTACAGCAGCGGACTCGAGGGCCTCGCCACCGACTACGGCATCACGGTGGACGAGCCGCAGCACACTCCCGCCGCCCCGGCGGCCCCCACGGTGCCGGTGCCGCCCGTCGCACCCCCGGCCACCACGCCCCCTCCGGTCGCACCGTCCGTGCCGTCCGCGCCCCCCGCGCCGGTCCGGCTGACGAAGGCGACGCTCACCAAGGCGGCCCCCTCCGTCTCCCTGACCAAGCAGGGCGGCACGTCGGGCACCCTGCACGTGAACCTCAACTGGGAGGTCCGCAAACAGTTCTCGGGCTGGGCCGGCAAACTGGGCCGCCCGGTCGCCACGCACTCCGACCTCGACCTCGACCTGTGCGCCCTGTTCGAACTCACCGACGGACGCAAGGGCGTCGTCCAGGCCCTCGGCAACGCCTTCGGGGCGCTGCACCAGCCGCCCTTCATCCTCCTGGACGGCGACGACCGCACCGGTGCCGTGGCGAGCGGCGAGAACCTCACCGTCAACCTCGACCACAAGCACCTCCTCCGGCGCGTCCTGGTCTTCGTCACCATCTACGAGGGCGCCCGCTCCTTCGCCGACCTGCACGCCACGGTCACCCTCCGGCCGCAGCACGGCGCACCGATCGACTTCTCCCTCGACGAGCGCACCGTCCCCTCGACCGTGTGCGCGCTCGCCCTGATCACCAACACCGGCGGCGGCGAATTCGTCGTCCGGCGCGAGGCCCGTTACCTGGTCCCCGAGCGAGGAGTGAGCCCGCAGCGCACCGTCGACCACGCCTACGGGTGGGGCATGGACTGGACCCCCGGCCGCAAGTGAGGTGAGGCGACGGGCAGTCAGCCCTCGTCGGCCACGGCGGCCGGACGCCCGTAGGTGCGGCCCTTCCAGGCCGCGCCGCGCCCCCGGTGGTGCCGCACCGCCGAGTCCACCGTCATCAGCAGGTACAGGAACGCGGTGAACGGCAGCAGGGGAGCGAGCCACAGCGGCTGCCGGTGGTAGCGGAGCATCGGGGCGTACGTACCCGCCATCACCAGCCAGGCCGCCGCACCCAGGACCGCCGCCGCCCCGCTCCCCCTCACCGCGCCCGCGGCCACCGCGACGGGCGGCACCAGGTACACCAGGGTCAGCCCGGCGACCGTACCGGCCAGCAGCACCGGGCTGTGCCACAGCTGCGCGTACGCGCTCCGCGCCACCATGCGCCACAGATCGCGCAGCCGCGGATACGGACGCACGCTGTCCACCCGGTCCGCGAGCCCCAGCCAGACCCGCCCGCCGCTCCGCTTCACCGCGCGGGCGAGCGCCACGTCGTCGATGACGGCCTGCCGGATCGCGTCCGGGATCCGCGCCCGCCCGGCCGCCTCGGCACGCAGCAGCACACAGCCGCCCGCCGCGGCGGCCGTACGGGTCCCCTCCCGCCCGATCCGGCGGAACGGGTACAGCTGCGCGAAGAAGTAGACGAACGCCGGTACGACCAGGCGTTCCCAGAGGCTCTCCACCCGCAGCCGGGCCATCTGCGACACGACGTCGAACCCTCCGGTACGGGCCGCCGCCACCAGCCGGCGCAGACCGTCCGGGGCGTGCGCGATGTCGGCGTCCGTCAGCAGCAGATACTCGGGGTCACGCGCGCGTGCCAGTCCCATGCCGTGCCGCACCGCCCACAGCTTGCCGGTCCAGCCGGCGGGCGGCTCACCCGGGGAGACCACCGTGAGCGGCAGCCCGCCGTACCGGTCCGCGAGCTCCCGCGCGAGCTCCCCGGTGCCGTCCGTGCTGCCGTCGTCGACGAGGAAGACCTCGGCCCGGCCCGGATAGTCCTGGGCGAGCAGCGAGGGCAGGCTCGCGGGCAGCACCGCCGCCTCGTCGCGCGCGGGGACCACGACGCACACCGACGGCCAGGTCCCCAGGTCGCGGGACGGCGGGAGCCGCACGTCGGTACGCCAGAAGAAGCCCTGGCAGAGCAGCAGCCACCCCCAGGCGGCGAGTGATCCGGCGGCACTCCACACAACGGCGCTCACCTCCCGCAGTCTGCCCCACGGCAGGGGCCCGAAGCGGCTCATCGTCTATCGTGGCCGGGTGAAGATCGCGCTCATGGACTCCGGAATCGGCCTGCTGGCGGCCACCGCCGCGGTGCGGCGCCTGCGCCCCGACGCCGATCTCGTGCTCTCCCTCGACCCCGACGGCATGCCCTGGGGACCCAGGACCCCGGAGGACCTCACCGGGCGCGCCCTCGCCGTCGCCGAGGCGGCGGCCGCGCACCGGCCCGACGCGCTGATCGTCGGCTGCAACACCGCCACGGTGCACGCCCTCACCGCCCTGCGCGCCCGTCTCGAGCCCGGCCTGCCGGTCATCGGCACCGTCCCGGCGATCAAGCCGGCCGCGGCCGGCGGCGGACCGCTGGCGATCTGGGCCACACCGGCCACGACCGGCAGCCCCTACCAGCGGGACCTGATCGAGGACTTCGCCGACGGCGTCGCCGTCACGGAGGTGCCGTGCTGGGGGCTCGCCGAGGCCGTGGAGCGCGCGGACGAGACGGCGATCGACGCCGCCGTCGCCGCCGCCGCCGAGCTGACCCCGGACGAGGTGACGACCGTCGTCCTGGGCTGCACCCATTACGAACTGGTCGCCGAGCGCATCCGGGCCGCCGTGCAGCGCCCCGGCCGGCCACCGCTCGCCCTGCACGGCTCCGCCGGAGCGGTGGCCGCCCAGGCCCTGCGCCGCCTCGGCGAGCAGCCCGCCCCCGGGGCGCCGGCGAGCGGCGCCCTGACGGTGCTGCTGAGCGGACGCGAGGGCGCCCTCCCCGCGGCCGCCCTCACCTACGCGGAGGGCCGGCTGCTGCGGCAGACCGCCGCCACCCGGACGGCGCAGTAACACCGTGCTGCGCGGTATCCGCCGAGCGAATCCTGAGTAACCTCGAATCCATGAGGGACCACCGCCACGGCGAACACGCCCCGTACTCCGGGGTCTGGACCGGCCGTGCGACCAACCGCTTCCAGTGGCTCCTGGCGCTGATCGGCGCCGCCTGCCTGGCCCTCGGCATCACGCTGGCCGTCGACTCCGCGTGGACGACCGGCATCGCACCGCTGGCCATGGCCGTCGTCGGCTGCATCGCCGCCGGGCTGCTGGTCCTGTTCGGCACCCTCGCCTTCGTGCACGTCGCGCTGCGGGTCGACGAGGACCACGTGGAGGTGCGCTGCGGCCACATCGGCGTGCCCCGTCGCCGGATCCCGCTCGCACACGTCGCCGGCGCGGAGTTCACCCCGCACGTCACCCCACGGCACTGGGGCGGCTGGGGGTACCGCTGGCGGCCCGAGAAGGGCACGGCGGTCGTCGTGCGCCGCGGCGAGGGCGTCGTCCTGCGGCTGTGGGACGGCCACACCTTCACGGTGACGGTGGACGACGCGCAGGCGGCGGTGACGGTCATCCGCGACCGCCTCCGCCCCCACAAGCCGGGCGTGACCCACTGACCGCCCTCCACCGTCCCCGCGGGCGGTCGCGCCGCAACCGTCTCCGCGGACAGCCCCTGCCGCACACCCGGGGGAGCGCGGGTCCACCCGGCGTCCTCCGCCCCGCCGACCGTGCTGCCGGCCGCCGGGCCACGCGCCGTAGACTCCCGGAGTGACCGTCACCGCAACCTCCGTCGGCGAGTCGGACCCGATGCCGCCGCAGACCGCGCCCCCGGCGCGGGGCAGGCTGCTCGTGCGCCTCCTCCCGGCCGCCGCAGCCGCGCTCTCGGGCCTGCTCCTCTACGTCAGCTTCCCGCCGCGCACCCTGTGGTGGCTGGCCGTGCCCGCCTTCGCCGTCTTCGGCTGGGTGCTGCGCGGCCGGAGCTGGAAGGCGGCACTCGGCCTCGGCTACCTCTTCGGCCTCGGCTTCCTGCTGCCGCTGCTGGTGTGGACCGGTGTGGAGGTCGGCCCCGGTCCGTGGCTCGCCCTCGTGGTGATCGAGGCGGTCTTCGTCGCGCTGGTCGGCGCGGGCGTCGCCACGGTGTCGAAACTCCCCGGATGGCCGGTGTGGGCGGCGGCGCTGTGGATCGCCGGCGAGGCGGTGCGCGCGCGCGTGCCGTTCAGCGGCTTCCCCTGGGGCAAGGTCGCGTTCGGGCAGGCGGACGGCGTCTTCCTGCCGCTGGCCGCGCTCGGCGGCACTCCGGTGCTGGGCTTCGCCGTCGTGCTGTGCGGCTTCGGGCTCCACGAGAGCGTCCGGGTGGTCCTCCACGCCCGGCGCACCGGAACCCTGCGGCGGGCCGCGGCGGTCGTCGGCGCGCTGAGCGTCGTCGTACCGCTGGTGGCCGCCTTCGCCGCCCGGTCGCTGGTCGGCGACAAGGCCGAGGCCGGCACCGTGACCGTCGCCGTCATCCAGGGCAACGTGCCCCGCCTCGGCCTGGACTTCAACTCCCAGCGGCGCGCGGTCCTCGACCACCACGCGCGGGAGACGGAGCGCCTGGCCGCCGACGTCGCGGCCGGCAAGGCCGAGCAGCCCGACATCGTGCTGTGGCCGGAGAACTCCTCCGACATCGACCCCTTCACCAACGCCGACGCGCGCGCCGTCATCGACAGGGCGGCCAAGGCCATCGACGCACCCGTCTCGGTCGGCGGTGTGGTCGACAGGGACGGCCAACTGCTCAACGAGCAGATCCTCTGGGACCCGGCGAAGGGCCCCGTCGACACCTACGACAAACGGCAGATCCAGCCGTTCGGCGAGTACCTCCCGCTGCGCTCACTGGTGGGGGCGATCAACGAGGACTGGACGTCGATGGTCCGCCGGGACTTCAGCCGGGGCGGCGAGCCGGGCGTCTTCACCATGAACGGTGCCGGCGTCGGCCTGGTCACCTGCTACGAGGCCGCCTTCGACTGGGCGGTGCGCGACACGGTCACCGCCGGCGCCCAGCTGATCTCGGTGCCCAGCAACAACGCCACCTTCGGCCGCAGCGAGATGACCTACCAGCAGCTCGCCATGTCCCGGGTCCGCGCCGTGGAGCACAGCCGCGCCGTCACCGTGCCGGTGACCAGCGGGGTCAGCGCGATCATCATGCCCGACGGACAGATCACGCAGAGGACCGGCATGTTCGTCGCCGACTCGCTGGTGCGGGAGGTGCCGCTGCGCACCTCGCAGACCCCCGCCACCCGCCTCGGCGTCCTCCCGGAGACCGCCCTCCTCCTGGTCGCCGCGGGCGGACTGGGCTGGGCCGTCGCCGCCGGGGTGCGCGGGCGACGCGCCGGTGACGTGCGGTAGTACGCCCGACGCACGCCCCCTGAAGTGAGGGGGAAGGCCCTGACCGGCCGGTTAGGGTCGGGGACATGGCTACTCCTGACTTCATCCGCACCCTGCGCGCCTCCGCCGGTCATCAGCTGCTCTGGCTCCCCGGGGTCACCGCACTCGTCTTCGACGACGAGGACAGGGTCCTGCTGAACCGCCGGACCGACACCCGCAAGTGGTCGGTGATCGGCGGCATCCCCGATCCCGGGGAGCAGCCCGCGGCCTGCGCCGTGCGGGAGGTCGAGGAGGAGACCGCGGTGCGCTGCGCCGTCGAGCGGGTCGTGCTGGTCCAGGCGCTGGACCCGGTGACGTACGGCAACGGAGACGTCTGCCAGTACATGGACATCACCTTCCGCTGCCGTGCCCTCGGCGGCGAGGCACGGGTCAACGACGACGAGTCGCTGGACGTCGGCTGGTTCGCCGTGGACGCGCTGCCGGAGCTCGACGAGTTCGCGCACTTCCGGATCAAGCAGGCCATGTCCGACGCGCCCACATGGTTCGACCCCACTGGGCTTGGCTGAACTGCAGGGCCTGACCACACGGGGCGGCATGGGGGTGCTGCCCAGGGCGCGGGACATGACCGCGTCCCGTGCCCTCCCGGCCCTCCACGCCACCCCGCTCGACCCCGGTGGCCGTGCCGCCCTCGTCACCGGTGCCGCCGGCGGCACCGGCCGCGCCTGTGCGCTGCGGCTGGTCCGCTCCATCGAGGAGTTCCCGCCCGACGCCTTCCATACGGGTCTGCCCCGGGTCGGCGCCGAGCCGGGGCAGCGTCGTGGTGGATGACCACCGCGGCAGACCCCGGGGTCCGTGGAGGGTCACCGACGTGCCGGTACCGACCGGACACGCGGCGGCGGTCGCCAGGGAAGGGGGCGAGGATCTCCGCCGCATTTTGCTAGCCTGCCCGCCCGCCATCAGCGGGAGACGACCTCCGATCCCAAGGCGGTGCGCCGTGCCTCGTGCCCAGTCGTCTCCGAAGGATCTCCCATGGCTGCGCTGACCCGGAAGGAAGGACAGCGCACCACAGGCCCGCGAGCCGTCCCTGATCGGTGGGACCGTCCGGCTTTCCGGCTCGATCCTGGTGGGACTGCTGGCGGGACTGGTGCTGCAGGTGTGGACTCTGGCCTTTCTCGGCCGACTGGGCAGCGGGGCTCCGTACATTCGCGCCATTTACGCCCCAGCGGGATTCCTCGTGCTCGCGGTGACCGAGGGACTGGTGGTCGCCGCGCAGGTCTGGTCAACCACGGAGACACACCGGTGACCGCCCGGGACGACGGTCCCCCTCGAAGCGAAGGGCTGGCGCGTGGTGGACCGGCTGGGCACCCTCGATCGGGAGGGGTGAAGGCTCGCGGACGGTCTTCGCGGCATTCGGTGCCGCTGCGGCGTCTCCGGAGTGCTACTGGGAAAGGGCCTGGGCGAGAAGGGCGGCTTCGCTGACGGGTGGTGTGCGGGTGGCCCGCGGCGATGTGCGCCGGGCTGCCCCGGATCCACCTTCTCCGGCCGCCGCGCTCCCCCATCGGGCTCCGAAGGGTTCTCGCACTCCGTGGCCGCGCAGCGTCGAGGGGACCGTCTCCGTTCCTCACCCGCCAAGCAGGGCCACGGTCTCCTGCAGCCGCTCGCACGCCCAGTCGTACTGCTCGGTGCCGGTGTGTGCCCGGAAGTCCGTCTCGATGATCTGGACCAGAGCGAGGTGAAGGTTGTACAGCCGTCGACGGGTCCGCTCGGTGGTGGTGAGCGGCCGGTGGCCGTAGCCGCGGATGAAAGCCGTGGCGTCCCCGAACGCGGCCGACTCACTCGCGGTGAAGCCGAACTCCATCAGCGGATCACCGTAGAACGCCCGCTCGTGATCGAGGATCGCCACGACCTGGCCGTCACGCACCATGCAGTTGCCCGGCCACAGGTCCCACTCGACGAACCGGGGTTCTGTTACCTCGTCCAGCGAATCGGCGTGGGCGGCCACGACTTCGCGGATCACGTCGTAGCCGTGCGGGAGGACGACATTGCGTCGCTTGCCGTCGTCCAGCAGCTCCTCGACCATCCGCAGGAAGGCCGCACGCCACGTGCCTTCGCCCGGTCCGGCCAGCGGGCCGAAGGCGGTGCCGGGGATGGTGTTGAGCTCGCGGGTGATCGCGCCGAGCGCCTCGTCGTACGCGTCGATCTGCGTCTGGGTCAGGGTGTCCCTGATGACGTGGAGGTTGTCCGCATCGACGTACGTCATGAAGAAGTAGTCGGCGTCGCACACCTCATGGGTCCGATCGGCGAACTCGACCTCCGGCACGGGAACCTTCGTGTGCTCTCGGATCAGCCGCAGGGCCTTCAGCTCGGTGGCCATGGCGCCGCGCTCGTAGGTCATGACCTCGACATCCGGTGGCGGCGCGATCTTGAGGACAACCTGCGTGCCGGATCGCAACCGGATCCGGTAGGCCACGTTGAACCAGCCGTCGCTCAGTTCGCTGACCCAGTCCTCGCCCGCGTCGCACACCTCTTCCGGGCCGTAGGCGCGGGCGACCATGGTGCGAAGTACCTCAACGGGCTGCCGGTTCTTTGTGATGCTCTCCATCAATCCTCCGCCCCAAGCATGATCGGACGGTAGCACCAGGGCGCAGTTGTGCACTCGGCCCCCCGGGGGCGCCTTGCTGCTGGTCCCTCGACGTCGTCGACTGTCGACGTGGCGATGATCCTCTCCTCAGCAGCCGTACCACCCCTGCCGCACGATGTCGGTGACGTCCGCACCTCACCGTGTCCGGACGGAGCTTGCCGTGCCGGTACCCGCGGCACTGCCCGGCGCCGCGGAGGCGCAGGCGACACGTTGCCGGAGCAGGCGACGCCATGGCTCGATGGAGTGACACCCGGAATCCCGGTCGCAGGGTCGCGGAGAGGCGACCCTGCGATGGTTCTGGCCGACGGCCGACGCCCTCCGGCTGCGGCCGGGGAGGCTTCGAGAGCCCCGCGCCGCGCGGGTACGCCGGCAGTGCGCCGCGGGACGTGAGCGGGCGGGGGCAGGGGACTCGGTGCGTCCGAGGGCCGGTGGGATCAGCCCGTGGCGGCCCGCTCGATCAGGTCCGCGGCCTTGTGCAGTCCGTCGCGCGCCCGGATCGTCTCACCGGCCTCGGTGAGGGTGCGCCGCAGAGCCGGGTCGCCGAGCAGACGGTCGATCGCGCCGTGGAGCCGGGCGTCGGTGAAGCGGTACGGGTCGAGCCGGACGCCGTAACCCAGTTCGTCCATGCGCTGGGCGTTGTCGTGCTGGTCCCAGAACAGCGGCAGCAGGATCATGGGCTTGCCGAAGTGGAGGGACTCGGTGGTCGTGTTGTTGCCGCCGTGCGTGATGACGAGGTCGACGAGCGGGAGGATCCGGGTCTGCGGCAGGAACTCCTCGCCCCACATGTTCGGAGGCAACTCGATCTCCTCGTGCAGCGGGCCCTTGGAGACGATGTAGCGGTGCGGGGTGCGGGCGAGCGAGGCGATGACCCTGCGCATGAGGTCCACGTCGGCCGAGCCGAGCGAGCCGAGGCTGAAATAGATCAGCGCGCCGCCGACGTCGGCCAGGGCGGGCGGCAGCGTGAAACTCTCCCGCGTCTCACGGACCGAGGAGTCCAGCCGGTGCCAGGCGGGGCCCAGCGGACGGGCGTCCGTGTAGTCGGCCGACTCGGGATAGACGTACAGGTTCAGATCGCCCTCGTGGATGAACTCCAGGTCGGGCAGCGGGCGTGCGCCCTGCTCGGTCACCCAGGCGCTGAAGTCGCTCCACAGGCTCCGGTGCGTGCGGTCGTACTCGGCGCGGAACGCGTCCCACTCGCTCCGGTCCCCGGCCGGGTGTCCGGAGAACGGCGGCGGAACACGCTCGCCCTTCATCTCCAGCGGGTTGCACGAAACGATCCGTACGAAGGGAACGCCCGCCGTGGTCAGCGCCGGGAAGCACACGACGTTGTCCTCGACGATCACATCCGGCCGGACCCGGTCGATGATCTCCTTCAGCCGCGGCTCGCAGTACCGGGCGCCGGAGACCAACTCCTCCCACACCGGCTTGATCCAGGTGCCCAGCTGCTCGATGGTCGGCTTCCGGAACTCGGGCGCGGTGTCGCGTACGAAGTCCTTCCAGAACTGGCCCGCGTCCTGGGGCTTCTCGGACGGCGGGGCCAGGTCGACCAGCTCCTCCTCGAAACCGAGCGGTGCGAGACGGCCCTTCCAGGACGCCTCCGCGGCGAACACCACGCGGTGCCCCCGGCGGCGCAGGACGTCCCCGATCCCCACGCAGTTGTTCGTCGGCCCGTACGCGCTCTCCGGTGCGAAGAGGATGGTCAGGGGCCGTAACGGCCCTCCCGTAGGCGGCAAGCCCAACTCCTTTACACGTGAAGGACGTTCCGGAGTCTCGCACCGGATCCGAGCGTCGGGCAAGACCTCCGGGGCCGCCGTCCGGCGGCGGTCCTCGGTCCGCTCGCCCTCCTGCTCGGCCAGGACGGACGGCGGCGCCGCAGCTCGCGCTGCGGTGAGTGACGGTCATCGGCCCCTGCCACTCGATGCGGTGCCGATGAGATGAGGGGTGCGGCGACGACGCACCGGGGACGTCCGGGGCCGGCGTCACCTGGTCGGTCGTCGACGTCCTCGGCGCACGCGGCGCGTTCGCTCTGTGCACCGGCGTGCTCGACGCAGTCGGCGAAGGCGGTGTGGTGTTTGTTCCTCATGCGGTTCGCGGGGGTGGTGTGCCGGGGCGCATAATGATCGTTTCGAAGTGACCAACGTCCGTAGTGCGGGCGATCGAGTGAGGCGATGAGCTGTGTGGCCACGAGTCGACGGTATGCGCACGATGGAGCTCGGCACCCCGGGCGGGCTGCGGGGCCGGCTCAACTCGCTGGTCCTGGCCGGACGGAAGACCGCCACGACCTGCCTGCTGGCCGAGTACGTCGAGGAGACCGAGGGCCTCGAGTTCGTCGGTGAGCGGCTGGCCCTCCTGGACGACGACGGTCACGCGATCGCCACCCTGGAGATCACGGGGGTGGAGCAGAAGTCCTTCGCCGAGGTCACGTGGGAACACGCTGCCGCCGAGGGCGAGGGCGACGCTTCCCTCGAGGAGTGGCGCACGGTGCACCGTGAGTTCTGGAAGAGCGAGGGCACGCCGGTCGAGGACGGCTCTCCCCTCGTGTGCCTCACCTTCCGTGTCGTGGAGACCTTCTGACCGCAGGCCTCGGCACCGGCGGGACACGGCCGTCACGGGCGGCCGGTGCTCCCACGGGCGGCCCGTCTGTTGACAGGACGTCACACCCCTCCCATCATGGGAGCGCTCCCATCGGCGGGATCCGCCATGCGCAGCCCGTGCACGACCGCACCGCATCCACGCACCGCTTCCTGTGCCGCCGGCGCGGAACGTCCTGCTGCCGCGCCGGCGCTCCGCCCGTCCGGCCGCACGGTCCGGCGTCCGCCGACCCGCCCGCGCCGCCGGACCCCGAGGGAGGACCCCCATGTCCTTGCCGCAGAGATCCGGCCGGCCGGCCGGTACCGGCGTCCGCCACCTCGCACGCGCCGCCGCCGCCCTGGCCGTCGCGCTCGCCCTGCTGTCCCCGCTGAACACCGCCGGTGCCGCGTCGGCCGCCGTGCCCGGGGAACCCGCCGCGGACGTCGACGTCCGGGTCAACGCGCAGGCGTCGCTGGGCCGCATCTCCGACACCGCGCGCGGGGTCAACACGGCCATCTGGGACTCGCACATGAACGATCCCGAGGTCGCCGACCTGATGAAGGCGGCCGACGTCGGGGCGATGCGCTACCCCGGCGGCTCGTACGCGGACATCTACCACTGGGAGACGCACACGGCGCCCGGCGGATACGTCGCCCCCGGCACCGGCTTCGACGCCTTCATGGGCACCGTCCGCGCCGCCGGCGCCCAGCCGATCCTGATCGCCAACTACGGCTCCGGCACGCCCGAGGAGGCGGCCGGCTGGGTCCGGTACGCCAACGTCACCAAGGACTACGACGCGCGGTACTGGGAGATCGGCAACGAGATCTACGGCAACGGTCACTACGGCAACGGCTGGGAGCACGACGAGCACGAGGACAAGAGCCCCCGGGAGTACGCCCGTCAGGTCCGCGCCTACGCCGAGGCCATGAAGGCCGTCGACCCCACCGTCAAGATCGGCGCGGTGCTCACCACCCCGGGCCACTGGCCGGACGGCGTCGTCGGCGAGGGCGATCCGGGCGACTGGAACCACACCGTGCTCTCCGAGGTCACCGACGTCATCGACTTCGTGAGCGTCCACTGGTACGCGGGCGGCGCCGACACCACCGCCGAGGACGCCATGACGAGGCTGACCAGGCTGCCCGGCGAGCTGCGGGAGGTGCGCAACCAGCTCGACCGGTACGCGGGCGCCGACTCCCCGCGCATCGGCATCGCCCTCACCGAGATCAACACCAACACCGGCGGCGCCATGCTCACCGCCCGCCCCAACGGCCTGTTCGCCGCCGACGCGTTCCTGACGGCCCTGGAGAACGGCGTCTTCACCGTCGACTGGTGGAACACCCACAACGGCGTCGGCCGGATCACCACCGTCGACGGCGAGACGGACTACGGCGACATGGGGATGCTCTCCAGCGGCGCCTGCGCCGGCGACGTCTGCGAGCCGGCGCCCAACACGCCGTTCCACCCCTACTACGGCATGAAGATGACCGGCGAACTGGGCACCGCGGGCGACACCCTGGTCGCCGCCTCGTCCTCCGCGCAGGACGTCTCCGCGCACGCCGTACACCGCCGGGACGGACGGCTGAGCGTCCTGCTGATCAACAAGGACCCGGACGCCGCCCGCACCGTGGACCTCGCGTACACGGGCTTCACCCCCTCCGCCGCCGCACCCGAGGTCAGCCGTTACGCGCGCGGCGACACCGACGTCACCGACGTCACCGGCGGCACGGCGTCCGCCTCCCGGGTCACCGTGCCGCCGTACGGGATGCTCGCCGTCACGCTCTCCCCGCAGGCCGGCACCGGGCCGGGCGCCTCCGGCGCCGAGCCCCCGGGAGCGCCGCGGCTGGAGGCGGTGACCGGCACCACCGCGAGCCTGTCCTGGGAGGGCGCCGCGGGCGCCACCCGCTACCTGGTCCAGGAGCGCGACGGCGCGCACACCCACGTGGTGGGCGAGACCACCGGCACGTCGGTGACCCTGCGGAACCTGCCCCCGGGCAGCACCCACACGGTCAACGTGCTGGCGGCCGACGCCTCGGGCCGGCTCTCCGCGCCGTCCACCCCGCTGACCTTCACCACCGGCACTCCGCCGGACGCCCCCTGCGCGGTGACCTACCACCGCGACACGAGCTGGGGCAACGGCTTCGTGGCCACGGTCACCGTCCGGAACCTGTCGGACACCCCGATCACCGGCTGGACCGTGGACTGGGACTGGCCGACCGACCGCCAGTCGGTGTCCTCCGGCTGGAACGCCACGTTCCACCAGACCGGCCGGCACGTACGGGTGACCGCCCCCGAGGGCGCCGGGCCGCTGGCCCCCGACGGCGGGTCGGCGGCCTCGTTCGGCTTCGTCGGCGCCAACGACGGGCCCAACCCGCAGCCGACGGCCTTCCGCCTCAACGGCGCCGTCTGCTCGGGAGGCTGACACCCGGTCCGCCCGGGACCGGTGGCGGGGTGATCCGCTCCCGGACGGACCGGTCTCCCGAGGGGTGAAGGACGTACGACCGTCCGGCCGCCGCCCGCGTGGCGCGCACGGTGTGACCTGGGACGTGCAGGACGGTCCACCCGCGGAGGAGACACGGAGCATGTTCGCTCAAACACAGGCGTTCAGCGGTTTCTCGGTCGACGACCTCGGCGAGGCCCGCCGGTTCCACGGCGGGACCCTGGGCCTTCCGGTGGAGGAGACCGGGCAGGGGGACATGCGGGTGCTGTCCCTCACCCTCGGCGGCGGCGCGCGGGTCTTCGTCTACCCGAAGGAGACGCACACCCCCGCGACGTTCACGATCCTCAACTTCCCCGTCGACGACATCGACGCCGCCGTCGCCGAACTGGAGCGGCGCGGCGTCCCGCTGGAGCGTTACGCGGAGTTCGAGCACGACGAGAAGGGCGTCGTCCGGGGCGCCGGCGAAGGCCCCGCGGCGATCGCGTGGTTCACCGACCCGGCCGGGAACGTCCTCTCCGTGCTCCAGGAGGACTGACCGGGACCGACCAGCGGCACGGTACGGACCGCGCGTGCCGCCCCTCGCCCATGGGGCGTCCGCCGGTCCCGCGGTACGGCGAGCGACGTGTCTCCCGAGTCAGCAGGAACTGCCGCAGGACGACGAACTGCTCCCGCACGACGAGGAGCCGCTCCCGCACGACGACGAACTCCCGCAGGAGGAGGAGCCGCTCCCGCAGGACGCGGAACTGCCGCTGGAACCGCCGCCGGCGCAGTCGCTCGGCGAGCCTCCGCTCGCGCCCGACTCCCACCAGGACGGCTGGTGGAGCGTGCTGCCTGCGTCGTGCGCCGACGCTCCGCCGTGCGTGGCACCGGTCCCGGCCGGCCACGTTCCACGGCCGGGCCCGGCGCCCGGGCCGTACGCGGTCGCCCGCATGCCCAGATCGTCCCAGGCGCGGCGCCACGCCCGGCGCACCATCCAGGTGACCCCCGTGACGAGCACCAGTGCGCACCCGCCCACCCACACGAACACGATCCCCATGACGTCCCCCTTCCGCCGGGCCTGCGCACCGACTGTCCGCAGGCTGCCCCGCCCGCCGGTGACCCGAAGCGCCTTTTGAGCAAGTCCAGAGGTTCGGCGCGGTCGCGCGGGCCGGTGCGGCCGGTCCGGCGGCACCCGCGGGGTCGGCCGGTCGCGGTCGTGGTGACGGGGATGCCGGAACCAAACATTCCGTTACGGGGTGACAGGTCCGTTTCCGTAGGCCGCGTTCCCTCTCGTCGTCGAATGCGCTTTCGGTATTCGCGCGCTGTATGGCTAATATCAAGCCACCAACCGCTACTGTCTGGCGCGTTCTCGTCACCGGTGCGGCAGACCGGTGACGAGGAGGGTGTCCAGCGGGTGAGCGGATCGAACAGGAACGGGCGGCGCGGAAGGAACGGCGCGCGGGCCGCCCGCCGGCACGGGGGCGCGACGGACGAGCGGACGCGGACGGCCGGTGAACGGCGTCTACCGCTGCGCACGATGCTGCTGGTGCTGCTGCTCGTGCCGAGCGTGGCGCTGGTCGGACTGTGGGGCCTGGCCACGTACGAACTGGGCAACGAGTACCGGGTGCAGGCCGCCCAGCACGACCTGAAGACGACCGTGGGCCCGCGCAACGCGGCCCTGTTCAACGCCCTGCAGCGGGAACGGCGGCTGACCCAGGAGGTGCTGGCCGCGCCCGGGGCGTCCCGGACCGCCCTGGCCGGGCAGCGCGTGGTCACCGACCGGGCCCTGCGCGCCTTCGAGCCGCTGGCCTCCGCGGACACCAGCGACGGCCAGCAGGGCCTGGCCGCCGCGATCTCCCGGACCGTGCGGGTGACCGGCAGGCTCGCGCAGGAGCGCCGGGCGGTGGATGCCGGGACCGCCGACGAGGAGCGGGCGTTCACCTACTACACCGAGGCCATCGCGGCCGGCACCGAGGTCTTCGCGGCGATCTCCCGCGGCGCCAACGGTGAGGTGACCGGCCTGTCGCAGGTCCTGTTCGACCTGAACGGGGCCGTGGACATGATCAATCGCGAGGACGCGGTGCTGGCTCGGGGCTGGCCCTCGGGCAGGCTGTCCGACGAGGACCACGACCTGGTCACCGACGCCGTCGGCACCCACGAGTACCTGCTCAAGTCGCGTGTGGCGCCGAACCTCAACGCCGAGGAGAGCCGGCTCTACACGGCGATGACCAAGAGCGAGGAATGGCGGACGCGGGTCGAGCTGGAGGAGCGGCTGCAGGCCTCCGGCGGCGGAGGCGTCGAGCTGTCCCCCGCCCGCGCCAAGGAGTGGCGGGCCTCGGCGGACTCCTCGATCGCCCGTCTCGAGGAACTCATCGGCGTGCACAGCCAGGTCTCCGACGCCGCCGGCGCCGCCGCCGTGCGGCAGCTGAAGCTGTACCTGTACTCCGTCGCGGCCCTCGGCCTGTTCGCCGTCGTCCTGGTCGTGCTGATGACCTGGCGGCTGACCACGCTCCTGCGCCGGCGCGTCCTCGCCGTGCACGGCCAGGCGCAGGACCTGGAACAGCGGCTGCCGCAGGTGGTCACCCGGCTCGTACAGGGCGAGAACGTGGACGTGGACGCCGAGGTCCCGGAACTGTCCCCGGCCGCGGACGAGCTCGGCGAGCTGAGCCGGGCGCTGAACCTGGCCGGCCGCACCGCGGTGCACACCGCGGTGCGCCAGGCGGAGCAGCACCGCGGCTTCGAACGGCTGCTGCAGCGCATCGCGCGCCGCACCCAGCTCCTGATCGGCCTGCAGCTGAAGAAGCTGGACGAGCTGGAGCGCCGGCACGAGGACCCGCAACTGCTGGAAGACCTGTTCGACCTGGACCACCTCACCGCCCGGCTGCGCCGCTACGAGGAGAACCTGGTGATCCTCGCGGGCGGCCAGCCCCGGCGCCGGTGGCGCAAACCGGTGCCGCTGCTGGACGTCCTGCGCGCCGCGCAGGGCGAGGTCCAGGACTACCGGCGCATCGAGATCGACGTCGAGGGCCGGCCGTGGATCTCCGAGCGGGCGGTGGGGCCGTTGATCCACATCCTGGCCGAGCTGATGGAGAACGCGACCGCGTTCTCCAAGCCGCCGGCTCCGGTCGAGGTCAAGGCGGCTCCGGTCAGCCGGGGTGTCGTGGTGGAGATGGAGGACCGCGGGCTGGGCATGGAGGCCGAACAGTACGAGGCCGTCAACGCCCTGATGCAGGAGCCCCCGCAGATGGACGTGATGACCCGCGCCGACGACGTGCGCCTGGGCCTGTACGTGGTGGCCCGCCTGGCGGCGGGCCTGGGCCTGCAGGTGGAACTGCGGCCCTCGGCGTTCGGCGGCACCCGCGTCATCGTCCTCGTCCCGCAGGACCTCGTGGCCGAGCGGCCCCGATCGGTGCCGGACGCGGCCGACGGCCCGTCGCCGGAGGACGTCGGCACCCCCCTCGCCCCGTCGCGCCGGCCCGGCGGACCCCGTCCCGCGGAGGTCTCCCGCCCCGCGGACGGCTCGGACGACCTGCCGGTACGGTCGCGGGGACGGGCGATGGCCGACGTCACCGCACCGGCGCCGCCCCCCGCGGGCTCGTCGGCCCCGCAGACCGGGCCCGTACCCCTGCCCCGCCGGACGCGCCAGGCCAGCCTGGTGGCCGAACTGCGCGCGCCGGCCCCGCAGGACACCCCGGTCTCCCCGACCCCGTCCAGCGCCCCGGCCCGCTCCGGCGCCACCATCGGCGCCTTCCAGCGGCAGTCCCGCAAGAACCGCGCCGCCGGCGCGCGGCCGTCCGCGCCCGGCACCGACCAGTCCGAACCGTCCACGAGGGAAGACCGAGGATGACTCAGCGAACCACCGCCACCGACGCAGACCTGGACTGGCTCCTCGACGGACTGGTCGACCAGGTCGCCGGCGCCCGGCATGCCATCGTGCTGTCCGACGACGGCCTGGTGATCAGCCGCTCGAAGACCGTCGAGCGCTCCGACGCCGAGCGCCTGGCCGCGATCGCCACCGGTCAGCAGAGTCTGGCCCGTGGCGTCGGACAGCTCTTCCAGGGCGGTCCGGTCCACCAGGTCATCGTCGAGATGGCGGACCTGTGGCTGTTCGTCACCGCGGCCGGCCGGGGCACCCACCTGGCCGTGGTCGCCTCCCAGGAGGTCGACGCCGAAGTGATGGCGGTCGCCATGCACACCCTGGTCCAGCAGGTGGGCCAGAGGCTGGGCACCGACGAACGCACCCCGCGGTCCGACCCGCCCCCGCCCGCCGGCGCCGGGGCCGGCGCATGAGGCACTGGACGGAGGACCTGGAGGACGACGCGGACGAACCGCTGGTCCGCCCCTACACCATCACCGGCGGACGCACCACCGCCGGCCGTGACGACCTGACCCTGATCACCCTGATCACGGTACGGGCCACGTCCGGTGCGGACAGCGCGGCCGGCCGGCCCGCACTGCAGCCGGAACACCGCGCCGTCCTGCGCCTGTGCGCGCGCAGGCCGGTCGCGGTGGCCGAGATCGCCGCCGAACTGGACCTGCCGGTGTCGGTGACCAAGATCCTCATCGGCGACCTGATCGACGCCGGCCGGGTACGGGCCAGGCCGCCCCTGGCCTTCGCGCACAACGGCACCCACCCCGACATGACGATCCTTGAGGCGGTGAGAGATGGGCTCCGCGGGCTCTGATCCGGCACAGACGGCCCAGGCCGTGAAGATCCTGGTCGCCGGCGGCTTCGGCGTGGGCAAGACCACCCTGGTCGGCGCGGTCAGCGAGGTCGCCCCCCTGCACACCGAGGAGTACCTGACCCGGGCCAGCGTCGGCGTGGACGACCTGGTCGGCATCGACGCCAAGACCACCACCACCGTCGCCCTGGACTTCGGGCGCATCACCGTCAGCGACGAACTGGTGGTCTACCTGTTCGGGACCCCCGGCCAGGAACGCTTCTGGTTCATGTGGAACGACCTGGTGCTCGGAGCCCTGGGAGCGGTGGTGCTGGTCGACACCCGCCGGCTGGAGGTCAGCTTCGCCTCCATCGACTTCTTCGAGAGCCGCGGTGTCCCGTTCGTGGTCGCGGTCAACTGCTTCCACAACGTCCGCGACCGCACGCCCCAGGAAGTCCGCAGCGCCCTGGACCTGGACCCGCAGGTTCCCCTGGTGATGTGCGACGCGCGCGAACGGACCGACGGCAGGGACGTCCTGCTCACCCTGATCGAACACCTCATGGCCCGCCGCTCCGCACCCCAGCCGACCACGTGATCCCTGCCCGTGCCGCCCCTCCCGGAGCGCGGCACGGCCCCGGCCCCCTGCCGGAACGGGAGGGAGCCGGGACCGGCGGGGCGGAGCGGCACCACCACCGCCTCCCGGCCACTCCCACCGCTTCGTGAACGTGTGCGTGCCCGGCCCGGCCGTCGTCCGTGTTCCACCGGGCAGACGTGTCCCGGCCTCGGTGCCCGGCGGGACGTCCACGGTCAGCCGCGGAGCGCTGCCGCCGAGCCGCCACGCCGAGCGGATGGCGCCGTGCGGACAGATGGGCCGTGCCGACGCCGACGTCAGGCCGCCGCCGGGCCGCGGGGCGATCGTGGTGAACCTGCCCGGGCTGTGCGCGCTCGGGGCCGGGGACGCCCGACCGGCACGGGTGTGCCCCGCGGGCGGGCGGGCCGGCCCGCGGGGCGCCGCGGTTCAGGCCCGGCGGATCACGACGTCACCGCCGGGCCGGGGAACCGTCAGGGGACGAGCTTCAGCAGCCGGTTCGGCGAACCCGAGCCGGGGCCGGTCACCTTGCCGGTGGTCGCGCCGTTCACCAGGGCCGAGGCGACCTGGGCCGGGGTGGCGGAGGTGTGGCCGGCCAGGTAGACCGCTGCCGCTCCGGCGACGTGCGGGGTCGCCATCGAGGTGCCGGAGATGGTGCTGGTCGCGGTGTCACCGGTGTGCCAGCCGGCCGTGATCGAGGAACCCGGGGCGAAGATGTCCAGCACCGAGCCGTAGTTGGAGTAACTCGCCCTGGCGTCCGTGCTGGCCGTGGCGCCCACGGTGATGGCCTCGGTGACCCGGGCCGGTGAGGAGGAGGAGGCGTTGGCGCTGCTGTTGCCCGCGGCGACCGCGTACGTGACGCCGCTCGCTATGGAGTTGCGCACCGCCGTGTCCAGGGTGGTGGACGCGCCGCCGCCGAGCGACAGGTTGGCGACCGAGGGGCCGGAGTGGTTCTTGGTCACCCAGTCGATGCCGGCGATGACCCCGGCGGTGGTCCCGGACCCGTTGTTGTCGAGCACCCGTACGGCGACGATCTTCGCCTTCTTGGCCACTCCGTAGGTGGATCCGGCGATGGTGGTGGCCACATGGGTGCCGTGACCGTTGCCGTCGGAGGCGGTGGTGTCGCCGTCCACGGCGTCGTAACCGTAGGAGGCGCGACCGCTGATCTGCTGATGGGTGATGCGTACGCCGGTGTCGATGACATAGGCCGTGACACCACTGCCCGCGCTGTCCGGGTAGGTGTAGGTGCCGGACAGCGGGAGCGAGGTCTGGTCGATGCGGTCCAGGCCCCACGGCGCGTTGGACTGCGTGGCGGTGACGCTCACCCGCTGGTCCTGCTCGACGGAGGCGACCGCGGGGTCGGCGGCCAGGCGGCCGGCCTCGGTGGCGGAGAGGGTGGCGGTGTAGCCGTTCAGCGCGCTGCCGAACGTCTTCCGCACGCTGCCGCCGTACCGCTCGACCAGGTCCCTGCCCGCGTCCGAGGACGCCTTGAACCCGGCGGCCTTCTTCAGCGTCACGATGTAACTGTCCTTGACCGCGGTGGGGGAGCCGGCGGCGAGCACCGTGCCCTCGGCGGGGGCGGCCTGGGCGGGGGTCGAGGTCAGTCCGGCGGCCAGGGCGGCCGTCGCGACACCGGCGATCGCCGCGAACCGTGTTCTCTTGCTGCGCAGTCGTGCCATGGCGGGGGAGTCCTCCTCCGGGCGGCGCGCCCGGGTGGAGCGCGCGTCTGTGGGGGCGGGTGCGCGTGATCGCACACCGCTGCCTGGAGCGTGGTGTTCCGCTCCCGGCTGCAAGCAAGGCTCATCCATGACTCCCGTGTGGAACAAGGGAGTTGAGCACCTGTCAACAATGTCGTCATGGGCACGACACACAATGATCTCGAATTCGGGATATCGTCCCGGATGTGAGAAACGAGAAGGCCGGGATCGCCCCGGACCCCGTCGACGTCCGGCTCGGCGCGCGACTGGCCGAGCTCAGGGGCGAGCACGGCTGGTCGCTCGGGGAGCTGGCGGAGCGCAGCGGGATCAGCCGGTCCACCCTGTCCAGGGCCGAGCGGGCGGAGACCAGTCCCACCGCCTCCCTGCTCAACCGGCTGTGCGCCGTCTACGGACGGACCATGTCCCAGCTGCTCAGCGAGATCGAGGCGGAGCCCGCGCCGCTGGTGCGGGCCGCCGACCAGCCGGTGTGGCAGGACAGGGCCTCCGGTTTCGTCCGCCGGTCCGTGTCCCCGCCGCACGGCGGGCTGCGCGGCGAGCTCGTCGAGGGCCGGCTCGACGCCGGTGCGGACATCGCCTACGACCGGCCGCCCGTGCCCGGCCTGGAACAGCACATCTGGGTTCTGGAGGGGGCCCTCGCCGTGACGGAACGGGACGTCGAGCACCGTCTCGGCGACGGTGACTGCCTCAGACTCCGCGTCTGGGGACCCACCCGGTTCCGCTGTCCCGGCCCGGAAGGCGTGCGCTACGTACTGGCGGTGGTGCGGCCGTGAACGCCGTGAACGCCGTGAACGCCGTGAACGCCGTGAACATCGAGAGCCTGGACGCCGCTCGGCTCCAGGACCGGATCCAGGGGTTGGCCGAGCTGCTGGCCGACACGGTGGACGGCGGCGCCTCCGTCGGCTTCCTCGTCCCGCTCGACCGTGCGGAGGCGGCCGCCTGGTGGCGGGAAAGGTCCGCGGCCGTCGCCGCCGGCCGGCTCGAGGTGTGGGTGGCGCACGAGGAACCCGGAGGGGTGCTGGGCACCGTGAGCCTCGCCCTTTCCGACAAGCCCAACAGCACCCACCGTGCGGAACTGGTGAAGCTGATGGTGCACCGCGCGGCCCGTGGCCGGGGCCTCGGCCGGCGGCTGCTGGCCGTCGCGGAGGAGGCGGCCGCCGCGCGGGGCATCACCCTGCTGCACCTGGACACCGAGACCGGCAGCCCGGCCGAGCACCTCTACCGCTCCGCCGGCTGGACCCCCGTCGGCTCCATCCCCGACTACGCGGCGGACCCCGCCGGGGTGCTGCGGCCGACGACGATCTACTACAAGCGTCCGGAAGCGGGCCCCGTGCCGGCCGGCCCCGGATGAGTGTCAGTGCCGGCCGCTACGGTGCCTGCCATGCCGGATGCAGAAGACGTACGACGGATCGCCCTGTCCCTGCCGGACACCACGGAGAAGGTCGCCTGGAACATGCCCACGTTCCGGGTGGCGGGGAAGATGTTCGCCACCCTGCCCGAGGACGAGACCTCCATCGCCGTGCGCTGCCCCAAGGAGGAGCGTGACGAACTGGCCCTCGCCGAACCGGAGAAGTTCTGGATCGCCGGTCACGAGGCGCAGTTCGCCTGGGTCAGGGTCCGCCTCGCCGCCCTGGAGGACGAGGGCGAGCTGCGCGACATCCTCGCCGACTCCTGGCGCCAGGCGGCCCCGCCCCGGCTCCTCGAGGCGCACCCCGGGCTGGGCCTGCCGCCCGCGGACGCGCCCGTCGGGGAAGCCCTGCGGCCGTAAACGGGCGCGCGATCCCCGCCTGGAGTGCGGTATGGTTTCCGTGCGCGTTCGGCCCGGGGAACTCCCAGGTCAGACGGGCAACGGGACGTGGCGCAGCTTGGTAGCGCACTTGACTGGGGGTCAAGGGGTCGCAGGTTCAAATCCTGTCGTCCCGACTTGTCGAGCAGCAGGTCGGCAGGCCGTATCGGGAATGCCCGATACGGCCTTTCCGTCGTTTCCCCACGCGCGGGCCGGAAGGGCCACCGGCGCTCCCCGGCGCCCACCGCCCGGGAGCGCGGGGTGCCGCAGCTCGCGGCGAGAGGGCCGTCCCGCGCCGGGATCGCCGGAAGGCTCCACCGGCTGAACCGGCACCCGTACGCCGAACACCGTGAGCGATTCACAAGCGAATGTCCTTGATGTAGGCGTATGTCCTGTTTAACGTTCGCCGGGTAGGCACCGCCGCGGGTTCGGACACCCGCGCCGCGATCCGGGAAGCGAGGTGGGGAGCGCGTGCACGCGAGGCGCGGACGTACCGGGGGGCCGCGACGGACGCGGGCGCTGGTCGCGCTGACCCTGCTGGCATCGACGCTCGCCGCCTGCGGCGACGAGGACACCTCCCGGCCCACCCTCAACTGGTACAACTTCCCCGACGACTCCGGCGCCCTGCAGAAAGCCGCCGACCGCTGCAGCCGGGCGTCCGGCGGCCGCTACCGCATCAGCTACAACAAACTGCCCCGGGGCGCCGACGGCCAGCGCCAGCAGTTGGTGCGCAGGCTCGCCGCCGAGGACGACTCCCTCGACATCCTGGGCCTGGACGTCACCTGGGCCGCGGAATTCGCCGAGGCCCGCTGGATCCGGGAGTGGACCGGCGAGCCGAAGCGCCGGGCCACCGAGGGCACGCTCCGTGTCCCCCTGCAGACGGCCACCTGGAAGGGCAGGCTGTATGCCGTCCCGTACAACACCAACACCCAGCTCCTGTGGTACCGCGAGGACCTGGTGCCCACTCCGCCGAAGACCTGGTCCGAGATGCTGAACATGTCCCGCGGCCTCGCCCGGCAGGGCAGACCGCACTACGTGGAGATCCAGGGCGCCCAGTACGAGGGCCTCACCGTCTGGTTCAACTCGCTGATCAACAGCGCGGGCGGCACCATCCTCGACCCGAGCGCCACCGGGCCCTCCCTCGGCCCGCCCGCCGTACGGGCCGCCTCGATCATGCGGGAACTCGCGAACTCCCCGGCCGCCGACCCCTCCCTGCCCAACCAGATGGAGGACCAGAACCGCCTGGCCATGGAGTCGGGCGTGGCGGCCTTCGAGCTCAACTACCCGTTCGTCTATCCGTCGATGAGGACGAACAACCCGCGGTTGTTCGAGAACTTCCGCTGGGCGCCCTACCCCCGTGTCGACGCCGACCGTCCCGCCCGCCCCACCATCGGCGGCATCGACCTCGCCGTCAGCGCCTACTCCCGCCACCCCGACCTGGCCTTCGAGGCGGCCCTGTGCCTGCGGAACCGGGAGAACCAGCTCACCGCCGCGCTCGAGGGCGGACTGCCGCCCACCCTGCGCGCCCTGTACGACGAGCCCGCCTTCATGAAGGAGTACCCCTTCTCCCAGGAGGTGCTGGCCGCCCTGGAATCGGCGAGCGTACGGCCGCTCACCCCCGTCTACCAGAACGTGTCGACCGCCGTCTCCCACGCCCTGTCCCCGCCGTCGGAGATCAAGCCCGAGAGCGCGGTCGACACCATCGGGGAACAGATCGGCCAGGCCCTGCGATCCGAGGGTGTGATCCCGTGAGCACGATGGCGGAGCCCACCGAGGGCAAGGCGAAGGGCGGGAAGGCCCTCTCCGCCGGCGCCAGGCAGGAGCGCCGCCTGGGCTGGCTGCTGTGCGCGCCGGCCGTCCTCGTCATGACCGCCGTGACCGCCTACCCCATCGGCTACGCGGTCTACCTGTCCCTCCAGCGTTACGACCTGCGCTTCCCCGCACGGGCCGAGTTCGTGGGCCTGAGCAACTACGGCGCGGTGCTGTCCTCCCCGTTCTGGTGGGACGCCTTCTGGGTCACGGTGTTCCTGACCGCCGTGTCCGTGGCCATCGAGCTCGTCCTCGGCATGGGCCTCGCCCTGGTGATGCACCGCACGCTCTTCCTGCGCGGCACGGTGCGCACCGCGGTCCTCATTCCGTACGGCATCGTCACCGTCGTCGCCGCCTTCTCCTGGCAGTACGCCTGGACCCCCGAACTCGGCTACCTCGCGGAGCTGTTGCCCAGCGGCGACGCCCCGCTCACCGAACAGTGGCCGGCGCTGTGGCTGATCGTCCTCGCCGAGGTGTGGAAGACCACCCCGTTCATGGCGCTGCTCCTGCTGGCCGGCCTCGCCCTCGTCCCCGAGGAGACCCTGAAGGCGGCCATGGTCGACGGCGCCACCCCCTGGCAGCGGTTCACCAAGGTCGTGCTTCCGCTGATGAAACCGGCCATCCTGGTCGCGCTGCTCTTCCGGACCCTGGACGCGTTCCGGATCTTCGACAACATCTACGTCCTGACAGCGGGCGCCCAGGGCACCGGCTCCCTGTCGATCCTCGGCTACGACAACCTGTTCACCGCGCTGAACCTGGGCATCGGGTCGGCGATCTCGGTGCTGATCTTCCTCTGCGTCGGGATCATCGCCTTCACCTTCGTCAAGCTGTTCGGCGCCGCCGCGCCGGGCGCGGAGGTGAAGCGCTGATGGCCGCCGTGGGCACGTCGCACGCCACCCGATGGGGCGTCGTCAACGTCGTGGTGGTGCTGTACGCCCTGTTCCCGGTGTGGTGGATCGTCGCGCTGTCGTTCAAGGACCCCGGCACCCTCACCGACGGCAACTACATCCCGCGGGACTGGACCTGGGAGAACTACCGGGGCATCTTCGAGACCTCCGAGTTCACCCGGGCGCTGGTCAACTCGATCGGCATCGCCCTGATCGCCACCGTGATCGCGGTGATCCTCGGCACCATGGCCGCCTACGCGGTGGCCCGGCTGCGGTTCCCCGGCAAACGGCTGCTGATCGGCATGTCGCTCCTCATCGCCATGTTCCCGCCGATCTCCCTGGTTTCCCCGCTGTTCGACATCGAGCGGATCATCGGGATCTTCGACACCTGGCTCGGGCTGATCATCCCGTACATGACCTTCTCGCTGCCACTGGCGATCTACACCCTGTCGGCGTTCTTCCGTGAGATCCCCTGGGACCTGGAGAAGGCCGCCAAGGTGGACGGGGCCACGCCCGCACAGGCCTTCCGGCTGGTCATCGTGCCGCTCGCCGCACCCGGCGTGTTCACCACCGCCATCCTCGTGTTCATCTTCTGCTGGAACGACTTCCTGTTCGCGATCTCGCTGACCTCCACCGAGTCCGCGCGCACGGTCCCCGCCGCGATCGCCTTCTTCACGGGCAGCTCGCAGTTCCAGCAGCCCACCGGGTCGATCGCCGCGGCCGCCGTGGTGATCACCGTCCCGATCATCATCTTCGTCCTGCTCTTCCAGCGGCGGATCGTCGCCGGACTGACCTCCGGGGCGGTCAAGGGATGAGCGTGAAGGCAAGGAGGCGCCACCCATGGCCGAGATCGTCCTAGAGGGAGTCACCAAGCGCTATCCGGACGGATCCCTCGCCGTGCGGGACGTGGACCTCGACATCGCCGACGGCGAGTTCGTGATCCTGGTCGGCCCGTCCGGCTGCGGCAAGTCGACCACCCTGAACATGATCGCCGGGCTCGAGGACATCACCGAGGGCACCCTGCGCATCGGCGGGCGGGTCGTCAACGACCTCGCCCCCAAGGAGCGCGACGTCGCCATGGTGTTCCAGAGCTACGCCCTGTACCCGCACATGAGCGTGCGGGAGAACATGGGCTTCCCGCTGCGGCTGGCGAAGGTGGACAAGGCCACCGTCGACAGCAAGGTCGAGGAGGCCGCCCGGGTCCTCGACCTGAGCGAGTTCCTGGACCGCAAGCCCGCCAACCTCTCGGGCGGACAGCGCCAGCGGGTGGCGATGGGGCGGGCGATCGTCCGCGACCCCGAGGCGTTCCTCATGGACGAGCCGCTGTCCAACCTGGACGCCAAGCTCCGGGTGCAGATGCGCACCCAGATCTCCCGCCTCCAGCGCCGCCTGGGCACCACCACCGTGTACGTCACCCACGACCAGACCGAGGCGATGACGCTCGGCGACCGGGTCGTGGTGATGCGGCAGGGCCTGGTCCAGCAGGTCGGCACCCCCGCCCGGCTCTACGACATGCCGCGCAACCTGTTCGTCGCGGGCTTCATCGGCTCCCCGGCGATGAACTTCCTGGGCGCCTCCCTGTCCGGCGGCGTCCTGCGCACCCCGCTGGGCGACCTGCCGCTCGACGACCGCGTGCGCCGGGAGCTGGAACGGCGGGACGCGCCGCGCGAGGTGATCGTCGGGCTGCGTCCCGAGGCCTTCGAGGACGCGAGTCTGGCGCACGGGACGGGCGGTCCCGTCGTCACCGCGACCGTGGACGTGCTGGAGTCGCTGGGCTCCGACGCGTACGTCTACTTCAGCGCGGAGGGCGGGCCGGTGACCACCGCCGAACTGGAGGAACTCGCCACGGACTCGGGCGCGCGCGACACCGGGGCCCAGGGGGCCCAGCAGGTCGTGGCCCGGCTGAACGCCGCCACCCGGGCGCGCGAGGGCGCACCCGTCGAGCTCCGGGTCGACATGGGCAAGGCCCATGTCTTCGACCCGTCGACCGGCGCCAACCTCACCCGCACGGAGGGCTAGCCGGCGTCAGATCACGCAGCCCGCGTGGGCCAGCGCCTGCTTCAGCAGCACCCCGTGGCCGCCCGGCATCTCGCTCTGCACCGCCTGCGACAGGGCCTCCCGCGGGCTGAACCACACCAGGTCGAGGGCGTCCTGCCGGGGCCGGCAGTCGCCCGTCACCGGCACGATGTACGCCAGCGACACCGCGTGCTGACGAGGGTCGTGGAAGGGGGTGATGCCCTGCGTGGGGAAGTACTCCGCGACCGTGAACGGCTGCAGCGACGCCGGGACGCGCGGCAGCGCCACCGGGCCGAGGTCCTTCTCCAGGTGGCGCAGCAGGGCGTCCCGGACCCGTTCGTGGTGCAGCACCCGGCCGGAGACCAGAGTCCGGCTGACCGTCCCGTCGGGCCCGATGCGCAGCAGCAGGCCGACGCTGGTGACTTCACCGCTGTCGTCGACGCGCACGGGCACGGCCTCGACGTACAGGATCGGCATCTGGGCGCGTGCCATCTCCAGATCGTCGGAGGACAGCCAGCCCGGCGTGGTTTCGGTCATGTCAGACATTGTTTGATCATACTTTCAGCGGTCAGGGCTTCACGGCCACCGCGCCGTACTGCGGCACCGCGGCGGAGTCGGACGCGGCACGCCACTGCGAGCAGGACACCAGGCCGGGCTCGACCAGGTCCAGTCCCTCGAAGAACGCGGTGATGTCCGCGGCGCTCCGGGCGGTGATCGGGGGAGTGGCGTTCTCGTTCCAGAACTCCATGGCCGGGACCTGCAGTTCGCCGCCGACCTCGGGGTCGTACGTGGGGTGCGTGAGGACCAGGAAACTTCCGGAGGGCACCGCCGCCATGATCCGGCGGACGATCTCCCGGGCCTTGTCGGTGTCGAGCACGAAGTTGAGGATCCCCAGCATCATCACCGCGACGGGCCGCGTGACGTCCAGGGTCTGGGCGGCGCGTTCCAGTATGGCGTCCGGGTCGTGCACGTCGGCGTCGATGTAGGCGGTGGCGCCCTCGCGCGTGCCGGTCAGCAGGGTGCGGGCGTGGACGAGGACGATCGGGTCGTTGTCGACGTAGACGATCCGCGAGTCCGGCGCGATCCGCTGCGCGATCTCATGGGTGTTGTCGGCCGTCGGCAGGCCGGTGCCGACGTCGAGGAACTGCCGCACGCCGCGCTCGGCGGTCAGGTGCGTCACCGCCCGGCGCAGGAAGTCCCGGTCCGCGCGGGCGATGTCGCGCACGACCGGGTTGATCGAGGCGACGTGGTCGCCGACCCGCTGGTCGACGTCGTAGTTGTCCTTGCCGCCGATCCAGTAGTTCCACACGCGCGCGTTGTGCGCCACACCGGTGTTCAGCCTCGCCGAGCCGCTCGGCGGGGTGTGGCTCTCACTCACGGTCTCTCCCTCTCCCTCGCCCGTACGGCCGCGATCGGGCCGCCGCGGCCATTGTGCCGCGTGATGATCACGTTGTCCCGTGAACGGGGGAGCGGGAAATCCCCGCCGACGCGAGGACACGTGGAACCGGCCCGGCCGAGGGGCCGGCCCGGGACGCGCGGCAGCCCCAGCCGCCGCGCGTCCCGCGGGGCCTCGGCGTCCAGCCGTCAGCCGTGACGCCGCCTCCGTGCGGACGCGCTGGACCTCGCGCAGGAAGATATCGGCGCCGACCGGACCCACGCCGGGGAACTCCTGCAGCGGACGGCGCAGTTCGCCGACGTCGCCGTCCGCCTCTTCGCGGAGCCTGCGCGGGTCACCGCCTCAGCGCTTGGCCAACTGCGCCGCTCGTCGACGCAGTCGGGCCTCGGTGCGTTCGTCGCGTTGCCGGCAGCCGTCCCGGCCGAGTGCGTCCGCCCGTTCCTGCCCGGCCGCCCCGGCCGTGCGGAGGGGACCGCGCAGCCCCGCCTCGTGCAGGGCACGGGCGGAGGCCACGGCGATCGGCCTCCTGATCCGGGCGCGGGCCGCCCGCCCGTCCCGCCCGGCCGCGGCGGTTACGGCTTGAGCGGGTCGTGGCCGAGGGTCATCAGGCGGTGCCGGCGGGGTGCGTCCTCGGCCACGGGCTCGTTCTCCGGGTCCGTCTGCGCCGTGACGGTGTCCACGACCTCCTCCATCACCCGCAGGTCGTCCTCGGTGAGGTCGGTACGGCGTTTCTGGAGGATGGCGAGGACGTGCTGCCCCGTCTCGCTGCCCGCCCGGTCCGGCAGCGGCTCGGTGGTCTCGTCGGCGTCGCTCACCCGCAGCCAGGCCGCCAGTTCCGCCGAGGTCATGTTCACCACGCGGTGGAAGTCCTCCCACAGCGCGTCCATCTCGAGGGCGTCGCTCATGATGTGCCCCTCACGTGCGTACGGTTCTCCGGTGCCGGGGCGGTCAGGACTCGCCCGGGAAGTTCTCCGCCTCGAACATCCAGCGCTGCTTCTCCAGGTCCGCGGTGATCGAGATCAGCAGGTCCTGGGTGACCAGGTCCGCCTTCTCGGTGGCGTCGATGCGCTCACGCAGGCGCGTGACGGCCGTGCCGAGCGCCTCCGTCATCACCTCCACGGCCGCCGAGTCGCGCAGCCAGCCCTCCTTCGGGGCCGGCAGCGAGAAGACCTTGGCGATGGTCTCCGGACGGCCGTCCGGCGGCACGCCGAGCGCCGCGGCCCGCTCCGCCACCGTGTCGGCGTGGGCGCGCGCGGCGGAGACCACCTCGTCCAGCTGGAGGTGGACGGAGCGGAACCGCGGACCCACGACGTTCCAGTGCGCCTGCTTCCCGATCAGTGACAGCCCGAGCAGGTCCACCAGGGTGTCCTGGAGGGCCTCGCAGGAAACCCGGCGGGCCTCGTCGGGCAGGGTGCTCCTCACAACGGTCATGGGGTGCTGTTCCTCCTTCTCGAATCGTCCGTGGTCCCGCGGAGCGGTGTCCCGCGCCCGTCCCCGCCTGCGCCGCCCCGGACGCCCGGGGCGGGACCGGCGTCGGGCACGGAGCCGGGACGCCGCGCGGTCATCCGCAGCCGTGCGCGGACGCGCCCGGCGGCGACGAGGCCCCGCGACGCCGGCCCCGTCGATCCGACGGGAGGGACGCCTCCGGGTCCTCTCCCGCAAGGGCCGCGCTCCGCAACCACTTCATGAACGCGCGGGTGCCCCCGGCCCCCCGGCACAAACACGGCCCCGGCCGCGGGGCGCGACCGCGGCCACGGGATCTTCCCAGGGGGCCGATCCGCGGTCTATAGTCCAAAACTAGCGGTGCTAATTAAGAGTAGTCGTCGATCCCGCAGCGCAGCCATCGGCATCGGTCAGGAGTCCCCTCGTGCGTCCCGTCCACTTCGCGGCCGCCCGCCGCACCCCCATCGGCAGACTGCGCGGAGCCCTCTCCCCGGTACGGCCCGACGACCTCGCCGCCGCCGTGATCCGCGGCCTGGTCGCCGACGTGCCCGCGCTGGACCCGGCCCGCGTCGACGAGGTCTACTGGGGCGCCGCCAACCAGGCCGGCGAGGACAACCGCAACGTCGCCCGCATGGCCGCCCTCCTCGCCGGGCTCCCCGAGTCCGTCCCGGGCGCCACGGTCAACCGGCTGTGCGCCTCCGGCCTCGAGGCCGTCACCGCCGCCGCCCGCACCATCGCGTCCGGCGAGGCCGACATCGTCGTCGCCGGCGGCTCCGAGTCGATGAGCCGCGCCCCCTTCGTCCTGCCCCGCCCCGACGAGGCCCTCCCGCACCGCATGGAGACCACCGACACCCGCCTCGGCTGGCGGCTGGTCAACCCCGCGATGAAGGAGCTCCACGGCGTGCTGGCCATGGGCGAGACGGCCGAGGAGGTCGCCGCCCGGTACGGCATCGCGCGCGAACGGCAGGACGAGTTCGCGCTGCGCAGCCACCGGCGTGCCGCCGAGGCCCGGAGGAACGGCCACTTCGACGACGAACTCCTGCCCGTGACCCGCCCGGACGGGGTGGTCGTCGACACCGACGAGTGCGTCCGCGAGGACACCTCGCTCGAGAAGCTGGGCCGGCTGAAGCCGGTGTTCCGCGCGGGCGGCTCGGTCACCGCGGGCAACGCCTCCCCGATGAACGACGGCGCCGCCGGACTGATCCTGGTCAGCGAGGAGGCCCTGGACGAGCTGGGGCTGGAGTCGCTCGGCCGCTACGTCGCCGGCGCCTCCGCCGGTGTCCACCCGGACGTCATGGGCATCGGCCCCGTCCCCGCCACGCGCAAGGTGCTCGCCCGCGCCGGCTGGTCGGCCGGCGACCTCCAGGAGGCCGAGTTCAACGAGGCGTTCGCGGCACAGGCCCTGGCCTGCGTCGACCAGCTCGGCATCGACCCCGGCCTGGTCAACCCCAGCGGCGGCGCGATCGCCCTGGGCCACCCGCTGGGCTGCTCCGGCGCCCGCATCCTCACCACCCTGCTCCACCGCATGCGCCGCACCGGCGCGGAGCGCGGCCTGGCGACCATGTGCGTGGGCGTGGGACAGGGGAGCGCGGTCCTGGTCGGGAGGCACTGACCACCGCCCCGGGGCGCCGTCGGGCGAGACGGCCCTCACCGGCGTCGTTTGCCTGGGCATAGCATCTGTCCTCGCAATGAACACGATGACGCTCTGGCACCTCGACGGCTGGGAATTCGCCGCGCTCGCCTTCGCCGCCCTGCTCGTCGGCTTCTCCAAGACCGCCGTCAGCGGGGCCAACACGGTCAGCCTCGCCGTCTTCGCCGCCGTGCTGCCCGCCAAGGCCTCCACCGGAGTCCTGCTGCCCATCCTGATCGCCGGGGACGTGCTCGCCGTCCTCACCTACCGCCGGCACGCCCACTGGCCCACGCTGTGGCGGCTGTTCCCGGCGGTCGCGGCGGGCGTCGTCGTCGGGACCCTGTTCCTGGTGTGGGCCGACGACGGGACCGTCCGGAGCTCCATCGGGGCGATCCTGCTGCTGATGGCCGGGGTGACGGTGTGGCGGCGGCGGACGGCCGACGCGGACCGGGAGCCCGACGCGGTCGCCACCCGGGCGGGCCGCGCCAAGGCCCGCTCCTACGGCGTCCTCGGCGGCTTCACCACCATGGTCGCCAACGCGGGCGGCCCGGTGATGTCGCTGTACCTGCTCTCCGCGGGCTTCCGGAAACTCGGCTTCCTGGGCACCTCGGCGTTCTTCTTCCTGATCGTCAACACCTCCAAGCTGCCCTTCAGCGCCGGTCTCGGCCTGATCGACGCCGACTCGCTGCTCCTCGACGCGGCGCTGGTGCTGTTCGTGGTGCCCGGCGCGCTCCTCGGCACGTGGGCGGCGAGCAGGATCGACCAGCGGCTGTTCGAACGGCTGGTGATCGCGGCGACGGTGGTGGGCGGCGTACAGCTACTGGTGCCCTGAGCGGGGACCGGACGGCCGCTGCGGCCCGTGGGGCGCCTCGTGGGAGTGGTGCAGCCGGCTCGGCGCGGCGGTACGGCCGACCGTCGCCGCCAGCTTGCGCAGCCGCCGCCACTCCAGCCGCGGCGGGGCCTGCGTGACGCCGGGCCGCCTGCGCGGGACCCGGACGCGCAGCGCGCCGGGCGCGATGCGGCAGTGGACGGGGGCGGGCAGCACCATGGCCTCCCCGTCGACCCCGGCCTCGATCTCCGCGCGGTCCGCCTCGACGACGACCTCGGTGGCGGTCGTGATGGTCAGCCCGCCCGGCTCGGGGTTCAGCAGCAGGGCGGCGGCGCTGATGGCCCCCTCCAGCCTCACGCCGAGGACACCGAGCACGGCGGAGTCGAGCCGCTCCCGCCGGCCGAGGCCGAAGGGGTCGCCGGTGCGGTAGGGATTGTTGCTGACCAGCACGGCCTGCGGTGCGACGAGCGTGGTGTCCCCCGCGCGGGCGACCAGCCGGGGCCCCTGCTGGCCGGTGAGCAGACCGGGCAGCATCTCCAGGCTGGTGCCGATCTTGTCGTCGCGGTAGGCGGGGCTCTGCACGATCGCCGCGTACGCGCCGAAGGAGGCGTTGTTCACGAACGGCTGCTCACCCGCGAAGCCCAGGTCGACGCGGAGTTCGACGCCGTCCGTGAGCGCGTCGAGACAGGCGGCCGGGTCGCCGCGGTCCAGGCCGAGGTCCAGGGCGAAGTGATTGCGCGTCCCGGCGCTGATCACCAGGAACGGGATGTCGTGCTCGGCGGCCACGGCCGCTACCAGCGCCTGGGTGCCGTCCCCGCCGGCCGCGCCCAGCAGGTCCGCGCCGTCCGCGACGGCGGCCCGGGCCAGCGCGGTGACATCGTGCTGCCTGCCGGGTTCGAGCAGCACCACCCGGGCGCCCAGGCGTTCCGCCTTCTCCCGCAGCCGGAACCGGCCCACCTTGCCGCCGCCCGACCGGGGATTCATGATCAGCACCGGCTTCCGGGGCGGCGGCAGCCGCCGCTCCCGCACCTGGACCTGCCCGCCGCCCGTGCCCCGCAGCGCGAACCTGCCGCTCCACACCGCCAGCCCCCACAGGGCCAGGGACACCAGCAGCGCCCAGAACAGCGTCACCGCGAACAGGGCGACCAGACCGGCCGGCACGCACACGGCGACCAGCGCGGACCCCCACCGCAGCGGGCCCCGCAGGGTCAGCGTCCACCACACGGCGGCCGCGCTGAGCCCCAGCCCCGCGACCCCGCACACCAGCAGCAGCAGACCGCGCAGCCCACCGTAGACAAGGGGGGTCGCCACCGCGAGCACGGCGGCGGCCAGCGCCCCCCGCGCCGCCCACCGCTGGGCGTGATAGCCCCGCCCGCTCCAGTCCACGGTCATGCTTCCTCCCGTCACCCGGCGTCATCGTAGGACGTGCGCGTACGTGCGCGCGGCCGGACGGTGATCTTCGTCGGGCGGCCCGGCGCCGGACGTGGCGCCCGGGCCCCGTACCCTCGGCGTCATGTCCCCCCACGTCCTGCTCCTCGGCGGCACCACCGAGGCACGCGAACTGGCCGGCGAGCTGTCAGCACGCCCCGGAGTCCGGGTGACGACCTCCCTCGCCGGACGCGTGTCCCGGCCGGGCGCGGTCGCCGGAGAGGTGCGCGTCGGCGGCTTCGGCGGCGCGCGGGGACTGGCGGACTGGCTGCGCGAGCGGCACGTGGACGCGGTGGTCGACGCCACGCACCCCTTCGCGCGGACCATTACGGCGAACGCGGCACGGGCCGCGGCCGCCACCGGGCTGCCCCTGGTGGTCCTGCGCCGCCCCGGCTGGCAGCCGGGCCCCGGCGACCGCTGGCACCCGGTCCCGTCGCTGGCGGCGGCGGCCGGTCTGCTGCCGCACCTCGGACACCGGGTCCTGCTCACCACCGGCCGCCTCGGCCTCGCGGTTTTCGCCCACCTGACGGACCTGCGCTTCGTCGTCCGGTCGGTCGAACCCCCCGAACCGCCCGTGCCGCCGCACACGCACGTGCTGCTGGCCCGCGGCCCCTTCACCGTGGCCGACGAGACGGCCCTGCTGCGCGAGCACCACGTCGACGTCCTGGTGACGAAGGACAGCGGCGGCGCGGCGACCGCCGCCAAACTCACCGCGGCCCGCGACCTCGGCCTCCCGGTCGTCGTGGTTCGGCGCCCGCCGCTGCCGGACGGCGTCACGGCGGTCGAGGACGTGCCGGCGGCCCTGCGCCGACTGGACAGCCTCACCCGGCCCTGAGCCGGACGGCTCACCTCGTGCCCGGCCGCGCGGGACGCGGCCCACCGTCGCCTCCACCGAGGCCCGCAGCCCGGGTCCCCGGGCCGTCGTGGTGCGCCGTCCGCCTGTGCCGTGCGGTGCGACCGCGTCGACGGCGCCCCGGGCCCCGCGCCGGACGGACGCCTCCGGCCGGTCGTGACCGGCAGGCCGTGCCCGGCGGCCCGGCACCCCGCCCGGGTGTGCCCCGGCGGGTCGGCGGCCGGGTCACACCCGGGCGGACGCTCAGCCCTCGGCCGGCCTGCGGCGCAGCAGGTACGTGTCCATGATCCAGCCCTTGCGCTCACGGGCCTCCGTGCGGAGCCGCTCGATCCGGGGAGCCGCCTCGGCCAGCGGCCCGGAGACGAGGATCTCGTCCGGCGTGCCGATGTAGGCGCCCCAGTAGATGTCGACGTCCTGGCCGGCGTACGCGCGGAAGGCCTGGTGGGCGTCGAGCATCACCACCACGTCGTCCACGCCCTCCGGGAACCCCTCGGCGAGCCGCCGCCCCGTGGTGATCTGCACCGGACGGGCGACCCGGTTGAGCCCGGTCCGGTGCCGGGCGACGAGCGCCGACACACTGCTGACGCCCGGCACGACGTCGTAGTCGAAGGCGACACGGCCGCGCTCCAGGACCTCCTCGAGGATGCCGATCGTGCTGTCGTACAGCGACGGATCGCCCCACACCAGGAACGCCCCGGTCTGGGACTCACCCAGTTCCTCGGAGATCATCCGCTCGTAGAGGTCGGCACGGGCGCTGCGCCAGTCCCCGACGGCGGGGGAGTAGGCCGACCCGCCGGCCGTCCGGTCCCGCTCCGGGTCGCGCGCTTCGACGACGCGGTAAGCGCCCCCCGGCACGTGCGCGTCGAGCATGTCCCGGCGCAACCGGGTCAGGTCCGCCTTCGCCTCGCCCTTGTCCAGGATGAAGAACACGTCCGTGCTCCGCATGGTCTTGACCGCCTGCAGGGTCAGCTGGTCGGGGTCGCCCGCGCCGATACCGATGACATGAATCTCTCGCACGCCCCGAGTCTGCCGCACGTCACCGACAGCGCGTGCACCGCACCCGGTCCCTCCGTCAGGAGACGGTCCCCCGCAGCCGGGGTGCCCGCGCCCCCGCGTCCACCGGAACGCCCGCCTCCACCTCGGCGGCCAGCTCCCGGGCCCAGGCGATCACCCCGGAGAGGTCGATCCCGTGCGGCCGGTGACCGGCCCCCGCTCCCGCGGCCCACGTCTCCGCCGCGCCGGCCCCGCGCCGCAGCAGCCGCGCCCCGCCGGTGACGTTCCCCCGGGCGGCGTGGGTGAGCCCCACGGCGAGCTGGGCCAGCCCCCGCCAGAGCTCGCGCTCCTCCTGCGGCCCCGACTTCCAGGCGTCCTCGAACACCTCGTGCGCGTGGAACGGCTTCCCCTCGTCCAGCAGCCGCTGCGCCTCCCCGACGCTCTCCTCCGGCCGCCGCACCACCCCCTCGGGCTGCCGGGGCACTCCCGGCGCGCCGTACGGCAGGGGCCGCCCGAGGCCGTCCCGCGGCCGGGCGTTGCGCGCCCGCCCCTCACTGTCCCGGTCCCGCGCGGCGGCCGTCCGGCCCGACGACCTGCTCTCCATGCTGCCCATGTGCCGATTGTCCCGCGCCCGGCCCGATTCGGGCCCTCCCCGGGGCGTGGGGTAAAGTGCTGTTCACGCGATCACGCGGATTCACCCCACGCGATCGCACCGGGACGTGGCGCAGCTTGGTAGCGCACTTGACTGGGGGTCAAGGGGTCGCAGGTTCAAATCCTGTCGTCCCGACTTGCGACACAGCAGGTCGTCGGGCCGTATCGGAGATCTCCGATACGGCCTCTCGTTCTTTCCCCGCCGGGGACCGCTTCCTCATCGCAGGGTGACCCGCGCGGCGACCGGCAGGTGGTCGCTGCCGGTGGCGGGCAGGGCGCGGATGCGGGCGACGGTCGCCGAGCGGGCCATGACCTGGTCGATCCGGGCCAGGGGGAGGGCGGCGGGGAAGCTGAGGGCGAAGCCCCGCCGCGCCACGTTCATCCGTGAGGTGAGCGGGGCCAGCCCGCGGTCGTCGACCGTGCCGTTGAGGTCGCCCAGCAGGATCACCCTTCTCAGTGACTCGGCGGCGACGGCCCCGCCCAGCAGGCCTGCGCTCTCGTCGCGCCAGGAGGACGCGAGGCCGCTCGCCCCCACACGGACCGAGGGCAGGTGCGCGACGTACGCCGCGATCTCGCCGTGCGGTGTGCGGACCGCGGCCCGCAGTCCGCGACTCCAGGGCTCCGTGATGCCCCGCGGTCTGATGTCCAGGTGACGGACGCCGACGAGCGGATGCTTCGACCACAGTCCGACGGTGCCCCGGACCGCGTGGTACGGGTAGTCCGGGGCGAGCGACTTCTCGTAGACCGCGAGCGCCGGGGGCACCAGCTCCTGCAGCGCGATGAGATCCGGCCCGGCGCCGGCCAGGGCGCGGGCCGTGCCCGCCGGGTCGGTGTTCTCGTCGCTGACGTTGTGCTGCACCACCACCAGGTCTTGCGGGCCGGACTCCCCGCCGGGCAGGAGCAGCCCGCCGAAGTGGTGCGTCCAGGCCGCCGCCGGCAGGAGCAGGGCCACCAGGGCGGTGGCCGAACGGCGCAGCAGGGCCCAGCCGAACAGCACGACGAGCACCAGGCCGAGCCATGGCAGGAACGTCTCCAGCAGACTGCCCGCACGGCCCACGGAGTTGGGCACCGCCCGGTGGAACGCCAGCAGCCCGGCCGTCAGTACCGCGAGGGCGGCGGGCGCCCGCCCCCACGTCCACACCCACCGGTGCCACGCCCCTCGGGACGCTGTTGCCGCTCGCTCCACCTGGTTTCCCGTCCGCTCGACTCGTCGTCCAGGACGAATCGCGGGACGGACCGGTTGCCGTCGGCCCGATGGGACGCGGGAAGGCTTGACTTGGAGCGCTCTTCAAGCGGAAGACTCCCGGTCCGTGCCCCGACGACGGGGTGCGAACGGGAGGGAGCACCCATGAAGTACCGCACCATCGGCACCGGTCCGCACAGCCGTCGCGTGAGCGTGCTCGCGCTCGGGGCGATGCTGTTCGGGTCGGTGACCGACGAGAAGACCTCCTTCGCCCTGCTCGACCGCTATGTCGAGGCCGGCGGGAACTTCGTCGACACGTCCGACAACTACGCCTTCTGGACCGACGGCGGCCAGGGCGGACAGAGCGAGGAACTGCTCGGCCGCTGGCGGCGCAGCCGCGGGGTCGGCGACGAGATCGTCCTGGCGACCAAGCTCGGCGCCCGCCCCCTCGCCCCCGGCACGAGCTACACCGACAACGCCGAGGGCCTGTCCGCGAAGGTGATCCGGGAGTCGTCCGAACGCAGCCGTGAGCGACTCGGGCTGGAGCGGCTGGACCTGCTGTACGCGCACATCGACGACCACACCGTCCCCCAGCGCGAGACGGTCGAGGCCTTCGGGGCCCTGGTCGCCGAGGGCGCGGTGGGGCTGCTCGGGGTGAGCAACCAGGCCGTGTGGCGGGTGGAACGGGCCCGCGCCCTCGCGGCGGCGGCCGGCCTGCCCGGTTACGAGGTCCTGCAGTACCAGCACAGTTACCTGCGGCCCCGTACCGACGTCCCCGAGGACCTCTTCCCCGACGGCAGCCTCGGCCACGCCGGAGCGGAACTGGCCGGCTATCTCCGCGCCGAGCCCGCACTGACCCTGGTCGCCTACTCGCCGCTGCTCAAGGGCGCCTACGCCCACCCCGGACGGCTGCCCCACGACTACGACCACCCGGGCACCCCCGCCCGCCTCGCGGTGCTGCGGGAGGTCGCCCGGGAGACCGGGGCGACGCCGGGCCAGGTGGTGCTGGCCTGGCAGCTCGGCCACGAGCTGCCGATCCTCCCGCTGGCCGGGGTGTCGTCCCTGGCCCAACTGGAGGAGAACCTGGCGGCGGTGGACCTGGAACTGTCGGCGGAACAGCGGGCCCGGCTGAACGCGGCGCACTGAGGCGGACATCCGCGTCCGCCGGTGGGACGGTGGAAGGGGTACCCGCACATCCGGAGGGAGCCCCGGCCATGATCACCCATCCCGCCGCCCGTTCCACGCGGGCGACCCCCGAAGGCCTGCTGTGGGAACCCAGCGAGCGCTGGGTGCGCGGCACCGCCGGTGACGTCACCGTCGTCGACAGCCGCCACCCGGTCCTCGTCTGGGAACCCCGGCTGCCGGTCCCGCAGTACGCCTTCCCCCGTGAGGAGGTGCGCACGGACCTCCTCCGCCCCGCCCGGCGCCCCCGGACGGGCAGCCACACCGGTTCCACGGTCTTCTACGACCTCCACGCCGACGGCGGCCCGCGCCCGAACGCCGCCTGGACCTTCCCCGCCGACGACCTGTCCGGGTACATCGCCTTCGCGTGGTTCGGGCGCACCGACACCGGCCTCGACCACTGGTACGAGGAGGACGAGGAGATCTTCGTCCACCCTCGCGACCCGTACAAACGGGTGGACGCGATGCCGAGCAGTCGTCGCGTCCGGGTCGGGATCGAGGGCACCGTCGTCGCCGACTCGGCGGACCCGGTCCTGCTGTTCGAGACCTCGCTGCCGACCCGTTACTACCTTCCGCGCGAGGACGTCCGCCTGGACCTCTTCGAAGCCGCGGACCACAGCACCCGGTGCCCGTACAAGGGCACGGCCGACGCCTACTGGTCCTGGCGCGGCGGGGGAGCCGTACCACCGCACATCGTGTGGAGCTACCCCGACCCGCTGCCCGCGGTCGCCGTGATCAAGGACCGCCTCGCCTTCTACAACGAGGCGGTCGACCTGACCGTGGACGGTGAGCGCCTGCCGCGCCCGGTCACCCCGTTCAGCGCGGGCCTCAGGACCTGACCAGCAGCTGGAAGTCGAACGAGTACCGGGACGCGCGGTAGACGTGGGTGCCGTACTCCACCGGCCGGCCGGTGTCGTCGTAGGCCGTGCGCTCCATGGTGAGCAGGGCGGCGCCCTCCTTCTCGTCCAGCCGGCCGGCCTCCGCCGCGGTGGCCGCGCGGGCGCCGACGGTCTGGCGGGCGCTGTGCAGGGTGATGCCGGCCGAGCGCATCATCCGGTACAGGCCGGTCGACTCCAGGCGGTCGCCGTCGAGGCCGAGCAGGCCCGACGGGAGGTAGTTGCGCAGCAGGGCGACCGGCCGGCCGTGGGTGCGGCGCAGGCGTTCCAGCAGGACCACCTCGCCGCCCCCGGCCAGTCGCAGGGCGGCCGCCACGTCCGGGGGCGCGGGGACCGTCTCGTTGCGGACCACCTGCGTGGTCGGCTCCTGTCCGGCCGCCTCCAGGTCGTCGTAGAGACTGCTCAGCTCCAGGGGACGCCTGACCTTGCTGTGCACCACCTGTGTGCCCACCCCGCGCCGCCGGACCAGGAGTCCCTTGTCGACGAGGGACTGGATGGCCTGGCGGACGGTGGGGCGGGACAGGCCGAGCCGCACGGACAGGTCGACCTCGTTGCCCAGCAGGTTGCCGGGGGCGAGGACGCCCTGCTCGATTGCCGCCTCCAGCTGCTGTGCGAGCTGGTGGTACAGCGGCACCGGACTGCCCCGGTCCAGGGCGAAGTCCAGGGAGCTGAGCGCGGGTCCGGTCGCGGCACGTGCGGGGTCACCGGTCTTCGCCATGGACGTACCTTCCTGTAGCGGCGCGGACGGGTTCACAGGTGCCGGCGGCGGCCGGCGGCCTCGGAGTCGTACCGTGCGCGGGCCCGCACGGCCGCCTCGCGGGCGGACACCTCGGCCACCGGCACGTCCCACCAGGCCTCGGCCGGGGGAGCGGTGGGAGCGGGGTCGGTCTCGACGTACACGCACGTCGGACGGTCGCAGGCGCGCGCCTGGGCCAGCGCATTCCGCAGCTCCCGCACGGTCTTGGCGCGCAGCACCTCCATGCCGAGGCTGGCCGCGTTCGCGGCGAGGTCCACGGGCAGCGGGGCGCCGGTGAAGGTGCCGTCGTCGGCCCGGTGACGGTAGGCGGTGCCGAAGCGTTCGGCGCCCACCGACTCCGACAGGCCGCCGATGGAGGCGTACCCGTGGTTCTGGACCAGGACCAGCTTGACCGGGAGGTTCTCCTGGACGGCGGTGACGATCTCCGTCGGGTTCATCAGATAGGTGCCGTCGCCGACCAGCGCCCACACCGGTGTGCCGGGCGCGGCCTGCTGCACGCCGAGCGCGGCCGGGATCTCGTAGCCCATGCAGGAGTAGCCGTACTCCAGGTGGTACTGGCGGGGGCTGCGCGAGCGCCACAGCTTGTGCAGGTCGCCGGGGAGCGAACCGGCCGCGTTGATCACCACGTCCGCGTCGCCGACGACCGCGTCGAGCGCGCCGAGCACCTGCGTCTGCGTCGGTACGGCGGTGTCGTCGTCCGCGCGGTAGGCGGTCTCGACGACCCGCTCCCAGCGCTCCTTGCCGGCCCGGTACTCCGCCTCGTACGCCGGTTCCACGCGGTGCCCGGCGAGGGCCCCGGCCAGCTGCTCCAGACCCGTGCGCGCGTCGCACACCAGGGTGCGCGCCGCCAGCTTGTGCGCGTCGAAGCCGGTGATGTTGACGTTGAGGAAGCGCACGTCCGGGTTCTGGAAGAGGGTGCCGGAGGCGGTGGTGAAGTCGGTGTAGCGGGTGCCGACGCCGATCACCAGGTCGGCGGTGCGGGCGAGCCCGTCGCTCACCGCCGTGCCGGTGTGACCGATGCCCCCGAGGTCGGCCGGGTGGTCGTGGCGCAGGGAGCCCTTGCCGGCCTGGGTGGAGGCGACCGGGATGCCGGTGGCGTCCACGAACGCCTTCAGCGCCTCCTCGGCCTCGCTGTGGTGGATGCCGCCGCCCGCGACGACCAGCGGCCGCCGCGCCGTCCGTACGGCCTGCGTGGCCGCCGCCAGCTCCACCGGGTCGGGGGCGGGACGGCGCACGGACCAGACGCGCTCGGCGAAGAACTCCTCCGGCCAGTCGTACGCCTCCGCCTGCACGTCCTGGGGGAGGGCCAGCGTCACCGCGCCGGTCTCGGCCGGGTCGGCGAGCACCCGCATCGCGTTGAGCGCGGAGGGGATCAGGGCCTCCGGGCGGGTGACGCGGTCGAAGTACCGCGACACCGGGCGGAGGGTGTCGTTGACCGACACATCGGCCTCGACCGGGTGTTCCAACTGCTGGAGCAGCGGGTCGGCGACGCGTGAGGCGAAGTAGTCGCCGGGCAGCAGGAGCACCGGCAGCCGGTTGACGGTGGCGAGGGCGGCGCCGGTGACGAGGTTCGTGGCGCCGGGGCCGATGGAGGTCGTCACCGCCTGTGCCGACAGCCGGTTCAGCTGACGGGCGTACCCGACGGCGGCGTGCACCATCGCCTGCTCGTTGCGGCCCTGGTGGTACGGCATGACCCCGGCGTACTCGACGAGCGCCTGCCCGATCCCCGCCACGTTGCCGTGGCCGAAGATGCCCCAGGTGCCCGCGATGAGCCGGCGGCGCACGCCGTCGCGTTCGGTGTACTGGGCGGACAGGAACCGCACCAGGGCCTGGGCGGTCGTCAGTCGACGGGTGGCGGCGCTCATGCGGACCTCTCCGGTGCGGTGTAGAGGGGGAGTCGGGGGTCGACGGACTGGTCCGGCCAGGTGTCGCGGACCCAGGCGTGGTCGGGGTGGTCGCGGATCAGCCAGGCGCGTTCGGCCTCGGGGCCCGCCATGACGTTGAGGTAGTACATGTGGTGGCCGGGCACGGCCATGGACGGGCCGTGCCAGCCGTCCGGGATGAGGACGACGTCGCCGTCGCGCACCTCGGCCAGCACGTCCGTCTCGCGTCCCGGACCGGACGGGGAGACCCGCTGGTAGCCGAGGCCGGGGGTGCCGTCGTGGCCGGCGAACTCGAAGTAGTAGATCTCCTCCAGCACGGACTCCTCGCCGGGCCGGTGCTCGTCGTGCTTGTGCGGCGGGAAGGACGACCAGTTGCCGCCCGGGGTGAGCACTTCGACCGCGATGAGCCTGTCGCACTCGAAGCCCTGTCCGTCACCGCCTCCGGCGGGGGCCGCCGCAGCGAAGTTGTTGACCTGTCGTGAGCAGTTCCCGGTGCCGCGCAGCTCGACGGGGACGCCGGAGGCCGGCCCGTGGCGGGCGGGCAGCCGGCGGGTGCAGCGGGCGCCGGTGAGCGCGAACCGTCCGCCGTCCGTCGAGGCGAGGGTCGCGCGGGCGTCGCGCGGGACGTAGGCGAAGTCGGTGACGCCGTCGAACACGCTGGTGCGGCCGGTGAGTTCGAAGGTGTCGTGACCGAAGTCGTCGTCGGCGGTGACCGTGCAGCCGCCGCTCAGCGGCAGCACGATCCACTCGCTGTCGCCGGTGTCGAAGGTGTGCGACCCACCGGGCGGCAGTCGCAGGACGCGCAGGCTGGAGTACCCCCAGCCGGCGGTCTGTGGGCTCACGTCGACGGCGTAGGGGCCGGCGAGGGCCTTGCCCGCGGGAAGGTGATGTGTCATGCCGTGCCTCCGTCTTCGAACGGGCTTCTCACAACAGGCCGACGGCCGTGTCGACCGCCGTCTCCACACTGCCCTCGGCCGGGTAGAGCAGCGAGCGGCCGACGACCATCCCCATCACGGTGGGCAGTCGCAGCGCCTTGCCCCACCGCTCGTACGCCGCCTCCTGGTCGCCGACCTCGCCGCCGAGCAGGACGACGGGCAGCGTGGAGGCCTCCAGCACCTCCGGCATGGCGTCGACGTCGTCGGTGACCGGCAGCTTCAGCCAGGTGTAGGCGGAGGTGCCGCCCAGACCGGAGGCGATGGCGATGGAACGGGTGACCGCCTCGGCGGACAGGTCGTTGCGGACCCGGCCGTCCCCGCCCCGGCGCGAGATGAACGGCTCCACGAACACCGGCAGCCGGCGTTCGGCCATGGCGTCCACGGTGCGGGCGGCGGACTCCAGGGTGGCCAGCGAGCCCGGGTCGTCGTAGTCGATGCGGACCAGCAGCTTGCCCGCGTCGAAGTCCAGCCGGGCGATGTCCTCCGCGCGGTGGCCGGTGAAGCGGTCGTCCATCTCGAAGGAGGCGCCGGCCAGGCCGCCCCGGTTCATCGAGCCCATGACGACCTTGTTCTCCAGCACTCCGAGGAGCAGCAGGTCCTCCAGGATGTCGGCGGTGGCCAGCACCCCGTCGACGCCCGGCCGGGACAGCGCGGTGCAGAGACGTTCCAGCAGGTCGGCGCGGTTCGCCATGGCCAGTCGGCGGTCGCCGATGCCGAGCGCGCCCCGGGCGGGGTGGTCGGCGGCCACGATCATCAGCCGGCCGCTGTCGCCGATCAGCGGGCGCCGTGCCCGGCGGGCGGCGGCCTCGGCGACGGCCTCCGGATTGCGGGCCCGGACCGTGGTGAGGTCGGGGATGCTGAGGTTCAAGGAAGGGCTCCGTTCAGGACTGGCTCGGCAGGCCCGCCGCGTCCGGCGAGACGGCACGCGCGAGGAGGTCCGCGACCTCCGGCTCGGTCGGCAGGGCGGACGAACAGGCGAGGCGGGAGGCGACGACGGCTCCCGCGGCGTCGGCGTGGCGCATGGTCCGCTCCGGGTCCCGGCCGGGGAGCGGGCCGTGGCGGAGCGGGCCGCCGAAGGCGTCGCCCGCGCCGGGACCGTTGACCACCTCGACCGGCGCCGGGGGCGCCCCGGCCCGGGTGCCGTCGCGGTGCGCGGCGAGCACGCCCTTCGGACCCTGCCCGACCACGGCCGGTTCCGCCCCGGCCGCCGGCAGTGCCTCGGCGGGGGCCCCGGTCTCGCGCACCCCGGCGGCGGCCTCGCACTCGTCGAGGCCGCCGACGGCGACCGTGGCGTGCCGCAGCGCCTCGCGGTGACAGGGGCGGGCCCGGTCCGGGTTCCGCCGGAACACCGGGCGCCGGTCCAGGCCGAAGAGGGTGGTTCCGCGACGGTCGCGGACCTCCGGCGCGCCGGGAGCGGCCGAGCGGCCGGGCTCCTCGCTCAGGCCGGTGCCGGTGGTCCAGGAGGTCCCGGCCGTGCGTACGGCGGTCAGGTCCGGTGCGCCGACGCGGATCTCCGGATCGAGGACCCCGGGGTGGCGGCGGAAGTGCGGCGGGAAGCCGTCCGGCGGGAAGACCCCGCGGAACGTGAGCGGGGCGGGACGGGCGGGGGCCGGCGTGACCCAGCGGCCGTCCGCGCCGAACCGCTTCGGCGCCCCGTGCGGAAAGGCGCTGGAGGAATCCTCACCGGTGCGGGTGATGACCGCCGCGGAACGGCCCGTCCGGGCGGCCGCCACCGCGACATTCGCGGCCGATCCGCCCGGGAATTTCCCGAACGTCTCCACACGTGCCAATGGAACGCCGGTCTCCGGTGGATAAAGATCGACCCCGGTGCGACCCAAGGTGATCGGGTCGAAATACTGTGGTGGGACGGCCATTGAGCGACGCTCCTCGAACTGCAGGGGATGCGGGTCCCGGGGCTCCCTGCCACGGTGGGGGCGTGGATTCCAGGGACCTGCCGCCTCACAGGTGTAGGTCTCGGAGGGCGGCGATGTCAATAGTTTGTACTTACATTCGGACTAGTTAGTGAAATGATGTCTTAACAAAGTATTGACAGCGGGCGGTTCTGGGGATTGGATCGCGTCCCAGCATGACCGCCGTGTTCCATGGCACACCCCGGACTTCCGAGGCTCCGGGCACCGGATCCTCGGATTCCCGCCCTTTCCCCGCGTAGCACAGTGAGGTGCAGGACAGATGGACCGCTCTTCGCACACCCGCTCCCGCAGAACCGCGCCGCTCGTCGCGGTCGCTGCGGCAGCCGCCCTGACCCTCGCCGGCTGCTCCAGCGGTTCCGGTGGCAAGGAGTCCGAGGAGGGCGGAGCGGACGCCTCCGCGGGCAAGGCGAACACGCCCCGCATGAAGGTCGCCCTGGTCACCCACCAGGCGCCCGGCGACACCTTCTGGGACATCGTGCGCAAGGGCGCCGAGGCCGCCGCGGCCAAGGACAACATCGACCTCGTCTACTCCGCCGACCCGAACGCCGGCAACCAGGCCACCCTGGTGCAGAACGCGATCGACCAGAAGGTCGACGGCATCGCGGTCACCCTCGCCAAGCCGGACGCGCTCAAGGAGGCCATAGCCAAGGCGAACGCGGCCGGCATCCCCGTCGTCGGCCTCAACTCCGGGCTGAGCGACTGGAAGGACCTCGACCTGCTGGAGTTCTTCGGCCAGGACGAGTCCGTGGCGGGCGAGGCGTTCGGCAAGAAGCTGAACGAGGTCGGCGCGAAGAACGCCGTCTGCGTCGTCCACGAGCAGGGCAACGTCGGCCTGACCCAGCGGTGCGACGGGGTGAAGGAGACCTTCGAGGGCGAGACCCAGATCCTCAACGTCAACGGCACCGACATGCCCTCGGTGAAGTCGACGATCACCGCGAAGCTGAAGCAGGACTCCTCCATCGACTACGTCGTCACCCTCGGCGCTCCCTTCGCGCCGACCGCGGTGCAGTCGGTGGGCGACGCGGGCAGCAAGGCGAAGGTCGCCACCTTCGACCTCAACAAGGAGCTGACCAAGGCGATCGAGGCCGGTGACATCCAGTTCGCCGTGGACCAGCAGCCCTACCTGCAGGGCTACCTCGCCGTGGACGGCCTGTGGCTCTACAAGAACAACGGCAACTACAGCGGCGGCGGTGAGCAGCCGGTGCTGACCGGCCCGGCGTTCGTCGACGAGTCCAACGTCGACGCGGTCTCCGAGTACGCCGCGAAGGGCACTCGGTGATGAGCATGGCCCCACAGGCTGAGCCGGCGGTGACCCCACCGCCGGCCCCCGGCCCGAGACAGAGCGACGGCCGCACCGTGCGGCGCCCGCTGGCGCTGCGTCTGCTCGCCCGGCCCGAGGTCGGCGTGTTCCTCGGCGCCGTGGCCGTCGTGGTGTTCTTCCTGTTCGCCGCGCCGCCGGTGCGGGACGGCAGCTCCATGGCGAACATCCTGTACCAGTCGTCGGTCATCGGGATCATGGCGCTGCCCGTGGCCCTGCTGATGATCGGCGGCGAGTTCGACCTCTCGGCCGGTGTCGCCGTCGTCACCTCGGCGCTGACCGCGAGCATGCTCAGCTACCAGCTCACCCTGAACGTGTGGACGGGCGTGATCGTCGCCCTGGCGGTCTCCCTGGGGATCGGCGCGTTCAACGGCTGGATGCTGGTCAGGACCGGGCTGCCCAGCTTCCTGGTCACCCTCGGCACCTTCCTGATCCTGCAGGGCGTGAACCTGGCGGTGACCAAGCTGGTCACCGGCAACGTCGCCACCGACAGCATCAGCGACATGGACGGTTTCGACCAGGCCAAGGCGGTCTTCGCCTCCGGCTTCGACGTCGCCGGCGTCCAGGTGAAGATCACCGTGGTGTGGTGGCTCGTCTTCGCGGCCCTCGCCACCTGGGTGCTGCTGCGCACCAAGTACGGCAACTGGATCTTCGCCGTCGGCGGCAACAAGGACAGCGCCCGCGCGGTCGGCGTCCCCGTCACCTTCACCAAGATCTCCCTGTTCATGCTGGTCGGCTTCGGCGCCTGGTTCGTCGGCATGCACAACCTGTTCTCCTTCAACACCGTGCAGTCCGGCGAGGGCGTGGGCCAGGAGCTCATCTACATCGCCGCGGCGGTCATCGGCGGCTGTCTGCTGACCGGCGGGTACGGCTCCGCGATCGGCCCGGTCTTCGGCGCCTTCATGTTCGGCATGGTGCAGCAGGGCATCGTCTACGCCGGCTGGAACCCCGACTGGTTCAAGGCCTTCCTCGGCGTGATGCTGCTCGGCGCCGTCCTCATCAATCTGTGGGTCCAGCGCACGGCGACCCGGAGGTGACCGCAATGACCGACGAGACCACCGGCACCCACGGCTCCGTCCGCGAGGACACCGCGCCCGACGGCGACCGCCCCCTGATCGAACTCCGCTCGGCCGGCAAGTCCTACGGCAACATCCGCGCCCTGCACGGCGTCGACCTCACCGTCCACCCCTCCAAGGTGACCTGTGTCCTCGGCGACAACGGCGCCGGCAAGTCCACCCTGATCAAGATCGTCTCCGGGCTGCACCAGCACACCGAGGGCGAGTTCCTCGTCGACGGCGAGCCCGTGCGGTTCTCCACCCCGCGCGAGGCCCTCGACAAGGGCATCGCCACCGTCTACCAGGACCTCGCGGTCGTCCCCCTGATGCCGGTGTGGCGGAACTTCTTCCTCGGCTCCGAGATGACCAAGGGGCCCTGGCCCGTCCGCCGCCTCGACATCGACCGGATGAAGCGGACCGCGGACGAGGAACTGCGCAACATGGGCATCGTCCTGGACGACCTGGAACAGCCCATCGGCACGCTCTCCGGCGGCCAGCGCCAGTGCGTCGCCATCGCCCGCGCCGTCTACTTCGGCGCGCGGGTGCTGATCCTGGACGAGCCGACCGCCGCCCTCGGCGTCAAGCAGTCCGGCGTGGTCCTGAAGTACATCGCGATGGCCCGCGACCGCGGCCTCGGCGTCATCTTCATCACCCACAACCCGCACCACGCCTACATGGTCGGCGACCACTTCAGCGTACTGCGCCTGGGCACCGTGGAACTCAGCGCCGACCGCAGCGAGGTCGGCCTCGAGGAACTGACCAACCACATGGCCGGCGGCGCCGAACTGGCCGCCCTCAAGCACGAGCTGGCACAGGTCGGCGGCGTCGACACCGAGGAACTCCCCGAGGAGGGCGACCTCCAGGCCCCCGCAGCCGCAACTCCGGAAGGAAAGCCCTGACATGGCAGTCGCGCTCGACCGCATCCGGGTCGGTTCCGCCCCCGACTCCTGGGGCGTCTGGTTCCCCGACGACCCGCAGCAGGTGCCCTGGCGGCGCTTCCTCGACGAGGTCGCCGAGGCCGGCTACTCCTGGATCGAACTCGGCCCCTACGGCTACCTCCCCACCGACCCGGCGCGCCTCGGCGACGAGGTGGAGAAGCGCGGCCTCAAGGTCTCCGCCGGCACCATCTTCTGCGGACTGCACCGCGGCCCGTCCGAATGGGACGCCACCTGGGAGCAGGTCGGCCGGGTCGCCGCACTCACCCGGGACATGGGCGCGAAGCACCTCGTCGTCATCCCGTCCTTCTGGCGCGACGACAAGACCGCGGAGATCCTCGAAGCCCCGGAACTCACCACCGAGCAGTGGGGCCACCTCACCAAGGGCATGGAACGCCTCGGCCGGCAGGTGAAGGACGCGTACGGCCTGGACATCGTCGTCCACCCGCACGCCGACACCCACATCGACACCGAGGAGCACGTCGAGCGCTTCCTCGACTCGACCGACTCCGGCCTGGTCAACCTCTGCCTGGACACCGGCCACTACGCCTACTGCGGCGGCGACAGCGTCAAGCTGATCGAGACCTACGGCGAACGCATCGGCTACCTCCACCTCAAGCAGGTCGACCCGGAGATCCTCGCCGACGTCGTCGAGAACGAGGTCCCGTTCGGGCCGGCCGTGCAGCGCGGGGTGATGTGCGAACCGCCCGCAGGCGTCCCCGAACTGGGCCCGGTGCTCACGGCCGCGCAGAAACTGGGCGTGGACCTGTTCGCCATCGTCGAGCAGGACATGTACCCCTGCGAGCCGGACAAGCCGCTGCCGATCGCCGTCCGCACCCGCGCGTTCCTCCGTTCCTGCGGCGCCTGACCACCCGAGGGGGAGACGAGGGATGAACCGGCGCGAACCGCTCGGCATCGCCGTCATCGGCACCGGCCGCATGGGCGCGGACCACGTACGCCGTATCGACCGGGTCGTCAGCGGCGCACGGGTCACCGCCGTCGTGGACACCGACGCCGAACGGGCCCGGGCCGTCGCCGCGGGCGTCGACGGCTGCACCGCCCACACCGACCCGGCCGCCGCGATGGCGGCGGCCGACGTCGACGCCGTCCTCGTCGCCTCCCCCGGACCGGCTCACGAGGCCGCCCTGCTCGCCGCGTTCGAGCACGATCTGCCCGTCCTGTGCGAGAAGCCGCTCACCCCCGACGCGGCCTCCGCGCTGCGCGTCATGGAGGCCGAACAGGCCCTCGGCCACCGCAGGGTCCAGGTCGGCTTCATGCGCCGCTACGACGCCGAGTACGTGAAGCTGAAGGCCCTGCTGGAGACCGGCCGGCTGGGCCGTCCGCTGATGCTGCACAACCGCCACCGCAACGTGGCCAGCCCGCCCTTCTTCACCAGCTCCATGCTGATCAGCGACTCCGTCGCCCACGAGGTCGACGCCACCCGCTGGCTCCTCGGTCAGGAGATCACCGCCGTGACGGTGCTGCGCCCCACCCCCTCCTCCGGCGCCCCCGCCGGGCTGCGGGACCCGCAGTTCGTCGTCCTGGAGACCGACGGCGGCGCGCTCTGCGACGTCGAGATCTTCGTCAACTGCGGCTTCGGCTACCAGGTGCAGGCCGAGGTGGTCTGCGAACGCGGCACCGCCCGCATCGGCGACGCCCACTCCCTGGTCACCCATGCGGCCGGCCAGTGGGGCGGCGCCGTCGCCCAGGACTGGACCGACCGCTTCGCCCAGGCCTACGACGACGAGATCCGGACCTGGGTCGACACCACCCGCCGCGGTGAGGTCACCGGGCCCAGCACCTGGGACGGCTACGCCGCGGCGGCCGTCTGCGAGGCGGGGGTGCGGGCGCTGGAGGAGGGCGGCCGGGTGGAGGTCGACCTGGTGGAGAAACCGGCGCTGTACCACTGACACCGCGCGGTACGGCCGCCCCCTCGGGGGGCGGCCGTACCGCGCGTGCCCTGCGGCGTCTCAGCCGCCGAGTGCGGTGCGCGGGCGCGGGCCGAGCCCGGCGGCCTCGTAGCACGCGTCGATCAGCCGCATCGTCGCCACCGCGTCGTCCGCGTCCAGCGGGAGCGCCGCGCCCTCCCGCACCCGGGCGGCGAACGCCTCCAGCTGGTACGCGTACGAGGACCGGGTGCCGAGGTGTTCGGTGCGTCCGCCGTCCGGAGTGCGGATGACGACACGGTCGTCCCGCTGCGGGAGCACGAAGTTGGGGGCCGTCGCCTCGCCCCGGCTGCCGACGACCCGCATGCTCATCTCCAGCCGGCCGTACGCCATGTGGCAGCGGGCGCTGCCCGTCGCGCCGTCCGGGAACTCCAGGTCGGCGTCCAGCCACTCGTCCACGCCCGGCGCCCCCTCCCGCTCACCGGCCCGCGCGGACAGCAGGCGCGGGGCGCCGCCCGCCCAGGGGGCGAGCATGCGCAGCGCGTGCACGCCGTAGCAGCCGAGGTCCATCAGGGCGCCGCCGGCCAGGGGCAGCGACCAGCGCGGGTCGGTCGCCTCGGGGGCGGGGGTCGCCACCATGGCCTCCACCCGGCGGAGTTCGCCCAGCTCACCGGAGGCCAGCAGCTCGTGCAGCCGCCGGGTGACCGGGTGGAACAGGTAGTGGAAGGCCTCCGCGAAGACGGTGCCGGACTTCGCCGCCGCCTCCCGCACCTTCGCCGCCTCCTCGGCGTTGCTCGCCGACGGCTTCTCGCTCAGGACGTGCTTGCCGGCCGCCAGCGCCGCCAGGTTCCACGGGCCGTGCAGGCCGTTGGCGAGCGGGTTGTAGACGACGTCGACCTCGGGGTCGGCCAGCAGTTCGGCGTACGAGCCGAGGGCCCGCTCCACGCCGTGGGCCGAGGCGAACGCCTCGGCGCGGGAGCGGTCGCGGGCGGCCACGGCGACCAGGCGGTGGCCGCCCGCCCGGGCCGGGGCGACGAGGGAGCGCTCGGTGATCCGCGCGGTCCCCAGGACGCCGATGCGCAGGGGCTCCCGCCCGGACTCGCTCATGACCGCCGTACCTCCTCGATCGTGACGGGACGGTGCTCGTGCAGGGACAGTGTGCACGCCTCGGCGATCCAGCCCGCCTCCAGGGCGTCGGAGACCGTGCACGGCGAGGGCAGGGAGCCGGCCACGACCTCGGTGAACGCGGTCAGTTCGGCGCGGTAGGCGGCCGCGAACCGGTCCATGAAGAAGTCGTGCGGGGTGCCCGCCGGGAAGGCCGTGCCCGGCTCCACCGACCGCAGCGGCAGCTTGTCCTCCAGACCCACCGCGACGGAGTCCGCGAAGCCGTGGATCTCCATGCGGACGTCATAACCCCGGCCGTTGTGGCGGCTGTTGGAGACCACGGCGAGAGTGCCGTCGTCCAGGGTGAGGACCGCGCCGACGGTGTCGGCGTCGCCCGCCTCCCTGATGTAGCCGGCGCCCCGGTTGCCGCCGGCCGCGTACACCTCGGTCACCTCGCGGCCGGTCACCCAGCGGATGACGTCGAAGTCGTGCACCGAGCAGTCCCGGAAGATGCCCCCGGACGCGCCGATGTACGCGGCCGGCGGGGGCGCCGGGTCCAGCGTGGTCGAGCGCACGGTGTGCAGCGTGCCGAGCTCCCCGCTCCGTACGGCCGCCCGCGCGGCGGCGAAGCCCGCGTCGAAGCGGCGGTTGAAGCCGATCTGGACCGGCACGTCACGGCCCTCGACCGCCTTCAGCACCGCCACGCCCTCGGCCATGGTGCGGGCCACCGGCTTCTCGCAGAAGACGGGCACGCCCGCCTCCACGCAGGCCAGGATCAGCGCCGGGTGCGCGTCGGTCGCGGCGGCGACGACCACACCGTCCACCCCGGCGGCGAGCAACGCCTCGGGGGAGTCCGCGACCTCGGCGCCGAACCGCTCGGCGGCGGCCTTCGCGGCGTCCGTGAACGGGTCGGAGACGACGAGGGACTCGACGGCGCCGAGCCCGGAGAGGGTCTCGGCGTGGAAGGCGCCGATACGGCCGAGGCCGAGGATTCCGATGCGCATGGGGGCGGTGCTCCTTGCTTGCGGGTTCGTACGAGCGGGGCGTGCGGGGAGGTCAGTCGAGGCCGCCGAGGACGTTCTGGTCCCAGTCGATCACGGAGCCGGTGACCACCCCGGAACGGTCGGAGAGCAGCAGGACCACGAAGTCGGCGATCTCGTCCGGCCGGCCGAGCCTGCCCATCGGCAGCCGCGCGGCGGCCTGTTCGCGCCAGTCGTCCCCGGCGCCGTGGAAGGCGCGCTGGGTGGCGTCCTCGCCCTCGGTGGCGGTCCAGCCGATGTTCAGGCCGTTGATCCGGATCCGGTCCCAGCGGTGGGCGTGCGCCGCGTTCCTGGTCAGGCCGATCAGCCCGGCCTTCGCCGCCACGTACGGGGCCAGGAACGGCTGCCCGCCGTGCGCGGAGGAGGTGATGACGTTGACGACCGTGCCGGGCGCCGCGCGCCGCACCATGTCCGCGACGGCGGCCTGCATGGCGAAGAACGGCGCCTTGAGGTTGACCGCGATGTGCTGGTCGAACAGTTCCGGGGTGGTGTCCAGCAGCGTGCCGCGCGACGTCAGGCCCGCGGAGTTCACCAGGCAGTCGATCCTGCCGTACGCCTCCACCACCCGCGCGACACAGGCCTTGGCCTGCTCGGCGTCCGCCAGGTCGGCCCGCAGGAACATCGTCTTGCCGCCCGCCGCGGCCAGCTCGGCCACCAGCGCCTCGCCGGGCTCCGGGCGCCGCCCGCTCACGGCGAGGACCGCCCCCTCGCGGACCGCGGCCCGGGCGACGGCCGCGCCGACGCCCTGGCTGCCGCCGTTGACGAGGACGACCTTGTCGTCGAGGAGTCCCATGTCGGTGTCCGGGTTCCCCTCAGCTCTCGCGCCGCTTGGCGCCGGCCCGCAGTTCGGCCCGCAGGGCCCGGGCGCTCCACCCCTCGTGCAGGGCCCGGCGTACGACGTCGGCCTGCGAGGGCGGGGCCAGGCCCTCGACCGGCGGGTCGCTGTCGAGGTTGGTGGGGAAGGGGTAGCCCTCGGCGCTCGCCGCGATCACGTTCTCCAGCCACCGCTCGCCGGCGCCCTCGGCCCTGCGCTTGAGGAGCACCGGATAGACGGCTCCCGCCACGGCCTCGCGGTCCACCGTCTCCATCGCCCGGCCGAACGCCGAGGACACCTGGAGCAGGTTGGCCATGCGCCGGATGTCCGTCGAGTGGTTGGCGCCGGCGGCGTGGAACAGCGCCGGGTTGAAGAACACCGCATCGCCCTTGGCCAGGGGGAGTTGCACGTGGTGCTCCTCGAAGTACGCCCGGAACTCCGGCAGCCGCCAGGCGAGGTAGCCCGGCTCGTACTTCTGCGAGTGCGGCAGGTACAGCGTGGGCCCGGACTCGACGGGCATGTCGCAGTGGGCCACCGCGCCCTGGAGGGTGAGCACGGGGGAGAGGCGGTGCACGTGCGCCGGGTAGGCGGCGGCGGCCTCGTCGGAGAGGAAGCCGAGGTGGTAGTCGCGGTGCACGGTCTGTGCCGCGCCGCCCGGGTTGACCACGTTGACCTGGGAGGTGATCTGGTAGCCGGGGCCGAGCCAGGCCGAGGAGACCAGCGCGATCACCTCGTTGCCGTAGTAGTCGGCGAACGCCTCGGGGTCGTACAGGGCCGCCTTCTCCAGGGCGTTCCACACCCGGTCGTTGGCGCCCGGCCTGGCGAAGTGGTCGCCGGCGCCGGCGCCCGAGGCGCGCTGTTCGGCGATCAGGGCGTCGAACACGGCGGTGGTCCGGTCCACCACGGCCGGGTCGGCGAAGGCCCCGCGGATCACCACGATGCCGGGGCCGTCCGCGAACGCGCGCACCAGCTCGGCCTGGACGGCACGGCGGTCGGCGAGGGCGAGCCGGTCGGCGTCGTACAGCGGTACGTTCCGCTCGACGGCACTGGCGTGCGGGTGGTCGGCGAGGTCGGTCGACCGTTCCACCAGTGCGCGGAAGGCGTCGAGGTCGCAGTCCTGCTCGGACAGCCGGACGGCCGGTGCGGGCGTCTGCTGGGAGGCGGAGGCGGACATGGGGCCGTCCCTTCGGGTCACGGAGCGACGCGGCTGATGTCATTCTTGTCAGTACAAACCCTTCGAACAACCAGCAGGAAGCCATCAAAAACCCCTCAGGAGCCGATGTGGGCCATCCCTTCCCCATCCGGGAAATCGCACGTCAGGCCGGGTTGAGCGAGGCCACGGTGGACCGGGTCCTCAACGGCCGGGGAGGAGTGCGGGAGAGCACCGCGCGGGAGGTGCACCAGGCGATCGCGGACCTGGACCGGCAGCGCACCCAGGTCCGGCTGGTCGGCCGGACCTTCATGGTGGACATCGTGATGCAGTCGCCGGAGCGGTTCTCCACCGCGGTCCGGGCCGCCCTGGAGGCCGAACTGCCCTCCCTGCACCCGGCGGTGGTCCGTTCCCGCTTCCACTTCCGGGAGACCGGCCCGGCGGGCGAACTGGTCGCCGTCCTGGACCGGATCGGCCGGCGCGGCTCCCAGGGCGTGCTCCTCAAGGCCCCCGACGTCCCCGAGGTCACCGCGGCCGTCGGCCGGCTCGCGGCGGCCGGTGTCCCGGTGGTGACCCTGGTGACGGACCTGCCCGCGAGCGCCCGGATCGGCCACGTCGGCAGCGACAACCGCGCGGCGGGCGCGACCGCCGCCTACCTCATGGGGCAGTGGCTGGGCGACCGCCCCGGCAATGTGCTCACCAGCCTCTCCAGCGGCTCCTTCCGCAACGAGGAGGAGCGCGAGATGGGCTTCCGCGCCACCATGCGCGTCCTCCACCCCGGGCGGAGCCTCGTCGAGATCGCCGAGGGGCAGGGCCTGGACGCCACCCAGTACGACCTGGTCCGGGCCGCGCTGGAACGCGACCCGGAGATCCGCGCGGTCTACTCGATCGGCGGCGGCAACATCGCCACCCTGCGCGCCTTCGAGGACGCCGGACGCGAGTGCGCGGTGTTCGTGGCGCACGACCTCGACCACGACAACACCCGGCTGCTGCGCGAGCACCGGCTGTCCGCCGTGCTCCACCACGATCTGCGGCACGACCTGCGCGAGGCCTGCCACCTGGTGATGCGCGCCCACGGCGCCCTGCCGCCCGCGGGGCCCACCCTCCCCTCCGCCGTCCAGGTCGTGACCCCCTACAACATGCCGCCCCCGACGTCGGCGGGGTGACGGCCGGGCGTGTAACCCCGTGCCGTGGGCCGGGCCCGCCTACCGTCGTGCACATGAGGAAACCGACCCCGGAAGGCGGGCCCGAGCGGCTGATCGCGCTCGCCGACGGAGTGTTCGCCATCGCCATCACCCTGCTGGTCCTGGACATCTCCGTGCCGCAGGGGCTGGACTCCGAGGAGTTCCACCAGGCCCTGAGCGACACGCTGCCCAACCTGGGCGCCTACGGGATCAGCCTGGCGGTGCTGGCCGGCTTCTGGCGCGACCACCGGGCGATCTTCCGCACGGTCCGGCAGGTGGACGGGCAGGTGATCTCGCTGACCATGCTCGGTCTGGGCCTGGCGGCCCTGCTGCCGTTCCCGACCGCGCTGGTCTCCGAGTACGGCGACGAACGCGCCTCGGTGGTCATCTACGCGGTGGCGGTGGCCTCGCTCGGCGCCGTCCACCTGGCGCTGGCCACCCTCGTCGCCCGGCGCCCCTGGCTGCGCGGCGGAGCCGGACCCGTACGGGACGAGCTGCTCTACGCCGTCGACCTGGGGGCGACGGTGGCGGTGTTCCTGGTGACCGTCCCGCTCGCCCTGGCCGTCGGACCCGCCGCCATGTGGTGGTGGCTGGTCCTGGTACCGGTGAAGGTGTGGCTGGGCCGGCGCGAGAACGCACGGGCGGAGTGACCGCTCCTTTTCTCCGCCCCCGCCGCCCCTTCCCGTCCCATCCCTGGGGGCGCTGCCCCCAGACCCCCCTCGCGCAGTTCCCCGCGCCCCTCAAGGGGCGCGGGGAACTGCGCGAGCAACCACACACCCACCCGCACGTCCGGGGTCAAAGGGACAGCGCCCCTTGAAGGACGGGACGGGAAGGGGCCGGGGGGGGCGGGGGAGTGTCAGAGCACCACCCAGGCCCCGCTCTCCGCCGACCGCTCCATCGCGTCCAGCACCACCGCACTGTGCACGGCGTCCGCGAGCCCCGCACCGTACGGAACCCCTTCCGCGACGGAGCGCAGGAAGCGGTACGCCTCGATCACCTTCAGATCGTCGTAGCCCATGGCGTTCGCGGCGCCGGGCTGGAAGGCGCCGAACTCGCCGTGGGCCGGGCCGACGTAGACCGTGCTGACGGGCTGGTCCTGGTAGGCGGCGCCCCGGCTGACGCCCAGTTCGTTCATCCGGCGGAAGTCCCAGAACACCGCCCCCTTGGTGCCGTGCACCTCGAAGCCGTAGTTGTTCTGCTCGCCGACCGACACCCGGCAGGCCTCCAGCACCCCGCGCGCACCGGAGGCGAACCGCAGCAGACAGCTGACGTAGTCCTCGTTCTCCACCGGGCCGAGTTCACCGCCGGCCGCCCGGGAGTGACCGGCCGTGGCGCCCGCCGGACGGGCCCGCTCGGGCACGAAGACCGCCGTGTCCGCGGTCAGCGAGGCGATGTCGCCGAGCAGGAAACGGGCCAGGTCGGCGCCGTGCGAGGCCAGGTCGCCGAGCACCCCGCTGCCCCCGCGCTCCCGCTCGTAGCGCCAGGTCAGCGCCCCTTCGGGATGAGCCGCGTAGTCACTGAGGAGGCGGATGCGGACATGGGTGACGGTGCCGATGTCACCGGAGGCGATCAGCTCGCGGGCCGCCTCCACGGCGGGCGCGTTGCGGTAGTTGAAGCCGACCGCCCCCTGGACTCCGGCCCCGGCGACCGCGTCCGCGACCGCGCGGGCGTCGTCCGCGCCCAGGCCCACCGGCTTCTCGATCCAGATGTGCTTGCCGGCCTCGGCCATCGCCACGCCGATCTCGCGGTGCAGGAAGTTCGGGGCGGTGATGCTGACGGCCCGCACCCGGGGGTCGGCGGCCACCTCCCGCCAGTCGCGGGTCGTCGAGGCGAACCCGAACTGCGCGGCGGCCTCCGCGGCCCGGCCCGGCACCTCCTCGGCGACCGTGACCAGCTCGGGTCGGAGGGCGAGCCGCGGATAGTGGTGCCGCACGCGTGCGTACGCCTGGGTGTGCACCCGCCCCATCCAGCCGAATCCGACGACGGCGACGCCCAGCGCATCCACCATGAAAGCCTCTCTCCGGCCCGGTCCGTGTCCTGTCCGCTCACCTTCTGTGGAGACCCGGCGTCATGTCAACCTTTTGACAGGACAAGCGACGCACCGGAAGCGGTGCCCGCGATACGGCGAACAGAATCACGGCAGCCGGCTGCCACCGGCTGAGCCGTCCCGCCCGCACGGCGCTCCGCGCCCCTGACTCCAGAGGCGCGGAGCGCCGTGCGTTCCAGGGGCCGGTGCCTTCCGGCGGGCGGTTCCACCGTGCGTTCCGGGAGGGGCGGGCTCTCCCGCTTCGCCGGTGGCCTCACCGGCGGTACGGCGGACTTCGCCGCGGCCGTCGACACCGTCCTGTTCGTCAGCCGCCGGCTGCGCGGACGCCGTCGGCCGCGTACCTCCGTCCCCGTGCCACCGTGCACATGAGGTACTGTTGACCTGCGTGATCACGCGGTCCACCGCGCGAACCGCATCGGGACGTGGCGCAGCTTGGTAGCGCACTTGACTGGGGGTCAAGGGGTCGCAGGTTCAAATCCTGTCGTCCCGACGTGCAAGGGGCCATCGGCCCCGATCAGGGTCCTGTCCCACTTCGGTGGGGCAGGACCCTTCGATCGTTCGAGGGACCGTCGATCGGGGGAGCCGGTGGCACGGGCCGGGGACGCCGCCCGGCCCGGCACCACGTCCTGCGGCGACCGTCCGGTGTGCGCACGCTGTTCGTCGACGACGCACATCTGTTCGACGACGCCTCCGCCGCCCTGGTCCACCGGCTCGCCGTGCACGGACGCACCCGGCTGCTGGTCGTCGTCGCCGACGGCGAGCCGGCGCCCGCCGCCGTGTCCCGGCCGTGGACCGGGGAACTGCTGCCCCGCCTCGTCCTGCCGCCGCTGCCGCGGCCGCTGTGAGGGAGCCCGCACACCAGCGCTCGCGGACCTTGCCTTCAGTGAACTCACGGCACGCCGGCGGCAGATCGTCACGCCGGCCGCGGAGGGGCTGAGCAACCGGCAGATCGCGGAACGCCTCACCCCTTCCGTTCGCACGGTCGTAAAACACCTGTACGGGAAGTACACCCGGCCGGGGGCCACCGTGTCCCGCCGGAGCGCCTGACAGCGGCTGCGGGCCGTCGGCGGCCGGTCGCGCCCACGCGGCGGAGCCGTATGCCGGCACGGTCCCGCGCCCTTCGAGGAGGGCGGCTGGGCCGCTTCAAGGGCGCGAGCACGCACGAACCGCCCGCAACCGCCCACGGCGGGATCACGCCGCCCCGAAGGCGGTGAAGGCCCATCCCGTGGCCCGGTGCAGCGCGTCCGACGGCAGCGCGGCGCGGGCGTCGCGCAGGGCCTCCGCCAGGGAGAGGCCGGTGTCGAGGGCCTTGTGGAGGGCGACCATGAGGGGGACCACCGCCGCGTCGTTGACGGGGGCGCTGCACGCCACCACCCCCGCCGTGCCCAGCGGCAGCAACGCCGTGACGAGGCCGAGGAGTTCGTCGGCGCCCACCGTGGCGAACCGCGCGGTGTCGCAGCAGGACAGGATGATGCGGTACGGGCTGCGGTCCAGCCGTTCGAAGTCGTGCACGATCAACGGCCCGTCGGCCATCCGCAGGGACGAGAACAGCGGGCCGTCCGCGCGGAACGCGCCGTGCGCGGCGATGTGCGCCAGCCCCGCCCCGTCCAGTTCCCGCAGCACGCGCGGCACCGTCGCGTCGGCGTGCTCCAGGAGGGTCGCGCCCCCGTAGCGGCCGGCCAGCTCGGGCACCTCCGCGCCACCCGTCGCGAGCCCCGGACCGCGCACCAGCACCTGACGGTCCCCGGCAGGCGGCGCCGTCTCCTTCGCGCGCAGCCAGCTGCTCGCCGACGGCGACACGCTCAGCACCCGCTCCCGCAGCGAGGGCAGCAGCGCCCACGGCACCCGGTGCAGCCGCCCCGGCGGCACGATCACCACCGGGCCGTCACCGAGGTGCGCCGTGGCCGGGCCCAGCAGCAGCTCCTCCAGCCGGCGGCCCGCGGCCTCCACCACCGGCAGCCGCGCCCCCGCCCCCGGATGGGCCAGCCGCCGCAGCCCCGCCTGCACGTGCTCGGCCTCGGTCTCCGCCGCCGCCAGCGGCCCCGCCTCGAACCGCCGCACCCTGCCCCGCCCGCACAGCAGCACCTGCACCCGCCCGTCGAGCACGGCGAGTTCCATCAGCTGCTCGTCGTCGCCCAGCCGTGCGAGCAGCCGGCCGACGTCGAAACGGTCCCCGCCGTCGGGCGCCTCGCCGCGCATGTGCAGCGTCCGGGAACGGATCTCCCGTTCCAGCCGCCGCTGTTCCCGCTCCAGCGCCGGCACGGGCCTGCCCTCCATGCGGGCCTCCTCCGCGCGGGCGGCGATCTCCCGGTAGGCGGTCATGCCGCTGAGCAGCGCCGGGTCGGCCGGCGGCCGGGCGGGCGGTGCGGACAGCGCGGTGGCCCGCCAGCGTTCGCTCCACACCAGCAGCCGTCGCGGCCCGCCCGAGACCAGACTGGCCCTCTGCGCGAGCGCGGCCAGCTCCGCGCCCTGCGCGGTGGCGCGGGCCCGCAACTCCGAGGCGCCCAGCGTCATCCGGTGGTCGTCGAGCACGTCCAGACCGCGCCGGCAGGCCTCCAGTACGCCCCGCGCGGAACCGGCGGCCTGCGCGCGCAGCGCCTGCGCCGCCCAGCCCGTCATCCGTGCGAGCGGCGGCCCGCCGTGTCTGCTTCGCGCGGCGACCGCGAGATGCCGCTCCGCGTCGGCCGTCCAGCCCAGGTCCAGCGCGATCCGGCCCGCGAGCAGGGACGCCTCAGGGGCGGCCGGGGCGCCGAGCGCGGCCAGCCTCTCCGCCACCGCCGCCGCGTCCGCGACCAGTCGGCCCGAACCGCGCCCGGCCGCGTGCCGGGCCCCGATCAGCACCAGCCGCGCGTGCGTCTCCCACCAGGTGCGCCGCTGTCCCGCGAACAGCCGTACCGCGAGCGCCGCGCGCGCGATCGCGGTCTGCGGCTCGCCGGCCAGCCGGGCCGCCCGCGCGGCGGCCAGCAGCAGCTCCGCCCTGCGCGTCGGCTGCCCGCCGATGCCGTCCAGCGCCCGGAGCGCCGCGTCCGCCTCGGCCAGTGCCTCCGCGGCAAGACCGGCCGCCATCAGCACCTCGCAGCGCCGGATGTTCAGCATGAACGTCGGTGTGCCGAGCTTGGCGTACCGTTCCTCGGCCTCGTCGAGCAGCCGCAGTGCCGCCGGGACGTCGCCCGCGCGGAACGCGGCCAGCCCGCGGCTCTCCACCGCGTCCGCCTTGTCGTGTTCCTGGCCGGTGGTGTCCCACAGCGCCTCGGCCGCAGTGAAGTCGGCGTTCGCCCGTTCCACCGAACCCAGCGCCAGATGCACCGTCGCCCGCAGCGTCAGCGCCCGCGCCGTCCAGATCACGTCGCCGGCCTGCCGCAGTACGGGAACGGCCCGCCGCACGTCCTCCAGGGCCTCCTTGTGATGGCCCAGCACCCACCACGAGTACGCCCGGCGGAACAGCACCCGCGCGCGGGTGTGCCCGGTGCCGCGCTCGACACCGCGTCCCAGCGCGTCCATGCCCTGCCGGGTGCGTCCCGCGTGCACCAGCGCGACCCCGAGCGTGGCGAGGACGTCCGCCTCCCGCTCGGCCGAGTCCGCGCGCGCCGCCCAGGCCCGGGCCCGGCGCAGATGGGTCAGGGCCAGCCGCATGTCGCCGAAGTCCCGCTGCCAGATGCCGATCACCTGATGGGCGACGGAGGCGTGCAGGGGCGGCGGACGGTCGCCCAGCACCTCTTCTGCCCTCGCCAGCGCCTCACCCGGGGCGGCGAACACCATCGGCAGCAGTTCCAGCACCGTGTCGCTTCCGGCTGTCACCCCACGATGGTAGTGGTCCGCAACCACGCCCCACACGTGTGGCGTTGTATCAAACGCCCGGTCCACGGCTCTGCATACACGACAACTCCGCGGCACAGGCCGCCGTCGCACCAGTGGAGGAGACGTCATGGCACCACAGCGATTCCGCGAGCAGTTCGCACAGATCCAACGCTCGATGCCCGACGTCCCCCTGGCGATGGGACCGGACGACGCGGGCGAGTTCCTCTACGAGAAGGGCGTGATCCTCGCCCGTGACGGAGAGGAGGCCCGCGTCGTCGAGGACACCGTGCGACAGCACTTCACCACGTTCGCCGGCCTCGCCCCGGACCAGGTGCGCCGGACGGGCCCGCAGACCAACCGCTCGGGCATCACCCGCATCCGGGTCGCCGACCCAGGCCAGGGCGACGGCAGCGGCGACCCGGCGGTCGCGGGAGCGCTGCGCGCGCTGTCGGCGACCGAGGGCCGCGCCGGACGCCGACTGGTCAGCCGCAACCACGTCGTGTCGATCGCGGTCAACGCCTGCCCGGGCGACGAGCCCGTACCCGTGCCGCGCGGCGGGCAGCCCAACCCGGCCGCCGCCGACGCCGCGCACGACCCGGACACCGCCGTCGGCGTGCTCGTCATCGACACCGGCCTCATGCACGACCACCGCTCCTACCCGCCGCTCGCCCACACCCGGGGCGACGCCCAGGTCGCGGAGTGCGACGGCGAGGGGATCCTCCAGCAGTACTGCGGCCACGGCACGTTCATCGCCGGGCTCGTCGCCGCCGTCGCCCCCAACACCGACGTCACCGTCCGCGGCACGCTGAACGACGCGGGCGCCGTTCTGGAGTCCGAGTTCGGGGAGAAGCTCTTCGAGGCCGTCGACCAGGACGGCTGGCCCGACGTCATCAGCCTCTCCGCCGGCACCTCCAACGGCCGTACCGACGGTCTCCTCGGTGTCGACGCCTTCATGCGGGAACTGCGCGAGCGGCCCACCCTGCTGGTCGCCGCCGCCGGCAACAACGGCAGCGCCACCCCCTTCTGGCCCGCCGCCTACGCCGATCTGCCCGGCTACGAGGACGCCGTGCTGTCCGTCGGCGCGCTGCGCGGGGACGGCGAGTTCGGCGCCTGCTTCAGCAACCACGGCGGCTGGGTGAAGGCCTACGCGCCCGGTGAGCGTCTCGTCAGCGCCCTCACCGGTTTCGAGACGCCCGTCCCGTACGTGTACCAGCACTCCACCTACGACGCCTGCCGCTACGGCTTCACGTACGCCTGCACGTGCCACCACCCGCGTCACACCGGCGTGTTGAGCGAGGACGGCGGTTCCGGAAAGCCGGACCAGGTGATGTTCGAAGGGCTCGCCCAGTGGAGCGGGACCTCGTTCGCCACCCCCGTCGCCGTCGGCATGGTCGCCGCCCACATGACCGCGCGGGCGGAGACCGACCCGCGCAAGGCCCGCCGGCAACTGCTCGAGGCCACCACCGAGTACGCGCAGGTGCGCGGGGCGCACGTCCCGGCGCTCCTGCCGCCCACCTGGCGCCCCGTGCAGGTCTCCGCACCCTCGGTACGGGCATGAGGAGCGGAGTCGTCCCCTCCACGGCGTACGATGTCGTGCCGTACACGAGGGGTGGCACCGTGGAGCGTACCGAAGTCGGCGCGTTGGTCCGGTCCGCTGTCGACGGCGACGCGGCGGCCTGGAAGGCGATCGTGGAAGGGCTGGGCCCACTGGTGTGGTCCGTGGTGCGCGCGCACCGGCTCTCCGACGCCGACGCGCACGAGGTCTACCAGACCGTGTGGTTCCGTTTCGCCCAGCACCTGGGACGGATCCGGGAACCCGACAAGGCGGGCTCCTGGCTGGCCAGTACCGCGCGGCACGAGTGCCTGAAGGTGCACAGGAACGCGCGCCGGCTGATGCTGACGGACGATCCGCAGCTGCTGGACCGGGTCAGCGAGGACGGCGTGCCGGAGCAGTCGCTGCTGGAGACGGAGGAAGCGGCGGCGCAGAGCGAACGCGTGCGGCGGCTGTGGCAGGAGTTCGAGGAACTGGGCGAGCGGTGCAGGCAGTTACTGCGGGTGCTGATCGCCTCGCCGCCGCCCAGTTATCAGGAGGTGTCCGCCGCGCTCGACATCGCGGTGGGCAGCATCGGGCCGCTGCGCCAGCGCTGTCTGCGCCGGCTGCGGGCCCGGCTCGAGGCACGGGGGACGATGTGAGCGACATGACCGACGACGCGGAATTCGACGAGGACTTCGACGGCGGGCTGCTGGAGGAGGAGCTCCGGCAGGCGGCAGCCGTCCTGGACCCGCTGCCTCCCGCCCTGCTGCAGGTCGCCGTCGACGCCTACGCGCTGTACGACCTCGACGCCCGCGTGGCCGAGCTGACCTTCGACTCGCTGGTCGACGCCATCCCGGTCAGGGGCGCCGCGGACGTGCCGCGCATGCTCACCTTCACCGCCGGTGAGGTGACGCTGGACGTCGAGGTGACCGAGGAGGGCCTGATGGGCCAGGTGCTGCCGCCGCGGCCGGCCCGCATCGAGGTGCTCGGCGGTCCGCAGACCACCGTCCCGCTCACCGCCGACGACCTGGGCCGCTTCACCGCCGCCCCGCCCTCCGGCCCCTTCGCCCTGCGCCTGCGCACCGACGACGACGTGGTCGTCACGGAGTGGCTCCGCGCCTGAGCCGGCCGCACGGGTGCGGAACAGGCTGGAGGGGCGCTCGGCCGCCGTCGGCGAGAGCCCGCTCCACCTCCCGCCGGGGGGCCGCGCCGCGCCGCGGCGGGGGACGCGGCGGCCGGCCCCGGGACACGCCCGACGCGCCGTACCGCGCCGACGGCGGTGTCAGTGGGAGACGGCGTCGATCAGCGCGGTGAGCGCCGACGCCAGCCGGGCCAGCCCCGGCCCGGCGGGGCCGCCCGGTTCGGTCATGTAGGTGTCCCGGCGGATCTCCACCATCAGGGCGGACACCTCCGCACGCTTGCCGTAGAACTCCAGCGGTACGTACGTCCCGGCGAACGGGCTGTCCAGTCCCGTCTCCCCGCACGGCGCGAACGCCTCGCGGGCGGCGTCGAGCAGCGCGGGCGGGGTGTGGAAGGAGTCGGTGCCCAGGCAGATCTCCGGCCGCGGCCCGTCGCCGTGCAGTTCGTAGGGCAGCGGCGCGCTCGGATACGAGTGCACGTCGATGATCACGGCCCGCCCGGTCGCCGCGAGCCGGCCGGCGACGGCTTCCGTCATCGCCCGCGCGTACGGCCGGAAGTACCGCTCGACCAGCGGCTCGGGGTCGAAGCCGTCGGGCCGCAGCACGTCCTTGTGCGTGGTCCGGGTGTAGACCGCGCCCATCCCGACGGCCAGCATCTCCTCCCGCTCGTCCGGGAACCGCTCGGGATCGACGACCAGCCGCGACAGCCGGTTCACGAACCGCCACGGCGCGAGGCCGGCCGCCCGGGCCGCCTCCTCGGCGATCGACGCGGTGTGCGAGTCGGTGATGTGATCGAGCTCCCGCTCGAGACCGGCGTCCTCCAGCACGATCCCGGCCCGCACGTCCCCCGGTATCTCCCGGGCGGAATGCGGCACGTGCAGGATCACGGGGGACTCCGGATCACCGGAGACGAACGCGAAGGAAGACGGCACATCGGCCATACGGCTGCTCCAGGACTGTCAGTGGTGCACGACGTGATCAAGATGCCATACGCCACTGACAACGCCGCCCCTCGGACGGCTCCGCCCCGGCCGGGCGCCTGGCCGGCCGGGGCGGAACGCGCGGGCTGATCGCGTCAGCTCAGGGAGGCCAGCGCCTCGTTCCACGTGGTGGACGGGCGCATGACCGCGGCGGCCCTGGCCGGGTCGGGCTGGTAGTAGCCGCCGATCTCGGCGGGCTTGCCCTGGACGGCGTTCAGCTCCTCGACGATCTTCGCCTCGTTGGCGGTGAGCGTCTCGGCGAGCGGGGCGAAGGCCTTCGCCAGGTCCGCGTCGTCGCTCTGCGCGGCCAGCTCCTGCGCCCAGTACAGGGACAGGTAGAAGTGGCTGCCGCGGTTGTCGATGCCGCCGACGCGACGGGTCGGGGACTTGTCCTCGTTGAGGAAGGTCGCCGTGGCGCGGTCGAGGGTGTCGGCGAGGACCTTGGCCCGGGTGTTGCCCGTGGCCTCGGCGTACTGCTCCAGGGACGGCACCAGCGCGAAGAACTCACCGAGGGAGTCCCAGCGCAGGTAGTTCTCCTTGACCAGCTGCTGCACGTGCTTCGGCGCGGAGCCGCCGGCGCCCGTCTCGAACAGGCCGCCGCCCGCCATCAGCGGGACGACCGACAGCATCTTGGCGCTGGTGCCCAGCTCCAGGATGGGGAACAGGTCGGTGAGGTAGTCGCGGAGCACGTTGCCGGTCACCGAGATGGTGTTCTCGCCGCGGCGGATGCGCTCCACCGACAGCTTGGTCGCCTCGACCGGGTTCAGGATGCGGATGTCCAGGCCCTCGGTGTCGTGCTCCGGCAGGTACTGCTTCACCTTGGCGATCAGGTTGGCGTCGTGCGCACGGTCCTCGTCCAGCCAGAAGACCGCCGGGTCGCCGGTGGCACGGGCGCGGGTGACGGCCAGCTTCACCCAGTCGCGGATCGGGGCGTCCTTGGTCTGGCAGGCGCGGAAGATGTCACCGGCGGAGACGGCCTGCTCGAGGACCACGTCGCCGTTGCCGTCCACCAGACGGACCGTACCCGTGGTGGGGATCTCGAAGGTCTTGTCGTGGCTGCCGTACTCCTCGGCCTTCTGCGCCATCAGACCGACGTTCGGCACCGAGCCCATGGTGGACGGGTCGTAGGCGCCGTTGGCCCGGCAGTCCTCGATCACGGCCTGGTAGACGCCGGCGTAGCTGGAGTCCGGCAGGACGGCGAGGGTGTCGGCCTCCTGGCCGTCCGGGCCCCACATGTGGCCGGAGGTGCGGATCATGGCCGGCATGGAGGCGTCGACGATGACGTCCGAGGGGACGTGCAGGTTGGTGATGCCCTTGTCGGAGTCGACCATCGCCAGCGCCGGGCCCTCGGCGAGCTCCGCGTCGAAGGAGGCCTTGATCTCGGCGCCCTCGGGCAGGGCCTCCAGGCCCTTGTAGATGCCGCCCAGACCGTCGTTCGGGGTGAGGCCGGCCGCGGCGAGCTTGTCGCCGTACTGCGCGAACGTCTTCGGGAAGAAGGCGCGCACCACGTGGCCGAAGACGATCGGGTCGGAGACCTTCATCATCGTGGCCTTCAGGTGCACGGAGAACAGCACGCCCTCCTGCTTGGCGCGGGCGACCTGCGCGGTCAGGAACTCGCGCAGCGCGGCGACGCGCATCACGGAGGCGTCGACGACCTCGCCCTTCAGGACGGGCACGGACTCGCGCAGCACCGTGGTGGTGCCGTCGTCGCCCTTGAGCTCGATGCGCAGCGCGCCGTCCTCGGCGATGACCACCGACTTCTCCGTGGAGCGGAAGTCGTCCTGGCCCATCGTGGCGACGCTGGTCTTTGACTCGGGGCTCCAGGCGCCCATGCGGTGCGGGTGGGTCTTGGCGTAGTTCTTCACCGAGGCGGGTGCGCGGCGGTCGGAGTTGCCCTCGCGCAGCACCGGGTTGACGGCCGAGCCCTTGACCTTGTCGTAGCGGGCGCGGATCTCCCGCTCCTCGTCGGTCTTCGGGTCGTCCGGGTAGGCCGGAAGCGCGTAGCCCTGGTCCTGCAGCTCGGCGATCGCGGCCTTGAGCTGCGGGATCGACGCCGAGATGTTCGGCAGCTTGATGATGTTGGCCGCCGGCGTCTTGGCCAGCTCACCGAGCTCCGAGAGGGCGTCCGGGATGCGCTGGTCCTCGGCCAGGTACTCCGGGAACAGGGCGATGATGCGCCCGGCCAGCGAGATGTCACGCGTCTCCACGGTGACACCCGCCTGCGAGGCGTACGCCTGGACCACCGGCAGGAAGGAATACGTCGCCAGGGCCGGGGCCTCGTCAGTGTGCGTGTAGATGATGGTCGAGTCAGTCACCGGGTGCTCCGCTCCACGTCTGCAACATTGCTCGACATCAAGATATCTCGTGATCGACCGGGGTTCGACAGGGGTCCGCGCCGACTTCCGGCCCAGGGTCCGTCCTCCGGGTCAGGCCGGCTCCGGGCGACGGCGCCTCGCCGTCGGGCCGAGCGGGGTCCGGCGCGCACGGATGCGGGGCCGAGGAGGGCGTCGGGGCGGAGCCCCGGCAACCGGCGACAACGCCGCGGACGCGCGCGCCGGACCCCGCGACCCCGGCAGGATCCGGAAGGCGGGCTCTTGCTTTCGCCACGGTCCTTCCGGCGCGGCGGGAGACCACCCGGGACGGTGGGCTCAGATCGGCCGGGTGGTGGTCATGTCGTCCGGTGCGGCGTCCGTGTCGCGCTGCTGGGGGAAGACCACGGAGCCCTGCTGGAGCGCCACCGTCCGCGCCGGCGACGGGATGCGGATGCCCTCCTCGCGGTAGCGGCGGTGCAGGCGCTTGATGAACTCGTGCTTGATCCGGTACTGGTCGCTGAACTCGCCGACGCCCAGGATGACGGTGAAGCCGATGCGGGAGTCCCCGAAGGTGTGGAAGCGCACCGCGGGCTCGTGCTCCGGCACGGCGCCGGTGATCTCCGTCATCACCTCGGCGACGACCTCCTTCGTCACCCGCTCCACCTGCTCGAGGTCGCTGTCGTACGACACCCCGACCTGCACCAGGATGGTCAGTTGCTGCTCGGGACGCATGAAGTTGGTCATGTTCGTCTTGGCGAGCTGCGCGTTCGGGATGACCACCAGGTTGTTGGACAGGTTGCGGACCGTCGTCTGGCGCCAGTTGATGTCCTCGACGTAGCCCTCCTCGCCGCTGCTCAGCTGGATGTAGTCCCCGGGCTGCACGGTCTTGGAGGCGAGGATGTGGATGCCCGCGAACAGGTTGGCGAGCGTGTCCTGCAGGGCCAGCGCGACCGCCAGACCGCCGACGCCGAGGGCGGTGAGCAGCGGGGCGATCGAGATGCCCAGCGTCTGCAGCCCCACCAGGAAACCGATCGCCAGGACCAGGATCCGGGTGATGTTCATGAAGATGGTCGCCGACCCGGCGACACCGGAGCGGGACTGGGTGACCGAGCGCACCAGCCCCGCCACCACCCGGGCCGCCGAGATCGTCGCGGCGAAGATGACCGTCAGCGTCAGCACCTGGTTGACGTTGTGCTGCACGGTGCGGGTCAGCGGCAGCGCCGCCGCCGCGGAGGCGGCGCCGCCCGCGATCGCCGCCCACGGCGCGATCATGCGCAGCGCGTCCACGAGGACGTCGTCCCCGCGCCAACTGGTGCGCTCCGCCAGCCGGTCCAGCCGGCGCAGCAGCAGCCGCAGCAGGAACGCCGCCAGCAGGCCGGCCGCGAGGGCGATGCCGGCGTACACCAGGTCGTGGCCGGTGAGCGCGCGGGTCACCGCTCACCCCCGGCGAACGCCCTGGCCGACGGCCGTATGTGAAGTCGTGTCACGTGTCGTCACCTGCTTGGTTTCTACGGGATGTACGTCGCGTCGACCGCTCCCGGCCCGCGGTCGGCGCGATCGCTCATCCTGCCGTATCCCGCGGGGCGGTTCGTACCGGCCCGGCCTCGCCCCGCCGGCCGGATCACCTCCAGCCGGACCAGCGCGCCCGGCGTCAACGCCCCCGGCGGCAGCGGCAGCCACACCGTGATGATCCGGAAGGCCGGCACCACCGCCGTGGCCGGCGCGGCGGCCACGCCCACCGTCACCAGCGCCACGGCCAACGCCGCCTCCACCGAGCCGGTCCCGCCCGGAGCCGCCACCAGCGCCGCCGCGACCGTCGCTGCCGGATGCGCCACCGCCGTGTGCGCCGGCGGCGCCGACAGCCCGAACGCCGGGCCCACCAGCACCAGGGCGGTCGCCTGCAGCGCGGGGAGGGCCGGCGCTCCGCCCCACGGCGCCGGCGCCCGGGAGGGCAGGACGTGCACCGACCGCGCCTCGCCCGGCGCCGTCCGCGGGAACGCGCCCGCCGCAGCCGCCGTACGGCCACGAGCGTGCCCACCGCGACGGCCGCCGGCCACGCGCTGCGGCGGGCCGGACGCCCGTCGACGGCCGGCCGGCGGGACCGGGCCGTCCTTGACCTCAATCATGCTCGAGGTCCTACGGTCGCGTTCATGAGCATGGAGACCACAGCGTGGACACAGTTGCGCGGCGTCATGACCGCGGAGGACGAGCACCGCCCCCTGACCAGGGCGACACTGCGCCGCATCGGCGCCTTCGCCCGCCCCCATCGCCGCCGTCTGGCCCTGTCCGTGCTCCTCGGCACGGCGACCGCGGCGCTCGCCGTCGCCACCCCCCTGCTCGCCGGGCGCGTCATGGACACCATCGTCTCCGGCGGCGACGAGGCCGCGGTGGTCCGCCTGGCCCTGCTCATCGCGCTGATCGCGGTCGTGGAGGCGGCCCTCGGCGTACTCGACCGCAGACTGTCGGCGGCCCTCGGCGAGGAACTCATCCTCGACCTGCGGACCGCGGTCTTCGACCACGTGCAGCGGATGCCGGTCGCGTTCTTCACACGCACGCGCACGGGAGCGCTCGTCTCCCGCCTCAACAACGACGTCATCGGCGCCCAGCGGGCCTTCAGCAACACCCTGTCGAGCGTGGTCGGCAATCTGGTCACCCTGGTGCTCGCCCTCGCCGTGATGCTCACCCTGTCCTGGCGGATCACCCTGCTCGCGCTGGTCCTGCTGCCGGTGTTCGTGGTCCCGGCCCGTCGCATGGGGCGCCGCATGGCCGGGATGCAGCGCGAGGCCGCAGCCCTGGACGCGGCCATGGGCACCCGTATGACGGAACGGTTCTCCGCGCCCGGCGCCACCCTGATCAAGCTGTTCGGACGCCCCGAGGAGGAGTCCGCCCAGTTCGCGCTGCGCGCCCGCCGGGTGCGGGACATCGGCGTCCGCACGGCCACGGCGCAGACGGTGTTCATCACCGCGCTGACCCTGGTCTCCGCCCTCGCCCTCGCCCTGGTCTACGGCCTCGGCGGCGTGCTCGCCCTCGGCGGCGCCCTGGAGCCGGGCGCCGTCGTGGCGCTGGCACTGCTGCTGACCCGGCTGTACGCGCCGCTCACCTCGCTCGCCGGGGCACGGGTGGAGGTGATGAGCGCGCTGGTCAGCTTCGAGCGGGTCTTCGAGGTCCTGGACCTCGAACCGCTCGTCGGCGAGAGGCCGGACGCGCGGGAGGTGCCCGAGGGCCCGGTCTCCGTGGAGTTCGACGACGTCCGCTTCGGCTATCCGTCCGCCGACAAGGTCTCCCTGGCCTCCCTGGAGGAGGTCGCCTCCCTCGACGCGCGCGGCGGTGACGAGGTCCTGCACGGCATCTCCTTCCGCGCCGAACCCGGGCAGACCGTCGCCCTCGTCGGCTCCTCCGGCGCGGGCAAGTCGACCATCGCCCAGTTGCTGCCACGGCTGTACGACGTCGACTCCGGCGCCGTGCGCCTGGGCGGCGTGGACGTCCGCGACCTGTCCGCGGGGTCGCTGCGCGCCGCTCTCGGGATGGTCACCCAGGACGGCCACCTCTTCCACGACACGGTGCGCGCCAATCTGCTCCTGGCCCGGCCGGAGGCCGACGAGTCCGATCTGTGGGACGCCCTGCGCCGGGCCCGCCTCGACGCCCTCGTACGGTCCCTGCCCGACGGTCTGGACACGGTGGTCGGCGAACGCGGCTACCGGCTCTCCGGCGGGGAGCGCCAGCGGATGACCATCGCCCGGCTGCTGCTGGCGCGCCAGCGCGTGGTCATCCTCGACGAGGCCACCGCGCACCTGGACAACACCTCCGAGGCGGCCGTGCAGGAGGCGCTCACGGAGGCGCTGGAGGGCAGGACGGCGGTGGTGATCGCCCACCGGCTGTCCACCGTCCGCGCCGCCGACCTCATCCTGGTCGTCGAGGCCGGCCGGATCGTGGAACGCGGCACGCACGAGCGGTTGCTGGCCGCGGACGGCCGCTACGCCGAGCTGTACCGCACCCAGTTCGAGCGGCAGCCGGGGGAGGCGGTGGTGGCGTAGCGGCGGTGCCGCACGAAGGGGGAGGGCCGCCCGTGCGGGCGGCCCTCCCCCTTCCGCCCGTTCCTACCGTGCCCGTGCGGCCTGGGCCCGGTCCGGGCGCTCCGCGGCGCCGGGCTTCGCCCGCCCGGAACCGCCCCGGCCACGACCCCGGCCGCCCTTGCCGCCGCCGGTGGACGAGCCGAGCACGACGGCGAGCGGCGAGGCGGTCAGGACCGACGAGTACGTGCCCACGAGCATGCCGATCAGCAGCGCGAGCGCGAAGTCGGTGAGCGAGTCGCCGCCCAGCAGCGCCAGCGCGGCCAGGATGAAGATCACACCGATGCCGGTGTTGACCGTGCGGGGCACCGTCTGCAGGATCGCCTGGTTGGTGACCTGGGACAACGGCGCCTTGCCGTCCTTCCGCCACAGCTCGCGGATCCGGTCGAAGACCACCACGGAGTCGTTCACCGAGTAACCGATCACGGTGAGCAGCGCGGCCAGGAACACGCCGTCGATCGGCTTGCCCAGCCAGGCGAAGACGCCGGTGAGGATCACCACGTCGTGCGCCAGGGCGGCCACCGCCCCCGCACCGAACATCCAGCGGAACCGGAAGGCCAGGTACAGCAGCTGGGCGCCGAGGGCCAGACCGAGCGCGATCAGCGCGTTGCGCCGCAGCTCGTCGCCGAGGCTCGGGCCGATCAGCTCGTCACGGACCTTCTCGGCCCCGCCGCCGGCCTCCGCGACGGCGCCGGCCACCTCGACCGCCTCCGCGTTGGTCAGCTCCTCGGTGCGCACCGTCAGCTTGTCGTCGCCGGAGGACTGCACGACCGCCTGCGGGAAGCCGGCGTCGGCCAGGGCCTCACGGGCCCGGTCCGGGTCGACGGTCTCGCTGGTGGAGTACTCGATGAGGCGGCCGCCGGTGAACTCCACGCCGAAGTTCAGCCCGCGCACCACGATGCCCGCGCCGGCGACGGCGAGCACCACGGCGGACACCGCCAGCCAGCGGAGCGGGCGCCGCATCAGCTGCGGGTCGCGGCGGGTGAGGTACGTACGGACCCGGCCGACGGAGGCCAGGCCGGTGACCTTCGGCCGCCGGTGCACCCAGCGGCGGGCCACGGCGAACTCCGCGAGCACCCGGGTGATCACCAGGGCGCTGATCATGGAGGCGAGCACACCGATGCCCAGCGTGACGCCGAAGCCCTTCACCGGACCGGAGGCGAGCAGGAACAGCAGCGCCGCCGCGATCAGCGTGGTGATGTTGGAGTCCGCGATGGCGCTGAACGCGCCCTTGAAACCGGCGGTCAGGGCGGAGCGGCTGCTGGGCCGGCTGCGCTTGCCGTACTCCTCCCGGGCCCGTTCGAAGACCAGCACGTTGGCGTCCACGGCCATGCCGATGGCCAGCACGAAACCGGCGAGACCGGGCAGGGTCAGGGTCGCGCCGAGGGCCGCCAGACCGGCGTAGGAGATCAGGCCGTAGCAGAGCAGGGCCAGGGTGGCCAGGACACCCATGAGCCGGTACACGACGATGATGAAGACCGCGGTCAGCGCGGTGCCGACGACGGCCGCCCAGGCGCTCGCCTCGATGGCCTCGGCGCCCAGCGTCGGGCCCACGGTCCGCTGCTCGACCGTCTCGACCGGCACCGGCAGGGCGCCGCCCTTGACCAGCAGGGCGAGTTCCTTGGCCTCGTCGCTGGTGAAGGAACCGGTGATCTGGGTGGACCCGCCGGTGATGCCCGCGCCGCACGCGACGGACGGGTCGACCTGCGGCGAGGAGATGATCTTGTCGTCCAGGACGATCGCCACCCGGCGCTGCGGGTCGCCCGCCGGATGGCAGGCGGCCTCGCCGGTCAGCTTCGCCCAGCCCTTGTCGTCCTCGAAGTCCACGGTGACGTGCCAGCCGGCACCGCTCTGCGGGTCGAAGCGGCCCTCGGCGTCCTTCACGTCCTGGCCGGTGAGCGCCGCGGCGGCCAGCCGCAGCCGTTCACCGGACTGCTCGTCGGGCAGGACGCGTTCGCCCTCCGCCCGGTCCTCGTCGGACCCGCCGGCGGCGCCGAGCACCGCATGGACGGAGAGCTGCGCGGTACGGCCGAGGACGTCGGCGGCCTTGCGCGGATCCTGCACGCCGGGCAGCTCGACGATGATCCGGTTGTCCCCGGAGCGGACGATGCTCGGTTCGGCGACACCGAGCGCGTCGACACGGCCGCGCAGCACCTCCAGGGTGCGGTCGGTGGCCTCCCCGTCGGCCTTCACGGTTTCGGTGGAACGGGTCTCCAGCACGATCTGGGTGCCGCCCCGCAGGTCCAGGCCCAGACGGACCGGAACGGTGACGGCGATGAACACGGATGCGGCGATCACGGCGAGCGCGAACAACGCCCTGACGCGGGCGGGACGTTTCACAGATGCCTCCAGCAGGCACGCGGAAAGAGGAAGAGGGGAATCTCAGGTGCTGGAGGCCGGGGGCGGGGCGCGCCCCAGGTCCGACGGCATGTGCGCGGCGGCGGGCTGCGCGTGCCCGGCCGCCGGCGCGGGCCGGGCCGGCCGGGGCGGGACCGTCGGCGTGTGCGCCGGGGTGAAGAGCAGGTGTCCGGCGGGCACCGTCCGCTCACCGGTGTCCCGCTCCGGCCGGGTGAACAGGGTGCGGGCGCCGACGTAGGCGTCGTCGCCGTACGGACGGGTGTCGGACTGGTACGCCGACGGGGTGGGTGACGCCGCGGCGCGGGCCGGTCCCGCGCCGTGGGCGAACCCGAGGGCCAGCAGCACGGCGGCGAACGCGGCGAGGGCCGCCGCGGCGGCCCGGTACGGAAGGTGGGCGGAGCGTCCCCGCCGGCCGGCGGTCAAGGCTCGACGAGCCCGGCGCGGATGGCGTAACGGGTCAGTTCGAGGCGGTCCCGGAGCCCCAGCTTGTGCAGCAGGTTCTCGCGGTGCCGCTGGACCGTCTTGACGCTGATGAACAGCAGCTCGGCGATCTCCTTCGACGAGTGGCCCTCGGCGACGAGCTTGAGCACCTCCTCCTCGCGCGGGGTCAGCAGCTGCTCCGACGCCTCCTCGCCGTGCCTCACCCGGTCGAGGTAGTTGCGGATCAGGGCGGTCACCGCGCCCGGGTACAGGAACGGCTCGTCCCGCATCGCGGCCCGGCAGGCGGCGACCAGGTCGCGGTCCGCGACCGACTTCAGCACGTAACCGCCGGCCCCGGCCTTGAGCGCCTGGAACAGGTACTGCTCGTTGTCGTGCATCGTCAGCATCAGGATGCGCAGCCCCGGCTTCAGCGCGGTCAGCTCACGGGCGGCCTGCAGACCGGTCAGCCGCGGCATGGCGATGTCCAGGACGGCCAGGTCGACCTCGTGGGCGCGGGCCATGGCGATCGCCTCCGCGCCGTCACCCGCCTCGGCGACCACCTCCAGGTCCGGCTCCCGGTCGAGGATGAGCCGCACGCCGCGCCGCACCAGCGCGTGGTCGTCGGCGAGCAGGATCCGGATCGTGGGATCCGGCCGGTGGTCGTCGTGGGTGTCCTGGTGGTTCATGACTGCTTCCTGGCGGTGGGCACGGTCAGCCGGATCCGGGTGCCGGCCGGTGGCGCGACGGTCTCGTCGGGACTGGCGATGTCCAGTGTGGCCCCGATCAGCAGGGCCCGTTCCCGCATTCCGCGAAGCCCGGCGCCCTCGTGCGCGGCCCCGATGCCGCGGCCGTCGTCGGCCACCTCGAGGACGACGCACCCGTCGGCGCCGCGCAGGCTCACCTCCACGCACCGTGCCTCGGCGTGCCGCGCGGCGTTGGTCAGGCTCTCCTGCGCCACCCGGTAGATCACCAGCTCCGCCTCGTGGTCGAGAGCGGGCAGCTCGGGCGCGAAGCGGCGCAGCACGCGCAGCCCGGTGTGCGTGGCGAACTCGGTGGCCAGCGAGGTGACCGCACTGACCAGGCCCAGATCGTCCAGCACGCCCGGACGCAGCCGGCGCACCAGCCGGCGGACCTCGTCGAGGCTCTCCCGGGTGATCTCCTGTACCTGCTGGAGCTCGCCGCGCAGCGGCTGGGACGCCTCGTCGGACGCCCGCTTCAGGGCCAGCAGCACGGCGGTCATGCTCTGCCCGACCTCGTCGTGCAGCTCCTGGGCGATACGGCGCCGTTCGCCCTCCTGGGCGAGGATGGCGCGGGCGCTGCTCGCGACGCGTTCCCCCTCCAGCCGCTCCAGCATCGAATTGAACGTGCTGACCAGTTCGGCGACCTCACCGCCGCCGCGTACCGGCAGCCGCTGACCGGGACGCAACAGGTCGACGGTGGTCATCAGCCGCGTCACCCGGTCCAGCGGGGCGAGGCCGATGCGCAGCAGGGCGGCGTTGGCGACGAGCATGACGCCGAGGCCGCCCACCAGGATCACCGCCTCGGTCAGCAGCACCGGAACGGACACGGTCACCGGAGCCCACAGCAGCAGCGCGGTGGCAGCGCCCAGCACCACCGCGTTGAGCCCGAAGATCCGCCAGTACAGGGACACGGAGGTCACGCCTTCCTCTTTCTCGTCTGCCTCTACTGTCGGTCACCGCGCCCTCGAACGCGGCTGCGGCCCCCTTGTCCCGGCGGACACCGGCCAGCGTGCACCAGGGACGGGCTCCGGTCGATGGGCCCCGTGCCCCATTTCCCGCGGCCCGCCCGACCCATGTCGCCCGGGGTGGGTCCTCGGACCCCGCGCAGATGGGTACCGCGCCCGATGGGCGCCGGGACGGAAACGGGCGAGGGTGAGGACATCACCCGTACGTCATCCAGGAGGACCCTCCGTGTCGCTCGACCTGCCCCGCACCGAACCCCGTTCCGCCCACCCGGCCGCCGACGAGGTCCGCCAACGCCTCGAACACGCCCGCACGACCCGGCTGGCGCAGCTCAAGGCCCTCGACGAAACGGGGCAGAGCCCGGGCGACCACCTGATGTCCAACCAGAAGGACGCCATCACCCGTGTCCTGACGGAGATCGACGAGGCGTTCGCGCGCGTCGAGGACGGCACCTACGGCACCTGCCTGGGCTGCTCCAAGGCCGTACCGCCGGAGCGGCTGGAGATCCTCCCGCACACCCGGTACTGCGTCGGCTGTCAGGGCCGGGCCTGACCCCGTCCGTCCTCCTCTCCCGCTCTGCCCAAGGGGTGCAGTGGTGATCCACCAGACCATCGGCGAGCGCGACACGGTCCTCACCCCCGAGGACCTCGCCGCGCTGCGCGAGAACCTGCACGAGCAGCGGCTGTTCCGGCAGGAGCAGCTGCGGCAGTTCGCCGTCCACTCCTCGAGCCGTGCCGACGACCGCCGTCAGACGGACGCCGCGCAGATCGAGGTGGGCGTCAAGCTCGCGGCGTCCGCCCGCATGGTGCTCGCCGACGTCGAGGCGGCGCTCGCCCGGATGGACTCCGGGCAGTACGGCACCTGTCACCTGTGCCGCCGCGCCGTCGAACGCCACCGCCTGCTGATCGTCCCCCAGGCCCGCTACTGCGGGCGCTGCCAGCAGGTGAGGGAGGCCGGTCGGTGACCGTGATCCGGCGTTCCCTTCCGACACCGGTACGGCACCGGCACTGGCCGCTGTGCAGGCGCTGCTCGGGGATCGCTCTCGACCTGGGCAGCGCCCGCACACGCGCGTGGATCGCCGGGCGGGGCATGGTCCTCGACGTGCCCACCGTGACCTTCCCGGGCACCGGCGCGGTCCACCCCATCCAGCGCGGCACCATCGTCGACACCCCCGGCACGGCCCGGATGCTGGAGCGGCTGCTCGGACACCGGCTGCCCCGGCTCGGCCGCCCCCTGGTCGTCGTCACGGCGCCGGTCCTGGACGGGCTCGCCTTCCGGACCGCCGCCCGCACCGCCGTCGAGATCCTCCGTCCGCGCGCCGTGCTGACCGTTCCCGGCGCCCGCGCGGTGGCCCTGGCGGCGGGCGCCGACCACATCCGTCCGCTGCTCGTCGTGGACATCGGCGCCCACCTCACCGAGGTGGTGCTGCTCGTGGACGGCGCGGTGACCGACGCCCGCCGCACCGCGCTGGGCACCGCCGACCTGGCCGACGGCACACCACCCGGCGACATCACCGCCGCGGTGGCCGACATGGTGGCTGCGATGCGGCGCCAGGACCGTACCGCGCTCACCCGCACCGCCCTGCGCCGGGGAGTCCTCCTGGCCGGCGGCGGCGCACTGCGCCCCGACATCACCCGTGACCTCCCCGCCGGCCTCGGCTGCGCGGTCCAGCAGGTCCCGTCGCCGCACACCGCCGCCGTCCGGGGCGCCGCCGGCCTCCTCGCCGCGGCGCACCACCACCCCTCGGTCACCGGAACCGCCTGACCGCCCCTCTGCCCGAGCCCCGGCAACGGAAGGAGACCCGACGTGGCCGGCGAGACACCTCCGGCACAGCCGCCCCCCGGCCCGCCCCCGCGCCCCCTGCTGTGGCGCTGGCGGCACAACCCCCTGCGCCGCCGCACCGACACGCTGCACGCCTGGATCGGCCTCGGGGCCCTGATCGCCGTACTGGCCGTGGCGCCCGTGGCCGCCGTCCTCGTCGGCGACGCCGCCCGCCGGCACTACGAGGACACCGCCCGCCACCAGAACCTGACCCGGTACGAGACCACCGGGACCCTGGTCGAGGACGCGCCCCGTCACCCGGAGCCGGGTTCGGACGAGGAGAAGCAGACCCGCTATCCGGCCGAGGTCCGCGTCGTCACCCGCGAGGGACGCACCCGCACCACGCGGACCGAGGTCCAGCCGGGGCTGACCGCCGACAACACCGTCCGCCTCTGGATCACCGCCGACGGCGAGGCGACGGACCCGCCGCTGACCGCCAAGGAGGTCCGCAGCCGCACCATGGGCTGGTCCCTCCTCGCCGCGATCGGCGTCGCCCTCACCGGTGCCGCCGCCCATGCCCTGGCCGGCCTGGCCCTGCGCCGCCGCAACCTCGCCGACTGGGACACGGCCTGGGCGGAGACGGCCCCGCGCTGGACGACCCCCACATGAGGCACGGTCACCGGGGCCCGGCCGGTGACCGCGGTGGCGACCCATGCCCCCGAGCCTGACCGGCGGCGCCGACGACTCCCCCTCCCGTCGGGTCCGGTGACCGCAAGGCCGGCCTCGCCGGGCAGACGCGTCCTTCCCGCCCACGGAGCCCGGACGTCGAGCAGGCGTCCGGGCTCCGTGGGTGGGGGCGTTCTTCGTTCGAAACTTTCGATGAATCGTCATAGAACTTCGACTGTCATTCCGCACCCGGTGTGATCCGATTCAACTCGACCGGTTCAGCACCCGCGCTGAGCTGTAGATACGTGAATCCATCCGCTTCTTCTGATCGACCGAAGATTTCGAAACATTCACCGAAACTGTTGACGGTTGACGCGCACAGGCCAACACTGTCCGGCATCGAGCCCTCACCGAGCCGTCACAGGAGGCGCACTCCATGCACGTGTTCACCCGACCAGGAAGCCGCAGGCGAGGCCGCCTGCTGCCGAGCGTCAGAAGCGCCTGGACCGTCGCGCTGGCCGCCGTCACCGCGCTGCTCCTGACCGCCACCACCGCGACCGCCGCCGTCACCACGAACCAGACCGGCACCAACAACGGCTGGTGGTACTCGTTCTGGACCGACTCCCAGGGAACCGTCTCCATGGACCTGGGCTCCGGCGGCAACTACGGCACCCAGTGGCGCAACACCGGCAACTTCGTCGCCGGCAAGGGCTGGAGCACCGGCGGCCGCAAGACGGTCACCTACTCGGGCTCCTTCAACCCGTCCGGCAACGCGTACCTGACGCTCTACGGATGGACCACCGGCCCGCTCATCGAGTACTACATCGTCGACAACTGGGGCACCTTCCGGCCCACCGGTGAGTACAAGGGCACCGTCACCAGCGACGGCGGCACGTACGACATCTACAAGACGACCCGGTACAACGCCCCCTCCATCGAGGGCACCAGGACCTTCGACCAGTACTGGAGCGTGCGGCAGTCCAAGCGCACGGGCGGCACCATCACCAGCGGCAACCACTTCGACGCCTGGGCGAGCAAGGGCATGAACCTGGGCAGCCACAACTACATGATCATGGCCACCGAGGGCTACCAGAGCAGCGGCAGCTCCAACATCACGGTGAGCGAGGGCTCCGGCGGCGGCGGTGGCGGCGGCGGTGGCGGTGGCGGTAACCCCGGCGGCTGCACCGCGACCCTGTCGGCCGGCGAGAAGTGGGGCGACCGCTACAACCTCAACGTCTCGGTGAGCGGCTCCAGCAACTGGACCGTGACGATGAGGGTCCCCTCCCCGGCGAAGGTCTCCTCCACCTGGAACACCAGCGCCTCCTACCCCGACAGCCAGACCCTGGTCGCCAGGTCCAACGGCGGCGGCAACAACTGGGGCGCGACGATCATGGCCAACGGCAACTGGACCTGGCCGTCGGTGTCCTGCAGCGCAGGCTGACCCCCCCCCACGAGGAGGACCACCGCAGATGACCACCGGAAAACGACCGCCCGCCACCCGGTCCCTGGTGTCGGGACTGGCCGTCGCCGCGCTGACCCTGGCCGGCACCGCCACCACGGCCCTCGACGCCGCACCGGCACACGCCGCCGCCTGCAACGGCTACGTCGGGCTCACCTTCGACGACGGCCCGTCCACCGGCACCACCATGAGCCTGCTCAACGCGCTGAAGCAGAACGGGCTGCGGGCCACGATGTTCAACCAGGGCCAGTACGCCGCCGCCAACCCCTCCCTGGTCAAGGCCCAGGTCGACGCCGGGATGTGGGTCGCCAACCACAGCTACACCCACCCGCACATGACCCAGCTGAGCCAGGCGCAGATGGACTCCGAGATCGCCCGCACCCAGCAGGCGATCGCGAACGCCGGCGGCGGCACGCCGAAGCTGTTCCGTCCGCCGTACGGCGAGACCAACTCGACGCTGCGCGCGGTCGAGGCCAAGTACGGCCTGACCGAGATCATCTGGGACGTCGACTCGCAGGACTGGAACAACGCGAGCACCGACGCCATCGTGCAGGCCGCCTCCCGGCTCACCAACGGCCAGGTCATCCTGATGCACGACTGGCCGGCCAACACCATCGCCGCGATCCCGCGCATCGCGCAGAACCTGGCCTCCCGGGGCCTGTGCGCCGGCATGATCTCCCCGCAGACCGGCCGCGCCGTCGCCCCCGACGGTTCCGGCGGCGGGGGAGGAGGCGGTGGTGGTGGCGGCGGTGGCGGCACCGCCTGCACCGCGACCCTGTCCGCGGGCAACCGCTGGGGGGACCGCTACAACCTCAACGTCTCGGTCAGCGGCGGCAGCGACTGGACGGTGACCATGAACGTGCCGTCCCCGGCCAAGGTCTCCTCGACCTGGAACGTCAGCACCTCCTACCCCAGCAGCCAGACCCTCGTCGCCAAGCCCAACGGCAGCGGCAACAACTGGGGGGTGACGATCATGGCCAACGGCAACTGGAACTGGCCGACCGTCTCCTGCAGCACGGGCTGAGCCGGGGGCGAGCCGCGGCGTACGGCGCGCCGCGGCTCGCCGCACGTCCCGTCACAGGTGGTCACGGAACCAGTCGGCGGCGAGCTCGGCCACCTGTTCCAGCGCTCCGGCTTCCGGAAAGAGATGGGTCGCGCCGGGCACGACGTGGAGGTGGTGGGCGGCGGCGGACAACCGTCCGGCGGCCCGGCGGTTGAGGTCGAGGACCGTCTCGTCGTCGCCGCCCACGACGAGCAGCACCGGGGACGAGACCAGGGCCAGCGCATCGCCCGCCAGGTCCGGGCGTCCGCCCCGCGACACCACCGCCGACACCCGCCGGGGACGTTCGGCCGCCGCCACCAGGGCGGCCGCCGCCCCCGTGCTGGCCCCGAACAGGCCCACCGCGAGATCCGCGGTGTCCGGGCGCTGCTCCAGCCAGTCGATCGTGTGCGCCAGCCGCCGGGCCAGCAGGCCGATGTCGAAGCGGTGCCGGCCGCTCGCGGCGTCCTCGCCCTCCTCCTCCTCGGTCAGCAGGTCGAGGAGCAGCGTGCCGAACCCCGCCAGCTGCAACGCGGTGGCGACGGCCCGGTTGCGGGGGCTGTGCCGCGAACTGCCGCTGCCGTGCGCGAACAGCACCATGCCCCGCACTCCGGCCGGAATCTCGAGATCACCGGCCAGGGCCGCCCCGCCCGAGGGGACCGTCACGGACTCGGAAACCACGCCCGTTCACCTCCTCAGTCGGTGTCGTCGGCACGTCCGGCGGGCAGCAGACCGCCGATGTCCCTGGGCAGTGCGGCGACCAGCTTCTCCGTCAGCTCCGGGGTGAGGGCCGCGTCGAGCACCTCCAGTACGGCGGCGGCCTCGCGCACGGCCGCGTCCTCGTCCGTCTCCGCGCGGCCGGCGATCCGTCCGGCGAACGCCGTCAGGTCGAAGCGCTCGCCCGAGGTGGTCTGCCGCATGGGCGCGGCCAGGGTCGGCGGCAGCTGGGCGGCCACGTGGCCCGCCAGCCCGGCCGGCAGCCGCTCGGCCAGCGTGCTCAGCACGGCCCGGGTCGCCCGCTCGGACGTCCCCCGGTCCGGCAGCCGGGTGAGAGCCTGCACCTTGCCGATGAACTCGTCGTGCTGCATGAGGCGGTGTCCTTCCTCATGGTCCGGTGGTCGGCGGTCGGTTCCGGGGCGAGTACCCGCAACGGGCGCGCGTCAACGGACAGCGGTTTGTCACCGGAGGCGGCGGCTACCCGGCCCGCGTGCCCCCGACGGAGGAGGTGTCCGGCGTGCGTGACCCACGTACCGATCCCACCCGCGAGCCGGTCTCCCGGGCCCGTTCCGGAACGATCGGCCGCCGCTTCCCGCGGACCGGCACCGAACCGGTCACCGCGCGGAGCCCGCTGCGCCTGCGCCTGCTGCTCGCCGCGGTCTTCCTGCCCCTCTTCCTCGCGGGCGCCGCGCTGTTCGGCGTCTGGGCCGCGGGGGCCGACGCCGGTGACAGCCCCGGCCGGGGCCCGCTGGTCCTGCTCGCCGTCGTCTGCGGCGTGCTCGCGCTGACGGCCCTCCTGGACCTGATGGTCGTACTGCGCCGTCTGCGACGGGAACGGGGCGCCGCCCGCTGAGCACCCCGCGGACACCGGCCGGGGCGGCGGTCCCCGGGGGGCCGGGGCGCGGGCGGGCCCCCGCGCGGGGACGGGTACCGGCGCGGCCCGCCCGTACCGTCTGCCGGGTTCAGCGGTCCAGTTCGTCCTCCACCGGCGGCTTGGGCACCTCACGCAGGTGCTGGGACTGCCCCTGCCGGCCGCCCGCACGGGCCTGCCGCGCCTGCTGCGCGGGGCTCGTGCCGAGGTCGGAATCGGGGTCCACGCGCACCGACCGGGCCACCTCCTCACGATTGGCGTACTGCTCGGCCGGAATGCCGCGCAGCGCCTTGACGACGTCCTGCGAGGCCCCCGACCGGCCGGCCGCCTGGACCAGGTCGTCCTTGCCGGCCGGGAAATCGACGTCCTTGATGGCGTTCACCACGTCCCGGGCGCTCGTCCTGTGGGCCATGGCTCCTTCTCCCTCGTCGCAGTGCTGGGACCCCCCGGGTAACCGCCGTCGCCCGTCCCTCACCTCCGCGGGGGCCCCGCTACGACGACTCCCGCACCACCAGCTCCGTGGGCAGCGTCCGCTGCTGCCGCGGCCCGCCCTGCTGGGTGATGCCGGTGAGGATCCGGGCCATGGTGCGGCCTATCTCCTCCACCGGCTGGCGCACGGTCGTCAGCGGCGGGGCGGTGTGACGGGCGAGGACGGAGTCCTCGTAGCCGACGACGGCGACGTCGTCGGGCACCCGCCGCCGTCGCCGTCGCAATTCGGCCAGGGCGCCGACCGCCATGAGGTCGGAGGCGGCGAAGACGGCGTCCAGATCCGGGGCGCGTTCAAGTAGCGAACGCATGGCCCGGCGGGCGCCCTCCTCCGTGAAGTCGCCTTCTTCCACCAGCAGTTCGTCCGCGGGCACCCCCGCCTCCCGGTGGGCGGTGCGCCAGCCGGCGAGCCGGCTGCGGCCGACGTCCATGTCCAGCGGGCCGGCGATCGTGGCGATCCGTCTCCGGCCGCGGTGCAGCAGGTGCCGTACCGCCGCGGTGGCGCCCCCGGCGTTGTCGGAGTCGACGTAGCTCAGCCGTTCGCCCGCGTCGCGGCGGCCGGCCAGCACGGTGGGCAGGCCCATCTCCTCCAGCATGCCCGGCAGCCGGTCGTCGGCGTGCACGGAGACCAGCAGGACGCCGTCCACGCGGTGCGCCGCCACCGTCTCGGTGAGCTGGTCGCGCTCGGCCTGGTCGCGGACGAGCATCAGCTGGAGCTGGGTCCGGCTCTCCGCGAGGGCGCCGCTGACACCGCGGATCAGCGCGGCGAAGAACGGTTCCGAACCGAGCCGGCTCTCCGACTCCGGGATCACCAGGGCCACCGCGTTGGTGCGGTTGGTCACCAGGCCGCGGGCGACCGAGTTGGGGACGTAGTTCAGCTCCTTGATCGCGGCCAGGACCCTCGCACGGGCGTCGGCACTGACCAGCTCCGAGCCGTTGACGACGCGGGAGACCGTGGTGCGGCCCACGCCTGCACGGGCCGCGACCGTTTTGATGGTCGGACGGCGGTTGCCGCTCATGTGCTCCCCCCTGGGCGGCCGCGGCGGCGATGCCTGCCGCGGAGATGACCTGCGGCAATTCTTGCAGACGCCGCCGTCGGCCCGGCACGCCCCGGGGCCGGGACGGCGACCGCGGGGACCGGCGCGGAACGACGAGTTGGTTTCAAGTTATTGACATACCCATCTGCTTGCCATGAGTCTTCGTTGCGCGGTGGGAACGTGCCCACCCCAGAGTGGGCACGTTCCCATCCTTATCAGAGCCGCTGTAGTCATCGCAGAACTCGTCACTCCGGTGTGTCAGCGCCGTCGCTAGGAGGAGATCCATGGGCACTTACGGTTCATTGCGCAGGAAGACGGTGGCGACCGCCGCGACCGTCGGCGCGCTGGCACTCGTCGTCGGCTGCAGCGGCGGCGACGACTCGGTCACCGGCGGTGGCAAGAAGGACGGCAAGGTCACCATCACCATGGGCCTGTACGGCGTGATGGGCCTCAAGGAGACCGGTCTCCTCGAGCAGTACGAGAAGGAAAACCCCGAGGTCGACATCAAGGCCGAGATCGCCGGTGACGAGCAGACGTACTACACCGCGCTGCAGACCAGGCTCGCCGCCGGCGACGGCCTGAAGGACATCCAGGGCATCGAGATCGGCCGGGCCAAGGAGATCACCGAGACCCAGGCGGACAAGTTCGCGGACTTCGCCGGCATGGCGGGCACCGACCACTTCCTGCCCTGGAAGGAGTCCCAGATCAGCACCGAGGACGGCAAGGTGCTGGGCCTGGGCACCGACATCGGCCCGATGGCCGTCTGCTACCGCAAGGACTACTTCGAGCAGGCCGGCCTGCCCATCGACCGCGAAGAGGTCGGCAAGCTGTGGGAGGGCGACTGGAAGAAGTACGTCGAGGCCGGCCGCACCTTCAAGAAGGACTTCAAGGGCGACAAGGTGGCGTTCACGGACTCGGCCAGCGGCCTGTTCAACGCCATGGTCTACGGCCACCCCAAGCAGTACTACGACGAGAAGGGTGAGTTGATCTACGACAAGAACCCGGTCGTCAAGGATGCCTGGGCCCTCGCCTCCGACGCCGCGGAGGAGGGGCTGACCGCCAAGCTCCGCCAGTTCCAGCCGGGCTGGGACCCCGGTCTGGCCAACGGCACGTTCGCGACCGCCGTGTGCCCGGCCTGGATGCTGAGCCACATCAGCGAGAAGGCCGGTGAGGCCAACAAGGGCAAGTGGGACGTCGCCCGGGCGCCCAAGGGCGCCAACTGGGGCGGCTCCTTCCTCGGCGTGATCGAGAAGAGCCCGGTGAAGGAGGAGGCCAAGAAGCTCGTCGCCTGGCTGACCGCGCCCGAGCAGCAGGCCCACATCTTCAAGGAGATCGGCAACATCCCGTCCTCCGAGAAGGCCCTGGAGAACCCCGACGTGAAGAACGCCACCTCGGAGTACTTCGACAACGCCCCGATCGGCCAGATCTTCGGCGCCGCCGCGCAGGAGATCCCGGACGAGCAGGTCCTCGGCCGCAAGGACGGCACGATCAAGGACACCTTCTCCCAGGGCCTGGCCCTGATCGAGCAGGGCACCAAGCGTGACGAGGCGTGGGAGACCACCACGGAGCGCATCGAGAAGGCGGTCGGCTGACCGACGCCCCCGCGGTCGCCCGGGCCCGCTCGGCATCCCGCCGACGGGCCCGGGCCCCGGCTCACACATCCGCTCTCAGGAAGGAAAGTCCGGTGGCCACCTCCACCACCAAGGCCCTGACCGGCGAGGAGCCGCCGGCCCCGCCCGGCGCCTCGGGCGGCGGGAAGACCGACCGACGGCGCAGCGCGCTGCTGCACCGGCTGGACGTCAAGGGCGCGCCGTTCGCGTTCGTCGCCCCCTTCTTCATCGTCTTCGCCGCGTTCAGCTTCTACCCCCTCGTCTACACCTCGTGGATCTCCCTGCACGACGTGGAACTGGCCACCCTCGACGTCATGGAGTGGGTGGCGTTCGACAACTACGTCGAACTCTGGGGCGACTCGCAGTTCTGGAACGCGCTGCAGAACACCGTCACCATCGGCGTCATCTCCACGGTGCCGCAGCTGATGATGGCGCTCGGCCTGGCACACCTGCTCAACTACCGCATGCGCGCCTCGCTGTTCTTCCGCGTCGCCTCGCTGGTCCCGTACGCCACCTCGGTCGCCGCCGCCGCGCTCGTCTTCACCATGATCTTCGAACGCGACTTCGGCATGATCAACTGGGCGCTCGGCTCGGTCGGCATCGACCCGGTGGACTGGGAGGCCGACAAGTGGCCCGCCCAGGTGGCGATCTCCACCATCGTCATCTGGCGCTGGACCGGCTACAACGCGCTGCTCTACCTGGCCGCCATGCAGGCCATCCCCGCAGAGCGGTACGAGGCGGCGTCCATCGACGGGGCGTCCCGGTGGAAGCAGTTCACCCAGGTCACCGTCCCCGGCATCCGCTCCACCATCGTCTTCACCATCGTGCTCTCCACCATCGGCGCCACCCAGCTGTTCGGCGAGCCGCTGATCTTCGGCCAGGGGCCCAACGGCGTCACCGGCGGCGCCGACAACCAGTACCAGACGCTGGGCCTGCTGCTGTACGAGGAGGGCTGGAAGAACTACCAGATGGGCCGCTCGGCGACCGTCGCCTGGGCGATGTTCATGCTGCTCGTCCTCGCCTTCGCGGCGCAGCACCTGATCAAGCGCCTGCGTTCCCGCACGTCCTGACCTGGAGTCACCATGACCACCAACAGCCTCCCGGTCCGGACGGAGCCCCCGGTCCGGACCCCCGTCGAGAAGCCGGCCGGCCGCGGCGGCCGCCGGCTGCTGCGCCAGGGCGCCGGCCGCCAGCACCACGCCGGGCCGCTCGCCTACGTCCTGCTCGTCATCATGGCGGTGCTGTCGATCTTCCCGCTGTACTGGACGATGGTGGCGGCCTCCACCGACAACACCCGGGTCAGCCAGACCCCGCCGCCGTTCCTGCCCGGCCCGAACCTGTTCAGCAACCTCGCCCGGGCCTGGGACGAGGCGGCGATGGGCAAGGCCATGATCAACAGTCTGATCGTGGCCGGCGTGATCGCCCTGTCCACGGTGATGTTCGCGACGCTGGCCGGATTCGCCTTCGCCAAGCTGCGGTTCAAGGGGCGCAACATCCTGCTCATGCTGGTGATCGGCACCATGATGGTGCCGCCGCAGCTCGGCGTCGTACCGCTGTTCATGATGATGTCCGAGCTGGGCTGGTCGCAGCAGCTGCCCGCCGTCATCTTCCCCACGCTGGTGAGCGCCGTCGGCGTGTTCTTCATGCGGCAGTACCTGTCCGAGGCGCTGCCCGACGAACTCGTCGAGGCCGGACGCGTGGACGGGGCGCACTCGCTGCGCATCTTCTGGAGCATCGTGCTGCCCGTGGCGCGGCCCGCGATGGCGGTCCTGTTCATGATCACGTTCGTGCACGCGTGGAACGACTTCTTCTGGCCGTTCGTGGTGCTCGACATGACCAATCCGACGGTCCCCGTCGCCCTCACCCAGCTCAGCGCGGGCTACGTCCGCGACCAGTCGCTGATCATGGCGGGCGCGCTGCTCGGCACGCTGCCGCTGCTGGCGATGTTCATCGTCTTCGGCCGCCAGATCGTCAGCGGCATCATGGCCGGCGCCGTCAAGGGCTGAGCCGGGGGCACACCCGCCGCGCCCGGCCCCGCACATCCACCCCCACCAGGCATCCGCCTGCGAACCCCCCTACCCCGAAAGGACTTACGTGGTCACCGCACAGCAGACCGCGTCCGCCCCGGACGCCGCCCGCACCTTCCCCAAGGGCTTCATCTGGGGATCCGCGACCGCTTCCTACCAGATCGAGGGGGCCGCCTCCGAGGACGGACGCACACCGTCCATCTGGGACACCTACGCCCGCACCCCGGGCCGGGTCCGCAACGGCGACACCGGTGACATCGCCACCGACCACTACCACCGCTGGCGCGAGGACGTCGCCCTCATGGCCGAACTGGGCCTGGGCGCCTACCGGTTCTCCCTCGCCTGGCCCCGGATCCAGCCCACCGGCCGCGGCCCCGCGGTGCAGAAGGGCCTGGACTTCTACCGGCGTCTCGTCGACGAGCTGCTGGACAAGGGCATCCAGCCCGTCGCCACCCTCTACCACTGGGACCTGCCGCAGGAGCTGGAGGACGCCGGCGGCTGGCCCGAGCGCGCCACGGCCGAGCGGTTCGCCGAATACGCGGCCCTCGCCGCGGACGCCCTCGGCGACCGGGTGAAGACCTGGACCACCCTGAACGAGCCCTGGTGCAGCGCCTTCCTCGGCTACGGCTCGGGCGTGCACGCCCCCGGCCGCACCGACCCGGTCGCCGCGCTGCGCGCCGCCCACCACCTCAACCTGGGCCACGGCCTCGCCGTCCAGGCGCTGCGCGACCGCCTCCCGGCCGCCGCCCAGTGCTCGGTCACCCTCAACATCCACCACGTCCGCCCGCTCACCGGCAGCGACGCGGACGCCGACGCGGTCCGCCGGATCGACGCGCTCGCCAACCGGGTCTTCACCGGCCCGATGCTGCAGGGCGCCTACCCGGAGGACCTGCTCAAGGACACCGCGGAGCTCACCGACTGGTCCTTCGTGCGCGACGGCGACCTCGAGCGGATCCACCAGCCGCTGGACTTCCTCGGCGTCAACTACTACTCGCCCACGGTCGTCTCCGAGGCCGACGGCAGCGGCACCCACACCTCGGACGGACACGGCAACAGCGCCCACAGCCCCTGGCCGGGCGCCGAGCGGGTCGCCTTCCACCAGCCGCCCGGCGACACCACCGCCATGGGCTGGGCCGTCGACCCCACCGGCCTGTACGACCTGCTGAGCCGGCTCTCGTCCGACTTCCCGAAGCTGCCGCTGGTCATCACCGAGAACGGCGCGGCGTTCGACGACTACGCCGACCCCTCCGGGAACGTCAACGACCCCGCCCGGATCGCCTACGTACGGGGCCACCTGGCCGCCGTCCACCGGGCCATCGTCGACGGCGCGGACGTGCGCGGCTACTTCCTCTGGTCGCTGCTGGACAACTTCGAGTGGGCCCACGGCTACAGCAAGCGCTTCGGCGCCGTCTACGTGGACTACCCGACCGGCACCCGCATCCCCAAGGCCAGCGCCCGCTGGTACTCCGAGGTGGCCCGCACCGGCGTCCTGCCCGGCGCCTGACCCCGTGTGCCGCCGGCCCCGGTGTCACCTGTCCAGGTCACCGGGGCCGGCGGCGTCACGGGCGGCCCGTGCGCCGGCGCACCGCGTCGCCGAGGGCCTTCGGGACATCCGGATCCCCCTCGCTCCTCCCGGACTTCGCTCCGCCGCCCCGGGACCACGGCCGGAGGCCGCGGCCCGGGGCGGCGCCCGGTCCGTACGGACGCCGCACCCCCCGCCGGGCCTCCCGCCGACGCGGCGCCGCACAGCGGGCCGGCCGCCCCCGCGGCGGCCGGCCCGGCGCCGTTCAGGCCCCCTTGGGCGCAGCGGTGCTCTGCCGCACCACCAGGCGCGTCGCCAGCTCGATGCGCTGGGCGGCCGTGCCGGGGTCGCCCGGCCGGAGCAGCATCCGGGCGGCCTCCTCGGCCATGTGCCGCAGCGGCTGGTGGACCGTGGTGAGCGGCGGGCTCGACCACTGCGCCAGCGGTACGTCGTCGTAGCCGACCACCGACAGGTCCTCCGGCACGCGCAGGCCCTTGACCCGGGCCGCCTCCAGCACGCCGAGCGCCTGGAGGTCGCTGCCCGCGAAGACGGCCGTGGGCCGGTCGGGACCCTCCAGCAGGTCCATGGCGTGCTCGAAGCCGCCCTGCACGTGGAAGTCGCCGAAGCGCATCAGCCGCGGATCGGTCTCCAGACCCGCCATGGCCATGGCCGAACGGTAGCCGTCCAGGCGCGCCAGTGAGCACAGCACGTCCTCGGGCCCGGTGATGATCGCCACCCGCTCGTGCCCCTGGTCGGTGAGGTGGCGGGTGGCGGCGAGGCCGCCGGCCCAGTTGGCCGAGCCGACCGAGGGCACGTCCGGGTCGGGGTCGCCCGCCGGGTCGATGACGACGAAGGGGATGGCCGCCGCCCTGAGCCGGCGTTTGACGTCCTCCGGGAGCGTGGAGAAGACCAGCACGACACCCAGCGGCCTGCGCTGCAGCACGCCGGGCAGCCAGTCCGGCGCGGGCGCGTGCCGGGTACCGCTCTCGGTGAGCACCACCGTCGCGCGGTTCTCCCTGGCGACGTTCTCCACGCCCCTGATCAGCTCCATCGCCCAGACGCTCTCCAGTTCGTGGAAGACGAGCTCGATGAGCGGGGAGCGGGACGCCGCCTGGGCGCGCCTGCGGTAGCCGTGGACCTCCAGGAGCCGCTCCACCTTGGCCCGGGTCGCGCGGGAGACATCCGAACGGCCGTTGAGTACCTTCGAAACTGTCGGCATCGAAACGCCGGCCTCTTTCGCGACCGCGGCCAGGGTCACTCTGCCGCTCACCTCGTCGTCATCGTGCATACCCGCAGGATAGGGCACCGCGCGTCGATAACGGTTTGGGCGAGTCCCGTTCCGACCGTTGACCGAAACACGGGTCTGACCTACTGTCCCACGGCATGGACTTTCGGTGATGATGCCGAAACTTTCGAAAGGCGAACGATGAAGACACGTGCGCGCTTGCCCAGACTGGTCGCCTGCGGTGCGACGCTCACCCTCGCACTGAGCCTCTCGGCCTGCGGCGACGGGAACGGCGGGGCGTCGGCGGACGACGGCAAGATCCATGTCCTGGTCTACGGGGACGCCACCAACAAGGTCGAGAAGCAGCTCGTCGACAAGTTCAACAAGACCTCCGACGTCAAGGTCGTCCTCGACACCATCCCCGGTGCGGACTACCAGAAGAAGCTGCAGACGATCATCAACACCCCCCAGGCCCCGGACGTCTTCTTCAACTGGGGCGGCGGCAGCATCAAGCCGTTCGTCAACGCCGGCCTGCTGATGCCGCTCGACGACTTCATCAAGAAGAACCCGGACCTGGAGAACAAGTTCCTGCCGTCCGTCTTCAACAACGCCGTCGTCGACGGCAAGCCGTACGGCATCCCGATGCGCGGCACCCAGCCGGTCCTGCTCTTCCACAACAAGGCGGTCCTCGACGAGGCGGGCGTCAAGCCGCCGAAGACCTGGGACGAGCTGCTCGACGCGGTCGGGAAGCTCAAGGACCAGGGCGTCACGCCGATCGCGCTCGGCGGCGGCGACGTCTGGCCGACGCAGATGTGGTTCCAGTACCTCTACGACCGCATCGCCGGTCCTGAGCTGTTCGCGAAGGCCGTCGGGGGCGACAAGAGCGCCTGGGAGAGCGCGGACAGCAAGAAGGCCCTGGACATGATCCGGGAGCTCGTCGAGGCCGGCGCCTTCGGCAAGAACTACGACTCCGTCAAGTACACCAACGGCGGCTCGGTCCAGCTGGTGGCCTCGGGCAAGGCCGGCTTCGAGCTGATGGGCTCCTGGTACTACTCCCAGCAGCTGACGGACCACCCGGAGTTCGCCGAGAAGGACCTCGGCTACACCGCCTTCCCGACCGTCGAGGGCGGCAAGGGCGACCCGGCCAACGTCGCCGGCAACACCAACAACTACTACTCGGTGATGAAGAAGACCAAGCACCCCGAGGCCGTCGCCGAGTTCCTGAAGCTCATGTACTCCGACGACTTCGTCAAGGCGCAGCTGGAGGTCGGCAACCTGCCGACCACGACCAACACCGACAAGTTCGTCGAGACCGCGGGCAACGCCGAGTACTCGCGCTTCCAGTACGACCTGGTCGCCGACGCCCCGTCGTTCCAGCTGTCCTGGGACCAGGCGTACCCGCAGAAGGCCAGCTCGGACCTGCACAAGGCCGTCCAGCAGTTCTTCAACGGACAGCTCGACACGGACGGCTTCATCAAGGCCATGCAGGCCCTCCCCACCGAGTGACGAACGGCTCATGACGACACAGATCACGAGCGCCCGGCCCGCCGCCGGACCCCTCAAGGGGTCCCGGCGGCGGCCGCCCGCCTCGTCCGCAACGAAGGTGGGCCGCCCCGGCTTCGCCTGGGCGCTGCCCGCCGCAGTGTTCTTCACCCTCTTCGCGATCGTCCCGCTGATCATGGTGGCGGTGCTGTCCTTCATGAGCTGGGACGGGCTCAGCTCGCCCGAGTTCGTCGGCACGGACAACTGGTCGCGCCTGATGGACGACCCGGTGATGCTCAAGAGCATCTGGCTGACCCTGCTGCTGACCGTGCTCGGCGTGGTCCTCCAGACCCCGCTGAGCATCCTGCTCGGCGTCTGGGCCGCCGGTCACCAGCGCAACCGGGCCGTGCTGTCCGTCATCTACTTCATCCCGCTGCTGCTGTCCGCGACGGCCGTCTCCGTGCTGTGGCGGGCGCTGCTCGACCCGAACTTCGGCATCCCGGCCGAGGCCGCCTGGCTGTTCGGCGACGGCAACCTGTTCGGTGAACAGGCCACCGCCATCGGGGTGCTGGCGTTCGTCAGCACCTGGCAGTTCACCCCGTTCCACACGCTGATCTACCAGGGCGCCGCCCGCGCGATCCCCCAGGTGCTCTACCAGGCCGCGGAGATCGACGGGGCGGGCCGCTACCGGCAGTTCTTCCACATCACCCTGCCGCAGCTGCGCAACTCGATGATCACCTCGATGATCCTGATGATCGTCGGCGGTCTGACCACCTTCGAGACGGTCCTCATCCTGACCCAGGGCGGCCCCGGCACCGACACCACCATCAGCGCCTACTACATGTACGACAAGGCGTTCAAGAGCTTCGACTACGGCACCGGCTCCGCCATCGCCCTGGCCCTGGTCCTCGCGTCCACGATCATCTCGCTGATCGTCGTCCGGGTCTCCGGCTACGACAAGATGCGCAGCTCCATGGAGGGTGTGTCATGAGGCGCCGACCGAACTACGTGGCCGGCGTCGGCTCCCTCTTCTGGCTCTTCCTGGTCGGCCTGCCGCTGTACGTGATGCTCGCCGCGACCCTGCGCACCCGCCAGGACTACGCCGAGAACGGCCCGGTCTCGATCCCGGACAGCTTCACGCTGGACAACTACACGGGCGCCTTCGACTCGGGGTTCGGCCAGTACTTCTTCAACACGCTCGTCGTCACCGCCTGCGTGATCGGCATCGTGCTGCTGCTGGTACCGCCGCTCGCCTACGCGATCGTCCGCAGCCGCGGCAGGGCCACGTCGGCGATCTTCCGGCTGTTCCTGCTCGGCCTCGCCATCCCGGCCCAGGCCGTCATCGTGCCGATGTTCTACCTGATCAGCGAAGCCGGGCTGTACGACAACCTGCTGGGCGTCATCCTGCCCACGGCCGCGTTCTGCCTGCCGATGTCGGCGCTGATCCTCAGCGGCGCGATGCGCGACATCTCGCCGGAGCTGTACGAGGCCATGGCCATGGACGGAGCCACCCCGCGGCGCATGTTCTTCCAGCTCGTGCTGCCGCTGTCCCGGGGCGGACTCTCCACGATCGTGGTCTTCTCCGCGCTCCAGGCGTGGAACGGCTTCCTGTTCCCGCTCGTGCTGACCCAGTCCGACTCCACCAAGGTGGTCACCCTGGGTCTGTACAACTTCCAGACCGAACACGGCATCGACATCCCCGGTCTGCTGGGAGCCGTGGTGCTGTCCATGGTGCCCATCCTGCTCGTCTACCTGTTCGCCCGTCGCGCCCTGGTCCAGGGTCTGATGGGCGTCGGAGGAAAGTGACTGCCGACGTGGCCGTAGAGACCACCCCCGAAGCCCCCCTCTGGAACGACCCCGACCGTCCCCTCGCCGCCAGGGTCGACGCGCTCATCGGCGCGATGACCCTGGACGAGAAGATCGCGCAGCTGTACGGCGTGTGGGTCGGCGCGTCCGCCAACGGCGGCGAAGTCGCCCCGCACCAGCACGACATGGAGGAGGCCGTCGACCTCGACGCGCTCCTGCCCAGCGGACTGGGCCAGCTGACCCGCCCCTTCGGCACCGCCCCCGTCGACCCGGCCCTCGGCGCGCTCTCCCTGCTGCGCACCCAGTCCCGCATCACCTCGGCGAACCGCTTCGGCATTCCCGCCGTCGCGCACGAGGAGTGCCTGGCCGGCTTCGCCGCCTGGGGCGCCACCGCCTATCCCGTCCCGCTGTCCTGGGGCGCCACCTTCGACCCCGACGTGGTGCGCCGGATGGCCGCCGCGATCGGCCGCGACATGCGCTCCGTCGGCGTCCACCAGGGCCTCGCGCCCGTCCTCGACGTGGTGCGCGACGCCCGCTGGGGCCGGGTGGAGGAGACCATCGGCGAGGACCCCTACCTGGTCGGCACCATCGGCACCGCCTACGTGCAGGGCCTGGAGTCCGCCGGGATCGTCGCCACCCTCAAGCACTTCGTCGGCTACTCGGCCTCCCGCGCCGGGCGCAACCTCGCCCCCTCGTCCATGGGCGCCCGCGAACGGGCCGACGTCCTGCTGCCGCCGTTCGAGATGGCGATCCGCGAGGGCGGAGCCCGCTCCGTGATGCACTCCTACACGGACACCGACGGCGTGCCCTCCGCGGCCGACGAGAGCCTGCTGACCGGACTGCTCCGCGACACCTGGGGCTTCGAGGGCACCGTCGTCGCCGACTACTTCGGCATCGCCTTCCTCAAGATCCTGCACGGCATCGCGGGCGACTTCGCCGACGCCGCGGGCGCCGCGCTGAGGGCCGGCGTCGACGTCGAGCTGCCCACCGTCAAGACGTTCGGCGCGCCGCTCGCCGAGGCCGTCGCCGACGGCCGCGTCCCCGAGGCGCTCATCGACCGCGCCCTGCGCCGCGTCCTCGGACAGAAGGCGGAGCTCGGCCTGCTCGACCCGGACTGGAGCCCGGTCCCGCCCGCGCTCGACGGCGCGGACCTGGACGACCCGGAGGTCCTGCGCGGCACGATCGACCTGGACCGGCCCGAGAACCGGGAACTGGCCCGCGAGATCGCCGAGAAGGCGGTCGTCCTGCTCACCAACGACGGCACCCTGCCGCTCGCCGCCCCCCGCCGCATCGCCCTGGTCGGCCCCAACGCGACCGAGGGCACGGCCGTCCTGGGCTGCTACTCCTTCCCCCAGCACGTGGGCGTGCAGCACCCGGACGTCCCGGTCGGCATCGACCTGCCCACCCTGCGCGAGACCCTGGCCGCCGAGTTCCCCGACGCGGAGATCACGGTCGCCCGCGGCACCGGCGTCGACGACGGGGACCTCTCCGGGATCGGCGAGGCGGTGGCCGCGGCGGGCGGGGCGGACCTCGTCATCGCCGTCCTCGGCGACCGCGCGGGCCTGTTCGGCCGCGGCACCAGCGGCGAGGGCTGCGACGCGGAGTCCCTCGCCCTGCCCGGCGCCCAGCAGCAGCTCCTCGACGCGCTGCTCGACTCCGGCACGCCGGTGGTGACCGTCCTGCTCGCCGGACGGCCGTACGCGCTCGGCCGCGCCGTCGCCGAGTCCGCGGCGATCGTGCAGTCCTTCTTCCCCGGGGTCGCGGGCACCCGGGCGATCGCCGGCATCCTCAGCGGCCGCACGAACCCCTCCGGACGGCTCCCGGTCAGCGTGCCGCGCGGCCCGGGCTCCCAGCCGACCACCTACCTCGGCGCACGCCTCGCCCAGGCCAGCGAGGTCTCCAACATCGACCCGACCCCGGCGTTCGGCTTCGGCCACGGTCTGACGTACACGAGTTTCGCCTGGAGCGACCTCGCGGTGGACACGCGGGAGGCGGGCACGGACGGCGAGTTCACCCTCGCCCTCACCGTCCGCAACACCGGCGAACGGGCCGGCGCCGACGTCGTCCAGCTCTACCTGCACGACCCGGTCGCCTCCGTCGTCCAGCCGGTGCAGCGGCTCGTCGGTTACGCCCGGGTGGAACTGGAGCCGGGGGAGTCCCGTCGCGTCCGCGTCACGGTCCCGGCGGACGTGGCCTCCTTCACCGGCCGCGACGGCCACCGGATCGTCGAACCCGGCGACCTGGAACTCCGCCTGGCCGCGTCGAGCACCGACGCGCGCCTGACGGCGACGGTCACCCTGACCGGCCCGGAACGCCGGGTGGACCACACCCGCCGCTTCCACGCGGTCTTCAGCCAGGAGGCGGCCCCGGAGGCGTGACCCGGACCCGCCCCCGAATCCGGCCGGCCCGGACCGCACACGCGGTCCGGGCCGGCCGGATTCGGGGGCGCCGTGCGGCCCGCCAGCGGTCGCGGTGCACGGCCTCCCCGACCGGGCGGCGGCTCACCGGACCGGACCCGCCGCGCGGCCACCCCGCCGGGACGGCCGCGAAGGTGTTCACGTCCCGGTGAACCCCCTCGGACCGCCCCTGCTCGAGACAGGGGCCATCGGCCCCGGTCCTCCCGCCGCCGTTCAGCGCGTACGCCCGACCCGGGAAAGCGGCGCCGACCGCACCCCGACCGTCACCTCCACGAAGACCGTCCGCGACGACACCTGGCGCAACTGACGCTCCCCGTCTCCCGCCGGTCCGGTGCGTCCCCTCGTGGGGGCAGGCCCCCGGCGTCCGGTAGTGCCTGCGGTACTCACAGGTGGGCAGCACGGGGGTTGGCGCGGACACCCGTGCGCGCGGAAACCTGCTGGCATGACACCACGCAAGGCAGCAGCACTCTCCTCGGCCCTCCTCCTCTCCCTGGGCGCCGTCGCGGTGGCCGGCCCGGCCACCGCCGACACCCCGAAGCACTCCTCCCCCCGGAGCGCGACGAGCGTGGTCGACGCGATCGAGCGCAGCGCCCACACCCTGAGGAGCACCGAACCCGGCGGCAGCCTGCGGGACCTGAGCGCGCTGGGCCGCATGGTGGGGGACGCCGGGGTGGTGGGCCTGGGCGAGGCCACCCACGGCTCCCGGGACTTCTTCCGGATGAAGCACCGGGTCCTGCGCTACCTGGTCGAGCGGAAGGGCTTCCGCGCCTTCTCCCTGGAACTGCCCTGGAGCAGCGGCGTCCGCGTCGACGAGTACGTGCGGTACGGCAAGGGCGACCTCGACCGCATAGCGCGCGAGGAGTTCCAGGGCTCCTACCGCATCTGGAACAACGCGGACTACCTGAACCTCATCGAGTGGATGCGCTCCTACAACCGCCACCACCCCACCGACCCCGTGCGCTTCATGGGCAACGACATGGGCTACGCGGGACCGGAGCTGTACCGGCGGGTGACGGACCACGTGGCCCGCACCCACCCGCACCTGCGGTCACGCGTCACCGCCCTCTACGACGGCCTCGCCCCGACCGCCGACGCCGCCGCCCACCTGGAGCACTACCTCGAACTGCCCCTGACCGAACGCGAGAAGCGCGCCGAGCGCACCCGGAAGGTGCTCGAACTGCTCCGGAAGCAGCCCACGGCCCCCGGCGCGAGCCGGCAGGAGCACCTGTGGGCGGTCCAGCACGCCAGGGCCATCCACCAGATGGCCGAGGGCTACTCCTACGACATCACCGACGAGACCCAGGTCACGGAGATGATGGAGTACCGCGACCGGGTGATGGCCGAGAACACGGCCTGGTGGCACGAGCACACCGGCGACCGGATCCTGCTGTCCGCCCACAACACCCACGTCTCCTACGACGCCTTCGACCCGCGCTACCCGAAGACCCAAGGCGCCTTCCTGCGCGACACGCTGGGCGCCGACTACGTCAGCATCGGCTTCACCTTCCACAGCGGCGCCTTCAAGGCGTTCGGCACCGACGACGACGTGATCCGCACCTACCGCGTGGACGCGGCGCGGCCGGGCTCCAACGAACACACCCTGGACCGGGCCCGCCCCCGCGACTACGTCCTGGACCTGCGCACCGCCCCCCGCTCCCTGCGCACCTGGCTGTCCGAGCCGCGTCCCACCCGGAGCATCGGCGCCGGCTGGCCCGACCCCACGGAGTACCGGATCGCCCTCGGCGAGGCCCACGACGTCCTCATCCACCTGAACGAGGTCGAGGCGACCACGTACCTGGGCAACCCCTGACCGGACCCGGCACAAAACCGATTGAACATCTCCATATTTGATCGAATGGAGGGCCTGATCGGTCGGTCGTCCCCCACCCCGCTGTGCGCCGTCAGTGGCGGTCCGTAGTCTCGGCGGTGTGGAGGGGACAGAAGGAAACGCACCGCAGGGGCAGGAGACGGACGCCGAGGCCTGGCAGCGGCTGAGCGCGTACGCCTATCTCAGCGCGCCCGAGCGCCTGGAGTACATCGCGGTGATGCGCGTGTTCTGCGGCACGCTGCTGGCGGACCTGTCCGTGCCCGACCTGGTCGGCAAGCTGGCCGAGCGGGGCGGCCCGGGCGCCGGGCCGGACGCGGAGACGCTCACCCGCAGGCTCGAGGAGCTCGTGCGCTGGGGCAACCTGCTGCGCAGCACCCACACCGTCAGGGCGACGAGCATCTCCGAGTACCAGCGCTCCCGCTCCCGTTACCAGCTGTCCAAGCTGGGGGAGCGGGTGCAGCGTGACGCGGACGAGGTGCTGTCCGGGGCGGACGCGGCCCGCGAGGTCAGCAGTGAGCTGCTGGCCCTGGTCGACCGCGGTCTGCGCGAGATCGCCGCCATGGCCGCGGCGCCGGGCGGCGCGGATCCGCAGCAGGCGCTGGAGCGGATCAGCACCCTCTTCGTCCAGTTCGCCGGCTTCGCCGAGTCCGTCCGCGACTTCTACGCCTACCTGGGCCAGGTGCTGGCGCGCTACGACCTCGACTCGGCCGAGTACCAGGGGTTCAAGGAACTGCTGCTCGACTACGTGCAGGCCATCACCGAGGACGTCTCCTTCCGGGCCCCGCGCATCGCCGCCCACCTGGACGCGGCCTGGCCCCACCTGCCCGCGCTGCTCGCCCGGATCGACGCGCACACGGCGGGCATCGGAGCACTCGCCGGCGGACTGCCCGAGACCCGGGTGCAGCGCAGCCGCGGCCGGGACCTGGCGGACTGGGAAGGACTGCGCGAGTGGTTCACCACCGGCGGAGCGCACTCCAGCCAGGTGGACCAGCTGCGGGACGCCACCCTGCGCGCCCTGCACTCCCTCCTCGCCAACGCCAAGCGGATGCTGCGCTCGGCCTCCGGCGAGATGTCCCGCCGCAAGGACCTGCTGCGGCTGGCGGCCTGGTTCGACGCCGCGGAGCCGGAGGAGGCCCACGACCTGGCGGTCGCCGCCTTCGGCCTCTACGGCGCGCGGCACCTCGGAGTGGCGCCGGACCCCGACGGGTCCGTGCCGGCCTACGTGAGCTGGTGGACCGGGCCCGTGGTGGACGTACCGGTGGCGCTGCGCGAACGCGGCAGCCGGGCCCCGCGCGGACGCGCGGCGGCGGCCGAGGACCACTCCGAGCAGAAGCACCGCCTCATGGAGCAGGCCCGGCGGCAGGCCGCGGCCCGGCGCGCGGCGGCCGACGAACTGCGCAGCGCCTCGGGCCGGTTCGACCAGGTGCGCCTCGGCGCCCCGGCCATGCGCCTGCTGCTGGAACTGCTCACCACCGCCCTCGGCAACGCCCGGCTGCACCAGGACGCGGGCGGCTTCCTGCTCGACGGCGCGCAGGCGGCCGACGCGGACCTCGGCATCCGGCTGACCGCGTGGCGCACGCCCGGCCGGTCCACCGTCCTGCGGTCCGTGGACGGCGACCTGACCACGGACGACCTCACCGTGGCCGTCGAGAGCACCTCCGCACCCGCGGCGGGCGGGCCGATGTCCGAGGCCGGGGAGGCGAGCGCCTGATGCCCCTGCCCTCCGCCCACGACGTCGCCCTCGCGGCCGAGCGCCGCACCGCCGCCCGGCTCCTGCTGGCCCACCCGCTGGTCACCAGCACCGGACCGCACAGCGACGCGTTCCCCCTGATCCGCCGCCACGCCGACTGGCTCGCCCAGCGCTTCCAGCAGGTGTTCGGCTACCGCCTGCTGGTCGAGGCCTCCTACGCCCGGCTGTTCAAGGCGGGCCTCGGCCCCGGCTCGGGCCACCGCCTTCAGCGGCCGTCGACCGGCACACCGTTCACCCCGCGGACGTACGCCTACCTGGCCCTCGCCCTGTCCGTCCTGGTCACCGCCCCGGAACAGCTCCTGCTGTCCCAGCTCGTCGCCGACCTGCGCGCCGCGGCCGTCGACGCCGGCATCGAGATCACCGACACCGGACGGCAGGCCGAACGGCGGACCCTGGCGGCCGCCCTGCGGCAGCTCGTCGACTGGGGCGTCCTGGTGGAGACCGAGGGCCAGGTGACGGCCGTCGCCGAGGAGCGGGCCGGGGAGGCGCTGCTCACCGTGGACCGCGACATCGCGCGAGCCGTCGTCGCCGGTCCGCTCTCCCGGAGCCGCGACGGGGCGGACCTCGTGCGCCGGGCCGCCGACCCCGGTTTCGGAGGGCCCCGTACGTACGTCCGCCGCCGTCTCGTCGAGACCCCCGTCGTCCACCTCGACGACCTCACCGATGCCGAACGCGAATGGCTGCGCACCCGGCAGCGGCGCGAGGCGCAGGCCTTCTTTGAACTGCTCGGGCTGGAGGCCGAGATCCGCGCCGAGGGCATCGCCCTGATCGACACGGACGACGAACTCACCGACCTGCGCTTCCCCGGCACCGGCACGGTCGCCCAGGCCGCGCTGCTCCTCGTGGAGCGCCTCGTCGACCGGCTGCGCCCCGAGGAGGCCGGCCATCCGGCGGTCGGCGGCCGGCTCGTCATCGGCGTACCCGTCCCGGACGGACTGCTGCCCGGCCTGCTCGACGAACTGATCGAGGAGTACGGCGGGCGCGGCACCTGGCAGCGCGGCCACCTGGAGGACCGGGACGGATTCCTCGCCGCCGTGCTCGACCTCCTCGTGAGGATGCGCCTGATCGCCCCCGCCGGCCCCGTCCGCGCGGACGGCCACGGCCTGCCCGAGGAGTACGACGGGACGGCGGCCGACGGCCGCCCCGTCACCGGCGTCTCGGGCGCACGCGGCCGGGGCCGCGCCGGCAGTGGCTGGATCCTGCTCGCCGCGGCCGCCCGCTACGCCACCACGGTGGCGCTCACCCCGCGTACCGCCCCGTCCCCGACGGACGACCCCGGCAAGGAGCCGCCCCGATGAACCGCCCGCCGTCCCCGCACCGCTACCGACTGCACCGCGCGGGCATCCGGAACGTGTGGCAGTACGACCACCAGGAGTTCACCTTCGGCGAGGGCCGCCTGCTGCTGCGCGGCAAGAACGGCGCCGGCAAGTCCAAGGCCCTGGAGATGCTCCTGCCCTACCTCCTCGACGGCGACGCCCGCGCGCTGGACGCCACGGGAACCGGACGCACCACCCTGGCCTGGCTCATGCTCGACGGCTTCACCCGGACCAACCGGCTGGGCTACCTGTGGCTGGAGTTCGCGCGGACGGACGAGGAGGGCGAGGAGGAGCACCTGACCGTCGGCGCGGCCGTCCGGGCGTCGCAGTCGACCAGGACGGCGAAGCCCTTCTTCTTCACCACCCGGCTGCGGGTCGGCGAGGACCTCGACCTCGCCCCCGCCGGCCAGCCCCTCCCCGTGGACCGCCTGAAGACGCTGCTCGGCCCGGAGAACGTCACCGACCGCGCCGTCGAGCACCGGGCCAGGGTCGCCCGCGACCTGTTCGGCCTCACCGACCCGGCGCGCTACCGCAACCTGCTCCACCTCCTGCACCGGCTGCGCCGCCCCACCATCGGCGACCGCATCGACTCCGGCGGACTCGTCCAGGTCCTCGCCGAGACCCTGCCCGCCCTCGACGACGAGGTCGTGGAGAAGGTGGCCCGCAGCCTGGACGACCTGGACTCCGTCCGGGCCCACCTCGGACGCCTCGAACGCACCGACCGGGCGCTGCACGCCTTCCTCACCGGCTACCGCGGCTACCTCCACGGGGCGCTGCGCCGCCGTACGGACCGGGCCGGCGCGGAGCTGGAGCGGCTGGGGGAGCACCGCAGGGCCGCGGACGACGCGGCCCGCACGGTGGAGGAACTCCGCGGGCGCGAGCGGGAGCTCGACGCCCGCATCGACCACCTCGTGGCGGAACAGGAAGCGGCCGGGACGGACCTGGCCGCACTGCACGCGAGCGCCGGCTACCGCAGCCTGCGGGAACTGGGGGAGAAACGCGCCACCGTCACCGCCCTGCGCAGCGCGGCCGACGCCGCGTTCCGGGCCGTACGCCAGGCACACCTGGGCGAGGAGGAGGCGGGGCGGCGCCTCACCGCCGAGGCCGGGCGGCTCGGCGCGGAGCTGGTCGACCTGAGCACCGCCCACGCCGAGTCGGTACGGGAGGCCGAGCGGGCCGGGCTGGACCCCGTGCACCTCGGGGAGCCCGTCGCGACACCGGTCGCGCCGGTCGCACCGGCCACCACGGCCCAGCTGACCGCCCCGGACGGCGACTTCCACCTGGTCCGGCACGGCGAGGTGCTGGCGGTCGACACCGGGATCTGCACCACCGCGCTGCACGCCTGGGACGCCCGGCTCGACGCCGCACAGCCGGTGATCAGGAACCGCTCCCGCTTCGTCACCGAACTGGCCGCCCTCGTCGAACGGTCGGACGAGGCCCGGCACGAGGCGGACGCGGCCGACGCCGCACGCGAACGCCTGGAGGCCCAGGTGGAGCACGCCCGCACCCGGGCGGAGCAGCGCCGGCGGGAGACGGCCCACGCGTCGGAGACCTACGCGCAGGAGGCCGGAGCCTGGACCGAGCGGCTGCGCGAACTCACCGGGCTGCCCCTGGACGAGGCGCTCGCCCCGCTCGCCCACGACCCGTCCGAGGGACCCCTGCCCGCCCCCACCCCCGACGAGGTGGCGGAGACGGCCCGCTCCGCCGTGGAACCGTGGCTGGCGAAGCTGGGCGAGGAACGCGACACCCTCGCCCTGACCGTCCGCACCCTGGAGACCGAGCGGGAGGACCTCCGCCGCCGGCGCGCGGAGTGGGAACGCCGCACCGATCCCGAACCACCGCCCCCGCCGCACCGCGCGGCTCCCCGCGCCCCCGGCACCGGGGCGCCCCTGTACCGCCTGGTGGACTTCGTCCCCGGCCTGCCACCGGACGCGCGGGCGGGGCTGGAGGCCGCGCTGGAGGCGAGCGGCCTGCTCGACGCCTGGGTGCGCGCCGACGGCACGGTCCTCGACCCGGCCACGCACGACACCCTCCTGACCCCGGGCGCCCCGGTCGCGGGACCGTCGCTCACCCGCGCACTGCGGCCGGTCGCCGCACCGGACAGCGGCGTGACGGCGGAACAGGTCCGGCGCGTGCTGGAGTCGGTGGCCCTCACCGAGGACGCCGCCGCCCCGCACACCGACGCGGACACCGGTGCGCACACCGCGGCCGGCACCGACGGCTCCTGGCGGCTCGGCATCGCCCGCGGCCGCCACCTCAAGCAGGCCGCCGAGTACGTGGGCGCGGAGGTCCGCGCGGAGACCCGCCGCCGGACGCTGGCGGACCTCGACCGCCGGCTGGCCGACGCGGACGCCGCGCTGGAGAAGCGCCGGCAGGACCTGCGCGTGCTCACCGAGCACCGCGACCGGGTCGGCGCGACCCTGCGCAGACCGCCCTCCGCGCGCGCACTCACGGACGCGTGGGCCCGTACCGCCGAGGCCGAGGGCGCCGTCGAGTCCCTCACCGCGCAGGCGTCCACGGCGGCCCGCGAGGCACAGCGGGCACGGGCCCGCGCGGTCGCCGCCCGGCGCGAGACCGAGGCGACGGCGAACGCCCAGGACCTGCCGGCGGACCCGGCCGCACTCGAGACGGTCCGCCTCGCCCTGGACCGCCTCGGACGCGGCGCCCAGCACCTGCGGCGGCGGGTGCGCGCGGTCCTGGCCGCGGCCGAAGGCCACCGCGACGGCCGGACGGACCACGAGCGCGCCGTCGCGGCCCGCCGGGAGGCCGAGACGGACTACGCCGAGCCGCTCGGCCGCCTGGAGACGGCCCGCCGCACCGTCCGGGCCCTGGAGGAGGCCCTCGGCGCCACGGAACAGGAGATCCTCGCCCACGAGGCCGAGGCGAAGCGCCGCCTGGACGCCGTGGGACGCCAGCTCCCGCGCCTGCGGCACGACCGGGACGAGGTGCACGACCTGCGCGTACGGGCGGAGGAGGACGACAGGAAGCGGCGCGAGGCACTCGCCGCCCAGGAGGACGAGGTGCTGGCCTGCGGCAGACGACTGCGCGCGGCCCTCGCGCTGCCGGGTCTGCTGCGCGGAGCGGGGCTCGACGCCGACGCGGACGAAGGCGCCCTGAAGTCCCAGGACCCCGTCCACCACGACGTGCGGGAACGCGTCACCGCACTGGAGCGGCTGACCGGCGCCGTGCGCCGCGGCCTGGACGCCGAGTCCCGCGACCTCTCGGACACCGCCCTCCTCAACCGCCACACCGAACTGCGCGACCAGCTCTCCGGCGGCTACGACGCGACCCTCGAGGAACACGACGGCATCAAGCTGTGCCGGCTCGTCAACGACCAGGGCCCGAGCGACGTCGCCCAGGTCGGCGCGCGCATCGCGGCCGAGGCCGCCGAAGCACGCGACCGCCTCACGGAACGCGAGAGCGAGGTCTTCCAGCGCTTCCTGGCCGGAGAGCTGGGCGACCACCTGTCCGCACAGGTGCTGGCCGCCGGCGCCCTGGTCGCCGCCCTCAACACCACCCTCGCCACGGTCCGCACGTCACACGGTCTGGGCGTCACCCTCGACTGGAAGCTCGCCGACGGGGTGGAGGCGGACGTCAAGGCGGCCGTCGACCTCCTGCGCGGCCCCTCGGGCCTGCGCACCCGCGAGCAGTCCGAGCGGCTCCGCGACGTCCTGCAGCGTCGCATCGAGGACGCCCGCCGCGCCGACCCGGCCGCCGGGTACGCGGCCCACCTGCGCACCGCCCTGGACTACCGCGGCTGGTTCACCTTCACCCCCTGGGTGGTGGACGACGCGGCACCGGCCGGCCGCCGCAAGCTCTCCGGCCGCACCGGCCTGAGCCAGGGCGAACAGCGGGTCCTGTCCTACCTGGTCCTCTTCGCCGCGGCGGCGGCGCACTTCACCGGCCTCGCCGACACCGCCCCGCACACCCCCCGCCTGATCCTCCTCGACGACGCGTTCGCCAAGGTCGACGAGCCCACCCACGCCCGCCTCGGCCGCATCCTGGTCGACCTGGACCTCGACTTCGTCCTCACCAGCGAACGCCTGATCGGCAACTGGCCCGACGTGCCGTCCCTGCACATCTACGAGTGCCTGCGCGATCCGCACGTACGGGGCGTGGCCACGCTCCACTACACGTGGAACGGACGGCAGCGCAGACTGATGTCCGTATGAGCCGCCCCGGACGCGCCGACGAAGGCCCTCTGGATGCCGAGGCCCGCGCCTTCCTCACCCGGCCGGGCCTCACCCGCCTGTGGGCGGCCGTACGCGCCCGCCTCGAGCGCAACGGCCTCCGGCCGACCGGTGTCCTCAGGCTCCAGCACCTGGACGCACCGGAACGCGAGGCGCTCTCCCTCCTCCTGGCCCGACCGGTCACCGGCTCCACCGCCACCGTCCGCCTGCCGGACCTGGACGCCCGGCTGCGCGCCAGCGCGGCCGGCCGGGGCCTGGCCGCGACCCTGGAGGCGCTGGGCCCGCCCCTGACGGACCGCAGGGCGGTCCGCGACGCGGCGGCGGCCGAACGGGCCCGCGTGTGGTCGACGGCCCGGACGGAGCTGGAATCCACCTCCCTGGCGGACCGGCCCTGGACGGCACGGTGGCTGGAGGACCTGCGCCGCGGCGGCGCCCTCACCCGTCAGGACCCGCACACCGCGGCCACGGTCGTCACCCAGGCGATCCGCACCCTGGCGATCCTCTTCCCGGACGGCGACGCGCCCTCCGCCCCGGCCCCCTGGGGCCGCGGCGAACTGGCCACCCGCGCCACCGGCTCCGCCCACGGCCTGGACGACGGCACCCTGCTGTCCCGGCTGGTCCTGCGCGGCATCGCCCTGGCGCACGACACCGCCCTCCCCACGGACGCCCCCGCCCGCCGGGCCCTGTGGCGCGCCGCCTCGGTCACCCCGGACGAGGTCTCCAGCACCGTCCTCACCCACGGCCTGCGCCCCACCGGCACCACCTGGCAGGAGGCGGCCCTGCGCGAACGCGCCGACCACCGCGCGGAGGCCCACCTGACCCTGCGCGAGCTGCGCACCCTCCACCTGACGATGCCGCCCGGCACCCGGGTCCACGTCTGCGAGAACCCCCGCGTGGTCGAGGCCGCCGCGGACGCCGCCCGCACGGCGCCCCTGGTCTGCACCTCGGGCAGCGCGACGACGGTCGTCCTCACCCTCCTCGACGCCCTGGCGGCGGCCGGCTGCGCCTTCGCCTACCACGGCGACTTCGACTGGCCCGGCATCGCCCTCGCCAACCGCGTCATCCGGCGCTACGCCGCCGAACCGTGGCGCATGCGCGCCCCCGACTACGAGCACCTGGCGACCCGCACCCGACTGCACGGCGCCCCGCACCTCCCCCTCACCGGCCCGCCGGTGGAGGCCGCGTGGGATCCGGAACTGGCCCCCGCCATGGAGGCGTCGGGCATCGCCCTGCACGAGGAGGCGGCGCTGGACCTGCTCCTGGAGGACCTCGGCTGAGCTCAGCCGCCGAGCCCGCCCGCCGCGAGCAGGTCGGAGACGTCGCTCACCAGTCCCCTGCCCAGGTCACCGGCCTCGCCGAGGCGTGCCTCGAAGTCCCTCAGGCCCTGGAAGACCTCGGCGTACGCCTCCTGCTCCCGCAGGGGGAGCTGGAGCACCTGCAGGCGCCGTATGTCGACCCGTGACGAGCTGGAGGCGTGGGTGCCCGCCTGACGTCCGTTGGAGGGCGCGCGCAGACAGCCGGCGAGGAAGCGCGCGTTCAGTCTGGCCGAGTCCACCCGCAGGGCGTACAACTGCGGTCCCAGGGCCATCGGGGGCCCTTCGTGCACCCACGCCCGGTACGCGCGCACGACACCGGCGACCACGACGTCGCCCTCCTCGACGACCACGGACGCCGATCCGGCGGCGACGAGCCCGCTGGGAGTGCCGTCCGTCAGCAGGTCGGCGACGGTGAGGAGGGGCACGGAGTCCCTGCCGGGCACCGTCGCGCCGTCCACCGCCTGTTGTCCGGAACGCAACGACAGGGCACCGGCTTTGACGAGGTCGCCCACGCTGGTCGTGGTCTGCGGCGTGCCGGCCGAGAACCGCAGTTCCGACAGCCGTTCGGCTCGACGGGCCAGGTCGGTCAGCGCGGTCGCCGCTTCCCGCCAGGCCGCCGTGAGTTCGAGGCCGGACGGTTCGGCGGTCACCGACACGTGGCGCCCGGGGGTGACGTCCACCTCGTCGTCCAGGAGTTCGATGAGGGGTACGCGGACGGCCCCGTCCGGCAGTTCGGCGTCCGGGCGGTCGAGGGCCTCCAGCGCGGAGAGGGCGAAGGCCCGCAGCGGCTCCCAGTGGGGACCGGACTCACGCGTCCCGGCTTTCGCGAAGCGCGTCGCGTCGACCAGCAGCACGTCCTGCGCGGACGGAACCGCGGCCGTGCCGTCCGGGGCCGCCCTGAGGACCCACAACTGGAGCGAGACGCTGTGCGGCTGGGCGCTGCCGGGCGGGAGGGCCACCACGGCACGGAGCGCGCCGGTCCGCAGCAGGGAGCCCCGGATGCGCCGGCCCGCCTTGCGCGAGGCGACCGCCGGGGGGAGGACGACGACGGCCGCACCGCCCGGCTTGAGATGGGCGAACAGGTGCTGCACCCAGGCCAGTTCCGGCTCGGTCCGCGGCGGGAGGCCGTGCGTCCAGCGTTGGTCGGTGGCGAGTTCCGCGTAGCCCCAGTCGCGTTCGTTGAACGGCGGGTTGCAGAGGGCGACGTCCACCCGCGCCCCGCCGAACGGGTCCTCGCGCAGGGCGTCCGCCGTGGCGATCTCCACACGGACGTCGTGGTCGTCCGTGAGGAACTCCAGCCGTGCGGACGCCAGCGCGGCGAGGGCGGGGTCCCGCTCGCACGCCAGCACCGACAGACGCGAGCCCGCGCCCTCCTGGACGGCCGCGGCCGCCAAGTGCCCGGTCCCGCACGCCGGATCGAGAACGGTGAGCCCTTCTTCGGCTTCCTCGCCGCTCCCGCCGACGCGGACGCCGAGCGCGATCCGCGCCATCAACGCGGCGAGCGGCGGAGGCGTCGTGCTCAGCTGGCGCACGTGCGTCTCGAGCCACCGCTGCAGCAGGAACTCGAACGTCTCGCGCGCCCCCTCGTCCCGCCCCAGCTTCGCCGCCTCGGCCGCCAACTCCTCCGCCTCGGACGTGAGTTCCTTGTACGAGTCGCGCGCCCGGGGTGAGCGCATGCGGTGGGCCGCCTCGGCGATGGCCAGCCCCGACTCGTCCCTGCTGCCCAGCGCCTCGAACCGGGGCCACAGCAGCTCGCGCCCCCCGATGGAGTCGAGTTTGCCGTTGTCCCTCAGCCACCGCTCGACCTCGGCCAGGGAGAACTGGGGGCTGACGTCCGTGCCCCCGATGCGCGTGGGGAACGAGTCGTGGCGCCGCCGCCAGTTGCTCACCGCGGCGCGCCCCACGCCGGCGATCCGGGCGATCTCGGCGAGGCTGACGGGTACGGGACCGGTTGTACTCATCGACAGTCTCCGAAGTGCTGGGGCGCTTGCGTGCGGGCCGGCGGTGGACGGGGCTCTGTGTGGCTGTACATGAGAGGCTACTACGCTCATTAACTCTGTTCACAGTACAAATATCCGGAGTCGCTGTGCGGGAAGTGTGGAGGACGGGAGAAATGCGGGAAATCACGCCGGGGACGGTGCTCCTGGACCGCTATCGGCTCACCTCGGTGCTCGGCCGCGGGGCGATGGGCCACGTCTGGCAGGGGCGTGACCTGAGTCTGGAGCGGCCCGTGGCCGTCAAGACCGTCGCGGCGGACCTGCTCGCCGTCCCCCGGAGCCGGGACGAGGCGCTGCGGCGCTTCCGGCGGGAGGCGAAGGCCGCGGCACGCCTCCACCACCCCAACACGACCACCGTCTTCGACGCGTCGATCACGGACGGCACCTGCTGCCTGGTCATGGAGCTGATCGAGGGCACCACCCTCGAATTCCTCTTCGACCAGCAGGACGACGGCCGGTTCGACGTGCCCACGGCCGCCGCCGTCGCGGCCCAGCTGTGCGCGGGCCTGTCGGCCGCCCACGCGGCCGGTCTCGTCCACCGCGACCTCAAGACCCAGAACGTCATGGTCCGCAGGGACGGCGTGGTGAAGATCCTGGACTTCGGGCTGGTGAAGGTCCTCAGCGACACCGACCCGCGCCTGACCATGACCGGGGAGAGCATCGGCAACATCGCGTGCGCCTCGCCCGAACTGCTCTCCGGCCAGGACCGGCTCGACGGACGCAGCGACCTCTACGCCGTGGGCTGCCTGTTGCACCACATGCTCACCGGCGAGCCCCTCTTCGCCACGGACCAGCCGGCCCTGCTGGCGTCCCACCACCTGACCTCGCCGCCGCCCGCGATCGAGGACTCGGGCGCCGACGTCCCCCGCCCGCTGCGGGAACTGGTCACGGCCCTGCTGGCCAAACACCCGGACGACCGGCCCTCCTCCGCGACCGAGGTGTACGCGGCCCTCGCCCCCTACCTGCCGGCCCCCAGCCCCGGGCTGGCCGTCCGGCCCGCCGTGCCGGAGGACCCCCGCCGCCCCTTCCTGGTCCCGCAGGGGCCGAGCCCCGTGTGAAGGGTGCGAAAATGACCCCGCCGACCGGGTGCGCGAGTCCGCCCCCGGGCGCAGGGGAGTGAAGGGCGCCGCGGGCGCCGGGACTGGGACTGGGGACGAGCGCGATGCGGCGAAGCCTGGGACGGTACGAGCTCACCCGTGAGCTGGGCCGGGGCGGCATGGGAGTCGTGTGGGCGGCGCACGACCCGGTCCGCGGCGGCGAGGTCGCCGTGAAGCTCCTCGCACCGCGCGAGGGAGCCGTGGACTTCACCTCCCTGGAGCGCCGCTTCCTGCGCGAGGCGCGCCTGACCGGACGGCTGCGCCACCCGGGCATCCCCGCCGTCCACGACCACGGCAGCCACGAGGGCCAGCTCTACCTCGTCATGGACCTCGTCCCCGGCCGGGCCCTCGACGCCGTCCTCGAGAGCGACGGCCCGCTCCCCGTCGAGCGGGCCGCGGACCTCACCCGGCGCACGGCCGAGGTGCTCGCCCACGCCCACGCCGAGAGCGTCGTGCACCGCGACCTCAAACCGTCGAACCTGATGCTCACCCCCGACGGCGAGCTGAAGGTCCTCGACTTCGGCGTCGCCGCCGCCCTGGACCCGCAGCCCGGCGAGACCCGCTTCACCGCGGCGAACGGCACGCCCGGCACGGTGATGTACATGGCCCCCGAGCAGGCCGTGGGGGAGACGGTGCCCGCCAGCGACCTCTACTCGCTGGGCTGCGTCCTGTACGAACTGCTCACCGGCGCCCCGCCCTTCGCCACCGGCAGCCAGTTCCTGCTCTACCACCGGCACGCGCACGACCCCGTGCCGCCGCTCGACGAGCGCCGCCCCGGCGTCCCGGCCGGACTGAGGGAACTGGTGGAGGCGCTGCTGGAGAAGAAGCCCGAGGACCGGCCCGCCTCCGCGGCCGAGGTGGCCGCACGGGCGGCCGCCTGGGCGCCCGCCCCGGCGGGCCCCGCGAAGCCGCTGGTCCCGCACCCCCGGCTGGCCGAGATCGACCGTGTCCGCCGGGCGGGCCGGCCCGCCCGCGCCCTGGAGGAGTACGACGACCTCCTGGCCGCCCCTGGTCTCGGCCGGGCCGACGTCCTCGCCGCCCGCGCCGGACACGCCCTGTGCGTGGGGAGCCTCGGCCGCACCCGTGAGGCGCTGGACGAACTGAGGTCGGTCCTCGCCGAGCAGCGCAGCCTCCTCGGCCCGGAGGACCCCGGCGTGCTGGACACCCGCTACGAGATCGCCGTCCTGCTGGCCCGCACGGGCGAGCGCCACGCGGCCAGGGAACTGCTGAGGCGGCTGGCCGACGACGAGGACCGGATCCTCCCCGCCCCCGACCCCCGGCACGGACGCGCCCGCACCCTGCTGGACCGGCTCGGCCGCATCGCCTGACCGGCCCCGCACGCACATTTTCGTAATCTATGTTCACAGTTAATTTTGCGTGTTACGCTGCGACCGCGCCGCCCGGAGGGGAGACGGGACACCGTCGACGGACGGCCGCAGGAGACACCCGAGGGGAACAGCGCCCATGACGCCAGCAGCTCAGCGCGAGACCGAGCGGACCGGGGCCGAGCGGCTCCCCGAGGAGGGCAACCTCGTCGAGGTGCGCGGCCAGTCCTGGGTGGTCGCCCGCGTCGAGCCGTCCCCGGCCGCCGACGCCTTTGACGGCGGCGGGGAGCGCAGGCCCGCCACCCTCGTCCACCTCCAGTCCGTCGCCGACGGCCGCTTCGGCGACACCCTCTCCGTCATCTGGGAGGTCGAGCCCGGCCGCCGCGTCCTGCCCGCAGGATCCCTCCCCGACGCCTCCACCGGCGCCTACGACTCCCCGAACCGCCTCGCCGCGTTCCTCGACGCCGTCCGCTGGTCCGCCGTCGCCTCCGCCGACGCCAAGACCCTCCAGGCCCCCTTCCGCTCCGGCGTCGCCGTCGAGCCGTACCAGCTGGAGCCGGTCTCCCGCGCCGTCGGCGCGCCCCGCGTCAACCTCCTCCTCGCCGACGACGTCGGCCTCGGCAAGACCATCGAGGCCGGACTCGTCGTCCAGGAACTGCTGCTGCGCGGCCGGGCCCGCCGCACCATGGTCGTCTGCCCGGCCGGCCTCACCCTGAAGTGGCGCGACGAGATGGCCGAGAAGTTCGGCCTGGAGTTCACCATCGTCGACTCCGAGCACTGCGCCCGCCTGCGCCGCACCCACGGCACCGCGGCGAACCCCTTCCGCGTCCACCCGCTCACCATCGTCTCCCTGCCCTGGCTGCGCGGCCAGAAGGCCCAGCGCCTCCTCGACGAGGTCATCGGCGCCCCCGAGGAGAGCCCCGACGGCGAGCACAAGCGCTTCTTCGACCTCCTCGTCCTCGACGAGGCCCACCACGTCGCCCCCGCCGCGCCCAAGCAGGTGTACGCGGTCGACTCCCAGCAGACCAAGCTGATCCGGCGGCTCGTCCCGCACTTCGAGCACCGCCTCTTCCTCTCCGCCACCCCGCACAACGGCTACCCCGAGTCCTACACGGCCCTCCTCGAACTCATCGACGACCAGCGCTTCGCCCGCGGCGTCGACCCCGACAAGGAGGCGCTCAAGGACACCGTCGTACGCCGCCTGAAGTCGACGGTCACCAACGCCGACGGCACCCCCCGCTTCCGCACCCGCCGCACCCGCGAACTCCCCGTCGACTACACGCCCCAGGAGCGGGCGATCCACGAACTGCTCGGCTCGTTCGCCGAACTGCGCCGCAAGAAGCTCACCCCCACCGCCCGGGGCGGGCGCCGCGCCGCCGACCTGGTGACCCTGCTGCTGAAGAAGCGCCTGTTCTCCTCCCCGGCCGCCTTCCTGCACACCGTCCAGGTCTACCTCTCCCACCTGGAGGACACCGGCGGCCCCGCCCGCGGACGCTCGGCCGCCGCCGAGGTCCCCGAGTGGCTGGAGGAGTTCGCGGACATGGTCGCCGACCTCGACGACACCGGCCTGGTCGACGCCGAGGACGACGCCCTGACCCGCTCCACCTCCCTCACCCCCGCCGAGGACGGACAGGAACTCGACCTGCTCCAGGAGATGGAGCGCTGGGCGCTGACCCACGAGGCCGCGCCCGACTCCAAGGCGGAGGCGCTGATCGACGAGATCAAGGCCATCTGCCGCCCCGACGGCAAGAAGTGGACCAACGAGCGGATCGTGGTCTTCACCGAGTACCGCGACACCCAGGAGTGGCTGTACGACCTCCTCCAGGCGGAGGAACTCACCGACGGCGGCCGCGTCGAGCGCCTGCACGGCGGCCTGTCCGCCGAGGAGCGCGAGCGCATCCGCCTCGGCTTCCAGACCGAGCCGTCCCGCCCCGAGGGCAAGGTCCGCATCCTGCTGGCCACCGACGCCGCCGGCGAGGGCATCGACCTTCAGAACCACTGCCACCGCCTGATCAACTACGACATCCCCTTCAACCCCAACAAGCTCGAACAGCGCATCGGCCGCATCGACCGCTGGGGCCAGAAGAAGGACCCGGAGATCACCCACTTCATCGGCTCCGGCTGGCAGCAGGCCCAGGCCGGCTCCTACGAGGCCGACCTGGAGTTCCTCTCCCGCGTCGCCAAGAAGGTCGCCCGCATGGAGCACGACCTCGGCTCCGTCAACGCCGTCCTCGCCGACGCCGTCCAGCGCCGCATGACCGGCGACACCGCCCCCGTCGACATCGAGAACGCCAGGCCCAAGCCCATCAAGGGCCGCCGCACGGGCGGCGACGTCGCCCCCGAGCAGAACGTCACGGCGCAGACGAAGCGCCTCGCCGACCAGTACGAGGAGACGGTCGGCACGCTGGGCCTGACGCCCGTCAACGTCAAGCGCGTCGTCGACACGGCCCTGGCCCTCGACCACCAGCCGCCGCTCGTGCCGTCCACGGTCCGCGCCGAGGAGTTCGAACCGGGCGACCTCTTCGACGTGCAGCCGCTGTCCGGCAGTTGGGAGCGGGCCACCCGCGGCCTCGCGCACAAGCTCCGCGAGGGCGAGCAGCGCCCGCTCACCTTCTCCCCGCAGGTCGCCGCGCAGGGCGGCGACGACGTGGTCCTCGCCCACCTCAAGCACCCGCTCGTCGCCCTCTCCACGCGCCTGCTCACGGCCGCCGTCTGGAACGCCGACTCGGTCGGCCTGAGCCGCGTCACCGCCGTCGTCACCGACGACCCGGCCGTCACCACGACCCTCGTCTCCGCGTACGCCCGCTACGTCCTCGTCGGCACGGACGGCACCCGCCTCCACGAGGAAGTCCTGTACGCGGGCGGCTGGTTCGGCGACACCGGCCGCTTCCGCCGCTGGGAGTCGGTCGGGGAGCAGGGCCGCGTCCTGTCCCAGGCCCTCACCCGGGGCACCGAGGCCGCCCCGCACCTGCGCAGGGAACTCACGGAGGCCTGGCCGAGGCTCCGCGACCCGCTCTACCGCTCCCTGGAGGCCCGCGCCGCCGAACTCGGCCGCCAGCTGGAGAGCCGCCTCGCCGACCGCCGGGCGGAGGAGGAGCGCCGCATCACGGCCACCCTCGACCGCTTCGAGAACACCCTGCGTACCAAGCTCAAGGAGGAGGGCGACGGCGAGGGCGAACAGCTCGCCCTGCTCTCCACCCACGAACTGACCGGCCACGAGCGCCGCCAGTTCGAGGAGGACCGCCAGCGCTGGCGGCACCGCCTCGAAGGCCTCCCCGCCGAGCGCGAGCGCGAGCTGGCCGCCATCGCCGCCCGCTACCGCGAGCCCCGCTCGCACCTCTTCCCCGCCGCCGTCGTCTTCGTCGTCCCCGCAAAGGAAGCCCGCCGATGAGCCCCCGCCGCCCCATGAGCCGTGGAGTAGCCGCCGCCAAGGCCCAGGCCGCCGACGGCCGCCGGCAGCACCAGGAGTGGCTGGACCTCACCGAGGTCTCCGGCCCCTTCCTCACCATGCCCGTCCTGCTGCGCGCCTGGCCCCAGCTCGACGCCCTGGAGAAGGAAGAACGCGCCCGCCTGCGCGCCCACCACGCCGACTGGCAGACCGACACCGTCGCCGGGCGCGACGCGTGGGTGGCGTACGTCCTGCGCCGCCTGCTCGGCTGGGACGACGCCCTCACCTTCCGCGAGGGCGAGTCCGAGCACCACGGCCTGGACCGCCTCACCCTGCGCGTCGCCGAGCACAACACCGAGGTCCGCCCCGACTTCGCGCTGGTCGAGCCGGGCGCCGACCTCGCCGCCGAGCCCGACGTGGACTCCGCCGCCAAGCGCGTACGGCTCCTCGGCGTCACCGTCCCGGCCGGCACCGCGCCCACCGCGCGGGCGGGCGGTGGCGGCGACTGGGCGGCGGCCCCCGCCGACCGCCTGGCCCGCCTGCTGCGCCACCACGGCGTCCCGCTGGGCCTGGTCACCGACGGCCGCTGGTGGTGCCTGGTCTGGGCCCCGCTCGGCGGCGTGACGACGACGGCCGTCTTCGACTCCATCGGCTGGAACGAGGCGGCGGAGCGCAACGTCGTCCGCGCGTTCGCCTCCCTGCTGAGCCGCCGCCGCTTCTTCGAGTACGACGAGCCGGAAACCCTGGTCGGCCTGCTCAAGGCCAGCCTCGCGGCGGGCGAGGACGTCACCGAGGCACTCGGCGTTCAGGTCCGGCAGGCCGTGGAACTCCTCGTCGACGCGATCGGACGGGCGGACGTGCGCGCCGTCGAGAACGGCGCGGCAGGACTGCACGCGTCGGGGGTGCCGGCGGGCGAGATCTACCGCGGCGCGGTCGCGGTGATGATGCGCGTCGTCTTCCTCCTCTTCGCCGAGGAGCGCGGCCTGCTCCCGGCCGACAACGAGGTGTACGCCCGCTCGTACTCCGCCCGCTTCCTGCGCGACGAGCTGAAGGCGCGGGCGGACGAGGAGGGCGAGACGTCGCTTGAGCACACGACGTCCGCCTGGCACCGCCTGATCGCCCTCTTCCACGCCGTGCACGGGGGAGTGGACCACCAGGGCTCCGGCTTCCGCCTGCCCGCCTACGACGGCTCGATCTTCGACCCGGACAAGTACCCATGGCTGGAGCGCACCACCCCGCTTCTGCCCATCGACGACCGCACGGTCCTGCACATGCTCCAGGCCGTGCAGGAGGTCCGCGTCGGCAAGGGCAAGGACCGCGAGGTCCGCACCCTCAGCTTCCGCGCCCTGGACGTCGAGCAGATCGGCTACGTCTACGAGGGCCTGCTGTCCTTCGACGGCCGCCGGGCCACCGAGCACATGGTGGGCCTGATCGGCCCGGAGGGCCTGGAACACGAGGTCCCGCTGCGGGAGCTGGAGTCCCTGGCGGCGAAGGCGGGCGGCTCGCCGAAGACGCTGGCCAAGTCCATCCACGAGAAGTGGAAGGACCCCAAACCCCCGGCGACGGCCGGCCAGTTGGAGAAGAAGCTCGCCCCGCTGGGCGCGGAGGACGCGGCCGAGGCCCGTCGCCGCCTGAACGCGGTGACGAAGGACGCGGCCCTGACGGAACGGCTGCTCCCCTTCGTCGGCATCCTCCGCGACGACCTGCGCGGCCTGCCGACGGTCATCCCGAACGGCGCGCTGTACGTCACCGAGTCCTCGCTGCGGAAGAACACGGGCACGCACTACACGCCCCGCTTCCTCGCGGAGGAGGTCGTGCTGCACGCGCTGGAGCCCCTGGTGTACGAGCCGGGCCCGCTCCAGACGGCGGACACGGGGGAGTGGCGCCTGAAGTCGGCCGACCAGATCCTGGACCTGAAGGTCGCGGACATCGCGATGGGCTCGGCGGCGTTCCTGGTGGCGGCCTGCCGCTACCTGGGCGACCGCCTCATCGAGGCCTGGGAGAACGAGGGCCGCACGGACGCGATGGTCTACCGGGCGGGGCGTGCGGTGGACGCCGTGACGGCGGCCGACGCCGAACAGGACCCGGTGGTGGTCGAGGCCCGCCGCCAGATCATCGAGCACTGCCTGTACGGCGTGGACATCAACCCGATGGCCGTGGAGATGGCCAAGCTGTCGCTGTGGCTGGTGTCGATGGACCCGGGACGTCCGTTTACCTTCCTGGACGACCGTTTGGTGGCGGGTGACTCACTGCTGGGCGTGCACAGCATGGAGCAGCTCCAGTCCGTGCACATGAAGCCGGGGCAGCAGACCGACATCCTTGCCGAGCAGGCGCGGGAACTGGTGGACCAACTGACGCGCGAGCGCCTGGCGATCACCGCCATCAAGGGCGTCGACCTGCCGGCGCTTCAGAAGAAGCGGGAGCGGCTGGAAGAGGTCAACCGGCATTCGCGGCGGCTGCGGTTGGTGGGTGACCTAATCGCGGGGGCGGCGCTGGCTACCTGTGCTTCGGGACGGGTGCCGTGGTACGAGGAAGACGGGGGCGAGCGAGTCAGGGATCTGTTCCCGCGCGCTGCATGGATTGTTCAGCAGATCGTTGCGGACGGTGTCGAGGACGATCCGGACGTGGTCCGTAAGGCACGGGCTACGGCGGAGGAGTGGCTTGCGGCGGAACTTCCGGAGGGACTGCTGGAACGACGGCCGGTGCACTGGCCCTTGGTGTTTCCAGAGGTGTTCTCGCGGAGGGGTGGGTTTGATGCGATCGTGGGTAATCCTCCGTTCTTGGGCGGGCAGAAGCTCACGGGCGCGATGGGGGAAGCGTACCGGGAGCATTTGGTACTCCACCTCGCCGGGGGAAAGCGAGGTAGTGCTGACCTGGTGGCGTACTTCGAACTGCGAGCGCATGAGCTGTTGAACGGGGCGGGTCAGACCGGGTTGATCGCGACGAACACGCTCGCGCAGGGGGATTCAAGGGAAGTTGGCCTCGATCAACTGGAGGCGCAGGGCGTCACCATCCGGCGAGCCATCAAAAGTGAGGCTTGGCCTGCGAGTTCGGCAGTGCTGGAGTACTGCGCGGTATGGACGAGTCGGGCCGGGGTAGCGGATGAGGCTACGCGCATGCTAGACGGGGTGGCGGTACCGAACGGGATCACGACGTCGCTGAATCCGGGGACGCGGGAAGCAGCTTGGGTGGTGGCACTAGAGGGGAACGGAGGGGTGGCGTTCCAAGGGGCGATCGTGCTGGGCCTTGGCTTCACCCTGCCTGAGTCGGAGGCTCGATGCTGGATCAGTGAGGATAAACGGTACGCGGAGGTACTGTTCCCGTATCTCAACGGGCAAGACATCAATAACCACCCGAAGCACGGGACCGAGCGTTGGGTTATCGACTTTGGGACGCGCAAGCTTAGTGAAGCTAAGGAGTACCCGAAGGCGTACGAGCAGGTTCTGCGGAAGGTGAAGCCGGAGCGGGACCTGAACAACCGGAAGGTCTACCGAGACTATTGGTGGCAGTACGGGGAAAAGCGTCCGGCGTTGTTGCGAGCTATCGCGCCGCTGGAGCGGTGCATTGTAATCACCCTCGTAAGCAAGGTCGCCATGCCGGTTATGGTGCCAACTGGCCAGGTCTTCTCGCATATGCTCGGCGTCTTCGTCTCCGACGACCCTGGCCTCCTCGCCATCCTCAGCAGTGCCCCGCACTACTGGTGGGCTATTGACCGCGCTTCCACCATGAAGGGTGACCTCCGGTACACCCCCACAGACGTTTTTGAAACCTTGGTCCGCCCCCCGCTCACGTCTCGCCTACGCTCTGCTGGAACTCGCCTTGACGCCTACCGTCGAGACCTGATGCTCGCACGCAACATGGGCCTCACCGCCACGTACAACCTGGTTCATGACCCCAAGTGTCAGGACAAGGAAATTGTCGAACTCCGTAGCATTCATGAGGAGATCGACGAGGCCACCGTCGAGGCGTACGGCTGGCATGACCTCCTGGATGACTCCGGGCGGACTTCACCCACTGACCCGACCCACGAAAGATTTCCGTTCGATCACGGCTTCCATAAGACTGACCAGGGCATTCGTTACACCGTCGGTCCACTTGCCCGGACCGAAATTGTCGACAGATTGCGTCAGTTGAACCATCAGGCGTACGCCGACGAGGTTCACCTCGGTCTACACAAGGGAGTAACGGACAAGAAGGCGCGGGAGAAGCACCCCGATTTGCCCCCGCCCTCTTCCGAGGCCGCGCGGAAGCGCAAGGAACAGCTGGCCGAGCGAGGTGAGTCGGATTTCGGTGAGGGCGCCGAGGGCGCCCTCTTCTGAGCCGGCGGCATGACAACGGGCTGGTTCACGTCACCTCAAGTGATGTGAACCAGCCCGTTGTTCCGCTCGGAAGTACTGGTCGGCGCTATCCCGCCGTGAGCGCGACGAACGCCGCCCACTCGTCCCGGCCGACCCGCAGCACTGGCCCGTCGCCCGCGGCCTTGGAGTCCCGTACGTACACGGCGTCGAGACCGGTAGCCACCTCCACGCAGTTACCGCCGTCGGATCCGCTGTAGCTGCTCTTGAACCAGTGCAGCCCGTCCACGTGCTCGGCCATCCGCTCCACGCTCATGTTTCTCCCACCATCCGCTCGATGAGTCGCGCAGACTCCTCGACGTTCAAGGCCTGCGATCGCAGCTTGCCATATCGCAAGGCGAAGGTACTGACCTCGGTGGGCTCCGAGACGACGCATCCGACACCCTGGGACTCGAAATATCCGAGGTGCTTGTGATCCTGGGTCTCCACTACCACGAACGCACCGTTCTTACCGGGGTGGAAGCCCCGGCAGGCGGGCACGACCTGGACCTCCACGTTCCGCAACGCGCCCACTTCGAGGATGCGTTGCCACTGTTCGCACATGACCTCGGGGCTGCCCACCGGATCGCGTAGCGCCTCCTCGTTGATGATGAAGGAGAGCTCCGTGAGCGGCACCCGATCCAACAGCTTCTGCCGCCCGAGCCGCGCTTCCGTACGTTGGTCGATGATCTCCTCGCTCAGCGGTGGGCAGTGCCCGGAAAACACAGCCCGCGCGTACGCCTCCGTCTGCAACAGCCCCGGCACGAGCAGTGGCTCATAGTCGCAGCGGCTGACCGCCTCCGCCTCAATCAGCGCGAAGTTGCGGAAGAACCGGGGTAGTTTCGCCCGGTCCACCTCGTCCTGGAGCACCTCCAGCACTCCACCCGCCTCCAGCACCCGGTCCGCCGCCCGTGTGAACGCCGCCTTCGCCGGCCGCCGCCCCTGCTCGACCGAGGCGACCTGCTCCAGCGAGTAGTCGATGGCCTCCCCGAGCTGCTGCTGGTTCAGCCCGGCCCGCTTGCGCAGATGCTGGAGCAGCCTCCCGTACGCCGCCCACGCCCCCGGCAGATCACCCCCGCCCTCCTCCTTCGCCTTCCCCGTCCGACCGCCCCGTGTCTCCCGCACCGTGCTCATGCCTCACGTCCTTCCGTCCCGCACCCCGCTCACCCGCACCGCAGCGACGCTCAGCCCGCCGCCGGGACCTTGTTCAACGCGCGTCGCAACGACGGGGGCACGGCCCCGGACCCGTACAACAGCCGTACGGAATCCCGTACAACCAGAGGCAGTGAGCTCTTTCAGCGTGGCCACTGATCGGGTGACGGGCTGAGCCGGAGCACGTAGTTGTCATACAGGCAGGCTTGCTGTCACCGTTGGTTTCGACCAGGCAGTGGTTGCGATAGACGAATCGGTGGTCGGTCGTCACCGTCTCCGGAGTGAAGAACGGCAGGCCGGCCAACGGGTGCCCGGCGAATTTGGCAACCACCGCGGCGGGGATGCCGGGACAGGGCCACTCCAACTTCTCGCCCCAGTCCGCTCCGGCGGGCGCTGCCGAGCGTCACAGCGCCGGATACGCCCTAGCCGGGCACGGGTGTCAGCTGTTCATCCGCCCACTCGGCGAAGGTGGTGACCGGGATGCCCAACTCCCGGGCAAACTCGGGCCGGGCGGGCTGGAGGACCGCGTTGTTCCACTCGTGTCCGGCTCCCCACGCCGGCATGCCCGCGTCGAGGGCCTCTTCCAGGCTCATGGAGGGTGCGGTCACGGGCACGCCCCAGGCGGCGGACAAGGTCTGCGCGATCTGCTCCATCGTGCGCAGGTCACCGGCCAGTTCCAGTTCCACTTGGTGAAACCGGTCAGGGTCTCGCAGGGCGTGCGCCGCAGCCGTGCCGATGTCCCGCACGGCCACCAGGGCCAGTTCGCTCTCCGGCTTCAGTACCGTCAGCAGTCCGCCGCGCGGCCCCTTGGGGGCCAGCAGGGGCAGGTTCTCCATGAAGAAGGCGGGCTTGATCACCGTCCAGCGGGCAAAGCCCGCACCCCGCACCGCCTCCATGATCGCCTGCTTGGTGTGGAAGTAGTCCGCCATCGCCGCCCAGCGGCCCTCCGCCCAGCCGGCGGCCCGGGTGTGCTCACCGACTCCACTGGTCGAGGACTGCACGAAGTGCCGTACTCCCTCAGCCTTCGCCGCGTCCACCAGGTTGGTGGCTTGGGCGAGCTCGCCCGCGAAGTCCACGCTGGTCTCGGTCATGGGCGGCATCTGCACCGAGAACACCGCGCGGACTCCCTCGACCGCTGGGCCGAGGGAGTCCCGGTCGGAGAGATCCGCCCGCACCAGTTCGGCGCCCAGCGCCTCGATCGCTTGGGCGGACTTCGACCGCGGATCGCGTACGAGTGCACGTACGGGCACCTCGGCGGCCAAGAGTGCGCGGGCCGTGGCCCCGCCTTGCCGGCCGGTGGCTCCGGTGACCAGGACGGTATCGCTGTCGATGGGCATGGTTGCTGCTCCTCACGGACCGGAGAAAGGAAACGGCGGGGCCCGCCGCTTTGCCTGCCGCTAAGATATGGCGGGGCCCGCCGTTTAGCAATGAGGAGATCATGACCGGTCAGCGCTCGGACGCCCGACGCAACTACCAGCGCATCCTCGCCGTCGCCGAAGCCGAGGTCGCCGCGCACGGCGCCGAGGCATCCCTGGAGCAGATCGCCCGCACCGCAGGCGTCGGTTCGGCGACCGTGCGCCGTCACTTCCCCACCCGCCGTGCCCTGCTCGAAGCCGTCTTTCAGGAACGCATCGAGGGCCTATGCGAGCGCGCCCACCGGCTGAGTGCGACCGAGGACGGCCGCACTGCCCTCCTGGAGTGGCTTCACGCCCTCGTCCTCTACGCCGTTTCAGCCCGCGGATTCGCCAACACCCTCAGCTATGAGCCTCCCGCCGAGGAACCCTCCCCGCAGTCCTGTGGCAACAGAATCGCAGCGGCCGGAACTCCCCTGCTCCAGCGGGCCATTCGCGACAAGGCGGTTGCACCGCACGTCACCTTTCACGACCTGCTGACCCTCGCCGTCGGCATCGCCCTGGCCACCGAGCACCACAAGGACCCCGAGACCCAGGCCGACCGCCTCTTCCGCCTCGCTGTCGAAGGGATCAGCCCTGAGCACGGCATCGCTGAGGTATCCGAGAACTCAGGATCTTCGGTACTGGTGACAGAAAGTCTGCCGAACGGGCGGTTGTGACAAGTGGGATGCCTCATCGGTGACAACCAACGCGCCTCGCCCGGTCCTCTCCGCCAGCTCATCCGGCGTCACCGGTGACAACTCCCGAGCTTCGGCTCACGGGCTGGCTTCCCGCAACGCACGAAGCTCCCGTGGCGTTGATGGAGGTGTTCTACCTCTCAACCCACCGGCGCGGGAGCCTCGCTGGTCGTCCATCTTGCCGCACTCGACCTGCCTCACGCCCTGGTCGAGTGGGGCACCATGCCCATCGTCACCCATGAGGGTGACCGACGCTGCAAGCTGCCGCCGCATCAGCGTGCCCTGGTCGGCCTGGTGCACCTGCGCCAGCACGACACCCTGGCGCAGATCGCGGCCGGTTTCGGGATCTCGGTCGGCACCGCTCACTCCTACGTCGCCGCCGTCATCCATCACCTGTCCAAGAAGGCGCCGGGCCTGTTGCGGGTGCTGCGGGAGGCCGATCCCGAGTACGTCCTGCTGGACGGCACGCTCGCCGAATGCGACCGGGTCGGCGACAGCCGGGCCGACTACTCCCACAAGCGCCGCCGTCACAGAGTGAACGTGCAGGTCGTGACCGATCCCCTGGGCAGACTGCTGTGAATCTCACCCACGCTGCCCGGCCGCACCCACGACCTCACCGCGGCCCGCACCCACCAGGTCATCCGGATCTGCGAACGCTAGGGCGTCCCCGTCCTCGCCGACCGCGCCTACACCGGCGCCGGCCCCGCCGGGAACTCACACCGACTCGACGCACGATGAACCAGGCACTGTCAGCGGCACGAGCACCGGTCGAGCGGGGTGTCGCAAGGCTGAAGTCCTGGCGGATCTTCCGCAGGGCCCGATGCAGCCCGAACCGCCTGTCGTCAATCACCGCAGCCGTCCTCACCCCGGAGCGTCAGCGCTGAAAACGCTCAGTGAACGACAGTGTCGGGTGAACCGGTTCAGCGAGCCATCCAGCGGTCCACCTCCCGCGCCCGCGTGTCCAGGGCGTCGACGACGGCGGCCGACGAGACCCGGGCATCGCCGGGAACCTGCACGTCGCGTCGGACACCACCCCACGCCTGGTCGGCCTCCGACGCGGGCCTCTCCACCTCGATCCCCGCCCGCCGCGCGAGCGCGACCGCTGTCGCCGCGAACCCCTCGGAGAGCGCGAGGATCACGGAGTGGCTCGTCCCGCAGTGCCAGGCGACGAGGCCGCGCACGAACTCCGCGTACGCGACCGGATCGACGTCGAGTGTGTCCGGGTCACCCCAGTGCTTCCCCTGGCCGATCCCCGAGGGCAGCCCGAGTTCCGCCTCGAAGACCTCCACCTGCCGCATGAAGAGGCGGCCGGCACCGTTCGACGGGTTCCACAGCGTCTCGTCACCCAGCTCGAAGTACATGCTCATCGTCGATCTCCCTGTTCCGGCCCAACCGCTCTGGCGCAGGGTAGGTGTTCAGGTGTTCGGTACGCACTCGGGTAAGACGCGGCCTCGGCGGGTCGCCGCTCGTTGCCCGGTCGCGCCACGCCGGGCAGAGGGGGTGGAGCGAATCTCCAACCGGTCAGCCCGCTCACCTCGCTTTTTTGCGCCCTTCAGGCGGGAAGAACGCTCCCATCACCAGCCGACAGGGCTACAGAGAAGCCCGGATTCGGGGCCGGTAGAGTGCGGATCTTCGGGAGGTGCAGGCCCCCGGAGTCCCAGAGGTGACACATCCTGATGATCCGGCAGTGGATGAGTGATGACTCCGACACCGCAGTGCACGAGGCATGGAGCCTGCCCGCCGCCGATCACCAACCGGACGGCTTCGCCGTCCGCGGCGACCGGGCCGTGCTGACCCGCCGCGACCACAACCGGCGGACCGTCGAGCTCACCCGCGCCGAGTTCGACGGCACCACCTGGAAGGCAACCGACCGCCGCACACTGCGTGTACCCGGCCGGGGCGTCGGACGCTGCGGCCAGGCCCGCGACGGCACCCTCTGGCTCCGCACCGGCGACACCTGGCTGCGCGTCGAGGTGTGAAGGGCTGAACGCGCCGGGACTACCGGGTCGCGTGTGTGACGAACGCGGCCCACTCGTCCCGTCCGACCCGCAGCATGGGACCGTCGGCCGCTGCCTTCGAGTCCCGTACGTACACGGCATCCGCGCCGGCGGCTACCTCGACGCAGTCGCCGCCGCTCGTTCCGCTGTAGCTACTCCTGAACCAGGCGAGTTCGCTGGACTGCTCAATGCCCTGATCGGTGCTCATAGCTCCCCTGCCATGCGCTCGACGAGACGGGAGGACTCCTCGGTGCTGAGGGCCTGCGTGCGCAGCATCCCATACCGCAGGAAGAACTCGCTGACCTCGTTCCGGTCCGACCTGACGCTCACCACGTCCTGTGCCTCGATGTAGACGAACTGCTTGCGGTCGGTCGATTCGATCAGCACCATCGGCCCGTTGAGCCCGCTGTGCGCACCCCGGGCCGTGGGTATGATCTGCAACTCGACATTGCGCGTCTTCGAGCACGCCAGTAGATGCTCCAACTGTTGCCGCATGACAATGGTGTTCCGCACCACGCGCCGGATCGCTGCCTCCTCCACGATGAACACGAAGACCATGGGCGGGCTCTTGCGGCTCAACAACGCCTGGCGCGCAAGACGAGCCGCCACCCTCTGCTCGACGATGTCATCAGGCAACGGAGGGAAGTGCGCTTCGAGTAGCGCCTGTGCGTATGCCTCGGCCTGCAACAACCCCGGAATCAGAAGCGGGTCGTACGAGAACCTGCTCACCGCCTCGGCTTCCAGGAGGGCGAAGTCCTGGAAGAAGACAGGGAGTTTTGCCCGGTCCACGTCCTCCTGGAGCACCCGCAGCGCCCCGCCCGCCTCCAGCACCCGCTCCGCGGCCTCCGTGAAGGCCGCCTTCGCCGGTCTCCGCCCCTGCTCGACGGAGGCGACCTGCTCCAGCGAGTAGTCGATCGCCTCGGCGAGGGCCTGCTGGGTGAGGCCGGCGCGTTCACGGAAGAGGCGGACCAGCTTGCCGTAGGCGCTCCAGGCCGCCGGACGTTCCTTGTCCGGTCCGCGCCGGCCGGTGGTCCCGCATTCCCGCTGGGTCGTCCTGCCCATCGCGCCCCCTCGTGCCGCACGGCGTTCCGTCGTGAGCGACAACGACCGATCCGGTGTTCCGGCCACGGGCCGCACCCGTACACCTGCCGTACGAACCCGTACAGCGGCCGTACCGCGTGACCGGGTACGGAGGTCCGACCTCGCCCCCGCCGTCCGCGTGACGGGACGGTGACCCTGTGAAGTCGACCAACACCAGGGTGGAACCGTCCACCGGCGCCCCCCACCTCACCGTCCGTCTCAGCAGCACCGCACGCGGAGCCCGTCTCGCCCGCCGCCTCGCCGGACAGCAACTCGCGACCTGGGGAATCCCGTACGACTCCGGGACGTCACAGGCCGTCGCCCTCGTCACGGCCGAACTGGCGGCCAACGCGGTCACCCACGGCCGCACTCCCGGCCGGGACTTCCGCCTGACGCTGCTCCTCCTGCCCGAGCACGGCGCCGTCCGCGTCGAAGTGACCGACACCCGCCCGGAGCGCCGCCCCCGCGACCCGGCGGCCGAACCGGCGGCGCCCGACGCCCCGTCGGGGCGTGGACTGCTGCTCGTCGCGGCGTACGCCGAACGATGGGGCTGCGAGGTGCGGGACGCGTACACGAAGACCGTCTGGGCGGACCTGACAGTCGTCGGTCCGTCCTTCCTCCGCACGTGAAGAAGCCTGCCGGCTGAAGGACGCCCACGGTGAGCGGGTTCTCCCCGCACGATCATGGCCCGACACGCGGCCATGGACTCCGCGTCATGGAAGGGGCTTGAGGTTGGGTGACATCCCATGTCCGCCCGGGACCCTGGCCGTCGTCGACGGCGTTCGTCTGGAGGCGTGGAGTGGAGAGGTCCGTCTCAGCCCCACATTCCGAAGCCAATTTCTTCGAAGAGCCTGCTCCACTCACTTTCTTCATCAGCGAAAGGGGTTTCGTCAACCTCGTGAATCTGCTGTCTCATGCGCTCCACGACGCGGGCGCGTTCACCCTCTTCGTCCACCGGAAGTCCCTTGTATTCACTCTTTCCGTGCTCCAGGACGATGAGGGAATGAACGAATGAGGAAAGATCCGCGTTCATCGCGGTATAGCTCTCCTCCCCTTCGGGGAAGGAGTAGACTCGCCCATCGCTCGGGTCGATGGCGATCGTTGCATAGTTGAAGACTCCCAGAATTTCCCACCCTTCGGATTCGGGCGGGCATTCTGCGCCATCTGCCTCGAACACGGTTCTCAGGCTCGGCTTGTTGTCGATCCTCTCCAGGGACTCGTCCTCGAGGTCCAAGCGGCTCGAGAAGAACGAACTCTCCGGCAAGCCGACATCTGACAGGAAGTGCGCCACCTCACGCCGCATGTGGCTGTCGGTGGAGCGAGGGAAGTATGTGACGCAGGCAAGGCCGAAGCTGTCAACCACCTGACGTGGTGTGATGCGGATCAACAATTCTCTGTCTCCTGCTAAGGGTGTCCTTGTTGTCTGTGTGCGCGTGCCAGGTCCCTCATGTAGTCACGGTGCTCCTTGTCTCTACCGCTGGTTCTGTCTTTCTGGTCGTAGTCATTGGCGTATTCTACCTCCAGCTTTGGATTCTTGGATTTGAAGTACTCGTCCAGCCACTGATCACACTTCGGGGACAGTTGGCACGGTTCCCTCTCGGTGTATATCTTGGTGATGTTCTTCTCTTCGCCGTGCCGGAGGACCGGATAGCCTATGAGGCGCTCCGAATGTGGACCTTCGCTGTCGCCTACGAGGATGATGGGTTTCTTGCCGTCGGAGGGCAGGTACTCGGCAGCTGCAAAGTTGGTGCCCCCGTAATCCTTTTTGGCGAAGCGGGCTATTTCCGTGGCGCGCGACAGGGGAGTGCTGCCCGGACTGATTTTCGTGGAACTGACCTTGGGGCCTTTGCGCCCCGAGGGGACCGGATAGGGGTTGCCCCGCTTCGGGGCGCGCCATATGGTGCCATCCGTCTCAAGTATGTTCCATATCCCTGATTTGTCCGCCTTGGAAACGCTGCCCACGGTGCCGTCCGGCATCAGCTGCTGAACTGATCCGTCGGCGTTGAGCAGGTACATCGGCACAACCCCGCTGTCGCAGGCGTCGATGTCCCTCTTGGTCTTCTCGTCCTGCTCCTTGTGATGCTTCTTGCCCTTGTCGATCGCCCCGCCGTGCTTCTCCAGCACGTCGACCGTCTCGTCGGCCTTCTTGTCGACGGCGTCCTCGCACTTGTCCAGGACGGTGGCGAGCTTGTGGAAGCGGCTGTCCTTCTTGACGGAGGAACGGCGTTTGGCGCCGCCGGTCCTGTGGCCGCCCTTCTTCTTCTCGAAGTTCTCGCGAGTCGTGCCGTAGTCGCCGGAAGCCCGGTCGAACTCGTCGAACTCGATGACCAGGTCCTGGGCCATGTCCGAGCCGCCGGCCGCGTAGTGAGACACGTCCTCGTCGCCGGCGTCGAGGCGGTCGGTGAAGACATCCTCGATCTTGGCGAGGATCTTGCCCTCGATGCGGTCCGTGACGATCGCGGTGATCCTCTCGACCGCGTAGTCGATCGCCTCGTTCAGGGCGAGTCGGCAAGCGGCGATCGCCGCCGCACTGAGGAGGCCGCTGAGGCCGACCGTGAAGAACATCCCGATGACGCCCGCAGTCGCGGCGGCGGCCGTGGCGGTGAGTTCGGTGATGCAGGCCACCTTGCAGCCCTCGATGAACCCGGCGCAGTCGTCGAGGGCGTCGCCCAGGTCGTCCAGGGACTCGGCGAAGGTGGACAGGTCCTTGGTGGTGAGCTTGCCCCAGCGGCGGTCCAGTGCGTCGACCGTCTTGCCCTTGCTTCGGCCGCCGACTATGTGCGAACAGGCTTTGTTTCCCTCGGCTATGACGTCCCGGATGCCTTCGGCGAGGTTGCGGTAGTCCTTGGCGGTGTCGCGCACCTCATCCTCGTCGATGTTCGGCCACTGCACACCGACCAGGTCAAGGACCTCGACGAGCTCATCGGGCAGCTTCTTGCCCACGCGTCACATCTCCCCCATGATCACCTCCCTCCACCTTCGCAATCGAGCGTGTGTACGTCAATTGGGATTTTGTTCAGTTGTACTTCTGTTGACGGGCCGTCACGAATTTCACCTCACTTCCCAACATCACACACCCATGGTGATCTCGCCGATGCCGCGGCCCACTCGCCCTCTGGGTGTGCAACTGCAGTGGGTCGCCCTGCGTGACCTGCTGCTGAACCCGGTCGACGGTGGCCTCCTGCCCGCGCGGCGTCCTTGTGACTGCTGTCCCGGGCAGCATCCTCGGCAGCCAGTGGACGGTGTACGCGAGGGACGACACATCCGCGTGCAGCACCCCGGGACATCGAATCCCCGGCAGGCAGGTTGCCCAGGTGATCCCGTCCTTCGCCTCCTCGCACACGTGCCGTTGCCCGCCCTGCACGGCTTCAAAGGCACGGTGGTGCGCATCAGCGCCGGGTGCTCCGGTCTCCGCCTCGGGCATGGAGGGAACGCCGACGTCGCACAGGAAGCCGAGCGTCGGTCCCGCTGAGCCCGGCGCTTTCGCGTGGTCGCGTACGCAGCGCTCAACTCGGCCGGGACCGAGCCGGCTCAGCAGTTCCCGATGGGAGAGGCTGTGAGCATCGACGACTTCACGCACGCGGCCCCGTCAGACCGGACGCAGGCACGTCAACAACTCGTCCGTGCCGATCAACAGTCCCTCCGTACGCGTCAACGCCAACGCGTTCACCGGCTGTCCGGGATGGAAGGTGCGTCGCTCAGCGGTGTCCAGGCGCCGGTACTCGACAAGGCCGTCCGTCCAGGCGATCGACAGGGCCACGCCGGATGTCGTCATTCGCGCCGCCAACGCGCGTACCGAAGAGGCGCGTTCCGCCACCGGCACGTCTGCCGGCTTGTTGCCGGGTCCCCACACGCGCACCCGGCCGTCCGTTCCCCCGCTGTACACCAGGCTGATGTCCGGTCCCGATTCGGCGACCGGTACGTCCGCCGACGCCAGGGCTGTGACCGGACCCTCGTGCAGGTGCTCAGCCGGCAGAACCCGACCGGGGTCGGTGAGGAAGGCGACGTACACCCTTCCCCTGTGATCTGCCACGGCCACCGCGCGCTCGGAAGCCGCGAGTGCGGTGATCTGCGTGTGCGTCACGGCTTTCGACAGGGCCTCGATCGTCTGCTCTCCGGCGCCAGGGCCGTCGTCGAGGAGCGCGGCCAAACCGGAGGGGCGGGGCACGGTCGATTCTCGGTGGGTGTGCAAGCGCCCGTCGCTGTCGAGCACCACCACCGTTCCGTCCGGCAGAGAGACCAGGCCGAGGGCGTCGGGCGCGAGGCCGGGCAGGCGACCGGCCGGGATGGCGTCGGAGCACGATATGGACCGGAGGGTGCCCTGGTGGTCCGTTAGCAGCAGCTGCTCCGGGAGCGGCCCCGAGGTGACTGTGAGAGCCGTGACCGGTCCCGGCCACGGTGGTGTCACGTCCCCGCGTACTCGGGACCATACCGACCGCCATGGGGCCTTGGCCGCGAGTCGCTCAAGTGCGGGGCTCAGGCGTGGATCGGCTCCGTCACCGAGGGCGGCCAGCAGGACCAGGGCCCGGTCGGCTGGTTCCTGATCGCGCGAGAGCGACTGCCCTGCGCGCAGCCACGCTCGCCTCAGTCCGCCTCGCGGTTCCGTGTCCGCTTCATACGCTGACGTCACCTGGTCCGGGTCCGCCGTGCAGACCCCAACGGGATCGTCCAGGTCCAGGGGTGCAGATGTCTCCTCCGGACCCGGTGTCGTCGACTCGCGTCGCGTGGAGTGAACCGCCCGCCATGCCTTGGCGCGGGCCAGGTCCGTCCACTGAGGGTCGTCGAGGTCCATCTCGGCTGGGGCGAGCGCCTTCAACGCTGATATGGCCTCATGGCCGGTCCGCGCCTCCACTGAGATCCGCACATGCTCCAGGCCGACCAACGCGCCGACCAGGTCGGCCAGGGCGTACGGGTCGGTGGCCGCGTGGAGGTCCGGCAGGACGAGCACCGTACGCCGCCGGTCGGCCGACAGACCGACGAGCAGTTCTTCCGGCGCCCTTGCCACCAACCCGAGTTGATCGGCCAGGGTCCACAAAGCCGTTCGTACACCCTGTCCGGCCAGTGGGACGAAGCCGTGTACCCGGCGCTCCGGCGCCGTACCGGGACGGGTCCCGTGTGCCACCAGCCACGCCAGCAACTGCGACTTCCCGCAGTTCTCGCTCCCGGTCACCAGGCACAGGCGGGGTGCCGCCGGGTCGGCCAGCCAGCCGAGCAGCGCCGCACCGGCCGGTTCGCGGCCCGCAGCGGGGCGGGCCCAGGTGTCGGCGGTCAATTGCGGCTCGCCTGCTGGGCGGTGTAGGTGATCAGTTCCTTCAGGCCCCGCTCCCGGGAGTCGGCGTCCTCGCCGTAGTCGAAGCTGTGCGTGAACTCCGCCTGAGGGCAGGCCTGCTGCAGCCACACCGCGCAGTAATGTCCCGGCATCATGCACGGCTGCAGCTCGCAGTACACCCGCCGGACGCGGTCCGCCGGGACTCCCTCCGACTCCAGCCGCCGCCGGATGATCTCCTCGGGGTGGAGGCGTCCCGGTCCGGTGGCCTCTGTGACGATCTGTTTCTCCCCGGCCTCGTCGACGTATTCGAAGGCGGCCGAGAAGGGGAAGTTGAGGGTGTGCCGTACGTCGTCCAGGACACGCGGCCACCAGTTCTCCCGTTCCGCGAAAGCCGAGGGGTCGATGGTGCGCAGCTCCTCGTTCAGCTCCCGGAAGGCTGCGGCGGCCTCCGGCAGGTCCGGCGCGGCGGCGATCGTGGGCAGGGCACGGTCCAGAGCCGCGAGGCAGACGATCAGTGAGGGGAGATCGGTGGCGACGAACATGTCGGCTGCCTCCGCGGCGAGGAAGACCGCCTGTACGGCCCCGTCCGGGCGTACGCAGAGCTGCGCCAGCCGGTCGTGGCCGATGCGCGCCCAGCCCTCCGTCCCGGCCGGCACTTGCTCCGCACCGTGGTGTCCCGCGTAGGTCCCCAGCAGCACGGCGTCCGTCTCCTCCGCGGCGCGGAAGTACGGGGCGACGTGGACCGGGATGCCGGTCTCGGTCAGCAGCCCGCGCGCAGCCTCGGGAAGCCGCAGGCCATAGGCGCCAGTGAGGGAGAAGCGGCGCATCCCGGCGGGGCCGAAGTGGGCGACGGCCTGATCTGGTGAGGGGACGGACATGGATGAACCTCACGGCACAGTTCGAACAAGTGGTCGTTCTCACCTTACTGATCGTCTCAGAGTGAGACGCGCAAGCCGGGCAGCTGTCAGCCGTCGAGGCGTTGAAGGATCTGTGTGAACTCGTCGTCCGGGATCAAACCGGTGAGGAGCCGGGTCATGCTGCTGAGGTCGTACCGTGCGTCAGCCGACTGCCTCCGGCCGTCGGGACGACGCGGAGGGCGGGCCCTGTGCGGGGAGGACCAGGGCGCGGGCGAGGGCCGACGTCACCGGGGCTGCGTGGTCCGGCAGTTGCCGGACGGCCCACGCGGCCGCCAGGGCCAGGAACCCGGTCAGGTCGCGCTCCGCTCCGGTGAGCAGGTGCCGCAGGTTGTCGGCGGCGAGCTCGATCACGGGGCTGTCGTTCCGGTCGGCGTCCACGGTCAGGCGGACGGCGTCGCCGTGGCGTTCGGCGAGCGGGGACGGGTCGTGGCCGAAGGAGGCCCATCCGTCCCCGTCGAGGACGTCGAACCAGTCGCCGCGTTCCTCGAGGCCGTTGCAGCAGCCCGGCAGCAAGGTGACGCCTGAGGCGGTGTCCGTGACCTGCAGGCCACCGGAGGCGAAGAGGTCGTCCATGGTGAGCAGCCCGTGCAGGAAACAGCCGAGCGGGTCCGCGGGCCGCGGCGGGCGGTCGTCGTCCGGTACGACGTCGTTGTGGGCGGCGATGCTCATGACCGCCGTGCCGACCTCGGCGGGAGCGAGCGCGCCGCTGAGCGGCAGAAAGCCGTACGGCTCGATGCCGGCGACCGGCCAGAGCGTGAAGCCGGCGGGATCGGAGACTTCGAGGACGGGCTGCAACACGATCACCCGGAGAGTGTGCGGCACGTCGTCCCCGTTCCGCACGGCCACAGTGCGACAGCCACCGTCCGTGAGGCTCCCCGAAGACCTCCAGGGAGTACCCCGACTCCTAAAATGCGTCGAGCCCTGCACCGGTGCCGCCTACCCTTGCCGCATGGGCCACGGAAAGACCTCCTACGTCTGCCTGCCCTGTCGGGCCTCGTACAAGCAGCCCTACGACAGGGACAGGCCGCACCGCACCTGTCCCCGCTGTGCGGAACCGCTCGTCCACGCGGGATCGGCCTTCGCCGCGCCGCCGCGCCGGGACACCCGGGCCTGGAGGGTGCTGTCCGTCCTGCTCCACGCGGGTGTCCGCTTCCACAAGAGCTGCTGCGGCGGGCCCGGGTACCGTCCGCGCACGTTGAGGGAGGTGCGCGCGCGGATGGAGTACGCCCGCCGGACCGGCGAGCCCTTCGCCAAGGCGCTCGTGCGTTACGAGGTGCCGCGACGGAGGGCCCGGACCTGAAGCGGTTCGCGCCGCCGCCGACCGCCCCCGTCGACGCCCGCGGAAAAGGTCGCCGACGAGGACACGCAGGCGTAGGCGGCGCGTGTCCCGAGGACGCGGCTCAGGCGGGACAGCCGGCCTGCGAGGTGACCGTGCCCCAGCGGATCATCAGGTAGCCCGACCCGCCGATCTCCGCCACGGCGTAGCGGGTGTACGGCCAGCCGTCGCCCGAGGTCCGCCGCTGGTTCGCCAGGGCCCGGCACGCCTCACCGGCGGCCATGTCCGCCCAGGTCTCGATCTGTCCCTGGTTCCACATCAGGTAGTCCGACCAGACGTACATGGCCGAATTCGCGGGGTCGAAGCCCACCTTGATCTCGTCGTGGCCGAGCACCTGGTCGGTGCCGAGCGTCCCGCGCATCGCGTTGGTCCGTTCGATGATCTCCGTGGCGGCACGGTCCGCGACCCGGATTTCGGTGCCGTCGGTGCTGGGGACCATCGCCTCCCCGAGTCCGTTCTCGTCTGGCTCCCAGTCCTGTCCGGTTCCGTAGGCCGCGTCGGTGCCGTCCTCGAGGGCCGACCGGCACCGGGCGTCGGCTGCGAAGTCCTCCCGCCACGTCACCTGCGGGTCGCGGCCCTTCTCCTCCCTCACCGTGACGTAGGTGCGGTAGGGCAGTTCCGGGTGAAGGCGGAGCACGACGTCATTCAGCGTCAGGCACATGGATCTGGCGATCTCCGTTTCCGCGTACACGATCCCGTGCTCGTCCTCGGCGTCCAGCCGGTACGAAAAGTAGACCTCCCCGCGTGACGAGTGGAACTTCACGGCCTCCAGGGAGAGTTCGATCGGGCTGAGGTCCCGGGCGAGGACGTCCAGATCGTGCAGGAGCGCGCTTGCCACGTCGTGCTCGCCCTCGCCCCGAGCCGCACGCGCCTGCCCCCAGCTCTCCGCATCCGCATCCGCCGAGTCGTCGCCCCCGGCCTGCTGTTCCCCTCCCGCCGTGTCGTCCTTCGCGGTGTCCGTGGACGGCCGTGCGGTACCGGCCGAGGCGAGGGGCGACGCCGGGGGAGCGGCGGAGGAGGTCCGTCCGCCGTTGTCGGTGCCGCCGGGCATCAGGGCGGCCGCCCCTCCGGCCAGGCCGCCGACGACGGCGGCGACGAGGACCACGGCGCCCACCAGCCGTCGTCTCGACCGAGGCCGCTCCGGGGGCACGTGCCAGGCCGGATCGGCCCCGGCCGGCACGTCCCAGAGGGCCGTGACCATGTCCACGGCCGTCTCCGGCACCGCGCCGGCCGGCAGCACCTGGGTGATCTGGGCGGCCAGCAGTTCCGTGCACGCTCCGGCGGCCTCGGCCGCCGACGGGCGTTCGTCCGGCTCCTTGGCCAGCGCCTTCTCCACGACCTGGCGCAGCGGCGCGGGGACGCCGTCCAGGTCCGGTTCCCCGGACATCACGCGGAACGCGACCACGTCCGGTGCGCCGGTGCCGAAGGGCGGCCTTCCGGTGGCCGCGCAGGCCAGGAGCGCTCCCCAGGCGAACACGTCGCTCCCGGGGCCGGTGGCCCCCGTGCGGTAGTGCTCGGGACTGATCCAGCCGGGGGTGCCGGTCATGACACCGGTGCGGGTGACGCCGGTCCCGTCGGCGGCGTGGGCGATCCCGAAATCCAGGACGCGCGGGCCGCCGGGGGTGAGGACGACGTTCTGCGGCTTCACGTCGCGGTGCACCACGCCCGCGGCGTGGACGGCGGCCAGCGCCTGCGCGGTGGCCGCCGCGAGCGCGTACAGGCTGCCTCCGGCGAGCGGTCCGTGGGCGAGCAGGTGCTGGTGCAGCGTCGGTCCGGGGACGTACGCGGTGGCCAGCCACGGGGTCTCCGCGTCCGGGTCGGCGGTGAGGAGCGGGACCAGGTACGGGCCGGTGACGCGGGAGGACAGTTCCACCTCACGCCTGAAGCGGGCCCTGAACTCCGGTTCCTGGGCCTGCTCCGGATGAACCACCTTCACCGCGACGCGCGTTCCGTCGGAGCCGACACCGGCGTGGACGGTCCCCATGCCCCCCGCCCCGAGACGGCCGACGATCCGGTACGGGCCTATGCGGGAAGGGTCGCCGGGACGGGGCGACTGGACTCTTCCGCCGGAGCCGTTCTCACTCACAGACTGTTCCTTCGTGTGGTTCCACGGCGGTGTCCCCGCCCGGCGCCGACGAGCCCTCAGCGGTCGGTGTAGTGCTTCGCGAGCTGCTTGATCTCCTTGACCCACAGCTCCGTGTCGTCGCCCGGACGCTCGTACGGCGCGCCGGGTGACGAACCGGCTCAGAGCCCGAGTGCCCTGCGTGCCGAGGGGCAGAGGTGCACACCCGATTTCTAGCATGAATTTGTGAACTCAGTGCACGGGTTCGCATCCTGGGCTGGCCGGTGCCGCCGAGTCAAGTCCGACGCGTGCCGGTGGGGACGCCCGGTGCGGGGCACGCCCACGGCGACCGCGGCTGGCACCTGGCGATCGGCGGCGGAATGACCGACACGACCGGCTCGGTCACCGTCGTGCCGGGGCCCGACGGCAGACCCGAGGTCAGTCTCGACTACCAGGTCGACGTCTGGGACCGGTACAACTGGGACCCCGGAAAGGCCGCTCCGATCGGGCCGACGACCGTCACCGACGCGGACATGGTCCGACTGCACACGACAGGGCCGGCCAAGGAGTACGACATGAGAGGCAGCGGGACGGTGCGGCACCACGGTCTGGGGACCGAACCCGGACCACTCCCCGGTCCGGCCGACCCCGGGCGGGACGGCACGCGCACGGACCCCGGACGCGACGGAGACGCCCGATGAGGCACGTGTCCGCCGGGTCGACCGGTCCCGTGCGCACGGTCGTGTCGCTCGTCGGCGCTCTGTGCGCCGGGACGCTGCTCTGCTTCCTGTCCGCCTGTTCGCCGTCATCGTCCCCGGCCTCCTCCTCGAAGGGGACGGCGACCCGTGACGGGGCCGACGACGGACAGCGGGTCCCCTACTGGGCCAAGGGGGTGACACCGGAGGAGGTCGCCGAGCGACTGCACGTCACGGTCCCCGCCGGGGCCACCGACCGCAGGGCCGCCCACCAGAAGGGCTTCCAGGACGACGGACTCCTCCTCGCGTTCACCCTGCCCGAGGCGGACACCGCGGAATTCGTCGAGGAACTGGCCCCGGAGAACCCCCTGTCGCACCGCAAGGCCCCCCTTCCGTCGGCCGCGGAGGCAGAGCAGACGACGCCCTTCACCCGCCTCGGCCTGGAGGAGCCGGAGGCCCTGGCCGATGTGACGGAAGGCCCGGTCTGCGCCCCCTGCCGGGGCGATCTGAACTCCTTGTTCGTCGCCGTTCACCCGGTCGACGCCCAGCACAGCCGTGTCTACCTGCGGGGAGTGGACTGAGGCGCAGCAGAGAGGGGCGGCATCGTCGGACTCGCGACCTGGGCGGAGAAGAACGTCGAATGACACCACACGTGTGGGCCGGCCCTGGTCGGCGCCGGCCCACACGTGTTTCAGGGGAGCCGTTCGCTCCGGTGGGGGTGGTTCAGCCGGAGGACGGTTCAGGCCCAGGAAGCGACAGGCGCCTGCCGTAGGCGAACCAAGCGGCTTCCACGGCGTCGGGCATGGCTCCCGCCGACTCCGCCTGCTCATGGATGATGTCCAGGTAGCGGGCGTACTGTCTCGTGGTCCAGCCGTTGAGCGGCCAGTCCTCCGTGACGGCCTCCCGGTCCCTGAGCGCACGCGACACGACGCTGTCCAGGATGAGAGGGCGACGGTGGCCGGTGGGGTTCTCGTGGCCGGCGAAGTAGAGGAACTTGGTGAAGAACGCCGGGCCCAGATACGCGATGCGCTGGTCGTTGTTGCAGGCGTAGTACGCGGCGACGGCCCCCTTCTCCCGCAGCACAGCGAGAACGACGGCGATCCGGTCGTCGATGTGTGCGGCTGAGGTGTTCGCGAAGACACGTCCCCGCCGGTCCACCGACTGCGCCTTGGTGCCAGTACCCCAGACCAGGGAGGCGACCAGCAGATGCCTGCGTCCCTCGACGGTGCCGACTCCGCCGGCCATGCCCAGTACGGTGCGGCGGTCCACCCGCGGCCACCGGCCGACACGTGGGCACGCGTCGAGCTCGGCGGGCCACCAGGCGGCGTCGGGGATACGGGGCAGCCAGCGTTCCCGGTCGAAGGGGATCGCCTGGCCGAGGACGTCGTCCCTGGAAGGGACGACGAGGTCGGCCGGGAGCTCCGGTATCGGCACCTCATTCCCTCCGTGCCAGGTCCAGGGCCGCCGCCGTGACGAACCAGTCCAGTACTCCGCAGATTTCCTCCCCGTGCTCCGCGAACACCTGCACCGGGAAGGACGGGCGCAGTGCCAGCTTCGCCTCGGGCAGGTCGATGCCGTCGATCTTGTTGAGGCGATTCAGCAGCTCACGGCGCTGTTCGGTGTCGTCGAAGGGACGGCGGTCCTTGAGGTACTGGAAGACGACCTCGACCGTTCCGCTCACCGGGTAGATCGCCATGGGCCAGATCAGGTGGGGGCGGCGGCTCGTGCCGGCGTCGAGCATCGGGAAGCAGCTCGTCTCCTCGTGGCGGCCGTAGGTGACGTAACCACCCTGGAGACGCCAGAAGTCGAGTGCGCCCAGGACCCCGGCGGACGCCTCCGGCCAGTGCTCCTGCAACTGTGCGCGGAAGCGCTCGGCCGCCGCCGCGTCCTCTCCGTCGGGGAGGGGATCGTGCGAGACGGACTGCGTGACGTCCTTGCCGAGCAGGGTGGCCAGCTCGGCGGCGGTCAGGCGCTGCGACGCGTTGGCACGACCCGACGGATCGAACTTCACCCCTTCACCCATCAGCAGTTCTTGCGGCGGCTGCCGGTCGCTGCCGTCCGCCCAGCGGAACGCCGGGGAGATCCTGCCGTCCGCGGTGAGGACCCGGTGGGCCCCGATCACCGCCGGGTTGGAGCCCAGGTACGCACCGACCGGTACGGGGTGGCTGCCGATCAGTTCGGCGACATCGCCGTACGTCGTCCACGTACCGCTCGGCATCGCCACCAGGGCGGCCCGCAGCTCGGCCCAGCCCGGCCATTCCTCGCCCGTCGGCTTGACCCCGCCGATCGGGCCGGGCCACAACTCCACCGCCCGCTCCGTCAGACGGTCGGCACGGGCCAGGATCTCGGCCTTGCCCCAGCGCTTCTCCGCGGCGATCTCCTGGTTCATGCGCAGGGCGCTGGAGTCGAGGATCTGCTGCTTGCGCTCGAACGGGCTGTTGGACAGCTTGGCGTTGTCCCCGGTGAGGGTGAGGTTGCCGAGCGTGTGGACCAGTAGATCGTGCAGTTCCTGGGGGGTCTGGTTCGGCTCGGTCTCGTCGGCGAGCAGATCGAACCAGGCCGGGGCCGGGCGCTGCGGAAGGATGTGCTCCACGCTGAGGGACGCCTTCACGAAGTCGACCGGCTCGCTCGAACCGTAGCTCTCCTCCAGCCGGCGCAGGATGTAACTCCGCTGTTGAGGCCGGCCGCTCCAGTAGAACGGCTTGCTGCGGATCGCCTCGCGCAGTTCCTCGTCGCTCGGCCACCGGCGGCGTCGGCCGGACAGGAACCGCCGGACCGCCTCGGCAGCGGGACGGTCGGTCTCCAGCTCCTTGGGGGCTTCCATGAAGATGCGGTTGAGGCCAGTGGTCGACGTCTGGCAGACGAGCCGCCGTACCAGATAGGACTCGACGTACTGCAACGCCTCCGCCGCGTCCTCGGGCGTCGTGGTGCCACCGTCGACGAGATCCAACAGATGCAGTGCCAGCGGGTAGTGGGTCTGGCCACCCCATGCAGTGAGGCGTTCCAGCACGGCGCGCAGTACGGGCGACGGTTCCCGCCGGGGCTCGATGATGCGCAGGAACCGCCTTCCCCGCTCCGCCAGTTGCGCGATCTCGCGCTGCAACGCGTCCTCGTCGCCGGCCAGTGGCTGGAGTCGCTTCTGCTGTTCCCGGTAGATCTCGCTCTGCTTGGTCTTGTTGTGACCCCGCACCACCAGGTCCAGCCAGACCAGGAGTTCGAGGTTCTTGGGGCCGAGGCTCTGCTGCATGGGCAGCCACAGCTCCTGGTAGACCCGCTCGCCCTGCTTGGGCAGGAGCATGAACACGTAGTTGCGCAGCAGGTCGCTCTGGCTCAGCCCGACGCCCGTGTTGTTGATCGACTCGAAGATCCGGTAGACGTTGTCGCCCGGCTCCGCGGTGATCTCCACGATGGACAGCAGGTCCTTGAGGACGGTGCCGACCGTCGTGATCCACCGGTCGTCCCCGGAAGCTTCCTGGCCCTCGGCGAGTACGCCGCGGAAGAAGCGGTAAGCGGCCCCGATGTTGTCGCTGCCGCCGGCCTCCGCCCGGGACTGGATGCAGGCCGTGTACGCCTCGCGGTCGGCCTGCGTCGGCAGCAACCGGTAGTGGTCGAGGCCCTCGTGGTACTCGTTCACCAGGAGCTGGTGATGGATTCTGGTGACACCGCGCGTGTCCCCCGTCTCCTTGAGGTGGTCGCGCAAGGCGGCGAACGCCAGCATCAGGGTGGTCAGCCGTTGCTGGCCGTCCACGACGAGCCACCGCTGCACGCCGCCGGCCTGGAACTGGCCGGGCGCGAGCACCACGGAACCGAGGAAATGCGGGGTGGCGCTCTCGCCCGACAGGTGCTGGTCGACGAGTTCGCCGACATCCTCCCAGAGCCGCGTCAGCTGCTCCCTGCCCCAGCTGTAGGTCCGCTGGTAGAGGGGGACTTGAAACTGTTTCTCCCCCTGGATCAGTTTGAGGAAGGTGATTTCCTGCGCGCGCATACGTTTCCTTTCGCTGCCGGGCAGGCAAGGCCTGACGGCTCGTCCAACGGCTTGGGGCCCGAGGCGGTCACTCAATCTAAGGTGTACTCAGTCAACAGCGAGGAGTTTCAGGCCATCTACCGTCAGGCAGTACCCCTGAGAGTGGGGACTGTGGCCGCCCGCTTGGAGATCCGGGGCATCGTCTCGTTGGGGGACCGGCGCAGCAGCTTGATCGACCGGCCCTCGGCCCACGCGTTCCAGGCCTTGAGGTAGTAGAGCAGGTGCTCGCGCGAGTCGTCGCGGCGACGGTGCGACGTGCCCGTGGCGAGACTGAGCATCGTGTTGCGCAGGGTGAGGCGGGGGTCGCCCGGCTCCAGGCGCGCGCCGGTCACGACGCCCTCCTTCCAGGCGCTCTGATCGATGTCGGGCCGCGCCTCGCTGGTCACGTACCAGCCGATGGCCGCCGCCGTGACGGTGATGCGGCACGCGCGGTTGAGTGCGACGCCGTGCTGAAGGGCGTCACGGATGCCGGGATGCTTGTCGAGCATGGTCAGGAGCTGGTCGTTGCTGGTGACCGATGATCCCCCGCTCCAGGAGGAGTTGGGCGCGTTCAGGTAGAGGTGCAGGCCGCGCAGGGCCGCCGCCAGGTGCGTTGCGTTGGCCTCGCCGGCAAGGGCGAGCGCGTCCCGGCCGGTCCGCTTGCGCCCCGTGTCCATCACCGTGAACGCGGTGCGCGGAACGCCGTGGGTGACGGTCAGGGGGACGGGGATCCCCGCCTTGGCGATCGCCGCGAGGCGGTGCTGGCCGTCGATGAGTACGCCGTCCTCGTCGAAGGCGATGCCCTGGTGCGTCAACTGCCACTCGCCGCGCTGGATGCGGCCCGCCAGCTGCTGTACCGCCGCCTTGCTGAGCGGCCGGTTGCTGGTGTTGCGGGTGAGCCACTCCGCCGCGAGCTCTGGACCGACCTGGAGCACTTCCATGTGCATGGCGCGTGGCCTTTCTGTGGCGTCTGCCTGAGGCTGTGCAAGTGATGCCGAGTCATATTGGCTCACTGTTGTGAACAGAGTCAACATGCGAAATGGCTTGTGTTGTGGATTCGAGTGCGGTTCCATGGTCGGCGGTGAAGCTCGGCGTCCTGCTGCTACCCTCGGCCCGTGTGCTCAGTTCACACTTGAGGCGATGCGCTGGGGGGCGGAGACGTACTCGGGTGGGCCGGGGCGGGATGACACCAAGCGGCCACGCATGTGGCTCCGGACAGCAGTGGGGTGGCGTGTGAGCCAGCGTGAGTACGGCCTGGGCGACGAGACGCAGCCGGTCGGATCGGTCTACCGGTACGACGACGGGTTGCACGTGCGCGTGGATGACGTGGAGCCGTACGAGCTGGTCGATCCCGAGGACTCCGACGGGTACCGCCAGGGCGACGACCTGATCCGGTGCACGCTGTACCTGAGCAACGGCACGGACCGGCCCGTCGACGTCGACGGCATCACCCTGCTCGTGCGCGGCGGGCCCCACGGCAAAACGGCACGGCAGGTGCAGGACTACCGGACCGAGCTGCTCGACGACGAGCTCGAAGGCACCCTCCGCAAGGGCCGCCGAGCGTCCGCGACCTGGGCCTACAGCATTCCGGCGGGAACCGCCGCGGAGCTGGACATCGAGGTCCGGTTCCCGTACGGCCACGAGCGCGAGAGCGTCACCTTCACCACGTCGAGGGCCACGGCGCCCGCGCCCGCGCGGGCGGGACGGCTGCCGGACCAGGCGCCGCTGTTCGGCGAGCGGCAGCCGTCCCTGTTCACCGGCGCCGACGACGGGGACCACGGAACGGCCCGTACGGCGCTCGCAGCCGTACCGTCACAGCCCACGGGGCCGGACCGCCGCCCGACCACGCCTCTCGTGACGCCGTCGGCGGGGGCCGCCCCCCGCGCCCAGGGCCCGTCCTCCGACGAGCTCGACGCCACCCGCGTCCGTCAGGTCTTCCGGTTCCTCGCCGAGGCGGAGGAGTCGAAGGCCCGCCCCGTCCGCACCCTCGACGGCGCCGCCGGCGCCGTCTGGTTCGAGGAGCTGCCGGACGCCCCCGAGGTCGCCGTGATGCTCGACGGCGCCCTCGACACCGCGGAGCCGGCCTGGCTGACCCTCGCCCGTCCCGAGCGCGAGGACGCCCCGCACCCCGATCCCCTGCTCGCGCCCTGGATCGACGAGACCCGCGTCCGCGACTTCAAGCAGACCCGTGCCCCGCACCTGCGCCGCCGGATCGAGCCGGAGTTCCCCGACTGGTCCCGGGGCATCCCCCTCGACAAGACCTACCACGAGCTCGACGACCACCCGAAGCGGGAGAAGATCGAGAAGCGGTACGCCGCCTGGGAACAGGAGTGGCTCGCCTGGGCGGAGCGGCGGCGGGCCGTCGACCCGGTCGTGCGGCTGTACGACCGCCTGCACAAGATGCACGAGGACGCCGCCGACCTCGGCGAGGCCTACGAACTCGTCCTCGGACTCGGCCGGCTCACCTGGCAGACGACCACCGGCCAGCGCGTGGAACGCCACCTCGTCACCCACCGCGCCACCCTCCACCTCGACCCGGCCACCGGCACCCTCACCGCCGCCCCCGACCCGACCGGCACCGGGCTGGAACTGGAAGAGGGCATGCTGGAAGGCGCCCAGCACGTGCCCGGCGCGGTGCGCGAGCAGATCGTCGACACGCTGGACGGCGCCTCCGACGTCACCGACCCGGCACACCTCGACGCCGTGCACACCGCCCTGCGCAGCTGGACCAACGCGGCCCACAGCGCAGGCGGGTACACGCCGACCGTGGAACGCGTCCGGCCGCGCACGCTCGACGTGCCCCAGGTGGGACTCACCCCCGCGCTCGTCCTGCGGGAGCGCAACCGCCGTTCCACGATGGACGCCCTCAAGGCCATCGCCCGCCAGATCGACGCCGGCACGCCCCCCACCGAACTGCTCGGCTACATCGCCGGCCGCGACGGGGCGCTGACCGCCGCCGACCTCGCGGCGACCGAGGACGACGGCACGCGGGCCGGCGCCGACGAGATGTACTTCGCACTGCCCGCCAACGAGGAGCAGCGCACCATCGCCGAGCGCCTGCGCGCCAACCGGCTCGTCGTGGTGCAGGGCCCGCCCGGCACCGGCAAGACGCACACCATCGCCAACCTGGTCACGGACCTGCTCGCCCAGGGCAAGCGGGTCCTCATCACCAGCCACACCCCGCGCGCCCTGCGCGTCCTGCGGGACAAGCTGCCCGAGGGCATCCGCGACCTGTGCGTGAGCCGCACCGAGGACGGCGCCGCCGCCCAGCGGGAGCTCGAGGCGTCCGTGCAGAGGATCCTCGGCGAGTACGCCGGCTACGACCCCAACGCCTCGCAGAAGGACATCCGTACGCTCCAGGCGCGGCTGGCCGCGGCCCGGTCGGCCCAGCGGACCATGCTGCGCGACCTCGCCGTACTGCGCGAGCAGGAGACCCACCGCTTCGAGGCGGAGATCGGCGACTACACCGGCAGCCTCCAGGAGATAGCCGAACGCCTCACCGCCGAGACGGAGCGGTACGACTGGCTCGGGCGGGTCCCCCGGGAGCAGCCCGCCCTCACCGCCGACGACGCGCTGAGGCTGCTGCACACCACGCGCGCCTTCACCCCGCACCACCGCGCCCTGGCGGCCGAGGTGCCCGGCCCCTCCGAACTGCCCGCCCCCGGCGACTTCGAGGAAGCCGTGCGGGTCGTGCGCTCCGCCGAGGAGGCGCACGAGGCGGCACGACAGGATCCGCTGAGCCTGCGGTACGACACCGCCGTACGAGGTCTGGACGAGGCCGGACAGCAGCGTCTGACGGCCGCTCTGGACGCGTTCTCCGCCGCCCGCGCCAGGGCCGCGTCCCTCGCCGCGGCCGCCGGCGAGTGGGCCGGCACGCTCCTGGACGAGGTGACCGCGGGACAGGACTGGCAGGCGCGCAGCCGGCACGCCGCCGTCACCGACGCCCTCGCGGCGCTCGACGCCTCGCTCGCCACGCTCGGCACGGCGATGGTCAGCGGCCTGGAACAGTACGACCCGGCCACCGCGCTCGGTCAGGCCACCACCCTGCACGACGGACTGGCACAGGGACAGAAACTGCGCGGACCGCTCGGCACCCGCACGAAACTGGCCAAGGCCGTCGGCGCGTTCGTCCAGGCGGTGCGCGTCGACGGCAGGACCCCCGAGGACCCCGCCACGGCGGCGGTCGTCGTCGCACGGGTCCGGCTCGAACTGCGTCTCGCCCAGGTGGAGGCCGAGTGGGGCACCCCCGCCGGCGCCTGGCAGGGACACGGTCCGCGCCTGGCCCGCCTGCGCCAGGACGCCGCCGTGCTCGAAGCCCTGCTCGCCGTCGCCGCCGCCCGCACCGACGTGCTCACCGCCGCCGCCACCGCGCCCGGACTCGCCGTCGCCGACTGGCACGACACCTCGGTCGAGAACGCCGTGCGCGCCCTGCTGCGCGCGGCGACCACCCTGCGCGCCGCCGAGCGGTCCCGCAAGGTGATCGCGGACGCCGAGGAACTGCTGCGCTCCTGGAACGACCGGCCCGGCACGGCCCCCGCCGTCACCCGCGCGCTCGACGCCGTGCGCGCCCGGGACCCGCGGGGCTACCGGCAGTTCAGCGACGAGATGGCCGAGGTGCGCGAGGCCGCCCGGCTGCGGGCCGAGCAGCACGCCGCGCTCACCCGCGTGCGGGAGGCGTTCCCCTCCCTCGCCGAGCGCATCACCGGCTCCCCGGAGGACACCGCGTGGGACGAGCGGCTGCCGCGGCTCGCCGAGGCCTGGGCCTGGTCGGCGTGGTACGAGCGGATGGAGCGGCTGACCGACCCCGAGGCCGAGCGCACGCTGCGCCGGCACCTGACGGAGGCCGACGACGAGGCGCGCATCGTGCTCGCCCGGCTCGCCGCCGCCCGCGCCTGGCACCGCTGCCTCGGACTGCTCACCGGCGACCAGTCCCGCGCCCTCAGCGCGTACCAGCAGGCCGCCCGCCGCATCAAGGGCAAGTACCAGCACCGCTACCGGCGTGACGCCCAGGCCGCGCTGCGCAAGGCGCAGACGGCCGTGCCGGCCTGGATCATGCCGCTGCACCAGGTGGCGGAGACCGTGCCGATGGACCGGCCCGGCCTGTTCGACGTCGTCATCGTCGACGAGGCCAGCCAGTCCGGCCTCGAGGCCATGCTGCTGAGCTGGCTCGCCGACCGGATGGTGGTCGTCGGCGACAGCAAGCAGGTCAGCCCCTCCAACGTCGGCCTCAAGCAGGACGAGTACTTCCACCTGCGGGACCGGCTGCTCACCGCGCTCGAGCCGGACGTGCGCAGCCTCTTCGGCCCCGACTCCAGCTTCTTCGACCTCACCGAGGCGCTCTCCGCCGGCCGCGGCACCCTCATGCTCAAGGAGCACTTCCGGTGCATGCCGGAGATCATCTCCTTCTCCAACGACCTCTGCTACAACGGCCGGCTCCAGCCGCTGCGGCAGTACGGCGCCGACCGGCTGCCCCCGGTCCGCACCGTGCACGTCACGGACGGGGAGGCCGTCGGCGGCAACGACCGGCTGGTCAACACCGCCGAGGCCGAGGCCCTCGTCGACGCGGTCGTGCGCTGCTGCGCCGACCCCGCGTACGAGGGGAAGACCATGGGCGTCGTCAGCCTCCGCGGCGCCAAGGCACACCTGACGGAACTGGAGAACCTGCTCGCCGAACGCCTCGACTACGAACAGCGCGAGGAGCGGCGGATCCGGGTCGGCGACGCCGAGGACTTCCAGGGCGACGAGCGGCACGTCATGTTCGTCTCCTGCGTCAACTCGGCCACCACCGCGGCCGGGACCGTGCCGGGCGGCTTCAACGGCAAGACGTACGAGCAGCGGCTCAACGTGGCCGCCTCCCGCGCCCGGGACCAGGTGTGGGTGTTCCACAGCGCCCGGCCCGAGCAGTTCCACGAGAACGACCTGCGCCGGCGGTGGCTCGACCACCTCACCCGGCCCGCGGAGGAGGACACCGTCGCGGTCGAGGGCGAGGTGCTGCCCGACGTGCGCCACGAGGCGTTCGACAGCCTCTTCCAGCAGAAGGTGTACCTGGAGCTGACGGCCCGGGGCCACCGGGTGCGGCCCGGCTACCGGGTGGGCCGCCACACGATCGACCTGGTCGTCGAGGGCGGCACCCGCAGGCTCGCGGTCGCCTGCGACGGCGACGCCTTCGCCGACGGCGAGGACGCGTCCACCGGCGCCGCCCGTCAGCGGGACCTGGAACGCGTCGACTGGACCTTCGTCCGGATCCGCGGCAGCCGCTTCCACCTCGACCGCGAGCAGGCGCTCGCCCCGCTCTGGGCGGAGCTGGAACGGCTGGGGATCGAGCCGGTTCCCGCAGGGCCGGAGGAATCCGCCGCTCCCGCCGGCGTGGAGGACGTCCGGCCCGTGCCGGCCGACGGCCCGGACCAGGACGACGGGGCGGGGGAGCCGGGGGACGCCGCCCGCCCGCACGACCCGGGCCCGGCGCCCGACGTGACGCCGGAGGCGGCGGTGACCCCCGTCACCGAGTCCGGGGAACCGCGTACGGCCCGGCCGGTCCCCACCGAGGAAACGGCCCCGGAGCCCGCGCCCGGTCCGGTGGGCCCCGTCCCGCACGGCTCCCTCCCCGTCCGGGAGATCCCAGCCGCCGCCTTCCACCGGCTGGTGCGCGAGATGCAGGGGCTGCAGGCCGCCATCGACGCCCCGGACGAGACACCCGTGGACGCGGACCCGGCGAACCTCGTCTTCCTCAGGAAGACGCAGGCCGACCAGCGGGAGCGCCGCACGAAGCGGCTCGGTTTCCTGCGGTCCTTCCTCGACGCCGTGCGGGTCGGCGGGGAGGACGCGCCGAAGGCGGTGCACCCCGGCGCGCTGCTCGTCCTCGAGTTCGACGGACAGGTCGACGACACGACCCTGTACACCGTCGCCGAACTGCCCACCGAGGATGCGGAGGTCATCTCCCCGTCGTCGCCGTTGGGGCACGCGCTGATGTGGCAGCCGACCGGGCGGAGCATCGTGTACGACGCCTCCGGGGGCAGGAGCCACGAGGTCGTCGTCCGGAAGATCCGGGCCTGACGCCCACGCGCGACGGGCGGGAGCCGGATCTCCCGCCCGTCACGGGGCCCCGGTGTCCCGGATCCCTCGCCGGGTCCGGGACACCGGGGCCCGTGCGTCTCAGCCGGCCACCGGGTCCAGCAGGCGGCTGCGCTCACCGCTCCACGAGACCGCCAGCGCGTCGCGGGCCCGGGTGCACGCCACGAACAGCAGGCAGTGCTCGGCCAGCAGGTCCGACCGGTGCTGGACCGGATCGACCTCGGCGGGCGTCACCTGCGGGGCGAACGGCAGCACGCTCGACGTCACGCCCACCACGGCCACGCACCGGAACTCCAGTCCCTTCATCGCGTGCATGGTGGCCACGCGGACACCGGAGACCTCCGGCCCCGGGTTGTCCTTGACGGCCACCGCCGGGACGCGCTCCCGCCGCAGGCGCGCGATGACCGCGTCGACCAGGGTGTTGAACCGGGCGCACACCGCCACCTCGGACGGCTTCACCCCGTCCTGTTCGATCCAGGTGCGCACCTGTTCGACCAGTGCTCGCAGTTCCTCGTCCTGGCTGCCGTGTCCGCGTGCCGCCGGGACGCGGCCGTGCAGCTGGGACCGGTAACCGCGCAGGGAGTCCCGGCCGCCGTCCTCGTCGTCGTCCTCGCCCAGCCGGCCCACCGGCTGACCGTCGAGCAGGGACGCCGACCAGCGCAGGATCTCCTCCGTGCTGCGGTAGTTCAGGCGGAGCCGGGACGTACGGCCGCGGACGTCGATGCCCAGCGAGCGCAGTGAGACCCGGGAGTCGTAGATGCGCTGGTGCGGGTCACCGACCAGGAACATGTCGTCGGCCCCGGGGGCGACGCAGGCGCGCAGCACCCGCCACTGGGCCGGATGCAGGTCCTGGGCCTCGTCCACGACGACGTGGCGGTAACGCGGCGGCCCCTCGGCCAGGACGCGCGCCGCCTGGTCGCACAGCTGCGTGTACGTCGCCGAGTCGCGCGAGGCGAGGTCCGCCGTGAACCGCTCCATCACCCGCCACAACCGGGCCCGCTGCACCCGGCCCACCTGGGTGCCGCGTCCCCGGCGCACACAGCGCAGGTACTCCTCGGGCGTGCGCAGTCCCTGGGCCAGGACGACGTTGCGGAACTCCTGGGACAGGAACTGCTCCGTCCACGGCAGTTCCTCGCGTGCCGTGGCGCGGGTCCAGGCGCTCTTCTCGGCGGCGGCCGACAAGGGCTTCGGCGAGCTGCCCCGCGCCTCCCGGACGACCCGCGCGGCGAGCGAGTCCACCGTCGTGACGTCGACGCGCTCCAGCAGGTGGGCGTCGGCGTCGCCGAGCAGCAGCGCGAGGCTGTCCCGCAGGGCCGCCGCCATGGCGTTGGTGAAGGTGGTCAGGAGGATCCGGTCGCCCTCACGGCCGGTGCGCAGCAGGTGCCGTACGCGGTGCAGGGCGACCACCGTCTTGCCGGTGCCCGGCCCGCCGGTGACCTGGGCGGGGCCGTTGAAACCGGGGTGGTAGGCGTACCGGCGCTGGGCGGGGTGGAGGAAGATCCGCCAGCGGGTGAAGTCCTCGGTGAGGATGCGTTCCAGCTCGCCGGGGCCCGTCACCTCCACGATGCGGTCGGGCGTGTTGAGGATCGCCTCGGAGAGGGTGACCGCCGGCCGTTCCTGCGCCGTGCGGACGGTCTGTCCGCGCGGCGCGATCAGCTGCTCCCAGACGTCCTCGGGGGACTCGCCCTGCGCCAGGAACCACAGCACCTCGTACTGGTCGGCGGGCATCATGGGCGGTGCCATGACGGCCAGGTCGTCGACGGTGACGCAGACGCGGGCCAGCTTCAGCACCTGGTCGTCGACGCCGAGGTCGCGCAGAACGGTGTCGGAGTGTCCCTCGAAGAGGCGGGTGGGGGTGGTGTGCGCCTTGGTCTCGAAGTAGGTCTCCATCTGTTCGAGGGCCTCGACGTTGCGCACCTCCACGCCGCGGGTGGCGCTGTTGACCGAGTAGGCGCGCTTGCAGGCCCAGTTGATGGCCTCGTCGTGCGGGGCGACCCGCAGGAGCATGAACAGCTCGCTGCCGTCGTCGGGGGCCAGCAGGACACCACGGTAGAACTTGGTGATGCGTATGGTGCGGATCCGGGGGTCGCGTGCCCGCTCGAGCTTCTCCAGGTGCATGCCCTTGCTCGCGTGGAGCTGGGGGACGGTCAGGCTGCGGAACATCTGGATCGCGTCGCCGACTTCCTTCTGGACCGGTCGCTGCAGTGAGATGAGGTCCGCGACGAAGTCGTCGGAGAGAGCGAGTCGGGGCATCGGCGTCCTCGGTGACGGGCGGGCGGTGGTCGGGACCAGACTAGAGACCCCGGCGAGTCGGAGCGAAGGAGCATCCAATAATCGTTGTGTGAACTGTGTCAACGGTCTATTCTTTGTGTGCTGCCGCACGTACGGTTCCCGTCCGTGCTCCATCGGATCCGTCCGGAAGGACCCCTCGCATGCCGGCCCAGCCCGCCCAGGCCGCTGTCCCGCACCCGCTCGACGACGTGCCCCAGACGTTCCGTGCCGGGGACTCGTACGAGGTGCGCGACGGACTCGTGACCTACATACGCCGCGATCTGCTGGGGCCCTGGGACGGAGAGACCGAGACCCTGCCGAGCGCCTCGTCCGGGCCGCGCGACCGGTACCTCGTGGGCATGCTCGGTCCGCGGCCCCAGGACGTCACCGCCGACCGGATCGCGCTCGTGGCCGCCCAGAGCGCGGACGGGGAGTCGGGCGACGAGCAGGAGGGGGACGACACCGAGCTGCAGGACCGGCTGACCCCGCAGGCCGCAGGCCACATCTGGGCCTCCTCCATGGGGCTGTCCTTCACCGTTCCCGCCTCCGTCGGCACACTCAGCGTCACCGTCCGCTGGGGACGCTACACGCAGTCGGAGGAGGCCACCGACCGCGGCACGACCCGCAGGGTCTGGTCGCGCGAGCCCGTCGAGCACCCGGTGGACATCGACGTGACGGACCTGGCGGACCGGATCGTCGCCCTCGAAGGGGGAGCGGCCGTCCTCGACGTGCAGGTGCGCCGGCACACCGGCCGGGCCGGGACCGAGGACCTCCGCGTCGTCGAACTGGCCCTGGTGAACCGGCAGCAGGACAGCCGCGAGGCGCGCGACGCCCACTGGCTCTTCCAGACGGAGATCGACGTCACCGCCTTCCCGGACGACCAGGCGGCGGTCTTCCTCCCGGTCGACGACCCGCTCGACCCCGCCCACCGCGGCAACGGCGCGGAGGACGCCGAGGAACGCAGGCTCCGGCTCCTCTACCGGGACAGCCTCAGCCACGCCAAGGGCCGCAACGTCGCCGTGCACGCCCAGGTGCGGGACGGTGAACGCAACGCGCACCGCCTCACCACCACCTGGCTGCCGGAGTACGACGTCCGGGCCACCACCGCGCCGACCGTTCAGGAGCAGGAACTGCTCCGCGGGCTCGAACTCGGCATGGACGAACTCGCGGCCCTCGCGGTGCCCGCCCGCCGGGCCGAACTGAGCGCGGCCCTCGCCCCGCTCGCCGACGGCTACGGCACCTGGCTCGACGAGCAGCGCCGCAAGGCGCGCTCGCTCCCCGACGACCTGCGCGCGTCGGCCGACGTCGCCGTCGACCAGGCACTGGACGTCTGCGACCGCATCACTCTCGGCATCGACCGGCTCGTGGCCGACGACACCGCCCTGGAGGCCTTCCGGTTCGCCAACCGGGCCATGGCGCTCCAGCGCCGCAACACCGCGATCGCCGCGGCCCGCGCCGGACGCGAGGACGACCGCGCCTCCTACCGCGAGGCGTACGACGAGATCCACGCCAAGGGCAAGGCGGCGGCGAGCTGGCGCCCCTTCCAGCTCGCCTTCGTCCTGCTCAACCTCGACTCCCTCGGCCGGCCCGGGCACCCCCACCGCGGCACCGGCCGCGAGGCACTCGTCGACCTGCTGTTCTTCCCGACCGGTGGCGGCAAGACGGAGGCCTACCTCGGCCTCGCCGCCTACACCTTCGCGCTGCGCCGCCTGCAGGGCACGATCGGCTCGGGCGCACAGGCGCGCAGCGGCGAGGCGGGCGTCGGCGTCCTCATGCGCTACACCCTGCGCCTGCTGACCGCCCAGCAGTTCCAGCGCGCCGCCGCCCTGGTCAGCGCCTGTGAGGTACTGCGCCGCGAGGAGTTCGCACGGGACACCCGCTGGGGCGCCACCCCGTTCCGCATCGGCCTGTGGGTGGGAACCTCCGTCTCACCCAACTGGTTCGACGAGGCCAAGGACCAGATCGCCGAGGCCAAGGAGAGCGCCAGCGACAAGCACGCCCGCGTCCTCCAGGTCCTCACCTGCCCGTGGTGCGGAAGCGGACTGACGGCTCGCTCCCACATGGAGTACGACGAAGCGCGGCGCCGCGTCCTGCTGTACTGCCCGCGCGGGGAGGGCGAGGACCGCTGCCCCTTCTCCCGGCGCGAATCGCCCGGCGAGGGCGTCCCGGTGCTCACGGTCGACGAGGAGATCTACCGGCTCGCGCCCTCCCTGCTGATCGCCACCGTGGACAAGTTCGCCCAGCTGCCCTGGAACGGATACGCCGGCCTGCTGTTCGGCAGGGTCACCGAACTGTGCCCGCGCCACGGCTACCGCCACGACGACCTCGACGCCAAGACCGGCTGCGGGAGCCGCCACAACGCCAGGGGAGACCTGCCCGGCGTCACCGCGCAACCGGTGACGCGGCTGCGGCCCCCGGACCTGATCATCCAGGACGAGCTGCACCTGATCTCCGGTGCCCTCGGCACCACCGTCGGCCTCTTCGAGTCCGCCGTCGACCAGCTGTGCACCTGGAGCGTCACCGACGCCCAGGGGCGGCGCCACGAGACCGGCCCCAAGATCGTCGCCTCGACGGCGACGACCAAGCGGGCCGCCGAACAGGTGCTGGGCGTCTTCGGGCGCAAGGTCGCCGTCTTCCCGCCCCAGGTGCTCGACGTCGGGGACACGTTCTTCTCCCGCCAGGTCGAGCTGAGCCGTACCGACCCCGGCCGGCGCTACCTGGGGGTGTGCGCGCACGGCACCCGCCTCAAGGCCGCCGAGATCCGGGTCGCCGAGATCCTGCTCCTGGCCGCACAGCAGCTCTTCGACGACTACGGCAAGCCGGCCGACCCGTACATGACCCTGGTCGGTTACTTCAACGCGACGCGCGAACTCGCGGGCATGCGCCGGTACATGGACGACGACATCACGACCCGGGTGCGTTCCAACGGCAGCCGCCGGGGCCGGGACACGCTGGCCGACCGCATCGTGAGCCGGACCGGCATGCTCGGCATCCAGGAACTGACCTCGCGCATCTCCTCCTCCGACATCGGCGCCGCCCTCAAGCGTCTGGAGACCGGGTTCGACCCCGAGCGGGACACCTCCGTGCGGCGCCGCGCCTTCCTGCGGGAGTACGCGGCCGCCGTGAAGGAGAAGCGGGAGCCCCGTGCCGCCATGACACCGATCGCCCGGCAGGCGGTGGACGTCGTCCTGGCCACCTCCATGCTCCAGGTGGGCGTCGACGTCTCCCGGTTCGGCCTGATGCTGGTCGTCGGCCAGCCCAAGAACACCGCCGAGTACATCCAGGCGTCCTCGCGCGTCGGCCGTGACGCCTCGCGCCCCGGTCTCGTCGTGACCCTCTACAACTGGTCGCGTCCCCGGGACCTCGCCCACTACGAGGACTTCGAGCACTACCACGCCACCTTCTACCGCCAGGTCGAGGCCCTCTCCGTCACCCCGTTCACCCGCCGCGCCCTCGACCGGGGCGTCGCCGCCACCTACGTGGCGGCGCTGCGCCACGCGGCCCACGACACCTCGCGCAACCTGGACGCCCACCAGGTGGACCTGGACGGCCCCCTCGCCCGGGACGTCGAACGCCGGCTGCTGGAACGCGCGGAACGGGTGGGGGGCGACCTCCCCCGCCAGTACCTGAGCGAACGGCTGGACCGGCTGAAGGACGAGTGGCGCCGCAAGCGGGACGAGAACAGCGCGGCCCTCGGCTACCGCAAGGAGAAGCACAAGACCACCGTCGTGAACGGGCTGCTCCGACGGGCGGACGGGTCCCGCTGGACCGAGCTGACCGTCGGCATGTCGATGCGCGAGACGGAGAACGAGATCAACCTCCTGCTGCCCGGGGGCGGGGCCTTCCTCGAGGACTCCTCGGGCGGCGGCCCGGACTGGAACTTCGGAGCGGTCGGCACGGACGCCGGGACCGACCCCGACCTTGCGGCCACCGTGGACAGCGACGAGTACGGAACCACCGGCGCGGACACCCCCAGGAGGGCACAGCGATGACCACGTGGAGCAACCGCAGGGTCGGAGCGGTCCGCCCCAGCCACCTGATGTTCACCGCCGGCGTCGGCTCCCTCGTCGACCTGCCGAACTTCTCCGTCCTGGTCAGGGGACTCGACGCCTGGAGCTACTCCGGCATCACCGGCTACGACATCGACGAACCCCGGCTGCGCGCCGCCGTCAACCGCTCGCTCCAGCGCTACGGGCGCGGGCAGATCGAGCAGTTGCGTGCGGCCCCCTGGCTGGAGGGCGCGGACACGGATCCCAAGGGGTGGGCGGCGCAGGGGGTCGGCGTGCCCGTCGCCCCGTTCCCGCAGTGGCTGCGCTGCACCGCCTGCAACGTCCTCGCCGCCGTCGACTCCGGCGAGTTCGCCTTCCTCAACGCCAATCCGCGCACGCCGCACGAGGCGAAGTTCGTCCACGACTGCAAGCGGGGCAAGCCGCTCGCCGTGGCCGCCCGATTCACCCTCGTGTGCACGGCAGGCCACCTCGACGAGTTCCCCTACACCCCGTTCGTCCACCACGGGCAGGCCTGCGGAAAGATTCCGCGCCCCAAGCTGCGCATGAAGGACCACGGCGGCAACCAGGCCGCCAACGTCACCATCGAATGCGTCGCCTGCGGCGCGAAGCGCAACATCCGCGAGGCCATGGGCGAACGCGGGCGCCGTCACCTGCCCCGATGCCGCGGTCGCCACCCCCATCTGGGCACCTACGAGCCGAACGGCTGCGACCGCGACGCGGTGCTGATGGTCGCGGGCGCCTCCAACCAGTGGTTCCCGCTCACCCTCAGCGCCCTCGCGCTGCCCAAGGGGCAGGGCGGCGACATCGACAAGCTGCTCGACGACCACTGGCCGGAGCTCGAGAAGGTCGAGGACCGCGGCGAGCTCGCCTTCATGACGCGTCTGCCCCAGTTCGGGTTCCTCAAGGAGTTCGACGCGGACGCCGTCTTCACGGCGATCACGGCCCGCAAACAGGGAATCGACGGACCGGCTCCCTCCGCCCCCGACGTCCAGGCCGACCTCTTCCGCCCCGAGTGGGACGCCCTGTCCGGCCCGGTCCCCCCGCCCAGTGACGACTTCGCCCTCAGGCCGGTCACCGCCCCGGCCCCGCTGGACGAACTCTTCTCGGACGTCCGCCAGGTCGAGCGGCTGCGCGAGGCGCGCGCCCTGATCGGCTTCACCCGCCTCGACGCCCCCGATCCCGAGTCCCCGGAGATCGCCACCCGCGTGGACCTGTCGCGGGGCACGCGGAACTGGGTGCCGGCCAGCGAGGTCCGCGGAGAGGGGATCTTCCTGCGCGTGCGGGACGACCTCATGGCGGAATGGGTGGCGCGCATGGAGAAGTCGCCGCAGATGGAGGCGCACCGGGAGGCCTACGGCCGGTTCCGCTCCAACCGGAAGTCGGATCGCAAGACGAGCGACTTCGACCCCTTCCACGGCTGGCCCGGTGCCCGCTACATCGCCCTGCACACCCTCTCCCACCTGCTGATCCGCACCATCGCCCTGGAGTGCGGTTACAGCTCGGCCTCCCTGGCCGAGCGGATCTACGCCGGAGACGAACAGAGCCCGAGGACGGGGATCCTGATCTACACCGCCGTCCCGGACTCCGAGGGCACCCTCGGCGGCCTGGTCTCCCTGGCCGAGGAGCGCGAGTTCGGCCGGATCGTCCGCCGGGCCCTGGCCGACGCCGGGCACTGCTCGGCCGATCCGCTCTGTTCGGAGCGGCTGCCCCACGATCCGGGCGACTACCTCCACGGGGCGGCCTGCCACGTCTGCCTCTTCGTCTCCGAGACCACGTGCGAGCGCGCCAACCGGTTCCTCGACCGCCGCTTCCTCGTCCCGCTCTCCGGGGACGAGGGACAGGTACTGACGCCGGTCGGCCTGCTGCCGTGAGCCGGCGCGCGTTCGAGACCGCCGCGGAGTCCGCCGTGGCGGTCCTCGGCCTGTCCCGGAGCAAGGACCTCGTCGGTCTGCTGGCGCGGCGGGGAACCAAGGAGCGGGCCCTGGCCGAACTGACCGCGCCGGGGGCCGACGCGGTCGTCGCGGGCCTGTACGACGCGATGGAGGAGGACTCGGTCCCGTTCGCCGAGGCGGCCGCCTATGTACGGGGGTATGTCGCGGCCATGCTGAGCACCCGGGACAGGGTGCGGGTCCGCACCGTGTGGAGCGGCCCCTCGACACCGGGCGTGCCGGTGCGGGCGACCGCCCAGGTGCTGGTCGACGTCATCGACGAGGCCCGGGACGAACTGCTGGCCATGACCTACGCGGCCCGCCCGTATCCGGCTCTGACCCGGGCGCTCACGGCGGCTGCCGGGCGGGGCGTGAGGATCCACGTCGTGGTCGAGACGCTGGCCGGCGCGAGGGGACTCCTCAAGGGCCGGGAACCGGCCGAGGCGTTCGTCCCCGTTCCCGGGGTGAGCCTGTGGCACTGGGCCCGCGACCCGGGCGGCCACCCGCACTCGCGTCAGCACGCCAAGCTCGCGGTGGCCGACCGCCGCACGCTGTTCCTGGGCAGCGCCAACCTGACCGAGTCCGCGGCCCACCGCAACATCGAGGCGGGGGTGCTGGTGAACGGCGGCGAAGCGCCGCGCCGGGCCGCGGAGCACATCGTGGAGCTGCAACGGCTGGGCGCGCTGAGGCCGCTTCGGCCGTGAGCGGGCCGGGGCCTGGGACATGCCCGCTCCCGCCGAATTCGCGGAGGGTGCCGACCAGGGACGACGGGGAGACACGGCTCGACCGTTCCGGTACGGGGAAGGAGCCGTCGCCCGGGCCCGGCCCCGGACCGGTCGTGCGTCCGGGGCCGGCGGACTGATGGCGGCAGGCATCCTGAGCTGCCGTGCCGCAGATCGCGGCGGACGCCGGCTCGGGGAAGCACGGGTCCGAGCCGCCGGGCTCCGACGGAGGCCATAGGGCTTCACCTCGGAGGACGCCCTCGACCGTACGCACACGAGTACACGCCGAAGCGCACCCGCATCCACCTCCGCGCCCATTTCGAACCCTGTATCAGCCCTCTCCCCGCGCCGCTCCTGTCGACGTCAACGGGAGAAGGGTGAACCGGCCACGTCACGCCCGTACACCGAACCGTCCGCACCAGGACAGTCACCCTGCGTACCGTCGTGGTGCTCCTCACGGTAGGACGATTCCGTCACCCCCGGTGGGGTGAACCAGGGAACCGTCACCGCACCTGGTGAACCGACCGCTCTCACGGGCCACTTCCGCACCCTGTTCCCCGCCGTGGTGCCTGGCGCGCACACCGCACGCTATGCCGCCGGATGTCGGCTCACGGCGCAACAGGGCCGGTCAGAAGCGAGGTAAAACCAATCACCGAGCAGGTGAAGGGAGTTGATAAGTTTGTGCGAGCGGCGGCTGACGGCTGCAGTGGAGCCCGCCGCGGTAGGGCGAAGGACGGGGGATCGAAGTGGTCTGGGAAGAGTGGGAGAGGTCCAAGGCTGCGGCATCGGAGGGCCAGGCCGCCCGGATGCAGCTGAACCAGACCGGACCGGGAGGCGCCGGCGACCTGGATCTCGTGGTGTACCAGGACGATCTCGGGGCCGTCGGTCACGAGGCGTTCGTCCTCCACGGTGAGCTGAAGAAGCGAGCGGACATCGCCGGGGTGGGCGCGGACAAGAACGGATCCGGCTCCACCATGCGGGCGGCCGCCGAGCTCAAGAGCCACGATCTCGGGCTCGGTCCGGAACTGGAGTCGACCGTCGAGGTCTGGACCTCGCAGGTGAAGCACGTCCTGCAGGCCTGCGCGCACATCTCCAACCACCTCGACTACAGCAAGAAGCTGTATGCGCGGGAGGACGCCAAGATAGCCGCCGAGGTTCGCAGCCGTACGGGGACGTTGCCCGTCTCGGTGCTGAACGACTACTTCAAGTAGGAAGTGCGATGGGTGGTTTCTCGTACTCGGACCTCATGGCCCTGGACCTCGCCAAGCTGGGGACGGCCGCTTCCGACTGGGTGACGATGGCCGGCGAACTGGCCGACCTCGCGACCGATGTGCGGGACGGCCTGACGAAGAAGTCCGACGGAGCCCGCTGGAAGGGCGTCAACGCCGGCGTGACCAAGGAGTTCGTGCGCAAGACGGCCAAGGAGTTCGCGGATCTGCAGGCGGAGGCCGAGAGCGTCGCCAACGTCCTGACCGACGCACACAACGAGCTGACGTACTGTCAGAAGCGGGCGCGGGCCCTCACGGACGATGCGCGTAAGGGTGACCCGGACCGCACTCCGCCGGACCCGGGGCTCCTCGTCCTCGACGGACCGGACGGGACGGTCCGCGTCACAGAAGCCCTATGCACCCCCGAGGGCCCCGACCAGCGGGCCAAGGACCGCATGCAGTGGTACGCGGACACCCTCACGGGGCTCGTCCAGCACGCCGCCGAGGTCGACGCGGCGGCAGTGCGCGCGCTGCGCAAGAGCCACGGCAGCGACCCGCACAACGCGGGCCACGCCACGTACACGTCCCTCGACGAGGAGCAGCTGCCGCGCGCGGAGGAACTGGCCGGGCTCGGCGGGGACGCGAACCCGGAGCAGCGGGCCGAACTGCGGCGCCTGTGGGAGTCTCTGAGCCCGGGGGCGCGGGCGCAGCTCTGGCTGGCGCAGAAGGACGATCTGATGGCGGCGGGTATCCTGAGCCCCACCATGCCGCAGATCGCGGCGGACGCCGGCTCGGGGAAGCACGGGTCCGAGTCGCCGGGCTTCGACGAGTGGGCCACCAAGCAGAAGATGGAACTGCTGACGGAGGGCGCCGACTGGCAGGGCATGACGGACGCGTCCCGCCACATGGCCCACTATCTGGGAAACAGCGGCAGTCCCATGAACCTGCCCGTGGACAAGATGATGGCGGACGTCCCCTCCTTCAAGGCGTACGTCGACGAGACGGTTCGGCTGAACCAGAACGACTGGCGCAGGCAGGCCCTCGAGGAGTTCAGGGAGAACGGCGGGAAACCGGTCGCCTTCCCGGTCGAGGTGAAGCATCCCGAGGGCTTCTACTTCGCGCAGGAGGACAACTCCAACTGGTTCTACGCTGTGGGTGGCGCCAACACCAACGTCACCGGTGTGGTGACCGCTGTTCCGGACGCGAACGGCAACCCCAGGATCGGGGTCGACTACCAGGCGAACGTCTGGGACCGGTACAACTGGGACGAGGGCAAGGGCGTCAACGTCGGCCCGCTGGAGATTCCCGACGGGCAGATGGCCAAGCTGCACCGGGTCGGCTTCGCCCAGGAGTTCGACATGGCGGGCAGCAGCAGCGTCCACCACTACGACCTCGGCTCCTCGAAACCCAACGGCGACCCGCTACCGGGTCCCGACGACAGCAGGGACGGACGCTTGAACCCCGGCCGTGAACAACAACAGGACCGTGCGACCGGCATGCCGACGGGGAGGGCGGACGGCCGATGAGCGACGCGAATCCCTACCGGGCACCCGAGGAAGGCGCAAGCGGTACCGAAGGCGGCGGCGGTGGTCACCGCCCATGGCTCGTCGCCGGCGTGGCCGCGGGTGTGCTGGTCCTCTCGGGCACCGTGGCGGCGGGGTGGCTCCTCAACGGACCGGACGATGCCGGATCCGGTGACCGCCTGGAGAAGGCGGCGGCGGATGCGCGGTGGGCCGAGGGGATCACGCCGGAGTGGATGAGTGAGCGGATGGGCCTCGACATCCCGGCCACGGCCCAGTCCCCGCAAGCCGCGTACGAGGTCACCTCCCGCTTCGACACGGGTCTCCTCACCTTCACCCTGACCAAGGCGGAGGCGGAGGCTTATCTGGAGGAGCATCCCCCGGAGGGCATGTGGCTCGAACCGACCTCCCCACCGGCCGACGTCACTCCCCACGACTTCGCGCACTTCGGACTCCCGGAACCCGAGACGTTCAAGGACGGCATGCGCTACGGCTACGTCTGCCCCGGCTCCGCCAAAGCCACCGAGAAGCCCGACGTCTCCGGTGTGTACAGCTCCTCCGACGAGCTGTGTGTCAGCCTGTACGCACACGAGTACACGCCGAAGCGCACCCGCATCTACCTCCGCGACCACTTCGAACCCGGCATCAGCCCCCTCCCCACACCCCCCTCGTCGACGTCCACGGGATGAGGGCGAACCGGCCATGTCATGCCCGTACACCAGACCGTCGGCACCGGGACAGTCACCCTGCGTACCGTCCGCGATGCTTCCCACGGTAGGGCGACTCGGTCACCGTCGGTGAGGTGAACCAGGAAACCGTCACCGCACCCGGTGAACCGATCGTCGTCGCAGGGCACTTCCGCATCCTGTTCCCCACCACGGCACACGGTGCGCACACCGCACGCCACGCCGCCGAGCGCTGGCTCGCCGCACAGCAGGAGCGGTCGGAGACCCGCACCGACGACAACAGCGAGGTCACGGCGTCCCTCCTCATCGCGGAACTGACCGCGAACGCCGTCCGGCACGGCCGGGTGCGGGGCAGGAACGCGCGCCTCGCCCTCACTCTGACGTCCGCCACCCTCCGGATCGAGGTCACCGACGCGCGGGGCGATCGGGGAGGAGAAGTGGGAGGAGCTCAACGACGACGGGTGCACCCTGGCGACCTTGTTCAAAGACGCTCTCCGGCCTGAGGACGAGCCTCTGGAGTTCGATCTGGAGAAGACACTTCAACGCAATGTCTCTTCAGTGGACGCGGTGACGCAGGTGGACCTCCTGCCTTCCTCGCTGGACCTCATCGATGTCCAGGACCGCCTGGCGTCCATGCCCAGGGGGCGTTTTCACTCCAACAACCCCACTGATCTTCTGCGCAAGGCGATCCGCAAGATCATCGATGACTACGACTACGTACTGGTCGACTGCCCTCCCAACCTCGGCATCGTCACGCTGAACGGCCTGCGCATCTCCGAGGGATACATCATTCCGACGATTCCCGACGTCCTGTCCACCTACGGCATCCCTCAGATCCAGCGGCGTGTGCAGGCTTTCGCCGACAGCCTCGGGGAGAACATCAACGAAATCGGCATCGTCATCACGAAGTACAAGGCGAACTCGACGGTCCACTGGAACACCGTCAGGCGGCTTCAGGGCGACAAGAAACTCCCCGCCGTACTTCCGACCTTCATCCCCGAGAAGAACGACATCGCCGGTTCGGCGGAGTTCGTCGGTCGCGGTACCCTGCGGCAGAAGTACGGGTACCAGGGCGGATTCGATGCCTTCCGTGCCATGACGAAGGAGTTCATCGAGTTGGTCGAGGAGAAGGCGTGACCGAGCAGAGTGACACTCGGCTCGACGGCCACAGCCCCCTGCACACCCAGGTGCAGGAGACCGAAGAAGCCCTGATCAAGCTCAGTGCGTCCGACCCGGAGCTCGCGGCGACCCTCGCGCGCGTCCTCGGTGTGGTGGCGTCCGAAGCCGCACGCACGCCACGCTTCGCCCGGGCGCTGGGCAAGGTCCTCGCCCCTTCCGGACCGCAGACCACACCCCGCCCGGCCGAACGCCCGAGGCGGAGCCGGCGAGCACCGGGAGTGATCGAGCCGTTCACGGTGTTCACCGAGTCCGGCGAGGCGGGACTCCGTTCGCGCCTGGGCGAACTCGACCTCGAACAACTGCGGGACATCGTCTCGGAACACGGAATGGACCACGACCGGCTGGCGATGAAGTGGAAGGACCCCCAACGCGTCATCGACCGCATCGTGGAGCGCGTCGAATCGCGGACCGCGAAGGGAGCCGCCTTTCGAGGACGGCCAGAGCATTCCACGACGCCGCACGGCGGGGCCGGCGATCCGAAGGCCGAGGATCCGCCTGCGTGAAGTGAAGGAGCGCGAAGTCTTCCCTCATGCCTTGTCAAGGCACGAACACCACAAGGCGTAGGCGCGGTCCATCTCGTCCAGCGCTGCTCGGGTGAACCGGGTGCCGGTGAAGGAGCGGTCGACGACCATCTCCGCGAGGGAGGCGAGGTGGGCGGCGACGCGCTCCACGCGTTCCCGGTCCTGAACCCGCTCGAGCCGCTCCTGGCGCTCCCACAGGTCGGCGAGGCTGCTGCCGGGTTCCTCCTCGTCGTCGTGGACCGAAGGCACCCAGGGCAGGAGGTCGGAAGTGAGGGCGGGGACGGGATCGAGGGACTCGGGCTCGTCCCCGTCGTCGTTGCCGAGGATGCGGTTGGCGACCGTGCGCACCGCTTCGGACCGCTCGACGCGCGCCGCCTGGGCACGCAGAGCGCTCAGCAGGACGGGAATCTCCGCCCGCGCCCGTCGGCCCCAGCCGTCCTCCAACGCCGCCTCGATCTGCTCACCGAGGTCGGAGACCTCGTCCAGAACGGTGTTCGCCCGCTCAACTTCCTCGAACGCGCGCTGAACCGTGCGGGCGGCCTCGAAAAGGAGGCTGACGTCCTCGGGGCTCGGTACGAAGCCGGGCTGGATCCGTGCCAACACTTCGTCCAGCGGATCACCGGGCGGACCGAAGGTAATCGACCGACAGCTCCAGAGCCATGCTCCACTCCCGTATTCAGGGCGCCCACGCGATGTGCGGCATCATGCGCGACGATCACCATGCCTTTCGTGAACTCAGTCAACAGCAGTACCGTGGGTCGACGCCGACGAGGGTGGGGAGCATGCCGCAGATCGCGATCACCAACACGGTCTGGGAGGGCGTCGACCGGCTGGACCGGGCGGCCCGCGCCCGCGTCCACAAGGCGATGGCCAAGTTCCAGCAGCTGACGGTCGCGCAATTGCACGCGGACGAAGTGAGTGGTGCGGACAGCAGACTCGTGCAGACCGCGGCGATCGGGAGCCCGAACTCGGGACGCGCGATCACCCTGCCGACGGACGCCGACGAACTGCTGCGGTGACGCCGCGGTCACCGTTCCTCCACGTACTGGTGCGGAATTCAGCTTGGCGGCTGTGGCAACGAGCTCTCCGACCGCCTGTACCGGGACAAGGTCTGCCACTTCGCACACAGGCCCCCCACCTCCTGCCACCGCACGGCCACGGGCGCCAACAGCGCCGACCACCTCTTCATCAAGGACGACCTCGCCGCCTGGACCGGCGGACTCGGGATCAAAGGACGTGCCACCTCACGCGATCTCGGCTCCGGACCCGGCGACGCCGTCGACTTCCGTGCCGGGAACGGCGGGCAGCAGCACGTACGTTTCCAGTTCAGCAAGATCTCCCATGCCGAGTGGGCCGGTACGTGTGATCGGGTGACGTGTGAGGCGGCCACCCTCGACTGGGTCCTCGGGCCGAGCACCGTGGAACCGGGAACCGTGGAAGAACTGTGCGACGAGTACGGGTATCTGCTTCGTTTCCGCTTCGAGACGCACGGTGCGGTCCGGCACGTCCGTCTCCGGGCGGAGGACCCCCAGAACAGCACCGAATGGGTGCCACTCCAGGCATGCGCCATGACTCCCGAAGAGCTGCGGGGGCCAGGAGCCGATGTGCGGCGCCGCGCCTCCGGTCCGCGACCTCTCGACGCGGCAGGCGCCGCGGCGGCGCCGAGGTCGCGCGACGACCAGGTCCGTGCGCTGAGGGAAGCACTGATCAACGCCGCACGCTTCCGGACCAGGCCCACCTGGGAGGCGCTGTGCTGCACGGCCGGCGGTGACCTGCTGGGAGCCCTCCCCGCAGGACCGGGTCGGCCTGCTCATCGCCGTGGAACGGACCGGCGGGGAGGGCGCACCGCTGCTGTCGGCCCTGTTGAGGACGGGAGAAGGCGAACCACCGCCCTGCATCAGGGAAGTCGTCGCCGCTGTCGGTGGCGGGACACCGGCCACGGCGCAGGTGCTGAAGCGCTGGTGCCAGCGGGAGGCCGACCGGGCGTCCGCGGTGTACGGAATGCCGTCCCGCACTGCTCCGGCGCGTCTGGCGCTCACCGCCGACGGACGGATCGCCGCGCGGAGAGCCGAGTCGGCGGCGCGGCGAACCATCGCCCATGTCGAGGCCCGCGCCTCGGTACTGGAAGTCACACCACTTCACTGGGTGCGCGGCCACTCCGACGTCGTGGTGTGTGAGGCGCAGAACCCGCCCGCCGCTGATGCCTCCCGGGGACTGCCGGGCAGGTGGTTCACGTCGAGGCGGTGCCGCCCGCCTTCGTCAGGGTGCAGACACCGTCCGTGCAACTGCGTTTCAGACGGCCGCGGGAGAAGGTCTGCGTCAGGCCGATCACCCAGCAGGCCGGGCAGCCGCGGAGGGCGATCAGGCCCAGGGGTGCGGCCAGCAGGGTGACGGAGCCGGCGAAGGGCACCAGGGCGATCGAGCCGATGATCAGGCCGAAGCCCAGCGCACCGCGCAGCAGGTGCTCTGGGACGGAGGCGCTCGCGAAGTCCGCTTCCGCACGGACGGGCTCGCCGGTTACGGCGGTCTTCATGGTCGTACCTCTCCTTCGGCTGCCTCACCGGTCGACAGGGCCTGCCGCAGGGCGGCCCGGGCCCGGTGGAGCCTCGATTTCATGGCCGCATTGCTCAGGCCGAGCGACTGGGCTACGAGACGGCCCGGATACCCCTGGACGTCCCTCATGACCAGCACTTGCCGTTGGTCGCGGGGGAGGGCACTGACCGCGACGGCGACCCGCTCGGCGTCCAGCCGCCGCAGCACCGAGGCCTCCGCTGAGGGCGCCGCCTCGCTGCCGGCCTCTTCGGGGACGGAGGCGGAGGCAGAGGCGGAGGCGAGCAGTCGTAGGTGCCGCAGGCATTCGTTGCGCACGATGCGGAACATCCAGGAGGCCAGGGCGCCGGATGCGCGGAGCGTGCCGATCTTCCGGTAGAGGATGATCAGCGCTTCCTGAGCAGCGTCCTCGGCGTCCTGCGGTGTGGCGCACAGCGACATCGCGAACCTGCGCACGTGGGGCTGCGATTCCATGATCACAGCGGTCAGCGAGGTGATGTCGCCGTCCTGGGCGGCTTTGATCAGTCGCTTGTCGGGCCAAGGGGAGCTCCGGCTCATGTGCCCTGCTCGTGTCCGGCGATCCGCCGTCGTGACCGGCGCTGGTCAGCCACGGCGCCGGTTCCTCCGCTTGAGCAACGTCACGCCGCACATGCAGATCAGTAGTACACCGGCCGCGGCAATGATCGCGATCGTCATGCTCGGTTCCTCCTGGTGTCCGCCGGCCCGCTCGGCCGGTTCACGGATAAGAGGCGGCGGATGCGGAAAAGGATTCGGCGCCGTTGCGGCCGGCATCGGAACGCGGTGCCCGTCTCGCCCGCCGACCGGCTCGCCGTGCGGCAGCCCGTGGCCCGGGAGATCCTGTACGGCTCCGGGACGTCACGGTCCGGCGTCCTCGTCACGACCGAACCGGCGGCCGACGCGAGGACGGACCGCACGACGTGAATGCGGGCCCTTGCGCGGGTGTTCGGCCTCCCTGAGGCGGTCAGCCCGGCTGTGCGGGGCCCTCGGCGAACGCGGCCGCCAGGTCCGACCGATGCGGGCCGCGCAGGCGCGCAGTGCGGGAAGGAGGGCGTCCCGGGTGTGCTCGGGCGGTTCGGGGCGGCGTGCAGGGCGATGTTCACGGCTGCGACGGCCCGCCCCTCCCGGTCACGGACCGGTACGGCAAGCGAGCGCAGTCCCGCCTCCGACTCCTGCTCGACCAGGGCGTGTTCCTCGTGGGCGACCCGGTCCAGCCCGGTGCCGAGTGCGTCGGGCGAGGTGAGCGTGTGCGGGGTCAGGGCCTGAGGGCGCGAGGCGTCGACGCGTCCCCGCCGGTCCGCCTCGGGCAGGTCCGCGCGCAGGCCCCGGCCCATGGAGGCGGCGTACGCGGGCAGGCGCGTGCCGGGCACTGGTGATCTGCGGGGCGGCGGCCCGGGCCAGGTGGTGGACCTCGTTGCCGTCGAGGACCGCCGGGGAAGCAGACTCCCTCACCCGCCCGGCCAGTTCGTCCGGGTGGGGCTGGGCGATGTCGGCGAGACCGAGGGGGGACAGCCGCGCGTAGCCGAGTTCCAGGACGCGCGGGGACGGCAGGAAGCGGCGGCCGCGCTGTTCCGCGTAACCCAGGCGACGGGACGTCAGGGGATTGCGGCGGGTGCTCGGGTACGAGAGCCCGGCGCCGTCGTCGGCCGCCGCTGCGACGTCGTTGCGGGCGGCGATGCTCGTGACCGAGCGATCGTCAGGACCTGTGGATCGACCCGGGTGAGGCAGCCGATCGTGCGATCAAGGGCGTGTGCGGCGCCGGTGGTAGTGCACGGTGACGACAGCCAACAGCGGTCCCCATGCCACTATCGGCACGTAACAGATGGTCATCACCCACTCTCCCCACGGCGTGATCGCCATGTCGGCGTGCAGCGTCGTCCACACGAAGAGCACCCCGTAGACCGTGCAGGCGAGTGCGCCCAGCGCCGCGGGTATGACCGCGGCGAGCACGGGGATGCGGCGTCCGCGCAGGCGCGGGACCCACCGCGGCCATACCTCGCCCCACGGCCGCACCAGTCCCCACGTCAGGAAGGCCAGCGCCTCCTGCAGCACGGACAGCAACGGCACGATGAGATATCCCCAGCCGGGAATGAGCATCGCGTCGTACTCGGACTCGGCGAGCCCCAGCGGAACACCGATCACCACGGCGAACCGCCACAGTGCCGACGGCATGGATGTCCATAGGACCGCGGCCGCCGCGCGCCGTGCCCACGGGGGGACAGGTGCAGCGGTCACAGGACGTGCAGGGGTGGGTGGCGACGCGCTGGTGGTCATGAGGCCTGCTCCCTGTTTGCGGACCGAGTGCGACATCTCGGAGGCTGTCACGCACCCTCGCGCGGCCACATCAGACCCCAGGGCGGCAGTGCGTGCGTCCGTGGGCGTATGCGCCCGCAGGGGAGTCGGACCATGGAGTCAGGGAGCAGTCATGCGTCGGTCGGAGCACTCAGGCCGCGCTGAGCTCGGGACGCTCGACGAGCCGGCCGCCTGCGAAGCGGGTGCCGGCGACAGTCCGGCGGTCATCACCGCGCTCGCCCCCACGGTCCACGGTCCGGCCGTCCTCCGGGGCAGCCCCACGGGTGCGACGCTCCTCTCCGCCGCGGCCGTCGCCGCCGAGAAGGACGAGAAGGACGAGAAGGACGAGAAGGACCGGGGGAGGCCGCCCGGCGGTTCCGCCCGCTCCGGTCCCGTGGTCCGGAACGTGTGGGCATCGTCCGGCGGCTTCCGGAAGACGCCGGCCGCCGCGGCCGGTGAGCCTCCTGCCGGCCGGTGGCCGTACGACGTCGGGCATCACCTCCCGTGCTCCGCCGCAGACGACGGGGCGGCTCCCCGGCCACGGCCGGCGAGGGGAGCGGGCCGGGGACCCGCTCGACCCGAACGGCACGCCGCGTGGAGGCGGAAGGAGTCCGACGCCGCCTCCGGGCGGTTCCGGCGGGTTCCCGAACTCCTCGCAGAGCAGGCCGACGAGCCGGACGCCCCGATCGCTCGGGCGCCCGGGCTGACCGCGGGACGCCGAACGGCTGTGCCGGTCCGCCCCGTCCCCAGGGCCGTCGGGTGCGGCTCGGTCAGCGGGTGAGTCCTGATTCCCAGGCCCAGGCCGCTATCTCGACCCGGTTGCGGGCGCCGAGCTTGCCCTGGATGTTGGTGAGATGGGTCTTCACCGTGCCCACGCTGATGTGCAGGGCGGCGGCGACCTCCGCGTTGGTGTGCCCGCGGGAGACGAGGGCGGTGACCTCGGCCTCGCGCTCGGACAGGGGCGAGGGACGGACCGGGGCGGCAGCGGCGGCGGGACGGGCGAACCGCCGGAGCAGGCGGACGGTGATGGAGGGGCTGATGAGGGCTTCGCCGGAGGCGGCGGAGCGGACGGCCTCGGCCAGCAGACGAGGACCCGCGTCCTTGAGGAGGAAGCCGCAGGCGCCGTGGTGCAGGGACTGGTGGACGTACTCGTCGTCGTCGAAGGTCGTCACCATGACGACCTTCGGGGTGTGCGCGGCCCCGGGACGGTGCAGGTGCCGCAGCGCCTCGATGCCGTTCAGCCGCGGCATGCGGATGTCCATGAGGACGACGTCGGGGCGGTGCAGGTCGGCCTGCTGGATCGCGGCGACCCCGTCGGCGGCCTGGGCGACGACCTCGATGTCGTCCTCGGCCGACAGGATCATGGCCATGCCGGTGCGGACGATCGTCTGGTCGTCCGCGAGAAGGACACGGATGGTCATCGGAGCACCTGCCGCAGGGGGAGGGGGAGTTCGAGTACGACGTGCCAGCCGGCCCCGGGACCGGGACCCGCGGTCAGCGTGCCCCCGGCGGCGACGGTGACCTCGCGCAGGCCGCGCAGCCCGTAGCCGGTGCCGTCGGACGGACGGTGGCGTCCGTCGTCGGTGATCCGCGCGGTCACCCGGCGGCGGGAGACGTCCAGGTGCACATGTGCGGTGGTGCAGTCGTGGGCGTGCTTGCGGACGTTCGTCAGCGCCTCCATGACCACGCGCTCCACGAGGTGGGCGGCGTCCGCGGGGAGGCCGTCGACCGGGCCGGTCTCGGTGAGGCCGACCCGGGCCCCGGGGAGCCGGCAGTCGGCGACGAGGGCGCGGACGGCGTCCGTGCCCGGTGCCCGGGTGTCCGGGACGGTGTCCTCGCGCAGGGCGCCGACCATCCGGCGCATGGCGGTCAGCGCCTCCGCCCCGGTGGTCTCGATCAGTTCCAGGGCATCGCCCACCGCCTGGGGATTCCTGGCCGCGACGGCACGGGCGCCCTGCGCCTGGAGCACGATGCCCGATACGTGGTGGGCGACGAAGTCATGCAGGTCGCGGGCGAAACCCAGCCGCTGTTCGAGTCTGATCCGCTCCTCGTGCTGCCGGCGGGAGACGGCGACCAGGCGGACGGTGAGGCCGGAGGCCAGGGCGCCGCCGGCCACCAGCGTCAGGACCAGCGCGACGATGCTGCTGCCCTCGTCCACCTCGATCACCAGCGGACGCAGGACGACGGCGGCCATCAGCAGCGGCAGGGCGACGGCGGTGCCGGCCGGGGAGCCCCGCCGCGCCGTCACGTGCAGCAGCACCATCAGGGCGATCGGCTCGAACAGGGTGTAGGCGTCGGACGCCTGGTCCAGGACCGAACCGCCGCTCGCCGCCACGCGCAGCCCGGCCGAGCAGGCCAGCGACACCAGGGCCGCGCCGCACGCCGCCCACGCCAGCACCGCGGGGGACGGCTTGGTCCCCACGGCAGGGAAGGCGACGGCCGCCGCCGCGGCCGTCGACAGGAACAGCGCGACCCCGGTGCCCTGGCTCTCGAGGGCGCCGGTGTCGACGTCGATCAGCAGGGCCGCTCCGAGGAGGCAGAGCAGCAGGGCGCTGACGGCGAACCGGCCGGCGGCCGGCGCGCGCAGTGGTCTGAGCATGGTGGGAACCCTAGCCGCGCGCGACGGCGGGCCCCCTCTGCCGAAAGTCGTAGCCGTCCACCGGGGAATGCATCCTTCGGGAGATCCGCCGGACCCGGCCCGCAAGGAAGCTGAAGCACGTCAGCACCGCTCGACCCGACCGAAGGACCATCCCTCATGGACATTCGCTTCCAGGTGGACTCCGCACCCGTTCTCGGCCCCGCGCTCGTCCTGTTCGCGGCCGTCACCGTCGTCCGGGTGAGGCGCGGGGTGTGGGACAAGCGCGGCGGTCTGCTGCGGCTGGCCGCCGCCGTCTACGTCGCCGCCGTGCTGTCCCTGACGGTCTTCCCGCTGAACGTGACGTGGGGCGAGTACGCCAACCAGGCTCCCTGGATCGGCCAGATCAACTTCGTCCCGCTGCTCACCGCGGACATCACCATGGTCCCCAACGTCATCATGATGGTGCCGGCCGGCTTCCTGCTGCCCCTGCTGTCCGGGAGCGCCACCTCGGCGTCGCGGGCGACCCTGATGACGGCGGCGGCCAGCCTGTCCGTGGAAGCCGCCCAGCTGCTGTCGTACATCGTCCTGAACAACGGCCGCTCCGTGGACGTCAACGACCTCCTCGCCAACACGCTCGGCGGACTCGCGGGCTACGCCCTGGTGACCCTCGCCCTGCGCGCGCCGGCCCTGCGCGGGACCCTCCTCGCGTCCGCGCTGCCCCGCTCCGCGGCGTCGCAGGCCGACCGCCGGCGGACGGCGACCGCCGACGGCCCCCGGGAGGCCCCGGCCGCGGGCCCCGTCGTCCGCCCCTGACCCAGCCCGTTCCCGCGGCGGAGCACAGGGTGGGACTCCGATGTCCGGGCATGCTCGGGCCGCTTTGGCCCCGAGCAGCCGGGCCCGGCCCGGATCGGCTGATCCCGGGCCGGGCCCGGCGGCGGTCAGTTCCCGGCCGCCGCCGCGAACATGCCCGCCTCGTACGAGCCGCCCTTCCGGTGGGTGATCACCGCGAGGCGGTTGGCCGCGTTGATCAGGGCGACCAGGACGACGAGTGCGGCGGTCTGGTCGTCGTCGTAGTGCTTGCGGACCAGGGCCCACGTCTCGTCGGAGACGCCCCGGGAGGCGTCGGCGAGGCGGGTGCCCTCCTCGGCGAGGGCCAGGGCCGCCCGCTCGGCCTCGGTGAACACGGTGGATTCGCGCCAGGCGGCGACCAGGTGGAGGCGGACCGCGCTCTCCCCGGCCGCCGCGGCCTCCTTGACGTGCATGTCGACGCAGTGGCCGCAGCCGTTGATCTGGCTGGCGCGCAGCGACACCAGCTCCTGCGTGGACTTCGGCAGCGGGGAGTCGTGGACCACCAGGGCGGCGCCTGCGAACCGCTTGGCGAACCGGGCGGCGAGCTCGTTCTCGAACAGGTCGAATCGGGCGTCCATGGTTTCTTCCTCACTCGTGTTCCTACGCGGTGTCGCGTCGGGCTGAACACGAGATGCCGACCGCCCGCTCCCCGTGACAGGGAGGAGGTGTGACGTGCGCCACCGTTCGCGTCGGCGGCTCCGGCCGCCTCCGTCCGCACAGCGGTCACCCGCGCCGCGGCGTTCTCCGGCCGTCGCACGGCTATCGCACACCGGCGCGGCGGTGTACGGTCTCGGGCCGATGGGCTTTGGGAGCGCTCCCATCGTGCTGCATCACGCCGTGCCCGCATCACGCCGTGCCCGCATCACGCCGTGCCCGCACCACGCTGTGTTCGCATCGCACGAGGAGGAACGCTGTGAAACGCTTCTTGGCCCTACTGGCGACCTGTGCGACGGTCCTGGGCCTCACGGCACTGACCGGTCCACCGGCGGCGGCCGCCGCCGGCTGCAGGGTCGACTACACGGTGGCCGCCCAGTGGCAGGGCGGCTTCCAGGCCGCGGTGAGGATCACCAACCTGGGCGCCCCCGTCTCCGGGTGGACGCTCGGGTTCACCATGCCGGACGCCGGGCAGAAGGTCGTCCAGGGCTGGAACGCCACCTGGACGCAGTCCGGCGCCACGGTCACCGCCGCCGCCGTCGACTGGAACCGCACGCTGGCCACCGGCTCCACCGTCGACGTGGGATTCACCGGCTCCTTCACGGGCGCCAACCCGCAGCCCCCGGCGTTCACGCTCAACGGCGTCGCCTGCACGGGCTCCGTCGAGGAACCCCCGCCGGTCCCGGACGACGGCACCCCCGTGGACGTCAACGGGCAGCTGCGCGTCTGCGGAGTGAACCTGTGCAACCAGTACGGCCGTCCCGTGCAGCTGCGCGGCATGAGCACCCACGGCATCCAGTGGTTCAGCCGGTGCTACAACACCGCCTCCCTGGACGCGCTCGCGAAGGACTGGCGGTCGGACCTGCTGCGCATCGCCATGTACGTGCAGGAGGACGGTTACGAGACCGACCCCGCGGGCTTCACCGGCCGCGTGAACAGCCTCGTCGACATGGCCGAGGCCCGCGGCATGTACGCCGTGATCGACTTCCACACCCTCACGCCGGGCGACCCGAACTTCAACCTCGACCGCGCGAAGACGTTCTTCGCCTCCGTGGCCGCCCGCAACGCCGGCAAGAAGAACGTGATCTACGAGATCGCCAACGAGCCCAACGGTGTGAGCTGGGCGGCCGTCAAGAGCTACGCCGAGCAGGTCATCCCGGTGATCCGGGCCGCCGACCCGGACGCCGTCGTCATCGTCGGCACCCGCGGCTGGTCCTCGCTGGGGGTCTCGGACGGCTCCAACGAGAACGAGGTCGTCGCCAACCCCGTCGACGCCACCAACATCATGTACGCGTTCCACTTCTACGCCGCGAGTCACAAGGACAACTACCGCGCCGCGGTGAGCCGGGCGGCCTCCCGGCTGCCGCTGTTCGTCTCGGAGTTCGGCACGGTGAGCGCCACCGGAGGCGGAGCGGTGGACCGGGCGAGCAGCACGGCCTGGCTGGACCTGCTCGATCAGCTGAAGATCAGCTACGCGAACTGGACCTACTCCGACGCCGACGAGGGCAGCGCGGCGTTCAGGCCCGGTACCTGCGGCGGCGCCGACTACAGCGGCAGCGGCGTGCTGACCGAGTCCGGTGCGCTGCTCAAGAGCAGGATCAGCACGCCCGACAACTTCCCCACGAGCTGATCCGAGACGGGGGTCCGCCCGGCCGGACCCCCGTCCCACCGCCCCGCGACCGGACCGGGAGAGCCACGGGACGGGTGACGGCACGCCGTGGTCCGACGACGTGACCGTCGGGTCCGCTCCCACCGGCTGCCGGCGACCGTGATCCCCGGGCGGTCCCTCCCCGCACCTGTCACAGAACCGCGGCGCCCGGCGTCCTGTGCACATGGGATCGTGGAGGACGAACATGCGGGAGCAGCCGGTGGAGAACACGCGCACAGGGCACACGGACGCCGCCACCGAGGCGTTCGTCGCCCACCGCAACCTGCTGTTCACCGTCGCCTACGAGATGCTCGGCTCGGCCGCCGACGCCGAGGACGTGCTGCAGGAGACCTGGCTGCGCTGGGCGGGCGTCGACCTCGAAACGGTGCGGGACCGGCGGGCCTACCTCGTCCGGATCACCACCCGGCAGGCGCTGAGCAGGCTGCGTGCGCTCGGCCGCCGCAAGGAGTCCTACGTCGGCTCCTGGCTGCCCGAGCCGCTGCTCACCGCACCCGACGTGGCCGAGGACGTCGAGCTCGCCGACAGCGTGTCGATGGCGATGCTGCTGGTGCTGGAGACGCTCGCCCCCACCGAGCGGGCGGTGTTCGTGCTGCGCGAGGTGTTCGGCCTCGAGTACGACGAGATCGCCGAGGCGGTCGGCAAGAGACCGGCCGCGGTCCGGCAGATCGCGCACCGGGCGCGGGCGCACGTCGCGGCGCGCCGGCCGCGCGGACCCGTGTCACCGACCGAGACACGGGACGCCCTCGACGCCTTCCGGCGGGCGGTGGGGACGGGCGATCTGCAGGGTCTGCTCGACGTCCTCGCGCCGGACGTCGTCCTCCTGGGCGACGGCGGCGGCGTCAAGCAGGCCGTTCTCAGACCGGTCGTGGGAGCGGACAAGGTGGCCCGCCTGCTGCAGGGCGGGCTGGGCAGGCTCACCGCCGAGATGTCGTTGCAGCCGGCGCAGGTCAACGGCTGTCCCGCGCTGATCGTCCGGCTCGACGGCGCGCTCGACACCGTCCTCGCGGTACGCGTCGACGACGGCCTCGTCACCAGCCTCTACGCCGTCCGCAACCCCGAGAAGCTGTCGTACATGCGGAGGGAGACCACCCTGCGCCGGTGAGGTCGGCGGGCCTCAGGGGGAGGCGCGGGCCTCGGACTTCTCGAGCTCGCCGGCGAGCGTCTCCGCGTCGTACGGCCCGGTGTGCCGCCGGTCGCCGACGAAGAAGGTCGGGGTGCCGCGGGCGCCACTGGCCTCGGCGCCGGCCGCGTCGGCCCGCACCCGCTCGGCGGTCTCCTCGTCGTCGATGTCCTCGAGGAACCGCGCCACGTCGAGTCCGATCTCGATGGCGTACGCGGCGACGTCCTCGAACTCCAGCCGGTCCTGGTGCTCGTACAGCAGGTCGTGCATCTGCCAGAAGCGCCCCTGCGCGCCGGCGGCGACGGCGGCCCGGGCGGCGAGCACGGCGTGCGGGTGGACGTCGGGGAGCGGCAGGTGCCGGAAGACGTAACGGAGCCGGTCGCCGAAGCGCTCCCGCAGCTCCCTGGTGACGCCGGTGGCGCGGGCGCAGTAGGGGCATTCGAAGTCGCCGTACTCCACCAGGGTGAGGGGCGCGTCCACGGGGCCGACGAGGTGGTCCGTGGCCGGGTCGACCGGGCGGTCGAGGACGCGCGGCAGGTCGGCGTCCGTCTCGCCGCGCAGGACGGCGGCGAGGTGGAACGCGAGCCACCCCAGGGCGGTGGAGAACACGGCGGCCAGCAGGACACCGACGACCGCCCGGTCGCGCAGGGCCGGGTCGTCGAAGGCGAGACCGGCGATCAGCAGGGAGACGGTGAAGCCGATCCCGGACAGCACGGCGCCGCCCACGACGTGTCCCGGGCCCACCCCCTGGGGGAGCTTCCCGAGGCGGAGGCGGGTGCCGAGCCAGGCCCCGCCCCACACGCCCAGGAGCTTCCCGGCCACGAGACCGGCGACGACGGCCCAGGTGAGCCGGGAGGACAGGGCGCTGCCCAGGACGCCCCCGCGCAGGTCGATGCCGGCGTTGGCCAGGGCGAACAGCGGGACGACCACATAGCTCGCCCAGGGGTGCAGCATCAGCTGCAGCCGCTCGTTGACCGAGACCGCCCGTTGCAGCCCCACGCGTGCCCACAGCCCCACATCGGCGCGGGGCGACTGGCGGAAGGCGCGGGCGAGCCGGGTGGCGCGGTCCACCGCCTCGGGCGCGGGGGCGTGGGCGGGGATGAGGAGACCGCCGAGCATGCCGGCGATGGAGGCGTGGAGACCGGACGCGAGGGTGGCGAGCCACAGCGCGAGCACGACGAGGAGGTACGGCGCCGCGCGCCAGGCGCCCAGCGACGTCAGCGCGGCGAGGACCGCGCAGAGGGCGAGCGCCGCCAGCAGCGGCAGCAGGCGGACCGTGTCCGAGTAGACCAGACCGATCACGCTGACGGCCACGATGTCGTCGATGACGGTGACGGCCAGCAGGAAGACACGCAGCTGGGTGACGAAGCGGGGCCCCACCACGGCGAGCGCCCCCAGCATGAAGGCCGTGTCGGTGCCGATGACCGTGCCCCAGCCGCCCGCCGCCTCGCCCCACGGGGCGATCGCCAGGTAGAACAGCGCGGGAACGACCATGCCGCCGACACCGGCCGCGGCCGGGAGCAGGACGCGGCGGCGGCCGGCCAGTGAGCCGACCGAGGCCTCGTAGCGGACCTCCAGGCCGACGACGAAGAAGAAGAGGGCCATCAGGCCGTCGCTCACCCAGTGCCCCAGGTCCATGGAGAGCTCGGCGCCGCCGAGCGACACGGACGCATCGGTCGCCCAGAGCGACTCGTACCCCCCGGACCAGGGCGAGTTGGCCCACACCAGGGCCACCACGACGGCCACCAGGAGCAGCCCGGCGCTGCCCGCTTCGGTGGCCAGGTAGGTGCGTACCGGATCGGCGAGCTGGGCCGCCAGCGAACGCCGCCCGGCCCTGGTCTGGGAGGACGGGGCGTTCTCCGCGCGTTTCACTGATGTCCCCCTTCCTGGCCGCCTGTTCCGCCCGGGCCGGAGCTTTTCAGCGGGAGAACGTGCCGGAGGCGGGCCGGGCGGCCTCGGCGGGGGCGGGCGTCCCGCCGCAGGGGCCCCCGCCGGTGAGCGACAGGCCGGGGGCCGGGGCGATCACAGCGGCCAGGGACCCGCGCGGTGCGTGGTGCATGGGTGTCCTTCCTGTCGGCTCCTCACCCGATCGTCGCGTCCCCTCCGTCCGGGGGCACCCGGGGCAACCGCCTGTTGCGCCGTTCGAGTCGCGGGGGCGGCCGAGCGCGAGCAGCGGCGCGGGCCGGGAGCGTCCACCGGCTTCCCCGCCCGCGCCGCGCCGGCCCGGCCGGGTGCCGCGGCCCCCGGCGGCCCCGCTCCCGGTGTCCGGTTGTCGCCCGTACGTGGTAAACGCCTGGACCGGCGCCCTCGTCGGACGGAAGACTTCCGAGTGCCGACCTCCGGGAGTGTGATGGCGACAACGGACAAGCGGGCGCGGGCGCCGGGCAGGAGCGCGGTCGCTCTCGCGCTGCGCCTCTACGGACGGGAACTGTCACGACTGAGACTGCTGGCCCTGCCCGCGCTGCTGCTGCCGGCCGTGGGCAACATCGGCATCCGCTACGTCGCCCCCCTGCTGGTCGCGAAACTGGTGGGGCAGGCCGCCGACGACGGCGGTCTCGCCCTCGCCCCGGCGCTGCCCTACGTGCTGGGCTTCGGCGCGGCGCTGTTGCTCGCCGAGGCCGTGTGGCGGATCGGGCAGCACTGCCTGAACCGCGTGGGCGCCCTCGGCATGGAGCACCTGTACGTGCTCGGCATGGACGAACTCCTCGCCAAGGACGCCGCGTTCTTCCACGACAACTTCTCCGGCTCCCTGACCAAACGGGTGCTGGGCTTCGGCAGGCGCTTCGAGGACTTCGTCGACACGATGACGTACCGGATCGTGGGCAGCCTCGTGCCGCTGGCGTTCGGCGCCGTCGTGCTCTGGCACTACGAACCGCTGCTCGTCGCCGGTCTCCTTGTGATGATCGCGCTGACCGTGGTGGGCGCCGCGCCCCTCGTCCGTCGCCGTCAGGCGCTCGTCCACGACCGTGAGGCGGCGATCGCCCGGGTCTCCGGCCACGTCGCCGACAGCCTCGCGAACATGGAGACCGTCCGGGCGTTCGCGGCCGAGCGGCGGGAGGCCGCCGAACACCGCAGCCGGGTCGCGGAATCCCGGCGCCTGACGCTGAGGTCGTGGGACTACGGGAACCTGCGCGTCGACACCCTGGTCGCCCCCATGTCCGTGCTGACCAACGTGCTGGGCCTGCTGGTCGCCGTCGCCTTCGGCGGCCCGGGCCAGGGAGTGGAGGAGATCGTCGTCGCCTTCACCTACTACTCCAACGCGACCCAGATCATGTTCGAGTTCAACCAGATCTACCGGCGTCTGGAGAGCTCGATGACCGAGGCCGCACAGTTCACGGAGCTGCTGCTGGACCCGCCCACCGTGCTCGACCCGACGGAACCGGAACCGCTCGCGCCACAGGGCAGCGGCGTCCGGTTCGAGGCGGTGACCTTCGCGCACGAAGGCGCGAAGCCGATCTTCGAGGGTCTCGACCTGGACGTGCCCGGCGGCGCACGGATCGGGCTGGTCGGCAGGTCGGGCGGCGGCAAGACCACCCTCACCCGACTCCTGTTGCGGATGTCGGACATCGACGGCGGACGCATCCTGATCGGCGGGCAGGACATCGGCCGACTGCGCCAGGCCGACCTGCGCTCACTGATCGCCTACGTGCCGCAGGAACCCGCGATGTTCCACCGCAGCCTGCGGGACAACATCGCCTTCGCCCGGCCCGGAGCCACCGACGCGGAGATCCACGCGGCGGCCGAGGCCGCACACGTCACGGAGTTCGCCGAGCAGCTCCCCGAGGGCTTCGCCACCCTGGTGGGGGAGAGGGGGGTCAAGCTGTCGGGCGGTCAGCGCCAACGGGTCGCCCTCGCCAGGGCGGTCCTTCGCGACGCCCCGATCCTGCTGCTCGACGAGGCGACCAGCGCGCTGGACTCGGAGAGCGAGATCCTCGTCCAGGACGCCCTGTGGCGGCTGATGGACGGACGCACGGCCCTCGTCGTCGCCCACCGCCTGAGCACCGTCGCCGGCATGGACCGGCTCGTCGTCCTCGACCGGGGACGCGTCGTCGAGCAGGGCACCCACGGCGAACTGCTCGCCGCGGACGGCGCCTACGCCAAGCTGTGGCGGCACCAGTCGGGCGGCTTCCTCGGCGAGAACGCCGGCCGGGCCCCCGGCGACGATCCGCCGACAGCCGGTCTCGCCGGGCTGCCGGGACCGCCCGAACCGGCGCCGGACCGGGGCCGGGAGGCGTCGCCGCAGACCCGCACGAGCCCCGGACCCGCATGACCGGGACGGTTCCCGGCCGGGCGAGGGGACGCGCGCGGCGACGGCGCGGCCGGATTCGTGGGTGCACCTCACCCACCTTCCAGGATGGTCGGCGACCACCGGCGTGCTTAACGTTGTCCGTATGGAAAGCGACGAACGGTCCGGCACGCACACCTCGCTCAAGGATTTCCTGCGCGCCCGGCGCGCCCGGTTGCTGCCCCAGGACGTCGGACTGCCCACCTCCGGACGGCGCCGGGTACCCGGACTGCGCCGCGAGGAGGTGGCGCTGCTCGCGGGAATGAGCACCGACTACTACATGCGCATCGAGCAGGGCCGCGAACGAAGGCCGTCGCCCCAGGTGGTGGAGGCACTCGTGAAGGCGCTGGACCTCGACGAGGAGTCCGCGGAGCACCTGCGCCGGCTGGCATGCCCCACCGGACGGCCGGCGAGGCGCACCCGGCGCGTCGAGCGGGCCGACCCGCACCTGCGGAGCCTCCTCGAACGCTGGGACGACCTCCCCGCCTTCGTCCTCGGACGCTCCCTCGACATCCTCGCGGGCAATCACCTGGCCGGCGCGCTGCACAGGGGCTTCGTCCTCCGCGGCAACCTCGCGCACATGGTCTTCCTCGACCCCGGCGCCCGGCGCTTCTACCGGCAGTGGGACCGGACGGCCGACATGGTCGTCGCGGAACTGCGCAGGGCCACGGGCGTGGACCCCGACGACCCGCGCCTGAAGGAGGTGGTCGGCGAACTGTCCGTCAAGAGCCGGGCCTTCCGCGAACTCTGGGCCCGGCACCACGTGCACGGCAAGACCGGCGGTTCCAAACTGCTCCACCACACCGACGTGGGCGATCTCGACCTGCACTACGAGAGCTTCACCGTCAACCGGGCGCCCGGGCAGCAACTCGTCATCTACCAGGCCGATCCGGGCAGCCGGTCCCATGACGCCCTGAAGCTGCTGGGAACACTGGACGCCGCTCCCCTCCAGCCCGACCGGCCGTCCGTACCCGCTCCCTCCCGCTCCCGGCCGTCCGGGGGAACGGACGCACACGACGGGTGACTCCTCGCCGTCCCCGTGGTCCTGCGACGGATCACGGGCTCCGGTCCCGCGGCGCGGTGCGTCCGCACCACGTTCACGCGGCTGCGGCGGCGCTTCCCCGGGGCGGGGCGCACGCGTTCGCGGCCGACGACGGCGTCCGGGCGCGCTACGCGTCGTCGGCGACGGAACGCCGGGCGGCCCGACGTCGTAGCCACAGCGGCAGCGCGTACCAGCAGAGGCCGAACCACAGCATGACCCCGCCGGCGAGCACTTCGGCGAGGACGCCGGGGACCACGACACGGAGGATCAGCAGGAGCGTGCAGCCGATGGTCAGCGCGAGGAGGACCATGCCGCACATCATCAGGCGGCCGGCGACCCCCACCACCTCGTCCTTCATGCGCTGGCCGGACAGGAGCCGGTGGATGGAGACGGGGGCTATGAGCGATCCCGTGGCCGCCGCGCCGAGCACCACGGTGATGACGTAGACGACGCGGTCGAACGTCTCCAGCTCCCGGAACAGCGGGGTGAAGGCCACACTGAGCAGGAACCCGAAGAGGATCTGCACGCCCGTCTGAGTGACCCGCGTCTCCTGCAGGATCTCGTTCCAGCGTCGATTGACCCGCTCACGAGCTGATTCCGGCGCTTCGGCACCGGTTCCCGGGCCGTGGCCGTCGTGGCGCGCGCAGCAGGCGGTGTCCTCCCCCGCCGTCTTGACCGGCTGCTCCGTCATCGTCATCCGCATCCTCCAAGTCCCAGGCAGACCAGTTGCCCCGTCCGGGCCCTTCCATGCAGGTCATGGGCGGGGCCGGTCGCGGTGGGCGACGGAGGACGTCACGCACGGCCGGCGGCTTCGCGGCACGGGGCATCGTCCCGGCGCCGGCCCACGGGACGGCGCCGGTGGCGGGCGGTTCGGCGGAGACACGGCTTCGGACGCACGGGGTGCGACCGGCGGAACCGCCCTGGGCTCCTGCCCGTGCGGTTCCGCCGACGGGCGGGGTCTCCCGCCCGGCCGCTCACGGCCGGGGGTTCGTGCGGTGCCACCGGGGGCGGGCGTCGCTGCCGCGGCGTCCTGCCACGGAGGCACAGCGGGGGCACACGCGCCGGACGCGGTCCGCCGCGCCCCCGGATTCGGGAAAGGTGTCCTGCCAGACCACATGGGAGAAGCGGATCAGTTCCGAGCGGCTCAGGGACAACCCGCAAACGGTCTGGTTCAGGCCCGGCTCCCAGGCGTGCACCTCGCCCGCGGGCAGCCGGCGGCGGCCTTCTTCCTGGTCCGTCCACTGCCCGGTGGCGGCTACGGCGTACTGCTTCACGCGGGTCATGACGTTCCCTCCTGTGCCGTTCGTAGTACCCGGACCGCCGGACACCACGCCGGACGCACGCCGTCCGCGGATACGGACCGGGGCGGTGCGATGCGCGAGCGGTTCGCCGTCGGCCTGCGGCACGAGTCCCCCCGGCGAACGGTTCGAGTCGCCGGGCGGTTTCGATCGCCGGTCAGGGGCACTCGCTGTCCGCGCCCGTGTGTCAGCCCACCGCCGGAGGCGGCAGATGATCGACGAAACCCATGTCAGGGAACTCCGAGACGCCAGGAACGACGGCGCCGCGCTCGTGCTGCTGGAAGGCAGGGTCCAGGTGGTCGACAGTCCCTCGGGCGAGGAGGGCGGCCCGGAGGGAGCCCTTGTGGTGATCGGCAAGCGGGAACTGTCGGACCGGCTGGGCGCGGCGCCGACCGACCGTGACCTGCGCAATCTCGCGCGGGTCCTCACCGACATGGTGGGCAAACTGGGGGCGTGAGGGGTCCTTCGACGACTGCCGGGGACCGGGTCCCACGCGCCGGTGGACCGGGCGGCGACGTCACCACGTCGAGGGCAGCAGCGGAGCGGAAGCCCCGGCGGCCGCGTGGTGCACGAGTGCGGCCGCGATCTCGCGGAGTTTGACATTGGTGCGCTGGGAGATCCCGACCAGGATCTGGAAGGCGTCGTCCGGAGCACAGCGGCGCTCGGCCTGGACGATCCCGATGGCCTGGTCGATCACCGCACGCGAGGTGAGTGCCTGGCGCAGCTGACCGACCTCGTTCTCCAGGCGTTCCAGCCGGTCGCGTACCCCGTCGGCGTGGGCGAGATAGCGGACGAACCGGGTCTGCGCTTCGGCGTTGTGCGCCGTGGGGGTTTCGGCGCGTTCGTAGGCCCGGCGGATCCGCCGCAGCTCCCTGTGGACGTCGGTCACGTCCTCCACCTGGTGCACGACCCCCACCAGGGCGCCCTCGGGGTCGAGGACCGGACTGTTGACCGGGCTCCAGAACTTCTCCGTGAAGCCGGTGGGAGAATCCTTCCACGGTATGTCGTACTTCTGGACGGGCATGGTGTCGGGTACGCGGTCCTGCATGACGCGCCGCAGCGACATGCCGAGTCTCGCCACGCCGTCCGCGTGGGGGTCGTGCGGGTTGTCCGGGAACGCCTCGAACATGTGCAGGCCCGCCAACTCGTCCCGTTCCCGCCGTGTGACCTGCTCGTAGGCGTGGTTCACGCTCTGGATCCGCAGATCTGTGCGCAGGATCACCATGGGGGCGGGCGAACCGAGGAAGGCGGCTTCGAAATCAACGGTGGGGGGTACGGGCGTGGGCATGGCACCGCTTGTACCCGATGTCAGGATATCGACGCTCGGCGGAGCCGGGGACACGTCACACCGGGACGTCGCCGGCCGGGACCCGGCACGGCCGGTTCCGGCGGGGGAGTCAGAGGTCGGCGCAGATTCCGCGGGCCTCGGCCAGCTCCTTCCTCACCTCGGCGTCGACCTCGAAGACCTGACGGTGGCGGTTGTGCGCCCGGGTGATGGCCTCGGCGAGCGGCTCGTACGAGGAGTCGCCCGCGGCGGCGGCCGTGGCCAGGTCGAAGGCGCCCGCGAAGCGGTACAGCGCCTGCTCGCGTTCCTGTTCGCTCGCCTTGCTCTTCGGGACGAGCTTCGATTCGTCCACACCGGCCAGCGCATCGCACGCGCCTCGGGCATCGCCGTCGGCGCTGCTGTCGGTGTCCGGCGTACCACCGGTCAGCGCCCAGGCCACGCCTACGCCCGCGCCGCCCACCAGCAGTCCGACCAGCAGGGCGGTCACCAGCGGACCCCGGCTGCGAGGCGGCGGGGCGGACGGGGCGGGGGCCTGGTACGGCTGCTGTGCCTGCATGCTCATGACCATAGCGGGCTGTTCGTCCCAGTGCTCCGGCGGGTCATCGGCCGGCTCCCGGCACCGGCTTCGGGCCGTGACGGCCCGGGGCCTGTCCGGCTCGGCTGCCGATATCCCGACAGACGGGCGGCTGCCGCGCCCACTTCTCGGCCAGGGCTCGCTCCTCGTCGATGAGGCGGCCGAAACAGGCCTCCTCGGCGGCAGGGCCCGCCCCGGACCTGGTTCGCGGGCCATCGGGCAGGCGAGGTGGACGCCCGACCGCAGCGCCCTGTGGGCTGCGCGCCCGAACCGCCCGACGGCTCGATTCCGCCGGGCGGAGGGGTCGGCCACTGGCTGCGTCGGACATCGGCGCGCCCCGGACACGGGCCGCACGGACCGGTCCCAGCCTGCGGAAGAGCCCACCTCCTCGGAATCGCGCCTGCTCCCGGCGGAATCGGGCCAAGGTGAGCCGGCCGGAGGCGGCGGGTGCGGCGGAAACCTCGTACCCGGTGCGACGCCCGCTACCGGGACCGACTGTCCTCGTTGTCCTCGAGCAGGTTTCGGGTGCGGCGCAGCAGCGCCTCCCGTACGGCGTCCGGCGACAGGACGCGTAGCCTGGCGCCCAGGCCGAGGAGGTATGTGACGAGCTGGTCGGCGTCGTTACCGCCGATTTCGACGACGGTGGTGTCGGGGCCGTCCGGACGATGGGTGCCGATCGCGGGTGGGACCAGCCGTAGCGCCTGGTCCATGGGGTGCGCCAGCCGGACTGTGACATAGAGCGGGTACACGACACCCGCGATGGACCGGGAGACGAGGAGCGCCGGGTCGGGCGGGTCGACGAGTTCGACGGTGCGTCCGGTCGGTTGTACCCGTACCACCCGGTCGGCCCGGAAGGTGCGCCACTGTTCCCGGGCGATGTCCCGGGCGACGAAGTACCAGCGGCGGCCTGTGTGTACCAGGCGATAGGGAGCGACGTTCCGGACCGTGTCCTTCCCCGCGTGGTCCCGGTACGACAGGCGGGTGAGCTCGCCACGACAGCAGACGGCGGCCAGTTCCAGCAGCACGCCGGGTGAGATCTGACGGCCTTCGGATCTGGGAGTGTGCACGAAGGTCGCATCCATCCTCCCCAGCCGGTCCGCGATCCGGGGCGGCAGGGCCTGCCGTAGTTTCAACAGCGCCGACAGCGCGGCCTGGTCGCTGCCCAGGACGCCGCTGAGCGCGGCCTCCCGCAGTGCGACGGCCACGGCGAACGCCTCCTCGTCGTCGAGGATCAGCGGCGGCACCCGGGTGCCGCCGCCGAGGCGGTAGCCGCCCCAGGGCCCGGGATCGGACTCGATGCCGTAGCCGAGTTCCCGCAGCCGGGCGATGTCTCGCCGGACCGTGCGGTCGGTGACCGCCGTACGCTCGGCCAGCTCGCGGCAGGTCCACGTCGGTCGAGTGGACAGCAACGAGACCAGTCGCAGCAGGCGGGCGGAGGTGCTGATCACATCCCGAAGTGTTCCCCATGACCAGGACCGGAGCTGTCCTGGTTCGGTCATAGCGTCTTCCCCATGAGTACCGAACTCGCATCCGAACCCGCGATCCGCTTGCTGTCCGTCGACTTCGACTGCCCGGACCCCGCCGAGCTGGCCCGCTTCTACGGCAACGCGCTCGGCCTGCCCGTCGTCTGCTCCAGCGACGACTTCGTGCTGCTCGGCCGGGAGAATTCACCCGGACTGGGCTTTATCCGGGTGGCCGACTATCGTCCTCCGACCTGGCCGGACCCGTCCCGGGGCAAGCAGGCTCACATGGAACTGGGCGTCGACGATCTGGACGCCGCCCACGCACGGATGCTGGAACTGGGCGCCGTGGAACCCCCTGTCCAACCGCACCCCGATCAGCGAAGGGTCCTGTTGGACCCCGCAGGCCATCCCTTCTGCATCTCCACGCAGGACTGAGCATCACCGGCCGGCCGACGACCGCGACCGCGAGCCCGCGCGAAGTGGAGAACTCGCCGTCGCCCTCAGCTTGTTCTTCGCCTTCCGGTCGTGAACGGCGTCTCGGACCGGGTCACTCACCCGGGTGGCCGGGGGCCGGGTCGGCTCCCGCCCCGGCGGGCCGCCGTGCGGATCGCCAGCTCGGCCTCTGCCAGACCGTCGATCAGGGCCGTGTCCTCAAGCCCCGGTACGCACACCACCTCGCCGGTGTCGAGCGCGGCCAGTGACGCGTCGACGACCTGGTCCACGGGCATGCCGCCGTCCTCGTGCACGGACTGCTCCCGTCCCGGGACGGGAGCGTCACCGCGCGACCGATGGAACTCGGTGGCGGTCAGCCCGGGGCACAGCACCTGGATCCGCAGCGGTGTGCCGGCCAGTTCGGCGGCGAGCGTGCGGGTGAAGGTGACCACGTAGCCCTTGGTGCCGCCGTACACCGCGCGCTCGGGCAGTGGGCGGGGCGGCAGCGCGCCCGCGAAGGCCAGCTGCGAGGCCACGTTGACCAGGGTGCCGCGCCCGCGTTCCAGCATGGCCGGGACCGCGGCCCGCGTGAGCGCGGTGACGGCGAGGACGTTGACGTCGAGGATCTTCGTCATGAGTCCCGGTTCGAGTCCGGCGAACGGGCCGTAACCGTTGATCCCCGCGTTGTTGAGGAGGAACCCGATGTCGTCGCCCGCCGCGCGCCGCGCCACCCCTGCCAGGTCGTCGGGGTCGGACAGGTCGGCCACGAGGGTCTCCACCACGGTCCCCGTCGCCTCGCGCAGTCGCCGCGCGAGGTCGTCGAGTCGCTGCGCCCTTCTGGCCACGAGGACGGTGTCCCACCCGTGGGAGGCCAGTCGCCCGGCGTAGGCCGCGCCGATGCCGGAGGAGGCTCCCGTCACCAGGGCCGTGTCACGTCGTGTGCTCACCGGTGTGCCGCCTTTCGCGCAAGCGGTACGTGAAGGTCGTGATCGGTGACGGGTACCCCGGGCAAAAGCCCCGTACCTGAAGTAAACGGCCTGGGTGCGGCTGCACAGGGCACCGCCCCGCGCCCGGCGGTGGGACCGCGGACGGGGAGGAGGGACGGGTCCCCGACGTGGCACCCGGTGACGGAGCGGCGTCCCCACTCGTCCCGGGACGACGAGCGGCCGGGAACGCCGCGGGGCGCCCGTGAAGGGTGCGCGCACCGCACCGCCCCCGACCACGAGCGGGAAGGGCCGTGGGGCTCAGCGTGCCGCTGCGAACGCCGGGGCCAGGTACCGGGCGCCCTCCCGCACGCCCCGGACGGTGGTCGTCCCGGTGGCCGGCAGCCGGGCGAGCAGGGAACCGGTCAGGCACGCGTTCTCCGGCCGGGAGGCGTACCGCGTGGCCGCCCGCGGCACCGGCACGACCAGGTGCGCGGGCGCCCCCAGCGTCTCGGCCCGCACGATCAGCTCACGGTGCTCGGTACGGGCGGCGGGCGACAGCGCCTCCAGCCAGCCCCGCTCGACCGGCTCGCCGGCCGGCGGCTGCGCGCGCTCGCCGCGCAGCAGACGCTCGCAGGCGGCCGGGCGCAGGTCCGCGCTGCGGGCCCAGCCGAACGAGCGGCCCAGGCGCCGGGCGTTGCCCGAGAGGCGGGCGTGGGTGTCGGGTGCCGTGCGGAAGACCGTCACGGTCTCGCGTATTCGCTCGGCGAGGGTCCGGGCCAGCCCCGGGTCGTCGTCGCGGAAGGAACCGGGCACGGAGAACCCCAGGTCCCGGCCCTCGAAGGCCGGAGGCGGATAGAGCCGGTCCGGCAGCAGGTCCAGGAAGGCGTCGGACAGCAGGTGGACGTCCACGCCGTCCAGGCGTAACAGGTGGGCGCGGGTGTCGAGGGCGAGAGCGGTCCCGGCGGGCCGGCCGGGCCACACCTTGGGGTCGAGCACCGGCGGCACCGCGTGCTCGTCGCGGTAGTCGAGTTCCCCGACGTCGAACCGCTCCCGCAGGGCCTGGAGGTGACCGTGCGCGGGCGTGACCAGCGAGACGCGGTGGCCGCGTGCGGCGTACTCGCGGGACAGGTTCCACACGAGCGGGGACAGCCCGCCGCGCATCAGCCGGTTGTCGAAGCCGCCGCACTCGAAGGAGAAGGTGACGATGTGCACGCGCAGGGCTCCTTCACTCCGCCGCGGCCCGTGCACGGGCACAGGCCGCGCGCAGGCCGGGCAGGTCGATGAACTCGGTGTGGGTGCCGGCGGCGCCGCAGGCGAAGGCCCCGGACACCGATCCGGCCAGGACGCACTCCTCCACCGGCCGCCCCTCGAAGCGGGCGTGGAGGAACGCGGTGACGAAGGCGTCGCCGGCCCCGTTGGAATCGACGACCGGCCGCTCCGGCCGCACGGCCGGGAAGTGGCGCACCTCCGCCTCCCCCCGCGCGAGCACATGGCAGCCGTCCGCTCCGTCGGTGGCCACGACGAGGCGGGCCCGGCCCTCGTCGACGATGCCGTGCAGGACCTCCCGAAGCCGGTCGCGGACGGCCGCGGCGCTCATGAAGACGTAGTCGGAGGCGAGGGCGTAGGTGCGGTGGTGGGGGTTGACGCCGTCCCAGTCGTGCAGGTCGGTGGAGCTGGTCACCCCGAGCCGGTGGACGTCCTCGTACAGGTCGCGGTTGTGCCCCACGATGGAGAGGTGGACATGGCGCGCCCGCTCCAGGTGGGGCAGCCAGAAGGCGCGCGGCAGCCGGAGGTCCGCGGGGTGCCGGGAGTCGTAGAAGGAGAAGCGGCGGCCCTGCGCGTCGACCAGGTTGACGCCGCGCGGAGTGCCGTGCGGGGACACCACGTGGCTGAAGTCGAGACCGCGCTCGGCGTACGCCGCGAGCACGGCGTGTCCCTGGGGATCGTCGCCGAGGAAGTCGATGAACTTGGTGACGAGGCCCAGGGCGTGCCAGCCCAGCGCCACGCCGTTGCCGGTGTGCGCCACGTAGTCGTACACCGGCGGCACGTGCAGCGAGTCGCCCGGGGGGACCTCCAGTTTCTCGACGCGGACGACGGTGTCCACGCCGACTCCGCCGATCACCAGGACGTCGTAGGGGGACGGGGTCATGTTCGGGTTCCTTCCGTGCCGGCCGCGGTGTCCTCGACCCGCTGCACCTGTCCGTTCTCCAGGACCACCGCCGAGCCGACGTCCTGGCCGGGGCCGACCGTGGCACCGGGCAGCAGCACACTGCGCCGGATCCGGGCGCCCGCCCCGACGGTGACGCCGGGGAAGAGCACGCTGTGCTCCACCCGGCCGTCGTTGACGAGGTCCGCCGGGACCAATGAGGCGACCACGCCCGGGGAGTCGGCCACCCAGCCGCGGTCCACCCCGGGCCGGACGGTCCTGGGCATCCGTTCGACCGGGAGTCCGGCCCGCGGCCCGCCGGCCGCGAGCATCAGGTGCGCCCGGTGGTAGCGCTCCACGGTGCCGATGTCCTCCCAGTGGCCGACGACCTCGTGACCGCGGATGTCCTCACCGCCCGCGAGCATCGCGGGGATGACGTCCCGGCTGATGTCGTGCTGCCAGCCGGCGCCGTCCAGCTCCTCAAGGTAGCGGTGCAGCACCGCGGCGTCGAAGACGCGGAAAGCGGCGAACACCAGGTCGCCGGTCGGTTCGGCGGGCTTCTCCACGAACTCGGTGAGCCGGCCCGCCCGGTCGAAGCGGACCATCCCGAACAGGTGGACCCGGCGCCGCTCGATCCGCTGGTGGGCGACGGTCAGGGCGGCGCCGGAGGCCCGGTGGTCCGCGATCAGCGGCCGGTGGTCGAAACGGCAGACGTGGTCCGCGTGCAGCACCAGGACCTGCTCGCGGTCACCGCCGAAGACGTGCCCGGCCTCGCGGATCAGGCGCGCGGGCCTGGATGGACTAAGGCATGACGGCCCTACTGTTCGAGCGGCCCGGGTTGCTCTTGGTCGGCCCGGACCGTCCTTACCCGGGGATCAGGCGTGGGCCGTCGCCACGGTGGGGTCCGCGAGAATGGGCGAAGCCCTCCTCCGGTCACCTGACGAGGTGCCGGAAAAATTAGCGAGTGGTCAGCACGAGTCCTGAAGAACCTGGGGGCGGATGCCCGGACATGCGACTCGTTGTAGGGTGTCGAAACAGCCCTTGACCTGCGAAAACGCAGGCAGGGAGCCTACTTTTGGGAGTGCTCCGATGTTGCGTACGATGTTCAAGTCCAAGATCTAGCATCTGGGCGTTTTTGCAGGTCAGAGGCGTAACGGGGCCGCTCAGGTCAGCAAATGGTCAGCATCGGGTGCGAGGGCGTCCTGGCTTGCTGACCTGGTGACCGCCGCGGCGCGGTGCCTGGGCGCAGATGCCCGGCTCCCGCTCGGAAGGTGCGTCACGTGGCTCGTCAGCTCGCCCGCGGTATGGGCTCGTTCTTCAAGGACTGCAGCTGTGCCCGGCCGACCCGGTGCCCGCACCCGTACATGATCCGCTTCCGCAACGGTCTGGGGAAGCAGGTCGAGGAGGGCGGCTTCGACACGCAGGATGACGCGATCGAACGCCTCACGCAGATCTACGCGGAGAAGAAGCGCACGGAGCCGTCCGTCGCGGAAGCGCGCCGGGAGCTGGGGCAGGAGACGGTCGCGGAATACGCGAAGCAGTGGCTGCCCCGCCAGCGCCGGATGACCGCATACTCCACGGGCGAGCACGTCAACAGCTCCATCAACGTCCATATCATTCCGCGCCTGGGGTCACGGAAGCTGGTATCCGTAACTCCCATCGTGATGGAGCGTTTCCTGGAGGAGTTGGAGGCCGACGGCGTCGGCCGGGGCAATCAGGTCACCATCCTGCGCACGCTCAAGGCGATTCTGCGAGACGCCTACGACAAGGGAGCGATGGCGGATAACCCGGTCAAGGGAGTGCAGGAGCCGGAGTACGCGCGCCAGAGGGTGGTCATTCCGGACCTGGCCTATCTGAAGCAGGCTCTGGCTGTCGCGGGTGACGACCTTGCCCTGGAGATAGTGATGATGGCGGGTTGTGAACTGCGCAACGGCGAAGCCCGGGCCGTGAACGTCAACAACGTGGTGGCGGACGGCGTGTACCGGGTGCACGAGCAGATCCACTCCAACACGCACCGGCCCGCGAAGCTAAAGCACCGCAGGGTGAGGGGGTTCCGGGAGGTGCCACTGCCCCGCTCGGTACGAGAGGCGATCGAACACCATGAGGCAAAGCACGGCGCGACGCTGGAGGGGTATCTGCTGCGGGGCCGAGCGGGTACTACACGGAGCCGATGGAACGCCGGCGCTTCCGCGCACTCTTCGAGAAGCTGCCCGTCGTGGACGGGATAGGGATGTACGGCTTCCGGCACTACTTCGCCTCCAACGCGCTGGGCAGTGGCATCCCGATCACCGACGTGGCCGAGTGGATGGGACGCAAGTCGATCGAGGAGACGTACCGCACCTACCGGCACCTGATGCCGGGGAGCATCACCAAGGCGGCGCGCGTGTTGGACGCCGGTCTGTGGGATGCGGCCTGAGGCCGCAGCGAAGCCTGACAAAATTGCCCTCCGGTTCGGGCTGCAACAGCACCACGTGGCACAGGTTGTAGGGGCCGTCCGTGGGCGTCCAGGCCAGTCCAGGATGAGCGCATAATGCCAGCTCAGGGCATTCTGGCCCCAGAGGGCCCGCCCAGTTCGTGACAGGTGTGTGACAGCTGGTGATACGGCGAGGCCCCGTCGGGAACCATCCCGACGGGGCCTCTGTGTGGGGGACTGCAAAGGAGTACGGCGTCTGCCATGGAACCACTGTCCTCGGACTCTTCACTCTCGAGCGTCCGGAGCCAAGTTGCCGAGCGCAGTCGGGCCCAGCCTGAACTCGCGTTCGCTCCAGCTCGCGGAAAGTGCTTTGTCTCAGCAATGACTTGGACGAGTCGCTCGACCGTCCAGTGAGCCGTCTGAGCACCGTAGGCCGACGTGGTGCCGGACTGAACGGGGCGCGGTGTACTGACGGTGTCGTCTTGACCCGGTCGGGTGCACGACGGAGTCGTCCGCCCGCGAATCCCCTGCGTACCGGCCGGTGGAAGCCCCGTTTCTTCGGCGCGTGGCGGCGAGCTGGTCGATCTGTGCGTAGCCGGTGCGCAGCAGAAGATGCGGAGGCGGCCGTATGGGCCTTGCGGCCGTGGTACTCGTCCTCGCTGCACATGGTGGCGTCCCAGGCGAGGGCGGCGTCCCCGCCGGAAGGTCGGTGGGGACGCGGTACACGGAGACGGACAGGTGCTCCACGGCAGGTCCGTCGTGGAGTGGACGAGCCGATGGCACCGGGTGGGTCACTTGTTCCCTTCGGTGCTGTCGTGCGGCCCGGCGCCGGGGCGGTCACCGCGGTGCCGGCCGCCCGGCAGCATCTCCTGGACCTTGGCCTTGAGCCCCTGCTTCACCATGGAGCCGCGGTCGCTGTCCCCCTTGAGGATCGCGGTGGCCGCGGCCTCGATCTGGTCCAGCGAGGCGTGCGGCGGGATGGGAGGGACGGCCGGGTCGGTGCGGAATGCGACACGTCGCGGTGAAACCGCTAGCTGCCTCACGGACTTCGACCCCTCTGCCGACATGGTCCACGCGCTGGACACCTTCCTCCAACGGACCACGCGAGTGGTCGCGACCACGCGGACCTTCGGCTCCGGCCATGGACCGTGGCTTTGATATCGGCCGTCGGAGTGAAATGGCGGGTTGTGCGACGTCACCGGCGTGTCGCGTGGCACTCATCCCTTGCCGGGCGCCGAGGGAAGCGCCTTTCCGCCTGTTCTGCTCGGTGGCGGTGTGCGGAGGGCGGTGACGCCGCGGTGGCCGGACGTCGCACGAGACGCGGACGGCCTCGCCATAAGGCGACGAAGCCAGGAATCCACGCCGCGCCGGGAACCGAGATGGAGAGGCCGACCATGGGACATGGCGGAAACGTCATTCAGGAACTGACCACGGACCACCGCGAGGTGGACTCACTCTTCGAACAGATCGAGGCGCTGCCCACGGGTGAGCAGCGACGGCGCGAACTGGCGGACGAATTGACGAGGGAGCTGGTGCGGCACTCGGTGGCGGAAGAGGAACACCTGTACCCGACGGTGCGTCGTTACGTCGACGGGGGCGACGATCTGGCCGACAAGGAGATCGCCGACCACAGCGAAGTCGAGCGCATGCTCAAGGAGCTCGAAGGCTGTGAGCCCGGTGACGGCCGGTTCGACACCTTGATCACGCAGCTGAGGACGTCCGTCACCGAACACGTCGCCGACGAGGAGAACCGGCTGTTCCCCCTGCTGGCCGACGTCTGTTCCGCCGATGCCCTGCGGGAGCTGGGCGAGAAGGTGCGGATGGCCAAGGAGACCGCGCCCACCCGCCCGCACCCCGCCGCGCCCGACACGCCGCCCGCCAACAAGCTCCTCGCCCCGGGCACCGGCATGGTCGACCGGCTGCGCGACGCGCTCACCGGCCGCGGCCGACAGGACTGAAGGCTCACCGGACCGTGTCCGCCGTACCCGTCGCACGAGGGGAATGCGGCATGCCGGGAACGTGCTCAGCTCCTGACCGGAGCAGCGCACAGGGCGCCTGCGCGTCGGCTTGCGCGGGTGGGACGCCCTTGGCCTGCGGCCCCTTCGTGCTCGCCCGGCGCGGACGGTCTCGTCGGAGTCGCCGAGCCGCTGCCCCTCCCGGCGAACAGATTCAGCTCCGCGTCGGCCGAATCCACAGCGGCTGGTGGACCGTTGAGCATGATGTGTTGTGTTCGGACCGGGCACCCTGACGTGGATCCCGGTAGCGGGGAGGGCGCCCGGGGAGGCGAGTCTCCGTATCCGGAGGAGTTCAGGAAGGATGCGGCCGCGTGGCTGGTGCTGAAAAGGTCCGAGCGGGACACCCGTGAAGCCGAGGCGGACGGCAGGCAGTGGCGCGCACGGCATGAGGCGCCGCGTGGTGTGAGGGGCGAGGTGGGCGATGCGTGCACTGACCGTGCGGCCCGGCGAGAAGGATTCCCTGGAGGTGTGGGAGGTGCCCGACCCCGTCCCCGCGGACGGCGAGCTGCTGGTGCGGGGCCTGGCGGTGGGGGTGTGCGGAACGGACAGGGAGATCGCCCGGGGCGAGTACGGTTGGGCCCCGCCGGGCCGTGAGCGGCTGGTGCTGGGGCACGAGTCCCTCGGACGGGTGCGACAGGCACCGCCCGGCAGCGGGTTCTCGGCCGGTGACCTCGTCGTCGGGGTGGTGCGCCGACCGGACCCCGAACCGTGCGGGGCCTGCGCCCGCGGGGAGTTCGACATGTGCCGCAACGGGCGCTACACCGAACGCGGTATCAAGGAGATCGACGGTTACGGCGCACAGGCGTGGTGCGTGGAAGCCGGCTACGCGGTGAAGCTGGACCCGCGTCTGGAACGCGTCGGTGCGCTCATGGAACCGGCCACCGTGGTGGCGAAGGCGTGGGAGCAGGTCGAGCGTGTCGGTGGCCGTTCGTGGTTCGAGCCGCGTCGCGCCCTGGTGACGGGAGCGGGGCCCATCGGGCTGCTCGCCGCGCTGCTGGGGGTACAGCGCGGGCTGGAGGTGCATGTCCTCGACCGGGTGACCGAAGGAGTCAAACCCGCGCTGGTAGGGGAATTGGGCGCGACCTACCACGCGGAGGACGCCGAGCGGGTCGTCTCCGCCGTGCGCCCGGACGTCGTCATCGAAGCCACGGGCGCGAACGAGCCCGTCCTCGCCTCGCTGACGGGCACCGCAGCCTACGGAGTGGTGTGCCTGACCGGTGTGTCACCCGCCGGCCGCAGGATGACCGTGGACGCGGGGGCCCTCAACCGGGAGATCGTGCTGCAGAACGACGCGGTGGTGGGCTCGGTCAACGCCAACCTGCGGCACTACCGCCAGGCCGCCGGGGCGCTGGCACGGGCCGACAGGTCGTGGCTCGAGCGCCTGATCACCCGGCGGGTGCCGCTGGAGCGCGCGATGGAGGCGTTCGCACCGCGACCCGACGACGTCAAGGTGGTCATCGAGCTGTAGGCGGCACGGTACGAAGGAAGGTCCTGGATGTCTCGTCAGACTGCTCCCCTGGTCGTCGTCATGGGCGTGTCGGGTTCGGGGAAGACCACGGTGGGCCGGCTGCTGGCACGGCACCTCGATGTCCCTTACGCCGAGGGGGACGATTTCCACCCCGCGGCCAACGTGGCGAAGATGCGAGCGGGCCACCCGCTCGACGACGAGGACCGCCGTCCCTGGCTGGACGAGATCGCACGGTGGCTGGCCGGTCATGCGGACGGCGGAGGAGTGGTGACATGCTCGGCGCTCAAGCGCCACTACCGTGACCGGCTGACCTCCGCCGCACCGCGCGTCTTCTTCCTCCACCTCGACGGCTCGCCCGAGCTGATCGCCGCACGGATCACCGCGCGACAGGGCCATTTCATGCCGCCCGAGCTGCTCCGTACGCAGTTCGCCGACTTCGAGTCACTGGGCGACGACGAAGCGGGCTCGGCCATCCCGATCGACGGCACGCCGCAGGAGACGGCGGCTCTCGCTCGTGCCGCCGTCACCTCGACCTGACGCTCATGCCGCAGCCCGTCGGTGGTTCCGCCGTCAGGCACGACGACCTCTGGGCTCCAGCGGGGGACTGCTCCACCGCTACCTCCCCAGCGGTCACCGGACGGTCCGGAGCAGCCCGAGGGCGCTTTCGTCCGCGCGGCTTCCGGCGCATGGACCATCCGACAGGGCGGGGTCGCATCGACGCAGCCGCGAACTCTTCGCACAGCACTGCCCGTGACCGGCCCTCCCGGTCCGCTCCCGAGCGGAACGCCCTCGGCACAGGAGCATTCCTGGATGGCTTCCCCGAGCCCCCGCCACATCGCGGGCGCATAGCAGGCACCGTCGTACTCGATCGGGTCCGACGCGGCATCCGGCCCGAACCGCCCACCCGCGCATGGCTCCCCTGACGTGCCGGGCGAGCCACCCGTCGGCATCGACATCTCTGCGGTCACCCAACAGCCTGGCCGCCCGTCACCCGACTGGCCCAGGCGAGCGCAGCTGTTCTCTGCCGGTCCAGGGACGGGGAGCGATGGCGGCAGGCACTTCTCCGCTGCCGGAAGCTCGGCTTCCCTGCTCCGGGAGACAGGCGTGGCGCGGGAAGCCGAGAAGCAACGGCGCGCTGAAAGATGGAAGGTGGGGTAAACGGGCGGTAAAGAGGCAACCAGTGATCACGCTGCGCGGCTCCGGCCGTCCGCACCGTCGGAAGGAGCATCACCATCATGTCCACCCACCACACCACCCCCGCGGCCGGCCGGACCAGGGTCCAGCAGGCCGCGCTCGCCGTCGGAGCGGTATTCCTCCTGGTGGGCCTTCTCGGCTTCATTCCCGGTGTCACGACCGACTACGACACCATGGAGTTCGCCGAGCACCACTCCGAGGCCAAGCTCCTGGGACTTTTCCAGGTGTCGATCCTGCACAACATCGTCCACCTGCTGTTCGGCCTCGCCGGAATCGCCATGGCCCGCGCGGCTTCCACCGCCCGCACCTTCCTCATCGGCGGCGGTGTGATCTACCTGGTCCTGTGGATCTACGGGCTGATCATCGACCACGACAGCGCGGCGAACTTCGTGCCGGTCAACACGGCGGACAACTGGCTGCACTTCGTCCTGGGTGTCGGCATGATCGCCCTGGGCGTCCTTCTCACCCGCCGGACCGCGCCGACAGCCCGCTGATGCACAGCGGCTCGAGCCTGACGGCGAGGGGTGCCCGCGGACGGTGGTGAAGCCGTCCCACCGCCCTTCCCGCACCGTACGGATCTCGGCGTTCCTGCCGACGACTTGCTCACCGTGCGATGCCGCTTGGATTCCGCAGCGTCCGGTCGCCTCTGGTCGGTCTGGCCGACAGCCGGGGAAAGACAGAGCCGACACCTCGGTCCTGTCCGCCGCCGCACTCGCCGGAACATCCGCCCTGCTCCTGGTCTACGGGTGCCCCCGCCGTGGCCCGCCGGGCCGGAGCCCCGATCAGATCGGACATGGCTCAGAACGCCGACCACGCAGGAGGTTCCGGTACAGCCGGGCGCTCTTGAAGCAGGGAAGAGGCATTGCGACCCGCGCGGCCCGCAGCCATCAGCGTTTTCATGGGCGCCCGCAAGCGAACGCCACCGGACGACGAAGGACCGCAGTGACACCGTCGCCCGTACCACCGTGGCGCGCACGGACCGAACCCCTCCGCAGGATTTCGGTCCATCCGGCCGGTCGACGTCTCCGGCTTTGAGCGGGTGATACGCCCGTCTGCCACACCTGAGGTATTGATTTGCCGCGCCGCCGGGTGCCCCACGGCCGTCGACCGGGACAGGGCTCCTGGGACCGGGCAGGACGAGCCGAGTGCGTATCGGTGGGCCGAGAAGTTCGCGGAGGAGTTGGTGCGGTGCTGTTCCTGCCGGCCGCCCGCGCGGTGGTCGCGGTGGCCCTTCCGTGGTGGCGGCGGAGCCTCGGCCGTACGGTGTGGGCGGCGGCGGCCCTGGTGCCGCTGGCGACGGTGGTCTGGGCGGGCACGCGGGCCGCGCGTCCTGGACGGCGGGGAGTACCGGGAGACCTTGTCATGGGCCCTGTCGCTGGGACTGACGGTCGGCCTGCGGCTGGACGCGCTGGTCCTGCTGATGCTGTGGATCGTCGCCGGTGTCAGAGTCCTGGTCCTGCTGTACTGCCGGTACTACGTCGAGCAGGACGCCGCCCGTCAGGCCGCGCTGCTGCTGGCCTTCGCCGGAGCGATAACCGGCCTGGTCCCGGCCGACAACGTCTTCGTGCCGTACTGCCCGAGCTGCTCGCCGCCCCTCGCCCGTCGGCCGGCGCCACCACGCGCATCATCAGTCCCGGCATCCTCACCTCGGCCTCGGAGCCGCTGACCACGGCCCTCGCCGCTCTCCTCGTCACCGCCCTCGGCCCTGCTCCCGACCGCCTGCTCGGCGTCCGCCGGCCGGTGGGGGAGTGAGCCCACCGCCGACCCGTCCGCGTCGTCGTACCCGTCCTCGCGGCTCGTTTTCCCATGCCGCGAACGCGGTACCTGACCGGCCCAGCGCAACGAGGAGTGCTCATGCAGCAGAAGCCGGAGACGGTCGTGGTGACGGGGCCAGCGCCGGTACAGGCCGGGCGGCGGCCAGGATGTTCGCCGCACGCGGCGCCCGGGTGGTGCTGCTCGCCCGGGGCCGGACGGGACTGGAGGCCGCGGCGGCCGAGGTCCGACGGGCAGGTGGGCAGGCGCTGCCCGTCGTCACCGACATGTCCGACCCCGACCAGGTGGAAGCGGCGGCCCGCCGCGCGGAGGAGGAGTCGGGGCCCATCGACGTCTGGGTCAACAACGCCTTCACCTCCGCGTTCGGTACCTTCATGGACCTGTCACCGGAGGAGTTCCTCCAGACGATCCGATCGACGTACCTGGGCTACGTGCACGGCACCCGGGCCGCCCTGGCCCGCATGCTGCCCCGTGACCGCGGCACCATCGTGCAGGCCGGTTCCGCGCTCGCCTACCGCGGCATCCCGTTGCAGAGCGCCTACTGAGGTGCCAAGCACGCCATCCAGGGCTTCACCGAGTCGGTGCGCTGCGAACTGCTGCACGACCGGTCCCGTGTGCGGATCGCGATGGTGCAGATGCCCGCGGTCAACACTCCCCAGTTCACCTGGCTGCGCACGCACCTGTCCCGGCACGCGCAGCCGGTCCCCCCGATCTACCAGCCGGAGGACGCCGCCCGCGCCGTACTGCGCGCCGCCGACCGTCCCCAGCGGCGCGAGTACTGGGTCGGCGCCTCCACGGTGGCGACGCTGCTGGCCAACGCCGTGGTCCCCGGGCTGCTGGAGCGCTATCTGGCCCGGACCGCCTTCGACGCGCAGCAGACGGACGCCCAGCCGTCGCCCGAGGGACCCGGCAACCTCTTCGCGCCGGCCGACGACACGGAGGACTACGGCGCGCACGGAGTCTTCGACGACCAGGCGCGCGCTCGCAGCCCGCAGACGTGGGCGAGCCGCCACCGCATCGGACGCGCCGCGACCGCGGCCGGCCTCGCCGGGACGGGTTACGCGCTGTTTCGTCGCGTCAGGTCCTGAACCGCACGCATCGCCGGTGCTTTACCCCGGGGTATGGGTGCCGGCCAACCGCAAGACCGCCGGCCCAGGGAGGTGATCAGAGCGTTGGCGCCTGTTCGCAGCGTCGGCACGCCTCCGGTTCTGGGACGCGACGTGAGGGGGCCGATCGCCGCGAACCTTCGGCGCATCGTCTCCACGGCCTCCTCGCCGCCGCCCAACCCTGCCCTCTCATCTGCGGCCGGCGCCGTTGCCTCCGTTCGCGCCAGGTTCAGCGCACCGTGACCGCGATCAGGGCCGAGCGGTGCTGACGGAGCGCTCGGCGGTTTGCGGCGTCCGGCGTGGTGTTACCCCTACGTGGACGGCATCAGCCGCCGTTGGACACCACTGAAGGGTTCTTTCATGGCTACTGCAGTCAAGGACATGCTCGATACCTACCCTGCCGATCTGGGCGGGGTGGACCGGGAGAAGCTCGCCCGGTGCATCGAGGAGTGCATCGCCTGTGCACAGGCGTGTACCGCGTGCGCGGACGCATGCCTGTCGGAGGAGATGGTCGGTGAACTGACCAAGTGCATCCGCACGAACGCCGACTGTGCCGACATCTGCAACGCCACCGCCGCGGTGCTGTCCCGCCACACCGGCTACGACGTCAACATCACCCGCGCGATCCTCCAGGCGTGTGCCACCGTCTGCAAAGCCTGTGCCGACGAGTGCGGGCGCCACGCCGACCAGCACGACCACTGCCGCGTGTGCGCCGAAGCCTGCCGCCGCTGCGAGCAGGCGTGCAACGACCTGATCGATTCCCTGGGTTGACATACTCCCCGTCCACTCCGCCGCTGCACCGGGCGGACAGGGGCCGGCTTCGGAGGGCGGCAGCCTGCGGGTTCCCAGTTCCGCCCGGTCGCATCCGCGCGGACCGCACGCGAGCCGGTCGTAAGTGGCCGGATGGTTTTGAGGGAATGTTCGGTGCCACCCCGGGGCACGGAGCGGGCCGGCTATGTCGCGAGGAGGCATCGCATGTCCGTGAGCGAGAGGACGTCGGCGCACGCGGTGATCTCAGCCAGGGGTCGGCGCGGCGGAGTGCACCTGTGCTCGAGAACGCCCTGGCGCTTTTCCGCACCGGAGCGTTCGGGTCGGGTCGGACGCTGTCCGACATCACCGCAGACATTCTGGCCGGCAGGGCAGGGGCACGTCGGATCCGCAATCCGTGCCCGCGTCCAGTCTGCGGGGTCGGGTGGGCAAGACCACGCCGATCTTTGGCATCAGCCGCCGGGGCAGGGGTACGACGGATACGGCGTCAGGAAGCGGCAGCCCGCTGGCCAGGCATGTATCCGAGGAGTCCGTGTTGCTGTTTCCGTGCCACCGCCTCACCGAAGACCAGATCGTGATTGAGATCGACGACGCCATCGATTTCAACACGGAGGACGTCGCCCACGGGCACCTCTGCGGGGAGATCTCGCGGTCGGCCGCCCGCACCGTGATCATCGATGTGCAAACGCCCTTGGTCACCGCCACGGCTGTCACTGTCCTGCTGCGTACCCGGCGATTCGCCCATAGCCGTGGAGCCGTGCTGTGTGTGGTGGCGCGTCGATCGCTGGCCCGCAGGGTCTTCCGCGCAACCGGTGTCTGCCGATACTTGCGCGTGGCAGCCACGCTGCCCGGCGCCGTGAGACTCACCCGCGGATGCCGGCCCCTCCCGGAACCGCCGACCCGGCAGGGTGGCGGTGCCCTGACATGAGTGGACGTCAAGTCCGATCTTCCTCGGTTCGTGATCGCTCGATCGAGGGACTGATCGTCGGGCGGGCCATCTGTTGGGCATGTGCATGCTGAGATGCGGGCATGGAGCGAGAGCCGTGCCCCAGCGACTCAGCGGACGAGCAGTGGGCGTTGATCGAGCCGATGATCACGGCCTGGAAACAGGAGCGGGTGGCACGGTCAGCGACCGGAGATCCCGGATCCTGCGATCTGCGGGAGGTCGTGAACGCGATCTCCTACCAGAACCGGACGGGCTGCCAGTGGCGCTACCTGCCGCATGATCTGCCTTCCTGGTCGGCGGTGTTCCACTCCTTCGGCCTGTGGCGCCAGAACGGCCTTGACCAGCGGATTCAGGAACTCCTGCGCTGCCAGGTACGGGCGAAGGCCCGGCGGTTAGAGGACCCGTCCCTCGTGATCCTCGATACCCGGTCCGTGCGCGCGGCCGAGGGTGTCCCGAAGACCACGACGGGACTGGACGCCAACAAGAAGGTGTCGGGCCTCAAGCGGGGACTGGCCGTCGACGTGCTGGGGCTGGTCATCGGCGTCGTCGTGCCGGCCGCATCCGCCCACGACAACGCGGCCGGCGCCGCCCTGCCCGACCAGGTCGCCGAGCGGCGCGGGATGCGTCTGGAGAAGGCTCTGGTGGACCAGGGCTTCAAGGACGAAGTCCTCATCCGTGGCGCATTGCTGGAGATCGACGTCGCAGTCGTCCGCCGCAACCCGGCCGACCAAGGCAAAGGCTTCGTCCCGCAACCGAAGAGGTGGATCGTGAAGCAGGCCAACGGCACGTTGACGCTGCACCGCAGACTGGCCGCGAGCACGATCACCGGAGCGAGCCGTCGGCCGGATGTCAGTCAGCTGACGGAGGCTGTCGGCACGGTGGCCGAGCCATTCTCGTGGAGACATCGAATCCGCCCGGTACCCGGGCGAGACCACGAGGAGCGGACCATGCCGTTCGTCACCACCGACGACGGAGTCGAGATCTTCTTCAAGGACTGGGGCTCGGGCCGGCCGGTCATGTTCCACCACGGCTGGCCGTTGAGCTCGGACGAATGGGACGCCCAGTTGCTGTTCCTCGTCCGGCGGGGCTACCGCGTCGTCGCCCACGACCGCCGCGGGCACGGGCGCTCCGCCCAGGTCGGCCACGGGCACGACATGGACCGCTACGCGGCGGACGCCGCCGCCGTGGTGGCGCACCTCGGCCTGCGCGACGTCGTCCACGTCGGCCACTGCGCCGGTGGCGGAGAGGTCGCCCGGTACGTCGCCGGGCACGGTGCCGGCCGGGTCGCCAAGGCCGTCCTCATCGCAGCGGTCCCGCCGCTCGTGGCCCAAACGGAAGCCAACCCCGCAGGGCTGCCGGTGGAGGTCTTCGACGGCTTCCGCGAGGGCGTGGCCACCGACCGCTCCCAGTTCTACCTCGACATCGCCTCCGGGCCGTTCTACGGGTTCAACCGTCCGGGCGCGGACGTCTCCCAGGGCATCATCCAGAACTGGTGGCGCCAGGGGATGGCCGGCAGCGCGCAGGCACACCACGAGGGGATCAGAGCGTTCTCGGAGACGGACTTCACCGACGACCTCCGGGCGATCGACGTGCCCACGCTCCTCCTGCACGGCGACGACGACCAGATCGTCCCGATCGCCAACTCCGCCCGGCTGGCGGTCACGTTGGTCGAGCACGCGGACCTGAAGGTCTACCCGGGCCTGTCGCACGGCATGTGCACCGTCAACGCCGACACCGTCAACGCCGACCTCCTCGACTTCATCAAGAGCTGACCCGGCTCGGTACCGACACACAGTCCGTCAGCACGGAACACCACACGGAACAGAAAAGGAATCACCATGACCGCAACACCCACCGGCTACGTGACCGTCGTCTGGGACGCGAAGGCGAAGGCGGGCAGGGAGGACGACCTCAAGGCGTTCATCACCGCCGCCGTCACCCCCTCGCGCAACGACCCCGGCAACATCGACTACGAGGCCCACGAAGTCGAGGGCCGACCCGGCGAATTCGTCATCTACGAACGCTGGGAGACACGCACCCACCTCGACGCACACCTCGCCGCGCCCCGGATGCGGGAACTCGTCCCGCAGATGCTCGAACTGATCGACGGATCCATCGAGGACGGCATCCGCCTGCTGCGCCCGTTCCGCCCCGCCCACTAGAGCAGGACGCCCGCCGACACCGACGCCGGCGGGCCGCACCACCGCGAACCGATTCCGCGGGTGCTCCCGGTGACCGCGTTTCCGGGAGCACCCGCTCCGACGACACGCACAGGAGAGACACGACGTGGCCACCACATTGATCACCGGCGGCAACAGAGGCCTCGGCCACGAGATCGCGCGTCGTCTCGTCCAGGCTGGCCGGACGGTCCGGATCGGAGCCCGGGACGCCGGGAACGGAGGCAAGGCCGCCGACCGGCTCGGCGCCGGCTTCGTCCAGCTGGACGTGACCGACGACGCGTCGGTCGGCGCGGCGGTCGAGACGCTGCGCGCGGGCTCGGGCCCGGGCACGGGCCGGCCGAAGCGCGCACACTCGGCCTCAACCAGGTGAAGTGGCAGACCGCGAGGAGAAGCGACGCCACTTCCCTGTCTGTCGACCAGAAGTCCGTCGTCTGGAAGCCGGTCATCAGACACGACTGGGATCCGATGACGGGTACCCGGGAGGGACGACCGGGCTGCTCGTTCCCGGCCTGAGGGGAACGGAGGAGGAAACCGTGCAGCGGCCTGATGAGGAACTGCTGGATTTCGATACCGGGGAACTGGAGGACTGGGACGAGGAGCGCACCCGAGCGGCCCTCGACGGCGAACACGGCACGCTCTACCGCAACCACCTCGACATCGCCCTCCACCTCGACCAGTGGGCGGAGGCCGAAAGCCGACGCACCGACACCGACGCGCGCTATAAGGCGGGTTATACCCAGGCCCTGCAGGACACCGCCGCGTTCCTGCGGCAGACCTACTACCTTCCCTGAGCCGGGCTAGGGTGTCGCCCGGACGCCCGGCGTCCGGGCCCTTGCCATGATCTGGTCGGTACTGTACCGCCCGTCGTGCTGCTGCCTGCGGGTTTCCTTCGATCGTCCTGCGGGGGACCTGGCGCCCGCGGGGGCACCCGGCCCTCGCAGGACGACCTGCACGGGCTTCCGCCGCGTCGGCCACCGTGGCGTGGGGGTACCGCCCGCGCCCCAGGGCGTGAGGGAGGTCGGAGCCGTTGGGACTCACGTAGCGCCTTCTACGGCTCACCTCCTCCTCGGCCGTCTCGTGCACGGCGAGCAGGCGGACGAGGCGGCGAAAGGCGACCAGCCGCTCGTCCCCGCTGGTCTTCTCCACCTCGTCGAACAGATTGCGGCTGTCGTCGTACCGGCGCCCTGCCGACGGTTGCCGAATGCACCGGCTGCACTGGTCAACCTCTGTTTGGAGCCGGTCGGGGCAGCCCCACGTCGGGTGCGACGGGCGCGGGCACGTCCGCCGGCCGTGTACCAGCCCACCCCCAGCACCACCGCCAAGGCCGCGTCCACCACGTCGCCGCCGTAGTACATCCACTGGACGCCGCTGTGCAGGTCGGCAGGAGTGAAGTCGGTGCCGGGCGGAGGGGATGCGTACAGGGTCTTGGCGAGCACCGCGTGGGCGGCGCCGGCGGCCAGCAAGGCGGCACCGCGTACGGCGACACTCCAGCGGCGGCGCACCGGATCGAGTTGGCACACGGCGAAGGTGAACACGAACCCTGCCGCCGGCATGTGCGCGTGCACGACCCCGTGCAGCAACGGCTGGTGTCGCATGGCCGCGAACAGCTCTGTCCGGTACAGCAGCCAGAGGCCGCCCACGTCCAGCAGGGCCGCCAGGGGTGGGAGGACGAGCCAGCCGACGGGACGGGATCGCGCGAGGACCAGCAGGCGTCGTCGTGCCCGGCCGGGCCTGAGGGCTCGCAGGGCGAGGGTGAGGGGGCGGGCCACGACGAACAGCAGTGGGGCGGCCATGCCGACGACGAGGTGCTGGATCATGTGCCCGGTAAACGGTCCTCCCGGCACAGTTCCCCCCGGCGCCCAGGCCATGCCGATGCCCCCGGCGGTGAACGACACATCCCGCCATCGGGGCCAGGCATCCCCGCGGCGCCGCAGACGCCCCGTGGCCAGCAGGTACGCCACCGCCGCCAGCAGCGCGGCCACGACGGTGAGCAGCTGGCCCGTCCCGGGTCCGGTGGCCGGGCTGGGCGATCAACGATGTCGGGCGGTGTCTTCCCTACGTCGATGTCGTGGTCTCGTCGCCCTCTCCGGTGTCCGGTTCGGCGCGCTTTTCGGCGCCCGTCTCCAGGTAGCCGGGGTCGTCGCCCGCGACACGGCCCACGAAGACGTCATTGGGCGTCGTGCCCGTCGTGCTGTGCCGGTCCGCCGCCTCGGTGTACGGCTTACCGCCGGTGTCCTCCGGCCGACCCGAACGGACCTCTGCGGAGAGCTCGGTCGTGCGACCCCCCAGGTGTTCGCGGACCCATGACCACACGGACATGATGCCTCCCGATCAGAAGATGCGTGCGACGTCGACGGCGTGCCCGCGGTGCCCTCGGCACTCAGCGCCGCACCCGGGTGGTTCACCGTCGTCTGCGGCGCATCGCGACGGCCGCGAGCAGCACCAGAACCCCGGCGAGCCCGGTGAAGACCTTCTTGGCAGTGGCCATGGGCGTGCTCAGTCCGAACGCGTCGCGCATCCGGTCGTGGAGACCGAGCGGCACGCCCAGGACCGCGTTGCCGGGCGGGCGCCGCGGGATGACGGGGTGGGGGCGGGTGGGCGCGCTGCGTCGCACCGTGTCCCATGCCGTGCCGAGCCGGTGCAGTTGCGCGGCGGGCAGCGCTTCCTGCAGTCGGGGTAGCACGAGGTCCTCCTCGTCGCGGATGTCCTGCCGTATCAGCGCGAAGACCCGCCGTACCTTCTCCTCACGCTCAGGAGAACCCGGACTCAGGCGTTCGATGTCGGCGACGAGGTCGTTGATCTGCTGGTGTTCCTCCTCGACCCGCAAGGTCAGCTCGTGCTCGTCCTCGACCGAGCGCCGTACGGCCGGCCACAGCACGGTCTCCTCGGCGAAGGCATGGCTGAAGACCAGCTGGACGGTCTCCTGCAGGACCCGCTCGCGGTCCTCACCGTCCGCCAAGGTCTGATGGCGGGCCTGTCCATCTCGGCATGATCACGGCGTTGCCGGGCCAGCACGCTGCCCGGGCCGCCCAGTTGCTCAATCGTCTGCTCTTCGATCGTCTCGGGCATGGATCTCTCCTCGGCGCAGACCGGCCGCAACGCCCGTCCGCCCCAGCGGCTGACGGCAGTATCCAGTGGCGGGTACCCCCAAGCGGCGCGGCGCACCGACTGTGATGTTTTCACCTGCTGCTTGGCCCGGTCGCCTGGCGCGTCAGGCGCCGGTCAGCAAGTCGCCCTCCTGTACCGCTGTCAGGGACAGCGTCTTGTAGCCGACCTGCTCGAACAGCACGACGAGGCGGTCCTCCTCCGTGCGCATCACCGTGCCCGCACCCCACTCCGCGTGGCGCACCCTGTCGTTCGCCGCGTAGGGCCCGCCGCGCCCGGTCGGGGGAGCGGCGTCCCGGTGCCCGGCACCGGTGGCGGGGAGCCCGTCCTCGCGGTCGCACACGTCGCACCGCCCGCACGGTTGGTCGAGCTGCTCGCCGAAGTAACCCAGAAGGTACTGGCGGCGGCAGGTCGGCGTCTCCGCGTAGCCACGCATCATCTCGATGCGCGAGCGGTCGACGCGCCGCCGCCGCTCGAACACCCGCGCCGCCTCGTCGGCGGCCTCGTCCGCCGTGCGGCCGAGCAGCGCCCGGACCGCGCGGCGCCTGCCCTCGACGGTCACCGCACCCGCCTCTTCCAGCAGGTTCAGCAGATCGCTGGTCTTCCGGCGCGACAGGCCGCACAGCTGCGCCGTGCGGCTACGGCTCTGCGGGGCGTCCTGGCCGAGCAGCGTGGTCATGATCCGGCACAGTGCATCGGTGTCCAGGGCCCGGGCCGTGAGGAACTTCTGCAGGCCCAGGTCCTCGGGGCGGTAGAACAGCACCGCGCGGGCCGGCTCCCCGTCCCGGCCGGCACGCCCGATCTCCTGGTAGTAGGAGTCCAGCGACTCCGGGACGGACGCGTGGGCGACGAACCGTACGTCCGACTTGTCGATGCCCATCCCGAACGCGGACGTGGCCACCACCACGGCGGGAGCGCCGGCCATGAAGCCGTCGTGAATGCGGTGACGGTCGGATGCCTTCATGCCCGCGTGGTACGCCTCGGCGTCCACGCCGTCCTGCCGAAGTCGCCCCGCGTACGTCTCGGCATCCTTGCGGGTGGCGGTGTAGAGGATGCCCGGGGCGCTCGCTCGGGCCGTCCAGCGTGTGACGGCCTCGCGTTTGGCGGGGTCGTCGGTGAAGGTGCGCACCGCCAGATGGATGGTGGGCCGGTCGGTCCCGGTCGTCACGACGTGGGCCTCGCGCATGTGCAGATGCTCGACGATGTCCGCCCTGACCGGGGCCGCGGCCGTCGCCGTCAGAGCGAGTACCGGCGGGCGACCCAGCCGTTCGGCGGCCTCGCCCAGGTTCAGGTAGTCGGGGCGGAAGTCGTGCCCCCAGGCCGAGACGCAGTGGGCCTCGTCCACGACGAACAGCGAAGGACCCAGTTCCCTCAGCTGTTCCACGACACTGTCCTTGGCCAGCTGCTCGGGGGACAGGAACAGGTACTCGGCACCACCGTCCCGGACCGCCCGCCAGCCCCTCTCGGTGGCCGACCGGGGCTGTGCGGAGTTCACGGCCACGGCGTCCGGCGCCGCGCTCTCCCGCAGGCCGGCGACCTGGTCGCGTTGCAGGGCGATCAGTGGTGACACCACGACCGCGGGGCCACCGAGCATGACCGTCGGCACCTGATAGATCGCCGACTTGCCGGAACCGGTGGGCATGACGACCAGCACGTCGCGGCCGTCGAGCAGTGCCTCCATCGCCTCCGTCTGCTCGGCGGCCAGGTCGCTCCACCCGAACCGTTCCCGGGCGACGCGGCGCAGCTCGGCGATCCGGTCTCGCACGCTCATCGCGACACCCCCTTCCCGGCCCGGCACTCCTGCGACCCGCCCCGGGTACCCCCGTGACCGGCCGCGACGCCGGGCAGCCGCGAGGTCGAGGGCGGCTGCCCGCCCTGGGCTACCACCCGCGCCGTTCGGCCCCGCGCGGTCGCGGCCGCCCGTCACCAGGGAGAACCTGAACGAAGCCCAGGTGCCCGCTGTCTGCGGGCCGACGCCGCTCCGGAATCGCACCCCAAGGAGACTCCCTTGACCGGCGCCATGCCCCACCTCGACGACACCGGCGAGAACGCCGACGTCGTGGCACTGCTGAAGCAGCAGCACAACCACATCCGTGATCTCTTCGCCGAGGTCGAGAGCGCCACCGCCGACGACCGGGAGGAGGCATTCCGCAGACTCGTCCGCCTGCTGGCCGTCCACGAGACCGCCGAGGAGGAAGTGGTCCACCCGGCAGCCCGCCGTCTGCTGCAGGACGGTGAGCAGGTGGTCGACGACCGTCTCGAGGAGGAGCGGGCCGCGAAGGAGAAGCTGAGCCGACTCGATGACATGAACCCCGACGACCCCGGGTTCATGCCCGCCTTGCGCGAACTGCGCGCGGACGTGCTCCAGCACGCGGCCTCGGAGGAACAGTACGAGTTTCCCGGGCTGCACGAAAAGGCCGGAGCACAACAGCTCGCCCTGATGGCCACCGCTGTCCGTGCCGCCGAGGCCATGGCGCCCACTCGCCCGCATCCGGGAGTCGAGACAGCGGCGGAGAACATCGCCGTCGGACCCGTGGCAGCCGTGATCGACCGGACTCGTGACGCCGTCCGCAAGGCGATGGGCCAGGACAGCTGATCAGGTCGGAACAGAGTGGTCCACACCGGCCGTGCCTGAGCAGCTCAGCGTCGCGCTCGTTCCGGACGTCGGCCGACGGATCGGCACGACGTGAGCATCGGACGTCGGGGAGATCGCACGCCTGAGTTGGGATACTCGCCGCGCACCACGGCACGCTACGAGGGAGAAGGCCCCCATGACCACGCGCACGCGCACGGGCCTGATCGCCCGGAGCGCTGCTCACCCGTCGTACCTGATCATCTGAGGATGTGACTGCCCGTGACGCTCCGGAAATCATTGTGGGCAGCCGCCGCGGAGCTCACCGTGGGTGCCGTCCTCGCCCTGCGGCGCTCGATGGCGCGTCCGGCGGACCCGGCCGCCGCGGACCGCTGGCTCACGGTGACGATCAACCGTTCACCTGTCGACATCCAGGCCGACAAACTGCCGACGCCGCTGCAGGAGTGCGGCGACCGGATCGAGACGCGGATCCGACCCGCGCCGGGCGACCGGGGCACCGAAGTGGCGGTGCGCCTGAAGGGCGTGTCGTCGGATGCCTCGTCCGTGCCCGCACGGCTCACGGGCCAGGATCCTCGTCAGGACCTGCGCCGTTCCCTGCGTGAAGCGAAGGCGCTGCTGGAATCGGGCGAGGTCCTGCTGCCGGACGCACCGCCCGCCACCCACGACAAACCCGTCACCTCCCGCACGGCCGGCGAGGGGGTGGCGGCTGGGTGGATGCGGGTTGTTTTCCCAGGCGCTACGGCTGGTAAGAGGGCCGCTTCTGTGTTCACGCCGCTCCGTTCTCTGTGGGGACCAGTGGGGCATGTGACACAGCCGCGCGGTTTCCCCGAGGCGTGGCACGGGGCGGGACGGTTACTCGTCCGTCATGACTGACACACGGCCACTTGCCCTGATCACCGGTGCGTCCAGCGGAATTGGCCACGAGCTGGCCCGGCAGTTCGCGCTCCACGGTTACGACCTTGTGGTGAACGCCGAAGACGAGTCGCTGGAGTCCGCCGCCCAAGATCTGCGGAATCCGGGTGTGGAGGTTCGAGCTGTGCGCGCCGATCTCCGGACCAGCGAGGGACGGTTCCGGCTCCTGGACGCGCTCGACGGCCTGACGGTCGACGTCGCCGCCCTCAACGCCGGGGTGGGCCAGGGCGGAGCCTTCGTGGACACCGACCTCGCCGACGACCAAGAAGTCATCGACCTCAACGTCACCGCGACCGTGCGGCTCGCCAAGCCGCTGCTACGAGCCATGGTGGCGCGCAGCGCGGGCCGGCTCGCCTTCACCTCGTCCGTGGCGTCGATGATGCCGGGGTCCTTTCAGCCTGTCTACAACGCGTCCAAGTCGTTCGTTCAGTCCTTCGCCCAGGCGTTGGCGGAGGAGGTGAAGGACACCGGCGTGACGGTCACCTCGTTCTTGCCGGGCCCGACGGACACGGACTTTTTCGACCGGGCGGGCATGGCGGACGACACCCGCATCGGCACCATGGACAAGGACGATCCCGCGCAGGTGGCCGAGCAGGCGTTCCGAGCGATAGTGGAGGGCGAGAAGAAGGCCGTGACCGGGTCGCTGAAGGCCAAGGCACAGGGCTTGGCCGGGAAGGTGCTGCCGGACGGAGTCAAGGCGGCGGCCCACCGACGGATGGCGGAACCGGGAACTGGTACCCAAAAGGGTTCCGGGCGGCAGGAGTGACGCGGGGGTGGCCTTTCGATGGCTGAACCGCGCCGGTATCGCGCGGGAGGCCACGGGCACTCCAAGAGTCATGACTGCTCACCGACTGGTTCCCGAGTCCCTGGTCCTGCTGAGCGAGGGCTACGCCTGGTTGCCCGACCTGATGCGCGCCGAGAACGACACGGCGCTGAACCTCCGCCTTCTCGGCCTCCCGGCCCTGGCCGTACGGGGCCCGGACGCGGTCCGCTTCTTCTACGACGAGGAGCACGTGCGTTGGCACGGGCGCTCCCCGGCCCGGTGCTGAGCACCCTCTTCGGCCACGGCGCGGTCCACACTCTCGACGGCGACGCCCACCGGCAGCGCAAGTCGTTCTTCCTTCCGCTGCTGGAGACCGACGCGGTGACGGGCTCGGCCGAGCACGTCATCGGAGCCTGGGACGATGCCCTACCGCAATGGCGGGCGCGGCCGGAGGTCGTGCTCTTCGACGCCGTGGGCCGGGTGATCACCCGGGGAGTCTGCCGGTGGGCCGGCGTTCCCCTCGCCGATGACGAGGAGGAACCGCTGGCCCGGGACCTGCTGGCCATGGTGGACGGCTTCGCCACGGCGGGTCCCCGACACTGGCGGGCCAGGCGGGCCCGTGCCCGGCAGGAACAGCGGTTCGCCGCCCTCGTCACCGAGGTGAGGTCCGGCGCGGCCCCGGCCCCCGCGGGTTCCGTGCTGGACCGCGTCTGCCGCCACCTCGACGCCTCGGGCACGGAGCTGACGCCCCGAATCGCCGCGGTGGAACTGCTCAACGTCATCCGGCCCACCACGGCCCTGAGCTGGTTCGTGGTCTTTGCCGCGCACGCCCTGCATCTTTGGCCGGAGCACAAGGAGCGGCTCCGGTCGGGCGAGGCGGCGTTCGCCACGGCATTCGCCCACGAGGTCCGCCGGTTCTATCCCTTCGCGCCGTTCCTCGGCGGCCAGGCTGTCACCGACCTGACCTGGCAGGGTCGCCACGTCCCGGTCGGCGGCCTCGTTCTGCTGGACGTCTACGGCCAGAACCACGACGAGCGGCTGTTCAAGGACCCGTATGCCTTCCGTCCCGAGCGATTCCTCGACCACCCGCCCGGCCGTGACGAGCTGATCCCTCAAGGGGGAGCGGATCCGCGTGCCGGACACCGCTGCCCCGGCGAGGCCATGGCCACGGGCATCCTGGAGACGCTCGCCCAGCGCCTGGCCGCCTTGGACTACCAGGTACCGCCGCAGAACCTGATCATCCCCCTGAACCGCATCCCCACCCGCCCACGCAGCGGAATGATCATCCAGGCGTTCGCGTAGCCGGCAGCGGACAAACTATGGCTCGAAGAACGGTGCGTTATGCGAAGCGCGCCGGTTTCCAGACGCCTCAACCGCCAGCCGACCGGCGGAGGCTGCCGAACCTGGAAATTCGACCGAGCGCCAGCTCCGTGTACCAGGCAGGACGAGAACGCCCGGCGAGCGGCACGTACCCATCCGCCCCACTGGGTGTTTCGCACGGATACCATGAGTCACCCGTGTGATCGGCGTACGAATCGATGCGCAGGTGACACAAGGAGGAAAGCTGATGTCGAACCCGCAACAGCCCGAGCTGCGGCGCAGTGACAAGGGTGCAGGCACTCCGCAGGACAGCGAAGCTCGCAAGGCGGCACAGCCCATCCGGGGGAGCGGTGGCCACGCGCATGGGACTGACCGCGGCGACAAGGGCGGGGGAGAAGGCGGCGGTACGCCTCCCGAGCAGCAGCCGGACCACCCGGCCTGAGTCCGCCGCACGGACCGGCAAGCACGAGGCGAACCGGTTTCCCCGGCCGGGCGAGTTCGAGGGGCGCGCTGCTTCGACAGCGCGCCCTGTATCACCGCCGTGACGCTCATTCGACGCCACGAGCGCCCGACGGCCCTCATCCGAGACGTAAGAACCACCTCTGACCTACCGGTTTCGCAGCTGTGTCCAGAGTGACGTGCTTTTGATGCCGCATCACGCGGAGTGCGTGGCCACCCGGTTACATCCAAGGAAGTGGTGTACGGGTTCTCACCTGATCCGGGCGTTTGCCCCGGCGTCGGAGTGAGTGTCCGGATATGAGAACGGCCACCGGCTGATCTTCGAGATGTCGAAAGCTCGAAGGAGATCAGCACGATGACCGCACCCGACAGTCTGCCCCTGCACGCCCTCGCCGAGGACAACCTCGCCTCGGCGAGTCCCGACCTGCTGCGCGCGATGATCAAAACGTTCGCCGACGCGCTCATGTCCGCGGAGGCCGACGCCCTCTGCAACGCCGCATACGGCCAGGTCAGCGACGAACGCGTCAACCACCGCAACGGCTACCGCCCGCGCGAGTGGGACACCCGCGCCGGCACTGTCGAACTCGCCGTCCCCAAGCTCAGGTCCGGGAGTTACTTCCCGCACTGGCTGCTCGAACGCCGCCGCCGGGCCGAACAGGCCCTGATCTCGGTGGTCGCCACCGCCTACCTGCTCGGGGTCTCCACCCGCCGAGTGGAGAAGCTCGCCGAGTCCCTGGGCGTCACCCAGCTGTCGAAGTCCCAGGTCAGCGCGATGGCCAAACACCTGGACGAGCAGGTCGCCGCCTTCCGCAACCGGCCCCTGGACGCCGGCCCGTACTCGTTCGTCTGGGTCGACGCACTCACTCAGAAGGTCCGCGAGGGCGGCCGCATCATCAACGTCCACGCGCTGATCGCGGTCGGCGTCAACGCCGACGGCCACCGCGAGATCCTCGGCCTGGACGTCGCCACCGCCGAGGACGGCGCCGGCCGGCTCGCCTTCCTGCGTTCCCTGATCGCCCGCGGCCTGTCCGGCGTCCAGCTCGTCGTCTCCGACGCCCACGCCGGCCTGGTGGACGCCATCGGCGCCGTGCTGCCCGGCGCATCCTGGCAGCGCTGCCGCACCCACTACGCGAGAAATTTGCTGAGCCAGGTGCCGAAGTCGGCCCAGCCCTGGGTGGCCACGCTGCTACGGACCGTCTTCGAACAGCCCGACACCGACGCCGTGAAGGCCCAGATGACCCACGTCAGCGCGTGGCCCGCGGCCAAGAGCACAGGGCTCATGTGCCGTGAGTGTCAGGTGACGAAGAGCAAGAAGGGCGGGACGGAGAACCACTTCTCGTGGGCCCCGGCTCTGCGCGGCCGCTGCCGTGCGGTTGCGGCGAAGCGCGCAGTCGGCGCAATAGTCCAGCTCTTCGCCCCCCGAGGAGCAAGGGATGCCTTCTGCGCCTCGGTCGTGAAGTCCGCTCACGGACCGAGGGACGGCAGGGCGGGTGGCCCTCTGATACGGCCCATTCGGCCCAAGCCGCCGCAGGCTGGACAGGCCGATCCTGGACACGTGGAGAACGCCGCCCACACGTGCGGGAGGAAGCGATGTACGGCTCCGTATACACCGTGAATGACGTCATGACCCGTTCCGTCGTGGCGCTGGCCGCCGGGGCGGGGTTCAAGGACACCGTGCGGACCATGCGAACGCAGCGGATCAGTGCCTTCCCTGTCATCGACGAGGGGAACCGGATGGTCGGCGTCGTTTCCGAAGCCGACCTGCTGCGCAAGGAGGAATTGCGCGACAGCGACTGGAACGTGCACCCGAGGAGGGGGCCCGTCCCGGCCCACGACAAGGCGCGAGGGGTGACGGCGACGGATCTGATGACGTCCCCCGCCGTCACGGCGCGCCCCGACGAGCCCCTGGCCGGGGCTGCCCGCGTCATGGCGCGGCGTGGAGTCAAACGCCTGCCCGTCATCGACGCCGACGGCGTGCTGCGGGGGATCGTGAGTCGTGGCGATCTGCTCAGGGTCTTCCTCCGGCCCGACCCGGAGATCGCTGAGGAGGTCCGGCACGAGGTCGTCGGCGGCCGCCTTCCGGACGGCATCGGTCCGGGTCGAGGTCCATGAAGGCGTGGTCACGCTGGCCGGACGGGTGCGCGACACGTCGGTCGTCCCGCTGGTCGAACGGCTGGTGCGCTCGGTCGAGGGCGTGGTCGACGTCCGCTGTGAGCTGGCCGGGCCCCGCCACCGGCCGGCGCTCGAGCCCGACCTGGCGGCCGAACGACCGAGCGGGCCGTGACAGCGCCCCCGCGACGGGGCCCGCCGACAGCGACGGTGGCGGCAGTCGCACCCGCGGAGGCAACGGCGGCCGGGCGCCAAGCCAGATCCCGCTCGGTGACGAACGGACTGAGGAGATGGATACCGGTGAACGTTCGACCACCATCCGACGAACACGTGATCAGTCTGGTCGGTGACGCTGTCGCCGCGCCCTCGATGCACAACGCGCAGCCGTGGCGTTTCCGCTACGTGCGTCGAACGCGTACGTTCGAGCTGTACGCCGACTTCGACCGCGCCATGCCGTATTCCGACCCACGCGCCCGTGGCCTGCACATAGGCTGTGGCGCCGCCCTGCTGAACCTGCGGGTAGCCGTGGCCCACGACGGCTGGCACGCGGAAACGCGGCTGCTGCCCCGCCCCGGAGACCCGGCGCTCCTCGCGACCGTGCGGCTGACCGGCCTGGGAGGCGACGACAGCGACCTCGCCGCGCTGCACCCGGCCATCACCGAGCGGCACAGCAGCCGTTTCCCGTTCGAGGAGAAGCGGATCCCTGCCGACCTGTGCGACGCGCTGGTCGAGGCCGCCCGTCGCGAAGGCGCCGCGCTGGCCTTCCCCGCCCCCTGGCAGCTGCAGCATGTGCTGGATCTCGTGCGGGAGGCCGAGGCACGCGGCCTCACCGACCGCGCGTCCGAACGGGAACTGGCGGAGTGGACCCGCACCGACGCTCCGTCGGTGAACTATACGGACGACGGCGTCCCGGACTACGCCTTCGGCCCCGTCAGAAGCGGGGGCCGGGCGCCCCTGCGGGACTTCGCGGGCACACGCCGTGTGGCGGGACGGGACACCGCGGTCTTCGAAGAGGCACCCCAGCTAGCCTGTGTCAGCACGACGCACGACCGTCCGGAGGACTGGCTGCGGGTCGGCCAGGCCATGGAACGTGTCCTGCTGCTGGCCACAGCCGAAGGTCTGGTCGGTTCCCTCGCCACACAACCCCTCGAACGGCCCGACCTGCGATGGCTCCTGCGCGATCCGGTGTCCGGTGCCGGCCACCCGCAGATGCTGCTGCGACTGGGATACGGCCCCAAAGGGCCTCGGACACCACGGCGACCGGTGTCGGATGTGCTCGACGTGCGGCCCTGAGCCCTTCCGAAAAATGCGGGACCCGGAGACCGAACGACCACGGCCGACGCGGTGAAGCACGAGCCCGCCTGCTTCTTGCTGGCCCTCATCGCAAAGTCGCGGTTCTCCGCTCCTCCCTGTCCACTCGACCTCCTAATGCTTTGGGGCCAAATGAAGCCTCAGGCTGACGGATGCGTTGAACGACTTCCAAGTCGATGGCGAGGATGGCTCCGTGCTCAGCGAATGCTTACTTGACGCATCGTCAGGTAAGTCAGCATCTGGTCAGCATGAGTCCTCGGCCACTCCGAGGCAGGTGTTCGAGTGGGTCCTTGGACGGCGATAGCACAGCAGCCGGGCTCTACGCGGAAGCGCAGGTGGGGGTCCTTCTCGCCAAAAAGGGGTCGATGTTCCTGCACATCTTCGACTGTGAGGAGTGTCGGTGTACAGTGAACAACGCCCCTGACCTGCACAAAGCTAGCGGGGAGCCGTCTTCCAGGAGTCCAAAGTGCTGCGTACTCTGTTCAAGTCCAAGATCCACCGTGCCACCGTCACCCAGGCCGACCTGCACTACGTGGGATCCGTGACGATCGACGCCGAACTGCTCGACGCGGCCGATCTGCTCCCCGGGGAGCTCGTGCACATCGTCGACATCACCAACGGGGCCCGGCTGGAGACGTACGTCATCGAGGGTGAGCGCGGGTCCGGGGTGATCGGGATCAACGGGGCCGCCGCCCATCTCGTCCAGCCCGGCGATCTGGTGATCATCATCAGTTACGCTCAGGTGACCGACGCCGAGGCCAGGGCGCTGGAACCCCGGGTGGTGCACGTGGACGGCGACAACCGCATCGTGTCCCTGGGGGCCGACCCGTCCGAGCCGGTGCCGGGGTCGGACCAGGAACGCAGCCCGGGGGCCGTCACCACGGCCCGACCGGCGCGGACCGGGGCAGGAGCGTGACGTGGCGATGGATGACACCGAGCTCCGTGACGACCGGGCCCCGGCGGCCGGGCCGGAGCTGATCCGGGCGGCGAAGGAGCGGCCGACCGCGCATCCCGAGCGGTTCTGAGGCCCACGTGCTCGCCCTGCTGCACACCTCACCCGTTCACGTGCCCGTCTTCGACGCGCTGCGCGACGAGGCCCACCCGGGGCTGGAGCTGCGGCACGCCGTCGCCGAGGACCTGTTGGAACGCGCCCGCGCCGACGGCCCCGCGGCGGTCGCCGACGAGGTGCGGGCGAGGGTGCGCGAGGCCGTCGACCGCGGCGCCCGGGCCGTGCTGTGCACCTGCTCGACCATCGGCGGGGTCGCGGAGGCGACTGCCGCCGGCGCCGGTGTCCCGGTGCTGCGCGTCGACCGGCCGATGGCGGCCGCGGCGGTGGCCGCCGGGCCGGCCGTCGTCGTCCTCGCCGCCCTGGAGAGCACGCTGCGGCCGACGGCGGCGTTGGTCGAGGAGGAGGCAGCTCGCGCCGGACGGCCCGCCCGGGTACGGACCGTGCTGGTCGAGGGCGCGTGGGCACGCTTCGAGGCGGGCGACCAGGCGGGGTACGCGCGCCGGGTCGCGGACGCCGCCGACGCGGTCACCGGCGCCGACGCGATCGTCCTCGCCCAGGCCTCCATGGCCCCGGCCGAACGGCTCACCACGACCCGGGTGCCCGTGCTGTCCAGTCCCCGTCCGGGACTCGCCGCGGCGGCCCGCCTGAGCCGTTTGGCCCCGCGCCGGCACGCGGGCGGGTGACTGGAGAGGCGGCCGTCGGGTAGGCGGGGGAGTAGTCCAGAGCCCACGTCGAGCGACAGGCCGGAGGACACGCGCCATGACGAACCCGTACCCGGACCCCGTCCCGCCGGGTCCGACCCCGGGCCCCACCCCGGACCCGGACCCCTCGCGCCCCGAGCCCTACCCGGACCCCGCCCCTCCGCCCCCGCCGCCGGGCCCCGGTCCGGAGCCGGCCCCGCAGCCGACGCCGCCGCGTCCGGGTCCCCCCGAGCCGTCCCCCTCGCCGATCCCGCCGGGCCCCGAACCGGTGCCGAACCCGGAACCCGGCCCGCCGCTGAGCTGATCCGGACGGGAAGGAAGCAGGGCGGTGGACGGCCCGCGGGCCGTCCACCGCCCTGCCCCGGGGGGCCTAGGCCGAGACCTCCGACCGGTCCCCGCCCCACAACGTGTGGAACGAGCCGTCGCGGTCCGTGCGCCGGTAGGTGTGCGCGCCGAAGTAGTCCCGCTGGCCCTGGGTGAGCGCGGCCGGCAGGCGCTCCGCGCGCAGGGCGTCGTAGTAGGCGAGGGCAGCGGCGAAGCCGGGGGTCGGCACGCCCTGGCGGGTCGCCGCGATCAGCACCTCGCGCCAGTCGTCCTGGGCGTCGGCGATCTCCCGCGCGAACGTCTCGTCCGACAGCAGGCTCGGCAGGTCCGCACGGGCGTCGTAGGCGGCGCGGATGCGGTCCAGGAAGGCCGCGCGGATGATGCAGCCGCCGCGCCAGATGGCGGAGACCGCGCCGAGGTCGATGTCCCAGCCGTACTCCTCGCTGCCGGCCGCGATCTCGTGGAAGCCCTGCGTGTACGACACGATCTTCGACGCGTACAGCGCCTGCTCCACCCGGTCGGCGAACGCCGCCGCCTCCGCCTCGCCCATCGGCGTCGCCTTCGGACCGGCCAGGGAGCGCGAGGCCTCGCGCAGCGCCGCGTGACCGGACAGGGAGCGCGCGAAGACGGCCTCGGCGATGCCGGACACCGGTACGCCCAGGTCGAGCGCGATCTGCACGGTCCAGCGGCCCGTGCCCTTCTGCTCCGCCTGGTCCACCACCACGTCCACGAACGGCTCGCCCGTGGCCGCGTCCACGTGCGACAGCACCTCGGCCGTGATCTCGATCAGGTAGGAGTCCAGCCGGCCGGTGTTCCAGGTGCGGAAGATCTCCGCGATCCGCGCGGGGGAGTACCCGGCGACATCGCGCAGCAGCTGGTACGCCTCACCGATCAGCTGCATGTCGGCGTACTCGATGCCGTTGTGCACCATCTTCACGAAGTGTCCGGCGCCGTCCGGGCCGACGTGCGTGACGCAGGGGGAGCCGTCCATCGCCTTCGCGGAGATCTTCTCCAGCATCGGACCCAGGGAGTCGTACGACTCCTTCGGGCCGCCGGGCATGATGCTCGGCCCGTTCAGCGCGCCCTCCTCGCCGCCGGAGACGCCCATGCCGACGAAGTGGATGCCCTGCTCGCGCAGCGCCTTCTCCCGGCGGCGGGTGTCCGCGAAGTGCGCGTTGCCGCCGTCGATGATCATGTCGCCGGGCTCGAGGAGCGGGGCGAACTCCTCGATCACCGCGTCCGTCGGCTCACCGGCCTTCACCATGACGACCAGCCGCCGCGGCCGCTCCAGCGCCGCCACGAACTCCTTGGCCGTCTCGGCCGCCACGAAGCCGCCCTCGTGCCCGAACTCCTCCACCAGCGCGTGCGTGCGCGCCGCCGTCCGGTTGTGCACCGCGACCGTGTAACCGTTGCGGGCGAAGTTGCGCGCGAGGTTACGGCCCATGACCGCGAGCCCGGTGACGCCGATCTGCGCTGAACTGCTCATTGGGGTGGCTCCTCATGACCTTGACATCGGTGCTGCCGGGGCCGGTGCCGCCGGTCGACGCCCGCCGGCCCTGCCATCGACCATCCTGACGTGCCGCGCCCGCGTGTGCACACGAGGGCCGTACGACGCCGCTCGGACACATACGTGCGGATGCCCCTTCCGCACTCGGCGGGCGCACGCACCCGCGGACGGGGGCATCCGCCCGCGCGCGCTCCCCACGGAACGCCAAAGAGGGCGCAACAGGCGAAGAGTACCGGCCACTTGGCGCATCCGTGCGGCCGATAGCCGTCTTGTCACGGCTGGTTGGCACCGCTTACTTTTGCCCCTCCTGACGCATTGTCGAGGGGGATTTCCATGGCCGTGCGCGGCCGGCACCGCCGGTATCAGCCGAACAGGATCAACCGGGCCTCGCTCACCGTCACCGCGGGCGGGGCCGGAATGGCGCTCCCGCTGCTGGGCACCGGCGCCGCCCAGGCGGCCGACGTGGAGACCTGGGACAAGGTCGCCGCCTGCGAGTCCACCAACGACTGGGACACCAACACCGGCAACGGGTACTACGGCGGGCTCCAGTTCACCCAGTCGACCTGGGAGGCGTACGACGGTGCCCGGTACGCGCCGCGCGCGGATCTGGCCACCAAGGACCAGCAGATCGCCGTCGCCGAGAAGGTCCTCGACGGACAGGGGCCCGGCGCCTGGCCGGTGTGCTCGGCGCGGGCCGGACTGACCAGGGGCGGCGACACCCCCGACATCCGGCCGGCCGGCGACACGTCCGGCGGGAACAAGAAGAGCGGCAGGAGCGACAGGAAGGCCGGCGGGTCCTCGGTCGAGGACGTCAAGCCGCACACCACACCCCAGTCCCGCGCGGGCCGCGCCGAGATGTACACGGTGGTGCGCGGCGACACCCTCTCCGGCATCGCGGTGGAGGAACGCGTCGGCGGCGGCTGGCGGAAGCTGTACGACGCCAACCGCTCCACCATCGGCGGCGACCCCGACCTGATCGTGCCGGGCCAGCGGCTCGCCCTGCCCGACGGAACGGCGAAGACGGTCCGGAAACCGGCCGAGCCGGCCGGGAAGAAGACCGGGAAAGCCGAGAAGAAGACAGAGAAGAAGACCGAGAAGGCCGAGAAGAAGACCGAGAAGGCCGAGAAGAAGACCGAGAAGGCCGAGAAGAAGACCGAGAAGGCCGAGAAGAAGACTTCCCCCCGGCGCACCGAGGACCGTACGGACCGCGCCGTCAAGACCACCGGCGATCTGGTCGCCCCGGTCAGCGCCGCGCTCGGCACGCCGTACCACAAGGCCGGATCCGCCTGGTCGAAGGGCTACCACACCGGCGTCGACTTCCCCGTCCCCACCGGCACGTCCGTGAAGTCGATCGGGGCCGGCACCGTCGTCAGCGCGGGCTGGGAGGGGTCGTTCGGCTATCAGGTGGTGGTCCGGCACGCCGACGGCCGCTACAGCCAGTACGCGCACCTGTCGGCGATCTCGGTGCGGAACGGACAGTCCGTCGGCGCCGGCCAGCGCATCGGCCGTTCCGGTTCGACCGGTAACAGCTCGGGCCCGCATCTGCACTTCGAGGTGCGGACGGGGCCCGGATTCGGAACGGACGTCGACCCGGTCGCCTACCTGAGGGCGGGCGGCGTCAGGATGTGACGCGCGTCCCGCGCCGGTCCACCACCGCCACCGGTACGTACGGGCCACCGTAGAGGGGCCCGTACGACACCAGGGGCACCGGGCCGGCGTCCGTGTCGTCCGGCGCGTCGTGCGGTGTCCGCGCGGGAGCCGGCATCCGTACGTCCTCGGGAAGCGAGAGCGCGGCCAGCAGCCGCTCGGCGGGGTCGGCGGCCGGCTGCTCGTCCGCGGGCTCCGTCACGGGGGCGTCCACCGCCCGCGCCTCCTGGTTCTCGCGCGCCAGCCGCTCCGTCGTGAGCAGGATCAGACCGCCGGCCGCCACCACGCCACAGCTCAGGGCGAGCGCCGTGCCCGTCGTGCCGTAGCGGAAGGTCTCGCCGAACATCGTGATGCCGACCGCGGCCGCCACCACCGGGTTCACCACCGTCAGCGTGGCCAGCGGGGCCGCGAGGCCGGCGCCCCGGTAGGAGGCCTGGGAGAGCAGCATGCCGCCCGTGGCCAGGACACCGATCACCGCCAGGGACGGCAGGTCCGCCGCCGAGACCCCGCCGGTCCAGTCGACCGCGACGGTCTTGGTGAAGACGGAGGACATGCCGAACGCGACACCGGACGCGGTGGCCAGCAGGATGCTGCGCACCGCGGGGTGCCGGTGCACGGCGCGGGCCGCGACCATCAGCGCCACGACCGCCCCGGCCGTCCCCAGCGCCGCCGCCACCCGCTGCGCGGTGTTCAGCGACTGCGCGTCGGACGCGCCGACCAGGGAGAGCAGCCCCGCGAGGCCCACCGTCGCCATGACGGCGCCGCGCCACGCGGTCGCCCCGGCCTTCCGGCCGACGAACAGCGCGGCCATCGGCAGGGCGAACACGATGGTCAGCGCGCCCAAGGGCTGGACGAGGCTCAGCGGGCCGTAGGCGAGCGCCACCACGTGCAGCAGTCCGCCGAGGCCGTTGAGCGCGACCGCCGCCCACCAGCCCGGCCGGCGCAGCGGAGCGAACTGCTGCGCGCCGGGTGAGTCCACCGCGACCTGCTCCTGCACGATCGCTCCACCGGCGTACGCCACGGCGGAGACGAACGACAGCAGCACGGACAACGCGAGGGCGCTCATCGGCTGCTCCTCTGCCTGGGGCCGGGGCGGTGCACCCGGCGCGGCGAACGGTCGGCTTCCATGACCAACACGATGCCGTGTCGGAGTGTTCCCGTCGTCGTCCCTGAGCACCCAATGAGTCCTACTGCCGATGGAGTACGACGGCGGTCCCGTCATCCCCAGGGTGGGCGCCGTCGGACGCGGGGCCCCTGGTTGTCACCCCTAGGGGCCTTGGTACTCCTGTACGTCGTGGACCTCGACCCGTCTCTCACCGCCCTTCACCGCCTCGGTGGTTTCTTCGTCCTGCGCACGGCGGGAACGGCCGACCGCCGCCTGCCCACGCTCGCCCAGGCATACGGACCGCGGTCCCCGGACGTTCAGGGCGACGCCCTGACCTCGCGGGTCCGCCGGGTCGCCGGCGCCCTGCGCGCTCCCGAGACGCGGGTCGCCGCGTCGGTGGCCCAGCAAGGGCTCGCCGCCCGCCTGTGGTCCGTGGCCCTCGGCTCCGCCGCCCTCCACGGGGCGGTCCCCGACCTCGCCCCGCCGCTGCTGCGCTGGGACCCGGAGGGCAGTGCCCCCGACGACCTGTGGCTGACCGAGGTGCGGCCGCTGCCCGGCGACGCGGCGACGATCGCGGAGCTGGTGCTGCACGGCCATCTCCAGCCCCTCGCCGCGGCCCTGCGCTCCCGCCACCGCCTCGCACCGGGCCTGCTGCGCGGCAACGCCGCCTCCGCGCTCGCCGGCGCCGCCCGGGAGCTGGAGCGCTGGGGGCGCCGCCACGGCCGTACGGACGTCGCCGCCCGCGCCGCCTCCCTGACCGCCGAACTCCTCGCACACCCCCTGCTCACCGGCACCGGGAGCCTGGCGGGCACCGCCTTCCGGCGCCGCAGCTGCTGTCTGTACTACCGGGTGCCGGGCGGGGGCGTCTGCGGCGACTGCTGCTTCGCACGACCGCCCCGCTCTTCCCCACGCGCCCCATCCGGGTGACCATGGAGGTCGACGTCCGACCGGACAGGGGGTTCACAGGTGCGAGTGGGACTGCTGACGAGGGAGTACCCCCCGGACGTGTACGGCGGCGCGGGAGTCCATGTGGAGTTCCTCGCCCGGGAACTGCGGCCCCTGGTGGACCTGGAGGTGCACTGCTGGGGTGAGGGCCGGACGGACGGTGTGCTGCGCCACCGCCCCTGGACCGCGCTCGACGGCGCCAACGACGCGCTGCGCACCTTCTCCGTGGACCTCGCCATGGCCGCCGCGCTCCAGGGCCGCGACCTCGTCCACTCCCACACCTGGTACGCGGGCCTCGGCGGTCACCTCGCCAAGCTGTTGTACGGCGTTCCGCACGTGGTGACCGCCCACTCCCTGGAGCCCCTGCGCCCCTGGAAGGCCGAGCAGCTCGGCGGCGGTTACGCCCTGTCCAGCTGGGCGGAGCGCACCGCCGTCGAGGCGGCCGACGGAGTGATCGCCGTCTCCGGTGCGATGCGCGAGGACGTCCTCGCCTCCTACCCGGCCCTCGACCCCGCCCGGGTGCACGTCGTGCACAACGGCATCGACACCGACCTGTACCGCCCCGACCCCGGCACCGACGCCCTGGACCGCATCGGTCTCGACCGCTCCCGCCCGTACGTGCTGTTCGTCGGCCGGATCACCCGGCAGAAGGGCGTGCCCCAGCTGCTGCGGGCGGTGCGCGGCATCGACCCGGCCGCGCAGGTCGTGCTGTGCGCAGGCGCCCCGGACACGCCCGGGATCGACCGGGAGTTCCGCGAGCTGTACGAGGAACTGAGCCGGGTCCGCGCGGGCGTGCACTGGATCCCGCGGATGCTGCCGAGGCCCGAGGTGATCCAGCTGCTGACGCACGCCGCCGTGTTCGTCTGCCCCTCGGTGTACGAGCCGCTCGGCATCGTCAACCTGGAGGCCATGGCGTGCGGCACGGCGGTGGTCGCCTCCCGGGTCGGCGGGATCCCCGAGGTCGTGGCGGACGGCTCGACGGGGGTGCTGGTGGACGCGGACGACGCCTTCGAGACGGGCCTCGCACGGGCGCTCGACTCGGTCCTCGGCGACCCGGAGGCGGCACGGCGGATGGGCGAGGCGGGGCGGGAGCGGGCCGTCACGGAGTTCGGCTGGGACGCGGTGGCCCGCCGTACGGCCGGTCTCTACGAGGAGATCCTCGAACAGGCTTAGTCCCGCCCGTCCGGGGCAGCCTTGGGGAAACTCGGCGTGAGGGGAGCGGCCATGCGTCGTGGTGGTCCTTCGGTCCTGGGAATCGTGCTGGCGGGCGGCGAGGGCAAGCGCCTGATGCCCCTCACGGCGGACCGCGCCAAACCGGCGGTCACCTTCGGCGGCACGTACCGCCTGGTCGACTTCGTGCTGTCCAACCTCGTCAACGGCGACATCCTGCGCGTCTGCGTGCTCACCCAGTACAAGTCGCACTCGCTGGACCGGCACATCACCACCACCTGGCGGATGTCCAGCCTGCTCGGCAACTACGTCACCCCGGTCCCCGCCCAGCAGCGCCTCGGCCCGCGCTGGTACCTGGGCAGCGCCGACGCGATCCTGCAGTCGCTGAACCTGGTCCACGACGAACGGCCGGAGTACGTGGCGGTGTTCGGAGCCGACCACGTCTACCGCATGGACCCGCGCCAGATGCTCGCCCAGCACATCGAGAGCGGGGCCGGCGTCACGGTGGCGGGGATACGGGTGCCGCGCGCGGAGTCCTCCGCCTTCGGCGTGATCACGCCGGGCTCGGACGGACAGTCCGTGGACCGCTTCCTGGAGAAGCCGGCCGATCCGCCCGGACTGGCCGACGACCCCGAGTGCGTGTTCGCCTCCATGGGCAACTACGTCTTCACCACCAAGGCGCTGATCGAGGCCCTGCACCGGGACGCCGAGGACGAGAACTCGGTGCACGACATGGGCGGTTCGATCCTGCCCCAGCTCACCGAGCGGGGCGAGGCCGCGCTGTACGACTTCAGCGCCAACCACGTGCCCGGCGAGACCAGCCGCGACCAGGGCTACTGGCGGGACGTCGGCACGCTGGACGCGTACTACGAGGCGCACATGGACCTGATCGCCGAACGCCCCGCGTTCAACCTCTACAACCGGCAGTGGCCGATCTACACCCACTCCGGCCAGCTCTCGCCGGCCCGGTTCAACGCGGGCGGCATGGCGAGCGAGTCGATCATCAGCGCCGGCTGCCTGATCCGGGGGCAGGTCACCCGGTCCGTGCTGTCGCCGGGCGTGGTCGTCGATCCGGGGGCGGTGGTGCAGGGTTCGGTGCTGCACGACAACGTGCACATCGGGCGGGGCGCGGTGGTGCGCGGCGCCGTGCTCGACAAGAACGTCGAGGTGCCGCCGGGCGCGACGATCGGCGTCAACCCCCAGCGGGACGCGGAGCTGTACACGGTGTCCAAGGGCGGGGTGATCGCGCTCGGCAAGGGACAGCTGGTGCCGTAGACGCCGGTGGGCGGGCCCCGGGCGGCCGTGGCCACCGGGGCCTTTGTCATGTCCCTGGACTCATGACGGAATCCGTGCTGTCATGCCGAGTACTGTTCTTTGACAACGTTGTACGGGCGAGTGCAGCGCACAGAACAGAACACGCACAGCACCAGATCCACGTACTGAGCAACGAGCCGTCACCTTCCTCACCGACGGAGGATCCGTGCGCACCAGACGACTCAGAAACCGATGCGCCCTTCTGCTGGCCGCCGCCCTGGGAGTCACCGGACTCACCGCGACCGGCCCGGCCGCGACCGCGGCGGAGGACGATCCGGTGGAGATCCACGGACTGAAGGGCGAGTACTACGCCCAGTCCGCTCCGGGCGCCTTCGACTTCCACGAACTCAAGGCCACCGCCTTCGACGCCGACCTCGACTTCGACAACCTGGAGCCGCGCCTGAACCTCACCACCGGCCGGTCGGACGACGTCAGCGTCCGCTGGACCGGGAAGATCGTGCCGGAGCGGACCGGCGCCCACACCTTCTCGGTCAGCGCCGACAACGGCTTCCGCCTGTGGATCGACGGCGAGATCGCCATCGACCACTGGATCGACGACTGGGACCGCGAACAGACCGCCGAGCCCGTCGAGCTGACCGCCGGCCGGGCCCACGACATCAAGGTCGAGTACTTCGAGCACTACGGCGGCTCCAACTTCCACCTGCGCTGGACCGAGCCCGGCGGCGGCAAGGAACCCGTACCGCAGTCCGCCTTCCGCCTCCCGGACGGCTTCGACTACGACGGCGCCCTCGCCGCCACCGTCCTCGCCTCCGGCCGCACCCTGAAGCTGGACTTCCCCCGGCCGCTCGCCGCACCCCCGGCCGGATTCACCGACCACTTCGAGGCGGTGATCGGCGGTGCCGACTGGCCCCTGGAGTCGGCGCAGCCCGACCCGGCCGACCCGAAGGCACTGCTCGTCACGCTCGCCGAGCCCGTCGTCGGCAACAGGACCGGCACGGCCCGCGGCAGCGCCGACATCCGTTACGACGGGCAGGGCGGCCTGACCGCCGCCGACGGCGACCCCGTGGACGCGTTCCTGAGCAGCGGCCCCAACCGCTCCACCCACGAGCTGAGCACCGAATGGGCGGACGAGGTGGGCCCGGACAACGCCCTCCCCGAGTACCCGCGCCCCCAGCTCACCCGTGAGGAGTGGCGCAGCCTCAACGGACGCTGGCAGTTCGCCGCCGCCGAGGAGGGTGAACAGCCGCCCGTCGGCAGGACGCTGAAGGAGCGCATCCTCGTCCCGTACCCGGTGGAGTCCCGGCTCTCCGGCGTCCAGCGGCACGAGGACCGCATGTGGTACCGCCGCACCTTCACCGTGCCCCGCGACTGGCGCATCGGCTCCGGCAAGCGCCTCCGGCTGAACTTCGGCGCCGTCGACTGGCGCTCCGAGGTGTACGTCAACGGCGTCAGGGTCGCCGAGCACGAGGGCGGCTACGACAAGTTCGGCGCCGACGTCACCGACGCGCTGAAGCCCGGCCGCACCCAGGAGCTGATCGTCGGCGTGTACGACCCGACCGACGCCGCGAACGGCGAGAACCCGCCGCTCGGCAAGCAGCGCCTGGACCCCAGCGGCATCTGGTACACGCCCAGCTCGGGCATCTGGCAGACCGTCTGGATGGAGCCCGTCGCCCGCGACCACGTCGACTCCCTCAAGCTGGTCCCGGACGTGCCCGGCGAGCGGCTCACGGTGGAGGCGCGGGGCGTCCGGGACGGCGTACCGGTCAGGGCGACCGCGTACGAGGGACGGCGCGAGGTCGCCACGGCCGTCGGCCGCACCGGGGAGCCGCTCACCCTGAGGATCCACGACCCGCGCCTGTGGTCGCCCGACGACCCGTTCCTGTACCGGCTGCAGGTGACCGTCGGCGCCGACCGCGTCGGCAGCTACTTCGGGATGCGCTCCATCGCCGTCGAGCGGATCGACGGCGTGCCGCGCACGGTCCTCAACGGCGAGCCCGTCTTCCTGATGGCCACCCTCGACCAGGGCTTCTGGCCCGACGGCCTGCACACCGCGCCCACCGACGAGGCCCTCGCGTACGACCTGAGGGCCCACAAGGAGCTCGGCTTCAACTCGGTGCGCAAGCACATCAAGGTCGAACCGGACCGCTGGTTCTACTGGGCCGACCGGCTCGGACTGCTGGTGTGGCAGGACATGCCCGCCATGACGGCCGGGAGGAACCCGGGCACGGAGGCCCGCGCCCGCTACGAGCGCGAGATGAAGCAGATGATCGACGAGCACGTCAGCAGCCCGTCGGTCGTCATGTGGGTCACCTTCAACGAGGGCTGGGGCCAGTACGACATCGGCCGCATCGCCGAGCAGGCCAAGGCCTGGGACCCCAGCCGGCTGGTCAACAACCAGTCCGGGCTCAACCTCGGCGCCGACGGGAACGCCGGCGACATCATGGACGAGCACGGTTACCCCAGTCCCGCGCTCCCGCCCCGCCCGGACGGCAGGCGTGCCCTGGTCAGCGGCGAGTACGGCGGCCTCGGTCTGGCGGTGCCCGGACACGCCTGGTCCGTGCAGCAGTCGTACGTCGACGTCGACCCGGCGACCTACACCGACGACTACCTCACCAAGCTCGACGAGGTGCGCGCGCTGGTGTGCCGGGGCGGCAACGGAGCCGTGTACACCCAGATCACGGACGTCGAGGGCGAGCTCAACGGCCTGCTCACCTACGACCGGCGCGTGATGAAGCCGGACGTGGCCCGGGTGAAGGCCGCCCACGAGGCCCTCGTCCGGGACGCCTCACGGGCACGGCCCGCGGGCTGCCCCGCGACGGAGGGCGCCGCGCGATGAACCGTTCCTCCGGTGGGCCGCGCCCGTCCGGGTGGCGTCCGTCACTCCGTCAGGCGGTGATCCTGCCTCGGTAGCCCCGTCCATCACCGCGGTCCCGCCCCTTCCGCCGCACCGGCGGGAGGGGCGAGGACGTCACATGGTGTTAACTGTGGGTAGCCAGATCGTACTTGACCGTAATCGGCCGGGAGCGATTGACTGCTGATCCGTTCCCGTCGTCGACGCGAGGCCCGCCCATGACCGCAGACCCACTCGCCCCTCTCGACCTGGCGTTCTGGAACATCGAGTCCGCCGGCCATCCCATGCACCTCGCGGCGCTCGGCGTCTTCGCCACCCACTCGCCCTCCGCGGCGGCCCACGCCGCCGACCTGCTGGCGTCCCGGGCCGCCGCCGTGCCCGGACTGCGCATGCGCATCCGCGACACGTGGCAGCCGCTCGCCGTGCGGCAGTCGCTGTCGGCGCTGCGCCGCACCCGGCCCGCGCCCGGCGAGCCCCTGGCCGCCGCGCTGCGGCAGCCGCTCGCCTCCGTCCTGCGCCGGTCCCTCGCCTTCGGCGGCGCCACCCGCGAACCCGACCCCGGCTTCGACCCCCTCGACCACGTCCGGCTGCACCCGCCGGCCGCCGACTTCCACACCGCGGCCGGCCGGCTCATGGGACGCCCGCTGCAACGCGCCCGGCCGCCCTGGGAGGCCCACGTGCTGCCGGGGGAGGACGGCCTCTCCTTCGCCGTCCTGTTCAAGTTCCACCACGCCCTCGCCGACGGGTTGCGCGCCCTCACCCTGGCCGCCGCGCTGATGGACCCGATGGACCTGCCGACGCCCCGGCCCCGCCCCGCCGAGCCCCCGCGCGGCCTGCTGCCCGACGTGCGCGAGGTGCCCGGCCTCGTCCGGGACGCCCTGTCCGACGCGGGCCGGGCCCTGGACATCGGCGCCGCCGTCGCCCGCTCCACCCTGGACATGCGTTCCTCGCCCGCGCTGACCTGCGCGCCCAGCGGCACCCGCCGCACCGTCGGCACGGTGATCGACCTCGACGACGTGCACCGCATCCGCAAGAGCGCCGGCGGCACCGTCAACGACGTCACGATCGCGGTCGTCGCCGGCGCGCTGCGCCGCTGGCTCGACGAGCGCGGCGACGGCAGCGAGGGCGTCGCCCCGCGCGCGCTCATCCCCGTCTCCCGGCGCCGGCCACGCACCGCCCACCCGCAGGGCAACCGGCTCTCCGGGTACCTGATGCGGCTTCCCGTCGGCGAGCGGGACCCGCTCGCCCGGCTCGCGCAGGTGCGTACCGCCATGGACCGCAACAAGGAGGCGGGCCCGCACCGGGGTGCGGGCGCCGTCGCCCTGCTCGCCGACCACGTGCCGCCGCTCGGCCACCGGCTCGGCGGACCGCTGCTCGGTCAGGCGGCCCGGCTCTGGTTCGACGTGCTGGTCACCAGCGTGCCGCTGCCCGGCTTCGGCCTGAGGCTCGGCGGCGACCCGCTCGGCGCCGTCTTCCCGCTCGCGCCGCTGGCCCCCGGCCACTCCCTGGCGGTCGCGGTCTCCACCTACCGCGGGCGCGTCCACTACGGCCTGGTCGCCGACGGCGCGGCCGTCCCGGACCTCGACCGGCTGGCCCGCGCGCTGACCGAGGAGGTGGCGGCACTGACCGCCGTCTGCGAGCGCTGAGGGACGCGGTTTGGTGCCGCGGCCCGGCGCTGAAGTAAAATCCCCCGTTCGACAGCGGACGCGAACGGAGCGCCGCGAGAAGCAGAGCGGGAAACGGCAGCGGCGATGACGGTGACACAGGACGGCCCCGGGGCCGCGGACGCGGTGGCATACGGGCCCGGCATCGACCCGGAGCGGCTGGCCGTCTGCCTCAGCGTGCTCGAGGAACTCGACGAGCTCGACGTCGACCACCCGGACGCGATCCTGGTCCGCCGGGCCACCTCGCACATCTACCGCACGGTCAAGCAGCGCCGCCGCCAGGAGCGCCGGGCCGCGAAGACCGCCCACGACAAGGCGGTCACCGAGGCCACCGCCACGGGCTCCGCCGAGCGCATCGACGACGAGACGGAAGGCATCCTGCCCTCCTCCCGCGTCGAGCCCGGCTCGATCGCGGGGATACTCCAGCGCCCGCGCTCCTGCTACACCTGCAAGACCCGCTACGTCGAGGTCGACTACTTCTACCATCAGCTCTGCCCGAAGTGCGCCGCCGAGAACCGGGCCCGGCGCGACGCCCGCACCGATCTCACCGGCAAGCGGGCGCTGCTCACCGGCGGACGTGCCAAGATCGGCATGTACATCGCGCTGCGGCTGCTGCGCGACGGCGCCCGCACCACGATCACCACACGCTTCCCCAAGGACGCCATCCGCCGCTTCAAGGCGATGGACGACTCCGCGGACTGGATGGACCGCCTGGAGGTCGTCGGCATCGACCTGCGCGACCCCGCCCAGGCCGTCGCGCTGGCCGACCGGGTCGCGGAGCAGGGCCCGCTCGACATCCTGATCAACAACGCCACCCAGACCGTACGCCGGCTGCCGTCCGCGTACGCCGCGCTCGTCGAGGGCGAGAGCGCCCCGCTGCCGGCCGGTGAGCTGCCCGTCCACCACGTCATCGGCGCCTTCGGCTCCGGCGCGGTCGACGGGCTGACCGCGCTGCCCGTCGGCGTCAGCGGACTCGACGCGCAGAAGGTGGCCGACCTCGCCCTGGTCGCGGGCAACGCCAGCGTGGTCCGGCACCGGGACGGCACCGCCATCGACGCGGGCGGCCTGCTCCCCGACGTCGTCGACACCAACACCTGGGTCCAGACCATCGAGCAGATCTCCCCGGTGGAGTTGCTGGAGACCCAGCTGTGCAACTACACGGCGCCGTTCATCCTGATCAGCAAGCTGCGTCCGGCGATGGCCGAGGCCGCGCGCCGGGCGGCCGCCGGACGGGCCTACGTCGTCAACGTCTCCGCCATGGAAGGCGTGTTCGACCGCGGTTACAAGGGCGCCGGACACCCCAACACCAACGCCGCCAAGGCCGCCATGAACATGGTGACGCGGACCAGCGCGCAGGAGATGTTCGACACCGACCGCATCCTGATGACCTCGGTCGACACCGGCTGGATCACCGACGAGCGCCCCCACTTCGACAAGCTGCGCCTCGCCGACGCCGGCTTCCACGCCCCGCTCGACCTGGTCGACGGCGCGGCCCGCGTCTACGACCCGATCGTGCGCGGCGAGGCGGGCGAGGACCTGTACGGCGTCTTCATGAAGGACTACGCGCCCGGCCGGTGGTGAGGCCGACGGCCCGGTGCCGCCGGCCGGCCGTCACCGGCCGGGAGCCGCGTGCCGCCGGCGGCTCCAGCACGGTGCGACGGCCCCCCGGGAGTGGGCCGTCGCCGTGCGGCGGCGGACTGTGACGAGCTTTGCGCACCGGCCGACGGGACCCGGACCGCGCCACGACCACGGGGGCCGGTCGAAAGCGTCGACGCCCGTGTAATACGAACGGGTGATTACAGTCAGCCATGTCGATCCGGAAATAGGAGCATATCCCCGCCCATTGGGTACTGTCCGGCGCGTGATGGTCACCGTCGGTTTTGAGCGCCATCGAGCGGGCCCTCGCTCATTTGGTTAATCTGGTCCGGACGGACAGCAGTCAGGGTTCCATCCGCACCCACGGTCCGTCATGGGACCAGCCGGTTCACCACGGCCCGCTCTCCCTCGAGTCGCCGGCGCCACCGCGTCCGAACGGTTTTTCCACTCAGACCCGAGCGGACGTCAGACGCCAGGCACCGGGCCGGCGCAGTACGTCCCGAGGGTGACCGACACATAAGGAGTGCGCGGTGACACCGGAGCAGACGAAGAGCGATCAGCGTCCCAAGGAACACTCCGAGCGCGCCGCCCGTCGGCCGGGGGAGCTCGGCATTCTCGACGTGTGGGCGCGTTCGGCCCCGATCCGCCTCGCCGGCTACGAGGAAGACCTCGCCGAGCCCCACATCCTGCCCAGCGTCGACTGACGGCGCGTGCGGGCGGGACGCGCTCCCGCGGCTGCGGCCGGACGCAGGGCCGGGCCGTGATCTTCATGTCGTGGCCGTCCGGCGCCCGGCCGCGCACGCGCGAGGGCGCGCCCCGCACCGGCCTTACGCCGAGGCCGGGAGCGCCTCACGTCAACGGCCCACGGCCGGCCCGGCGGTCACCAGGCCCTCGCGGCCGGTCACCGCAACGCCGTTCAGGTCAGGCCGGGGCGTGCTCGCCCCCGCCGTGGCGTGCGGTCGACTCGTTCTCCTGGGCGAGCCGGCGCAGGGCCATCAGCGCCGGTTCCAGGAGGAAGGTCAGCAGCACCGCCCGCTCGGCCTTCTCCAGCGGGTCCGCGGCCGTCTCCAGCTGGTCGAGGTCGTACCGGGCCGTCCGCTCCGCGAGCTCGGCGTAAGGGAGGAGCGCCTCCCAGTCGTACGCGACGCCCAGTGAGCGCAGGGTCCGCAGCGTCTCGTCGACGGCCTGCCGGGCCGGGTTGTGCTCGGAGACCGACCAGCCCATCGCGTCGATCAGGGCGGCGGCCTCGGGGTTCGCCCCGGCGGGGGGCCCGCCTTCGGCCGGGCCCGGCGTGCCGCTGCCGGGGGGCCGGACGCCGAAGGCGATGCCGAGCAGTCGATGCAGGTCGGTCCGGTGTTCGGTCATGGCGTCCAGGACGTGCTTGGCCGAGGCGACGGACAGGCCCCGCACCCCCGTCAGCGCGCGGATCAGGCGGAGTCTTCCGAGGTGGGTCTCGTCGTACTCGGCTTGGGTCGCCGCGGTGGCCCGGCCGGGCGGCAGCAGCCCTTCGCGCAGGTAGTACTTGATCGTCGCGTTGGGCACCCCGCTGCGGCGGCTGAGCTCCGAAATTCTCACCTGTTCCCGCTCTTCCTCTGGAAATTGGGTAGTGGCACTGTCTAATCTGGATAGCATCACTATCCAACTATGGAGGCGAGCCTACCGTGCCCACCCTTCCCTGGGTCACGCCGCATCCGGCGGGTCCTGACACCACCCACGCCTTCGTCATGGCCTCCCGCTTCGAGGTGCGGTCGCTGAAGGACGTCCCGCGCTTCTTCCTGAAGTCCCTCTCCGCCTGGGGTCAGGTCCGCAAGGCGCCCGGCGCCCTCGGCGCCTCCCTGGAGGCCCGGCCGTTCGGCAAGGTCTTCCACACGCTGTCCGCGTGGGAGAGCCGGGAGGCGCTCCACGCCTACGCCCGGACCGAACCGCACAAGAGCATCATGACCGGCCTGCGCGAGACGATGCGGGACTCCACGTTCACCTTCTGGGAAGTGCCCGTCGACGCGCTGCCGGTCGACTGGGACGACGCCAAGCGCCGCATCGAGGCCCAGGCGCGGGCCGGCGCCCCGGACGGGCACGGCGCCGCCCGCTGAACGGCGGCCCGGCCCGGACGGGGGCGGCGTGCCGGGTCGTGCCCGATGCCCGGGCCGACCGTGGAGGCGGTCCTCGGCCTCGGCTTCCCGGCGACGCGGTGCGCGGGGGCCGGCGGACCGATCCGGCCGAGCGGCGGCTCACCGGGGGCGGCGAGGGCGGCGGTGGCGTCGCCGGCCGCTTCCACGAGGCCCCTTGCGCCCCGGTCGACGGCGACCGGATCACCGTACGCCTGCGCCCCTTCCGGCTGACGGCGTCGCGGGCCGGCGCGCTCCCGGCCGGCTCAGTCCTCCAGCCGGCCGCGCAGCCACTCCTCCACCGCGCCCACGTGCGCGGCGGCCGCCGCCCGCGCCGCCTCCGGGTCGCGGGCGGCCAGGGCGCGGTGGATCGCGGCGTGTTCGCGCCGGGTGCGGGCGAAGGCGCCCTCCTCCTGGTAGCCGCGCCAGACCCGGGCCCGGAAGGTGCGCGAGGACAGGCCCTCCAGGATCGCGGCCATCGTCTCGTTCTCCGCCGCCGCCGCGATCTCGCGGTGGAAGGCCAGGTCGTGGGCGAGGATCTCCTCCGGATCGTCGGTGGCGTTCATCGCCGCCAGGTGCTTCTCGACCTCGGCCAGCCGTTCCGGGGTGATCCGCGCGGCGGCCAGCGCGGTCGCCGTCGACTCCAGGACGCGGCGCACCTCCAGCAGCTCGACCAGGCGCGGACCCCGGGACAGATCGGCCACCACGCCGAACGTCTCCAGCAGGTCCCCGGCCTCCAGCCGGGTGACGTAGATGCCCGAGCCGTGCCGTGCCTCGACCACGCCCAGCACCGTGAGCGCGCGGATCGCCTCCCGCATCGAACTGCGGGAGATGCCCAGCCGGGCGGCGAGTTCCCGCTCGGTGGGCAGCCGCTCGCCGGGCTCCAGTTCGCCCTCCCGGATCATCGCCGTGATCCGCTCGATGGCGCGCTGCGTCACCGTGCCCTTCTGCGGGGCCGTCTCCTCCACGCCGCTCCTCCGCTCACCCGGTCCGCCGAGTCTAACGACGGGATTGGTCAGACCACTACGGGCCAAAAGTCGCAGGATTTCCACGCGAGGGCTGTTGTGATCGCCAAGTGGTCTGATAAGTATGCGGCCGTGCCCCGGACTGACGTCCTACCGTCCCCGTCGCCCACCGAAAGGTCCTCCGTGCCCCCGCGACCCGCCCGCATCACCGCCGTCGACACCTACGACGTCCGGTTCCCCACCTCGCGTGAACTCGACGGCTCCGACGCGATGAATCCCGACCCCGACTACTCGGCGGCCTACGTCGTGCTGCGCACCGACGCCGCGGACGGACACGAGGGGCACGGATTCGCGTTCACCATCGGGCGGGGCAACGACGTCCAGGTCGCCGCGATCGAAGCGCTCCGCGGCCATCTCGTCGGCCGGTCCGCCGACGAGCTCTGCGCCGACCCCTCCGTCCTGAACCGCGACCTGACCGGCGACAGCCAGCTGCGCTGGCTCGGCCCCGAGAAGGGCGTGATGCACATGGCGATCGGGGCCGTCGTCAACGCCCTCTGGGACCTGGCCGCCAAACGCGCGGGCAAGCCGCTGTGGCGCCTGCTCGCCGAGGCCGACCCCGCGTGGCTGGTCCGACAGATCGACTTCCGCTACCTCACCGACGCCCTCACCCCCGAGGAGGCCCTCACCCTCCTGCGCCGCGGCCGGGAGGGCGCCGAGGAACGCACCGCCCTGCTGCTGGAGCGCGGCTACCCCGCCTACACCACCTCGCCCGGCTGGCTCGGCTACGACGACGAGAAACTCACCCGGCTCGCCGTGCGGGCGGTCGCCGACGGTTTCCGTCAGATCAAGCTCAAGGTCGGCGCCGACCTCGACGACGACCTGAGACGCTGCCGGGCCGCCCGCGCGGCCGTCGGACCGGACGTGCGCATCGCGGTCGACGCCAACCAGCGCTGGGACGTGGACGAGGCGATCCGCTGGACCAAGGCCCTCGCGGAGTTCGACCCGTACTGGATCGAGGAGCCCACCAGCCCCGACGACATCCTCGGCCACGCGGCAGTCCGCCGCGCCGTCGCCCCGGTGAAGGTCGCCACCGGCGAGCACGCGCAGAACAGGATCGTCTTCAAGCAGCTCCTCCAGGCCGGCGCCCTCGACATCGTCCAGATCGACGCCGCCCGGGTCGGCGGCGTCCCCGAGAACCTCGCCGTCCTGCTGCTCGCCGCCAAGTACGGCGTCCCGGTGTGCCCGCACGCCGGCGGGGTCGGCCTGTGCGAACTCGTCCAGCACCTGTCGATGTTCGACTACGTGGCCCTGACCGGCACCACCGAGGACCGGGTCATCGAGTACGTCGACCATCTGCACGACCACTTCCTCGACCCGGTGGTGATCCGCGACGGCCACTACACGGCGCCCCTCGCACCGGGGTTCTCCGCCGCCGTGCGCCCGGAGTCCCTGGCGCGCTACACCTATCCCGACGGCGACTTCTGGGCCGCCGACCCGTACACGCAGAAGGACGAGGAGCGGATCGCATGAGGGACTTCGAAGGCCTGACGGCCCTGGTGACCGGCGGCGCATCCGGCATCGGCCGGGCCGCGGCGGACCTCCTGGCGGAGCGCGGCGCCACCGTGGCCGTGCTGGACCTCGACCCGTCGACGGTCGACGGACCCCTCACCGGACACCGCGCCGACGTCACCGACGACGCCTCGGTGCGTGCGGCGGTGGCCGCCGCCGTCGACGGCCTGGGCCGCCTCGACGTACTGGTCAACAACGCCGGCATCGGCGCCCGGGGCACCGTGGAGACCAACTCCGACGAGGAGTGGCACCGCGTCTTCGACGTCAACGTCCTCGGCATGGTCCGCACCGCCCGCGCCTGCCTGCCGCACCTGCGCGCCTCCGGGCACGCGGCGATCGTCAACACCTGCTCCATCGCCGCCACCGCGGGCCTGCCCCAGCGGGCCCTGTACAGCGCCACCAAGGGCGCCGTGTACTCCCTCACCCTCGCCATGGCCGCCGACCACGTCCGCGAGGGCATCCGCGTCAACTGCGTCAACCCGGGCACCGTCGACACCCCCTGGATCGGCAGGCTGCTGGACGCGGCCGACGACCCGGCCGCCGAACGCGCCGCCCTGGAAGCCCGCCAGCCCACCGGCCGTCTGGTCTCGGCCGCCGAGGTCGCCGGCGCCATCGCCTACCTGGCGAGTCCGCTGTCCGGCGCCACCACCGGCACGGCCCTCGCGGTCGACGGCGGCATGCAGGGACTGCGGCCGCGGCCGGAGGCCCGGTGAACCGCCGCCGGCTCGGCCGCAGCCGCGTCGAGGTCACCGCCCTGGCCTTCGGCTCCGCCGGAATCGGCAACCTGTACAACGAGGTGGGCGAGGAGGCGGCGCACGAGGCGGTACGGGCCGCCTGGCAGCGGGGTGTCCGTTACTTCGACACCGCCCCGCACTACGGCATCGGCCTGGCCGAACGCCGCCTCGGCGCGGCCCTGCGCGGGTACCCGCGCGACGCGTTCACGGTCTCCACCAAGGTGGGCCGACGCCTCGAACCCTCCGACGCCGGCGGCGACGACCTCGCCCACGGCTTCGCCGTCCCCGCCACCCACCGCCGCGTCTGGGACTTCAGCGCCGACGGCGTACGCCGCACCCTGGAGGCGAGCCTGGAACGCCTCGGCCTGGACCGCGTCGACGTCGTCTACCTCCACGACCCCGACGACCACGCCGAACAGGCCTTCCGCGAGGGCTACCCGGCCCTGGAGGGGCTCCGCGCGGAGGGCGTCGTCGGAGCGATCGGCGCCGGCATGAACCAGACCGCGATGCTCACCCGCTTCGTCCGCGACACCGACGTCGACGTCGTCCTGTGCGCCGGCCGCCACACCCTGCTCGACCACAGCGCCCTGACCGACCTGCTGCCCGCGGCCCTGGAACACGGCACCTCCGTCGTCATCGGCGGCGCCTTCAACTCCGGCCTGCTCGCGGACCCGAGGCCGGGAGCGACGTACGACTACACCCGGGCGCCCGCCGGGCTGCTGGACCGCGCCCTGCGGCTGAAGGAGGCCGCCGAGCGGCACGGCACCACCCTGCGTGCCGCGGCCCTGGCCTACTGCGCCGCCCATCCGGCGGTCGCGAGCGTGCTGGTCGGCACCCGCTCGGCCGCCGAGGTCCACGACTGCGCCGACCGGTTCACGGCCCCGGTGCCCCCCGCCCTCTGGCGGGAACTGCGCGCCGACGGCCTGCTGCCGTCCGAGGGGGAGCTGCCGTGACCGTCGACGCGCACCACCACGTCTGGGACCTGTCCGTCCGCGACCAGGACTGGATCACCGGACCCGGACTCCGCCCGCTGCGGCGGAACTTCACCCTGGCCGACCTCGCGCCCGAGGCGAGGTCGGCCGGTGTCGGCCGTACCGTCCTGGTGCAGACCGTCACGGTCCCCGAGGAGACCCCCGAGCTGCTGGCGCTCGCCGAGGCGCACGAGCCGGTCGCCGGGGTCGTCGGCTGGACCGACCTCACCCGCCCCGACATCGCCGACGAGCTGGCCCGGCTGCGGGAACTGCCCGGCGGACGGTATCTGAAGGGCATCCGCCACCAGGTCCAGGGCGAGCCCGACCCCGAGTGGCTGCTGCGCCCGGACGTACGGCGCGGACTCGCCGCCGTCGCCGACGCGGGTCTGGTCTACGACCTGGTCGTCCTGCCGCGCCAACTGCCGGCCTGCGTGGCGGCGGCCGCGTCGCTGCCCCGGCTCACCTTCGTCCTGGACCACCTGGGCAAGCCGCCCGTCGCCTCGGGCGCGCTCGAACCCTGGGCGTCCGACGTCCGGGCCCTGGCCGCGCTGCCCAACACGGTGTGCAAGCTCTCCGGCCTGGTCACCGAGGCCGACCGGGCCTCCTGGACGACCGACGACCTGCGCCCGTACGCCGACGTCGTGCTGGACGCCTTCGGCCCCGGCCGGCTGATGTTCGGCTCGGACTGGCCGGTGTGCACCCTCGCGGCCTCGTACGGCGACGTCCTCGCCACCGCGCGGGCGCTGACCGGCGGCCTCGGCGCCACCGAACGCCGTCGGCTCTTCGAGACCACCGCCACCCGCGTCTACGGCCTCTGAGACGCCCCTGCCAGCCGGGTCGGCGGCAGGAACTCCCGCACGTACGTCCGCTCCCAGCACGCGCCCGTCTCCCGCAGCTCCCGCCACGTCGTGTAGCGGTAGCGGAAGAGACGGGCGCGGATGTGCCGGGGCGGCGCGTCCGCGGGGAACGGGGAGCGGCGCAGCAGCCTCAGCGTGTCCCGGTCGCCCTCCAGCAGCCGTTCCACCAGCGCGCCGAACCACGGACTCGCGTACGCGGGGGACAGCGCGGCGAACCACATCAGCCAGTCGAGCCGCAGGTGGTACGGCGCGAACTGCCGCGGCCAGCGCCGCGGATCACCCGGCTTGCCCTTGAACTCGTACTCCCGCCAGCCGGAGTCCTTCCGGGGCACCTCGTCCGCCGTCCCCTCCACGACCACCTCGTACCGGATCCGGCTGACGCTGCCGAACGCCCCGTAGGTGTTGACCAGGTGCAGCGGGTCGAAGGACCGGTTCATCACCTGGCGGCGGGAGAGCATGTTGCGGACCGGCCGGTGACCGAGGCCGAGCAGCAGCGCGGACACCGCGAGGACGACCACCACGTACCACAGCGGCGCGTCGGGCACCGCCGGCGGATCGGAGGGGAACGCGACCGCCGGCAGGGCCAGCACGATCGTGATCCAGTTCAGCCACGCGAAGTTGCCGGACAGCACCAGCCACAGCTGGGTGACGATCATCAGTGAGGCGGCCGCCGAGGCGACCGGCTGCGGGGCGAACAGCAGGAACGGCACGACGAGCTGGGTGACGTGGTTGGCGGCCACCTCGATCCGGTGCAGCGGCTTCGGCAGACGGTGGAAGAACCAGCTCAGCGGCCCCGGCATCGGCTGGGTCTCGTGGTGATGGTCCAGGCAGGTCAGTTTCCGCCAGCACTCGTCGCCGCGCATCTTGATCAGGCCCGCGCCGAACTCCACCCGGAACAGGACCCACCGCAGCAGGAACAGCACGACGACGGGCGGCGCCACCTCGTCGTTGCCGAGGAAGACGGCCAGGAACCCGACCTCGAGGAGCAGCGACTCCCAGCCGAACGCGTACCAGGCCTGTCCCACGTTGACGACCGACAGGTACAGCGCCCACGGCACCAGCCACAACAGCATCCCGCCCCACAGCGGAAGCAGCGAGTCCAGCCCCGCCAGCAGCGCCGCCGACACCGCGCAGCCCGCCCAGGCGCACACCGCGAAGAACCGGTCCGAGTAGTGCCAGTGGAACAGGCTCGGCGACCTCCGCAGCGGCACCCGCTCCACGAAACGCGGTACCGGCAGCATGCCGCGCTCCCCGATCAGCGCGCGGAACTGCAGCGCCGCCGTCAGGAACGCGACCAGATACAGCCCGGCCAGCGCCCGCTGGAAGACCAGCCGGCCCGTCCAGTACTCGGATGCGGTGAACCACTCCACGGCCGTGCTCCCTCCGCCTCGTCCCGCCGGGACCCGTGCGACTCCCCGTATACCACCGGGCGGACCGCGCGACCCGCGGGCGTAAGGCGCCCAGCGGTCGAAGAATCGCGTGAATCCTGGCAAGGTGGGCCCATGGCTGATCGGGGAGCGAGCCCCCTGTCTCTCCCGGACGACTGGCCGGACCACCCGGACCCGATCCTGGCGCTCAACCGCATGGGCGGTTTCGACTGGGACCTGGACGCCGGGGTGATGCAGATGGACGCCCAGGCGCACGAGATCTTCGACGTGCGCCCCGACGAATACGACGACAGGCCCGAGTCCCTGGGGAGCCGGGTCCCGTCCGGCGAGGCCCTGCGCCTGGACACCGTCGTGTCGCAGGCGCTGAAGGACGGCAGCGAGAACTACGGCGCCTACTTCCGCGTCCGCCGCCGCGACGGCTCCCTGCGCTGGACCCACACCCAGGGCTACATCCGCCGGGACGAGAGCGGCCGGCCCCGCCGCATCATCGGCATCGTCCGGGACGCCACCCAGGAGCTCGGCGACAGCGAGGCCAGGCGCGAGCAGGCCGCCCAGGAGGACGACCGCCGCCGGCAGACCAACGTCGTCCAGCTCACCACCGCCGCCCTCGCCCACGCGCGCACCGTGCAGGACGTCATCGACGTCCTCAAGGACACCCACGGCCTCACCCATCTGGGTGCGACCAGCCTCGTGATCGGTCTGCTCGAGGCGGGCAGGATCCGGATCATCGCGGAGGGACCCGAGGGCAGCCTCATACCGGGCACCGAGGTCACCGGGATCGACGAGCCGTACCCGATGAGCGAGGCGGTGCGCACCCTCAGCCCGTGCTTCATCGATTCACCGGAGGATTTCGCCGAGCGCTATCCGCAGCTGTGGCGGGGACTCACCGGCCTGGACATCACCTCGGCGGCCTATCTGCCGCTGATCGTCCAGGCCCGTCCCATCGGCGCGATGGGGCTGCTCTACAGCGACCGGCACGGTTTCTCCGCGGAGGAGCGCAACATCCTCGTCGCCCTGGGCAGCAGCATCTCCCAGAGCATGCAGCGCGCGATGTTCTACGAGCAGGAGAGGGACCTCGCCCAGGGGCTGCAGCAGGCCATGCTGCCGCGCACCATCCCCAGCGTGCCCGGCGCGGACCTCGCCGTGCGCTACCGCGCCGCCACCATCGGCGGCTCCCTCGGCCGCGACATCGGCGGCGACTGGTACGACCTGATCCCGCTGCCGGGAGGCCGGGTGGGCGCCGTCATCGGCGACGTCCAGGGGCACGACACGCACGCCGCCGCCGTCATGGGCCAGCTGCGCATCGTGCTGCGCGCCTACGCGGCCGAGGGCCACCCGCCGGCCACCGTGGTGGCCCGTGCCTCCGTCTTCCTGGACGAGCTCGACACCGACCGCTTCGCGACCTGCCTCTACGCCGAGGCCGACCTGGCCACCGGCGTGCTCCAGGTGGTCCGGGCCGGCCACCTCGACCCGCTGGTGCGCCGCACCGACGGCTCCTGCCGACGCGTTCCCGTCCCCGGCGGGCTGCCGCTCGGCCTGTCCGCGGAGTTCGGGCGGCTCGACTACCCGGTCGGCACGATGGAGCTCGACCCCGGCGACACCCTGCTGCTGTGCACCGACGGCCTGATCGAGCAGCCCGGCGCCGACCTCGACGACGGCATGGAGACCCTCTCGGCGCTGATCGCCGTCGGCCCCGACGACGTGCGCGACCTCGCCGACCGGCTCATCGACGTGGCCGAGGAACGCGGCGGCGGCGACGACGCGGCGCTGCTCCTGCTGCGCCGCCGCGCCCTGGACAGGGCGCGGCCCGGCGGCCGGCTCAAGCAGCGGGTGACGCCCGGCGATCCGGAGGCGCTCGCCGAGACCCGGCGCGTGATCCGCACGGCGGTGGGCGCCTGGGACGCGGGGGACCGGGCCGACGAGATCGAGCTGGTCGCCGACGAGATGATCACCAACGTGCTGATGCACACCGAGGGCTCCGCGGTCGTCACCCTCCGGGTCCTCACCGGCAGCGAGCGGCGCGTGCGGGTGGAGGTCGAGGACTCCTCCAGCGCCCTGCCGCGCCGCCGGGAGGCGGGCGAGTCGGGTGTCTCCGGGCGGGGCCTGCTCCTGATCGAGACGCTCACGGACGTATGGGGCGTGGAGGCGCGCGGTGGCGGCAAGTGCGTGTGGAGCGAGTTCGTGGTGGCGAAGGGCCTCGAGCCGGCCTGAGCGCGCGAGGGGGCCGCACCGTGGGGAGGGCGCGCCGTCCCGGGAGCCGGCCGGGCCCGGGGCGGCGCCGGAGCGGCACGGCCGCGCCGTCCGTGACCCCTCACCGGGGCTTCAGCGTCACCAGGTTCTCGTCCCTCGCCGTGCGCACCTCGTAGCGGGCGATGTCCTCGGGGCGCATGGCGGAGCCGCCGAGGACCGTGTGGGGGCGGGCGTCGAGACGGGGCACGCTCCAGCTGGTCACCGTCTCCTCGGAGCCGTCCCGGCCGATCACCACCAGACGGCAGACGCGAGGGCCGGCACCGTCCTTGACCTCGATCTCCATGGCGCTGCCCCAGGCCTCGTCCTCCGTGGTCACCTGCGCCCACACCCCGGACCGCTCGTCGGTCGCCGCGATGCGCACGGCGCCCCCGCCGTCGGCCCGCGCCATGAGCGCGACCGCCGGCGCGGACACCGCGAGCACCACCGAGGCGGCCAGCGCCAGCAGCAGCCGGCGACGCCCCGCGCGGTTGCGGGCCGCCACCTGCGACAGCAGCCGGCCCAGCATCCTCGGGCCGGGCTCGGCCAGCGGGTGCACCAGCCGCGGGGTGGAACTCCGGTACAGCATCAACTGGCGTGCCGCGGGGCCGAATTCCGTCACCTGGACAGCGCACCGGGGGCATTCCACGAGGTGGTCCTCGAAACGGAACGCGTCCGCCTCGTCCAGCACGCCGAGCGCGTAGGCGCCGACGTCGCGATGCCTCTCCAGGGACCTCATGCCGAATCCTCGTGCCGTTGGGTGCGGGTGGGGTTACTCCTTGCTCCCACCGGTACGCACCAGGCGGCCGAATCACTCAAGCGACGTGCCGAATCGTGACCAAGGGATTCGGAGCCGACCGGCCCGTGGATCGGCCGGATCGACGAGGAGGCTAAAAAAGATGGATGGCGAGGTGACCGAGCGGCAGTCCGAGCTGCCACGCCGGCGTCCACACCTTGGGTCCCTCGTCCTCACCGGTCACCGCACCGCCGCCGGGCACCGCGTTCAGATCGGGCGCCAGCAGCTCCGTCTCCCGCAGCCAGCGCCAGGCCTCCCGGGCCAGCTCCAGGTCCGGGTCCGGCACGTTCCGGGCGGCCGCGGACAGGTCCCGCAGGCGCCCCTGCACCCACTCCTGCCACGGCTGGTCGTACGCGGTCAGCGACAGCCAGGTCTCCAGCTGGGTGACCACCCGGATGCCGGACAGCTCGCCGTCGGTGTCGGACAGGAACACGGTCAGCGCCAGCGCGTCCCGTCCCGCGCGGAACTCGAAGGACGTCGGCGGCATCAGATCGCCGCTGCGCAGCAGTTCGTCGGCGATGTACTCGGCGTACAACCAGGCCATGGGGACGGTCAGTTCACCGTCGCCGGTGCCGTCCGTGCTCTCTCGACCTCTGTGCAGCATCCCTTCCTGCCTTCCTCCGGTGCGTGCGCGTCGCCCGACCCCGGGCCCCCGGTCCGGAACACGGATGAGGACAGCCGATTACCCAACCGGGGTGGTCGGCAAGGCGCTTTACGGAGGTTTGACTCGACGGCCGGTTTCACCGCACGTCGGAGGCGTACCCGGGGAGCACCCGGCGCAAGGCGCGCAGCGCGTAGTACGCGCGGGACTTCACGGTACCGGGTGGGATCCCGAGGGCCGTCGCGGCTTCCGCCACACTCGCCCCCTGGAAGTACACGAGCACCAGGACTTCACGGTGCTCCGGAGTGAGTGTCTTCACAGCCTCGCGGACGTCGAGCGCGGCCGCGGCCCGCTCGGCGTGGTCGGAGATCACCCGGGCGTTCTCCAGCACGGCGTCCCCGACCTCGGCCGGCCGGGCCTGCCGGGCCCGTCGCGCGTCGATGGCGAGCCGCCGCCCCACGGTGAGCAGCCAGGGGCGCACGGAATCGAAGTTCTCGGCGCGCAGGGCCTCGGGGTGCTGCCAGGCGCGCACCAGGGTCTCCTGGACCAGATCCTCCGCACGCTGCCGGTCCCCGTCGCAGAGCCGGAGCAGCAGCGCGAAGAGGGGCCGGCCGTGCTCGCGCTGCAGTGCGGCGAGCTCGTGCTCGGCGGTCGTCCCGTTCATGAGTGTGGTTCCGGCCGTCATGGCCGTATGGCAGCGCACGGCGCGACGCGGGGACAGGGCGCGCACAGGGGCGTGCGGCGGACGGTCGATCGCGTCGACGAACGGTTCGACGAACGGTCGTGACGGCCGTTCGCGCATGCCGGACGGCCTGAAGGGCGTGTCGGAACGGCCTCGGGAGCAATGAGGATTTTTATCTGTCCATCCATAAATGTGACTACAGCGAGGTGCAATGATGATCACGCGAAGCCGGCAGGTGGCCCTGGTCCTGACCGTCGTCCTCGCCGCGGGCGCCGCTTGCCAGGCCCGTGACCACCGGCCGCCCGAACCGGGGCGTCCGGCCCCTTCCGCCGCCGGGCCCCGCGGCTTCACCCTGGTCGCCTCGGGGGACGTGACGACCCACGGCTCGATCATCGAACGCGCCCACTACGACGCGGGCGGCACCGGGTACGACTTCCGGCCGATGCTCTCCGGTGTCCGCTCCGTCGTCGACTCCGCCGATGTGGCGCTGTGCCATATGGGGACCGCGTACGGCACGGGCGGTGACCACACCGGCCACCCCCTCTTCGCCTCCCTGCACGAGGTGGCCCGCGGTCTCGCCGCCACCGGCTACGACAGCTGCTCCACCGCCTCCGGCCACTCCCTGGACGACGGCGCCGAGGGCATCCGCCGCACCCTGGACGCCCTCGACCGGGCCGGCGTGCGCCACACCGGCTCGGCGCGCACCGAGCGGGAGGCCCGCACGGTGACCGTGCTGCGCGCGGGCCCGGCGCGGGTCGCCCACCTCGCCTACACCCACGCCCCCGACGGCCTTCCGCTGCCGCCGGACGAGCCCTGGGCCGTCAACCTCGTCGACGAGGCGCGGATCGTCGACGACGCACGGGCCGCCCGGGAGGCAGGGGCCGATGTCGTCGTGGTCTCGCTGCGCTGGGGCGTCGAAGGGCAGGAGGCCCCCGACGAGCGGCAGACCGCCCTCGCCCGCTCACTCACCGCCTCGACCACCGGGGGCCGCCCCGACGTCGACCTGCTCCTCGGCGCCCACGCCCATGTCCCGCAGGCCTACGAGAAGGTCAACGGCACCTGGGTGGTCTACGGCATGGGCGACCAGATCGCCGACGGGACGACCGGCCGCGAGGGTGTCCGGGACCCGCGCGGCCACCAGTCCACCCTGGGCCGCTTCACCTTCGCCCCGCCGGAGCGTCCCGGCGGGCGCTGGGAGGTGGCCCGGGCCGAGTTCGTCCCGCAGTTCTTCGACGTGGACGCCGGCCGGGTCGTCAACCTCAACCGGGCGCTCGCCCGGGGCGCCGAGGTGCGGTCGGTGCGCGACCGGATCCGGGACGTGGTGCTGAGCCGGGGCGCCGCACAGGACGGGCTCGTGATGGGGGAGTGAGGACCGTCAGCCGAGGTCGACGTGGTCGAGCGCCGTCAGCAGTCCGCCCAGCACCCGCAGACAGGCCGTCACGTCGGCGTCCGTGAGGCCGCCGCCGACCTCCCGCAGGAGCAGGTGTTCACGCTCCAGGACGGCGGAGATCGCCGCGGAGCCCTTCGCGGTCGGACGGATGAGCGACGACCGCCGGTGGGCGGGGTTCGGGACGGCCTCCACCAGGTCCTGGGCCGCGGCGTCGTTCACCATGCGCTGCACGAACTGCCGGCTGAGCGCCTGCGCCCTGCCCATCTGCGGCACGGTCATCGGCCCGTTGCGGTGCAGCAGCGTCAGCACGGCGCGTACGCCCACGGACAGACCGTCGGCGGTCAGGCCCTGCTCCACGCTGCGCTGGGCGCGCCGGTAGAGGGGGCCGACCAGGTCGTACACCTCGGTGAGGCGACGGCCGAGCTCGTCCGGGGGGAGGGGGGCGTCCATGTCCTTCATCCCGCCATCATGACACCCCGGTTGTCAAGCGGGAGTCGATATGACACCTTGGTTGTCATGACTGCTCCTTCGGATCTGCGCTTCTTCCCCTCCGCCGACGGCGATCTCGCCTACCTCGACACCGGAACCGGCGACCCGGTGGTCCTGCTGCACTCCGGCTTCGCCGACCACCGGGTCTTCGACGCCCAGATCCCGGCCCTGGCCGCCGAGTACCGGGTGATCGCACCGGACGTCCGCGGCCACGGCGCCTCGGCCAACGCCACCGGGCCGTTCCGCTGGGCGGACGACCTCGCCGGGCTGCTGCGCCACCTGGACGCCGGTCCGGCCGTGCTCGTCGGTGTGTCGATGGGCGGCGCCATCGCCACCGACACCGTGCTGGAGTACCCGGAACTGGTGCGCGCGGTGGTGGTGTGCGGTGCGGCCACCAGCGACTTCCAGTACACCGACCCCTGGGTCCGCCAGGTGCTCGCCGAGCAGGCCGCGGCCCTGGGCGCGGGCGACGTGGAGGGCTGGCTCACCGCGTTCCTGCGCTACGTGCCCGGCGAGCACCGCACCGCCGCGGACATCGACCCGGACATCCTGGGCCGGCTGCGCGAGGCGGCCCTGAACACCCTCGCCAAGCACACCCCGAACGAGGAGGACCACCACGTGCCCGTGACCGACCCCTGGGCCCGCGTCCCCGGGATCGACGTCCCGGTGCTCGCCGTCAACGGCGCCCTCGACGCCCCCGACCTGATCGCCGAGGCGGAACGGCTCGCCGGCACCGTCCGCGACGGCCGTTCCGTGATCATCGACGGGACCGCGCACTACCCCAACCTGGAGCGGCCCGAGGAGCTGAACAAGATCCTGCTGGACTTCCTCCGTTCCCTGCGGTCCCGCTGACGGCGCGCCGGCTTTGAACGCCGGCAGGAGCACCCGGGGCGGACCGCCGCGCGCCCGCACGTGCGGGCCGGGGCGCGGCGGGGGATCCCCTCGCCCGCCCGGAGCCCGGCCGCGCGCCTCACCTCCTCGCGATCCGCACACGGCTGACGGCCGGTCACGATCGCCTCCGGGCCGTCCGTGCCCCGTTCGAACCGACGGGACCGCTCTTCCGCCACGGCAGCGAGGCTGTCGGAGTCCGGCGCCCCGGCCCCCGGCACGTCCGTCGAGGCCCGTCGTCCGCACTGCGCCGGCCGGGTGAAGTCGTGCCGCCACACCGGTGTCGTCGAGGTGCGTCGGGCCCTTGCCGGGCGACTGATGAGACATGCAGAAGGATCATTTGCTGACCCGGCGCCGGGCGCTGCTCGCCGGCGCCGTCTCCCTGGGCGCCGCCGGTGTGGCCGCGGCGTTCGTGCCGGGCACCGGAAAGCGGACCGCGCCCGCGCCAGCTGCCGGCGCCCGGGCGGCCCGCCGCCCGCTCAGGCCCTCCGAGTACCGTCTGAGGCCCCTGACCGGCTACGGCCCGCCGCACACTTCGCACGGCAGGACGCCGGTGCGGCGCGAACCGCTGCTGCGCGTGCCCGGACACGGCCGCACCATGGTGCTGAGCTTCGACGACGGACCCGACCCCCGCTACACCCCGCACATCCTCGACACCCTGGCCCGGTACGAGGTGCGGGCGATGTTCTTCGTGTGCGGGGAGATGGCGGCCCACCACCAGGACCTGCTGGCCAGGATGGCCGACGAGGGACACGTGGTCGGCAACCACACCTGGACCCACCCCCTGCTCACCCGGCTGCGGCGGGCCCGGATCCGCTCCGAGATGGAACGCACCAGCGACATCGTCGAGAAGGCCTGCGGCGAGCGCCCCGCATGGTTCCGCGCACCCTACGGCGCCTGGAACCGCGCCGCCTTCCAGCTCGGCGCCGAACTGGGCATGGAACCGCTGGCCTGGACGGTGGACACCCTCGACTGGACCGAGCCCGGCACCCGCACCATCGTCGAGAGGGTGGCGGACGGCGCCGCCCCCGGCGTCGTGGTGCTCTCGCACGACGCCGGGGGCGACCGCTCGCAGAGCGTACGGGCCCTGCGCACCTATCTGCCCGGACTGCTGGACTCCGGGTACCACCTCACCGTGCCCCGCCGGCAGTACGTCTGAGCCGGTCCCGCCCGGCCGCGGAACCGCTCAGCGGACCTCGGCCAGGCGGGCGAAGACGACCACGTTCCCGTCGTAGCCGCTCTGCGGGGAGAAACCGCCGCCGCAGGTGATGACCCGCAGTTCCGCGGTCCCCTTGGAGGCGTAGACCCGGTCGCCGGGGAAGTCGTCCTTCGCGAAGACCTCGACGCCGTAGATCTCGAACACGACGGTCCTCCCGTCCTCGCGGGTGATCTCGACGCGGTTTCCCTTCTGCAGCGCCCCGAGCCCGTAGAACACGGCCGGTCCCTGCGCGTTGTCGACATGGCCGACGACGACCGCCGTGCCCTTCTCGCCCGGTGAGACGGCGCCGGTGAACCAGCCCGCCAGATTCGGGTCCTGGGGCGGCGGCGCGTCCACCCAGCCCTCCGCGTCCAGGCCCACCGGAACGACGGGCGCGTCCACCTGGATCGCCGGGATCACGACCCGGTCCGGGACCGCGTAGGGCAGCGGTCGCACCGCGTCGGCCGTGATGCCGCCGGGCGGCCGGCTGCCGGCTGCGGCCGCGGCGGCCGGCTGCGGCGGGCCCTCGTCGAACTCTCCCGAGCCGTTCCGGATGAGCGCGAGGCCGGTGAGCAGGACCAGTGCTATCACTCCCCACGGGGCGCGCCTTTTCCGCCGCACCTCCCATTCGGCTTCGGTCGGCTCGAAAGCAGACATTCGCCTTCCCCTCTCGACACGGCCGTCGCCGTACCACTCGCGCATGACGAAAACGCTAAACGCCGCATGCGCAACCGGCGACGGGTCGGCGGCGAACGGGTGGCCCCGGCGCGGCCGGGTGCGCCATCCGGGGCGGTACCGGACGAAGATTTTCTGACGGTCCGTGACCTGCGGCGATATCCCCTCTCGGGGTTTTCCGCGCGGGGTTCGTCTCACCGGTACGGACCATTCCCGAAATGCGGTCGTGCGCAGGGCAACTGAGGGTCTTTCCGGGAGGCGCTTTCTCGCCGATCGACCGGGAACGGGACCCGGGGCGTCTTCCGCGGAGGATCACATGCGCAATTCACGTGCCCTGGCGGTCGCCGGTGCCGCGGTCGCCGTCCTCGGGGTCGCCGCCCCGGCGGCCGTCGCGGACTCCGGCCGGGTGCCCAACCCGTCCAACATCGTCGCCCTGCCCGGCGTCATCGCCCGCGGCGGCCAGTTGACCATCACGGTCGACGGCTGCCCCAACGGCGGCACGGCGACCTCCAACGCCTTCCCCCGGACGAATCTGACGCCCATCAGCGGCGCCAACGACACCTCGAGGGGCACCGCCACCATCGACGACGACGCCCGTCCCGGTCCTTACGACATCACGGTCCACTGCTCCGGCCGGAGCCTGACCCGGCCGGCCGCCTTCACCGTCATCGGCGGTGTCCGCGGCGGCATCGGCGGCAGCAGCACCAGCGGGGCGACCCCGACGGACGTGGCCATCGGCGGGGCCCTGGTGGCCGCCGCGGTCGTCGGCAGCGGGGTCTTCTGGACGCGCCGCCGCGCCGAGAAGCGGATCTGAACCGCTGTTCCCCCGGTCCGCCGTTTCGCACGAGTTCGCCACGCCGCTCGCCCCGGATCCCGCGGGATCCGGGGCTCCGCTCCCCGCGGGCGGTGTCAGCCCTCGATGTGCGGGAAGAGCCGCAGGAACGGGTCCGCCGACGCGGCGAGGCCCCGGCTGTAGGGGGCGTCGAAGTCCCAGATGAGGAAGAGCAGGAAGGCGATCAGAGCCGAGAACAGCCCGGCGAGGACCATTTCCCGGGTGGTGCGCCGGATCTGCAGCGCGAAGATCATCCCGATGGTGATGACGGCCCCGGAGATCAGCCCGAACCACACCACGCCCGGCATGGTCTCCCCGGTCGACTCGGCCCGTGCGCTGCGCGCCTGGTCGGCGGCGGCCACCTGGTCCACGAGCGGCTGGTAGGCCTGCGCCTCGAAGTCCGTCCGCGGCTGGTAGTCGGTGACGTCCCGGCGGACGCGGTCGAGGAGTTCGGCACCGCGTCCGGTGACCCGTCCGTCGTCGGCCATGGTCCGCCACTCGGTGGTGACGACGTGTCCGACATAGGCGTTGACATCGTCCCGGATGCGGTCACGCACCTCGGTGGGGTAGACCCGGACCCGCTCCGAGATCTCGTGCAGTGCCACCGCCTCCGCCCGTACGTGCTCCTGGGCGGCGCTGCGTCCCTCCCAGACGCCGGCGATGGCGAGACCCAGGACGATGGCGTACACCACGCCGATCCACATCGTCATGTACTCGATGACGTCCGGGGTCTCGCTGGGGTCCTCGTCATCGGCCGCCCTGCGGTGCCGTACGAGGGTGATGACCACCACGACGACACAGGCGGCGAGCATCGCGAGGGTGAGAACAAGCCATTCCGGCAAGAGGTGCCTCCAGAAAGGGTCGGGCGGGTCCGGGCCTCAGCGCGGACGCAGCGCGGCGACGGCGACGACGGCGGGCGTCGTGATGAGCAGGACGAAGGTGAGCGGTGACGTGGCGCCGCCGGAGCGCCGCCGGGCCGGGGCCGTGCGGTAGCGCGGGTAGTGCACGGGCGTCACGGACGGCCGCGGCTTCGGCGTGGCCGACGGCGTCGGGGCCGGTGAGGGCGGTGGTGAGGGGCGCGGGCGCGCCGGGGCGGGAGCCGGCGTCGGACGGGCGACGGGCGGTGCCGGACGGGCGGCCGGCGGGGGCGGCGGTTCGGGGGGCGGGGTCGGACGGGGCTTCGGCGGCGGTGGCGGTGCGGTCGGCGGGGGCTCGGGCGGGGGTGGTGTCGGTGTGGGTGTCGGTGTGGGCGTCGGTGTGGGCGTCGGTGTCGGTGTCGGTGTGGGGGACGGCGGCGGTGAGCAGAACGGGGGGTCGGTCCAGGTGACGTGTCCCGCGACCGCCACCGCCTCCGTGCCGCCCGGCCCCGTCGAGGCGTACGCGCAGGCGTCGGCCGCGGCCGTGCCGGGTGCGCCGACGATCGTCCAGATCAGCGTCGCCACGGCCAACGCGCGCGCGGTGGCGTGGGATTGGGTCGGTACGAGTGCTTGCACGACGGAGATCATGAGTCGTGTGCCGCCGGGCCACGCCCGGGATCCCGGGGATTGCCCCGAAGGAGTTAACGAAAGAAATCCGGGCCACCGTTGAACACGACCCGTGCCTCCGTGCGTACCCATCGTCGAGCGGCGGCACAGCAGGGCGCTGCACGACCCTTGCGATGATGTGGAGTTGACGATGAAGACCTCCTGGCGGACCGCCTCACTGGTGGCGAGCGCCGCGGCGGTGCTGGCCCTGACCACGGCGTGCGGGCAGGAGAGCCCGCCGCCCGCCTCCAGCCAGAACGTCGGCGCCACGGCCGGGGCCGGGGACGTCGGCAGCATCGGCGCGGGCCAGGCGGGAGGCGGCGGCGCACAGGCGCCGGCGAACCCCTCCGACACGGCGGGCGAGCTGAACGTCTCCACCGACGCCGAGCTCGGCAAGGTGGTGACCGACAGCCTCGGTCTGACCCTGTACCGCTTCGACCAGGACACCGCCGAGCCGCCCGCCTCCAACTGCGAGGACGACTGCGCCGAGACCTGGCCGCCGGTGCCCGCCGACGACGCCACGGCCGGCGAGGGGATCGACGAGTCGCTGCTCGGGGAGGTCGCCCGGGCCGACGGCACCAAGCAGCTCACCGTCGCCGGCTGGCCGGCCTACCGCTACGTCAAGGACGTCAACGCCGGTGACGTCAAGGGCCAGGGCCTGGGCGGCAAGTGGTACGCGCTGAACCCCGAGGGCAAGAAGGCGCAGGCGGCCGACCGGCCCGGGCTGTCCACCCGTGAGGACCCGAAGCTGGGCGAGATCGTCGTCGACGGGAACGGCATGACCGTCTACCGCTTCATGAAGGACGAGGCCTGGCCGAAACCCGTCTCGGCCTGCACCGGCGCCTGCCTGGAGAAGTGGCCGGTGGTGTCGCCGGTCGACTTCGACGACACCAAGGGCATCCAGGAGAAGGGCTACATGACCTTCACCCGCCCGGACGGCGCCGAGCAGCAGACGATCAACTGCTGGCCCCTCTACACCTTCGCCGGTGACAAGGCCCCCGGCGACACCAGCGGTCAGGGCGTCGGCGGCACCTGGTACGCCGTGCGGCCCGACGGAAAGCCGGTCGGCGCGCCGGAGAAGTAACGACCTTTCCGGGGTGTCGTCCACTCCGGACGCCGCCGACCCCGTGTCCGCCCCTCCGCACGTCGCGGAGGGGCGGACCGTTTTGCCGTGATTCACCGGCACCCGTGGAATTATCGGCACCCTTCTCCGCGTACTTCTCGGCGTGTCGGAACTCTCCGGAATGCCGTGGACACATGTCGTCACGCTTTCCCGGGGGATGTCGAATAGGCACGTGCCCCTGGCAGTGACCGGGAACGGACGGTCAATTTCCGTTTGGGCTCGCCCCTTTGGCGGGCGATCAGTAGCCTCTGCTCGAACACCGGATCGCCTACGCCTGGAGAGATACATGGAGCGTCCCGCCTGGGCCCCGCGGAGCATCGACATATCGGTGCCCAGCGTCTCCCGGATGTACGACTACTACCTGGGCGGTTCGCACAACTTCGAGGTCGACCGGGAAGCGGCCCGCAGGGCCATGGAGTTCATGCCGGGCCTGCCCAAGATCATGCAGGCGAACCGTGCCTTCATGCGGCGGGCGGTGCGTTTCGCGGCCGGTGAGGGCATCACCCAGTTCCTGGACATCGGTTCCGGCATCCCGACGTTCGGCAACGTCCACGAGGTGGCGCAGGCCGCCGCAGCGGACGCACGGGTGGTGTACGTCGACCACGACCCGGTGGCCGTGGCGCACAGCCAGGCCATTCTGGAGGGCAACGAGGGCGCGGGCGTCGTCGCCGCGGACCTCCGCAAGCCGCGGGAGATCCTCGACAGCCCCGAAGTGCTGCGGATGATCGACCTGAATCGGCCGGTGGCGCTGCTCCTCGTTGCCATACTGCACTTCGTGGAAGACGCGGACGACCCGTACGCGGCGGTGGCCGAACTGCGCCGGGCCCTCGCGCCCGGCAGCATGCTCGTGCTCACCCACGCCTCGTACGAGGGAATCCCGCTGCCGGCGGAGCGGGCCGAGGGGGCGGTGGACGTGTATCAGGACATTCGCAACCCGCTGATCATGCGCACGCGCGACGAGATCGCGCGGTTCTTCGAGGGGTACGACATGGTGGAACCCGGACTGGTGCCGATGCCGCAGTGGCGGCCGGACACCGCACCGGAGGACGAGGATCCCTACGCGTTCTCCGGTTTCGCGGGCGTGGGGCGTACGGCGTGAGCGCGGAGCCGGACGGGCCGGAGGACAGACTGCGCCGGTTCGCGACGATCTGGAGCCGGGCGGTCTTCCCGGTGACCTCGACGTCGGCGACCCGCCCGGAGTTCGAGGAGCGGCTGCTGCCGCTGGCCCGGCTGCTGAGCGAGGCGCTGCGGGCCCGGTCGTTCGACCCGGACGCGGGCCGGACGGCCGGCGCCGCGCTGGTGGAGGCCCACTGCACCGACCCGGAGGCGCTCAGCCGGACCCTGGACTGCGTGGACGCCTATCTCGTCCTGTACTGCGGCGGGGACGGCGACCGGGAGGACCTGCGGGCACGCTCCGGCAGGCTCCAGCACGCCATGGCCGCCGGGTTCGCGCAGGCGCTGCGCGAGCGGACGCTGGCCGAGCAGGAGGCCGTCGCGCAGGCCGCGCTGGAGGCCCAGGGCGTGGTGGCGCAGGCGCTGCACGCCACCGAGGCCCGGTTCCGGGCGGTGTTCGAGGGCGCGGCCATAGGGATCGGCATCGCCGACCTGGAGGGCAACGTCCTCCAGGTCAACGGCGCGCTGCGGCGCATGTTCGGCCTGTCCGAGCAGGGCCTGCGCGTCCGCAACGTCAAGGAGTGGGTCCACCCCGACGACGCCCCGCAGACCTGGCGGCTCTACGAGGAGCTGGTGAGCGGCGAGCGCGAGCACTACCACCTCGAGAAGGCGTTCTACCGCCCTGACGGAACGGTCCTGTGGACCAATCTGACGGTGTCCCTGCTGCGCGACGCCGACGGCGACCCGCAGTACCAGCTCGCCCTCATGGAGGACACCACCGAGCGGCGGCTGCTCAACCTCCGGCTGCGCTACGAGGCCACCCACGACGCGCTCACCGGGCTGCCCAACCGGACGTTCTTCTTCGAGCGGCTGGAGAAGGCGCTGGGCGCCGGCGAGGGCCAGCGGTTCGGACTGTGCTACCTCGACCTGGACGGCTTCAAGACCGTCAACGACAGCCTCGGGCACGCGGCCGGCGACCGGCTGCTCGTCGAGGTCGCCGACCGGCTGCAGGCCTGCGCCACCGCGTCCGGCGAGATGGTGGCCCGGCTCGGCGGCGACGAGTTCGTGGCGCTGACCACCGGCCCCGACACCGAGCGCACCGTCGACGAGCTGGCCGCGCGCATCATGAACGCGCTGCTCGCACCGATCAGCGTGGACGGCCGGGAGCTGACCGTGCGCGGCAGCATCGGCATCGTCGAGGGACCCGCCGGGGAACGCAGCGCGGCGGAGGTGCTGCGCAGCGCCGACATCACCATGTACCGGGCCAAGTCGGCGGGCGGCAACCGGTTCGAGCTCGCCGACCCGGAGGCCGACGCCCGCGCCATCACCCGGCACGGGCTCACCACGGCGCTGCCGACGGCCCTGGACCGGGGGGAGTTCTTCATCGAGTACCAGCCGCTGGTGCACCTCGGCGACGGCAGCGTCCGGGGCGCGGAGGCGCTGGTGCGCTGGCTGCACCCGCAGCACGGGGTGCTGTCCCCGGACCGGTTCATCCCGCTCGCCGAGCACACGGGACTGATCGTCCCGCTGGGCCGCTGGGTGCTGGAGCAGTCGGTGCGGCAGGCCCGTGAGTGGCGGGACCGGCACGGCGGCGAGGCGCTCGGGCCGCTGCGCATCAACGTGAACCTGTCGCCCTGCCAGCTCGCGCATCCCGGGCTGGTCCAGGACACGGTGGAGATCCTGGAGCGCACGGGTGTGGAGCCGGACGCCCTGTGCCTGGAGGTGACGGAGTCGGCGCTGATCGGCGCGGACGACGATCTGCTGAAGCCGCTGCGGCGGCTGGCGGAGATGGGCGTCGACATCGCGCTGGACGACTTCGGCACCGGCTACTCCAACCTGGCCAACCTGCGCCGGCTCCCGGTGAGCGTCCTGAAGCTGGACCGCTCCTTCACCCAGAGCATGCAGCGGTTCCCGGCCGACCCCGTCGATTTGAAGATCGTCGAGGGGATCGTCTCCCTGGCCCACAGCCTCGACCTGGCGGTGACGGTGGAGGGCGTGGAGACGGGAGCCCAGGCCGAGCAGCTCCGCATCCTCGGCTGCGACACGGCCCAGGGCTGGTACTACGCCCGCCCGGGCCCGCCCGACCGCCTGCACGAGCTGGCCCTCGTCGACGCGACGGGCTAGCCGCCCGAGGGGCGGCTCTCACGGACGGAGAGGGACCAGGTGGGGACGGACCGGGACAGGGACGCGGTGAGGGCGGCGATCGAGGGGGAGCTGCGGCTCATGGAACCGGCCGTGCGCTCCTCGCGTGCCGAGGTGGTGCGCCTGCTGGACCCGGAGTTCACCGAGGTGGGCGCCTCGGGCCGGCGCTACACGTACGAGGAGATGCTCGCCGAGCTGCACGACCACCCGGGCGGCTCGGCGGGCGGCCCGGTGTACGAACCGTCGGAGATCACCGGCGTCCTCCTCGCACCCGGCCTGGTGCACCTCACGTACGAGACCCGCTGCGGCGGCCACCGAGCCCGCCGCAGCTCCCTGTGGCGCAAGCACGACGACCGGACGGGCTGGCGCATGTACTACCACCAGGGCACCCCGGTCCCCTGAAGGGACGCGCGGCCGTACCGGCACGCGGCTCCGCCGCGTGGGCGCGAAGGGGGGGCCCGGGGACGGGAAGGGGCGGCGGGGGCGAGGAAACCCCCGCGCCCACCCGCCTCAGCGTTCCAGCAGCATCCGCTGCAGCTCCCGCGCGGCCCGAGGCGGAGCCACGTCACTGCGGTGGGCCAGCGCGATGGTCCGGTACAGCCCCGGCCGCGCCAGCGGAGTCACCCGCAGCCCGTGCCCCGACCGCGCGGCCACCATCCGCGGCACCACCGCCACCCCCAGCCCCGCCCGTACGAAGCCCAGCACCGCGTCCATCTCGCCCCCCTCCACCGCGAATCCGGGCTCGAAGCCCTCCGCCCGGCACGCCGCCACGGTCAGCTCGCGCAGGTCGTAGCCGTGCCGGAACATCACCAGGCGTTCGCCCTCCAGGTCGGCGACGCGCACGGTGCGCCGGCCCCGTCCCGGCCGCGGGGCGTCCGGGGAGGAGACGACCACCAGGTCCTCGCGCAGCAGTTCCACCGTGGTGAGCGCGGGGGAGGGCGTCGGCAGCGGCAGGACCACCAGGGCGAGGTCGAGGGCGCCGCGGGCCAGCTCCCGCACCAGGTCGTGCGAGCCGCCCTCCTCGATCAGCAGCCGGACGCCCGGGTAGCGGTCGTGGAAGGCGCGCAGCACGTCCGGCAGCAGTCCGGTGCACAGGCTCGGCGTCGCGCCCAGCCGCACCCGCCCGCTGCGCAGCTGCGCCACCTCCTGCACCTCGTGCCGGGCGGTGTCCGTGTCGGCGAGGATCCGCCGGGCCAGCGGCAGCAGCGCCTCGCCCGCGTCGGTCAGCGTGATGTTGCCGCGCGCCCGCCGGAACAGATCCGCCCCCAGCTCCCGCTCCAGCGCCTTGATCTGCTGGGACAGCGACGGCTGCGCGACGTGGACCAGCTCCGCGGCCCGGGTGAAGTGCCGGGTCTCGGCGACGGCCACGAAGTACTGGAGCTGCTGGAACTGCATGCACCCAGCATAGGGTTTCCCTATCGAAACGAGCCGGACCATGTCTTGGACCGATGGGGCCTTCCGGCCCTAGCGTCTGATGGCATGGCTCTGGCAACGCGGACGGACCGACGGCCGTCCCTGGCACGCACCGTGTGGGACTCGACCGTCGGCAAGAAGACAGTGATGGCGGTCAGCGGCCTCATCATGCTGCTCTACCTGGTCGCCCACATGATCGGGAACCTGAAGATCTTCTTCGGGGCGGGCGAGTTCAACCACTACGCCCACTGGCTGCGCACGGTCGGCGAGCCGTTCATGCACGAGGAGTGGACGCTGTGGATCGTCCGGTTCGTCCTCGTCGTCGCCGTGGTCGCCCACGCCGTCTCCGCCTACCAGCTCAGCCGCCGCGACATCAGGGCGCGCCCCACCGCGTACGTGCACAAGAAGGCACGGACGAGCTACGCCACGCGCACCATGCGCTGGGGCGGCGTCATCCTCGCCCTGTTCATCGTCTGGCACCTGCTCGACCTGACCACCGGCACCGTGCACTCCGGCGGCTTCGAGACCGGCAAGCCCTACCAGAACGTCGTGGACACCTTCTCCACCTGGTACGGCAACGTCATCTACATCGTCGCGATGCTCGCCGTCGGCCTGCACGTCCGGCACGGCTTCTGGAGCGCGGCCCAGACCCTCGGCGCCGGCAGCCGCACCCGCGACCGCGCCCTCAGGACCATCGCCAATGCCCTCGCGCTGCTGCTCACGGCCGGCTTCCTCGCCGTCCCCGTGGGCGTCATGACCGGAGTGGTGAGCTGACCATGACTTCCTACACCGAGTACACGACCGGCGAGCCGGTCGCCGACACCAAGGCCCCCGCGGGACCGGTCCACGAACGCTGGGACAAGCGCCGTTTCGAGGCCAAGCTGGTCAACCCCGCCAACCGGCGCGGCAAGACCGTCATCGTCGTCGGCACCGGCCTCGCGGGCGGTTCGGCCGGTGCCACGCTCGCCGAACAGGGCTACCGCGTGATCCAGTTCTGCTACCAGGACTCCCCGCGCCGCGCCCACTCCATCGCCGCGCAGGGCGGCATCAACGCGGCGAAGAACTACCGCAACGACGGCGACTCGGTCCACCGCCTGTTCTACGACACCGTCAAGGGCGGCGACTTCCGCTCCCGCGAGTCCAACGTCCACCGCCTCGCGCAGATCTCCGTCGAGATCATCGACCAGTGCGTCGCCCAGGGCGTGCCCTTCGCCCGCGAGTACGGCGGGCTGCTCGACACCCGTTCCTTCGGCGGCGTCCAGGTCTCCCGCACCTTCTACGCCCGCGGCCAGACGGGCCAGCAGCTCCTCCTCGGCGCCTACCAGGCGCTCAGCCGGCAGATCGCGGCCGGCAACGTCGAGATGCACCCGCGCACCGAGATGCTCGACCTGATCGTCGTCGGCGGACGGGCCCGCGGCATCGTCGCCCGGGACCTGATCACCGGGAGGATCGACACGTACTTCGCGGACGCCGTCGTCCTCGCCAGCGGCGGCTACGGCAACGTCTTCTACCTGTCGACGAACGCCATGAACTCCAACGCCACCGCGATCTGGCGGGCGCACCGGCGCGGCGCGTACTTCGCCAACCCCTGCTTCACCCAGATCCACCCCACCTGCATCCCGCGCACCGGCGACCACCAGTCCAAGCTGACGCTGATGAGCGAGTCGCTGCGCAACGACGGCCGGATCTGGGTGCCGAAGGCCAAGGGCGACACCCGCCCGGCCGACCGGATCCCCGAGGACGAGCGCGACTACTACCTGGAGCGCATCTACCCCTCCTTCGGCAACCTGGTGCCCCGCGACATCGCCTCCCGCGCCGCCAAGAACGTCTGCGACGAGGGCCGGGGCGTCGGTCCCGGCGGGCAGGGGGTCTACCTCGACTTCGCGGACGCGATCAGGCGGATGGGCCGCGAGGCGGTCGAGGCGAAGTACGGCAACCTCTTCGACATGTACCAGCGGATCACCGACGAGGACCCGTACCGGGTGCCGATGCGGATCTACCCCGCCGTGCACTACACGATGGGCGGCCTGTGGGTCGACTACGACCTGCAGACGACGATCCCGGGCCTGTTCGCGATCGGCGAGGCCAACTTCTCCGACCACGGGGCGAACCGCCTCGGCGCCTCCGCGCTGATGCAGGGCCTGGCCGACGGCTACTTCGTCCTCCCGGCCACCGTCAACGACTACCTGGCCCGCAACCCGCACCAGGACGAGGTCACCGACGAGCACCCGGTGGTGCAGGAGGTGCTGGTCGAGACCGAGGACCGGCTCAACCTGCTGCTGGCCGTGGACGGCGACCGCACCCCGGACTCCTTCCACCGCGAACTGGGCGAGCTGATGTGGGAGTTCTGCGGCATGGCCCGCACCGACTCCGGGCTGCGCAAGGCCCTGGAGCGGATCCCGCAGATCCGCGAGGAGTTCTGGCGGCGCATCAAGGTCCCGGGCACCGGTGAGGAGTTCAACCAGTCGCTGGAGAAGGCCAACCGCGTCGTCGACTACCTGGAACTCGCCGAGCTGATGTGCCTCGACGCGCTGCACCGGTCCGAGTCCTGCGGCGGCCACTTCCGCGAGGAGTCCCAGACCCCCGACGGCGAGGCCGCGCGCCGGGACGACGCGTTCTCCTACGCCGCCGCCTGGGAGTTCACCGACACCGGCCAGGCTCCCGTTTTGCACAAGGAAGACCTGGTCTTCGAGTACGTCCACCCCACCCAGCGGAGCTACGCATGAAGCTCACCCTGCGCGTCTGGCGGCAGAAGAACGCCGACGCCGACGGCGCCATGTCCACGTACGAGGTGGACGGCGTCTCACCCGACATGTCCTTCCTGGAGATGCTCGACACCCTCAACGAGGAGCTCATCCTCAAGGGCGAGGACCCGGTCGCCTTCGACCACGACTGCCGCGAGGGCATCTGCGGCGCCTGCTCGCTCGTCATCAACGGCGACGCCCACGGGCCCGAGCGCACCACCACCTGTCAGCTGCACATGCGGTCCTTCGAGGACGGCGACACCATCGACGTCGAGCCGTGGCGGGCCTCCGCCTTCCCGGTCGTGAAGGACCTGGTGGTCGACCGGTCCGCCTTCGACCGGATCATCCAGGCCGGCGGCTACATCACGGCGCCGACGGGCTCCGCGCCGGAGGCCCATGCGACGGCGGTGCCGAAGCCGGACGCGGACTTCGCCTTCGAGCACGCGGAGTGCATCGGCTGCGGCGCGTGCGTGGCGGCGTGTCCCAACGGGGCGGCGATGCTGTTCACTTCCGCGAAGGTCAATCACCTCAACGTGCTGCCGCAGGGAGCGCCCGAGCGGGAGACCCGGGTGCTGGACATGGTGGCGCAGATGGACGAGGAGGGGTTCGGGGGGTGCACCCTCGCGGGGGAGTGCGCGACGGCATGCCCCAAGGGCATCCCGCTCACCTCCATCACGGGGATGAACAAGGAGTGGCTGCGGGCGGCGCGGAAGGCCTCCAAGCGGTAGCGCCGTCGCACGGACGGTCGTCGACGGACTGCGGGCGGTCAGCGGCCGGCCGCGCCCGCCCGGCCGCACGACGCCACGCCCCGCGCCCCCTTCGGGGCGCTTCACCGGACGTTCGCCGAAAGGTGCGGACGGACGGGGCCGGGGGAGGTGCTCCTCCCGGCCCCGTCTCGCTTCTCGCTCCTGGCATTCAGCATCTCCACATCCGTGCTCCCGGCCCCGGTCAGGTACACGCCGACCCGGATCGGAAGGACAGGAGCGTCCCCACTCCCGCTCCGGTGCGTGACCAGGAGGGGGCCATGACCGGCGTACTGGCCGTCGACCGCCCTCCGGCGGCCCGCCGCCCGCTGCACCGTCCTCCTCGCCCGCGACGAGCCCGCGACGAGCCCGCGACGAGGAGGACATGTGTGCCGCTCGGCGGCTGCGGTACGAGGTCTTCGCGGGGGAGACGGGCGCTCCGCCGGCCATCCCGCAGCCGGGGCCGGACGTCGGCCCCTTCGTCGCGTACTGCGACCACCTGCTCGTGCGGGAGGAGGCCGGCGGCCAGGTCGTCGGCACCTGCCGCCGACCACGTCTCCCGGCGGGACGTGCCGCTGCCCGCCGCGGTCCGTCCGGCCAGGGTGCCGGCCAGGACGGGGATACGGCGCCGGCCCGTGGCGGGAGCGCCGGCGGCGCGCGGTGACGTGCCGCTCGTCGACCGTGACCGGCTGCGCGCCCTGCCGGGCACGGTCGCCGCGCTCGCCGGGGCGTGCGCGGAACCCCGGCCACCGCACCGGCCTTCGTGGGCGACGGCGCACTCCTCGCCTCGCCGTGGCGCACGGCCCCGGCCCCGTGGAGTGGTCGCCGAGGCCGAGGTGCGGGCTCGCCTCCCGCCGGGGAGCCACCTCGACCGCCGCTCCCCGGCGTGCGCGGCGCAGCCGGAGACGGTGGCGGGGCACCAGGGACACCACGAGTGAGGGCTGCGGAAAATTAAGTACTTTTTATCGCTTTCGTACCGTTTCCGGTGGGTGATCCGGGAGAACCAGTGAGAGGCGACCTTCGGAAGGAGGGTGATGGAAGATGATCACCCGCGAAGAGATCTCGACCCTGCTGGATCATCCCGTCTACGACGGGGACGGGAACAAGGTGGGCGACGCGAAGCACGTATTCCTCGACGACGCCAGCGGACGCCCGGAGTGGGTGACCGTCAAGACGGGCATGTTCGGCTCCAACGAGTCGTTCGTCCCCATGCGTGACGCCGCCCTGGTGGAGGACCACCTCGAGGTCCCCTACCCCAAGGAGAAGATCAAGGGCGCGCCCAACGTCGACATCGACGCGGGAGGCCACCTGTCGGTGGAAGAGGAAAGCCGCCTGTACGACTACTACGGCATCGACTGGGACTCCGTGCTGGCCGAACCCGGCGAACGCGACCGGTCCTCCGGCACGGGCACGGCCGGTACGGCCGGTACGGCGGGAGCCGCCGGAGCCGCCGGTGCGGCGGGCACGGCCGGCCGTCGGGGTGAGGCCTCCCGGACGGCGCCGGACACCACCGGGACCGCGGGTACCGCGGGTCACCGCGGTGAGGCCCGGTCCCGGGGACACGGCGACGACGCCATGACCCGCTCCGAGGAGCACATGCGCGTCGGCGTCGAACGGCACGAGACCGGACGGGCCAGGCTGCGCAAGTACGTGGTCACGGAGGAGGTCCAGCAGACCGTGCCGGTGCGCCACGAGGAGGTCCGCGTGGAGCGCGAGCCGATCACGGACGCCAACCGCGACGAGGCCATGTCGGGTCCGGCCTTCAAGGAGGACGAGCACGACGTCACGCTGTACGAGGAGCGCCCGGTCGTGGAGACCGAGGCGGTGCCGGTCGAGCGGGTCCGGATGACCACGGAGGAGAAGACCGCCGACGAGACCGTCCGCGGCCAGGTCCGCAAGGAACGCATCGAGGCCGAGACGGAGCTGGACGAGGAGTCCGGCCGCCGTGGCCGTGACGTCCCCGGGCGGGGCCGCGAGTAGGACCGCCCCCCAGCGCGCGCCGGTGTCGCCTCACCGGCGCGTCGCCGCGTCGCCGTCCAGCCCGGCGACCGCGGCGAGCCGCCGGTAGGAGTCCAGCAGCGCCTCCCGGTCGTGGGTGCTGGTGGTGACGAGCACCTCCTGCGCGCCGGTCTCCTCCAGCAGCGCCTCCAGCCGCTGCGCCACCTCCTCCTCGGTGCCGGCCAGTTGACCGCTGAGCCCCGACTCGTAGAAGTCGCGCTCCTTGGCGCCCATGGAGAGCGCCTCGACGCGCTCGGCGGGCGGCAGCGGAGGAAAGCTGCCGTAGGTCCGGGAGTACGCCATCGACCAGGCCTCCGGGATCAGCAGCCGCCGGGCCTCCTCGGAGGTGCCGGCCACCGCGACCGTGCCGGAGACGACCACGTACGGCTCGCTCGCCCACTCCGAGGGGCGGAACCGCTCGCGGTAGCGGTCGATGCCGCGCCGCATCCTGTCCCGGTCGCGGAGGTCGCCGATGACCATCGGCAGGCCCGCGCGGGCCGCGATCGTGGCGCCCTCGCCCATGGCGAGCACGAACGGCGGCACGGTCAGCCCTTCGGCGGGCCGGGCGCGCACTCCGGTGGGAGAGGCGCCCCGGAACCAGCCGAGCAGCTCGTCGAGCTGGGCCGCGAAGTCCTCCGCGTCGTCCTTGCCGCGCCCCAGCGCCCTGCGGACCCCGTCGGTGAAGCCGACCGACCGGCCCAGGCCCATGTCGACGCGCCCCGGGAACAGCGACTCCAGCACCCCGAACTGCTCGGCCACCACCAGCGGCCGGTGGTTGGGCAGCATGACCCCGCCGGTGCCGACGCGGATGGTGCGGGTCGCCCCGGCGACGGCGGCGGCCAGTACGGTCGGCGCCGAACCCGCGACCCCCGGCACCCCGTGGTGCTCGGCGACCCAGAAGCGGTGGTACCCGAGCCGCTCCGCCTCCCGCGCCAGGCCGACGGTGTCCCGCAGCGCCTCGGGGCCGGTGTGCCCCTCACGGATGCGGGAACGGTCGAGCACGGAGAAGCGGGCCGAGGAGATCACGGAACTCATACCCGGTTCAACACCCGGCGGCGCTCAGGATTCCGCACGCACCGCGTCTACGCTGGGCGGTGTGACCGACCGCGACGAGCGGCCGCTGGCCGTGTTCGACCTCGACAACACCCTCGCCGACACGGCGCACCGGCAGCGCTTCCTGGAGCGCAGGCCGCGCGACTGGGACGCCTTCTTCGCCGCCGCGCCGCAGGATCCGCCGCTCGCCGAGGGCGTCGCACTGGCCCGCGAGAGCGCGCGGGAGTGCGAGATCGTCTACCTCACCGGGCGGCCCGAGCGCTGCCGGCGCGACACGCTGGACTGGCTCGAAGCCCAGGAGCTGCCCGAGGGGGACCTGTACATGCGCGGCGACGCCGACCGGCGGCCGGCCCGCCACACCAAGCTGGCGGTCCTGCGCCGCCTCGCCCGCACCCGGGACGTCCGCGTGCTCGTGGACGACGACGAACTGGTCTGCCGGGACGCCCGGCGGGCCGGCTTCACCGTCGTCCAGGCCCGCTGGACGGCCCCGTCCGGGGAGCTGGAGGACGCGCAGGAGCGCGAGGGACGGACCTGACCCCGCGCCGGATCAGCCCGACTCCTCCAGCCGGAAGCCGACCTTCAGTCCCACCTGCCAGTGCGCGACCCGCCCCTCCTCGATCTGGCCGCGCACCTGGGTCACCTCGAACCAGTCCAGATTGCGCAGGGTCTGCGAAGCACGTTCGATGCCGTTGCGTACGGCCTGGTCGACGCCGTCGGGCGAGGTGCCGACGATCTCCGTGACCCGGTAGGTGTGATTCGACATGCGGCTGCTCCTCTCACGTCATTCCACCGTGCCCCACACCGCGGCGGAGCGCGAGGCGTCGGCCCTGTTCGCCCGGCGGCCTTGACCTGTGCATTGGTCCATACCAAGATGCTGGGCACCCGCCCGAGCACCGCTCGCCCCCCACGCCGGGCCCCGCCCTGTCCGTCAGACAGAAACAGGACCCCCGTGAAACGCCGTCTGCTCGCCCTCGTCTGTGTGTCCGCCTCCCTGCTCAGCGGCTGTGGGCTGATGCCCGGCGACGCCGAACGGAGCACGGTCACCGTGTGGTTGATGCGGCACAGCGCCTCGCAGGAGTACCTGGACCGCTTCACCGAGGAGTTCGAGCGCGAACACCCCGCACTCGCCCTCGACATCCGCGTCCAGGAATGGACCGGCATCGGCGGGAAGGTGCAGAAGGCGCTGGAGACGGACGAGGAGGACGGCCCCGACGTCATCGAGGTCGGCAACACCCAGGTCGCCACCTACGCGGAGGGCGACGGACTGCTCGATCTCACCCTGGAGTCCATGCGCGACTGGGGCCGCGACGACTGGCTGCCCGGCCTCGCCGAACCCGGCCGGTGGGGATCCCAGCAGTACGGCATCCCCTGGTACGCGGCCAACCGCGTCGTCATCTACCGCAAGGATCTCTTCCGGCGGGCCGGTGTCACCGCCCCGCCGAAGACCCGCGACGAGTGGCTCGCCCTCACCGAGAAGCTCGACACCGGCGGCAACCAGGGCGTCTACCTCGCCGGACAGGACTGGTACACGCTCGCCGGCTTCATCTGGGAGGAGGGCGGAGACCTCGCCGAGGAACGGGACGGGGTCTGGCGGGGCACGCTGGACGGCCCGGCGGCGCTGCGCGGCATGGACTTCTACCGCCGGCTCCAGGCGCTCGGCGACGGACCGGTCGACGCCGACGAGGAACACCCGCCGCAGGCGGACGTGTTCGCGCGGGGCGAGGTCGCGCAGATCGTGGCCGTACCGGGACTGGCGCGCGCCATCGTCCGGCAGAACCCGGGCCTGGCCGACGAGTTGGGCTACTTCCCCGTCCCCGGCAGGACCGCCGGCGAGCCCGGCGCCGTCTTCACCGGCGGATCCGACCTCGTGGTCCCGGCCAAGACGGACACCAGGGAGGGCGCGGTCGAGGTCGTCGCCGCGCTCACCGGCGCCCGGTGGAACACCGACCTGGCCCGCACGATGAACTACGTCCCCAACAAGACCGCACTCGCCGAGTCGGTGGCGGGGGAGGAGGGGGTCGCGGCCATGGCGGCCGGAGCCGCACGGGGCCGGGCGACCCCCGCCACTCCCCGGTGGGCCGAGGTCGAGGCGGACAACCCGATCAAGGAGTACATGACCGAGGTGCTCACCGGGGCCGACCCGGCCCCCGCGGCCGAGCGCGCCGCGCGCCGCATCACCGAGGTCCTGGCCTTCGACTGAGGCGACGCTCCCGTCGGCACGCGGCGCTCCCGTCAGCGTGCGACGCTCAGCGACAGCGCGAACCGCCCTTCCCCGTCCGTCCACCACCGGGCCGGTTCCAGCCCCGCGGCCGTCAGTTCCGCACGCACCCCGTCCCGGCGGAACTTCGCCGACACCTCGGTGCGCAGCTCCTCGCCCGCCGCGAAGTCCACGGCGAGCCCCAGGGAGGGGATCTTCACCGTCTGCGCGGTACGGGAGCGCAGCCGCATCTCGATCCACTCGTGCCCGGCGTCCCACAGCGCCACGTGGTCGAAGGCGTCCGGGTCGAAGTCGGCGCCCAGCTCCCGGTTGACGACGGCCAGGACGTTCCTGTTGAACGCGGCCGTCACCCCGGCCGCGTCGTCGTACGCCCGGACCAGCACCCGTTCGTCCTTCACCAGGTCCGTGCCCAGCAGCAGGGCGTCGCCCGGGGCGAGCAGGGCGCGGACGGAGGCGAGGAACGCGGCGCGCTCGGCCGGCAGCAGGTTGCCGATGGTGCCGCCGAGGAACGCCACCAGCCGCGGCCCCGGCGCGGCGGGCAGGGCCGGCAGGGCGGTGAAGTCGGCGATCAGCGCGTGCACCTCCAGTCCCGGCCGCTCGGCGGCCAGCGCCCGCCCCGCCTGGGTGAGGGCGCTCTCGCTCACGTCGACCGGGACATAGGTGTGCAGCCCGGTCAGGGCGTCGATCAGGTGCCGTGTCTTCTCCGAGGAGCCGGAGCCCAGTTCGACCAGGGTGCGGGCGCCGGACGCCGCGGCGATCTCACCGGCGCGGGTGCGCAGGATCTCGCGTTCGGCGCGGGTCGGGTAGTACTCGGGCAGCGCGGTGATCTCCTCGAACAGCTCGCTGCCCCGGGCGTCGTAGAACCACTTGGGCGGCAGCGTCCTGGGGCTGCCGGTCAGGCCCTCGCGGACGTCGGCGCGCAGGGCGGCGCCGGTGGCGTCCTCGGGCAGGGTGCGGGTGAGACGGAACGGACTCACGTGCGGGGCTCCCTCGAAGGTGCGGGTGCGTCGGCCGGCGTCGGGGCGTCGCCGGGCTCCTTGAGCGGGGTCAGCAGGACGTCGGTGCGGCTCGCGGCGAGCAGGGTGCGGTCGGGGACCTCGCGCCAGTGCGGATCGTCGTCGTAGGGCTCGGAGGCCACGACGGTGCCGCCACCGGTCCGGACGAGGTACCACAGCGTGTCGCCCCAGGCGGTCGCGGTGACGGTGTCGCCGTCGGTGAGCAGCAGGTTGAGCCGGGCCCCGGGGGCCGCCGCGGCGACCTCCAGGACCGTGTCGGCCAGCGCCTGCCCCTCCTCGTCACCGGCCCGCAGCCGGGCGAGCACCAGCGCCCACACGAACGCGGAGTCGTTGCGGGCCTCCAGCGACAGCACGTCCTCGGCGGACAGGGACGCCACCAGCGGCGCGAGCGAGCCCGGCCAGCCCGGCACCGCCCCGTTGTGGCTGAACAGCCAGGTCCCGGCGGCGAACGGCGCCGCCGCGGCCTCCGCGTCGGCCCCCGACAGGGTCGCGTCCCGTACGGCCGCGAGCAGCGCCCGGGTCCGCACGACACGGGCGAGGTCCGCGAACGACAGGTCGGCCCAGACCGGCCCGGCCCGCCGGTACCGGGCCGGCACCGGGTCGCCCCCCGCGTACCAGCCCACCCCGAAGCCGTCGGCGTTGACCGTGCCGTACCGCTGCCACCGGGGCGCCCACGACTGGCGGTACAGGCCGTGCGGCGGCCGCGCGAGCAGCTCGCCCAGCGGCTCCTCGGGCCCCACGTACGCCACGTGACGGCACATCAGGCCTCCTCCGAGCGCGCCGTGCGGAACCCGGAGAAGATCTGCCGCCGGACGGGCAGGTCCCAGTTGCGGAACGTGCCCCGGCAGGCCACCGGGTCCACGGCGAACGAGCCGCCGCGCAGCACCTTGTACTCCGGCCCGAAGAACACCTCCGAGTACTCCTTGTACGGGAACGCCCTGAACCCCGGGTACGGCAGGAAGTCGCTCGCCGTCCACTCCCACACGTCGCCGATCAGCTGCCGCACGCCCAGCGGCGACTCACCGGCCGGACAGCTCCCGGCGGGCGCCGGACGCAGGTGCCGCTGGCCGAGGTTGGCGTGCTCGGGGCCGGGGTCGGCGTCGCCCCACGGGTAGCGCATCGAGCGGTCGCCGGCCGGGTCGTACCGCGCCGCCTTCTCCCACTCGGCCTCGGTGGGCAGCCGGCGCCCGGCCCAGCGGGCGTAGGCGTCGGCCTCGTACCAGCACACGTGCAGCACCGGCTCGTCCGGCGGCACCACCTCGGTGACGCCGAACCGGCGCCGCAGCCACTGCCGGCCGTCCCGGCGCCAGAACAGCGGCGCGGTGAGGGAGTTGCGGCGGACGTGGGCCCAGCCCTCGGCGGTCCACCAGCGGGGCTCGTCGTAGCCGCCGTCCTCGATGAACGCCTGGTACGCGGCGTTCGTCACCGGAGTGGTGTCGATGCGGAAGGGCGGCACCTCGCGCCGGTGCGCGGGGCGTTCGTTGTCCAGTGCCCACGGCTCGTCCGAGGTGCCCATGGTGAACGGGCCGCCCGGGACCAGGACCTCGGACGGGCCCGTGAACAGGGGCACCGGCTCCGGGTCCGGGGCGGTCAGTGCCCGCGGCCCCCTCCGGAGCTGGTGGGTGATCAGCATGGTCTCGTCGTGCTGCTGCTCGTGCTGCGCGATCATCCCGAAGGCGAAGCCCGCCTCGGTCAGCCGGGTCCCGTGGAACGCGACGCCCTCCAGCACGTCCAGGGCCCGGCCGCGCACGTCGGCCGCGTACCGGCGGGCCTCCTCCGGCGGCAGCAGCGGCAGGCTCGGGCGTTCGGCGCGCGGGTGCTCGAAGGCGTCGTACAGGGTGTCGATCTCGGGCCGTATCGCCTCGTGGCCGGCGACGGCCCGCAGCAGCCACTGCTCCTCCTGGTTGCCGATGTGGGCGAGGTCCCACACCAGCGGCGACATCAGCGGCGAGTGCTGGGCGGTCAGCTCGGGACCGTCGACACAGCTGGTGAGCAGGGTGGTGCGGTTCCGCGCGGTGATCAACGAGACGACCGCGCGCTCGCGCAGGGCCTCGGCGTCGAGGGCGGGGTCGGTCATGAGGGGGTGTCCTTCCCGTGCGGGTGCGCGGGGCGGGGGCGTGTGCCGCCGGCCGTCGCGCGCAGCTCGTCGAGCAGGTCGTCGGCCGGGCAGCGGCCGCGGGCGACATAGCGGTCCCGGTACGTCCCGACCGCGTCGACCACCTCGGTGGTGGCGCCGAGCCGGGGCAGGGCGCGCAGCGCCGCCGCGAAACAGCCGGCGGCCACCTCGCGCAGCTCCGGGTCGGCGAATCCGACGCGGGCCGCGTCCCGCCAGAGCGGATTGTGCGGGGCCGGCATGCCGTGGGCCCGCTCGGCCAGCGGCTTCACCGCCCGGTAGGCGGTCTCGGCGGCCTCCGGGTCGTCGAACAGCGCCGCGACCACGGCCAGCGGCACGATCCAGCCGTCCTCACCGGGCTGCGCGTCGATCATGCGCAGCTCCAGGTGGCCGCGCGGCCGCACCGGCGGGAACAGGGTCGTGGTGTGGTAGTCGAGGTCGTCCCGGCTCGGCGGCCCGGGCGTGCCGGACCTGATCCACTCCCGGAAGGTGAGCCCCCGGGGCACGTCCCACGGCCCACCGTCACGCCGTACGCACATCACGGGCGCGTCCAGGACGTGCCGGGCCCAGGCGCCGCGCGGGTCGGCGTCCAGCACGGGGGCGCCCGCCCGGCCGGTGCCGATCTGCGCCCAGCGCAGCTGGCGGGTGGACAGCCAGCCGGTCGGCCGGTCCCCGGCGATCGGGGAGTTGGCGAACACGGCGACCAGGACCGCGCCCAGCTGGTGCGCCAGCCACCAGCGCCGTACCTGGCCGAGCGGACCGGGCTCCTCGTACCCGGCGTCCACGCACACCTGTACGGAGGCGGAGGCGCACATCATGGCCCGGCCGGCGGGCCCGGTGCGGTCGAGGCAGGCCTCCATGGCGTCGTAACGCGGTTCGCGCAGGAACCTGCGGGGGCGCTGCCAGGGGTCGTGGCCGAGGCCGGCGAGGACCAGACCGTCCTCGCGCAGCACCGCGCGGACGGCGTCCAGGTCGGCGGAGACGGTGCCGACGCACTCCGTCAGGGAGGCGGCGGGCGGCGAGCTCAGCTCCAGCTGGCCGCCGGGCTCGACGGTGAGCGCCGATTCCAGGGGCACGGTCCGCAGAGCGGCGTAGGCCGCTTCGAGTCGTTCGGGTGACACGGGGAGCCGCGGGTCCCGCAGCTCGTGGACGAGCCATTCCACCTCGACACCGAGGAGGCGCGGCGGTCCGGTCTTGAAGCAGATGCCCCGGACCAGGGCCTCCGCCTCGGCTTCCGTGACGATGGTGAGCGGCTCGGCACAGCCGCCCGTCGGATCGGACATGCAGGCATCCTCCTGAGATTCCGTCATGTCACCGGCCCGGAGCCTTCGCGGTCCCGGCCGGCACCAACCCGTCCACCCAAAACCCTCGCGTCGGCGGGCACAAGGGCGCCTGATGGGGGACCCGGTTCGGCCGCCCTTTCGTCCGGCCTGTTCCCGGGCGGTCCTCCGCCCGTCTCCCGGGCCTTCCGGGGAGGCGGAAACTCCGTTGCAGCGCGTCACCAGCATCGCTCAGGATGCCTGCATGAGCACGACGAACGAGGCCGCGCAGCGCGTGGTCACGGCGGCTACGGGGGTGGCGCCGTGAGCGCGCGCCTGCGCGGCATCGCCCGCGAGACCGAGCGGATCGTGGCGGCGGGCGCCTACCGCGCACCCGGTGGCCACGAGGTGTCCGTCGCGGCGGCGGTCGAGGCCGCGGCCCGCGGAACGCGGACGTACGGGCCGGAGCCGGTCCCGGTTCCGGCGTTCCGGCCGGCCGGGACCCGGTTCGAGGTCACCGGCGAGAGCAGCCTGGAGGCCGCCCGGCGGCTCGGGGACGGCACGGCCGTGCTGAACTTCGCCTCCGCCCGCAATCCCGGCGGGGGATACCTGAACGGGGCGCAGGCGCAGGAGGAGGCCCTGTGCCGCGCCTCCGCGCTGTACACCTGTCTGCTGCGGGCCGCCGGCTTCTACGACCACCACCGCGCCCACCGCGACCCGTTCTACACCGACCGGGTGATCCACTCACCCGCCGTGCCCGTCTTCCGCGACGACCGCGGACGCCTCCTGGACGAGCCGTTCACGGCCGGTTTCCTCACCTCTCCCGCGCCCAACGCGGGAGTGATCCTGCGGACGGCGCCGGAGCGGGCGGCCGAGGTGCCGCACGCCCTGGCGGTACGGGCCGAGCGCGTCCTGGAGACCGCCGCCGCCCACGGCTACCGACGGCTCGTCCTGGGCGCCTGGGGCTGCGGGGTGTTCCGCAACGACCCCGCCCACGTGGCGGCGGCGTTCCGGTCGCACCTGGAGCCGGGCGGGCGCTTCGCGGGCGCCTTCGCCCACGTGGTGTTCGGCATCCTGGACCGCACCCGCGACAGCGCGGTCCGCACCGCGTTCGAGCGGACCTTCGCGGACCTGCCGGCCGGGCCCGCGGCGATCAGCTCCAGCCGTACCGCTCCCGCAGCCGCTGACGCACGAGGTTGAACCGCATCCGGTCCAGCGCGCACGCCTCCCGGCGCATGCCCTCCTCGTGCAGCCGCAGCACCCGGTCCACGGCCACCCACGAATCGCGGCCCGACCGGTCCCACGGCCCGCTGCCGATCGGCACCCACTCCCGGTGACCGTCGCGCCCCTTGCTGGACAACTGCACGGCGAGGAACGTCCCGCCCGCCTCACGGGCGACGACCAGCACCGGACGGTCCTTGCCCCGGCCGTCGTTCTCCTCGTAGGGCACCCAGGTCCAGACGATCTCCCCGGGATCGGGGTCGCCGTCGTGCGCGGGCGAGTACTCGGTGCGCACCCGGCCCACCTCACGGGGCGCGGCCTCGACGGTGGCGGAAGGGCCGTGGCGGCCCGGGGCGTTCTCAGGGCTGAAGACGGTCACAGGCGTACCGTACGGCACCCCGGAAGGCGCCTCCCACGCGGCCGGTGAGCCCCGACCGACCGTACGCGGGGGCCCCGCGCTCGGCGGGACGTGATTCCCCCCTCCGCGGGCGGAAGGTACCCTCCCCCCCGGCGTGGATGCCGGGGCCTCCTCGCGGGGACACAGCCTCGCCGCCCGCGACCGCTGGCGCGAGGTGGCGGTGCCGGGCGGAACCGCTGAGGCGCTGCTGCCGCCCGCCGGCCTCGCGGGCCTGCCGGCCCGCATGGACCCGGTGCCGGCCGTGGGCGAGCACACGGAGGCGATCCTCGCGGAACTGGGCCGTTCCCCCGGGGAGATCGCGGCACTGCGCGCGGACGGGGTCGTCTGACCGCGGCCAGGGCCCGTCCGGCACGTATCCGCCGGACAGGCCCTACGCCTGCCGCTGGTGCAGCGCGTCCAGCACGTCCTCGTCCGTCAGCTGGCCGAACTCCTCGTACCACTGGCCCACGGCCATGAACGCGGCCGGCTCGTACGGGCAGACCACCTCGTCGGCCTCGGCGCGCATCAGCGTGACGCCCTCCCTCGCGCCGACCGGAACGGCCAGCACGAGGTGTCCGGGGTCCTGCGCCCGCAGGGCGCGCAGCGCGGCGCGGGCGGTGGAGCCGGTCGCCAGTCCGTCGTCGACGACGATCACGGTCCGTCCGCGCAGTTCGGGAGCGGGGCGGCCCCGGCGGTAGCGCTCCTCGCGGCGGCGCAGCTCGGCGCGCTCGCGCTCGACGACGGGCGCCAGGTCGGCCTCATCGAGGCCCAGCCGCGTCAGGGCGTCCTCGTCGAAGAGCGGCACCCCGTCGCCGGCCATCGCGCCGACGCCGAACTCCTCGTGGAAGGGGGCGCCGATCTTCCGTACGACGAGGACGTCGAGCGGGGCGTCCAGCGCCCGGGCGACCTCGACGGCCACGGCCGCGCCGCCGCGGGGCAGCGCCAGCACGACGGGGTCGGGCAGGGCTCCCTCGTCCTGCCTCTCCCGCAGCCGTGCGGCCAGTTCGCGGCCGGCCTGCCGACGATCACGGAACCGCATGGCGGATGCCCTCCCTCCGTACCGGAGACGGCACCTGAAGCACCTGATCCGCACCCGTGTACCCCGCTCTGCGGCACGCGAAGCGCCCGGCGCCCGCATGGGTGCGCGGTCGTCGGGCAGGCGGGTTCCATGGTCGGTGACACGAGCGACTACGGGCAGGCGCGGCGGCCGGAGGAGAGCGGGCACCGGGCGGTGGCGCGGGAGGACGAGTTCCGGATCGAGGTGTGGGCGGCGAGCCGGGAGAACTGTCTGGCGGAGGCGGTGGCGGCGATGGTGGAGTGCTTCGCCGACGTCTCCGGGGTGCGGCCGACGGGCGCGGGGCGCGTCCGGCTGGCCGGGGCCAGTGACGACGATCTGCTGGCGGCGCTGCTGGACGAGGTCCTGTACCGGCTGGAGGAGTACGGCCAGGTACCGGTCGACGTGGAGGCGGACGGGACCGAGGACGGTCTCGACGTACGCCTGGCGGTCGCCGCCCTGACGGACGTACGGGTCACCGGCCGGATGCCGACGGCCGTGGGCCGGGAGGAACTGCGGATCCGCCCGGGCCCGTACGGCTGGACGTGCGCGCTCACGGTCGACGGATGACGGCGGCTCCGCGGCAGCCCCTCCGGGGGACCCCGGGGGACGGGGCCCGGGGGCGGCGCCCCCGGGCACGGACGGACAGGGGCGGCGGGGGCGGGAGACCGGCCCGCAGGCAAGGAGTCCCCCGGCGCCGGAGGGACCCGCGCTCAGTGCGTGGGGGCCGCCGCGCTGATGTCCGCCAGGGCGGAGTGCGGGTCCTCCGCCGCGGCGAGGTCCCCGAGGCTCACCACTCCCACCGGACAGCCGCCGCGTTCCACCACCGGGAGCCGTCGCACGGCGTGCCGCCGCATCAGCTCCACGGCGTACTCGGTGGTGTCCTCGGGGCCGAGTGTCACCAGGGGAGGGCGCGTGCACAGGGAACCGACCGTCGTGGCCTCCGGGTCGCGCCCCTCCGCCACGCCCCTCAGCACGATGTCACGGTCGGTGAGCACACCGAACAGATCACAGTCGTACGCGACGAGGACGTCGCCGACGTCCTGCTCGCGCATCAGGCGCGCCGCCCGCGCCACCGTCGTCATGGGCTCGACGGACGCGGTGTCCGCGGACATCACGTCCCGTATCCGTGTGGTCATGGGCACCTCCCGGTACGTGTCCGGTCCGGACTCCCCGTGTCCGCCGCGTAGCCCGTTGCGGGGGGCGTAAACCGGCCGGGCGGGGGCGGGCGCGGAGCACGCCCGCCCCCGCCCGGCTACACGGCTCCGGGGACCTCCTCGGTGACGCCGTTCAGCGGTGAGGCCGGGTCGGCGCCGTACGGGCGGGTGATGACCTCGAGGCCGTGGCCCGCCGGGTCCCGGAAGTAGACGCCGCGACCGCCGTCGTTGCGGTTGATGCGGCGGGGGTGCCTGCCGTGCGGATCGGCCTGGACGGGGACCCCGGCGTCCACCAGCCGGGTGAGGATCGCGTCGAACTCGTCCTCGGAGACGAGGAACGCGTAGTGCTGCGCCGGGATGTCGATGTCGACGGTCGCGAAGTCCAGGGTGACTCCGTTGGCGGTCGTCACCGGCAGGAACGCTCCGGCCGGCTCCCCGACCCGCAGGCCCAGGATCCGGGCGAGGAAACGGGCGGACTTCTCCCGGTCACGGGTGAGGACGATGGTGTGGTTGAACTCGACTGACACGGTGTCAATGCCTCCACGGGCATCCGCGGCGCCTCCATGCCTCACCCGACCGGTGACCGGCACGCGATGCCGCGCCGGAGAGCCTAGAGGGCGGGGCCGACGGCTGTCGAGCCGGTTTCCGGGCGCACGGCCCGCCCGGAGGCGTCCGTCAGGACAGGGCGCCGTCCCCGCCCTCCGCCTCGACGGCCTCGTCCACACGCCGGGCCGCCCAGGCCAGGAACTCCCGCACCGCCGTTCCGGGCAGCGCCGACGCGGACTCACGGGGGCGTTCGAAGCTGCGCAGCGCGTCCGCGATCAGTGGCCGGAAGCCCGCCTCCGAGGCGGCGACGATCCCGGCCGCCCCGCGCTTGGCGAACCAGCGGCCGGTGCGGCAGTACACCACGGAACGGCAGCCGTTGAGCACCCGGTTGTCGGCCGCGTGCCCCTCGCCCTCGGCGTGTTCCCGCACGGAGGCGCGGAGCGCGCTGAGCACGGCGGCCCGCTCCGGTGCGGCGATCACGTCCCGTACCGGCCCGCCGAACAGCGGGAGGCCCGCCTGGTGGGCGACGGAACGGTCGAGGACGTACCAGAACGAGGGCGCCTCCCCGGGGTCGTGGCTGACCCGCTCGGGCAAGGACGGTCCGGTGTTGAGGTCCATGAGGTACCCGGCCCCGCCGGACGGGCGGCCGGCGAAATCGGCCGGGTACACGACCAGTTCCAGTCCGGCCGCGGGACAGGGCAGGGCGGGGTGGGCCAGCACCCCGGCCAGTTCGGGCAGGGCACGCCGGGGCAGCGAGCGGTCCACCACGACGGTCACGTCGACGTCGCTGCGTCCGTGCCGGTAGTCGCCGAGCGCGAGGGAGCCGACGGCGAGGACGCTCACCAGGTGGGGGCCGCAGACGGCGCGCGTGCGGTGGACCAGTTCGTCGAGGTAGGGGCGGACCTCGCGGGGCGGTACGGGAGTACGGCTCATGGGGCCAGTGTCGGCCCGCGGGCCCGCGTCGCGGTGCGTCAGTTCCAGAGTTCACCGCTGTCGCACACCCGTGCGCCCATGTTGCGTTCCATCATCCGCAGGGCGGCGTCCGCGAGGTCGGCGTGGATGTGGGCGACGGCGTCGCGGGGGACGGTCACGTCGAAGTGGCGGATGTGCGCGTCGAGCGACGAGTAGAGGACGCACTGCTCCGTGACCTGGCCGCACAGCACGAGCCGGTCGATGCCCTGCTGGTTGAGCAGATAGCCCAGGGGGGTCTCGAAGAAGACCGAGTGCCGTGCCTTGACGACGAAGAGCGAGGAGTCGTCCGGCACCAGTGGCTCCACGAGGCGCGCGTACGGTCCCGACAGGGCCTTGTCGAGCAGTTCCCCGTGGTGGGAGCGCCACTCGCCGAAGTTGTCGTTGACGTAGATCACCGGCACGTCCCGGCTCCGCGCCCGCTCCAGCAGGGCGGAGACGACCGGTACGACCGCCTCGGCGGAGGGGATCAGGTGCTCGGCGTCCGGATGGTCGTAGGTGTTGATCATGTCGATGACGATCAGCGCGCTCTTGCCCATGTTCCCCGGGTTCCACCGGCGGAGGCGAGTCAGACATGTCGACTCGCACACAGGTGACCGCGGCGTCCTCCAGGCCAGGACCGTCCGGCCCTGGCCCCGGCGGGATCCGCCGACGACGATGGAGGAATGATCCACAGCGATGGCTTCCGGTCGCTCGACCGCCAGGAGTGCCTGCGCCTGCTGGCCAAGGTGCCGGTCGGTCGCGTCGTCTACACCCGGCAGGCGCTGCCCGCTGTCCTGCCCGTCGACTTCTTCCTGGACACGGACTCCTCCGTGGTGCTGTGCACCGCCGCCGCCTCCGGTCCGGTCCGGGCGGCCGACGGCGTCGTGGTCGCCTTCGAGGCCGACGGCTTCGACGCCGGGAGCCGGTCCGGCTGGAGCGCGGTGGTCACGAGCCGGGCGGCCGTGGTGGCCGACCCGGCCGAGCACGGCCGCCTGCTGCGGAGCGGGCCCCGCTCGTGGATGCCGATGCGCGACGGGGTGTTCGTCCGGATCGAGGCCGAGATGGTCACGGGCCGGGAGCTCACGGGACTGCCCGGGTCCGGCTGAACCGGCGCCCGCTTCGGGGCGGCGTCCCGCCGCCCCGCTGAGGTCACCCGTCCGGCGGGCACGTCGTTTCCGGAGCCGCCCGGACGACGTCGGGCCGTGCCGCGGGCCCGGCGGGGACCGCCGGTGCGTCGGCCGCCGGATACCGGCCGTCGCCGTCGCGGCGGACCGGTGCCGCCGCGCCCGGCGGTGGCCGCCGTCCCGCGGGAACCACGCGAGCCGCCGTGGCGTCGGCGGCCGGCCGGCGCCGTGACGCCCGCGCGGGGGCGGAGTCGACGGGCGGTCCGTCCACCGGCGGGCCGGACGGTGCGCTACCGTTTCGGCGCCCCGGCCCGCAGACCGTCCATGACCAGGTCCAGCAGCCAGGTGGCGCGCGGCTGCCAGTCCTCGGCGGGGTCGAGCTGCCAGAGGCCGCCGATGGCGAGGACGAGGTCGTCCGCGGTCACGCCGGGACGAATGGATCCGGCCTCCTCGCAGCTGCGCAGCAGGAGCTCCGCCGCCTCGGTCACCGGGCTGTGCCCCGGCTTCGCCGGGCTCCCCGGTCCGCTGGTGGCCTGCCGGATGGCGTCGGCCAGTCCGGCCTTGGCCATGGCGAAGCGGGCGAGCCCGTCCATCCACTCGCGCAGCGCGCGGTCGGGCTCCCGCGTGCTCAGCAACTGCGCCGCGCTGTCCGCCACCTGCTGCATCTCGTACCGGTAGATCTCCATGACGAGCGCCTCACGGCTGGGGAAGTTCCGGTAGAGCGTGCCCTGCCCGACGCCCGCCTTCCTGGCGATCACGCTCAGCGGGGTGTCCGCCGCGCGCGTGAGTTCGACGAGGGCCACCTCCAGGATGCGCTCGCGGTTGCGCTGCGCGTCCGAGCGCAGGGGCGGCGCGGTGCTCCGCGGTGCCCGCGCGCACGGGGATGCGTCCTTCTCGTGCCCCACTCGTCCTCCTCCCGGGCCGTGACCGAAACCCGTCCTTGATAACCGGACAGCTGTCCACTACGTTTTCAGGGGTAACGGACAGCTGTCCGCTTCGGGTCCATCGTATCGGCGGACACGGACGGCGCGGGACGCCCGGTGACATGCCCCCGACGACCGGCGCCCCTCCCTCTTCCGCATGGTCCCGAACGCCCCCACGTTCCTCACGGCCCGCCCCCGAGTCATCGACCCGTCCGCCTTCCAGATCCCTGAAAGAAGGCTGCCCATGGCCCCCACGACGTCCAGCAGCGTCACCCTGAACATCAACGGCGAGAAGCACACCCTGTCCGTCGACCACCGCACCACCCTGCTCGACGCCCTGCGTGAGCGCCTCGACCTGACCGGCACCAAGAAGGGCTGCGACCAGGGGCAGTGCGGCGCCTGCACGGTCCTGGTCGACGGCCGTCGCACCGTGTCCTGCCTGCAACTGGCCGTCGCGTCCGACGGGCGCGAGATCACCACCGTGGAGGGCCTGGCCGAAGGGGACCGGCTGCACCCGGTGCAGCAGGCCTTCCTCGACCTGGACGGCTTCCAGTGCGGCTACTGCACCCCCGGCCAGATCTGTTCGGCCGTCGCCGTCATCGAGGAGCACGCGGCGGGCTGGCCCAGCGCCGTCACCGGGGACGTGCGCCCCGAAGCGGGACCGCCGCCCCTGACCCCCGAGGAGATCAGGGAACGCATGAGCGGCAACCTGTGCCGCTGCAGCGCGTACGTGCAGATCGTCGAGGCGGTCGCCCGCGCCGCCGCGGAGCACCGCGGCGCGGCCGAGGGGGCCGCGGCATGAGGGAGTTCGACTACCGGCGCGCCGACGACGTCCCCGGCGCGGTGGCGCTGCTCGACGCCGACCCCGACGCCCGCTACCTCGGCGGCGGCACCAACCTCGTCGACCTGATGAAGAGCGGTGTCGAGCGCCCGGCCCGCCTCGTCGACGTCCGCACCCTCCCGCTGGACCGGATCGAGCCGACCGACGACGGCGGGCTGCGCGTCGGCGCCACCGTCACCAACAGCGACCTCGCCGCACACCCCGGGATCCGCCGGAACTACCCCGCCCTCGCCCAGGCCGTGCTCGCCGGCGCCTCCGGGCAGTTGCGCAACATGGCCACCGTCGGCGGCAATCTGCTCCAGCGCACCCGCTGCGGCTACTTCACCGATGTGACCAAGCCCTGCAACAAGCGTGTCCCCGGCAGCGGTTGCCCCGCCGTCGAGGGCGAGCACCACAACCACGCCGTCCTGGGCGCCTCCGACCACTGCGTGGCCGTCCACCCCTCCGACATGGGGGTGGCGCTGACCGCGTTCGACGCGGTCGTCTCCTACGAGACCGCCGACGGGCCGGGACAGTCGCCGCTGACCGACTTCTACCTCCCGGTGGGCGACACCCCGCACCGGGAGACCGTCCTGCCGCCCGGGGCGCTCATCACCCACGTCACCCTGCCGCCCGCGCCGGCCGCCGCCCGCTCGCGCTACCGCAAGGTCCGCGGACGCGCCTCGTACGCCTTCGCGATCGGCTCGGTCGCCGCCGCCCTCGACGTCAGCGGGGGAGTCGTGCGCGAGTCGCGCCTCGCCTTCGGGGCCGTGGCGTCCCGGCCCTGGCGGGCCCGCGCCGCCGAACGCGTGCTGAACGGCGCCCCGGCCGCCGCGGAGTACTTCGCGGCGGCGGCGGACGCCGAGCTCGCGGCCGCCAGGCCGCTGTCCGACAACGGATACAAGGTGACCCTCATGCGCAACCTCGTGGTGGCCGTGCTGTCCGAACTGGCCGAGGAGGCCGCCCGATGACCACCGCCACGACGACAGGCGCCGTCGGCGCCGCGCACACCCGCGTCGAGGGCCGCGACAAGGTCACCGGAGCCGCCCGGTACGCCGGCGAGATCCCCTTCGCCGGCCTCGCCCACGGCTGGCTGGTGCTGTCCACCGTCGCCCGCGGCCGGATCCTGTCCGTGGAGACCGGGCCGGTGCTCGGCATGCCGGGCGTGCTCACCGTCCTGCACCACGGGAACGCCCCGCGCCTCGACACCGACTACATCGGCATGCTGGGTGTTCCGCCGGACCCGACGGCCGCGGTCTTCCAGAACGACCGGGTCCCGCACGCCGGCTGGCCCGTCGCGCTCGTCGTCGCCGAGACGTCGGAGCAGGCCCGGGAGGCCGCCGAGGCGCTCGTCGTCACCTACGAGCGGGAGCCGCACGACATCGGGCTCTTCGCCGGCCGTCCGGACGCCTACGCGGCGGACGGGCACATGCCCGCGGTGACGGAGAAGGGCGACCTGGAGGCCGAACTCGCCTCCTGCGCCCACGTGGTGGACGTGGAGTACACCACGCCCGAAGAGCACCACGCCATGATGGAGCCGCACGCGGCGACCGCCCTGTGGGACGGCGGCCGGCTCGAGGTCGTCGACTCCAACCAGGGCACCACCTGGGTCGCCGACGAGCTCGCGCGGATGTTCTCACTGGACGCGTCCGCGGTACGGGTGCGCTCCGAGCACATCGGCGGCGGCTTCGGCAGCAAGGGCCTGCGGGCGCACCAGGTGTCCGCGGTGATGGCCGCGACCGTCTTGCGGCGGCCGGTCCGCGTCGTCCTGACGAGGCGTCAGATGTTCTCGCTCACCGGCTACCGCAGCCCCACCGTCCAGCGGGTCCGGCTCGGCGCCGACCCCGACGGCCGGCTGCGCGCCCTCGAGCACCGTTCGCTGAACCAGACGTCGACGGTCTGGGAATTCGTCGAGCCGAGCGCCGGTGCGGCACGCGTGATGTACGACGCCGACGCCCACCGCACCTCGAACGAGGTCGTACGGCTGGACGTGCCGTCCCCGACGTGGATGCGCGGGCCGGGCGAGGCGCCCGGGTCGTTCGCGCTGGAGGCGGCGCTCGACGAACTGGCCGAGCGGTGCGGCATCGACCCGGTCGAGCTGCGGCTGCGCAACGATCCCGAGCGCGGCCCGGTCTCCGGACTGCCGTTCGCCGGCCGCAACCTCGCCGCCTGCTTCCGTGAGGGCGCCCGCCGTTTCGGCTGGGCCGGCCGCGACCCGCGCCCGGGGACGCGCCGCGAAGGGCGCTGGCTGCTGGGCACCGGCACGGCCGCCGCCTCCTTCCCCTCCGGCGCCCTTCCGTCGACGGCCGCGGTGACCGCGGAGGCGGACGGCACCTACACCGTGCGGATCGCCGCGGCCGACATCGGCACCGGGGCGCGTACGGCGCTCACCCTGGTGGCCGCCGACGCGCTCCGGGTGGCGCCCGACCGGGTCCGGGTGCGCATCGGCGACAGCGACTTCGGCCCGGCGGGGATCGCGGGCGGCTCCACGGGCACCCGCTCCTGGGCCTGGGCGGTCACGACCGCCGCCGAGGAACTGCGCGGCCGTCTCGTCCCCGCAGGCGCCGTGCCGCCGGAGGGAATCACCGTACGGTCCGACACCACCGCCGCCCTCGGCGCCCTCGCCCAGAAGGAACGGCACTCCTTCGGGGCGCAGTTCGCCGAGGTGGCCGTGGACGTCGCCACCGGCGAGGTGCGGGTGCGCCGGATGCTCGGCGTCTTCGCCGCGGGCCGCATCGTCAACCCGCTCACCGCGCGCGGTCAGCTGGTGGGCGGCATGATCTGGGGCATCTCGATGGCCCTGCACGAGGAGGCGGTCCGGGACCGCGCCTTCGGCAGTCTTTACGGCGCCGATCTGGCCGGCTACCACGTCGCCACCCACGCCGACGTGCCGAAGGTCGAGGCGGACTGGGTCGACGACCCGGACCCCGACGACCCCGTCGGCATCAAGGGCATCGGCGAGGTCGGCATCGTGGGCGCGGCGGCGGCCGTCGCCAACGCGGTCTGGCACGCGACCGGCGTACGCCACCGGAACCTGCCCATCCGTCCGGACCGGGTGCTGCGGGCGGGAGGAGCGGGTGTTTGACATCGCCGACGAGCTGCACCGCTGGCTGACCGAGGGCCGGGAGTTCGCCGTGGCCACGGTGGTGTCCGTGGGCGGCAGCGCGCCGCGCGGCCCCGGCGCCGCCCTCGCCGTCGACCGCGGGGGCACGGCGGTCGGCTCGGTGTCCGGCGGGTGCGTGGAGGGCGCGGTGTACGACCTGTGCGCCCAGGCGCTCGCGGACGGCGAGACCCGTGTCGAACGGTTCGGCCACAGCGACGAGGACGCCTTCGCCACCGGCCTGACCTGCGGCGGGGTCATCGACGTCATGGTGACCCCGATCGGCGTGCGGGCGCCCGCCCGGCCGGTGCTGGAGGCGGCGCTGTCGACCGTCCTCCGGGGCCGGCCGGGGGCGCTGGCCCGGGTCGTCGGGGGGCCGGCGGAACTCCTCGGCAATGCCCTGTTCGTCCATCCGGACGGGTCGTACGAGGGTGGTCTCGGCGGCGTTCCCGGGCTGGACCGGACGGCGGCCGGGGAGGCCGGGGCGCTGCTGGAGGCCGGCCGTGCCGGCACGGTCGCCGTGGGGGAGGACGGGACGCACTGCCCCGGTGGTCTCACCCTGTTCGTGGAGTCCTCGGTGCCGCCGCCCCGCATGATCGTCTTCGGGGCGGTCGATTTCGCGGCGGCGCTGGTGCGGGTGGGCAAGTTCCTCGGCTACCACGTCACGGTGTGCGACGCGCGGCCCGTGTTCGCGACCGGGGCCCGCTTCCCGGAGGCCGACGAGGTCGTGGCCGACTGGCCGCACCGCTATCTGCGGAGCACCGGGACCGACGCGCGCACGGTGCTGTGCGTCCTCACCCACGACGCGAAGTTCGACGTGCCGCTGCTGAAGGCGGCCCTGGGCCTGCCGGTGGCGTTCGTCGGCGCGATGGGTTCCCGGCGCACCCACGCCGACCGCGAGCGCCGTCTGCGCGAGGCGGGCGTGGGGGAGCGGGAGCTGGCCCGCCTCCGTTCCCCGATCGGCCTCGACCTCGGCGCCCGCACCCCCGAGGAGACGGCCCTGTCGATCGCGGCGGAGATCGTCGCCACCCGCCGGGGCGGCACGGGCGCCCCTCTGACGGGCTCGGACACCCCGATCCACCACGAGGACCGGAGCGCGTCGGCAGCCGCCTGAGTCCGTGCGGAGGGGGGCCGGAGCCGATGCGGACGCTGTTGGCTTAATCCCCGGCTCTGATGCTTCGCCCCGTCGTTATGCGGCGGGGCGAAGTGCTGTCAGGGGGCTGGTCCGGGTGCGGGCGCGGGGCTTGTCGCCGAGCCAGGCGTTGATGCGGATGAGGTTGATCGCGGCGCCGGTGAGTTGATGCTGGAGGCTGGTCTTGGCGAGCCCGCGGTAGCGGGATCTGCGCAGGCCGCAGGCTTGCACTCCCTGGGAGATGGTCCCTTCGACCCCGGCACGGACCTTGTAGCGGTCCTTCCACTCGTCGGTCGTCTGGAGCTGCCGTGCCTGGTGGAGGGCTTCGTATTCGTGGCGGGGCCGCAGGGTGATCTCCCGGCGCTGGGCTTTCGGCGAGCTGACACAGTCCCGGAGCCTGGGGCAGGTGCGGCAGTCGGCCGGTGAGAAGCGGACCCGGATCACGGGCAGCTGTTCTTCCGAGCGGCGGTGGTGCCACTGGGTGCTGGTGATCCCGTTCGGGCAGGTCACGTGCTGGTTGTCCCAGTCGATGGTGAAGGCGTCCTGTCCGTAGGTGCTCTCACCACGGGCTTGGGCGACGGTCACCGGCCGCAGCGGCCCATGCAGGGCGACACCGTGGTCGATGCGGGCGGCGGCCAGGGCGCTGGAGTTGGCATACCCGGCGTCGACCCAGTGTTCGCCCGGGAGCAGGCCCCGTGCAGCGAGGCCGGTGTGGACGACGGAGGCCATCCGGTCGTCGGGGACGGTGGCGACAGTGGTGGTCACGTTCGTCACCAGGTGCACCGTGTCGGCTTCGCACGTCTCGGTGAGGTGGACCTTGTAGCCGTCCCACATCGTGTCGCGTTTGACGCTGCCGCGTGCCTGGACGTCATACGGGGTGACCAGGCGTTTCGCCCCCGGCGGGCGGTCTTTTGGGTCCCGCCGTTCCACCTCGCTTCCCACCAGATGGAACTGCTGGACCCACATCTGCCGCAAGACCTCCACCTGCGGCAGCACCCGCAGTGCGGCAGGCGCGTCGTCCGTCCAGATCATGCGCAGCAGGCGCATCCCGTCCGCTCCGATCCGGCGCCCGACCTCGACCCGCTTGGTGCGGGCTCTGGGGAAGCGGGAGTCCTCGATCCGGGTCGCGTAGTGCGTGAACCATTCCGGTAGGGCACGGGCGCTGAGCCAGTCCGGCTCCGCTTGGGCCACCGCGTTCAGTGCCGTCCGCAAGGTCTCGCCGACCATCTCCAGCCAGTTCAGTTCACGCGCTGAGGAGAGCACATGTGTGGAGTCCGTCCGCGCCTTTCCGCCGGCTGTGACCAGCCCCCGTTTCTTGGCCGCGACCAGGATCGCGTCCAGGACACACCGTCCGGCATCCTCGCCGACCAGACGGTCCCTGAACTCCGAGAGCACTGAGAAGTCGAACCCGGGATCGGTCAGCTCCAGCCCCAGCGCGAACTTCCAGTCGATCCGGGCCCGCACCGCCTCAGCGGCCTGCCGGTCGGTCAGCCCTTCGACGAACTGCAGCACCAGCACCATCGCCAGACGTCCCGGCGACCAAGCAGGCTTCCCCCGTACCGCGAACAGACCCGCGAACTGCTCGTCCGTGAACAGCGCACCCAGCTCATCACGGACCCGGATCGCCAGGCTCCCCCTGGGGAAGGCCGCGCGCGCCACCCGCACGGTCTCCAGCGGAACTTCCCACGCCTCCTGCGGCTGCATCGACACCGACACCCTCCCCAAACACCAACGTCGGCCCTCAAGACCACAACCGGGTCTTGAAGGCCGACGTCACGCCGGAAACCGGATTAGCCAACAGCGTCCGATGCGGCTCCGGCCCCCCTCGCCGTACGTGTCCGGCCGGGGCCAAAGGCGGTGCTCCGGCCTTTCGCGGCGGGGCGGGTCAGGCGGCCGCAGGCTCGTCGACGAGGGCGTGGAGGCGGGTGATGACCTCGGTCAGCTGGCCGACGACCTCGCTGTCGTCGGCCGGGTGGGTCTCGGCGAAGCGGGTCACCGAACCGGGGATCGAGAGCTTGATGTCCTCGATCACCTTGCCGCCGGCGATGCCGACGGCCTTGCGGGCCTCGTCCTGCGCCCAGACGCCGCCGTACTGGCCGAAGGCGGTGCCGATCACGACGACCGGCTTGCCGCCGATGGCGCCGGCGCCGAAGGGGCGGGACAGCCAGTCGATGGCGTTCTTCAGGACGGCGGGGATCGTGCCGTTGTACTCGGGCGTGAAGAGCAGCAGGGCGTCGGCGCCCGCGGCGGCCTCGCGCAGCGCGGCGGCGGCGGCCGGAACGCCGCCCTCGACGTCGATGTCCTCGTTGTAGAAGGGGATCTCCGCGAGCCCTTCGTAGAGCGCCACCTCGGCGCCCGCGGGAGCGAGCTTGACCGCGGCCTCGGCGAGCTGGCGGTTGTGCGAGCCGGCGCGGAGGCTGCCGACCAGGGCGAGGATGCGAACAGACATGGGGGAACTCCAAAGGGGATGCCGAAGTAGTGCCGGAATAATCCGGACCGAGGTCCGTTTCTCTGTTGTAGCATCCCAACCGGACCGCGGTCCAGTTTCTTCCCGATGCTTTACGCTGGCTTCATGTCCGCCGCGCCACCGCCCGCCCCGGTACCCCAGGAGCCCGTGCAGCCGCAGGAGTTGCTGCAACTCGGCACCGGCCTCGACGAGCCCTGCCTGCGCGCCGACGCCGCGCGCAACCGGGCCCGCCTGCTGGAGGCCGCAGCGCTGCTCGTGGCCGAGCGCGGGGCCGACAGCATCACCATGGAGGAGGTCGCGGCGGCGGCCCGCGTGGGCAAGGGGACGGTCTTCCGCCGCTTCGGTGACCGCACCGGTCTGCTCACCGCCCTCCTCGACCACTCCGAGAAGAAGTTCCAGGCCGCCTTCCTCAGCGGACCCCCGCCGCTCGGGCCGGGCGCGCCCCCGGCCGAGCGGCTGCGCGCCTTCGGCCTCGCGATGCTCCGCCGCACGGCCGAGGAGCTGGAACTGCAGCTGGCGGCCGAGCCGGGAGCGGGCCGCCGCTTCACCAGTCCGCCCCGCCGCGTGCTGCGCCACCACGTGACCCTGCTGCTGCGCGAGACGGTCCCTGACGCGGACTGCGAAGTCCTCGCCCACACGCTGATGGCCCAGCTCGATCCCGCCCTGATCCATCATCTGATACGGCAGTGCGGCATGCCGCCGGAGCGGCTGGAGTCCGCGTGGCTGGACCTGGTCGACCGGGTGACGGGCTCGGCTCCCGCCTGCTGACGGGGTATCAACTCCCCCGGATGACCAGCCGGTTGCGGCTTCTGCGAGGATGCCGTACGTCATGGTGCAGATAACGAACACGTCCGCGTCCCCCGCACCGACGCGCTCCGTACCCACGAGCGCCGATGTGGCCCGCCTGGCCGGCGTCTCTCGCGCGACCGTCTCCTACGTCCTGAACAACGCCGGTGCCGTCCGGATCAGCGAACCCACCCGGCGCCGGGTCCGCGAGGCCGCGAAGGAACTCGGGTACGTGCCGCACGCGGCGGCCCGCAGCCTGCGCGCCGGGCACAGCCGCACGGTCCTGATGCCGGCGCCCGCCTTCCCCGTCGGGCCGCTCTACAGCCGGTTCATCAACGATCTCCTGTCCTGCCTCGCCCGCCTCGACTACACGGTCGTGCAGTACGGCACCGTCGGCCCGCACGACGACGAGGCCGCCCGCGCCTGGGCCGAGCTGAGGCCCGTGGCGGTCCTGGTGCCCGGCTCCGGGCTCGGCCCGCGCGGTGTCGAGGTGCTCAAGCGCTCCGGGGCGCGGGCCGTCGTCACCCTCGGCCCCGAGCCCGTCGAGGGCGCGCACGCCCTGCTCCTGGACCACGACGTCGTCGGGCACAGCGCCGGCGCCCACCTCTTCGACCGGGGCCGCCGCCGGATCGGCGTGGTCGTTCCCGGGGAGCCCGGCCTGGAGGCGTTCTCCGCGCCCCGCCTGGCCGGGGTGCGAGCCGCCCTGCGCGGCACCGGCGCCACGGTCACCGAGCTGCCGCTCGCGCACGACGAGGGCGCCGCCGCCCGGCTGGCCGCCCGCTGGCGCGAGCTCGGCCTGGACGCCGTGTTCACCTACAACGACGAGTACGCGATGCTGCTGATGCGCGCGCTCCAGGACGAGGGCGTCCGCATCCCGGAGGAGACGGCGGTGCTGGGCGCCGACGACCTGATGCTGGGCCGGCTGCTGCGGCCCCGGCTGAGCACCGTCCACCTCGAACTGCCGGCCGGCCGCGAGCTGGCCGAACTGGTCGACCGTGCGGTGCGCGACCCGGCCGCGGCGCCCGAGGCCCACAAGGTGCTGGGGGCCTCGGTGATACGACGCGAGTCGAGCTGACCTTCGGGTGCGGGCCCGTCATGGCTGATCGCGCGGTTCCCCACACCCCTGAAGGGGGCGGGGAACCGCGCGAGGGGGTCCGGGGCGCGGTCCCGGGGACGGGACGGGAAGGGGCGGCGGGGGCGACCCCACCCCACCTCAGCCCCCGCGCCGCGGCCGTCTCAGGCGTCCGGCGTCTCGCCCTGCTGCGCCTGCTGTTCGGCGATCTGCTTGCGGACGTCGTCCATGTCCAGCTCGCGGGCCTGCCCGATGACGTCCGTCAGAGCGGCCTCGGGCAGCGCACCCGGCTGGGCGAACACGGCGACCTGGTCGCGCACGATCATCAGCGTCGGGATCGACTGGATGCCGAAGGCCGCGGCCAGCTCCGGCTGCGCCTCGGTGTCCACCTTGCCGAACACCAGGTCGGGGTTCTCCTCCGCCGCCTTCTCGTACACCGGCGCGAACTGGCGGCACGGACCGCACCAGGCCGCCCAGAAGTCGATCAGTACGAACTCGTTGTCCGTGACCGTCCGGTCGAAGTTCTCCTTGGTGAGCTCCACGGTGCTGCTCATCGCGCGTTCCCTCTTCCTGGGGTCGGGTCGGGCCGTCGGCACAACACGGCCGGCCGGTCACGTATTCCGCGCCCCTACCCATGTGGCCCCGGGGCACACCACCCACCAGACTGGCGCCATGACGGAAACGCAATCGACGCAACCGGAATCGACCGCCTACGACGTCGTGGTGCTCGGCGCCGGGCCCGTGGGGGAGAACGTCGCCGACCGCACCCGTGCCGCCGGACTGACCACCGCGGTCGTGGAGAGCGAGCTGGTCGGCGGCGAGTGCTCCTACTGGGCGTGCATGCCCAGCAAGGCCCTGCTGCGTCCGGTCGTGGCCCGGGCCGACGCCCTCCGCGTCCCCGGCCTGAGCCGGTCCGTCCAGGGGCCCCTGGACACCGCGGCCGTACTCGCCCGCCGGAACTCCTTCACCTCCGACTGGAAGGACGACGGCCAGGTCCGGTGGCTGGAGGGCACCGGAGCCGACCTGTACCGCGGTCAGGGCCGGCTCACCGGTCCGCGGACCGTCACCGTCACCGGCGCCGACGGCGGCCGGCGGGTCCTCACCGCCCGGCACGCCGTCGCCGTCTGCACCGGCAGCCGCGCCCGGCTGCCCGACCTGCCCGGACTCGACGGGGTGCGGCCCTGGACCAGCCGCGAGGCCACCGGAGCGCAGTCCGTGCCCGGCCGGCTGGTCGTGGTCGGCGGCGGGGTCGTCGCCACCGAGATGGCCTGCGCCTGGCAGGCTCTCGGCTCGCGGGTCACCGTTCTCGTCCGCGGCGAGAGCCTGCTGAACCGCATGGAGCCGTTCGCCGGCGAGATGGTCGCCGAGGCGCTCACCGAGGCCGGCGCACAGATCCGCACCGGTACCTCCGTGAAGTCGGTGACCAGGGAGGACGGCACCGTCCTGGTCACCACCGACGGCGGTGACCGGATCGAGGCCGACGAGATCCTCTTCGCCACCGGACGCGCCCCGCGCACCGACGACATCGGCCTGGAGACGGTCGGTCTGGAGCCCGGCTCCTGGCTCGCCGTGGACGACAGCCTCCGCGTCACCGGCCACGACTGGCTGTACGCCGTCGGCGACGTCAACCACCGGGCCCTCCTCACCCACCAGGGCAAGTACCAGGCCCGGATCGCGGGCGCCGCCATCGTCGCCCGGGCCGCCGGGGAGCCCGTGCGGGCGGAGGACTGGGGCGCGCACGCCGCCACCGCCGACCACGCCGCCGTCCCCCAGGTCGTCTTCACCGACCCGGAGGCGGCCTCCGTCGGCCTCTCCCTGGCCGAGGCGGAACGGGCGGGCCACCGGGTCCGCGCCGTCGACGTCGACCTGGCCTCGGTCGCGGGCGCCGGTCTGTACGCCGACGGCTACAAGGGCCGGGCCCGCATGGTCGTCGACCTCGAGGAGGAGATCCTGCGCGGCCTCACCCTCGTCGGCCCCGGCGTCGGCGAACTCATCCACTCCGCGACCGTCGCCGTGGCCGCCCGGGTTCCGGTCGCCCGCCTGTGGCACGCGGTCCCGTCCTACCCGACGATCAGCGAGATCTGGCTACGCCTTCTGGAGGCGTACCGGGACGCCTGAGCTCCCTCCGGAGCCCGTCCGGCGTTCGAGGACGAGGCCCGTTCAGGGCCGAAGGGAGGTCCGGGCGCAGCCCCGGGGGCGGGACGGCAAGGGGCGGCGGGGGCGGACCACCCCCGGGGAACGACGGCCGGCGGCCCGGTTCGGCGGTGGACGACGGTCAAGGCGTCCGGCGCCGGACGCCTTGACCGTCGTCCGGCCGCCTCCGCCCGCCGGACGAGGGACCGGGGCGAGGTCACGGCAGCTCGAAGCCCAGTTCCCGGGCCGCCCGCTCCGGTGCCGGCTGCGACCAGCGCTCCGCCACGGCCTGGTGGGACGACAGCGAGCGCGGCTCGGCCCGGTCGAGGTACAGCGTGCCGTCGAGGTGGTCCGTCTCGTGCTGCACGATCCGCGCGGGCCAGCCGCCGAACACCTCGTCCAGCGCCCGCCCGTGCTCGTCCTGCCCGGTCAGCCGCACCTCGACGGGCCGCGCCACCACCGCCTGGTACCCCGGCACGCTCAGGCATCCCTCGAAGAAACCGGCCCGCCGGGCCCCGACCGGCTCGTACGCCGGATTGACCAGCACCCGGAACGGCTGCGGCACCCGTCCGCGCGCCAGGCGCACCTCCTCCGGGACCGGCGCCGGATCCTCGATCACCGCGATCCGCAGCCCCACCCCGACCTGCGGCGCGGCCAGCCCGACACCCGGCGCCGCGCGCATGGTGACCCGCAGCGCCGCCACGAACCGGGCCAGCAGAGCGGGCCCCAACTGCCCGTCGTACGGCTCGGCGCCGCGGCGCAGCACCGGGTCACCGGCCGTGACGAGGGTCAACGGACCTTTCACGGCGAGCAGTTGCTCGACCCGCTCGGCCAAGGGCGCGCGATCGTCCGGAGTTCCCATCCCGCCAGCATCGCACGCCCGTCATATGTGGCGCAGGTCACAGGTGATGTCCGGGAACCGGGCGCCCCGCCGTCCCGACTACTGCACCACCACCCCGCCCGCCAAGACGTCCCCGGGAGAACCCCACCGATGACCACCGCCCCCTCGACCGCCCCGGACGAGGCAACGAAACCCCCCGCCTCCGCCCCCGCGAAGAGCGCCTGGGCCGGCCTGCGCCCCCTCGTCCTGCGCCTGCACTTCTACGCGGGGGTCCTGGTCGCGCCGTTCCTCCTCGTCGCCGCCCTCACCGGCCTGCTGTACGCCGCGTCCTTCCAGGCCGAGAAGATCGTCTACGACCACGAGCTGACCGTCCCCGTCGGCGACCGCAAGCTGCCCGTCTCCGAGCAGGTGGCCGCCGCCCGCGAGGCCCACCCCGAGGGGGCCGTCTCCGCCGTGCGCCCCTCGCCCGGGGCGGACGCCACCACGAGGGTGATGCTGTCCGGCGTACCGGGCGTGGACCCCGATCACACCCTGGCCGTGTTCGTCGACCCGTACACCGCGAAGGTGCGCGGCGCACTGGAACAGTACGGTTCCACCGGCGCGCTGCCCCTGCGCACCTGGATCGACGAGTTCCACCGCGATCTGCACCTGGGCGAACCGGGCCGTCTCTACAGCGAGTTCGCCGCCAGCTGGCTGTGGGTGATCGCGGGCGGGGGACTGGTGCTGTGGTTCTCCCGGCGCCGCGCCCTGCGCAAGCTGCGCGGCACCGGTGGACGGCGCCGCACCCTGGCCCTGCACGGCGGCGTGGGCGTATGGGCCGCGGCCGGCTTCGTCTTCCTCTCGGCTACCGGCCTGACCTGGTCCACCTACGCCGGCGCGAACATCGGCGAACTGCGCGCCTCCCTCGGCCAGGAGACCCCCTCGGTGTCGGCCGAGGCGGCCGGTGAGCACGCGGGCCACGACGCGGCCGGCGGCGCGTCGGGCGACGCGGCGCACGGTGCCGGCCTGGACAAGGTGCTCTCGGCGGCACGGGCCGAGGGTCTGGGCGACCCGGTGGAGATCGTGCCGCCGGCCGACGAGAAGTCCGCGTACGTCGTACGGCAGATCCAGCGCAGCTGGCCCGAGAAACAGGACTCGGTCGCCGTCGACCCCGCCTCCGGCGAGGTCACCGACGTCCTGCGCTTCGACGACTACCCGGTCCTCGCGAAACTCACCCGCTGGGGCATCGACCTGCACACCGGCAACCTGTTCGGCCTGGTGAACCAGATCGCCCTGATGGCCCTGGCCCTCACCCTGATCCTGCTGATCCTGTGGGGTTACCGCATGTGGTGGCAGCGGGGCCGCGGCTCCGCCTTCGGCCGGCCGGTCCCGCGCGGGGCCTGGCAGCAGGTGCCGCCGTACGTGCTCGTCCCCCTGCTGGCGGCGATCGCCGTCCTGGGCTACTTCGTCCCGCTGCTCGGCATCCCCCTGGCGGCGTTCCTCGTCGTCGACGTCGTGCTCGGGGAGGTGGCCCACCGCCGGGGACGGCGGACGTACGCGGGCGACCCGGCGGCGCGATGACGCGCGGCGCCCGGTTCCCCGCCGCGGGGAACCGGGCGCCGGCCCGTCCTCACTTCTCGTCGAAGGAGCCGCCCAGCGCGGCGGCGATCCGCAGGTGCGGCCGGGCCTCGTCGTCCCGACCCTGCCGCTGGAGGGTGCGCCCGAGCATCAGCCGGGCGTAGTGCTCCACCGGGTCGCGTTCCACGATGACCCTCAACTCCTCCTCCGCGCGCCGCAGTTGCGCCGAGTGGTAGTAGGAGCGCGCCAGCAGCAGCCGTGGCCCGGTCTGCTCCGGCACCTCCTCGACCAGCCCGCCGAGGACGCGCGCGGCGGCGGCGTAGTCCTTGGCGTCGAAGAACATCCCGGCGCGCTCCCAGCGTTCGGCCGGCGTTCCGTGGTCGTAGTACGTGGTGTCCACTTCTGACCTCCTCCGAGGCCGACAACGGACCCGGCCGCCGCGGTATTCCGCCCCCTCGCGGTCAGGCCGTCAGGCCCTGGCGGTAGGCGTAGATGACCGCCTGGACGCGGTCGCGCAGGCCGAGTTTGGTGAGGATGCGGGAGACGAAGGTCTTCACGGTCTCCTGGCTGATCAGCAGGGCCGCGGCGATCTCGCGGTTGGTCAGGCCGTCCGCGATGAGGCGGAGGACCTCCAGTTCGCGGGGGGTCAGGGGGAGGTCCCGCGGCGCCCTCTCCTCGGCGGGGCGGATCCGGGCGGCGTACCGCCCCACGAGCTGCCGCGTCACCTCGGGGTCGAGCAGCGCCGCGCCGTTGGCCACCGTCCGGATCCCGTGGAGCAGCCGGTCCGGCGGCGCGTCCTTGAGCAGGAACCCGCTCGCCCCCGCGCGCAGCGCCTCGTAGACGTACTCGTCCAGGTTGAACGTCGTCACCACGAGCACCTTCACCGGATGCGGCGACCCCGGACCGGCCAGCAGACGGGTGGCCTCGATGCCGTCGAGCACCGGCATGCGCACGTCCATCACCACGACGTCCGGACGGAGCCGGCCGGCGAGGTCGACGGCGGCCTGCCCGTCGCCGCACTCGCCGGCCACCTCCAGGTCGGGCTGGGCGTCGATGATGGTCACCAGGCCGGTGCGGACCAGCATCTGGTCGTCGCAGACCAGGACCCGGATCGGTGCGGTCATGCGGTGCTCCCCGACGGTATGCGGGCCCGTACGACGAAGCCGCCGCCCGCCTCCGGGCCCGCGCTGAAGTCGCCGCCCAGGACGTCGACCCGCTCCCGCAGGCCCGCCAGGCCCCGGCCGCTCCCGCCGGGGGAGGCCACCGGTGTGCCGGAACCGTCGGTGCCGACCTCCACGGTGATCTGCCGTTCGCCGTGCCGCACCCGGACCCTGGTGGCGCCGCCGTGGGCGTACTTGAGGGCGTTCGTCAGGGCCTCCTGCACGATCCGGTAGGCGACGAGGTCGGCGCTGCCGGTCGACGGCGCCGGCGTGCCCTCCTCGGTGAACTCCACCGGCTGCCCTGCCCGGCGGGTCTGCTCCACGAGGGTGAGGAGCCGGCCGACGGTCGGTGTCCTGGCGCCGGGGCCGTGGTCGGGGTTGAGCAGGTCGAGCAGGTGCCGCAGATCGGTGATGGCCCGTCGGCCGGTGTCGGTGACGGCGGTCAGTGTCCGGTCCAGCCGGTCGGGCGCGGCGGTCAGATAGCGGGCCGCCTCGGCCTGCACGACCATCGCCGTCACATGATGGGTCACGACGTCGTGCAACTCGCGGGCGATCCGGGCGCGTTCGGCGGCCCGGGAGTCCTCGGCGACGCGGTGCCGACGCTCGGCCTCCGCGACCCGGGTGGAGCGCAGCCACGCCCCGATGCCCCAGGCGAGGCAGATCGCCAGGTAGAACGTCACGAACTCGCTCACCGGCTCGCCCGGCCCGAGCCGGTGGAACGCGACCGTCAGCGCCACGTAGGCGACGGTGCACAGGGCCATGGCGGTGCGCCGGTACCGCTCCAGGTACGCCCCGGCGCTCAGCAGCGCGAGGGGCAGCGCGGCGCCCGCGGGGGAGTGGTAGCCGCGGAGCTGGTCGAGGGCGAACCCGGCCGCCACCAGGGCGAGGCAGACGGCCGGCCACCGCCGGCGCACGGCGAGCGGAAGGGCCTGGAGGGCCACCGCCACGAGGGCGAGCCTGTCGAAGGGCCTCTCGGGCACGCCGCCGACGAGCGTCCCGTGGTTCTGGAAGGCCGGCAGCAGCGACAGGGCGAGGACGAGCAGCCCGAGCAGGAGGTCCCTGACGGTGACGTCCAGTCGGCGCCACAGTTCCCGGAGCCGGTGAGGGGCGATCACCGGGACAGTCTAGCGGTGGCGTCGGCCCGGTCGGCGCGCCGGCGGCGGGGCACCAGACGGCCGCGCCGGTGGGCCAGCCACAGGAACACGATCGTCAGCAGCACACCGAACAGCACCGAGTACACGCTTCCCTCCGGCCCGAAGTCGCCGCCGCTGATCCACTCGTTGCCCGACGTGCTGGCGTCCAGCAGCCCCTGCTCGGTGTCGTTGCCCGAGACCACCGTGCTGAAGATGCCGCCCGCGGCGAAGTTCCAGCCGAAGTGCACGCCGATCGGCACCCACAGGTTGCGGGTGGCGACGTACGCGGCGGCGAGCATGCCGCCGGCCTCGATCGCGATGGCGAAGGCGCCCCACACCGTGGCGTCCGGGTTGGGCAGGTGCGCCAGGCCGAACAGCAGCGCGGTCAGCGCCAGCGCGATCCAGGTGCCCAGGTACTCCTCGACGATCCGGAACAGCACCCCGCGGAACAGCAGTTCCTCCGTGACGGCGGCGGCGGCCATGAAGCCGAACAGCCCGACGGCGCCGCTCGGCGAACCCAGGCCGTGCACCTCGTAGTTCCCGGAGGTGAAGAGGTTCGTGATCACCATGCCGAACATCACGACGCCGATCAGCGTCCCCCGGCCGAGCGCCGGAGTGGCACCGCCCGGGTCCAGCTCCGTGACCGGCCGGCGCTCGGTCCGCCCCACCACCCACCGGTAGACCAGCACCGCGAGCACGGTGGTCAGCGCTCCGATGACGAGCGTGAGCCACGGGCTGTCCCGCACCGCGTTCACGCTCTGTCCGCCTATGGCGGAGATCGCCACCACGGCCAGGATCTGCCAGACCACTCTCATCGAGGACTCCTTCGTCGGATCCGCGGCCGAGCGCCGCGTGTCGCAATGGACGCTACGGATCCGGTGGCCGGAAAACGTCACCGCACGGTGGACACTTGCCCGTAGCTCGCTCGGGGGACAGGACGCGTCCGGAGGCCGACTCCCGTGCGGGCGAAGGGTGTTCAGGATCACATTCCGGGGAATGAGTCGTGGGTGCGGGAGAAGCCGTATCCACGGGCGGCCGGTCGGCCCGGATACGACGACGAGGGGCCATGACTGCTGGACGGGGTGCTCGCACGGGGCGGGCCGCGGTGTTCGCGGTCGTCTGCGTCGTGCTCGCCGCCCTGGGGCACGTCATGATGTCCGGCGACCACGTCCCCCTCCGGACGCTGGCGGCCGGCTGGGCCGTGACCGGCGCCCTGGGCTGGGGCCTCGCGGGGCGCGAGCGCGGACTGCCGCTGATCACCGCCGTCGCCGTCGCCGCCCAGACGGTTCTGCACTCGGCCTTCTCCCTGACGGCCCCCGCCGGCGCCGGTCCCACGGGCACGGGCGCGATGCCGCACGGCACGCACTCCGTGCCCGTGCCCACCCCGACGGGCGCGGACGCGCAGGGGCACATGGCGTCCTCCGGCCACTCCTCGGCCGGCATGCTCGCCGCCCACCTGTCGGCCGCGCTGCTGTGCGGTCTGTGGCTCGGGTACGGCGAGCGGGCGGTGTTCCGGGTGCTGCGGGCCGTCGGCGGATGGCTGGCCGCCCCGGTGCGGCCGCTGTTCCTCGCGCCCGTGCCGCCGCGCAGACCGTCCCTCCGCGTCCGCCGGCGCCGCCGCTCGCGCCGCGTGCCGCGTCTCCTCCTCCTCGTCCACGCGATCACCTCACGCGGTCCGCCCGCCGGGGTCGCTGCCGTCTGACGGCAGCCGGTGACACCCCGGGCCGCCCCCGTGCGCCCCGGGCCCCGGTCGTGTGCCCGTACGCCCCCGCGCGTCGTACCGCCCGCGGCCGTACCCCCCCGCCGACCGGTCCGCGCACGCCCGCGGTTCCCGGTTCCTCCGCGAAGGACCTCAGGTGATCACTTCCACCCTGCCCACTTCCCCCGGGAGACCCACCGACGACGCGGCGACCGCCTGGGCGCTGGCCGCGCGCGGCGGTGACTCCGACGCCGTCGACCGCTTCGTCCGCGCCCTGCACCGTGACGTCATCCGCTACGTCGCCCACCTGTGCGCCGACCCGCAGGCGGTGGACGACCTGGCCCAGGACACGTTCCTGCGGGCACTCGGCAGTCTGCACCGGTTCGAGGGCCGCTCATCGGCCCGCACCTGGCTGCTGGCCATCGCCCGCCGCGCGGTGGCCGACAGCCACCGGTACACGGCCGTACGGCCCCGGACGGCCGATGTGCCCGACTGGCAGCTGACCGTGGAACGGGCGCAGCCGCGCGGGCTGCCCGGATTCGACGACGGGATCGTGCTGCTCGATCTGCTGGACCGGCTGCCGGAGGAGCGGCGCGAGGCGTTCGTCCTCACCCAGCTGCTCGGACTGCCGTACACCGAGGCGGCGGCCCTCGGCGACTGCCCGGTCGGCACGGTCCGCTCCCGCGTCGCCCGCGCGCGGACGGCCCTCGCCGCCCTCGTCACCGAGGCGGAGGAGGCGAGCACGGCCGTACGGGGACCGGTTCCGGACCGAGCACCCGGAGAGGGGGCGTAGGGCCCGGGGAGGCGGGTGAAGCGGGCGGGAGGCGTGCTCATGACGGCCGCACAGGACCGGGACGCGGAGCGGCGCCACCCCGCCCGCCGCACTGCTCACCGGCCGCGCGGGCCCGCTCCCGCCCCGCGTCGGCCTGATCCTGTCCGGCGGCGACATCGGCGCCGGCCGCTTCGCCCGGCTCTGCGGTCCGGACGACTGACGCACCGGCCTCACCCGAAGGGCGGCCCCGAGCGGACGGACGACGGACCGGCGGGGCCCGGCCCCCGCCGGCGCCGTACGGGACGCCCGGAGACCGGACCGGGCCGTCCTGTCACGCGGCCGGCGCGACCGCCCGCACCGCCGGCGTGCGCAGCACCCGCCGGGTCGTGACCAGACTCGTCCCGAGCGTCGCCGCTGCGCCGACCGACGCCACCGCGGCCCAGACGCCGAACAGCTGATCCGGCAGCACCGCGTCACCGCGGACCACGGTGAACGGCACGATCCCGGCCAGCGCCGCCAGTGTGCCGAGCAGCAGCCCGACGATCGTGAGGACCAGTCCTTCGGCCCCCACCACGCCCAGCACCTGTCCGGGCGTCGCCCCGGCGAGACGCTGGCGGCCGAACTCCCCGCTCCGGTAGGTCGTCGCCGCGTACAGCGAGTTGACCAGCATCACGCAGACGAAGACCACGACGATGCCCACCACCGTGAAGTTCAGCGTCTCCAGGTTCTTGGCGTCGACCGACTTCACCAGGCCCGACGCCTCGACGGCGTCGCTCTCCACCGCCTGCATGGTCAGCGTCGCCGTGGACACCGCCGTGAACAGGATCAGCGACATCAGGATCCCGGCGAGTTCCCCGGCCCGCCGCCGGAGGTTCCGCACGGCCAGCCACCCGCTCGCCCCGCCCGGCGACAGCCGGTCCAGCACGCCCTTCAGCAGCCGCGGCGCCATCAGCGCCAGCCCCACCGACAGCAGGATCGCCCCCTGCGCGGGCGGCGCCATCAGCGCGCTGTCCGTCGCCGATAAGGCGAACGTGGAGCACACCGCCACCGCACCGGCCGCCAGCGCCCCGTAGGCGAGGAACGACCGCGCCCTGCCGTGCCGCCTCCGCCCCCGCGTCACCCGGCGCACCGCGAGGAAGGCCGCGCCCGCCGACGCGAGCAGCGTGATGCCGACGCCGGACACCAGTGCGATGACCCCGAAGGAGTGGTCCACGGACCCGGCGACCTGCCCGCTGTCCTGGAACACGTCCAGGAGCAGCCGCCCGGCCGGCACCGCCGGGCCGATCGCCAGTGCCGCGCCCGCCAGGGCCACGACCGCCGCCTCACCCACGACCATCCGCTTGATCTGCGCCGGGGTGGCTCCCGAGCAGCGCAGCAGTTCCAGCTCGGCCGTCCGCTGCCGCACGTTCACCGTCAGCGTCGAGGCGACGGCGAAGAACACCAGCAGCGTGCCGTATGCGCCGACCACCCCGGCCGCCGTTTCCAGGGTCCCGGAGCTCACCGCGTCCACGCCCGGCCGGCCGGCCGTGTCGTGCATCGAGTGGAACGTCATGATGATCGCCGCGCCCAGGAAGGCGGACAGCAGCGTCGCGAGGAACCGTCCGGGGCGTCGCCGGATCGACCGCAGGGCCAGTGCGAACACGGCTCACACCCCCGCCGTCATGTCGTCGCCCAGGTGTGCCAGCCGCTCGGCCACCGCGTCCGCCGTCGGCGCGTCCATCCGGCCGGCGAGACGGCCGTCCGCGAGGAACAGCACGCTGTCGGCGCAGGAGGCGGCGACCGGGTCGTGCGTCACCATCACCACGGTCCGCCCGTGCGCCCGCACCGCCTGCCGGAGCAGCGCCAGCACCTGCCGCGCGCTGCGCGTGTCCAGGGCGCCGGTCGGCTCGTCCGCGAAGATCACCCGGGGCTCGGTGACCAGTGCCCGCGCGATGGCGGCCCGCTGCCGCTGCCCGCCGGACAACTGGTCGGGACGGTGCCCGAGCCGGTCGCCCAGACCGACGGCGGTCAGAATCTCCCGGGCCCGCTTCCGGTCCACGCGCCTGCCGGCCAGCTTCAGCGGCAGCACCGTGTTCTGCGCGACGGTCAGCGTCTCCAGCAGGTTGTACTGCTGGAACACGAACCCGATCCGTCCGCGCCGGAACTTCGTCAGCTCCGTCTCGCTGCCGCCCGTCAGCTCGGTCCCGTCGACCCGCACGATCCCGCCGTCCGGCCGGTCCAGACCCGCCGCACACTGCAGCAGCGTCGACTTGCCCGAGCCGGACGGCCCCATCACGGCGGTGAACGTGCCCCTCGCCAGGCCGAACGTCACCCCGTCCAGGGCGGTCACCGCGCCGGCCGCCGTACCGTACGACTTGCTGACCTTGACCAGGCGCAGTGCCTCGGGGGAGGGCCCCGGGTCGTGGTCGTGTCGTGCCCCGTTGCGCAACATCGTCGTCTCCTCCGTCCGGCACGTCCTGTGCCATGCCGACGACGCTACGGAGGAGACGACCGCGCCGCATTGGGCGCAGAACCCGTATCGGGGGGTGTGGTCAGGGACACCCCGGAAGGGGGCTCACCCGACCAGCACGACCTCCAGCGTGCGCGGGCCGTGCACGCCCTCCACCCGGTCGAGTTCGATGTCGCTGGTCGCCGACGGGCCGGAGATCCAGGTGAGCGGACGGGCCGGGTCGAGGCGCTCGAGGGCCTGCGGGACGGAGGAGACGACCTGGTCCGGGACGCGGACCACGCAGATGTGGTGGTCGGGGACGAGGGTGATCCGGCGCCGGCCCTGGTCGGGGGAGCCGTCCAGCACGATCGTGCCCGTCTCGGCGACGGCGACCGCGCAGGCGGTGACCACGCTGTCGACCCGGTCCAGTTCGTGCGGGGTGCTCTCCGCCCGGTCCGCCACCCGCGTCGCCTCCGACCCGGCGAGCCACTCCTCGTCCAGGCCGGGCGGCACGAGCACCGACGACGCGCCGCGCGCCGCGAGCAGCCCGGCGATCACCCCGGCCAGCCCGGCCGCGTCCGTGCGGTGCACGATCGCCCGGTAGTCGGCCAGGTTCTCCGCGAGGAGGTCCACCGTCTCCTGGACGGTGCGCTCACCGTGCTCGCGCAGGTAGCCGCGGGCGACCGCCCGTTCGTACGGGGCGTCGTCCCCGGGCACGTCGGCCAGGGCGCGCCGCACCCGGCCCAGGATCCGTTCCCTGCTGCTCACTTCGCCGCTCCCTTCCCGCTCCGCGTACGCTGCCACCAGTCCCGGAACGGCTCCGCCGGCACCGGCGGCAGATCCCGGGTGCCGCTCCACGCCCGGCCGGGCCCCGGCAGGGTGCGCGGATGGAGGCGGCGGGTGCGCGAGGCGAGGCGCTGGCCGGTGCGCAGGGCCCCGGGGCGGGCGAACGCCCAGCGGGCGGCGCGCATCGCGGCGCGCTCGGCGGCGTGCCCCTTGGCCGGCTTGAGCACCACCTTGTTGCCGCCCCGGACCACCTCCCCGCCCTGGGCCACCCGCTCCCGCAGGTGCACCAGCACCTCGGGGATGTCGATGGCGACCGGGCACACCTCGTAACAGGCCCCGCACAGGGAGGAGGCGTACGGCAGGGAGGCGTCGATCCCGCTCCCGGTGCCCCGCAGTTGGGGGCTGAGGATGGCGCCGATCGGCCCCGGATAGACCGAGCCGTAGGCATGGCCGCCGGCCCGCTCGTACACCGGGCACACGTTCAGGCAGGCCGAGCAGCGGATGCAGCGCAGCGCCTGCCGGCCCACCTCGTCGGCGAGGGTGTCGGTGCGGCCGTTGTCCAGCAGGACCAGGTGGAAGCTGCGCGGCCCGTCCTCGTCGGTGGTGCCGGTCCAGGTGCTCGTGTACGGGTTCATCCGCTCGGCGGTCGAGGAGCGGGGCAGGGTCTGCAGGAACACCTCCAGGTCCTGCCAGGTCGGCACGATCTTCTCGATGCCGACGACCGAGATCAGCGTCTCGGGCAGGGTCAGGCACATCCGCCCGTTGCCCTCGGACTCCACCACCACCAGCGTGCCGGTCTCGGCGACCATGAAGTTGGCGCCGGAGACGCCGACCTTGGCGCGCAGGAACTTCTCCCGCAGGTGCAGCCGCGCCGCCTCGGCGAGTTCGGCGGGCGTGTCCGTCAGCCCCTCGGGGGCGGGACGGCCCCACTCGCCCATCTCGCGGGCGAAGATCTCCCGGATTTCCCCGCGGTTGCGGTGGATCGCGGGCACCAGGATGTGCGAGGGCCGGTCCTTGCCCAACTGCACGATCAGCTCGGCCAGATCGGTCTCGTAGGCGGCGATGCCCTCCGCCTCCAGGGCCTCGTTGAGCCCGATCTCCTGCGTGGCCATCGACTTGACCTTGACGACCTCCGACTCACCGGTCGCCTTCACCAGTTCGGTGACGATCCGGTTGGCCTCGTCGGCGTCGACGGCCCAGTGCACGGTGCCGCCCGCCGCAGTCACCGACTCCTCCAGCTGTTCGAGGTAGCGGTCGAGGTGACGGAGCGTGTGGTCCTTGATCCGCTTGCCGGCCTCGCGCAGCTCGGCCCAGTCGGATACCTCGGCGACCGCGGCGGCGCGCTTGGCGCGGATGGTGTGCGTGGCGTGCCGCAGATTGCCCCGCAGCGTCGCGTTGCCGACCGCCTCGTGGGCGGCCCTGGGAAACGCCGGCATTCCGACGAACGTCCCGCTCATACGGTCGGCTCCTCCTCGGTGCTCGCCAGGATCTCCGCGATGTGCACCGGCCGCATGCCGGTCCGCAGCCTGGTCATCGTTCCGCCGATGTGCATCAGACAGGAGTTGTCCGCCGCGCACAGCACCTCGGCGCCCGTCGACTCGGCGTTGCGCACCTTGTCGGCGCCCATCGCCGCCGAGACGTCGGAGTTCTTCAGGGCGAAGGTGCCGCCGAAGCCGCAGCACTCCTCGGCGCCCGGCAGCTCGACCAGCTCCAGCCCCTTCACCGCCCGCAGCAGACGCAGCGGCCGCTCACCGAGACCGAGACCGCGCAGTCCGTGACAGGTAGGGTGGTAGGTCACCTTGTGCGGGTAGTACGCCCCGACGTCCGTCACCCCCAGCACGTCCACCAGGAACTCCGTGAGTTCGTACGTCTTCGGTACCACCGGCGCCAGCGTCGCCGCGAGGGTGTCCCCGAGGCCCTCCGCCCTGGCCCGCTCGCCCATCCGCGGATACAGCTCCCGCACCATCGCCCCGCACGACCCGGACGGCGTCACGATCGCCTCGTAGTCCTTGAAAACGTCGGAGAAATGCCGGGCGAGCGGCTCGGCCTCGTGCCGGTAGCCCGTGTTGTAGTGCGCCTGGCCGCAACAGGTCTGTGCCATCGGGAAGTCGACGTCGACGCCCAGCCTGGTCAGGAGTTTCACCACGGCGCGGCCGGTGTCCGGATAGAGCGTGTCGTTGACACAGGTCAGGAACAGTGCGACACGCATCGCGGCTCCTAGTGAATCGATCATCGGGTGAATGCAGGGTAGTGGGGGAGCGGGGGCCCGGGGGAGACCGCGTCAGCCCCGGGCGAGCCGGGCCTGCGCCGCCTGCCACCGCTGCGTACCGCCGCGCGGTTCGTACCGCGTCAGCGGCTGGGTGCGGGTGAGCAGCCGCCGCATCCCGGCCAGGTCGCCGACCAGGCCGTGGGCACGGGCCTGCACCAGCACGTTGCCCAGTGCCGCCGCCTCCGTCGGCCCGGACACCACCGGCAGCCCGCAGGCGTCGGCGGTCAGCTGGCACAGCAGGGCGTTGCGGGTGCCGCCGCCCACGATGTGCACGACGTCGACCGGCTGCCCGGCGAGCCGCTGCGCGTCGGTGACGGCCCTGCGGTGGGCCAGGGCCAGCGAGTCGAGGATGCACCGGGTGATCTCGGCGGGCGTGGCCGGCACGGGCTGTCCCGAGGCCCGGCAGGCCTCGGCGATCCGCTCCGGCATCCGTCCGGGCGCGAGGAACGCCGCGTCCCCGGCGTCCACCACCGACCGCAGCGCCGGCACCTTGCCCGCGTCGAGGAGCAGCGCGCCCAGGTCCGGCTGCCCCCAGGCCCGCAGGCACTCCTGGAGCAGCCACAGGCCCATGATGTTGCGCAGGTAGCGGACCGTGCCGTCCAGCCCCAGCTCGTTGGTGAAGTTGGCGGCCCGGCTCTCCTCGGTGAGCACCGGCGCGTCCAGCTCCAGGCCGGCCAGCGACCAGGTGCCGGTGCAGATGTACGCGAACCGCTCGCCGCCCGCCGGTACGGCGGCCACCGCGGACGCGGTGTCGTGCGAACCGACCGCCGTCACCGGGACCGGCCCGGCCAGCCCGGTCTCCTCCAGCACCTCGGGCCGCAGCACCCCGGCCGCGTCCCCCGGCCGGCGCAGCGGCGCGAACAGCGAGAGGTCGATGCCCAGGCGCTCCGCGAGGCCGTGCGCCCAGTCGCGGGTGCGCGGGTCGATCAGCTGGGTGGTCGAGGCGTTGGTCAGCTCCGTGCCCTGCTCACCGGTCAGCCAGTACGTCAGCAGATCCGGGATGAGCAACAGCCGCCGGGCATGAGCCAGTTGGGCCGAACCGCGGGCTGCCGTCAGCTGGTACAGCGTGTTGAACGGCGCGTACTGCAGACCGGTCGTCGCGTACAGCTCCTCGGCGGGCACGGTCGCCCACACCTTCTCCGCGATCCCGTCGGTACGGCTGTCGCGGTAGTGCACCGGGTTGCCGAGCAGCGCCCCGTCCGCGTCCAGCAGCCCGTAGTCCACGGCCCAGCTGTCGATGCCGACGGAGTCCACCGCGCCGGCCGCCTTCAGCCCGTCCAGCACACCGGCGTACAGCCCCAGGACGTCCCAGCGCAGTCCCTCGGGCACGCGCACCGGCCGGTTGGGGAAGCGGTGGACCTCGGTCAGCTCCAGGCTGTCGGGGCCGACGCGGCCGACCATGACGCGCCCGCTGGACGCGCCGAGGTCGACCGCGGCGTAGGACTTCACGGCGCTCATCGCAGGAACGCGGCGGCGACGCCGGCGTCGACCGGGACGTGCAGTCCGGTGGTGTGGGTGAGGTCGCCGCCGGTCAGCGCGAACACGGCGTTCGCCACGTGCTCGGGCAGCACCTCGCGCTTGAGGATGGTCCGCTGGGCGTAGAACTCGCCGAGCTTCTCCTCCTCGATGCCGTAGGTCGCCGCGCGCTGGGCGCCCCAGCCGCCCGCGAAGATCCCGGAACCGCGCACCACACCGTCCGGGTTGACGCCGTTGACCCGGATGCCGTGCTCACCCAGCTCGGCGGCGAGCAGGCGCACCTGGTGGGCCTGGTCGGCCTTGGTGGCGGAGTAGGCGATGTTGTTGGGGCCGGCGAACACGGCGTTCTTCGACGCGATGTAGACGATGTCCCCGCCCAGCTCCTGCGCGGTCATCACCCGGGCCGCCTCGCGCGAGACGAGGAAGGAACCGCGGGCCATGATGTCGTGCTGGAGGTCCCAGTCCTTCGCGGACGTCTCGAGGAGCGGCTTGGAGATCGAGATGCCGGCGTTGTTCACCACCAGGTCGACCCCGCCGAAGGCGAGCACGGCGGCCTTGAAGGCGTCCGCGATCTGTTCCTCGGACGTCACGTCGACGGTCACGGCGACGGCCTTGTCGGACCCGCCGAGCTCCTCGGCGACCCGCTCGGCGTTCTCCCCGTTGAGGTCGGCCACGACGACACACGCGCCCTCGGCCACCAGCCGCCGGGCGATCGCCCTGCCGATCCCGCTGCCGGCACCGGTGACGAGCGCGACCCGTGTCGCGAGCGGCTTGGGCTTCGGCATCCGCTGGAGCTTGGCCTCCTCCAGCGCCCAGTACTCGATGCGGAACTTCTCCGACTCCTCGATCGGTGCGTACGTGGACACCGCCTCGGCCCCGCGCATCACGTTGATCGCGTTGATGTAGAACTCGCCGGCCACGCGCGCGGTCTGCTTGTCCTTGCCGAAGCTGAACATGCCCACGCCCGGCACCAGCACGATCGCCGGGTCGGCGCCGCGCATCGCGGGGGAGTCGGCCTCCGCGTGCCGCGCGTAGTAGGCGGCGTACTCCTCGCGGTAGGCGGCGTGCAGCTCCTTCAGCCGGGCGACCGCCTCGTCGAGCGGGGCGGACGGCGGCAGGTCGAGGACGAGCGGCCGGACCTTGGTGCGCAGGAAGTGGTCGGGGCAGGAGGTGCCCAGCGCGGCCAGTCGCGGGTGCTCGGCGCGGGCCAGGAAGTCCAGTACGGCGTCGGAGTCGTCGAAGTGCCCGACCTGCGGCCGGTCCTGCGAGGCGACGGCACGGACGTACGGCGCGAGGGCGGCGGCCCGCTCCCGCCGCTCCTCCTCGGACAGCGCCTCGTACCCCTCGATCACCGGGCCGAACGGCTCCGGCCGGCCGCGCTCGGCGAGGAACTCCTCGGCGGTGCGGATGATGTGCAGCGAGTTGCGCTCGCACTCCTCGGAGGTGTCGCCCCACGCGGTGATGCCGTGCCCGCCGAGCACACACCCGATGGCCTGCGGGTTGGCCTCCTTCACGGCGGCGATGTCCAGCCCGAGCTGGAAACCGGGCCGCCGCCAGGGCACCCACACCACGGTGTCGCCGAAGCACTCCGCGGTCAGCTTCTCCCCGTCGGCCGCGCAGGCGAGCGCGATCCCGGAGTCGGGGTGGAGGTGGTCCACGTGCGCGGCGTCGACGAGCCCGTGCATCGCGGTGTCGATCGACGGGGCGGCGCCGCCCTTGCCGTGCAGGCAGTAGTCGAACGCGGCGACCATCTCGTCCTCGCGTTCGACGCCCGGGTAGACGCCCTTCAGCGCCCGCAGCCGGTCCAGCCGCAGCGCGGCCAGCCCCGCCTCGGTCAGCGTCCCGAGGTCGCCCCCGGACCCCTTGACCCACATCAGTTCCACGTCACCCCCGGTGACGGGGTCGGTGTCGGTGCCCTTGGCGGAGGTGTTGCCGCCGGCGTAGTTGGTGTTGCGGGGATCGGCGCCGAGCCGGTGCGAGCGGGCGAGCAGGGCGGCGGCTTCGGGATGGGTTGCCATGAACGTCCAGTCCTTACGTGAGAGAGGGTGAGTGCACGTCCCCGGGGACGCGGGGCCGTGTCGAATCTGCGGCTGTCGCCGCGCGGGCGCGACCGCCCACGAACGGCCGGCGGCCCGCGACGAACAGGACCCGGCGGACGCTCACGCGCCCCAGCCGGCCTGCTCCCCGCCGACCCGCTCGGCGACGATCCGCTCGGCCCACCCGGACCGCCGGTAGGCGGCGACGGGCTCGGGGTCCAGCCCCATCTCCTCCCGCACCTCGCGCAGCAGCCCGCGCACGTCCGTGTTGTACGCGTCCATCAGCACGGCGTTGGCCTCGAGCACGTCCCCCGAGCGCTGGGCGGCGGAGAGCGCGTCCCGGTCGACCAGCAGCGCCTTGGCCGTGGCCTCCTGGACGTTCATGACGGAACGGATGATCGCCGGGATCTTCGCCTCGACGTTGTGGCACTGGTCGAGCATGAACGCCACGTCGGGAGTGAACCCGCCCCCGCGGATCACCTCGTACATGATCCGGAACAGCTGGAACGGGTCGGCGGCGCCGACCATCAGGTCGTCGTCGGCGTAGAACCGCGAGTTGAAGTCGAACCCGCCGAGCTTGTCCTCCCGCAGCAGCGTCGCCACGATGAACTCGATGTTGGTCCCCGGGGCGTGGTGACCGGTGTCGACGACCACCTGCGCCTTCCCGCCCAGCTTCAGGCAGTGCGCGTAGGCGGTGCCCCAGTCCGGCACGTCCGTCGTGTAGAACGCCGGCTCGAAGAACTTGTACTCCAGCAGCATCCGCTGGTCGTCCCCGAGCCGCTCGTACACCTCGGCGAGCCCTTCGGCCAGCCGGTCCTGCCGTGCCCGGATGTCGTCCTGGCCGGGGTAGTTCGTCCCGTCGGCGAACCACAGCTTCAGGTCCTTGGAGCCGGTCGCGTCCATGATGTCGACGCACTCCAGCAGGTGGTCGACGGCCTTCCTGCGCACCGCCGGGTCCGGGGCGCAGATGCTGCCGAGCCGGTAGTCGTCGTCCTGGAAGGTGTTGGAGTTGATCGCCCCGAGCCTCACCCCGCGGTCCTCGGCGTGCTTGGCCAGCGCCGCGTAGTCCTCGACCCTGTCCCACGGGATGTGCAGCGCCACGGTCGGCGCGACGCCCGTGAACGCGTGCACTTGGGCGGCGTCGTCCAGTTTCTCCTGCGGGGTGCGGGGGACGCCCTGTTGCGCGAACACCTTGAACCGGGTCCCCGAGTTCCCGTACGCCCAGGACGGCGTCTCCACGGCCTGTGTCTTGAGAGCGGCTTTCACCGCGGCGAGCTCGGTCACGTCAGGGCTCCTGTGACATCGGGTCGTGACGACCACTGAATGAAACGATTCAGAACGGGAAGCTATGGGGCTCCCGCAGGGGTGTCAACCCCTGCGGCGAAGACCGTCCTCCGTGACCAGGCCGAGACCTGAAGGTGTCGAAAGTTTTTCGACCGGGACCCATTGACGTGACATGCGTCGCGCGCCTAACGTCCCGGCAACCCAGTTGAAACCTTTCACGACGTCGCGAGGGCCTCCCGCCGGCGTCGTCGAGGAGCCCTCATGACCCACCCGTCCGACACGGGTCCGGCCCCGGTTCTCGCGCTGAAGGACATCTCCAAGTCCTTCGGTGCGGTCCGCGCACTGCGGGGCGTCTCCCTGGAGCTGTTCCCCGGGGAGGTGCACGCCCTCGCCGGCGAGAACGGAGCCGGCAAGTCGACCCTCATCAAGACGCTCGCCGGGGTGCACCGCCCGGACACCGGCCAGGTGCTGCTCGACGGCGCCCCCGTCGTCTTCCACGGCCCCGGTGACGCCCGCGACGCCGGCATCGCCGTGATCTACCAGGAGCCCACGCTCTTCCCCGACCTGTCGATCGCCGAGAACATCTTCATGGGCCGGCAGCCCCGGCGGGCGCTCGGCCGGATCGACCACCGGGCCACCCACGGCGCGACCGCCGCCCTGATGAAGCGGCTCGGCGTCGAGCTCGACCCCGACCGCCCGGCCCGCGGCCTGTCCATCGCCGACCAGCAGATCGTCGAGATCGCCAAGGCGCTCTCCTTCGACGCCCGCGTCCTGATCATGGACGAGCCCACCGCCGCCCTCACCGGCAGCGAGGTCGCCCGCCTCTTCGGCGTCGTGCGCACCCTGCGCGACCAGGGCGCCGCGGTGCTGTTCATCTCCCACCGCCTGGAGGAGATCTTCGAGATCTGCCAGAAGGTCACCACGCTGCGCGACGGCGCCTGGGTCGCCGGCGAGCCGCTGGCCGGCATGACCGAGGACGACCTGGTCCGCCGCATGGTCGGCCGCGACCTCGAGGAGCTCTACCCCAAGCAGGACGTGACACCGGGCGAGACCGTCCTGAGCGTGCGCCGGCTGACCCGCGAGGGCGTCTTCACCGACGTCTCCTTCGACGTGCGGCGCGGCGAGATCGTCGGCCTGGCCGGACTCGTCGGCGCCGGACGCACCGAGGTCGCCCGCGCCGTGTTCGGCATCGACCGCTGGGACGCCGGCGAGGTGGAGGTCGACGGGCGCAGGCTCACCAACGGCGCCCCGTCCACCGCCATGGCCGCGGGCCTCGCCCTGGTCCCCGAGGACCGGCGCGCCCAGGGCCTGGTGATGGACATGTCCATCGAGCGCAACATCGGCCTCACCGGGCTCCGTACCACCGTGCGGGCCGGCCTGATGGACCGCGGCGCCGAACGCAGCCGCTCCCTCGACTGGGCCGTCAGGCTCCAGGTCAAGTACGCCCGGATCGCCGACACGGTGAACACCCTGTCCGGCGGCAACCAGCAGAAGGTCGTCCTCGCCAAGTGGCTCGCCACCGGGCCGAAGGTGCTGATCGTCGACGAGCCCACCCGCGGCATCGACGTCGGCACCAAGGCCGAGGTGCACCGGCTGCTGTCCCAGCTCGCCGCCGACGGCGTCGCCGTCCTGATGATCTCCTCCGACCTGCCCGAGATCCTCGGCATGGCCGACCGCGTGCTGGTGATGCACGAGGGCCGGCTCACCGCCGAGATCCCCCGCACCGACGCCACCGAGGAAACCGTGATGGCCGCAGCCACGGGGAGGGCCGCCGCATGACGGTCGCCGCTCCCGGAGAAGCCCCCGTCGCCGAGGCGCCGAAGGCCGGCGCCACCCGGCTGGTGGACCGCGTCTTCAAGATGCGCGAACTCGCCATCCTCGTCGTCTTCCTGGTGATGATCGCCGTCACCCAGGCCGGCAACAGCGAGTTCCTGTCCGAACAGGGCGTCAAGGACCTGCTGCTGAACGCGACCATCCTGGTCCTGGTCGCCACCGGCCAGTCCCTGGTCGTCATCACCCGCAACGTCGACCTGTCCGTCGGCTCCACCCTCGGCATCAGCGCCTTCGCCGCCGGTGTCCACCTCCAGGACGGCGGGAACCCGGTCGTCGCCGTCGCCCTCGCCGTCCTGCTCGGCATCGGCTTCGGACTGCTCAACGGCCTGCTCGTCAGCCTCGGCCAGGTGCCCGCCCTCGTGGTCACCCTCGGCACGCTCTACATCATCCGCGGCATCGACTCCGTCTGGGTCGGCTCCCGCCAGATCACCGCCGCCGATCTCCCCGGCGGATTCGTCGACTTCGGTTCGGGCGGCATCTCGGCCGTGCCGTATCTGGCGCTGATCGCGCTCGCGGTGCTCGTGGCGACGGCGTACTACCTCAAGCACTTCGGCGGCGGACGCGAGCTGTACGCGCTCGGCTCCAACCCGGAGGCCGCCCGGCTCGCCGGCATCCCCGTCCGCAAGCGGATCCTCGCCGCGTACACCTTCTGCGGCGCCCTCGCCGGCCTCGCCGGCGCCCTGTACCTGGCCCGGTTCGGCAACGTCGACTCCGGCACCGGCAACGGCTACGAACTCACCGTCGTCAGCGCGGTCGTGGTCGGCGGCGTGATCTTCACCGGCGGCTCCGGCAGCGTCTACGGCGCCGCGCTCGGCGCGCTGCTGCTCACCTCCGTCAACAGTGTGCTGCCCGCCCTCGGCGTCAGCTCCGTGTGGGTGCTCGCCATCAACGGCCTCCTGCTCATCCTCGCCATCGCGGTCGACCGGGTCGTCGCGCTGCGCGTGGCCTCGGCCCTGAAGAAGAGGAACGCCCGCCATGCCTGAGTCCGCATTCCTGGCGAACCGCGCCGTCCGCTGGGACACGGTCGTCGGCGCCCTGCTCGTCGTGGTCCTGCTGCTGTCCTTCACCACCGTCGACGGCTTCGGCAACGCGCTCAACCTGTCGTTCCTCATCGGCAACACCCTGCCGATCGCGCTGATCGCCCTGCCCATGACCCTGCTCGTGGTCTCCGGCGAGATCGACCTGTCCGTGGCCTCCACGGCCGGCCTGTCCGGCGCGGTGATGGGCGCCCTGTGGAACCAGGGCATGGCCATCGAGACGATCATCCCGATCTGCCTGGTGATCGGCGTCGTCTGCGGCCTGGTCAACGGCCTGCTGGTGACCCGCCTCGGGCTGCCGTCCCTCGCCGTCACCATCGGTACGCTGGCCGCCTACCGGGGCGTCGCCCAGATCGTGCTCGGCTCCGACGCGGTGACCGACTTCCCCGCCCAGTACCTGGACTTCGCCTCCGGACGCATCGGCGACACGTTCGTCCCGTACGCCCTCCCGCCCTTCCTGGCGCTGCTCGCCATCGCCGTCGTCGCCCTGCACGCCACCCCGTTCGGCCGGTCGCTGTTCGCGATCGGCGCGAGCGAGGAGGCGGCCCGGTTCGCCGGCATCCGCGTCAGGCGGCAGAAGCTGGTCCTGTTCACCCTGACCGGTCTGATGGCCTCCCTCACCGGCGTCTTCTGGGCGCTGCACTACGCCAGCGCCCGCTACGACAACGCCACCGGTCTCGAACTCTCCGTCGTGGCGGCCGTACTGCTCGGCGGCATCGACTTCGACGGCGGCAAGGGCACCCTGGGCGGCGCGATCGCCGGTGTGTTCCTGCTCGGCGCGCTGCAGAACGTGATGAGCCTCCAGGACGTCTCCGCGCAGTCGCAGATCGTCGTCACGGGCGTGCTGCTGGTGCTGTCCGTGCTCGGACCGCGTGTCGCCCGGCAGATCGCCGTCGCGAGGGCCGCACGCCGGGCAGCCGCGTCACCACCGGTCCCCGAAACCCCCGCTCCCACGCCCTGAACCCTCCTCGCCCGCTAAGGAACCCACCATGCGCAAGGCATCCGTCCGCCGCACCTGCGCGGCCCTCGCCGCCGTCACCTCCCTCGCCCTGGCCGCCACCGCCTGCGGCGGCACCACCAAGGAGGACGTCAAGAAGGAGGGCGGCGCGGCCGCCTCGGCCGGCAAGGCCGACCCGAACGCGCCCACCAAGAAGGGCCTGACCGTCGGCTTCCTGCCCAAGCAGGTCAACAACCCCTACTTCACCACCGCCGACAAGGGCGGCGAGAAGGCCGTCGAGGAACTGGGCTCCACCTACAAGGAGGTCGGCCCCTCCAGCGCCACCGACACCGCCGGCCAGGTCTCCTACGTCAACACCCTGACCCAGCAGCAGGTCGACGCCATGGCCGTCTCCGCGCAGGACCCCGGCGCCCTGTGCACCGCGCTCAAGCAGGCCATGAAGAACGGCATCAAGGTCGTCACCTACGACTCGGACACCACCGCCGACTGCCGCAACGCCTTCATCTCGCAGGCCAGCGGCGAGGACCTGGGCCGCACGGAGGTGCAGCTGCTCGCCGAGCAGATCGACTACCAGGGCGAGATCGCGATCCTGTCCGCCGCGCAGACCGCGACGAACCAGAACGCCTGGATCGAGTTCATGAAGGACGAGCTCGAGGACCCCAAGTACAAGGACATCAAGCTGGTCGAGGTCGCCTACGGCAACGACGACGCCCAGCAGTCCTTCCAGCAGACCCAGGGTCTGCTCCAGGAGTACCCGAACCTGAAGGGGATCATCTCCCCGACCACCGTCGGCATCAAGGCCGCCGCCCAGTACCTGTCCGGCTCCAAGTACAAGGGCAAGGTCAAGCTGACCGGCCTCGGCACCCCCAACGACATGCGCAAGTACGTCAAGAACGGCACCGTCGAGGCGTTCGAGCTCTGGGACCCGGCCAAGCTCGGCGAGCTGGCCGCCCGCACCGCCATCGCCCTGTCCTCCGGCCAGATCACAGGCAAGGAGGGCGAGACCTTCACGGCCGGCGCGCTGGGCGAGTACACCATCGGCAAGGACGGCGTGATCAACCTCGGCAAGCCCACCGTCTTCAACGCCGAGAACATCGACCAGTTCGACTTCTGATCCCGTTCTGGTCCCGACCACCCCTGGAGGAGCGGTACTTCATGCAACGCGTCTGTTTCCTGCTCAAGGTCCGACAGGACCGGATCGCCGAGTACCGCGAACGCCACGCCGCCGTGTGGCCCGAGATGCGCGAGGCGCTCTCGGCCACCGGCTGGCACAACTACTCCCTCTTCCTGCGCGACGACGGCCTCCTCGTCGGCTACCTGGAGACCGAGGACTTCGAGGCGGCCAAGGCCGGCATGGAGGCCACCGAGGTCAACGCCCGCTGGCAGGCCGAGATGTCCCCCTTCTTCGAGTCCCTCGACGGCTCCCGGCCCGACGAGGCGATGAAACCGCTGACCGAGGTCTTCCACCTCGCCTGACGACGGAGCCCGCGATGAGACGACGCACTCTTCCGGCCGGCGCACTCCTCGGCACCGCGGCGGCCCCCGCCCTGGCCTCCGGCACCGCCCGGGCCGCCGCGCCCGGGCCGTCGGTCACCCGCACCGGCAGCGCCACGCTCGACAGCCGGGCCGTCTTCTTCGTGTCCTACGACGGCCTGGTCGACAACAACGTGTTCCAGAAGAACGGCCTGCTCACCCACAAGAGCCACCAGTACGCGGCCTGGTACACCGCCGACCGGAGCGCGGTCGTCGGCCGCCGCGCCCTCGGCGCGAGCACCTGGCGGACCGTGCAGACCTTCCACGTCCGCCGCACCGCCGCCGGCACCCGGCGGAAGACCGGGATCCCCGTCCCGCTCGGCTCCAGCCAGCGCACCAAGCTGGTCCTGGACCGGTACGACAACGCCTCCGCGGCCTTTGGGCACACCGACTGGAAGCCGCTGCGCGACGGCTCCGGCCTGAACGCCTTCGGCGAGGTGGTGACCGACGAGACCCGCGTCGCCCAGGACGGGGTGCTGTCGGTCATGCACCAGGAGAAGTCCACCGGTACGACACCTTCGCCCCTGCACGTGGTCGACTTCCGCCTGCCCGCCTGACCGTGACCGCTCAGGGGCGGCGCTGCCGGTAGTGTGATGGCCCGCCGCGCCCCCCCTTCTCCCCGGAGGTCCCTGCCCGATGGCCCAGTCGGTGGGTATCAAGGACGTCGCCCGCGTCGCCGGAGTGTCCGTCGGCACGGTCTCCAACGTCATCAACCGCCCGGACACGGTCGCCGCCGAGACCCGGGCGCGGGTGTTGTCCGCCATAGACCGGCTCGGCTACGTCCGCAGCGAGTCCGCCCGTCAGCTGCGGGCCGGCCGCAGCCGCATCATGGGCCTGCTCGTCCTCGACATGGGCAACCCCTTCTTCGTCGACGTCGCACGCGGCGCCGAACGCGCCGCGCGCGAGGCCGGGCTCGGCGTGATGGTCTGCAACAGCGCCCAGAACCCGGCCGAGGAGGCCGAGTACCTCTCCCTCTTCGCCGAGCAGCGGGTACGGGGCGTGCTGCTCACCCCGGCGGACGCCACCGGCCGCAACATCGAGGCGTTCCGCCGGCACGGCATCCCCTTCGTGCTGGTCGACCGGGTCGCCGAGGGCACCACCGAGTGCTCGGTCTCCGTGGACGACGTGGCGGGCGGCGCGCTGGCCGTGCGGCACCTCGTCGACGCCGGACACCGTTCCATCGCGTACGTCTGCGGCCCGCCCGGACTGAACCAGGTCCGGGACCGCCGCACCGGCGCCCTGAACGCCCTTGCCGAGGCCGGACTGGGCCCCGACCGCCTGCGCGAACTGCCCACCGAGCGGCTCGACGTCGCCGCCGGACGCGACGCGGGCGCCCGCCTCCTCGGACTCGCCGACCGGCCCACCGCCGTCTTCTGCGCCAACGACCTGCTCGCCCTCGGCGTGCTCCAGGCGATGTACGCGGCCGGCGTCGGCGTCCCCGACGACCTCGCGATCGTCGGCTACGACGACATCGAGTTCGCCGCCGCGGCGGCCGTGCCGCTCACCTCGGTGCGGCAGCCCGCGGTCACCATGGGCGCCCTGGCGGCCGAACTGCTGCTGGAGGAGACCGGGAGCGGGAACACCGCCGAGCCGCACGAGCACCGCCGGGTCGTCCTGCGCCCGGAACTGGTGGTCCGGCGCTCCAGCCTGGCGGCCCGCTGACGGGCGGTCGGCAAGAATTCCATGATCCCGGGATCGTTGGCCGGACGAGCATGTGCTGAACTGGGTCACGGTCCGACAATCCGTTCGTCCCTGGAGCCCCGTTGTCCGTCAGCTACCGCCAGCCCGGAGTGGTCCTCACCGACCGCCGGTTCACCGTGCCCCTCGATCACGACGACCCCTCGGGGGAGACGATCGAGCTGTACGCGCGTGAGGTCGTCGCCGGGGACAAGGCCGGCCGGGACCTGCCCTGGCTGCTCTACCTCCAGGGCGGCCCCGGGTTCGGGGCGAACCGTTTCGTCGGGAAGCCCGCCTGGCTCGGCCGCGCCCTCGAGGAGTACCGCGTCCTCCTCCTCGACCAGCGCGGCACCGGCCACTCCACCCCCGCCAACCGGCAGACGCTCCCGCTGCGCGGCGGCCCCGCCGCGCAGGCCGACTACCTCACCCGCTTCCGCGCCGACTCGATCGTGCGGGACTGCGAGGCCATCCGCCCCGAGGTGACCGGCGGCGCCCCCTGGACCGTGCTCGGCCAGAGCTTCGGCGGCTTCTGCGCCGTCGCCTACCTGTCCATGGCGCCCGAGGGCCTCGACACCGCGCTGATCACCGGCGGACTGCCCTCCCTCGACGCCCACGCCGACGACGTCTACCGGGCGGCCTACCCGCGCGTCGAACGCAAGGTCGCCGCGCACTACGCCCGCTACCCGCAGGACGTCGAACGCGCCCGCCGCATCGCCGACCACCTCCTGAGCCACGAGGTGGTCCTGCCGAACGGCTACCGGTTCACCGTCGAGGCGTTCCAGTCCCTGGGCCGCATGCTCGGCAGCGGCGACGGCAGCCACCTGCTGCACCACCTCCTGGAGGACGCCTTCGTCCGCACCCCGGACGGCCCCGCGCTCTCCGACGCCTTCCAGGAGCAGGCGCAGGCACTGCTGTCGTTCGCCGGCCACCCGCTGTACGCGCTGATCCACGAGGCGATCTACGGCCAGGACGCCCGGCCCACCGCCTGGTCCGCCGAACGCGTGCGGGCCGAGTTCCCGCGGTTCGACGCGGCCAAGACGCTCGCCGGCGACCAGCCGCTGCTGTTCACCGGGGAGACCATCCACCCCTGGATGTTCGACTGCGACCCGGCGCTGCGTCCCCTGCGCGAGACCGCCGGACTGCTCGCCGCGCGCACCGACTGGACGCCCCTGTACGACCCGGCGCGCCTCGCCGTCAACGAGGTCCCGGTCGCGGCGGCCGTCTACCACGACGACATGTACGTCGACACCGCCCATTCCCTGCGCACGGCCCGGGCGATCCGCGGCCTGCGCACCTGGGTCACCGACGAGTTCGAGCACGACGGCGTCCGGACCGGCGGCCCCCGCGTCCTGGACCGGCTGCTGGCCCTGGCGCGCGACGAGGTGTGAGCCGGGAGTCGGGCGGGACGCCGGTGCGGCGGGTTAGTCTGCGGTCATGACCGAGCCGACGATCAGTCAACTCCCGTCCCTGCCCGACGACTGGCAGCGCGCCCTGGCCGTGGTGGCCCACCCGGACGACCTCGAGTACGGCTGCGCGGCGGCGATCGCGTCCTGGACCGACGCCGGCCGTGAGGTCGCCTACGTCCTGGCGACCCGCGGCGAGGCGGGCATCGACACCCTGGAGCCGGCGGAGTGCGGCCCGCTCAGGGAGCGGGAGCAGCGGGCGAGCGCGGCCGTGGTCGGCGTGTCGGAGGTCCGCTTCCTCGACCACCCGGACGGGGTCGTCGAGTACGGCCCCGCGCTGCGCCGGGACATCGCCGCCGAGATCCGCCGGTACCGGCCCGAGCTGGTGATCACCCTGAACCACCGGGACACCTGGGGCGGCACCTACTGGAACACCCCGGACCACCTGGCCGTCGGGCGGGCCACGCTCGACGCGGCCGGGGACGCCGGCAACCGGTGGATCTTCCCGGAGCTGACCGAGCGGGGACTGGAGCCCTGGGACGGTGTCCGCTGGGTGGCGGTCGCCGGTTCCACCACCCCCACGCACGCCGTGGACGCGACGGCCGGGCTGGAGCGTGCGGTCGCCTCGCTGCTCGAACACCGGACCTACATCGAGGCGTTGACCGACGAGGATCCGGAGGCGTACGCGCGCGGGTTCCTGACGGGTAACGCCGAGGAGGCGGGCAAGCGGTTCGGCGGCCGGCCGGCGGTCTCCTTCGAGGTGTTCCCCCGGTGAGCCCCGTGGTCGACGACGGGGAACTGCTGGCGGAGCGCTTCGAGGAGCACCGCGGGCATCTCAAGGCGGTCGCCTACCGCATGCTCGGCTCGCTGACCGAGGCGGAGGACGCCGTCCAGGAGACCTGGCTGAGGCTGGGCCGCACCGGCACCGACGGCATCGACAACCTCGGCGGCTGGCTGACCACCGTGACCGGCCGGATCTGCCTGGACCTGCTGCGTTCGCGCGCCGCGCGCCGCGAGCAGCCGATGGACGAGACGTTCGTCCCGGACCCGGTGATCAGACCCCTCTCCCGGACGGACCCGGAACAGGAGGCGCTGCACACCGAATCGGTGGGCGTGGCGATGCTGGTGGTGCTGGAGACGCTGGAGCCCGACGAGCGGCTGGCGTTCGTCCTGCACGACATGTTCGCCGTGCCGTTCGACGACATCGCCCCGGTCGTGGAGCGCAGCTCGGCCGCGACCCGCCAGCTCGCCAGCCGGGCCCGGCGCCGGGTACGGGAGGCGACCCCCTCCTCCGAGCCCGACCCCGGCCGGCAGAAGCAGGTGCTCGAAGCGTTCATGGCCGCCGCGCGCGGCGGTGACTTCGAGGCGCTGGTCGCCGTCCTCCACCCGGACGTGGTGCTGCGGGCGGACGCGGGCGCGCTGGTCCGCGGCGTGGCCGGGTCGAGGGCCCTCCGCGGCGCGAGGGCGGTGGCCGAGTCGGCGCTCATGTTCGCGCGGTACACCGCGGTGGCCAGGACGGTCCTGGTCAACGACGCGCTGGGCCTGCTCAGTGTGGTGGACGGCCGCATCAACTCGGTCATGTCGGTCACCATCAGCGACGACCGGATCACCGGCATGTACATCCTGTCCGACCCCGACCGCCTCGAACACCTGGAAGCGTCGGCGTAGTCGCGGGCAGCCGTGCCGCAGGGCGACGGGGGAAGGCACCCCCCGAGCGCCGGGTCGCGCGACCCGGCGCTCGCCCTGCCCGACGTGCCTCAGGCGGACCCGGGCCCCGCCCGGACCCGCGCCGGGGCGCGGCGTTCCGGCCGCAGCCGCAACCCCTCCGGCATCAGCGTCAGCCGCTCGGTCGCCCGCAGGCAGTAGGCCGGGTCGGCGCGCAGCTCGTACCGGCGCAGCAGCAACCCCAGCACCAGCACCGCCTCGTGCAGCGCGAACCGCCGCCCGGTACAGGCCCGGGCCCCGTCCCGAAGGGCTTGAACACGTGTGGCGGACGAGCCCGCACCGCCCCCGCGTCGAATCGGAGAGCCCCTGTGACGACGTGTGGATCGAGCGGGTCGCCGAGATCGCCGGGGTCTCGCGAGGGCTGCTCCACCACTGCTTCCCGACCAAGCGGGACTTCTTCGCGGCGGTGGTGGAGCGCGAGAGCGAGCGGATGCTCCGCATGACGGCGGCGGTCCCCGGCCGCCCGGTGCGCGAACAGCTCACGGTGGGTCTCGACGCGTATCTGGAGTACGTCGAGACCCATACGCACGGTTACCGCGCCTTCCACCGCGCCGAAGCGGCGGGGGACCAGGCGGTGCGCCGGGTCTACCGGCGGGCGCCGGCCGCGCAGGAGCGGCAGATCCTGGCCGTGCTCGCGGAGGATCCCGAGTTCGGCCCCGTCCTCGAGGCGCGGCCGGCCGCCCGGCTCGCCGTGCGCGGCCGGCCGGCCTTCACCACGGCGGTCTGCCCGGAGTGGCTGCGCGGCTGGGAGCCGGCCCGCGAGCGGGTGCGCGATCCGTGCGTACGTGCCCTGCTGGGCGTCCTCGCGCCCTGAACGGTTTCGCAAGGATCACGCCACCCGGTTGGCGCGCACCCCGATCTTCGATAGGTTAGGCAAGGCTTACCTAAGAGGAGGTTCGGCGATGGCTGACGACACACACGGCTGGACGGCCGCGCCCGGAGCGGCGGAGCGGGCCCGTTCGGTGCTCGCCGCCGCATGGTCCTGCGCGGTGACCGCGGAGGGCACCCGGGAGGAGCTCGTCGGCGCGCACGAGGTGACCGACGACGGACGGGTGCTGCTGCACGTGCCCGAGGACAGCGCCCTGCTCGCCGCCGCGATCTGCGCGCCCCGCGGCGAGCCGTCCGCCGTGCTGGAATTCGCCGACGTGGCGCCCGTCCCCGTACGCAATCGCATCCGTGCCCGGCTGTGGCTGGCCGGCTGGTTCGCCGCGCAAGGCGGGCGCCTCGTCCTGCGGCCCACGCGCGTGGTGCTCCGGCAGCCGTCCGGCGCCCTGGTCGTCGACGTCGACGAGTTCGCCGCCGCCGCGCCCGACCCGCTCGCCGCCGCCGAGGCCCGGCTGCTCACCCACCTCGCCGACTGCCACGCCGACGCGGTCGAACGGCTGACCCGACTGGTCGACCACGGCAGCCTGCACGGGGCGGTCCGCGTCCAGCCGCTCGCCGTCGACCGGCACGGACTGACCCTGCGCGTCGAACGCCTCCGCACGAACGGTGACGTACGCCTGCCGTTCCACGCGCCCGCCGACGACGTCTCCCAGCTCACCGAGCGCATGCACGTGCTGCTCGCCCAGGCGAGCGCCGCCCCCTGCCCCCGTGCGCTGCAGCGGCAGCACACGGACGGCGAGGGCTGACGCGGGAGGACCCGGTCGCCTCCGGCCGAGCGCGTCACTGGGGGCGGGGGGAGGCGCCACGACGGTTCCGGCGCAGCCGCTCCTGCAACCGGGTGAGCCGCGGCAGTCGCTCGCGCTGCGCCTGCGAGTGCCGGTCCAGCTCCTCGAACAGCCGGCGTGTGCGGTGTTCGGTGTCCATCTCGTCGAGGATGCGGTTGACCTCGGTCAGCACGGCGCCCAGCAACTGCCACTGGCGCGCGTCGCGCCGGGCCTCCTCGAAGAGCAGCCGGGCCAGCTTGTCGCGGGTGGCGGCCGCCTGCCGCAACTGGGAGGCGAGCCGTTCCTCCGCGGACTCGGCGTTCGCGCTCACGCTCGTGGTCACCAGCACCGCGAAGCTGACCACGGCGTCCGCGATCTCGGACAGCAGCTCCTCGAAGACGGCGCCCGTCTCCGGCTCGAACAGCCGTTCCGGATCGCGCTCCTTGGCCAGGTCGGCCAGTGTGCGCGCCAGCACCCGCAGCACCACCGTGCAGATCTCCAGCGTGTCGAGGCCGGTGCGCAGCACCACCCGGTGCAGCAGGCCCTCGCGCACCCGCGGATTGAGCCGCAGGCTGTCCTCCGCCTGCCGGAGATCCGCGTCGACCTCGGTGATGTCGTGGTCCAGTCGGCGGGCCTCGTGCAGCCGGGCCTCCGCGTGGTGCGGGGGTGTGCGGTCCGCCGCCTCCTCGCCGATCCGCAGCATCAGCTGCCGCACCCGGCGCGCCAGCTCCTCGATCGACTTCCCGGCCTCCTCCACCCACACGGGCGGGGCGAGCAGGAGGTTGAACCCCATCCCGACGAACGCCCCGATCAGTGTCTCCACGATCCGGGCCCAGGCGGTGTCCCCGTGCGTGGTCACGCCGAGCACCAGCATCGCGCTGATCGCCACCTCGGGCACGAACTCGTCCACCCGCACCAGATGGCCGATGATCAGCGACGCCAGGATGAGCAGGCCCAGACTCCACCAGGTCAGGCCCACCAGGAGGCTGAAGAGGATCGCCACGACGACGCCGGTCACCACGGAGTTCACCCGGCGCATCCCGGTGGTGAGCGTGGAGTACAGGGTGACCTGGACGACGAGCAGCGCGGTGAGCGGCGCGGTGAGCGGCGCGGCCTCCGGACTCAGCCGCACCGCGATGACGTAGGCGACCGTCGCCGCGGCGGTCGACCTCACCATCTGCACGGTCACCGGGTCCCGGTGCCGCTTGACGAACTCGACGGCCGGTGCAGTCATCTCACGTACCACTTGCATCCTCGGACGGTTCCCCTTCCCCGGACGCATCGAACGTGTTCATCTGCGACGGCAGTCCCCCGGCGGACAGACGGGCCGCCTCTACAGCTTGTCGAGGAAGGCGAACAGGTTCTCCCTGGTGCGGGCGATCTGTTCCTCCAGGGTGAGGCTCTCCTCGAAGCGGGCGCCGGTCTCCGGTACCTTCCTGCCGCGCAGGTAGAGGGAGCAGGCGAGATCGGTGCACATGTAGGCGCCGACCGAGTTGCCCTCACGGCCGGCCGGGCCCGCCTTGCGCGCCGTCATCAGGGCGACGCCGCCGCGCGGGTGGGTCGTCAGGCACAGGGAGCACATGCTGCGGTGCAGGAAGCCGCGCCGGGCGGGCTGGAAGCGCATGGCCACCCCGACGAGGCGGTCCTCCCGCTCGGTGACGAGATAGCTGCGGTCGGGTGCGCCGGGGTCGCGCCAGCCGAGGAAGTCGAGGTCGTCCCAGGGGCGTTCGCCCAGGTCGCGCGGTACGGCCAGCCGCTTGGCCTCGCCCTTCGAGCAGTTGATGAACGAACCGCGGATGTCCTGCTCGGTGAGCGTTCTCATGAGGGCTTCTCCTGGCGTGCTCTTTCGAAACCTGGGGGGTCTAGGTTTCTGGGTCAGGGTAGATATCCGGCCTGGGGCGGGGCCAGCGGTTTTTCCGGGGGCGCGCCCGCCGGGTGCTCGCGCTGATCATGATCACCGAGGCGGTTCCGCGGGTGGTCGGGGCGGGCGCGAGCGCCGGGTGCGGGGCGCCGTCGTGCACGGCCGGACCATCGGCTGGGACGCCGTCCCCCTGGAGTCCCTGCTCCGCGCCGGGTCCCCGCTGCCCGAAACGGTGCCGTACTTCATCGACAACGGCGCCAGGATCCTGGGCCAGGCCGAGATGTGGTTCGGCGCCGGGCGCGGCGCCCGCAACGCCGTCGTCGTCCTCTTCGGCTCAGGCGTCGGCGCCTGCCTGGTCACGCCCGAGGTGGAACACGGCCGGGCGGCCGCATGGGGACATCTGACCGTACGGGTCAGGGGGCGCCGCTGCCGCTGCGGCGCGCTCGGCTGCCTGGAGGCGTGCGCGGGCGCCGAGTCGCTGCTCGCCCGGTGGCGCGAGGAGGGCGGCCGGGCGCCCGGGCGCCCGGGAACCTCGAGGACACGGACGAGGAGACCGCGCTGACGACGATGCTCGCCGCCGCCTACCCGGCCGACGACGGAGCCGCCGACCCCGTCGCGCTCGCCGTGCTGGAGGAGACCGCCGAGTACCCGGGCGCGGGTCTGTCCGACCTGATCAACCTCTTCCAGCCCGAGCGCATCCTCATGGGCGGCTGGGCCGGCCTCCGGCTCGGCTCCCGCTTCCTGCCGTCCGTGCGCCGGTACGCCCTGTCGTACGCGCTGCGCCACCCGGCCGGGAAGGTGACGATCGAACCGGGCCGGCTCGGCCCCGACGCGGTCACCGTCGGCGCCGCGATCCTGCCGCTCGCCGACTTCTTCGCCCGCGGCGGACGCCGTCCCGCCCCGGACCCGCAGTCCCCGCCGCCCGCCCGGCACACGGCCCTCCGGGAACGCGCCCGCGCTGGGAACGCCCGTGCGAGCCGGCCCGGTCCGGACCGGCGGCGCCCGTCCCCCGTCCCGTACCGGGCCCCGGGGGAAGCGCCCCGTGTCAGGGGCGTCTCCCGCCCGGATGAGCAGGGAGGCGCCGCCGACCGGAGCCGGCCCGAGCCGGAGGACGGGCCCTGACCCGTCCGTGCGGCCCGGTCAGGCGGAGGACTCGTCCGGCACCGGCTGCTGCGGGTTGCCGGATCCCGAGTGCGGGGCGCCCTTGCGGCCCGTGCCGGCCTCGTCCGTGTCGGGGACGTCGGACTCCGGCTCCTCCGGTTCGCCGGACTCGTCCTCGCTCTTCCGCTCCGCGGCGCCCGGCGCGACCTCCCAGGGGTCCTCGCCGGCGCCGGCCTGCTGGTCCGGCAGGTCACGGGGAACACCCGCGCCGTTCTCGCCGGGCCCTTCGAGGCGGTGGTCGGTCACGGCACTCTCCCTTCGTTCGTGTGCTGACCCTCGCGGACACCTCCGCGAGGAACGGTGGAACCCGCTGCTCAGCCGACCTTGCGGCCCCGCATCGGTTCGGTGTCCTCCCCGGCCCCCTGCTCCATGCCCAGCAGGAACTCCTCCACCACCTGCGTCGCCGTGTGCTCCGGCCGCCAGCCGAGTTCCACGCGCGCACGCGTGCAGTCCATCAGCGGCAGCCTCAGCACGGCGTCGAACAGATGCGGCGAGGCGGGCAGCAGACGCAGCCCCCAGGCGGCGGCGACCGCCGAGCGGACGGCGGTGCGCGGCAGCCGTACCCGGCGCGTCCCGAGCATCTCCCCGAGCAGTTCCGCGTCGACCGTCGGCTCCGCGGCGAGATTGAAGGCCCCCCGCGCCCCGGCGGACAGCACGGCCAGACGGTAGGCGTGGGCCGCGTCGTCGGTGTGCAGCGCCTGCACCCGCAGCCCCGGAACGTCCGGGAGGACGGGCAGCAGATCGGGCCGCGCCAGCGGCCCCGGCAGGAAGCGGCCGCCGAAGATGCGGCGCTGCTCGCTCCCCGACTCCCGCTTGAAGAGGAACGCGGGCCGCATCCGCACCACCCGCGTCCCCGGATGGTCGCGCTCGAACGTGTCCAGGGCCCGCTCCAGGTACGCCTTCTCCCGGCAGTACGCGGCGTCCGGCCAGCCGTGCGTCGGCCACGACTCGTCCACCGCGCGGTCCTTCGGGCCCGGCGAGTACGCCCCGACCGACGAGGCGTGCACCAGCGCCGGCACCCCCGCCTCGGCCACCGCGTCGAACACCCGCATGCTGCCCAGCACATTGGTGCGCCAGGTGCTCGCCGGATCATGCGTCGGCTGGAACGCCCACGCCAGATGGACCACCGCGTCCGCACCGGTGAACTCGCCGACCAGATCGGACCGGTCCGAGGCCACGTCCACCGCCGACCACTCGGTCCTCGGGGGCGACAGGCCGGGGATCCGGCGCGCCAGACCCCGTACGGAGCCGACCTCCGGCTCCTGCGAGAGGACCCGCACCACGCTGGTCCCGACATTGCCGGTGGCACCCGTGACGACGACCCTCATGCCCGCTGCGCTGCTCACCTTCCCGCTCCTCTCGGCCGCCCGTTCCGCGGAACGGGCCGAGTACCCCTGCGGCGGAGGCGTGCACGCCCGCCGGACGTCCCGAAGCGGAGCCGCACCGGGGGAAGACAGGGGAAAGCCCCGACCGCGACGGGGGAATCACGGCCGGGGCGGCTCGGTGGTGGGCACGGACGGCGGTCGCCTCTCGGCGAAAGGCTCCACAGGGCTTCAGCCGAACGATCGTCCCTGTGGGCGGATGACGAGGCCCGGGGACACTGTCGCGTCCGCACCCACGGTCGGTTCAACGGAGAACCGCCCCCGGGTGTTCCGCGCCGGGCCGCTCGTGGGCGTGATGTGTGTCACCGGCCCCGGGCGCCGCCGTCGAGCTCGGCCCAGAGGTTCTCGGCCTGGAGCACCAGCGTGCCCAGGACGGCCGTCCGCGCGGCGCCCTGCCCGGCCTGTTCGAGCAGCCGGTCCTGGAGTTTCCCGTGCAGGTCCCGCATCACCGCCTCGGTCCGTTCGTCCAGGAGGGCGTCCGCGCGCGTGCCGTCGTCCAGCAGCCGGTCGGCCTCCGCGTGGCAGGCGTCACCGATCAGCTCCAGCAGTTCCGCGTAGCAGCCCAGCACCGCGGCGTCCGGCGCGGCGGGCGTCCGGTCCTCGTCGGCGGCCACCGCGAGCGTGCGGGTCAGCGCCGTGACATGCCCGGTGACGCGGCTGAACCGCTCGTCCTCGTACTCCGGCGGCAGCGCCTCCGTCGGCGCCCGGTGCAGGGCGCGCAGCACGCCCGAGGTCAGCCGCAGGCTCTCCCTGCTCCAGCCGCGGGCCGAGCGCAGCGCCTCCCGGCGGTCCTGCAGCCGCGTCGCGGAGCCGAGCCGGCCCGCGGCGGTCCGCGCGTCCCACTCGCCCCCGCGCAGGTCCCCGGCGACGGCGTGCAGCACGTCACCCGACTCGCGGGCGAGCGCCGCCAGGTTCTCCCGCACGTCCCGCAGATGGACCGGCGGCAGGATCAGCGCGTTGACGGCGATGCCGATGACCGCGCCGAGCGCCGCCTGCCCCAGCCGGTGCCCGACGGCGACCGCGCTCACCGTTCCCGTGGCGATCGTGAAGACGGCCGTGGTGGCGGCGTAGATGCCCTGGTCGCCGAAGCGCGGCCAGTTCGACAACAGCACCAGCACCGGCACCGACAGCGCCAGGGCGCCCGTGGTGTCGTCGGTGACCGCCTGCGCCCCCGAGGCCACGAGGGCTCCCACGCAGATCGCCGTGAACTGCCGCGCCCCCTGCACCAGCGAGCTGTAGACGGTGGCCTGCACCAGGACCAGCGCCACCCAGGGCGCCATCAGCGCCATCGGGTCGCCGAGCCACACCTGCGCCAGCAGCCAGGCCAGCAGCGCGGCCCCGGCGGCCTTCAGCGACTGGACGAGCAGGTCCCTCTCCCGCCCGGGCCCCCGCCACGCGGCCCGCACCGCCCGGCCGACGGACCGCGCGTCCCACCGCACGGCCTCCCGCACCCGCGCCACCGGAGCCAACCGCCCCGCGGCCTCACCCTGCCCGCTCTCTTCCCGCACACATGACATGCCCCGCGGGTATCCCGGGCCCCGGGGATCTCATGCCAGGGGACCGTCCGACAGCGACGCCAGGAGGTGCGCCGGGTCGTCGTAGACCGCGTCCGCGCCGGCCTCCTCCAGGTCGGCGCGCGGAATGCCGCCGCACAGCACGCCCACGCAGCGCACACCGGCCCGGCTGCCCGCCCGCATGTCCCACACCGTGTCACCGACGAGCACCGCCCGCTCCGCGGGCACCCCGGCCAGCTCCAGGGCGTGCTCGATGGGCTCCGGCGCGGGCTTGCCCTCCGCCACGTCGTCGGCGCTCGCCGTCGCGGCGATCGCCTCGTCCGCGTCGATCGCCCGGCGCAGCGCACCCAGCTCGGCGCCGCCCGCCGAGGTGGCGAGCACCACCGTCCAGCCGTCCCGGTGCAGCCGCTTCAGCAGCCGGCCGGCGTCCGGCAGCGCGGGCAGCCGGTCGAAGTACTGCCCGTACAGCGCCTTGTGCGCCGCGCTCAGCTCCTCGTCGCGGCCGGTGTCCCGGTCCTCGCCCAGCAGGTGGGCGACCAGGTCGGAGGAGGCCAGCCCCACGGCCCGGTGGACGGCGTGCATCGGCACCCGATGGCCCGCCTGCCGGAAGGCCTCCCACCAGGCGGTCACATGCAGGTGGTTGGTGTCGACCAGAGTGCCGTCGACGTCGAACACGGCCGCCCGTTCCATACGCGGTCCCTCCTCGTCCCCTCGCGTGCGGTACGGGTACCACCTCGGCCGCCCGCCACTCCGGAGGAGCGCGGGCCGCGATGCGGCGGACAAGGGGGATTGGTTCCCGCGTGTGCGGGTACTGCGATGCCTCGCACCCGACCGTCGGCGACCAGGAGGCCCGCATGTCCGTCCCCGCCACTCCGAGCAGCAGGGTCGCCGTGATCACCGGCGCGGACTCCGGGATCGGCCGGGCCACCGCCGTACGCCTGGCCTCCGCGGGCATGGACGTGGGCATCACCTGGCACAGCGACCGCGAGGGCGCCGAGGAGACGGCGCGGGAGTGCCGGGCGCACGGGCGGCGGGCCGAGGTGGCGCCGCTGGACCTCACCCGGCTGCCCGCCGCCGCGGACACCGTCGACGAGCTGTGCGAGCGCCTGGGCCGCGTCGACGTCCTGGTCAACAACGCCGGTACGGGCACGATGACGCCCTTCCTCGACCTGGAGCTGTCGAAGGTGCGCGAGGTCCTCGACGTCGATCTGATCGGCCCGTTCCTGTGCGGGCAGAAGGCGGCACGGCACATGATCCGGCAGGGCGACGGGGGCCGCATCGTCAACGTGACGTCCGTGCACGAGCACCAGCCCCGGGTGGGCGCCGCGCCGTACTGCGCCGCCAAGGGCGGTCTCGGGCTGCTCACCCAGGTGATGGCGCTGGAGCTCGCCGAGCACGGCATCACCGTCAACGCGGTCGCCCCCGGTGAGATCGCCACGCCCATGACAGGACAGGAGGACACCGACCCGCGCACCGAGGACCGCCCCGGCGTCCCCCTGGGACGGCCCGGCGACGCCCGTGAGGTCGCCGCGGTCATCGCCTTCCTCGCCGGGCCCGAGGCCTCGTACGTCACCGGCGCCTCCTGGAGCGTGGACGGCGGAATGCTCCGGATGGGTCCGCAGGCCGGGTCGCACCTGACGGACGACGGCTGGCGGCGGCCCTGAACGGCGGCGCGCCCGCACACCGCGTTCGCGCCGCTCGCGCTCTACCCTCGGGTACATGACCGAAAGCGCGAGCCCGTACATGTCGCATCCGCGGATCATGGTGCTCGGGGTACAGCCCGGGACCCCGCCGTTCCGGATCGTGGAGATCGACGGACAGGTGGTGGGCGAGGCGAAGACCGTCACCGACGTGCTGCACGCCGCCGCCGCGTTCGGGATCACCGTCCACGACCTGGACGACCCGGACGTGGTCCACTGGGTGGGCGGCGACAAGTTCACCTGGACCCTGCGCGGGGTCCCACGCGCGAGCGAACGGCCCTGACCCCCGGCGCCGCGTCCCCCGGGGCTCAGGCCTTCGGGCGGCGCGCGTGCACGGCCCGGCTCAGACGGCGGCCCAGGAGCAGGTAACCGAGCAGCGCCCCGCCGGTGTTCAGGATGACGTCGTCGATGTCGAAGGCGCGTCCGGTCACCAGGGCGCCCTGCGCGCACTCCACCAGCAGCATCACGACGGCCGTCAGCACCAGCACCCGCAGGAATCCGCGCGTGCGCGGTGCGACGACCGGGACGAGCACGCCGAAGGGGACGCCGAGCAGGATGTTCCCGCCGATCTGACGCACGGCGTCCCGCAGCGCGGGCTGGTCCAGATAGGCCCTCAGCGAGCGGCCCGGATGCAGATTGGTGTGGGTCAGCGCCTCCGAGGCGGGGGAGGGGTACAGGGTGAGCCGGGCCAGGACCGCGGCGAAGGCGACCATGAACACGAAGGCGCACAGCACCGCCAGCAGCCGCGGGAGCAACGGCAGCGGGCGCCGCTCCGGAGCACCCTCCGCGGTGCCGCGCGCGGACGGCCGCGGACGCCGTCGGAGCAGGGAGCGCGGACGCGGGACGGCGCGGGCCATTCTGTCCTCCAGTCGTCAGCTTCCGTGTGTGGTACGCCGGTTACCCCAGGTCGTGCGGGTCAGTCGCCGTAGCTGACCCGCACCTCCTCGAAGCCCAGGGAGCGCAGCAGCCCTTCGAGCATCTCCGTCGTGTTGGTCTCGGCCCGGGCGGTGAGTCCGCTCTCCTTCGCCGCGTCGCCGATGTGCCGCACGGCGAGCTTCTGCACGGCCTGTTCGCTGTTCGGGTTGTCCGAGAAGAGGTCGCCGAGCCGGTCGAACAGCCCGCGCTGCTTGGACACGGCGTAGGAGCGCTCGGGGTCCAGGGCGGGCTTGCCCAGACGGGCGTGGGGCAGCCGCAGCGAGGCGGACGTACGGTCCTCGTCGACCCGTACGTCGTCCTCGTCCAGCTTCCCGAGGTCGACGTAGGCGTCGACGGTGCCCGCGCCCACGTACAGCGTGCGGCTGCCGCGGACGGCGTCCGGCAGGAACTTCGCGTCCTTCTCCAGGTCCACCACCACCTGGAAGTTGCCCGAGGCGGCGTCGTAACGGCTGAGGTCCTGGATGGACTCCAGCAGCGCGGGCCCGGAGCGGTCCTTCGTCTCCGTGCCGAACAGGTCCTTCAGGCCCGGCAGCAGGCTCAGCCGGATCCCGGCGAACAGCACGACGAGCAGCAGCACCACCGCGCCGAGCGCCTTCACCCATCCGGGTAAACGCGTGATCGGTCCCTTCACGGGAGTCGTCATGGCGACGGCCCTCCTTCCTGCTGACCGGATTCCCCCCGGTTCCCCGGACAGGCCAGGGAAGTCGGGGGACGGGCGACCGCACCGGGAGCACGGAGGGGCGCACGGCGGGCGCCGGGCCGCGGAGCGGGTGGTCAGAGCGGGCCGGAAGTGGCCTCGGGCTGCTCCAGGGCCGCGTCCAGGGTCGGCCACGGAGGCAGCAGACGGGACGTGCCGGTGATCCGCAGCATGCGCAGGGTCAGCGGGTGGGCGCACACGAGGCGCAGCCGGCCGGAGCCGTCCGCGATCCGCTGCCGGGCCCGGTACAGCAGACGCAGCCCGGAGAGGTCGAAGAACTCGACGTGGGTCAGGTCGATCACGATCCGGGCGTCCGGTTCGGCGGTCGCCATGTCGAGGTGCGGGACGATCTCCGCGGCCGCGGCGATGTCGATCTCGCCGCGGAGCTCCAGCACCGTGTGTCCCCGGTCGTGGCGGACGCGCAGATACCGGGTCAGCGGTGCAGGTTCGTACCGCACGACGCCATCGCCTCCAGCCTGCTCCGTGCAACGGGGGAGCGGATCGGTTCCAACACCGGTCCGCATCCTGCGAGTTACTTTCGATCGAGTGCATTTGAGCATGTTCGATTGACATATGTCTTCGCATTGCGACCGAGTTTTTTCGAACCGGTCGATCGGTCCCGGAAGGTGTCGTCGGAGCGTGACGGAACCCTCACCCCGGGCATCGGACGAAATTGATCCACAGGGGTGCCGACCCGATAAGCTCCTCACCCGCGCCGCGAGTTGACCGACATCGCGACGGGTTGCCTCGTGGTGCGCACGCGTGAGTGCGGTCCTCGTCGCACGCTCCCCCGCACACCCCCATGTTGCTTCGAAGGATGCAGATGGAACTCGCCACTCCGCCACCGGCGGCGCGGGCCCCCGTCACCTGGCACGGCTGGTGGCTGATGCCGCTCGGCCTCGGCGGCGGGACGGTCGCCGCCACGTCGATGGGCTCGGACCGGATCACCACGGCCGTCCTCGGCGCCGCCGCGACGGCCGCCTGCTCCGTGTGCGTACGGCTCATGCTCCGGTACCGGGTCCGGCTCCTGCGGGCGGAGGACGCCCACCGCACCTCGCAGGCCGAGCACACCCGGCGGTGGCAGCAGCACATGGCGGACCAGGAGCGGAGGTTCACCGACGAACGCGCCGAGCGGGAGCAGGAGTTCGAGGAGCGGCTGGCCGAGCGGACCAGGGCCTGCGAGGCGCGGCTCGCCGAAGAGGCCGAGACCAGGCGGGAGCAGCTGGCCCATCAGCTGTCCGCGGTCGCCCGTCTCGCCGACGAACAGCTCCCGGAGGCGATCGGACGGCTGCGCGCCGGCGACGCCATCGACGACCTGCTGCCGAGCGTCAACCAGTGCGCGAAGGTCGGCGCCGACCTCCAGACCGAACTGCGCAAGCTGCTGCGCACCGCGCTGATCGGCCTGGAGGAGGAGTTCGACCGCTCCACCTCCGCCGAACAGGCCGTCATCAGCATCGGCAACCGCATCCACGTGCTGACCAGCAAGCTCCGCGGCCGGCTGCACGAGATGCAGGGCGAACACGGCCGGCTGCCCGCCGTCGCCCGGGGGCTGATGGAACTCGACCAGGAGATCGGCCCCGCCGATTGTCTGGCCGCCAGCATCGGCGTCCTCGGCGGTTCCGACCGGCCCGGCAGACAGTGGCAGGAGCCGCAGCGGCTGCTGAGCGTGGTGCGCGGCGGCATCGGCCGGATCAAGGACTTCCACCGCGTCCAGCTGAGCCGGCTTCCCGAACTCGGCGTGGACGGCGGGCTGGTGGACCACCTCACGCTGATCTTCGCCCATCTGCTCGACAACGCGGCCCGCTACTCGCCGCCCTCCGAACCCGTGGTGGTCTCCGGCCGCGAGGTCCCCAACGGCGTCGGCATCGAGATCCAGGACTCCGGCAAGGGCCTGAGCGAGGAGAAGAAGCGCGCGGCCGAACACGCCCTCGCGGGCACCGCACCCGGGGCGGGCATCGGCGGCATCACCGAGGACGCCAACATCGGCCTGCGGGTCGTCGGCGTCCTCGCCCGCCGCTACGGCATCCGCGTCACCTTCGCGGACTCCCCCTGGCTCGGCACCTCCGTGGTGGTCGTCGTACCGCACAAGTACTTCAGCCCGCTGCCCGCGGCCGCCGTGGTGGAGCCCCCCGCCGTCGAGACCGGCCCGGCGTCGCCGGCCGCCGTCGCCGGACCGGCCCCGGACGAATCCGCCGGGCCCGCCGGCACCACCCCCGGCGGACTGCCCCGCCGCCGCAAGCGGACCGACCCGGACGACCCGCGGCCCGCCGCGCCCGCCGGACCCGTGACGGCCGGCGCGGTGGCCGCCGTACCGCCGGACGCCTCCTTCGCCGGCCTCGCCGCCTTCGCCACCGCCGGACGCGCCGGCGACCCGGCGCCCCGGACACCCGGCGACCGTGACACCACCCCCACCGGACGCGAGTCCACCGAGCACCGCACCGAAGAGAGCGACCAGACCACATGACGCAGCAGGGAACCGACGTGAGCTGGGCGCTCCGCGACCTCGTCGAGAGCATCCAGGAGATCCGCTTCGCCCTCGTGGCCTCCAGCGACGGCAAGGCCATCACCTCCTACGGGGCGGACGACCCCGACGACGTCGACCGCTTCGCGGCGGTGGTGGCCGGCCTCCAGGCACTGGCCCAGCCGGTCGCCGAACAGTTCCCCGCCTACGCGGGACAGCTGCGGCTGGCGATGATCGAGGTCGACGGCGGTCACCTCTTCGTGGTCCGCGCCGGTGTGGAGACCTACCTCGGCGTCCTCGCCCGGGAGGGGCTGGACCAGGGTCTGCTCGGACACCAGATGAGGGACCTCGCCCGCAGAATGGGCGAACTCCTCGGGACCACTCCGCGCCTGGAGGAGCACTCTGGATGAGTGCTCCCCGCCAGCCCGCGGACCCGTCCGGTCTCGAGCGCTACTACGTCCTCACCCGGGGGCGCAGCGGACCGGGCGGTGCGGCGGCCGGCCTCGACGTCGCGACCCTCGTCGTCTCCCGTCCGGGCCCCGTCCCGGGCCTGCAGCACGAGCACGAGGAGATCGTCCGGCGCTGTCGTGAGCCGCTCTCGGTCGCCGAACTCGGCGCCCACCTCGGGCTGCCGTTCAACATTCTCGCGGTGCTGCTGTCGGACCTGCTGGAAGCGGGCCGGATCGAAGCCCGCGACCCCATCCCGGCACACGTCGCCGGTCGCGGGCCCGACCTCGCGCTCCTTGAGGAGGTACTCAGTGGACTTGAAAGGCTTTGACCGGCCCGGCCGGCGGGGCGGCGGGGACATCCGCTCGGTGAAGGTGATGATCGCCGGCGGCTTCGGCACCGGGAAGACCACCATGGTCCGCTCGGTCAGCGACATCAGGCCGCTCACCACCGAGGAGACGCTCACCCAGGCCAGCGCCGGTGTCGACGACCTCATCGGGGTCGCCGACAAGTCGCGGACCACCGTCAGCCTGGACTTCGGCAAGATCGGCCTCAACGACAGCCTGACGCTGTACCTGTTCGGCACGCCGGGCCAGGAGCGGTTCTGGTTCCTGTGGAACGGGCTGTTCAAGGGGGCGCTCGGCGCGGTCGTCCTGGTGGACACCCGGCGGCTGGCCTCCAGCTTCCGGGCGATCGAGGAGATGGAGCGGCAGCAGGTGCCGTTCGTCATCGCCCTCAACGTCTTCCCCGACTCCAAGGACTTCCCGGCCGAGGAGATACGGGACGCCCTGGACATCCCCGCGCACATCCCGGTGGTGTCCTTCGACGCCCGTGACCGTGCCTCCAGCCGTGACGTGCTGGTCGCCCTGATCCAGCACCTGAAGGAACGCTCGGCCGTCGCCGTGGAGTCCCGATGAACGACCCCGAACCCCCCCGCGGCTGCCCCGTCGCCCACCACGGCACCGGGCTCACCCGGCTGTACGGGCCGGAGGCGGCCACCGACCCGGCCGGCATCTACGAACGGCTGCGCAAGGAGCACGGCCCGGTGGCGCCCGTGCTCCTGGAGGGCGAGGTGCCGGCCTGGCTGGTGCTCGGCTACCGGGACGCCCGTCGGGTCCTGGACAACCCCCGCCAGTTCACCCGGGACGCCCGCATCTGGCGGGACCGGGCCGAGGGCCGCGTCGACGAGAACTCACCGCTGGTCCCGATGCTCGGCTGGCGTCCCGACTGCGTCTCCCAGGACGGCGAACCGCACCGCAGGCTCCGCGCGGCCGTCACCGACGCCCTCCAGGCGGCGGCCGGCCGCGGCATCCGCCGGCACGCCACGCACTACGCCAACAAGCAGATCGACGCGTTCGCGGACGCCGGGCGCGCCGACCTGGTGCACGACTACGCCGAGTACCTGCCGATGCTGGTGCTCAGCCGTCTGCTGGGGCTGCCCGAGACGGAGGGCCGCGACCTGGTCGAGTCCTGTGCCCAGGTCCTCAGGGGCGGCGGGAGCGCCGTCGCCCACGACGCGCGCATCCAGGAGATCCTCGGCGAACTCGTCGTGCGCAAGCGCTCCGAGCCCGGCAGCGACCTCGCCACCGCCCTGCTGGGGCACCGCGCCGGGCTCGACGAGGACGAGGTCGTCAGCCACCTGCGTCTGGTGCTGATCGCCGCGCACACCACCACCAGCAATCTGCTGGCCCGGGTGCTGCAACTGGTCCTCACCGACGCCTCGCGGCTCTCCGGGCTGATCAGCGGCCGGCTGAACGTCTCCGAGGTGGTGGAGGAGGTCATGTGGGACAACCCGCCGCTGGCCGTCCTGCCGGGCCGCTTCGCCGCGAGCGACCTGGAGCTCGGCGGTCACCGCCTCCAGGAGGGCGATCTGCTGGTGCTCGGGCTCGCCGCGGGCAACCGGGACCCGGAGATCCGTCCGGACGCCGGAGTGTCCGTCCAGGGCAACCAGGCGCACCTGGCGTTCAGTTCGGGCCCGCACGAGTGCCCAGGACAGAACATCGGCCAGTCCCTCATCGAGATCGCCGTCGACGTCCTGCTGCACCGGCTGCCCGGACTGCGGCTGGCGGTGGAACCGGAGGAGCTCAGTTCGACCGCCTCCACCTGGGAATCCAGGCTGGACGCCCTGCCCGTCGAGTTCGGCGGGTGACGTCGCCGCCCGGCCCGGGCGGCCGGGCGGCACGGCCGTCTCACACGGTCAGCAGATCGTCCACGGAGCCCCGCCCGGCCTGTTCCGCGGTGGCCACGGGGCCCTCCTTCACCGCCGCGTACCGGCCGGTGGTCAGCGCCCACTCGTAGTTGCCGTTGATCCAGTGCCGGATGGCCTCCACGCCCCGGTGCACCCGGTCGCGCTCGTTCACGTCCAGCCCGAGTTCGTCGCACATCCGCGGCACCCGCTCCTCCAGTTCGAGGTACTCCGCCAGACGGGCGGTCGTCATGCCGTACGCCTCGGCGGCGGCCTCCTCCCAGGAGCAGCCCCGCTCCCGGTGCAGGACGGCGATGAGGTTGTGCCCGTCGCCGCGGCGGCGCTCCCGCTCGAAGGAGTGGATGTCGTTCATGAACCCGATGGTGTCCGCGGCCAGGTCGCGCAGCCGCTCCATCAGCGGATGCGCCATCGCCTGCGCCGGGACCTCGAAGCCGCGGCTGCGCTCGCCCGCGTCGATGCTGTGGTGGATGCCGACGGTACGGCGCCGGAAGGCCGCGTACTCGTCCAGGCCGAGCGTCCCGGCCAGCCCCCGGGCGGCCAGGTCGACCTCCTCGCAGTGCGCCACCAGGAACCGCCCCCAGGAGGCCGCGAACCGGGTCTGCCAGGTCAGGGACATGCCGTCGGAGAGGAGGGCCCAGACCTGGGTCCAGGCCAGTGTGATGGGGCAGACGACCCTGGGCGTGCTCCCCGCCGGCCGCAACGGGGTCACGATCAGCTCCCGGGCCACCTCGGCTATGCGCTCGGCGCGGTCGGGCCGCCCGACGTCGAACTGGTCGTCGAAGAGGAACGCGAGGGAGAACCAGTTCATCAGGACGACCAGGTCCTCCGCCGAGGCGTACGGATACGTACGGGCGGCGGCCTGGGGCAGGTCCCAGGACCGGTACTCCTCGAAGCCGGCCCGGCTGCGGACCAGCCCCGTCTCCCGCACCCAGCGCAGATGACGCGCCCGTGCGTACTCCAGGTGGTCGCTGACGGGGGTGTCGAAGGGGAGGTCGAACCGGACGTCCTGGGACATGTGTTTCCTTTCGGGGCGCGGAACGCGGAGTCCCCCGCCCTGCGAACGGGCGGCCGTGAGGGCGACCGCCCGTGCACTCGAACCAGGCTTCAAGATACGTAGGTCGAATCAGGAAGCGCTACGAGAATGCCCCAAGATCGAGAAATCCACACCTGACGGTCGGTCATATCTGTTACCACGCAGACACGTTGAAGTGCGTACGCTCGCATTCCCCGGAAGTCGCTTGCATCGGGCCCCGGTTGAATCCGGCGAGCGGGGATAGGCGTCACGTACAGGGCGGGGCAGGAGCGCCCCGTGCCCCGGACTCCCGCGGAGGAGACATGACCCTGGTGACGGCCGGCGTGGTGGTGCTCGACTGTGCCGAACCCGAGAAACTGGCCGATTTCTACAAGGAGTTGCTGGGCGCGGAGGACGTCGACGCCCACGTCAACCGGGTGGAGATCCGGGCCCGCGACGGTTTCCGCCTGGCGCTGCGCCGCGACGTGAACGCGACCGCCCCGAGCTGGCCCCGCCCGGAGAACTCCCTTCAGGCGCACCTGGAGTTCGTGGTGGACGACCTGGACGCGGTGGAACGCCTGATCGTGAGCCTCGGCGGACGTCCGGTGGAGAAGGGCGACGCCTCGGGCCCCACCGGGGAGCGCGGCTACGCCGACCCGGCGGGCCACTCCTTCATCGTCCGCAGGGGCACCCCGACGGCGCCCAAACAGGGCTGACCCGCCGTCGGGGGACGGCGGGCCGGCCGTGCGGACGCATCAGTCGCGGCCGCCCTTGTCCGGGACCGGCCAGGTGCCCGTGGAGCGTTCGATGGCCTTGGCGCCGGCCCGGTCCACGGCACTGCGCACCACCGCGAAGATGGCGCCCTGGATCGCCGCGGCCAGCAGGATCTCTCCCCAGCGGCGGTCGCGGTCCAGCGCGTCCGGCGCGTCGTCCTCGTGCCGGATCATCTTCCAGGTCTTCTGGAACGCCATCCCCGCCACGGTGCCGCTGGTCCAGCCCAGCACGAAGCCGATCGGCTTGTACGCCATGGGCAGTTTCCTCTTGACCTTCTTGCTCTTCGCCACGTGGGTCTCCTTGAGTCGGCTGCGTGGTCTCGTCGTTGGATGGATCGTCGATGAACGGGTCGCCGGGCCGGTCCGGTCAGGGACGGCCCGGCGCCGGCACCTCCTCGCCGGCCCGCACCGGACCGGGCGGAGTACCGTCCCCGAACGGCCGGCCGCCCAGCTCCGCACGGTGGTGGGGCGCCGTCCAGCCGGACAGGTCGGGACCGAGGGGCACGATGCCGGACGGGTTGATTCCGGTGTGCACCTGGTAGTAGTGCCGCTTGATGTGGTCGAAGTCCACGGTGTCGCCGAATCCGGGCGTCTGGTACAGGTCGCGGACGTACGCCCACAGCACCCGGTTCTCCGTCAGCTTCCACCGGTTGCACTTGAAGTGGCCGTGGTACACCGCGTCGAACCGCACCAGTGTGGTGAACAGCCTGATGTCCGCCTCGGTGATGGTGTCGCCCACCAGGTACCGCTGCCGCTCCAGCCGCCCCGCCAGCAGCTCCAGCCGCCGGAACAGGGCCGTGCACGCGGCCTCGTACTCCTCCTGGTCCGTGGCGAAGCCCGCCCGGTACACGCCGTTGTTGACGTCCTGGAAGACGTCCTCCGCCAACGCGTCGATCTCGTCGCGCCGTGCCCGCGGGTACAGGTCGGGCGCCCCCTCGCGGTGCAGGGCCGTCCACTCGGTGGCGAGGTCCAGGGTGATCTGCTGGTAGTCGTTGGTGACCAGCTTCCCGCTGGGCACGTCCACGACCGCCGGCACGCTCACCCCGCCCGGGTACTCCGTCTCCCGCCGGTCGTACGCCTCGCTCAGGTACCGGATGCCCAGGACCGGGTCGCGGCCGTCCGGATCCAGGGTGAAGCGCCAGCTCCGGTCGTCCTGCAGCGGGTCCGTGACGGCCAGGGACAGCGCGTCCTCGAGACCGAGCAGCCGCCGGGACACCAGTGCCCGGCTCGCCCACGGGCAGGCCCGGCTCACGACGAGCCGGTAGCGCCCGGCCTCCACCGGCCAGCCGTCCCGGCCGTCCGCGGTGATCCGGTCCGTGAAGTGGGCCCTCGACCTCTTGAACTTCTTCCTGCCGTACGCACTGTTGCCGCCGCCCCCGTCGTCGCGGCCCATGGTGCCCTCCTCGTCGCCGTTCGGATGTCCCGGTGACCGCGTTCCCCGTTTTCCGCCGACGGCACGGTGTGGTGTGGGCCGACCGGGGCAATCGGCCGAACGTGAGTACTCGATCGGATCGCAGAACCCGGATCACGGTGCTGGTGGCGCTCGCCGCCAATCTGGTGATCGCCGTCGCCAAGGCCGTCGGCGGACTGGCCGCGTCCTCCCCCGCGTTGCTGTCGGAAGCGGCGCACTCGGTCGCCGACAGCCTGAACGAAGTGTTCCTGCTGGCCGCGCTGCGGCGCAGCCGGCGCCCGGCCGACCGCCGTCACCCGTTCGGCTACGGCAAGGAGCGGTTCTTCTGGTCTCTGCTGGCGGCCGTCGGGATCTTCGTGATGGGCGGCTGCTTCTCGTTCTACCAGGGCGTGGAGGCGCTCAGGAGCGGGGGCGAGGAGGACCTGGACGGCTATGTCGCCGGACTGGTCGTGCTCGGCGTCGCCCTGCTCGCCGAGGGCGGCTCCCTGCTGCGCGCCCTGTACCAGGTGCGCAGGCAGGGCGGCCTGGACAGCGGACTGCGTGATCCGGCGCTGCGCACGGTGGTCGCCGAGGACGGCACCGCGGTGGTGGGCGTCACCCTGGCCATCGTGGGCATGGCGCTGCACATGATCACCGGGCAGGTGGTGTGGGAGGCCTCCGCCTCGCTCGCCATCGGCGCGTTGCTGGTCTACGTCGCCTTCCGGCTCGGGCGCGACGCCCGCGACCAGCTGATCGGCGAGGCCGCCGACCCGCGGGCGAGCGACCGGATCCGGGAACTGCTGTGTCAGCAGCCCGAGATCGACAGTGTGGAGGCGCTCTTCACCATGAAGACGGGCCTGGACACCGCCCTGGTGGCCGCCCGCGTCGACCTGGTGCCCGGCATGGACAGCGAGCGGGTGGAGGAGGTCGCCGTACGCATCAAGCGGGCCGTCGCCCGTGAGGTGCCCGAGGCGGACCAGATCTTCCTCGACGTCACCGAACGGGGGTCTCCGGAGGCACGGGAGGCGTGGGAAAGCCCCGCCGCGACGGGGGAACGCGGCGGGGCCTGACGCACGGATGCCCGGCGGCCGGTGCTTCATGCGCACCGGGGCGGAGATTTTTCCCTCCGCCCGCCGGACCCGCACCCGTCAGCCCTGTTCCCGCCGCTCCAGCACGAAGACGGGGATCTCACGGTCCGTCTTCTCCTGGTAGTCGGCGTACGGCGGAAAGGCCGCGACGGCGCGCTTCCACCACTCGGCCTTCTCCTCCCCGGTGACCTCACGGGCCGTCATGTCGAACTTGGCCGGCCCGTCCTGGAGCTCGACGTGCGGGTCGGCCTTGACGTTGTGGTACCAGACCGGGTGCCGGGGAGCGCCGCCCAGCGAGGCGACCGCCGCGTACCGCCCCTCGTGCTCGACCCGCATCAACGGGGTCTTGCGCAGCTTGCCGCTCCTCGCGCCCCGGCTGGTCAGCACGATGACCGGCCTGCCCTGCAGGGTCGTCCCCTCCGTGCCGCCGGAGCTCTCGTACAGCTCCACCTGTTCGCGCACCCACTGCGTCGGACTCGGGTCGTACTCGCCTTGAAGAGGCATGGCATCCATCCCGTCGTTCTCGGGTACTGCGGTCGAGTCGATCACTTCCGCAACACCACCGCACGCCGGATTCATCCGACCGGGCCCCGCGGGCCGTCAGGCGGGCGCCACCGCCATGTGGACGCGAGGGCCGTCATCACCCCGGACGCCACCAGCGCGGTCACCAGCCGGCCCCGGCGACCGGCCGGCGCCCGGCCCAGCAGGGCGCCGCCGCCGGCGAGCAGCACCTGCCAGCTCGCGGACGCGGCGAAGGCCGCCGTCACGAACACGGTCCGCTCCAGGGGCCCGGCCGCCTCCACGCTGCGGGAGCCGAGCACGAGCGCCGCGAAGTAGATCACGGTGGTGGGGTTCAGCAGGGTGATCCCGAGCAGCGACAGATACGCGCGGGCGGCGCCCGGGGGAGCGGCCCGGGGACGGGTGGCGAGCAGCCGCCCGCGGTAGCGGCGTACGGCCCCGGCCGCGCCCCACGCCGCCAGTGCGAGCAGCACCAGCACACAGACCCACCGCATCGGCCCCAGGACCGGCCGCAGCGCCGACGCGAGGGCCGAACCGCCGAGCGCGGCCGCGAGGGCGTACAGCCCGTCGGCCGTGGCGACGCCGAGGGCCGCGCAGACGCCGGTGCGCAGGGTGGTGCGGGCGGTGAGGGAGACCAGGTAGGCCCCGACGGCGCCCACGGGGACGGCGATGCCGTAACCGGCGAGCAGCCCCGCGAGCAGGGCGGCCGTCATGAGCGCGGCGGTGTCGGTCCTCCCCGCCGGCCGGACCGCTGCTGTCGGCCCGCCGCGGTGGCGGTGGCGGACGGCGGCAGCGGGAGGGAGCTCGTGGGCATGGCGGGATCCTGGGGCCTCCCGGCCGGGGCGGGCAACCGGTTTTCTGCTTCGGAGGGCGGTGCGCCGCGTCCGGCGCCCGGCTTCGCGCGGGCGCCGGCACGTACGCTCCCTCTGGCAACCACCCTTCCCGACAAGCAGGAGCGGCGACGATGCAGTACGTGAAGCTCGGTTCGACGGGTCTGGACGTGTCGCGGATCTGTCTGGGCTGCATGACCTACGGCGTGCCCGACCGCGGCACGCACGAGTGGACCCTCGACGAGGAGGCCTCCCGTCCGCTGATCCGGCAGGCGCTGGAGGCGGGCATCACCTTCTTCGACACCGCGAACGTCTACTCGGACGGCACCAGCGAGGAGATCGTCGGCCGGGCGCTGCGCGACTTCGCCCGCCGGGACGACATCGTGCTCGCCACGAAGGTGCACGGCCGGATGCGGCCCGGGCCCAACGGCGGCGGACTGTCCCGCAAGGCGATCATGACCGAGCTGGACCACAGCCTCACCCGCCTCGGCACCGACTACGTCGACCTCTACCAGATCCACCGCTGGGATTCCGACACCCCCGTCGAGGAGACGATGGAGGCGCTGCACGACGTCGTCAAGGCCGGCAAGGTGCGCTACATCGGCGCCAGTTCGATGTACGCCTGGCAGTTCTCCAAGGCGCAGTACACGGCGGAACTGCACGGCTGGACCCGGTTCGTGTCCATGCAGAACCACTACAACCTCCTCTACCGCGAGGAGGAGCGCGAGATGCTGCCGCTCTGCGCGGACCAGGGCGTGGGCGTCCTGCCCTGGAGCCCGCTCGCCCGGGGCCGGCTCACCCGGGACTGGGACGCCACCACCGGGCGCAGCGCCACCGACGTGTTCGGCGGCACCTTGTACCAGGAGGGGGACCGTGCCGTCGTCGAGGCGGTCACCCGCATCGCCGAACGGCGCGGCGTCCCGCGCGCCCGGGTCGCCCTCGCCTGGCTGCTCCACCAGGACACGGTCACCGCACCGGTCGTCGGGGCGTCCAAGGCCCGTCACATCGAGGACGCCGTGGCCGCCGTCGAACTCGAGCTGACCGACGAGGAGCTCGGGGAACTCCGGCAGCCGTACGTCCCGCACCCGGTCGCCGGTCACTGAGGGCTTCGGGGTTCAGGGACCGGTGCCCGGCTCCAGCACGGTGAGGAACACCGAGGAGGCGTTGCCGGACACCGGGACCGCACCGGCCGTCCAGGGCACCTTCAGGGGGTCCCGTTCGTCCGGTGGGGTGACGAGGAGCGCCGCCGGAGCGGCCGCGCGGGCGCCGCTCACTCCGGGGCTCGCGTAGCTCAGCCCCGCCCAGGCACTGGCGCCGGGCCTCAGGGTGACGGTCGCCGGGTCACCGGGGGTGCGCTTCGGATCCCGGCCCAGCTGCCCGCCGGCCGCGTCCACGAAGGCGGCGCCCGGATGGCCGTGCAGGGTGCAGGTGCGGGAGGAGACGTTCGTCAGCACGAGAGGGAAGTTGCGCTGCCCCGCACCCGGGTCCATCCGGCCGACGGCGGCGCTCAGTTCGGCGGTGCGGCACCGGGACGCCGAGCGGTCCGCGGGCCCGGCGGCGGTCGGGGACCGGTCGTTCGTGGAACCGGCGGCGTCGCTCGGGACGGCGCCGCGCGGGGAGTCCCCGGTGGTCCGTGCGGCGGACGCGGAGGGCTGCGGGGAAGGGCCCGCGGTCCCGCTCCCGGTGCCGCAGGAGGCCAGCGCGCCCAGCAGGACCAGCGCGCCCGCCACCACCGCCGTCGTGTGCCGTGCCGCGTCCGCCATGGTTCACCTCGTGTCACATCTCGTCCGCCAGGGCCAGTTCCGACCAGATGGTCTTGCCGTCGGCCGTGTGTCTGCTGCCCCAGCGCCGGGTGAGCTGGGCGACCAGCAGCAGACCCCGGCCGCCCTCGTCCCAGGTCTTGGCCCGGCGCAGGTGCGGCGCCGTGTGGCTGGTGTCGGACACCTCGCAGATCAGCGTCGCGTCGTCGTGGATCAGCCGCAGCCGGATGGGCGGGGCGCCGTACCGGATGGCATTGGTGACCAGCTCGCTCACCACCAGCTCCGCGGTGAACGACGCCTCGGTCAGCTCCCAGGTGGCCAGTTGGTCGAGGACCTGCTTGCGGACGGGGGCGACCAGCGCCGGATCGGCGGGGACGTCCCAGGCGGCGACCTGCGCGGACGGCAGACCGCGGGTACGGGCCAGCAGCAGGGCCACGTCGTCCGTCGTGCCGCCCGGCGCGAGCATGGTGTGCAGGACCCGGTCGCAGGTCTCGTCGAGCGGGCCGGCGGCGTTGGACAGCGCCTCACGGAGCAGGACGTGACCGGCTTCGGTGTCCCGCCCGCGGGACTCGACCAGCCCGTCGGTGTAGAACGCCAGCACCGCGTCGTCGGGCAGCTCCAGCTCGACCGACTCGAAGGGCAGCCCGCCCAGGCCCAGCGGCGGTCCGGAGGGCAGTTCGAGGTGCCGGGCCGGGCCGCCCGGCGGGACCAGGACCGGTGAGGGGTGCCCCGCCCGGGACAGGGTGCAGCGCCGTGACACCGGGTCGTACACCGCGTACAGACAGGTCGCGCCGACCTCGCCCGCCCCGGGGTCGCCGCCCGACTCGTGCGAGAGGTGGAGCACCAGATCGTCGAGATGGGTGAGCAGTTCGTCCGGCGCCAGGTCGATGTCGGCGAGGGTGCGCACCGCGGTGCGCAGCCGGCCCATGGTCGCGGACGCCTGGATGCCGTGCCCGACGACGTCCCCGACCACCATGGCCACCCGCATCCCGGACAGCGGGATCACGTCGAACCAGTCGCCGCCCACCCCGGAGCGCGCGGCCGGCAGGTAGCGGGTGGCCGCCTCCACGGCGGCCGTGCGCGGCAGGGCGCGGGGGAGCAGGCTGCGCTGGAGCGCGAGGGTGGTCTCGCGTTCCCGGGAGTAGCGGCGGGCGTTGTCGATGCAGACGGCGGCGCGCGCGGTGACCTCCTCGGCCAGCAGCACGTCGTCGTGGGTGAACGCCTCGGGGCGGGAGAAACGGGTGAAGGCGGCCACCCCGAGGGTCGTGCCGCGCGCCTGGAGCGGGACGGACAGCATGGAGTGGACGCCGAACTCCCGGACCTGCCGGGCGCGTGCCTCGTCCACCGCGAGCCACGGGTCGAGATCGCCGGACGGCACCGAGGCCACGATGCCGTGGCCCGCGATCAACGAGTCCGCCTGCGGCGCGGCGGCCGGATAGACGACCACCTCGCCCACGCGGGCGACCGCCTCGGGGCTGCCCGGTGTGAGGGACTGGTGGGCGACCCGGCGCAGCGAGACCGGCGTGGTCAGCGGGCCGGTGGGCTCGCCCCCGGGCTCCTCGGGCTCCAGCAGGTCCACGCTGACGAAGTCGGCGAGGGCGGGCACGCACACCTCGGCCAGCTCCTGCGCCGTCCGGGTGACGTCCAGGGTGGTGCCGATGCGGATGCTGGCCTCGTTGACCAGCTGCAGCCGCTCCCGTGCCAGGTACTGCTCGGAGAAGTCGTGGGCGGTCACGCACACGCCCCGCACCCGGCCGGACGGGTCGGTGAGCGGGGCGAGCCGGGCCAGCCAGGCGTGCGCGCGGTTCTCGGTGGTGGCCTTCATGTACGTCTGCATGTCGTGCGGCCGTCCGGCGCGCAGCACCTGACGCAGCTGCCGTTCGAGTTCGGAGTGCTGCGGCCGGCCGCCGATGTCCGTAGGCCTCAGTCCCCGCAGGTGGGAGGCCGGCAATCCGAGGAGGTGGGCCATGGCGTCGTTGACCCCGCGCAGGCGCAGCCCTTCGTCGAAGACCATCGTGGCGCAGGGCGACTGGAACACGGCCGTCCTGACCAGCGGATCGTCGGGCAGTTCCCCGTCCGCGGCCTCCAGCGGGGTGACGGCGAGCCATTCCCCCGGACCGTCGTCCGCCGGCTGTCTGTGGTGGGCGAGCACCCACACCGTGACGGTCGTGCCGTCGCGGTGCCGCAGGGCGAGGGTGCCGCTCCAGCGGGCGGCCGGGAGCCGGGGCGGGCCCGAGCCCTCGGCCAGCAGCACGGCGGCCGGGCGGCCGACGACCTCCTCGGCCGTGTGTCCCAGCAGCAGGCGGGCACCCTCGCTCCACCGCGCGAGCGTGCCGTCGGCGGCGATGACGGCCCGGGCCGTCACGGCATCGTCGAACGGGTCGTCCGGCCTCATCCTCGCCACTCCATCGCGCACACTCACCGTGAACCGGTGCATCGCCTGAGTTCCAGCCTAGTGGGTCACGGCCCGACGCGGACTGCGAACCTCCGCTCCGGGTGACCCTCACCAGTCCGGTCCCAACCGTTGACGGAGTGTCACACCTGCCACAACCATGGTCCGCGTACGGAAATGGGAGCGCTCCCAAATGTGCTTTCCCGCCCCCGCACCTCCCCACGAGGAGCTCAGACGTGAACAGACGCAGAACCGCCCTGCTGTCCCTGACCGGACTGCTGGCGACCGCGCTCACCGCGCTGCCCGCCGCCCCGGCCGGGGCCGACGAGGTGGAGCAGGTCCGCAACGGCGCCTTCGACAACGGCACCGACTCCTGGTGGGCCTCCGCCGACGTCGCCGCGAGCCCGTCCGAGGGCCGCCTGTGCGCCGACGTCCCCGGCGGCACCGCCAACCGCTGGGACGCGGCCGTCGGCCAGAACGACATCACCCTGGTGAAGGGGGAGTCGTACCGCTTCTCCTTCAGCGCCACCGGCTCGCCCGCCGGCCATGTGGTGCGGGCGATCGTCGGCCTGCAGGCGTCGCCGTACGACACCTACTACGAGGTGTCCCCGCAACTCAGCGTCTCGGGGGACACCTACTCGTACACCTTCACCTCACCCGTCGACACCGCGCAGGGCCAGGTCGGCTTCCAGCTCGGCGGCAGCGCGGACCCCTGGCGGTTCTGCGTGGACGACGTGTCCCTGCTGGGCGGGGTCGCCCCCGAGCCGTACGAGCCCGACACCGGCCCCCGCGTCCGGGTCAACCAGGTCGCCTACCTGCCCTCCGGGCCGAAGAACGCGACCCTGGTCACCGACGCCGGCGAGCGGCTGCCCTGGCGGCTGAAGGACGGCGCCGGCCGGGTGGTCCGCACGGGCTGGACGGTGCCGCGCGGCACCGACGCCTCCTCCGGGCAGAACGTCCACTCCCTCGACTTCGGCTCCTACCGGGGGCGCGGCACCGGCTACACCCTGACCGTGGACGGCGAGACCAGCCGGCCCTTCGACATCGACGCGAGCGCCTACGAGCGGCTGCGGCTGGACGCGGCGAAGTACTACTACACCCAGCGCAGCGGCACGGAGATCCGCGACGACCTGCGCCCCGGCTACGGCCGCCCGGCCGGGCACGTGGGCACGGCCCCCAACCAGGGCGACAGCCAGGTGCCCTGCCAGCCCGGAGTCTGCGACTACACCCTCGACGTCACCGGCGGCTGGTACGACGCCGGCGACCACGGCAAGTACGTCGTCAACGGCGGCATCAGCACCTGGGAGGTGCTCAGCACCTACGAACGCGCCAAGCACGCCCGCACCGGCGAGGCGGACAAGCTCGGCGACGGCACGCTGAACATCCCGGAGAGCGGCAACAAGGTCCCGGACATCCTCGACGAGGCCCGCTGGGAACTGGAGTTCCTGCTGAAGATGCAGGTCCCCGAGGGTGAGCCGCTGGCCGGCATGGCCCACCACAAGATCCACGACGAGCAGTGGACCGGGCTGCCGCTGCTGCCGAGCGACGACCCGCAGAAGCGGGAACTGCACCCGCCGACCACCGCCGCCACCCTGAACCTCGCGGCCACGGCCGCCCAGGCGGCACGGCTCTACCGCTCCTACGACAAGGAGTTCGCGGCCACCACCCTCGCGGCGGCCCGCAAGGCCTGGACGGCGGCCCTCGCCCACCCGGACCTGCTCGCCGACCCGGACGACGGCGTCGGCGGCGGCGCCTACCCCGACGACACCGTGGCCGACGAGTTCTACTGGGCGGCCGCGGAGCTGTACCTCACCACGGGGGAGAGGCAGTTCAGGGAGTACGTGCTGAACTCCCCGGTGCACACCGCCGACATCTTCGGGCCGACCGGCTTCGACTGGTCGCGCACCGCCGCGGCCGGCCGGCTCGACCTCGCGACCGTGCCCAGCCGACTGCCCGGCAAGGACAAGGTCCGCCACTCCGTGATCAAGGGCGCCGACCGCTATCTGGCCACGCTGAAGGCCCACCCGTACGGCATGCCGTACGCGCCGGCCGACAACGTCTACGACTGGGGCTCCAGCCACCAGGTGCTCAACAACGCGGTCGTCCTCGCCACCGCCTACGACCTCACCGGCGCCTCGAAGTACCGGGACGGCGCGCTGCAGAGCATGGACTACATCCTGGGCCGCAACGCCCTCAACATGTCGTACGTCACCGGTTACGGCGAGGTCAACGCGCACAACCAGCACAGCCGCTGGTACGCCCGGCAGCTCGACCCGAACCTGCCGAACCCGCCCGCCGGCACGCTCTCCGGGGGACCCAACTCCAGTATCCAGGACCCCATCGCCCAGTCGAAACTCCAGGGCTGCGTCGGCCAGTTCTGCTTCATCGACGACATCCAGTCCTGGTCCACCAACGAACACACCATCAACTGGAACGCGGCCCTGACCCGCATGGCCTCCTTCGTGGCCGATCAGGGCTGACACCCGCTACCGGCAGGGGCGGCGGCCGCTCGGCCGCCGCCCCTGCCGGTACCCCTTTCTGTATGGTCTGACCTGCGCTTATTTACGATTCAGTACCCGAGCGGTACCGTGAAGGCATGCCAGCTCTCAACGTGGAGTTCAGCGACCGCGAGCTCGAGGACCTGCGGCAGATCGCCAAGGAACGCGGTACGTCCATGAAGGCGCTCGTGCGGGAGGCGGCCGCGGCGGACATAGCCCGCCACCGCGCCCTGCAGGAGGGCGCGGAAGCCTTCCGCCGGTTCTTCGCCTCCCACGCCGACGAGTTCGCCGCCGCCTTCCCGGACGACGAACCCTCCGCCAGGGGCGCGGGACGGGCCGCCTGACCGATGGCTTCCGTGCTCCACATCGACGTGCCCTGGCTGCTCCAGCGGCACGAGGAGGTCCTCCCGGACCAGCCCACCGTCAACGACTTCTCCGCCCTCGTCGCGGCCGTCGCCCGCCACCGGGTGGACCCGCCCCGGCTGGGCGTCGACTCCGATCCGGCCTGGCGGGCGGCGGCCCTGCTGCACACCCTCGCCGTGCTCCGGCCGCTGCCCTCGGCCAACGCCCGTTTCGCCTGTGCCACGGCGGTCGCCTACATGTTCGTCAGCGGGGTCGGCATCGACCCGCCCTACGGCGCCCTGGTCGATCTGGCGCGCGACCTGATCTCCGGCGAGGCGGACGTCTACGGCGCGGCCGACCGGCTGCGCTCCTGGCAGATCTGAACCGCGCCGGACGGGCCGCGCGGGACGCAGGGAGCTTCTCGGGGCCGTCGGCCGGGGCGGAGGACCGGGGTCGCCGTCTTCGCGCGCAGGAGAGCCGCCGGCTCCGCGCGTGTCCTTCCGGGAGTCGGCCGTGACCAGGCGACTGCGCTCCGGCGTGCGCCGGGAGCGTGCGCGGGGCGCCGTCATGGGAGCGGAGTTCACCCGGGGCGCGGCGGGGATCCGGGCGCCCTCCGGAGCGCCCGGGCTGTGAACGGCGTGAAAACCCGGGGCGAAAGACACGGGCCGCGTTCCCTCTCTGACTTTCTGTCAACGCGCGGATGTTCCCCGAGCGCCTTGTTGGCCGAGCGCGGGTTGTGCGAGAGTGAGCCACCCGTGCGGGGGGTAAGGCCGGGGTCGCACGCGAGTCGATGAACCGGGTCCGATTCGCCGTCGGTGAATTCGCGCCCCCCGTGCCCCGCCAAAGAGGTACGCACCCGTCGGTCTTCCTTTTCGGCGTCGGAAACCCTCGAATACACATGCGCTGTGGGAAGGAACCATCTCAGTGCACACCCCCCACCCCCCTCGGCCCCCGTATCCCCCGCCCGGCGGGGATCCGGAGGAGTCCGACGAGTTCCTCGCCGCCCGGCTGCGGAACCGTCCGGAGGGCGAGGCCGCCCACTCCGTCGCGCTGCTGACGGCGCGGCACTGGCCGTCGATGCACGACTACGCGGCCGTCTGCCTCGCGTCGTCGGGGCCGCTCGCCGCCATGGTCACCGCGGCCGCCCTGCACCGGGCACTGGACCGGGTCGCCATCGGCGAATCGGCCGTCGCGCTCCGGCCCGTGCTGCTGGTGGCCGTGCGGGACACGGTCCGCGAGTGGGCCGCGGACGACCGAATAACCGGGGTTGTGCCGGAGCTTCGGAAACCGGCCGGCGGGCGCGGCATGCGCGCGGCGAACACCATGACTCCGGAAAATCGCTCACTCGCCCAACGGGCATTCCGGTCGTTGCCCGCACGCGCGCGCTGTTTGCTCTGGCACGTCGAGGTCGAGGCCGAGCCGATTTCCGTACCGGCCGGTCTGCTCGGCATGGACCCCGCCGTCGCATCGGACGCACTCGAACAAGCACGTGAAAAATTCCGTCAAGGTTGTGTCCACGCCCATCAGGAACTGGCACCGACGAAGGACTGCCGCTTCTACAACCGCCTCCTCGACGTCCCCATCCGGCGGGGCGGGGCCCTGCTGCCGGACGTCCGGCAGCATCTGGCGGAGTGCCGCCACTGCCGGAACGCGGCCGAGCAACTGAGCCACTTCGAGGGCGGGCTGGGCACGCTGCTCGCCGAGGCGGTGCTCGGGTGGGGGGCCCGGCGCTACCTCGACTCGCGCCCGGGGCGCGCGACGGCCGGCCCCCGCGGCGGACGCGCCGCCCGCCGACGGCGCGGGGGCGGGCGGCCCGGCAGCGGCCGGTACCGCGTGCTGTCCCGCATCCCCGTCCCCGGACGGCTGACGGGCCTCGCGCTCCCGGACCCGGTGCGCTCCACCAGGACCCTGCTCACCGGCCTCGGGGCGGTGTCCGCCGGGGTGCTGGTGAGCGTGCTCATCGCCGGGTCCTCCACCCCGGACGGAGGCGCCGCCGACCCGACGGGCTCCACCGGAGCGGTGGGCGACCGTGCGGCCGTGCCCTCCGCGTCCCCGCCCGGCGCCGCCGGCCTGCCCACCGCACCGGAACGGACGCGGCTGCGCAACGTCGCCTCCGGCCTGTGCCTCGACACCCGGGGCGAGCCCCGGGACGGCTCCGGGACCCGGCTGGCGGACTGCTCCTCGGTGTGGACCCAGCAGTGGACGTACGAGGACGACGGGCTGCTGCGCAGCGTGGCCGACCCCGGCCTGTGCCTGGACTCGCACAAGGACGCCGGTGTCGTCGTCCTCGGCACCTGCGGCGGCCCCGGCGGCCGGCGGGGCGCCGACGTGCGGTACGACCTCACCGCGCAGGGCGAGCTGGTGCCCCGCTGGGACGTCCAACTGGCCCTTGCTCCGGCGACCCCTGACGCGAACGCCGACATCGTCGTCAAGGTGCGCGACCGGAGCGTGGACCAGCGCTGGAGTCCCGAACCGGTACGGACGGACACGGGCTCCCTGTCCGTCAGCGGCGCGGACACCCCGGCGGCCCGGCGCGCGGAACCGGCCGAGCCGGGGATGTGACCCCCGGGGCGGGGACCCGGCCCGGAGGGCCGCCCCGCCCCGGCTCCGCACGTGTCGTGGCGGGTCAGCCCGTCGTCTCCGTGAGGGACTCGGGACCGATCGTGGACGGGGTGGCGTGGCCCGACAGGGCCATGGTGAGGTCGAGTTCGGCGAGCAGGCAGCGGATCACGTGCTCGACCCCCGCCTGTCCGTCGAGGCCGAGCCCGTAGGCGTACGGACGGCCCAGCAGGACCGCCCGTGCGCCGAGGGCGAGGGCCTTGAAGACGTCGTCGCCGGTGCGCACCCCGCTGTCGAACAGCACGGTGAGCCGGTCGCCGACGGCCTCCACCACGCCGGGCAGCGCGTCCGCCGCGGCGATCGCCCCGGCCACCTGGCGCCCGCCGTGGTTGGACACCACCACGCCGTCCATCCCGGCGTCGGCGGCGAGCCGCGCGTCGTCGGGGTGGAGCACGCCCTTGAGGACGATCGGGCCGTCCCAGTTCTCCCGCAGGAACGCCAGGTCCGGCCAGGACTTGGCGGGATCGGCGAACATGCCGACGAAGTGCATCACCGCCGCGTCGGGATCCTCGTGCACCGGCTTGGCCAGCCCCGCCCGGAACGCCGGGTCCGAGAAGTAGTTGGCGGTGCCCACACCGTGCAGGAACGGCAGGTACGCCTGGTCCAGGTCGCGCGGGCGCCACGACAGCAGGGGGGTGTCGAGCGTGACGACGAGCGCCGTGAACCCGGCGGCCCTCGCCCGGCCCAGGAAGCTCCGGGCCACCTCCACGTCCTTCGGCCAGTACAACTGGAACCAGCGGTCCGCCTCGCCCATCGCCTCCGCGACCTGCTCCATCGGCGTACTGGACGCGGACGACAGCACGAACGGCACGCCCTGCGCGGCCGCCGCCCGGGCGGCGGCGGACTCGGCGTCCGGATGCATGATCGACAGCACCCCGACCGGCGCCAGCGCGAGCGGCGCCGGCAGCGTGCGGCCCAGCACCTCGACCGACAGGTCACGCTCGTGCACGTCCCGCAGCATGCGCGGCACGATCCGGCGGCGTTCGAGCGCGGCCCGGTTGGCGCGGGCGGTGCTGCCGTCGCCCGCGGAGCCCGCGACGTACCCGACCGGCCCCGGGCCCAGCCGCTGCCCGGTCAGCTCCTCCAGCCGGGTCAGATCGGTCGGCAGCCGGGGCACGGCCCCCGTCATCCCGTTCAGGTAGATCTCGTACTGGAAGTCGGCCCAGTGCTTCGCCATCCGTCCCGCCTCGTCTCCCGGAGCCACGCCGCCTTGGTGCATGCTGGCCGCTGGGTGCGGGGCGCGTCCAGCGCCGGACGGGAGGGGATCAGCGGACCGCGGCCGCCTCCCGCAGGATCCGGGCCAGTTCGCGCGGCCGGGAGAACATCGGCCAGTGCCCGGTGTCCATGGTCACCAGCTCCCACGTCCCGCTCCTCAGCGGCTCCGCCACGGCCGGGAGGGGCTCCTCGCCGTCCAGCAGACACTTCACGTACGTCGCCGGCAGCTCGCCGAGCGGCCGCTCCAGCACGGCCGGTTCGGTGAGCGTGGCGCCCGGGTGCGGGGTCGATCCGGCGATGATGCGGGCTGTCTGTTCGTCGGTCAGGCCCTGGCCCGCGTAGCCGTCGGCCCCCATGGGCGGCCAGAACCCGCCGTTGGCGTCGATCTCCCGCCGGACGTCGTCGCTCGGCCAGCCGAACAGGAACGACTCCCCGTCGACCGGCACGTTCGCGTCGACGAACACCACGCGCCGCAGCCGCTCGCCGATCCGCTCGGCCGCCTGCCCGACCGGCACGCCGGAGTAGCTGTGCCCCACGAGGACGACGTCCCGCAGGTCGAGCCGCTCCACCTCGTCCACGATGTCCCGGACATGGGTCTGCTGTCCCGCCGGCACCCCCTGTTTCTCGGCGAGCCCGGACAGCGTCAGGGGATGCACCTCGTGCCCGCCCGCGCGCAGTTCGTCCGCCACCTCGTCCCACGCCCAGGCTCCGAGCCGGGCACCGGCCACCAGTACGAATCCAGTCATGCCCGCACCGTAATGGACGCCGCCGACAACACCGTTCACCCGTCGACGGCGCCGGGCTCCGCCTCCTCCGCATCGTTGTCCGGCCCCCGGTCCCGCACCCGCTGGACGTGCTCCAGCGACTCGCGCAGCTCGGTGAGCCAGTCGTCGGTGTGCCGCTGGACCAGGCGTACGCACCAGGCCAGGGCCTCGCTGCGGCTGCGGGCCACCCCGCTCGCGATGAGGGTGTCGAGGACCTGCCGCTCCGGCTGGCGCAGCCGGGTCATGACGGGCGCCGCCACATGTGTGAACAACACGCGGTGCCCGTCGCACTCCACACCCCAGGAGACCTTCCGGCCGAAGCGGCGCTCGGCGTCCCGGGCGACCGCGATCCGCTCGTCCCGGGTGCGTTCCCGGAACTCCTGGACGCGGCCCTCGACCGCCGCCTCCCGCTCGGCCGGCGAGGCGCCCTCCGCCGGCCGGGGGCCGGGAACGCGGCCGATGACGGTGATCTCCTCGCGGTCGACCGTGACCTCGGCCAGCTCCTCGAAGAGACCCTCGGGGAGCCGGCCGGTGAACCAGCCCCGCAGTTGTTCCCGCTGCTCCTTCGTCATCATGTAATGACGATTACTCGCCCGGTTCATGAACACAAGGCGTCATCGAACGGTCCGCCGAGAGCGGAACCGGAATGTTTCAGGCCTATTGCCGAGCGACCGCATTCCGGCCATCTGGCCACTTCGCGCACTCGGTTTCCGTGCGGTTACAGGGCCGTGCCCCGTGCGTTCCGTGACTTCACGCCACTGATTCAATACGCAAGGTTACCGAAATCCGCATGCCCGATGTGAAGTTCCGGCGCGGACTCGGCAGACTCCGGCACGCCGGTTCGGCACCGACCGAGCACGGGCCGGCGACTCGTCGACACGAGCGGAAGGATGCACACAATGCGGAACACCGCGCGCTGGGCCACCACCCTCGGCCTCACGGCCGCCGCCGTCTGCGCACCCCTGACCGGGGCGGCGCTGGCCGCCCCGGAGACCGCCCCGTCCGCGCTCTACGCCCCCTCGGCCCTGGTGCTCACCGTGGGCCACGGCGACAGCGCGGCGACCGTCACGCCGGAGCGCGCGGTCACTTTGACCTGCGCCCCGGTTCCCTCGGGCACCCACCCGGCCCCGGGGGCGGCCTGTGCGGAGATGAACCGCCTCGGCGGCGACCTCGACGCCCTGACGATGCGGGAGGGCGTCTTCTGCACCAAGCAGTACGACCCGGTGCTCGTCACCGTCGACGGGGTGTGGCAGGGACAGCGCGTCTCCTACCAGCGGACCTTTTCCAACACGTGCGTGATGAACGCTCACGGCTCGAGCGTCTTCGCGTTCTGAGACCGGGATCGCACGGTTTCCCGTGACCGCGTGGTGGCCGGTGGACTGGGGAGTCCGGACCTCCCGCGGAGCGTGCGATCCCGCGCAAGGAGGCCGGCGGGCGGAGTGGGGCCGCCCGCCGGTCTCCGGGCCCTCACGGAGCCCGACGGCTCAGGCCCGGTCCCGGTGGCTGGTGTCGCACCACGGATACCGTCGGCTGCGGCGGCAGGTGCACAGGGCCACCCGGAAGCGGTCGGAGGCGACGACCGTGCCGTCCTCCAGCTCGACCTCCACCGGCCCCTCCACCAGCAGGGGGCCCTTGCGCCGGACGGTGACGCGGCGCGGGGCGTCAGACGGGGAGTTCGGCACGGATCACCACCAGCTCTTCCTTGTCGTCGCCCGCGGACAGCAGCCCCCGCTCCCGCAGCCAGCGCTCCCTGCCCCGTACCACCGGGCCGAAGGAGATGCGCCGGCGCCGGATCACCGCGGCTTTCGTCCCGGCCGCCCGCAGCCCGCCGACCGTCAGCTCGGGGTCGCTGAGCGCCGACTGCACCAGCAGCAGGACGCCGCCCGGCCGCAGCAGCGCGGGCGCCTCCCGGCAGATGCGGTCCAGGACGAGGCGTCCGTCGCCGCCCGCGTCCCAGGCCCGGGCCGCGCCCCGCGGCGGCGAGCCGCCGCCGGGCGCCGGAACGTACGGCGGATTGGCGAGGATCAGGTCGAACGACTCGCCCCGCACCGGCGCGAACAGGTTGCCGCGCCGGACCCGGACCGGCACGCCGGCCCGCAGCGCGTTCAGCCGCGCCGCGCACACCGCCCGCCGCGAGACGTCGACCGCGGTCACCCGGCAGCCGCGCCGGGCGGCCTCGACCGCCAGCGCGCCGGATCCCGTTCCCACGTCGAGAACGTCCGCGTCCGAAGGGACGGGTTCGTCGGACAGGGCACCGGCCAGCAGCTCGGTGTCCTCTTGAGGGGCGTACACGCCCGGTGGCGCCAGTGGAGTCACGGATCGCCGGGTACCCCCGCCGTCAAGAAGCATGGGTGAACTCCTGAGGCAGGGGAGTGCGCAGCGACGACCGGCCGGCGCTCCAGTCCGCGAGCAGCCTCTCGCCCAGGCGGTCCTCGGCGAACACGGTGGCGTCCACGCCGAAGGCGATGTCCGCCGCGAGGTGCGGCTCCACCTCCAGCAGACCGGCGATGACCTCGTGGCGCACCACCTGCTCGTGCACCGCGTCCGCCTCCACGTGCTCGTCGTAGAAGTGCTCGGCGGCGGGCCCCGCGCCCGTGCGGCGCATCGCCTCGGCGAGCCGCCGCGAGCCGGGCGACGAGGTGATCTCGACCGCCGCGAAGTGGCCCACCAGGGCGCCCCTGAGCGAGCGGTGGAGTCCGAAGAGGGACATCAGGTTCACCGTCACGAGCAGTTCGGCGCGGGCCGCGTCCAGATAGCGGCCGTACGTCGTGTCCAGGCCCAGGTCCGTCATCAGGTCCGCGAAGAGGCGGGCGTGCACCCGGTCGGCGCGACCGCCGCCGTACTCGTCGAACTCGACCGCCGCCATCGCCGCCTTGGCCCGGCCCCACAGCCGGGGCAGCACCCACGCGTGCGGGTCGGCCTCCTTCAGGTGGTACAGGGACCGCTGGGCGGCGTACTCGCGGATGTGCCACAGCTCGCCCTTGTCGCGCAGGAAGTGGCTGACGCCCGTGCCGTCCACCGGTTCCACCAGGATTTCGGCGAGCGCCTCGTCGACGTCGTCGTGCCGCCGGGCGTCCGCGCGGAGCGCGGTGAGGAAGCGGTCCTCCAGGGCGGCGCGGACGCGCAGCAGCTCCGGGTCCCACTCACGCTCCGCCGCCACGCCCGCGAACCCGCGGTAGTGCAGCTCATAGCACAGGTACAGGGCGAGCTGGAAGTCGTCGCCGTACACGGGGGCGGCGGTGATCTCCTCGTCGGGAGGCAGCGGGCCGGTGGCCCGCAGATGGTCCTCGACGGCGCTGCTCAGGGGGCCGCGCGGTGCGGGCAGCCGGGGTTCTTCACAGGTGTGCTCCATGAGCCCCGGGTACCCGGACGGCCCACGGACACCCCCGTTCGCGTGGCGACCGCCCGCCCGCGGGGTACCCCATGGCCACATGAAGGCACTTGTGATCAACTGCACCCTCAAGAAGTCACCGGAGACCTCCAACACCGAGGCGCTGTACGGGACCGTCGTCGAGCAGCTGCGGAGGGACGGCGTGGAGGTCGACGTCGTCCGCGCGGTGGACCTGGACATCGCCCCGGGCGTGGTCAGCGAGGCCGTGCACGAGGGCGACGCCTGGCCGGGCGTCCACGAGAGGATCCTCGCGTCCGAGATCCTCGTCATCGCCTCCCCGACCTGGCTCGGGCAGCCGTCGTCGGTGGCCAAACGGGTCCTGGAGCGGATGGACGCGATGCTGTCCGAGACGGACGACGACGGCCGGCCGGTCGCCTACAACCGGGTCGCGGGAGTCGTCGTCACCGGGAACGAGGACGGCGCGCACCATGTGATCAGCGAGATCACCGGCGGTCTGCAGGACATCGGCTACACCATCCCCGGCCAGGCGTGGACCTACTGGAACCAGGGTCCAGGGCCCGGACCGAGCTTCCTGGAGGGCGGAAGCGGCCACGACTGGTCCCGCAGGACCGCCCGCGCCATGGCAGCCAACCTGCTGGGCGTCGCCCGGGCCCTGGCGGCGCGCCCCCTCGGCCCGCCGCCGCAGTAGCGCCCGCTAGTCGCCCCGGGACTCCTCCTGCGCCTCGGTGTTCGGGGTGGTGGCGTCCCCGGCCTCGCCCCGGCGGCGGCGCCGCCCGGCGGGGTCCTCGGTGCGCCGCTCGGCGTCCTCGACCTCGCGCAGCACCTCCTCGAGGGCGGTCTCGGGCGTCTCGCGGTCGTCCCGCTCGGACACGGGTCTCTCCTTTCGTCGTACGTCCGGGTCAGCCGTGCGCGGTGGCGATGCGCAGCGGTACGGGGTCGGCGGCCGCCGCCTCCTTCTCGTTGAGGCGGGTGATCTCCGCCCACCAGGAGGGGCCGTCCTCGATATGGCGCAACAGCACCCCCTCGCGCAGCGCCCAGGGGCAGATCGTCACCGTGTCCAGACCGGTCAGCTTCATCGCCGTGTGCCCCACCACCGCGCCCGCCAGGCTCTGCGCGGACCGCGGGGCGGAGATCCCGGGCAGCCGGGCGCGTTCGGCGGCGGGCAGGGCGGCCAGCCGGTCGATCGCCACCCGCAGGTCGGCGCAGGACAGCTCCCGCTCCACGAAGGGGCCGTGCCGTCCGGGCGCGGCCCCGCACAGCCGCCCCAGCTGCTGGAAGGTGCGGGAGGTGGCCACCGCCGTGCGGGGCCCCTCCCAGCGGATCCGGGCCGCCACGTCCCGCAACTGGTGGCGCACCCGCCGGCGCAGCGCCCGCACCTGCTCCGGGGACGGAGGGTCCGCGTCCGCGAAGTACTCGTGGGTGAGCCGGCCCGCCCCCAGCGGCAGCGAGGCGACGAAGTCGGGCAGCCGGCCGCGTCCGAAGGCGACCTCCAGCGAACCCCCGCCGATGTCCAGCAGCGCCAGCGGCCCGCAGCGCCAGCCCATCCAGCGCCGCGCCCCGAGGAACGTGAGCTCGGCCTCCACCTCGCCGGGCAGCGTGCACAGGTCGACGCCGGTCCGGGCCCGGACCGTGCCCAGCACCTCCTGCCGGTTCGGGGCACCGCGCACCACGGCGGTCGCGAACGCCAGGGGACCCGACGCGCCCCATCGCGCGGCGGTCCTGTCCGCCGCGGCGACGGCGTCCACGAGGCGTTCCACGGCCTCCTCCGGCACCGGCTCCCCGGGCGTGACCTGCTCGGACAGCCTGAGCGGCCACTTCGCCGTGTGCACCGGCAGCGGCGCCCCGCCCGCCGTGTCCGCCACGACGAGTCTGACGGTCTTCGATCCGACATCCATCACGCTGGTCCGCATGACCCGTGGGTACCCAATTACCGCGCGGAGCAACGGACGGGCCCCGCGTACGGCGAAGACGCGCCACGGACGTGACCGGACGGCGACCGTCCGTCGGTGCGCGCGCCGTGGACGCCCGGTACCTCACGCCAGCTGCCGCCGCACCAGTTCGTGCAGCCGCCCGCCGGTGTCGGCCAGGAGCTGCTCCGGCGGGCCCTGCTGGACCACCTTGCCGCCCTCCATCACCACCACCCGGTCCGCGTCGAGGACCGTCGACAACCGGTGCGCGATGACGATCCGGGTCGCCTCCAGGGCCTTGGTGCTCTCGATGACCGTGCGCTGCGTCCCGTTGTCCAGGGCGCTGGTCGCCTCGTCGAAGAAGAGGATCCGCGGCCGCCGGATCAGCGCCTGGGCGATCATCAGCCGCTGCCGCTGGCCGCCGGAGACCGCGCCGCTGCCCGAGACGATGGTGTGCAGCCCCATCGGCATCCGCCGGATGTCCTCGGCCAGCCCCGCCATCTCCGCCGCCGCCATCGCCTCCTGAGGCGTGTACGGCTCGCTCCCGCAGATGACGTCCAGGACGGACCCGGTGAACGGCTGCGCGTGCTGGAGCACCACGCCGCACTGCCGGCGCACCGCCGACCGGTCGAGCGCGGCCAGGTCCTGACCGTCGTACAGCACGCTGCCGGACACCGGCCGGTCGAAGCCGATCAGCAGCCGCAGCAGGGTGGACTTGCCGCAGCCGCTGGGGCCGACGACCGCCACGAACTCGCCCGGCCGCGCCTCGAAGGACACGTCGTCCAGGACCAGCGGACCGTCGTCGGAGTAGCGGAAGGACAGCCGCCGCGCCTCGATCGCCCCGGACAGCGGGCCCGGCCGGGTGCTGGCCGCGCGCACCTCGGGCGTGGCGTCCAGCACCGGCTTGATCTGCTCGAACAGCGGCAGCGCGGCGACCGCCGAGACGAACGCGCCGGTCAGCTGGGTGACCGAGGTCAGCACCATGGTCACCGACGTGTTGAAGGTGAGGAACTCCGCCGCCGTCATCGAGCCGCGCGCGGGACCGGCCAGCAGCATGAACATCGCCAGCGTGACCAGCGGCAGGTAGACCGCGCCCAGCACCGCCGTCAGGTTCTTGATCCGGCCGGCCTTCTGCTGGAGCTCACGGCTGCGGGCGAACCGGGACGCCCACGCGGCGTACGCGTAGTTCTCCGCCGCCGCCACCCGCAGCTTCGGCAGCCCGCGCAAGGTCTGGAAAGCCTGGTTGTTCAGCTTGTTGGTGAGCACCACCAGCCGCCGCTGCCAGCGCACCTGCCACAGCCCGAGCCCCAGGAACACCCCCGCGACGACCACCAGCATCCCGAACGCGGCCAGCGCCATCGGCACGCTGAACCACAGCAGCAGCCCCAGGTTCACCGCGCCCACGGTGACCGACTGGGCCACCGTCGGACCCACCCCGGCCAGCATGCGGCGGATCGCTCCGACGCCCATCGCCGCGCTCGCCAGCTCGCCCGTCGAACGCTCGGTGAAGAACGTGGTCGGCAGCCGCAGCAGCCTGTCCCACACGGCCGGCTGGAGCGTGGCCTCCACCCGGCCCTCCAGGCGCAGCAGGGTGAGGTTCTGCAGCAGCATGAAGGCGGCGGCCACCACACTGCTCAGGATCACCGCGAGACACGTCTGCACGATCAGCCCGGTCCGCGCCTGCGGCACGAACTCGCCGAGCACCTTGCCGGTCGCCAGCGGCACCAGAGCCCCGATCGCCACCGTCACCAGACCGCTCAGCAGCAGACCCGTCAGATCGCCCCGCGTCCCCGACATGCAGAACCGCAGCAGCCGCAACGGGCTCAGCCGCCGCTCGGGCAGCGGACGGCAGAACATCACCGCGCGGGGCTCGAACTGCTCGGCGTTGGCCTTCCCGACCGGCGTCTCCCGGCCGGTCGCGGGATGCACCGCCACATAGCCGCCCCGCCGCCACAGCAGGGCCACCGGCGCCCCCGACAGGGCCCGGTGGCCCACCAGCGGCCCCACGTCCTCCCGCCACCAGCGGCCCTCCAGCCGTACGGCACGGGTCCGCACCCGGGAGGCCAGGGCGACCCGCTCGACCGGATCGGTCCGGTCGCCGCCGGCGCCGGTCCGCGCGGGCGCGGCGAGCGTGATCCCGGCCGCCCGGGCGACCAGCTCGCAGGCCGCGTACGTGGCGTCCGCGTCGGCCGTCGTCGTGCGCCGCCCCGACCGCTCGCCGATGGCCGCGAGCAGCGTCCGGTCGGCCCGGGCGCGGACCGCCTCGCCGGCCGCGATGCCCTCGGCGGTCCGCGTCTCGTGCGTGTGCTCCAGCTGCTCGATCCACCGCTCCAGCGTGGTCATCAGCCGGTACTGCTGGTCGACCATGCTCTGCCACAGCGCCGGGTCCACCAGCAGATCGGCCGCCGCCTCCGCCCCGTACAGCGAGCCGTACCGCACGCTGCCCGGCGGCACCTGCATCCAGAACACGTCGTCGTCGCCGGGCGCGCCGGCCCGCTCCGCGGCCATCGGCGCCTGGAACAGCACCGCCAGACCACGCCCCGCACCGAGTGCGAGGGCGTACTCCAGCGGGCTCGTCGTCGGCGGCACGTACCGCGGGTTGCCGTCACTGTCGTACGACCAGGTCCGGGCCTCCGCCTGCCGGTACAGCTCGCGCAGGGCGATGCGGCGCACCACGCAGTCCCGCAGCGGGCGCGCCACCAGCGTGTGCGCAGGACCGGCCACCGGGCCCAACACCAGCGAGCCCGCCTCCAGCCGGCCCAGATGGTGCCAGTGGCCCTGCTGCCCGGCGTCCACCGCGAACAGGTCCACGGCGCCGGACGCGATCAGCCACAGCGTCTGCGGCCCCTCCAGGTCCAGCCGGCCGAACCCGGAGCAGTCGACCGGCGTGCCCAGCGACCCGAGCGCGCCCAGGACGAGGTCGCCGCCCCGGTCCTCGTGCACGGCTGTCATCTCACCGCTCCCTGACCAGAGCCGCGTACGCGCCGCCGCGCGCCACCAGCTCCTCGTGCCGTCCGCGCTCCACGACCGTGCCGTGGTCCAGGACGACGATCTCGTCGCTGTCGCGCACCGTGCTCAGCCGGTGCGCGATCACCACACAGGCACAGCCGCGCCGGCGCAGGTTGTCCATCACCACCAGCTCGGTCTCCGCGTCCAGCGCGCTGGTCACCTCGTCGAGCACCAGGATGCTCGGCCGGCGCACCAGCGCCCGCGCGATCTCCAGGCGCTGGCGCTGGCCGCCGGAGAAGTTCCGGCCGTCCTGTTCGACCGGGCTGTGGATGCCGCCGGGCCGGCGCGCGATCACGTCGTACAGCGCCGCGTCCCTCAGCGCCTCCACCACCGCCTCGTCCGGGATCGACGGGTCCCACAGCGCCACGTTGTCGCGGACGGTGCCCTCGAAGAGGAACACCTCCTGGTCGACGAAGGAGACGGACGCGGCCAGCGCCCCGCGCGGGATGTCCTCGATGCGCCGCCCGTCGATCCGGATCACGCCCTCCCACGGCGCGTACAGCCCCGAGATCAGCCGGGACACCGTGGACTTGCCGCTGCCGGAGCCGCCCACCAGCGCCACCTGCTGCCCGGGGCCCACGGTCAGGTCGAAGCCGGTCAGCAGCGGCTCGTCCAGCGGGTTGTAGCCGAAGGCGAGGTTCTGCAGCTCGACGTGGCCGCGCAGGCGGCGGGTCGACTCGCCGGCGCCCGGGCGGCCGTGGAGCGGGTCCGCCCGGAAGTCCTCCACGTCCTTCAGCCGGGCCACGTCCGCCGCGAAGTCCTGGATCCGGCCCGCGACGCCGTTGAGCCGGGTCAGCGGGGCGGTGAAGCGGGCGACCAGCGCCTGGAAGGCGACCAGCAGACCGACCGAGATGTGCCCCTCGACCGCCCGCATGCCGCCGATCCACAGGATCAGCGCGCTGTTGAGGGTGGCGAGCGTCGGCGCGACGACGCCGAGCCAGGCGCCCGGCACCCCGAGCCGCTGCTGCTCCTCCAGGGTGACGGCGTGCTGCCCGGCCCACTTGCGGAAGTAGCCGTCCTCCCCGCCGGTGGCCTTCAGCGTCTCGATCAGCTGCAGACCGGTGTACGCCGTGTTGGTGAGCCGTGCGCTGTCCGCCCGCAGCTTCGCCGTACGGGTGGCGCGCAGCCGGACGACGATCCGCATCGCCACGATGTTCAGCAGCGCCACGCCGATGCCCACGAAGGTGAGCTGCGGGTCGTACGTGTACAGCAGCACCGCGTACAGCACGACCACCACCGCGTCCACGCCCGCCGCCGACAGGTCGCGGGCCAGGGTCTCGGCCACCGCGTCGTTGGACTGCAGTCGCTGCACCAGGTCGGCCGGGCTGCGCTGGGCGAAGAAGGTCACCGGCAGCCGCAGCAGATGGCGCAGGAAGCGGGCGCTGGACAGGGTGGAGGAGATCAGCCGACCGCGCAGCAGGTTGGCCTGCTGGAGCCAGGTCAACACCAGTGTGAGCAGCACGCACGCGCCCATCGACGTGAACAGCACGTCCAGCGCCGAGGTCCGGCCGCCGATCAGGAACTCGTCGATGAAGGTGCGGCTGAGCCCCGGCACCGCCGCGCCGACCGCCACCAGCAGCAGGCTCGACAGCACCACCGCGGGCATGGTGCCCGCCGTGCCGCGCAGCCGGGCCGGCATCGCGCCGAGCACGCCCGGCCTGCGGCCGCCCCGGGTGAAGTCCTCGCCGGGCTCCATCACCAGCACGACCCCGGTGAAGCTGCCGTCGAACTCCTCCAGCGGGACGAACCGCCGTCCCTTGCCGGGGTCGTTGACGTACACCCCGCGGCGGCCGAAGCGGCGGCCCATGCCGTCGTAGACGACGTAGTGGTTGAACTCCCAGAACAGGATGGCCGGCGCCGCCACCCCGGCGAGCGCGGCCAGGTCCATCTGCATGCCCTTGGCGGTCAGCCCGTAGCTGCGGGCCGCCTTCAGCAGGTTGCCGGCGCGCGAGCCGTCCCGGGAGACGCCGCAGGCGATCCGCAGCTCCTCCAGCGGGACATGGCGGCCGTAGTGGCCGAGCACCATCGCCAGCGAGGCGGCGCCGCACTCCACGGCCTCCATCTGGAGCACGGTGGGGGTGCGGACGGTCTTCGCCCGGGACTTGGGCACCTTGCGCTTCGGCGGGGCGGCACGGCGTCTGCCGCGGGTCTCCCGGGCGGTGGTCACGGCAGCAGCCAATCGACGGGACGCCGGTCGGCCAGCCGGATCGAACCCGTGGCCAGGGTCATCGAGGTCAGCTCGAACGGCGGCCCCTGCGCGGAGGACCACTCGTACCCGCTCTTGGTGCCCGACGACTTCTCCAGCTCGACCGTGACCGCCACCGGCCTGCCCTCCTCGGTGAACTGCTCGCCCAGTCGGCCGTCCCCGAGGAACGCGGCGATCTGCCGGGGGGACTGCGCCGAACGGCCCACCGACTTCACCTCGCCGCGCAGCACGCCGTACTCCTGGCTCGGCACCGACTGCACCGTCAGGTCGACGGGGGCGTGCGCGGGGATGCCGGCGGCGCTCCCGGCGGGGACGTACACCGTCGCGTACAACGGGGACCCGGCGCGGGTGACCTTCTCCACGGCGGCGACGTCCGCCCCGGTGGCGACGATCTGCCCGACGCCGGCCGCGAGCGCGGTGACACGGCCCGCGTCGAGGGTGCGGACGACCTCGTCGCCCCGCTCGGTGCCGACCTTCAGGACGGGGGCGCCGGCGGGCAGCAGCTCGCCCTCCTTCGCGAGGACGGCGGTGACCTGGCCGGCGACGGGGCTCTGCAGGACGTAACTGCCCTGCCCGTACGTGAGGACGGCGGGCGCGCTGACCGTGGAGGAGACCGAGCCGGTCACCGCCCACACCGAAGCGGCCGCCATCGCGACCACCGTCACCGACAGCACCAGCCGGCCCTGCGGGCGCGCGAAACGCACCGGGAGGTCGAGCTCCTCCGGTGACTGGAGCCTGGCGAGGGCCTGTCGGCGGAACTGCACGGGTCTTTCCCCACCTGCGTGAACTGTGCGACGTGACGCGTTGGACCGTGGAGGCACCGCGAAGTCCCGGAGCCGGGGGCGGCTACGGGACTTCGCGGCACGAGGGCGCGATCAGAGACCTGCGACCAGGTTCGTGACCGGCGCGGTGTTCAGGCCGGTGACACCCTCGACGGTGCCGACGGCCGTGTCGACCAGGCCGGAGACCGGGGCGATGCCGTCCACCGCGCCCGTGAGGGTGTTCACGGCGTTCACGGACAGGCCGCCGGAGACGTTGTCGAGGTCGGCGTCGGAGATCTCGGCGGTCTCGACCTGGGGGGTGGAGTTCATGGTGGAACTTCCCTTCGTATGGATGTTTCACAAGGGGGAGCGGCCGCCTCCGGTGACGGACGGAGGCCGCGACCGCGGGCGCCGGACGCCCGTCCCCGGGAGCCCGAAGCGGCCTTGCGGTGCGATGGATCAAAGCACGCGGCGAGCGCGGGCTTCCACTCGACCAAACCTCTCACCAGGCAACTTGCGCCCCACGGGGGCACAGGCGTGCAGACGCGGGCACGGCTCGGCGGCGACTTCTTCACATGCCCCACGGCATCGCCCCGTCCGGCCGCTTGCGCCCGGGCGACCGGAATCCGGCACACCTGCCCCAAAGGCGTGCCCCGGTCCGCCGGCCCGTGGACGAACCCCGGCTCCGGTGACCGGGTTGGGCATGCGATGTGCAGATTCACCGGAGCCGGGATTCCGTCGCGTGATCGCGACCGAGCGCTCACGAGCGGCTGCCGAGCGTGACCGGGCGGACGGGATTGAACGCCCCTCGCGGCCCGTGCGTACCAACAGCCGTCCAGGCGCCCCGCAGCCGCCGAGCACCGGCGCGACTCCGGTCCCCCCCAGGAGGTCGAGAAGTTTGAGTCACAAGCGAATCCCGAAGCGCAAGGCCGCGATGGCGGTGGGCGGTGCGGTGGCGCTCGGCGCCGCCGCGATCCTGCTCCCCCGGGCGAACGCGTCCCAGGACGGCGCGTCGGACGCCGCGGATGCGGTTCGCCGAGGGCCTGTCGGACCGGCGGGCCGCGGACGCGGTGCGCGGGCGGCTGGACCGGAAGCACTCGCCGGGGCCGGAGCCGGCCGACCCGGGCTTCGACCACTCAGCGCTCACCGGGTTCAGGGACCGGCTGATCGCGGGAGACGCCGGGGCCGAGCTCTTGGACCGTGTCCTCGAGGCCGCCGCGGAGCACGGCTCGGCCGAGGCCGGCGGCCGTGCGCGCACGGACTCCACGAGCGTGTCGTCCGCCGCGCGGCCGGGCACGCCCCATGACACCGGCGCGCGGGGCAGCGTGAAGCGCGACGTCTTCCGGGACGGCCCCAAGGCCCACCGCACCGAGACCTGCCCGTCCCGTGCCCCGGAGGGACACCCGTGCTGCTCTGCCGACGGCAGAACACCGGCCGGACCGGGCTCGACGATCACTACAGTCCGGTCCCATGACGACGATGACGACGCGTACGGTCGAGTACCCGGCCGACGGTCTGACGATGATCGGGCACCTCGCGCTCCCGGCCGGTGCCGACCGCCGGCCCGCGGTGCTGCTCGGACCGGAGGGCATGGGGCTCAGCGACGTCGAGCGCCGCCGGGCCGATGCTCTCGCCGAGCTGGGATACGTGGCGCTGGCCTTCGACCTTCACGGCGGGCGCTATCTGGGTGACCCCGAGGAGATGCTGGCCCGTTGCCTGCCACTGCTCGCCGACCCCGACCGGATGCGGCGCATCGGCCACGCGGCACTCGACGAGTTGCGCACCGAGCCCCGGACCGACCCCGACCGGATCGCCGCCATCGGCTACGGCACCGGGGGCGCCATCGCGCTGGAACTCGGGCGGGGCGGCGTCGACCTGCGCGCGATCGGGACGGTCAACGCGACCACCACGGGCCGACCGGGCGAGGCGGCGCACATCCGCTGCCCGGTGTGGGCCGGGGTCGGATCGGAGGACCCGATCATGCCGCCCGCGCGACGGAACGCGTTCACCGCCGAGATGCGGGCCGCGGGCGTCGACTGGCGCCTCACGGTCTATGGCGGCGCCTTGCACGCCTTCCACCACCCGCCGGTCGACCACCCCACGGTCCCCGGTGTCGGCCACCACCCACAGCACGCGCGGCGAGCCTGGCGCGACGTCGTCGACCTGCTCGCCGAGTGCCTGCCCGTGACGGAGGGCCCGGGGGCATGACCCGGGCGGGCATGGATCCGCAACGAGACATCGACGCCGAAGAGCTCCTCGCCGGAGCCGGACGGGCGCCGCCCGTCTGCCGCGTCGGCTCGAAGCCGACACCGCCGGGCGACGACCGGGGCCGGCGTCGCTTGATACGGCACCAGTGATCACCAACCCCCGTCGGCACGGGAAACCCGCCAACGGTGTCCCCGCGGGCGGCGGGGGCCGGGCCGCGTCAGGCGCGCGGCAGCGCTCGCAGGAGGAGCAGGGCGATGTCGTCCAGGCGGTTCTCCGCGTCCGCTCCGTGCCGGACCAGGACGTCGGCGAGGTCGTCCGGAGGAAGGCCGCCGAGGCCGGTGAGGCGACGACACAGGCCGGCGACGGCTTCCTCGAAGTCGGTGCCGGGGGATTCCACCAGGCCGTCGGTGTAGAGGACGAGCAGTGAACCGGGGGAGAGGCCGACCTCCGTCGACGGATACGCCGCCGAGCCGTCGACGCCCAGCAGCGGGCCGCCGGCCAGGTCCGGCACCCGCACCCGCCCGTCCGGCCTGCGCAGCAGCGGCGGCGGGTGGCCCGCGCGGGACATCACGGCCCGGCCGTGCGCGGGATCGAGGCGCATGCACAGACAGCTGGCGAACAGGTCGGACCCCAGGTCGAGCAGCAGCCGGTTGGTGCTGCGCATCACCTCCTCGGGCGCCTGCCCGACCGCCGTGTACGCGCGCACCGCGGTACGGACCTGCCCCATCGGCCCGGCCGCCGTCACGTTGTGCCCCTGCACGTCCCCGATCACCGCCGCCGCCATCCCCTGGACCGGCACCAGGTCGTAGAAGTCACCCCCGATCTCCATCCCCTGGGTGGCCGGCAGACAGCGGCGGGCCATCTCCTCCTCGCCGCCCACCCAGACCAGCCGCCGCTCGCGCGCCGCGTCGGCGACCGGGACCGGTGCGCTCAGTCCCACCCGCTCCCACGGGGCCGCGAAGGCGCGGGGCAGCCCCGCCATCACCGCCATCTCCAGCACCGGCCGGTCCGGCGAGAGCAGGTACACGGCCCCGGAGTGGGCGTGCACCTCGTCCATCACCGAGGCCAGCGTCAGCGACAGCAGCGGACGGCCGACCGGCGCCCGTGCGGACGACTGCCCCTCGGACACGCCGACCACCTCCTCGCACGGCCGCGCCACCTGTCCCGGGACCCAATCCCCTCCCTGCCGGGCCGTCGCGCACGACGAGCACCGGGGAAGGGGCCGTACGCCCCGCCGTCAGGACCGGCGCACCGGTGACCGTCGGGCCGCACACCTTCGTCGCGGAGGCCGCCCGCCTCATGCGCGACCGCGACCTCGGGTCCGTCCTGGTGACCGTGGCACCGGACGACGACCTGGGCCACGCGGTGCGGCTGATGCGCGAACACGCCGTGCGCCGCGTCCCGGTCGTCGAGGACGGACGCCCCGTCGGCGTCGTCTCGCTGGGCGACGTCGCCATGGAGCGCGACCCGGAGTCCGTCCTGGGCGACATCAGCGTGGCCCGGCCCGCCACCTGACGAGGACCCTTGCCCGGACGGGAACTCCCCGCCCGGGCAAGGGAGCGAGGAAACGTAAGCCTGTGCGGCGGTCGGGTGTCCGTCCGGTGCGGCGCCGGGGACCCGGAGGGCGGCCGACCGGAAGGAAGATGATCGGCCGTGACCCCGCCGGGCGGAGACCGGCTGGGCGCGAGCCCGGCGACTGCGCGGCGAGGGCCCGCTGCGGACCTGCCTGCCCGCCGTGGACCGCGGTACCGCCTCCACCACCCCGAACGCGAGTGCGGAGGAGGCGTCGTCAGGGGTGAGGACCAGCCCGGGGCCGGGCTGCTCGCCGGCCCTCCAGGGGATTTCGTGACGCACCGGTGGAGCATGTGACGCCCCGCCCGCCGGAGCGCGGCTATGGTGAGCCGGATGAAGGCTCTCGTGCTGCCCGGCGGCGCCGGAACCCGGCTGAGGCCGAACACCCGCACCCCGGCGAAACGGCCGGCGCCCGCGGCCGACGGGTCCGCGCTCCGCCACGGGCGGGAGCCCCCGGCGGAAGCGGGTGGCGCCGGGGGCGGAACGGTCCTGGGCGGGACGGCCGCGGGGACCGGGGGCGCGGTCGACGGTGTCGTGGGCCTCGGCGAGGAGTCCGGCGGGCGTCTGCCCGACGCACGGTTCCCGCTCGCCCGTGTCGCCGGCCCGCGCGCCCCGGGGGCGGCCCGGCTCGCCCCGTCCGGCCGGGTGATCGGCCCGCGGAGGAGACCGGACCGCGTCCGGGCGCGCCCTCGCCCTCGTCGCGGCACATCCGCTCACGCCCGCTCCTCGGCACCTGCTCGACTCCCGCGCCGACGTGCGCCGCACCGTGACCCGGAGCCGCGGGAAGGACACCGGCGGCGGCGTCGGCACGAGCCGCACGGCGCGAGCACGATCGCGCGGGCCGCTCGGCTCCACGAGGTCCGCGGCGTCGACGTCACGCGGACGACGGCCGGTCCGGAAGAAGCCCGCCGCCCCACTGTCGCCGGCGAGGCCGCCCGGTGCACGGCCCGGTCCGCCACGACGGCCTTCCCACGCCCCCGTACGGCGCCCTCGCGCACGACCGCGGACGGGGGCATCGGCCCGCCCGCGCCGCGTGACCGGCGCAGCCCTGCACGAAGCACCGTCCCGTATCCGCAAGGAGAGCCCCCTTCGTGAAACGCCATGAGTTCCTTCGGGAGCTGCACAAGGTCAGCGCCAACCGCAACTACCTGGAGATCGGCGTCAACGACGGCCGCAGCCTGCGCCTGTCACGCGTCCCCAGCATCGCGGTCGACCCCGCCTTCAAGGTGGTCTCGGAGCTGAAGTGCGACGTCCACCTGGTGAAGGCCACCAGTGACGACTTCTTCGCCCGCGACAACCCGCTGGCCCATCTCAAGGGCGGCCGGCACCCGCTGCGCAACCTGCGCCGGGGCCGCAGCCCGATCGGCCACTGGCGCCGCACCACGCTCGACCTGTCGTTCATCGACGGCATGCACCTGTTCGAGTACGCCCTGCGCGACCTCATGAACGTCGAGAAGCACTCCGACTGGGCCAGTGTGATCGTCCTCGACGACATGCTGCCGCGCAGCGCGGACGAGGCCGCCCGCGACCGGCACACCAACGCCTGGACCGGTGACGTCTACAAGATCACCGAAGTGCTGGCGCGCTGCCGTCCCGATCTGGTGACCGTCCTGGTCGACACCGAGCCCACCGGCCAGCTCGTGGTCTTCGGCGCCGACCCCGACAGCACGGTGCTGCACGACAAGTACGACGAGATCATGGCCGAGTACAAGGTGCCCGACCCGCAGAAGGTGCCCGAGGCGATCCTGGAACGGGCCGGGGCGGTGCCCCCGGAGGCGCTGCTGCGGGCCGGATTCTGGCGTCCCCTCGTCCAGGCCCGCAACCGCGGCCTGCCGCGGCGCGTGGGCTGGGAGCCTCTGCGCCGCGCCCTGGAACAGGTCGGCGTCAGCCGCTGAGCCCTCTGCCGCGCGGCCCTTCGCGGCCTGCGCGGCAGACCACGTACGGGGACACCGGGCGTTCGGCCCGCGCTCACCGCCTCCTGCGGATCAGGGGGGAGACCTTCGCGCGGACCGTGCCGAGCGCCCACCGTGCGGCCCGCACCAGTTTCCGTGCCGCGCCGGGACGCGGGACGGTCACCACCAGCACGCCGCCGCCGGTGGCGCGCAGCGCGAACGGCAGCCCGCTCCAGGCGGGTCGCGCGGCATCGGGGTCCGGGCTCAGGGCGACCCGCCAGATCCCCCGGGGCAGCCGGTCGGGCAGCCTGGCCTCCAGCAGGGAGCCCGGCCCGTCCGCCGCGCCGGTGAGCGTGCCGGAGGCGTGCAGGGCCCTGCCGGAAGCGGTGAACCTGAGCCCCACCCGGGCGCCCCCGGCCGTGTGCAGCGGGACCCGGACGCGCAGCCGGGCTCCGGAGACGGTGACGTCCGCCCGCCGCACACCGTCCAGGCCGAGCCGCTTGCCCCTGACCCCTGTGTCCAGCGAGAGATTCCCGTGCGGCTCGGTCCAGTACGGCAGGACCGCACGACCGCCGGCCACACCCGCACAGGGCTCGGGACGTGTGGCGCGCGGGGCGGGGCCGAGCCGGCACTCCTTGGTCCAGCCGCCGAGCTTCACCCGTACGACCGCGTCCCAGACCCCGTCCCCCGGCAGTTCGGCGGGATCGACGGCGGCGGTCGCCCGCAGCACCAGCCGCACCCGCTCACCGCCGTCGACGGGAACCGTCTCCCGGGTGAGCTCCACGGGCTGGAAGTACTGGGCGGAGCTGGACCGCTCACGCAGCAGCAGATCCGCGGTGGCCTGTCCGAACCGGGCCGCGGTCTCCGCGCAGACCCACGCCACCGCCTCCTCCACGCTCTTCGGAGGGTCGGCCGACGGGGTGCGGGCGGCGTCCGCGGGGAAGGTCATCGGCTCGCGGGCGGAGGCGTACTCGGCGGTGAAACCGATGCGCAGCGAGCCGCCGCGCCACTCCACGCCCGTGGGCTCCGCGGTCGGCGCGACACCGGCCTCCCACGCGGCGAAGGCCACCACGTCGTCGTACCGGTCGGCCTCGGCCAGCGCGGCGACGACCTGCTGCGTCGGCTGCAACCCGGCGGGGACGCCCGGGCCGAACCGTTCGACGACGACCTTGTGGATCTCCGCGAACAGGGCCCTGCGGTAGTCGTCCGGCAGCCCCAGCAGCCGCCGGGCCCGCAGCCGCTCCACCATCTCCACCCGCAGCCAGCGGCGGAACAGCCGGTCCCGCACCGCACCCGGCTCGGTGTACCGCTCGACGACGTCGAGCGCCTCCCGCAGGTTGCCGAAGTACCCCACGGGGTCGAAGCGCTGGAAGCCGGCGTTCGAGGCGTCGTCGCGCCCGATGTGGTAGTAGCAGACGTAGTCGCTGAGCACGGACACGTTGTCCGCGCGCAGATACGCCTCGGTGACGAAGACGTGGTCCTCCAGGCGCCGCCGCCCCTCCGGGAAGCGCAGCCCGATACGGTCGAGGAACTCCCGGCGGAACATCTTGTGCGGGGTGAGGCTGTCGATCAGCGGGGCGTTCTCGACCGTCGCCCGCGGATGGTTGCGGCGGAACAACTCCACCGGCACCCCGCGGTTCCTGCCGGCCATCTTCCCCACGACGACATCGGCGCCGTGGGCCACGCCGTACGCGTACATCCGCTCCAGGGCCTCGTCGCCGAGATAGTCGTCGTTGTCGACGAACATCACGAACTCGCCCCGCGCGGCGGCGATCCCCACGTTGCGGGGCTTGCCCGGCCAGCCGGAGTTCTCCTGATGGATCACCCGCATCCGGGGGTCCTCGGCGGCGAGCCGGTCGAGCCGGGCCGGTGTCCCGTCGGTCGAGCCGTCGTCGACGAAGATCGCCTCGTACTCGTCGGGGGGCAGCGACTGCCGCTGCAGCGAGGCGATGCAGTCCTCGATGTGGACCCCCGGGTTGTACACGGGAACGATGACGCTGACCTTGACCGGCATCTGGATCTGGGCCCTTCGGATCTCTCGCCGCCGAACGTGCGGGCTCGGCGTGCGTCGCCCGATCGTAGTGCCACGGCGGCGGTATGCCCCGGTTCGCCCCGCCGCCGGAACGATCGCGAACACCCACCGGCCGACGGGCCCGCCGGGTCGCTCGAGGTGTGGCGCCGCACCGGGGGAGCGGCACCGCCTAGTCTGCCGTTCGTGAGACTGCTCCTGACCTCCGACACCCATCTGCCGAAGCGCGCCAAACGGCTGCCCGCGCCACTGCTGGACGAACTCCCGCGCGTGGACGTCGTGTTCCACGCGGGGGACTGGGTGGACACCGCCACCCTCGATCTCCTGGAGAGCCGCAGCCGCAGACTCGTCGGCGTGTACGGCAACAACGACGGACCCGAGCTGCGGGCCCGGCTGCCGGAGACCGCGTACGCGGATCTCGGCGGAGTGCGCTTCGGCGTGGTCCACGAGACGGGCCCGGCGCGGGGGCGGGAGAACCGGTGCGCCGCCCGCTTCCCCGGGATCGACGTGCTGGTGTTCGGACACAGTCACATCCCGTGGGACACCACCGCTCCCACGGGACTGCGTCTGCTCAACCCGGGATCGCCGACGGACCGCCGCCGGCAGCCCCACTGCACCTATATGACCGCCACGGTCACCGGGGGCCGGCTCACGGAGGTGGAACTCCACCGGCTGCTCCGGCACTGACGGGCCGGGCCGCTTCGTGTCGGTGGAAGCGGCCCGGTCACTGCGAGTAGGTGCGCTCTCACGGACCTCCTTCCAACGATCGGAGGTGATATCGGCCGACTACCCCCTTCCGGGGGACTCACACACGTGTTTCCGGTTTTCCGCCGGGCCGTCGCCCCGCCGTGACCGGCGGGGACCGGGGGAGCCGGGTGAGGCAGGTGGCCGGAGGGGCCGGCCGTGCCGGAGCCGGCCGCGCCCTCCGGCACGGCCGACGGGGGTGTCGGTACTGGTTGCGATGTCCGGTTAGGTGCAGTATGTGGCGAGTTGTCCGGCGGTGTGCTGTCGCACATCCCCCTTCGGCGTGCCGCACGCCACGACCGTCCACCACGCACGCGCGAGCATGTCGCGCCGGGAGTGCCCCCATGCCTGAGCAGCCGGTCCCCCGCGGGCCGAACACCGACCCGCACGGCACCGAGCCCCCTCGCGACCCTCTCCGGGGCGCCGTGCCCGGCACGGGGTTGACGCGCCGCAGGCTCCTCGGACTCGGCGCCGCGCTGGGGCTGGTCGCGGCGGGCGGCACGGACGCCGCCGCCGCGCCGGCGCGCCGCCCGGGCGTCACCGGCAAGCAGCTGCGCAGCGCCGTACCGCTGCCCGAGCCGTACACCGTGCCCCTGCCGATCCCGCCCGTCCTGGCGCCGACCCGGACCTCCGAGGGGGCCGACCGGTACGAGATCACCCAGCGCCAGGTGACCGCCCGCATCCTGCCGGGGGTGACGACGGCGCTGTGGACCTACAACGGCACCTACCCCGGCCCCACGATCGAGTCCCGTCGCGGCCGGCCGGTCACCGTGCTGCACCGCAACGAGCTTCCCGTACCGACCGTGGTGCACCTGCACGGCGGACTCACCCCGGCCCGGTCCGACGGTTACCCCACCGACCTCGTCCTCCCGGACGGCTGGCCCGGCCCCGCGTCCCGCGGTCACGGCGAGGCGCACATGCCGCACGACCCGCGCGCGGTGACGAGCCGGGTGACACGGGAGTACACGTACCCGCTCGACCAGCGTGCCGCACTGCTCTGGTACCACGACCACCGGATGGACTTCACCGCCCCGGCGATCTGGCGGGGCCTGACCGGCATGCACATCGTCCGGGACGCGGTCGAGGACGCCCTGGACCTGCCCTGCGGCGAGCGGGAACTGGCGCTGATGATCGCCGACCGGGCGTTCGCCGCCGACGGGTCCCTGGCCTACCCGGCCCTCGACCCGGAGCTGCGCGACCGGCCCGGGGTGACCGAGCCCTACGCGGCCGGCGTCCTGGGCGACGTGATCGTGGTCAACGGGGCGCCGTGGCCCGTCCACGAGGTCGACGCCGTACGCCACCGGCTGCGGCTGGTCAACGCGTCCAACGCCCGCCACTACCGGCTGGAGGCCGTCACGGACGACGGGCGCCGGCTCGACCTGGTGCAGATCGGCTCCGACCAGGGGCTGCTCGCCGGCCCCGTCACCCTCACCGCCCTGCCCCTCGCACCGGCGGAGAGGTACGACGTGGTCGTCGACTTCGCGGGCCTGCCGGCCGGCAGCCGGGTGCGCCTGCGCAACCGGCTCGGCAGCGGACGCACCCGCGACGTCATGGCGTTCCGCATCGCACGCGCGGCGTCCGACCCCAGCACGATCCCCAGGGTGCTCTGCGACGACCTGCCCACCTGGCGGCGCTCGCAGGCGACCGCGGTCCGCCGGTTCGCCTTCCACGCCGGACACACGGAACAGGGGCGCGGCTGGTTCATCGACGGCAAGCCGTTCGACCCGTCGCGCATCGACGTCCGCACCCGGCGCGGCGCCGTCGAGGTGTGGCGCCTCACCGCCGACGTCCACCATCCGGTCCACCTCCACCAGGCGGGGTTCCGGGTGCTCTCCCGCGGTGGGGGCGCGCCGCTGCCGCACGACGCCGGGCTGAAGGACACGGTGTCACTGCGGCCCGGTGAGACGGCGGAGATCATCACTCGCTTCGGCGGCCACCGGGGCCGCTACCTCTTCCACTGCCACAACGCCGAACACGAGGACATGGGCATGATGGCCAACCTCGAGATCGTCTGACGCCGCAGGACGTCCGGACTCCGTCGCCGGCTTCCGGAACGAGTCACCGCCGCCCGCCCCGCGCGCCCGGCCAGCCGGCCTCCACATGGCCGAGGCGCACCCGCTGCGGGTGGTCGCCGACGGGCACGGACGCGGTCTTCTCGCCGGTCGCGAAGTCGATGGCGGTGACCCGGTCGGCGCCGCTCTCGGAGACCACGCAGGACCTGCCGTCACCGCTGACGGTCGCCCAGTAGGGCTTGGACACGGTGACGAGCGGTCCCTGCCGGAGGGTCGCGCGGTCGACGACGGTCGCGTAGTCGTCCATGGTGCCCGCCACGCACAGCTTGGTGCCGTCGGGGCTCATGGTGATGCCGTGGTGGCGCGAGTCGTTGACCCAGGTGGTGCGGTCCTCGCTGGTGGCCGGGTTCTTCGGCAGGGTCTTGGTGCGGGTGATGCGGTCGGTGGCGACGTCGTACTCGAAGAAGCCGTTGAAGAAGGAGACCTGGAAGTACAGCTTCGACTCGTCCGGGGAGAACGCGGCCGGACGCACCGCGTCCGAGTGGTCCTTCAAGCCGGCGGCGTCGAGCCGGCTCCGCATGTCGACCACCTTGACCTGCTGGAACGTGGTCGAGTCGACGACCGTGATCCGGCGGTCGCCCTTCGTCCAGTCCAGCCAGGGGGCGTCGAGCGCGGTGTTCACCTCGCCGATGGACATGTTCCAGATGTGCTTGCCGTCCCTGCTGAAGACGTTCTCGTGCGGCTTGTCGCCGGTCCTGAAGGAGCCGAGTTCCTCACCGGTCCCGATGTCCAGGACGTGCACCGTGTTGGAGGTCGAGGCCGAGACGGCGACCCGCTTGCCGTCGGGGGAGACCGCCATGTGGTCGGAGCGGTAACCCGACACCGGGAAGCGCCAGTTGATCCGCCCGGTGGCGAGGTCGAGGGAGACCACGTCGGCGAAGCTCGGCCGGGAGACCACCACCGAGGCGCCGTCCGGGGTGGAGTACATGTCGTCGACGAACTGGTCGTGGCCCTCGCCGACGCCGCTTCGGATCGCCATGAAGTAGATCCAGCGGATCGGGTCGGCGTTGATCTCGGCCATCCGCTCGGCCTTGTCCGGGATGACGTCGATCCGGCCGATCCGTGCGAAGTCACCGGCGGACTCGATGACATCGGCGGTGCCGTCCCAGTTGTTGCCCACGAACAGCACTTCGCGCAGGCCCGCGGAGGGGTCGGCGGCGGTGGCGGCCGTGGCGGGGGCTGCGACGGTCAGGGCGAGGGCGGCGGCGACGGCGTACAGGTGCCTGGTTCTGCGGACCGGCATGACGGCTCTCTCCAGTGTCTGGAAGCACGTGCTCCGACAATCGACTTACTGAAAAGTAAGGAAAGGGGCCGCCCGCGACAAGGTCGCGTACACGACAAAATTGAGCGCCGCCGGCCGTCCGGCCGGTGTCACGCGGTACAGCGCCCGGACGCGCCGGTCACCTCCGTACCGCCGTTCCTACTCGTCCCAGGCCTGGATCATCACCTGTCCGGTGATCCTGCCGTCCCGCAGCGTGAGCATCGACTCCGACAGCACCCGCACCCCGTCCGGATACCGACAGCTCTCGCAGTAGGCGGCGTGATCGCCCTGGACGACGCACGCCTCGAGGGAATGCGTCATCTCGCGGCTGTAGACGTCGTCGAGCATGGCGGCGATCTCGTCCCGGCCGCGCAGGACCCTGGGGTGGCTGGGCTGGGTGTCGCGGTCCACGATGCGCAGTTCCGCGTCGTCCGCGTAGAGCGACACCAGGTTCGCCGACGTGTCCGCCTCGACGCCCCGGCGCAGTGCGTCGGCGCCGAAGACGGGGTGTGCCGCGGCCGTCATGACGACCACCTCCTCCGAGGGGCCGCTGGCCGGACCCCCGGCGGGCCGGGACGGCCTCTCCTGCGAGCCTGCTCCGGCCCGCCGGGCACGGCAAGCCGGGTCCCGCGCCGCCCGGTGCCGCTCATTCGGCCGTCGCCAGGAACTGCGTGGCGGCCAGCTCCGCGTACAGCGGATCGGCGGTCACCAGCTCCCGGTGCGTGCCGACGGCCCGTACCCGGCCCGCGTCCATCACCACGATCCGGTCGGCCGCCGTCACCGTGGACAGCCGGTGCGCGACGACCAGCACCGTCGTCGTGCGCGCCACGTCGGCGACGGTGTCCCGCAGCGCCGCCTCGTTCACCGCGTCGAGCTGCGAGGTCGCCTCGTCGAGCAGCAGCAGCCGGGGGCGGCGCAGCAGGGCGCGGGCTATGGCGACCCGCTGCCGCTCACCGCCCGACAGCTTGGCGCCGCGGTGCCCGACGGGGGTGTCGAGCCCCTCCGGCAGCCGGGACACCAGCCCGTCGAGCCGGGTCGTCCTCAGCACCCGTGTCAGGGCGCCGTCGTCCGTCTCGGCGCCGCCCAGCAGCAGGTTGTCCCGCAGGGAGCCCGACAGCACCGGCGCGTCCTGCTCGACGTACCCGATCGAGGCCCGCAGCCGCGGCAGCTCCCAGTCGGCCAGATCCCGGCCGTCCAGCGTGATCACGCCGGAGTCGGGGTCGTGGAACCGCTCGATGAGGGAGAAGACGGTGGTCTTGCCCGCTCCGGACGGACCGACGAACGCCGTCATGCCCCGCGCGGGCACGGCGAACGTCACCCCGTGGTGGACGTACGGCAGGTCGTCGGCGTACCGGAAGCGGACGTCCTCGAAGACGAGCGCGGCGGGCTCGGCGCCGGACGCGGGCGACGGCGCGGGCCCGGCCGCCGGCTCGGCGGGCAGCCGCAGCGCCTCCTGGATCCGGGCGAGGGCGGCGCTGCCCGTCTGGTACTGCGTGAGCGCGCCGACGACCTGCTGGATCGGCGCCATCAGATAGAACACGAACAGCAGGAACGCCACCAGAGTCCCGATGTCGACGGCGTCGGTCGCCACCCGCGCGCCGCCCACCGCGAGCACCGTGATGAACGCGATCTGCATCGCGAGCCCGGCCGTGTTGCCCGCCGCGGCCGACCACTTGGCGGCGCGCACGCTCTGCCGCCACGACTCCTGCGCGGCCTCGTGCAGCGTGCGCTCCTCCCGCGGCTCGGCACCGGACGCCTTGACCGTGCGCAGCGCGCCGAGCACCCGCTCCAGCGCGGCGCCCATCACGCCGACCGCGTCCTGCGCCTGCCGGGAGGCCCGGTTGACGTGCGGCACGATCACGCCCAGCACCGTGCCGGCGAGCGCGATCACACCCAGGGTGACCCCGAGCAGCACCGGGTCCACGAAACCCATCAGCGCCACGGTCGCGACCAGTGTCAGCCCGCCCGTGCCGAGGCCCACCAGCGAGTCCGTGGTCACCTCGCGCAGCAGGGTGGTGTCGGAGGTGATGCGGGCCATCAGATCGCCCGGCTCACTGCGGTCGACGGCGGTGACGCGCAGCCGCAGCAGATGCGACGACAGCGAGCGCCGCGCCCCGAGCACCACCGACTCGGCGGTCCGCCGCAGCACGTACGAACCCAGCGCCCCCAGCACGGCGTTGGCGACCACGAGTGCCGACATCAGCAGCAGCGCGCCGGTGATCGCCCGGTCCTCCGAGAGGTCGTCGATCAGGTCCCGGGCCACCAGCGGCAGCATCAGCCCCGTCGCCCCGGTCATCAGGGACAGCGCGGCGCCGCCCAGCAGGGCCCACCGGTGCGGCCGTACATATCCCAGAAGCAGCCGCCAGGCGGGCGGACCGGACCCCTCTGCTGCGATGTTCACGTCGCCCCCCTCGGCGTCGGACGGAGGCTCAGGCTACGTCGCGGGGGTGGCCCCGCCGTACGGCGGGCGGCGGAAGCGATCATTCCCGCGTAGGGTCGGGGGGACGGACACGGCGGACGAAGGAGTCAGCAGGATGGCGCAGGAAGTACGCGGCGTGATCGCACCCGGCAAGGACGAGCCGGTACGGATCGAGACGATCGTCGTGCCCGATCCCGGCCCCGGTGAGGCGGTCGTCCGGGTCCAGGCCTGCGGGGTGTGCCACACCGATCTGCACTACAAGCAGGGCGGGATCGGCGACGACTTCCCGTTCCTGCTCGGTCACGAGGCCGCGGGCGTGGTCGAGTCGGTCGGCGACGGCGTCACCGACGTCGAGCCCGGTGACTTCGTGATCCTCAACTGGCGCGCGGTGTGCGGGAAGTGCCGGGCCTGTCTGCGCGGACGCCCCTGGTACTGCTTCGACACCCACAACGCGAAGCAGAGGATGACCCTCACCGACGGCACCGAGCTCTCCCCGGCCCTGGGCATCGGCGCCTTCGCCGAGAAGACCCTGGTCGCCGCCGGACAGTGCACCAAGGTCGACCCGGCCGCCGCCCCGGAGGTCGCCGGGCTGCTCGGCTGCGGGGTGATGGCCGGGATCGGCGCCGCGATCAACACCGGGAACGTCGGCCGGGGCGACTCGGTCGCCGTCATCGGCTGCGGCGGTGTCGGGGACGCGGCGGTCGCCGGATCCCGGCTGGCCGGAGCGGCGAAGATCATCGCCGTCGACATCGACGACCGCAAGCTCGAGACCGCCCGCTCCATGGGCGCCACCCACACCGTCAACTCGCGCGAGACCGACCCCGTCGAGGCGATCCGCGAACTCACCGGCGGCTTCGGCGCCGACGTGGTCATCGAGGCCGTCGGCCGCCCCGAGACCTACCGGCAGGCCTTCTACGCCCGTGACCTGGCCGGCACGGTCGTCCTGGTCGGCGTGCCCACCCCGGAGATGAAGATCGAACTGCCGCTCCTCGACGTCTTCGGCCGCGGCGGCTCCCTGAAGTCCTCCTGGTACGGCGACTGCCTGCCCTCCCGGGACTTCCCGATGCTGATCGACCTCCATCTCCAGGGCCGCCTGGACCTGGGCGCGTTCGTCACCGAGACCATCCGGCTGGACGAGGTGGAGAAGGCCTTCGAGCGGATGCACCGCGGCGACGTGCTGCGTTCGGTGGTGGTGCTGTGATGGCCGCCCGCATCGAACGGCTCGTCACCTCGGGGCAGTTCAGTCTCGACGGCGGCACCTGGGACGTCGACAACAACGTGTGGATCGTCGGCGACGACCACGAGGTGATCGTGATCGACGCCGCCCACGACGCCGACGCCATCGCCGAGGCGGTCGGGGACCGGCGCCTGACGGCCATCGTGTGCACCCACGCCCACAACGACCACATCGACGCCGCCCCCGCCCTCGCCGACCGCACCGGCGCCACCATCTGGCTGCACCCCGACGACCTGCCGCTGTGGAAGCAGACCCACCCCGACCGCGATCCCGACTCCTGGCTGGCCGACGGCCAGGTGATCGAGGCCGCCGGCGCCGACCTCACCGTGCTGCACACCCCCGGGCACGCGCCGGGCGCGGTCTGCCTTCACGACCCCGGGCTGGCGACGGTGTTCACCGGCGACACCCTCTTCCAGGGCGGCCCCGGCGCCACCGGCCGCTCCTTCAGCCACTTCCCGACGATCATCGACTCGATCCGGGACCGGCTGCTCACCCTCCCGCCCGGGACGAAGGTCCTCACCGGTCACGGCGACACCACCACCATCGGCGCGGAGGCCCCGCACCTGGAGGAATGGATCGCGCGGGGCCACTGAGCGGGCCCGCCGGACGACCGGCGCGAAAAGGCGACAGAAGATGTCCGGGTTGCCCGTCACCCTCGAAGCGACAGCAGAGAACCGGTGACGGGAGGCCGCACATGTCGGAACAGCTCGGGGGCAGGGTCGCGCTGGTGGCCGGGGCGACCCGGGGCGCCGGGCGGGGCATCGCCGTGGAACTGGGGGCCGCGGGCGCGACCGTCTACGTCACGGGCCGCACCACCCGCGCCCGCCGCTCCGAGTACGACCGCCCCGAGACCATCGAGGACACCGCCGACCTGGTCACCGAGGCGGGCGGCCGGGGGATCGCGGTGCCGACCGACCACCTGGAGCCGGGACAGGTGAAGGCACTGGTCGACCGCATCGCCGGCGAACAGGGCCGCCTGGACGTCCTCGTCAACGACGTCTGGGGCGGCGAGACGCTCTTCGAGTGGGACGCGCCCCTCTGGGAGCACGACCTGGACAACGGCCTGCGCCTGCTCCGCCTCGCGGTGGAGACCCACGCCGTCACCAGCCACCACGCCCTGCCGCTGCTGCTGCGCAACCCGGGCGGGCTGGTGGTCGAGGTCACGGACGGCACCGCCGACTACAACCGCGACCACTACCGCGTCTCCTTCTTCTACGACCTCGCCAAGTCCTCCGTCCTGCGCATGGCCTTCTCCCTGGGCCATGAACTCGGACCACGCGGCGCCACCGCCCTCGCCCTGACCCCGGGCTGGCTGCGCTCGGAGATGATGCTCGACCACTTCGGGGTGCGGGAGGACAACTGGCGCGACGCCCTGGAGAGGGTCCCGCACTTCGCCATCTCGGAGGCCCCGCGCTACGTCGGGCGGGCCGTCGTCGCCCTCGCCACCGATCCGGAGGTGGCCCGCTTCAACGGCACCTCCCTCTCCAGCGGCGGCCTCGCCCGGGAGTACGGCTTCACCGACCTCGACGGCAGCCGCCCGGACGCCTGGCGCTACCTCGTCGAGGTCCAGGACGCGGGCAGGCCGGCGGACGTGACCGGCTACCGCTGATTCCGTCCGGACCCTGCCGCCGCGGTCGTCCCGGCGGCTGCCTTCGCCCCATGACGACGGACACGAGGCGTTTCGCGGGGTACGGGGTGCTCGTCACCGGGGCGGCGCGCGGCACCGGAGCCGCCGCCGCGCGGTTCGCCGAGGAGGGAGCGCGCGTCCTGGTGGCCGACATGGACCGGGACGCGGCGGGGACGACGGCGTCGGCGCTGCGGGAACAGGGGCCCGGCGCCGACGCCTTCGGCTGTGACGCGACCGACCGGGCCTCGGTCGGGGCGGCCGTCGCCCACGCCGTGCACACCTCCGGGTCGCTCGACGTGCTGGCCGACGACGCCGCCCACCGCACGCCGGACGCGCCCCGCTTCGAGGACGGGCCGGACGACGCGTGGGCCACGGACCTCGACACCACCCTCACCGGCGCGTACCGCTGCTGCCGCGCTTCCGCACCCCGCCGCCTGCGGCCGGGGAGCGGTCGTGGACGTCGGCTCCGTCAACGGTCTCCAGGACTTCGGCAACCACGCCTGCGGCGCGGCCGAGGCGGGCCTGCTCTCCCTCACCCGCACCCTCGCCGGACACGCGGGCCCCGCGGGGTCCGGGTCGACCTCGTCGCGCCGGGGACCGTGCGCACCCGTGCCTGGGCGGGCCGGGACGCGGAGCCCGAAGCGGCCCGGCGCCTCTGCCCGTCGGGCCGGGTCGGCGAGCCCGAGGACATCGCGGCCGCCGTCGCCTTCCCCGCCTCCCGGGACGCGGCACGGATCACCGGCACCGTCCTCGCCGTCGGCGGCGGCATCACGGCGGTCAACTCGGGATTCCGGCAGGCGCTGGGCGGGCCCCCGCCGCGGTAGCCGACCGTTGCGGCCCCGTCCACCGGATGCCGCCGTTCGGCCGTACAACCGATTTCTCCGCCGGATCGTCTATCTGGCAGAGTGCGCAGGCCATGCGCTCACTTCTGCGGAAAGGCGAACAGGACATGGGGGACATGCGTAGACGGAGTGCCGTCTTCCTCGGGGTCACCTCACTGGTGGCGCCGCTCACACTGACGCTCGGCGCGACACCGGCACAGGCCGCGAGCTGCACCACCTCGGCGGGCCCCTACCAGAAGAAGGTGGAGAAGTTCCTCGGCCGCCCGGTCGACGGGAAGCAGTCCTCCACCGACTGCAAGGCCATCCGTTCCTTCCAGACCAAGCACGGCATCACGCCGAACATCGGGTACGCCGGTCCCGTGACCTGGGGCGTGATGGACCTGATGAACAAGCAGAAGGCCGTCGGGAAGAAACCGAACAAGTCGGGCAAGTGCCCTACGAACAAGGGTCGTATCGCCTGCGTGGACCTCACGCTCCAGCTCAGCTGGATCCAGGACGGCAAGAAGCTCGTCCACGGCCCCGTCCCGGTCCGTACGGGACGCAACGGGTACGAGACCCGCACCGGCCTGAAGAAGGTCTACTGGCGCAACATCGACCACGTCTCGACCATCTACGACGTGCCGATGCCCTACAGCCAGTTCTTCGACGGCGGCCAGGCCTTCCACTCGGCCGGCGTCAGCATGTGGAACCCGCCCGGCTCCCACGGCTGCGTCAACATGACGAAGACCGACGCCAAGAAGTACTGGTCGCTGCTGAGGAACGGCGACGACGTCTACGTGTACGGCCGCAAGCCGGGCACCTGACCGCCGCGGGCGCCCGGACCGCCGGGCGCCCCGCACCCGCACGCGTCCCCGAGGGCCCGGATGTGAACTCGCCCACGTTCCTTGGCAGATGGACGTGATCAGCGACACTGCCCGGAATGCCCGACGTGCGTGCGATTACTCACAGCGTCTTCACGTCCGGGCCCGTATGCTTCACGGCATGTCCACCACTGTTGAACCCTCCCCCGAGCGATCGGCTGACGAGGTCAACGAGGAGATCCGGGCCCTGTGGCTCCGGTCGGGCGGGACACTCAGCGTCGAACAGCGCGAGGAGTACCAGCGCCTGGTCCAGGAGTGGGCCTCGGCCCTCCCGCAGCCGGCCCGGGCCGCCTGACCGGCTGCCGCCGGTCCGGCATCGTCATCTCGTCGACGGGGCACCCGTGAGCGAATGGGTGCCCTTCTCGCACTGACCTCGGCCCTCTGCTACGGCGTCGTCGACTTCGTCGGCGGACTGTTGTCCCGCCGCGTCCCGCACGCCGCCGTCACCTTCCTCGGCCAGCTCGGCGGCCTGTTGCTCGCCGCGGGGGCCGCCCTCCTCCTGCCCGCCGACGCCCTCGCCGGCTCCGACCTCCTCTGGGGCGCCCTGTCCGGCGTCGGCAGCGCCACCGCCATGCGCTTCCTCAACCGTGGCCTGAGTCACGGCGCGATGAGCGTGGTCGTGCCGGTGAGCGCCGTCACGGGCGTCGCGCTGTCCGTGCTGTGCGGCGTCCTCCTCCTCGGCGACCGCCCGGGCGCCCTGGCCTGGACCGGGATCGCCGTCACCGGACCCGCCCTGTGGTGGGTGTCCGGCGGCGGCACCCGGATGGGCCGGGAGGCGTCGGACGGGCTTCTGGCCAGCGCCGGCGTCGCCGTGCAGTACGTCGCCCTGGGCCAGGCCGATCCCGCGAGCGGGCTGTGGCCGGTCGTCGCGGGGCGGGTCGCCGCCGTCCTCGTCCTGCTGCCCGGCGCCGTCCGGCGCCCCGGACTCCTGCGGCTGCCCGCGCGGTCGTGTGCCCAGGCCCTGCTGATCGGGGCGGGCGCCGCCCTCGGCCTCATCCTCTACCTGCTGGCCGCCCAACGGCAGATGCTCGCCGTCGCGGTGGTCCTCGCCTCCCTCTATCCCGCGCTCCCGGTCGTCCTCGGCCTCGCCGTCCTGCACGAACGCATCACCCGGCGGCAGGCCGCCGGACTGCTGGGAGCCGCCCTGGCGACCGTGCTGCTCACCCTCGGCTGACGGTCCGCGCCCGCCGTCCGCTCAGCCCCACGTCGCCGAGTAGTGACTCCGGTACGCTTTGCGGTCCTGCTCCGCCCGTATCCAGCGCGACGCCACCAGGGCGGCCAGACTGCCCGCGATCACCAGCAGCCCGGGGCCGACGTTGCGGGGGTCGGCCAGTCGGGACAGCAGTGTCGACGGGTCCGGGACGATGCCCCGCACCGGAGCCGAGGACCCCGGCGAGGCGGCGTCCGGAGCCGCCGCGCCCCGCTCGTCCGACGGAGCGGGGGAGGGGGCCGCCGCGCCGCCGTCGGCCCCGGGCGCCACGACGAGCCGCACGCCGAGCTGCGCCAGCGCCTTCGTCACGGGCTGGAAGTACGTCGTACCGCCCGTCCGGCAGTCACCGCTGCCGCCCGACGTGACACCGAGCGCGATGCCCTCGGAGAACATCGGGCCACCACTGTCCCCGGGTTCGGCGCACACGTCCGACTCGATGAGACCGCTGACCGTGCCCTCGGGATAGTTCACCGTCGCGTCGAGCGCGGTCACCTCACCGTCCCGCAGCCCGCTGGTGCTGCCGCTGCGGAACACCCGCTGGCCCACCGCCGGATCCGCCACCCCCGTGATCCGTACGCCCTTGCCGTCACCGACGGCCACCACGCCGGCGCCCTCGCCCGCCCGGCCGCCGGCGTACTCGACCAGCGAGTAGTCGTCTCCGGGGAAGCTGCCGCCGACCGTCGTCCCGACCTCCTGCCTGCCCCGGCTGTCGGCGAACCACACCGACCCGTCGGGCCCGCAGTGCCCGGCCGTGAGGATGAAGTCCCGTTTCCCGTCGGTCACGTTGAAGCCCGCCGAACAACGGCCGGCCGCGGACAGGATGGGCTGCGCCCCGTTGAGCCGGGTGGTGAAGGCACCCTCGCTCCGCTCCATGCGGACGAAACCGCCGATGCCGTCCGCCACTTCGGTCAGCTCGGACCAGTCCTTCGCCGATACCGTGCTGTCGCCCCGGACCACCACCTCGTTGGCCCGGTAGTCCATGGCCCACGCCGTCCCGGGCACGCGCGGCGCCGAACCCAGCGCCTCGGCCGCGGACTTGAAGTCGTCCATGCTGCGCCGCACCATCCTCGGCTCGGCGCCGGCCTCGCGCACCTCGGCCGCCGCCTCCTCGTCGGTGACCGCGACCACCGTCCGGCCGTCGTCGGCGATCCAGCTGCCCGCCGTCCGGGACGTGCCGAGCCTCTCCACCAGACCGGCGCCCGGTCCGGCGCCCACCGTCCCCTCGGCGGTGGCGAACGGAACCGCGTCGGGCGAGCGGGGCTCACCGGCGACGGCGTGGGTGACCATCGTGGCTCCCAGGAGGAGTCCGCCGACGGCCGCCAGCCGTGTCACTCGCCGGACGACCCGTCGTCGTGCGTGCCTCATGCCTGGCTCCCGAACCTCGGGCGGCGCGGTGCGCGCACCGCGAGGGCCTGCCCCGAGTCGGAGGCCCCCATCCCATACGGGTCCGCGGACCGGTGCGTTCAGCCGGGGCGTGATCCCGCCCGCCCCGTCGTCCCGGTGCCCGTGAGCGCCGGGGCCCCTATCGTGTGCCCATGACCAGGATCCCGCACGAGACGTCCGGTGAACCGAATCCGCCGCACGCCCTCGGCCTGGACCGCCTGCGCCGCCGCACCGGCATGAAAGGGCGCACCTGCCCCGAGGACGTACTGCCCCCGTGGGTGGCCGAGACGGACGTGCCCCTGACCGAACCGGTCGTCCGCGCCGGCCTCGGCGACGACCCCGCCCAGGTCTTCCTCCGTTACGGCCGGGCGGCCCTCGGCTCCGGCCCGCCCTCCGGCACGGGAGGAGCCGGCCACGCCCGGCTGAACCTCGCCGCCTCGCCCGAGGTGCTCGGGGAGGCGGTGCGGCGGATGGCGGACGCCGTGGAGCGCGCGGGCGGTGCCCGTGGCTGACGAGTGCTACGGACACCCGCGGCTCGCCGCGCTCTACGACCCGCTCGACCCCGACCGGGGCGATCTCGACGCGTACCTCGGCACGGCGGAGGAGTTCGGCGCCCGGCGGGTGCTGGACGTCGGCTGCGGGACAGGGGTGTTCGCCCTGCTCCTGGCCGACCGGGGGATCGAGGTCGTCGGCGTCGACCCCGCCGGGGCCTGCCTCGACGTGGCGCGGGGCAAGCCGGGCGGCGCACGGGTCCGCTGGATCGAGGGCGACGCGACGGCGTTGCCGCCGCTGCGGGCCGATCTGGCGACCATGACGGCGAACGTCGCCCAGTCCATCGCGGCTCCCGGCGCCTGGCACGGGACCCTGCGGGCCGTCCACGCGGCGCTGCGGCCCGGGGGACGCCTGGTGTTCGAGACCCGCGATCCGGCCCGGCGGGCCTGGGAGGGGTGGACCCGCGAGGAGTCGTACCGCAGGACGGACGTACCCGGCGTCGGCACGGTCGAGCACTGGCACCGGGTGACCGGCGTGGACGGCCCGCTGGTGACGTTCCGCACCACCTACGTGTTCGCCGCGGACGGGACGGTGCTGACGTCGGACTCGACGCTGCGCTTCCGCGAGCGGGAGGAGGTCGAGTCGGACCTCGCCGGGCACGGCTTCGCCGTGGAGGAGGTGCGGGGCGCCCCCGACCGCCCGGGCCGGGAGTTCGTCTTCGTCGCACGGCGCCCGGACGCCTAGACTTCCCCGCATGGACGACGCGTTGAGGGACCGGCTCGGGGCGGGGAAGTACCTGTTGGTCACCAGCTACCGCAAGAACGGCACGCCCGTCGCCACGCCGGTGTGGGTGGTGCGGGACGGTGACGCGCTCGGGGTGTGGACCGTCGCCGACTCGTGGAAGGTGAAGCGGATCCGCGCCCGCGCCGACGTCCTCGTCGGCCCCTGCGACGTGCGCGGCAACCCGACCGGTGACCAGGTCCCCGCCACCGCGGAGGTCTGCGACCCGGCGACCACGGCCCGTTACCGCAAGCTGCTCGCCCGCAAGTACGGCCTCCTGGGACGGCTGACCCTCCTGGGCAGCCGGCTGCGCCGGGGGACGGACGGCACGGTCGGGATCCGCATCACCCTCTGAGCCGCGTGCCGGCCCGCCCGGCGGCCCGTCAGGTCCAGGCCCGGAACGGCTCGTCCACCAGCTGGAAGACCGGCTCGCCCCGCACCGGGTCCTCGGCCGTCGACAGCCGTACCCGGTCGCCGCCGTGGATGCCGATGGGCGGCCCCATGACCCGGCCGCGCACCACGAAGCCCTCGGCCATCTCGATCAGGGACACATTGCGGGCCGCCGGGGTGTTGCGGTGCAGCACCGTGGAGTGGCGGACCGTCCCGAGGCCCTCGCTGCGCTCCGTGCGCAGGTCGCTGCCCTGGCAGACCGGACAGAGCAGCCGGTGGTACATGGCGGTGCCGCACCAGGTGCAGCGCTGGAAGAGCATGGCCTCCGCATGGTCCTTGCCCCGGGGGTCGAGGACGCCCGTCGCGGAGCCGGCTGCCTGCTGAGCGACGCTTCCTGGGTGGTGGTACACGCTGGTCAACTCCCTGCACTCGGCCGGAATCCCGCGTGCGCGGTCACCCGGCACGCACGTGCCGGTGCGCCCTGCCACCGTGCACGGCCACAGGTTATGGCACTCAGTGCCACTAGTAAAGGCACTCCGTACCCTCATGTGCGGGTGGACGTCCGCGCCGGGTCACCCGTGTCCGAGCGCGGTCTCCGGCTCCCGCACCACCCGCCACAGCGGCGCCCCGCGCCGCGAGACGACCACCACCTCCTCGGGCCCTTCGCCCGCCGCGGCGAGGGGTCCGGCGCCGGACGCGGCCCGCACACGAGGGGGCACTCGGCGCACGCCGCCCACGGCACTCGGTACCGCCGCGTCCCCTTTCCGCAGGTCGTTCCTATGATCGAGCCACCGCCGTCCCGAGGAGCCCGTATGCCGCCCGCCCGCCCCCGCGTCCTGTACGTCACCGATCTGGCCTACCCGGCCCGCGGACGCCGCTACGGCGACGAGGACGTCTTCCTCGCCTCCCGGCTGCGCGAGCACGTCGACCTCGCCCTGTGCCACCCGCGGGACGCCGTCGCCCTGATGGACGGCTTCGACGCCGTCGTGGTCCGCAACAGCGGTCCCGTACTGGAGTACCTGGACGCCTACGAGGCCTTCCGTGAGCGTGCCGCCGAGACCGGCACGCCGGTCTACAACCCGCTCACCGGCCGGGGCGACATGGCCGGCAAGCAGTACCTGCTCGACCTGACCGCCGCCGGCCGTCCGGTGATCCCCACCGTCGACCGGCCGGAGGACCTGCACCGGCTGCCCGCGACGGAACGGTACGTGGTCAAGCCCAGACTCGGCGCCGACTCCATCGGCCTGCGCGTCGTTCCGGCGGGCGAGGTGCGCGGCCTCGTCGACGGGGACGTCCTGGTGCAGCCGCACATCGACTTCGTCTACGAGGTCTCCTTCTACTTCGTCGACCACGACTTCCAGTACGCCCTGTACGCCCCGCACACCGGGCGGCGCTGGCAGCTGGAGCCGTACGAACCCGACCGGGACGACCTGGACTTCGCCCGGGGCTTCGTCGACTGGAACACCCTCGACCACGGCATCCAGCGCGTCGACGCCTGCCGTGCGCCGGACGGCGGACTGCTGCTGGTCGAACTGGAGGACCTCAACCCCTATCTGTCCCTCGACGCCCTCGACGACACCGGCCGGGAGGCGTTCGTGTCCGCCCTGACGGCGTCCCTGCGCCGTTTCCTCCACGACGCCTGAACCCGCGGCCCCTTCGTCACGTATCCCTCTGCGCGGACGGACCGGCTCCCTCGCGCGGCACGGAAGGAGAACGACGTGACGACACCGCCCGGACCGGGACGGCCGCACGACGGACCGCCCCTCGAACCCGTTCACGTCCTGCGCCCGCGCCGCACCGACGCACTCGCGGAGCTGTTCCGGGAGTGCGAGCGGGAGAAGCGGGGCGGGCACGAGCCGGTGCCGTCGCCCCGGCCGCCGCACGGGTCCGGGGAGCGGACACAGGAACTTCCGCCCGTCCCCGCCGTCCGCCGCACCTCCGGGATCCGCCGCACCGCCCTCACGCTCGCCGTGGCCGTCGCCGCGGTGGCCGGCTTCGGCGGCGCGCTGCTGCTCACGGGACGCGCCGCCGACGACCGCGCGGCACCCGCCCCGCGCCCGTCCACGACCGCCCCCTCCGCCCCGGTCCCGCCCGCCGCCCCCGCCGGGCAGGGGTCCCTGCGGAAGGGCGACTCGGGCCCCGAGGTGACCGAACTCCAGGAGCGGCTGCTGCGCGTCCCGGACGTCCACCGGTCCGGCACCACCGACGGCCGCTACGACGCCGGCCTCTCCGCCGCCGTCGCCCGTTTCCAGCTCTGGTACGGCATCCGGGGCGACGAGACCGGCGTCCACGGCGCGGACACCCGCCTCGCGCCGGAGGCCCGCACCGGTTGACCCGGCGACCGGCCCGGCGGCTACCGCTCCTTCGGCACCCGGATGTCCAGCACGCACACGTCGTCGCGGCGCTCGTCCTCCAGCATCGCCTCCAGCAGCGTCCCCAGGGACCCGGCCGCGTCACCGGGGTGTGCCGCGACGGCCCCGGCGAGACGCGCGAAGCCCACGTCGATGTTCTCCGGTGGCCGCTCCACCAGGCCGTCGGTGTACAGCAGCACCCGGTCGCCCGGTTCGAGACGGCACTCGGCCTCCTCGAAACGCGGTGCGGCGGCTCCGCCGAGCAGCATGCCGCCGGGCCGGCGCAGATACGTCACCTCGCCGTCGCGCAGCAGCAGGGGCGGGGTGTGCCCCGCCTGCGCCCAGACCAGGCGCCGGTCCGCCGGCCGGTAGCGGGCGAGCACCATGGTCGCGGTGGCGTGGCTGTCGCGGGAGTGCAGCAGCAGGGTGTTGAGCCGGGCGAGCGCGCCGGTCAGCGAGGAGCCCGTGATGACCATGCCCTTGGCGGTGAACCGCAGCTGGGCCATGGTGGCCACGGCGCCGATCCCGTGCCCGGCGACGTCGCCGACGACGAACAGGGCGTCGCCGTCGGGCAGCTCGATGGCGCTGAACCAGTCGCCGCCGACGTGTATGCCGGCCTGGGCGGGGAGGTAGGCGACCTCGACCCGCAGTCCGGCCAGGTCGACCACCCGCTCGGGCAGCGGCAGCAGGGCGTTCTGCAGCCGGGCGACCAGGGACCGTTCGGCCTGGAGCACGTCGTGCTGGGTGAGGATGGCCCGCTCGGTCTCCACCAGGGCGAGCTCGGCCCGCCGCCGCGCGGTCAGGTCCTGCAGGAAGCCGTGCACCTCGACGGGCGTGCCGCGCAGGTCGGCCACCGCTTCGGCGGCGAGCCGCAGATGCCGGACGCCGCGCGTGCCGCGCACCCGGAACGGGGCGTCCAGCGGCAGCGCCTCGTGGATCAGGGCGTCGACGGCGCGGCTCAGCGCGGACCGGTCCTCGGGCACCGCCAGTCCGGGGAGGTCGGCCAGCCGGACCGGCCCGGCCGCCGGGTCGCGGCCGAGGATCGCGAAGACCTGCGACGACCAGGAGGCCTCGGACGTGGTCAGGTTCCAGTTGGCCCAGCCGAGGTTGCCCAGTCGCTGCAGGTCGGCGAGCCGCTGCTCCTGCCGGTCGGAGGAGGCGCGCCGGACCCAGGTGACGACCAGAGCGTCCTCCAGCCGGGTCACCCGTACGGAGTACGTCGCCGGCTCGGTGACGCCGTCCACGACCTCCTGGTGGGCGAACGGCTGACTCTCGTACGTCTCCCCGCCGGCCAGGGTGTCCAGGAAGCCCTGCCACACCGGTGTGCCCGCCAGGTCGGGCCGTACCTCCCGCAGCCGCCGTCCGGCCGGATCACCCCCGGCGCCGCCCAGGACGGCGGTCGCCTGCGCGGTCACGGCGTCGACCCGGAAGTCCTCGGTCCCGCCGGACGGGCCGCGCAGCGGGGTCAGCAGCATCGCCGCGACGGGCAGCGCCGCGAAGAGCGCCCGTACGGCGTCCGGGAGCGGGTCGGACGCGGGCCCGGACGGGGCCGTGAACGCGCCCAGCCGGCCGGCACAGAGCCGGACCGCCCCGCGCAGATGGGCTCGGTCGCGCGGGGTGAAGGGACCGGCGCGCTCGCGCAGCACACCGACGCAGCCCTCGGGGGCGCTTCCGCCGGGCACCGGCAGCCAGGCGCGGGACCGCCACCGGCCGGGCGGGTCGGCGATCGGCAGGCACCGCGCGCCGTCCCCGGCGAAGTCCTCCAGCCACAGAGGCTCACCGGCCTCGAACGCGTCCGGCGCGGCGGCTCCGCCGAAGGGGGGCACCTGGCGCCACCGGGCGGCCAGCCGCTCGTCGACGCCGGCGTGCCCGACCAGTTCGAGGCCGCCGGCGCGGCGGGCGTAGATCACGACCGAGTCCGCGGCCAGGTCGGGTCCGAGGTGTTCCAGCAGGCACCGGGCCAGCTCCTGGGGGGTGCCGGTGCGCACCAGGACACGGGCGAGGCGGCTCAGGGCGTCGGCGACGTCGTCGGGGGCCGAGGGCGTCACCGGCGGGCCGGCCTCGGAGAGGCCAGCCACCGCGTCCCCGACGGCCTCGGCCGGCTCACCGGGCCGGGCGGGCGCCGGTTCCCCCAAGGTGATCCAGCACTCCTCCAGCAGGGTGCGGCGGGCCGCCCCGGCACGCCGGAGCAGGGTCTCGCCGGCGGCGCCGGCGGAGCACCCGCTCAGCGCCATCACGACGCCCTTGGCCCGCTCCACGACGGCCGAGGTCGCGGCCTGCTCGCGCAGCCGGTCCATCTCGGCACGCTGCCGGGCGACGACCCCGGCCAGTTCCATCAGATCCGGCGCGGCTCCGGACCCCACCGGGACAATGGGCTCCCTCATCACGCCATGAGCATCGCACACGTCCCCCGGTTCGTCGGCCGGCCCGGTCACCCGGAATCCGCGCACGGCCCGGATCACGGGGATCGTGACGTGCGCGGCCGGTGGGGACCGGGGTCAGCGGCCGGACTCGGCCAGGGCCCGGGTGACCGCCCGTACGCTGCGGGCGATGTGCTGGAGCTGCGTGACCTCGGCCGCGTAGAGCTTGATCGTGTGCTCGATGACCCCTTCGTGCAGTCCGGCCCGGGGCAGGTCGGCCCGGGCGGTCTGCAGGGCGGTGCGGGCCACCCGGATCTCGTGCTCGACCTGGATCCTGGCGTGCCGGGCCAGCAGGACGGGGTGGCGGACGAACGCCGGGTAGCTCGCGTAGCGCGCGGGCACCAGATCGCGCAGCCACTTGGCCGCCGAGCGCTCCCAGTCGTAGCTGCCGGGGGTCTTGACCTGGCAGGGCCAGTCGGGACCGAGCCGCGTGGTCGTCAAGGGCATGATCATCGCTTCCGGGTGTACGGCGTCACGAGCCGCACGTCCGGGTGGACACGGCGGGCGGCGTAGGCGAAGTACTCGGCCAGGGAGACGGAGATGCGCAGGCCGAGGACGGTGAGCGGGGCCGACGCGGACAGCCGGCGGCCGACCTCGATGAACCGGTCGGCGTCGGCGAAGTCCCGTCGCGGGTTCTCCAGGTTCTCGATCTCGGCGTCCACCGCCGCCTGCAGTTCGGTGCCCCGGATCTCCTCGGCGGGACCTCCGAAGCGGGTGCCGAGCGTGATCGACTGGAGCCTCTCCCGCAGCGCGGGGCAACCGCTGAAGCCGACCGCCGAGGCGAACCGGGTCACCGAGGGCTGGCTCACCCCGGCCCGGTCCGCGAGATCCGTGATCGACAGGAACGCCGCCTCCGCGAGGCGCTCGATCAGGTACCGGGCGATGCGCCGCTGGCCGGGGGAGAGCCGGGGCCGGTCGAACAGCGTGCGGAGCTGGGCCGTCGGGGACACCTCCGGGTCCTGGCCCGTCCTCCCCGAGATGATCGCGGACGCCCGTGCGCGTGCCTGCTGCGGCGATCGCACCGGTGCGCCTCCTTCGTCTCCCACGAGGGTTCGACACAGCCCACCGGCCGTGGCGGCCGGGCCGCTCGCCGGAGCACACCGGACCGCTCCACCGGGGATATCCGCGCCCGTGGTGGGCACCCGACGGCACAGCGAAGCAGAAACCCCCTGAGACACCAGGAGCCACCGGACATGACCGTCCCCGAGGAGAACCGGCCGAAGACCCGGGACACCGACGACATCGTCGAGCAGCAGCAGGACAGGGAGACGCGCGATCAGGGCGGCACCGGCCGCACGATGCGCGAGGCACTGGAGGAGGCGGAGATCAAGCCCGACGACTTCCAGGAACGCTAGACCACCCACCGCCCCTCCCGCCCCGACCACATTTCGAGCAGGTGACAGCATGAGCGCCCTGAGCGCGCTGGAAGACGCCCTGGAGAACCGGTGGGAAGCGCTGTGGACGCGCTTGTCCGGCCGGGAGCCGGTCGAGCTCGTCGACGCCCTGCGGCGCGAGTGCGACAGCCACGCCGTGGTGTGCCGGGCGGGCCGGGTGATGGTCCCCAACGCCTACGACGTGGAGCTCGCCACACCCGTGCACGAGGAGCTGACCCGCCGCGGCAGCCGCGTGGGCCAGGCGCTCACCGACCGGCTGGCCAGGCACGCCGCGCGCCACGGTTACGAATGGGCGGGCCCGCTCGCCGTGCACGTCCGTCGGTCCGCCGAGGTCCCCAACGGCCGCTTCCGGGTGGCGAGCAGCGTGATGCCGCACGTGAGCGCGGACGCCTTCCAGCGCGTGGGGCGGTCGGGGGCGGTCTGAGGCCCCGGCCGCGGGTGAGGGCGCCGGTCCGGGGCCGGGCCCGCCCTCGTCCCACCGGGCCCCGGGCCGGAGCCGGTCCGGGGCCGTCCGGGTGTTCCGCTGCTTCGCCCGCGACGCCGACGGGAGCGCGGCGGTCGGCGTGGCGGGACGGGACGGGACCGCCCGTCCCAGGGCACAGTCGGCGCCGAGGACGACGGCGGCCCGCCCCTTCGAGCCGCGCACCCCCGCGGCACGTCGCTCGGCCCCCGGCCCGGGCCCGGATCGGCCGGTCCGGCGTCAGGGCGCCCGGTGCGCGACGGCCGGCGCCCGCGCGGCGAGTTCCTCCAGCGGGCCGCCGGTCAGGCGGCACACCCTCCACTCCTCCACCAGTTTTGCGCCGAGCGACTCGTAGAACCCGATGGCCGGCTCGTTCCAGTCCAGCACCATCCATTCGAAGCGCTCGAAGCCGTTCTCCCGGCAGATCGCCGCGAGGGCGGCGAGCAGCGCCTTGCCGTGTCCGGAACCCCGGGTGTGCGGACGGACGTAGAGGTCCTCCAGATGGAGGCCGCGCGTGCCGGTCCAGGTCGAGAAGCGCGGGAACCACAGCGCGAACCCGGCGATCCCGCCGGTGCCCTCGTCCTCCGCGATCAGGACGGACGCGGCGGGGTGCTCCCCGAACAGCGCCCGCCGCAGCTGTTCCTCGGTGGCGCGGGCCTGCTCGGCGGCCTTCTCGTAGGTGGCGAGCTCGCGGATCATCGCGTGGATCTCGGGGACGTCGTGCACGGTGGCTGCTCTGATCATGCGCCAGAGCCTGCGGCACCGCGACGGACCGCGTCCAGCCGGTTTCGAGGGCCGGGACGGTGCCGGACGCCCGCCCACCGGCCGCCCTACGTCCCGGTGTCCGCGCCCGGCAGGGCGGACTCCGGCACCACGAGGTCGGCCCGGTCCCGTGTCGCGGCCACCAAAGCGGCGTTGCGCTCGTCCGTGCGCAGCACCCACGCCACCGCCTCCTCGTGACTCTTGCCGAACTCCTCGTGCCGGGCCACCAGCCGCCGCACCCGCTCCTCCTCGTCCAGGACGCAGAACCACACCTCGTCGAGCTGCGGCCGGACCCGCGCCCAGGCGCCGGTGTCCAGCAGCAGGTAGTTGCCCTCCGTCACCACCAGCCGGACCGCCGGCGGTACCGGGAGCGCACCCGCGACCGGCTGCTCCAGCACCCGCTCGAAACCGGGCGCGTACACGATGTCGTCGTACGTCTCCTCGCGCAGCCGCCGCAGCAGCGCCGCGTACCCGGCCGCGTCGAAGGTGTCCGGGGCGCCCTTGCGGTCGCGGCGGCCGAGGCGGTCCAGTTCGGCGTCGGCGAGATGGAAGCCGTCCATCGGCACCCACGCGGCCCACGGCTCCCCGGCGCCGTTCAGCTCCCGCACCAACTCCCCGGCGAGCGTGGACTTTCCCGCGCCCGGGCTGCCCGCGATGCCGAGGATCGCGCGCCGTTCGCCCCGCGGGAGGGCACGGGCACGGCGGAGGAGGTCGTCGAAGGTCGGTGCCACACGGAAGAGTGTGACACCCGGCCGCCGGAGTCCTGCCGCCGTGTGGCCCGCTCCACTCACTGTCCGGCGCCGTACGGGGAACGGTGTCGGGTATGACGGATCTGGGTCTGCCCGATGACATCCGCGCCTGCCTCTTCGACCTCGACGGGGTCGTCACGAAGACGGCCGTCGTCCACGCGGCCGCCTGGAAGGAGACGTTCGACGCCTTCCTGCGCGAACGGGACGGCGAGGCCTTCCGGCCCTTCAGCGACGCCGACTACGACGAGTACGTCGACGGCCGCCCGCGCGCCGACGGCGTCCGCACCTTCCTCGCCTCCCGCGCCGTCGGACTGCCCGAGGGCGGACCCGGCGACCCGCCCGACGCCAGCACCGTGCACGGCCTCGGCAACCGCAAGAACGAGCTGCTGCTGGCGAAGATCCGCACCGACGGCGTGGAGGCCTACGACGGCACCCTGCGCTACCTCGCCGCGGTCCGCGCCCGCGGACTGCGCACCGCGATCGTCTCCTCCAGCGCCAACTGCCGTGACGTACTGCGGTCGATCGGAGCCGAGGACCTCTTCGACGTCCGGATCGACGGTGTGGTCGCCGCCGAGCGCGGGCTGCCCGGGAAGCCGGAGCCCGACACCTTCCTCGCCGCCGCGGCGGACCTCGGCGTCGAGCCGTCCCGGGCCGCCGTGTTCGAGGACGCGCTGGCCGGCATGGACGCGGGCCGCGCCGGGCGGTTCGGATACGTCGTCGGGGTGGACCGCGCGGGCCAGGCCGACGCCCTGTACGCGCACGGCGCCGACCGGGTCGTGACGGACCTGGCCGAACTCGGGAGCGGCGAGTGATCGCACAGCGGGCGTACGACGTCGAACCGTGGACGGTGCGCGAACGGAGCCTGGACCTGGACCTGCCGGCACAGAGCGAGTCGGTGTTCGCGCTGTCCAACGGCCACGTCGGCTGGCGCGGCAACCTCGACGGGGGCGAACCGCACGGCCTGCCCGGCTCCTACCTCAACGGCGTCCACGAACTCCACCCGCTGCCCTACGCCGAGGCCGGCTACGGCTACCCGGAGTCGGGCCAGACGGTCATCGACGTCACCAACGGCAAGGTGATCCGGCTGCTGGTCGACGACGAACCGTTCGACCTGCGCTACGGGCGGCTCGTCAGCCACGAGCGGACCCTGGACCTGCGCCGGGGCGTCCTCGAGCGGACCTGCGAATGGACCTCCCCGGCCGGGTCCACGGTCCGGGTGCGCTCCACCCGGATGGTCTCCCTCACCCAGCGGGCCGTCGCCGCCGTCGCCTACGAGGTCGAGCCCGTCGACAGCCGCACCCGTGTGGTCGTGCAGTCCGAACTGGTCGCCAACGAGAGCCTGCCCGGACCGGACGGCGACCCGCGCGCCGCCCGCGCCCTGAAGTCCCCGCTGGAACCCGAGGAGGACGTCGCCGCGGGCCACCGGCTGCGCCTGGTGCACCGCACCCGGCGCAGCGGCCTGCGGGTCGCCGTGCGCCGGGGTCCGCACCCGCGCTGAGCGGCGGCGGACCCCGGTGCGGGGACCGCATCCCGTCCTGCGGACCCCTCGCACGCGGGTTAAGTTGTCGAAGACCTCCGGAACGCCGGTTTCCCGGAACCCGTCCTCCAGAGCGCAGGGCCCCCGGGACCCGGGTCCCGGGACCCGACGACACGCGGGAATGAGGGACGGACGATGACCGACGGCACCGGTGCCCTGCTCACCGGCATACGCAAGCGCGAGCGGTGGGCCGAGCCGGGCCCGTCACCGCGCGGCGCCACCCTCCCCCTCGCGGTGCTCGCCGCCGTCTTCACCCTCGCCCAGCTCGTCCTGGTCCGCCCGGTGCTGGGCCTCGGCTGGGACGAGATCGTCTACACCAGCCAGGTCACCTCCCACCACCCGGCCGCCTTCTTCAGCGCCCCCCGCTCCCGCGGGGTGTCCCTGCTGGTGGCGCCCGTCGCGTCCTGGTCCGGGTCCACCGCCCTGCTGCGCGTCTACCTCGCCCTCCTCTCCGGCCTCGCCCTCCACCTGGCCCTGCGCTCCTGGCGCGGCCTGTTCCCCACCCGCGTCCTGGTCACCGCCGGCGCCTTCTTCGCCTCCCTGTGGGTGACGCTCTTCTACGGCCCCCAGGCCATGCCCAACTACTGGGTCGCCGTCGGCGCGCTGACCGCGGTCGGCTGCTTTCTGCGCCACCGCGCGGACCCCTCGTCCGGCGGCCCCCTGTGGGGGGTCGTGGCGGGGGCCGCGCTCATGGCCTGGATGCGGCCCACCGACGCCGTCTGGGTGGCGGTCCCGCTCCTCGTCCTCGCCCTGGCCGGCCGGCACGGGCGGTCGCTGCTCGCCCTCGCCGGCGGTCTGCTGGCGGGAGGGCTCCCCTGGGTGGTCGAGGCGTACACCGCGTTCGGCGGCCTGCGGGAGCGGCTCGCCGAGGCCTCCCGCATCCAGGGCGGGCTCGGCCTGAACATCGCCGTCGACGACCAGCTGCGCAGCCTGGGCGGGCGTGCCCTGTGCCGTCCCTGCACGGGACCGATGCCCCACCCGGTGATCACCCTGTGGTGGTTCGTCCTGCCGCTGCTCGCCGTCCTCGGGCTGATCGTCGCCGTGCGGGCCCGCCGCACCCTGCGCACGGTGGTGCCGCTGGCCTGTGCCGCGACCGCCGCCCTGCCCTACCTGTTCATGATCGAGTACGCGGCGCCCCGCTTCCTCCAGCCGGCCTACGCCCTGCTCGCGATCCCGGTCGCCGACGCACTGTGGCACCTGGTCACGGCACCGCGGGGGAAGTGGCGACCGGCCGCCGGGATCCTGGTCGCGCTCGGGCTGGCCGGTCACCTCACGGTGCAGCTGGCCGTCCTCGTGCACACGGTGGACCGCAACACCGACAGCCGCCGGGACTGGGCCCGCACGGCCGGCGACCTGCACCGGCTCGGTGTCCGCCCGCCCTGTCTGATCACCGGCCACGAGGCGATCCCCATCGGCTACTACACCGGCTGCTCCTCCGGCGCGACCGCGGGGAACAACGAGAACACCACGGCCGGGGAGATCCTGCGGACCGCGGACCGCATCCCGGTCGCCGTCCTCACCGGGCCCGGCGGCACACCGCCCGGGTACGCCGGCGCCTGGCCCGTCCACCGGCTCGGCGACCTCCAGGTCCGTATCGCCCCGGCGCCCGGGTCCGACGGTCCGACGGGTGCGCCGCGCACCCGGTGACGGGGGTCCGCCGCGCTCCAGGGCCCCGCCCGCCGGGACACCTTCCCGCACCCGACGCCACGAGGTTAGAGATCGCCTGACGGGAAACGCGGACCTGACACCGGGCCGAACGGAGCCGACGCAGCGGAACAGGGAGGAAGCCATGGGCACCGAGCCGATGGGGGACGACGCGTACCAGCCCACCGGGAGCAACGAGGAGCAGGAGGACGCCGCGCCGCTCGACATGCAGGACGCCGTCGACGAACGGACCTACGACGACACCCTCGACGAGGGCTACTCCCCGCCGGAGAAACCGCTCGGCGTGACCAAGTACGGCACCACGGCCTCGGAGCAGCACGAGGGGGAGACCCTCGACCAGCGGCTGGCCCAGGAGGTGCCGGACGCGCCCGGGCCCGCCGGGGACGGGGTGGGCGACCTCCCCGGCGGCGAGGGCGAGCCGGTCGACCCGGAGGCGGGCGCCGGCCGCGCCGGACGCCTGGTCGCCCCGGACGAGGGCGCCCACCCCGACACCACCAGGGAGGCCGTCGCCGAGGACGTCGGCGTCGACGCCGGGGCGGCCGGCGCGGAGGAGGCCGCGATGCACGTCGTGGAGGACGGGACGGCGCTCCCGGAGGACCGGGACGGAACCTGACCCCGGCACGGCGTCGCCGGCCCGGTGCGCTCGCGCACCGGGCCGGCGACGTGTTGTTCCGCGAACAGGCGTACGCGGTTCAGGGCAGTATCTTGTCCAGGGCGGAGGGCCCCTCCTCGTCCAGCTTCCGCCTGGCCCACTCGAGGTTGTGCTGGGTGAGGTCCCTGCCCGAGGCAAGAACGAGGTCTTCCGGCGACACGTCGGTGCCGGTGCGGGCGTGGAGCAGGCTGTCCGGGGTGGCGCTGTCCTCGGGCTGCCGGGACGCGTCGGGCTGGGACGTCGACATCTTCTGGCTCCTCGGGTCCGGGCCGCCGGGGCGGCCCCGGTGCTGTCATCGGGTCCGATACTCAACCATTCAACGCGGGAGCCCGCCGTGCATCCGCAACGCCCGCGGCACCGCGGTGAAGGGCCGCTCCTCCTGGAGGCCGGGGTACCTCTCCCGGCCCGCGGGAAACCTGCTCCACGGGTCGCCTAGAAGGCCGTGAGCGTCAGTCGCAGGCCCGTGGGCGCCGTGTCCTGGATGTAGGAGGCGAAGTCGGCCACGTCGTCGAAGGCGAAGCCGTACGCCCTGCCGTCCTCGGTGGCCGTGTGGACGGCCCTGGAGTAGTGGTTGGTGAGTTCGGTCCGGTAGAAGACCGAGGCGTCGGCCGTCGGCTGGTCCGGGTGGCTGAGCAGCGTCGAGCGGTTGAAGCCGGCGCCCAGCACGGCGGCCACCGGGCCGGTCGTGCCGTCGTTGGGGGCGGCGAGGGCGCCGTCGCAGAACAGCACGTCCCGCGTGGAGGGCTTGCCGAAGGAGACCTGGGCGGGTCCGTCGAAGGTGAACCGCTCGCCGCGCACCCGGCCGGTGAAGGCACCGGCGTTGGTGGTGACCTTGAGGTCCCGGCCGGTGTAGGTGCTCCACACCTCGTCGATGTACGGGGCGAGGTAGTCCTCGGCGAACAGGCCGGCGTCCAGACCGTGCCCGGGGGCGATGATCCGGGTGTCGTCCACGACGAGCCGGGAGAACGCCTCCACCTGCCTGACGGCGGCGAACGCGGCCGCACGGCCGCCCTCGCGCACGGTGCCGGTCGTCTGGTCCCTGGCGCCGGTGAGCCGGATGCTCAGCGGCACGCTGAACATGTCGACCATGGTCGTGTTGCAGAACATGCCCGAGGAGTTGTACGTGAACTCGGCGCAGTCGTGGAGCACGCCGTAGTTGGGGTCGGAGGCGACCCAGCCGGCCGGGTACTGCAGCGCCGCGTTGCCGTCGCCGTCCGTGACGACCTTGAACTTGAGCTTCGCGCCGAGGGAGACGTAGATCCGGCCGGACATGTACGGCAGGGAGAGCTTGGTCTCGCCGCTGCCGGCCAGGCCGATCGCGTAGTCGGTGAAGCCGTCCGGGCCGTTGTCGGAGGCGGCGACCGGGACGACGGCGCCTTCCGGGGTGACCCGGACCTGACGGCCGTCCGCATTGCCCACGATGTAGAGGTGCACGCTCGCGTTGCCGAAGGAGCCGCTGTCGTTGACGACCGTCAGCGGCAGGGCCCCCGCCGCCGCGCCGGCCTTCTGTCCGCCGGACTGGTCCGCGAGGGCGTGCGGGGCGATCGCCGCCGCCGCGGGAACGGCCACGGCGGCTCCGCCGAGGGCGAAGAGGACCTTGCGGCGGCCGAGGTTGCGCTGATGACGGGGAGTCATGTGGGGGATCTCCAGGGATGCTCGTGCGGGTCGCTGACCGCACCGGCCCGCCGACGCGGGGAAGGAACCTGGAGAGAGCGCTCTCAGGCGGTGCGTCGGTACCGGTGCGCGGCATTGATGGTAGGGACGGCCGCGCCCCCGGCCAACGGTCCGACTTGTCCGCGACACCGCCCTGACCTGCGATTGTCTCGAGAATCAGCGACTGTCCAACGATCACTTAACCGGCCTTTAAGGGCTGCTTAAGCCGGTCGGGACCCAAAGCCGCGGAGCGCGTCCGGAGCGCTCCGTTCCGCAGTCGGACGGGGCGCGGTCAGCGGGCCCCGTCGCCCAGCCGTGTCTCCGCCGCGGCCAGGATCTCCGTCACCCGGAGCGCGAACGCCGCGTCGCAGGGATGGGGGACACCGGTACCGGCCGAGGCGAGGAGGGCGTCCGCGGCCCGGGCGAGCGCCGGGACCGCTCCCTCGGAGGCCGCCGGGAGGCAGGTGATGCCCGCCGTGCCGCGGAGCTCGACCATGGCGCCGGCCGCGGCCGGGGGAGCGGTCAGGCTCAGGGTGAGGCTGCTCGACGCGCCGCCCGCGTGGTCGAGGACGAGATGGACGGTGTCGCCGGGGCCGTACGCCGCCGCCGTCACCCGCCGCGGTTCGCCGAGCACCGGAAGCAGTACGGACAGGGCGTGCGGGCCGACGTCCCACAGGGCGCCCTTCTCCCGCCGCCACTCGGAGGCGGCGAAGGGATCGCCGTCGGAGGTGAACACCGCCCCGAGCCACTGCGCGCGCCCGGTGAACCAGCCGCCCGCGCGCGCCTGTTCGGTGATCCACGCCTCCGGTTCCGGCTGGAAGCGGGTGGTGAAGAAGACCACGGACGCGACCCCCGCCTCCCGGACCGCCCCGACCACCGCACGCCCCTGCGCGACGGTCGGCGCGAGCGGCTTGTCGAGCAGCAGGTGACACCCCGCCCGCGCCGCGCGCACCGCCAGCTCCGCCTGCACCGCCGGCGGCAGCGCGACGGCGACGGCGTCCACGTCGGCGAAGAGCGCCTCGACGTCGTCGTAGGCCCGGGCGCCGTGCGGACCGGCCAGTTCCTCGGCGGCGTCGGGCCTGCGGCCCCACACGCCGACGAGGTCGAGGCCGGGGTGCCCGCTCAGCGCGGGGGCGTGGACCGCCCGCGCCCAGGGTCCGGTGCCGAGCAGTCCGATCCGCATGCCGCCGCCTCTCCCGGTGCGACCGCCGCCGGACCGGTGTCCCGTCGCGCTCCGCCGGCGCGCTCCGGTCAGTACGGTGATCCCCGCCGGGACGCCGTGTCAACGGCCGCCCGCCGGGAGACCGCCGGGGGCTCAGCCCCGGGGCTGGTTGATGTTGACCATCCAGGGGACGCCGAAGCGGTCCGTGCACATCCCGAACACGTCCCCCCACATCTGCTTCTCCAGCGGTACGGCCACCGAGCCGCCGCCGGACAGCTTCTCCCAGTAGCCGCGCAGCGCGGATTCGTCCTCGCCGCTGAGGCACACGGCGAAGTTGTTCCCCGGGGCGTACTCCATGCCCGGCGGCATGTCGGCGCCCATGAAGGTGAATCCGGCCGTGCTCGCCAGCATGCCGTGCATGATCTTGTCGGTGTTGTCGGCTCCGGACCGGCCGAAGTCGCCGTACGTGTTGAGCCGCAGCTCGCCGCCGAAGACCTCCTTGTAGAACTCCAGCGCCTGCCGCGCGTTCCCGTCGAAGCTGAGGTACGGATTGAGGAGCGAGGCCATGATTACCTCCTGGAATGTCCACAAAGTGCCGGCTGCGCGCAGCGTAACGCCGGACACCGGCGTCCACATGTCGGACCGGTGCGCACCACGGGCCGCGGACAGCGCGGGGATCACTGTGCGGCGCCGGAGTCGCCGGGGTCCGTCACCAGCTCCGCCAGCCTCAGGAAGGCGTTCGTGGTGGCCGCCCGCAGCTGGCCCAGCTTCCAGCCGGAGGACCGCAGCGCGGCGTCGAAGGGGACGTGCACCACCTGTGCCGGATCGACGTCCAGATCCCGCACGGAAGCCGTCGGCAGGGGCCGCCCCGAGGGACCGCCCAGTTCGGCGGCGACCACGATCGCGTCCCGCGCCAAGCGCTCACGTCCGTCCCGCCGCAGCTCGCCGAGGATGCGTGCCGCCGCCTCCAGGAACCAGTGCGACGTACCGCAGCACAGGATCAGCCGGTCCGTGCGGTCGAGGACGGCGTGGGCCGTCCCGTCCAGCCGCAGGGGGGCCCAGTCGGTGAGGACGAACGGGTAATGGGGGGCGGTATGGCGCAGCACGCGTGCGTATTCGCGCGCGTGCGCCGGGTTGGGGCTGTAATGGCCCCTGCGGTGGGCGACCACCTCCAGGCCGGACGGCAGAGCGGTGGTGAGGGCGCGGATCTCCTCGTACGACGGGCCGTCCGGCAGGGCCACCAGATCCCGGACCACCGCCTGGTTGCGCCGGGTGAGGAAGGCGTCCAGCGCTCCCTCGGAAGCCGCGCCGTCGAGGGCGAGGACGGGTTCACCGCGCACGGAGGCGAGCAGCGAACCGAGCACCATCGTCGTGGTGGCCCGTCCGCTGTAGTGGTAGGCGCCGATCAGGGTCAGCCGCCTGCTGTGCGCCAGCGGCGCGCGCACCCGCCGAAGGCGCCCCTCCATCTCCCGGCGGACGGTCCCGAAGCGTGGCAGGCGCGGTCCGTTCCGGCCGGCGGCGGGGGACCCGGCGGCCGGCGGTGGAGCGAGCGCTACGGGCGTCAGGGGCTGCGGGGCGGCCGGTGCGGGCGGCGGCGCGGCCCCGGTCTGGTGGAGGCGGGTCCGGGCGACGTAGCGGGCGAGGAGCTCGGCGACCTCGCTCGCCGGGGGACGCCGCGCCGGGTCCGCGTCGAGGCAGCGCAGCACGAGCTGCCGCAACGGCCCCCAGGTGTCGCCCTGCCACAGATGCATCCCCTCCGGCATGCTCGGCATGTCCCAGCCCGCCTTGCTGCTGATGAGCTGGAGCAGCTCGCCGAGGGAGCGCATGTTGTCCTCGCGGGTGGGCACCGGTCCCGAACCGGCGTACTCCCCGTCCACGGCGCAGTCCGACAGATCGCCGAGGACCACGGTGCGCCGCAGGACGTAGACGCTGTCGGCGCTGAGATCGGCGGGCACGAGTCCGTTGACGTGGCAGAGGGCGAGGGCGTTCGCGAGGTAGCAGCCGACCAGGAGCCCCCTGAGCAGGTCGAAGGGCGCGGTCCCCGTGTGCAGGGCGCCGGTGTAGATCTTGCCGAGCCGCGGCGGCTGGGCGTCCGGGGCGTTCGTGTCCGCGATCGGGGTCATCGCCAGCCAGGGCGGGGAGTCCTCGAGCCCGGTGCCGAGCAGCCGGGGGGCGTACTGCCCCTGGAGGCGGGCGAGCGCTTCGGCCTCCACCTCGATCAGCCTGGCGTCGCCGGCGGAACGGCCGAGGCGGGGGACCCGCAGAACGGCGGTACCTCCTCGCGCGTCGACGCCCCGGTAGACCGTCGTCCGGTGCCCGCGACGGCGGCCCCGCAGGACGAAGCCGCCGAGTCTGACCGGGTCGTCGTCGGTGAGGGGTTCCCAGTCGTCCGTGCGGGAGGGGTCCCAGGGGTACGGTTCGCTCGGCGGCGGTGCGGTGCCGCGGGTGAGGGAGACGCCGAAACGGGTCAGCAGCCGGCGTTCGACGCTGGTGAACGCCCGGCGTGAGTCCGGGACGTCGGCGGGACCGTCGGGGTGGGCCAGCCAGGCGGGGAAGTCCGGTGAGTTGCCGGCGAGTTCCTCGAGGCGGCGGCCGATCCGGCGGCTGGTGTGCAGCAGTTCGGCCTGGGGAACGGCGTCGAGCAGCACCGTCTTGGACTCGTCGGTGAAGTCGAAGACCCGGTGCTTGGCGGGCAGCGGTCCCGGCACCGGGGCGGGGGAGGGCCGTACCAGGCCACCGAGGAAGACCTCGGCGAGGTGGGACGTGGTGGCGGACCACGGCACCGCCCGCTGCACCAGGCGCATGACCGGGACGGACAGCGGGGAGACCGCCGCCAGATGGGCGGCGAGACGGTACGCCTCCGGGGTCGCCGCGTCCCGGAAGTGCTGGGTGCTGCTGGAATCGCGCAGGGGTGCCGCGGTCCCGTACCGGCCGGGATACGCCAGGAGCGGCAGTTCCACGGTGGTTCCGGGCGAGGCGAGCAGACGTGCCCAGCCGCGCAGCGAGGCCGGTGACGGCTCCAGCACCGGCACCGGCACCCCGTCGAAGCCGGCGACCCCCGGCGGCAGCACCGGGTCGGTGATCTCCCACGAGGTGTTGGCGCCGCCGGCCCGCCGGGTGGTGGCCTGCCAGCGTTCGGCGAAGACGCCGGAGGCCTCCCACATGTCGGGCGGCAGGGTGTGCAGGACGGCGACGGGTCCGCGGGCCGCCTGCTGGGCCAGCAGGCCGTGCATGGTGCCGGCCCGCCACGCCGCTCCCATGCCGTCGCTGACGACCAGCAGGAGGGTGCGGCCGGACGGATCGTTGACGGTGCTCAGCGGCAGTTTCGCGCCGTCGGGCCGGAACGGGCGCGCGTGCAGGGCCGGGCGGCGCGCGTCGCGAGTGTCCAGACCGAGGACACGGCTGGTGGCGAAGGCCCCCAGACGTTCCAGCAGCGTGCGCAGTTCGGCGCCGAGGCGATGCCACAGCAGCATGGACAGGCCGTCGTCGATGACCAGCGCCAGATTCAGCCAGCGCTCGCGCACGGGCCGCTCCACCACGTCCGCCAGCCCGGTTTCGGCGAGCGCGGTGGCCGTGTGCTCCTCGTCGATCTCCGTGCGGTGGCGGCTCTCGTGGCGGCGGCGCAGCGGCCGCAGCACCCGGCCGAGCTCGAGTTCCCGGGTGAGGGCCTTGTCCTCGGGAACGCGCACCGGCATGGCCCGGCGGGATTCCCGTCCCGCCGCGGCGTGGGAGGCGCCGGGGGACGGGTCCGGGTCCTGGCGGGCCGCCGCGTACAGCTCGGGTGAGGTGAGGTCGGGCAGACCGGGCTCGTCCGCTTCCGGCGGGGAGGACGGGGACTCGGTCGCATCCGGGCCGGGTGGCGGAGGCGTCCCGGGGCGCGCGGCGGCCGGCGGATCCCGGCGGAGCGGTGCGAGGGGGCCGGCCGGGAACCGGCGGGCCAGCCAGAGCACGTCGAGCACCTGGTCCGCGTCCAGGTCGACACCGCAGGCCGACAGCACCCGCAGGGCCTCGGCGAACCGCGCGCCACCGCCCGCCATGGTCACATCGCCCCGGTGAGCTGGTGCAGCACCGCGTCCAGCAGGCCCTCGGCGTCCAGGTCGACGCCGCAGACGCGCAGGAACACGGCGTTGAGCAACTGGTCGGTGGCGAGTTCGCCCGGTGCGCGCCGGCGCAGGAACGCCTCGATCAGGTCGTCGGCCTCCCGCAGCGCCTCCTCGCCGAGGTGCGCGGCGACGATGTCACGCAGTCGGTCCTCGTCGGGGACCGGCAGGTCGAGACGGACGCAACGGCGCAGGAAAGCGGGCGGGAAGTCGCGCTCCCCGTTGCTGGTGATGACGACGACGGGAAACTCGACGCACTGGACGAGCCCCTGCCGGACGACGACGGTTCCCCTGTGGTCGTGGGTCTGGACCGCCACCTCGGACATCTCCTCCGGCAGCCGGGTCAGCTCCGGGATGTCGAACACGCCCTCCTCGAAGACGGTCAGCAGGTCGTTGGGCAGGTCGACGTCGCCCTTGTCCATCTCGTCGATGAGCAGCACGCGGGGCACGGCGGACGGCACCAGGGCCGTACCGAGCGGGCCGAGCCGGATGAACGTACCGATGGACGGCTCGCGTTCGCCCCGGTCCCGGCTGAGGGTGGTCTCGCGCAGCCTGCCGATCGCGTCGTACTGGTAGAGGGCGTCCTTGACGGTGGAGCGGCTGTTGACAGGCCAGCGCAGCAGCTCGCCCAGGCGTAGCTCGTGCGCGACCGCGCGGGCGAGGGACGATTTGCCGGTGCCGGCGGGGCCGGTCACCAGCAGGGGCCGGCGCAGGTGCAGCGCGGCGTTGACGACGTCGGCGTGCTGTCGCCCGATCAGGTAGGGCAGCTCGGGGCGCATCGACCGGATGGCCGTGAAGCGCCGCCAGGGCGGGGCCTGCGGGAGCGTGACGGCGCGGGGCGTGCCGTCACCGCGGAACAGACGCCACTCGGCTTCGGGAGTGGTTGTCATGCGTTCTCCTGCGGTTCGGTCAGGTGCAGTCGGGGGACGGCACGGTCGGCGTCGGCCCAGGCGAGAACCGGACGGCCGGGGAACTCGGGAGGACTGGCCTTGGCGTTCGCGCGGTAGGCGCGTACTCCGTCGGGCAGTTCGGGGGTGGCGACCTCCGCCATGCAGGTGACGACGTCGGACCTGGTGTCCCGGACCCGGTCCCAGACCACGACCGGTATGCCCAGAGCCAGACAGACCTGCACGGTGTGGTCCCGCGGGCCGGGTGGTACGTCCACGGAGACGCGGACCGTGTCGAGCTGGTTGACGAGCCGGGCGTAAAGGGTCTCCCGGTCCATCGGCTCGGAGACGACGAAGGTCTTTCCCGACTCCAGCCGACTCCACCGGCTGCGCCAGTGGGACTGGAAACGCCGGTTCCGGCGCAGGAGTTCCGGACAGTGCACGACCAGGGGGAATTCCACGCCGAGCGTGCCGGGCAGGATCTCGTCCGGGCCGCCCGCCTCCCATTCGTCGACCGGCAGATCGAGGTTGGCGCGGTCCACGAGCACCTCGACCAGCGGCGGTCGCTCCTCCCCGTCCGCCGGGGTCAGGGAGTCGAGGACGCGCAGCACCTCACGGGCGGCGGCCGACGCCGAGTACGACGTGAGGCTGTCCGCCGACACCTGCCGCGGGCCCGCCCCCTCGTCGCACCAGGTGCGCAGCCGGTAACGGCCCTGCTCGGCCTGCGTCACCTGCACCAGGACACGGACGCGCGCGGAGCGGGCGCGCACCGTGCGGGACCATTCCTGTGCGTCGGACCGGCGCTCGGCGAGCGCCTCCCGCGCGATGCCGAGCCGCTGGGCCACTCCGTCCGCCCACAGGCGCAGTTCCGCCCGCCGGGGCGCCGGAAGGAGCGTCCCGGCGTACTCCATGACGCGCAGCAGCGCCGGAACCCTCGGCTCTCCCCGGGCGGAGCCGCCGTCCCCGGGCAGCGACTCCAGCTGATCGAGGAGCGCCTCCAGGGTGTCCGCCCCGGGGAGGACGGCGCGGCGCGGCAGGGCGGCGCGCACCACTTCGGGAAACCTGCCGAGCACACCGCGGTCCATGGCCTCCAGGTGCTTGCGCAGCCCGGTGTACTCCTGGGGCGACAGCAGCCTGGGGACGGGGGAGAGGGAACCGGCGGCCAGGACGCGGTCGGCGCCGGACGGATCGTCCCGGCGCAGGATCCCGGAGAGCGCTGCGACGGCGCGCGGGTGGGTGAGGAGGAAGGCCGCGAACTCCTCGGCGGTGGGCGGGACGACGTCACTGCCGTGGCCGGCACCGCACAGGCGGGCCAGTCGGCGGGCGTGCAGAACGCGTCCGTGCGGGGAGGGCAGGATGTCGTCGATCGCCTCGGCCAGCAACAGGAAGGCGGGGTTCTCGGTGTCCACGGGGGCGGGGGACGCCGCGTCCAGGACGCCCAAGGGCCGCAGTTCGGCTTCGACGCGCTGCCAGGGGACGGCCCAGCTGCGCCGGATCAGGTGCTGGGGGCTGTGCGGCAGTACGGCTCCGGTGGCGTCCCGCGGAGGCATGAAGTGCGCGACGACGAGACCGACCACGGCCTGCTCCTGCCGGCACCACACCGGGCCGCCGCTGTAGCCGGGGCCGACTGCCATGCCGGTGGCCTCGCCGTCCAGGTAGGCCAGGGAATCGTGCAGGGAGGCCACCACGAGGCGGGCGAAGGTGGACGCGTGACCGCCGCCGTGCCAGGCCTCCACCCTCTGGCCGACCGCCATGGAGGCCTTGCCGGGAGCCGTGGGCAGCGCCCCGGACCGTCCCCCGAGGCGCAGTACCGCCAGATCCCCGAACCATGCGCCGTCCCCTTCGCGGACCGGACCGCCGTCCCTGCCCCGGGGCGGGATCCAGTGCGAGACGCGCACGAGATGGCGTTCCGGTTCGTGGCCGTGGCCGTGCAGTTCGACGTGGATCTGGTTCACTCCGGGGGAGCGGGCGTCGAACATGCCGCGCCCCAGAGCGTCGTTGATGACGTGCGCGCAGGTCAGCGCGGTCTCGGGACCGAGGACGACGCCCCCTCCCGCGATCCTTCCGTCGTCGGTCCGCCGGACCGACACCACTCCCGGGGACGAGCCGCCGTCCGGGACGTCGGCGGCCGTGAACCACCCCACGCGTCACTCCGCGGCGGGCGTCGTCGCGGCGTCGGCGGGTTTCCAGCAGGCGGTGACGGTCAGGTGCGCCTGGCCCGTGCTGCCCACGATCCCGAACTTGAGGTCCTGGCCGATCTGGACGCCGAAGCTGACGCTGATCTCCGCAGGCGGGTCGGGTACGGCGGTGACGGCGTCGTGCACCTCCTGCAACAGCGGGCCGAGGGGCTTGAGCGTGCCGCGCAGGGCTCCGGCGGCGAAGCCCGCGACGGTTCGCCCGCCGGCGGCCACCGGGACCGCCGTTCCCATGCCCTCCGGGAGGTCCTCGCCACCGGCGGGGGCCGGCGCCAGCAGGAACCGGACGGGGGTGCCGTCGTCGAGCTCGACGTCAGGTGAAGGTGAAGTGGACACGGTGGGGATTGTCCCCGGATGGCGGCGCCTCACATGCGCACTCGCACAACTCGGTTACCGGATCGATGCATTGGCCATCCTGGGGGCGGGCGGGCCCCGATTCAGAGCCCCGTCTGCTGAATGCGTTCGCTTTCTTCTATTGGATTTCGGGCCGTGCGGGGACCAGGCTGGGACGCGCTTTCCGAGACCGTGGGACGACAGCCGGAGTCGGTCACCGACTCGGCGGGCGCCGCCGGTCTCGTCCTGACGGCCGAGGACATCGCGGAGCTGGACGCCGTCTGATCCCGCCCCCCCGTCTCAGGCGCCGGACGCCGCGGGCGGACGCCTCGTGCGCCTGGTGTACTCCTGGCGCACGAGGTGGAGAAAGCGCTTGCTGAAGAAAGTCACAGGAGGACCACCGCCCATGGCGTCGTCGCTGGAAAGACCGCTCGACCACCGCTACCGCGGCGAGCACCCGATCCGCACCCTCGCCTATCTGTTCCGCGCCGACCGCGGTCGGCTCGCCGCCGCGGTCGGCGTCTTCACGGTCAAGCACAGCCCGGTCTGGCTGCTGCCGCTGATCACCGCGTCCATCATCGACACCGTCGTGCAGCACCAGCCGATCTCCCGGCTGTGGACCAGCGCCGGCGTCATCATGTTCATCCTGCTGGTCAACTATCCGCTGCACGTGCTGTACGTCCGCCTGCTGTACGGCAGCGTCCGCCGCATGGGCACCGCCCTGCGCTCCGCGCTGTGCACCCGCATGCAGCAGCTCTCCATCGGCTACCACTCCCGGGTCAGTGCCGGAGTGCTCCAGGCCAAGGTCGTGCGGGACGTGGAGACCGTCGAGCAGATGGTGCAGCAGACCGCGGAGAACGGGCTCGGCGCGCTCACCGTCCTCACCGGCGGACTCGTCATCATCGCCGTCCGGACCCCCGAGTTCCTCCCCGTCTTCCTGATCGTCGTGCCCGCCGCGGCCCTGCTCGTCGCCCGGCTCCGGTCCCGGCTGCGCACGCACAACGAGCACTTCCGCCACGAGGTGGAGACGCTCTCCTCCCGGGTGACGGAGATGACCCGGCTCATCCCCGTCACCCGCGCCCACGGCCTGGAGGGCAAGGCGCTGCGCCGGATGAACGGCACCCTGGACCGGCTGCTCACCTCCGGGATGCGTCTGGACCTGGTCAACGGCCGGTTCGGCTCGCTGGCCTGGGTCGTCCTCAACGTCGTCGGCGTGTGCGTGCTGACCGGCGCGGCCCTCATCTCGTACTACGACGTCTGGGGCGTCACCGCCGGCGACGTCGTGATGCTCAGCGCCTTCCTGACCACGCTCACCAACTCCACGACCACGCTGGCGGGACTGGCCCCGGTCATCACCAAGGGACTGGAGTCCGTCCGCTCGGTCGGCGAGGTCCTCCAGGCCCCCGAACTGGAGGACAACGAGGGCAAGACGGAGGTCGACACAGTGCGCGGCGCGATCACCTTCGAGGGCGTCGGCCACGCGTACGAGACCGACGGGCGCCCCGCCGTGCGCGACTTCACCCTCGACGTCGCCCCGGGCGAGACCATCGCGCTCGTCGGCGCCTCCGGGGCGGGCAAGTCCACCGTGCTCAACCTGGTCATCGGCTTCATCCGCCCGACCTCCGGCCGGCTGCTGCTCGACGGCGCCGACATGAGCAGCCTCGATCTGCGCACCTACCGGCGCTTCCTGTCCGTGGTGCCCCAGGAGTCGATCCTGTTCGACGGCACCGTCCGGGAGAACGTCGCCTACGGCATGGACGACGCCGACGAGGAGGCGGTACGGGCCGCGCTGCGCGACGCCAACGCGCTGGAGTTCGTCGACCGGCTGCCCCAGGGCCTCGACACCCTCGTCGGGGAGCGCGGCGCACGGCTGTCCGGCGGGCAGCGCCAGCGGCTGGCCATCGCCCGCGCGCTGATCCGGGATCCGAAGGTGCTGGTCCTGGACGAGGCGACCTCGGCCCTCGACACCCGCTCGGAGGCGCTGGTGCAGGAGGCCCTCGCCCGGCTGCTGCGCGGACGCACCACGTTCGTGGTGGCCCACCGGCTCTCCACCGTGCGCGGCGCCGACCGGATCGTGGTGATGGCGGACGGCCGGATCCAGGAGATAGGCACCCACGAGGACCTGCTGCGCCGGGGAGGCGCGTACACGGCGCTGCACAGCGGTCAGGTGGCCTGATCACCCGGTCATGGTGCGACGGTTTTCGGTCAATTGTGGTCGGTCGGGTAAGTGATGTGAGTGCTTCCGCCTTCTCCGGGCATACGCAGCGAAAACCAGAGAGGGGCGTTTCGTGCTCGCACCGGATCCCAAGGTCGTCAGACGGCTGCTCACGCGGTACGCGACGCTGCGGATAGCTCAGGCGGAACGGTACTCGTCGGCGGCGGCGCGCGAACTGGACGACGTCAGCGAGACGCTCTGCGTGATGACGGGGGCTTCCCGCGTCCAGGACGCCATCGCCCTGGCCGACGCCCTGCTCGAGGAGGCACGCCACGCCGCCGGCCGGGCGGCCCCGCGGGCGGGCGGCGAGAGCAGCCTGCCCCTGGCCGTCTGAGCCACCGGGCCGCTCGTCCGTTCACCCGCCGCCCGCGACAGCGGTGCGCCGTCCGTCGAACGCCGAGCGGTAGGCGTGCGGTGTGGTGCCCACGACCTTGCGGAACCGCTCGCGGAACGCCGTGGGCGAACCGAACCCGGCCTGCTGGGCGATCCGCTCGACCGTGTGGTCGCTGTTCTCCAGCAGGTACTGGGCGCGCCGCACCCGCGCCCGCAGCAGCCACTGCAGCGGCGTGGTGCCCGTCTGCTCACGGAAGCGGCGGCTGAAGGTGCGCTCGCTCATGCCGGCCCGCGCCGCCATCGCCTTGAGGGTGACCTCGTGCGCCAGGTTGTCCTCGATCCACTCCAGCAGCGGTTCCAGGTCCGACCCTCGGGGCACGGGCGGGTGCTCGTGCACGATGAACTGGGCCTGGCCGCCCTCCCGCTCCAGCGGCATCACCGACATCCGGGCGGCGTTCGCGGCCACGGCCGAGCCCAGGTCCCGGCGGATCATGTGCAGGCACATGTCCAGCGCGGCGGCGGCGCCGGCCGAGGTGAGGATCTGCCCGTTGTCGACGTAGAGCACGTCCGGCTGCACGTCGACGCGGGGGAAGGCCCGGGCGAGCTTCCCGGCGGCCACCCAGTGCGTGGTGGCGCGCAGGCCGTCCAGCAGCCCGGCCTCCGCCAGCACGAACGCGCCCACGCACACCGAGGCGATCCGGGTGCCCGCCCCGGCCGCGTCCCGCAGGGCCGCGAGCACGGCGGGCGAGAGCGGGGACGCATCCTCGGCGCGGCCAGGGACGATGATCGTGTCGGCGTCCGCCAGCGCCCGGAGCCCGCGCTCGACGCGCAGGGTGAAACCGCCGTCCGCGACCACCTCCGGCCGCTCGGCGCACAGCCGGACCCGGTAGGGGCGTCGGCCGTCGGGCAGCCGCGTCCAGTCGAAGACCTGCATGGGCGCCGCCATGTCGAACGGCACGACCCCATCGAGAACCAGAATCGCCACGGAGTGCATGACCGCCACGATAGGCGGATTCCCGCCACTCCCGGGACCAGGGGCACAGGGGCGATGACGCGGATGAGACGTGGTCGACGGTGTTGGCGAGAACCCGTTGGAACCTGTCGTTCCAGCCCCTGGGTGATCACCCGGCGGACCCCTAACGTGAGCCCGGCACCGCCGATCACACCACGGAAAGAGTCCCGGTGACCAAGCTCCTGCTCTCCCTCCACGTCCTGGCCGCCATCGTCGCCGTCGGTCCCGTCACCGTCGCGGCCAGCATGTTCCCGCCGGCCGTGCGCCGGGCCCTCCCGGCGGAGGGCGGCGAACCCGCCGCGGCGGCCATGACCACCGTCGCGCTGCTCCACCGCATCTGCCGGGCCTACGCCCGCGTGGGGATCGCGGTGCCCGTCCTCGGTCTCGCCACCGCCCTGGCGATGGGCGTCCTGGACGACGGCTGGCTCGTCACCTCGATCGGCCTCACCGCGGCCGCCGCCGGGGTCCTGCTCGCCTTCGTGCTGCCCCGGCAGGACGAACTCGTCGGACAGCTGGGCGGGAGCCGGACCGTCGACCGCCGGAGTACGGTGCGACTCGCCATGTTCACCGGGGTGTTCAACCTGCTGTGGGCGACCGTGACCGTCCTGATGATCGTCCGACCCGGCTCGACGACAGGCGCCTGACCGTCCGGCCCGCCCGATCTGCGCGGAATTTCCGGATCATCCGTTTCGTGTTCCGTTGTGCCGGGGAATTCCTCCTCCGGGAGGGTCGGCCGCCTAGACTCTGCAGTCGCGTCCCGCATCGGGGCCGACGAGCAGAAAGGCACGTTGACGGGTGTTCCAGGATTCCCCCATCTACGACCGACTCATCGCGGAGTGCGGCGACGTGCCCGCACAGGTGCGACGCGAGGCCGAACGCGTGAGCAGGGAGCTGGAGCTGGTCATGCGGCCCCTGCGGTCCCCCGGCCACGCCCCCGGGCTCGACCGGCCGCACTCCCCGGGCAACGGCTGGCAGCGCACCGCCCTGCTGCCGGGGCCGCGGTCGCACTGAGCCCGGTGCGGTGACGGCCCCCTCACCGCACCGTGCTGCCCGCCTCGGCCGGCTCGGCGGGCTCGTCGGGAAGGGGGCGGGACAGCCACTCGGCGATGGTCCGGGCGATCGGCTGCCCCGTCTCCACCTCCACGAACCCGAACTGCCCCGACTGGTTGCATTCCAGGAACCACCAGGTCCCGTCGGCGTCCTCGGCGAAGTCGAAGGCGCCGTACGCCAGTTCGGAGCGGCGCAGATACGCGCGTACGGCGTCGGCGGTGCGCGCCGGGACCTCGACCGGCTCCCAGGGCGAACCGGGAGCGGCGAAACGCACGTCCACCTCCTCCGGATCCGCGTCCGGCCGCGTCGCCTTGCGGGCCGCCAGCAGCCGCTCGCCCACCGCGGTGAGCCGGATGTCGGCCCGCTTGGCGATCCGCCGCTGCAGCAGCGTCGGCCCGAACGCGACCGCGGAGAAGTCCGTGTCCGGCGCCACCCTGCTGGTCGGCACCGCCCTCGGCGGGTCCTGCGGATGGGCCCCCGACACCGGCTTGACCACCAGGTCCGGAAAACGCTCCGCGAACTCCCGCGCGGCACGCGGGAACGTGGTGATCACCGTGGCCGGCACGGGCAGGCCGCAGCGCTGGGCCAGCCGCAGCTGCCACGGCTTGTGGCGGGCCTGCCGGGCCGCGTCCGGATGGTTCATCCACCGTGCGTCGCAACCGCGCAGCATGCCGTAGAGCGCCTGCGAGGCCTCCTCGGTCAGCCATGCGGACGGCTGCGCCGCACGCCCGGCCGGCGCGCCGGGCCGGCGCACCCACACGGACCGCAGCCCGCCGATGCTCACCAGCCTCCCGTCGACGGACAGATGGCCGCGGAAGCGGCCGTGGACGTACTCGCCGGACAGCGAGACGCCGTCCGTCAGATCGGCGGGATCGAGGCGCACCACCGGTACACCGGAGCCGTTCAGATGGACGACCACCATGTCGGCGGTCACGTCCTCCTCACAGGTGAGGATCAGCACGGTCATGGTTCACGGTCCGCGTTCAGTCGTCGAAGTGGGTCTTGGAGCCCGCGGTGGACGTCGTCGTCCCCACCTCGCGCAACAGTGCGTGGTCGCAGGCCGCGATCCGCCCGTCGCCGAGTACGTTCAACTGCAGTCCGGAGTCATACGCGTACGGAGTGGCAACGGCCAACTCCACCGCCGGACGTGCGTAGTTGAGCGCGAACGGTTGCATCGTCTCTCCCTCGTCGGTGCTGCGCCGAGCAGGCAACGGCCCACGGTGCGCCGCTGCTTGGTCCGCCGACTTCTTTTGGCTTCCAGAGACTTATACGAATCGAACGAGTGGTTGGTTTCCTCACGGGGTGTAATCATCGGCGGGGCGTCGGCCGCTCCGCCGGAGGGCTCCTCCGGGAGCCCGGGCGCCGGAGGAGCCCCGCATGGTGCGCAGAGCGAGCAGGAGTACGCCCACGTCGTCCAGGTAGACGGGATCGGGCAGCAGGTCGGCCGGCAGCACCAGATAGAGAACCGCGCCCCAGAACACCCAGCGGGGCCCCGTGGGCAGCCCCGCGTGACGCAACTCACGTCGCATGCGCACCAGTCGGACCAGGACGGCGACGGCGCCGGCCAGCGCCACGGTCATGAGGACCGCGGTGACGACGAGCACCACGGTGGTCGTCTCCAACGGACCGCCCTCCTCCCGTGACCCGTGCCGCGGCCTCGCCGCGGCACGGCCTGCACTGAGCGGATTCCCGCTCGCGGCGCCGGTATGGCGGCCGGGACCGGCCATGCGCGCACGCGCCCGATGCCCCGTGAAACCCGCGCGAAACGCCGGATCGCCGCAGGTCGTCCCGGTGGCTCAACCGGGTGGCGGCGCGTGGTGGGGGCGCTTAGAAATGGTCACCAGCCTTCTCATGGAGCCGATCATGACCACCCGCTCTTCGCCGCCCTCCCCGAACGAACCGGTCATACCCGCCGAGACGGCCCCGGCCTCCGCCACGACGGCCACGGCGACCGGCCGGTCAGCCGCCGGGCCGGTCGAGCCGACCGACCGCCCGGCCGCCCGCCGGCCGGTGACGGCCGGGCCCCGTCCCGGGGGCGAGGGCGACCGCCGGCCCGGCAGCCGCACGCCCGAGCCGGTCGACGGGCCCGTGGCCCGGTCGGGCCGGTTCGCCGTGGTGGCCCTCGCGGTGTGCGCGATGGCCCACTTCCCGCTGCGGCACGACGGCGCCGCCCTGGGCCCGCACGCCCTCGCCGTCGGCCTGTCGGTGTGCTGCGCGGCGCTCGCGCTGGCCCTGGTGGTGCGCCCCGGCGTAGTGGTCCTCGCGGGAGCGGTCGTGGTCGCGGCGGTCCTGGCCGCGGCGCACGTCCACGGCGGCTCCCACCCGTCGGCCGTCCTGCCCCGGGCCGTGGACCTCGTCCTCGCGCCCCCGTGGTTCGCCGCCCCGGTCGCCGCCGCGGCCGCCGTGCTGGCCCTGGCGGCTCTGGCCGTACGCGTGGTGTCCGCGCTCCCCACCCCCCGCCGGACCCCGTCGCCACCCCCGAGGGTCCGCCGCGCGGCGGACTGACGTCCCGGCCGGCCTCCGAGCCGACGGCGGGATCCGTCACCACGGTCGCCCGCACCGCCCCGCGGCCGGGGCGGTCACGCTTCCGTCCCGCCCGCGCGCCGAGGGCCGGGAAGCGTCCCGTCGGCGCCGGGCCGCGCCCCCTGTCCGGGGCCCGCGCCCACGCCGGCGCGCCCAGGCGGCCGTCCTCCCCGCACACCGCGTCCGGACCGCGCCGGAGGCGACTAGTGGTCCGACACGGCCGGGTCCTCGGGGGCGGGGCGACGGGTCCTGGCGCCCACCTTGAGGCGCTCCAGGGTGCGCGTCAGGGGGGACGGGGCCCTGGGCGCGGGGGGCTGCCCCGGACTCGGTGACCCGGCGGACTCCCGGTACGCGGCCAGCGCCTCGTGCGCGCGTTCCGCGGCCTCCCGGTACAGGTCCCGGGACTTCGTCATCGCCTCCAGCGCCTCGGCGTACATCGCCACCAGCGCCCGCTCGCGGACGAGTTCCTCCTCCGTCGTCAACAGGCGCCATTCCTCACGCAGTGCCGTCAGCGCGTCCCGCGCCCCGTCCGGCAGCGCCCTCGGCAGCGCGTCGTACCGGACCACCGCCTCCACGAGGTCGACCGGTTGCGTGCCGTCGAGGAAGACCGCGCGCACGGCGAAGGCGCCGGCGTCGTAACCCTCCGGAGCGGTACCGCCGGGCAGTACCACCGCGCCTCCGCGCGGAACCTCCACGCCGAACTCCCGCAGCGCCCAGTTCGCCACCCGCAACTGCTGGGGCGTGGCCCGGTGCTCCACCACCCGGTCCCGCAGCCCCGGCGGCAGCCAGCGCGCGAGCGGTACCCGGCCGCGCTCGTCCGTGGTCATGGCCTCGTGGACGAGGACATGGACGTGCCACGGGTCGCGCGCGCAGTCGCGCAGCAGCCGTCGTACGGCCTTGTCGTCCTCGGGGAGCGGATTGATCACGCCCGGCCGCAGTCCCGTCACCGGGTCGGTGTTCCACTCCGCGTCCGGCTCCGGCGGCCAGAACATGGCGGCCGGGGACGGCCAGGAAGGATCCCAGGGCTGCTCCGCCTCGGCGACCAGGACCCAGTCCCGGCCCGCGTCCGCGCCGGGCGCGAGGCTCAGCCGGGCGCGCACGGTGACCCCGCCGGCGACTCGCGTCCGGGACTCGAACACCAGGTCGGGAGAGGTCTCCGCCGCGGGGAGTTCCAGGAAGTCGTCGATGTCCTGGCCGGCCTTGAGCCAGTGCAGGGTGTGCCGGAGCGCCGTGTCGGGCGTGGCGCCGGTGTGGCGGCCGCGGGCCAGCCAGACGGTGGGAGGGACGAGGGGGCGGGCTGAGGGGGAGGTCGGCATGGGTCCAGTCGTGAGCGGGGGCACGTGCTTCTGTCAGTATCGTCGGGGCCGGCCGGAGGGTTGAGCCGGGGCTCCGCCGATCGGCGTGTCGCGCACAGGGTGTGCGCGGCGCACACGCGGTGACGACGGTTCACCCCCGGCCCCGGCGGGCCCGTCACCACAATGGGCCCCGCGGGCGGGCGGCCGCCCTCGCTCCGGCGGCAAAAGCCCGGACCCTACCAGTGGCGCACCCCCCTTGTCGCATATTCCCCCGGAAAACGCCAAAGCCCTCACCTGGATCGAGCACTCACCGTAGCGTCGACGTCACGTTCGCGGTACAGCCGTGCGAGAAGGGGGATCCGGCGTGCCCGGAATCGACGAGAGCCTGCTGGAAGCCATGCGACTGCCGGGGGCGCGCGGTGCCCTGGTGGTCGACTGGATCAGCGGGCTCGCCCTGGGGGCGGTGGGCGAGGCGCCCGGCGAGGACGCGGAGGCCACGGCCGCGGAGACCGCCGAACTCGCCCGCCTGGCCATGGAGAGCGGCACGCTCGCGCCCGCCGACGGCGGAGCCCGGACGGGCAAGGAACCACCCGTCGACGACCTGATCCTCACCACCGCCGACGCGTACCACCTCCTGCGCTTCGTCATCACGACCTTCGACAGCACGGTGTTCCTGTACCTCTGGCTCGACCGCGCCGACGGCAACCTCGCCCTGGCCCGGATTCGGCTTGCCCAGATGGCGGAACGGCTGGTGCTCGGATGACCACGGCGTGCACCGACGGAACCGCGTCGGAACTGCTCGGCACCCTCGCGGCCGACCACGCCACCGGGGCGCTCTCCACGGAGTCCGGCGTCTTCTACCTCTCGGCCGGAAGCGTCGTCCACGTCGAGTCCGCGTCCAGCCCGGACCTCGGCGACCTGCTCACCCGCAGCGGCGCCGTCGCCCCGGCCGGCTGGTGGGACGCCGTCGAACGGGCGGGGGCGGTGCACCGCGTCGGCCGCCAGCTGGTCGACAGCGGGCGGCTCACCACCGGGGCGCTGGAACTGTGCCATCTGGGCGCCCTGTTCGACGCGGCGTACTTCGCGCTCGCCCACGACGGCGCCACGCTCCGCTTCCGTCCCGGAGCCGCCCACTGGCTCGGCGCGGTCCGCCCCGTGCCCGTGGCGACCGTGCTCGGCGAGTCCCGGCGCCGCCGCGACCTGCTGCACCGCATCTGGCCCGACCCGGCCGTCGACACCGCGCCGCTCACCCGCGTGCCCGGCGCCCTCCCCGCCGAGCTGCCGCCCCGCCGCGCCCGGACCCTCGCCCAGGTCGACGGCGCCCGCACCGCCGCACAGATCGCCGCGGCCCTCGCCCACCGCACCTTCCACACCCTCGTCGAACTGCGCCGCCTGGCCGCCGGCGGACTGGTCGCTCCCGCGCCACCCCCGCCCGCCACGCCCGTCCCCGACGCGGGCGGCGCGGCGTGGGACGAGCCCGACACAGCGCTGCTGAGACGGCTCCTGGACGCCTTGGAGGCACTGTGATCCGCGCGCGCCGACAGCGTGCCGAAAGGAGACTGCTCATGGCCGTCGAGACCGACGTGCTGGACGAACTGCGTCGGCTCCGCACCCGGATCCCCAGACTGGCGGGCTCCCTGGCGGCCACCGTCGACGGACTCGTCCTCGCCCACGACGTACCGGGCACCGAACCGGAAGGGCTGGCCGCGCTCACCGCCGCCGCGCTCGGCGTCGCGTACCGCATGGCGGACGCCGCCTCCCGCGGCGAGTTCCGCGAACTGCTGGTGCGGGGCAGCCAGGGCTACATCGCCACCTACGCGGCCGGCACCACCGCGGTCCTCACCCTCCTCGCCGACGACCGGGTCAACGTGGGCCGGCTGCACCTGGAGGGCCGGCGCAGCGGCGCCCGGATCGCGGAACTGGTCGACACCCGCATCGGTCCGGGCGGAGGGCGGCACGCCGACCGGCTCGCGGCCCGGGATCCCCTCGCGCCGGCCCAGGACCTCGCGCGGCCCATCGGCACCCTCCCGGTGCGGACCCCGCAGCGGCCCGCACACCGGCCCCGGCCCCAGCCCGGCGGCTGACCCCCGGCTCCTCCCCCCGGCCGGACGCCTCCGTACGACCCGGCGGCCGGCCCGAATCACCCGTCACGACCGAAAGGACACGTCCCATGGCCAACACCGAGACCGCGCTCAAGGAATGCCTCAGCTCCATCGACGGCGCGACGGCCGCCGCGCTCGTCGACTACACCAGCGGCATGGCCCTCGGAACGCTGGGCGGAGGCAAGGACTTCAACCTGGAGGTCGCCGCCGCCGGCAACACCGACGTGGTGCGGTCCAAACTGCGCACCATGGAGCACCTGGGCCTGAACGAGGAGATCGAGGACATCCTGATCACCCTGAGCAGCCAGTACCACCTCATCCGCCTGCTCAAGGGGCGCGGCGGGAACGGCCTCTTCCTGTACCTGGTGCTCGACGCCGGCCGGGCCAACCTGGCCATGGCACGGCACCAGTTGCGCCGTATCGAGGCCGAGCTCGAGGTCTGATCCGGCGCCCGGGCCCCTCGCGCCGCCGTGGGCGCGAAGGGCCCGGGGCGGTCAGGCCGTCGGCAGCCACAGGTCGGGACCGAAGACCTCGTAGTGGACGGAGCGGGCGGGCACCCCGGCGTCGAGCAGCCCGCCGCGCACGGCACGCATGAACGGCAGCGGGCCGCACAGGTACACCGTCGCGTCCACCGGGACGTCGATCCCCGTGAGGTCCATCAGCCCGACGCGGGCGTCGGGCTCCTTCGGCCCGGGACGCTCGTACCAGAAGACCGCCTCCGCGTCGGGCAGCGAGTCCACCGTCTCGCGGGTCTCGGCGCGCAGGGCGTGCTCGTCGGGCGAGCCGTCCGCGTGCAGGACGAGCACCCGCCGGGTGGAGCCGGTGGCGGCCAGCCGGGCGAGCATCCCCAGCATCGGGGTGCAGCCGATGCCGGCCGACACCAGGACCAGCGGGGCGCCGGACTCGTCGAGCGCCACGTCGCCGGCGGGCACGGACAGCATCAGCCGGTCGCCGGCGCCGGTCCGTTCGTGCAGCAGGGCGGAGACCTCGCCGTCCGGTGCGCCGTTTGCTCCCGCGACCCGTTTGACGGTGATGCGGCGCAGATCGCCCCCGGGGTCCGAGGACAGGCTGTACTGGCGCAGCTGGTGCGCCCCGTCGGGCATGAGCAGCTTCACGCTGACGTACTGGCCCGCCCGGGCCGGCGGGGCGGCCCCGCCGTCGGAGGGGCGCAGCAAAAACGACACCACGTCCTCCGTCTCCTCGTGGCGTTCCACGACCGTCCACGGGCGCCAGATGCCACCCGGTTCGACACCGGCGTCGTGGTACAGGCGCGCCTCCCGCGCGATGAGGGCGCCGGCCATCAGCCAGTACACCTCGTCCCAGGCGGCGGCCACCTCGGGCGTCACCGCCTCGCCCAGCACCTCGGCGATCGCGCCGAACAGGTACTTGTGCACGATCGTGTACTGGCCGTCGGTGATCCCGACGGCCACGTGCTTGTGGGCGATCCGGGACAGCAGGGCGTCCGGCCGGGTGTCCGGGGCGGCGAGCAGCGCCCGGGCGAAACCGGCTATGGATCCGGCGAGCGCCCGGCGCTGGGCGCCACTGGCCTGGTTGCCCCGGTTGAACAGGCCGTCCAGCAGTTCGGGCCGGTCGCGGAACATCGAGCCGTAGAAACGCGTGGTGATCTCGTCGAGCGCCCCGGCCACGGCGGGCAGGGTGGCCCGCAGCACTGCGGCGGACTCTTCGGACAGCATGAGGTCTCCCAAAGACGGGGCGGGGGAAGCGGATCGGACCGCGGATCCGGACCGGCGGCAGCACCTGTATAGCAACCCGACATGCCTGTTTCCGGGGGGAACGGGGTGTCGGAGGCGATGCGGGACCGTCGTCCCGCCGGAAGGGGACCTCCGGCCCCGGAGGGCGGCCGCGGGACAGGGCCGTCCGGCCCGTCCGGCACGGTGGACCGGCCGGCCGTGGTCCCCGCAGGTCCGGCCGCCCGTCCCATGCCGTACCGTCGCCTTTGCCGGACCGTCACCGGGGCGCCGACCGGGGGGCCCGCCGGGCGACGGCGGCGGACGAGGGGACGGAGGCACACGGGTGGCAGGCCCCGAGCGGGACGAGGACGCCCGCGTACGGCTACCGCAGCTGAGGCTCGACGAGCTGCTGGAGGAGCTCCAGGCGCGGATCGACGCGGCCCGTGGCACCCGCGACCGGGTGCGCAGTCTGCTGCAGGCCGTCCTCTCGGTCGGCCGGGAACTCGACCTGGAGCAGGTGCTGCACAGCATCGTGGAGGCCGCGGCGGCGCTGGTGGACGCGGAGTACGCCGCACTGGGCGTGATCGGCCCGGACGGCAAGCGGCTGTCCGCCTTCCACACCGTCGGGGTCGGCGAGGAGAAGATCGCCCGCATCGGCCACTACCCCGAGGGCCACGGCATCCTCGGCGAGCTGATCCGCCACCCGCAGCCGCTGCGGGTGCCGAAGCTCTCCGACCACCCCGCCTCGTACGGATTCCCGCCCCACCACCCGCCGATGAACACCTTCCTCGGGGTCCCCATCCGGGTCCGCGACCAGGTCTTCGGCAACCTGTACCTGACCGAGAAGCGGGGCGGGGCGCACTTCGACGAGGAGGACGAGTCGGTCCTGTCCACCCTCGCGGTCGCCGCCGGCGTCGCCATCGACAACGCCCGCCTGTACGAGGAGTCCCGGCTGCGCGAGCGGTGGTTGCGGGCCAACGCCGAGATCACCCACGGACTGATGTCCGGCAGCGAACGCGGCACGGCCCTCCTGCTCATCGCGGAACGCGCCCGCGAGATCACCGGGGCCGCCCTCGCCGTGGTCGCGGTGCCCATGGCCGACACCGACTCACTGACCGTGGAACTGGCCATCGGGCAGGGCGCGGACACCCACCGGGGGCTCGTCGTGCCCGTCGACGACAGCCTGCTGGGCCGCGCCTTCACCAGTGCCGCCCCCGTCATCAGCGCGGACATCACCTGCGACGACCGGGCCTTCCCGGGCCCCCAGAAGTACACGGACCTCGGTCCGGCGGTCGCCGTGCCCATCGGGTCGGGCGAGGTCGTGCGCGGCATCGTCCTGCTGGTGCGGGCCGCGGGCCGCAACGCGTTCACGGACAAGGAGATCGAACCGCTGCGGGGGTTCGCCGCCCAGGCGGCCGTGGCGATGGAGCTGGCGGAACGCCGCCAGGACGCCGAGCAGATCGCCGTGTTCGAGGACCGGGACCGGATCGCCCGCGATCTGCACGATCTGGCGATCCAGCGGTTGTTCGCCACCGGCATGACGCTGCAGAGCGCCGGCCGGTTCATCGAGCACAAGGAGGCCTCGGAGCGGGTGCTGCGGGCCGTGGACGACCTGGACGAGACCATCAAGATCATCCGGTCGACCATCCTCGGTCTGCGCTCGCCCGCCGACGAGGGCGCCGGCGGAACCGGCCTGCGGGCCCGCGCCGTACGGGTGGTCGGCGAGGCCGCGTCCGTGCTGGGCTTCCCCCCGAGCGTGCGGATGGAGGGTTTGATCGACACCCACGTCTCCAAGGAGGCCGCCGACCACCTGGTGGCCGTGCTCTCCGAGGCGCTGACCAACATCGCCCGGCACGCCCGCGCCGACCGCGCCGAGGTGGTCCTCGGGACCGACGGGCGCGAGGTGCGGCTGACGGTCGCGGACGACGGCGTGGGCATTCCGGACGGGGGCCGCCGCAGCGGGCTGCGCAACATGGCCGAACGCGCGGAACAGCTGGGCGGCGCGTTCGAGGTCACCGGCTCCGCCGGCCGGGGCACCACCCTGCTGTGGCGCGTGCCGGTGGGGGAGCGGTAGGCGGCTCCCCGCGGGCCGTGTGTGCCGGGCACCCGCCACGGGTACTCCGGTGATCGGCCGTCGGCCGTCGGCCATGGCGGCCGTCCGTCCGTCACCGGCGGAGGCCTCACCGCCGGTGACGGTTCCGGCACGGACCGCCGCGGCGCGCGGCCGCGCGGCAGCCGTCGGCGGGAGGAGCGTCGCAGTGACGGGCTGGACCTGGGAGCACGAGGGGTACGACGCCGCCGACGCACGCCTGCGGGAGTCGCTGTGCACCCTCGGCAACGGGTACTTCGCCACCCGGGGCGCGCTGCCGGAGTGTTCCGCGGACGAGGTGCACTACCCGGGTACGTACGCGGCCGGCGTCTACAACCGGCTCGTCTCCGAGGTCGTCGGACGGCACGTCGAGAACGAGGACATGGTCAACCTGCCCAACTGGCTGCCGCTGCGCTTCCGGCTCCCCGGCGAGCCCTGGCTCACCCCCGACACCGCACACGTGCTCGACCACGGTGAGACCCTGCACCTGTCCTCGGGCCTCCTGGAGCGCAGGACGCGCTACGGCCTCGGAGCCGGACGGACGCTCCTGGTGCGCCAGCACCGCTTCGTGCACATGGCCGATCCCCATCTGGCGGGCCTGCGCACCGAGTTCACCGCCGAGGGCTTCTCCGGCGCCCTGGAGACCGAGGCGGCGCTCGACGGCGACGTCACCAACGCAGGGGTGCCGCGCTACCGGGATCTGGACGGCCGTCACCTGACCCATGTGCTCACCGGCACGACCGCCGCGGACACCGTGTGGCTGCGCTGCCGCACCCGCACCTCGGACATCCGGATCGCGCTCGCCGCCCGGCTGACGGCGCCCGCGCCCGTCACGAACCGGCACGACCGCCCGCGCGCCCTGCAGAGCACCCGTCTGGACCTGGCCGCCGGGGACACCGTCACCGTCGACAAGATCGTCGCCCTGCACACCTCCCGCGATCCCGCGATCAGCGACCCGCTGCACGCCGCCGTCGACCGGGTGGTCCGGGCGGGCGGCTTCGACGAGCTGCTCCCGCCGCACCTGACGGCCTGGGACCAGCTGTGGCGCAGGGCCGAGCTGGAGGTGCCCGGCGAGGCGGGCCGCATCCTGCGGCTGCACCTCTTCCACGTCCTGCAGACCCTCTCCCCGCACACCGAGGACCTGGACGTGGGGGTCCCGGCCAGGGGACTGCACGGCGAAGCGTACCGGGGGCACGTCTTCTGGGACGAGCTGTTCGTCCTGCCGTACCTCAACCTGCACTTCCCCGAGGTCTCCCGCGCGCTGCTGCACCACCGCCACCGGCGTCTGGAGCGCGCCCGCACCGCCGCCCGGGACGCCGGGCGCCACGGCGCGATGTACCCCTGGCAGAGCGGCAGCGACGGCCGGGAGGAGACCCAGCAGCTGCACCTCAACCCCCGCTCCGGCCGCTGGCTGCCCGACCACTCCCACCTCCAGCACCACGTCGGATCGGCGGTCGCGTACAACGTCTGGCAGTACTGCGAGGCCAGCGGCGACCAGGAGTTCCTGCACACCAAGGGCGCCGAGATGCTGCTGAACGTCTCCCGCTTCTGGGCGGACTCCGCCGCCTTCGACGACCGTCTGGGCCGCTACCGCATCAAGGGCGTGGTCGGCCCCGACGAGTACCACGACGCCTACCCGGACGCCGCCGAACCGGGCCTCGACGACAACGCGTACACCAACGTCACGGCCGCCTGGGTGCTCGCCCGCACCCTGGACGTGCTGCGTGGTCTGCCCGAGCCGCGCCGCCGTGAACTCGCGGAGCGGACCGGACTGGACGCGAGGGAGCTGGAGAAGTGGGAGGAGGTCTCCCGCACCCTCCACGTCCCCCTCCACCACGGCGTCATCAGCCAGTTCGAGGGCTACGGCGAGCTCGCCGAACTCGACTGGCGGGGCTACCGGCGCCGCTACGGCGACATCCGGCGCCTGGACCGGCTGCTGGAGGCCGAGGGCGACACCGTCAACCGGTACCAGGCCTCCAAGCAGGCGGACGTCCTGATGCTCGGTTACCTCTTCTCGCCCGCCGAACTCCAGGGGATCTTCCGCAGGCTGGGGACGAGCCTGGACGAACGGACCTGGCGGCGCACGGTCGATTACTACCTGCACCGCACCAGCCACGGCTCCACCCTCAGCGGACTGGTCCACGGCTGGGTGCTGGCCCGCGCCCGTCGCGCGGACGCCTGGAAGTTCTGCCAGGAGGCCCTGCGGGCGGACATCGCCGACATCCAGGGCGGCACCACCGGGGAGGGCATCCACCTCGGCGCCATGGCCGGCACCCTCGACCTCGTCCAGCGCGGACTGACGGGTCTCGAGACCCGGGGCGGAGCCCTGTGGCTCGACCCGGTGCCCCTGCCCGAACTCTCCTCCTACGGCTTCACCCTGCGCTACCACGGCCACTGGGGCGTCCGGCTGCGGCTGGAACACGGCCTGCTGGAGATCACCGTGCCCTCCTCCGGCCGCTCCGCGATCGAGGTCCACCTCCCGGACCGCACGGTCCGTCTCCAGCCCGGTGAGACGGACCGCCTGGCCCTCCCGGAGTGACGCGCGCGGGCGCCCGCCCGGTCCAGGAGGCGGACCGGGCGGGCGCTCGGCGGCGATCCCTCGCGGGGCCGGGGGTCAGGCGCCGCTCTCCCGCAGCATGTCCTCGCGCTCCACGATCTTCACGCGCTCGCGGCCCTGCGGCTCGCCCAGCGCCTTCTCCGCGGCGTCCAGGCGGTACCAGCCCTCCCAGGTGGTGAAGCGGATGCCGCGCTCGGCGAGGAAGGCGTCCACGGCCTCCGGGGCCGGCGACGCGGGCGTCTGGAGCCGGCCGTCCGCGTAGTCCTTCAGCAGGTTCCCCACCGTTTCGTTGGCGTCGCCCTTGGTGTGGCCGATCAGGCCCACCGGGCCGCGCCGGATCCAGCCGGTGACGTACGTGGAGTCCAGGTGCTCGCCGGTCTCCTGGAGGACGCGCCCGCCCTCGTCCGGGACCGTGCCGGAGGCGATGTCCCAGGGCAGCTTGGGGAGCTTGTCGGAGAGGTAGCCCACGGCCCGGTAGACCGCGGTGACGTCCCAGTCCTTGAACTCGCCGGTCCCCTTCACGTTGCCGGTGCCGTCGAGCGCGGTGCGCTCGGTGCGCAGGCCGACGACCTTGCCGTCCTCACCGAGGATCTCGGTGGGGGACTCGAAGAAGTGCAGGAACAGCTTGTGCGGACGGTCGCCGACATCGCGGATCGCCCAGTTCTCCAGGGTCTTGGCGACCATGTCGGCCTGCTTGTTGCCGCGCCGGGTGGCGATCGAACCGTCGTCGTAGTCGATGTCCTCGGGGTCGACGATCACCTCGATGGTGGGGGAGTGGTCCAGCTCCCGCAGCTCCATCGGGCTGAACTTCGCCTGTGCCGGGCCGCGGCGGCCGAAGACGTGGATCTCCATCGCCTTGTTGGCCTTCAGGCCCTCGTAGACGTTCGGCGGGATCTCGGTGGGCAGCAGCTCGTCGGCCGTCTTGGCCAGGATGCGGGCCACGTCGAGGGCGACGTTGCCGACGCCCAGCACGGCGACCTTCTCGGCCTCCAGGGGCCAGGTGCGCGGCACGTCCGGGTGGCCGTCGTACCAGGAGACGAAGTCCGCGGCGCCGTAGGAACCGTCGAGGTCGATACCCGGCACGTCCAGCGCGCGGTCGGCTGTGGCGCCGGTGGCGAAGATCACGCCGTCGTAGAACGCGCGCAGGTCGTCGAGGTGGACGTCGGTGCCGTAGTCCACGTTGCCGAACAGCCGGATCTGCGGCTTGTCGAGCACCTGGTGCAGGGCGGTGATGATGCCCTTGATCCGCGGGTGGTCGGGGGCGACGCCGTAACGGATCAGTCCGAACGGTGCCGGCATGCGCTCGAAGATGTCGATGGACACGCCCGGTTCGGCGGCCACGTCGGACTTGAGCAGGGCGTCGGCGGCGTAGATCCCGGCGGGGCCGGATCCGACGATGGCTACCCGCAGGGGGCGGGGCATGGTCAGGTTCCCTTCGAGTGATGACAGGCGACTCGGTTGAAAGCCTAAACTGAGGCATGCCTTACCTGGTACGCGGGTCCGGTCTATGGACCCATAAGTTTCTCTTATGAGATCCCCCCGTGCGGGCTTATGCCTCACGGGACGGGCTGTTCCGCCCAGATGACCTTGCCGGCGGGCAGATAGCGGGTGCCCCAGCGCTCGGCGAGCTGGGCGACCAGGAACAGGCCGCGGCCGCCCTCGTCCGTCATGGTGGCGTACCGCAGATGGGGTGAGGTGCTGCTGCCGTCGTACACCTCGCAGATCAGGTTGCGGTCGTACAGCACCCGTACCTGGATGGGGGCGCCGCCGTAACGGAGCGCGTTGGTGACCAGCTCGCTCAGGATCAGCTCCGTGCCGAACGTCAGCTCGTCCAGCCCCCACTCGGCCAGCTTCCTGGTGACCGCCGCCCGCACCTCGCCGACGGCCGCCGGGTCCGGCGGCACCGGCCACTGGGCGATCCGGCCGGCGGCCAGCGCCCGTGTCCGCGCCACGAGCAGCGCGACGTCGTCACCGGCCCGTACCGGACGCCGGGACTCCAGTACGACTCTGCAGGTGTCCTCGGGGGAGTCGCCGGCCCGGGACAGCGCCTCGCGCAGCCGTTCCAGGCCGACGTCGATGTCGTGCCCGCGGTCCTCGACCAGTCCGTCGGTGTAGAGGACGAGCCGGCTGCCCTCCGGCAGTTCCAGATCGGCCGACTCGAACGGCAGACCGCCGAGCCCCAGCGGAGGGCCGGCGGGCACGTTCCAGAACTCCGCCCCGCCGTCCGGGCGGACCACGGCCGGCGGAGGATGGCCCGCACGGGCCACGGTGCAGTGCCGGGAGACCGGGTCGTAGACCGCGTACAGACAGGTCGCCCCCGTCACCGGTGCGCTCTGCTCGTCCTGCGCCTCGTCCTGGTCGATGCGCCCGACCAGTTCGTCGAGCAGGGTCAGGAGCTCGTCGGGCGGAAGGTCCAGCGCGGAGAAGTTGTGCACCGCCGTGCGCAGCCGGCCCATCGTGGCCGCCGCGTGCAGGCCGTGGCCGACGACGTCGCCGACCACGAGCGCGACCCGGGCCCCGGACAGCGGCAGCACGTCGAACCAGTCCCCGCCCACCCCGGCCTGCGCGGGAAGGTAGCGGTAGGCGATCTCCAGGGCGCTCTGTTCGGGCAGGGTGCGCGGCAGCAGGCTCCGCTGGAGGGTCACAGCCATGCTGTGCTCACGCGTGTAACGGCGGGCGTTGTCGATGGAGACCGCGGCCCGGGCGACCAGCTCCTCCGCGAGGGCCAGCTCCTCGACGTCGAACGGCTCCGCCTTCCGCGAACGCCAGAAGCTGACCACTCCGAGCACCAGCGCCCCGGCCCGCAGCGGCACGGTGATCAGCGAATGGATGCCGTACTCCATGACCTGCCCGGAGCGCTCCACGTCCTGGGCGTGCCAGCCCGGCGCCTCGCCGAGCCGGGGCTCCAGGACCGGCCGGCCGGCGGCGAGGCTGACGCCCTGCGGGGACGACGCGACGAAGCGGATCTGCTCGTCCCTGGGGTAGAGCGGGGCGTCCGCGTCGATCCCCGCCGACGCCGCGCGGCGCAGTACGCCGGCCGCGTCGGGGTGGCCGCCGGCCAGCACCGACTCGAACAGGTCCACCGTGACGAAGTCGGCGAACCGCGGCACGGCGAGCTCGGCGAGTTCCTCGGCCGTGCGGGTGACGTCCAGGCTCGTCCCGATGCCCACCCCCGCGTCGTACAGCATGTTGAGCCGCTCGCGTGACTCCTCCGCCCGGCCGGAGAGGGCGCGCAGCTCGGTGGAGTCGCGGACCGTGGCCACGCTGCCGGGCGGGCCGCCCGCCCGGTCGGTGGGCCGCTGGTTGACCGCCAGCAGCCGGTCGGCCACCAGATGCACCTCGTCCGTGGCGGTACGGCCCGAGGACAGCAGTTCGGCGGTGCCGGGGTCCAGGCCGAGGGACGGCACGGGCCGGCCCTCGGCGTCCTCGGGCAGGCCGAGCAGCCGGCGCGCCTCGTCGTTGGCGAGCATGAGCGTCCCGTCCCCGTCGACGATGATCACCCCTTCGCGCACCGCGTGCAGCACCGCGTCGTGGTGTTCGTACATCCGGGTCATCTCGTGCGGGCCCAGGCCGTGGGTCTGGCGCAGCAGCCGTCTGCTCACCAGGGCCGCGCCGCCGGTCGCCAGGGCGAGCGCGGCGAGCGCCGCGCCCAGGACGAGGGGCAGCTGGTCCTCCGCCGCCCCGCCGACGCGCTCGGTCGTGATGCCGGCCGACACCAGGCCCACCACCTCGCCGTCGGCGTCCTTCACCGGCACCACCGCCTGCACCAGTCGCCCGATGGTGCCCTCGACCTCCTCCACCACCGGCTCGCCGGCCAGCGCGGGCCCGACGGTGCCGACGAACCGCTTGCCGATGCGGTCCGGCCGGGGATGGGTGAAGCGGATGCCGTCGGTGTTCATGACGACGACGAAGTCGACCCGCGCCCGCTCGCGCGCCGCCTCGGCACGCGGCTGGAGCACGGCCGTGGGGTCGGGGGACTCCAGCGCCTCGCCGGTGCCCGGCGCGTTCGCGAAGGTCTCCGCGACGGCGAGCGAACGGTTGCGGGCCTCCCGCGTGCTGTCCCGCTGCACCTGGAGCACCAGCGCCACGACGGCCGCCACGACCAGCAGCAGCACGATCATCAGGTGCAGTACGAACACCTGTCCGGCGACGCTGCGCCCGCTCAGCACCGACCGCAGTCCCGCCGCCGGATGCCACCGGGAGCGGCCGTCCGCGTCCCGCCGGCGTACGGACGCCGCGGCACCGGGCCGCAGGGACGACCGGGGCCGGGAGCGACCCATGAGTCGGACCATGTGCCATGTCTACACCGCCGCGTCACGCGAGGCGAGGGACTGCAGCCACCCGACCGGCGGGTCACCGCTATGGCACCGGGCCCCCGGGTCGCGCGCGGCCGTCCCCCGTTGACCGCGCGCGACCCTCCCCCCAGCGCGCGGCCGTCCCCCGAGGGCCGCGCGCGTTCTTCGACCGGGCCACCCCGGCACGCCGTGCTCCGCGGCCTCAGTCGGCCAGGGCGCGGGCCAGTTCCGTGGTGGCACGGGCGATCTCGGTGTCCGGTTCGGCCAGCAGCCGGTTCAGGTCGCCGCGCCGGGCGCGCACCGCCTGCCGGGCGGCCCGCTCCCACACCACCGGGTTCTCCCGGCGGTTGAGCAGCTTGGGATACGCGGCGGCGGTGCTCTCCCACTGCCGGGCGTCGGCGATGGCCCTGAGCAGCTGGATGATCCCGGCCCGGCAGGTGACGTGCGGCAGCTGGGCCAGCTCCCACAGGAAGGGGACCGTGGCGGCGGTCGCCTGCTCCGTGACGAAGCCGTACTGGCAGATCCGTTTCCGTAGGTCCTCCAAGGCGGCGCGGGCGGTGCCGGCGTCCCCCCAGGCGATGCCGTTCAGCAGCAGGGGGATGGCAGCCGCCGAGCCGGTGGAGTCCTGCATGTCGGCCCACGGCACGCGGGACAGTGCCGTGAGGGGCGTGGTCCGTGCCACTCCGGTGGGGGGCGTGTGGCGCACGGGGCGCTCGCTGCTCGGCTGTTCCGTGGAAGCGCTGCGCATGGCGTGGGTGCCTTTCCGCGGCAGTCGTGTCGGACGGGGGGACGTGGCGACGACCGGGACCGCACCGTCCTGTCCCCCGGAGGGGCGGGAGGCGGGCCCCGCCCCTTTGGACGGGGCGTCGGCGATGTGCGGCCCCCGGCCGCGCGCCTCGGGGCCGGACCCGCGGACGGGCGGGCGGTCGTCGGGGCGGGACCCGGGCCGGAGGTCCGGCGCGCCCGCGCACCGCGGTGCTCCGTGCGCCACGGCGTCGGCGGCGAGTTCGGTGATCACGAGGGCGGCCTCGTCGCGGTCGCGGCCGAGCGGCCGGTCGCGCGGGGTGTCCCGGGTGAAGGGCTGCGCCCGTGCGAGGCGCGGCGTGACCGGGACGGTCGCGGGGCGGGGCGCCTCCGGCACCGGGTTCCGCCGGCGCGGTTCCGCCGTCGCCGTGCCGCGGCCGCTCGTCCGTACGACGGCGGCCGGTGGCCGGAATAACGGATGCGCAGGTGATGACACGGCATCTCCCCGGTGCGACGTCAGGACGGGGCGCCAGCACGGGGGTTGACGCCGCAGCTATTATCCACGCTGACAGTGCTCGCGTGCAATTGCACGAGAAATTGCGTGAGATTTTTTCCCGTTGCGCGGCCGGACACCGGGGCCGCGCGCAGCGGGAGACACGGGAACAGCGAGGAGACAACGGTGCCAGGAGTGCCAGGAGTGCCAGGAGTGCGGAACGGAGTGCGGGCCAGCCAGTTGGACGCCCGCTGGATCAAGAGCCGGCACAGCAATGCCGAGGGCAACTGCGTCGAGCTGGCCCCGCTGACCGACGGGGGCGTCGCGATGCGCAACTCCCGTGACCCCGACGGCCCCGCCCTCGTCTACACGGCCGCGGAGCTGGCGGCGTTCCTGGCCGGCGCGAAGGACGGGGAGTTCGACCACCTGGTCTGAACCCCCGCGACGAAGCGGCGCCGGCCGTCCGGGCCGGGGCCGGTGAAGCGGAGCTCGACGCGCCACTTCCCCGGGGCTTTCGCACGCGGATGCGGTGAGGGACAGTCAAGTGCGATAGTGTTAACTGCCCTTGTGCCGGTCCGCTGGGAGTCAGGATGTCCGCCGCGCCGCATCGAATCTCCCGTCTGGAACCCTATCTGGACAGGCCCGAGCCCGCTCCGACCCTGCTGAAGATGCTGGTCGGCGTGCAGCTGGCGGGCTTCCGCGACGATGCCGGACTGTCCCAGGACCAGGCGGCGCGCTCCGTCGGCTTCAGCCCGGCGAAGCTGTCCCGCATCGAGTCGGGCAAGGGCCGCCGCCCGCCGACCGAGGGCGATGTCCGGGCCCTGCTGACGCTGTACGGCACCGACGAGTACGAGGCCTCGGTACTGCTCAAGCTGCTCCGGCGGGCCGGGGAGCCGGGCTGGTGGCAGCGGTACGATAAGCGGCTGATGCCCGAGTGGTTCGACCGTCTGGTCGGGCTCCAGGAGGCCGCCGCCACCATTCGCACCTTCGAGATCCAGTACGTCCCCGGACTGCTGCAGACCGCCGCCTACACCCGCGCGGTGGTCGAGCGGGGACTGCCGAACGCCCCGGCCGGCGAGGTGCAGCGCCGGGTCGAACTGCGCATGCGCCGCGCCGAGCTGCTGCTGCGCGAGGCCGCGCCGCAGCTCTGGGCCGTCATCGACGAGTCGGTCCTGCTGCGCGTCCTGGGCAGCCCCGCGGTGATGCGCGAGCAGCTCGAGCACCTGGTGACGATGGCCGAGCGGACCAATGTGACGGTGCAGATCGTGCCGCTGGACGTGACGAACGCGTCGGCTCCCGCCATCCCCGTGACCTATCTGCGCTTCGGCGGGCTCGACCTGCCCGACGTGGTCTATCTGGAGCACATCAGGAGCGCCAACTTCCTCGAGGACCGCGACGAGACGGAGGAGTACCGGATCGCGCTGGACCGCCTCGCCGACGAGGCGCTCAAGCCGCGCGACTCGGTGGAGCTGCTCCGCAGGACGATCGAGGAGCGCTACGCCACGGCGTAGCGGAAGGCGCGCGGACACGCCGACGCCCCCGTGGGACCCGAGAGGTCCGGCGGGGGCGTCGCGGCGTCAGGGGTCACAGCGGGATCCGGCCCACACCGCCGAACTCGATCCACTCGTCGGTGAGCTGGCGGGGCGCCACCTCGGTGTCCGGGCGCCAGGTGGACACCTCCACCAGGCCCGGCTCCAGGATCTCCAGGCCCTCGAAGTACGACTCGACGTCCTTCGGCTCGCGCACCCGGCCCCAGTTCCCGTGGGTCGCCCGGTCCATGAAGTCGGTGACGAACGCGCGGACCTCGGCGTCGTCGCTGACGAGCTGGCACATCACCATGAAGCTGCCGGGAGCCAGTCGCTCGCGCACCCGGCGGACCAGGGCGAGCGGACCGTCGGCGTCGTCGTCCGGGATGCAGTGGAAGACCGAGTTGAACAGCACGCACACCGGCTCCGAGAAATCGATCAGCCGCCGGGTCTCCGGGTGGCCGAATATCCCCTCGGTGTCGCGCATGTCGGCCTGGATGACCACGGTGCGCTCGTCCTGTTCCAGCAGGGCGCGGCCGTGCACCAGGACCATCGGATCGTTGTCGGTGTACACCACGTGGGTGGTCGGGTCGATGCGCTGCGCGACCTGGTGGACGTTCTCCTGGGTGGGCAGGCCGGAACCGTGGTCGACGTACTGCCGTATCCCGTGCTCCTGCGTGAGGGTGCGGACCACCCGCTGGAGGAAACGCCGGTTGTTCAGCGCCAGGCGGCGGGTGCTGGGCACCACCTTGTCGAGTTCCTCGGTCGCGGCGCGGTCCGCCGCGTAGTTGTCCTTGCCGCCCAAGTAGTAGTCGTACATGCGCGCTGCCGTCGGCACGGTCGCGTCGATCTCGGTGGACAGCTGCTTACGGGTGTGCATCGTTCCCCCTGCGGGCCGCGCCAACTGGACTGGCTGGACAGGGAGTACATCCTAGGGAGCCCCGGAGGGGCCGTGCCAGCCCGTCGGTGAAGGTCACCCGGAAGGAACGCCGCGCCGGCCGCCCGTGATGACCGAGAGTGCCGTGAAGGGTGCGCGGGGTGAGCGCTCGCGCTCCGGAGAGGGGTGCGCCCGGGACGACGCCGTCTCCCCGGGGGAGGCCGGACCCCGGGCAGCTCGACGGACCGGACCGCGAACCCCTGAAGCCCGCGCACCCCTCACGCGCCCGAGATGCCCGCCCGGCGGCACGGGCCACCGGGCCGGGAGCCGCTCTCCCCCTGCCGTCCGCGGACCCTCCGCCGACGCGCCGGACCAACACGATGATCAAGGTGCTGTCGCCGCGGGTCCCCGTCGGCGTGTGACCGGTCCGGGCGGCGGATCCCCGCCGACGCCTGCGGCAGCGCTTGTGCCCCGCTATCGTCGGTTTCGTCCCTACGGGACCTCCGTCGCCGGCGACACCGGCGGCCGGCCATCCGCTGCCCCGGGAGGCACGCATGGACGACTACTACGACCTCGGCGACCACCGCAGGCCCGTGACGACATCCTCCGCCGACGCCCAACTCTGGTTCGACCGGGGACTGATGTGGACGTACGCGTTCAACCACGAGGAGGCGGTCTCCTGCTTCGGGAGGGCGGCCGAGGCCGACCCGGACTGTGCCATGGCCCACTGGGGCATCGCCTACGCCCTGGGCCCCAACTACAACAAACCCTGGGAGGCCTTCGACGGCGACGAACTCGCCGGCACCGTCGCACGTACCCACCGGGCGGTGGAGCGGGCGCACGAGAAGGCCGCGCACGCCACCCCCGTCGAGCGGGGCCTCATCGAGGCCCTGCGCGCCCGCTACCCGCAGGCGGAGGCCGTACAGGACTGCTCGGTGTGGAACGAGCCCTACGCGGACCGGATGCTCGCCGTGTACGAGAACGCCCCCGGCGACCCGGACGTGGCCACGCTCTGCGCCGACGCCCTGATGAACCTCACCCCCTGGCAGCTGTGGGACCTGCGCACCGGCCGTCCGGCCGACGGCGCCCGCACCCTGGAGGCCAAGGCCGTGCTCGACGGCGCGCTCGCCACCGACGCGGGCGCCCGGCACCCCGGCATCCTCCACCTGTACATCCACCTGATGGAGATGTCCCCCGCTCCGGAAGCCGCCCTCACCGTCGCCGACCGGCTGCGCGGCGCCGTGCCCGACGCCGGGCACCTGAACCACATGCCCTCGCACCTGGAAGTGCTGTGCGGCGACTACCGCCGGGTCGTCTCCGACAACACCGCCGCCGTCGCCGCCGACGAGAAGTACCTCGAGCGGGCCGGCGCCATGAACTTCTACACGCTCTACCGCGCCCACAACCACCACTTCAGGATCTACGGCGCCATGTTCGCCGGCCAGTCGGAGGTCGCCCTGGACGCCGCCGCGCGGCTCGAGGCCGCCGTCCCCGAGGAACTCCTCCGGGTGCAGAGCCCGCCCATGGCCGACTGGCTCGAGGGGTTCCTGGCGATGCGCGTCCACGTCCTGATCCGCTTCGGCCGCTGGGAGGACATCCTGGCGCTGCCGTACCCCGCCGACCCGGAGCTGTACTGCGTGACCACCGCCATGCTCCACTACGCCCGGGGCGTCGCCCTCTCCGCGACCGGCGCCACCGACGGGGCCGAGGCCGAGCGGGACGGCTTCCGCGCGGCCGTACGCCGCGTCCCCGGGACCCGGATGCTGTTCAACAACACCTGCCAGGACGTCCTCGCCATCGCGTCGGCGATGCTGGACGGCGAACTCGCCTACCGCAAGGGCGAGTACGACACCGCCTTCGCCGCGTTGGAGCGGTCCGTCGAGCTGGACGACAACCTGCCCTACGACGAGCCCTGGGGCTGGATGCAGCCCACCCGGCACGCCTACGGGGCGCTGCTGCTGGAACAGGGCCGTGTCGAAGAGGCCGAAGCCGTGTACCGGGCCGACCTCGGCCTCGACGGCACGCTGCCCCGGCCCCTGCAGCATCCGGGCAACGTCTGGGCGCTGCACGGGTTCCACGAGTGCCTGCTGCGCACCGGCAGGGCGGGGGAGGCCGCGATCATCGCCCAGCAGCTCAAGCGGGCGACCGCGCTGGCGGACGTACCCGTCGAGTCGTCCTGTTTCTGCCGGCTGGAGCCCCACCGCCCGGTGACCTCCGGTGCGGGCCGTCCCTGCCACTGAACCGGCCCGGGCGGGCCGGTCCAGCGGGCCGGGGGATGCTCCCTCAGCTCGCCTCGACGACGTCCTGGAACGTCTTCATGCAGGAGAAGCAGTGCCGGTCCGTCACATGCCGACGAGTCGACTCGTCCTGCTTCTCCACTCCGCAGAGCGTGGATGACTTGTCCGACGTGAGGACATGCCACACCAGCTCCCCCGAAGTGTCTGCACCGCACCACATCTCGTGCATTTCCAGCTCCCTCCGGGTAGGCATGGAGGCCGCTTCCATACCAGCACGGCCCGGGTCCGGACGGCTCGTCCGGCGAGCCGGTCGGGTGATGTGCGGGCCCGGGACGCATACCGGCGGTACCGGCCGGATCCCGGAAGGACCACGGGTGAGCGGGCACGGGGGGACCACCGGCCCCGCGCACTCCGGCCGGGACGCGCAGGCTCCCGGAGGACGGAGGGCCGCCGGACGGTCCCGCCCCGGCCGGGCGGACCGGCGGCCGGGCCCGCGTCCACGGCGCAAGGGGGCTCCGCGCAGCCGCCGCGGGGACGGTCCCCGCCCACCGCGACCGCCGTCGGCGCCGACCCCGACGGCGACCGCGCGTGCCCGGGCACCCCCGTTCCGCCCCGGCATGCCGTGCGGACGGGCCCGGTCGTCCCCGGACGTCCCGGGCCCGGCGCGAGGCCGCGCGAACCGGTCCCGGGACGCCCGGCACGGCGCACGAGACCGGTGAGATTGCCGGTCCGCGCCGGCCCTCTCCTCTCCGACAGTGGCACCCCAGTCAACCGGCGGCGCCCCCGGCCGGGGCACGTCCCCCACCACGCACGGCTCCCCGTGCACCGGCCGGGCGGGCCGCCCGCCGCGACAGAGAGGACCACTCGTCGTGCAGCAGCACCCCCACACCAGCGGGCGCAGGACCGGCAGGCTCGCCGCGCTGGCCGCGGCCGTCGCCGCCGTCGTCGGTCTCACCACCCTCGGCGGCCCCAGTGCCCGGGCGGCCGACAACCCCTACGAGCGCGGCCCGGCGCCGACCGAATCGAGCATCGAGGCGCTGCGCGGCCCGTACGCCGTGTCGGACGTCTCCGTCTCCTCGCTGGCCGTCACCGGCTTCGGCGGAGGCACCATCTACTACCCGACCAGCACCGCCGACGGCACCTTCGGGGCGATCGCCGTCTCGCCCGGCTTCACCGCCTACCAGTCCTCCATCGCCTGGCTGGGGCCGCGTCTGGCCTCCCAGGGTTTCGTGGTGTTCACCATCGACACCAACACCACCCTCGACCAGCCGGCCTCCCGCGGTGACCAGCTGCTCGCCGCACTGGACTACCTCACCCAGCGCAGCGCGGTCCGCGGCCGGATCGACAGCAGCCGGCTCGGGGTCATGGGCCACTCGATGGGCGGCGGCGGAAGCCTCGAGGCCGCCAAGGACCGGCCCTCGCTCCAGGCGGCCATCCCGCTGACGCCCTGGAACCTCGACAAGACCTGGCCCGAGGTCCGGACCCCCACCCTCCTCTTCGGCGCCGACGGCGACACCGTCGCCCCCGTCTCCAGCCACGCCGAGCCCCTCTACACCGGCCTGCCGTCCTCCCTGGACCGGGCCTACATCGAGCTGAACGGCGCCACCCACTTCACGCCCAACTCGTCGAACACGACGATCGCGAAGTACAGCGTCTCCTGGCTGAAGCGGTTCATCGACAACGACACCCGCTACGAGCGGTTCCTGTGCCCGCTGCCGCGGCCGGGCCTGACCGTCGAGGAGTCCCGGGGCAACTGCCCGCACACCTCCTGAGCTCCCGCCGAACGACCACCCGGCGGCGGTCCGCGCACGACGCGGGCCGCCGCCGGCGTCTGTGCGCGCGCACTGCCGGGCGCCGGGCGCCCTGTGCCCCGGCACACTCGTGGACGGGCCCCCTCCACTTCACCTTACGCGTGAGTAAGGTCGAGTGAATGACCGGACAGACGACCCCGGGGCGGCAGGCGGTCCACCGGCTGCTGGACGGGCTGAGCACCGACGGCGGCGCCCGCGTCGTGACCGGTGAACCCGGTTGCGGCCGTACGGCGTTCCTCGAGTACGCCGCCGGCTCCTTCCACGCCGGACCGGTGTGGCACGTACGCGCCGACCCCGGCCGTGCCGCACCGCCGCTGAGCGGCCTGCGCACCCTGCTGCGCGCCGCCGGCCGCACCGCGCGGGTCGCGGGGGACGGCACGGCGGGGGAGGCGCTGTTCGACGTCCTGCGCGCGGCGGCCGGCGGGGCGCCGCTCCTGGTGTGCGTGGACGACGCGCACCTGTGGGACGCCGCGTCGCGCGCCGCGCTGGGACACGCCGCCGCGCGGGTGCGCGCGGCGGGGGTCCGGGCGGGGCTGCTCCTCACGGTTCCCGGACACCGGCCCGTCGACCGGGAGCTGGCGGCACTGCCCGTGCTGCGGCTGGGTCCGCTGGCGCCCGGGGAGGCGGCCCGTGCGGTCGACGACGTGACCGGCGGCGCCGTCGACCCCGGTGTGCGCGAGGAACTGGTGACGGCGGCCGAGGGCAACCCCGCGCTGCTGCTCGCGCTGATCCACCGGCTGTCGCCCGCCCAGCTCGCCGGGCGCCGGGCGCTGCCCCGGCCGCTGGCCGACGGGGAGGCCCTCACCGGGGTGGCCGGCGGGTGCCTGACCGGCGTACCGCCGGAGCGGGCCGGCCTGCTGCTGACGGCGGCGGCCGCCGTGCGGGCGACGGGGGAGCCGGACGCCGACGCGGACCTCGTACGGCGGGCGGCCGGGGCCGGTGCGGCGCCTCCGCTGCCCGAGGTGCTGGTCCTGGCGGAGGGCCGCCTGCGGTTCCGCAGCGCGCTGCTGGGGCGGGCGGTGTACGCCGGTGCGCCGCCCGAACGACGCCGTGCCGTGCACCGCGCACTGGCCGCGTGCCTGCCGGGCACGGACGCGGGCGGTGTCCTCGCGCTGCTGCACCGCTCCTGGACCGTCACGGGCCCCGCACCCGCCCTCGCCGCCGAACTCGCGGCGGCAGCGGCCTCTGCGCCGCCGGGGCTGCGCTGCCGGGTGCTCGTCCGCGCCGCCGAACTGACGGCGGACGAGGCGCAGCGGGCGCGCCGCCGCATCGCCGCCGCGGAACAGGCCCTGCTCGCCGGGCGCCCTCCCGAGGCCCTGCGCCTGCTCGACGCCGCCCGGAGCCGTCCGGCCCCCGCCTCCGTACGCGCCGGCGCGGAACTCCTGCGGGGTGCGGTGCTCCTCGCCGACGGGCCGGTGGACGACGCCCGCGAGTCCTTCCTGCTGGCCGCGGGGCTGCTCGCCGGGGCCGGCCACGAGGCCGCCGGCGCGGCGACCCTGGGAGCGGCGGACGCCGCCTGGGCGGCAGGCGACCCGGCCTCCTGCCTCCGCGTCCTCACGCCCCCCACGAGGCACACGCCGACCGCCGGGTCTCCGGCCGCCGGGGTCCCCGTCGCGGGCGGTGCCGGACGGGCGGCCGTCGACGGGGTCCCCGGTGGGGCGGCGGCCGGCCGGGGCGTCTTCGGCGGGGGGACGCCGGGTGCGGGATCCGCGGGCGGCGAAGGAGCCGCCGTCGGGGACGGCGCGCAGGGCGCCGCCCCGTCTTCCGGGCTGCTCAGGGACCACCGAGACGGGATGCGGGCCGTCCTCCTGGGCCGGTTCGACCGTGCCGCCGACCCGCTGCGGCGGGTGGTCGAGCGGGGGCTGTCCGGCGACGGACCCGAGCCGCTCCTGCGGTCCGCCTCCGCCGCGCTCATGCTCGGTGACCTGACCGCCGCCCGCCGGGCCGGCGCACGGGCGCTCGCCGCGGCCCGCACCCTCGGCTGCGCCGCTCTCGAACCGAGGGCGCTGGAGTACCTGGCCTACGCCGAACTGCGGGCCGGCCACCACCAGCTCGCCCGGACCCACGCCGAGGAAGGGCTGCGCACCGCGTCGCGGACCGGACAGCGGAACACGGCCGCCCACCACCACGCGGTGCTGGCGCTCGCGGCGTCCATCGAGGGGGAGCGGGAGATCGTCGCCGAGCACGTCGCCGCGGCCCTGCGCACCGCCCGCCGGCACGGACTCGCGCAGGCCGCGACGCTCGCCCAGTGGGCCGCGGCCCGCGCCGACCTCGGCGCCGGCCGCCCCCGCGAGGCCGCGGACCGGCTGGGGCCCCTGGTCCGCCCCGGCGCGCGCCGCGGCCACTTCGCGGTGTGGATGCTCGCCGTCCCCTGTTTCGTGGAGGCCACCGCGCTCGCCGGCCGTCCCGAGGACGCGGCCGCGGTCGTCGAGGACTTCGCCCTGTGGGCCGGCTGCGGAGCCGACCCACAGGCCCCCGCCCAACTCCTGCGCTGCCGCGCCCTCCTGGCCGCCCCGGACGCGGCCGGCCCCCTGTACCTGCGCGCCCTGGAGCGCCATGAGGAGACGGCCGGGGACTTCGAGCGGGCACGCACCGAACTGCTCTACGGGAAGTGGCTGCGGCGCAGACGCCGGCTGCGCGAGGCGCGGAACCGTCTCGGGGAGGCGCTGATGGGCTTCGAGCGCTGCGGCGCGCACCTGTGGGCGCAGCAGGCCGCCGCCGAGTCGCGGGCGGGCGGCGCGGCCCCCGCCCGGCCGGGGGCCGGGGAGCTGTCCCGGCTGACCCCGCAGCAGCTGCGCATCGCACGGCGCGTCGCCGAGGGCGCCACCAACCGGGAGGTGGCCCTGAGCCTGTCCGTCAGCACCCGCACCGTCGACTACCACCTGCGGAACATCTTCGCCACGCTGGGGGTGCGGTCCCGGGTCGAGCTGGTCCGCCTCGTCGAACAGCCGGAAAAGACCGCTGCACGACCCTAGGGACCGACCGGACGGTATGTCATCCTTCGGGCAGGACGAGTCCGACGGCGGCCGGCCCACGGGCTCCCCGTACCGGCCGGGCGCCGATACGGGGACGACCGCCGCACGGGCACCGCCGGGAAGCCGACCCTGGGGGAGATGCGCGATGCAACACGCCGTACGGCCACGTACCCTGCTGCGCCCTGGACCCGCGCCCGCTGCGCGGCCCCGGACACCGCGCGTGCGGTCGCTGATCGACGCCGACGCGCTGCGCGTGCTGCACCGGGCCGCCCGCGTCCTGCTGGACGACCTGCCCCAGCTCACCGACGGGCTGGTCGCCGCGCTGCAGGAGCAGGAGCCCGCCTACCGGGCCGCGGTGGAGGACGACGCCACCGGGACCTGGCAGGAGGTGCACCGCTCGCTGCGGCACAGCATCTCCTCCCTGCTCGATCCGCGCGGCGCCCGTGACGCGGCGCGGCGCTGCTCCTGGAAGATCGGCTCCACGCGCGCCGAGCAGGGGCTGCCGCTGGACGCCCTGCTGCACGCCTTCCGGCTGGGCGGCTCGCTGGTGTGGCAGGGCCTGGTCGACGAGACGTCCCGGACGGCGCCCGAGGACGTACGGCTGCTGGTGCACGTGGCGTCCGACGTGTGGGACTTCGTCGACGAGCACTGCACCCTCGTCGCGGACGCCTACCGGCAGACCGAGCGGCAGCTGGCGTGGCGGAGGGAGAACAGGGTGCGTCTGCTGGCCGCGGCCCTGCTGGACGGCACGAGCAGGATCGCAGACCTGCCCGAGGCCGCGCAGGCACTCGGCATGCCCGAGCACGGCCGGTACGTGGTGGTCGCGGTCGCCGGCGGCCGGCCCGCCGGCTGTCCCGGTGCCCAGGCGGAACTCGCCCCGGGTGTGCGCGTGCACTGGCACACGGGCGTGGACGCCGATCACGGCATCGTCCTGGTCGAGGACGGTACGGAGTCGGTCGTGCCGAAGGAGCCGCCGGCCGGTGCGCGGGTGGGCGTCAGCAGCGAGGTCGACGGGCTGTCCGCCGTGGGGGAGGCGCGGCGGCTGGCGGACACCGCGCTGAGCCTGTGCCCCCAGGCTGGCGGCACGGTCCACCTGACCGAGCACCTGCCGGCGGCGCTGGTGGCGTCGAGTCCCGAACTCGGCGCCGCGCTGGCCGAGCGGCTGCTGGGCCCGCTGGCCCGTCTCGAACCCGCCGACGCGGAGACCCTGCTGGACACCCTGGCCACCTGGCTGGCCTGCGACGGCTCGGCCCAACGGGCCGGCCGGCGCCTGTACTGCCACCGCAACACCGTCCTCAACCGCCTCCGCCGCTACGAACAACTCACCGGCCGCTCCCTCTCCCGCCCCGCCGACCTCGTGGAGGTCAGCCTCGCCCTGAGCGCCCGCACCCTCCTCACCTGACACCGGGCAACCGCACCACTCCCGCGCAGCCGTGCCGCTGGGACGGCACGGCTGGGCGCTGGGGGCACCCCTTTGGGGGGGGAGGCGCCCAGCCGGGGGCGGCCACCGCCGCCCCGCCCCGCCACCCCGGCACCGGCGTCTGGGCACCCGCACAACCCCCGCCCGCCCCCATTGGTACGCCGCAGCGTACGGGTGCCGAAGCCTGTACCGGCCGCCCGCCACCGTGCTGTCGTGAGGCCCCCTTCCCCCGAAGCCGTGACCGCCCCGCGCGGCCCGGCCCCGAGGAGTCGTGATGCCCGAAGCACCACCGGACGGCCCGCCCGCGCTGCACGTCGAGAACGTCGACGTGACGTACGGGCGCGCGCTGTCCGCTCTCCGCTCCGTGTCCCTGACCGTGCCGCACGGCGCCGTCGTCGCCCTGCTCGGCGCCAACGGCGCCGGCAAGACGACCCTGCTGCGGGCCGTGTCCGGCACGCTGCGCCTGCACCGCGGCGCGATCACGGCCGGCCGTATCCGCTACGGCGGGACGGTGCTCGACGGCAAGGACCCCGTCGCGGCGGTACGCGCCGGAGTCGTCCAGGTCCCCGAGGGACGACGGGTGTTCGCCGGACTCTCGGTCGACGAGAACCTGCGCTCCGGCGGCCTCGGCCCCGGCCGGCGCGGACGCGCCCAGGCCCAGGAGGCCCGCGACCGGGTCTTCACGCTCTTCCCCCGCCTCGCCGAACGCACCCACCAGGCCGCCGGTCTGCTCTCCGGCGGCGAGCAGCAGATGCTCGCCATCGGCCGCGCCCTGATGGCCGCCCCGCGCCTGCTGCTCCTCGACGAGCCCTCCCTCGGCCTCGCCCCGCAGATGGTGTACCGCATCGCCGAGGTGATCCGCGAGATCAACGCCCAGGGCACCGCCGTGCTCCTCGTCGAGCAGAACGCCGGCATGGCGCTCTCCCTCGCCGGCCACGCGCACGTCCTGGAGGTCGGCGAGACCCGCCTGTCCGGTCCCGCCGACGAACTCGCGCGCACCGACGCCGTACGCCGCCTCTACCTGGGCGAGCCGGCCGAGGACCAGGGGGCGGCGTGACCGACCGCACCACCACCGCACCGCCCGTGCTCGACGTACGGGACGTCACCGTGCGCTTCGCCGGACTCACCGCCCTCGACGGCGTCTCCTTCACCGTCGCCCCGGGCTCGGTGCACGCGCTCATCGGACCCAACGGCGCCGGCAAGTCCACCTGCTTCAACGTGCTGTCCGGCCTGTGCCGCCCGGCCGCCGGCAGGGTGACGCTCGGCGGCACCGAGCTGACCCGGCTCGCGCCGCACCGCATCGCCGCGCTCGGCGTCGCCCGCACCTTCCAGAACATCGTCACCACCCACGGCACCGTCGCCGACAACCTGATGCTCGGGCGCCACGCCCTGTCCCGCGCCGGGTTCGCCGCGAGCGCGCTGCGCCTGCCGAGCGCCGTGCGGGAGCAGCGCGAACACCTCGGCAGAGCGCGTGAGATCGCCGGACTCACCGGTCTCGACCGGCACTTCGACAGTCCCGTCGCGCTGCTGTCGTACGGCGACCGCAAGCGCGTCGAACTCGCCCGCGCCCTCTGCCTGGAGCCCCGCGTGCTGCTCCTCGACGAACCCGTGGCCGGCATGAACGCCGCCGAACGCGCCCGCACCGCCGAGGTGGTGGGCGAACTCCGCGCCGAACTCGGCCTGTCCGTCGTCCTCGTCGAGCACGACATGGGCCTCGTCATGCGCCTCGCCGACGACGTCACCGTGCTCGACTTCGGCAAGCCCATCGCCCACGGCACCCCCGAGGAGGTCCGCCGGGACCCCGAGGTGCTGCGCGCCTACCTCGGCACCGACGCGACCGGGGAGGACGCGGCATGACGGCACTCCTCGACAACGTCCTCGGCGGACTGGCGCTCGGCGCGGTCTACGCGCTGGTCGCCCTCGGCTTCGTCGTCATCTTCAAGGCCTCCGGCGTGCTCAACTTCGCCCACGGCTCCCTGCTCCTGCTCGGCGGTTACCTCACCGCCGTCCTCCACGACGACCTCGGCTTCGCCGGGGCGCTCGCCCTGGCGGTCCTCACCACGGCCGCCCTCGCCGGCGCGCTCGACCGGTTCCTGCTGCAACGCGGCGGCCAGGACGCCCACTCCGCCCATGTGCAGACCATCGTCACCATCGGCATCGACATCGTCCTGCTCACCGACCTGGCCCGGCGCATCGGCGGCGACCTGCTGTCCCTGGGGGACCCGTGGGGCGACGCGGTGACCGCACTGGGCCCGGTGACCGTCGCCGACAGCCGGCTCGCCGCGATCGTGGTGTCGGCCGTGGTCATCGGCGGCGTGTTCGCGCTCTTCCGGTTCACCTCCTGGGGGCTGTCCCTGCGGGCGGCGGCCGAGGACCTGGAGGCCGCCGCGCTCATGGGCGTACGGCTCGGCCGGGTCCGCGCGGGCGCCTGGTGCCTGGCGGGCGCGCTCGCCGCGCTGGCCGCCGTGTTCCTCGCCGCGTTCCCCGCGCCCGGACTGGAACGCACCACCGGACAGATCGCCCTCAACGCCTTCCCGGCCGCGATCCTCGGCGGCCTCGCCTCCCCGGCCGGCGCCCTCGCGGGCAGCCTGATCATCGGCCTGACCGAGGCGCTCGTCGTCGGCTACCAGTCCGAACTGCACGTCCTCGGCGAGGGCTTCGGCGACGTCGCCCCGTACGCCGTGATGCTGCTCGTCCTCCTCGTGCGGCCCACCGGGCTGTTCGGCGCGAAGGGGGCGGCCCGTGTCTGACCGGCTCCCCGTCGCCCTCACGCGCCGCCGGGTCTCGCTCCCGCTGCTCGCCGTGGCGCTGTGCCTGCCGCCGTTCTACCTGGACGCCTTCTGGCTGCGCATCGGACTGTTCTCCATGGCGGCCGCCATCGGCGCCGTCGGCCTCGCCCTGCTCAGCGGCACCGCCGGACAGCTCTCGCTCGGCCACGCCTTCTTCCTCGCCGTCGGCGCCTACGGCTACGCCTGGCTGGCCGGCGAACCCGGACCGGGACTGCCGCCGGCCCTCGCCGCGCTCCTCGCGGTCCTGCTCGCGGGAGCGGCCGGCGGGCTGTTCAGTCCCGTGGCCGCCCGGGTGAAGGGCATCTACCTGGGCATCGCCACCCTCGCGCTGGTCTTCCTCGGCCACCACGTCCTGCTGACCGCCGACTCCGTCACCGGCGGCTTCAACGGCCGCTCCGTGCCCCCGCTGACCCTCGGCGGGTTCGCCTTCGCTCGGAGCGACCCCGAACTGACCGTCCTCGGCGTGCCGTTCGGCGCGGAGGAACGGCTGTGGTTCCTGGGCCTGGCCCTGTTCGCGTGTACCTGGTTCACCGCCCGCGGCCTGCTGCGCTCACGCCCCGGCCGGGCACTGGCGGCCCTGCGCGACAGCGAGACCGCGGCTTCCGTGATGGGCGTCGACGTCGCCCGGCACCGCTCGGCGGCCTTCGTGGTGTCGTCGATGTACGCGGGCCTCGCGGGGGTGCTCCTGGCGCTCGCCTTCCGCCGCGTCGTCCCGGACTACTTCTCCCTCGCCCTCTCCGTCGACTACCTCGCGATGATCGTCATCGGCGGCCTGGGCTCCGTCGCCGGAGCCACCGCCGGCGCCGTCTTCGTCACCGCGCTGCCGCTGCTGATGACCCGCTACGCCGACCAGCTCCCGCTGGTGACCGCCCCGGGCTCCGCCGAGGGCGCCGTGGGCCCCACCGAGGCGGCCCGCTACCTCTACGGCGCGGCGATCGTCCTGGTCCTGCTGTACGCCCCCGACGGCCTGCACGGCCTGGCGCGCCGGGCGCGGGACCGCGTACGGCGCCGCCGGACCCGTACCCCGACCCCGGACGCCGTCGTCCCCCCGCCTCCACGACCGACCGCCGCACGATCCAAGGAGCACACCCCGTGAACACCACGCACCGCACCCGCCGCACCCGGCACCGCACCGCTGGGACCGTCCTCGCCGGCGCCCTCGCCCTGCTGCTCGCGGCCACCGGATGCAGCTCCAAGGCGGACGACGGCGACAAGGGCGGCGGGGCCGCCGACGGCGTCCGCACCGGACCCGGCGTCGACGCCGGCACCATCAGGCTGGGCGCCCTCACCGACCTGACCGGCCCCTACGCCACCCTCGGCAAGAGCATCGTGCAGGCCCAGCAGATGTGGGCCGACGAGACCAACGCCGAGGGCGGCATCTGCGACCGCAAGGTGGAGATCGTCGTCAAGGACCACGGCTACGACGTGCAGAAGGCGGTCACCGCCTACGCCGACATCGCCCCGGACGTCGTGGCGATGCCCCAGGTCATCGGCTCCCCGGTGGTCGCCGCGCTGCTCGACGACATCGAGCGGGACAAGGTGCTCACCTTCCCGCAGGCCTGGGCGGCCTCCCTGCTCGGCAAGGACGCCATCCAGGTGCTCGGCACCACCTACGACGTCGACATGATCGCCGCCGTCGAGTTCCTCACCCGGACCAAGGGCCTGAAGAAGGGCGACACGGTCGGCCACGTCTACTTCGAGGGCGACTACGGCGCCAACGCGCTGGAAGGATCCACCTGGGCGGCCCGGAAGGCCGGACTGAAGGTGGCCGGGCAGAAGATCAAGGCCACGGACACCGACCTGTCCGCCCAGGTATCGGCCCTGCGCAAGGAGGGCGTGAAGGCCGTCCTGATCAGCGCCGGACCCGCGCAGACGGCCTCCCTCGTCGGCGTCGCGGCCTCCCGCGGTCTGAAGGTCCCCGTCGTCAGCAGCGCCCCCGGCTTCGCGCCCCAGCTGATGAAGACCCCCGCCGCGCCGGCGCTGGCGGCCATGCTCAGCGTCGTGAGCGCGGCGCCCGCGGTCAGCTCCGATCTGCCGGGCGTGAAGAACATGGTGGCGTCGTACCGGAAGAAGTACCCGGACTCGCCGGTCGACTCCGGGGTGCTGTCCGGGTACAACGCCGCACAGCTCATGGGCACCGACCTGGAGAAGGCCTGCGAGGCGGGCGGGCTCACCCGCGAGGACGTCGTCAAGGCGCACCGTGCGCAGACGAACGCCGACACCGGCCTCGGCACCCCGCAGAACTTCTCCGACGTCGACCGCCCCGCGAGCGTCGAGACCTATGTGCTCAGGCCCGACGCCGAGGCGGTCGGCGGCGTGGTGAACGCGGAGGACGCGCACGCGGCGCCGGGGGTGGAGGACTACCTGTCCGCGCGGTGACGGCCGGCCGGGCACCCCGGCCGGCCCCGGGGATGGGGCGCCGGGGTCAGCCGCCGGCCGCCTCGGGATCGCGGTCGGACGACGGCCAGACGTACGGCAGGTCGTCCGGTTCCCCGGGGAAGAACTCCGTGTAGACGTCCGGTTCCTTTCGGAGCAGCGCCGAGCGGTGGCTGCGGTGGACGGCGTCGTCCCCCAGCCAGGGCGGCAGCTCCCCGGCCTCGGCCAGCTCCCGCTGGCCGCGCACCGGCGCTCCGGGCCGTACCCGGGCGAGGTCGGCGACGAGGGTGGCGGCACAGCTGTCCTGGTGGCCCCGGTCCCGCCAGACCCGGCAGATCTCCAGGCCGTACCGCACCAGCGCCTCCTCGTAGCCGGTCCACATGCGGACCGCGGGATGGCGGCGCCACCCGTAGCCCGGCACGGTCAGACCGCGCAGCACCTGGATCGTCTCCACCCGCTGCTTGCCCAGCCGGCGCCGGTCGAGCACCAGCGCCGACTCGCAGAAGTCGGGGTACGGCAGGAAGGTCTGCATACGGCCGTCCGAACTGTGTGGGGGGCCAAGCGGCTCACCGCACCGCAGTTCCCCCTTACGCGGCGGTGCACACCTCGCACCGCCCCCGAAGGCTCGGCCCGGCGCGCCCGGCCGGGCCCCGCGCCACAGGCCGCCGCCGCCCTCGGCGGCGTGCGCGTCGAGCCCGGCCGGCGCCTCGCCGCTGGAGCCGGGGTTCTCCGGCGCTGCGGCGTTCCGCTCCGGCCGCTCGGTGCGGGAGGCGCCGATGACCAGCGAGGTGACCCGCGGGCCGCGGTGGCCGTTCGCCGGGTCGTGGTGGGTGAGGCCCAGGTCGAAGGCGCGCAGGGCGATCTCGCGCTGCGTCTCGGACGGCTTGTCGTCGCCGAAGTCGTGCCCGTACCCGAGGGACAGCGGGGGGAGGCCGAGTCCCGAGCGGCCGGTGCGCCGGTGGCGCATGGTGCCGTCGTGACGCTCGGGGCGGGCGATGTGGTTCATCGGCGGCTCTCCGGTGGTGCGGGCGGGGGCGTCCCGTGGGATGGTGTGGACCTCTGCCCACGGTGCCCCCGAGCGATCAGGAAGTCCGGCCGGTCCCTTCCACGGCATGCGGCGCTGCCGCTTCCCGCCCGGCCGGAATGAGGGATTGGCGGCCGTGCCGGTGGGGCAGGAACGCCAAGTGTGTCATGTGCACGACTACCTTCCCCCACATGGAGGTCGACCATGCACGTTCGCAGGATGACCGGCGGCCTGGCCGCGGTCGCCACGATGTCCCTGGCTCTGCTGGGCGGCCAGGCCGTGGCCGCGCCGCCCGAGGAGACCGCGCCACCGGTCGCCGTCCGGGTGCTCACCTACGACGCGAGCGGCTCCGCGGAGTTCCGGGCCGCGGTCGACCGGGGCGCGGCGATCTGGAACGGGAGCGTCGACGCCGTGGAACTGCGCCCGGTGGCGTCCGGGCAGCGCGCCAACATCCGGGTCCTGGCGGACAACGGCTGGCCGCGCGCGCTGCCGGGCTCCCTGGGCAACGGCACCGTCTACATCGGCCGCCAGGCCGTGAACCAGGGGTACAACACGGTCCGGATCTCGTCCCACGAGCTCGGTCACATCCTGGGCCTGCCCGACCGCAAGCCCGGGCCCTGCTCCAGTCTGATGTCCGGTTCCTCCGCGGGCGTGGCGTGCACGAACCCGTACCCGAACGCGGCGGAGAGGGCGGAGGTCGAGGAGAACTTCGCCCGGGCGGCCGCCGGACAGCCGGTACCGGCGCCGCGAGCGGTTCCGGCCGGGGACTGACGGACCGCCCGACGCCTGCTCGGAATGCTTCCCGCTCCGGCGCTCATGTGACCGATGTGACTACTGAGGCGATCACCGCTATGGTTGTCCCAGGTCATGGCGACGGAAGCCTCCGGAGCCCGACCGTGCGTTGGTGGTCCAAGGAAAGACGCCCCGCTTCCTGCGGGGAGATGCAGGTGCAAGGCCTGCCCGGCGCTCCGTCACGAGCCCCGTACCGGAATTCCGGTACGGGGCTCGTCGCTTGGCCGGCGGCTCAGGGCTGGACCGGCATGGTCCAGCAGTTGGAGGCCGTCGGCTCGCCCTCGAGCCGGTCGGTCAGCCACTTCACCGCGGCACCCTGGTCGGTGAGCAGCGGCGCGAGGTGGTTGGTGAGGATCTTGTCGCCGAGGTCGGGCAGCACGACGGCCTTGTAGGTGACGTCGGCACCCTTGCGGCACCAGTCCAGGGCCAGCCGGCGGGACTGCGCGTGCGGCACGATGTCGTCCTGGACGCCACTGGCCAGGCGGACCGGGCCGGTGGGCTCGAGCCCGCCGATGCGCTGCTCGTCGAGGACGGCCCGGGCGTCCGGCTCGTCGGCGATGACGTCGGCGAGCGAACTGCCGTCCTTGGTCCACTTGCCGCTCTTGGTGAAGCCGTGGCTGAGGATCGCGTCCCCGACGCAGCTGGTGCCGATGCTGTCGAGGGCGGCCCGGCCGGTGGTGTTGACGTGCTGGTCGACGACCTCCCGCAACGCGGGTTCCGCCTGGGCGAAACCGTTGATCGACCAGCCCAGCGCGGCCGCCAGGGCGCTGCCGTCGATGCCCTTCATGACCGCCGTCAGGTCGGCGGGCGGCGCGCCGGCGTAGGTGCCGACCAGCTTCACCTCCGGCGCGTAGGCGGAGTGCAGTTCGGCGGCGGACGCGCTGGCCCCGCCGCCCTGGCTGTAGCCGTACATGCCCACGCGCGAGTCGGCGGTGACCGACGCGCCCGGCACGGAGCGGGCCGCGCGGGCCGCGTCCAGCATGGCGTGTCCCTGGTCGAGCCGGTTGACGTAGGTGTGCAGCCGGTCGGTCGTCCCGAGCCCGACGTAGTCGGTCACCACGACGGCGGCGCCGGTGGCGAGGAGCCGGTGGACGGCCAGGTTCTCGTACCCGACCGACAACGTCTCCCCGGTCAGGATCAGCGGGTTCTGCAGGGCCAGCGAGGGCGCGCACTGGTCGCCCTGCCCCATGGTTCCCGAGCCGACGACCACCAGGGGGCGGGGCCCGCCGCCCTTCCAGCCGGCGGACGGCTCGATGTAGGCGCCGGTGACGGCGACCCGCCGCCCGTTGGAGTCGGTGGAGGTGTACATCAGCCGGGTCGCCGTTCCGGGCAGGGTGCGGCCGTCCAGACCGGGCAGACTCGGTCCGAGGCGCAGCGGCTCGTGGCGGACCAGGACGCCGTCGCCCGCGGGCAGTTCGGCGGGCGGGGTGTAGAAGGCGGGGATGGTGACGCCCCGTGACACCACGGGGTCGCTCGCGGCGGCGGGCGGCACGGACACGCAGACGCAGGCGGTCGTGGCGACCACGGTGGTCAGCACGCTGCTGATACGGCTCACGGCTCACTCCTCGCTCTGCTCCAGGAAGATGAACCGGAAACTAGCAGCGCTTACTTACCATCGGTAACCCGCGGGTAAGTTACGGCACGGTAACTTTTGCGGGGAGGGGCTTACGGCTGCGCGTAGGAACGGGCCCCGCCGGTCGCCCGGCGGGGCCCGCTCCCGGTCGTGGCCGGTCAGGTCGTGTGCAGCGTCAGCCCGTAGCGGTTGAGGATCTCGTTGACCGGCTGGAACCAGGTCTCACCCCCGCCGGAGCAGTTGCCCCAGCCGCCGGAGGTGACGCCCTGCGCCTGGTCGCCGCTGATGAACGAGCCGCCCGAGTCGCCCGGTTCGGCGCAGACGCTGGTCTTCGTCATCTGGTGCACCGCGCCCTGGCTGTAGTTGACCGTCTCGTTCTTGGCCAGCACGGTGCCGCAGTGCCAACGGGTCGTGGAGCCGGAGCGGCAGACCGAGGCGCCGACCGGCGCCTCCGCCGAGCCGCGCACCAGCCGGTCCGGCACGGTGCCCCAGCCGAGCACCACCGGCACCGTCCACCAGCCGCTGCCCACGTTCACCCAGGCGTAGTCGTTGCCCGGGAACGAGGAGCCCTGGAAGTTGCCGATGTACGAGCCGTCCCAGCCCCTGACCTGGCCGCCGACGCCGCCGCAGTGCCCGGCGGTGACGAAGCCGCCGTGCACCGAGAAGCCTATGGAGCAGCGGACGCTGCCGGTGTAGTACGGGTCACCGCCCACCGTTCCGGCGGCGAAGGTCTCCGCCGCGGCCTTCACGGTCCGCACGGTGACCGGTCCGGCCTCGAGGGCCTCGTCCACGAAGGAGCGGACATCGTTGTCGGCGCGCTTGTCGGCGACGACGTTCACGACGACCGTGTTGGCGGCCGGGTCGACGGCCCAGCTGCTGACGCCCGAGGGCGCGTCGAGGCGGTCGATGCGGGACTTGGCGGCGTCGAGCTGCCGCGCGCTGTGCTCGACGGTGCGGACGGTCGCGCCGGACGCGCGCAGGGACCGTACCGTCGAGGCGTCGGCGTCCGCGGTGACGGCCACGGTCAGCTTCTCGCTCCCGGCGTCGAACCAGGCGCCGCCGTAGGCGGGCCCGGCGGCCCTGCGGGCCTCGGGCGCGAGATCGGTGGCCTTCCGCTCGGCGGCCAGCCGGTTCTCCGCCTCGGCGCGGGTCAGTCCGAAGTCCCGCTGCATCGCCTCCAGCAGGCCGGCGGAGGCGGGGGCGGAGCCGGCGGTGCGGGTGGGGGAGTCGGGGGCGTTCTGTGCCGCGGCCGGCAGGGTGCCGGCCGCGGTCCAGCTGCCGATCAGGAGCAGGGCGGCCACTCCGGCACGCGTGAGTCCGGTGCGTCTCATGGGAGGTGTCCTTCGTCGTTCCAGCAAGGTGGGGGTGGAACAACCGCAGTGTGAGAGCGCTCTCAGCCTGAGTTGAGCAGAGCTTAGCGAGTTGATGGGTGTCAGGTCTATGCCAATGCGGGGGTCGATCCCCGTGTGACTCGGGCATCCTGTCCCGATCCGGTCGGCGCCGAGGGCGCGGGACCTCCGGAGGGCTGCTCCGGGAGGTCCCACGCGGGGAGCTCCCTTTCGTCGGGGAGCGGAACGGTCAGAGCCGTTCGCCCGCCACCTCGGCCTCGTTCGGACCCGGTCCCTCACCGCCCGCCCGGGCCCGGTGGGTCCGCAGTCGGTCGAGGCGCGAGATGACGGGGGTGGCGCTCACCCCGTGCAGCACGACGGACGCCAGCACGGTGAAGGTCACCACCGCCCACAACTGCCCGGCCGGGACGCCGAAACCGGCGGAGCCGAGCGCGTGGGCCAGGTAGAACAGCGAGCCGATGCCGCGGACCCCGAAGAAGGCGGTCACCACACGTTCGCGGGAGCCGGCGGAGGTACCCGACTGGGCGGCCCACGCGGTCAGCGGCCGGACCACCGACAGCAGCAGCAGACCCACGGCCGCCCCCTGCCAGGTCAGCGACGCCAGCCCGCCCTGTGCGACGAACACACCGAGCAGGAACAGCAGCACGGCGGTCAGCAGCCGCTCCACCTGCTCCACGAAGTCGTGCAGCACCATGTGGTAGCCGTGGGCGCGCTCCGCCCGGCGGATCCGGCAGGCGGTGACGAACACGGCCAGGAAGCCGTAGCCGTGCAGCAGTTCCGTCACCCCGTAGGCGAGGAACGTGGCGCCGAGGGCGACGAACCCCTCCCGGTGTTCGGACAGCCGCATCGCCTGTCGGCCCGCCCGGAAGAACAGCCACCCGAGCAGCGCGCCGACGGCGAGCCCCGCGGACACGCCCATCGCGCACTTGTACAGCACGTCGACCAGCACCCAGTGGGCGATCCCGTCGCCGGTGGGGCGCCCGCCCGCGGCGGCGAGCGCGACGGCCGCCATGACGAAGGGGAAGGCGAGACCGTCGTTCAGCCCGGCCTCACTGGTCAGCGTGAAGCGCACCTCGTCCTCGTCGTGCTCGGAGTCGGTGGGCGCGCCCACCCGCACCTCCGAGGCGAGCACCGGATCGGTCGGCGCCAGCACGGCCGCCAGCAGCAGCGCGGCGACCGGCGGCCAGTCGAGCAGGCCCCAGGCCAGGAGGCCCACGGCCGCGATGGTCAACGGCATGGTGACGCCCAGTTGCCGCCAGGTGCCCTGCCAGTGCCGACGGCCGAACGGCCGGTTCAGGGCGAGGCCGGCGCCCATGAGGGAGACGATCACACAGACCTCGGTGACGTGCTCCACCCAGGTGCGGTCCGACACCGGGTCGATGCCGGGCATGGGCAGGGGGGACAACTGGAGGGCGACCCCGCAGACGAGGAACACCAGCGGCAGCGACAACGGTCTGCGGGCCACCAGCCGGGGCAGTACGGCCGCGCCGAGGGCGCCGGCTCCGAGCAGGGTGAAGAGGTAGTCAGGAGAGCTCACCGGTCACAGGTGCCCGGAGTCGGCCGGGGCACGCCGCGGCCTCGGCCGGGACATCATCACGGTGGCGGGAGCCCGGACGGGTGGGTGCGGTCTCGCCGCCCGCCGGGAAGTGCGCTCCGGCGCGAAGGACGGGGCCGGCGGGGAGCGCCGCGGCCGACGCGCACCGGGTCCTCCGCCGCACGACGCGGAGGACTTGACGGAGCGGAGGCGTTCGGCGCTACTGGAAGACGTGCCGGGCGCACATGCGTGGGGGCCCGCCCGGCGCCGACCCGGTGTACCCACCCCCGCCGGACGCATGCCGAAGGGGTGACCGGTGCGGTCTCGATGGGCGGCGGCAGTCGTACTGCCGGCCTCGGCGTTGCTCCTGACCCTGTGCCCCGGCGGCGGACCGGCCCGCCCCGGTGCTCCCCGTGGCACAGGTGGAAGCCCGGCACGACGAGCCGGCCCGGGCGGTGCCGGAGACCGCCGGAGCGCGGGACCACCGCGGCGCCGGAGGCGGCCGGAACGCCCGAGGCCGTCGGCGAGCCCTTCCCCGGTGAACGCGACGCCTCGCCCACCGGCCGGTGGCCCGCCCGCCGAGGGCTCGGGGACGACCGGGGCGGCCGGCACCGCCTCGACGGTCACCGCACGGCGACGGACCGCCTCCCCGGCCGTACCCGGCGGTACCACCCGAGGCCCGCGCCGTGCGGCCGGGCGGTGCCCGTCGGGCGCCCCCGAACCCGCCCACGGTGACGAGCAGGCCTTCTCGTGACCCGGAGACCGTGACGACACAGGAGGCACATATGCGGGGAAAGCGCGTTCTCGTGGTGCGGCCCGACGAACTCGGGCCGGGCGAGCACACGACGTGGAGGCAGCTGCGCGCGGAGTCCGGCGCGCCGGAGAACCCGTTCCTCGATCCGGCGTTCACCACCGCCGTCGGACGGGTCAGGCCCGGCGCCAGGGTGGCCGTCCTGCAGGACGACGGGAGCCCGGCCGGCTTCCTCCCCTACGAGAGGGGGCCGTTGGGCCGGGGCCGGGCCATCGGCCTCGGGGTGTCGGACAGCCAGGGCGCCGTCCTGCGCCCGGGCCTCGGGCTCGACCCGCGCGGCCTGCTCGCGGCCTGCGCGCTCTCCTCGTGGGAGTTCGACAACCTGGAGGCCGGCCAGCACCTCTTCACGCCGTACGCCGTCGAGGAGCTCGCGAGCCCGGTCGTCGACCTCGACCGGGGGTACGAGCACTACACCGACGGGCTGCGCGCCCGTTCCCCCGGCTTCCTCAAGCAGACCCTGGCCAAGGAGCGCAGGCTCGCCCGGCAGGTCGGCGAGGTGCGGTTCGTGTACGACGCCCACGACCCGGAGGCGCTACGGGCGCTGATGCGCTGGAAATCCGCCCAGTACCGGCGGACGGGCCGCCGGGACCGGTTCGCCCAGCCGTGGATCACCCGGCTGGTGGACCTGCTGGCGCACGGCGACGATCCCGGGTGCCGCGGAGTGCTCTCCGTGCTGTACGCGGGCGGCCGCCCCGTGGCCGCCCACTTCGGCCTGCGCTCGGCCACGGTGCTGTCCTGGTGGTTCCCCGCGTACGACCGCGACCACGGCCGGTACTCGCCCGGACTGGTGCTGCACCTGCGGATGCTCCAGGCGGCCGCCGCCGACGGCATCCGCGTGGTCGACCTGGGCAGCGGTCCCGCCCGCTACAAGGACTCCCTCAAGACCCGCGAACTGACGGTCTACGAGGGCGCCGTGGTGCGTCCGGGGCCGGGCGGGGCCGCGTACCGGCTGGGCCGGGGGCCGGTGAGGGCCGCACGCCGCTTCGTGCGCGACCGCCCCCGGCTGGCCGAGGCGGCCCGGCGCGCCCTGACGGGGGCGGGCCGGCTGCGCGGGCGCTGACCGCGTACGCCGACGTCCGTACGCGCGGTCACTCCCGCTGCCGGACGCCCGTGCCGCCCGGCCCGGCACCGTGGGCCGTGTGAAACCCGGCCGCCCCGCACGCCGGGCCCACCTCGTCGTCCGCGTCCTCGCCTCCGCCCGGCCGGTCCGGACTCACCGCCGGACTGCTCGTGCTCGGCGTCACCGCGAACACCAGCGGGACCGCGGCCGTGGTGGAGGCGTCCGTCCGGGCCATGAAGCTCTTCGCGGACCGGCTCCTGCTGCCCCTCGCGCTCCTGTACGCTCCCCAGCGGTCTCGTCCTGCCTCCGGGCACGCCCTGGGGGCTGGCGGGGCACCGCTGGGTCCGGACCGGGTTCTGGTTCACCCTGGCCACGACCACCGCCACGGTCCTCGTGCTGCGGCCGGGCGTGAACACGGCGGGGCCGTGGCCGCCGGGCATCCGCTGCCCGACGGCGGCGACGTCCTGACGGGGCCGGTCGCCTCCCCGACCGCCTACGCCTTCATGACGGTGATCCCGGTCCTCGAGCCGTGGGGCCCGACCCGCCGCGGCCGGCGCCTCCGGGCGGCCGCCCGGAGGCCGGGGCCGGCCGGACCGGCACACCTGTGATCACGGGCACGTCACAGGGTGCGCTCCAGCCGGTCCGCCATCAGCCGTACGAAGCGCGCCGGGTCCTTCGGCCGGCCGCCCTCCGCCAACACGGCCAAGGAGTACAGCAGTTCGGTGGTGTCGATGAGGTCCGAGCGGTCCTCGCGCTGCCCGTACGCCTCGTTCAGGCCCTTCACCAGCGCGTGATCGGGGTTGAGTTCGAGGATGCGCTTGGCGCGCGGCACCTCCTGGCCCATGGCCCGGTACATGTTCTCCAGCGCCGGCGTGAGATCGTCCGCGTCGGCGACGAGGCAGGCCGGGGACACCGTCAGACGCGTCGACAGCCGCACCTCCTTGACGTCCTCGTCCAGCCGCTCCCGCATCCAGTCGAGCAGACCCGCGTACTCCTCGGCCTGCTGCTCCCGCTCGCCCTCGCTCCTGTCGTCCTCCCGCGCGCCGAGGTCGACCTCGCCCTTGGCGATCGACCGCAGCCGCTTGCCCTCGTACTCGCCCACGGCGTCGACCCACACCTCGTCGACGGGATCGGTGAGCAGCAGCACCTCGATGCCGCGCTCCCGGAACGCCTCCATGTGAGGGGAGTTGTCGATGCTCTCCCGGGACTCGCCGGTGATGAACCAGATGTCGTCCTGCCCGTCCGGCATCCGCTCCACGTACTGCTTCAGCGTGACCGTGCCGCCGTCCCCGTGCGTGGTCGCGAAGGAGGCCACCGCGAGGAGGGCGTCACGGTTGTCGGGATCGGTGACCAGGCCCTCCTTCAGCACGGCGCCGAACTCCCGCCAGAACGTGGCGTACCGCTCGGCGTCACCGGTCATCATGCTCTTGACCGACGCCAGCACCTTCTTCGTGAGCCGGCGCTGCATCATCCGGATGTGCCGGTCCTGCTGGAGGATCTCGCGGGACACGTTCAGCGAGAGGTCCTGGGCGTCGACCACGCCCTTGACGAACCGCAGGTACGGCGGCAGCAGCGCCTCGCAGTCGTCCATGATGAAGACGCGCTTCACGTACAGCTGCAGCCCGTGCCTGAAGTTCTGGGTGAACAGGTCGTGCGGGGCGTGCGACGGGACGAACAGCAGGGCCTGGTACTCGAAGGTGCCCTCGGCCTGCAGCTGGATGGTCTCCAGCGGTTCGCGCCAGTCGTGGCCGATGTGCTTGTACAGCTCGTGGTACTCCTCCTCGGACACCTCCTCGCGCGAACGCGCCCACAGCGCCTTCATCGAGTTCAGCGTCTCGGGCCCGGCCGCCCCGCCGTCCTCGCCCGCCTCCCCGACGAGCCTGATCGGCCAGGTGATGAAGTCCGAGTAGCGCTTGACGATCTCCTTGATCTTCCACACCGAGGTGTAGTCGTGCAGCTGGTTGTCGGGGTCGGCCGGCTTGAGGTGCAGGGTGACCGAGGTGCCCTGCGGCGCGTCGTCGACCCGCTCCAGGGTGTACGTGCCCTCGCCGCGCGACGTCCACCGGGTGCCCTGCCCCTCGCCCGCGCGCCGGGTGAGCAGGGTGACCTCGTCCGCGACCATGAAGCCCGAGTAGAAGCCGACGCCGAACTGGCCGATCAGCCCTTCCGTCCCGGCCCCGTCCTGCGCCTCCCGCAGCTCCCGCAGGAACTGGGCGGTGCCGGAGTTGGCGATCGTGCCGATGAGCTGTCCGACCTCGTCGTACGACATGCCGATGCCGTTGTCCCGCACGGTGAGGGTGCGGGCGTCCTCGTCGGTCTCGAGCTCGATGTGCAGGTCGGAGACGTCGGCGTCGAGCGAGTCGTCCCGCAGCTTGGCCAGACGCAGCTTGTCGAGCGCGTCGGAGGCGTTGGAGACGAGTTCGCGGAGGAAGACGTCCTTGTTCGAGTAGACCGAGTGGATCATCAGCTGGAGCAGCTGACGGGCCTCTACCTGGAACTCAAACGTTTCGGTCGGCATGATGCGCGATTACCTCACTGATCCACGGATCACCGGATACTGGCGGGATCACTGTAGTAAAAGACGGCGTCAGCCGGGCGCGCCCATGGCCGGCGCCGTCTCCCGGACGAAGGCGCCCGAGCTGCTCGTCCGTGACGTCGCGGTCCGGGCGGACACCGCGCCCTCTTCGACGGGGCCGCGGCCGGCGGCCACGGGGGCGAGGACATGGTGGCCGTACTGCGCGAGCCGGAGGCGAGGACCGGCGCCGCGCCCCCGGGCGCCCCGACGGACGACGACCGTCCCCGAGGCTCGCCGACGGCCTTCCCCGTCCGGCGTGCGAGCATGGGCGGATGAGCATCCACCGCAGGAACAACATCCGTGTGACCGGACGCGCCTCCGGCCGCACGGTGGTCTTGGTGCACGGCTTCGGCTGCGACCAGAACATGTGGCGCCTCGTCGAGCCCGCACTGGCCCGGGACTTCCGAGTGGTCCTCTTCGACTACGTGGGCGCGGGCCGCTCCGACCTGTCGGCCTGGCGGGAGGAGCGCTACTCCTCCCTCGACGGCTACGCCCGTGACGTGGTGGAGGTCTGCGAGGAGCTCGACCTCCGCGACGCGGTCGTGGTCGGCCACTCCGTGAGCGCGATGACCGGCGTGCTGGCCCAGGCCGCGGCCCCGGACCGGATCGGCTCGTTGGTCATGGTGTGCCCGTCGCCGTACTACATCGACGAGGACGGCTACCGCGGCGGCTTCAGCGCGGAGGACATCGACGAGCTCCTGGAGTCGCTGGAGTCCAACTACCTGGGCTGGTCGGCGGCCATGGCTCCGGTGATCATGGGCAACCCGGACCGGCCCGAACTGGGCGAGGAGCTCACCAACAGCTTCTGCGCCACCGACCCGGACATCGCCCGGGTCTTCGCGCGCACGACGTTCCTGTCCGACAGCCGCAAGGACCTCGCGGGCGTGACCGTGCCCACGCTGATCCTGGAGTGCGAGCAGGACGTCATCGCACCCCCGGAGGTCGGCGCGTACGTCCACGCCGCGATACCCGGCAGCGAGCTGGTCACTCTGAACGCCACCGGTCACTGCCCCCAGCTGAGCGCCCCGGAGGTCACCGCCGCGGCGATCCGCGCCTTCGTGTCGGCCCTGGGCCGATGAACCGGGGGACAGGTGGTCCGGAGGAGCCGGGCACAGGCGTGCCCGGCACGCGCGCGGCGTTCAGCGCGCTGCTGGAGGACTCGGCCGAGGAACTGTACGAGTCGGCGCCGTGCGGCTACCTGTCCACCCTGATGGACGGCACCATCGCCAAGATCAACGCGACCCTGCTGGGCTGGCTCGGTCTGTCCCGCGACGAGGTGGTGGGCCGGATGCGCTTCAGCGACCTGCTCACCGTCGGCGGCAAGCTCTACCACGAGACGCACTTCGCGCCCCTGCTGCGCATGCAGGGGCACCTCGGCGGCATCGCCCTGGAGATGAGGACCGCCTCCGGTCCCCGGCTGCCGGTGCTGATCACCTCGACCGTCAAGAAGAGCGACGACGGCGAGCCGCTGCTGATCCGGACCACCGTCTTCGACGCCACGGACCGGCGCGCCTACGAGAAGGAACTGCTGCGCGCCCGCCGCGCGGCCGAGGAGGCCCGCCGGCAGGCCGAGGCCGACCGCGAGGCGCTGCGCGAGGCGCTGGCCGTGCTCCAGCGGAGCCTGCTGCCCGCGGCCCTGCCCGACATACCCGGTGTGGAGGCCGCCTGCCACTACCACACGGCCTCCCCGATGGAGGTGGGCGGCGACTTCTACGACCTGTTCGCGCTGGACGGCGACCGGTCGGCGTTCTTCCTCGGCGACGTGTGCGGCAAGGGGCCCCAGGCCGCCGCGCTGACCTCGCTGATCCGCTACACCCTGCGCGCCGCCGCGCTCCACGACTCCGACCCCGTCGCCAACCTGCGCGTACTCGACACGGTCCTGCGGGACCGGTACACCGGGGACGATCCGCGGTACTGCACCGTGGTGTCCGGCGTCCTGGAACGCGCGGGGGACACGGTGGAGGTCTGCCTGGCCTCCGGCGGCCATCCCCCCGCGCTGGCCCTGCGCGCGGACGGCCGGGTGGAGTACCTGTCGACGCGGGGCGGCATGCTCGTCGGAGCCCTTCCCGGGGCGGAGTTCGTCTCGGTCGGCACCACCCTGCACCCGGGCGACACGCTGCTGCTGTACACCGACGGTCTCACCGAGGCGCGGACCGGCCCCGGCCGGGAGCTGTACGGTTACGAGGCCCTGGAGTCCTTCGCCGCCGGCCTCGCCCCCTCGGGCCCCCACCGCGTGGTCCACGCCCTGACAGACCTGCTGAAAGGTTTCGGCGAAGGTCTGGACGACGACACCGCCCTGCTCGCCATCGGCCCGCCCGCCCGTACCGACACCGGATCCCGGACCTCGTGATGACACCTCTGACGATCACCGCGTCACCCACGCCCGACGCTCTCGTCCTCGAGGTCGCCGGCGACCTCGACCACACCAACGCACAGCGGCTGCGCCGCGCCGCGCGGGAGGCCGCCCTGCCGGCCGGGCGGCTCCTGGCGGTGGACCTGGGCAAGCTGTCGTTCTGCGACTCGAGCGGCATCACCGCGTTGATCGCCATCCGCAACCACGTCGTCTCGGTCGGCGCCCGGGTCGTCCTCGTGGCCGTGTCGGTCAACATGATGCGTCTGCTGAACATGACCGGCCTCGATCAAGTGTTCGACATCCGCGACGCCGCCTAGCTGGGCCGAGGGCTTCCCGCTCCCCCGGAAGTCCGGCCGCTCGTTCGAGCGCGAGGGCCGTGAGCCGATTGCGCTCACCGCATCCGGGGCACCCGGGACGTGCCGAATTCACCGCCGGCGCCCCCGGGAGCCGTGCGGAGACGGCGCGGAACGAGGGCAAGGGGATCAGTGGTGACGGTGCGCATCGGAGCAGAGGAAGAGTTTCACGTCCTGGACGTGGAGAGCGGCCGGCTCGTGCCACGCGCCGACGAGCTGCTCGGCCGGCTCGGCGGATCCGGGTTCGGCAGTGAGCTGCAGCGGTCGGCCGTGGAGAGCAACAGCCGGGTCCACGACACGCTGGACGCCCTCTTCACGGACCTGTCCGACAGCCGGCGCCGGCTGGACGCGGCGGCCTCCTCCTCGGGTCTGGCCGTCGTGGCCGCGGGCACCGTTCCGCTGGCCGGCGCCGTCTTCCACGACGTCACCGCGGACCCCCGCTACCGGCGCATGGCCGACGACTACCGCCGGGTCGCCGACGAGCAGCTCATCTGCAGCGCCCAGGTGCACGTCGACGTGCCGGACCGGGACACCGCGGTGCGCGTCATGTGCCTGGTGTCGCCCTGGCTGCCGCCGCTGCTGGCCCTGTCGGCCAGTTCGCCGTTCTGGTTCGGTTCCGACACCGGATACGCCAGCTGGCGCACCATGCTGTGGCAGCGGTGGCCGACCGCGGGCCCCGTGGGGTGCTACGGGAGCGCCGCCGACTACGACGCCGCGGTGACGGAGCTGATCGGCTCGGGCGTCATCAGCGACCCCGGGATGCTCTACCACGACGTACGTCCGTCGGCCCACCAGCGCACCCTGGAGCTGAGGATCTGCGACGCCTGCCCGCGCGCCGAGACCGTGGTGCTGGTCGCCGGACTGTTCCGTGCGCTGGTGCGCGACGCCTGCGACCGTCTGGAGCGCGGGTCGGACCACGGGTGCGACGGACACCACGAGTGGCTGCGCGCCGCCACCTGGCGAGCCGCGCGCTCCGGACTGGAGGGCCGGCTCGTCGATCCGGAGACCCGCCGCGCGACTCCGGCCCCCATGGTCCTGCGCAGGATGCTGCACCGGCTGCGCCCGGCGCTGGAGGCGTCCGGCGACTTCGCCACCGTGCGCACACTGCTCGAAGAGGCCCTCGCGACGGGCGGGGCGGCGCACCGGCTGCGGCGGGCGGCCCAGGAGGAGGACCTGCTCGCCGGCATCGACATGCTGGTCGCCGAGACCCGCGGCGACCGCCTCGCGCCCAGCGCCTCCGTCCGCCGTCACCGGCGTCCGGACGCCCCGCGCGGCGCCGGCCGGACCCCGGCCCGCGCCCACCCGGCGACGACACCGGGCGCACCCGGCTGATCCGGACGGGCCGCCGGCCCCTCGGCCGCCCTCACACGCATCAGCGATCCCTGACCAAGGAGAGTGTCACACCACCATGTCCAGCAGTACGCACGTCCCTTCACACCCGTCCCAGGACCGACACCCGAGGGAAAGGAGGGACCACTGATGTGCGGCCTCTGCGGGGAGATCCGGTTCGACGGCGGGCAGCCGGACATCGCGGCGCTGGAACGCATGACCGACCGCCTGGCGCCGCGCGGCCCCGACGGACGCGGCCTGTGGTCCCAGGGGCCCGTGGCCCTCGGACACCGCCGACTGAAGATCATCGACCTGTCGGACAGCGGCGCCCAGCCCATGACCGACCCGTGCGCCCGCCTCGCCGGGGTCTTCAACGGCTGCGTGTACAACTACCGTGAGCTGCGGGACGAACTGCACGCGCTCGGCCACCGCTTCTTCTCGCAGTCCGACACCGAGGTGGTGCTCAAGGCCTACCAGGAGTGGGGCACCGGGTGCGTCGAGCGCTTCCACGGCATGTTCGCCTTCGTGATCGTCGAGCAGGACACCGGGCGCGTCGTCCTGGCCCGCGACCGGCTGGGCGTCAAACCCCTCTACCTGTCCGGCACGGCCGAACGCCTGCGGTTCGCCTCCTCCCTGCCCGCGCTGCTCGCGGCCGGCGGCGTCGACACCTCGCTGGATCCCGTCGCACTGCACCAGTACCTCAGCTGGCACGCCACCGTCGCCGCGCCCCACACCGTCCTCAAGGGCGTGCGCAAGCTGCCCCCGGCCACGGTGCGGGTCGTCGAGCCCGACGGCACCCACCGTGATCACCGCTACTGGCATCCCGTCCACGCCCGCCGCCCCGAGTACGCCGGCCTCGACGCCGACGACTGGACCGACGCCGTACTGGACGCGCTGCGCACCGCCGTACGCCGTCGCATGGTCGCCGACGTGCCGGTCGGAGTGCTGCTCTCGGGCGGTCTGGACTCCAGCCTGATCGTGGCCCTGCTGGCCGGCGAGGGCCAGCAGGACCTCGCGACCTTCAGCGTCGGCTTCGAGTCCGAGGGGGACGAGGAGGGCGACGAGTTCCACTACTCCGACCTCGTGGCCCGGCACTTCGACACCCGTCACCACCAGCTGATGGTCCCCTCCGACCGGGTCGCCGGAGCCCTGGACGGGGCGGTCCGCGCCATGAGCGAGCCCATGATGAGCCACGACGTGGTGGCCTTCCACCTGCTGTCCGAGCAGGTGGCCAAGGAGGTCAAGGTCGTGCAGAGCGGCCAGGGCGCCGACGAGGTGTTCGCCGGGTACGACTGGTACGCGCGGATGGCGGACGTGCCGCGGTCGCGCGCCGCCGAGGCGTACATCGACACCTACTTCGACCGCTCGCACGCCGATCTCGCCGCCATGGTCCACCCCGACCTGCTGCCCGGCCGCGACGTCTCCGCCGAGTTCGTGCGCGCGCACATGGCGGCCCAGGGCGCCGAGACGGCGCTCGACGCCGATCTCCGCCTCGACACGCTCGTGATGATGGTCGACGACCCGGTCAAGCGGGTCGACAACATGACGATGGACTGGGGACTGGAGGCCAGGGTGCCGTTCCTCGACCACGAACTGGTCGAGCTGGCCGCGGCCTGTCCGCCCGAGCTGAAGCTCGCGGACGGCGGCAAGGGCGTCCTGAAGGCCGTCGGCCGCAAGGTCCTGCCGCGCCGGGTCGTCGACCGGCCCAAGGGCTACTTCCCCGTCCCGGCGATCAAGCACATGGCCGGGCCCGTCCTCCAGCGGGTCCGCGAGACCCTCACCGCTCCCGAGGCCAGGGCCCGCGGCGTCTTCCGCGAGGAGTACGTCGCCGAGCTGCTCGCCGCACCCAACGCGCACCGGACCAGGCGAGGGGCGAACACGCTGTGGCAGGTAGCGCTGCTGGAGACGTGGCTGCAGACGCACGGGATCCGCTGACGCCGATGGAGACGCGCACCGACGCCACCACGCGGGCGCTTCCCGCACCCGAGCCCGCCGCGCTCGCCGACACCTCGACGCCGTACGACGTACCGCCCCCGGCCGTCCACGGCTGCTGGTACCCCTCGGCAGACCCCGGCGGCCGGCACGTCGCCTTCATCTGCGACCGGGCCGGGGTGCCGCAGCTGTGGACCGCCCCCGTAGCCGGCGAGGAGGTGCGCCGGCTCGACGCCGACCCGAACCCGGTCACGGAGGTGTCCTGGTCCCCGGACGGGCGCTGGATCGCCTACACCGTGGCGCCGGACGGCGGCGAGCTCACCAGCGTCCTGTGCGTACGCCCCGACGGCACCGGACGGCGCCTGCTGGCCGGCGGCGAACCGGGCACCTCCGCACGCCTGGGCTGCTGGCAGCACGACGGCTCCGCGATCGCGGTGACCGTCACCGATTCCGCCCCGCCCGGGCGGCCCTTCGCCGCCCACCCCGGGGCGGACGGCGTCTCCCGCCCCGCCCGGGCGGGCCGCGACGGCCGGGCCGTGCTGCTGGAGCCCGGCGCACCACGGCCCGGGCCCCTCGCGGGGGCCGTCGACGGCGACCGGACGACGTCCGTCGGGGAGCCGGAACCGAGGGCCCTCTCCGCCTATCTCGTCGACCCCGAGGGCATGAGCGCCCCCGTGCTGCTGGCGAGCGAACGCGGCGCGGCCAACCAGCGCGTGTGCGACCTCAGCAGGGACGGCAGGTTCGCCCTGGTGTACCGGGGCCCCCGCGGACGCCGCGAGGCCCTCGTCGTCCGCACCGGCGACCGCGTGGTGACCTGCGCTCTGCCGGTCGCCGACGGCGACCCGTGGATCGGCGGCTTCTCACCGGACGCCGGCACCGTGTGGCTGCGCAGCGACGGCGACCGCGAACACGCCGCCCTCGTCGCCGCGCACCTCGATCCGCGAGGACACCTGCTCGGCACCACGGTGGCCGCCCAGCGCCCCGACTGCGGCCTGGAGCTGCTCGCCCTGGGCCGCGACGGACGCAGCGCGGTGCTGGCGTGGAACGTGCGCGGGGTCAGCGAACTGGAGGTGACCGAGCTGACCGCCGCCCGGCCGCCCGGCCTCCCGGCCGGCGTCCCGTCGTCCCGGTCCGCCTCCGCCGGTGCCGCACGGGCCGTCGGCCTGCCCCACGAGGTGGTCACGCGCATCGCGCCCACCGCCGACCCCGACGCCCCCGTCGTCGCGCTGTCCGGATCCCGGCGCCATCCCGGAGTGTGGTGGCTGCCGCACGGACTGCCCCTGCGCACCCCGTGGTCCTCGCGCGACGAGGACGTGTTCCCCGAAGGCCGCACGCCGGTGCGCCCGATGCCCATGAGCCCCGTGGCCCGCGACGGCCTCGTCCTGGGCGGCTGGTACTACCGTGCCCCGGGCCGCTCGCCCGGCGAGCCGGCACCGTGCGTCCTGCACCTGCACGGCGGGCCGGAGGAACAGGAACGCCCGGTGCTCGAACCGCTCTACCTCGAACTGCTCGGCAGGGGACTGGACGTCTTCGCGCCCGACGTCCGCGGCTCCTCCGGCCACGGTCGCTCCTTCGTCGACGCCGACCTGGGCACGGGGCGCTTCGACGCGATCAACGACGTCGCGGACTGCGCGGCCCACGTGATGGTGCGGGGCCTCGCCGATCCCCGGCGGATGGCCGTGATGGGCCGGTCGTACGGCGGCTACCTGGTGATGGCGTCCCTGGTGTGGCACCCGGACCTGTTCCGCACCGGCGTGGCGGTCTGCGGCATGTCGGACCTCACCACCTTCTTCGCCGGGACCGAACCCTGGATCGCGCAGTCCGCCGCCCACAAGTACGGCCACCCGGAACACGACCGGGAACTGCTGCGCGCGCTGTCGCCGATGAGCCGCATCGACGCCCTGCGGGTCCCGGTCCTCGCCGTGCACGGCGAGCACGACACCAACGTGCCTCCGGGGGAGTCCGAGCAGTTCGTCCGGGCGGCCAGGGAGCGCGGACTGGAAGCGGAACACCTCCTGCTGCACCACGAGGGCCACGACTTCCGCCGCTCCGACAACCGGCGCCTGTTCCGCCGGACCGCCGCCGACTGGCTGGAACGGCACCTGGCGGGCTGAGGTGTCAAAGGCACCTGTCACACTTCGGTGGCGTGTGGGGGAGCGATGCGGGTAGTCGCGCGGTGTGATCGGTGAGTGAAGGCGGACCGGATGGAACCAGTTCCAGTCGACGAGGGGGACACGGTGCCGGGGGCGTCACGGCTGGGGGCTTCGTACGCCCTGGACGAGGACGGCACCTGGATAGCCCAGGCGCGCCACCTCGCCGCGGCGTTCCTGAACCGGGCACGGGCGGAGGACGGCCTGCCGGTGTCGGCCCGCGCGGTGGAGATCACCCAGCTCGTGGTCAGCGAGCTGGTCACCAACGCCCGCAAGTACGCTCCGGGGCCCGTCGGCCTCGATCTGCGGGTGGTCGGCGACGCCGTCGAGGTGGTCGTCCGCGACGGCAACCCCGTGCCGCCGGTGGTCCGGGACGCGGACCCCGGCCGGGTGGGCCAGCACGGGCTGGAGATCGTGATGGCCGTCGCCCAGGCCCTGGACGTACGGCAGGAGCCGGCCGGCAAGAGCATCACGGCCCGCATCTCGCTGATCGCCTGAGTCCGCCGGCCCGCGGCTCGCTCGCCGTTCCCGGCAGCTTCGTCCGGACCACCTCACGGTGCGCCGCGTGCCCCCGCGTCCGGCGGGCCGCGCGACGGGAACGGCCCGCGTCCGCCCGCGTGCGGGGCGGCCGTCCGGCGCGGTCGCGGACGAGCCGTACCCGGCGGGCGCGAACGCGCCCGTGCGCCGTTGCCCGGCCCGCTGTCCGGGGGAGCCGGCACGGCCGGAACAATGGGGCCGCCGGCGCGGTTCTCACCGATGAACGCCGCAGGACACGTGGGAGAAGGGCGAGACGAAGATGACGACGAACGAGGAGAGGGCGCTGCTCGCGGGCGGCTGCTTCTGGGGCATGCAGGAGCTGATCCGCACGTTCCCGGGCGTGCTGACCACCCGGGTGGGCTACAGCGGAGGTGACGTGCCGAACGCGACCTACCGCGACCACGGCACCCACGCCGAGTCGATCGAGATCACCTACGACCCCGCCGTCACCGACTACCGCGCGATCCTGGAGTACTTCTTCCAGATCCACGACCCGAGCACGAAGAACCGGCAGGGCAACGACATCGGGACGAGCTACCGTTCCGCCATCTTCTACCTCGACGACGAGCAGAAGCGCGTCGCCGAGGAGACGATCGCCGATGTGAACGCCTCGGGGCTGTGGCCGGGCCCCGTGGTGACCGAGGTCGTGCCGGCCGGCCCGTTCTGGGAGGCCGAGCCGGAGCACCAGGACTACCTCCAGCGCTACCCGGACGGCTACACCTGCCACTTCCCGCGGCCCGGCTGGCGTCTGCCGAAGCGCGCGGAAGCCTGACCGGACGCCCGTCCCGTCCCCACCGGGGCCGGGACGGGCGCGCCCGGTCAGCCGAACTGGCCGGGCCGGTAGCCGCCGGCGGGCTGCTGGTTGATGACGTTGACGCGGTTGTAGGCGTTGATGAGCGCGATCAGCGAGATCAGTGCGGCGAGCTGGTCCTCGTCGTAGTGCTTGGCCGCGTTCGCCCAGACCTCGTCGCTGACACCGCCGGCCGCGTCGGCGAGCCGGGTGCCCTGCTCCGTCAGCTCCAGCGCGGCCCGCTCCGCCTCGGTGAAGACGGTGGCCTCCCGCCAGGCGGCGACCAGGTGGAGCCGGACCGGCGTCTCCCCGGCCGCGGCGGCGTCCTTGGTGTGCATGTCGGTGCAGAAGCCGCAGCCGTTGATCTGGCTGGCGCGGATCTTCACCAGCTCCTGGGTGGCGTGCGGCAGCCCGGAGTCCGTCACCGCCTTGCCCGCCGCGTTGATGTGCTTCAGCACCTTGGCCGCGAGGGGGTTGGCGAAGAGGTCGATGCGCGCTTCCATGGTGATCTCCTGGTCGGTTCTTGCGGTTACGCAGCACTGACGGATGGGCTCCGCTTCATGTGACCGGAACGGCGGTGTGACCTACGTCTCTCTGTCGGACGGTGCCGCGCGACGTGCCGTTCTCGGGGCACCGGACGACCGATAACCTGGCCGGATGGACGGGGAGCGGAGCGTCGGTGAGTGAGCGTCGGGAACGCGACTGGACGGACATGACGCCCGGGGACTTCGATCTCGACGCCCCCTTGTGCCTCAACGTGGGGACCGGTCCCCACGTGGTGCCGGCCGAGCCGGACGAGTACGGCACGGCGCCGCTGTTCGGGGAGGAGACCCCGGCGCGGGGCCCCGGCCCGCGCCGTGCCCCGCGCAGGACCGCCCCCGCCGAGCAGGGGCAGCTGTTCTGAACCCGGCGCGGGGGACCGACGCGCTCGGGGAGCCGCGTGGCCCCGGACGGGGCGGTGTCCGTGCCCGAGGCGGACGAGCCCGTGTCGTCGACGACGCGGCGGTACCGCCCTCCGCCGCCGAGCGCCCGGGAGCTCTGGTGCGTCCGCCGGGCCGCGTGTCCGCCTGCGTGCGGGCATGCCGGAGGACTGGACGCGGCCCCACGGCCGCTTGGCCCAGGCCCGATTCAAGCGGTGAGGTGCCGCGCGGGCGAGTGCCCCGGACACGAGGGGCGGGCGGGCACCCGTCGGCGGGGTGACGTGCCGGACCGAATCCGCATGCCTTGACCGCCGGGCCGGGGGTACGCGGGCGGGGCGGTCGGATCAGGAGGGGAGGCGCGGAGAGGGGAGTGCGGGTGTGCCGAGGCGCGGGGCGCGGTGCTCCGGGCGTGGTTTCACCCCGTCGGCGGGCGTTCGCTGCGCGGGCGTGTCCGCCGTGAGACGTTGACGGCACCCGATGTCCTTTTCAGGCTCTTTGTCTCCCGGGCCGCCCGCAGTCGGCAACTGAACGTACGGCCACCCGTCCGTGGCCGGTCCGAAGCGGAGGAGTGTCACCCCCCCCATGAGCGAGGCCAACCCCGTCAAGCGGGCAGCGCAGAAGATCGCCGAGAAGCTGCAGGAGGACGGATCGGCTCCGGCCGACGGCGTCCCCGGAAGGCCGGGCCCCCGGCCGCCGTCCGTGACGGAGCCGACCGAGCCCCGTGAACCGCTGCCGCCGAAGCCGGACCAGAGCGGTCCGGCCACCGTGTCGCCCACCGGCCGGCCCACCGGCGCCGACCAGGCCAGGGTGGCGCAGTCAGGGAGCTATCTGACCAACGCCCAGGGCACCCGGCTGTACGACACCGACCACTCGCTCAAGGCGGGTCCGCGCGGCCCCGTGCTGCTCCAGGACCACCACCTGCGCGAGAAGATCATGCACTTCGACCACGAGCGCATCCCGGAGCGCGTGGTCCACGCCCGCGGCGCGGGCGCGCACGGGGTCTTCCAGAGCTACGGCACGGCGGCCTCCGTGACCAAGGCGGGGTTCCTCGCCCCGGACGTCGAGACGCCGGTGTTCGTGCGGTTCTCCACCGTGGTCGGCTCACGCGGGTCCGCCGACACCGTGCGCGACACCCGCGGTTTCGCCACGAAGTTCTACACCAGCGAGGGCGTCTTCGACCTGGTGGGCAACAACATCCCCGTCTTCTTCATCCAGGACGCCATCAAGTTCCCCGACGTCGTCCACGCCGCGAAGCCGCACCCGGACCGGGAGATCCCGCAGGCGCAGAGCGCGCACGACACCTTCTGGGACTTCGTCTCGCTGCACACCGAGGCGACCCACCACACCATCTTCTTCATGGGCGACCGCGGCATCCCGCGCTCCTACCGCATGATGGAGGGCTTCGGCGTCCACACCTTCCGGCTGGTGAACGCCGAGGGCGGCACGACCCTGGTGAAGTTCCACTGGAAGCCCAAGCTGGGCGTGCACTCCCTGGTGTGGGACGAGGCGCTGACGATCAACGGCGTCGACCCGGACTTCCACCGCCGGGACCTCGCCGACGCCATCGAGGCGGGCGCCTACCCGCAGTGGGAGCTGGGCATCCAGACCTTCCCCGACACCCCGGAGCAGACCTTCGAGGGCATCGACCTGCTGGACCCGACGAACATCGTGCCCGAGGAGCTCGCCCCGGTGCAGCCGATCGGGCTGATGACCCTCAACCGGAACCCGTCCAACTTCTTCGCCGAGACGGAGCAGGTCGCCTTCCACGTCGGTCACCTCGTGCCCGGTATCGACGTCACCGACGACCCGCTGCTCGCGGGACGGCTGTTCTCGTACCTGGACACCCAGATCACGCGCCTGGGCGGCCCCAACTTCCCGCAGCTGCCGATCAACCGCCCCCACGCCCCGGTCAACGACATGCTGCGCGACGGCATGCACCAGACCGCCGTGCACCGGGGCGTGGCCCCCTACCGGCCCAACTCCCTCGACGGCGGCTGTCCGTTCACCGCGGGCGCGGACATGAGCGCGTTCATCGAGACGCCGGTGACCGTCCCGGAGGGGCGGAAGGTGCGCGAGGCGCCGGAGTCGTTCGCCGACCACTTCAGTCAGCCCCGCCGGTTCTGGCTGAGCATGAGCCCGGTGGAGCGCGAGCACATCATCGGCGCGTACACCTTCGAGCTGGGCAAGTGTTACGAAGAGGCCATCAGGGTGCGGACCCTCCAGGTCCTGGCCAACATCGACCCCGAACTGTGCGCCGGTGTCGCCGAGGGTCTCGGTCTGCCCGCGCCCGAGCCCACCGTCCCGCTCGCCGACGTCGAACCGAGCCCGGCCCTCTCGCAGATCGGGGGGACCTGGCCGGTGGACGGCCGTGTCATCGGCGTCGTCGTCGGCCCGGACGGCGACCTCGAGGGCGTCCACGCGGTGCGCGACGCGGTGCTCGAGGCGGGCATGGTCCCGCTGGTCGTGGCGCCGACCGGCGGCACGCTCGGCTCGGGCGACTCGGCCCTGACCGTCCAGCGCAGCTACGTCACCGCGCGCTCCGTCGAGTTCGACGCCGTGCTGCTGGCCGGGGCGCCGGCCATGGGCGGCGACCTGCCCGGCGCGCGCGACGGCAAGGGCGCGCCGTCCGCCGCGCGGCGGACGGCGACCGATCCGCGGATCGGAATGCTGCTGGCCGAGGCCTTCCGGCACGGCAAGGCGATCGGCGCGTGGGCGGGCGGTGAGGCGGCCCTCGAAGCGTCCGGCGTTCCCACCGACGCCCCCGGCATCGTGGTCGGTGACTCCGGCTCCGCCGTCCTCGGCCAGGTCCGCGAGCTGCTGGGCTCGCACCGCGTCTGGGAACGCTTCACGGCCCGGGCCTGACACCCCGGCCGCGGTCGGCCCCGGCGACCGGCTCGGCCGCCGGGGGAGCGGACGGACACCCAGGGGCCCCGGCGGCCGGCCGGGCCGCCGACGGCCGTGCGGTGGTGCGTGAGGGCGGCCGGACGGCCGTCGGTGAGCCGCGGTCCGGCCGGCCGCGGTGTGCCGTCCCGTCGCCGTACAGTGGGAGGATGGCCGGATTCCGACGGAACCGGCCGGCGGGCACCCGTACCGCCTCCCCGTTCGAGAAGCCGGTCAGGACATGCGCCACCACCCCTCCCCGTCCCACGGCCCGCAGGAGCCGCTCTTCGGCCTCGACGCGTTGCCGGTGGCGACGGCGGCCGAGCCGGCGCCGTCCGCCCCCGCCTTCCGGGACTCCGCGCAGGCGCGTCGGCTCCTCGCGATCCGGGAGATCCACGCCGAACCGGCCGCCGCCGCCTCGCCCCGCGGACGGCAGATCCTCGCCCGGTTCCCCGGAGCCCGGCTGATCGAGACGGACTCCCACTGGCGCGTCCCCGAGCTGCACGGCAACGAAGGCAGCGCCGACCGCTGGATGCGGATCAAGCGCGAGACCCTCGTACTGGGCGTGAAGAAGACGCTCACCACGCGTCCCAACGGCCGCTCCGCCGACTGGATCGCCCCCGGCCCGTCCAACGGCTGCGCCCTGTCGTGCGTGTACTGCTACGTGCCCCGCCGCAAGGGCTTCGCCAACCCGATCACCCTCTTCACCAACATCGACCGGATCATCGCCCACCTCGGCCGCCACGTCGCCGCCCAGGGCCCCAAGACGGAGCCCAACCAGTGCGACCCCGGGGCCTGGGTGTACGACATCGGGGAGAACGGCGACTGCTCCGTCGACGCCCTCGTCTGCGACAACACCGCCGACCTGGTGCGCGCCTTCCGCGACTGGCCCACCGCGAAGGCGTCCTTCGCGACCAAGTTCGTCAACCCCGACCTGCTGGAGCTCGACCCGCGCGGCCGCACCCGCATCCGGTTCTCGGTGATGCCGGCCGACGACTCACGCCTGCTGGACCTGCGCACCAGCCCGGTCGACCGGCGGATCGCCGCCGCCGCGGACTTCCTCGACGCCGGGTACGAGGTGCACTTCAACCTCTCGCCCGTCGTCGTCCGCCCCGGCTGGCAGGACGCCTGGGCCGGACTGCTGCGGCACATGGACGACGTACTGCCGCAGCGCGTGAAGCGGCAGGCCCGTGCCGAGGTCATCATGCTCACCCACAACGCGGACCTGCACGAGGTCAACCTCCGCTGGCACCCGCGCGGCGAGGAGGCGCTGTGGCAGCCCGCCGCGCAGGAGACCAAACGCTCCCAGAACGGCGCCCTCAACCTCCGCTACCGCGCCGGCATCAAGCGCGGGGCCCTCACGGACCTGCGTGAACTGGTCGCCCGGCACGCACCGTGGCTCGATATCCGCTACGCCTTCTGACGGGACGGCAGGAACACGCTCAGGCTTTCTCCCAGGTCACCCCTTGATAACACGAATTAAGGGTAGGCTAACCTTGCCTCGTGATTCCTGCTGAAGAGGCGGCCCCGGGTCCGCGCGGCCATCAACTGTCGGCCACCGATGTGACCGTGGCGTACGACGGCGTCGACGTCGTGCACGACGCGGCGCTGACCCTGCGCCCCGGCGAAGTGACCGCCCTGGTGGGCCCGAACGGCAGCGGCAAGTCGACCCTGCTGCGCACCGTCGCCCGGCTGCAACGGCCGCGGAGCGCCACGCTCACGCTCGACGCCGGCACCGACGCGCTGGCCCTCGGCCCCCGGGAGTTCTCCCGTCGCGTCGCCCTGCTGCTCCAGGGACGCCCCACCCCCAGCGGTCTCAGCGTGCGGGACGTCGTCGAGTTCGGCCGCTACCCGCACCGTGGCCGCTGGGGCGGCACGGACCCCGGTGGCCGCGCCGCCGTGGACCGCGCCCTCGCCCTCACCGGCGTCGCCGAACTCGCCGAGCGCGGGGCCGAACACCTCTCCGGAGGACAGCTCCAGCGCGTGTGGCTGGCCGGCTGCCTCGCCCAGGAGACCGGCGTCCTCCTCCTCGACGAACCGACCACCTACCTCGACCTGCGCTACCAGGTCGAACTCCTCGACCTCATGCGCGACCTGGCCGACGAACACGGCATCGCCGTCGGCGTCGTCCTGCACGACCTCGACCAGGCGGCGGCCGTCGCCGACCGGATCGTGCTCCTCGCGGCCGGACGCGTCGTCGCCGAGGGCCTGCCCGAGGACGTCCTCACCCCGGAGCGCCTGACCGAGGTCTACGGCATCCGGATCGAGGTCGACACCGACCCCCTCACCGGCCGGCTGCGCACCCGCGCCATCGGCCGTCACCACACCCGAAGCGAAAGGCTCGGCACCACCTCATGAGACGACTCCTGCTCACCGCGCCCCTGGCCACCGCCGCCACCCTCCTGCTGGCGGCCTGCGGCACCACCGAACCCGCCGCCGACGACGCCGGCGCCAAGGAGTCCGCGCAGGCCATCACCCTCACCGACGCCACCGGCGCGAAGGTGGAGCTGGACGGCCCCGCCAAGAAGGTCGTCGGCACCGAGTGGAACGTCGTCGAGCACCTGGTCTCCCTCGGCGTCGACCCGGTGGGCGTCGCCGACGTCAAGGGCTACAACACCTGGGACGCCGCCGTCCCGCTCAAGAACGCGCCCGAGGACATCGGCACCCGCGGCGAGCCCAGCATGGACACCATCGCCTCGCTCAAGCCCGACCTCATCGTCGCCACCACCGACCTGCAGCCCGACGCCGTCAAGCAGCTGCGCAAGGTCGCCCCGGTCCTGGAGGTGAAGTCCGCCGACGCCGCCGACCCGATCGGGCAGATGCTGAAGAACGTCGACCTCATCGCCGAGGCCACCGGCACCACCGAGCGCGCGGCCACGCTGAAGAAGGACTTCGACGCCAAGCTCGCCGAGGGGAAGAAGGCCCTCGCCGACGCCGGCCTGGACGGCGCGGAGATCGCCTTCGCCGACGGCTACGTCGCCTCCAACCAGGTCTCCGTGCGCCCCTACACCTCCGGTTCGCTGATCGGCGCCGTCAACGAGCGGCTCGGACTGAAGAACGCCTGGAAGCAGAAGGGGGACGAGGCCTACGGCCTGGCCGCCACCGACGTCGAGGGACTGACCGACCTGGGCGAGGTCCAGTTCGCCTACATCGGCAACGACGGCGACGCCGCCAGCGACCCCTTCGGCAAGGAGCTCGCCGGCAACTCCGTGTGGAAGTCGCTGCCCTTCGTGAAGTCCGGTGACGTCCACCGGCTGGACGACGGCATCTGGATGTTCGGCGGCACCGGCTCGATGGAGGCGTACGCCGACGCCCTCGTCGCCTCGCTGACGAAGTAGCGCGATGGCCGTCACCGCCACCACTCCCACCGCCCGTCCGGCGACGGTGTCGTCCCGGGCGGGCGCGGCCGCGGTGACGACCGCGCTCGTGCTCCTGGTCGCCGCCCTCGCCGTCGTCGACATCACCCAGGGCACCGCCGCGGTCGGCCCGGCCGAGGTCCTCAAGGCCCTCACCGGCCGGGCCGACCCGGCCGACGCGTCCGTCGTCATCGCCTCACGGCTGCCCCGCATGACCGCCGGGATCCTCGTGGGCGCGGCCCTCGGCATGGCCGGCGTCGCCCTGCAGGCCGTCAGCCGCAACGTCCTGGCCTCCCCGGACACCCTCGCCGTCAACGCGGGTTCCTACTTCGCCCTCGGCGTCGCCGCCGTCACCGGCGTGTCCCTGCCGCTGCTCGCCTCCTCGGGCATCGCCTTCGCCGGCGGGCTCGCGGCGGCGGCCGTCGTCCTCGGACTGTCCGGGCTCGGGGCCGGCACCGTGCGGCTGGTGCTCGCCGGCACCGCGCTCGCCCTCGGGCTCACCGCCGTCACCGAGGGGATGCTCCTGCTGTTCCCGGAGCAGACCGAGGGCCTCTACCAGTGGAACCAGGGCAACATCGGCCAGAACGGCTTCGACGGCGTCCTCCAGATGCTGCCCGTCGCCGTCGTCGCACTCGTCGGCCTGCTGCTCATCGCCCGCCGGATCGACGCCCTCGCCCTCGGCGACGAGGCGGCCCGTGGGCTCGGCGTCCCGGTGCGGGCCACCCGTGTCACGGCCGTCGTCCTGGCGACCCTGCTCTCCGCGGCGGCCGTCACCCTGGCCGGTCCGATCGGCTTCGTCGGCCTGTGCGCCCCGGCCCTCGCCCGCCCGCTCGCCCGCCGGGCCCGTGGGCTGCGGCGGCTGCGGGCGGGCGTGCCGGTCGCGGGCCTCGTCGGCGCCGCGCTGGTGCTCGGGGCGGACGTGCTGCTGCGCGCGTCCGTCGACGCGGACACCGCCGTCGCGGTGCCCACCGGCGTGGTCACCAGCCTCGTCGGCGCGACGTTCCTGGTGGTGATGGCGGCCCGGCTCCGCGACACCGCCGGCGCCGCCGCGCCGGACAAGCTGCGCATCCGCAGCCGCGCCGTCTTCCTCACCACGCTCACCGTGCTGTCGGTCGTCCTGGTCGGCGTCACCGTCGCCGCCGTCCTGCTGGGCGACAGCAAGCTGCTGCTGGGCGACGTGGTCAACTGGGCGCAGGGCAGGGCGGGCAGGACCGTCTCCTTCGTGCTGGACACCCGTGTGCCCCGGGTGTCCGCCGCGCTCCTCGCCGGAGCGGCGCTCGCGCTGGCCGGCACCTTGGTGCAGGCCGTCACCCGCAACCCGCTCGCGGAACCCGCCGTCCTCGGCGTCTCCGGCGGCGGCGCGCTCGGCGCGGTGATCCTCGTGACGACGGTCCCCGTCGCCGGGGGCTGGGGCGTCGCCGGGGCGGCCTTCGCCGGATCCGCGGTCACCGCGGTCGTCGTGTTCGGCCTCGCCGCGCGCGGCGGCTACCAGCAGAACCGGCTGGTGCTCGTCGGCATCGGCGCCGCGACCGCGACGACGGCCCTGATCAGCCTGCTGATCGTGCTCACCGACCCGTTCAACGCGACCAAGGCCCTCACCTGGCTGTCGGGCTCCACGTACGGCCGGACCCTGCCCGACGTCCTGCCCCTCGCCGCCGTCCTCGCGATCGGTGTCGCGGTGGCCGGCGTACGGCACCGGGAACTCGACCTGGTCTCCCTCGACGAGGACACCCCCCGGCTCCTCGGACTCGACCTGGCGCGCGGCAGACTGGGCTTCCTCGTGCTGAGCGTGCTGCTCACCGCCACCGCCGTGGCCGCCGCGGGCACCATCGGCTTCGTCGGCCTGGTCGCACCGCACGCGGCGCGCGCCCTCGTCGGACGGCGGCACACCCGCGTCCTGCCGGTCGCGCTGCTCCTGGGCGCCGTCCTGGTGTGCACGGCCGACCTGCTGGGCCGCACCGTGATCGCCCCCGCCCAGCTGGGCGCCGGCCTGATGACGGCCGTGATCGGAACGCCGTACTTCCTGTACGTGCTGGTGCGCAGCCGCCGGTAGTCCGGCGTGGCGATCGCCGCCCGCCGCGGGACGGCGGGCGGCGGGCTCGGCCGAAGGCCTTGACGGCCCGGCAGTACGTCCACGCGGTGCCGGTGCGGGCGGTCTTCGCAAGGCGCTGTCGAGCCGTGGCGTGTCGGCGCCGGGACCGCGGTCCGGCCCCGGACCGCGGTCCCGTGCCCGAACGACGCCCCTGGCACCCGTCCTCCCGCACCACGCGCGTCCGGCGAACCGTCCGCTCCTGGCCGCACGCCCGGACGGCGGTGGCGGAACGCGCTCAGGCCCGCGCGGTACGGGGCGGCCGGTAGCTCCATTCCCGGTCCGCGTCGGTGATCGGCCGCAGGACGCGGGCCGGGGTTCCGGCGACGACCGTCATCGGCGGCACGTCGGCGCTCACCACACTGCCCGCGCCGACGACCGAGCCCCGCCCGACGGTCACCCCGGGCAGGACCACCGCGCCGGCCCCGATCCACACGTCGTCCTCGATGCGCACCGGCGCCGAGAACTGGCTGCCGTCCCGGCGCAGTTCCGGGTGGACCGGATGGCCGGTGGTGCTGACGGTCACGTGGGGCGCGAACATCACGCGGTCGCCGACGAAGACCTCGACGTCGTCGACCAGGGTCAGGCCGAAGTTGACGTACACGTCGTCGCCGAGGTGCACGTGCCGGCCGTAGGCGACGTACAGCGGCGGTTCGATCCACACGCCACGGCCCACCGAGCCGAGCAGTCCGTCCAGCAGGGCGCGGCGGGCCTCCTCGTCGCGCGGGCCGGTGGCGTTGTACTCGGCGGCGATCTCCTTGCCGCGCAGCCGCTCCTCCTCGAGGCGGTCGAGGCCGGGCGCCGAGTCGGTGTACAGCTCGTGGGCCGCCATGCGGCGGCGTACCTCGCGCTCGGCGGCGTCGTCCTGTGCCACGGGTTCTCCAGGGTGTCGTGGAAGCGGACCGGCCGCACCACGGGGCGGTGGTGCGGCCGGGTGGGACGGACCGGTCAGTCCGTGACGTCGGTGACCGTCCAGCGCTGGTTGGAACCGGAGTTGGGCTGCCACGTCGTGACCGCGGCGCCCTCGTGCGTGGCCTGTCCGCCGACCTCGAGGAGTCGCCCGGTGGCCGCGTTGACCAGGGTCCAGGTGCCGTCGCCCGTGGTCGACATGATCCACTCGGCGGCCGGGTCCCGCTTTCCGGTGTCGGGCTCCACCACCGGTACGTCGTCCCGTACGGCGAGACGCCTGCCGTCCACCGCACTGGTGAACTCGTAACGCTCCCGCACGCCGTCGTCGGGACGCACCGCGCTCAGCCGCCACCGCTGGGCGGCCGGGCCGTCACCGGAGCCGATCACGAGGTTCGTGCCGCCGTCCGCGACGGTGACCGCCTTGCCGCTCTGCACGCCGGTGAGGGTGTAGGTGTGCCCCTTGCGCAGCAGCGGGGCGTCCTCCGCGACGCCGGAGACGCCCTTGATCTCGAAGGACGTCACCGACTGGGCGGGCACGGCGAAGGTGGCCGCGCGGTCGGTGACCTTGACGGCCCGGTGCCGCTCCAGCTTGCCGTCGGCGCTGGTCACCACGGGGGTGACGGTCGCGTTGCGGCTGACGGTGCGGAACCTGGACAGGTCGACGGTGACGTTGCGGACCTCGGTGGTGCTGTTGACGTGGACGAGCGAGGCGCCCTTGCCGTTCTTCGTCACCGCCGCCGCGCTGGAGGTGTCGTCCACCTTGATCAGCCGGTCGCCCGGCTTGATGAAGTGGGTGAAGTTGCGGGCGGTGTCGAACTTGGTGTTGGTGCGGATGGGGCAGGTCTCGAGAGTGTCCTCGGAGGTGCAGCCGAAGGGGAGCTGGATCTCGCCCCAGTTGCCGCCCCCGGCGGACTCGCCGCCGGGCTTCATGTTGTCGTAGTCCTCGACGGGCTGCCAGAACACCCAGGCGCGCGGCTCCAGTTCACGCAGGTCGTCGACGATGCGCTGGGCGAGGCCGAGACCGGGGCGCATGTCCGTGAAGCTCTGTCCGTCGCCCCAGTCGCCCTCGACCTCGCTCATCCACAGCCGCTTGTCCTCGGCCTTGGCGATGTCGCGCACGGTGGTGCGCTGACCGGTGCCGTAGGTGTGGACGTTCATCTGGCCGACGAGGTCGCGCGTCTCGGGCGAATAGGCGTTCCAGTTCTGCGCGAAGACCGACGGGTTGGTCTCGTCCATGGCGGAGATCTCTGCCTTGGTCTTCGCCTTCTTCAGCGCCGGGGCGAGCGCGTGGAGCACCTTCTCCTGGAGCCCGGGGCCGATGTGGGCGCCTTCCTGACGTCCGCCGACGGGTTCGCCGTCCGCGCCGAGGCGGGTGCTCCAGTAGGTGGTGTTCGGCTCGTTGAAGGGGTCGACGGTGTCGACCTCGATGCCGTGCGCCTTCTCCAGCCGCTTGGTGGCGCCCGCCAGGTAGGCGGCGAAGTCGTCGACCGACTCGGTCTTCAACTGGTCGGCGCCGGCGTCGAACCCACCGGACACGTAGCCGCTGACCGTCATGAACCAGGGCGGGGAGTTGCTGAAGGTCTCCCAGTGGGTGATGTCCTTCTTGATGCGGTCCACCCACCAGCGCTGGGTGGCGTCGGCGTCCTCGTTCCAGTCGGCGGGGTCCTCGGCGTCCCACCAGTCGGTGTCCTCGCGGGTGGTGCCCGCGGGAGCCTTCCACCAGCCCTCGACCGCGCCGCCGGCCCGCAGGTAGTCCTTCACGTCCGGGGCGTTGCCGCCGCCGATGTTGTACCGGGCGATGTTCAGGGCGAGGCCGTCGTCGCCGAACAGCAGCCGCGCGAGCTTCTCGCGGATCTGGGGCGGGTAGTCGCCGGTGGCGTTGGCGAACCAGACGAGGCTGGTGCCCCAGCCCTCGAACTCCTCCTGCTGGTAGGAGGGGTCGGGCCGGACGGTGACGGAGGGGAGGTCCGCGGCCTGGGCGGCGGACGTCGGCCCGGGGACCAGGGCGGCCCCGGCGGCCAGGGCTGCGGTGAGCCCGGCGGCCGTGAGGAGCCGTCTGTTGCGGGTGCGGCGTGCCATCGGTGTGCTCCCAACAGTGAGGTGTGGTCGCGCTTCGGTGGACCCTCCCGCCGTGCCGGCGGCCGACAGGAGGGGCGGCCCCCGGAACGGGTGCGTGCCGTTCCGGGGAGTCGTGGGGGTGTCAGACGGCGGGCTGCCGCAGTACGGCGACCTCGCGGGGGCCGAGCGTGAGGGCGCCGTCGGCGCCGGTGGCGCCGACGAGCACCTCCCCGTCGAGGCCGTGCACCGGGACGGTGCCGTCGGTCCGGTTCACCAGGAACAGGAACCGGTTCTCGGCGTCCCGGCGTACGACCGGCTCGACCGGTCCCCGTACCTCGGCCGGGAGTTCGCTCTCCACCCCGGCCGGCCCCAGCAGCCGCGGCAGCAGCGAGGTGAGCCCCTCGACGCCGAGCCGGGTGGAGACGTACGTGGCGGAACCCCCGCCCGTCGGACGCCGGGTGACGGCGGGCCTGCCCGCCTGCTCGCCGGTGCGGTAGCGGGCCAGGACCTCGGTCCCGGCCCCGGTCACGGTGATCCGGTCGGTCCACAGGGTGCCGGTCGTGCCGTCGTCGAGCTCCACGCCGTCACCGGCGAGCAGCGGCCCGAACTCCTCGATGCGGATGCCGAGCAGATCCCGCAGGGCGCCCGGATAGCCGCCGAGCCAGACGTGGTCGTGCTCGTCGACGACACCGGAGAAGTACGTGGTGATCAGATGGCCGCCCTGTTCGGCGTACCGGGTGAGGGTCTTCGCCAGGTCGGCGGGGACCAGGTGCAGCACGGGGGCGATCAGCACCCGGTGGCGGTGCAGGTCGGACCGGGTGGTGACGAGGTCGGCTCGGATGCCGAGGGCGAGGAGCGCCGAGTACCAGTCGAGCGCCTCCTGCCGGTAGTCGAGCAGGGAGGTGGGGTGGGAGTCCTGCTCGCTCGCCCACCACGACTCCCAGTCGTAGAGGATGCCGACCCGGGCGGGCTCCCGTTCGGACCCGGCGATCGGGGCGAGCGCCTTCAGGGTCGCGCCGAGTGCGGTGACCGCGCGGAACAGCTCGCTGTCCGCGCCGGCGTGCGGGACCATCGCCGAGTGGTACTTCTCGGCGCCCGCCGCCGACTGCCGCCACTGGAAGAAGCACACCGCGTCGGCGCCGTGGGCGACGTGCAGCAGCGAGTCGCGGGCCAGGTCGCCGGGCCGCTTGGCCACGTTGACGGGCTGCCAGTTGACGGCACTGGTGGAGTGCTCCATCAGGAACCAGGGACGCCCGCCGGAGATGCCGCTGGTGAGGTTGGCGGAGAAGGACAGCTCGTCGCGGTCCTGCGGGCCGGGGTGGACGTAGTGGTCGTTGGAGACGAAGTCGATCTCGTCGGCCCAGTCGGGGTAGTTCATCCCCTTGGTGTTGCCCATCACCATGAAGTTGGTGGTGACGGGGACGTCCGGCGTGAGCTCCCGCAGGATCTCCCGCTCGGCGCGCAGGTGCTCCTTCAGCGCGTCCGAGGAGAACCGCTTGAAGTCCAGCTGCTGGGTGGGATTGGGGTGGGAGGCGGCCAGCCGCGGCGGCAGGACCTGCTCCCAGTCGCTGTAGCGCTGCGACCAGAACGCCGTGCCCCAGGCGTGGTTGAGGGCCTCCACCGTGGTGTAGCGGGCGCGCAGCCAGTCGCGGAAGGCGCGGGCCGCGTCGTCGGAGTAGTCGTAGACGTTGTGGCAGCCCAGTTCGTTGTTGACGTGCCAGGCGACGAGCGCCGGATGACCGGCGTAGCGGGTCGCCAGCTCCCGGACCAGGCGCAGCGCGTACCGGCGGAAGACGGGCGAGGTGGGACGCCAGTGCTGGCGCGCACCCGGCCACAGTGTCTCGCCGGTGGCCGTGACCGGCAGGATCTCCGGGTGGGCCGTGGTGAGCCAGGGCGGCGGGGAGGCGGTGGCGGTGGCGAGGTCGACGCCGACGCCGCCCTCGTGCAGCAGGTCCATCACCTCGTCGAGCCAGGCGAAGTCCCAGGTGTCCTCGGCCGGTTGCAGCCGGGCCCAGGAGAAGATCCCCACGGACACGAGGTTCACGCCGGCCTCCCGCATCAGCCGGACGTCCTCCTCCCACACGGTGCGGGGCCACTGCTCGGGGTTGTAGTCGGCGCCGTAGACGAGACGGGGGGCGGGGTCACCGTCCGCCCCGCCCGTGCGGGACAGGAGGGTGGAGATCATGGCGGTCCTTCCGAGGTGTGGTGCACGGGGGCGGCGCGGAGTCCGCCCGCGCCGCCCTGCGTCTGGTGCCGTCCTACTTCTCGACGGTGAAGCCCTGCTCCTCGGCGTACTTCACCGAGGCGTCCTGCCAGGCCTTCAGACCGTCCGCGAGCGTGGTGTCCGAGACGTAGGCCTTGCCGACCGTGTCGTTGAAGACCGAGTGGGCGTACTGCTGGAACGGCAGGTACGACCAGTCGCTGGCGACGTTCGCGGCGGACTCGGCGAAGATCTTGTTGGCTTCCTGGCCGCCGAGGTAGTCGAACTTGGTGCTCTGGAAGTCGGCGGACTGCAGCTCCGCCTTGGTGGCCGGGAAGGCGCCCTGCTCGACGCGGGTTTGGACGCCGTCACCGGAGTTCGCGTACTCCACGAAGGCGTAGGCGAGTGCCTTGTTCCTGCCGAGCGAGGGCAGGGTCAGCGAGCTGCCGCCGTTCTCCGCGCTGGCCTTGTCGCCCTTCGTCCAGGCCGGCATCGGGGCCGCGCGCCAGTCGCCGGCCGCGTTCGGCACGCCGCTGACGAAGTTGGCGGGCATCCAGGCACCGGTGGTCAGGGTGGCGATGGTGCCGTCGCCCAGGCCCTTGTACCACTCGTCGGTCCAGCCGTTGACCGGGGCGAGGAGCTTCTCGTCGATGAGCTTCTGCCAGGTGTCCGTGTACTTCCTGGCCTTCGCGTCGCTGAAGTCGATCTTCACGTTGGTGCCGTCGACCTTGTACGGACGCGAGCCGGCCTGCCACAGCAGGCTGGTGGTGAAGCCGGCGTCGCCGGCGTCGTTGGCGATGTAGACCTTGGGGTCGGCCTTGTGCAGCTTGCGCGCGGCGTCGACGTACTCGTCCCAGGTGGTCGGGACGGCGATCTTGTGCTTGTCGAAGACCTTCTTGTTGTAGAACATCGCCATCGGGCCGGAGTCCATCGGCAGGCCGTAGACCGCCTCGCCCTCGCTCACGGCGTTCCACGGGCCGGGCGTGTACGTGGAGGCCAGCTTGTCGGCGCCGAAGGGGGCCAGGTCGGTGAGGCCCTTGCCGAGGGCGTACTGGTTCACCGCGAAGTACTCGACCTGCGCGACGTCCGGGACGCCCTTCTCGGCCGACATCGCGTTCGACAGCGCGGTGTAGTGCTTGTCGCCCGACCGCTCGCTGACGAGGTTGATCTTGACCTTCGGGTACTTCTTCTCGAAGTCGGCGGCGACCGTCTTCAGCGTGGGCTCCCAGGACCACACCGTCACCGTGCCGCCCTTCTTCAGGGCCGCCTGGACGTCCGAGGCGGAGACCGCCTCGTCGGTGGAGCCGTCGTCGGAGCCGCCGCAGGCGGTGGCGCCCAGGGCGACGGCGGACAGAAGGGCGATGCCGCGCAGCAGGCGGCCGGTGTTTCTGCGCATGAGGGTGCTTCCACTTCTTCGTGGGCGGGACGGGTTCTTCGTGGACGGGGCTGAGGGGCCGCCGGGGAGCCGCGCGTCACTCCTTGACGCTGCCCGCGGCGAGACCCGACTGCCAGTACTTCTGGAGCAGCAGGAACGCGGCGATGAGCGGCAGGATGGTGAGCAGCGAACCGGTGATCACCAGGTTGAAGACGACCTCGCCGCCGACGGTCTCGGCCTGGGAGTTCCACGCGCTCAGACCGAGCGTCAGCGGGTACCAGTCCGGGTCCTTGAGCATGATCAGCGGCAGGAAGTAGTTGTTCCAGGTGGCGACCGTGGTGAACAGCAGCACGGTCACGGTGCCGGGGGCGAGCAGCGGGAGGGCGACGGTGAAGAAGGTGCGCGCCTCGCCGGCCCCGTCGATGCGGGCGGCCTCGAGGAGCTCGGTGGGGATGGCCTCGGTGGCGAACACCCACATCAGGTACAGGCCGAACGGCGAGACCAGCGAGGGGATGATCACCGCCCACGGCGTGTCGGTCAGGCCCATCTCGCTGAACATCAGGAAGGTGGGCACCGCGAGGGCCGTGCCGGGCACCGCCACCGCGCCGATGACCGTGGCGAAGACGCCGCGCTTGCCGGGGAAGTCGAACTTCGCCAGCGCGTAACCGCCGAGGACCGCGAGGAGGGTGGCCCCGCCGGCGCCCAGCACCACGTACAGCAGCGTGTTCAGCAGCCAGCGCGTGAACACGCCGTCGTGGTAGGTGAACGTGGAGCGGATGTTGTCCCACAGCGCGAAGTCGTCGGCGAACCACATCCCGGCCGAGTCGGCCAGACCCGCCTGCGTCTTGGTGGCGTTGACGACCAGCCAGACCAGCGGCACGACGGTGTAGAGGACGACCAGGGAGGTCAGCACGGTCAGCAGCACGCTGCGCCGGGGCTTGTCGACGGAGTGCCTGCGTGTTCCGCGCAGCCGTGGCGCGCCGCGGCCGGAGCCGGAGGTCCTGGCGGGTGCGGCCGGGGCGGCGGTGGTGAGAGGGCTGCTCATCGGGTCACGCTCCCTTGCGCATGCCGCGCAGCTGCACGACGTAGGCGATCACCATCGTGATCAGGCCCATGATGATGGCCACCGTCGCGGAGTAGTTGTGCTGCTGGCCGTTGAAGGACAGCGAGTAGGTGTAGAAGTTCGGCGTGTAGTCGGTGGTGAGGGCGTTGCGGGCGAGCGGGCGCAGGATGTTCGGCTCGTTGAACAGCTGGAAGCTGCCGATGATGGAGAAGATCGTCGCGATGACCAGGGCGCCCCGGATCGCGGGCAGCTTGATCGCGGTGATCACGCGGACCTGTCCGGCGCCGTCGATCTCCGCCGCCTCGTACAGCGAGTTCGGGATGACCCGCAGCGCCGAGTAGAAGATCAGCATGTTGTAGCCGACGAACTCCCAGGTGACGATGTTGCCGATGGACGCCAGCACCAGGTCGGGGGAGAGCGGGTCGGGCAGCGAGACGCCGAACGCCCCGTTGACGTCGCCGACCAGGCCGTACTTCGTGCCGTACATGAAGCCCCACATGAGGGTGGCGACCACGGCGGGCACCGCGTACGGCAGGAAGATCGTGATGCGGAAGAAGTTCTTGCCGTAGAGCCGGCCGCTGTCCAGGGCCAGCGCCACCAGCAGCGCGATGCCGAGCATGATCGGCACCTGGACGCACAGGAAGAGCGAGACCCGGCCGAGGGCCGCCCAGAACCGGTCGTCCTTGAGCGCCTGTTCGTAGTTGTCGAGGCCGACGAAGGTGGTCCCGCCGATGAGCTGGTCGCGGAAGAGGCTCAAGTAGACCGAGTACGCGATCGGCGCCAGGAAGACCAGGGCGAACACGGCCACGAAGGGGCCGATGAAGCCCCACCCCGTCCAGGAACGGCGGTCCCGTCTCGCCGGGGGAGGCGCCGGCCTCGGCTCGGCGTCCACCGGCGGTTGCAGCGTCGTCATGTCGTTCCTCGCTCGTCACCGTTCCGGACCGGCGGCCGCCCGGCGCGTGAGCCGGACGGCATGCCCCCTGTACGTGATGTTTGCGTAAACATCGACCACCGCGGCGCGCCGTCGAGCTGTTATGTTTACGTAAACATCGGATGGCGGAATGTTTACACTGCCCTCCTGAGGACGGTCAAGGGTTTCCTGGGGAAACCGTGACGCAGGCAGCGATGGGAAGGCGGCTGACGGCGAGTGGACACGGCCGAGAGAACGCCGGCGAACGCATCAGGCCCCGCCACCGGGTCCACCGCGGCCGGCGGCGGCGCGCGGCGCGCCCCGGGGGGCGCCCGGACCACGGCCTCCATGGCCGACGTGGCCCGCCTGGCGGGGGTCTCGTCCCAGACCGTCTCCCGCGTCTCCAACGGCTACGCGGGAGTGACCGAGGAGACCCGCCGCCAGGTGCTGGCCGCGATGAAGGAGCTCGGCTACCGGCCCAACAGCGCGGCCCGCGCCCTCAAACGCGGCGAGTTCCGCACCATCGGCGTCATCACCTTCACCCTGTCCACCACCGGCAACGTCCGCACCCTGGAGGCGATCGCCACCTCCGCCGCGCACGAGGGCTACGCCGTGACCCTGCTGCCGGTCGCCGTGCCCACCCAGGACGAGGTGCGCGGGGCGTTCTCCCGGCTGGAGGAACTCGCCGTCGACGCCGTCATCGTCATCATGGAGGTCCACCTGCTGGACGCGGCGATGGTCCAGCTCCCCCCGCACGTCCAGGTCGTGGTCGTCGACTCCGACGCCGGCGACCACTACACGGTCGTCGACACCGACCAGGCCGGGGGCACCCGCGCCGCCGTGCAGCACCTGCTCGGCCTCGGCCACCGCACGGTGTGGCATCTGGGCGGCCCCGAGGACTCGTTCGCCGCGCAGCGCCGTACGGACGCCTGGCGCGCCGCCCTTGTCGAGGCCGGACGGGTGCCGCCGCCCCTCGTCCGGGGCGACTGGTCGGCGGACTCGGGCTACCGGGCCGGTCTCGAACTCGCGGCCCGGGACGAGTGCACGGCCGTCTTCGCGGCCAACGACCAGATGGCGCTGGGCCTGCTGCGCGCCCTGCACGAACACGGCCGGCGCGTCCCTGAGGACGTCAGCGTGATCGGCTTCGACGACATCCCCGAGGCGTCCTCCTTCCTCCCCCCGCTGACCACCGTCCACCAGGACTTCGCCGAGGTGGGGCGGCTCTGCGTGCGGGCGGTGCTGAGCAAGATGCGCCGGGGCGGCCCGGAACGGGGCACCACGCTCGTCCCGACCCGACTGGTGCCGCGGGCCAGCACGGCACCGCCGCCGGAAGCCGTCTGACGAGCGGACTCCCGTTCCGCGCAGACGGGCCGGCGTGCGGGACCCGGCGTGCGGGAGCACGTCCGGGCCACTTCTTCGTGCTGTCGTACGCCGGCTCCGGCCTTCGCGCCGGGCCGGCCGGGCGGGTCACGGCCGAGCACGCCCGCGCCGGCGTCCGCCCGGGTCCCCGCCTCCGCGCCGAGGCCGCCCGCTCCTTCGACGGGCCGGGCCCCGCCGGCCCCGGCCCGGTGTCCGCGCCGGAGCGGTTCCGGACGGCCCCGGGCCCTCCTCCGAGGGCAGCGGCGCCCACGCGGGTGTGGCCAGGATCTCCCGGCCTTTCGGTGATCGCCGGGGACGCGGAGGCTAGCGTCCACCCATGAACGTTTCTTCGGGCCCCGGCCCGCGGCAGGCACCCCCGGGCGGCGACGAGGCGACCGGGGCCACGGCATGACGCCGCCGGAGATGCTCGGCGTCTTCGCGGCGGGCGTCGGCGCCGGCGCCATGAACGCCGTCGTCGGCTCGGGGACGCTGGTCACCTTCCCCGTGCTGCTCGCCACCGGGCTGTCCCCCGTCACCGCCACGGTCTCCAACGCGCTCGGACTGATCCCGGGTTCCGTCAGCGGCGCCATCGGCTACCGCAGGGAACTCGCCGGCCAGGGCCGGCGCGTCCGCAGGCTCGGGGCCGGCGCCGCGCTGGGCGGACTCTGCGGCGCGACGCTCCTGCTGGCCCTGCCCGCCGAGGCGTTCGAGACCATCGTGCCGACCCTGGTGGGGCTCGCCCTCGTCCTCGTCGCGTTCCAGCCCCTGATCGCCAAGAAGGTGCGCAGCCGCCGCGCGAAGAAACACTCCCCCCGCCGCGACGGCGGATGGCCGCTGTCCGCCGGCCTGACCCTGGCCAGCGTCTACGGCGGCTACTTCTCCGCGGCCCAGGGCATCGTCTACATGTCCCTGATGGGCCTGTTCATCGACGAGCCGCTGCAACGCCTCAACGCCGTCAAGAACGTCCTCGCGGCGATCGTCAACACGGTCGCCGCGGCCTTCTTCCTGTTCGTCGCCGACTTCGACTGGACGGCCGTCGCGCTCATCGCGGCCGGATCCGCCCTGGGCGGCCAGCTCGGAGCGAGGACCGGCCGCAGATTCAGCCCCGCGGTGCTGCGCGCCCTCATCGTCACGATCGGCACCGTCGCCCTCGTCCAGCTGCTCCGCTGATCACCGTCCGCTCCCGGGACACGTCCTCAGGGCAGGATCGAATCCACGTAGCCGCCGTCGACACGCAGTGCCCCGCCCGTGGTCGCGGAGGCCTGCTCCGAGCTGAGGTAGACGACCATGTGGGCGATCTCCTCCGGCTCGATCAGCCGTTGCAGCAGCGACTGCGGACGGTGCTCGCGCATGAAGGCGCGCTGCGCCTCGTCCCACGGGAGCTCGGGGCCGACGAGTCCGTGGACGAAGTCCTCCACTCCGCCGGTGCGGGTGGGCCCGGCGATGACCGAGTTCACCGTGACGCCCGTGCCCGCCGCCTGTTTGGCGAATCCCCGGCTCACCGCGAGCAGTGCCGTCTTGGACATCCCGTAGTGGATCATCTCGGCGGGCGTGACGATCGCCGAGTCGCTGGCGATGTACTGGACGCGTCCCCAGCCGCGCTCGGTCATATCCGGCAGGAAGAGCCGGGTCAGCCGCACCGCGGCCAGGACGTTCACCTCGAAGTAGCGCCGCCACTCGTCGTCGGTGATCTCCAGCGGGTTCGCGGACCCGAAGACGCCGAGGTTGTTGACGAGGACGTCCACCCGCGGCAGGGCCTCGGCGACCTGCTCGGCGCCCGCACCGGTGGTCACGTCCGCCGTGACCGGCACCACGTCGGCGCCGGGCACCTCCCGTTCGAGGGTGGCGGCGCTGTCCCGTACGCGCTCGGCGGAGCGTCCGTTGACCGCGACCCGGGCGCCCGCCCGCGCCAGTCCGGTGGCGATCGCCGCACCGATGCCCTGGGTGGAGCCGGTGACCAGTGCCGTACGGCCCTCGAGGTCGATCTGCACGTCGTGCGTTCCCTTCGCCTGGGTACCAGTGCCTGCATGCGATGCCCGAACACGGACGGAAGGCGCTGCCCGCGCACGCGTTCCGCCCGGTCCTGTTCCTTCCCCGGACGCTCGGTCGAATCACCGCATGTCGCCCGGCGGGCATACGCTTTTGGTGACGCACTCACAAGGAGGCGGGAGACGACGTGACGGCCGAACACACGGACGCGCAGGACGGCCGGACGGAGACCGGGACCGGCGCGAACGGCGGCGACCTGCTCGACGGGCTGGAGGTGGACGACCGGCGCCCGGAGCGGCCCGTGCTGCTCGACGCCGACGGCACCCCGATCGAGACCTGGCGGGAGAACCACCCCTACGACCGCAGGATCAAGCGGGCGGAGTACGACAGGACCAAGCGCATCCTGCAGATCGAGCTGCTGAAGATGCAGCGATGGGTGAAGGACACCGGTCAGCGCGTCGTCGTGCTCTGCGAGGGACGGGACGCGGCCGGCAAGGGCGGCACCATCCAGCGGTTCACGGAACGCCTCAACCCCCGCGGCGCCCGCGTGGTCGCCCTGGAGAAGCCGACCGAGCGGGAGGCGGGGCAGTGGTACTTCCAGCGCTACGTGGCCCACCTGCCGGCCCGCGGCGAGATCGTCTTCTTCGACCGCTCCTGGTACAACCGAGCGGGCGTCGAGCGGGTCATGGGGTTCTGCACGGACGCCGAGTACCGCCAGTTCCTCGAGCAGGCGCCCCTGTTCGAGCGGCTGCTCACCGACGACGGCATCATGCTGGTGAAGTTCTGGTTCTCCGTCTCCCGGGCCGAGCAGCGGACCCGGTTCGCGATCCGCCAGGTCGATCCGGTGCGCCGCTGGAAGCTGTCGCCGATGGATCTCGCCTCGCTCGACCGCTGGGACGACTACACCGAGGCCAAGATCGAGATGTTCCGGGCGACGGACACGCCCCACGCGCCGTGGACGGTCGTGAAGAACAACGACAAGCGCCGGGGCCGGCTGGAGGCGATGCGCAGCCTCCTCGACCGCTGCGACTATCCGGCGAAGGACCACGGGGCCCTGGGCAAGCCGGACCCGCTGATCGTGGGCGCGGCGGACACCCTGCTGGAGGCCGGTGAGGAACCCTCGGTCCTCTCACCGACCCCCCTCGCGGGTCCCGGCGACGGCCCGGGCAGTCACCCGGACACATGACCCGGTCATCCCAGCGGCAGCGTCACCTCGCCCGAGCCCTGTGCCTCGGCGCCACCGGGCACGCGCACCGTGAACGGCCGGTCGGTCCCGGACGCGGTGACGCGCAGGGCGTCGCCGTCCCGCCGGACCCGGAACGTCGCGGCCGCGAGCCCCGCCGTGTCCGGCACGGTGACCTCGGCCGCGTAGTCGGCCGCGGCCGGGGGGTGCACGAGCAGGACCGGGGCGTCCAGCCAGTCGCCGTCGGGCCGGGAGTCGTCGCCGGCCAGCGGCAGCACGGCGCCCTCACGGACGTAGAGCGGAAGGCTGTCGTAGCCGTGCCGTTCGGTGCGCCAGCACGGGCCGGTGACCCGCTCGCCGCTCAGCAGATGGGTCCAGGTGCCCCCGGGCAGGTAGACCTCCACCTCGCCGTCCTCGCTGAACACCGGCGCGACCAGCAGGTCGGGGCCGAGCATGTACTGGCGGTCGAGCGGGCGGCACGCCGGGTCGTGCGGGAACTCCAGCACCATCGGCCGCATCACCGGGACGCCCGCGCGGTGGGCCTCGACGGCGGCGCCGTACAGGTACGGCATCAGGCGGTGCTTGAGCAGGGTGAACCGCCGGGCGACGTCGACCGCCTCGTCGCCGAACTCCCACGGCACCCGGTACGACGTGGAGCCGTGCAGCCGGCTGTGCGAGGAGAGCAGGCCGAAGGCGAGCCAGCGCTTGAACACCTCGGGGACGGGCGTGCCCTCGAAGCCGCCGATGTCGTGGCTCCAGAAGCCGAACCCGCTCAGCGACAGGGACAGACCGCCGCGCAGCGACTCGGCCATCGCCTCGAAGGACGACCAGCAGTCGCCGCCCCAGTGCACCGGGTACTGCTGGCCGCCGGCGGTCGCGGACCGGGCGAAGAGCACCGCCTCGCCCTGCCCGCGCTCCTTCTCCAGTAGCTCGAACACCGTCCGGTTGTACAGGTGCGTGTAGTAGTTGTGCATCCGCTCGGGGTCGGAGCCGTCGTGCCAGACGACGTCGGTGGGGATGCGCTCGCCGAAGTCCGTCTTGAAGCTGTCCACCCCCTGGTCGAGCAGCGGCTTGAGCTTCGACTGGAACCAGGCGCGGGCGTCGGGGCTGGTGAAGTCGACCAGGCCCATGCCGGCCTGCCACAGGTCCCACTGCCACACGTCGCCGTTCGGACGGCGCACCAGGTGCCCGAGGGCCGCGGCCTCGTCGAAGAGCGGGGACTTCTGGGCGATGTACGGGTTGATCCAGGCGCTGATCCGCAGGCCCTTCTCCTTGAGCCGGGCCAGCATGCCCTCCGGGTCGGGGAAGACGTCCGGGTCCCACTGGAAGTCGCACCACTGGTACTCGCGCATCCAGAAGCAGTCGAAGTGGAACACCGACAGCGGGATGCCGCGCTCGGCCATGCCGTCGACGAACGACGTCACCGTCGCCTCGTCGTACGACGTGGTGAAGGAGGTGCTGAGCCACAGGCCGAACGACCAGGCCGGGGGCAGGGCCGGGCGTCCGGTGAGGGCCGTGTAGCGGCCGAGGACGTCCTTCGGGGTGGGACCTGCGACGACGTAGTACTCCAGCGCCTGGTCCTCGACGCTGAACTGGACCTGCCCCACGGATTCGGAGCCGATCTCGAAGGAGACGGCGCCGGGGTGGTTGACGAAGACGCCGTAGCCGCGGGAGGAGAGGTAGAACGGGACGTTCTTGTAGGCCTGCTCGCTGCTGGTGCCGCCGTCGGCCTGCCAGACGTCGACGGTCTGGCCGTTCTTGACGAACGGGGTGAAGCGCTCGCCCAGGCCGTAGACCTGCTCGCCGACGCCGAGCGACAGCCGGCTCAGTACGTGGTGGGCTCCCTCGCCGGTGGTGGCGAAGGCGGTGCTCTTGGCCCCGGCGCGGGTCAGTTCGCGTCCGTCCGCGTCGTGGAAGGTGAGCGCGAAGGGACCGCTCCCGTCCAGGCGCAGGGACAGGGGGCCGCTGGTCAGCTCGGTGACGGTGCCGTCCTGGCGTACCGTCCCCGCGCCGTCCGCGTCCCCGGTGAGGGCGAAGTCGGGGCCCGGCCGGTACTTGCCCGCGTGATGGGTGACCCGCACGCCGATCACGCCCTCGGCGGGGGAGAAGCACTCGACCGTGATCAGCGGTGCGTTCAGGGTGTCGCCCCTGCGCGTCACTCTCTTCACGGCGGCGTAGCCGGTGAAGCGCTTCGATTCCGGGCGCACATCGCGCACTTCGGTGGCGTACGAGATCTGCACACCGTCACGGATGCGCCAGAAGCCGTCAGTGAATTTCATGGTCTTCCTCGGAGGGGGAGGGCGGCAGAGGCCCGGGAGAAAGCCTCTGACCAGGAACTATGACAGGAGACGCAGAACCTGTCACGCCTTGGGACAAGCAGATCGTATCGCTGGGGGGCTAGCGCGACCGGCTTCCGCTGGCGTATTAGTAATCAGGCAAAACAAATTACACCCGGTGAAGCGCCAGGCAACACCTCGGCGAGAGCCGCCATCAGTCGAAGCGCTTCACCAGCCTCCTGAAAGAGTCACCAGCTCAGCGCACGTTGAGCCGGTCCCCACGCAAGGGCACCCACCGTGACAGCACTTCCTCCGGTTGCCGCACACCGCGCGCGCGGACGTTCGCGCGCAGCCGTCACGTCGTTCGCCGCCGTCTCCGTCCTCATCGCCGGAGCGGCGCTGACCGGCTGCGCACAGCAGCGCGACAGCGACGTGTACACCGTGATGAACTCCTCGACCGACGAGACCTACCACCGCTGGGACGCCGAGGCGATGGCCCGCTGCGGCGAGCAGCTGGGCGTGCGCGTCGAGCAGCAGAGCGTCCCCGCCTCGCAGGTGATGACGAAAGCCCTGCGCATGGCCTCGTCGAAGTCGCTGCCGGACATCGTGCAGTTCGACGCCTCCGAGATGCCGACCTTCGCCGACGCCGGCGGGCTCGTCGACCTGCGCTCCCTGGGCCTCGCCACCGACGACGTCCCCGAGGGCATCGTCGACTTCGGCTCCTACAAGGGCACGTACTACGGAGCGGCCCGCTCCGTGAACACCCTCGCCCTCTTCTACAACAAGGACATCCTGGACGAGGCGGGCGTCGCGGTGCCCACCACCTGGGACGAACTGCGGCAGGCGGCGAAGAAGCTCACCGAGGGCAACCGGTACGGCCTGGCGCTCAGCGCGGGCGGCGCCGAGGACGGCGTCTTCCAGTTCACGCCCTTCATGTGGTCCAACGGCGGCGACGAGACGGACCTCGACAGCCCTCGGGTCGTCGAGGCGCTCGACTACTGGAAGGCGCTGCTCCAGGACGGGTCGCTGTCCAAGTCCACGGTCAACTGGACGCAGGCCGACGTGAACGACCAGTTCATGGCCGGCAACGCCGCGATGATGATCAACGGCCCGTGGCAGGTCGAGACCCTCAACACCAAGAAGTCGCTGCATTGGGGGATCGCGCAGATCCCCGTCCCCGAGGCGGGCGCCGACTCGGTGGGGCCGCTCGGCGGCGCCGTGCTCACCGTGCCCAACACCGGCGACACCGAACGCGAGAAGACGGCCGGCCGGATCGTCGCCTGTCTGGCGAGCGAGAAGGAACAGCTCACCTACGCCCTGAACAGCTGGATGGTCCCGGCCAACGAGAAGGCCGCCGCGAAGTGGCGCGAGGAGGTGCCCGAGCTGGACGCGCTGGCCGACCAGGTCGCCGCCGCCCGGTCCCGCACCGCCAAGCTCGGCGCCGGCTGGTCGGGCGTGTCGCTCGCCCTGCAGAGCGCCTTCCAGTCCGCCCTGACCGGCCAGTCCAGCGAGACCGCCCTGCAGCGCGCCCAGCGGCGCGCCACGAGCGGGAACTGAGGTACGCCCCCATGACCACGTCCACCGTCACCGCTCCGGTGTCCGCGAAGACCCCCGGGACGGGCGCAGCGCCGGACCCGGCCCGGCAGCGACTGCGCCGCAGACTCGCCCAGTGGGGCTTCGTCGCCCCCGCCGTCGTCTTCATGCTGCTGTTCTTCGGCTACCCGCTCGTCCGCAACGTCGTGATGAGCTTCCAGCACTACACGCCGAAGACGTTCTTCACCGGCGAGGCCCCCTTCAACGGCACCGACAACTGGTCGTCCGTCTTCCAGGACGTCCTGTTCGGCAAGGCCCTGTGGCACACCCTCGTCTTCACCGCCGGCTCCCTGCTCGGCCAGTTCTGCATCGGCCTCGCCCTCGCCGTCTTCTTCAACCGCAGGTTCCCCCTCGGCGGCGTCCTGCGGTCGCTGATCCTGCTGCCCTGGCTGGTGCCCATGGTGGTGTCCGGCATCGTGTGGCGCCGCATCCTCGACCAGGACACCGGCGTGCTCAACACGTTCCTGGACACCCTGGGCCTGGGCGGTCAGACCCCGTGGCTGACCAGCCCCGACATGGCGCTGCTCTCGGTGATCATGGTCAACATCTGGATCGGCATCCCGTTCAACATGGTCATCCTCTACGGCGGCCTCCAGGAGATCCCCAAGGAGCTGTACGAGGCGGCCTCCCTGGACGGCGCCTCGGGCTGGCGGACCTTCCGCTCCGTCACCCTGCCGATGCTCAAGCCGGTGATCACGGTCGTCCTGGTGCTCGGCTTCATGTCGACGGTCAAGATCCTCGACCTGATCCTCGCCCTCACCGACGGCGGACCCGCCGACGCCACCCAGACCCTGGGCACGCTCACCTACCAGAACTCCTTCGTGGAGCTGGACTTCGGCGCCGGCGCGGTCGTCGGCAACGTGCTCATCCTCATCTCCGCGGTGTTCGCGGTGTTCTACCTGCGGGCCAACCGCACCGAGGGGAAGTGACCGACATGGCCGCTCACACTCCCGCCGCGTCCCGGCGCCGCTGGGGCTCCACCGCCGCCGGTGTGCTGATCCTGGGCGTGATGCTCTTCCCGCTGTACTGGATGCTCAACACGGCGCTCCAGCCCGAGTCCGGCCTGCTCCAGGTCGACCCGGTGCCGGGCGGCCTGGACCTCTCCGGGTTCTCCAAGGCCCTCAGCGACCAGGGCGGACACCTGCTGACCTCGCTGCTGGTCTCGTTCGGCGCCGTCGCCATCTGCCTGGCGATCTCCGCCCCGGCGGCCTACGGACTGGCCCGGTTCGGCCTGCGCGGCTCGCGCACGATCGTGTTCGGCACCCTGATCACCCAGATGGTGCCGGGCATCGTCATCGCCAACGCCCTCTACAACTCCTACGTCGACCTGGGCCTGGTGAACTCCTACTTCGGCCTGATGCTCGCGGACGCCTCGCTCGGCATCCCGTTCTCCATCGTCCTGATGCGCTCCTTCATGGTGTCCATCCCGGGGGAGGTCATCGAGGCCGCCGAGATCGACGGCGCCGGTCCGGTGCGGGTCTTCCTGCGGGTGGTGCTCCCGATGAGCCGCAACTCGCTGATCACCTCCGGCCTGTTCGCGTTCCTGTTCTCGTGGAGCGACTTCATGTTCGCGCTCACCCTGAACACCACCGACGACGTCAAGCCGATCACCCTGGGCATCTACCAGTACATCGGCGCCCACGTCGGAGACTGGGGCGCGGTCATGGCCGCGTCCGTGCTCTCCGCCGTCCCGGCCGCGATCCTGCTCGTCCTCGCCCAGAAGTACATCGCCGCCGGCATCACCGGGGGCTCCGTCAAGTGATCACCACCGCACACACCGAGATGGACCGACACGCATGAGCGACTTCCCCCGTTTCCCGCCCGGCTTCGTCTTCGGCGCCGCGACCGCCTCGTACCAGATCGAGGGCGCGGCGTACGAGGACGGCCGCGGCCCGTCCATCTGGGACACCTACAGCCACACCCCCGGCCTGGTCGCGAACGGCGACACCGGTGACGTCGCCTGCGACCACTACCACCGCTACCCCGAGGACGTGGCCCTGCTGCGCGACCTCGGCGTCGGCTCGTACCGCTTCTCGATCGCCTGGCCGCGCATCGTGCCCGACGGCGCCGGCCCGGTGAACCCCAAGGGCCTGGACTTCTACTCCCGGCTGGTCGACGAACTCCTCGCCGCCGGCATCGAGCCCGCCGCCACCCTCTACCACTGGGACCTCCCGCAGGCGCTGGAGGACCGGGGCGGCTGGCGGGTGCGGGAGACCGCCGAGCGGTTCGCCGAGTACGCGGCCGTCGTCGCCGAGCGCCTGGGCGACCGGGTGCCCCGCTGGATCACCCTCAACGAGCCGTGGTGCAGCGCCTTCCTCGGCTACTCCGTGGGCCGTCACGCGCCGGGCGCCCGCGAGGGCCGGGGGGCCCTGGCCGCCGCCCACCACCTCCTGGTCGGCCACGGGCTCGCCGTCCAGGCGCTCCGGTCCGCCGGGGTCCGCGAGGTCGGCATCACCCTCAACCTCGACCACCACCTGCCCGCCACCGACTCCGCCGCCGACCGGGAAGCCGTCGTGCGCGCCGACACCCTGCACAACCTGGTGTGGACGGAGCCGATCCTCGCCGGGCGCTACCCGGACACCGAGGAGGACACCTGGGGCGAGCTGATCACCGGACAGGACTTCCGCCGCGACGGCGACCTGGAGCTGATCAGCCGGCCGCTGGACTTCCTCGGCATCAACTACTACCGCCCGATCGTCGTCGCCGACGCCCCGTACCGGGAGGGCGACCCCGCCCTGCGCGTGGCGACCGACAACCGCTACGCCGAGACGGCGATGCCCGGCGTCCGGCACACCGCGATGGGCTGGCCGGTGGCCCCGGACACCTTCACCGATCTCCTGGTGGACCTGAAGGAGCAGTACGGGGACGCCCTGCCGCCGGTGCACATCACCGAGAACGGCTCCGCCGAGGACGACGAGGTGAGCGCGGACGGCGCCGTGCACGACACGGGCCGGGTGGCGTACCTGCGCGACCACCTCACCGCGCTGCGGGCCGCGATCGACGCGGGCGTGGACGTGCGCGGCTACTACGTGTGGTCCCTGCTCGACAACTTCGAGTGGGCCTTCGGCTACGACAAGCGCTTCGGCATCGTCCGGGTCGACTACGACACGCAGCGGCGCATCCCGAAGGACAGCTACCACTGGTACCGGCGCATGATCGCCGCCCAGCGGCCCTGACGGACCGGCCGCTCAGGCGGCGCCTTCGCGGTCGTCGAAGGCGCCGCCGGCGTCCGGTTCCGGGCGCGCCGTGAGCGGCAGGACGACGGGGGAGCCCGCGTCCGCGGCCCCGGCGGTGACGGGGGGCTTGCGCAGCAGGAGCAGCGCCGCGTCGTCGTGCAGCCGGCCGCCCACGTGGTCCAGCAGTTCCTGGTGCAGCGCGGCGAGCGTGCGGGCCGGCTCGTCGCACAGGTGCCGGGCCAGGCCCTCGGCCAGCGGGTAGAACTCACGGCCGGCGTCGCGGGCCTCGGTGACCCCGTCGGTGTAGAACAGCAGCTGGTCCCCCTCGGTGAAGGACACCACCTGAAGGCCGGGGGACTCGCCCGACAGGGCGCGCAGCCCCAGGGGCGGCGCCGGACGGACGGGGTCCACCGGCACCACCTCGGTGCCGCGGACCAGCAGCGGGGGAGCGTGTCCGCAGTTGACCACCTCCAGCCGCCCCGGCTCCGGGTAGCCGGCGACCACGGCGGTGACGAAGTCGTCGTGGCCGAGGTTGCGGGCCAGGCTCCGTTCGATCCGGCGGACGACGTCCAGCAGATCGGGCTCGTCGTAGGCGGCCTCCCGGAAGACACCGAGCACCAGGGCGGCCGTCCCCACGGCCGGCAGTCCCTTGCCGCGCACATCGCCGACGATCATCCTGACCCCGTACGGAGTGGGGATGAGGGCGTAGAGGTCCCCGCCGATCCGGGCCTCCGCCGCGGCGGCGCTGTAGTGGACCGCCGTCTGGAACGGGCCGACGGTCTCCGGAACCGGAGTGAGCAGGGCGTGCTGCGCGGTCTCCGCGACGGAACGGACGGCGGCGAGCACCCGCTCGCGGCGTTCCCGCAGGGCGCTGGCGAGCGTGCCGGCCAGGGCGACGGTCATCAGCGCGGCGAACACGACGGTCAGCTCCGAGGCCGACATGCCGTGCCGGACGCCGATCGCCGGGCCGAGGAGGGAAGCCGGGAGGCCGACACCGAGGACCCCGACCGGCCGGCTGGTGGCCGCCGCCAGCGCCGGAGCGGCGGCGAGCAGCGGCAGCCAGACCTTGCCGGTCCCGCCGACGAGGTCGACGCACATGACGACGCAGACGATCAGTACGGAGAGGGCGGGTGTGCCGGCCGCCCAGTGTGCGGCGGCCCGCGCCCGGGGCGACCACGCGTGGCGGACCCCCCGCTCGTACTGCCGCATCGGCCAGTGGTCGCGTCCATGCTGACGGGCGTGACTCATGTGTCGTCCGCAGTCCTCACCTTTGCGCGGCGTGCGCGCATCCGTAATGTCTGACTTAATCAGGAAAGGTGATCGTTGCGTACGTCACAAGAGTGTGCTTTTCAGATAGTGAACGACAGCCCCCGGGTGACCCGCCCGGCGGCCGGCAGGAGGCGCTCACGGACCTCGTCGAGCCGGTGCAGCCGGTCCTTCGGCATGGAGACGCCGAGCGAGCCCAGGGTGTCCCCGCTGTAGACCGGCACCGCGATGCAGACGGTGCCCAGGGAGTACTCCTCCAGGTCGGTGACGGCCGGGGCCAGGGTGCTGCTCTCCAGTCGGCGGACCAGTTCCCCGGCCGTGGTGATCGTCCGCGGGGTGAGGTCGTTCAGCGGATGCCGGGAGAGGTACTCCTTGCGGGCCTCGTCGCCGAGCTCCCGGAGCACCGACTTGCCCAGCGCGGTGGCGTGCCCGGCGTCCTCGAACCCCACCCACAGCTCGGCCCGCGGGGTGCGAGGGCCGTCGACGATCTCGGCGACGCGGATCTCGCCGTCCTCGTAGAAGGTGAGGTAGGCGGCGGTGGACAGCTCGTCCCGCAGGGCGGCGAGCGCCGGCCGGACCCGGCTGAGCAGCGTCTGGCCGTGGCCCGCCGTGTGCAGGGTCTGGAACCGGTCGCCCAGGACGAATCCGCCGTCGTCCAGCTTGCGCAGGTACCCGTCGTGCACCAGGGTGCGCAGCAGGTGGTAGGCCGTGGCCAGGGGCAGCCCCGTCTCACGCGCCAGCTGTTTCGCCGGTGCGCCGTTCCGATGGGCGCTCGCCGCCTCCAGCAGCCGGAAGGCCCGCTGCACGGAGGTGATGAGCGTCGGGCCCGCGCCCATGTGACCAGCCTGCGCCGGACGCCCGCCACAGGCAAGGGGGAATCCCGCTCCACCCGGGTGGAGCGGGAGCTCTTGGAGAAGGCCGCGGACGGCGGCCGCGGTCAGGACGTCACGGAGCGGGAACCTCGTCCACGAAGGACGTGCCGGCGGCCCGGTAGGCGTCGACCCTCGCGGTCGCCTGGGCGGGGGTGAGCACCTGGTCCTTGACGTGCAGCACGTAGTCGACCTGCTGGTCGTAGGCGCGGGGGGTGGCCGACGTCTGGCCCTCGAGGTCGATCAGCCACTGGTTGAAGTTGATCGACATCGGACGCTCCGGCAGGTACGCCGCGTCGTGCGTGCCGAAGTGCCGGCCGTCGACGTAGTAGGTGATGGCGCTGTCGTCGATGGTCACCACCAGGTCGTGCCAGCCGGCGAAGCTGCGCCGGCTCTCGCTGTGCTGGTTCACGGCCTGCCAGGGATCCGGGTCGTAGGTCTCCCAGGAGGTCGTGTAGAGGATGTTGGACGGCTCGCCCCAGCCGCCGTTGGGCAGGTACTCGAAGTCGTACTCGGCGTAGTCGTCGGCCATCGGGGCCTTGAGGTCGTTGATGGTGAAGAAGGTCTGGACGACGCGGTCGCCGTCGGGGCCGTACTTCGGGGTGTCGGAGAACCGCACGCGGGCGGCGTAGGTGCCGTTCCTGAACTTCATGCTCCTGGTGAGGACTTCGGTGTGCCGGGTGGAGGCGCCGGTGCCCGCGGTGGAGGTCTCCAGGTTCATCACCGAGTTGCCGCCCGAGGCGCTGAACGTGACCTTGGACGGGTCCCAGGCCGCGCCGGGCACGCCGGGGCCGCCGGAGCCGGACCGCACGCTCCAGCCGTGCGCGGAGATCGCCGGGTCGGTGTGCGAGGTGTAGTCGAAGTCGTCGAACAGGGTCTGGCCGTCGCCCGGCGGGTCGGTCGGGTCCGTGGGGTCGGTCGGATCGTCGCCCTCGGGGGCCGCGCCCCACACCGTGGCGCCGGCGAGCTGGGCGGTGACCTTGTTCCAGTCGGCGTACGAGGTCTGCGCGCCGTCGAAGGAGTAGTCGTCGCTCTGCCGCAGCGCCTGCCAGTCGGCCCGGTGGAAGCGCAGCTGCATGTCCCCGGTGTCGGCGCCGGGAGCCAGCGATCCGGCGGACGCGGCGAACCCGATCTCCAGGTAGCGGTCGGCCGTCGCGGTGGGGCGGGCGAGTGTCCCGAACGTGCCGGTGACGGCGGAACAACCCTTGACCGCCCAGGAACAGGCGAAGCGGTACGAGGCGTTCGGGGAGTCGGCCTTGAAGTAGTAGCGGATCTTCACCTGGCTCAGCCGCACGGTCGAGGAACCGGTGTTGCGGATCTTGAACCAGGGCTCGCTCTGGTCGGCGGTGGCGCCGCCCGCACTGGTGCGGTACTGCACGGTGACGGCGCCGTCCGCGGCGGCGGCGGTGGTGGAGGGGAGACCGGCCAGGGCGGCGCTGCCGAGCAGGGCGGTCAGCGCGAGTGCCGCGCGGGTGCGGCGGCCGGCGGGACGAGTACTCATCCGTGTCCTTTCACAGTGGGGGTGGCGCACGGCGGATCGTCTGTGCGGTGAGCCGGGGAGCTCACGGTGGCGGCCCGGCCCGTCGTCGGGTTGACCAGTTGCCACCAGGGCCTTACCAGTTGATGTCGAGAGAAGGTGGCATGGACCGATGTGGACGTCAACCCTCCGCGTGGGAAAGCGCTTTGGCATTCCGCGACGGACTCCCTTGCGGGCCGTACCAGTTATGGTCGAGGCCGTACCAGTGATCCGGCGGCCGCACGGCCCGCCGCGCCGCCCGGCGACGAACGGGAGCCCCGTATGGAGATCGACCGTGCCGCCTCGGGCGCCGTGCTCAAGCGTGAACGGGTCCGCGACGCGATCCTGGAGCTGATCGAGGCACGGCGCCCCGGCGACGCCATCCCCTCGGAACGCAGTCTGTGCGCCCGGCTCGGCGTGTCCCGGCCCACGCTGCGCGCCGCCGTGGACGAACTCGTGGTCGCGGGGCTGCTGGTGCGCGAGCACGGCCGCGGCATGTTCGTCGCCGCCGAGAAGATCACCCAGGAACTGGTGGCGGAGCGGAGCTCCTTCGCCGTGCCCCGGGCCGGGGGTGTGTGGACCAGCCGGCTCCTGGAACTCCGCACCCTGCCGGCCGGCGCCCGGGTGGGCCGCAGACTGCGCGTCTCGCCCGCGGCGCGGATCCGCTACGTCGCCCGCCTCCGGCTGGTCGACGGCGCGCCCATGGCCATCGAGCACCTGCACATCCCGGCGGACCTCGTGCCGGACCTGACCGGCGAGGAGCTCGAACAGGGCGATCTGTACGAGCACTTCCGCGACCGGCACGGAGTGCGGGTCGGTGAGGCGGTGCAGTCCATCGAGCCCACCGTGGTGACCCGCGCGGAGGCGGACCTGCTCGAGGTGCCCGAGCTGTCGCCGGCCCTGCTGTTCGAGCGCCTCACCACCGACACCGGCGACCGCCCCGTCGAGTACGTCCGCTCCCTCTACCGGGGCGACCGCTACCGCATCGTCTCCCGGCTCAGGCTGGGCCCGGCGGCCGTGCGCCCGAGTCCGCCGGAAGGGCATCATCCGGGCATCCCGCCGGGGGACTTCGCCGCGGGCGCCCCCGTCACCTTCTCGACGCGAGGCGTGGTGCAGGGGGACGGCGACTGACCGGCCGTCGCGGTGGGTGAATCCGGAACCGCGCGCTCTCCATCCGTTGACAGGTCCATACCAGGGCGAGACGCTGCTGAGAGCGCTCTCAGAAAGTTTCCCCCCACACTCGAACGGAGAGGGGGCACGCTGCGCACACTCAAACGCCGGGCCATGGCCGTGGGGTTGAGCATCGCCACGGTGCTCGGCGGCTCACTGCTCGCCACCGGAGTGCCGTCCCCCGCCCACGCCGCGGTCCCGGACACCGTCCCCCTGAAGATCACCAACAACTCGGGCCGCGGCGAGCAGGTGTACGTCCACAACCTCGGCACCCAGCTGTCGACCGGCAGACAGGGCTGGGCCGACGCAGACGGCACGTTCCACCCCTGGCCCACGGGCGACAACCCGCCCACCCCCGCCCCCGACGCCTCGATCACGGGCCCGGCGGCAGGACGGTCCACGACCATCCGCGTCCCCGAGTTCTCCGGCCGCGTCTACTTCCCCTACGGCCGGAAACCCGTGTTCAGGCTGACCACCGGCGGTCTGGTGCAGCCCGCCGTGCAGAACCCGGCGGACCCCAACCGCGACATCCTCTTCAACTGGTCGGAGTACACGCTCAACGACTCGGGCCTGTGGCTCAACAGCACCCAGGTGGACATGTTCTCCGCGCCCTGCTCGGTGGGGGCGCGGCGCGCCGACGGCAGCACGGCGAGCACCGGAAAGCTCAGGCCCGGCGGCTACCACGCGGTCCTCGACACGCTCAGGGGACAGTCCGGAGGCTGGGCCGGCCTGATCCGGACCCGCTCCGACGGCACCGTGCTGCGCGCCCTGTCCCCCTGTACGGACTGGAGACGGGCGCCCTGCCGGCGTCGGTCATGGACGACTACGTCAACCGGGCCTGGCGGAAGTACGCCGGCTCCACCCTGACCGTCACCCCTTCGCCGACCAGCCGGGCGTCAGGTACTACGGCCGGGTCTCGGGTGACGTCATGCGCTTCACCGACAGCGCGGGGGCCGTCGTCACCGGCTTCCAGAAGCCGGACGCCTCCTCCGTCTTCGGCTGTCACAGGAGGCTCGACGCCCCCAACGACCGGGTGCGCGGCCCGATCTCCCGCACCCTGTGCGCCGGATTCAACCGCTCCACGCTCCTGACCGACCCCAGCCAGCCCGACTCGGGCTCCGGCGGCTTCCACCAGGACCCCGTCACCAACCACTACGCCCGTGCCGTCCACGCGCAGATGGCCGACGGCAAGGCGTACGCCTTCGCCTTCGACGACGTGGGCCACCACGAGCCGCTCGTCCACGACGGCAACCCGAGCGAGGCCTCCCTCACCCTCGACCCCTTCAGCTGACCGGGCCGGTGGCGGCGCGGGCCGGGCGCGCCGCCGCCGGACGCCGAGGACGACGGTCAGCGCAGCGGTACGGGCCGCACGGCCAGGACGGCGATGTCGTCGTCGCTGTCGGCGCCCAGCCCGATCAGCAGCTCGTCGCAGAACACGTCGAGGGGTTCCCGGGCCAGCGCGCCGGCGTGCCGGCGCAGCCGCTCCATGGCGTCGTCCAGGTGTTCTCCCCGGCGCTCGATCAGCCCGTCGGTGTACAGCAGAACCGTCGAGTGCGCCGGAATCGCGTCCCGGGCCCGCGGACGGACCGTCCGGGGGTCCACCCCGAGCAGCAGCCCCGAACCGTCCTCCAGGTACCGGGTGCGGCCGTCCGCGTCGACGAGCAGCGGCGGCGGATGCCCGGCGGAGGAGTGCACCAGTTCCCAGGGGCCGCTCCCGCCGCCCTTGACCAGAGCGTAGACACAGGTGGCGGTGGACTCGCGGTACAGGCTGTGGTTCGCCAGGTCCAGGTGGCGCAGGACGGTCTCGGGCGGCTCCTGGCGGTCCACGGCGATGCCCCGCAGCATGCTGCGCAGCTGGCTCATGGCGATGGCCGCGTCCAGGTTGTGCCCGGTGACGTCGCCGATGACCAGCGCCGTGTCCCCGCCGGGCAGGACGAAGCAGTCGTACCAGTCGCCGCCGACCTGCGCGGTGGCCGAGGAGGCCGCGTACCGGGCGGCCAACCGCAGGTGCGCGACCTCCGGCAGCCTGGGCAGCAGCGACCGCTGGAGACGTTCGGCGATGGTGCGCGTCTCCTGGTGGAGACGGAGGTTGTCCACCCCCAGGGCGAGACTGCGCACCAGGTCGTGGACCAGCGGCAGGTCCTCCTCCGTGAACGGCGTGTTCCGTCCGCGGCGGGCCACCGTGAGGGCGCCGATGATCTGCCGGCGGGCCCGCAGCGGGGCGACGACCGCGCTGTCCGCGCCCATGGTCCGGAACAGCCCCAGGTAGTGGGCGTCCAGAGGGCTCGCCACCTGGTCGGACGACGGCGGCCCGGTGAGCAGCAGCGGGCCCGCCCCGCGCAGCGCACGGGCCAGGGGGCCGCGGGCGGCGTCGGACACCGGCGGAAGCCGGCCCTCGTACTCCGCGGGCGAAGGGCCACGGAAGGGGCGGTGGGTGATGGACACCCGCTCCACCTGGTCGTTCTCCGTGAACAGGTCGACCGCGCACCAGTCCGCCAGCCGGTGGGTGAGGATCCGGCCCACCCGTTCCAGGCCCTCGGCCAGGTACGGCGCGTTGCTCAGCGCGGCCGCCGTGTCGGCCAGCAGCGACAGCCGCTCCAGCGCGGACCGGTCCGCGTCCCGGCCGGGGGCCCCGGTGGCCGCCGCGGACGTCCGCTCCGGTTCCCGCCGTGCCACGGACCGGGTGCGGCCGGGCGGGTGCGCGGCGGAACCGGGAACCGCCGCCCGCGGGACGAGCTGGGCGACGAACACGGTGCGGCCGTCGGCCGTCTCCTGCGGCTGGATGAACAGCCGTACGGGGATCAGCCGGCCGTCGCGGTGCAGCGCGGGCAGCGGCACCGAGCGCCCCAGGATCCGGGGCTGCCCGCTGAGCAGCAGGGACGTGAACGCCGCGACGTGCCGTCTGCGGAGGTGTTCCGGGACGAGGGTGGTGAGCGGCCGCCCGACGAGGTCGTCCGGGTGCCAGCCGAGCAGGTCCGCCGCCGACCCGCTCGCCGCGATGATCCGGTTCCGCTCGTCGGCGGCGATCGTCGGGGTGCTGCTCGCCTGCACCTGGCAGGCGTCCCACGTCACCAGGTCCGAGGGACCGGTGCCCGGTTCCCCGGGCACCACCGTCCACGCCGTGGGGTGGGCCCTGGCCAGCTGCCCGACGATCTGGTCGAACAGCCACTGGTGGAAGAGACGCTGCCGCGGCAGCGCCGGAAGCGTCAGCAGACGCCCCTCCCGGGCACCCTCCTCGGCCAGGTCCAGCACCGCGCGCAGGGTCTGCACCGACGGCTCGGCGTCCGGGGGCACGGACACGGACAGCGAGTGGATCGCCTGTCCGGAGGGCTCCCGCCGCAGCGCCGCCGCCACGGCCCCGGTGATCAGCTGACTCGTGTCCAGCGCGACGGCGAGGTCCTTCGGGGGGACACCCAGGTCGTGGCCGGCGCCGACGGCCAGGGCCACCTCGCGCAACAGGGTGTGCCGGTGCTGCTGAGCCGCCGCGTAGAGCGCCGCCGGCACGTCGAGCAGTGTCACCGCCGCTCCCGGGCCGGGGGAGGCCGTGGCGGGCTCCCAGTCGTCCGGGCAACGGGGCGGTCCCTCGGGCCGCAGCTCGAACCACACCGTCTTGCCCCCGTCACCGGTCTCGACGCCCCGCCGGGACGACAGCCCGGTGACCAGCTGCAGACCCTGTCCCGTGCCGGCGTAGGGCGGGCACCCGTGCGGCACGAGCCCGCGGTCCGGCCGGCGGTCGCCGACCCGCACCCGGACCGTGCCGTTCTCGACGCGGGCCGCCACCTCCGCCTCGGTGCGGGCGTGCAGGACGACGTTGGTCACCAGCTCACTGACCAGCAGTTGGGCCGTGTCCACCAGGTCCGGCGCGGCACCGGCGAGGGCGGCCCGCACGAACCGCCGGGCCTCCGCCACGCTCCTGGGCGCGGGAGGGAACCGACGCGACGGTGTCCCGTGGACCTTGGGGTCGCCCATGACCTCAGTCTGCCCCACCGGCCCCGGACGTTCCCGGCCGACACGGCGGCACCCCGCCGGACGTCCTCCCGGACGGATCCCGGGTGATCACCGTGACCGGCGGGCCCCATAGGGTGCCCCCATGTCTGCCACGTTGAACGCGGGAAGAACCCGCGCCGCGCTGCGCACGTCGGCGCGTGTCTCCGGTGAACTGCTGCTGGTCCTGGTGGCGGCGGCGGTGATGCTGTGGGTGCTGGGCCGGATGTGGTCGGTGGTCTGGCCGCTGATAATCGGTCTCCTCCTCACCACGCTCACCTGGCCCCCGACCCGTTTCCTGCGCCGGCGCGGGCTGGCCCCCGCGCTCGCCGCGTCCCTGGTGACCGTGTTGTTCCTGCTGGTGGCCGCGGGCACCGTGGCGCTGATCGCGGTGCCCGTGGCGTCGGAGTCCGGCGAGCTGGCCGACGGTGTCGTCGAGGGTGTCCAGAGGCTGCGCGAATGGGCCGCCGGACCGCCGCTGAACATCGACGACGCCCAGATCGCCGGGGCCTTCGACACCGCGACCGCACGCATCCAGGACAGCGCCGGCGCCATCGCCACCACCGCCGTCACCGGGGTGAGCACGGTCTTCAACGGTGTGGTCACGGCCGTGCTGGCGCTCTTCCTGATGTTCTTCTTCCTCAAGGACGGCCCGCGCTTCCTGCCGTGGCTCGGCCGGCAGCTCCCCGGCCGGCTGGCCACCGACGTCCCGGCCGTGGCCGCGCGGTGCTGGGACGTCCTCGGCTCCTTCGTACGGTCGCAGGCGCTCGTCGGCCTGCTCGACGCCGTGTTCATCGGACTGGGGCTGTGGCTCCTGGACGTCCCCCTGGTGCTGCCGCTGGCGGTGCTGACCTTCGTGTCCGCGTTCGTGCCCATCGTGGGCGCCCTGTTCGCCGGCTTCGTCGCGGTGCTGATCGCGCTGGTGTCCAACGGCCTGACGGACGCGCTGCTCGTGCTGGCCGTCATCATCGTGGTGCAGCAGCTCGAGGGCAACGTGTTCCAGCCCATGATCCAGAGCCGCGGCCTCGGACTGCACGCGGCGGTCGTCCTGCTGGCGGTGACGCTCGGCGGCGCCCTCTCCGGCATCGTCGGCAGCCTGCTCGCCGTACCGGTGGCCGCGCTGATCGCGGTCGTCTGGAACTACCTGCGCGAGCAGCTCTCCGACCCGCCGCCCGCACCGCGGGCCGACGTTCCGTCCGCCTGACCGGCACGCCCGCACACCGCATCGACAGGAGGCATCCCATGACGTACGACCTCGCCGCACTGCGCGCCCGGATTCCCGCGCTGGCCGCCGGCACCGCGCACTTCGACGGCCCCGGCGGCACCCAGACGCCGCTGCCCGTCATCGAGGCGGTCACCGCCGCGCTCTCCGGGCCGCTCTCGATCCGCGGCAACGGCCTGCCCGGCGAGCGCAACGCCGAGGCCGTCGTCGTCGGGGCCCGGCGCGCCATGGCCGATCTGCTGGGCGCCGACCCGGCGGGCATCGTCTTCGGCCGCAGCGCCACCCAGCTCACCTACGACTTCTCCCGGACCCTCGCCGCGACCTGGTCGCCGGGCGACGAGGTGGTCGTCACCCGGCTGGACCACGACGCCAACATCCGCCCCTGGGCGCAGGCGGCCGAGCGGACCGGCTGCACCGTCCGATGGGCGGACTTCGACCCGGCCACCGGCGAACTGACCGCCGACGACGTCCGCGCCCGGCTCTCCGGGCGCACCCGGCTGGTCGCGGTCACCGCGGCCTCCAACCTGATCGGCACGATGCCCCCGATCGCCGAGATCGCACGGATCACGCACGAGGCGGGCGCCCTGCTGTACGTCGACGGCGTGCACTACGCCGCGCACGCCCCGGTCGACGTCGAGGCGCTCGGCGCGGACTTCTTCGTCTGCTCCCCGTACAAGTTCCTCGGCCCCCACCACGGCGTCCTGGCCGCCCGCCCCGATCTCCTGGAGACACTGCGCCCGGACAAACTGCTGCCCTCCACGGACGCGGTGCCCGAACGCTTCGAACTCGGCACGCTGCCCTACGAGTTCCTCGCGGGCACCCGCGCGGCGGTCGACTTCCTGGCCGGGCTGGCCGCCGGGCCGGGCGGCAGCCGCCGTGAACGGCTCGCCGCGGCGTTCGAGGGGATCGAGGAACACGAGGGTGTCCTGCGCGACCGGCTGGAGAAAGGGCTGGCGGAGCTGGAACAGGTCACCGTCCACTCCCGGGCGGCCCGGCGCACCCCGACCCTGCTGCTCACCCTCGACGGCCACCGCACCGAGGACGCCTACCGCTTCCTCGCCGAACGCGGCGTCCACGCGCCCTCCGGGAACTTCTACGCGCTGGAGGCGTCCCGCCGCCTCGGCCTCGGCGACACCGGCGGCCTCCGCGTCGGGCTGGCCCCGTACACCAGCGACGAGGACGTCGACCGGCTGCTGGCGGGCCTGTCCGCCTTCCTGGGGCGGAGGGCGGACGCGCGTGGATGAGGACGGCGGTCTCACCTACGGTCCCCGCGGCGCCACCGCCCCGCAGGCCCCGGTCTGGCCCGCCTCCCCGCCCGGTTTCCGCCGGTTCGAGGCGACCGTGACGATCGGACGGGGGGAGGACGTCTGGAACGCCGCCGGGCAGGCGGTGCTGCGGTGGGAGGTCAAGCGGCGCAGCGGCTTCGCCGTCGCCCCGGCCGACGGGGGCGGCGTCGGCGCGCGCGAGCGCGGGCGGTACACCGTCACGGCGGGCCTCGGCCGGTGCGTCGTGCGGGAACCGGTCGAGGTCGTCGCCGTGGTGGAGACCGGGGACCGGTGCGGTTTCGCCTACGGCACCCGCCGGGGCCACCCGGTCAGCGGGGAAGAGGCCTTCGTCGTGCACCGGGACGACGAGGGCCGGGTCCTGCTGACCCTGCGCTCCCTGACCAGGGCGGCGCCGACGGGTCCCTGGCGCCCGCTCTTCCCCGTCCTCCTGCTGGCCCAGCGCCACGTCCGCGGGCGCTATCTCCGCGCCCTGCGGGACACGGGGGTCAGGAGTACAGCGCCGTGATCTCGTTTGCGTACGCCTCCTGCGCCGCCTGCCGTTTCACCTTCAGCGAGGGGGTGAGCAGTCCGTTCTCCTCGGTGAACTCGCCCTCGACCAGGGTGAAGGCGCGGATGGACTCCGCGCGGGAGACGGCCTCGTTGGCGTAGTCGACGGCCTTCTGCACGTCGGCGCGCATCCGCGGGTCGCGCACGACCTCGGACATCGGGGTGTCGGCGGGCATCCCGCGCACCGCCAGCCAGTGGGCGACCGTCTCGGGATCGAGGGTGATCAGCGCGGCCACGAAGGGGCGGTTGTCGCCGACGACGAGGCACTGGCCGACGGGCGGGCGGCTGCGCAGCCGGTCCTCCAGGACGGCCGGGGAGACGTTCTTGCCGCCGGAGGTGACGAGGATGTCCTTCTTGCGGCCGGTGATGGTCAGATAGCCGTCCTCGTCCAGGGAGCCGAGGTCGCCGGTGGCGAACCAGCCGTCGTCGAGCACCTCGTCGGTGGCGGCCGGGTCGTTCCAGTAGGAGCCGAAGACGATGCCGCCCCTGACGCGCACCTCGCCGTCGTCGGCGATGCGGACCGCGGTGCCGGGGACCGGGAGCCCGACCGTGCCGGGGCGGGGGCCGAGCGGCGGGACGAGGGTGGCGGCGGCGGTGGTCTCGGTCAGGCCGTAACCCTCGTAGACCATGATCCCGGCCGCGTAGAAGAAGAGGTTGAGGTCGCGCTCCAGCGGGGAGCCGCCGCTGATGGCGTAGCGCGTCCGGCCGCCGAGCTCCTTGCGGACCCGGCGGTAGACCAGCAGGTCGTACAGTGCCCAGGCGGCGTACAGGCCGGGTCCGGGGCCCTTGCCGCGGCCCAGGAACCTGTCGAGGTGGGCCTCGCCGAAGCGGACGGCGACGCGGTGGGCGCGTTCGAAGGAGGCGCCCCGGCCGATCCTCTCGGCGGTGGCCCGGCCGGTGTCGTGGATCTTTTCGAACAGGTAGGGGACCCCGACCAGGAACGTCGGGCGGAACGCCTTGAGCGCGGGCCGGAGTTCGTCGGGCCTGAGGCTCGGGAAGTGGCCGATCTCGATGCGGGCGAGCAGGCAGGCGATCTGGATGGTGCGGCCGAGGATGTGGGCGAGCGGGAGGAAGAGCAGGGTCGAGGCGACCTGGTGGGTGACCTCCTTGAAGACGGGGTGCAGCAGTTCGACCGTGTTGGCGGCCTCGGCGTACAGGTTGGCGTGGGTGAGGGCGCAGCCCTTGGGGCGTCCGGTGGTGCCGGAGGTGTAGCAGACGGTCGCCACGGTGTCGGGGGTCAGGGCCGTACGGCGCCCGGTGACCTCCTCGTCGGGGACGTCCCGGCCGAGTGCGGTGAGCTCGGCGAGGGCGCCCGCGTCCAGTTCCCACACGCGCGGGGGTTCGGGGTGGGCGGCGGTCCCGGCGGCGACGGTGGCCGTGTTCCGCGCGGTCTCCGTGACGACGTACCGGGCGCCGGAGTCACGGACGATCCACCCCGCCTGCTCCGCCGAGGAGGTGGGGTAGACCGGCACGGTCCGGCCGCCGGCCGACCAGACCGCGAAGTCCAGGACCGTCCACTCGTAGCGCGTGCGGGACATCACGGCGACCCGGTCGCCAGGTTCCAGCCCGGCGGCGATCAGCCCCTTGGCCACGGCGGTGACCTCGCCGGCGAAGGCCGCCGCCGTCACCGGGCGCCAGGCGCCGCGCTCCTCGCGCCGCAGCACCACCGCGTCGGGGGCCTCGGCCGCGTTGGCGAACGGGATGTCGGCCGTACTGCCGGTGGTCCGCCGCGGGGCCAGGGCCGCCGTACGGACCTCGCGCACGACGCCGTGTTCGTCCCTGACGGTCTCGACCCCGGCCCTGCTCGTCAGACCCGCGTGTCGTTTCGCCCGTTTCAGATCCTTGCGTACGCCCATGACGGCTCCCGGTCGCGGCTGATGCTCTCGTGCTGGTGCTGCCGTACTTACTTACTTCGAAGTAAACTTACCCATGCGTAAGGATCAGTCAATGGGCGGGGTCGGTCCGGTCGGTTCGCCGTGCGGATCGCCCCGGCCGGCCCGCGGATGTCCTCGTCCTCCGTCCGGTCCGCCAAGTCGCCCGCGTGATCGGAGAGTCCACCGAGGACGGGACGCCCGGCAGTGTGCTGCGGCGGTGGTCGCGGGAGCGCGGGGCGTCGGCGAAGCAGGCCGCGGTCGCGGTGACCGTCGGACCGCGCCGCGCGCTCCGCACGGAGCCGGCGAGGCCGTCGGCCTCCGAGTCGCCCGTCTCCCCGTGCGGAGTACGGCTGTCGGGGCGAGCCGGCGCGCGGTCGCCGTGGCGGGGTGCCCGTCGGCCCGGACCGTGCGCGCACGGCGTACAGGGCGGTCACGGTGCGGCCGGGTCCGGCCTCGCCGCCGGAACCGCGCCGGGCCGGGGCGGACGGCGCGGCCACGGACGTCATGCCGGGTGGTAGTGCCTGCACCACCACCGTTCGGTCACTGGCTGCATGGGCGGCGGCCTCCGTGCCGCCTACCGTCGTGGAGGTCCCGCAACGAGCTCCGCCCGGAAGGCGCCCCACCATGTCACTCACCCCGGCCGACGTCGCCGTCGGCCTCGACCATGTGCACAAGACGTACGGCGGTGACCAGCCGGTCGTGGCGCTGGACGACGTGAGCGCCGTGTTCACGCGCGGTACGGCGACCGCCGTGATGGGACCGTCCGGATCGGGCAAGAGCACCCTGCTGCACTGCGCGGCCGGACTGGACCGGCCGGACTCGGGGACGGTGCGGATCGGCGCCACCGATCTGTCCTCGATGTCCGAGAAGCGGCTGACCGAACTGCGCCGCAGCCGGGTCGGTTTCGTCTTCCAGGCGTTCAACCTGGTGGGCGCGCTGGACGTGGAGCAGAACATCCTGCTGCCCTCGCGGCTCTCGGGCCACCGGCCGGACCGGGCCTGGACGGCCGAGGTGATCGGACGGGTCGGACTCGGCGACCGGCTGCGGCACCGGCCCGCGCAGCTCTCCGGCGGCCAGCAGCAGCGCGTCGCCATCGCCCGGGCGCTCGTCACCCGCCCCGAGGTGATCTTCTGCGACGAGCCCACCGGGGCCCTGGACACCCGGACCGCCGCCGACGTCCTCGCCCTGCTGCGTGCGGCGGTCGACCAGTTCGGGCAGACCGTCGTCATGGTGACCCACGACCCGGTCGCAGCGTCCTGGGCCGACCGCGTGCTGGTCCTCGCCGACGGGCGGATCGTACGGGACATGGCGCAGCCCGGCGCCGAGCGGATCGCCGAACACCTGGCACTGCTCGGCCGGCGGCAGCCCGTCGCGAGCCGGGAGGGCTGAGCCGTGCTCCACCTGGCCGCACGGATGGTGCGCTTCCGCAAGGGCGGCTTCGTCGCCACGTTCGTCGCGCTCGCCGCCGGCGTCGCCGTCCTGATGACCTGCGCCCTGCTCGTGGAGTCCGGATGGCGCCACGAGGGCGAGCCGGAACGCTACGCCGCCACGGCCGCCGTCGTCGCCGACCGGGAGCTGCGGGTGGCCGGTCCCACGGTGTTCGGCGAGACCGAGTACACCACCGTGACGCTCCCCGAACGCGGCGGTGTCCGCGCCGCGCTGGCCGACGAGCTGGCCGCGGTGCCCGGTGTGGCACGCGCGGTGGGCGACCGCGCGGTCCCGGTCGTCACGTCGGCGGCCCCGGACCTGCCGACCACGGGACACGGCTGGGCGAGCGCCGCCCTCGCCCCGTACCGGCTGGTCTCCGGCGAACCCCCGCGCGCCGACGGGGAGATCGCCGTCGACACCCGGCTCGCCGACGGCCGCGGGCTCGCCCCCGGCGGCACCGTGGACGTCATCGCCGGGGGAGAGAGCCGGCCGTACCGGGTGAGCGGAGTGGTCGAGACGGACGGCGCGTCCGGGGAAGGGGCGGCGCTGTTCTTCACCGACGCGCGGGCGGCCCGCCTCGACCCGCACCCGGACCGCTTCGACGCCGTCGGCGTCCTCGCCGAACCGGGCGCCGACCGCTCCGCCGTACTCGCCGGAGTGCGCCGGGCGGCGGACGGCGCGGGCGCGACGACGTACACCGGTGACGAGCGCGGACTGGCCGCACAGCCCGAGGCCGCGGCCGCACGGGCCTTGACCCTCCAGGCCGGCGGCGCGTTCGGCGGGTACGCCGCGGTGATCATCGTCTTCGTCGTCGCCGGGACCGTGGGCCTGTCGGTACGGCACCGGCGCCGCGACCTCGCCCTGCTGCGCGCCGTCGCGGCCACCCCGGGCCAGGTACGGCGGATGCTCCTCGCGGAGGTGGGCCTGATCGGCCTGGGCGCCGCCGTGGTGGGCGTCCCGGCCGGACTGCTCGCCGCGCGGTACGTCCGGGACGAACTGGTGTCCCGGGAGTTCGTGCCCGAGGGCTTCGCCGTCCGGGGCGGGCTGCTGTCCGCCGCGGCCGTGACCGCGGCCGTCACCGCCGTGGCACTCCTGGCCGTCTGGATCGCCGCGCTGCGCGTCACCCGGATCAAGCCCACCGAGGCGCTCGGGGAAGCGGCCGTCGAGCGCGGCCCCGGCAGCAGGACGCGCGTGGTGAGCGGCCTGGTGTGCCTCGCCGTCGCGCTGTCCCTGACCGGCCTCACCGGCGCCACCGACGGCCAGACCGCGCTGGGCGCCGCGATGGGCATGCTCTGCACGTTCGTCCTCGGGGTCGCACTGCTGGCGCCCTGGATCAACCAGGCCGCGGCCCGGTTCCTCGGGCCCGTGCTGCGGACGGTGTGGGGCGACAGCGGCTACCTCGCCGCCGCGAACCTGCGGGCCAACGCGCGCGGCACGGTCGCCGTGCTCACCGCGCTGGTGCTCTCCGTCGGCTTCGGCGGCACCGTCTGGTTCCTGCAGGACAACCTCCAGCGGCAGACCGTCGTCCAGAGCCGCGACGGCGTCCTCGCCCAGCACGTCCTGACCGGCACCGCCGGCCTGCCCGCCTCCGCCACGGCCGAGGCCCGTCGCGTCCCCGGCGTGCTCGCCGCGACCGGGGTGCGCCGCACCTCGGTCGTCGTACCGGGAGAACTCGAGGCACAGGCCGTGGTCGCCCAGGGCATCGATCCGAAGGGCGTGGAACGGACACTGGACCTCGACGTCCGGTCGGGCAGCCTCGCCGCACTGCGCGCGGACACCATGGCCGTGTCCACCGCACGGGCGGACGCCGCCGGCTGGGACCTCGGGGACGAGGCCGAGCTGTGGCTCGGCGACGGGACGCCCGTCACCCTGCGCGTCGTCGCGCTGTACGAACGCGGCTGGGGCTTCGGCGACGTCACCCTCCACACGAAGACCCTCGCCGGACACACCGTCACCGGACTCGACGACCAGGTGCTCATCCGCACGGCGCCGGACGCGGACGCCGGAGCCGCCCTGACCGCCCTGGCCGGCCGGTACCCGGCCGCCGCGGTGGTCGACACCGACCGGCTCACCGGCGACATCGCCCGGGACCTGGCCGTCAGCGGCTGGCTGAACAAGCTGCTCATCGCCGTCCTGGTCGGATACGCGCTCCTGGCCGCCGCCAACACGCTCGTCATGGCCGCCCTGTCCCGGACCCGGGAACTCGCCCTGCTGCGCCTGGTCGGCGTCACCCGCCGTCAGGTGAAGCGGATGGTGCACGCCGAACAGGCCGGTCTGCTGGGCGTGGCGCTCGTCATCGGCGGCGCGATCGCGGCCGTCACCCTCACCACGATCGTCAACGCCGTGGCCGGGCAGCGCGTGCCCCACGTGCCGGCCGCCGGCTGGGCCGTCGTCGTCGGCGGCACCGTCACCCTGGCGCTCGTCGCCACGGTGCTTCCCGTCGGCCGGCTCCTGCGCACCCCTCCGGCCGAGGGCATCGGCATCCGCGAATGAGCACGCCGCGCCGGTCCCGGGCCCGGAGCGCACCCGGCGCCGTACCACTGGGCGGATGGCCGGGCGGGCCCGGGACCGGGTGTCCTATCCTCCACACCCGGGAGGTGTGGAGGGTGGTGACTCAGGACGGGGCGGCAGGCGGCCGGCCGGGGCGTTCACGGGCCGTGCCGGCCCGCGCCCGGGCCGCGCTGGACGCCCTGGAACACCTCATCGGCGGTATGGGCACCGGCCTGCTGGCGCTGCTCGCGGTGCTGTGGCTGGCCCTGACGGCGGCGGCCTGCCTGGTCGGTGCGGGGCTGTGGCTGCTGCCGTCCGCCCTGCACGCGGTGCGGGCCGTCGCCGACCGGGAGCGGGCCCGGCTGTCCCGGTGGGGCCCGGAGATCATCGGTCCGGCCGAACCGCCGGCCGGGCTGCGGGCGACGCTCGCGGACCGCTCCGTACGCCGCGAGGTGCGCTGGGTCTGCGCGCACGCGTTCTTCGGCCTGCTCCTCGGACTGATCGGGGCGACGCTGCCGCTGAACGCGGCGCACGACATCACCTTCCCGCTGTACTGGCGCCTCCTGCCCCAGAGCGAGGCCACCGCGGCCCTGGGCTGGTGGACCGTGCGGGACTGGCCCGGCGCCCTGTCCGTCACCCTGTTCGGCGTGCTGTTCGTCGCCGTCATCGTGTTCTGCGCCCCCGCGCTCGCCCGCCTCCAGGCATGGCCCGGACGGCGGCTGCTCGGCCCGGACCCCGGGACCGACCTCGTCCTGCGGGTCGCCGAGCTCACCGCCACCAGGGCCGCCGCGCTCGACGCCCACGCCACCGAACTGCGCCGTGTCGAACGCGCGTTGCACGACGGCACGCAGAACCGGATCGTCGCGGTCACCGTGCTGCTCGGCGCGGCCCGCCGCGCCCTGACCCGCAACCCCGGGGAGGCCGACGCCGTCCTCGAGCGTGCCCAGGAGGCCGCCGAGCAGGCGCTGGCCGAGCTGCGGGCGGTCGTCCGCTCCATCCTCCCGCCGGTCCTGGCCGACCGCAGCCTGCCCGACGCCCTCACCGCCCTGGCGGCCGACTGCCCGGTGCCCTGCCGCGTCGACACCGACGTGCCCGGCCGGTGCGCGGCGTCCGTGGAGGCGACGGCGTACTTCGTGGTCGCCGAGGCCCTCAGCAACATCGCCAAGCACAGCGGCGCCCGCGACGCCGGTGTCGTCGTGCGCCGCGTGGACGACCGGCTGCACGTGGAGGTCCGCGACGACGGCCGCGGCGGCGCGGACGAGCGGAACGGGTCGGGGCTCACCGGCATCCGCCGACGCACCGAGGCGCACGACGGAACACTGGAACTGGCCAGCCCTCCCGGCGGCCCCACCACCCTGAAGGTGACCCTGCCATGCGGATCGTGATCGCCGAGGACGACGCCCTGCTGCGCGAGGGGCTGGCGCTGCTGCTGCGCGCCGAGTCCCTGGACGTGGTGGCCACGGCCGAGGACCCCGACGCCTTCCTGGACGCCGTGGACGCGGAGGAGCCGGACGTCGCCATCGTCGACGTCCGGATGCCGCCCACCCACACCGACGAGGGGATCACCGCGGCCGTGGAGGCCCGGCGGCGCCGGCCCGAGCTCGCCGTCCTCGTCCTGTCCGCCTACGTCGAGCAGGCCTTCGCCACCGACCTGCTGGCCCAGGGCAGCGCCCGGCTCGGCTACCTGCTCAAGGAACGGGTCGGCCGGGTCGAGGAGTTCCTCGAGGCGCTGCACCGGGTGGCGCGGGGCGGCACCGCCATCGATCCCGAGGTCGTGGCCCAACTGCTCACCCGTACCCGGCCGGACGCCCGGCTGCAGCGGCTCAGCCCGCGCGAACGGGACGTGCTGGCGCTGATGGCCGAGGGGCTGGGCAACACGGCCATCGCCGAACGGCTCGTCGTCACCGACGGTGCCGTGCACAAGCACATCCGCAGCATCTTCGCCAAGCTCGACCTGGCGCCGACCGACCGCACGGACCGCCGTGTCGCGGCCGTGCTGCACTACCTGGAGGACGCCCGGCGCCGGGCCTGACCCGGCCGGGCGCCGCCGGGTCGGGCCGCGAGCCGCTCGGTGAGGGCCCCGGCCCGGACGGCCGCGTCCTGGTGGGCGCGCTCGCGGGAGCTCTCGAAGAGCGGGACCGGCCCGGCCGTCGCCGGGTTCCGCGTGGCCGGGGTCGGCTCCGGCTACTCCTCGGACAACGGCTCCCGCTCGGCCTCCTTGGCCTTCCGCAGCCGCCGGACACGCGCCCCCACCGTCATCGTCGTGGCCGCCGCGGTCACGGCGAAGGCCACCGGGATCATCCAGTTCCGGTTGACGGCGTGGCCGAGGGCGTGGTCCAGGGAGAGCCGGCCGGGACCCGTGACGGCGAGTCCGGCGGCCGTCAGGCCCAGGGACGCGGCGTACTCGAAGCCGCCCTCCTGGTTGAAGAAGCCGTTGGGCGTGTGCACGGCGGACGCGCCGGCCATCGCGCCGGCCGCCGCGGCGCCCGCCGCCGGGGTGGCGAGACCGAGCGCGAGCAGCACACCCCCGCCGGCCTCGGCGAGGCCCGCCGCCGCGGCGCTCGCCCTGCCGGGCGCGTAGCCGATGGACTCCATGAACTGGCCGGTGCCCTCGAGGCCGCCACCGCCGAACCAGCCGAACAGCTTCTGCGCGCCGTGCGCCGCGAGCACCCCGCCCGTTCCCAGCCGGAGCAGCAGCAGGCCCAGATCACGTCGGTCGTAACAGGTCACGTCGTCTCCCGGAGCAGTGGCTTGGCCCGACCACCGTCGCATCCCCGCCACCGGCCCGGCGCGCCACCGGTCGCCGTTCGGGTGACGCGGGTGGCGGGACCCGGCGGCCGGCACGACGCTGCAGGCATGACGATCCGGAGCACCCGTCTCAGCGACCCCGCCGTCCGCGCCTTCGTCACGGCCGTCAACAACCACGACCGGGACGGTTTCCTGGCTCTGCCGGCGCCCGGCGCCACCATGGCGGACGACGGTTCCGAGCGCGACCTCACCGAGTGGACCGACCGGGAGATCTTCTCCTCCCACGGGCACCTGGAGGTCGACGACGAGTCCGGCGGCGGCCGCCGCCTCCTCGCCCGCTCCCCCAACGACGCCTGGGGCGAGATGCGCACCCGGTGGTCCTTCACCGTCGACGACGACGGCCGCATCTCCCGCTTCGAGACCGGTGAGGCCTGACCCGGACCCCGCCGACCGGGCCGGCCACGGCCCACTCCGTCGAACGCGGTGCGACGAGGGCCGGGTGAGGGGAGGGGCGGCGGTCCCGCCCGGTCGCCGGCCGGCGCTTCGGACAACGCGTTCAGCCCGGCGTCCGCCGGCCGGCTCCGGCACGGGTGGACGTCGTGGAACCCCGCCGTGGCGCCGGCCGCGGCGAGCGGTCACCCTCCCCGCCGGCCTCCGCGTCGCGCCGGAGGCCACCGCGGTGGGCGGCCGCACCGTCCCGCGCGCGACGCGAGGACGAACTGCTCGAGATCACGGAGCGGCGCTCCCCCGAGACCTGAGAGGGGTCGCCGGGGCCACAGGGGGCCACAAGGGGAAACGTGTCCTCCTACGGTCCCTCACACCGCCGGCGGACCGGAGGTGAGTGGCCCGGCTCACATGGCGTACCGGGCCCGCCGCCGACACGATGGTCTTCGTCACCGGCAGGCTGAAGGGATCGAGCATGTTCCGCAAGGTGCTGGTCGCCAACCGTGGCGAGATCGCGATTCGGGCGTTCCGCGCGGGCTACGAACTGGGTGCCCGAACCGTCGCCGTCTTCCCGCACGAGGACCGCAACTCGCTGCACCGGCTGAAGGCCGACGAGGCGTACGAGATCGGCCGGCCGGGACATCCCGTGCGGGCCTACCTCTCCGTCGAGGAGATCGTCCGCGCCGCCCGCCGAGCGGACGCCGACGCCGTCTACCCGGGCTACGGATTCCTGTCCGAGAACCCCGAGCTGGCGAGCGCCTGCGAAGAGGCCGGCATCACCTTCGTCGGACCCAGCGCCCGGATCCTGGAACTGACCGGGAACAAGGCCCGTGCCGTGGCCGCCGCCCGCGAGGCCGGTGTACCCGTGCTCGGCTCCTCGGCACCCTCCACCGACGTCGACGAACTCGTCCGCGCCGCCGACGACATCGGCTTCCCCGTGTTCGTCAAGGCGGTCGCCGGCGGCGGGGGGCGCGGCATGCGCCGCGTCGAGGAGCCCGCCCAGCTGAGGGAGGCCGTCGAGGCGGCCTCCCGGGAGGCCGCCTCCGCGTTCGGCGACCCCACGGTGTTCCTGGAGAAGGCCGTCGTCGAACCCCGCCACATCGAGGTGCAGATCCTCGCCGACGGGCAGGGCGACGTCATCCACCTGTTCGAGCGGGACTGCTCGGTGCAGCGCCGTCACCAGAAGGTGATCGAACTCGCGCCCGCGCCGAACCTCGACCCGGAGCTGCGCGACCGCATCTGCGCCGACGCCGTGAACTTCGCCCGGCGGATCGGCTACCGCAACGCCGGCACGGTGGAGTTCCTCCTCGACCGGGACGGCAACCACGTCTTCATCGAGATGAACCCGCGCATCCAGGTCGAGCACACGGTGACCGAGGAGGTCACCGACGTCGACCTGGTGCAGGCGCAGCTGCGCATCGCGGCCGGCGAGACGCTCGCCGACCTCGGTCTCTCGCAGGAGACCGTCACCCTGCGGGGCGCCGCGCTGCAGTGCCGCATCACCACCGAGGACCCCGCCAACGGCTTCCGCCCGGACACCGGACGGATCAGCGCCTACCGCTCGCCCGGCGGCTCCGGCATCCGCCTGGACGGCGGAACCACCCACGCCGGTACGGAGATCAGCGCCCACTTCGACTCGATGCTGGTGAAACTCACCTGCCGGGGCCGGGACTTCGGCGCCGCGGTGGGCCGGGCCCGACGAGCGGTGGCCGAGTTCCGCATCCGCGGTGTCGCCACCAACATCCCCTTCCTGCAGGCGGTCCTGGACGATCCGGACTTCCAGGCCGGACGCGTCACGACGTCGTTCATCGAGCGGCGTCCCGAACTGCTCACCGCCCGCCACTCCGCCGACCGCGGCACCAAGCTGCTCACCTACCTCGCCGACGTCACGGTCAACAAGCCGCACGGCGAGCGGCCCCAGCTGATCGACCCGCTGACGAAGCTGCCGCCACTGCCCGCCGGCGAACCGCCGGCCGGCTCGCGGCAGCGGCTCGCCGAACTCGGCCCCGACGGTTTCGCCCGCAGGCTGCGCGACTCGCCGACCATCGGCGTCACCGACACCACCTTCCGCGACGCCCACCAGTCGCTGCTCGCCACCCGGGTGCGCACCAAGGACCTGCTCGCCGTCGCCCCCGTGGTGGCGCGCACCCTGCCCGGGCTGCTCTCCTTGGAGTGCTGGGGCGGCGCCACGTACGACGTCGCCCTGCGCTTCCTCGCCGAGGACCCGTGGGAGCGCCTGGCCGCCCTGCGGGAGGCCGTGCCCAACATCTGCCTCCAGATGCTGCTGCGCGGCCGCAACACCGTGGGCTACACCCCGTACCCGACCGAGGTGACCGACGCCTTCGTCCAGGAGGCGGCGGCCACCGGCATCGACATCTTCCGCATCTTCGACGCGCTGAACGACGTCTCCCAGATGCGGCCCGCCATCGACGCCGTACGGGAGACCGGCACGGCCGTCGCCGAGGTGGCCCTGTGCTACACCGCCGACCTGTCCGATCCGTCCGAACGGCTCTACACCCTGGACTACTACCTGCGGCTGGCCGAGCGGATCGTGGAAGCGGGCGCGCACGTGCTGGCCGTCAAGGACATGGCCGGACTGCTGCGGGCGCCCGCGGCGGCGACGCTGGTGTCGGCGCTGCGCCGGGAGTTCGACCTGCCGGTCCACCTGCACACCCACGACACCGCCGGCGGCCAGCTCGCCACCTACCTCGCCGCGATCCAGGCCGGCGCGGACGCGGTCGACGGAGCCGTGGCCTCGATGGCGGGCACCACCTCCCAGCCCTCCCTGTCGGCGATCGTCGCCGCGACGGACCACTCCGAGCGCCCCACCGGACTGGACCTGACGGCCGTCGGCGACCTGGAACCCTACTGGGAGAGCGTCCGTAAGGTCTACGCGCCCTTCGAGGCCGGCCTGGCCTCGCCGACCGGCCGCGTCTACCACCACGAGATCCCTGGCGGACAGCTGTCCAACCTGCGCACCCAGGCGATCGCGCTGGGTCTGGGCGACCGCTTCGAGGACATCGAGGCGATGTACGCCGCCGCCGACCGGATGCTCGGCCGCCTGGTGAAGGTCACCCCCTCGTCGAAGGTGGTGGGCGACCTGGCACTGCACCTGGTGGGCGCGGGCGTCTCCCCGGAGGACTTCGAGGAGGAGCCGGACCGGTTCGACATCCCGGACTCCGTGATCGGCTTCCTGCGCGGCGAGTTGGGCACTCCGCCCGGCGGCTGGCCCGAGCCGTTCCGCAGCAGGGCCCTGCGCGGCCGCGCCGAGCTCAAGCCGGTCCGGGAACTGACCGCCGACGACCGCGAGGGCCTGGCGAAGGACCGCCGGCCGACCCTCAACCGTCTCCTCTTCCCCGGCCCCACCCGGGAGTTCGAGACGCACCGCCGGTCCTTCGGCGACACCGGCGTCCTGGACAGCAAGAACTTCTTCTACGGGCTGCGCCCCGGCACGGAGTACAGCGTCGACCTCGATCCCGGTGTACGGCTGCTCATCGAACTGCAGGCGGTGGGCGACGCCGACGAGCGGGGCATGCGCACCGTGATGTCCACCCTGAACGGCCAGCTGCGGCCGATCCAGGTCCGCGACCGGGCGGCGGCCTCCGACGTCCCGGTCACCGAGAAGGCCGACCGGGCCGACTCCGGCCATGTCGCGGCCCCCTTCGCCGGTGTGGTGACCCTCGCGGTCGCCGAGGGCGACGAGGTGGCGGCCGGCGCCACGGTGGCCACCATCGAGGCGATGAAGATGGAGGCCGCGATCACCGCCCCGAGGTCCGGCACCGTCACCCGGCTGGCCATCAACCGCATTCAGCAGGTGGAGGGCGGCGACCTCATCGTGGAACTCGGCTGAGCCCGTGCGGGCCGGTGGAGCCGGACCCGGTCCGTCCCGCCGGTGGCGCGGCGGATAGAGTCCGGCTCCATGCCGGGGACACAGGGATCACGTGGCTTTGCGAACGGTCTGTGGGCCGCCTCCGCACTGGCCGCATGCGCGGGAGCGTTCGCCTGGCTGCTCGGGTGGCTGACGGCCGGGGTGTCGGAGCTGGACGAGCGCTGCGCCCACGGAATGGCGGGCCCCGGGGGCGACTTCCGGGTGGAGCGGAGCAGCTTTCCGCCAGGGGTGCGCTGTGTGTTCGCCGACGGCTCCACGATCTCCGCGGGTGACTTCTTCGGCTGGGTGCTGTGGGTGTGCGTCGTGGTCGCCGCGGCCTGCGCCGTTCTGGCGCTGGTTTGCGAGTTCGCCGGGCTGGGCCAGGAGCGGGCCGTGGTCCGGTTCGGGGTTCTCGCCCTCGTTTCCCTGGTGGTGCTGGCGGTCCTGTGCGCGGTCGTGCCGGCCCTCCTGGCTCCGCCGGGACGCGATCCGCTGTCCACCTGTCCGGCGTTCACCACGGGCGTCTACGAGCGCGCCCTCGAGGTACGGCGGTCGGTGTTCCCCGCGCAGGCGACGTGCGTGTATCCGAGCGGCGTCACCCGCGACCTGGTTCCCGCGTGGTGGGGGACGATGAGCCGGGGCGTGCTCGTCGCCGTGGCGATCGCCCTCCTCGGGCTGGTGCAAGCGGTGCGCCGGCACGGCTGGAGACCACCGGGCCGGCGTTCTCCGGCGGCGGCTGCCCGCTCGGCGCAGGACACGTAGGTTGTGCGTTGGCCAAAGCATTCCCTGACGGATGACGGACGGTACCCATGACCGGCCCTGCCGCAGCACCCGGGGGAACACGTCCCCGTCCGGGCCGGACGGCCACGGTCCGGCGGTCCGGGACCGGGTGCGTCGGCCCGGACACCTACGGCACCCTGTGCCGGCACCTCGTGGCGCACCACTTCCACGTGGACGACGGCCGGCAGGCACGGCTGTTCCCGGGGCCTCACCGCTGCATCCGGCCGGCCCGACTCGGCCTCATGGCCCAACCGGCCGGTTCCGGGCCGGAGCCCGGGAAGGCGGACCGGGACGGCACCGCGTTCACCGCCGAGTCGCGTTCCCCTGTGTCCGTCTGCCGCCCCCCGCTCTCCCCGCAACCGCACACCGCACACCGCACACCGCTCACCGCTCCCGCGACGTACCCATTGCACCGATGAATGCTGCCCACCGGAAGGACTTTGAACTCATCGAGTACAAAGTCTGGACGGCCTGAGCAGAAGTCTCCTAGCGTGTCGGCCGCACCGTTGGCGTTTCGCCCATTCGGCACCGGAGTCATCCGGCCCTCCGGTCGACCCAGCAGGAGGAAGCATGGACGCACGGCTGTACCGGCGCGCCCGAAGATCCCTGACAGGACTGCTCGTCGGCGCGTTCGTCGCGGGCGGGCTCTGGGGAGCCCCCCTGGCATCGGCCCGGCCGGGCTCCGCGCCGCGGGCCGACGCGCCGCCACAGGAGCCCGGAGTCACCCTGCGCGTCTTCGACGTCCAGGTCCCGCTCGACAAGATCTGCACCCTCAAGCCCGGACAGACCCCCAACGTCGACAAGCTGATGCCGACCGTCGACTGGAGCACCACCGGCGACTTCGGCGGGTTCGGCGACAACTTCGTCACCCAGGTCACCGGCAACATCCATGTACCGGCCGACGGTTCCTACACCTTCCGGCTGATCAGCGACGACGGCTCACGGCTGTTGATCGACGACCGGCTGGTCATCGACCACGACGGACTGCACGGCGCCGAGCCCAAGGACGGCGCGGTCCAGCTCACCGAGGGCATGCACGCGTTGCGCATAGACCACTTCGAACGCGGCGGCGGGGAGCAGCTCACCCTCGCCTGGCGTCCGCCGGGCGCCGACGATTTCGCAACCGTGCCGAACACGGCGCTGAGCACCGACGCCGGAGTGGTCCGGGTCACCGCCCCGGGCCGCAAGGAGTGCGAGGGCGTCAGGGACTCGCCGGGCGACGGCCTTCCGCTCAACTCGGTGCGCCCCGACCACACCCTCACCGACCTGCGTCCCGAGGGCTTCGAACCACAGGTCACCGGCATGGACTGGCTGCCCGACGGCCGTCTGGTGGTGAGCACCTGGGGCGGCACCGACAACACGGCCGGCGAGGTCTACGTCATGGACGAGGTCACCGGCACCACCGGCCCGGACAAGGTGAAGGCCACGAAGATCGCCGAGGGACTCAAGGAGCCGATGGGCCTGAAGGTCGTCGACGGCACCATCTTCGTCTCCCAGAAGCACGAGCTGACGGAGCTGGGCGACAGCGACGGCGACGGCGTCATGGACGAGTACCGGACGATCGCCACCTGGCCCTACGGGGGCAACTTCCACGAGTTCGCCTTCGGACTGCTGTACCGCGAGGGACACTTCTACCTGAACCTGTCCGTCGCCATCGACTACGGCGGCGCCACCACGAATCCGCAGCCCGCACCCGGCCGCGGCGCGACCATCAAGGTCAACAGGAAGACCGGCAAGGTGAGTTACCTCGCCGGCGGCCTGCGCACCCCGAACGGCATCGGCTGGGGTCCAGGCGGTGACCTCTTCGCCACCGACAACCAGGGCGGCTGGCTCCCCTCGTCGAAGCTGGTCCACATCGAGCAGGACCGCTTCTTCAACCACTACACCAACCCCGCCGGCCCCTTCGACTCCGAGCCGGTGACCCGGCCGGTGCTCTGGCTCCCGCAGAACGAGATCGCCAACTCGCCCAGCACGCCGCTCCACCTGACCAAGGGCAGGTTCAAGGGGCAGCTGCTGTTCGGCGACGTCACCTACGGCGGCCTCCAGCGCGCCTACCTGGAGAAGGTCAAGGGCCAGTACCAGGGCGCCGTCTTCCGCTTCACCCAGGGCCTCGAGGCCGGCGTCAACCGGATCACCATGGGCCCCGACGGCGCCATCTACGCGGGCGGTCTGGGAGCGGACGGCAACTGGGGCCAGGAGGGCAAGCTCAGGTACGGCCTCCAGAAGCTGACGCCGAACGGCGGCAACACCTTCGACATCCAGGCCATGCGGGTGAAGAAGGGCGGCTTCGAGCTGGAGTACACCCAGCCGCTGTCCCAGGAGACCGCCGACAACCTCGTCAGCCACTACGAGGCCGAACAGTGGCGCTACACCCCGACGCGCGACTACGGCGGTCCCAAGATCGCCGAGGAGACCCTGGAGGTGACCTCGGCGAAGCTGTCGCGCGACCGCAGGAAGGTGACCCTGGCCGTCGAGGGACTCAAACCGGGCCGCGTGGTGCACGTCCGCTCCCCGCGCCCGTTCAGCTCGGCGTCGGGCGAGACCCTGTGGAGCACGGAGGCCTGGTACACCCTCAACGCCATGCCGGGCAAGCAGCCCGCACCGGGCCCGCTGTACGAGGCCGAGGAGGCGTCCCTGACCGGCGCGGCCGGCGTCAACACCGACCACCGGGGCTACTCCGGCAGCGGCTTCGTCGACCGGTACGGCACCCAGGGCGCCACCACGACCTTCGACGTCGAGGTGGACCGGAGCGGGACGTACGACCTGGGGCTGCGCTACTCCAACGGCCCGGACCCCTTCCGGGGCGCCAAGTCCCTCTCCCTGTACGTCAACGGCAAGAAGGTGAGGCAGACCGAGTTCCGCAGCACCGGTGACTGGGACACCTGGTCGACGCAGACCGAGGCACTGCGCCTGCGCGCCGGGCACAACAGCGTCGCCTACCGGTACGACGAGGGCGACACCGGCCACGTCAATCTCGACCTCCTCAGCGTCGACCGGCACGGCGGTCCGGTCGGCCTGTTCGACGGCGACGGCCTCGACCGGTGGCAGCACACCGACGGGCGCCCGGTCCAGTGGCCCGTCACCGACGGCGCGACGGAGGTCTGCTGCGGGGACATCCGCACCAAGGGCGGTTACGACGACTTCAAGCTGCACGTGGAGTACCGGCTGCCGAAGCTGCCCCCGGACGTGACGGGACAGGACCGCGCCAACAGCGGCGTCTACCTCCAGGACCGTTACGAGATCCAGATCCTGGACTCCTACGGCGACACCACACCCGCCACCGACGAAGCAGGGGCGATCTACCTGAAGAAGGCCCCGGACGTGAACGCCGCCAGGGCGCCCGAGACCTGGCAGTCGTACGACATCGTCTTCCGCGCCGCGCGCTACGACGCCGAGGGGAACAAGACGGCCGACGCACGGGTCACCGTGGTGTGGAACGGCAAGAAGATCCACGACGACGTCGCGATCGACGGCCCGACCGGAGGCGGAGCGCCCGAAGGCCCCGCGGCCGGGGCGATCCGGCTGCAGGACCACGGGAACGCGGTGCGCTACCGCAACATCCGCATCGAACCGCTCGGTTAGCGCGCGGGGGCCGGGTCCGGCGTCGTGCCGTCCGAAGCGGACGACGCGGCTCCGGCCCCCTCCTCCCAGGCCGTGCCCGGGCCGCGCGGACCGGTCATGCCGAACGCGGTCGGGGCGGCGGCCGCCGCACCCCAGGTACGCGGTGCTGAAACCGCTGCCCAGGGCCTCCAGGGCGACGTCGTGCGCCTGCGAGCCCGGGGGGGCAGGCTGTTCACGGCGACCGGACCGCAGCCACCCCTCCCGGCTCCTGCTGCCGTTCACGAGGCGTGGGGCGGTGGACGGGAGCAGCCGGCCCGCGACGCCCGGACGGCGAAGCCGGAGGGCGGTTGTCAGTGCCCGGTGGCACGCTGGGGCCAAAGGGAACCAGCGAAAGGACATCGCGGTGATCACCACTGACTTCGCCCCCGGCTCGCCCTGCATGCTCGACCTCGGCACCCCCGACGTCCGGGCCGCCGCAGCCTTCTACGGCGCGGTCCTCGGCTGGGACTACGAGCCCATGGGCGACGGGGAGGACGTGGAAGGGGGGATGTTCGGCAAGAACGGCAAGATGGTCGCCGGGCTGGGCAAGCTCACCGAGGAGGGCGCCCGTCCCGCCTGGATGATCTACTACACCGTCGCCGACGCGGACGCCACGACCCGGGCGGTGGAGCGCGCCGGCGGCACCGTGCGGGTGCCGCCCATGGACCTCGAGAAGTGGGGTCGGATGGCGCAGTACAGCGACCCGCTGGGCGGCCAGTTCGCCGTCTGGCAGCCGGGGGAGAGCAAGGGCGTCGACCTGGTGGACGAGCCGGGCTCGCTGTGCTGGACCGAGCTGTACACGAGCGACGCGGCCGCGGCGAAGGAGTTCTACGGCGGAGTCCTCGGCTGGCGGTTCAGCGACACGCGGATGCCGGGCGGCGAGGGCGTCTACACCATGATCGCCCCGTCCGGTCTGCCCGAGGAGCGGATGCACGGCGGCCTGCTGGAGGTCCGCGAGGAGGACCTCGCCCCGGCGGGCGGGCGGCCGTACTGGCACCCGGTCTTCGCGGTCACCGACTGCGACGCGGCGGTGGCCGAGGTCACCGGGAACGGCGGACGCGTGCGGACGGGTCCGGTGGACGCGGAGGGCGTCGGCCGCCTCGCCCTCTGCCTCGATCCCTTCGGCGCGGACTTCGTGCTGCTCACCCCGGCCGGGAGCTGAGGCCCGGGACGACGGGCCCCGCCGTCACCGGGCCGACCGCTGCGCGTACACCTCTACCTCGATCCTCATCCGGGGATCGGCGAGGCCGCACACGAGCATGGTGGCGGCCGGCCGGACCTCGCCGAAACAGCGGCGCAGGACGGGCCAGCAGGGCTCGAAGTCGGCCCGGTCGGGCAGCAGGTAACGCACCCGTACCACATCGGCGAAGGTGCACCCCGCCTCGGCCAGCGCGGCCCCGATGTTGCGCAGACACTGCTCGGCCTGCTCCACCACGTCGTCGGAGATCGTCATGGTGGTGTAGTCGAAGCCGGTCGTGCCGGACACGTGCACCGAGTCGCCGTGGATCACGGCGCGGGCGTAGCCGATCCGCTCCTCGAACGTCGAGCCGCTGAGGATCGCACGTCGCTCTGTCATACGCGGGACGCTAGGGGGCCGGCGTGGATACGTCCAGCACGGCGAAGGACATGACCTGACGTCTTCGGGCGTATGACGCGCCCCGTGCTCCGCCCCGAGCTGCCGCAGCCGCACGCCTTCGCCGTCGCCCGGCGGGGGACGCCCCGAGCCCGCCGGCCACCGTCGGCCGAGGCGCTAGGCCGGGTGCAGCTCCCGCAGGGCGTCCAGCACCTCCTGGTCGGTGACCTGAGGGAAGTCCTCGTACCACTCGCCGACGGACCGCAGCCGCTGTGGCTGGTACAGGGAGACCACGTCGTCGGCCTCGTCCCGCAGCGCCGCGGCGGTCCCGTGACCGCACACCGGCACGGCCAGCGTCAGCCGCAGAGGACCACCGCGCCGAAGGTGCCGCAGCGCCGCACGGGCGGTGATCCCCGTGACCAGTCCGTCGTCCACGACCACGATGCTGTGACCGCCGAGGTCCGGGGCGGGGCGACCGCCGCGGTAGACCCACCCCCGCCGGTGCAGCTCGACCCGCGCCCGGGCCACCTCGGCGCCGAGCCCGTCCTCCGAGAGGTCCAGGGCCCTCAGCCCCGTACGGTCGAACACCGGGGGGTCGTCCCCGGCGATCGCCCCGACACTCACGCCGGGGGACCCGGGGACCCCGATCCTGCGGACGACGAGGACGTCCAGGGGCACCTGCATCGCCCGGGCGATCTCCGCACCGACCGGGACGCCACCGCGCGGCAGCGCCAGCACGGTCACATTCGCGAGATCACCGCTGCTCGCCCATTCCAGCATCCTGACGGCCAGCTCCTGTCCGGCCTGCGCACGGCTTCGGAATCGCACGGCTCGCTCCCTTCCTCGGCCACCCGTGCCGGGTATCCGTCACCGCCCCGCCACTCACCTGCGGGTGTCACGACGGGGAGCGAGGCGGACGCCGGAGCACGGCCGGCGTCCTCGGTGCCGCCAGGACCGTTCAGAGGCGCGGAGCCCCGGTCACCGACATCACCAGGGAGTACAGGGAGGTGGTGGCGGTGATGAACAGGCGGTTGTTCTTGGGACCGCCGAAGGCGATGTTGGAGACGGGCTCGGGCACCCGCAGCTTCCCGATGAGGGTGCCGTCGGGGTCGTAGCAGTGCACGCCGTCGTCGAGGGCGGCGGCCCACAGGCGGCCCGCTTCGTCGAAGCGGATGTTGTCGAAGCGGACATCGCCCCGGCCCTCGGCGAAGACCTCGCCGCCGGACAGGGAGCCGTCCTCGCGGATGCCGTACACGTGGATCCGGGCGGCCCGCGAGTCGGAGACGTACAGCCGGCTCTCGTCGGGGGACAGGACGACCCCGTTGGGCCCTTCGAATCCCTCCGCGGCGAGGTGGACGTCCCCCGACGCGGGGTCGATCCGGTACACGTTGCACGCGCCGATCTCCGACTCGGCGCGGTGGCCCTCGTAGTCGCTGATGATGCCGAAGTCCGGGTCGGAGAACCAGATCGTGCCGTCGGAGCGTACGACGGAGTCGTTCGGGCTGTTGAGCCGCTTGCCGTCGTACCGGTCGGCGAGGACGGTCACGGTCCCGTCCGGTTCGGTGCGGGTCACGCGGCGGTTGCCCTGCTCGCAGGTGACCAGACGGCCCTGCCGGTCGACGGTGTTGCCGTTGCTGTGACCGGCGGGGGCGCGGAAGACACCGACCGTGCCGGTGGCCTCGTCCCAGCGCAGGATGCGGTCGTTCGGGATGTCGCTCCAGACCAGCTGGCGCCAGGCGGGCAGGTACAGCGGGCCCTCGGCCCAGCGGCAGTCGTCGTACAGGACCTCGAGCCTGCTGTCGCCGTTCACACAGCGTCCGGTACGGAAGCGGTCGTCCAGGATCTCGTACGGGCCGTCGGCGGGCATGGCGTCCTCTCGCGGAGAGTGATCGGAAGGCGATTCAACCATGCGCGCCCGTCACGGCCGGCCGGGCGCGACGCGAGCGGCGACCAGGCCGGGCGCCGGCCTGGTCCGCGGAGCGTTTCGTCGTCCGAGAGGGCGTGCGTGCCGAGCGGCGCACCGCGGGGACCAGGGAGGACCACGACGGGCGTCACCGCGCAGGACGCGGCCGAGGCGCGGCTCAGTCGAGGAGGCCGGCGACCATGGCGGCGAACTCCTCCGGGGTGGCGAGGCGGATGCCGAGCTGTTCGGCCTTCGCGCGCTTGGAACCGGCTCCCTCGCCCGCGACCACGAGGGCGGTCTTCCTGGAGACGCTGGAGGAGGAGCGCCCGCCGGCCCGTTCGACGAGTTCGTTCATCTCGTTGCGGGAGAGCTTCTCCAGCTTCCCGGTCATCGCGCCGGTCACCACCACCGTCATCCCGGCCAGCGGACCGCCCTCCGCCGGTGCGTCGCCCTCGGCGCCGGGGGGCGGCGGCGGAGTGGCGCCGGGCTCCGTCATGTTGACGCCCGCGGCGGCCAGCTTGTCGATGAGCGGCGCGAGTTCGGCCAGTTCCGCGACGATCGAGGGAGCCTTCTCCGCTCCGATGCCCTCGACCCGCTGCATCGCCTCGGCGTCCGCCGCGCGGATGTGGTCCATGGTGGCGAAGCAGCGGGCGATGCGCCGTGACATGGATCTTCCCGTGCCCCGCACGCCCAGCGCGCACAGCACCCGCGACAGCGGCTGCTCCTTGGCCCTGGCGAGCGCGGCGAGCAGGTTGTCGGTGCTGGTCTCGCCCATCCGCTCCAGGGCGAGCAACTGCTCACGCCGCAGGGTGAACAGATCGGCGAGATCGGCGACCAGGCCGGCGTCGACGAGTTGCACCACGCGGGTGGCGCCCAGGCCCTCGATGTCGAGCTGGTCGCGGCCCGCGGCGTAGGCGAGGGACGCGACGAGGTGGCAGTTGCGGCCCTGGGCACACCGCCAGCGTTCCTCACCGGTGTCGATGTCCGAACCGCAGCGCGGACACTGTGCCGGGAACTCGATCGGCCGTTCCTCACCCGTGCGCAGATGGGCCACCGGCGCCTCGATGCGGGGGATGACGTCGCCCGCGCGGTGGACCATGACGTGGTCGCCCAGGCGCAGGTCGCGGCGGGTGATGTCGGCCGGGTTGTGCAGGGTGGCGTAGGTGATGGTGGAGCCGTCGATGACGACCGGTTCGAGGACGCCGCGCGGCGCGATGATGCCGGTGCGGCCGACGTTCCACTCCACCTCCAGCAGGCGGGTGATCTTCTCCACGGCCGGCAGCTTGTAGGCGATCGCCCAGCGCGGCGCGCGGGAGCCGGAGCCCGCGGCCCGCCGGTCCTCGGCGAGGTCGGCCTTGACGACGATCCCGTCGATGCCGAACGGCAGCTCGGCGCGGACCGCGGCGATCTCCCCGACCCGGTCCAGGACCTCCTCGACGCTCTCGGCGACGACGTCCGGGACGGCGGTCCGGGCGCTGGTGCGCACCCCGAGGCCGGCGGCGAACGCCATCAGGTCGCTGTGCGCGAAGTCGTCGAGCTTCCGGGCCAGTTCGGATTCGGTGCCGGGCAGCGGCAGCAGCCCGTAGCCGAAGAAGGTCATCGGCACCGTGTAGAGCCGCTCCCTGGCCCGCAGGGTGCCCGCCGCCGCGTTGCGCGGATTGGCGAACGGCTGCCCGCCGTGACCGGTGCGCACCTCGTTGGCGTACTCGAACTGGGCCGTCGTCATGAGGACTTCGCCGCGCACCTCCACGGTGACCGGCTCGTCCAGCTTCTCGGGCAGCCCTTCGATGGTGCCGATCGCGTGCGAGACGTCCTCCCCGGCCGTCCCGTCCCCGCGGGTGATCAGCCGGGTGAGGCGGCCGCCGTTGTACCGGGCGGCGATCGCGAGCCCGTCCAGCTTGGGACCCACGCTGAAGCGCGTCGCCTCACGGCCGATGCGGCGGGACAGGGACGCGGTCCAGGCGGTGAACTCCTCCGCGGAGAACACGTTGTCCAGGCTGAGCATCGGCGCCGTGTGCGGCACGTCGCCCTCCACCGCGCCACCGGCGACCTTCCCGGTGGGGGAGTCGGGGAGTATCCCGTCGGGATGCTCCGCCTCCCAGTCGGCGATCCCGCGCACCAGCCGGTCGTACGCGTCGTCGTCCAGCGGCGAGGTGCCGCCCCCGTAGTAGGCGGCGGCCGCGCGTACGGCGTCCTCGACCGCCTGCGCGTAGGCGGCGGCGTCCACGATCACTGCTGCAGGTGTTGTCATGCGCTGCATCCTGCCGCCCACCACTGACAACGGGGACCACCGGCGATCGCGGCCGACCCGTTTGCCTATAGACTTTAGGTAAATGAGTAATCGGCGTAGTTGGTTGGGAGGATGGTTATGGCAGCACGCGCGGGACTGAGCACCGGACGCCTGACCAGGGCGGGGGCCGAGCTCGCCGACGAGGTCGGCTTCGACCGGGTCACGGTCTCGGAGCTCGCCCGGCGCTTCGACGTCAAGGTGGCGAGCCTGTACTCCCATGTGAAGAACTCCCAGGACCTCAAGACGCGGATCGCGCTGCTCGCCCTGGAGGAACTCGCCGACCGTGCCGCCGACGCCCTGGCCGGACGGGCCGGCAAGGACGCCCTGACCGCGCTGGCGAACGTCTACCGCGACTACGCGCGGGAGCATCCGGGACGCTACGCGGCGGCCCAGTTCCGGCTCGGCCCGGAGGCGGCCGCGGCCAGTGCGGGCGTGCGGCACGCGCAGATGACCCGGGCCCTCCTGCGCGGCTACGACCTGGCGGAACCGGACCAGACCCACGCGGTGCGCCTGCTGGGCAGCGTCTTCCACGGCTACGTCAGCCTCGAGATGGGCGGCGGGTTCAGCCACAGCGCCCCCGACACACAGGAGACCTGGACCCGCGTCCTCGACGCGCTCGACGCCCTCCTGCGCGCCTGGCCCGCCCCCTGACCACGCCTCAGGCCCGCCCGCCGCCCCGACACACGGACGGAAACCATGCCCTCCACCCCGCACACCCGGACCACCACGCCCGTCACCGCCGACCTCGTACGCGGCGCCCTCGACCTGGAATCCACGGCGAACGGGGTCCTGCCCCACCGCCTGCCCGCCCGGGCCCGCGCCCAGAACACCGACGGACAGCTCGCCATGGCGGAGTCCCAGCCCTCCGGCGTACGCCTGGTCTTCCGCACCCGGGCGACCGCCGTCGAGCTCGACACACTGCCCACCAAGCGGATCTACGTGGGCGCCCCGCCCCGCCCGGACGGCCTGTACGACCTGCTGGTCGACGGACGCCCGGTCGGTCAGGCGTCCGCGGCCGGCGGCAACAGCCTGACCATCGACATGAGCACCGGAACCGTCGAACACGGCACCGGCCCCGTCGCCACCCTCCGCTTCACCGGCCTGCCCCGCGACGACAAGACCGTCGAGATCTGGCTGCCGCACAACGAGACCACCGAACTCGTCGCCCTGCGCACCGACGCCCCGGTGGAGCCGGCGCCCGCCTCCGGTCGCAGGACCTGGCTGCACCACGGCAGCTCCATCAGCCACGGCTCCGACGCGGCGAGCCCCACCACCACCTGGCCCGCGCTCGCGGCGGCGGCGGGCGGAGTGGAACTGGTCAACCTCGGCTTCGCCGGCAGCGCCCTGCTCGACCCGTTCGTCGCCAGGACCCTGCGCGACACGCCTGCCGACCTGATCAGCGTCAAGATCGGCATCAACCTGGTCAACGCCGACCTGATGCGGCTGCGGGCCTTCGCCCCGGCCCTCCACGGCTTCCTGGACACCGTCCGGGACGGCCACCCCGAGACCCCGCTGCTGGTCGTCTCGCCGATCCTGTGCCCCATCCACGAGGACACGCCCGGTCCCACGGCCTTCGACTTCAGCCACCTCGGCGAGGGGCGGCTGCTGTTCGCCGCCGCCGGCGATCCCGAGGAGCGGGCCGAGGGCAAGCTGACGCTGAACGTCGTCCGCGACGAGCTCGAGCGCATCGTGGCGGCGCGGGCGGCGGACGACCCGAACCTGCACCACCTCGACGGCCGCGCCCTCTACGGCGAGGCGGACCACGCAGAACTCCCGCTGCCCGACCGGCTGCACCCGGACGCGGCCGCACACCGCCGCATCGGTGAACGCTTCGCCGCCCACGCCTTCGCGGCCGACGGCCCGTTCGCCGACGCCAGGAGCTGAGCGGGACGTGCGCCGCCCGACCCGGCCCACCCGGGACGGGCGGCGCGCCGGTCGCTCCTGCCGGCCGCGGACGGAGGCCAACGGCCTTCTGCGCGACGCATGTTGACGTGTGGTCATCTCTGCGCAAGGCCTGGACAGTCGTCACACCTCGTGTTGTCATTCCGCTGCACACCGAATTTCCAACGTTGGAAGAACTCCCGGCGGAGCTGACGGCCGCCCCCGTTCCGTCGTGGCCCCATGCCCCCAGTGCGAGGAAGGGTTCGATGACCAGACAACTCACCCGCCCGAGAGCCAGATGGTGGGCCGTGCTGACCGTGACGGCCCTGGCCCTGTCCACGGGCGCCCTGACGCCCGCCGCGACGGCCGCGGCACCGGCTGCCTACGGAGCGCCCGCCGCCCGGGCCGCGGACGCCGACGTGAAGGCGCACGGGCTGAAGGGCGAGTACTTCCGCATGTCGGCGCCGGGCGCCCGGGACTTCGCCGAGCTCGGCGGCGCCCAGCTCGAGCCGCAGATCAACTTCGCCGGTCTGACCGGCACGTTCGAGGAGCTCACCGGGCGGACGGAGCACACCACCGCCCGCTGGACCGGCCGGATCGAGGTCCCGGAGACCGACGACTACACCTTCCACGCCATCGGCGACAACGGCTTCAGGCTGTTCATCGACGGCGAGCCGGTCGTCGACCACTGGGAGCCCGACTGGGACCGCGAGCAGACCAGCGCCCCGGTCAGGCTGACCGCGGGCGAGTCGTACGACTTCCGCCTGGAGATGTTCCAGGACTTCGGCGGGTCGAACATGTACCTGCGCTGGTCGACGCCGACGCTCGCCAGACAGCTCGTGCCGATGACGGCGTTCACCCCGCCCGCCGACTTCGAGGTCTACCCGGTCGGACTGACCGTGGGACAGGACGGACGCAAGCTGCGGGCCCGCTTCGACGGCCGGGTGAGCGGCCTCGCGGGGGTGGCGGAGCACCTGAAGGTGGAGGCCGACACCACCGTCATGCCGGTCGAGTCGGTGAAGGCCGTCCCCGGCGACCGGGCTTCCCTCGAGGTCACCCTCTCCGAGGCGATCCAGAAGAACCAGACGGTCCGGGTCGTCTACGACGGCGAGGGCGGCCTCGAGGCCGGCGGCGAGACCGTCCCCCGGATCGCCCGCCACGCCGAGAACGCCTCCGCCCGTCGCCTCACCACACCGTGGGGCGACAAGGTGGACAGGGACAACCCGCTGCCGGAGTACCCGCGCCCCCAGCAGGTGCGCGCGCGGTGGAAGAACCTCAACGGACCCTGGCAGTTCAGCGCCGCCGAGGCGGGGCAGCAGCCCGTCTTCGGCAAGAACCTGAACGAGAAGATCATCGTGCCGTTCCCGGTCGAGTCCCAGCTCTCCGGGATCGAGCGGCACGAGGACCACATGTTCTACCGCAGGCTCGTGGACGTGCCGAAGAACTGGAAGGTCGGCAAGGGCGGCAAGAACCGGCTCAAGCTGAACTTCGGCGCCGTCGACTACCAGGCCCGTGTCTGGGTGAACGGCCGGAAGGTCGCCGAGCACACCGGCGGCTACGACGCCTTCAGCGCCGACATCACCGACGCCCTCAGGAGCAGGGGCCCCCAGGAGATCGTCGTCGCCGTCACCGACACCGGCGGTGCCGACCAGCCGTTGGGCAAGCAGTCCACCAGCCCCGGCGGCATCTGGTACACCCAGTCGTCCGGCATCTGGCAGACCGTGTGGATGGAGCCGGTCGCCGAGACGTCCATCGACGACGTCGTCACCACACCGGACATCGACAGCAGGACGCTGGCGGTGACCGTCGAGTCCGCCGGCGCCTCCGCCGGGGCACGCGTCGAGGCCGTGGCCCGTGACCACCGCGGCGAGGTCGTCGGCAGGATCAGCGGTCCGGCCGGCGAGGAGCTGCGCCTGCCGGTGGCGGGCCGGCGCCTGTGGAGCCCGGAGGACCCCTACCTCTATGACCTCGACGTCACGCTGAAGGACGGCAGGTCCACCGACACCGTCGACAGCTACTTCGGCATGCGGAAGATCGGCATCGAGGACGTGGGCGGCTACAGGAAGCTCGTCCTCAACGGCAAGCCCGTCTTCTCCCTCGCCACCCTGGACCAGGGCTTCTGGCCCGACGGGCTCTACACCGCGCCCAGCGACGACGCCCTGGCGTTCGACCTGAAGGCGCACAAGCGGCTCGGTTTCAACGCCGTCCGCAAGCACATCAAGGTGGAGTCGCCCCGGTGGTTCTACCACGCGGACCGGCTCGGCCTGCTGGTCTGGCAGGACTTCGTGTCCGGCGACATCACCGACGAGACCGGTCGGAAGGCCTTCATCGACCAGGGCCGGGAGATGATGCGCCAGCATCACGACTCGCCCGCCGTCATCGGCTGGATCGTCTTCAACGAAGGCTGGGGCGAGTGGAGCCGCGAGGAGACCGGCAAGCTCACCGACGCCGTGAGGACCGCCGACCCCTCCCGCGTCGTCAACGCCCACAGCGGTGTCAACTGCTGCAACAGCAAGGGCGACTCCGGCAGGGGCGACATCATCGACCACCACGACTACACCAACGAGGACCCGCCCTTCCCGGACCACCGCGCGGCCATGGACGGCGAGCACGGCGGGTTCACCCTGCGCACCCCGGGGCACATGTGGCCCGGCCCGCCGACCGTCATCTACAGCGGCGTGGACAGCAAGGAGGCGCTGACCCGCGCGTACGTGGAGAACACCGAGAGGTTCTACCTCGACCAGGCCGGCGCGGAGCTGTCCGGCTCGGTGTACACGCAGATCACCGACCTGGAGAACGAGCTCAACGGCCTCTACACGTACGACCGCCGGGAGATCAAGGTCGACCCGGCGCGAGTGCGCGAGGTCAACCTGAAGGTGCTCGCGGCCGGCGCCGCGGCGGGCCGGCGGGCACCGCTCAAGGGCGGCGGCCACTGGTCCCTCGACGAGGGCACCGGCACCACCGCGAAGGACGACGGCCCGAACGGCAAGGCGCTGAACCTCACCGAGGGCGCCACCTGGACCACCGGAGTGAGCGGCAGCGCGCTGAAGTTCGACGGACGGAACCAGTTCGCCCGGACCGACGGGCCGGTGCTCGACACCACCGGCAGCTACACGGTCTCCGCCTGGGTCACCCTCGACGCGCTGCCGGGCAACTACGCCACCGCCGTCAGCCAGGACGGCCGGCGCCAGGCGAGCCCGTTCTACCTGCAGTACGGGCAGGGCGCCTTCGCCTTCAGCACCCCCGACGGCAAGCGGGCGCGCCTGGAGATCCGGCCCGAACCGGGCCGCTGGTACCACCTGGTGGGCGTACGGGACGACGCCACCAACCAGATCACGCTGTATGTCGACGGCAAGAAGGCGGCGACCGTCACGGGCGGTCCGGACCACGTCGGCTCCGGCCCCCTCGCGGTGGGCCGCGCCAAGTGGAACGGTGACGACACCGACTTCTGGAACGGCTCCGTGGACGAGGTGCACGCCTACGACAAGGTGCTCACCGCCGAGGAGGTGACCGCGCTCCACGAGGCGGAGAAGCCGTAGCACCGGCGCGACGAGGGGGCGGACGCCGCGGGCGTCCGCCCCCTGACGCACTCCCGTCGCCGCGGGGCCGGCGTCCGGCTCACGGGCGCGCTCGGCCGGCCCCCGGCCTTCGCTCGGCGTGTCGCCCACCGCACCCCCGGTGCCACAGGCGTGCCGTGCCCGTGGCGGCACCAGGAGCACGGGTTCGTCGCGAAGCCGAGGACGCCGCCCGTGGCGTACCGGGCCGGGCGTGCGCCTGGCGTCTCAGGCGTGCGTCGACTTCCCCGCCGCGGCCCGCCCCAACGTGCTCTCCCGTTCGGCGAGTCGATGACCCGCCCGGATCCGGCGCGGCTGCGGCGCCCGGTCGTTGAGGCGGGCCAGCACCGACTCCACCGCCAGCCGGCCGATGGCGGCCTTGTCCGGCGACACGGACGTGAGCGTCACCGCCCCGAAGCGTCCCTCGATCACGTCGTCGAAGCCGACGACGGCGATGTCCTCCGGTACGCGCAGGCCCCGTTCGTGCAGCACCCGCATCGCCCCGATCGCCATCGGGTCGTTGTAGGCGAACACCGCGTCGGGCCGCCGCCCGCTGTCCAGGATGTGTTTCATCGCCAGCGCCCCGTCGGCATGCCCCCAGCCGTCGGTGGCGGCGACGAGCCCTTCGTCGGTCGGCAGCCCGGCCGCGGTGAGCTCTTCGCGCCAGCCGCGCACCCGCAGTTGCGCCGGCTCGCTGCGTCCGCGACGGGCCCCGATGAACGCCACCTCCCGGCGCCCCAGATCGATCAGGTGCCGGACGGCGGCGCGGGCCGCGGCCACGTTGTCGATGGCGATGTGGTCGTACGGCAGGTCGTACTCCCGCTCGCCGAGCAGGACCAGCGGCACGTCCTCGGCGCGGTCGCGCAGGTCCTCGGCCTCCAGTTCGATGGGGCTGAGGATGAGGCCGTCGATGACCCGGGCCCGGAAGCCCTGGCTCACCAGCAGCTCCTGCTCACGCATGCCCCCGGTGTGGTCGAGCAGCACGATGTAGTCGTGCTCGGACGCCGCGTCGATGACGGAGGCGGCCAGTTCGGCGAAGTAGGGGTTCCCGAGCTCGGGCAGGGCGAGCGCGATGATGCCCGTACGCCCCTTCCGCAGATGCCTGGCGGCGAGGTTGGGGCGGTAGCCGAGCGCGTCGATGGACCGCTGCACCCGCTCGCGCATGGCCGGGGTGACGTGCTGGTAGTCGTTCACCACGTTGGAGACGGTCTTGATGGAGACCCCCGCGTGCGCGGCGACGTCCTTGAGGCTGACCCGCACGGCAATCCCTTCATGAGCGGCCCGCCCCGGTTGGCCGGTGCGGATGCGCGCCGTCACCATGAGCCGCGCACCGAGCCGCTGGGCCCGAGTTTTACAACGTTATACACGCCGCTCCGCGACACTGACAAGGCCACGGAAGCGTCGTCCCGGGAGCCTGTCACCGTCCGTCCACCGTCACCCTCCCGGGCTCTCCCGCGCGATCAGCCGGTGTCCCGCCGTCTCGTCGACCGCCGGTCCTCCCGGCTCGCCGGCGTCCGTGCGCTCCAGCAGAAGCTCCACCGCGCGCCGCGCGACACCGGGCTTGGCGGGGGAGACCGTGGTGATCGCGGGGACGCTGAACCGGGTCGTCTCGATGTCGTCGAACCCGGTCACGTCCTCGACACCGTCCCGCGCGATCTGGAGGAGGCCGCCCGCCTCGACGGCGCCGGTCGCGTGAGGATCCTCTGGCCGGTGATGCCACCGCTGTCCCGCCCCATGCTCGCCGCGGTGCCGGTCCTCGTGTTCATTGGGGCGTGGAACGACTTCCCGTGGCCGTTCGTGTCCACGTCCGACCCGGCGCTGATGACCCTGTCGGTCGGCATCACCGCGGTGAAGGACGCCCACGGCGTCAACTGCGCCCAGACGACGGCGTCCTCGGTGCCGGTCGCACTGCCCCTGGCACTGGTGTTCGCCTTCTTCCGGCGGCACATCGTGAAGTCGGTGGCGACGGCCGGCCTGGGCGGCCGGTGACCCCCGGTGGCGCGCCGGAGGGGACCACGGCCGGCTGAGGCGTTAGCGTCGGGACATGGCCGGTGAGCGCCGCGGATGGCGGGGGTGTCTGCTCGGCGGTGCGGTGTTCGCGGTGTGCATGACCGGCACCACGCTGCCGGCCCCGCTCTACCCCCTGTACCAGCAGGAGTTCGGCTTCTCCGAGCTGACGGTCACCGTCGTGTACGCGGTGTACGCCTTCGCGGTCATCGGAGTGCTGCTGCTGGCCGGCAACGCCTCGGACGCCGTGGGCAGGCGCCCGGTGCTGCTGTGGGGCCTGGGCTGCGCGGTCGCGAGCGCCGTCTGCTTCCTGTGCGCCACCGCGCTGGGCCGGCTGTACGCGGGGCGGCTGCTGTCCGGACTCTCCGCCGGACTGTTCACCGGCGCCGCCACGGCCTACGTCATGGAGTCGGCGCCGCCCGGCGGAACGTCCCGGGCCACGTTCGTCGCCACCGCCGTCAACACGGGCGGCCTCGGCTGCGGCCCGCTGCTCGCCGGTCTCCTCGCCGAGTACGCGCCCTGGCCGCTGTACCTGCCGTTCGCCGTGCACCTCGCCCTGGTGGCCTGTTCGGCCGCCGTCCTGCTGCGGCTCCCGGAGACCGTGGCGGAGCGCCGTCCGCTGAGGACCGTACGGCCGCAGCGGCCGGGGGTGCCGGCACGGGTGCGGCCGGTGTTCGGCCCGGCGGCGACCGCCTCCTTCGTGGGCTTCGCGTTGTTCGGCGTGTTCACCTCCGTCGGTCCGGCCTTCCTCGCGCGGTCCCTGGACGTCACCGATCACGCCGTGAGCGGGCTGGTGGTGGCGCTGGCCTTCTTCTCCTCGACCGGCGGGCAGCTGGCCGCCGGCCGGGCCGGACCGGTCCGGTCACTGCCGCTGGGCTGCGCCGGACTCCTCACCGGGCTGGGGCTGCTCGCGGCCGCGTTGCACCGGGACCTGCTGACGCTGGTGGTGCTCAGCGCGGTCACCGGAGGATTCGGCCAGGGGCTCGCGTTCCGCGGCGCGCTGTCCGCGGTGAGCGGGGCGTCCCCGTCGGACCGGCGCGCGGCGGTGATCTCGACGCTGTTCGTGGTGGCGTACCTCGGCATCTCGGTGCCGGTCATCGGCGTCGGGCTGCTGACCGGCCCGATGGGCCTGGAAGGCGCGGGGCTGGTGTTCATCGCCTGCATGGGAGCCCTCGTCGTCGCCGCGGCCGGCTACCTCCTGCGCCGGCCGGTGCCGACGGGGACGTGAGCGCCGGCCGTGTGCGCTTCCGGCGCCGCCCGGACGACCGGGCCGCGCTAGGACCTGATGAATTCCAGGATGTCGCGGTTGAGGACGTCCGAATGGGTCGTCAGCATCCCGTGGGGATACCCCTCGTAGGTCTTCAGGGTGCCGTTCTTGAGCAGTTTGACCGTCAACGGGGCGGAGTTCTCGTAGGGGACGACCTGGTCGTCGGTGCCGTGCGCGACGAGGACCGGGACGTCGATCCGCCGGAGGTCCTCGGTGAAGTCGGTCTCCGAGAACGCCTTGATGCACTCGTAGTGGGCGTTGGCCGCTCCCGTCATGCCCTGCCGCCACCAGTTGTCGATCACCCCCTGGGAGACCTCCGCGCCGGGCCGGTTGAACCCGTAGAACGGACCCGACGGCACGTCGATGAAGAACTGCGCGCGGTTGGCGGCCAGAGCCGCGCGCAACCCGTCGAAGACCTCGATCGGCACACCGCCGGGATTGCTCTCCGACTTGACCATGACCGGGGGGACCGCGCCGACCAGCACCGCCTTCGAGACCCGGCCGGGCTCGGCCCGCGCGACGTACCGCGCGACCTCTCCGCCGCCGGTCGAGTGTCCGACGTGTACGGCCCCCCGGAGATCGAGGGCTCCGGTCAACGCCGCCACGTCCGCGGCGTAGGTGTCCATCTCGTGGCCGGCCGAGGTCTGACCGGAGCGCCCGTGACCGCGTCGGTCGTGCGCGATCACGCGGTAGCCGTGGGAGAGGAAGAACAGCATCTGGCTGTCCCAGTCGTCGGCGCTGAGCGGCCAGCCGTGGTGGAAGACGATCGGCTGTCCGTCGCGCGGACCCCAGTCCTTGTAGAAGACGGCCGTGCCGTCGGGGGTGGTGACCGTGCCCATGGGTGATCCCTCCACGTGATCCGGGCCGACGGCACCCACCCTACGCTCCGGGCCGGCGCGCCTCATCTCCTGAATGTCCACCGAGGTACGGTTAGGTGGGTCTTATGGTAATTCCATGCCGCTTGTTCCCAGATGGGTCCTCTTCTCTTCGGGGTGTGCGCCCGCCCTGCTGATCGGGGGCTGGACGATCGCGGCGTCGCTGGAAGGACCCGCCTACGACCCCGTCACTCAGACGATCAGCGTCCTGGCGGCCTACGGAGCAGCGGGGTCCTGGGTGATGACCGTCGCGCTGCTGGCGCTGGGCGCCTGCCATCTGCTCACCGCCTGGGGGCTGCGGGCTGCGGCGACGGCCGGACGCGTGGCGCTGGCCGGCGGCGGAGTGGCGGCGCTGGTGGTGGCGCTGCTGCCGGTGCCGAGCAGCGGGGGGTCCCTGCGGCACGGTGCGGTGGCCGCCGTCGGATTCGCGCTGCTGGCCCTGTGGCCGTTGCTGGCCACCGGCGGAGGCGCCGCTCCATGGGCGCTGCGGCCGGCGGTCTCGGCCGCGGCGACCGCCTTGATGGTCGTCGGCGCCGTGTGGTTCCTCGTCGAGACGCGCCGTCAGGGGGCGGCCGGTGTCGCGGAACGCGTGGTGACGGCCCTTCAGTCCCTGTGGCCCTTCGTGGTCGTCGTCTCCTGCCTCCGTCATGCCGGGGGCGGCGACGAGCAGCCCGCGGCATGACGGGCTGAGAGGGTGATGAGGCGCGGCAGCGTGCGGGCGTCGAAGGCGAGCAGGCCGTCGAAGGCGAGCGCGAGGCGGTGGCGCCGGGCGCCGCCCGCGGCGGCCGCCGTCCGGGCGCGTTCATGGCCGGCCTCGGCGCGGGCGACCGATCCGGGCGACTCCCGCCCGAGCGGCCTGACGTCAGCGGCCGGCACGCCCGGGGCGGCGGAATCCGCCCGCGGACGTGGGCCGCTGCCCGGTGCGGGTCCGGGTTCCGGGCGCGCCGGGGTCGTCACGGCTGACCGCGTGCGGGGTGGCGTCGCCGTCGAGCGCGACGTCCTGGGCTCGCCCGGTGAGCCGGCGGAGCGTCGCCTCCGGTGCTCGGCGGGGAGTGTCCCGCGGCCGTGCGGTTCCGTCGTCCGATCCGCTCACCGGTCGTGTGCCGTCCCGGCGGAGCGCGAGCGCCCTCACCGGGGCCGACCGGGCGGGAACGCCCGTGGCACGAGGCCGTCCACGCCGCCGACACTCCGGGGAATATACCCCTGGGGGGTATATGTTGCCGTCGATGGGCCGCACCGGCCGCCCGGAACGCCGAATGGGGATGAGGGCCATGGGACACGACACGCACCGCACCGCCGCCGGGCACGGCCACGCGTCCTGGGCGACGGCGGTGAGAGCGACGCTTCACTGCCTGACCGGGTGCGCCGTCGGCGAGATCCTCGGCATGGTCGTCGGCACGGCCCTGCTGTGGGGGAACGTACCGACCATGGTCCTCGCGATCGCCCTCGCCTTCCTCTTCGGCTACTCCTTCACGCTCTTCGCGGTGGTGCGTGCGGGCCTGCCCTTGAGGGCCGCGATCAGGGTGGCGCTGGCAGCCGACACGGTCTCCATCGCGGTGATGGAGCTGGTCGACAACACGATCATCGCCCTGACACCGGGCGCGATGGACGCGCAGCTGTCGGACGGGCTGTTCTGGTCGGCGCTGATCGGCGGCTTCGCCGTGGCGTTCGCGGTCACCACCCCGGTGAACAAGTGGATGATCGGCCGCGGCAAGGGTCATGCCGCCGCCCACGCGCACCGCTGACCGCAAAGCGCTCGGGGCGCTACGTCCAGGGCTCGCGGTCCAGGACGCGGCGGGCCGCCTCGGCCTCCGCCGCCGACGGGGACAACTCGTCGAGGGTGTCGAGTTCGGTGTCGGCCTCCAGCTCCCGCTCCCAGGCCGCCGCCAGCCGTTCCTGCTCCTCGCGGGGCCTGTTGCTGACGGCCTCCCGGTGGTGGGGGTCCAGGGCTGTGAGGAACCGTCCGACCGGGTCCATGGGCATGCCGTGCTCCTGTCGCTCGAAAGGGGCCGCGCTACCGGTCCAGGATGGCCAGCCGTCCCAGGGGCGGCGGCCCGACACGGCCTGCGACCACCCTGATGGCCCCGCTCCGCGGCGGTGCCCGTCCGGGGGAGGAGGACCCCGGGGTCCGTTGTCAGAGCCCTCCTCTACAGTTCCCGTCACTTGATCACTGCGGGTGCGGGAGGCACGCATGGGGTGGGTGTCGGCAGGCGGCTACGAAGTCGCCCTCGACGGCGGCAAGGTGGTGTGCCGCAACGCGGCCGGACGGCGGCTGAAGTCGGTGCCGTCCAAGATCGCCGACGATCCGGCGGTGGTGGGGCTGCGTCAGCTCACCGAGTGGCTGGAGCGGCACGAACGGCAGTGCCTGGCCGATGTGGAGCGGTGGATGGTGCGCTCGCTGCCGGTGCCGTTCGCGGTCCTGGCGCGGGTGTGGCCGGACCCCGCCTGGCAGGCCGCCCTCCGCGACGTGGTGGTCACCGGTGCGGACGGCGCGGTGGCCGGGTTCCTGCGGGACGCCGACCCCGAGCGCGGCCTCGGCCTGGTCGACCTCGACGGCGACACCGTCCGGCTCACCCCCGGCCTGGTCCGCCTGCCGCACCCCGTGCTCCTCGACGACCTGGAGGAGCTGCGGGAGTTCGCCGTCGAGCTCGGCGTCGAACAGCGTGCCCAGCAGCTGTTCCGCGAGGTGTGGCACCGGCCCGCGGCACTCGACGCCGGGGCCGTCTCCGTCGAGGACTACGCGGGCGGCGCCTTCAAGGAGCTGAGGTTCCTGCACGGCCGCGCGACCCAGCTGGGCTACCGCGTGCGCGGCGGCCACGCCGTGTGCTCCGTCGTGGAGGACGGCCGCGCCGTCGAGGCCCGGGTGTGGGTCGGCGACTACGACGGCTACGAGGAGACGGAGACCGGCCCCCTGGTCTTCACCGACCCGGCCGGCCGGGTGCTGAAGCTCGGCCGGATCGGGCCGGTGGCCTGGTCGGAGGGCATGCGCATGGCGGCCGCGCTGTACGCCGGGCGCGACATCGAGGACGAGGAGCGTGCGGCATGACGACGTACGACGGATTCACGTACGACGAGACCACCTCCGCCGCGCTGCTCGACGCCGGCGCCGTGCTGCCCCCGGGCACCACCGACCGGGAGGACGCCGACGTCCTCACCGTCCGCACGTACACGCACACCGCGCTGGACGGGCGGAAGGTCGTGCGGCTGGTGCCGGGCACGCTGGGCGAGGCGGAGGACCTCGCCCTGGACTTCCTCGGACTGGTCCGCGAGCCGGAGACCCGCGAGGTCGGGCAGGTGCGCCGGGAGACCCTCGGCTTCCCGGCGTGGGCGCTGGTCAACGACCCGGCGAACGGGCACCACGCGCTGGCGCTGGTCAAGGACGTCGAGCGGCTCGCCCGGCAGGCCAAGTCCCGCCCCGGCACCGCGAAGGAGGGCTTCGAGGCGCTCGGCGAGCGGCTCGGCCGGGCCGTGCCGCACTTCCTGCCCACCTTCTACGAGCAGGCCGCCCGCGTCTTCCTCCAGCACGAGAACACCACCTACGCGGCGGCGTTCTTCGGCAAGGCCCGCGACGCGGAGCGGGTGCACGCGCTGACCGTGGACGAGGAGCGGCAGCGGGCCGTGTTCCTGGAGTTCGCCTTCGCCGGGGCCCTGACGGTCAAGGCGCTCAAGGAGCACGTGAAGGCGCTCGCGGCACGGCTCAGCCCGGCCGACGCCTGGGCGCAGTTCCGGCAGCTGACGGTGGAACGCTGCGCGGCCGGCATGCCGCCGTACGCGTCGCTGCCGCAGGACGCCCGCGCCCTGATCAAGGCCGCCGGCCTGGACCGGGACACCGAGGAGTGCGCCCTGGTCGCGGACCTCCTCGTGTCGCCCGCGGCGGTCCGGGCCCCCGCCTCCTTCTGGAACACCTACCGGGCGACCCTCGTCCTCCTCGCCGGACGGCAGCCCGCCGTACGCGTCCGGCTGCTGGAGATCATGCCGGCCGGTCTCGGCCGCTCCGTCGAGGACGACGAGTCCTGGCTGGAGCTGCTCGCCGAGACCGGCGCGGACCGACTGCTCACGGGCGAGGACGAGGCGGCGGACGCGGTCGACGCGGCGGACTGGCTCACCCGCTGGGCCCTGCACCGCAAGCACGGCGGCACGGTCGGCGACCGCTCGCCCGCCACCCTCGCGCTCGTGGAGCGCATGGCCGCGCGCCTGCGTGACCAGGGCCGCCCCGTCGACCTCTTCACCGGCCGCTGGCACGCCGGCGCCGACCTCGACCTGCTGGACCTGTGCGTGGCACGGGACGTGCCGCTGGCCCCGCCCGGAGCCGGCACGGACGTCCACCTCGACCTCGGCCGGTGGCTGGAGGACACCCGGTCCGGGCGGCGCGACCTGACGGCCGTCGCGGCGGACCGGCACGGCCGCCGCATGCTCTACGACGCCGTCGGCAAGCACCACCACCGGCGCACCGGCCGAGGGACACCGGAGGGGATCGCCGGCCACCCCGTGCTCGCCGAGGTGCTCCGCGAGTGGCTCGACGACGCCGCCGACGAGCTGCACCGCGCGACCGGTCTGGCGGCCGCCCGCGCGGCGCTCGAGCGGCTGAGCCCGTTCCGCGCGATCGCCGCACGGATCAGCCCGCAGGCCGTCGCCCGGGCCGCCGCGTTCGACATCGCACCGCTGCTCGGCAACACCCTGCGCGCCGGCGTCCCGGACGAACTGGGCTGGCCCGCCCTCGACGAGGCGTTGCGCCGGCTCGACGCCGTGGCCCGGAGCGACAGCGCGGACACCCTCGCCGTCCACGAGGCCTGGCCGGCCCTGATCCTCTCCCGCCGGCACAAGGCGGTCGTCGTGGGACCCCAGGACATCCTGCTGGAGCACGACCTGCGGCTGCCGGTCGGACTCGACCGCTGGCAGCGCCCGTCGTTCCGCTACACGGACGGCGAACTGCTGGTGATGTGGCGGCACGACGGCAAGCAGTACGGCTACTGGTCGGCCCGCCCCGCCGAGGTGTTCCCGCTCGGCGGGGAACAGCTCCCGCACTGGTACGGCAGCGGCGACGCCGGCGAGACCTCGATCCCGCTGCCGGACGGCGGACGGGCCACCGGCGGACGCGCCCTGCACGCCGGCGACACGGTCCTGCCACCCGCGCGCCGCATCCTCGGGGACGGCACCTCGTACTGGCGCCAGGGACGGCAGGGGACGCGGCAGGTGTGGCTCGAGTACGACCCGGCCACCGGCACGCACGGGCGTGCCTCGCTGCCCGCCTTCCTGCGCTCGGGCATCCGCGACGGCGCCACCCTCCTCCAGCAGCACTGCGCCGTGCTGCCCCTGCAACCCGGCCTGGAAGACAGCCCGTTCGGCACGGACGGCACGGTCCTCGGCCGCTGGGTGCGTACCGAGGGCGACGGCGACGAGGCCCGCACCACCGTCGGCACGCCGGACGGCCGGACCGTCACCCTGCCGACGGCGCACGGACGGATACCGGGCGTCGCGATCGGCGCGCTGCGGCTGCCCGGCGGCGTCGAGCCCGTCGTCGTCGCCCGCCACCGTCAGATCGCCCTGTACACGACCGACGACACCAGCGCCGTACGGGAACTGGGCCGGCTGACACCGCTGGAGCGCGGCGGCGAGTTCGCCGCCGGCACGCGGCTCGTGCCGCCGGTCGACTTCTGGCACGCGCTGCGGCCGCGCGACGAGAACGCCTCGGCGCTCCTGCGGGCACTGAGCGACGAACAGGCCGAGGAACTGCTGCGCGCCGGGGCCCGGGCGCTGGCCGAGCGGCAGGCGAGGATCGCGGTGGCGGGGGAGCCGGCCGGCTCCCCGCAGGCCACCGGAGGGCGGAACCCCGCGGGGGCCCCCGCCGGCAAGCCCGCCGTCCCCGCCGCCGACACGGTGGTGCGGGAGGCAGTGTCCCGCTCCCTGCCCGCCCTCACCGAGCCCCACCTGCTCACCGGTGTCGCCGCCCTCGTGCACGCGGTGCTGCGCCTGGCGGCGTCCGTCGCCACCTTCGTGACGCCTCCGGCGGAGCGGCCCAAGACCGAACGCAGGCGTCTCCAGGGCATGTTCGCCGACTACAGCCCCGAGGACGGCGACGAGCGGACGCTGAGCGAGGCGACCTCCGGCCTCGCCGAGCTGCACGGCTGGTGGGGCAGCGCACGGAGCTGGAGCACACTGCGCCAGATCCGTGCCGTGAACCACGTCCTGTCCGGCAAGCCCGCCGACGGCGCACCCCTGTCCGCGGCGTCCCGGCTCACCGGGACCGCCGACGGGTGGCGCAGCGACGAGTTCACCGTCCCCGGGATCGGCATGGTGTGGCCCTGCGTGCTCGACGCGCTGCGCCCGCTCGCCTACCGAGCCGCCTCGCCCACCCTGACGGAGCCGCACCGCCGGGCGCTGCTCCTGCTGTTCGAAGCGATCGCGGAGGGTCCGCTGGCCGCGCCCGGGGGCGCGCTGCGCGAGGTGGTGCTGAGCGAGCCGCACGACAAGCAGGAACGTGTCGGGCAGGTGCTGCGCCGGGAGGGCCGCACCGTCGTCGTCATCGGCGGCCAGAACGTCGACCACCGCACCGGGCGGGTCGGCTGGCTCGCCCTGGACCACGATCCGGCCGGCGTCTTCGGCGCCGTCGCGCACTTCACGCTGGAGCGGGAGACCGCGCACCCGCCGGCGTTCCCGGCCGAGGCGCTGGCCGCCGTGACCGGCCTGATCCGGGACAAGGGCGCCGCGCCCTGGCAGCCGGAAGCGCCCGCCGCCCTGGCCGCCGCGACGAAGGACGGGCTGGGCCCGGTACAGGCAGCCCTGCTGCTCGCCGGACGGCCGCCGCAGCTCACCGACGAGGTGATCGCCGCCACCGGTCTGAAGCCGCGCCAGAAGGAACTCGGCGACGGGCTGCTGGGCTCGCTGGAGCCCGGCGACCGACTGGCGCTCATCGGCGCACTGCTCCCCGAGGACCCCGCCGGCCTGTGGACCACCGGACCGGACACGGACGCGGCGGGCCGCGTGTGGGCCGAGCGCCTCGACGGGGTCGTGCGCCTGCCCGAGGACCTCGCCGCGGAGCTCTCCCCGGCGGGAGTGCCCACCGGTTCCGTCGAGGAAGTGCTCAACCCGCGCCGCACCCCCTGGATCAGCCGCACCACCGTGCAGCGACCCGACGAGAAGGGCGACCTCGTACCGGACGACCCCCGGGCCCTGCCCGGCCGGTACCACCTGACGCGCGCCGTGGACGCCCTGGCCGGGCTCGCCTACTGCCTGCCGTACGGGCACCCCCTGCGTGCCGTCCTGCCCGAAGGGCTCACCGCGCTGCGCCGCCGCGTCGCGGACCCCGGGCTGCTGCTCGACCTCGACCTGGAGTGGACCGAGAAGGGCACGTCGACCGCCGTCGAGCTGCGCAAGGCGTACGGGCTGCCCGCCACCGGCGGCGCCGACGCGCACGGACTGACACCCGTCGGCGAGGCGCTGGTGCTGCGCCCCTGGTACGGGGACCAGGAGGCCGTCCTGGTCCGCACGAGCGCCCTCACCGCGGTGGACGACCCCCTGTTCGGACTGATCGAGGGACTCGTCGGATCCGGGCGGCGCGACGGCGTACAGGCGCTCCGGACCATCCTGGGCGACGAACTCGCCCGCGCCCTCGCGGCCGGCACCGACCCCGCGGGACCCACCGGCTACGCCCAGGACCCGACCCTGAGCGTGCCCGGCCTGGTCGCCGAGGTCGCAGGGACCCACGGGCTGGGCGAGGACGCGGCGGCGCTCTACCTGCAACTGCTGGCCCTGCCCGACCCGACGGACCGCAACCGGGCCCGCTGGACGGGCTGGAAGCCCGCCCGCACGAAGAAGGCCCGCGCCGAACTGGCCGCCACCGGCCTGGTCGTCGAGGCGAAGCGGGCCCGCGCCGGACGGACCCTCTTCCTGCCGTGCGGCTGGCTCGACCTGAAGTCCCCCGCCCGGCCGGTGGAGATCTGGAAGCGGGGCCTCTACCCGATCCACGACCGCTCCAGCGTGGTGCCGCTGCTGCCGGTGCCCGAACTGTTCGCGCGAGCCTGGGACCGCGTCCGCGCCGGCGACGCACCCGCCTACGAGGAACTCACCACCCGCGCCACCCGCAAGGGCCGCCGCCGATGACCACCGTCCGCCCGCACCCGGAAGAACCAGCGCCGATGACCACCACCCCGTCCCCTTCCCCGGCCCGCCAGATCGTCCCGCCCGAGGACCGGTACGCCACCGAACTCGCCTTCCTCGCCGCGTACGACGACGGGCCGCGGCCGCCCGCCTGGCGGCTCAGCCCGCGCGCGGCCGTCACGTTCGTCATGGGCAGCGACGGCCGGCCCCTGAAGCTCCCCGACGGCGCCGGGGCACCCGACGGGGTCCCGCACCGCATGGTGATCGAGGCCAAGTTCGTCGGGGACCGGGCCCTGGTCGAACGGTGCGTGGTGACCCTCGCCGGCGAGCGCGGTCTGCTGCTCGTCGGCGAGCCCGGCACCGCCAAGTCGATGCTGTCGGAGCTGCTGTCCGCCGCCGTGTGCGGCACCAGCGGCCTGGTGGTGCAGGGCACCGCCGGCACCACCGAGGACCAGCTCAAGTACGGCTGGAACTACGCGCTGCTGCTGGCCCAGGGGCCCACCCGGCAGGCGCTCGTGCCGTCCCCCGTCCTGACCGCCATGTCCCGGGGCGCGATCGCCCGCGTCGAGGAGGTCACCCGCTGCCTGCCCGAAGTGCAGGACTCGCTGGTGTCGTTGCTCTCCGAACGGCGCATCGCCGTACCCGAACTGGCCGGCACCGACGACGCGCTGGCGCACGCGGCGCCCGGCTTCAACCTCATCGCCACCGCCAACCTCCGCGACAAGGGCGTCTCCGAGATGTCCGCGGCCCTCAAACGCCGCTTCAACTTCGAGACCGTCGGTCCCATCGGGGACCTCGACGCCGAGACCGCGCTGGTGCGCGGCCAGGCGCGGGCGTCCGTGGAGCGCGCCGGGGCGCCGTTCCAGGTCGACGACGCCGTGCTGGAGGCCCTGGTCACCGCCTTCCGGGACCTGCGCGAGGGCCGGTCGGCGGAGGGCTGGGAGGTGGAACGGCCGTCGACGGTGATGAGCACCGCCGAGGCCGTGTCCGTCGCCGGCGCGCTCGCCCTCGCGGCGGCCTACTTCCCGGGCGACCGCGACGTCCTCGGACTGCTGCCCGGGCACCTGCTCGGCGTGGTCCGCAAGGACGACCCCGCCGACGCCGCCCGGCTGCGCGGCTACTGGGACGGTCCCGTCCGGCGCCGCGCCGAGCAGGGCTCCGCCACCTGGCGCACCCTGTGGGACCTGCGTACGGTCCTGGAGGGCTGACGGCCGTGTCCCTCTCCCGCAGAGCGGCCCCGCAGGGCCCGCCCGTCCCGCCCGACGAGGCGCTCGCCGCCCTCACCGGCCCGTCCGCGCCCTACCTCGTCGGGGTACGGCACCACGCGCCCTCCCTGGCCGCCGCCGTGCCCGCGCTGCTGGACGAGGCGGAGCCGGAGGTACTGCTCGTCGAGCTGCCCGCGGAGATGCAGCGGTGGCTGCCGTGGCTGGGGCACGAGGAGACGCGGGCCCCGGTGGCGCTCGCCGCCGCCCCCGGCGAGGGCGGCGGCGGGGGACCGGCGTTCTACCCGTTCGCCGACTTCTCGCCCGAACTGGCCGCCGTGCGCTGGGCCGCCCGGCACGGCGTACCGGTGGTCGCCTGCGACCTGCCGCTCGCCGACCGGGCGTGGACCGACGGACGCCGGGCCGCGGGGACGGGGGCCGGCGGATCCGGTCTCGCCGGCGCGCTGCGGGCCCGGCTGACGGGCCGCCCCGGCGACGACCTCTGGGACCGGCTCGTCGAGGCGGCCGCCCCCGGCTCCCCGCCCGAGGCCCTGCGCCGGGCCGCCCTGCTCACCGGGTGGGCCCTGCGCGAGGACGCGGTCGCCTCGGGCGGCGTACCGGAGCTGGACCTGCGGCGCGAGCGCTGGATGCGGGCCCGGCTGGCCGAGGCCACCGCACGGGGCGAGCGGGCCGCCGTGGTGGTCGGCGCCTTCCACGCCCCGGCGCTGCTGCGGCGGGACACGGGGGAGGAGGACACGACGGCCGCGGACGACGCACAACGGACCGTGTGGAACACCTCGCTGATCCCGTACACCTACGCCCTCCTCGACGAGCGGTCCGGCTACCCGGCGGGCATCCGGGACCCGGAGTGGCAGGACATGGTCCTGCGCGCGGCGGGCGACCCGGCCGCGCTGGAGGAGGCGCTGACCCGGGCGGCCGTACGCGTCTGCGCCGAGCTGAGGAGCCTCGGCCACCCCTCGGGACCGGCCGACGCCCGGGAGATCGGCCGGCTCGCCTCCGACCTCGCCCGGCTGCGGGGCCTGCCCGCGGCGGGCCGCGGCGAACTGGTCGAAGCCGTCCAGACGGTGCTCGCGCAGGGCGAGCCGTACGGGCGCGGCCGGGCCGTGGCACGGGCGATGGAACGCGTGCTCGTCGGCACGCGCACCGGGCGTCCCGCCCCGGGGGCGCCGCGCAGCGGGCTCGTCCCCGCGGTCGAGGCCGAGCTGGCCCGGCTCGGCCTGCCCGGGCCCGGGGAGGGCGGCCCCGGTCCCGCACGGGACCTGCGTCTGGACCCGCTGCGGTCCGGCCTCGACCGGTGCCGTGAACTGCTGCTGCGCCGGCTGACGGTGTGCGGGGTGCCCTACGGGGAGGCCAAGGAGGTCGTCGGCGCGGGTGGCGCCGAGGCCCTCACCTCCCGCTGGGAGGTGCGCTGGACCCCCGCCACGGCGGCCGTGCTGACCGCGGCCGGAGTGCGTGGAGTCACCCCCGCGCAGGCCGCCGAAGGAGTCCTGCGCGAACGGCGACGCCAGGAGCGCGACGAGGGCGGACCGACCGCCGCGCAGGCCCTCGAAGGGCTCGAACGGGCGGCGGAGTGCGGCCTGACCGGGCTCGCGGACGAACGGCTCGCCGACGTCGCCGACGTCCTGCCCCAGGCCGGCACCCTGCCCGAGCTCCTCGCCGGGCTGGCCCTGCTCGACCGGCTGCGGGCCGGTCATGTCCCGGGACTCCCCGCCGGTCCGGACCGTGATTCCCGGGTGGCCGCCGCCACGGAGCTGCTCACGGCGGCGGCGGTGCGGCAGGTCGACGGACTGACCGGGTCCGAGGACCCCGCCGACGCCCACGCCCTGCTCGAACTCTCCCACCGGGCCGACCTGTTGGGCGGCATCCGGCTCGCCGACGCCCTGGACCGCCTGTCCGCCGGCGGCTCCCCGCTGATGCGCGGCGCCGCCGGGGCCGTACGCGTCCTGCTCGGACACGAGGAGGCGCGGGCCTTCGGCGACCGCGTGGCCTCCTGGGTCGACGGGGCCACCGACCCCGACTCCCGCGCCGCCCTCACCGCCCGGCTCGGCGGACTGCTGACCGCCGCCGGCCCCCTGCTGGAGGCGGCGGCGCCCGCGCTGGAGCCCCTGCTCACCCGGGTGACCGAGCTGCCCGACCGGGCGTTCCTCGACCGGCTCCCCGCACTGCGCGGCGGCTTCGACACCCTGAGCCCCGCGGCCCGCGACCGCCTCCTCGCGGCCGTCGAGGAACGCCTCGGCACCGCGTACATCGCCGACACGGACGACGTCGCCCCGGCCACGCTCGCCACCTGGACCGAAGCGGACTTCACGGCCCGCGCGACCCTGCGGTCGCTGGACCTGCTGCCCCCACCGGGCGGCGGTCCGCCGCAGGGCGCGCCGGAGCGCGGTGTGCCGGCGGACGCCGGGGAGCGCGGCCTCGCCCCCGCCGACCGCTGGCGCCTCCTCCTCGGCCGCCGCGCCGACCGGCTGCCGCCGTCCGCCGCACCGCTCGCCACCGCGCTGGACGAGCTGTACGGCAGCGGACGCGGGGAAGGCAGCCGGGGCGACCTCACGGGCCCGGGAACCGGCGGGGGACGCCAGGCGCCGTACCCCGGAGTACGGGAGTGGTCCGAGGAACTGGCCGCGCTGTTCGGACCCGGTATCCGGGAGGAAGTGCTGGCGACCGCCGCCGCGTCGGGCCGCGGGGACGTCCTCGCCGAGCTGGACGCGGACAGCGTGCGGCCCTCGGTGGACCTGCTGCGCACCGTCCTGCGGCACGCGGGCGGACTGCCCGAGGCCCGGCTGGCCGCCCTGCGCCCACTGGTACGGCGGCTGGTCGACGCGCTGACCCGGCAGCTGGCCACCCGCCTGCGCCCCGCCCTGCACGGCACCGCCCTGCCCCGCCCCGGCAGACGGCCCGGCGGCGGCCTGGACCTGCCCCGCACCCTGCGGGCCAACCTGGCGACCGCGCGCCGCGCCCCGGACGGCACGGTGCGGGTGATCCCCGAGCACCCGGTGTTCCGCACCCGGGCGCGCCGGGCCGCCGACTGGCGGCTGATCCTGGTCACGGACGTGTCGGGGTCCATGGAGGCGTCCACGGTGTGGGCCGCGCTGACCGCCTCCGTCCTGGCGGGGGTGCCGACCCTCTCCACCCACTTCCTGGCGTTCTCCACGGAGGTCGTCGACCTCACCGGCCACGTGGACGACCCGCTGTCGCTGCTGCTGGAGGTCAGCGTGGGCGGCGGCACCCACATCGCCGCCGGACTGCGGCACGCGCGCGAGCTCGTCACCGTGCCCTCGCGCACCCTCGTCGTGGTCGTCAGCGACTTCGAGGAGGGCTACCCGCTGGGAGGTCTGCTCGCCGAGGTCCGCGCACTGGTCGGTGCCGGCTGCCACGTCCTGGGCTGCGCGAGCCTCGACGACACGGGCCGGCCCCGCTACTCCACGGGGGTCGCCGGCCGGCTCGTCGCGGCCGGCATGCCCGTCGCCGCCCTCAGTCCGCTCGAACTCGCCCGCTGGGTAGGGGAGAAGATCGCATGAGCCCGGACCTGCCTCCGGTCGTCCCGTCCGTCACCGCCGGCCTCGTCGCGGCGCTCTCGCCCCGGCTCCGCAAGCGGCTGGACGCGGGCGTGGCCAAGCTCCTGGCGCGTCCGGCCGTCCGGGAGGGGGACACCGTGCGGATCGCCGTCGACGACGAGACCGACGTCGTCCTGCGGGCGCCCGGCGGGACGGTGACCGACGCGGACGCGATCCGCTGCGGATGCCTGCTGGCCCCCGACTGCCTGCACCGCGCGGCGGCGGCCTCGGCCGCGCCGGTCGCCGAGGAGGCCCCGGCCCCCGCCGAGGTCACGGAGCCGGCGGGGGAGACGGGGCCGGCACCGACGGAGCCCGAGACCGCCACCGCGGAACAACGGGCCGCGGCCCGAGCGGTGTTCGACGCGGCCGCGGCCGTCCTGGAGGCCGGCACGGACGGCGCCGGCGCCGTGCTCCAGGCGGAGCTCCTGCACGCCGCGCACACCGCCCGCCTCGCCGGCCTCCCACGGGCCTCGGCCGCGGCGGTCTCCGTGGTGACCGGGGTGCGCGCGGCCCGCTCCGCCGACCCCGGACACCGCCTCACCGACCTCGCCGGCGCGCTGGCCGCCGTCCTGGGCGTCGCCCACCGCCTCCCGCACGCCACCGGCCCGGACCTGGCCGGACTGCGCGGCACGGTCCGGCAGCCGTACCGCCCGGACGGCTCCCTGCGGCTGTACGGGCTCTTCTCCGAGCCCGTCCTCACCGCGACCGGATACGCGGGCGCGGTCACCTGGACCGCCGACGCGGACGGGCGTCTGTACACGGTCTCGGACGTGGCGCCGGGCGGGCCCGCCCGGGCGACCGGCGCCGCCGACCGGACCGTGCGGATCGGGGACACCGCCCTGACCCACCGGGAACTGTCGCGCGCGGGGCTCGCCGTGTCCGGGGCCACCGTCTCCCCGACGGGCCGTCTCGGCGCGGGGGCGGGGGTACGGGCGGTGCGTGCCTCCGGTGCCGCCTGGCGCGCCGACCCGCTGGACCGGCTGTGGGCGGTACCCGCCGCAGAGCAAGTGGCCCGGGCGCTGAACGGCGGGCAGGACCTGCTGTTCCTGGAGGTGACCCTCGCGGGCACGGTGCGGGAGGCGACGGGCGACTGTCTGCTGGCCGACTGCGCGGGCCTGCCCCTGCGGCTGGCCGTCGCCCACGACGATCCGGCACTCCCCTGCCGCGACAACCTCCGCCTGCTCGCCGCCGCCGGGGACAGCCGGCTGCGGATCGTCGCGCGCCTGGCACCGGGACCGTATCCGCGAGCCCTGCTGCTCGCCGTCGAGCACCCCACCGACCCCGGCGCCCGGGTGGACCTCGGCCTGGACCGCCTCCAGCGCGCGGACCTGCCCGCCGACGCGGTCGCGCCACCCGCGCGGACCGCCCCCACCGGGGACGAGGCCCCGCTGCACCTGCTGCGCCGCCGCGTCCACCAGGCGGTGCCGGGAGGCCGCCGTGTCCTCGCCCTCGCCGGGAACCGGTCGGGTAACGGCGCCCGGCTGCGCCGTCTCGGCCTGGCCACGGCGGGCGATCTCCTCGACGACCTCCACGCCGCCGCCGCGGAGCGCTCCCGTGACCCCTTCGGCCGCCTGCTCCCGGCCGACGCGGACCACTTCGCCCGGGCCTGGCTAGCCGCCGCCGTCTACACCGACGAGGTCGAACGGGCACTGTGCGCGGCCGCCTGGCGAGCCGCCGCGGACCAGGCGGCCTTCCCGGCGGTCCCCCGCGCCTCCTGACGGGCCTCGAAAGGGCTGCTCGACGCCGTCCCCGTCACCGTCCGTCGCCCCGGTCACCGCGCAGGGGTGCGGAACGCCGCACGGATCGTCAGGCAGCCTCGTGGACGACGAGCTTGAACTCCGCCAGGACGATGCTCCGCGCCACGCTGTCGTCATGGGTGGCGCGCACGGCGAGCGGAACTGCCGGGTCGACGAAGACGCCCCACTGCTTCGTCCAGCACTGCATGCCGGGACTCGGCGGCCGGTGCTCCGTCGCCGTGGTGTCGTTGGGCGCCGGAGTGAGACCGAGCGGGTCCCGGACGAACTGGTCGCGCAGTTCGTCGTAGTTCCCGGCCTCCCACTGGATCATCGCGTACAGGACGCCCCAGCCGGCCGTACTGGGCCATATCAGCCCGGACCGGGCGTCCGTGTCCCAGCTCGTGACCACATACCCGTCCGGCTGGTTCACCTGGTGCATGGCGAAGCGATCGGTGGACTCCGCGGTCCCGAACGGGAACCTGACGACCGTGTAAGGGCTGTTCGCCGGAATCGCCTGCGGCGTGTCCCGCTTCAGGGAACAGACCTGCACTCCGGGTGAAGCCGTCGCATGGGTGGACATGGTCCATGTCTGCCCTCTCCCGGCCGGTTCGATGTCGGCGTCGCTGTCCGGGCGCGGAAGGGCCGCTCCCTTCCCTCTCCGGCCGTGCGGAAGGGGACGGGCCGGACGGTCCGGCACGGAAACGAGGTGCGTCCGGCGGCGGCCGTCGCCTACCGTGCGGTCATGCGCGTCGACTTCACCAAGGGGCCCGGCACGAGCTACGACATCGCGGTGCACCGCGAGACCGGGGCGGCGCTCGCCCCGCGCAACGGGCCGGGCGGACATCCGTACCTGCCGCACGACCTGGTGCACTTCCTGGTCGAGGAGGAGGCGGGCATCGGGCTCGGGGTCTACGGGCAACTGGCCGCCGGTGACAACGGCCTGTTCTGGCCCGCCGATCCCGCGGAACGCGCCAAGGCCGCGAGGCGCCGCAAGTCCAGGCCGGTGAAGTCGTCCCCCCGGGCACAGGCGGACATGGCCCTGTCGGAGCGCCTGGCGGGCATCGCCGTGCCCGTGTGGGAGGTGCGGCGCGGCCGTGCGCGGCGGCTGCCCGCGTATGTGACGGCGGGCGAGATCCCCCCGGTGGTCGACCGGATCGTCTCCCGGTTCGACGAGTACGCCGACCGCTGGCACGCGCTGCCGGTCGGCGGTTCGCTGACACTGACGTGGCGAAGCCCCGGCCCGCCCGGGTCCCGTACGGCCGGCGGCGTCTCCCGGAGGCGGACCGTCCGGCGCCGCGCAACCGTCACGCGGTGATTCTCGGCAGCACCCGCTGAAGGGCTCACCGGCGTACGCAGGAGTGGGACGACGCGCTGGTGAACGCGACACCGATGAGGCCGGTGACGATGTCGTCGACCTCGTACCGGGTGCCGAGGAGGAGGACGAGGAGGACCGTCGACAGGAACGTCCCGCCGAACGCGGCGGTCGACGGGTGCGCGTCGGTGACGAGTTCCTGGTAGCGGTCCTTGTCGGTGAGCGCGAGGTGGACGGCCCGGGACGGGGGATCCGGGCGGTGACGGAGACGATGACGACGGGGAGGAGCAACCGCATGCAGCAGACGACGATCAGGATGCCGACGGCGGGGAAGATCCTCTGCCGGAAGGCGTCGAGCCTCGTGAGGACGCCGGCGTTGATCACCGCGCTGTCGAAGGACAGCGACACCTCCACGACGGCGAGGACGGCGACCACGCCCAGCGCCGTCCAGCCGTCGTACAGAGCTCCGGCGGCCAGGCCGAGGCCCGTGACGGCGAAGGCCCGGCGGAACGTCCTCAGCAGCACGCGGCACTCCCCGCTCTCTCGTCGCGCTCCTCGCCGGAGGACGGGCCCCGTTCCGGTGCCTCTTCCGGGGAGGTCCGCTACGCCGGTGGCGCGGAAGGCGGCCGACACCGCGCGGGCGGTCCGTCGGCCGCACGCGGATCACCCCGCGACGTCCAGTACGAGCTTGCCGCGGGTGCGGTTGGTCTCGCCCCGGCGGTGCGCCTCGGCGGCCTGCTCCAGCGCGAACACGCGCTCGACCTCGACCCGGATCGCTCCCGCGTCGACCAGACCGGCGATGGCGGTCAGCGCCGCGCCGTCCGGTTCCACCAGGAGCGGGCTGGTGCGCACCCCGGCCCGGCCGGCCGCGGCGGCGAGCGCCCGGGAGACGCCGCCCGGGACGGAGACGACCAGGCCGCCGGGCCGGGTCACCGCCACCGACCGCACGTCGGTGGCGTCCAGGCCACCGATCAGGTCGATGACGACATCGACCCCGCCGGCCACCTCCTCGAAGCGCTGCCGGGTGTAGTCGATCGTCTCGTCGGCGCCCAGCTCCCTGAGCCAGGCGTGCCGGGACTCACGGGCGGTCGCGACCACTTCGGCGCCCAGGTGCCGGGCCATCTGCACCGCCAGATGTCCGACCCCGCCGGCCGCGGCGTGCACCAGTACCCGCTGACCGGCCCGGACACCCGCCGTGTCGACCAGCGCGTGCCACGCGGTGAGCGCCGCGAGGGGCAGGGCGGCGGCCTCGGCGTGCCCGACCGAGGCGGGCTTGCGCGCGAACTGGCGGGACGGCGCCGTCACGTACTCGGCGTAGCCACCGGCCGGGCGCGGGAACCAGGGCATCGCGTACACCTCGTCACCGGGTGCGAGCGTGGTGACGCCGAAACCGACCTCCTCGACGACCCCGGAGACGTCCCAGCCGAGGATCAGCGGCAGCTTCTGCAGTCCCGCCATGCCCTGTCCCGCGCGGGTCTTCCAGTCCACCGGGTTGACGCCGGCGGCGTGCACCCGCACCAGCACCTCGGTCGGCAGCGGTTCGGGACGCGCGACCCGTCCGGCGGTCAGCACCTCCGGCCCGCCGAACTCGCCGATGGTGACGGCCCGCATGGTGTGCTCGCTCATGCTCTCCTCGTTCCTGTCCGTTCCGCCTGTACGAAGGGCCGGGCCGCGCCCGGCGATCATCAGCTTCGTCGCGTCACCCCGGTCGCGGCGAGTGGCTGGAGAGCCACCTGTCATACCATTCCGGCCATGGCGCATCGCATTGCCGTTCTCGCTCTCGAAGGCGTCCTCACCATGGACCTCGGCATCGCCGCACGCGTGTTCGGCGCGGCGCGCGATCCGTCCGGCGCACCGCTGTACTCCGTGACGACCTGCTCGCTCGGCGGCCGGCCGGTCCGCACCCACGAGGGCTTCCGGATCGTCGTCGACGACGACGAGTCCCTCCTGGAGAACGCGGACACCGTGGTGATCGCCACCCAGGAACCCGAGGGGCATCTGCTCGCCACCGGCGAGCTGCCCGCGGAGGTCGCCGGGGCGTTCGCCCGGATCGGTCCGCACGCCCGCGTCGTCAGCCTGTGCACCTCGGCGTTCCTGCTCGCGGCAGCCGGGCTGCTGGACGGCCTGCGGGCCACCACCCACTGGGCGCTCTGCGACGCGTTCGCCCGGCTCTTCCCCCGGGTCGAGGTCGATCCGGACGTCCTGTTCGTCGACAACGGACGCATCCTGACCTCGGCGGGCGGGGCCGCCGGCATCGATGTGTGCCTGCACCTGATCCGCCGGGACCACGGAGCGGCGGTGGCCGGCGCGGCGGCGCGCCGGTGCGTGGTCGCGCCGTGGCGCGAGGGCGGGCAGGCGCAGTTCATCGAGCACCCGGTGCCGAAGGACGCCGACCGTTCCACCTCGGCCACCCGGCAGTGGGCCCTGAACCGGCTGGCCGAACCCCTCACCCTGGAGGACATGGCCCGGCACGCGCACATGAGCGTGCGCACCTTCACCCGGCGGTTCCGCGAGGAGGTGGGCACCAGCCCTCTTCAGTGGCTGCTGCAGTGCCGGCTGAACCAGGCGCGCCGGCTGCTGGAGTCCACCGATCTGACCGTCACGCGCGTGGCCACGGCGAGCGGTTTCGGCGATGCCGTCGCACTGCGCAAGCACTTCTCCAGCCACCTCGGCCTGTCCCCGCTGGCCTACCGCCGTGCCCACAACGCCCCGGACCTGACGGCGACGGGCTGACCGTCTCGAGATCCCGCCGAGGCAGTCAGCGGCGACGGCGCCGTACCAGGCGGCGGAAGGACCTCGGCCCGCCGGCCGGTGCGGGCAGGGCGCCCGCCACCGCGTCGGCCAGCAGGGAGCCGACGGTCTCGGCCGCGCAGGCGCGGTTGGCGCCGATGCCTCCCGAGGGCCCGCGCTTGATCCAGCCGACGACGTACGTCCCGGGTCTGCCGGCCACCCGGCCGCGCTCGTGCGGCACGGTCCCGGTGGCCTCGTCGAACGGCAGCCCCGCCTGGGCCACCCCGCGACAGCCGACCGCCCGCAGCACCAGGCCGGCCGGGATCTCCAGCCCGGCGGTGCCGCCGGTGACCCGCACGGCACGCGTGGCCTCGCCCCCGCACACCGCCACGGGGGAGGAGAGGAAGCGGAACACGATGCGCCGCCGCCGTCCCGCCGCGCTCGGCGACCGGGACCAGTCGACGGCCTCCCGTGCCACGTCCCGCAGCACCGCCGCCTTGTCCCCGGCGCCGGAGGCGTCGACCGCCGCGCCGATGCGCGGATCGTGGTCGTCGATGAGCAGATCCACCCCGGGAAGGTGCTTCAGGGCGAGCAGTTCGGGCCTGGTGTACGCCGCGTCCCGCGGTCCGCGGCGCCCGAGCAGCACCACCTCGCGCACCTTGCCGCGGCGCAGTTCCGCCAGCGCGTGGCCGGCGATCCCGGTGCCGGCCAGCGTCTTCGGATCGGTGACGAGGATCCGCGCGGCATCGAGGGCGACGTTGCCGTTGCCGACCACGACCACACGCTCGCACGACAGGTCGACGGCGTCCGCGGCGACCTCCGGATGCGCGTTGCACCAGGCGACGAACGTGGTCGCGGAGACACTGCCCGGCCGCTCCTCGCCCGGGATGCCCAGCCGCCGGTCCGTGCCGGCGCCCACCGCGTAGATCACCGCGTCGTGGTGCGCGGCGAGTTCCGCCGCCGTGACGTCGGTGCCCACGTCGAGGCCCAGGTAGGTCCGCGCGCGCGGATGGGCGAGGAAGCGGGCGAAGGTCTCGCCCACCTTCTTCGTGGCCGGGTGGTCCGGCGCCACGCCGTACCGGACGAGCCCGCCGGCGACCGGGAGCCGGTCGACGAACGTCACCTCGGACCGCGTGTGCAGCAGCAGGTCCCTGGCGGCGTACATGCCGGCCGGGCCGGTGCCGACGATCGCGACCCGCAGCGGCCCGAAGTCCGAGGGCAGCACCCGGTCGAAGGACGGCTCGCCCCAGACGTGGAGGTTCGGGCCCGGACGCGTCGGCGTCCCCGCCTGCTCGGGGGCCGTCCCGTCCCGCTCGAAGTAGGCCGCGTTGATCCGCGCGTACTCCCGCTGTCCGCCGGTGAGCCGGTCGACCGGGAGGACGGCGTCCACCGGGCAGGCGTCGGCGCAGGCACCGCAGTCGATGCAGGCCCTGGGGTCGATGTGCAGCAGCTCCGTGCTGCCGAAAGCCCGTTCCTCGGGCGTGGGATGGATGCAGTTGACCGGGCACACGGACACGCAGGTGGCGTCGTTGCAGCAGGTCTGGGTGATCGCGAAGGCCATGGTCGTCCACTCTGCCGAAGGCCGGGAGGAAGCGCGGACCGGAGGTCGTCAGACGAGGTGGGCGCGCTTGTAGAAGTGGAGCGCCGGCCCGGTGAGAAGTCCCACCGAGGCCAGGAACTCCATCAGGCCCGAACAGCTCGCCCGCATCATCGACTTGTGGTGCTCGTTGGCCTTCGCCTCGCGCAGGGCGCGCGCCTCGTCCAGGCCGGCGTTCGCGTAGACCTTCCGGTTCACCATGCTGGTGACGATGACGTAGGCCGCGACGGCGATCAGCAGGGCGTGGACCCGGCGGCGCAGCCACCCGGCACGCGCGAGGTGCCTGCGTGTCTCGTCGCGGGCGAACTTCATGTGCCGGGACTCCTCGACGACATGGATGTTGTTGATGGTGCGGACGAAGGGCACGACCCGCTCGTCGCGCATCCAGTCGCGCTGCATGACGTCGAGGACCTCCTCGGCGACCAGGATCGCCGCGTACGCGGCCTCGCCGAAGGCGACGGTCTTGAAGAACCTGCCCAGTTCGCGTGCGACCCGGTGCGGCCGGTAGGCCGGGGCCCCGAGCTTCTTCGCCCCGCGGGCGAACATGATCGAGTGCCGGCACTCGTCGGCGATCTCGGTGAGTGCCCACTGGACGGTGTCGTCCGTCGGGTCCTTGGCGTAGATGTCCCGCAGCACCATCTGCTGCAGGATCATCTCGAACCAGATGCCGGTGCCGGCGACGGACGCCGCCTCCTGGCGCGTCAGCGCCTTGCGCTGCGCGTCGGTCAGCTCGTTCCAGTACGCCGTCCCGTAGAGCGTGCTCCACTCCGGGCTGGCGCCGTGGAAGTCCGTGTCGAGCGGCGTGTCCCAGTCGACCTCGGTGAGCGGGTCGTAGGAGAGCTGCGCGGACGAGTCCAGCAGCCGCCGGGCTGTGCCGTCGTCGGAGGTCCTGTTCCCCATGCCGAGGGCTCCTCGTATCGAGTCCGGTCAGTATTACCGCGGGTAACAACCCCGCTTGCTGACGAACTGTATAGCAAGAGGAGCCGCGTTCCTACCCCCGAGTAGGGGAGAGGGGCCTCCGGGTCCCGGATGTCGTCCCCCGTCCCGGACTCACTCGACTCCGCTGGGAGTGGGCTGGGGCGTGCGGCCGGCGAGGACCTCCTGAAGCCGCCGCGTGCCCTGCTCGACGGCCGCCGAGGTGCTCTCCCGGTCGACGCCGCCGAGCCCGCCGTTGGTGACCGTGATCGCGTTCGCGCCGATCCGGACGGCGGCCACCTCCAGGGTGAGGGTCACGCGCTCGCCCCCGCTCTCGCCCTTCACCGTCACGGTCAGTCCCTGCCGTGCGTCACCCTCCTCGGGCAGGGACATCTCGACGACCTGGACGGTGCGGTCGCCGTTGTCGCCGCCGGTCAGGGTGAACTGGTCGCAGGTGTCGGGAAGCGACCTCAGCCACTTCATCGACTCGTCGAGAACGGACTCCCGGTAGGCGGCGACCTGGTGGAGGAGCCGGGAGTCGCCCTCCTGGAACCCGTTGAGCGCCGACGCCCCGGACGGGGCGCCCAGCAGCGTCTCGTCGTACAGCGAGTCGATCAGCCGCCGGCACTCCGACGCGTCGCTCCGCCCCTCGAGGAACGCGGCCGCGTCGACCTGTCCGACGAGCAGGGAGTCCCGCCACTCCTCCGGATCCTCGACCTGCCTCCAGCCGTCCTCGAGGTCCGCCTCGGTGATCAGCGCGTTCCGCGCACCGGTCTCGCTGAGATCCGGCGTGGGCGACGACGTCGGGGGCGACTGGGTGGACGTGGGTGATCCGGTCTGCGCCGCGGCGGCCGCCGCGGCGGTCTCCGGCCCGGCCGGCGCGCCGTCGTCCGTGCCGGAACAGGCCGCCGTGGTGAGCAGCGTCCCGGTGGCCAGTACGGCGGCCAGGACACGGGACGAGCGGACGATCGGGCGAGGGGTGGTCACGAGTGCCTCCTGAGGATGGGACGAAGGCCCCGGCGCCGACCCGCTCCGGGCGCTTTCCGCCCTTGTCCTCCCACCGCACCACCGGTCCGCCCGGGCGACCAGCGCAGCGGAGGCACACGGGTGAGAACGGACACCACGTCGCGCCCGAGTATCCGAGTGATCACCGGGCACAAGCGATCCCGAGCGCGCTTCCCGGGGCCTCCCCGGAGGCGCTGGTACGTTCCGTTCGCCACGGCACGCCCCGGAAAGGAATCAGTCACGTCCCCCACCGACAGCGGGCTCACGCCCCCTTCCGCAGCGGCCAAACGCCACCCCACCCTCTTCCGTGCCGTCCGGCGCCGGCGGAATCCGCCACTGCGTCGGACGGACATCACGGTGACGGACGAGCGGGCGGTCAAGCGGGCGGTGAAGGCCGCCTCGCTCGGCAACGCCATGGAGTGGTTCGACTTCGGTGTCTACGCGTATCTGGCCGGCACCATCGGCCGCGTCTTCTTCCCCTCCGGGAGTGACACCGCGCAGCTGCTGTCGTCCTTCGCCACCTTCGCCGTCGCCTTCCTGGTGCGCCCGCTCGGCGGCATGGTCTTCGGGCCGATGGGCGACAGGATCGGCCGCAAGAAGGTCCTCGCGCTGACGATGATCCTGATGGCGATCGGCACCGCCGCGATCGGCATGCTCCCGACCTACGCGGCCGTCGGCTTCTGGTCCCCCCTGCTGCTGATCCTCTTCCGGTTGCTCCAGGGATTCTCCACCGGCGGCGAGTACGGCGGCGCCTCCACCTTCATCGCGGAGTACGCACCGGACAAGCGGCGCGGCTTCTTCGGCAGCTTCCTGGAGCTGGGCACGCTGGCCGGGTACACCGGCGCGGCGGGTCTGGTGACGGCCCTCACCGCCTGGCTCGGCACCGAGACGATGGACGCCTGGGGCTGGCGCATCCCGTTCCTGGTGGCCGGGCCGCTGGGCATCGTCGGCATCTACCTGCGGCTGAAGCTGGACGACACACCGGCCTATCTGAAGCTGGAGGGGGGCAACGCCCACGTCCTTGAGGCCGCGAACCAGGTGGAGAGCACCGCCCGGGGCGACCTCGCCAGGATCTTCCGGCAGCACTGGCGGACGCTGGTGCTGTGCATCGCCCTGGTCGGCGCCTACAACATCACCGACTACATGCTGCTGTCGTACATGCCGACGTACCTCTCGGACGAGCTGCACTACAGCGAGACCCACGGTCTGCTGATCCTGGTGGCCACCATGGTGGTGCTGATGCTGGTCATCAACCAGGTGGGCCGGCTGAGCGACCGGTTCGGCCGCAAGCCGTTGCTGATGACCGGCATGCTGGGCTTCTTCTTCCTGTCCGTCCCGGCGTTCCTGCTGGTGCGGCAGGGCAGTCCGCCCGCCGTCTCGGCCGGCATGCTGATGCTCGGCCTGTCACTGGTCTGCCTGCTCGGCACCATGTCGGCGGCGCTGCCGGCCATGTTCCCGACATCGGTGCGCTACGGCTCCCTGTCGGTCGGCTACAACCTGTCGGCGTCGCTGTTCGGCGGCACGACACCGCTGGTCATCACGGCACTGATCGGCGCGACCGGCTCGGACATGGTGCCGGCGTACTACGCGATGGCCGCGGCTCTGGTCGGTGTCGTCGCGGTGGCCTGCATGAAGGAGACGGCCCGGCAGCCGCTCGAGGGTTCGCCGCCCTCGGTGCAGACGGACCGGGAGGCGGCGGAACTGGTACGGTCGCGGACACCGACACCGAAGTTCTGACGGGGACCCACCGGACGGCGACGGTCCGGGGACGCGGCAGCGGTGCCCGCCCCGGAGTCACAGGCCGGTGACCTTGCCGCTCGCCGAGACGTCGTAGACGAGGGTGATCGTGCGCCGGCCGCCCGGGGCCAGCGGGACGTTCCAGCGGACGATGCCGTCCGCGTCGACGGCGTCGGGCGCGGGGGAACAGGCCTCCCGGCGCAGGCGCACCTCCACCGCCGAGACCTCGGAGACCGGGACGCGCTCCCGGACGACGACCACCCGGTCGTCGTGCTCGCCGGGGGCGGAGAACCTGGAGAGGTGCAGCCGGACGGTCCGGGTGAGCACGGTCCGCTGGGTGATGCCCGCGGTCTCACGGGTCTCCTCGGTGTCCCGCAGCACCCGGTGGTCGTCCCGGCTGCCGAAGGCGAGCTCGACGGGGGCGCCGGGCGCGGTGAAGTCCAGGGTGCCGCGTCCGCTGAACCCACTGCCGCGGACCAGGTCGACGGGCCCGGCGAGCAGCGCGTGGCCCGACAGGTTGTCGCACCGCACCACCTGGTCGACCAGAGGCGACAGTTCGGGCGAGCAGGCGTACTCACTCCTCGCGGGCGCGGTGAAGGAGGAGAGCGGAACACGGTGGGCGCGGCCGTCCGCCGGCACGGAGACCGGTGCGGGGGAGTGGAGCACGCGCACCTCGCCGCCGTCGTCCACGCCCGGCAGTCCGAGCGCGGGGACGGGGCCGAGGTCCGCGATCTCCTCCTCGCGCAGGTCGACGTGGACGCTGCGGCGCTCCGCGGCGGAGCGGTCGGTGAGGGTCAGCCGGTCCTCGCCGAGCCGGGGCGGTTCCGCGGCACGCGCGGAGCGCGCCGTCGACAGGGTCAGCCGTACGTCCGACCAGTCCTCGCCGGTGCGCTGCCAGACGATCGCGTCCGTGTCCAGCGTGAGGGACCCCCCGTCGAGCACGGCCCGGTAGGCGGGCCGCCACACCGCGCACGGCGTGAGGTGGCTCAGGCGCAGCCCGGCCTGCCCGGCGGCCGGGGCGTGCACGGTCAGCTCGATGTGACCGACCAGTTCGGCGGGTTCCGTCTCGGAGAGCCGCACGGCCCGCTGGACGTCGGAGAGCTCGACGACCACGGTGGCCAACTCGGCTTCCACGGAGCGCAGTCGCTCGCCGCTGGAGTCGCGCTCGTTGTCCACCCGGTCCAGCTCCCGGGCCCAGCGGTCCCTCTCCGCCTCCCCGAAGCCGGCGCCCTCGCCGATCTCCCGCAGCAGATCGGCGGCGAGACGGCCGAGCAGGTCGAGGCGGGTACGGAGCCGGTCACGCCGCTGTTCCAGGGCCGTCCGCTCCTCCTTCAGGGCCGCCACCCGACGGCGCAGCGCGGAGTCGTCCTCGGCGGGCTCGGGCCCGCGCGGCGTCCAGGTGCGGACGATCCGCGCGTCGAGCACGGCCGCCGGGTGGCCGGCGGTCAGTTCGGCGTGCAGGGTGCGGTCGACGGCCAGCGCGCTGACCGGCCCGAGGCGCAGTCGCTGCGTGCCGGCCCGCAGGTCGAGCACGGTCGCGCGCTCGACCTGGGCGCGGTCCTCCGTACAGGTGACGGCGGTGACGGGGAGGGGGATGAGCTCCGATGACGTAGACATGCTGGGTCAGCTCCTGCGGTTGCCGCCGGTGAGGGCCTTGCCGGCCGGGATCCTGATCTCGTAGCCGCCGTCCAGGGCGGCGGTGCCGCCGGCGGGCAGCTCGACCCGCCACAGGCGGGTGCCCGGCGCGTGCGGCTCCGGGCCCGCGTCGCCCTTGGGCGCCGTCCAGTCGGCCCGCTCCTCGATCCGGACGTCCGCGTCGGAGGTGACGGGCACGCGCTCGCGGACCTCCACGGAGACGGGCACCGCGAGCCGGTTGGCCAGCTCCACACGGACGCGGTGGTCGAGCACGGTGACGTTGTTGCGCAGTCCCGCGGTCGACTCGCGCAGGTTCACCCGGCGGGTGACCCCGATGGCCTCGGCCGGTCCGAGCCCCACCCGGCACACACCGCCCGGGGCGAGCGTGGGCAGAGCGGCCGTCAGCAGGAAGTCCTCGTCCACGGTGACCTCCACCGGACCGGCCAGCAGCGCCCGGTCGGTGGCGTTGGAGAGCACCAGCGTCGTGTACACGGTCTGCTCCACGGACGGAACGCAGAGGTACTCGGTGCGCAGGCCGACCGGGATCTCGCCGACGGTGACGGTGTGCCAGGTGCCGTCCGAGGGAATGTCGGCGCGGGCGGCGGCGTCGAACCGTTGGTCGAAGGAGCCCGCCGACTCGCGGGGCCGCACGGCGTGTCCGGGAAGGGGCAGCGCGCCGACCGTCTCGGCGCGACGGCGGTGCTCGGCGGTCACCGGGTCGAAGCCGGAGCCGGGGAACAGCCTGCCCCGGCGGCCGTCCTGTTCGTCCGGGCCGCACAGGACGAGCGCGGAGTAGTCGAGTTCGGCGCCGTCCGGCTGCGGCGGACCGGTCACGGGGGCCGACGGCGCGTACCCGGCGACGGCCGCGGCCGCGGCGGGCGGTGGCGGAGCCGCCCCCGGGGCGCCGGGAGCGGCCGGGGCGGCGGCGGGCGCGGCGAGCCGCGCGGCGGTACGCGGCCTGCCGCCCGGCCGGCCCGGCACCGGAGCCGCGGGGCCGCCGAAGGCCGGAGGGGAGGCGCGCTCCGGCAGCGGAGCGGGCGACGGCGGGGGAGCGGGCGCGGTACCGCCCCCGGGCACAGGCCTCATGCCGGATCGGGGGCCCGCCGCGTCGTAACCGGCGAAGAGATCGGTCAGCCCCGCCGGGTGCTCCCGCCAGCCCGAAGGCGCGGGGGCGGGCTGACTGCGACCGATGCGGACCGAGCGGAGCCGGGGCAGGTCGGTGCGACGGCGCAGGTCCGCGGTGGCCAGGGCGATGCGGACACCGGTCCAGTCCTCACCCGTGCGCTGGGCGACCGAGGCGCGCAGCACCAGGGATCCGTCGCTCTCGCCCTCACGACGAGTGAGCCGGTAGGCGGGCGCCCAGACGGCGCCGGGCACCCCGTACTCCACCTCCAGCTCCACCTCCGCGCCGTCCGCGCCGTCCAGCGTCAGGACCGCGCACATCGAGTCGGCCACCGGCGTCGAGGGAGCGCCGGTGGAGGCACGGGAGAGCCTGTCCTCGACGACCGTGAGTTCGTGCTCGGCCCTGCGCAGTTCCTCCTCCAGCTCGCGGAGCCTGCCGTGCAGCCTGGTCAGGCGCTCGTCGACGAACTCGGTGAGCTCCAGCCACGCGTCGACCGGGGTACGGCGGTGCGGGGCGTCCCGCCTGCGGGCCGGCGGCACCGGGCGGAGCGCTCCGACCTCCTCGATCAGACCCAGTTGCCGGTCCCGGCGGCCCTGTGCCGCCGCACAGTCGTCGCGCAGCCGCTCCACTTCGCGCCGCAAGTCGTCGGACGGTTCCGTGTCGAGGAGTTCGGCCTCCGGCTCCGTCCGGGCCTCGGTGACCCGCATCCCGGACGCCCCGACGACGCGGGCCCGCAGGGAGCCCGGGTCCAGCGAGCGGGGCAGTCCCGCCACCCGCACGCGTCCGCCCGCCGGCACCGAGCCCCGGGCCAGCCGCCGGCAGAGCGCGCCCTGCGCGTACACCACCACCGAATCGAGAGCCGATGCCCACTTCGGGGCCGTCCCAGCCGTCATGTGCTCCCCCGCCCAGCCGTGTCCGTGCCGAGGGCAGCCTACGCGGTGGCCTGCCGCCGGTCCTGTCAGGTCCCGATCCCCGTGCGGGCCACGTGCGACGGGTCGTCAGGCGCCGCCCGTCGCCTCACCAGATCAGGCACCAGTACATGCCGTGGTGTCCGATGCCGATACGGCTGTTCCGCGGAACCAGGCGGGGGTCCGGCTGCCCCACGGCCGCCATCGAGCAGGCGGGGTCACCGACCGCGTCGGCGTTCGCCATGCGGTGGGCGGCGGCCGTCGCGGCCGGGGAGGTGTACCACGTGGTGGTCACCCGTTCGCCGCCGCCGGCCGACGGCGTCGGCCCGGGCGTCATGGCGGACGGTGTCCGCAGGTGCTCCGAGGGCGCCGGTCGCGTCGTCGGTGCCCGTGGCGGCACCGGGCGGGCGGGTGATGCCGAGGGCTTGGGTGCGACGGGCTTCGTGGCGGGTGTGGCGGGCCGTGGTGAGGGCTTGGGCGTCGCGGGCTTCGGGGGGTGGCCGGGTACGGCGGGCTTCGACGGGTGCCTGGGTGTGGCGAGTTTCGAGGGGAGTCCGGGCGTCGCGGGCTTCGGGGGGTGGCCGGGTACGGCGGGCTTCGACGGGTGCCCGGGTGTGGCGAGTTTCGAGGGGAGTCCGGGCGTCGCGGGCTTCGGGGGGTGGCCGGGTACGGCGGGCTTCGACGGGTGCCCGGGTGTGGCGAGTTTCGAGGGGAGTCCGGGCGTCGCGGGCCGCGGCGAGGGCTTGGGCATCGGGAAGCCCGGTGGGAACCGTGGTGTTGCGGACCGCTTCGGTGGCGGCGGTGGCGTCGTCGGTCCCGCCTTCGGAGTGCGCAGGGCCGGCGCGCCGGTCGCGGTCCGGTGGGGCACCGGTTGGCGGCTGGGCGGTGCCGGCCGGGTCGTGGGCCTCTGCTCCGGAGGCGCCGGCTCGGTTGTCCTCCGCCGGGCCGACGGCAACGGCTCGCCGGTCGGCCGCTGCGCCGACGAGGGCGGCCGGGTCGTCGGCCGCCTGCCCGGCGAGGTCGGCTGACGGGGCCGGGCCGTCGGCCCGGGCGACAGCGTGGGCGCCGGTGTCCGCCGCGCCGTGCTCGACGGCTCCGTCGCGAACGTCCAGGACGGCAATGGATTCAGTGTCGGGAGGGACAGGTCGTGCGAGGCCGAGGGCGTGGGGCTGGGCGTTCCGCCGTCCTGCGCCACCCACGCCCACACGCCGATGCCACCGAGGACGAGCACCGCGGCGCCGCCTGCGATCCACGGGGCACGCCGCGGCGGGCGTCGGTGACGGTTCATGGTCTTACTGTCCTATGCGACCTGGCGGGGCGCCTGTCGCGTCGCCTGGACGTCGCGCTTTCCGCCCGTCCGAGTGATGCGGAGACCTCCCGGCTTCCTGCCGAACGGGGTGGCTCCGAGTCCGACACGCCGGCTCGGTTCCGTGCCCGGGTTCGTGCGCATCCGTCCACGGGTCATCGTGGAGCCGCCCGACAGCCGTGGTCCTCGCCGAGGGCGAGGGGCTCCAGGGACGGTGCGTCGTCGAGGGGCGCCCGCGACGGTGCCGAGCGCGGCGGTGTCCTCGGCGCCGCGGTCCCGGCCACCGCAGCCCTCATCGCCTTCACGGGCCGAACGGGCCGGCGACCGCGACCCGCTCCCCGCCCGGGACCGGGCGGAGGGGCGGGCGACGACGGCGTCACCGACGCGCATCAGCCGACCCGGACCGTGTCCTCGGCCGGACGGCGGTAGACGCCGTCGCTGCGGTGCAGGTGGCACAGGTCGACGAGGTAGCGACGCAGGGTCACGTGGTCGAGCCGGCTCCCCTCGCACCAGACGCGGAGCTTTTCGTCGACCTCGTTCTCCGCGTACTCCCGGCCGGGATCGAAGGTGCGCTCCGCGATGTGGCGCAGGACGAGCTCCTTCCGGTTCCACTGCGCCGGCAGCTTCACCAGCCGTCCGTCCCGTACGAACGTGCGGAGCACCGCCTCGACCCGTTCGTCCCCGGTGCCGTGGTCCCGCGCGGGCCGCGGCCCGGCCGCCTCGCGAGCCAGGCGGCGGAACGAGTCGTAGGACACCGTGAGGCCGTCGGCGCCCGCTGCGACTGCCTCCCGTTCCTCGAGCCGCCGCAGCGCGAGGAGGGCCTCCTTGGCCGGCAGCCCGGTCCGCTCGACGACCTCGGCGGCGCTCGTCGCGCCCAGCGCCACGGCGGCGAAGACCCGCACCCGGGCCTCGTCGGCGAACAGCCCGGCCACGTTCTCGACCCTCATGGTCCGTCTCCGTCCTTCCGGGGGCCGCCCCCGGACGATGTCCTCGGGACGCTACCCCGGAGGCACATCGGACGCCCGTCGTTTTCCGCGTGCGCACCGGCCCGAGACGGGAAGCCGGCCAGGGGCGTCCCCGAAGCCGGGGCGCGGACCGGCCGCCTCGACGCCCGGACACGCCGTCGTCCACTGCCCGGTTCCAGCGAGGCGAAATTCACCGAAGCCGTCGGACGACGTGGGATCCTCACCCACATGGGCATACGGGGAAGGCAGGAAAGCGGAGGAAGGCACATGCGGCGGGGCACACGGGCGGCGGGCGGGGCGCCGAACCGGCCGGCGAGGAGGTCACGATGACAGGGTCGGAGCGCACGGAGGCCCACGGGCTGTCCGGGCCGGCCGCTTCCGCCACGCTGGAAGCCATCGGCACGGGCGCCTACGTCGTGGACGAGCAGGGCTGCATCATGGCCGTCAACGCCCGCGCCGAGGAACTGCTGGACCGGCCCGCCGCGGAGCTCATCGGCCATGACGCGCACGACCTGCTGCACCGAGGCCCGCAGGGGCAGCAGCTGTCGAGGACGCAGTGCGCGATGCGGCAGGCTTTCCACGCCGGACGCCCGGCCCAGGGCGACGAGGACTACTTCGCACGCGCCGACGGCTCGGTGCTGCCCGTCTCCTGGCTGATCACCCCGTACGGCCTGGACGACCGGCAAGCCGCCACACTCGTCGTCTTCCACACCCCCGGGCATTCGTGGGACACCGTCCCGCGACCGGAGCCGACGGCCCAGTCCCTGTCGGAACTGCAGAGGCTCGCCCTGCTGGCCGAGACCACCGCGCAGCTGACCTCCACCCTCGATGTCGACGAGGCGCTGCAGCGGCTGGTGACCCTGGTCGTGCCCCGGCTGGCGGACTGGGTGATCGTCGACCTGATCACCGAACACGACGAGGTGTGGCGCTCCGTCGTGGTCCATGCCGAGGGCGACACGCGGGTGCAGCACGAGGACCTGCAGGGGCCGATGCCGCCGATCCCCGAGGAATCCCAGATGCCCCTGTCCAGAGCCCTGCGCGGCGTCGCCTCCACCCTGGTCGGCCCGCAGACCTACCAGGGGACGCCGGATTCCGGCATCGCGGTCGAACAGGGCCGTCTGTTCCACGTCACGAAGATGCACTCCGCGGCCATCGCGCCCATCCGCAGCCCCCGCTCGGTCCTGGGCGCGCTGACCCTGGGCCGGGCCGAGAGCCCGGCGCCCTTCGCCCCCGCCGACCTTCCGCTGATCGAGGACATCGCGCGCCGGGCCGGCCTCGCCCTGGACAACGCCCGTCTCTACCAGCGTCAGCGCATGGTGGCCGAGACCATGCAGAACCACCTGCTGCCCCAGATGCCGCGCCTCTCCGGCCTGGAGATGACCGTCCGCTACCTGCCCGCACCCGACGCCTCACACGTCGGCGGCGACTGGTACGACGCCTTCCCCCTGTCCGACGCGTCCACGGCCCTGGCCATCGGCGACGTCGTCGGTCACGACCTGGAGGCGGCGGCCGGCATGGCCCAGGTCCGCAACATGCTCCGCGCCTACGCCTGGTCCCAGCACGAACCCCCCAGCCGCATCGTCGAACGCCTGGACGAGGCGATCCAGCACATCACCGACGTCACCATGGCCACCATGATCTTCGGCCGGATCGAAACCGCCCACGACGGTCACTGGCGGCTGTCCTGGACCAACGCGGGCCACCCCCCGCCGCTGCTGATCAGCCGGGACGGCCTGGCGAACTACCTCACCGACGGCCACGGCATCCTCCTGGGCACCCAGGCGGGTCTGCGGCGCCCCGACGCCACGGCACTGCTCCCGCCGGGGTCCACCCTGGTGCTGTACACGGACGGCCTCATCGAAACGCCCCGCCAGACCCTCGACACGGGTCTGAACCGGCTGCGCCAGCACGCCGCCGCCCTCGCCCACCGCCCCCTCCTCTCCTTCACCGACCAGCTGCTCGACCGTGTACGCCCCGCCGACAACGACGACGACGTGGCCCTCCTGGCCCTGCGCGTCCCCGAAGGCTGAGCCCGTAGGAGGGGATCGGAGGGCCGGACGGGTCAGGAGCGGCGCGCCTCGGCCGTGGGGGCGGGCGCTGGTGGAGGATCGACGGGCGACGACCCCGGGACGGGCCGTCCGGCACCGTCCACCGTGTGAAGAGGCCCGGCCATGAAACCGTCCGACGACCCGTGGCCGAAGTCCTTCGCCGACCGGGCGGCGGGAAGCGCCGGGGGCACCGCTCCCGCCGTCGCACGGGCCGCGATGTGGGCGCCGCCCCACGCGGGCGCGGCCGCTACGGCGAGGACGTCTTCCGCCCCGGACAGGCGGGTGAGGCCGAGCGCATAGACTTCGGCGCCCTCGCCTACGACGACATCGCCGCCCCGGACTTCGCGCCCGGTCGGTTCGGGCTCGTCCACGCGCGCTTCGTGCTGGTGCACCTGCCCGAGCGCGATCGTCTGATCACGGCACCGGCCGGACTCGTCGCACCCGGCGGTGTGCTGGTGCTCGGGGACGCGGTCGACCTGACGAGCGACCGGGCGCCCGGCACGCCGTCACGACTTCGGCGCCGCCATCCCGTTCAAGGCGAGGGTCACCGACCCCGAGGACGGCGCCATCGACTGCACCAGGGTGAAGGTCACCTTCATCATCGGTCACGACAGCCACGGACACCCGCAGACCTCCGCCACCGGCTGCACCGGCATCCTGCGCACCCTGGCGGACGGCGAACACGCCCCCGATGCCGACGTCTTCGGCGTCATCGACGCCGAGTGCACCGACGGCGGCGCCGGCGGTCAGCCCGCGCTCACCGCGCACGACCAGCACATCACCCAGCCCAGCCGCCGTCAGGCCGAGCACTACGGCGACTCCGCCGGCGTCCAGGTCGTCAACCACACGCCCGCGCACGCCGGCAAGACGGTCGGCGAGATCCACCACGGCGACTGGATCTCCTTCACCCCCTACGCCCTCGACGACGCCACCGGCTTCACCGCCCGCGTCTCCTCGGGCGGCAGCGGCGGCACCCTCGAAGTCCGCGCGGGCTCCCCGGCCGGCACCACCATCCCGTACCTCGTCTTCAGAGGCGGCAGCGGCGCGCTCTTCGACGTGGACGAGTTCTCCTTCACCACCTCCACCGGCGGTACCCGCGCGGGTGAGGTGAGGGGGGTGAACGGCAAGTGTCTGGATGTGGACGGCGCGGGCACGGCGGACGGTACGCGGGTGCAGGTCCGGACGTGCAACGGGACGGCGGCGCAGCGGTGGACGGTGGTGGACGACGGTTCGCTGAGGGCGTTGGGCAAGTGTCTGGACGTCTCCGGTGGGAGAAGCGCGGACGGTACGCGGGTCCGGTTGTGGACGTGCAACGGCACGGGGGCGCAGAAGTGGGCGGCCCGGCCGGACGGCACGGTCCGTAATCCGCGGTCGGGCAAGTGCCCGGACGCCTCGGGCGGTACGTGGAGCGACGGCACGCCGGTCCACCCGTGGACCTGCCGCACCGGCCCCGACCAGAAGTGGACCCTGCCCTGATCCCGGCAACGTGCCCCGCCCGGCCGCCGCTTGGCGCTTCCGACCGGGGGTAGTCGATAGGCCTCCAGGGACGAACAAGGCGAAGCACACGAGGAGGCCTGCCATGGGAGCGCACCACGACCACGACGAACAGGAACTCGGCGACCTCGAACCGGGCACACGCCAGCGCGCCCAGTTGCGCGCACGGGTCGTCGACATCGCCTCGACGGCGCTGTGCGTGGTGCTCGCCCTGTGGGCGGTGTGGAGCATCGCCGGCGTGGCGCGCGGAACGACGGAATGGGCGTACAGCGCGGTCGCCTGCGTGCTGCTGGCGGCCGCGCTGACCGCCCGGACGGTGGGTCTGCGACGCGGTGACGTCCGGTCCGGACGGTAGGGGCGACGGGGGAACGGCTCAACACCTTCCTCGGCCGCCACATAGGGGCCCAGGTGCCGCTCGTCGTCCTCCTGGCCTGGGCGGTGATCATGTTGATGTCGCCGGGGGAGCTGGGAGGTGGTGGCCCGCTGTCCATCCGGCGGCAGCGGCCTTCCGGCACGACCCGTCAGCTTTCCGGGGCGAAGAAGTGCAGCGGGCTGTTCGGCTCGAAGCCGATCCGCGGATACAGGGGAGCTCCGGCGGCGGTCGCGTGCAGCGTGGCCCGGGTCAGCCCGGTGGCCCGGGCACCCTCGTACAGGGCCTTGCGGGTCACCGCCTCCCCGTACCCCCTGCGCTCCCACCGCGGGTCCGTGGCCACCAGGACGACGAACAGGCGGCCGTCCGCCTCCACGGCCCCGGCACACGTCACCGGAACGCCGTCCCGCAGCCCCAGGTAGGCGTGCACCCCCGTCCTCCACAGCCTCGAGCCCACGAGGCCGTCGCGGCCGTCCTCCAACGGCATGCCGTAGGCACGCGAGTTGAGGTCGGCGTAGGCCCGCAGATGCTCGTCCGTGCCGACCCGCACGAACGTCAGGTCCGGGTGTGCCGGTTCGGGGACCGGCAGCAGGTCACCGGCCATGCCGAGGCCCGAGAAGGCATGCACAAGACCGACCCGTTCGGCCGCCTCCGTCAGACGCGGGCGCGCCTCGGCGTCGAGGAGGTCCTCGAAGACCCACAGAAAGCCGGCCCGCCGCTTCGACCGCATGATGTCCGCCGCCTGGCCCAGCCGCTTCTCCAGGAGCCCCGCGTCCGCCCCCGTCTCGGTGAGCGTGACGCAGTTCCAGAAAGCGAACCTGGACTCCGCCCAGCGCACCGCGACACCCGGCAGGTCCCGTACGTCCGCGTCCGGATCCCGGTCGAGCACCATCGCCCGCCAGACCGTGGCGAGCTGCTCCATCGATTCCACCGCGTCGGCGAAGTCCCGCGTCACCTTGTCCCCTTTGCTCGATCACCGGTAGGGGCATGTCTGCCCACCGGCACCGGCGAGGCATGCCCGAACCGGCCGGATCCGGAGCCGTGGATGGTGCGGGAGGCGGGGACCTGGCCCACGATCAGTGACGGACCCGCGTACGGCGATGCCTCCGCGTCGGACGGACGGTCCCGCTCACGGATGATCCGGCAGCCGGAGCCACTCCTCCCAGCTCACGTCCCGGCCGATGAAACGAGGCCGCTCGAAGGGCCAGTCCTCGGCGATCCAGCGCGGCACGAACGCGTCCAGCGCCCGCTCCAGTGCACCGCCCACCTCCTCGTCCACCACCCACCAGGAGATCTCGGCGTCCGCTCCCTGCTTCTCGGGCGGGTCGATGTAGACGCAGCCGCGCAGGGCGGTGCGGTCCGCGTTCTCGATCGTGTAGTTGAACGATTCGTGCGCCTCGATCTCCGCGGCGTGCCGCTCCAGGTCGGCGAGGTTCGCCTCGTACGACATCGTGGCTGACGGCCAGCCCCACGCGGGGCCGAAGATCGACCACAGCCGCTCCCGCGAACCCATCACCGTCGGGTAGTCCAGCGGCGCGTCCGCGCCGCTGATCGGGCGCAGCCGGTGGCCCTCGCCGTCGGGTATGCCGACGTGGAGGGGGTGTACGAAATCATGGGGAAGCCAGGTCATGGGCGTAAGCCAACCAGGCAGGAAAGCGCCGTGCAAAGGAATATTCCCATGGCCGACCGGCGTCGCGTGGCGCGACGGAGGCCGTCCCGCGCGTCGGCCGACGCTCCCGGACCGGACGCGGCGGCAGGCAGGGGAGGCAGGCTCGAGGCGAGGTCCGGCAGCAGGACGGGCTCCGGCCGGACCCGCTGCCCGCCCAGGCACTCCTCCGGCCTCGGCGGCCGGCAGCCCGTGTCCCGGTCGTAGCGCTCCTTGGCGGGTACCGCCGGGAACTCGTCGCAGCGGCGCGTACCGATCCCTAGCGTTCGGCCCCGGTGAAGCGGTCCAGGCCGAGCACGGCGAGCAGTCGCAGCTTCTCGTAGCTTTCGGTGCGCGGCGGAGCCGTGAGCACGAGCAGGGTCTGGGACTGGTCCTCGGTGAACAGCGCCTGGCAGTCCAGCTCGATCGCGCCGAGTTCGGGATGGATGAGCGTCTTGTGGTCCTCGAACCGCTGGGCCACCTCATGCCGGTCCCACAGCTCGGCGAACTCCTCGTTCGTCTTCTGGAGGGCGCGCACGAGGTCACCGGCCCGCGAACGCGGGCCCCGCAGCCCGTGGGCGGCGCGCAGGTTCGCGACCTGGGCGCGGCTCTGCCGGTCGCGGTCGGCCTCGGGATAGATCGACCGTTCCGCGGGATCGGTGAACCAGCGGTAGATCGCGCTGCGGGCGAGGCCCGTGTGCTTCGACGCGTCCCCGAGCAGGGCGGCGGCCATCCTGTTCTGCACCAGGGTCTCGGCCAGGTCGGTCAGCACGAGCGCCGGGGTGTCCTCGAGCCGGTCCAGCACCCGCAGCAGCGCGGGAGCGACATGCGGCGAGGCCGACAGCGACACCGGCGCGTTGTGCCCGGCTATCCGGTACAGGTAGGCGCGTTCGTCGCCCGTCAGCCGCAGCGCCCGGGCGAGCGAGGCCAGCATGTGCTCGCTGGGCTGCGGCCCGCGCCGCTGTTCCAGCCGTGTGTAGTAGTCGGTCGACATCACGGCCAGGGACGCGACCTCCTCACGCCGCAGACCCCGGGTCCGCCGGCGTGCGCCCGGGGGAAGACCGAGGTCCTCCGGGCGCAGCGCCTCGCGGCGGCGGCGCAGGAAGTCGGCCAGAGCTGCACGGTCCATGCGGTCGATTATCGTCCGGCACCGGTGGGCGAACCAGGGATCGCCGATCCCCCGACAACCGGTCCCTGCCCCCCAGGCGGCGGACCGGAGACGATCGGGGCATGAACATCTCCGGAAACACCGTCTTCATCCCCGGATCCACCAGCGGCATCGGTCTGGCTCTCGCCCTGGAGCTGAAGGCCAGGGGGAACACCGTCGTCGTCGGCGGCCGGCGCACCGAGCTGCTGGAACGGATCGCGGCCGAGCACCCCGACATCGACACCGTGCGGATCGACACCACGGACGCCGCGAGCATCGCCTCCGCCGCGGAGGAGGTGCTGGACCGCCACCCGGACCTCAACGTCCTCGTCACCATGGCCGGCGTGATGCGCGTCGAGGACTGGCGCGATCCCGCGTCGTTCCTCGCCTCCGCGGAGTCCACGGTGACGACGAACGTGCTCGGCCCGATCCGTCTGATCGCCGCGTTCGTCGAGCACCTGCAGGCACAGCCGGACGCCACGATCATGACCGTCTCCTCGGGTCTGGCCTTCGCGCCGCTCAGGGCCACGCCGAGCTACAACGCCTCGAAGGCGGCGATCCACATGCTCAGCGAGTCCATCCGGCTGCAGTTCGCCGGCACCTCGGTGAAGGTCGTGGAACTCGTGCCGCCGTCCGTCCGCACCGCGCTGCTGCCGGGACACGAGGACAACGAACACGCCATGCCGCTCGGCGAGTTCGTCACGGAGGCGGTGGGTCTGCTCGAGGCCCGGCCCGACGCGAAGGAGATCCAGGTGGAGCGCGTGAAGTTCCTGCGCCACGGCGAGGCCCGCGGCGACTACGACCAGGTCGTCGAGACACTCAACAGAACCGACCCGCACGGGAAGTGAACCGGTTCCTCGACCCGGCACGCCGTGCGGTTCCGGGACCGAAACCCCGTCGTGGAGCTGTCCGGTGGTCCGGCTCAGGCGCGGGGCGCGGGAGAGTCCTGCTCCAGGCGGGCGCGCAGTGTGGTGGCGAAGTCCTCGGCGCGGGCGAGCTGGACGCGGAGCCTGGCGACCTGTTCGCCGGCGGCCCGCTCGTAACCGCGGACGCGCTCCAGCAGCGTCTCCCGCTCCTCGGCGCCGAGGTCCGTGCCGGCGTCGAGGCGGTCGGTGGCGTCCAGCAGGTCGCGCATCTGGTCCAGGGTGAAGCCGAGGGGCTTCATACGGCGGATGACCATGAGCCGCTGCACGTCGGACTCCGTGTAGAGGCGGAAGCCGCCCTGGGACCGGGCGGAAGGGATGACCAGGCCGGTCTCCTCGTAGTGCCGGATCGTGCGCAGAGACAGCTCCGTACGTGCGGCGACCTCGCCGATCTGCATGTGCCTGCCGTCCGCGCCGGGCATGCCCGTCCTCCCTCCGTCGTGGCGGACCACGTCCTCGCCCACCGATCTCTACCCTAACGTTAGGGTAGAGTCGAGGTCGGCGAGGGCGGCTGTGCCGCTGCCTCGCCCTTGCCGTGTCGGGGCCGACGGTGCCTCCGGCGAAGACGCGATGTACAGGTGTCTGCTCCCTTGTCCCTTTCTGCCTCTGCCTCTGCCTCTGCCCTGCCCCGGGCCGCGCGTCTGCGCGGTCTGAAACCCGACTGGCTGCGCGATCCGAAGGTCTGGCGCACCGAGGTGCTGGCCGGCCTGGTGGTCGCGCTCGCTCTGATCCCCGAGGCGATCTCGTTCTCGATCATCGCCGGCGTCGATCCCGCGATCGGGCTGTTCGCCTCCTTCACGATGGCCGTGACGATCGCGGTCGTCGGCGGCCGGCGGGCGATGATCTCCGCCGCCACCGGTGCCGTCGCCCTCGTCATCGCGCCCCTGAACCGCGAGCACGGCTTCGGTCATCTGGTGGCCGCGGTGATCCTCGCCGGCGTCTTCCAGGTCGTTCTGGGCGTGCTGGGGGTGGCGAAGCTGATGCGGTTCGTTCCGCGCTCGGTGATGGTCGGGTTCGTCAACTCGCTCGCGATCCTGATCTTCATGGCCCAGGTCCCCGAGATGCGGGACGTGCCCTGGGCGGTCTACCCGCTGATCGTCGGCGGGCTCGCGCTGATGGTGTTCTTCCCGAAGATCACCACCGTGGTCCCGGCGCCGTTGGTCTCCATCGTCGTCCTGACCGTCATCACGGTCGCGGCCGGGATCGCCGTGCCGACCGTCGGTGACAAGGGTGCCCTGCCGTCCTCCCTGCCCGTTCCCGGCCTGCCGGACGTGCCCTTCACCCTGGACACCCTGACGACGATCGCCCCCTACGCCGTCGCGATGGCCCTGGTCGGTCTGATGGAGTCGCTGATGACCGCCAAACTGGTCGACGACATCACCGACACCCGCTCCAGCAAGACCCGGGAGTCGATCGGCCAGGGCGTCGCCAACATCGTCACCGGATTCTTCGGCGGCATGGGCGGTTGCGCCATGATCGGCCAGACCATGATCAACGTGAAGGTCTCCGGAGCCCGCACCCGTCTGTCGACGTTCCTGGCCGGGGCCTTCCTGATGGTGCTCTGCATCGTCTTCGGCCCCGTGGTCTCCGACATCCCCATGGCCGCCCTGGTCGCCGTCATGATCATGGTGTCGTTCGCGACGTTCGACTGGCACTCCATCGCCCCGAGGACGCTGAAGCGGATGCCGGCCGGGGAGATCACCGTCATGGTGATCACCGTCACCTGTGTGGTCGCCACCCACAACCTCGCCGTCGGCGTCGTCGCCGGCTCGGTCACCGCCATGGTCGTCTTCGCCAAGCGCGTCGCCCACCTCGCCGAGGTCACCGCCGTCACCGACCCCGACGGCGCCACCGTGGTCTACCGGGTCACCGGCGAGCTGTTCTTCGCCTCCGTGGACGACCTCGTCGGCCGGTTCGACTACGCGGGCGACCCGACGAAGGTCGTCATCGACCTGAGCTCGGCGCACATCTGGGACGCCTCCTCCGTCGCGGCCCTGGACGCGATCGGGGCCAAGTACGCCCAGCGCGGCAAGAGCGTCGAGATCATCGGCCTCAACGATCCGAGCGCCCGGCTCCACGGCAGGCTCAGCGGCGAACTGGCCGTCGGCCACTGACCGCGCACGGCCGACGGGCCGAACCGGAAGCGCGGCGGAACAAGACCGTCATGGACATGCGACGACGGGCGCGGAAGCGGGCCGGGGAAACGGCATCACCCCCGGCCCGGTTCCCGTCGCTCCGTGGCCCCGGCCTCAAGGCGCCGGGGAACGCGCCACGTCCACCACCGAGCGCCCTGCTCCGGACGGCCGGGCCACGGAATCGCCGCACGGCGGCAGCGGTCGTCGGCTTCACGCGGCCATCGTCCACCGGCGTACCGGCCTCGTGCCGTCGGACCCGCGGGGACGTCCGCTCGCCGTGGACGGCACGGTCGTCGTGCGGGCGATCGCGCCCCCGCCGTGAACCACCGTCCACGACGCACGAGTCGGGACGACGGCCGACCGGGAGACCGGCCGCGATCGCGTGCGGTGAAGCCGCGTGACGGGGGTACCGGCAGGGTGACGTGTGACGGAGCGGTTCAGGAGGGACGATGGAAGCGATGAGTCAGTTGCGACAGCTCAGGGCCGTGTACGCGGGCGGTGTGGTCGCCTGGTCCTTCTGCCTGTTGCTGACACTGATTCAGGACAACGGGTCGGCACGGCAGGCCGTGGTGCTGCTGGGCCTGCTCGCCGTCTTCCTCGTCCTGCTGCTGTGGGCGACCTGGTGCCTCTGGGAGGCCGGGACGCGACGCCCGGTGGACCGGGCCGCGGGCACGGCGAACGCGCGGCCCGAGCAGTCGTAACGGCCGCCCGTCCGAGTGGTCGCGTCGCTTCCCGTGGCGCACGCCCGCGGGCGGGGCGGCCCGGGCCGCCCCGCCCGCGGTCTCCCGGAACCCGAGCAGGGCGGTGACGAGTGCCTCGGGCGCTTCCTCGTCGCGTCCGGCCGCGGATGGCCGTGGAGGAGCGGTACGGGTGGACCGTCGCCCCCGTACCGCACGCGGAGTCCAGCCCGGTCCCCCGCACGGCGTGCCGGTGTGAAACCGTCGAACATCCCGCCTCCTGCGCTCGGTTGCCGCGGTTCGCCTGCCCCGGATCACTTCGTCCACACGCCGTGGCGCGCGGCTGCCGCCGGTCGCCGACGCCACGCGGGAGCGACCGGCAGCGGGATGCCGCCCGCGCCGTCATTCCCGCGTCTGTGAGCGCGACGGCCGGGCATACGGGCCTCATCCCTATGAGAGGAGCTCGCTCATGCTCGGTATGGTCGCGGCGGTGCTTTTCTTCATCGCGTTCCTGATCAACGCGGCGGAGATCGGCACCAACGACGTGTTCTCTTCGGTGAACGTCATGCTGCTGGGGCTGACCGCCCTGGCCCTGCACGTGGCGGGAGTCGGGACCGGCTGGTCCCGTCGACGCTGACGCGGGCTCGCGCGGGTCCGGCACACGTGCCGACGGGCCCGCGCGCTGCCCCGTCCGCCGCCGCCCACGGCGACGCCGCGGCAGAACGGCCGCTCAGCCGATGCGCGTTCCCGCGCCGCCGACCCGGACGCGTGGGTCACCCGCCCGCAGCGTCACCGTGAGCCGGCCCGGGCGTCCGAGGTCCTCGCCCTGGTGCAGGGTGAGCACGGCGTCCTCGGACACGAGGCCGAGCTCGCGGGCGTACGCCCCGAACGCGGCCGCCGCGGCGCCGGTCGCCGGGTCCTCGACGACGCCGCCGACGGGGAACGGGGCACGGACGTGGAAGACGGTGGCCGACTCCCGCCACACCAGCTGGAGGGTGGTCAGCTCCAAGCGGTGCATGAGGGCTTCGAGACGCGCGAAGTCGTAGGAGAGGTCCGCGAGACGGGCACGCGTGGCCGCCGCGAGCACCAGATGACGGGCGCCGGCGAACGCGATGCGGGGCGGGAAGGCCGGATCGAGGTCGCCGGCCGGCCAGTCCAGCGCGGCGAGTGCCTCCGCGAGGTCGGCGTCGGAGACCTCCACGACGTGCGGCTCGACGCTGGTGAGCGTGGCCCTGAGCGTCCCGTCCTCCTCGGTCACCTCCACCGGCACGATGCCGGCCCGCGTCGCGAACACCAGTTCCCCGGGGCCCGTCCGCTCGGCGAGCGCGACGGCGGTCGCGACGGTGGCGTGCCCGCAGAACGGCACCTCGGCCTTGGGGCTGAAGTAGCGGATGCCGTACGCCCGTCGCTGCGGACCGCCGAGGCCCTCCGGGGGCGCGGTGAGGAACGCGGACTCCGAGTATCCGAGGCCGGCGGCGACGGCCAGCATGTCCCCGTCGTCCAGAGCGCCGGCGTCCAGCACGACGCCGGCGGGGTTTCCGCCGTCGGGACTGCTGGAGAAGGCGGTGTAGCGCAGTACTTCGGGCCGCGGCGCGTTCGTCGTCATGCCCGCGGCAACGTCGGGCGGGACCGCGGCTATTCCCGGACGGGACACGGAGGAGACGGCCGCTCGCACAGGGTCCGTGCGACGGGACAAGAGGGCGGGCGGCGGGGAGGGCGCGGCTCGCACGCCATCGGTTGCCGGGGGAGGACGGCGCCGCCGTTCCGCTCCTGCGCCACCCGCCCGGGCCCGGCCGGGCACGCGGGCCGGCAACGCCGTCCCATAAGCTCGTGCACGGAAGCGCCGGACGTCAGGCGCACGCACGTCGAGGAGGCGGCAGTGATCGGAAGGAGCGCGCGGTTGCTCGCGGGCGCCGTGGTGGTGGCCTGCATGGTGCTCCTCGGCCCCAGCGCACCGAGCGGGGCCCCCTCCGCCAGGCCCCTGCCCGCCGACGCCGCCAGGGACGTCGTACCGAACCGGGTCATGACGTGGAACATCTGCAACCCCTGCGAGACGGGCGATGTCGACCGGGCGGCGGAGATCGCCACCTACGCGCCCCAGGTCGTCGGTCTGCAAGAAGCGTGCGTGCGGGACGTCGAGAGGATCCGGGACCATCTGGAGCGCCTTTACGGGCTGGTGTACCACGTCGAGTACGGGACGGTCCTGCGGAACTGGGGCCGTTGCGGGGGAGTGCCGTGGAGTCCGGGAGCCTTCGGACAGGCGATCCTCTCGGCGGCGCCGATGACGGACCACGTCAACGTGGAGTACCCCGACGGAGGATCCGAGGACCGCGGGTACATGGCGGTCACCACCGTGGTGGACGGCCGGTCCGTGCGGGTGTTCAACACGCACCTCGCCGAACGGCGTCAGGAAGCGGTGAGGGCGGGCCAGACCGGCGTACTCGCCGCAGCCGTCGCCCGGCACGACCGCGCCATCGTTCTCGGAGACTTCAACGCCGTGCCGGACGCCGCCGAACTCTCCCCGATCTGGGCGCTGGCCGAGGACACCGATCCCCAGTGCCTTCCCTCGAACGGCGGCACCTGCGAACCGACCACCGACTGGCACAGCAAGTTCGACTACGTCTTCCTGCGAGGCGTCACCCCGCTCGAGCACCACGTGGAACGCACCCCGTACTCGGACCACCACATGCTGCACACCGATGTGGACATGACCTAGCCGGAGCCGGCGGCCGGCGCCCGTTCCCCCTGACCGATGCGCGGGGCGGGATGTGAAACACACATCGTGGAGCAGCCGCATCGCACACCGCGTTCCCGGGCAGACATCGGCCACCCCCCACGGACTCACGTGAGGAGCCCACGGCCATGACCGACCCACCCGTCATACCCGCCCCCGCGCCGACCGCACCCGGAGCCCTGCCCTTCCTGGGCCATGCCCACCGCCTCGCACGCGACCCCCTCCCCTTCATCACGTCCCTCCGCCGGCACGGCGGTGTCGTACGCATAAGGATCGGGCCGACCGCCGCCTATGTCGTGACCGATCCCGAGCTGACCCGCAGGGTCCTGGTCACCGAGGCCGGCCACTACGCCAAGGGCGGCAGGATCATCGAAGCGTTGCGCGTCTTCTTCGGCGACGGCCTGGCCACCGTCGCCGACGGCGACACGCACCTGCGCAACCGGCGCCTCGTGCAGCCCATGTTCAACAAGGCGCACATCGCCACGCGCGGCAGCGCCATGATCGATCAGGTCCGGTCGATGGTCGAGGGGTGGCGGGAGAACGAGAGGCGTGACGTCTTCGCCGACATGAACGACCTCGCCCTGGCCGCGTTCCTCGTCGCCCTCTTCGGCACCGATCTGCCCGGGCGCCTGCGGGCCGAGTTCACCGCCCTGATGCCGGCCGTCATGAAAGGCGCCATCCGGCAGACCGTCCTGCCGCCCTGGGCCACCCGCCTGCCGCTGCCCGCCAACCGGGCGCACGCCGAACGCGTCGCACGACTCCGCGACCTCGTCGACCGGGCCATCGACCACCACGGCACGTCCCCGCCGAGCACGCCGCCCGACGACGCGGACACCGGCCCCACGTGCCCGCACGCGCCACCGGCCCAGGGCGGTCTGTTCACCGCACTCCTCACCGCGGACCGGCCGTTGACGCGCCGACAACTGCAGGACGAGGCCATCACCCTGCTGACCGGCGCCATCGAGACCACCGGCACGACCCTGGCCTGGACCCTCTACGAGATCAGCCGGCACCCCGACGTCGAGCAACGGCTGCGCGCCGAACTGGCCGACGCCTGCGGCAACCGTCCCCTGCTCCCCACGGACCTCGAGAACCTCCCTTACGCCCGCCAGGTGCTGCAGGAAGCCATCCGCAAGTACGGGCCGGCCTGGATGGTCACACGCACCGCCACCCGCGACGTGGAGCTCGGGGGCCACCGCATCCCCGAAGGAGCCGACGTGATCTGGAGCCCGTACCTCCACCAGCATGATCCGGCGTACTTCCCCGACCCGGACGTCTTCGACCCCGACCGCTGGGCCCCCCATCGCGCCCCGGCCGCCCGCGGCTCCTTCCTCGCCTTCGGCGACGGCCGCCGCAAGTGCATCGGGGAGAACTTCGCCCGGACCGAACTGCAGATCGTCCTGGCGGTGATCCTTCAGTGCTGGACACGCATCGAGCTCGTGTCCCGCGCCCCACGGCCCCAAGCGGTGGTGACGGTCAGACCCGACACGATGTCGATGAGGTACGGCCACAGTGACACCGCCACCGCCACCGCCACCGCGTCCGTGGACGATCCTCCGCGCTCCTAGGCCGTTCCTCTCGCGGGGCATCGCCGGAAGCGGTCCGGGAACGCGGTGGCAGGGGCCGAGGGCGCGGACCGTCCGCGGACGCGGTCTCAGGCGGCGGGGCGCCGGCCCGCCGGGCCGGCGTCCTCGGTGGCGGCCGGGAGGCGAGCGGACGCGGCCCCTCCGCCGCGGGGGCCGGGCTCCGCGGTGCGGACGGTCATGCGGAGTCCGGGTTTGGCGGCCGGGTCCGGCGATTCGCGGACGAGGGTGAGGTCACCGACGGCCGGTCGCCGGTGACTCGCCGGCCGCGGGGATCGGCGGTCACCCGGAACGGAGGCACTCCTCCAGGGGTACCCGGCCGGACGGCGTACGGGAGACGACGGCGCTTTCCCGCGCCTTCGCGCCGTACCCGCCCACGGCCACGGCGGCCCGAGGACCGCCCCGGGCCCCGCCCCCTCACCGAACGGAAGGACCTTCCTGATGCGCGGAGCAGTGATCCACGCCCCCGGCGACGTGCGCTTCGAGCCCCTCGACGACCCCAGGATCCTCAGGCCGACCGACGCGGTCATCCGTACGGCCGTCACCTGCGTGTGCGGCTCCCGCCGGACTGCCCCGAGCCCTGGACCGTCAGGTGACGGCCCGGCCCTTCGGCTCCGGCTTCCAGTCCTGGACGAGGAGCCCGAGCAGCACCTCGTCCAGGAACTCGCCCCTCACCCAGGCCGAGGAGCGCAGCACGCCCTCGCGGACGAAGCCGTCGCGCTCGGCGGAGCGCAGCATCGCGGTGTCGTCCGCCAACGTCTCGACCTGCAGCCGCTGCAGGCCGCGGACGACGAAACCGTAGTGGCACAGCACCGCGACCACATGAGTGCCGTAGCCCTTGCCGCAGCAGGCCGGCAGCAGCCCGAGGCCTATGTGCGCGGACCGGTTGTGGTCGTCGATGCCCCACAGCGTCGCGGTGCCGACCAGCGTGCCGCCCTCCAGCTCCACCACGGAGAACGGGACGCGCCCCTGTTCCTGGCCGTCCGCCACGAGCCGCGGGTCCTTCGAGCCGGGCGCGACCGGCCGCCACGGCCCGCTCTCGGCCCGCGAGGCGCTGACCACGTCGTTGTAGAGCTCGGCCCGCAGGACCGGGATGTCGTCCTCGTGCCGGGCCCTGAGCCCGACCTTGTCGCCCTTCAGCATGCAGGCTTCCTACCGGACCGGACCGGGCCGCGGCACACGAAAAGGGAGGCGAGGGCCGCGGCGTCCCGGGCCGGGAGGGGTTCCGCGCGTCCGAGCCCGCCGAATCATGACATGTTCATGGGGGTGCCCCCGTCCGAAGACGGGGGCACCCCCATGAACATGTCCGGTCTGTCCCGCGTCAGCTCGCGTCGACCGTCGGGCTGTCATGCGTGGGCGTGCCCGCGGTGGTGGCCGCGCCCGTGCCCGCGGCCGGCGAACACCCGGTACAGCGCCAGCAGAATGACGGATCCGACGACGGCCGCGATCCAGGTGGACAGATCGAAGAAACCGTCAATGGAGTCGACCCCGAAGATCACCTTGCCGAGGAATCCCCCGAGGAGCCCTCCGGCGATACCGATGAGCATGGTGATGATGATTCCGCCCGGGTCCTTGCCCGGCATGAGCGCCTTGGCAATGGCTCCGGCGAGCAGGCCGATGACTATCCACGCGATGATGCCCATCACAGACTCTCCTTGCTGTCGGTTCGTCGTACGTGTGTCCTCGGATCGCTTCTCCTAACTGACCCGTGCGCAATTGGCGCGGAGAACCCCGTGGCGACGGCTCGTTGGCGGTACAGCGCCTTTCCGCATCGTCGGCGAGAATTGTTCGAATCGAGTGCCGAATCCCCAACCCCCGCTGAAAAAAGGCGTTTTCGCGTTTCCGCCAGGGGCACACGGGTCGCCAGTCCGCCCTCGTTCAGGGGACGGACGGCAAGAACCGAGGAGATGGGGATTCACATGCGTCGCAGGGGGACGAAGGTCGCCGCGATCACGGTCGCCGCGGTCATGGGAAGTGTGCTGACGGGGTGCGGGGACGACAGTGAGCCGACGGGCGCGAAGGACGGCCCGTCGTCGAGCGCGAGCAGGAGCGACGGGGCCCGGGAACAGGGCACGACGGCGGTGCGGGCGGCCTACGACAAGACGGCCGATGCCGAGTCGGCCCGGATGACGATCAGGACGGAGCTCGCCGCGGAGGGCGAGACGGTCACGTCGGACGGCGAGGGCGTCCTCGATCTGGCCGAGGGCGACAGCGTCATGACCGTCACCGCGCAGGGCGAGAGCATCGAGCAGCGCGTGGTCGACGAGGTCCTCTACCAGAAGGCCCCGGGCCGGAAGGCTCCGGGGGGCAAGCCCTGGGTCAAGATCGACCTGCGGAGGGTCGCCGACCGGCAGGGCTTGAACAACCAGGGGATCGGCGACCCGGCCCAGACCGCGGCCTACGCCAAGGCGATCACCGACAAGGACGTCACGGAGGCCGGCACCGAGGAGATCGACGGCGTGAACACCACGCGCTACCGGGTTTCGGTGGACGTGGCCAAGCTGCCGGGCGGTGACCGGATGCGCGAGCAGCTCGGCCCGACGCTGCCGATGCAGGTCTGGATCGACGACGAGGGCCGGCTCCGCCGCCAGCAGATGGACATGACTCTCAAGGCCCCGGCCTCCGCCTCGGCGAAGCCGGACACCGGCACGGCGCCGCAGCGGCTCAAGATGAGCACCGTGATGGAGTTCTCGGACTTCGGCACCGAGGTCGACGCCGAGGCTCCGCCGGCCGAACAGGTGGCCGACATGACGGACAAGACGCTCCAGGAAAGCCGACAGCGGAGCTGAGCCGCGAAGACCCGGTCGGCGGGCCTCACCTGCTGGCCCGCCGGTGTCCGTGCGCGGTGTTCACCGCCCTCCGGCCCGGCCGCGGGGCGAGGGCCCCACGTCCGCGTGCCGGCCGGGGCGCACCGCGGCGTGGCGCTGCCCCGGACCAGGCCCTTCACGGGAGGCCAGGACGTCGGCGACGGCCCCCGTGGCGAAGGCGTACACCGCCTTGTGCGCCAGGTCGACGACGAGCTCGCCGCGGGGCCAGGTGGACGGCGGGGCGCCGACGCCGGTGGCGTTCTCCAGGATCTGGTCGCTGGTGAGGCGTACGACGGCGAACTGCGCCGACGGCCATCCCCCGCGCAGCCCGGCGTGCGACATCACCGACCGCAGGACGCCGAGGAGGGCGCCCTGACCCACGTGCATGGCCAGGTTGACCGGCAGGGGCTGACGGCCCGGGCGCTCCGGCAGGCCGCTCAGGCGTTCCAGGGTGCGTGCGGGCACATGGGAGTCGGGACGACGGGTGAGCCGTTGCTCCGCCTTCTCCCCCAGGGTCATCACCAGCACCCCGGCCGTGCTGGCGACCAGCCCCTGCCACAGTGCGCTCTTCATCATGGGCCCCGGGTACCCGCACCGTCCGCCCTCACCTCGGCGGGCGGATCCCGGTGCTCTCGATCGCCGCCGTTTCGCTTCGGCGGCCGCGGAAACCCAACTCACGACGGTGACGGCCAGTGCGAGCGGGAGGCAGCCCATGAAGAAGGCGTTGTGGATGGTTCCGGTCGCCGCCGCGGGCGTCGCGGCGGCGCGGAAGGCCGGGGCGGCGCGTCACAGCGACGACCGGGCGGGCGACCGATGGCTCACGGTGACGGTCAACCGCCCGCCGGCGGACGTGAGGCAGGACGGGAAACTGCCCGGTGCCCTTCAGCGGCTCGCGGAGGAGATCGACGTGCGGGTACGCCCGGCGCCGGGCGACCGCGGCACGGAGCTGGCCGCCCGGTTCAAGGAGCCGGTTCCCGTCGCGTCCGCCTCCGTACCCGGGCGTCTGGCCGGACAGGACCCGCGTCAGGAACTGCGGCGCGCGTTGCGTGACGCGAAGTCCCTGCTGGAGGCGGGTGAGGTGCTGCGGCCGGACGCACCGCCGACGACCCGCCCGACACCGGGCGGCAGGCTGGTCGAACTGTTCACCCGTCGTTCCGGTGGGGAGGGAGTGCTGTGAAGGCGCTGTGCTGGGAAGGCGTGAACAAGCTGTCCGTCGAACAGGTCCCGGACCCGGAACTGCGCAACGACCAGGACATCATCGTGCGGCTGATCGCGGGCACCACCTGCGGCTCCGACCTGCACCTCATCGGCGGCTACATCCCGGCGATGCGTGCCGGGGACGTGATCGGCCACGAGTTCGTCGGGGAGGTCGTGGAGACCGGGCCCGCCGTGCGCAGGCACAAGGCCGGAGACCGGGTCGTCGTCTGTTCCTTCGTCGGCTGCGGGCGCTGCTGGTACTGCGCCAACGACCTGTGGTCCCTGTGCGACAACACCAACACCAACCCCGGCATCGGCCAGGCGCTGTTCGGCTACGAGACCGCCGGCATCTTCGGCTACTCGCACGCCATGGGCGGCCTGCGCGGCAGCCACGCCGAATACGTGCGCGTCCCCTTCGCCGACTACGGCGCCTTCAAGATCCCCGAGGGCATCGACGACACCAGCGCCCTGTTCCTCTCGGACTCCGTGCCCACCGGGTGGATGGGCGCCGACCTCGCCGGCGTCGAACCCGGCGACGTGGTGGCGGTCTGGGGCTGCGGGGCCGTGGGGCAGATGGCCGCCAGGGCGGCGATCCTCAAGGGCGCGGAACGGGTCGTCTCCATCGACCGCATCCCCGAGCGGCTGGCCATGACCGAGCGGTACGTCGGCTCGGAGACCATCGACTACACCACCACGGACGTCGCCGCCGAGCTGCGCGAACGCACCGGCGGACGCGGCCCCGACGTGTGCATCGAAGCCGTCGGCATGGAAGCGCACAGCGACGGCCCGATGCACCTGTACGACCAGGCCAAACAGCAGCTCCGGCTGCAGACCGACCGGCCGACCGCCGTGCGCCAGGCCATCCACGCCTGCCGCAAGGGCGGCACGGTGTTCATCCTGGGCGTCTTCGCGGGTGCCGTCGACAAGTTCCCGCTCGGCGCCGTCGTCAACAAGGGGCTCACCGTGCGCGGAGCCCAGATGCACGGACAGCGCTACGTCCCGATGCTCCTGGAGCGGCTGGCCGCCGGCGAGATCGAGACGGCCCACCTGGCGACCCACACCCTCTCGCTCGACCAGGCCCCCACGGCGTACGACATGTTCAAGCACAAGACCGACGGCTGCGTGCGTGCCGTCATCCGCCCCGAGCACTGAGGCGCCTCCCGTGATGCTCGACGCGACCGCGCACCGCGCCGCCGAACGGCTGGCCCGCCTGCGTGCGGCACCGGCCCTGCACCCCTACGGAGTATTGTGCTCGGGCACCCTGGACGTGACCGGCCGCGCCGGCGCGCAGTGGGGCGTGCCGTGGCTGGACCGGCCCCGCTCCTGCGCGGCGACCGTGCGGTGGTCCCGCGCGCTCGGCCTGCCCCGGCGCCTGCCGGACGCCCTGGGACTGGCCCTCCGGATCACGGACGCCGATGACTCGGGCAACGAGCTCGACCTGCTGTTCACGTCGAGCGGTTCCGGCCGGATCGGCCGCCATCTGCCCCTCCCACGGCCCGACGCCCTGACCGGACCGTACTCCACCCTGCTCTCCTACCGGGTGGGTGATCGCGAACGCGTACTGGCCGCCTTCCCCGTCCCCGCCCCCGGCGTCCCCCCGGAAGCCGCCCTGCCGACGCTCTGGCAGGAGCTGGCCCGCCGGCCCGTCCGCTTCGACCTGCGCGCGGCGGCGCCCGACGAACCCTGGCTCACCTTCGCCTCGCTGTCCCTCGAAGAGGCGCACGCCGCCTCCGCCACCACCACGGTCTCCTACGACCCCTACGCCCACAGCCTGCCCGGTCTGCGTCCCACCCGACGCCTGAGCCGTCTGCGCGACGCCGCGTACGCCGGCTCCCGCCGCGGGCGCGGCGCGGGCGAGCGCGACGGACGGTGATGCCCACCCGTCCGGGGCCGTCGTTCCGGGCGTGGGCGGGGACGACGGCCGGCACTTCGGCGGCCCCGCGGAACACGTGCCCCGGAGCCCTTTCGGGCTCCGGGTTCCGCGGACGCCCGCTTCACCTCAGGCGCACGTCCGACGGCGGGCGAAGCGGACGAGCAGGACGACGGCGCCCGCGGCCACAGCCGCGCCGGTGAGCGCCAGGGAAGCGCGCCGGGCGCGAGGGCCGGTGCCCGGCGCGAGGTCGCGCAGGCGGTCGAAGACACTGAGGGGGACCCCTCGCAGGGCGTTCCCCGGCGGGCGCCGGGGGACACCGGGATGGGGGCGGGTCGGAGCGGTCGCCCGTACGGCCTCCCACGCGGCGCCGACGCGCCGCAGCGTGCGGTCGTCGAAGGCGCCCCGCAGGCGGGGCAGCAGTTCGTCCTCCTCGTCGCGGATGTCCTGACGGATGAGAGCGAACGCCTGCTGTATCCACTCGGCGCGCCGGGGATCGTCCGGGGACCGCTCGACCCGCGCGATCAGCTCGTTGATCGCCTGGTGCTCCTCTTCCACCCGGCCGGTGAGCTCCTCGCCGTCGGGGACCGCGCGGCGCAGCACCGGCCACAGAACGGTTTCCTCCGCGAAGGCGTGACTGAACACCAACTGGACGATGTCCCGCCACAAGGCGTCCGGTCCGCCCTCCGCGGCGTCGCCGGCCGACCACCGGTTCATCATCGCGTCGAGCCGCGCGTGGTCCCGGCGCTGGCGCATCAGGATGCTGTCACTTCCTCCGAGCGCGCCGGCGTCCTGGCGAGTGATCGAGACGGTCACCGTCGCTCACGCTCCTCGGGCGGGTCCACCGTGTCGGGGTCGGCGTCCTCGTCCTGTGCGCCGGCGGCGCCGGCCTGTCGTCCTTCCTCCTCTGGAGGGACGTCCTTCTCACCGGTGACCTGCTCCAGCGGATGGGACGGATCGTTGTCGTGAGGGGTGCTCATGAGGTCTCCTCCTTCGGTTCCGGCCGCCGGGTTCCCCGGAAGCACGTGAGCTCACGGCGCGGTCCGCGTTTCCCGCGGAGCGGAAGCCGCGACGGACACCGCAAGCCCTCCGCCGCGCCGGCCGGGGTGCCGGAAGCCGTCGGCGCCTGCGCCGTCGACGGACAGGACCGGGTCATCGCCGCCGACCGTCCGGTCGTCCGGGCAGGCTCCTCACGCCGGACGCGCAGCCCAGCCGCTCAGGACGCCCCGCCCGGGCTTTTGCGGCGTACCGGTTCCGCCCCGGGCTGGGCGCGTTCAGCCGACGGGCCACCCGGCGACCCGGCTTCTGGGCGGATCGGGTTCCACAGGCCGGACCTGCCCGTTGCGAATGACGCCCCGCCAAGCGCCGCATTCCTGCCCGAGCCCCTCGATGAACTCCTTGAAGCGGCCGAGTTCGGCCCGGACCACACGGGGCGTCGCCCCGGCCCGGTCCGCGATGCGGCCTTTGAACCCGTGCGACTCCCCGCGCACGCGCACGACGACCCGGGTACGGTCCGGGGCCAGGCTCCGGAACGACACCTCGCCCCGATGACCGGCCTGCCGGCCGAGACCGCGCCATGCGATCAGGGAGTCCGGCCGCTGTTCCACGATCTCCGCCGTGAACTCGTGGCGCACCGGACCCGCTCCGATGACCCAGCGTGTGAGATTGGGCCGGAGCTGCTCGACCTCCTTCACCGTGCGCATGAAGCGGGGGAAGGTCTTGAACTGCGTCCACTGGTTGTAGGCGGTGTGGACGGGAACCGCGACGTCGATCGTCTCTTCAACGGAATTCATGGCTGCTGCGTGCATGGTCCCGCCTGTCGTTGGGCACCGCTCTCCCCAGTCTCACCGGCCGTCCGGGGATCCGCCACCAGAGGGCCCGGTCGGCGCCGGCCCGCGTGCCCCCGGCCTCCGGCGGGTACCACCGATGGCGGCACCGGCCGTCCCGGGAAAGGCCGGAGACCGGAGACGGCCCGGTAAGGAGGACAGGCCCCCGGCCGCGGACCCGCCCCTGCCACCACCTCGTGCCCGAGCAGCCGGGAGACGGGACGCCGGGGCCCCGTCGGCGGAAGATCGTGTGGCCGCATCCGGGCGGGGGCGTGAGACTGGGAGGCCCCGAGTGTCCGGTGAGAGGGAGTCCGATGCCGAAGCGGCCCGACGACGGTTCCAAGACCCCGCTCACCGTGACGCCGCCCAAGAAGTGGGCGGCGGGAGTGCCGGCGGTGGTGCACGCGCTGGAGTACTCACTCGCGCGGACCTCGCCCCTGCGCACCGGGGAGACACTGCTGACGATGAATCAGGTGGACGGGATCGACTGTCCCGGCTGCGCCTGGGCCGATCCCTCTCCGGGGCACCGGCACCGCAACGAGTACTGCGAGAACGGCGCCAAGCACATCAACGACGAGGCGACCACGCGGCGCATCACGTCCGACTTCTTCCGCAGGCACCCGGTCTCCGACCTCGTCCGGCGGTCCGACACGTGGCTGAACGAGCAGGGACGGCTCACGGAACCGATGGTCAAGCGGCCCGGCTCCGACACCTACGAGCCGATCGGCTGGCACGACGCCTTCGGACTGCTCTCCTCGGAGCTCACCTCCCTCGGCTCACCCGACGAGGCGGTCTTCTACACCTCGGGCCGCGCCGGCAACGAGGCCGCCTTCGTCTTCCAGCTCTTCGCCAGGGCGTTCGGCACCAACAACCTGCCCGACTGCAGCAACATGTGCCACGAGTCCAGCGGCTTCGCCCTGCACGAGACCCTGGGCACCGGCAAGGGAACGGTCAGCCTGGAGGACCTCCACCACGCCGACCTGATCTTCGTGGTGGGGCAGAATCCCGGGTCGAACCACCCCCGGCAGCTCTCCGCGCTGGAACAGGCCAAACGCAACGGCGCCCGCATCATCGCGGTGAACCCGCTGCCCGAGGCCGGACTGCTGCGGTTCAAGAACCCGCAGACGGCGCGCGGGGTGATCGGGCACGGCACCCCGATCGCCGACCGGTTCCTGCACATCCGCGGCGGCGGGGACCTGGCGCTGTTCCAGGGCCTGAACCGGCTGCTGCTGGAGGCCGAGGACGCCCGGCCCGGTCACGTCCTGGACCACGACTTCATCCGCACGCGCACCGACGGGTTCGAGGACTTCGCGCGCCATGCCCGCACCGTCGGGTGGGAGGACATCCTCAGGGCGACCGGTCTGACCCGCGAGGAGATCGAGCACGTCCGTGACGACGTGCTGCGCAGCGAACGCGTCATCGTCTGCTGGGCGATGGGCATCACCCAGCACAAGCACGGAGTCCCCACCATCCGGGAGATCGTGAACTTCCTGATGCTGCGCGGAAATCTCGGCAGAGCGGGCGCCGGCGCCTGCCCGGTGCGCGGCCACAGCAATGTGCAGGGCGACCGGACGATGGGCATCTGGGAGCAGATGCCGGACTCCTTCCTGGACGCCCTCCAAAAGGAGTTCGGCTTCGATCCGCCCCGTGCCCACGGGCTGGACTCGGTGAACGCGATCAGGGCGATGCGCGAGGGCCGCGTCAAGGTCTTCCTCGCCCTGGCCGGAAACTTCGTCCGGGCCGCACCCGACAGCGCGGTCACCGAGGAGGCGATGCGCTCGTGCCGCCTGACCGCCCACATCTCCACCAAGCTCAACCGCTCGCACACCGTCTGCGGCGACACCGCGCTGATCCTGCCGACCCTGGGCCGCACCGAGCGGGACCTCCAGGCCGGCGGGGAGCAGTTCGTCACCGTCGAGAACTCCATGAGCGAGGTGCACACCTCGCGCGGACGGCTGGAGCCGGCCTCCCCCCTCCTGCTCAGCGAGGTCGCCATCGTGTGCCGGCTCGCCCGCCGCACGCTCGACGGCACGGGGAACATCCCGTGGAAGGAGTTCGAGGCCGACTACGGGGAGATCCGGGACCGTGTCTCCCGCATCGTCCCGGGACTGCACGACTTCAACCGGCGGGTGGTGCGTCCCGGCGGCATCAGGCTGCCCAACGCGGTCAACGAGGGCGTGTTCCACACGCCGGTCGGCAAGGCACGGTTCACCTGCAACGCCTGGGACATGCCCCACGTCCCCGAGGGACACCTGCTGCTGCAGACCCTGCGCTCGCACGACCAGTGGAACACCGTCCCCTACACGGCCGACGACCGCTACCGAGGCATCCACGGCAGCCGCCGGGTCGTCCTCGTCGACCGCGGCGACCTGACCCGGCTGGGGCTCGGCGACGGAGACCACGTCGACCTGGTCAGTGTGTGGGCGGACGGTACCGAACGGCGCGCGGAGGACTTCCAGGTCGTCGCGTACCCCGTCAAGTCCGGTTGCGCCGCCGCGTACTACCCCGAGACCAACGTCCTGGTGCCGCTCGACAGCGTGGCCGAGACCAGCAACCAGCCCGCGTACAAGGGCGTCGTCGTCCGCCTGGAGCCCGTCTTCGGCGGCCGTGTCCCGGCATCGGGCTGACGGCGGCCTGACAGCGGGATCCCGCTGTTCCGCCGCGGTCCTCGCCGGTCGCCGTCAGCGGGACGTGGTGGACGGTGGTGTGTCAGGCGGGGGCCAGGAGTTCCGGAGCTCCGCGAGGGCCGTGTTGACGGCGTCCGGCTGCTGGGTGCGGGGGTGGAAACCCGGAACACGCAGCAGCCGGGCGCCGAGGACGCCGGCACAGGCTGTGAGGGCTTCGCCGACATGCGCGCGGGCACCTGGAACGCGGGGCAACGCCCCTGCCGCGACGGCCTGTTGCACACCTGTGCCCCGCCTGGTGGGGCACGACCGGAGGGCGCCGGACGACAATGATCGTCGTGACGTCCCTCCTCACCAACCCGCTCCTCACCCGGCTCGCCGATTCCCGACGGATCCTCGTCGCGGGCGCGGGCGGCGGTTTCGACATCTACTCCGGCCTGCCGGTGGCGCTCTCCCTCCTTCACCAGGGAAAGGAGGTGTATCTCGCGAACCTCTCCTTCAGCGCACTGGCCGGTCTCCCCGCCGACGACTGGGCCGCCGACGACCTCGCCGTCGTCACTCCCGACTCCGCCCCGCACCAGACCTACTTCCCGGAGCGGACCCTCGCCCAGTGGCTGCGCCTGCACGGCTACCCGCCCACCGTGTACGCCTTCCCGCAAACCGGCGTGCGCCCGCTGCGCGCCGCTTACCGGGCGCTGACCGAACTGCACGGCATCGACGCCGTGGTGCTGGTCGACGGCGGCACCGACATCCTGATGCGCGGTGACGAAGCCGGCCTCGGCACCCCGGAGGAGGACCTGACCAGCGTGGCGGCGCTCGCCGCGCTGGACGGCATACCGAACCGGCTCGTGGTGTCGGTCGGGTTCGGCGTGGACGCCCACCACGGCGTGAACCACGTACAGGTCCTGGAGAACATCGCCGCGCTGGAGCGCGACGGCGCGTACCTCGGCGCGTTCTCCATATCGCGCGCCACCCGCGAAGGCGCCCTGTACCTGGACGCGGTGGAACACGCCCAGCACCACACGCCCGAGCGCCCCAGCATCGTGAACGGCTCGATCGCGGCAGCGGTACGCGGCTCGTTCGGCGACGTCCGGTTCACCGACCGCACTCGGGGCAGCGAGTTGTTCGTCAACCCGCTGATGTCCCTGTACTTCGCCTTCGACCTGCCGGGCCTGGCCGCCCGCTGCCTGTACCTGGACCGGATCGAGGAGACCTCTCTGATGCGCCAGGTCCACTCCAGGATCGCCGAGTTCCGCGAATCCACGGTGACCCGCCCGCCCCGCGCCTTCCCCCACTGACGCCCGGACCGGCCGCGTTCCGGGCGCCGGGGCGACCGACGAGGCAACCGCAGGCCCCGCTCGCCGGCTTCACCCCGGCCGCCCCGCTTCGGCGCACGGTGACGGGGACGGCGAAACCGGGCGCGAGGACCGCGATGCGACCGGCATGGCCCGCAGCCGGTGCGGCCCCCTGCGCCGGGCCGCCTGAACGCAGGGCCCGGTGTCCTTGGGCCCGGTGCGCGCGACGCCTCGTTCCGGGAGCCACCGGGACGGACCCGGGAGACCGGGCGCACGCCGGTCGGCAGTCGTGGGGAGGCCGGGGGAGTCCTGCGACGTGCCTCGTGCTAGCGTGGGCTGTTTGCGGCTTCGCTGTGCCGGTGCTCCCTTCGGTGTCCCCGGCCGGTGACCGCGTTCCCGTCGTGCCTTCCTCGGTACGGTCCCTTCGGAGGAAGGCTTTCTGTGAGCGAACCAGTACGTGCCGGTGCCCGGCGGCAGGACGGCGGGTCCGAGGCGTCGGACGCCCCCTCGGTGGCGTCCTTCGCGCAGCTGGGGCTGCCGGCCGGAGTTCTGCGGGTGCTCGACGAGCACGGTGTGACGGTGCCCTCTCCCATCCAGGCCGCGGCGCTGCCGGACACGCTCGCGGGGCGGGACGTCCTGGGCCGGGGCCGTACGGGATCCGGCAAGACGCTCGCCTTCGGTCTGGGGATGCTCGCCAGGACGGCCGGGCGGCGCGCCCGGCCCAAGGAGCCGCTGGCGCTCGTCCTGGTGCCCACCAGGGAGCTGGCGCAGCAGGTCGGTGAGGCGCTCACCCCGTACGCCGAGGCGCTGCGGCTGCGGCTCGCGACGGTGGTGGGCGGAGTGTCCGTCGGACGGCAGGCCGCCGTGCTGCGGGACGGCGCCGAGGTCGTCGTCGCCACGCCCGGCCGGCTGCACGACCTCGTCGAGCGCAAGGACTGCCGACTGGGACGGGTGCGCATCGTGGTCCTGGACGAGGCCGACCGGATGTGTGACATGGGGTTCCTGCCGCAGGTCACCGAGGTCCTGGACCAGGTGGGTTCCGACGGGCAGCGGATGCTGTTCTCCGCCACCCTCGACCGCGACGTCGACCGGTTGGCGCAGCGCTACCTGCGCGACCCCGCCGTCCACTCCGTGGACCCCCCGTCCGCCGCGGTTCCCGCGATCGAGCACCACGTCCTCGTCGTGCACGGCCCGGACCGGTACGCCGTGACCACGGAGATCGCCGCCCGGGACGGCCGCGTCCTGTTGTTCCTGGACACCAGGCACGGCGTCGACCGGCTCACGCGGCACCTGCGGGCCAGCGGCGTGGCCGCCGCCGCCCTGCACAGCGGGAAGTCCCAGCCGCAGCGCACCCGGACCCTGGACCGGTTCAGGAACGGGCAGGTCACCTCGCTGGTGGCGACGAACGTCGCCGCACGCGGCCTGCACGTCGACGACCTCGACCTCGTGGTCAACGTCGACCCGGCCACCGACCCGAAGGACTATCTGCACCGCGCGGGCCGCACGGCCCGGGCCGGCCGCTCCGGCACCGTCGTGACACTCGTCCTGCCGGGGCAGCGCCGCGAGGCGAGCCGGGTCATGGCGGACGCCGACGTCGCTCCCGAGGTCACCGAGGTGCGGTCCGGCGAGGCGGAGCTGAGCCGGATCACCGGTGCCAAGGCCCCCTCGGGGGAACCGCTGGACGGCGGGGCGGCCGTATCGCGCCCCAAGAACCACAACGCCCCGTTCCGCGGCCTGGGCAGCGTCAAGGACGCGAAGAGCGGCTCCGGCGGCAGGCCGTCCCGCAGGAGCAGCGAGGCCCGCAAGCTCGCGGAGGCCCGCAGGGCGGCCCGAGTGCGGCGCGGCGGCTGAGCCCGTCCTCCATCCGTCGGCCGGGTTCCCACCCGCCCGCCCGGGACCGCCCGACACGCTTTGCCAGGCTGCCGGGAACTCCCGAGGGCGCTGACGGCCGCGTCGGCGAGGGCTCCCGGCCGCAGGGCGCCTCGCACCCGGCGGGCCTGTCCGTCGGACGGGAGTGACCCGACCCGGCGGGCCGTGCGGTCCTCGGCCAGGACGATCCCGGACCCGGTGCTCCGGTCACTGCGACCGCACCGAACCTCCTCCGGACGAGAAGCCGAGCCGAAAGCTCCGACCGGCTCCCTCGCCCGCACGGGAGCCGACGCCACCCCGTGGCCGCTCGACAGCGCCGGAGCCCCGATCGCCAGGGGCGGCGCCGTTCACGTTCTCCGCCGGCGCGAGGACGACGGCGACGACGGCCGGCGCTTCGACCGACCATCGCTCCGCGGGCCGTCTCCGGAGGCTGTGGGATGATCAACAGCCAGTGAGAACACGGGAGTCGAGCGCCCGGTGGACCACTGTGTGTCATGCTTCGATCATGACTGAGCGAGACGACCGGGGCGGAAGGCTGCAGACCGATCGGCCCCACTCGGCGCGGGTGTGGGACTACCTGCTCGGCGGGAAGAACCACTATCCGGTGGACAGCCGGGCCGGCGACCTGATCCTCGAGAACTTTCCCGAGTTCGCGGCCATCGCCCGCGTGCAACGGCGCTTCCTGGTGAGAGCGGTGCGGTTCCTGGCGCGCGACGCCGGGATCCGCCAGTTCCTCGACATCGGCACCGGGCTGCCCACCGCCGACAACACCCACGAGGTCGCCCAGGGCATCGCGCCCGACAGCAGGATCGTCTACGTGGACAACGATCCCATCGTCCTCGCCCACGCCGATGCGCTGCTGTACAGCACGCCGGAAGGAAAGTGCGCCTACCTCGACGCCGACGTGCGCGATCCGCGGAAGATCCTCGCCCACGCGGCCGACACACTGGACTTCGAGCGGCCCATCGGTCTGATGCTCCTCAACATCATGGGCCAGGTCTCGGACGAGGAGCGGCCCGAGCGGATCGTGGCCGAACTGATCGACGCTCTGCCCCGGGGCAGCTACGTGGCCCTGAGCGACGGCACGGCCACCAACGAACGACTCCAGGCGGCCGTCGAGGCGTACAACGCGCAGTCCGTCAATACGTACCACCTGCGCTCACCCGAGCGCATCGGAAGCTTCCTGCAGGGACTGCGTCTGGTCGAACCGGGCTTGGTCAGGTCTGCCGACTGGCGCCCGGACCCCGAATCCGCGGGCGTCCCTCACGAACAAGGTCACGCCGTCGGGGCGGTGGGACTGAAGGAGTAGGAGTCCCTCCCGGGCGCGTCCTGGGCGAGAACCCATGAGTGCCCGGTCAGTACTCCGGAGTGGACCCGGCCGGGTGCGCCCGCCGCGCCTGCCGCAGCATCGACGCATGCCCCCCGGCCCGCAGCAGTCCGCCGCGTGCGTCGCACACCGCCAGCAGGTGCCGGCCGTCGGAGGCGAACGTGCCCGGCAACTCCCGGAACAGCGGCACCCCACGCGCCAGCGGGTGCTCGGCCCGGCAGGCCCGAGGTCACCGTCCGCCAGTTCGACGTCGGCGGCGCCGTCCGGGCGCGCCCCGGCGCGCGCCGAGCGCCGCCGCGACTCGGCGACCACGCCGCGCACCGGACGCGGCACCGTACCGGCCTCGGTGAAGGCCTCGCGCGCCCTGTGCGGCACACGTACGCGCTCGGCAGGGTCGGCTCCTGGCTCCAGGGTCACCCAGGGATCGGTCGCCACGGCCTCCCGCAGGGCGATGCGCTGGGACATCCTCGCCCGGCGCGAGGGGCGACAACCGTCCCGGCGAGCGCGGCCCCGCGGGGAAGGGCGGAGGCGGCCGCCGGAAGGGGCGCCCGCCACTTCATGGGTAGACTGATCTACCCAGTGAAGGGGAGAGAGTGCGATGAGCGAGACCGGAACGGCGGCGGAGCGCCCCGGCACGAGACGGGGAACCGCGCGCGAGAAGCTGCTCGCCGCCGCGGCGCGCCGCTTCTACGCGGACGGTGTGGCGGCGACGGGCATCGACACGATCACCGCCGAGGCGGGCGTGGCGAAGATGAGCCTGTACAACAACTTCTCCTCCAAGGCCGACCTGGTGAGGGCCTACCTCGACGCGCGGCACGAGGAGTGGCTGGACCTGTACCGGCGCCGGCTGGAGCAGGCCCGGGACGGCCGTGAGGGGGCGCTGGCCGTCTTCGACGCGTACGCCGATCACGCCGCCCGCGCCCATGAGCACGGGTTCCGGGGCTGCGGGCTGCTGAACGCGGCCGCCGAGCTGCCCGCCGGGGACGAGGGCAGGGCCGTGGTGCGCCGGCACAAGGAGGAGGTCGAGTCCCTGCTCGCCGGCCACCTCGAGGAGCTGCTGCCCGGACGGCCCGGGGAAGCGCGCGCGGTGGCGGAGCACCTGGCGTTCCTGCTGGAAGGCGCGATGGCCCGCGCGGGCCTGGAGGGCACGGGCACGCGTCTGGAGCACGCCCGGGCGATGGCGGCCGACCTGCTGGGCCGGCTGTGACCCGGCGTCGGACACGCGGCGGCACGGCGCGTGCCGGAGCGGTGTGCGTCCTGGCGGCGTCGGTGCTGTGGGGGACCACGGGCACCGCCGCGACCTTCGCCCCCGCGGTGGGACCGCTCGCGATCGGGGCCGCCGCCATGGGCCTGGGCGGTCTGCTCCAGGCCCTCGTCGCCGCCCCGCGCATCCGGAGGGAAGCCCCTCGGCTGCGCGCGAACAGGGGGGTGGTGCTGCTCGGCCTGCTGTCGGTCGGGGCCTACCCCCTGGCCTTCTACTCCTCCATGCACCTGGCCGGGGTCGCCGTCGGCACCGTGGTGTCGATCGGCTCGGCCCCGCTCGCCTCGGCGTTGATCGAGCGCGCCGTCGACGGACGCCGCCTCACGCGCCGCTGGACGACCGGCGCGGCACTGGGCCTGGCCGGGACGGTGCTGCTGTGCGCGGCCGGAGCCTCCGGCACCCACTCCGCCTCCGGGGCCCGGTCCGCGGAGGAGACCGCGTTCGGCGTGGGACTCGGCCTGGTGGCCGGGCTCACCTACGCCCTGTACTCCTGGGCGGCCCACCGTCTGATCAGCCGCGGTGTCACCTCCGGCGCGGCCATGGGGACGGTCTTCGGTCTGGGCGCACTGCTGCTGCTCCCGGTGCTGCTGGCCACCGGGGGTCCGTTCCTCGCCTCCTGGTCCGACGCGGCCGTCGGCGTCTACATGGCCCTGGTGCCGATGTTCGCCGGCTACGTCCTGTTCGGCTGGGGCCTCGCGCACGTCCCGGCGAGCACCGCGACCACCCTCTCGCTGCTGGAACCCGCCGTCGCCGCCGTCCTGGCCGTACTCGTCGTCGGCGAACGCCTGCCCCCGCCGGGATGGGCCGGCATCGCCCTGGTCGTCGGCTGTCTCGCCGTGCTCACGACGCCGGCCCGCGCCACGGCGGGGCCCCGGGCGACCGCCGCGAGGATGGACGGCGCCGCCCGGACGGACACCGCCGCACTGACAGGGCACGCCGAAAGCCCATGAGCCCAGGACACGCCCGGAATCCGGAGGCCGACCGTCCCCCGCAGGCCCCCGGGCAGCGCTGACCGCGCGTTGATCCCCGTGGCGCAGCAGAACGGACCCGGCGAGCCGGGCGGGGGGCACCGGCCGGGCGCCCGCCGGCGCGTGGCCGGTGCCGGTGGGGAGCTCGAGCGGCTCGTCGAGCACCCTGACGGACGCGATGTCCTCGGGGAGGAGCCGGCCGGGCGCGGCGACGGCACGGAAGGACGCGTCGATGGCGCCGGACCGGATGGCGGTGACGGCCTTCTCGATCTCGAACTCGGGGTGCGGGCGGTGCGGGTGAACAGCCGCACGTCGAGGTCGCGCTCCAGTGCGGCGATGCGCTTGGAGACGGCCTGCCGGGTGATCGCCGGCTCGGCGGAGACCTCCTGGACCCCCCCGCGTCCGCGGCCGCGACGAAGGTCCGTACGGCGTCGAGGTCCACGTCGGCACCCTAACGCCACAACCGGTGGTTGCGGCCCGTGATCCCGTGGTTGTTTGACCCCCGGCCACGGCCCTCGCTTGGATGCTTCCGGTCGCGGACGGGTTGTACGGGCGAAGGACGGGGGCGTCGGGCATGACGAGCGGGAACCGGCTGGGGCGGCGGTTCGGGTGGCTCTGGGCGGCGTACGGGACCAGCGCGCTCGGCACCTGGCTCGCCTTCGGCGCGTTCCCGCTGATCGCCGTCCAGGTGCTGCACGCCGGACCGGCCGAGGTCGCCGCGCTGTCCTCCGTGGGAGCCGCGGTGGGTGCGGCCGTGGCCGTGCCGCTCGGCCCGTGGGTGGAGTTCCGCCGCAAGCGGCAGGTGCTGGTCGCGATGGACCTGACGCGGTTCGCGGCGTTGCTGACGGTCCCCGCCGCGTTCGCGCTCGGCGCGCTCACCTTTCTCCAGCTCCTCCTGGTCTCGGTCGTCGTCGCGGCGGCCGAGATCACCTTCCGCGCCGCCTCCGGCGCCTACCTGAAGAGCCTGTTGCCGGCCGAGGACCTGCTCGTCGCCAACGCCCGGTTCGAGTCCACGTCCTGGACGGTCACGATCGTCGGACCGCCGCTGGGCGGCGCGGCGATCGGACTGCTCGGTCCGGTGGCGACGGTGGCGGCCGACGCGGTCAGCCACCTGCTGTCGGCCCTGTGCGTCCGCGCGACCGGCGGGCACGAGCCGCGGCCCGAGCGCCGGGAGACCGCGCGCACGCGCGCAGGGGACCTGCTCGACGGATGGCGGTACATCCTCTCCGACGCGGCCCTGCGTCCGCTGTTCTTCAACACCGCCCTGTTCAACGGCCTGGTGATGGCCGTCCAACCGTTGCTGGTCGTCCTGATGCTCGGACATCTGGGGTTCGCGCCGTGGCAGTACGGCCTGGCCTTCGCCGCGCCCTCGATCGGAGGGCTGCTCGGGTCGAGGCTGGCCCGGCCGCTCGTCACCCGCTTCGGGCGGCACCGGGTCCTGGTCGTGGCCGGGTCGCTGCGCGCGGTCTGGCCCATCGGCCTGGCCTTCCCGGGGCCGGGCGCCGACGGGCTGCTGCTGGTGATCGGCGTCGAGTTCGGGCTCATCCTCTGCTGCGGGGTCTTCAACCCCGTCCACGCCACCTACCGCCTCCAGCGCACGGTGACCGACCGGGTCTCCCGCACCCTGACCGCCTGGGCGGTGACGACCAGGGCCACGACCGCGCTCCTGACGGCCCTGTGGGGCGTGCTGGGCAGCCTGCTCGGCCCGCGCACGGCCGTCGGACTGGCCGGCGTGCTCCTGCTGGCGACCCCCCTGCTGCTCCGCGGCCTCGAGGCGGCTCCTCCCTCCGCGCCGGAGCCGGCACGCAAGCGCGCCTGAGGGGCCGTCACGCACGTCGCCACGCGTGGGTCGCGCCGCCCGTGCGCGCGGTGGCGCGGCGCCCGCTCCCACCGCCCGGGCCGACGACCCCGCAGGCGCCGGCGAACTCGTCCGGACCGCCGCCCGCTCCGCCGCCCGGCTCGGCTCCGGCGGACCGCCCGCGCTGCGGGCCCGGCCGCATCGGCGGACGGCCCCGGACCACCGTCACCGCCGGGCCCGGGCGGTCAGCCGAGGTCGTCGAACATGGCCAGCAGCGCCTGCTCGTCCGTCTCCGGCGCGGGGTGCCCCGGCTGCGGCACCTGCTCGGCCCACACCGTTTTGCCCTGCGGCATGTAGCGGGCACCCCAGCTGCTGGTGAACTGCGCCACCAGGAACAGGCCGCGCCCGCCTTCCTCGGTCATGGCCGCCCGTCGGATGCGCGGAGAGGTGTTGCTGCGGTCGGACACCTCGCAGATCAACGAGTCGTCGCGCAGCAACCGCAGACCCACGGACCCTTGGCCGCCGTACCGCACGGCATTGGTCACCAACTCGCTGACCACCAGCCCGGTGTTGAAATCCAGCTCCGACATGCCCCAGGCGGCGAGCTGGTCGCGGGTCACCGCCCTGGCCCGCGCCACGACCGAGGGGTCGGACGGAAACTCCCAGGTCGCCACCCGGTCCTCGGGCAGCGCGTGCACACGGGCCAGCAGGAGGGCCACGTCGTCGTGCGGGCTGCCGGGCCGGAGGGCGCCCGCGACCCGGTCGCAGACGTCCTCCAGCGTCGGACCGCCGCGACTCAGCGAGGCCAGCAGCTGCGCGGTGCGCGCGTCGGTGTCCCCGTAGCCGCGGTTCTCCTTGAGCAGACCGTCGGTGTACATCGCCAGCAGGCTGCCCGCGGGCAGGTCGACGGTGGCGGACTCGTACGGCTGGATCCCGCCGAGTCCGAGCGGGGGGCCGCTGGGCAGGTCGACCAGCCGCGCCCGCCCGCCCGGCGTCAGCACGGCGGGCGGCGGGTGACCGGCCCGTGCGGCCGTGCAGCGGCACGACACCGGGTCGTACACCGCGTACAGGCAGGTCGCCCCCGTCGCAGGGTCCTGTTCGTCGGCCGACTCGTCGGGAGTGCGGCTGACCAGGTCGTCCAGGTGGGCCAGCACCTCCTCGGGCAACAGGTCCAGCCCGGCCAGCGTCCGCACCGCCGTACGCAGCCGGCCCATGGTCGCCGCCGCCTGCAGACCGTTCCCGGGCACGTCCCCGACGACCAGTGCCACGCGCATCCCGGACAGCGGGATCGCGTCGAACCAGTCCCCGCCCACACCGGCCCTGGTGTCCGCGGGCAGGTAACGGGAGGCGAGTTCGGCGGCGCTCAGCCGGGGCAGGGCGTGCGGAAGCAGGCTGCGCTGCAGAGTCAGGGAGGCGTGGTGCTCCCGGCGGTAGCGACGGGCGTTGTCCACGCTGATCGCGGCACGGACCGCCAGTTCGCCCGCCAGCGTCAGGTCGTCCTGCTCGTACGGCTTCGTCCGGCCGCGGCGGTAGAAGCCCGCCAGGCCCAGGACGGAGCCCCGCGCGGACAGCGGCGCGCCCAGGTAGGAGTGCACGCCCTCGCCGAGCAGGTCGACGGGGTGCGCCCGGCCGGCCGGCGACCCGGACAGGGCGGCGGTCATCACCGAGTCCGTCACCGGCTGCCCGGTCTCCAGGCACCGGGCCTGGGGCGTGCCGGCGGGGTAGCCGGCCGGCTCGTCCACACCGCCGGCCGGGGTGTCGCGGGAGTCCTCGCCCGCCCAGACCGCCACCCGGCGCAGTGCCGTGTCCGGGCGCGGCCGCCCGGGCGGCGGCTCCTCGCCCGCCAGGACGCATTCCAGCAGATCGACGACGACCAGGTCGGCGAAGCGCGGCACGGCGATCTCCGCCAGCTCCTCGGCGGTACGCCGCATGTCCAGGGTGGTGCCGAGCCGTACGCCCGCCTCGTTCAACAGGGACAGCCGCCCGCGCGCCTCGGCGGCGAGCCGTCCCACGCCCGGCTCGCCGACCAGCAGCAGCCATGCGTCGGCCGGTGCGGCGGCCTGCGGCCCCGCCGCACCGGGCGCGTCCGCCTCCGCGGCCACGGCGGGGCGGTCCAGGAGCGGCACCTGACGGCCGTCGGGGGCGGACGCGGTGGCCGGGGCCGGTGTTTCCGTGCCGCGGGCGTTCTCGAAGCTGACCTCCACCGCCGCGCCCTCCGCGTCGCCGTGGTGCAGCTCCCGGCGGCGCAGCACGGCCACGCGGCCGCCCGCGAGCGGCACCTCGGTGAACGCCTCGCCGTCCGAGGAGATCAGCTCGACGGCACGCTCCAGCAGGATCAGCCGCTCCTGCGAGGCCAGCCGGGGCGGCGGTCCGCCGCGCCGGGACAGTTCTCCCGAGCCGAGGTCCAGTTCGGCGTGCCCGCCGCGCTCCCTGGCCCGGCGGAAGGAGCGCATCAGCTCCAGTTCGCGGGATGTGCTCAGCTCCAGCAGGCGTTCCCCGATGCGGTCGGTGGCGTTCTGCAGGATCAGCGCCATGCCGGGATCGGCCAGCGCCCGGGGGACGGAGAGGTTGACCGCGCCCCGTACGGTGCCCCCCACCGGGTCGCGCACCGGCGCGGCCACGCAGGTCAGCTCCTTGAGGCTGTGCAGGAAGTGCTCGTGGCCGACGACCATGAACGGCCCCCTGGTGCTCAGCACCATGCTGACGCTGCTGGTCCCCATGAACCGCTCGTCGACATTGGCGCCCGGTACCAGGGAGGCGGCGTCCATCAGCTCCAGCCCCGCCGGGCTGCCCCGCCGGTCCACGATGTTCGCCCGTGAGTCGACCAGTGCCACGGTCACCGGCACGCCCGAGAACCGTTCGCAGAGGCGGTCCAGCACCGGTGCGGCGGCCCTGATCAGCCGGGAGTCGGGATCCAGGTCCCGCTCGACCGGCAGAGCCGCCCCCTCGCGGTCGATGCCGAGCGACTGCGAGCGCTGCCAGGAGGCGAGGATCTCCGGACGTACTCCGGCGACCGGCTGCGTCCGGTCGCCGTGGCCACTGCCCGGGGGAGTCGGATACGGGTCCACGGGATTCAGGGTAATCGGGCAAATGGGGCACGCGCTCGGTCGCGGGTGGTGCGGGGACGAAGGTTCGGGGCCTGCCGGGACACGGACCTTCGTGCTGTCGTGCGGCCGGTCCTGCGCGGGAGCGCCGGCGCGGGGGCCGGCGCAGCCGTCGCGCCGTGCTGCTCACCCCTTCCCGTCCGTCCGCCGCCCTGCTCCGGACGCCGACGCCGGGTGGCGGTGCGCCTGCTCCATGTGGCCGTAAGCGCTGGCAGTCGTGCGGGCGGGCGACTGTGATGGCAGCGGAACCGGCGTGCCGACGGCGGTGCTCCGACACAGCGCACGGTGGCCCGGACGGGGAGGCGCGGGGTCTGCGTCCGTTCCGGCCCTGAGGTCCGGGTCCGCCGTCCCCGCGCGGCCGGACAGGAAGAACAGAGGTGTGACATGGACAAGTCCCAATTGGCCCGGGCCGGCGTGGACAAGGCCGCGCAGAGAGGCCACGAGATCCGCCAGGAAGACGCGGAGCGTCTGATCGACGCCCTGTTCGGCACGGTCGACATGGCGGGCGTGATCGCCGAGGCGCTCAAACGCGAGGAGACGGTGGTGGCCGGCAGTTTCGGCCGCTTCCACACCGACGAGGGCTCCGCCGCTTTCCAGCCGGGCAAGGCCCTGACCGAGTACCTCCACGGCACCACCCCCTGACCGGGCCCGGCACCGGTGGCCTACGCGGCCGCGGTGCCGCCCCGGCCGCGTAGGCTGGCGCCGTGCGCACCGTGGAACTGCTGCCCGACGCCGCCACCGAGACGCACGTCCGGGAGATGTGGCGCATGATGGCCGCCGCGGGACTGCCCAGCCTCGCGGAACACCGGCACCCGACCAATCGGCCCCACATGACCCTCGCGACATGCGAGGAACTCCGTCCCCCGGTCAGGGCGGAGCTCGCCGCGCTCCTCGACGGCGGACTGCCCGCGCCGTTCCGGCTGGACGGGCTGCTGCGCTTCGACGGACGTACCCGTGTGCTCGCCTGGAACGTCGCCGCGGACGCGAAGGTCCTCGAACTGCACCGACGGGTGTGGGAGGTGCTCGCCTCCACCACGGGGCACCTCAACCCGCTGCACGCTCCCGGACGCTGGATCCCGCATGTGACGCTGGCCCGGTCGCGCCGCACCTCGGCGCGGTGGCCCGATCGCCTTCTGCCCGCCGCGCTGCGCGAACCACGGGAGGCGACTTTCACCGGCGCGCGCAGCTACGACTCCACGACGCGTACGGTCGAGAGCCTCGGCGGTGAGGACTCGCCGGCCGGCTGAGCGTACCGCCGGCCCCCTGCGCACGGCGCTCCCCGCCCAGGACCACCGGATGCCGGCGCTCCGCGATGCGGTGCGGAGCCGTGCGGCGGGAAGCCGGACCCGCCGCACGCGGACGCCGACGGCGTGGTCAGCCGAGACTGTTGCGCAGCCGGATGACGGCGGTCTGCAGAGCGTCGAAGGCCTGCTGTTCGTGACGCGGAGTCGTGCGCGCCGCCGGCAACAGGCTGTCACGCGTCGCCCGGGCCCGGGCGTAGGCGTCGAAACGGATGACGACGTCGTTGACGAGATCGAGGGGCGGGGGAGGGGGGACGCGAGGTCGGTCCTGGTACGGCATGGCGGGTCATTTCGTGGCGGAGGGGCAGGGGACCCGGTCGCGGGGCGCCCGGAGACAACGGACCGGAACGCCGGGCACGGTGCCCCGCGGGTCGCTGTGGACCGTACGCGGAGGCCTTGACCCGTCGCATGCGGGCGGGTCGGCAACCTGGCGCGCTGCCACGTTGCCGGAGACCGGCAGGGTGGCGCTCACGCCCGGCTCGGCGTACGCCGAGCCGCCGCGGGAAGTGGTGGGGATCCGGCCGCGCGGGAGGGACGGCGGAACCGGACGACCCGCACCGCCGATCCCGGAACCGATGACGGTTCCGGCCGCCAGGCATCCCGCGGTGGTCGACCGCCACGGCGTCAGACCCGTGAACGCGGCGGGCCCGCACCGCACTCGGCCGGACGGAAGCAGGCGGACGACACTGCCGGGGCCGGGCAACGGCACGGACGAGTGCGTTCCTCACGTCACGCGGCACGGCCGTGCGGGCGAGCCGGGCGCGGTGTGCCGTGGGCGCCGGCCGTTCCACCGGCGCGTCCGGACCGGGCCGTGCGCCTGGCCCGGCGCCGGCCGGTGGCCGCGTACCACTGGACGGCGAGGGACAGCGCCAGGACGACTTCGACCGCGTCACCGCCGTAGTACATGACCTGCGCGCCGAGGCGCAGGTCGTGCGGTGCGAACGAGGTGCCCGGCGGGCCGGTGGCGTAGAGGCTCTTGGCGAGGACGGCGTGGGCCGCCCCCGCCAGGAACAGCGTCGCCGCCCGCAGCGGCGGGCCCCACCGGCGGCGTACGGGGTCGAGCTGGCAGACGGCGGCGGAGAAGAGCAGGCCCGCGAGCAGCATGTGCAGTTCCAGGACGGCGTTCAGGGCGGGGCGGTGGTGCGCGGCGGACCACAGCTCGGTGCGGTACAGCAGCCACAGACCACCCATGTCGACGACCGCGGCCACCGGGGGACACAGCAGCCACGCGGCGAAGGGGGAGTGGGCCGCGCGCAGCAGTCCCCGGCGGAGCACGCCCGGCGGCAGCACGCGCAGGAGCAGGGTGAGCGGGCGTGCGAGGACGAGCAGGGCAGGGCCGAGCATGGCCACGAGCAGGTGACGCGCGGAGTGGACGGTGAACGGCCCGCCCGGCAGCCCCCCGCACAGTCCCCAGACCAGAGCCGCGCCCCCGGCGAGGAAGGCGCAGTCCCGTCGCCACGGCCAGGCGTCGCCCCGGCGTCTCAGTCCGGCGGCGGCCGCGGCGTACGCCGCACAGACCAGGACGCACCCGAGGACGGCCACCGCGACGACGGCCGGCAGCGGACGGCCCGTCACGGTGACCGCCGCCCCCGTCGCGCGGCCCGGACGACGACACCCAGGCCGGTCAGGAGCAGGGCGAGGCCCGCCAGGTTCCACGCCCAGTCGTACGGGGTGACGTCGACGCCGTAGCGGATCTGGTGCAGGCGCAGCAGTTTGTGGTCGACGACGCCGTCGAAGACCTGGAAGGCGCCGAGACCGAGGAGGAAGCCGCCCCGGGCGTGCGCGGGCGACAACGCGCGGCGGCGCCGCAGGTCCGCGAAGAGGAAGAAGCCTGCCACCAGCGCCAGCAGCTCCGCGGTGTGCAGGAAGCCGTCGGACACCAGTCCCACGCCGGAGGTGGACCGGTCGTAGAAGTGGTGCCAGCGCAGGATCTGATGGAAGACGATCTCGTCCACGGCCGCCATCACGGCCGCACCGATCACGGCGCACACGAGCAGCGACCGCAGGGGATCGGCCCGCCCCGTCTCGTCTGTGTCCGCCTGCTGGTCACGGGTCCTCACGGTGTGTGTCCGCCTTTCCGAACGGGATCGTCCGCCGCTTCGCGTCTGCCCCGTGGAGCGCGGGACAGAGCCGGCCGGGTGACGAGGCCGGCGGCCCCGGTCCCCCGCACGGTGAGTGCTGAGGACCGACCGGGGATCGCGGGCCACGGCGGCCGTGTCCTTCTCCTCCGCCGGGGCCCGCGCCCAGGATCACACCGTCGTGGCGGAAGGGCTTCCCGGCGCCGGCCGCGCCGGACGATCCGCCCGTGACCCAGGGACCCGCCCTGAAGCAGCCGGGCGGAACGGCCCCTCACTCCTCGCCGATGACGACCACCTCGTCCGCGGCCGTCCACCGGCGCCGCTCGGCTTTGGGCGGATTGATCCGCACGCCGTGGCCGGGAGACGTCGAGGAGTCGTCGTGACTTCGGTAGCCGATGGCGCATTCGCCGCGGTGACGTGCCGCGGCCACGACCGTGGCGAAGGACGTCTCGCACCCGGGCAGTACGTAGTCGGTGGCCGGCCGCAGCCGGACCCCGGCGCCGTCGGCGGAGAACAGTTCCTCGAACACCGCCGCCAGATGACGGTTCTGGGAGATCTGCGCCATGAGCAGGCCGATGAGCTTGCCGCTGATGATCACGTCGGCTCCGGGACCGATGGGGGCCAGCGCCCGGTTGCGGTCGTCGATCAGTTCGGTGACGACCGGCAGTTCGCGCCCGGTGTCCTCCTCCAGCCGGCGCAGCAGCAGGAGGGTGACGAGGGTGCGGTTGTCCGGGTCGTCCGACGGTTGTCCGGGAACGGGGTCCTGGCCGAGCACGATCACGCTGTCGTAGGAGTGGACGTCCAGACGCCGCAGGGTCTCGGGGCGGGTGACGTCCCCCCGGTGCAGGGTCAGGGTCAGGCCGGTACCGCCGTCCGCGCCGGCCTCGTCCACCTGCCGGACCGTCGCCTCGTCACCGTCCGCCACCACGTCGACGGCGGATCCGGGCCGGGCGCGGCGGCGCAACTGGTCGATCATGAGCGGCGCCCGGCGGTTCCAGCCCAGCAGGAGGATCCGTTCCGCCCGCACGGGTGTCGGCGGCCCGGACGCCATCACCCCCTCCTCGACCCACTGCGCGCAGTCACCGCGCCAGGCCGTGTCGTCGTCACGGGAGACGACGATGAGCAGGTCGTCCGCGGTGAGGGGGGTCCGCCCCGGGGGGTTGAGCAGGGGGGCGCCCGAGCGCACCACCCCGACGACGCTCGACGTCGGGTAGGACAGCAGCGCGTCGCCGAACGGCCGGCCGGCCAGGGCCGGCTCGGCGACCAGGTAGAACTCGTCGCCGGCGAAGTCGAGGAGTTCCTGGTGGACGAGGGAGAGTCCGGGGCGCCGCGCGGCCTGGACGATCAGCCGGGCGGTGACGGTGTCGCTCTCCAGGACGACGCCGCCCGGTCCGGCGGCGAGACGGGCGGCCAGCCGGTAGCGGTCGTCCCGGACGGCGGCGACGACGGGCGGAAGGGCGGCCTGCCCGGGCAGGGCCGCCCTGAGCGCCAGCAGGGTCTTGACCACCTCGGCGTCGGCGTCGGGCTCGTCCTGCGGCATCACCAGTACGACACCGGCCGTCTGCGGGCTGGTCAGGCCGAGCACGGCCGGGTCGGTGGTGGGGCCGCTGCGGCAGATCAGCCGCGTACGGCCGACGGGACCCACCTTCGTGCTCAGGGCCTCCTCCATGGCGGTCTTGTCCCGGTCGGCCAGCACGGCCACCGCCGCCCGCCGCTGGTTGGCATGGGCGGCCACCAGCTCGCCCACCACCGTGAAGACCTGCTCCGACCATCCCAGGACCACGGCGTGCCCTTGTTCGAGCACCGTGGAACGCCCCCGGCGCAACGCGGTGAGCCGCTCCGTCAGCGCCGTCGTGATCAGACCGACGAGGGTCGAGACGTACAGCAGGGCGACCAGCGCGAGCAGCAGCGACATCGTCACGCGCAGCGGCGTCCCCGTCGAACCGCCCAGTCGCAGTGTCTCCCCGGTCAGGCGCCACACCTGCGCGAAACGGTCCGTCAGGGACGCCGGCGCCTCGGGGTCGGTCCACACCAGCACCGCACTGGCCGGGACGACGACGGCCAGACACAGCAGCGCCATCCAGCCGACGAGGGCGGAGGCACCGCGGGTCAGCGTGCTGTCGAACCAGTAACGGGCCCTGTCGCCGAACCGAGTGCGCGGCTGCGCCACCCTTCCCCCCTCGGTCGTCCCGTGCTCCTGGTCGGTCCGGGGCGCCGCCGCGTACGCGATGCGCCGCGCGAGCCCGCCGGAGAGCACGGATGTGGATACGCATCCGGCAGTGTGCGGGAACGATCGCGACGGCACCGTGGAGTCGTCCTGCATTCATTCCTTCGGGTTCCCCGCGCCGTCCGCGCCGGCGGCCCCGCCGCACCGTCAAGGCCCGCCGCCGTTTTCGCTCCTTCGGGTCAACCGCGGAGCGAAAGGCGGACGCCCGGTCACGGCCGCCAGTACAAAGACCGCCATGACTGAAGATCATGCGGTGGTGCGCTCGGACGGCGGCTTCTCCCGGAGGAGCTTCGCGGCGGCGGCCGGCACGGCCACGGTGGCGACGGCCCTGACCGGCGGTGCCGCCGCGGCCCTGCCCGCGCCGGCCGCCCCGGGCGGAAGCCGCGGCCCCGACTTCGACCGGTGCCTCGCCGTCGCCCGCGCACTGCTCGTCCTGGACTCCGACGACCGTCCCCTCGTCCCGCGTTACCGGCGCGTCCTCCGGGAGGGGCTGCCGGCCCACCGGCGGACCCGCCCCAGGGACGTCCTGGTCATCGGCGCCGGACCGGCCGGGCTGGTGGCCGCCTGGCTGCTGAAGAAGGCCGGTCACCGGGTGACGGTGCTGGAGGCCAACGGCAACCGCGCGGGCGGACGCGTCAAGACCTTCCGCACCGGCGGCCACGAAGGCGCCGCACAGCCCTTCGCCGACCCCCGTCAGTACGCCGAGGCGGGTGCGATGCGCATCCCCGGCAGCCATCCCCTGGTGATGGAGCTGATCGACCGGTTCGACCTGAAGAAGCGGCGCTTCCACTACGTCGACGTCGACACCGAGGGGCGCCCCGCCCACCGCACCTGGATCCACGTCAACGGCATCCGCGTGCGGCGCGCCGACTACGCCCGCGCGCCCCGGCGCGTGAACCGGTCCTTCGGCGTCCCCCGGGCCCACTGGGACACCCCCGCCGCCGCCATCCTGCGCTCCGCGCTGGACCCGGTGCGCGACGAGTTCAGTCGCGTCGACCGCGACGGCAAGCGGGTCGGCAAGCCGCTCCCCGAGCAGTTGCGGGGCTGGGCCCGTGTGGTGCAGCGGTTCGGTGACTGGTCGATGTTCCGTTTCCTGACCGAGCACGCCGGCTTCGACGAGCGGACCGTCGACCTGATCGGCACCCTGGAGAACCTCACCTCCCGCCTCCCCCTGTCCTTCATCCACAGCTTCATCGGCTCCTCCCTCATCAGCCCCGACACGCCCTTCTACGAACTGGAGGGCGGCACGGCCGTACTGCCGGACGCCCTGCTGGAACGCGTGCGCAAGGAGGTGCGGTTCGACCGCCGTGTCACGCGCATCGAGTACCACCACCCCGACCGCCCGTCGCCGGACACCGAGCACGTCCGGGACAAAGGCCCGCGGGTGTGGGTGGACACCGTGTCCGAGGGCCGCGACGGACCTGTCGTACGCGAGCAGTTCACCGCGGACGTCGCCGTGGTGACGGTCCCGTTCTCCGGGCTGCGCCATGTGCAGATCCAGCCGCCCCTGTCGTACGGCAAGCGCCGCGCCGTCTGCGAACTGCACTACGACAGCGCGACCAAGGTGCTGCTGGAGTTCAGCCGCCGCTGGTGGGAGTTCGGCGAGGCCGACTGGAAGCGCGAGCTGAACGCCGTCGAGCCGGGCCTGTACGACGCCTACCGCACCGGCCGCGCCGCCGCGGACGGCAGCCTGCTCGGCGCCCATCCCTCGGTGCCCGCCGGGCACATCCCGGCGGGCCAGCGCACCCATTACGCCGCCCGCCGCGCGCTGGTGCGCGACCAGCCGGAGGCGGTCGACGTCGTGGGGGGCGGATCGGTGTCGGACAACGCCAACCGGTTCATGTTCCACCCCTCCCATCCGGTCGCCGGCAGCGCGGGGGGAGTGGTCCTGGCGTCCTACAGCTGGGCGGACGACGCCCTGCGCTGGGACTCGCTGGACGACGAGGCGCGGTACCCGCACGCCTTGTGCGGCCTCCAGGAGGTCTACGGCCGGCGCATCGAGGTCTTCTACACCGGCGCGGGCCGCACGCAGAGCTGGCTGCGCGACCCCTACGCCTACGGGGAGGCGTCCGTGCTCCTGCCCGGGCAGCACACGGAGTTGCTGCCCGCCATCCCCGTGCGCGAAGGACCGTTGCACTTCGCCGGGGACCACACGTCCGTCAAACCGGCGTGGATCGAAGGGGCCGTGGAGTCCGCCGTGCGTGCCGCCTTGGAGATCCACACGGCATGAGCCGGCCGCGCGCGGGTCGCGCGCCCGCCCGGCCGGGCGGGCGTCTGCCGGACGTGGGAAGGGGTTCCGGTCTCGGACAGGGCGTTCAGCGATCACGACAGGGTCTTTGCGGCCTGCTTCGACCGCGCGGCGGTGCCGCGGCCCGCTCCGCGGCTCGGCCGGACCGTCGCCACGACGCCCTGGGCAAGGCTCCGCGGGACATGCGAGGCGCCCGCGGGCCTTCGAGGACCTTCGACGTGAAGGACGCCCGGGCGGCGACCGCCCACGAGCAGGCGAGCACCCTCCGCACCGGTGTGCCGGACGCGCCCTAGTGAAAGGTGCGGTGGGCCTGCTGCGGCGGCTCCCCGTGCTCCTGGAACCTCTTCCAGACGCCGTGGGCCGCCGCCACCATCACCCGCCACTCCCGGCTGCCCTCCCACCGGGCGTGCCTGCGCACCGACTCGTCCCCGGGGAGCGCGAAGCAGACCTCCATGCCGTCCTCCGGGACGGCTCCCGTCTCGTCGCACTCCCGGAAGAGCCGTTCCGCCGGGGTGAACAGCATCCAGCCGCACCGTCCGTCGTCGGGCACCAGCCAGGAGTACACGAACCCCTCGCCCGCGTCCTCGAAGACCTCGGCGACGAGCCGTACGCCGATCGACGCGACCCCCATGACCCACCTCCTCCGCGCCCCTTCGCCGCGGGGCGCCGGTCAGCTTACGGGGACCGGCGTCCGGCCGCCGCCGCCCCGGCCCCGGTGAGGGCGGGCCCGCGGCCGGGCATGGCGGCTCCCGTACCGGGCAGCACACAGGAGAGCTCCACCGGGTACGGCACGGTGGGGACGCGCAGGAACGGAGGAGCACCCGTGGACTGGCTGTTCATCGTGAAACCCGCGGACACCGCCTCGGACGGCGGCTCCTCGAGCAAGGACCGCATGCTGGAACTCGCCGAGACCGCGCCCCGCCGGGAGTGGTGCCTGTCCAGGTGGCGTCGCACGGCCCCCGGCGACCGCCTGTGGATCTACTTCGCCGCGCCGCTGCGGGAAATCGCCGCGGTGGCCCGCATCGAGGGCGAGCCGTACGAGGTGGCCGGCAACCCGCGCCAGCCGTGGCGCTTCACGGCGACGCTGGACCCGGCGGCGACCCGCAGGCTGCACCGTGACCCCGTCCCGCTGCACGCCCTGTCCAACAAGCACCCGCAAGGGGTCACCCGGGTGAAGGAGAGCGACCTCGGGCTCCTGCTGGAGCACGCGGGTCTTGGCGGTGACGAGGCCCTCCCCGGTCCGCAGGGTCCATGACGGACCGGACCGGAACCGGCACACCGGCGTTTCCCCGCGGAGCCGCCCCGACCGCACGGCGCAGCGCCTCGACGCCGGCCGCTGGACCGGCCGGCCCGCCGGGAGTCACCCGTTCGCACCACGTGCGATGGCGCCCGGTCCGTCCGCGGGTGAGGGTGGACACGGCCGGTGCTCGGCCGCTCCACCTGTTCACCTCCGTGCGAAGGAGTCCTCGATGTCCGAACGCAACACCCTCATGCGGAGTCTGCACGATCTGGGGCTGGCGGCGTGGTTCGGTGGTTCGCTGATGGGCGCCGTCGGCCTCAACGGCGCCGCCGAGTCCGAGGGCGGGACACGGACGGCCACCGCCCGGATCTCCTCGTCCGGCTGGGCGAAGTGGACGCCGGTCAACGCCGTGGCCATCGGCGTCCATCTGTTCGGCAGCGGCGGCATGCTGGCCGCGGACGCCCCTCGTGTCGCCACCCAGCAGGGCGCGGCCGCCGCCACGCTCGCCAAGACCGTCGTCACCGGTGCGGCACTGGCCGCCACCGCCTACTCCCGCGTCCTCGGCAAGCAGGTGGAGCTGGCCTCTTCGGACGACCCCGAGGACGTCGAGAAGGCGGCCAAGCACCCCATCGACACCGACAAGGCCCAGCGCCGCCTCACTTACGCGCAGTGGGCGGTACCGGCGCTGACCGGCTGCCTCGTGGTGCTCGGTGCCCTGCACGGCGAACAGCAGCGACACGCCGAGCATCCTCAGGGCATGTGGCGGCGGGTCCGCTCGATGTCCTCGCACATGCCGTCGGCCTCCGACTGGTACTGCACGCGCTGAGCACGTCCTCCCGCGCTGCTGCGGCGCCGGCCCCCACGAAGACCCCGCCGCCGCACCGCTCCCCGACGCCCTCACGTCACCACGGTCGTCGTCCGGCCCCGCGCTGCCGCTCGACGGCGGCCGCGGGGCCGGTCCGCGCGGTCACCACCCCGTGGGCGAGGGCGGGAATCCCGTCGCGACGGGTGCTCAGGCCGCGCATCATGGTGGGGGCTCGCCGATGCGGTGCCCGGCGGTGCTCTGCCGGCACACGGCAGGCGAGTGGTGATCGTGCAGCGGTCCGTTTGACCTTGACACGGTGACAAGGCCTTCACTGCTTGCCAAGGAGGTGGCCGCGATGACCACGACGGGACAGGACACGGATGCGGTACGAGTGCTCCAGGGGCTGGGGGACGGTCGTTCGTCCGTGCGCTTGCGGGCCGCTCTGGCGGCCGGTACGACGCCGGCGCCGTGCTTCGTCGACAAGCTCGTCGAACGATGCGCGCTCGAACCCGAGTTCTTCGTCCGCGACATGCTGACCTGGGCGCTCACCCGCCATCCCGTGTCCATGACGCTCCCCGTCCTGCTCCGAGAAGTCCGCTCGGAGCGTGCGCGGGCACGGAGCCAGGCGCTGCACACGCTGTCCAAGATCGGGGACCGGCGGGCATGGCCGGCGATCACACGGGAGCTCCTGTCCGACGCCGACGACGAGGTGGCGCGGAGCGCCTGGCGGGCCGCGGTCGTGCTCGTGCCGGAGGGTGGGGAGTCCGGGCTGGCCGCGATGCTGACGAGTCAACTCGGGCGCGGCGGAAGGGAGACGCAGCTGAGTCTCAGCCGGGCGCTGGTCGCGCTGGGCGATGCCGTTCTGCCGGCCCTGCGCGCCGCGACGACCTCCTCCGACGGGCGCGTGCGCGCGCACGCGCTCGTCACCGAACGGCTGCTGCGCGACCCGGACGCCGGATCCGGGTTCGCGATCGAGGAGGCGAAGCGCGTCGTGGCCCTCGGCGGATCCGGTCAGGAGGGACGATAGGGCGTGTTGATCGGTGAGGTGGCGCGACGGTCCGGGGTCAGTGCCCGCATGCTCAGACACTACGAGTCGCTCGGTCTGGTGCGGCCTTCGGGCCGTACGGGATCCGGTTACCGGGAGTACTCCGGTGAGGACATCCGGCGGATCTTCCATGTCGAGAGCCTGCGATCGCTGGGACTGTCGCTGCGTGAGATCGGACGCGTGCTCGACGAACCGGGCTTCACGCCCTCGGCGCTCGTCGACGACCTCATCCTCCGGACGCGTGAACGCATCGCGGCCGAGAAAGAGCTGCTCACGCGGCTCCGCCGGATCGACGCCGCGGAACCCGCCGACTGGGAGGACGTCCTCCGGAGCGTCGCACTCCTTCAGGCACTCGGGTCGAAGAGCGCCGGCGCGCGCCAGAGTGCGGCCCTCTCCTCGGCCGACGAGGTCCCGGTACCGGTGGAGGCCCTGGTCGAGGCGGTGCTGTGCGAGACGGAGCCCAATGTCGCGGGAGCCCTTCGGTGGGCGCTGGCGCGGTCCGGCGACGACGGCACGGCACTGCTGGCGGAAGGCCTGGACTCACCGGTGGCCGCAGTGCGTGAACGTGCCGCCCGGTCCCTCACCGAAATGCCCGGTGACGAGGCCGCCGCCCGGCTGCGGGACGCCCTCGCACACCCTGATGTCGTGGTCCGGCGGTACGCGGCCCTGGCGCTCGGGACACGTGGAGCGGCCGACACGGTCCCCACGCTCATCGACATGATCGCGGAGGGGAGGAACGACACCGATGCGGCCGATGCGCTGAGCGTGCTGGCGGGCGACCCCGCGACGGCGGAGCGGATCGCCGCCGGGCTCGTCGACCGCCTCGCCCACGACGGCACCGAAGCGCCCGCACGCCTGCGGCTGACCCAGGCGCTGGCGGACATCCCGGGAACCACGGCGTCACGTGCCCTCGTACGGCTGTCGGGTGAGGGGGATCGTGCCGTCGCGCTGACCGCGACGTACCTTCTCCGGTTGCGCGACGCACGATGACGGATCCCTCCCGCAGCCGCGTACGCGACACGGCTTGTGCGACCGGGAGGGCGAGGCGCCCCCGCCCGGGGCGGGGGGAGTGCGCACGCGCCCCGCACCGGCGTTCCCCGCCGCAGCGCCGGTGCGGGGCGCGGCCGTGCCGGGGACCGGCCCGTGCGGGCCACGGCGGCTTCGGGGCGGGGTGCGGCCGGCAGGCCGGTGCGGCACGCCTCAGATCGGTTCGGGTTGCGGTTCCTGTTGCCGCGCCGGTGCGGTCCTCGGCTCCCACGACGCGGTGGTCCGTACGTAGCCGTAGATCACCGAGGCCGTCGCCAGCACGAGCAGCGGCCCGGCCAGCCAGGGACGCTCGGCCATCGCCAGCGGCAGGAACCGGTAGGACAGCAGAAACGCGGCGAAGACCGTCGTGCCGTAGGCGACCAGCAGGATCCCCGATCGGTCCCAGCCCCGGTCGAACGAGCGCAGGGCCGCCTCGATCGTGAGCGTGAACACCACGCCGGCGATGAGGTCCGCGCCGTAGTGGTAACCGAATCCCAGCGTCGCGGCGAGCGTGGCGACCAGCCAGAACGTTCCCGCGAACCGGAGGACGCGGGGGCCCTTCCGGGTGTGGATGAAGATCGCGGTGGCCCACGCCGTGTGCAGGCTGGGCATGCAGTTCCGCGGGGTGATCCCGTCGAACGGCATGGGGTGCGGGGTGTCGGCCGGCGGCAGCGTCCGCGGCCACAGATCGGCCACGGCCCAGGGCTCGCTGGGCGGCATGTCCGGCGCCCACAGACTGACGTCCGCCCAGTGCTCGGCACCCGTGCCGTAGGCGAAGATCGGCCCGACCACCGGGAAGATCATGTAGAAGGCCGGCCCGACGAGGCCGATCACCAGGAACGTGCGCACCAGGTGGTGGCGCGGGAAGCGGCGCTCGACCGCCACGTGGCGCAGTTGGTACAGCGCGGCGATGACCGCGGCCACCGCGAGATTGCCGTAGACGAAGTCGAGGAAGTTGAAGCCGACGGGACCGGTGGCCGTCACGATCCGGCCCGCCAGCCACGACGGGTTGCCCAGCGCGTGATCGGCGGTGGCCACGTACTGGTCGAGCACCGTCAGGCGGGTCTTCGAGGTGATGAGCAGCCAGGTGTCACCGGTCTTGCGGCCGGCCACCAGCAGCAGGGCCAGCCCGACGCCCTTCAGGAGCAGCACCCGTTCCCGGCCGGTGCGACGGGTGACGGCGACGACCGCCCCGCCCAGGATCACCCAGAGGGCGCCGTTGCCGAAGGGGTGGCCGCCGGCCGTGTCGGCGTCGAGCGCCCACCGGACCACCAGGAAGGCGACGTCGACACCGATCGCCGTGCCCACCGCGACGAACCGTTCCCGCCAGGTGAGCACCACCATCATCAACGCCATGGCGGCGTACAGCAGGCCGCCCGACTTGGGGGCGTACACGACCTCCCGCACCTGGTTGGTGAGCGGCCCCGGCAGGCCGTAGTGACGCGCGGCGAACTCCAGCGCGACGAGGAACCCGAGGGTCACGGCACCCGCCGCGGTCCAAAGGGCGGTCCGCGGCCGACGGCCCAGGGAGAACGAGGTTCTCCGGTTCGTTCGCGGAAAGTTCTGCGGTGGTATGTGTCTCACTTTTGGCTGCTTCGTTAGATGTCGGTCATGTCAGGGCGGGTTCCGCGCGTCGCCTTCCGGCCGGAGCCGCTTCCCCCGCGCGCGGGGCGGCCCGTCGGAGCAAGACGGGGAGAAGGCGGTCCGGGTTCCGGCGCGTTCGCCCTCGACCCGCGCGTCGTCCGCCGGCTCCGGTGCGGGGCGTAGTCCCGGCGGTCCCGCCGACGGCTCCGGCGGTGCCGGGGAGCCCGTTCGGCGGACGCACGGGGGACCGGCCGGGACCCGGTGACGAGGCCGTCGTGCGGGGAGCGCCGGCCTCGTGCAGCCCGCTGCCGGGGCAGGCCCGGCCGCTTCGTCAGCGCTCCCACCGCGTCCCCCCAAGCCCCGAGGGGCCTCACGCCCTCTCGATCCGCCCCCGTGGCATGCCGCCCGTGCCCCCAGGCCCCCGCCACGCCGAGGGAAGCACAGCGAATCCGAGCAGGTCAATAGCCATGAGGGCGCACAAGCGCCGCCGCTTCCCGGACCGTGCGGGAGGGGGAACCGACACGGCGGACGGCCGGTGCGAGGAGCGGTCGCACCGCGGCCGGGCCACCACCGCCCCGCGCCGCCGCCGCGCACTGTGCGTCAGCCGGCCTCCTTCCGCGTCAGCGGACCGTCGGATACCCCTTGCCGGTGCGAGGCGTCGGGGGTCCGCCGGCCCGGATCGGCCAGCCAGCGGTGGACCGCGAGCGCAGTGGTGCGGGCATGCTCCTCCAGTACGGTGAAGTGATCCCCCGGCACGGTGACTTCGGTGTGCGGCAGACCCCAGACCGGGGCGGGCCCCGCGCCGGTCAGCGGGTCCCGGGCCCGTACGAAGAGGGTGGGGGAGACGAGCCGTGAGGGCTTCCAGCCGGTGAAGAGGTCGAAGTAACCGGCCATGGCGGTGAGCCGGTCCGGGTCCGCCGGGAGGAACTCCGCCGCCCGGCGCAGCATGTCCGACGTCATCGCGGAGAGCGCCTGCCCGGGGTCGTCATTGCTGGGATGGGTGTCCACCAGGACGACGGCGAGCGGGGCGGAGCCTTCGGCCTCCAGCCGCTCGGCCACGGCCTGGGCCACCCAGCCACCGGCCGAGCGGCCCAGCAGGACCGGCGGTCCGTCACCCGCGGCGGCGCGGACGGCGGCGGCCTGGGCGGTGACGAGGGCGTCCAGCGTGGCCGGCAGCGCCTCCCCGGGCCCGAACCCCGGGTGCCGCACCGCCGAGACCGGCAGCAGGTCCCGCAGTCCGGCGCCGAAACGCGCGTACTCCTGGGGTCCCGAGAGCGCACTGAGGGCGGGGAAGCAGATCAGCCGGGGCCCCGCGCCGCCCGGTGCGAGCAGGACGGGACCCCGCGCCGCACCGGGCGCCCCGGCGCTGTCGAAGACCGGACGCAGGCGTGCGGCGATGGTGAGCAGCGCCAGGCCGTCCCAGGTCCGCCCCCGGCCGCAGGCGGCGCGGAAGAGCGCACTCAGGGAATCCGAAGCGCCTCTGGTGTCCGGTGCGTCCCCGGCCGGGGCCCGCGGAGGAACGGCCGCCCCAGGGCCGCCGGGAACGCCGTTGTCCGCCGTCCGGCCGGATCCGCCCGGGCGGCCGACGGCATCCGGCCGTTCGGGGGCGCCGAATTCGCCGGGAGCGCCGGCGCCGTCCTCGGGAGCCGCCTTCCGGGCGTACCGCTCCGCCAGCTCGGTGGCGACCGCGCGCGGGGTCGGGAAGTCGAACAGCAGCGTGGGCGGCAGCGTCAGCCCCGTCGACGTCGCGAGCAGGTTGCGCAGGTCGACCGCGGCCAGGGAGTCGAGCCCCAGGTCCGCCAGCAGGTCGTCCCCGTCGATCGCGGCCGTCCCCTCCGGGTGGCCCAGTACCGAGGCCGCCAGGGCCCGCACCTCCGTGAGCAGCAGCCCGCCCCGCTCGGCCGGGGAAGCGGCCGCCAGCCGTCGGCCGAACAGGGCCCCGCTCCCGCCGTCCGTCCCCGGCGTGACGGGGACGGACGGCCGGGACCGGCCCGCCGCCGGATCGCCGCCGCTCAGGGCGGCCGGGCCGAGGCGGGCCGCCACCACCACCGGATCGTCACCGGACACGGCGGCGTCGAAGAGGGCCAGGCCCTCGTCCGCCTCGAGCGGGCCGAATCCCGAGCGGGCCATCCGCCGCAGGTCCGTGTCGGTGAGGTGCGCCGTCATGCCCTCGCTCTGCCGCCAGGGACCCCAGGCGATCGACGTACCGGGCAGACCGAGCCGTCTCCGGTGCCGTGCCAGGGCGTCCAGCACGCAGTTGGCGGCCGCGTAGTTGGCCTGACCGGCGGAGCCGAAGGTGCCCGCCACCGAGGAGAACAGCGCGAACATCGCCAGGTCGTACCCCCGGGTCAGCTCGTGCAGGGCGAGAGCGGCGTCCGCCTTGGGCCGCAGCACCCGCTCCAGGCGGCCGGCGGTGAGCGCCGGGACGATGCCGTCGTCCAGCACCCCCGCGGTGTGCACCACGCCGGTCAGCGGACGGTCCGCCGGCACCGAGCCGAGCAGGGCGGCGAGCGCCGTCCGGTCCGCGACGTCGCACGCCCGGACGGTCACCTCGGCACCCGACTCGCCCAGTTCCGCGACGAGTTCGTCCACCCCCGGCGCGTCCGGTCCGCGCCGGCCGGCGAGCAGCAGACGCCGGACGCCATGGGCGGTGACCAGGTGCCGTGCCACCAGCATGCCCAGGGCACCGGTACCGCCGGTGACCAGGACGGTGCCCTCCGGATCGAGCCGCAGGGACCGCCGCTCCCGTGTCGCCCCGGTGACCCGGACGAGCTTCGGCACGTACGCGGTTCCCCGTCGTACGACGGTCTCCGGTGCCGCGGCGGCCAGCAGGGCGGACAGGAGGCGCACGGAGTCGGGATGGTCGTCCATGTCGACCAGGGCGAACCGGCCCGGATTCTCCCGCAGGGCCGAGCGGACCAGCCCCCACACCGGCGCGTGGGCCGGTAAGGAAGAGCATCCGGCGGATGTGCCGGAATCCCCGGAACCGGTGCCGCCGTCGACCGGATCACCCTCGTCCGGGAGGACGGCACCGGAGGTGACGAGAACGAGGCGGGAGTCCGCCGTGCGGGGCTCGGCGAGCCACTGCCGTACCAGCTTCAGCGCCCAGCTCGCCGCCCACCGTGTCCGCGCCGCCGGATCCTGCGCGCCGCCGGCCGTCCTGGGCGGTGGCGGGCACGGCGCGACGAGGACGGCCGGCGGCGCGCCGTCCGCCGCCGGGCCGGGGTACACCGGAACGCCGGAGCCCCGGGGCGCGAGCACGTCCACCGCCCGTGTGCCCGCCGTGCCCAGGACGCCCCACGGGGGCGCCGCCGGGAACACGGGCGGCTCGGGCAGCGGCACCCAGTCCATCCGGTGGAGCCCGGCGGCCGGCCCCGCCGCGCCCGCTCCGGCTTCCGGGAGGGGCCGGAGCGTCAGCGAACGCACCACGGCCACCGGCGTGCCCGCCGCGTCGGTCAGCTCCACCCCGGTCCGCCCGTCCGGCCCGGGAGCGATCCGCACCCGCAACCGCCGCGCGCCGGCCGTGTGCAGGCGCACCCCGCCGAAGGCGAACGGCAGGAGGACCCCGTCACCGTCCGTCCCGCTCTTCCCGGCACGGCCCGCCGCCTGCCCGTCGAGCGCCAGGGCGTGCAGCGCCGCGTCCAGCAGCGCCGGATGCAGGGCGAACCCCGGGACGCCCGCGTCCGGCAGCGGAGCCCCGGCGGCCTCGGGCAGCTCGACCTCGGCGTACAGCTCCTCCCCGAGCCGCCAGGCGGCGCGCAGGCCCCGGAAGGCGGGGCCGTAACCCAGCCCGCTTTCGGCCAGCCGCTCGTAGGGGCCGGCATCCGGGCCGCCGGCGTGCAGCGGCACCGCGCCCGGCGGCGGCCAGAGCGTGGCCCCGGTCACGGCCGCTCCGCGGTCCGCCGGCCGGTCCGGCACGAGCGTCCCGGACGCGTGCCGCTGCCAGGGCAGGTCACCCGCCGGGGCGTGCGGCCGGGCATGGAAGAGCACGGTCCGGCCTCCGGCGCCGTCCGGCGCCGACACCTTCGCCTGCAGCTCGACCGTGCCGTCCGCGGACAGCGACAGCGGCACGGTCAGGGCGAGTTCGTCCAGGACAGGGGTGCCCGCCGACTCACCGGCGTGCAGGGCCATCTCCACGAAGGCGGCCGCCGGCAGCAGTACCGTCCCCGCCACCACGTGGTCGGCCAGCCAGGGCTGGTCGCGCACCGAGAGCAGCCCGCTCAGCAACAGCCCGTCGTCGTCGGCCGTCACGGTGCGGGACGACAGCAGCGGATGGGCCGGGGCGCCCGATGGGGGAGCGGTCCGGTGCCGCGGGGTGGCGTCCAGCCAGTACCGGCGGCGCTGGAAGGCGTACGTGGGCAGGGCGACGCGCCGTCCGCCGCGCCCGGCGAAGACGGCCGGCCAGTCGACGGGCACGCCGTGGGCGTGCAGCGCGGCCACGGTGCCGAGCAGGGCGTCCGCCTCCGGCCGCGCCTTGCGCAGGGTCGGCAGGACCAGCGGCCCCGGGGTCCGTCCGCCGGCGGGCGCTCCGTCCGTTCCCGGGCCCGCCGGGGCCGTTCCGGTCGCGGCGAGGCAGCTTCGGACCAGACCGGTGAGCACCCCGTCCGGCCCCAGCTCGACATAGTGTGCCGCGCCCCGGTCCCGGAGGTACGCCACCGAATCGGCGAAGCGGACCGGGCGGCGGACATGCCTCACCCAGAACTCCGGTGAACTCAGCTCCTCCTCGGTGGCGGCCCGGCCGGACACGGCGCTCACCAGGGGAATCCGCGGCGCGGCGAAGGAGAGGCCCCGCACCGCGTCCGCGAAGTCGGTCAGCACGGGTTCCATCCGCGCGGAGTGGAAGGCATGGCTCACCCGCAGGGGCGTCGCGGACCGGCCCCGCTCCCGGAAGTGCGCGACGGTCTCCCGCACCGCGGCCTCGTCCCCGGACACGACCACCGAGGCGGGCCCGTTGACGGCGGCGATCTCCACCGTGCGCCCCGTCCCGGCGAGCCGGGCGGTCACGTCGGTCACCTCGTCCGCGCCGGCTGCCACGGCGGCCATCGCGCCTCCCGCGGGCAGCGCGTCCATCAGCCGGCCCCGGGCCGCCACCAGGGCGCAGGCGTCCGCGAGGGACAGCACCCCGGCGACGTGCGCCGCGGTCACCTCGCCCACCGAGTGTCCGGCCACCAGGTCAGGGCGCACACCCCAGGCCTCGAGCAGCCGGAACAGGGCCGTCTCCAGGGCGAAGAGCGCCGGCTGCGCGAACCGGGTCGTGTGCAGGAGCGCGCCCGTCTCCGTGTCGGGGCCGGCGAACACGACGTCCCGCAGCGGCACCGGCAGCAGCGGATCGAGCAGGGAGCAGCTCTCGTCGAACGACCGGGCGAAGCTCGGATGCAGCTCCCGGGACTCGTACAGCTCACGTCCCATGCCCGCCCGTTGGCTGCCCTGACCGGTGAAGAGCAGGGCCAGCGGGCCCTGGCGGCGGGACGTGCCCGTCCGCACCCGGGGCCGGCTCCCGCCCTCCGCCACCGCCCGCAGGGAGGCGAGCAGTTCCGCACGGTCCCGGGCCACCACCACGGCCCGGTGCTCGAAGGCCGCGCGGGTGGTGGCGAGCGAGTACCCGATGTCCGCCGGGGCCGCGTCCGGGTCGGCGGCCACCCGGTCGTACAGCCGCCGCGCCTGGGCCCGCAGCCCCGGCCCGCTCCTCGCCGACACCGGAACGGCCGCGGACGCCGGCACCGGAACCGGCGGCGGGACGTCCCGGTCCACCGGGGGCTCCTCCAGCACCACATGGGCGTTGGTGCCGCTGATGCCGAAGGAGGAGACCCCCGCCCGGCGCGGGCGGTCCGTCCGCGGCCACTCCACCTCCCGGGTCAGCAGCGCCAGCCGCCCCGAGGACCAGTCGACCCGTCCGGTCGGTTCGTCGGCGTGCAGCGTACGCGGCAGCACACCGTGCGCCATCGCCTGCACCGTCTTGATCACACCCGCCACCCCGGCGGCGGCCTGGGTGTGGCCGATGTTCGACTTCACCGAGCCCAGCCGGAGCGGACGCTCCCGCGGCTGGCTCCCGTACGTCGCCAGGAACGCCTCCGCCTCGATGACGTCGCCCAGCCGGGTGCCGGTGCCGTGCGCCTCCACCGCGTCGATGTCCCCGGGGGCCAGCCCCGCGTCCGCGAGGGCCTGCCGGATCGCCCGCTGCTGCGCCGGGCCGTGCGGTGCCGTCAGCCCGTTGCTCGCCCCGTCCTGGTTCACCGCCGAGCCACGCACCACGGCCAGCACCGGAAGCCCGGCGCGGCGCGCCTCGGACAGCCGGCTCAGCAACAGCATGCCGGCGCCCTCGGCCCATCCCGTGCCGTCGGCGGACGCGCCGAACGCCTTGCAGCGGCCGTCCGGGGCCAGCGCCCGCTGCCGGCTGAACTCCACGAACGACGAGGGCCCCGACATCACCGTGACCCCGCCGGCCAGCGCGAAGGAACACTCGCCCCGGCGCAGCGCCTGGGCCGCCAGGTGCAGGGCCACCAGGGAGGACGAGCACGCCGTGTCCACCGTGACGGCCGGGCCCTCCAGGCCGAAGGTGTAGGCGATGCGGCCCGAGGCGACGCTTCCGGCGCTGCCGAGGCCGAGGTAGCCCTCGACGTGCTCGGGCACCTCCGTGAGGCGGCCGGCGTAGTCGCTGTACATCAGCCCGACGTACACCCCGGCCGACGTGCCGCGCAGGGTGCGGGGGACGAGGCCGGCGTGCTCGAAGGCCTCCCACGCCACCTCGAGCAGCAGCCGGTGCTGCGGGTCCATGGCCAAGGCCTCACGGGGGGAGATGCCGAAGAAGCCGGGGTCGAAGCGGTCCACACCGGAGAGGAAGCCGCCCTCACGCACATACGTCCGGCCCGGCCGCCCGGGGTCCGGGTCGTACAGCGCCTCCGTGTCCCAGCCCCGGTCGGCGGGGAACGGACCGATGGCGTCCGTCCCGTCGGCCACCAGCCGCCACAGCTCCTCGGGGGAGGTCACGCCCCCGGGATAGCGGCAGGCCATTCCCACGATCACCACCGGGTCGTCGTCCGACCGGGCCGCGCCCCGGTGCGCGAGCCCGGGGCCCGGCGGTGCGGCGGTGCTCCGCGAACGGAGGTGGGCGGCGAGCGCGGCGGCCGTGGGGAAGTCGAAGGCGACGGCCTCGGAGAGGGGGAGGCCGGTCGCCGCCGAAAGCCGTTCCCGCAGTACCGTCGCCGTCAGCGAGTCCATGCCCAGATCGCGGAGCGCCGTTCCGGGCTCCACCGCCTCCGCCGTACAGCCGAGCACGGCCGCCGCCTCGCCGCGCACCAGGGCCAGCAGGTCCGCCGCGGGCTCCCCGGCCGTCCCCGTGCCCGGCGTCCGCGCGGGCAGGCCGGCGAGGGCGTGCCGCCGCACCTTCCCGGAGGCGGTACGGGGTATGCCCTCCACCTCGTACAGCTCGGCGGGCACCTTGAAAGCGGACAGTTCCGCACGACAGGCGGCGAGGACCGCCGCCCTGTCCAGCGCACCGCTGCCCGGCTCGGGGACCAGGTAGCCGACCGGCACCTCGCCGAAGACCGGGTGCGGGCGTCCGGCCACGGCGGCGTCCGCCACCCCGGGCAGCCCTCGCAGCACCGCCTCCACCTCCGAGGGGTGGATGTTCGCCCCGCCCCGGATGATCAGCTCACTCGCCCGGCCGGTGATCACGAGCTCGCCGGAGGCCTCGATCCTGGCCAGGTCGTCGGTGCGGAACCAGCCGTCGCGCAACACCTCGGCGGTGGCCTCCGGCCTGCCGTGGTAGCCGGCCATGACTCCGGGCCCGCTCACCCACAACTCGCCCTCGCCGGCGTCCTGCCCGTCCGCGCCGCCGCCGACCCGGACCCGGGTGCCGGGCAGCACCCGGCCGCACGACCCGGCCACCGACGTGCCGCCCGGTGCCGCCATGGTGACCGGGCCCGCCTCGGTACTGCCGTAGTGCTCCAGGTAGGGGACCCGGCAGACCGCCTCGAAGGACCTCCGGAACCCGGACCCCGCCGGGGCGCCCGCGCTGATGCAGCCGCGCAGCGCGGGCGCCCCGAGCCCGCCGCCGTCCCCGTCGCCCTCCTCGCTCCGCACCGCGTCGAGCAGGGCCGAGTACGTCGTCGGGACCCCGCCGAGGAGGGTGTAAGGAGTGTCCGTACGACGCAGCTCGCCGAGCACCTCCGCCACCGAGAACCGGGGCGGGAGCACGGCGCTCGCCCCGGTCACGGTCACTCCGAGGACGCAGACCACCTGACTCATGGCGTGGTGGAGGGGTAACGGCCACAGCAGCCGGTCCCGTTCCGACAGACCGAGGACGCCGACGAGGCCCGCCGCGACCGGCGCGAGGCGGTTGCGCTGGGTGGACAGCACTCCCTTGGGGGCGCCGGAGGACCCGGAGGTGTAGAGCAGCCATGCCGTCTCGTCCAGTCCGAGATCGTCCCGGGCGGGCGTGGCCGGGTCCGTGCACGCCAGCTCCTCGTACCGCAGGGCGCCGCCCGCCGCCCCGGCCCCGTCCGCCTGCGCTCCGAAGCCCCCGGGCGGCGGAGCGTCCCCGTCCTCCTCACCCCCCTCGGCCACCACCACGGTCAGCCCGGGACGGGCCGGCAGCTCCCGCCCACGCGTCAGCCGGGCCTCGTCGGTGATGAGCACGCGCGCGCCGCAGTCGTCCAGCAGACGGGCCACCTCCGCCCCCGGACTCCCGGGATCCAGCGGCACGCCCACCCCGCTCGCCCGGGTGACGGCGAGCAGGCTCTCGACCGCCTCGACGCGGTTGCCGAGCAGGACGGCCACCCGTTCGCCCCGCGCCAGGCCGAGCCCCGCCAGGTGGCCGGCCAGTCGCCTGGTCCTGCGTTCCAGGTCCCGGTAGGACCGCCGGGTACGGCGGTCCTGGAAGGCGGCCTTCTCCCCGAGGCGCCGGGCGTGCTCCCGGAGCGACTCCGGCAGCGGCCTGATGATGTCCGTCTCTGTGCCCACTCGTTCGAACCCTCTCCTCGTGCTTCTGGGGGAGGATGGCGGCGCGGTCCGCCCGGTTCCCTCTGCGGCGACGCCGCCGCACGGTACCGGCACGGCCGGAGCACGAGGGGGGGGCGGTTTTCGGACGCGCGGCTCGTCGAACCGGGCGGCTGGGGGCGGCCGAGGGCCGAATGAGAGCGGATCGCGCGTTCCGTACGCCATGCGTACGGTGAATGCGCGATGTCCGTACGGCGTGGGGATGGGGTGTCGGGCAGGAGGCGCTCCATGTCCGAGTTGTTCGACGCGGTCGACGCACTGGTCGCCTCCCGTGCTCCGCTGCCGCCCGCGGAGGAGCGCAAGCGGCTGCGTCAGGCCCACGGACCGACACCGGACGATGTGGCCGGCGCACTGAAGGTGCGCCGGGCGACGGTGTCCGGCTGGGAGTCGCTCAAGAAGACGACCGAGCCGCGCGGCCCGGAGCGCGAGGCGTACGCACGGCTGCTGGACAAGCTCGCGGAGCTCTGCCCCGCGCCCGCCGCCGCACCCGGACAGCCCAGGGCCGAAGCACGACAGCCGTACGGCGGATCACGGAGACGGACCACGCCTCCCAGGAGGCGGCGGGCCGCCGGCCGCACGCCCGACGCAGCGCCGGCACGGCCGTCATGACGCCCCCCGTAGCCTCTCTCCCATGCCAGCCTCCCGCCTGCATCGCGTCGCCGTCCTCGTGCTCGAAGGCGCGAAGCCGCTCGACGTCGGAATTCCCGCCCAGGTCTTCACGACCCGCGCGAGCATGCCCTACGAGGTACGGGTGTGCGGGGCGGCCCCCGGTCCCGTGACCGGGGGCGACGGCCTCGCGTACCACGTGGCCCACGGCCTCGACGCGCTCGCGTGGGCCGACATCGTCTTCGTCCCCGGCTACCGGTTCCCGGACCGTGACGACCCGCCGCGGCCCGTCGTCGACGCACTGATCGCCGCCCACGCCCGGGGTGCGCGGCTCGCCGCCATCTCGACGGGGGCCTTCGCGCTCGCCGCCACGGGCCTGCTCGACGGCAGGCGCGCCACGACGCACTGGCACTACACGCGGGCGCTCGCGGTCAGGCATCCGCTCGTCCAGGTCGACGAGAACGTGCTGTTCGTCGACGAGGGCAGCGTGCTCACCTCGGCCGGCGCCGCCTCCGGCATCGACCTGTGCCTGCACATCCTGCGCGGCGACCTCGGGGTGGCCGCGTCCAACCACGCGGCCCGCCGCCTGGTCGCGGCCCCCTACCGCAGCGGCGGCCAGGCCCAGTACGTGCCGCGCAGCGTCCCCGAACCGCTCGGCGAGCGCTTCGGCGCCACCCGCGAGTGGGCCCTGCACCGGCTCGGCGAACCCCTCACCCTCGACACGCTGGCGCGGCAGGCCGGGGTCTCGCCGCGCACCTTCTCCCGACGCTTCGTCGAGGAGACCGGCTACACGCCGATGCAATGGGTGATGCGCGCCCGTATCGACCTGGCCCGCGAACTGCTCGAGCGGTCGCAGCGCAGCGTCGAACAGATCGCCGCCGACGTCGGCCTCGGCACCGGCGCGAACCTGCGCCTGCACTTCCAGCGCGTCCTCGGCACCACGCCGAGCGAGTACCGGCGCACCTTCACCCGCGGCGAATGACACCGTGGCGCGATCCTTTCGAACCCTGGCGATCACGCCACTGTCCGCAGGGCGAGCCGCGGGCGAGCCTGGTGGCGAAGGGAAGGGACACCACTCATGACTCGCATCGCCATCAACGGATTCGGCCGCATCGGACGCAATGTGCTGCGCGCACTGCTCGAACGCGACAGCGTCCTCGAGATCGTCGCCGTCAACGACCTGACGGAGCCCGCCACGCTCGCCCGGCTGCTCGCCTACGACAGCACGGCCGGCCGGCTCGGGCGTCCGGTGACCGTCGACGGGGACGCCCTCGTCGTCGACGGCCGCCGGATCACGGTGCTGGCCGAGCGCGAACCGGCGCAGCTGCCGTGGGCCGAGCTCGGGGTCGACATCGTCCTGGAGGCCACCGGCCGCTTCACCTCGGCCGAGGCCGCCCGCGCCCACCTCGACGCGGGAGCGAGGAAGGTGCTCGTGAGCGCGCCGTCGGACGGCGCCGACGTCACGCTCGCGTTCGGGGTCAACACCGACGCCTACGACCCGGCCGCGCACACGATCGTCTCGAACGCCTCCTGCACCACCAACGCGCTCGCGCCGCTGGCCGCGGTCCTCGACGAACTCGCCGGCATCGAGCACGGGTTCATGACGACGGTGCACGCCTACACGCAGGAGCAGAACCTGCAGGACGGTCCGCACCGCGACGCCCGTCGCGCCCGGGCCGCCGGCGTCAACATCGTGCCGACCACGACCGGCGCCGCCAAGGCGATCGGCCTGGTGCTGCCGAACCTCGACGGCAAGCTGTCGGGCGACTCGATCCGCGTACCGGTGCCGGTGGGCTCGATCGTCGAGCTCAACACGACCGTCGCCCGCGACGTGACGCGCGACGACGTGCTGGCGGCCTACCGCGCCGCGGCGCAGGGGCCGCTCGCCGGCGTCCTCGAGTACTCGGACGACCCGCTGGTGTCGTCCGACATCACGGGCAATCCCGCCTCGTCGATCTTCGACTCGGCCCTCACCCGCGTCGACGGCCGCCACGTCAAGGTGGTCGCGTGGTACGACAACGAGTGGGGCTTCTCGAACCGCGTGATCGACACGCTCGAACTGCTCGCCGCCCGCTGACCGGACGCCGGGACGGTGCCCCTCCTCCGGCGACCGCCCCGGCGTCCAGGACCCCGTGGCCGGGCCGAGCGCCGGCCCGTCCGAGCCGGGTGGCGACGCCGGACCGCGCGGGGACGCCGGAGACCCCCTCGCCGTTCCCGTCGCGCTCGACCGGGACCGCGTCCTCCTCGTACGCGGCCTTCGGGGCGACACCCGGCCGAAGCGGACCGCCGCACGCGCGCGGGGCGTTCAGAGGCCGGAGCCGCCCCGCTCCGGTGTCCCCGTCCGTGCCCCGGGGGAGCGGACGTCGGCCAGAGTGGTGGCCAGGGCCTGCCAGATGTGGGCCGCCAGGTCGAGGTTCCGGGACTCCGTCGCCTGCCGCCCGAGCCGTTGCAGGGCGGCGATGCCCTCGTCCACGTGGCCCCCCAGGATCATCAGCCTGCCGTCGAGGACCGACAGCCGCACCCGGTCACGGTAGGAGAGGCGCAGATCCTCCCCGGTGAGCAGGGCCCGGCTGAGGGCCCGGGCGTCGTCCAGCCGGCCCTGGTGGAAGGCGAGATGGGCCTGGAGCGCTCGCAGCTCCTGGAGCTGCAGAGGGGTTCCGATCAGGCCGAGGACGGAGGCGGCCTCGTCCAGCCAGCGCCCGGCGGCGGCCACCCGGGGCGGTGACATCTGCAGCGCCGCGGCGGCGGCGGCGGCCCGCAACCGGGTCCACAGCGTCAGGTCGTCCTTGCCCTCCAGCAGGCCCAGGGCCGTGTCCAGCCTGGCCCGGGCGGTCGCGTCGTCGCCCTGACGGTTGCTGACCACGGCGGCCGTCCACAACGCCTCGGCCGCCTGGACGGCTGTGGCCCGGGGCAGCAGATCCCGCTCCAGTTCGGCGACGTGCCGGCCGGCCGTCTCCAGGTTGCCGAGCTCCGTCTCGACGCTGATCAGCACCATCAGGGCGGCCAGCGTGTCGGACACGCACAGCTCCGCGGCGCGGGCGACGGACAGCGCCTCCACGGCCACCGGTCCGGCCGTGCGCATGTCGCCCAGGGCGCGGGTGCAGCGGGCGTATTGGACGCGCGACCGGACCCGGAGCTCCGGTGCCTCCAACAGGTCGCTCAGGTCGATGAGTTCCAGCAACCGCGCGCGCTCCAGCCCGTAGTCGCCGTCACGGCCGGCGGCGCGGCTCAGCAGCCACAGGGCCTGCCAGCGGGCGGCGGGATCCTCGCCCGCGTCCTCCTCGACCGCGCGGCTGAGAGCCGCCGTGTCGTCCGTGCCGGGCGGCGCCGAGGCCACGGCGGCCAGCACCCCGGTCAGGGACCTGCCGTCCGACGGACCGGTCAGGGCGGACGTGTCGACGCCGAGCCGGCCGGCGAGGTAGGACACGGCGCGTTCGGTGGGGCGCCGTTCACCGGACTCCAGGCGTGACAGGTATCCCGTCGACATGCCGTCACCGACGAGGCCGGCCTGGCTCAGGCCCCGTGCCAGCCGGAGCCTCTTCAACCGGCGGCCGAAAAGCGGCTGCTGAAGCATCTCCCCCCTCTGGTTCCGTGGCGCGATCAGCAGGGTGTCCGCGGTCCCCGCCTGCCCGGTCGGGCACGCGGGCCGCCCACACTCTATGGAGCGCGGCAAGGGGCGACAAGCCGTTAAGCGCAGGTCAACCGGCCGTCGCCGAGGCGTTCCCCGGCTTCGCGGGGAGTGTTTGGGTCGGTCCTCACGCTGCCCGAAAACGGCCCGGATGCAAGGCATTTGACAGGTCGTCGAGGTCACTTGGCAAACCCTTGCCGCAGGGGTTGCCGACCCTTAGTCTCAAAGGCGCCCCCTCGATGAGATCCCGTCTTCGTCATGTGGAGGTTTTCGTGCTGCGCAGCTTTCGACCGGGCTCCTCGCGAAGGCCGGACGTACGGCCCGCCGGTCCACCCGATGGCTTCCCGCCGGCATCGGACACCGAGATCGAATGGCCCTGACAACGTTATCCGCGTCAGTCGGACGCCGGCCGCCCCGGTGCTGCCCGCTCCGCTCGCCCTGACCGCCCCGGGAGTCCGGCGCCCGCCGCCGGCCGGCCCGGGACGACGCGGACACCCGGCCCGGCCACCGACGAGGTGGCGCGCCGTCACCGGACGCCCGTCGGCACCCCGGCGCGGCGCACCGGTCCGCTCCGCGTCCGCTCACCCTTCCCAGCCCCCCACGCGTAGGAAGAAGGACGGTACGTCCGTGGCGACCACGAGTTTCCCCGACGCCTCGCCCCGCAAGAAGAAGAGAGCCGCCGCTCCGGCTGTCCCCGCCCGCCGCGACCCGGCCGGGAGCGACGCACCGGGCGGCGCCGTCCCGACGGGTGTCTGCACGGCCCACGCGTCCCCCGGGGACCTGGTCATCACGGCCGCGGAACCCGAATTCGCCCGCCAATTCGGCCTGGGCGCCGACGAGATATGCGGGCACGGTCTTCTCGACCTGCTCCGTTCACCCGTTCCCGCGCGGCTGCGGGAACAGTTCGCCGCGCTTTCCTCAGGGCGTCGTCGGCGATTCGAGGAAAGGGTGACGGGCCGGGACGGCGACGGCCGGAATTTCCTGGCGGAAGTCACCGGAGTCGCCGTCGGGAAACCTTCGGGCGAGATCGTCGGCGTCGTCGTTTTCCTGCGCCGGGCCGAAGGCGCGGTTTCCGGCGGACCCGTGCTCAGCGCCCTCGACGCGCAGGTCCTGGAAGGTGTGGCGAGTGGCGAGTCCACGGTGCAGCTGGCCTCCCGTCTCTATCTGAGCCGTCAGGGGATCGAGTACCGCGTCGGGCAGATGCTGCGGCGCTTCGAGGCGCCCAACCGGCCCGCCCTGGTGGCGCGGGCGCACGCGCTCGGGATGTTCGCCGCGGGCCAGTGGCCTCCGCGCGTCCTCCCGGACCGCGTGCGGTAGCGCGCGGCGGGGCCCGCCGGGCCCGGGCGGCGGCCGTGACGGGGAGTCACCGTCACGGCCGCCTCCGTACGGGCCCGGCCCCGAGGCGCCCCTCACGCCGCCGAGGGCTGCCACGCCTCCTGGAACCGACGGCGGGCACGGAAGAGACGGGAGCGGACCGTGCCCACGGGCAGGGCGAGCACCTCGGCCATCTCCTCCTCGTTGAGCCCGTAGGCGCGCAGGGTGAGGACCTGCCGGTGCGCCCGGGACAGCCTCTCCAGCACGTCGCTGATGTGCACCGCGTCCAGCGGGTTCACCTCCTGCCGCGCCTCCACCTGCGAACAGCAGCGCTCCGCGCCGTAACGTCTGGCGGTGCGGAGGGCCTCGCGGACCGTCACCGAGCGCACCCAGCCGTAGAACGCCGCCGGTTCGCGCAGGGAACCCAGTCCGCGGTAGACGGCGAGCAGCGCCTCCTGCGTGGCGTCGGCGCCGTCGTCGTGGGTGATGGACCGGCAGATGCGCGCGACATAGGGCGTGATGCCGGTGAGCAGGTGGTTCATCGCGTGCTCGTCGCCCGCCTGGGCTCGGGGGAGCAGCGTCAGGGGAGAGGGGAGTTCGCTGACGGTGGTCATGTCGGACAGGGGTTCCTCACGGCAGCCGGACGGGCGGGGGACGGGAAGGGCGAAGGGGCGGTGCTCAGCCCGTGACGGCACGGGCGCGCCCGGGCTCCGCCGCGGTCGCGAAGCGCAGGAGCCCGGCACGCACGTCGTCGCGGAACGCCCGCATGAAGGACGGGCTGTAACAGGCGGTGAAGTGCGGGAACTCGATGGAGAGCCGGCCCTCGAAGGAGACGACGCACGCCATGACGGGGCTGCGTCCCGCCTGCGGGAAGTACTGCTCGCGGGCCGGCACCAGGCGCACGTCGACCGCCCGCAGTCCGTCCGGCAGCCGCGGGCCGGGGACGACGCCCATGTTGGTGGCGATCACCGTGGCCAGCTGCAGAGCGGGGTTGCGGGGGATCTCCGGCGTGATGCGCACCTCGTGGAAGTGGTCGCCGCGGGAGAGGAAGTCGCTCAGCCGGGCGTGCACGGCACGCGCCAGTTCCAGCGGCTCGGATGCCTCGGACACGCCCAGGGTCTGCAGGTGGGTGGTGACCGCGGGCACCGGGGCGGAGGCGGGCAGCGGAGGGGAGAGCCGGGAGCGCAGGTCGACGGGGGAGAGACAGCCGAGGGTGCGGGACCCGTCGCCGTCCAGGCGCCGCCGTGCGGTGACCAGCAGGGTCGCGGCGATCAGGGCGTGCACGGAGACGCCCGAGCCGCGCGCCGTCCGGCGCAGCCGCGAGGTGAGGTCCGGATCCAGGGTCAGCCTGCGGACCTCGATGTGCCCGTCCGGGCCGGTGGCGGGCGGGCGCCGCACATCGTAGGGCACCAGTTCGACCGGGTGCCGCCGTGCCTCCTCGAGGCGGCCGTCTAGGTACTTCGCCGTGTCGGCGTCGTCGGCCGGAGGCAGCAGCCGGCTGACGGGCTCGGGCAGGCGCGGGAGGCCGGGACCGCCGGCTCCGGCGGTGGGGTCCCCGTCGACCAGCGCCCGGTAGCGGTCCCACAGCGCGTTGTGCAGCGCGATGCTGCTGTGGCCGTCGGTGACGGTGTGATCCACCACCAGCACGAACAGATGGCTCTCGCCGTCCGGCGCGCTGACCAGGACGGCCCGGCTCAGCGGGCCGCCGACCGTGAGGGGCCTGTTCAGCTCCGCCGCGTAGGCCTCCTCCTCGCCGCCGGTCCGGGTGACCAGTCGGGGCCGCTCGGCCTCACCGAGAACGCGCAGGACGTGGCCCGCGCCGTCCTGTTCGATGCGGGACCGCAGCGGCGGGTTCGCCTCCGTCACGGCGTCGAACGCGGCCGACAGCGCCGCGACGTCCACGGGCCCGCGCAAGGCGCAGGACAGAACGGCCCTGCTCCTCTGGCCCACATAGAGCGTCTCGACCGGACACAGCGCACGATGCATGCCGTCAGCCTTCTTTCCGTCGTTCGATTCGGGTTTCCACGGCCCGGTTCGGTCTTCCGCCGCGGTTTTCCGCGGGTGTCGGGGGCCTTTCGAGAGTGCACGGCGGAACGCCGCCGAATCCAGCCGAGAGCCCGGAGTGAAGGGAAGTCGCGTGATTTCCCTAAAGGTCGGAGCGGGACGCGCACTCCCCGGCTCCGCGTTCTCCAGGGAAATCCCTGAAACGGCGTCCCGGGGGCCCGCTCCCCCTTGACCCGGCCGGTTCCGGTGCACCACCGTGCTGTGCCGTGAAACCGGGGCGGGTGACGTGATCCCCCGCCCTCGGCGTGCGACGTCCTTTCCGCCCCGTGGGCCCGCCCGGCGCGTACACACACGCGAGGGCGGCACGGAGCGGTGGCCGCACCCGTCCGATCCGGCCGGGCCTTCGCCGGCCGGGACATTACGGCTTGCCACGTGAGGGTTGTGCTATGTCACTCCAGGAGGACGAACGTCGACCGCTGTCCGGGGCCCAGGAGGGCCTCTGGTACGCCGGGCGGCTCGCACCGGACGGCGCCGCGTACAACACCGCGGAGGCGGTGGAGATCCACGGCCCCCTCGACACCGCTCTGTTCGAGACCGCGCTGCGGCGCACCGTCGGTGAGGCCGACACCTTCGCCCTGCGTTTCGCCGACACCGACGACGGGCCCCGCTGTCACCTCGCCCCGGACGCGGACGACTGGCCCCTGCACCGGGTGGACGTCAGCGACGCCGAGGACCCCGGAGCCGCCGCGTGGGCCCACGTCCGCGCCGATCTCACGGCCCCCGTGGACCTCGAGAAGGGCCCGCTGTTCGCGCACACCCTGCTGACCCTGGCCCCCGACCGCTTCCTCTGGCTGCTGAGGGCCCATCACCTCCTGCTCGACGGCTACAGCTACAAGCTCCTCGGGCGGCGCCTGGCCGAGACGTACAACGCCCTGGCCGAGGGGCGGGAGCCGGACCCCTGCGGCTTCGCGCCGGTGAGCCGGCTCCGGGCGGAGGAGGAGGCCTACCGCGCCTCCGAGCGGTACGCCCGCGACCGCGACCACTGGGCGCGGCGCCTGGCCGGCCTGCCGGAGCCCGCCCGGCTCACCTCCCGCACGGCCGCCCCCGTCGCGCCCTTCCTGCGCCGCACCGCCGAGCTGACGCCCGCCGAGGCCGGCGCCCTCGACGCCGCCGCGGCCCGCCTCGGGGTCCGGCGCACCGACCTGCTGACCGCCGCCACCGCCGCCTACCTGCACCGGATGACCGGCGCGGAGGACCTGGTGCTGGGCCTGGCCACGATGAGCCGGCTCGGCGGCGCCGCCCTGCGCACCCCCGGCACCGCCTCCGACGTCCTCCCGCTGCGCGTGGCCGCCGCCCCCGGGACGTCCGTCGTGGAGCTGGCGCGGGCCGTCGCCGGCGAACTGAAGGCCCTGCGCCGCCACCAGCGCTACCGGGGCGAGCTCCTCCGCCGCGACCTGGGTCTGCTGGGCACCGGACGCCGACTGCACGGGCCGGTGCTCAACATCGTCCCGTTCGACGAGTCCCCGGTCTTCGGCGGACACCCCACCACCTGGCACCACCTGTCCGGCGGCGCCGTCGACGACCTCCAGATCTCGGTGCGCCCCGGCGCCCGCCCCGGCGGACTGTGGCTGGCCCTCGACGCCAACCCCGCCCTGTACGAGGAGGACGAACTCACCCTGCACCGCGACCGGTTCCTCACGGTGCTGCGCCGGCTGGCCGAGGCGGAGCCGACGACGCCGCTGGGCGACCTGGACGTCCTGCTGCCGGGCGAGCACCCGCGCGACACCGCCGTGCACACGTACCCGGTCGAGCGGACCCTCACGGAGCTGTTCGAGGAGCGGGCGGCGGCCGGGCCCGAGCGGACCGCCGTCACCTGCGGGGACGGACGGCTCACGTACGCCGAACTCAACGCCGAGGCCAACCGCCTGGCCCGGCTGCTGACCGGACACGGCGCCGGCCCGGGCCGGGTGGTGGCGCTGGCCCTGGAGCGCGGAGCGCGGCTGCTGCCCGCCCTGCTGGCCGTCCTCAAGACCGGCGCCGCCTACCTGCCCCTGGACCCCGGCCACCCGGCCGAGCGGCTGCGGCTGGTCGTCGAGGACGCGGCCCCCGTCGCCCTCGTGACCGAGCACGCCCACGCCCACCTCGCCCGAGGCGCCGTCCCCACCGTCCTGCTGGACGACCCGGAGGTCGCGGCGGACCTCGCCCGCCGCTCCGGCGCCGACCTGGGCGACGCCGACCGGCACGGGCCGGTGAGCCCGTCCGACACCGCGTACATCATCCACACCTCCGGCTCCACCGGCCGCCCCAAAGGCGTGCCCGTCCCGCACGCGGCCGTCGTGCGGCTCTTCGCCGCCGCGGCCGAGCACATCGACTTCCGCGCCGACGACGTGTGGACGCTGTTCCACTCCTACGCCTTCGACTTCTCCGTCTGGGAGATCTGGGGCGCCCTGCTGCACGGCGGCCGGGTCGTCGTCGTGCCGCACGCCGTCAGCCGCTCGCCGGGGGAGTTCCTGGAGCTGGTGCACCGCGAGGGCGTGACGGTCCTCAGCCAGACGCCGTCCGCGTTCGAGCAGCTGATCGACGCCGACCTGGAACGGGCCGGGGACAGCGGGGCGCTGCGCCACGTCGTCCTCGGCGGCGAGGCCCTGCGCCCGGCGCGGCTGCGCCCCTGGGCCGACCGGCACGGCCTGGACCGCCCGGCGCTGACGAACATGTACGGCATCACCGAGACCACCGTGCACGTCACCCACCACCGCCTCACCCGCGCCGACCTGGACGACCCGCGCCGCGGCAGCGTCATCGGCACCCCGCTCGCCGACCTCCGCGTCCACCTGCTGGACGCCGCGGGACGCCCGGTGCCCCCCGGCGCCACCGGCGAGATGTACGTCTCCGGCCCCGGCGTCGCCGCCGGATACCTGAACCGGCCCGAGCTGACCGCCGAGCGCTTCCTCGACGACCCCTACGGCCCGCCCGGCACCCGCATGTACCGTTCGGGCGACCTGGCCCGGCGCCGCCCCGACGGCACGCTCGACTACCTCGGCCGCGCCGACGCCCAGGTGCAGCTGCGCGGCTTCCGCGTCGAACCCGGGGAGATCGAGGCCGTCCTCGCCGCCCACCCGGGCGTCGCCCGCGCCGCCGTCGTGCCCCGCCGCGCCGACAACGGCGCCCTGCACCTCGTCGCCTACGCCGTCCCCGCGGGCGACGGACCCGTCGACCCCGCCGAACTGCGCGCCCACACGGCCGTGCACCTGCCCGCGCACATGGTCCCGGCCGTCTGCGTCCCGGTGGACCGGCTGCCGTTGACCGCGAACGGCAAGCTCGACGTCCGGGCCCTGCCCGCCCCCGACTTCACCGCCGCCGCGTCCGGCACCCGCCCGGGGACACCGCAACAGGCCCTGGTGTGCGGACTGTTCGAGGACGTGCTGAAACTGCCGCGGGACACGGTGGGCACCGACGCGAACTTCTTCGACCTCGGCGGCGACTCCCTGCTCGCCACCCGCCTGCTGGCCCGCCTGCGGCACGAGACCGGCGCCGAGATCCCCGTCACCGCCCTGTTCGAGGCGCCGACCCCGGCCGCCCTCGCCCGGCGGCTCGCCGTGCGGGCGGGCGCCGTCCCGCCCCGGCCGGTCCTCGCGGGCGCCGCGCGCCCGCAGCGGGTGCCGTTGTCCTTCGCCCAGGAACGCATGTGGTTCCTGAACCGGCTCGACGGCGGAGCGGCCACCTACAACATCCCGCTCCTCGTCCCGGTCGGCGCCGACCTCGACACCGAGGCGCTGCGGTCGGCCCTCGGCGACCTGGCCGACCGCCACGAGAGCCTGCGGACGGTGATCGCCGAGCACGACGGAGTCCCCCACCAGCGCGTCCTGCCGCCGGGGGAGCTGCGTCCGGTGCTGCGGCGCGTCGACTGCCCCGCCGCGGAGACCGCCGCCCACATCACCGCCGCGCTGCGGCACCGCTTCGACCTCACCGCCGAAAGCCCCCTCGCCGCCTGGCTGCTGGGCACCGGAGCCGAGCGGACGCTGCTGTTCGTCCTGCACCACAGCGCGGCCGACGGCTGGTCGCTCGGCCCCTTCGCCGACGATCTGAGCACCGCCTACGCGGCCCGCCGGGCCGGCCGGGCGCCCGCGTGGACCCCGCTGCCGGTGCAGTACGCGGACTACGCGCTGTGGCAGCGCGCCCTGCTGGCCCCCGGACCGGACGGCCCGGGCCGGCTGGAGCGGCTCACCGCCCACTGGCGCACCGCGCTGGACGGCCTGCCCGAGGAGTGCACCCTGCCCGGCGACCGGCCGCGTCCCACCGCACCGCGCGGCGGCGGCGCGCACGTCGAGGCCACCGTCGACGCCGCCCTGCACCGCGCCCTGCTGGGCCTCGCCGACCGCGAGGGCGCCAGCCTGTTCATGGTGCTGCACGCCGCCGTCAGCGCCCTGCTCACCCGCTGCGGCGCCGGCGAGGACATCGTCCTCGGCACCCCCGTCGCGGGCCGCACCGAACCCGCGCTGGACCCCCTGATCGGCCTGATCGCCAACACCCTGGTGCTGCGCGCCGACACCTCCGGCGACCCCGCCTTCCGGGACCTCCTCGCCCGGCTGCGCACCGCCGACCTGGCCGCCCTCGACCACCAGGACCTGCCCTTCGACCGGCTGGTGGACGAACTCAACCCGCCTCGAACCCCCGGCCGGCACCCCCTGTTCCAGGTGATGCTGGCCCTGCAGAACAACGCCCCCGCCGTCCTCGAACTGGACGCCGTCCGAGCAGAGTTGCGGCCCACCGCCACCGGCACCGCCAAGTTCGACCTCTTCGTGGACGTCCTGGAACGCCACACCCCGGCGGGCGCCCCCGACGGCCTGACCCTGCACGTCGAGTACGCCACCGGTCTCTACGACGCCGGCACCGCAGAGGCGTTCACCCACGCCCTGCACGACGTCCTGCGCGCGGTGGGCGCCGACCCCGGGGTCCGCGTCGGGGAACTGCCCGCGCTCCCCGGGCGCACCCCCCTCCCGGCCGCGACCGACCCCGCGGAGCTGGAGGACGCGGCCCTCGCCGTGCCCGGCGTCCGCGACGCCCGCGCCCTGCCCGGCGCCGACGGCGCCCCCCCACGTCTGTACGTGGTGCCGGGGCGGGCGGACGCCGCCGAACGCGTCGAGGACGCCCTGGACCGCGCGGGCCACGGCACCGTCCGCGTCACGGCGGTCAACGCGCTGCCCCGCGCGCAGGACGGCACCGTCGACACCGCGGCGCTGCGCGCCCTGCCCGCCGTCGACCGCACCGCGGCCGGCACCTGGCGGGATCGCCTGACCGCCCTCCCCGGCGTCACCGACGCCGAGGTGACGGTGGAGCAGGCCCCCGAGGAACTGGACCGCCGTCACACCGGCCTGCCCGACCGCGGTACGACCCCCGCCCCCGCCCCCGCCCGCACCGACCGGGCGTCCGCCGTCCCGGCGCTCAGCGAGGGCCCCGCACTGACCGAGCCGTCCGTGCCGAGCTGGGCCGAGGCCCTGCGGCGTGCCGCCGCACGGGACCGGGGCGACATCGTCCACGTCCACGCCGACGGCAGCGAACACCGGCGCCGCTACGCCTCCCTGATCCCCGAGGCCTCCCGCGTCCTGGCCGGCCTGCGCCGGGCGGGCCTGCGCCCGGGCGACCGGGTCGTCCTCCAGTGCGACGCCACCGAGGACTTCCTCGCCGTGCTGTGGGGCTGCGTCCTCGGCGGCTTCGTCGCCGTCCCGCTGACCGTCCCCGCCTCCCACGACACGCCCTCGGCGGCGCTGACCAAGCTGGAGGGCGTCTGGCGGATGCTCGGCCGGCCCTGGATCGTCTGCTCCGCCGGCCGCGAGGCCGGACTGCGCGCCCTGGCCGCCCGGCAGAACTGGCCCGGACCACGGATCACCACGGCCGACGCGCTGCGCGAGGCGCCCGAGGACCGCGACTGGCACCCCGCCGAGCCGGACGACCTCCTGCTGATGCTCATGACGTCCGGCAGCACCGGCCTGCCCAAGGCGGTGCGGCTCACCCACCGCAACGTGCTGACCCGGTCCGCCGCCACCGAGCAGATGAACGGGCTCGGCGCGGACGACGTCTCCCTGAACTGGATCCCGCTCGACCACGTCACCGGCGTGGTGATGTTCCACCTGCGGGACGTGTACCTCGGCTGCCGCCAGGTCCACGCCCCCACCTCCTGGATCCTGCAGGACCCGCTGCGCTGGATGGACCTCGCCGACCGGCACCGGGCCACCGTCACCTGGGCGCCCAACTTCGCCTTCGGGCTCCTCGCCGAGCAGTCCCACCGCTTCACCGACCGCGCCTGGGACCTGTCACCGATGCGGCTGGTGATGAACGCCGGCGAGGTCGTCGTCGCCTCGGCCGCCCGCCGGTTCCTGCACGCGCTGAAGCCGTTCGGCCTGCCGCAGCACGTGATGCACCCCGGCTGGGGCATGTCCGAGACCTGCTCCGTGGTCACCGACGCCGTCCTGCCCGGCGAACCCGACGCCGCCGAGGGCGCGTTCGTCAGCTGCGGCCGGCCCTACCCCGGCTTCGCCATGCGGGTCGTCGACGACACCGGCACGGTCCTCCCCGAGGGGGACGCCGGCCGGCTCCAGGTCCGCGGCACCTCCGTGACCGGCGGATACCACGACAATCCGGCGGCCAACGCCGAGGCGTTCACCGGGGACGGCTGGTTCGACACCGGCGACCTGGCGTTCCTGCGGGGCGGCGAGCTGTACATCACCGGCCGCGCCAAGGACGTCATCATCGTCAACGGCGTCAACCACTACAGCCACGAGATCGAGGCCTGCGTCGAGGAACTGCCGTGCGTGGAGCGGAGCTTCACCGCCGCGGTCGCGGTGCGCACCGACCCGTCGTCGCCCACCGACGAACTGGCCCTGTTCTTCCACCTCACCCCCGAGGCAGCCGCCGACCCGGCCGGCGCCCTCCGCGAGATCGCCGGCAAGGTCACCCGGGAGATCGGCGTCAGTCCGGCCTTCCTGATCCCGGTGGCGCGCGAGACCGTCCCCAAGACGGAGATCGGCAAGATCCAGCGCACCCGACTGCGCAAGCGCTTCGAAGCCGGCGACTTCGACACCGAGGTCCGCCGCACCCAACTGCTGCTGGGCACCGCCGCCACCGTCCCCGACTGGTTCCTCCGGCCCGTGTGGCAGCGGGCGGAACGCCCCGACGCCCGCCCGGCGGCGCCCGGACGGCACACCCTCGTCCTGGCCCGGGACGGCGACGCCCTGGCCCAGCGGCTCGCGGACGCGCTGCGCGGGAGCGGCGGCCGGTGCACCGTGGCCGAAGGGGGCACGGCGTACGCACGCCTCGACGCCGCTCGCTACCGCGTCCGGCCCGGCGAGCGGAGGGACTACGCCGCACTGCTGGACCGGTTGGAACGCGACCAGCGGCCGGTCGACGCCGTACTGCACCTCGGCGCACCGCGGGGCACCGGCGCCGTGGAGCCGTACGACACGACCGGCGCGGAGGAACTGCTCTCCTTCGTCCGGGCCCTGACCGCGCGTCCCGAACCGTCGCGCCCCGTCCACCTGGTGCACGTGACGGCGGGTGCCCAGGCCGTGCACCCCGGCGAACTCCCCGATCCGGCCCACGCGATGACCGGTGCGCTGCTGAAGTCGCTGGGCGAGGAGTCCGGCAGGCTGCGCGCCACGCACCTCGACCTCCCCCCGACCGGCGACCCGGACCTGCCGACCCTCCTCGCCGAGGCGGCGGTCACGGCCGACGGTGCGGACGTGGCGTACCGCGACGGGCAGCGGTACGTGCGCCGCCTCGCCCCCCTGCCCGACACCCCGCCCCGCGCGGGACAGCCCGCGCCCGACGGTTTCACCCTGCTCACCGGCGGGCTGGGCGGCGTCGGCGCCGAGATCGCCGCCCATCTGCTGCGCACCCCCGGCACCCGGCTGCTCGTCATCGGGCGCACACCGAGACCCGACGGCCGTGTCCTGCCGCGTCTGCGCGAGCTGGGCGAGGTCCGCTACGCCCCTGCCGACGTCACCGACGAACGCCAGGTGCGGGCCGCGGTGGAGGCCGCCGCCGAGGAGTGGGGCGTGCCCCTGGGGTCGGTGCTGCACCTGGCCGGCACGCTCGTGGAACGCCCCGTGGGCGAGCTGGACGCCGCCGCCTGGCGCCGGGCGCTGGAGGCGAAGGCGCGCGGCGCGTGGACGCTGCACAGGATCACCGCCGACCACCCGGTCGGCTCCTTCATCACCTTCTCCTCGGTGAACGGCTTCTTCGGCGGCGCCATGAACGCCGCCTACGCCGCCGCCAACGCCTACCTGGACGCCCTCGCCCGCCACCGCCGCGCCCTCGGCCTGCCCGCGCAGTCCCTGGCCTGGAGCATGTGGCGCGAGCGCGGCATGAGCCGCGGCTACGGGCTCACCGCGCTCACCGAGGCCCGCGGCTACCGGCTGCTCGACGTCCCCGCCGCGCTGCGCTCGTTCGACCTGGCCCGCTCCCTGGACGAGCCGCACCTGCTGATCGGCGCCGACCGCACCGCCCCCTGGGTCCGCAGCCACGTCGTGGCCCCCGTGCGGCAGGTGCGGCGCCTGGCCGCGCGCGTCGGCCTGGAGGACGGCACCGACCTGGGCGCCCTGTACCGCGCTGCGGCCGACGGCGCCCACGCGGCCGGCCTGTCCGACGCCTGGACGCTGCGCTCGGCGGGCACCACCGCGCGCCCGGACGAGGCGGAGGCGGGAGAGGAACTGCGGCGGCTGGAGAACCGGCTCGCCGAGGTGTGGTGCGGCGTACTGGGCCGCGACCGGGTGGGCCGGGACGAGAACTTCTTCGACCTGGGCGGCAACTCCCTGCTCCTGGTCACCGCCAAGGCCGCCGTCAACCGCGCCTTCGGTACCGACCTGCCGGTGGTCGACCTGTTCGCGCACCCCACCGTCCGGGACCTGGCCCGCCACCTGTCGGCGCGCGTCGGCGCCGGCGCCACGACCGCCGTCGGACCGGCGCCGCGGCGCGAGCCCGCCGAGCCCTCGCACGGCGGTCTCGACCGGGCCAAGGACCAGGCACGGCGCCAGCGCGCGGCACGCGCCCGCCGATCGGCACGGCACGGCGAGGACCGGGGCCGTGCGTGACACCGCGGGGCCGGGAGAGGACGAGGCGACATCCATGCACGACACCACCGAGCCGGGAGAGGACGAGGCACAGGCCGTGCACGACACCACCGCACCCCACGACGAGGACCTCCCCGCCGTCGCCGTCATCGGCATGGCGGGCCGCTTCCCCGGCGCCGACGACCTCGACGCCTTCTGGGAGAACCTCGCGGCCGGCCGGGAGTCCGTGCGGCCCGTCACCGACGAGGAGTTCCTCGCCGCGGGCGGCGACCCGCGCGACCTGGACGACCCGACGCTGGTCCGGATGGCGTCGGTCGTCGAGGGCATCGACCGCTTCGACTCCGGCTTCTTCGGCTACGGCCCCGCCGAGGCCGCCGTCGTCGACCCGCAGCAGCGGCTCCTGCTGGAGACGGCGTACCACGCCCTGGAGGACGCCGGCTGCCTCGGCGGGGACCGCGCGGGGGAGGCGTTCGGCGTGTACGCGGGCGGCGGCGACAGCCGCTACTACCCGGCCCACGTGTACCCCCGCTTCGCCGGGCAGCCCGGCTCGGTGGCGCTCGTCCACGCGGCCACCGCCAACTCCCTGGGCACCCTCGCCACCCGCGTCTCCTACGAACTCGGCCTCACCGGCCCCGCCGTGTCCCTCCAGACGGCCTGCTCCACCGGGCTGGTCGCCGTGCACACCGCCTGCCAGGACCTGCTGGACCACCGCTGCGACACCGCGCTCGCCGCCGCCGTCTCCCTCAACCCCTCCGCGGCACTGGGCTACCGCCACGTGCCCGACGGGCCGTTCTCGCCCGACGGCCACTGCCGCGCCTTCGCCGCGGACGCCGCCGGCACCTCCTCCGGCGACGGCGTGGGAGCCGTCGTGCTCAAACGGCTGGAGGACGCCCTCGCCGACGGGGACCGGGTCCGGGCCGTCATCCGCGGCAGCGCCGTCAACAACGACGGCCGCCGCAAGGTCGGCTTCAGCGCGCCCAGCGCCGCCGGACAGACCGAGGTGATCCTCGCCGCGCAGGCCCAGGCGGAGGTCGACGCCGGCACCATCGGCCTGATCGAGGCGCACGGCACCGCCACCAGGCTCGGCGACCCGATCGAGGTGTCCGCCCTGACGGAGGCGTTCCGGCAGAGCACGCGGCGGACCGGATTCTGCGCGCTCGGCTCGGTCAAGACCAACATCGGCCACCTCGGAGCCGCCGCCGGCATCGCCGGACTCATCAAGGCGGTCCTGGCCCTGGAACACCGGCGGATCCCGCCGAGCCTGCACTTCGACCGGCCCAACCCGCTCATCGACTTCGACGCGAGCCCCTTCCGCGTGCCCACCGTCCTGGAGGACTGGCCCGCAGGGGAGCACCCCCGCCGCGCCGCCGTCAGCGCCTTCGGCATCGGCGGCACCAATGCCCACGTCGTCCTGGAGGAGGCCCCGCCGGCCCCCGCCGCGCCCCGCCCACCCGAGGACGGACACCGCCTGGTACTGCCGCTGTCCGCGCGCACCGCCGGCGCCCTGCGCGGCCAGGCCGAGGCACTCGCCCGGCACCTGGAACGCCGGCCGGCGCTCCGCCTGGACGACGTGGCCCACTCCCTGCGCGCCGACCGGCCCGCGCTGCGCCACCGGCTCACCGTCACGGCGGCCTCCCGCGACGAGGCGCTCGACGCGCTGCGCTCCGCCGTTCCCGCCACCCCGCCGCTCTCCGACGACCCGGCCCGCGTGGCGTTCCTGCTGCCCGGCGGCGGCACCCAGTACCCCGGCATGGGCGCGGACCTGTACCGCGACCGCACCGTCTACCGCGACACCGTCGACGAGTGCGCCCGCATCCTGCGGCCCGTCCTCGGCGCCGACCTGCGCGCCGCCCTCTTCGAGGAGCGGCGGCCCGACGACACCTCCGCGTTCCTCGGGCTCGTGGTCACCGAGTACGCCCTGGCCCGCACGCTCATGGAGTCGGGCGTGCGCCCGGACGCGCTGATCGGCCACTCGCTCGGCGAGTACACGGCCGCCTGCCTGGCCGGCGTCATCGACCTCGCGGACATGCTGCCCCTGGTCACCGAGCGCATCCGGCTCATCGGCTCCGCCGGCGGAGCCACGGTCGGCGTCGCCGCTCCGGCCGAGGAGGTCCGGCCGCTGCTCGACGACGAACTGTCCCTGGCCGCCGTCAACGGCCCCGGCGCCTGCACCGTCGCCGGACACCTCGACGCCGTCACCCGCCTCGAAGCCCGGCTCACCCGCCGCGGCGTCCCGTTCCGCCGCCTGCGCATCCCCGTCGCGGCCCACTCCCACGTGCTGGACCCGGTCCTGCCGGCCTACGAGAGCCACCTCGACCGGGTCACCCTGCGTCCGCCGCGCATCCCGTACGTCACCAACGTCACCGGCACCTGGGTCACCGACGCCCAGGCCACCTCCGTGCGGCACTGGATCGCCCACACCCGCGACACCGTGCGGTTCGCCGACGGCATCACCGCCCTGTGGGACCGCCTGCGCCCCGTCCTCGTGGAGATCGGTCCCGGCGACACCCTGACCAAGCTGGCCGCCGGCCGGCTCGCCGACGAGACACCGGTGACGGTGACCACCATGCGGCACGCCAAGGCCGAGGCGTCCGACGGGTTCGTCCTCGCCGAGGCGCTGGGGCGGTTGTGGAGCGCGGGCGTGGACGGCGCCCTGCCCCCGGTGCCGGGCGCGCCCCGACGGGTGCCGCTGCCCCCGTACGCCTTCGAACGCCGGCGCCACTGGATCGACGCTCCCGGCGCCCGCACGGAGCCCGCCGCGCCCGGCACCCCGGTCCCCGCGGACACCGGCCCCGGCCTCGCCCCGCGGCCCCGGCTGACGACGGAGCACGTACCGCCGCGCACCGAACGCGAACGGGCGGTGACCCGGCTCTGGGAGGAGACCCTCGGCATCGGCGGCATCGGCCTGCACGACAACTTCTTCGACCTCGGCGGCGACTCGATGCGCGCCGTGCTGCTGGCAGGCCGACTGCGCCAGGCCGGCGTCCTCGACGTCCCGGCGGCGACCCTGCTGGCCGCGCCCACCGTGGCCGGGGTCCTCGCCGCCGTCGAACCGGACGGGACCGGAGCGGGGAAGGCCCCCACCGCGCTGAGCCCGCTGCTGCCGCTGCGCGCCGAGGGCACCGCCACGCCCCTGTTCTGCGTCCATCCCGGGGCGGGCGTGTCCTGGCGCTACACCGGTCTGCTGCCGCACCTCGGCGGTGACCGGCCCGTCCACGGCATCCAGGCGGCCGGCCTCGACGGCACCGCCCCGCCCGCGCCGGACGCCGCCGCCATGGTCGGCCACTACCTCGGCCTGGTGCGCCAGGTGCAGCCGCACGGCCCGTACCGCCTGCTGGGCTGGTCCTACGGAGGGTTCGTCGCCCACGCCATGGCCTGCGCGCTCCAGCGCGACGGCGAGCGCGTCGACCTCCTCGCCATGCTCGACGCCCCCCAGCCGCACGGCACCGTCCACGACCCCGACGCGGCCGAACGCCAGGTGGCGGCCCTGCTGTCCAGGGTGGCCGGACTCCCCGCGGACCTCGCCGCGGCGCCCCCGGACGTCGACACCGTCCTGGACCGGATCGACACCCGGGTCACGGCCGACCCGGCGAGTTCGCCCGTCACCCGCGCCGAGGCCGCCGCCATCGCCGCCGTCATGCGCAACAACCTGCGCATCGCACCGCAGTTCGCCCCCGGCGTCTACCGCGGTGACGTGCTGTTCTTCAGTGCGGCCGAGGAGGACCCCACGGACTTCCCGGGCGACCTGGCGGTGCTGCCCGGCAAGGCCGACAGCTGGCGGCCCTACGTCGACGGCACGCTCCACGACCACCAAGTGCCTTGCGGGCACTACGAGATGACCGAACCCGAGCCGATCGCCCGCATCGGCGAGACGGTCGCCAAGGCCCTGCGCGGCCTCGACGGCTGAACCGCCGTTCCCGTTCCCCGTTTCCCGTTTCCCGTTTCCCCCGAGCACGCGTTGAGGAGACCCAGCGTGAGAGCGACCCAGGACTTGTACGAACTCGGCGACGCGCCCGAGATCGGCACCGTCCCCCGGAAGATGTACGCCTCGCTCATCCGCCGTGAGCGCTACGGACAGCCCGTCGACGCCTTCCGGACCGAGGTGGTCGACGTCCCGCCCGTGGGGCGCGGACAGGTCCTGGTGAAGGTGATGGCCGCCGGCATCAACTACAACAACGTCTGGGCGGCGCTGGGTTCGCCGCTCGACGTGATCGCCGCCCGGCAGAAGGCGGGTGCCGTCGAGGACTTCCACATCGGCGGCTCCGACCTGTCCGGGATCGTGTGGGCGGTCGGTGAGGACGTGCGCGGGGTGAAGCTCGGCGACGAGGTCGTCGTCCTCGCCAACCGCTGGGACGAGAGGGCCGAGGACGTCCGCCTCGGCGGCGACCCCACCTGGTCCACCAGCCAGCGGGTGTGGGGTTACGAGGAGAACTACGGTTCCTTCGCCCAGTTCGCGGTCGTCGACGACTACATGTGCCACCCCAAGCCCGCCCGGCTGTCCTGGCCGGAGGCCGCCTGCTACATGGCGACCGCGGCCACCGCCTACCGCCAGCTCTTCGGCTGGCCGCCGCACACGGTGCGCCCCGGCGACCCGGTGCTGGTCTGGGGCGGCGCCGGCGGACTGGGCTGCATCGCCATCCAGCTCGTCCGGCACGTCGGCGGCATCCCCGTCGCGGTCGTCTCGAGCGAGGAACGCGGCGCGTTCTGCCTCAAGCTGGGCGCCGAGGGCTTCATCGACCGGCGGGAGTTCGACCACTGGGGACGGCTGCCGGACACCTCCGACGAGGCGGCCATGGGCCGCTGGCTGTCGGGCGCCCGCGCCTTCGGCCGGCGCTTCTGGGAGGTGCTCGGCGAGCGCCGCGGCCCGCGCATCGTACTGGAGCACTCCGGCGCCGACACCGTTCCCACCTCGCTGTACCTGTGCGACAACGGCGGCATGGTCGTCCTGTGCGGCGGCACCACCGGCTACAACGGCGACGTCGACCTGCGCTTCCTGTGGATGCGGCAGAAGCGCCTGCAGGGCTCGCACGTCGCCACCGCCCGCGAGGCACGAGAGGTCACCCGGCTGATCGATCAGGGAATCATCGACCCGTGCCTGTCCCGTACCTTCGATTTCGACGAGATCGGCCTCGCCCACCAGCTCATCCACGACAACCGGCATCCGGCCGGGAACATGGCCGCACGGGTGGGCGACCGGGGGTGATTCGTGTCCGGCCTGAGGGGTACCTGCGGCGGGGTACGACGCACGCGCACCTCCCGGAGGTACCCCCCATGGGCAAGCTGGGCGACATGATGAACAAGGCCAAGCAGATGGCCAAGGGCCACCCCGACCAGGCCGACAAGGGCGTCTCGGGCGCCGAGCGCATGGTCGACGAGCGGACGGGCGGCAAGTACGACGCCAAGACCGACAAGGTGGCCGACGCGGCGCGGCGTTCCTACCGGGACGGCGGCACGCCGGAGCGCTGACCCGGCCCGTCTTCCCGCCCCCCGGCGCGCCGGGGGGCGGGAAACGCCTGTTCAGGCCCGGCCGGCCACGTAGCTGAACACCCCTGCCCCGACGCGCACCACCCGCACCCGTACGGCGCGTGCCGGATCCGCGCGCAGGCAGACGAGCAGGACGTCCCCGGACGGGCACGCCCGCAGGTCCCGCAGGCTCCCCGCCGGTCCGGTCCGGCCTCCGCCCCCCGGCACGTCCAGGGCCTTCCACGCGGCCTCCTTGGCGGAGAACAGCTCCGTCACCGACCGGGCCGCGCCCGCACCCCGCGGCGGCTCCCCGTCATCGAGCAGCGCCTCCTCGTCCGCGCGCAGCACCAGGCGAGCCGCCGCGCGGGGGAGGGGCCGCAGCTCCAGGTCGCAGCCGAGCGGCAGGTCCCGGTCCGGGGCGCGGGCCACGGCGACGGCGATCCCGGCGCTGTGCGAGATCGAGGCCGCCCGGCCCGGCGGGAACACCGGCAGCCGTCCCGAACGAGGGATCTCGCCGCAGTCCAGCCCCACCGCGCGCAGGGCCCGGCGGGCGGCCCGCCGACCGGCCAGGAACTCCAGCCGGCGCCGCGGCGGCATCGACGCCGCGGCGGCCGCCTCGGCCGGTCCGGCCGGCCGCGGACACGGTTCCGAGACGGCCGCGACGCCCAGACCGAGCCCGGCGGCGGCCAGCAGCGGACGCAGCGCGGACACGTCACCGTCCGTCGCCCGCCGCCGCGCGCTCACACCCGCAACAGCTTCTTGACGATCTTCCCGGCGGGGTTGCGCGGGACCTGCTCGATGAACTCCACCCGTCGCGGGCGCTTGTACGGCGCGAGCAGCCCCGCGACATGCGCGAGCAGCGCCGCCGCGTCCGCTTCCGCATCCGGCTCCAGGGCCACGTACGCCAGCGGCACCTCCCCGTAGTCCTCGTCGGGTGTCCCGACGACCGCCGCGTCCCGGACCGCCGGGTGGGTCGTCAGGGCACGCTCGATCTCCGAGGGGTAGACGTTCTGGCCCGCGCGGATGATGACGTCCTTCGTGCGGTCCACCAGGCTGATGCGGCCCTCGTCGTCCATGAAGCCGAGGTCGCCCGTCCTGATCCAGCCGTCGAGGGTGATCTCACGGGTGGCCTCCGGGTCGTTCCAGTAGCCCCGCATGACGCCCGGCCCGCGCACCACGATCTCGCCGATCTCATCGCGCGGCAGCTCCCGGCCCTCCTCGTCCACCACGCGGGCGGACATGCCCGGCACGACCCGCCCGCACGGGATGCGGGCGGTGACGTCCCCGGGAGCGGGGTGCTCGTCGGGGCCGAGCGTGACGAACGGGCCGCCCACCTCGGTCATGCCGTACACCTGCCGGAAGCCGCAGCCGAGCCGCTCGACCGCGTCGGCGTAGACGTCGAGCGGCATGGGGGCGGCCCCGTACAGGATCTCCCGCAGGGTGGACAGGTCGGCGCGGTGGGACGCCCGGGCCCGGAGCATGAAGCGCAGCATCTGCGGCACCAGCCACATGTGCGTGGCGCGGTGCCGCTCCACCGCGGACAGCGCCCGCTGCGGGGTGAAGCCGGGCATCAGCACGACCGTCGCGCCGGCCGCCAGGTAGGTCAGCGACACGACCATGCTGCCGTGGTACAGCGGGCAGCAGTTGACCATGACGATGTCGTCGGTGGGGCGTGCCATCACCAGCCAGCCGAGGGCGATGGCCCGCAGCGACGCGCTGTCGACGGTGACTCCCTTGGCCTGCCCGGTGGTCGCCGAGGTGTGCAGCACGGCGACCGGGTCGGTGTCGGCGACGTCCGGCAGGTCCCGCCCGGCGGCCAGGGTGCCCAGCGCCGCGAAGGCGGGCTTGTCGAGGGCCAGCCGGATCCGCACCGACGCCGGCAGTTCGGGGTGCCGGTCCAGCAGCTCGGACTCGCCGAGGACGGCCACCGCCCCGACGCGCTCGACGATCCCGGCGATCTCGGGCCCGGCCAGGCTGTGGTTCAGCGGCACGAACAGCGCGCCGAGCCGGGCCAGCGCGAAGTAGCTCTCCAGGACCTCGATCCGGTCCTTGGCGAGCACCGCCACCCGGTCACCCCGGCCTATGCCCAACTCGGCCAGCCCTCGAGCCAGTTCTATGGTGCGGTCGTGGAACTCGGCCCAGGTGACGCTGCGTTCCTCGTCCACCAGCGCGGTCCGGTCGGGCCGGCACTGGCGGTTGCGCTCCAGCAGCTGCGTCAGCCACATCACGCGCCGCCGCTCGCGCCGGCGGCCGCGCGCCCGGCCACGAAGCGCTCGTAGTCGCCGATGGTGTGCAGCCCTTCCATGTCCTCTGCGGTGATCTCCACGCCGAGCCGCTGCTCGACCAGGAGGACGAGGCGCACCAGGTCCCCGGAGTCGATGCCGCTGGCGGCCAGGTCGACGTCGTCGCCGACCTGGTCGGCGTACTCGGCCGTGCCGGTGAGTTCGACCAGCAACTCCCTGATGGTGCTCATGGTTTCCCCTTTCGCCTCGGCGTGCCGGCCGCCGCGCGGTGTACGACTGTCACCCCCTGGAGAGGCGGGCGGGGCCCGGTCCCACTCCCCGGGCCGGTCCGTGAGCTTTGTCACGCGCCCGAACCTCGCGCGGCGGGGATAGCCGGACCGCGCGCCCGTCCTCTTACCGCGACGAAGCCATCCGCTCCGTCCGGCCCGCTCCCGGCCGGACGCGGGCGGATCCGAGCCGAAGGAGTGATGCGAGTGCCCAGGCAGCCGGTACGGGTCCGGGCCCCGGGGCGGTGTCCGGAGCGCCGCACCGCCGCGGCGGACCCCGGACGCGCGGGCGGTGCCCGGTGACCCCGCGGACCGCCACCGCCACCGACGCCGCGGCCCCTGCGGACGGCGACGGGCCGCTCGCCCGCTTCGACGCGCTCGTCGCCGGCGGCGGGACGATCGAGCCGCGCGACTGGATGCCCGACGGGTACCGCCGCATGCTGGTCCGCCAGATCGCCCAGCACGCCCACTCCGAGATCATCGGCATGCAGCCGGAGGGGGCCTGGCTCACCCGCGCCCCGTCCCTGCACCGCAAGTCGGTCCTCCTCGCCAAGGTCCAGGACGAGGCCGGCCACGGCCTGTACCTGTACTCCGCCGCCGAGACGCTCGGCGTGGACCGCGCCGACCTGCTGGACGCCCTGCACGAGGGGCGGCAGCGGGCCTCCGCCACCTTCAACCACCCCGCGCTGACCTGGGCGGACACCGGAGCCATCGCCTGGCTGACGGACGGCGCCGCCGTCATCAACCAGGCACCCCTGTGCCGCACCTCCTACGGGCCGTACGCCCGGGCCATGCGCCGCGTCTGCCAGGAGGAGGCCTTCCACGTGCGGCAGGGCTACGACCTGATGCGCGCCCTGTGCGAGGGGACGCCGGAGCAGAAGGAGATGGCGCAGGACGCGGTGGACCGCTGGTGGCTTCCGGCCGTGGCGCTGATGTTCGGGCCGCCCGACACCGGGGCGGGCGGCGCCGGCGCCCGGACCGCCGCGCCGGGAGCCGCGGTCTCCCGCCGTGCGATGGCCTGGGGCATCAAGCGCCACACCAACGACGAACTGCGCCAGCGCTTCGTCGACAGTTGCGTCCCGCAGGCCGAACGCCTCGGCCTGACGCTGCCCGACCCCGCGATCCGCTGGAACGAGGAGCGCGGCCACTACGACTTCACGCCCGTCGACTGGGACACCTACCGCGAGGCGCTGGGCGACGACACCCACTGGGCGCGGCAGCGGATCGCGCACCGCAGGGCCGCGCACGAGGACGGCGCCTGGGTCCGGGAGGCCGCCGCCGCGTACGCCGCCCGGGCGGACGCGGCGGGAGGGGAGGACGCATGAGCGGGGCACGGGAGGGCGCACCGGCGTCCTGGGAGGTCTTCCTGCGGGCCCGCCGGGGCCTGGCCCACCAGCACGTGGGGTCGGTGCGCGCGGCCGGCCCGGACGCGGCGCTGGCCGCCGCCCGCGACCTGTACACGCGCCGGGGCGATCCGCTGTCGCTGTGGGTGGTCCGCTCCGACGCCGTGCACGCGACCTCCCCGGACGAACGCGACCCGTACTTCGCGGGCGCCCGCCACAAGCCCTACCGCTACCCCGAGCACTACGCGCCGCTGACCGAGGAAGGCCCCGAAGGTGAGCACGACGAGTGACGCCCCGGCGGTGCGCCCGGGCCCCCCGCCGTCCACAGCCCCCGATCTGGCCCTGCACCTCCTGCGCCTCGGCGACGACGCGCTGGTCCTCGGACAGCGCCTGTGCCAGTGGATCACCCGCGCGCCGACCGTCGACGAGGACCTGGCCCTGTCCAACATCGCCCTCGACCTGATCGGCCACGCCCGTGTCCTGCTCACCCGTGCCGGACGGCTCGACGGAACCGGCCGCACCGAGGACGACCTCGCCTACACCCGCCCCGGACGCCGGTTCACCAACGCCCTGCTGACCGAACTCCCCAACGGGGACTTCGCGACGACCGTGGCCCGCCAGCTCGCCTACAGCCACTACGCCGTCCTGTACTACGAGGCGCTCGCGCACTGCGCCGACACCGAACTCGCCGCGTTCGGGGCACGCGCCCGCAAGGAGGTCGCCTTCCACCGGATGCACGCGGACCGCTGGACGGTGACGCTGGGCCGCGGCACCGAGGAGAGCGCCCGCCGCATGCAGCGGGCCCTGGAACGGGTGTGGCCGTACACCGGTGAACTCTTCGAGGAGGACGAGGTGCTGCGCCGCCTGGCCGAGTCCGGCACCGTGCCCTCCCCGGCACCCCTGCGCGAGACGTGGCTCCACCGGGTCACCGGCGTCGTCACCGGGGCGGGGCTCACCGTGCCCACGCCCACCTGGTCGGCCAGGGGCGGCCGTTCGGGCCTGCACACCGAGGAGTTCGGTCCGCTGATCGCCGAACTGCAGTCGGTGCGCCGTCAGTTCCCCGGGGGAACCTGGTGAGCGGGCCCGCACCGGCCGCGGCCCGCCGCTCCGCCGAGGAGGTGCGCGAGCGGGTGGAGGCGCTCCCGGACCCGGAACTGCCGGTGATCGGCCTGGGCGACCTCGGCGTGGTGGGCTCCGTCGCCCCGGGCGCCGACGGCGTACTGGAGGTGGAGATCACGCCCACCTACCTGGGCTGCCCCGCGCTGCCCGAGATCACCGCCGCGGTACGGGGCGTCCTGACCGCCTGCGGCCACCCCGACGGCCGGGTCCGGCAGGTCCTGGCACCGCCCTGGACGACGGACCGCATCACCCCCGAGGGACGGCGCAGGCTCGCCGCGCACGGCATCGCCCCGCCCGTGTCCCCGGCCCCCGCCGGCCCGGTCCCCGTCGAACCGGTCGCGGTGCCCTGCCCGCACTGCGGCTCACGGGCCACCCGGCCGCACAGCCCCTTCGGACCCGCCCGCTGCCAGTCGGTGCTGTGGTGCACGGCGTGCCGCGAGCCCTTCCCCCAACTGACCGCACTGTGAGACACACCGTGAACACCGCCGCCCTCCCGCCCGCCCCCCTGGACGAGGCGCCGACCGGCCCGCCCCGCCGCGCCGGCTGGCACCCGCTCGAGGTCACCGAGGTCCGTCACCTGACCGCCGACACGGTGGCCGTCACCCTGAACGTGCCCGCCGCGCTGCGCGACGTCTTCACCCACCGCCCCGGCCAGCACGTCACCGTCCGGCACCGCCGCGCCGACGCCGAACTGCGCCGCAGCTACTCGGTCTGCCCGCCACCGCACGCACCCGGGGTGCTCCGCCTGGTGATCAAGCGGTCCGGCCCCGGCGGCTTCGGCGACCACGCCACCAGCCGACTCGCACCCGGCGACCACCTCGAACTCTCCCCGCCCACCGGCACCTTCACCCTGCCGGAGCTGCCCGGCGCCCACCACGTCCTCCTCGCGGGCGGCACCGGCATCACCCCCCTGGCCCCGATGGCCGCCCACGCGCTGCGCCGGGACCCAGCCTGCCGCGTCAGCCTCGTCCACTCGGTCCGTACCTCCGCGGACGCCCTGCTGGCCGATGAACTGGCCGGACTGAAGGACGAGTTCGTCGATCGCTTCACCGTCCTGTACGTGCTGACCCGCGAGGACACGGGCAGCGGGGGCGGCCCGCTCGCGCGGCGGCTCGACGCGGCCGGGCTGCGCCGCCTGCTGGCGGCCGTGGACGCCCGTCCCGGCCCGGACACCGCGTTCGCCCTGTGCGGACCGCCCGGCCTCCTCGACACCGCGGGGCGGGTCCTGGCCGGCCGGGGAACCGATCCCTCGCTCGTCCGCCGGGAGCTGTTCACGGCCGGCGGTGCGGCACGGCGGGCGCCGGATCCGGCCGGACCGGCACCGGAGGCGGGGGAGGTGCGGGTCACCGCCCTGCTCGACGGGCGCCGCCGTACCGCCACCGTCCTGCCGCACGATCCCGCCCTCCTCGACGCGCTGCTGCGCGCCCACCCCGACGTGCCGTACGCCTGCCGCGAGGGCGTGTGCGGCAGCTGCCGCGCGAAGGTCCTGTCCGGGCGGGTGGCGGCGGACCGCCAGCACGCCCTGGACGAGCGGGACCGCACCGCCGGCTACACCCTCGTCTGCCGGGCCCGGCCGCGCACCCCCGAGATCACCCTCGACTTCGACGCCTGACCCGCACGCCACGCCACCGCACAGCGAAGGAGACCCACGATGACCGTCACCGCCCGGCACGAGGGGAAGACCGCCCTGGTCACCGGAGGCAGCCGGGGCATCGGCAGAGCCGTCAGCCGCCGCCTCGCCCGCGAGGGCGCCCTGGTGGCGGTCCACTACGGCCACGACCTGACGGCCGCCGAACGCACCGTCAAGGAGATCGAGGCCGACGGCGGCCGCGCCTTTCCCGTGCACGCCGAACTCGGTGTGCCCGGCGACGCCGACACCCTGTGGTCCGCCTTCGACCGGGCCCTGGCCCGACAGGACGCGCCGGCGGGCCTGGACATCCTCGTCAACAACGCGGGCATCACCGTCCCCCGCCCGATCGCCCAGGTGACCGAGGCCGACTACGACCGCGTCTTCGCGGTCAACACCAAGGCGCCGTTCTTCATCATCCAGCGCGGCCTGGACCGCCTGCGGGACGGCGGCAGGATCGTCAACATCTCCTCCGTCGCGACCCGCGTCGCCCTCCCGGCGATCGTCTCGTACACCATGACCAAGGCCGCCCTCGACCACCTCACCCTCTCCCTCGCCCAGGAGCTGGGCCCCCGGGGCATCACCGTCAACGCCGTCGCACCCGGCTACACCGAGACGGAGATCAACCCCACCCTCGCCGTCCCGGAGATCCGCCGCCGCTACTCCGAGGCCTCCGTGTTCGGCCGGCTCGGCGATCCGGTGGACATCGCCGACGTCGTCTCCTTCGTCGCGAGCGACGACGCCCGCTGGGTGACCGGCCAGTGGATCGACGCCTCCGGCGGCGCCCACCTCGGTGTGTGACCCGTCCGCACCCCTAGGAGATGCGATGAACGACCGCACGTCCGCCCTCGACGAGCCGGTGACGGAGGACGCCCCGGCCCGGCCCTTCGCGGGCGCCAGCCCCTACGACGCGTACGTGCACGCGTCCGTCCTCAACTCGCTGCAGCACCCGCTCACCGAGGCCCCGGACGAGATGGGATTCCTCGTCACCACCCAGGTGATGGAACTGTGGTTCACCCTGATCGTGCACGAGTGGCGCACGGCCCGGGTGGCCTTCGCCAAGGACGACCTGCCCGCGGCCATGGACGCGCTGGAGCGCAGCCGCCGCGCGCTGACCGCCCTGGGCGGCGCCTGGGCGCCCATCGCCGCGCTGACTCCCGCCCGGTTCAACGGTTTCCGGGCCGCGTTCGGCCAGGCGTCGGGCTTCCAGTCGGCGATGTACCGGCACATGGAGTTCCTCCTCGGGGACAAGTCCGCCGGGCTGCTGCGCGCCCACCGCGGCGACCCGGCCGTCCACGAGGCGCTCGCCGAGACCTACCGCGAACCGTCCCTGTACGACGAGGTGCTGGCCCACCTCCACCGCCAGGGCCTGCCCGTCCCGCGTCACGTCCGCGAGCGGGACGTGACCCGCCCCTACACCGGCGACCCCGGGGTGGTGGAGACCTGGCGGCACGTCTACGCCGGGCCGAGGCACCACCGCCACCTGGCGCTCGGCGAACTGCTCACCGACGTCGCCGAACTCGTCATCCGCTGGCGGTTCGACCATGTCCTGGTGGTCCGCCGCGCCATGGGCGCCAGGCCGGGCAGCGCCGGCTCCGCCGGACTGGCCTGGCTGGAGCGGCGGGCGGCCCGGCCGGTCTTCCCCGAACTGTGGGAGGTGCGCGGTGACGTCTAGGGCGATCTCCGCCTTCGCGGCCGAGGAGGAGCGGCGGGTCCTGAGCCTGAAGCCGGTGCTGGCGCCGGTGCACGGCCGCTACGGCGACCACCCCCACCAGTCCTACGACGCCTGGCCGTCCGACGACCCCGACGCCCCGCTGGTGATCCTGCTGCACGGCGGCTACTGGCGCTACGACCGGATGCACCTGACCCCGTTCGCGGCCTACCTCTCCGAGCAGGGCTTCGACGTGCTGCTCCCCGGCTTCCGCCGCTCCGGCGGCGCGGGGGGCCACCCCGGGACCTTCGACGACGTCGCCCGCGTCGTGGACACCCTGCCCGGGGGGCGGCCCTACGTCCTCGCGGGCCACTGCTCCGGCGGCCACCTCGCCCTGTGGTGCGCCGCCCGGGGGCTGCTGCCGCCCGGCTCGCGCTGGCACACGCGCACCCTGCCGACGAGCGTGCTCGCCCTCGCGCCGATCACCGACCTCACCGCCACCCGCCGTGACGACCTCAGCAACGGCGCGGCGCTGCAACTCCTCGGTGGGGAGGAGAACTTCGAGGAGCGGCTGACCGAGGTCGACCCCCTCACCCTGCTGCGGGACGCCGGCACCACCGGGGTGCCCACCGTGCTGCTGCACGGGGCCGCCGACGAGGAGGTCCCGCTCACCCAGTTCAGCGACTACGCGGCCGTGCACCGGGACCTCAGGACGCTCGTCCTGCCAGGCACCGGCCACTACACCCTCATCGAACCGGGAGCGCCCGGAGCCCGCGCGGTCGCCGACACCCTGAGGGAGATGGCGGCCGCCTTCACCCCGGGGAACTCCGGCCGCGCGGGCGAGGAGGCCGCACACCGATGACCACCGCACCGGCCGACCTGCGCGCCCGGTTCCCGCTCCCGCCGGACGCCGTCCGCCTGCGGGACCTCACCCGGGGCGCCGCCTACGGCCCCGCGCCGCCGGCCGCGGGGCCGGTGACCCGAGGGGACCCGCCCCGGCCTGGCCGCCGGGCGTGGCGGTCCCGTGCCGCACGGCCCGTGCGCGCACAGCGCCGTCCTCGTGCTGCCGCCACCCGTCACCACCCCGTCGGCGTACCCGGTCGGCGGATACGGCGGGCATCGTCGCGGTGCCGGCCGGCGACCGTCTCGCGCGGCTCGCCGCCGTCGGCCAGGGCCTCGGCGGCTCGTTCCCGGTGGGCGCGGAAGCGGCGCAGGTACGACCGTGCCATGGGGCCCGGCGGGACGCCCCGGGCGAAGGCGCGCATGTTGCGTTCGCCCGTGTTGTAGCCGAGGGCGAGGAGTTCGTCGCGGGTGTAGCGGCGTACGTGCCGCCGCGGAAGGCTCCGGTCGAGGTCCTTCAGGTGCAGGGCGGCCGTGCGGACGGCGAAGGCGGGGTCGTCGCGCAGGTCCTGCCATCGTCCCGGAAGGCCGTGCGTCCGCCGGACCCGCTCGAACGTCGCCCGGTGCATGTTGGCCAGGCCGAAGGAGGCCCCGGGTTTCCACCACTGCCACAACCGCTCCAGCAGGGGATGGTGCGGCTTGTACGCCTCGTTGTGGAGCACGGTCATCACGAGCAGGGGCGAGACCCCGGCCTCCCGGGCACTGCGCACCACGACCGCCGCGTAGTCGGCCGGTTCGTAGCCGCCGGGGCGCAGCGGCGGTGTCCGGGCGTCCTCACGGTCCACTGTTCGAGACCCTTGCTTCTTTGCCGCCGCCGGTCGTTCGGCCATGGTCGATCACTCCTCCACCGTCCTGAGGTGCACGTGCCCCCGTGGCCCTGCCCCAATCCGGGCCTGCGGCGGACGAGGACGCCGATGATGCTCGGCGCCGCCCGCGTTGACGGAGCGCACGGCGAGGAAGGGCCCGCCTCCCCGGCCACCACGCCGTTGCCCCGCCCTGGTGACGAGCCGCGCCTGGACGAGGCCTTCGCGATGAGCCACGGCGAGTGGAACTCCCCCCGGCCACGTCCGCGTTCAGCGGCGCCCCACCCGGCTTGCGACCAGGCCGGCACCGGACGAGCGCCCCCGGCCACCGCCCCGGCGTGCCGGCTCCCGGGTTCGGCCGGGCTCCGAGCCTCTCGTCCTCATGCGGTGCGGGTCTCCGTCTCCTGCCAGAACGCGTCGACGCGCGCGTTCCATTCGTCGGGGACCTCCTGGAAGGGCTGGTGCGCCTCCTCCTCCATGACCGCGAACCGGGCGCCGGGGATCGCGTCGGCGACGGCGCGGCAGAGTTCGGGGCGGCTGGTGGAGTCACGGCCGCCGGCGAGCACCAGCGTCGGTACGTCGATGTCCGGCAGACGGTTCGTGGTGTCGTGGTCGAGGACGGCGTCGAGGAAACGCTTCAGGTTCTCGGTCGTCTGCTTGTGCGGGAAGGCGAGCGCGTCCTCGACGAACCGGTCGACCGTGCCGTCGTTGTGCGCCCGGGCCGTGTAGATGTCCAGGAAGAAGCCCTCGAGGAAGGCGCGTTCGCCAGGAGCGGTCTCGACCAGCCAGCGGACGAACAGGCCCCACCGGCGCAGGTAGGCGTCCGGCGCCGACCAGGTGCTCTGGAGGACCAGGCTGCGCACCAGCCGGGGGTGGCGGAGAGCCAGCTCCTGACTGATGACGCTGCCGCCGGAGAAGCCTGCGATGTGGGCGGACGGGATGTCCAGCGCCCGCAGCAGCGCGGCGGCGTCGTCGGCCATCGCTTCGACCGAGACGGGGCCCTCGGGCATGGCGGTCCGGCCCGCTCCCCGGTTGTCGAAGGCGGTCAGCCGGTAGCGGTCGGCCAGCCCGTCGAGCTGGAACTGCCAGGACTCGACGGTGTCACCGAGCCCTCCGACCAGCAGGACGTCCGGCCCGTTGCCGACCTGCTCGGTCCAGATGTCCAGTCCGCCCGCGCGTACGTACCGTCCCATCGGCCGTCCTCCTTCCACGGTCCCCTCAAGGGTCCGCCCGTCGAGCACGGCACGCCAACCGGACTCCGGCTCACCGGCCCGGGTGCGAGAAGGCGGTCGGGACGAGCGTCGGCGAGGCCGCTCCGTTGTGTCGCGGTGAGCGGGGCGGGGCCGGGAGCGGGAGCGGGGGGTGAGAGACCGGTCCGAGCGGATGGTCGCGCGCAGGCCGGGAGGGGCTGTGGTGCCCGGAGGGGAGGGGCTCCTTCCTTTCCGGGCAGTGGCCGGTGGTGTGGGCTGGAGGCAGGTGACGCGATCGGCGTCCGAGCCGTCGCTACCGCGTACCGCCGGCACCGGCCAGGTGGGACGACTGGCTGCCGGGCTTCCTCGCGCGATCCGTCTCGTCCTGTACGAGCAGGGAGAGCAGTGCGGCCACGGTCAGGCCCGCTTCCGCCGGGTGGCGCAGCACCTTGTCCGGTTCGATGCGGTAGGTGTTGGTGCGGCCGTCGCGGGTGTGGGAGAGGTAACCGTCCTGCTCGAGGTCGGAGATGATCCGCTGGACGGCACGCTCGGTGAGCCGGCAGTGGGCCGCGATGTCACGGATCCGGACGTTCGGGTTGTCGGCGATGACGGCCAGCACGCGCGCGTGGTTGGTGACGAACGTCCATCCGGAGTGAGATGCAGGCACTTCAACCATGCGCCGCATTCTACAGACCACTTTTGCCGGACACCCGATGCATGACATACTTTTCAGGCAATGGATGACAGGATCTGGCCGGGGGAGACGCGGGAGGGACCCGAGAGTGTCTTTGGATGAAGCGGTCACAGGGCGTTCGAGCGGTTCCGACGAGGGCCGGCTGCAGGTCCTGGAGCAGGGCACGGTGGTGCAGTACGAATGGTGCGGCGCCTGGGTCGTCGGCGCACGGGGCTCCTACGACATCTCCTCCGTCGCTCCTCTGGCGGACGCGCTGGGCGCCGCGGCCAAGGAGCACCCGAGAGTGGTCCTGGACGCCTCCGGCATCACCTTCGCGGACTCGGCGCTGCTGAACCTGCTGATCCTCACCCACCAAGCGGCGGACCTGCGCGTGGCCGCGCCGACGCGGCAGCTGCAGCGACTCCTGCAACTCACCGGAGTCGACACCGTCCTGAAGACAGGGGCGACGGTGGAGGAGGCCGCCACCTGCTAGGCATCCTCCCCGAACCCGCCGCCGAGGCCGTCCGCCGGGTGATCGGACCGCAGCCGGGCGCCGGCTGTGCGGAAACGGGCGGCTCGGAGACAGGGAGAAGCGTGGAGTAGACCCTTCGATACGGGGCATTCGGAGTTTCGCCTGACGCCGCCCGGTCGTGCACCGTGGTCGTCAGATGCCATGGAGGCAGTCACTTCCGCGCGGTGCGACCGGCCGTGCCGCGGGAGGGGCTCGTGAGGGGAGAGGTATCACCATGATCCTTCCGGCGGAGAAGGAGCTGCGCACGGTGCTGGCCCGGTTCGCCCAGGCGCGCATCGAACACGACGTACGTCCCACCGGCTACACCAGCAGGGCCCTCGAGGACGCCACGTACACGCTGTGCGTGATGACCGGGGCCCGCACCGCTGAGCAGGCTCTGCTCACGGCGGACACGTTGCTGGCGAAGTACGCCGACCGTACGAGCGTCTCCCGCGAGGACGAGACACTGGCCGCGTAGCCGACGCCGGACCTCTGCAGTCGGCTCCCGCGTCTTACGAGGACGCGCTCAGCGGCGCGGCCCCGCATGTCCCGGGCCCGTCGCTGAGGTCTTCTGCTGCGGCCGCACCTCACCGGAGTCGTCACCGCCCCGCAGACGCGGGTGGCCGGTCCCTCGGTGCTGTCCGGCTCCGAGGCGGTCCCGCCGGGCAGGTCCGCGCGGGCGGGTCCCGGCACCGGCCGAGGGCTTCGGGACGGGGCTTGCCGCTGTGCCCCCCGGGGGAGGCCTCGTACGGAAAGGCGGGCCAGTGCATAGAATCCGGTCTCATGCCGAAGCCTGACGAGCTGATCGTTAACATCGCCGCCCTTGTGGAGTCCGGGCGGAGCAGTCAGATGTCGTTGACCGTGGTCACCGGTGGCGCCGTCATCACCGGTCGCCTGGCTCCTGAAGCCGTGTGGCGGCAAAGGGTGTCGGAGGTGTTGACGGATTCCGCCCGACTGAAGGAGTTCTCCGCTGTCTTCGGCGCTCCTGAGAAGAAGGACGGACCGCCCACGCACCTGCACTTCCATGTCGCCCGGATCCTGCAGGGCACGGTGGGAATTCCGGAGACGGGCGGGATGTACCGCATCGCCATCGAGGACGTCAGCGCCTGGACCGTGGGCGACTTCAGCTACTCCGACCACTGACCCGGCCGCCGCGCCGGGAACGGCACGGGGCGGGCCCCGCCGGGATGTCCCGGCGGGGCCCCGCGCTGCTGTTCGGCCGGTTCCCGGCCGCGGGGCGAGCGGCGTGATGCGGCCCGGGACAGGAACCGCCCCCGGCTCCTTCGCCGTCGGTCCACCGGGTGAAGCGTACGGGCAGGCCGCGCGGCCCGTGGGTCGTCCTCCCGGGCCGCCGGGTGATGACCGCCGGACGGATGTCCAGGGCCAGGCGGCACGGCGGTGCAGCAGGGTGCCGAAGGCGACGCGCGCCTCCGGACGGGCCGGCGGGGCACCCGGGCAGGGAGGGGGACGCCGTGACCGAACGCCGTGTGGCCGCGGAATACTCGGCTGCGACCGGGGCCGGCCGGTCCGTAGGATCCTCGTCCGTGGCGCCGGCGTGGCGTCCTTCCGGCAGCGGAACTCGACGGACCGAGGATGCGTGGTGCCTTGAGCAGCAGACTTTTCGCGATCTCCTTCGACGCGCACCGGCCCGAGCGCCTGGCGCAGTTCTGGGCAGGTGTCCTGGGCCTGGAGAGAGCCGACGAGCATGACGACGGCGTCGCCCTGCTGTCCGGGAACGACGCAGGCTACCGCCTCGGCTTCCGTCCCTCCCGGGCACAGAAGACCGCCCAGAACCGGCTGCACTTCGACCTGACCAGCTCCTCCCCGGAGAACCAGCGGGAAACCGTGGCCAGAGCTCTCGGCCTCGGCGCGCAGTACGCCGACGTCGGCCAGGAACCGGACGCCTCCCACGTGGTGCTCGCCGACCCCGAGGGCAACGAGTTCTGTGTCATCGAGCCGGGCAACGCCTTCCTCGCCGGCTGCGGCTTCATCGGAGCGCTCGCCTGCGACGGTTCGCAGGCCGTGGGCTACTTCTGGAGCCAGGCGCTGGGATGGCCGCTGGTCTGGGACCAGGAGGAGGAGACCGCCGTCCAGTCACCCGACGGCGGTACGAAGATCACATGGGGCGGTCCGCCGCTCATGCCGGATCCCGGCAAGGACCTGCACTTCGACCTCGCGCCGAACGACGATCAGCACACGGAGGTCGAGCGCCTGCTCTCCCTCGGGGCGAAGCGTCTCGACCCCGCCCACGACGGGGACGGCGCGGTGCTGCTGGCCGACCCCGACGGCAACAGGTTCCGCGTGCTCCCCCGCCGGTGAGGCCGGAAGCGACGGGAACCGAAGCGGATGACTGCCCCGGCGCGAGCGTTCACCGGGCCGCCGACGGTGCCCGCACGCCGGCGTTCGCCTTCGCACCGCGGGAAGCCGCCGCGCCGCGTGGCCGACCAGGACCTGCGACACGCCGAGTGGGCGCTGTGGCGGCTCAGCACGGACGCGGAAGTCTCGGCCCCGGCGTCACTGCGCACTGCCCTTCGCGACCGCGCCACCGCGATGGCCACCTGCTACGAGGCCACGGCCCTCGACGCGGTCGCCGACGAACCGCTGTGACCGGCACGTCCTGACCGCGCTGGGCGAGCGCCCGGGCGGCTCGCGGTGTGCGGACGCATCGAGGACGGCCCGCCGATTTCCCGATGGGGATGCCGACTTGGTGAGGTGTTCCTCGAGGGTTACCGCGCACGGTGCGCGAGTTCGTCGGTGGAGCTGCGGCACGCACGGTGTCCCGGCCTGAGCGCGGCCATGGTGGGCAGGGCCGCTGCAGCGGGCGTTCCGCCGCAACGGCCGGCTGTGGCCATGTCGTCACCACCGGCTGACACCAGGTGAGGGAGAGGCCTTCCGGAGCCGGGCAGGCGGTGCAGGGCGTGAGCGTGCCGTTACGGGTTATCCGAGGCGTAGGACGGGGCGGCCGTCCGCACGGGAGACGCCGGTCGTCCGGCGACCGGGAGCCGCGGGCCCTCGTGCGGCAGCCGTCACGCTCCCGGATGTCGACGGCCGGACGTGAAGGGAAACTCCGGACGGGACCGCAGGGGACGGGAAAGGGGCTGGGCGCGATGACTGTGGTGGCGCGGCAGGGCGGTGGGGGAGGGTCCAGCGGTCTGTACGACGTACTGGAGCTGATTCTCGACCGGGGGCTGGTGATCGATGCGTTCGTGCGGGTCTCCCTGGTGGGTATCGAGATACTCAAGATCGACGTCCGGATCGTGGTGGCCAGTGTCGACACCTACCTGCGCTTCGCCGAGGCGTGCAACCGCCTCGATCTGGAAGCGGGACCGCGCAAGCCGGCCGGGCTGACCGAACTCCCGGGGCGGATCAAGGAGTCGGGGGCTCGGGGTGCGACCAAGGGAGTCCTGTCCGGTGCCGCGCAGACGATCTCCGAAGCTTTCCAGCAGGCCCGCGGCGAGGCACGGAAGAAATAGGGCGGCGCCCACAGGAGGGGGAAGCGCAGCCGGCGTGAGCGTGCCGGGCGTTCGCGGGACGTCGCTCCGCCGGGAGCGGGGCCACCGACACCGCCGGCCCCGTCGTCCCGGGCGGGCTCGCCACACACGGCGCCACCGCGGAGACCGGGGCCGCCGGACGGACCGGTGACCAGCCCTCACCCGGAATCGTCGGAGAAGGACGACGCCGACGGCCAAAGCGAGTGCGAGGAAGTCCGCGCGGGCCCCCGGCCGCGCCCTTTGGGCCGGGGCGGTGTGGCGGCCCCGTACGGCGGCTCCCGGCCGATGCGCTGCCGCACCCGCTCGGAGGGCGCGGCCGGGGGGCCCGCCGCCCCGGCGTTGCGCGCGGTCGTCAACACGCGGGTCGTCAGCCTCAGTTCCCCTTCGGCCCCGGCGGGTAGGCGTGCGGGGACCGCCGGGCGAACGGATCGGTGCAGGGCGCTCCGGCCTCGGGCGCGCGTGCCGCACCGGAGGCGCTCGTCGACCTCGGGCAGGAGGAGCGACGTCGCACGGCCGGCAGCGCTGGGCTTCCCCGGCGCGGTTCCTCTCGCGCACCTGGCGTTCCGCCTCGTCGGGTCACCGCTGCCCCGGAACGTGTGTCACCAGTCGCAGCCGCTGTTCGCACCTGCCCACCCCTACCGTCTGCCCCCACGTCAGCTCCAGGGCGTCGCCCTCCACACCGTCCCCGAAGGCGACGAGACGTTCGGACTCGACGGTGAGGTGCAGCCGGCCGGTGGCGGTGAGTTCGCCGGCCACCAGGGACGTCCCGGTGGCCGGCGACGGCCAGGCCTCGCGGACGAACCAGAGCAGGCGGTCCTCCGTGGGGTGTGGCAGGCGCAGGGCGCTGCCCCGCTCCTGCCACACCGACCGGAGCCAGCCGGTGGCGCCGGCGCCCGTGCCCACCAGCACCCCGGAGGAGGCCTGGGCCTCGACGACACCCCCGTCGCCCTCCAGGCCCAGGCGGTACCTGGCCGTCTGGTGTCCGACGGCGCCGAGGTAGATCTCGTTGAGCGCGACCAGCCGCTGGGTGTCGTCGGCGACGGCCTCGACCATGGTGAGTTCGTCCGTCCGGGCGGACGACGCGCCGCGCAGCAGCACCGCAGCGTCGGACGCCCGGTGCCGTACCAGTACGCCGGGGTTTCGCCCCGGCTCGGGATCGACACCGATCACCGGCTGTCCGGCGAGGTACTTGGCCACGTTGGCCACCAGTCCGTCCTGTCCCACCACGACCACGATGTCCTCCGGGGCGAACAGGAACCGGTCCAGGTCGTTCCGCTCCACCCGGGCCTGTCGCCAGGTCAGCGGGACCGCGGCCGCCACCTCGGCCAGCGCCCGGTGCGCGCGGCGGTGGCGTTCGGCGACTTCCCCGAGGTCCCGGCCCCGGGAGGAGAGGAAGAAGGCGGCCTGTCCGTGGGTGCCGTGCCGGGCCACCAGTTCCTCGTACTCCGTGGTGCGGTGGACCAGGACGGCCCGCGGGGCGAGGCTCATCCCCGGCCCCCGTCGCCGAGCCGGGCCAGCAGCCCGGTCAGCACGTCCGGCGAGACGGTCACGCTGTCGATGCGCGGCAGGTTCTCCGCCAGCCGTGTCCCGGTGAGCGCGCGCAGCGTCGCCACGTCGACGTCGCCGTGGACGCGCAGCCAGGCCGCCTGGGCCTCGGCCCGGGCCTCGCCGACCTCACGCGCCGCCTGGGCCTCCGCGTGGGCGAGCGCCACCGAACGGGCGGCCTCGGCCTCGGCGAGCTTGACCGTGCGCGCCGCTTCGGCCTGCGCACGCACCTGGTCCGCCGCCGCGCTCTCCTCCGCCTCGCGGCGTGCGTTCGCCCCGCGCTGCTCCACCAGCCGTTCCTCGCGACGGGCGAGTTCGATCCGGCTGGCCAGTTCGTTCTCGGCGATGGCACGCTCGCGCTCGACGGCGACGGCCCGCCGCTCATACGTCGCCCGGTCGGCCTCCTGCTGGATCCGCTCCCGGGCGGGCGTGCGCAGCGCGCGCTCCACCTCCGCCTCGGGCCGCACCGCCATGACCCGTACGGCCACCACCTCGATCCCGGTGGCCGGCAGCCGTGGCTCGGCGCCGAGGCCCGCCGCGATCCGGTCGCGCACCGCGGCCACCCCGTCGACCAGCGCCGCGGACAGCGGGGTGCGGGCCAGCACGTCCAGCGCGTGCTGCTGGGCCGTCTCGGTGAGCAGTGTGCCCAGTTGCTCCAGCGGAGCCCCGCGCCAGGCTCCGGTGTCGGGGTCGACGGAGAAGTCCAGGCGGGCGGCGGCGAGCGCCGGGTCGCCGATCCGGTAGGTGACGGTCGCCTGCACCGACACGTCCTGGAAATCGGCCGTGCGGGCGCGGAAGGTCATGGCCAACTCCCGGTCCTCGACCGGCACCTCGGAGAGAGCGGCGGTCAACGGACGGAACCAGAAGCCGAGCCCTGGCCCGTCGTGCACCAGCTTGCCGCCGCGGTGGTGGCGGATGTGGGCCGTGGGCGTGGAGCGCAGGTGGCGCCAGCCCAGGCGCCGGGTGATGTCGGCCATGAGAACCCCTCTTTCTCGTCCCACTGACGATAATGGGGAACCTTTTTATCGTCAAGAGGACGAGAATGGAGGTGCGTCGGCCGCGGTACGTGTACCGGAAGGTGGAGGAAGTCATGAAAAAGGGTGTCATCAACAGTCTTGACCGATTCAAGAAAAAGCGTACGGTCGTAAGGGAGATCGCAACCGTCCCCGAAAGCGCGCTTCTATGGATCGCACAGCTCCCCGGGAAGCCCTCCCGGGTGGAACGATCGTCGATGCGGCCGTTCCCTGCCCTCCGCGGCCGGCCACCGCCCTGCCGTCCGGTGCGGCGGCCGGGACCCACGTGGAACCGTTCATGCGCGGGCCCTGGTTCCTGCCGTGGTCGCCGATCGCGTGCTCCTCGGCGAGGGCCGTCGTACGGGACGTCCTGCGGCAGTGGGGTCTGGGCGACCTCGTGCCGACCGCCGAGCTGCTGGTCAGCGAACTGGTGAGCAACGCGCTGCGTCATGCCTCCGGCCCGCTGCGCCTCACCCTCGAGCGGGTGTCCGGCCTCCGCTGTCTGGTCGGCGACGGGAGCGTGGACCCTCCCCGCCCGGCCGACGCGGGTCCGCAGGACGAGTGCGGCCGCGGACTTCTCCTCGTGGACACGCTGGCCACGCGGTGGGGCTGTGAGGGCGGGCCCGGGGGCAAGGACGTGTGGTTCGAGCTCTGTGCGGACCCCCGCGCACGCGGTCTCGACGACGGCACGAAGGACGTGGCTGCATGACGCCCCCCGGCGCGGCCGATGAACCGATGGCCCTGGCCGCAGAACGGCTGCGTACGGCGGGTGTGCGGGTAACCGCTCCGCGCATGGCGGTGCTGACGGCCGTCCACGACTCGGGCGGTCACCTCGACGCCGAGACCCTGCGCGAGCGCGCTCGGCGGATCACCGGCCGCCTGTCCCTGCAGGCCACCTACAACGTGCTGCGCGCCCTCACGGACGCCGGGCTGGTCCGGTCCACCCAGATCGCGGGCCACCCCACCCGCTACGAGACCGAGCGCCACGACAACCACCACCACTTCGTGTGCCGCGCCTGCGGTTCCATCCGCGACGTGGAGTGCACGGTGGGCGCGGCACCCTGCATCGAGCCGCGGCTGCCGGAGGAATACGACACCCAGGAGGCCGCGGTCACCTTCTGGGGCCTGTGTCCCGGCTGCCGGGCCGCGGCGCCGGCTTCCTGACGGGACTCGCCCCCGCGGCCCCACGGGGGTGCGGGGAGAGCCCGGCGCCGCGGTCCGGCCGTGCCGGAGACGCGTACGGGCGGCTGGTCACCGGACGCGAGCACCTGCACTGTCACGGATCCGTGTCCGTATCATCCCGATAGGATCACTTTTGTGATCGGCTCAGGAAGGCTCCGGTACCGCCGTCGTCCGAACGGCGGCCAGCGGGAAGCCGTGCTGCTGTCACCGGTGATCGTCACCCTCCTCGTCGCCGGCCTGGCGTTCTCCACTCCGAGGGAGATCGCCTTCAGCCGTCTGCTGCCCGCGGCGCCCGCCCTCGCCGCCGCACTGTGGCCCGTCCTCCCGACGGTCCTGCTGGGGACGTTCTGCCTGCTGATCATGATCGGCCTCAGCTTCGTCTACTCCGATCTGGGAACGCCGTACACGGCCGCCGCGATCACCGCCGTCACCCTGGCGGCCGCGTACGCGAGCCATCTGCGACTTCGGCGGGAGGAGACGCTCTTCCAGGTCCGGCTCGTCGCCGACGCGGCTCAGAAGGTGCTGCTGCGGCCACTGCCGCACCGGGTCCGGCATGTCGAGATCGAGTCGCTGTATCTGGCGGCCCAGGAGCAGGCCCGGATCGGAGGCGACTTCTACGAGGCCGTCGACACGCCGTACGGGGTCCGGCTGCTCATCGGCGACGTGCGGGGCAAAGGCCTGTCAGCGGTGGGAGCCGCCTCCGCGGTGATCAACTGCTTCCGGGAGCACGCGTACGACCAGCCCGACCTCAGGGCCGTCGTCCGCCGGCTCCAGATCGCCATTTCCCGCTACAGCGCCGCGGTCCCCGCCGATGATCGGACGGAGCACTTCGCCACCGTCCTGATCGCCGAGATTCCGCACGGCGGCGAACACGTCAGAATCCTCAACTGCGGGCACCCTCCACCGGTGTTCGTGCGTGGCGGGGAGATCCACGTGCTCGAGCCCACCCTCACCTCGACCCCCCTCAATCTCTCGGCGCTCCTGGGAGACCACTACTACGTGGACACCGTCGCCTTCGCCCCGGGCGACCAGATGCTGCTCTACACCGACGGAGTGACGGAGACCCGCGACCGAGCCGGCGAGTTCTTCCCGCTGGCGCACTGGGCGCGGCAGCACAACCAGGCGCCGCCCCGCGCGCTGCTGGACCGGCTGCACGCGGACCTGCTCCGCTACGCGGGCGGAAGGCTCGACGACGACATCGCGGCCGTCGCCGTGCGCCGCCGGCACACCGGGGCTCCGGAGCAGTAGCCCGGTCCGAGGCCGGCGTACACGGCTCGCCGTCCGGCGATTAAGGGTGTGACCTGCGCGGCCGATGTGACGCGACCCATCCGTGCGGCGACCGGCGCCCGAGCGTGCATCCCGCGGTACGGGGGACACGGGCCGGTATGACGAGAAGAGTCGGGAACAGGGCGTCGGCGCAAACGGGGGAGCGGGGAGGGGCACGGGAGGCAACGGCGCTCAAGCGCACGCTGACGACCCCGCTGCTGTACTTCTTCATCCTGGGCGACGTGCTCGGCGCCGGCGTGTACGTCCTGGTCGGCCAGGTCGCGGCCGACGCCGGGGGAGCGGTGTGGATACCACTGGTCGTCGCGCTGCTGCTGGCGCTGCTGACCGCCGCATCCTATGCCGAGCTGGCGACGAAGTATCCGCGGTCGGGCGGGGCCTCCCACTACGCGACGCGCGCCTTCGGGCCGTTCGCCGGGTTCGTCGCGGGCTTCTGCATGCTGGCCGCCGGCATCGTCTCCGTGGCCGCGCTCGCCCGCGGTTTCGGCGGCGACTACCTGTCGGCCTTCGTGACACTGCCCGTGGGGCTCGTGGCCGTGCTGTTCCTGGCGCTGCTCGCCCTGGTCAACGCTCGGGGGATCAAGGAGTCGACCCGCGCCAACGTCGTCGCCACCGTCGTCGAGGTGGGCGGACTGGCTGTCGTCGTCGTCCTCGGCGCGTGGCTGCTGCTGCGCGGCGACGGCGACGTGGGGCGGCTGACGCAGCTGGGCACTCCGGAGAAGGGGGCGGCGGCGGCCGTGCTGAGCGGCTCGGTGCTGGCGTACTACTCCTTCGTCGGATTCGAGACCTCGGTGAACGTCGCCGAGGAGACCCGCGACCCGCGGCGCTCCTACCCACGCGCCCTGTTCGGCGCCCTCGCCACCGCCGGGGCCGTGTACGTGCTGGTGGGCATGGCCGCGTCCGCGGCGGTGCCGACCGCCCGGCTGGCCGGGTCGAGCGGGCCGCTGCTGGAGGTCGTCGAGGAGGCGGGCGGCGTGCCGTCCCGCCTGTTCAGTGCCGTCGCGCTCGTCGCCGTGGCCAACGGCGCGCTGCTCACCGGCATCATGTCCTCCCGCCTGGCCTACGGCATGGCGAAGGACGGGCTGCTGCCCGCCGCACTGACCAGGGTGCTGCCGCGCCGCCGCACGCCGTGGGCCGCGATCGCGGTCACCACGCTGCCGGCGATGCTCCTCGCGCTCACCGGCGGCGTCGCCACCCTGGCGTCCACCCTGGTTCTGCTGCTGCTGGTCGTCTTCCTCCTGGTCAACACGGCGGTGCTGGTACTGCGCCGGGACCCGGGCGAAGCCGACCACTTCCACACCCCGACCGCACTGCCGGTCCTGGGCATCGCGTCCTGTGTCGTGCTCGCCACGCAGATCGAGGCCCAGGTGTGGCTGCGCGGACTGACGATCGTGGCCGTCGGGACGGTGCTTGCCGCACTCGCCGTCGTGCGGCGGACCAGGCGGACGGACGGGGACGTGCGGGAGCCCGGCTGAAGGTCGCCTCCGTACCGGAAGAGCGGCCATGACCGGGCCCGCGCGATGTGCGACGGCATCCCCGGCCACGGCGGCGGCCGGGCGCCGCCGTGGCCGGGGATGCTCCACCACCGGCTCCAGCGAGGCCGCCATGCTCCGCGGCCTCGCCCTGAAGTGGCGGTGGCGCGACCGCCGACGCGCGGCGGACCGCCCCAACCTGGTGTGCGGGCCGGTGCAGGTGTGCCGGGAGAAGTTCGCCCGCCACTTCGACGTGGAGCCGCGTCAGGTGCCGGTGGAACCGGGCGCCACCGGCCTGCAGGCACCAACTGCGCCAGTACGTCGACGAGAACACCATCGGCGTCGTGGCGATCCTCGGGGTGACCTGCACCTGCACCTGCGAGTCGGCGGCACAGATCGCGGCCGAACCGGACCGCCTGCAGGCACAGACCGGTCCGGACGTTCCCCTGCACGTCGACGCGGCATCCGCGTACGGCACGGCGTCGCCCGCGACGAGATCGAACTTCTCGCCCAGGACATGCGCAGGGCGGTCGGGCACCTCGACGAGGGACACCCCCACGACTCGGCCCGCGTCGGCTTCCACCACTGACCACGCCCGGGCCGACGCAGGGCGGTGCGGCAACCGCCACCGACCGGATGCGCGGACGGCTCGGCTGCGAGGTCAGCCGGGCCGACCGGGTTCCCACCGGGCGCACGGGCCCCGGACAGGGCTGTCCACCCGGTGCAACGCCGCCTCGTGCGAAGCTCGTGACCGATGCCGGCGATCCGCACCACGAGACGCACGTCGGAGCGGGCCGGGAGCCCGGCGGCCCGCCCCGCACGGAACGAGCCACCGGGACGTGCCGGATCAGGCCGCCGGGGAAGCCGCCAGCAGGTCCGCGGGAATACCGCCCTTGTCGGGGGCGTAGAAGTTCTTGATCTCGGCTTCCCAGACGTCCACCCGGATCCGGTCGTCGTCGTCGGGCTCGAAGGCGTCGAAGAGGGCATGGATGTTCGGCAGGTCGAAACCGACCCCCCTCATCATGCCGGTGAACACCGGTCGGGTGACGGTACCGCTGCCGTCCAGGTCACCGAGGCGCGCGAAGCCGGCCGCGAACTCGCCGATCGCTCCGGTGAAGCGCTCCGGCGACAGGACGCACGCCTGGTACTCGTCGTAAGTGATCCGGCCGTCGTGATCGGTGTCGAGTTCACCGGCCAGCGTGTTCCAGTAGCGCGTGAAGCCGGCACGCATGGCCTGCTTCCGCGCCTCGTCGGCTTCGGGCACGGCCGCGGCGACCCGGTTGCTCATCAGATCGAAGTCGTCGGGTTCCAGGACCCCGTTTCCGTCTGCGTCGAACAGGGTGAACACGAGCTTGACCCGCTTGATCGCTTCGTTCCGCATGGGCTCTTGCCTTTCGTCGGACCAGGAGACGGGACGGCCGCGCGTGCCGGCCGCGCCGTACGGTGCGCGACGGCCCGCCGGTGCGCCGGTGAGCCGCCGACAAGTGCGGCGAGCACCCGCGCGGGGCGGGAAAGTCCACCTCCGGCCGACCGTACGGCCGTCGCGCTGTCACTATGCGGGCTGCGGAATCCGGCACCACGGGGAAGACCGGCTGTTCAACAGAAAGAATGAAAATGGCGTCGCCCCGGCATGAACCGCACACCGGCCCGTCGCCGGGCGGGCTGCCGGGAACGGAGGCGTCCCGCCCGCGCGTCTCCTGCGCCTCGTGGCCTCGCGGGAGGAACCGCTCCTGAACACTGCGGACCGGGCGGGAGCCGTCCGGGCCGGCGCGCGCGGCGCACTGAGCACGCCGACAACACCCCATTCGGCTTCCGCACGCCCTACCGGCGCCCCTGGGCCGCGGAAATGATGAACGCACCGCACACGAACCAGGTGATCCGCACCCCCGTCCCTCGGCCAGGCGGACATGCGGCGGAAGGAGCCCATGGTGTTGCTTCTCATCTCCCCGGACGGTGTCGAGGAGGCCCTCGACTGTGCGAAGTCGGCGGAGCACCTCGACATCATCGACGTCAAGAAGCCCGACGAGGGCTCGCTCGGCGCCAACTTCCCCTGGGTCATCAGGGAGATCCGTGACGCGGTCCCGGCGGACAAACCGGTCTCCGCCACCGTGGGAGACGTCCCGTACAAGCCCGGTACGGTGGCCCAGGCCGCGCTCGGCGCGGTCGTCTCCGGCGCCACGTACATCAAGGTCGGTCTCTACGGATGCACGACGCCGGAGCAGGGCGTCGAGGTCATGAGCGCGGTCGTCCGGGCGGTGAAGGATTACCGTCCCGAAGCGCTCGTCGTCGCTTCGGGCTACGCCGACGCCCACCGGATCGGCTGTGTCAATCCGCTCGCCGTACCCGACATCGCCGCTCGCTCCGGCGCCGACGCCGCCATGCTCGACACCGCCGTCAAGGACGGGACGCGGCTGTTCGACCACGTTCCGCCGGACAGCTGCGCCGAGTTCGTCCGGCTGGCCCACGCGTCCGGTCTGCTCGCCGCCCTCGCGGGCAGTGTCGGACAGATCGACCTCGGTCCGCTGACCCGCATCGGCACGGACATCGTGGGCGTGCGCGGAGCGGTCTGCGAGGGCGGCGACCGCAGGGCCGGGAGGATCCAGCCGCATCTGGTGGCCGCCTTCCGGGCGGAGATGGACCGGCAGGCCCGGAAACACGCGGTCGGCGTCACCGCCGGGAATTGACCAGAGGCATGCCCACCCCTGAGCCCGACCGCGCCCCCGGACGCCGGGCCGCGCGCTTCGGTGTCGTCGACCCGGCCACCGGGGAGACCGTCGACGAGGCCCCCGACCAGCAGCCGGACGAGCTGGACGCCGTGGTCGGCCGGGCCCAGCGGGCCTGGCACGGCTGGCGCGCCGACCCCGCCGCCCGCACCACCGCGTTGCGCGTGGCGGCCGAGGCCGTGGAGACGGCAGGCGACAGCCTCGCCCGGCTGCTCACCCGGGAACAGGGCAAGCCCCTGGCCGAGTCGTACGCGGAGATCGCCCGTACGGCGGCCCGCCTGCGCTACTTCGCGGACCTGGCCCCCAGAACCCGGCGGATCACCGACGGCCGGCCCGTGCACAGCGAGATCCGCTGGCGCTCCCTCGGACCCGTCGCCGCGATCGTGCCGTGGAACTTTCCCCTCCAGCTCGCGGCGGCGAAGCTCGCGCCCGCGCTCGCGGCGGGCAACACCATGGTCCTCAAACCCTCCCCGTTCACCCCCCTCGCCACCCGGCTGCTCGGCTCCGTCCTCGCCACCGTCCTGCCCGAAGGCGTACTGACCGTCGTCACCGGCCGCGAACCGCTCGGCGCCCGCCTCGCCTCCCACCCGGGCATCCGCCACGTGACCTTCACCGGCTCGGTGCCCACCGGGCGGGCCGTCGCCGAAGCGGCGGCGGCCTCGCTCGCCCGGGTCACCCTGGAACTGGGCGGCAACGACGCCGCCGTCCTGCTGGACGACGTCGAGGTGGACCGGATCGCGGACCGGCTGTTCTGGGCGGCGTTCCGCAACTGCGGGCAGGTCTGCATGGCGGTCAAACGCGTCTACGCCCCGGCCCGGCTCCACGCCGAGGTCGTCGAAGCCCTCGCCCAGCGGGCGAAGACCGTCACCGTCGGGTCCGGCCTGGATCCGGACACCCGGCTGGGCCCGGTCAGCAACGCCCCTCAACTGGTCCGCGTCGAGCAGGTCACGAAGCAGGCCCTGGCGGACGGCGCCCGGGCGGCGGCCGGCGGCCACCGGCTGGACGGGCCGGGCTACTTCTTCGCTCCCACGATCCTCACCGATGTCCCGCCCGACAGCCCGGTGGTGACCGAGGAACAGTTCGGCCCCATCCTGCCGGTGCTGCCCTACCGGAGCCTCGACGAAGCGGTCGACGCGGCCAACGGCACCGGCTTCGGACTGGGCGGATCCGTATGGGGCGCCGATCCCGACCGGGCCGAGGAGGTGGCCGGCCGGCTCGAATGCGGCACGGCCTGGATCAACCACCATGCCGAACTGTCCCTCGCCCAGCCCTTCGCGGGCGTCAGGAACAGCGGTGTCGGCGTCGCGGGCGGACCGTGGGGACTGTACGGCAACCTCCGGCCGTTCGTCGTCCACCGCCCGCAGGAGGAATGACGTGAGGTTTCAGGCGGCCGTACTGCGCTCGTACCAGGACCCGTTCGCGATCGAGGAGGTGACCCTGCGCACGGAACCCGCCGACGGCGAGATCCTCGTCGAGATCACGGGCTGTGGGATGTGCCGGACCGATCTCGCGGTCCGGCGGTCGGCCGGCCGCAGCCCGCTGCCGGCGGTGCTCGGCCACGAGGGGGCCGGGATCGTGGTGCGGACCGGCGGCCCGGACACCGTGATCGGCGTCGGTGACCACGTCGTGCTGAGCTTCGACTCCTGCGGACACTGCCGGAACTGCCGCGGTGCGTCACCCGCCCACTGTGACTCCTTCGCCTCCCTCAACCTCTTCGGAGGGCGCGAGGAGGACACGCCGCGGCTCACCGACGCGACCGGGGGAGCGCTTGCCCCCCGGTGGTTCGGACAGTCCTCGTTCGCCGAGTACGCGCTCGTCCCGGCCCGCAACGCGGTCCGGGTCGACCCCGCCCTGCCGGTCGAACTGCTCGGACCGCTCGGCTGCGGTTTCCTCACCGGCGCCGGAGCCGTGCTGAACACCTTCGGCGCCGGCCCCGGCGACACCCTCGCGGTCTTCGGCGCGGGAGCGGTGGGCCTGGCCGCGGTGATGGCGGCCACTGCCGCCGGCGCGCTGACCGTGGCCGTCGACCGGCATCCCGGGCGGCTGGCCCTGGCCGAGCGGTTCGGCGCGATCCCGCTGCCCGCCGGAACGGCAGGACTGCCCGAACGGATCCGGCGGCTGACCGACGGCGGCGCGCAGTACGCGCTGGACACCACGGCCTCGCCCCCGCTCATCAACGACGCGCTCCGGGCACTGCGCCCCACCGGCGGCCTCGGCCTGGTGGCACGGCTCCACACCGCGCTGCCGCTCGAACCGGGCACGCTGGACCGGGGCCGCAGCATCCGCCACATCTGCGAAGGAGACGCCGTGCCCGGACTGCTGATACCCCGGCTGACCGGGCTGTGGCAGGCCGGACGCTTCCCCTTCGACCAGCTGATCCGCACATACCCGCTGGCCGAGATCAACGAGGCCGAACGCGACTGCGAAGCGGGCCGCGTGGTCAAACCCGTCCTGCTCCCGGAGGGAAGAAGCCGATGAGCGAGGCACACGGCACCGCCGACCCACCACACCCGACAGGCAGGCACCCCGTGGTCCCCACTCCCGCCGACGGAGGAAGCATGGCCGGTACGGAGCCGCAGCACACGAACGTGGAAGGCGTGGACGCAGGCGTGGGTCTGACCGCCCTTCTGGTGGCCGCGGCACGGGCGATCGAGACCCACCGCCCCGACAGTCTGGCCCAGGACGTCTACGCGGAACACTTCGTGCGCGCCGCCCCGGCGTGCGCGCACTGGCCGGTGCGCATCCAGCAGGTCCCCGAAGGAGACGGCGACCCGCTGTGGGGGCGGTTCGCCCGCTACTTCGGCCTGCGGACCAGGGTCCTCGACGACTTCCTCCTCCGGTCGGTGCGCACGGGCGCCCGCCAAGTGGTCCTGCTGGGCGCGGGGCTGGACACCCGCGCCCTCCGGCTGGACTGGCCGTCCGACTGCGCGGTCTTCGAGATCGACAGGGCGGGCGTGCTGGCGTTCAAGCAGCAGGTGCTCACGGACCTGCCGGCCGCCTCGAGGGCGAAGCGCGTCCTCGTACCGGCCGACCTGCGCGCCGACTGGGTCACCGCGCTGACCACCGCCGGCTTCGACCCGGCCGCGCCGAGCGTCTGGCTGGCCGAGGGGCTGCTCTTCTACCTGCCGGGCCCCGTCGAGACGTACCTCATCGACACGGTGGACCGGCTGACCACCGAAGGCAGCGCACTGGCCTTCGAGGCCAAGCTGGAGAAGGATCTGCTGGAGTACCGCGACAGCGCGATCTACACGGCGACGCGAGAACGGATCGGCATCGACCTGCTCCACCTCTTCGACAAGGGGCCACGGCCCGACTCCGCGGGCGACCTGACGGCCAGGGGCTGGTCCACCTCGGTGCACACCCCCTTCGACTTCACCCAGCGGCACGGACGCGGCCCCCTTCCCGAGCCGAACGACGCGCTGGAGGGGAACCGGTGGGTGTTCGCGCACAAGCCCCGGCCGTGACGCCCACGGCGCTCACGGCGGCGTCCGTGCAGGGACGCGCTCCGTGCCGGGCGCACACCGGCGGCCGATCCGTGAGATCGGCCGCCGGTGTGAGCACCCCCTTCTGGCTCCAGGGCTTCCGTCGCCTGCGCGTCAGACGGGAAGAGCGGGACGACATCCACGAAGCCTTCCTCGGCCTCCTCACCCACCGCCATGTCCCACGTCTTCGCCGGAACCCCTCAGGAGGATGACCGGCCAGGAGCGAGAGCGTGGGTCAACGGGGAACCGTCGATCCGGGGCGACCGAGCGAGTCGCTCCCCGCGGGCCTCCGGGCTTGCGACTCCGGCCTCGGGGGCGGCCGGGCAGAGCGCACGGACGACGTACGCGCCGAGGGCGTCGTCGATCGGGTGTGCCCGCGGTACGCCGTCGTCGTCGAGTTCCTGGTACTTCATCAGATTCTGCGCGACGGTCATCTGGCGCTTGCCGTCCCGGCTGGACAGCGCGATCGTGCCGGCCCCGAACACCGCGCCGTCGTGGCCCCGGAAGCGGCCGCAGGGCAGGTTCAGGGCGTAGATCCCGAGGCCGTAGTCCATGCCGGAGCCGCTCCCCGTGCTCAGCCGTCAGCTGATCGTCATGGGCAGGAGACAGCGGGGCGGTGACCTCGCGGCACCCCGGCGACGAGAGGGCCACGGGCCACGGGCCACGGTCCCGGTGCGGACGAGACGCTCGACCAGGGCCTCGGCGTCGTCGGGACCGGGCGTCCGCCAGCGCGTGCCGTCCAGCCGGAACGTCCGGAGCGTGGTGTCGGGGAGCTCGATGCCGCCGTCGACCGGCGCCACCGCGGGCACGGTCCGCAGCGAGGTGCCCACGGCGAACTCGATGCCCGTGGAACTCGCGCCCTCCGGCGCCGGCGCCTTGCCCGTCCGCGTCTGGGGACCGGTGACGCCCGCGTACGCCCGGCCGCCCCGCTCCCGGAACACCGGGCCCAGGCGCGCTCCTGCGGGCGTCGGACAGAGTCGGGGTCCGCGGGCCGTTCCGCCGCGGGCCGAGGCAGCGGCCTTCTAGGCCCCGGCCCGGCGGACCACGCGGTGGCGGAGGTGGACCACTTTCGAGTGGAAGGTGCGGGTCTCGACGAGTTCGAGATCCACCCGGCGCTCGCGTCGGGGAAAGAACGGGATGCCACCGCCCACCAGCACCGGGTGGACCATGGTCCGGTATTCGTCGATCAGACCCGACGCCGCCACCTCGGCGGCGAGGGTCGCGCCGCCGATCGCGATGTCGCCCTCTCCCGGCTCGGCCCGCAACCGTTCGATCTCCTCCGCCGGACTGCCGGAGGCCAGGCGGGCAGTGCCCTGCACCGCCGACAGCGTGGTGGAGAACACCACCTTGGGGAGCGGCTTCCAGAGAGCGGTCCACTCGAGCGTCGACTCGTCGGACGAGGGATCCTGGTCGGCGGTCTCCCAGTACAGCATCGTCTCGTACAGCCGTCGTCCCATCAGATGGACGCCGACGTCTCGGATCTCGTCGATCCAGAAGCGGAAGACCTCCTCGTCGGGCGCCGTCCAGTCGAAGCCGCCGTCCGGCCCGACGATGTACCCGTCGAGTGAGACGCTCATCGAATAGGTCACGCTGCGCATCAGGACTCCCTTCGCCGACGGCTTCGACGGTACGACCGCCGAACGCCGCGGGACTCATCGGCCGGACACCGGGTTGTCGTCGGTCCACAGCGTCACACGCCGGTGGGTGAAAACGGGGCATTGTTCGACGACGCGGGGGCCGTTACCGAGGCTCCGGGCATCCGGGACGACGAGCAGGACTCGCGGCTCGACCACTCCGGCCGGCTTCCGCGAGCCAGGCTGCTTCCCGAGCCGGGAGCGCACGGCGGCGATCTCGGCCACCAGGGCCTCGAAACCGGTGCTCCAGCCGAACCGCCGCTCGCCGCATCGGGAAGTGTCCCTTCCCGTCCGTACGAGGGCGGGGACGTTCAGCTCCGGCCGCCCCGGACCTCAGCGGCGGTCAGAGCGAAGCCTCGTCGGCCGGCGAAGGCACGGCGTGCGGCCGGAGGACCATGAGTGAGTCTTCCGGGGCCGCCGCCATGGCGAAGGGGAACCGGTCGAGTTCGAGACAGAGTGCGACGTCGTCGGGATGGGCCCCCTGGCGCACGCCTCCCCGCAGTTCGGCGGCGGCTCGCGACGCGTCGGCGCGGCGGAGGAACTCGGCTGCGTCCGCACCGGCCCCGGCGGCCCTTTGCGCGATGTACTGGGCGCACGCCAGATCTTCGTCGGCCCGCCCGTCCTCGCCGGTGACCACGAACGTGACGCTGTCGCACCGGCGTGCCCGCAGGAGCCGAGCCGTCGCCTCCGCGACCACGAAGCCGGCGCACAGCACCAGCGACGCTTCCCTGACCGCGAGGGCGCCGACCGTCCCCGCGGTGGTCTTCTGCACGACGGTCCGTCCGCCGAGGTCGGTGGAGCGCAACAGACCTGGCGAGTTGACGGTGTCGAACCCCGGCGCGGGCGGACCGTCCTTGAGCGCCACCCAGTCCGGGTGGCGGCTTCTGAGCGCCAGTGCTTCGTCCAGCGACTCGGCGAGAACGATCTTTTCCGCTCCTTGGGCGAAGGCCCAGGCGGCCACCGTGAAAGCACGCATGACGTCGACCACGACCGCCACGGGCGGGGCTTCGACCAGTTCTGCGGTACCGAGGAAACGAGCCTGCATCGGGTCATGATCGCGCACGCCCGACCCGGAGCACCTGGACAGTGATGCGTATCACTTCGACGTTCTCGGGTTTCCTTCCCCCGGGCTGATCGACAGCCGCCGCGGACCACCGTTCCGGCACGGCGGCCGGGGTGGTGCGTCACGCTGAGGAACGAGGGTGAGCGGGCCCCGGAAGTGAGCCCTCCGTACCGCCGCGCGGCGCAGGACCTGCGTTTCGATTCGTGTGCACGCGGCGTCACCGCGGCCGCGCCCCCGGGCGTCGACCGTCAGGGGGAGCGGAGCGTGGTGGGGCCGAGCACCCGGCCGGACGGCAGCGCCCGCCTCGCGGGCGAGCGCGTCACCGACGCCACGGTGCACGGCGCGCGAGGTGGCGGCCGGACAGCGCTCCCTCGGCCGCCACGACCTGATGACCGTCCTGCGGTACCGGTACGACGACCGGTGTGCCCGTGTGGGAACGAAGTCCTGACGCGATCTCGGACGGACGCCTCTCGGTCGGCGTCTTCCAGGGGGGAGACCGGAAGGCGAATCATCCTGATTGTGCGCTTTTCCGAGGCCTCTGCCGGTACAGTCGCCGCAAGGCGCGGGCGGAGAGGCGGGTGCGGGAATGCTAGGGATCAGCGGGACCACCTGGGTGGTGACGATCGCGGTCATCGTGGGACTGCTGGCCCTGGACCTGACGATGGGATGGGTGAAACCGCATCGCGTCGGCTTCCGGGAGGCCGCGGCCTGGTCCGTGTTCTACGTCGCGGCCGCTGTCGTCTTCGGCGTGTGGTTCGCGAGCGCCCACGGAGGCACGTACGGCACGGAGTACTTCGCCGGTTATCTGGTGGAGAAGAGCCTCTCGGTCGACAACCTGTTCGTGTTCGTCATCATCATGACGACCTTCACCGTGCCGGAGGAGCACCAGCAGAAGGTGCTCTCCTTCGGCATCGTGCTCGCGCTCGCCATGCGTGCCGTCTTCATCGCGCTCGGAGCCGCGCTGATCTCCGCGTTCTCCTTCATGTTCCTGCTGTTCGGCCTGCTGCTGATCTACACGGCCGTACAGCTCTACCGGCACCGGGAGGAGGATCCGGACGTCGAGGACAACGGCGTGGTGAAGGCGGCCCGGCGGCTGCTCCCGGTCACCGAGGGCTACGTCGACGGCCGGATCCTCACCCGGGTGGAGGGACGGCGGATGGTGACGCCGCTGCTGATCGTGCTCATCGCGATCGGCAGCGTCGACCTTCTGTTCGCGCTCGACTCCATCCCCGCGGTCTTCGGCGTGACCGAGGAGCCCTACATCGTCTTCGTGGCCAACGCGTTCGCCCTGCTCGGCCTCAGAGCGCTGTTCTTCCTCGTCAAGGGTCTGCTGGATCGGCTTGTCTACCTGTCGACGGGCCTCGCGGTGATCCTGGCCTTCATCGGGGTGAAACTCGCCCTCCACTGGGCGCACGAGGACATCTCGCACGACGTTCCGGAGATCTCCACTCCGCTCAGCCTCGTCGTCATCGGGGTCGTGCTCGCCGCCGCCACGGTGGCCAGCCTGCTCAAGACCCGCCGCGATCCCACCAGCAAGGCGCACGCCGGGTCGCTCAAGGCCCACCGGACCCGGCCGGAGCGGGAAGAGGACTGAGGCCGCCGACACCCGCCCCGAAGATCGCACCGTGTCCTGAGCCGGCCATGCGGTTCGGTGGCGGGATCCAGGCGGCGGGCGCCGCGCGGCCGAGCTCCCCCGCGACCGCGGAGCGCCTCTCCGAGCTGGATCGGCTGGTGGCCGAGATGACAACCGAGATCGCCGGAGGCGGCGACGCCCCCCGGCTGGTGGCGTTGGACATCGCCTTCCACGACCAGATCTACGCCGCAGCCGGGAACGGCAGGCTCACCACCGCCTGGGAGGCGATCCGCTCTCAGTTGCACCTGTTCCGGCTGCGCCGCGTCGACGCGGTCTACGACCACTACCGCGCACGCGTGGTCGACGAGCATCGCGAGCTCGCCGCTCTCCTGCGCTCCGGCGACATCCGGACGCTGGCCCGCCGGGCCCAGGAGCATGTGGAATCCGCACGACGCAGCCTGCTGGCCGGCTTGCAGGCCCGCGCCGTTACGGAGAGCACCGAGGCGTCCGGCCACCACTGAGTGCGTCCCGTACTCGCGAAGCTGCCGGGAAGCGACAAGCATGCGAGAGCGGTGCCCAGCGGTGCGCACTCGTCGAACGCGGACACGCGGTCCGGGAGCGCGCCCGTACGCGCTCGATGCGCAACGCCCCACGGCCGAGGCGAGTCGTACGGTTGCGCGTGTGGCGCACGTAAGCCGGCCGTTCGCGAAAGGCCGGCCGCGCCCGGCCGGGGTGGACGGCGGCCTCGGGCCGTCGAACGCGTCGTCCCGCCCCCGTGGGACCGGCTCTGGACGTTCCTGGCGCACAACGCGCTCGCTGGGGCCCCGCACAGCGGATTCCAGCGGTTCGACAACCTGGCCCGCATGGTCTTCCTGGACCCGGCCGGACGTACCTTCCACCGGGACTGGGACAAGGCCGCGAGCTCGTGCGTGGCCGAAATGCGCGCGGCCTACGGACACGACCCCGACTCTCCGCGAATCACCGGGGTCGTCGAGACGCTCTGCGCGAGGAGCCCCGAGTTCGCCGGACCGTGGGCACGACACGAGGTGAAGGACAAGTCCCGGCAGACGAAGTACCTGGTGCACCCCGAGGCCGGTGCTCCGGACATCCGGTTCTCGGCCTTCACCGTCGGCGGTGCCCCGCATCAGCAGCTGGTCGTCTGTCAGGCCGAGCCGGCGAGAGCCACCGCGGTCGCCTTCGCCGAACTCCGTCCCCGCGCCGGCGGAGCGGAGTCCGTACAGGTGGTGCGGCAGGAGTCCGGCCTGGCCCGCAGCGACACCTGGCTTCGGGCCGTTCCGCCGACGGGCGTGTCACACCGTGCGCCGTCGGCCGCCCGCTCCGGCACCGGTGCCCGGAACGAACGGCCTCGACGGGGATCGTTGCGTGACTTGTCAGCCGCGCGACGGGATGCCTTCCCGTCGGACGCGCTCATCGCCCTCGCGGTAAAGCACCAGGTGCTCGTGGAAGAGGACACCGTCGCGGATGTCGCCGGTGGCGGTGAAGCCGGTGTCGTCGACGTAGTCGATGTGGTCGTCGGTGACGGTGTAGCGGCCGGTGTAGGCGCTCCGGCGCTTTCCGCGGGCCTCGTCGTAGCGGCCGTCCGGCAGGAGTTCCTGGCGGATGAATCCGTCCGCGGTCACCCACATCCCGACGTACGGGTGCGGGTCGCGGGGCGTGTCGTCGCTGTTCATGGCTCCACCCTCGGCCCCACGACGGGAAGCGACCAGGCCGCCGTATCCCCGGGTACAAGGTCCCTGGGGGCCGTGCACCCATGATCGCGAGCGGAACGGCGCGACGGAACGAAGGCGCCGGGACGAGTGAGCCCTCCCGGAGGGGGCGAGTCCGGGCCGTGCGGGAGCCGTGACCACGTTCCTCCCGCCGGTGCCCGTGACATCCCCCCACCGGACGCCGGCTCCGCTTCGCACCGGCAGCTCGTCCGGGGCCGGCCATGGGTGCCGCACACCCGGGGACACGGCGGCCTGGTTGCGATTCCGCGGTGCGACCAACCTGATGGTCATGCAGTTGCGGTGACTGCCGAGCAACTGCTCCCTGCCCGCACGGGCGCCCGCTTCGCTCGTCGGGCCGACCGATGAGCCGAACTCCCCTCGAGGAACACCATGACCACCACCGATACCGACACCGTGAGCTGGAACCCGGAGGCCCTCGGCGAGATCGTCTCGAACGACGGGGGCCGCCCCGTCCTGTTCACCAACGCCCGGATCGTGACGATGGACCCGCTGATCGGAACCATGACCACCGGCCGGAGGACATGTACATCGGCACCGAGCTGGCCGCCCTCACCGCGATCGACGGCGGCATCACGACCATGCTCGACTTCTCCCACAACTCCCGCACCCCCGAACACTCCGACGCCGCCGTCGAGGCCCTCCGCGACACCGGCATCCGCGGCGTGCACGCCTCCATGGGCCCGCACTTCGGCGACTGGGACGAACAGTGGCCCGGCGACCTGACCCGCCTCAAGGAGAAGTACTTCAACAGCGAGGACCAGCTGCTGACCCTGCGCCTGGCGACGCTCACCACCGACGAGATCGCCGGGCCGGCGCTCGCCTACGGTCCCGAACTCGCCCGCGCAGCCAAGGACCTGGGCATCGGAGTGAGCGTGGACGCGGTCTTCGGCACGGCCTCCTCCGAGGCGATCCTGCGCTGGGCCGAGGACGGCATCCTCGGCAGTGACGTCACCCTCATCCACGCCACCGGACTGACTCCCGCGGCATGGAAGGCGATGGGGGAGACCGGCACCACCGTGGCGCTCGCCCCCACCTCCGACGCGCAGATCGGCCTGGAGACCGTGATTCCCGCCGTCGACGAGGCCCTGTCCGTCGGCATCCGCCCCGGGCTGAGCATCGACGTCGAAGTCGCCTTGGCCAGCGACATGTTCACGCAGATGCGGGCCCTGCACGCCATCCAGCGGATGCGGGCCGTCAACGCCGCCCACGGCACCGGCCGGCAACCGGCCCGCATCACCACCCACGACGTCCTGGACTTCGCCACCCTCCAGGGCGCCCGCACCAACGGCCTGGACGGTGTGACCGGTTCGCTCACCCCGGGCAAGAAGGCCGACCTGCTGGTCATCCAGGTCGAGGACCTCAACAACATGCCGCTCAACGACCCCATCGGCACCGTCGTACTGGGCTCCGACGCCCGCAACATCAGCACCGTCCTCATCAACGGCGAGCCCCGCAAGTGGAACGGCCACGTCCTCGACGTCGACCTGCCCGCCCTGCGCCGCGAGGTCCACGCCTCGCGCGAGCACGTGCTGAACACCCCGGCTGCCTGATCATCCCGTCACCGCCCCCGGCCGGCCCCTCGCCGGTCGGGGACATCCACCGCACCGCGCATGCGGACGGCCGTGCGACCAGGAACGCGGACGGCCCGCCGGCCGAGGTCGAGTGCGCGTTCCGGCCGCAGGCGGACGGTTGGCGGGCCGGGAAGCGGAGCGCGAGGGCAGCGCGTGCCCGCGAAGAGCGTGAGCCGCCCTCGCACGTGTTCCGTCACCGAGGGAGCTCAGGCCGACCACGTTCACGACTTCGGTCTCCGGCTCGGCTTCCGAGGCGTGCACGTGCTGCCTGCCGGAAGCAGATCGCCGTCCGAGATCGCTACCGGCCCGGACGGCGACCTGCTGCGAGGGCCCGGTGGCACAGTGATCAGTCGGCAAGGGCCTGGTGAAGAGTGTCGTGACAGTCGATGACGGCGTCGACGCCGACGATCTGCAGGGTGCGCATCACGGTATCGGTGGGTGCGGCCAGACGCAGCCAGCCGCCGGCCCGGGTGAGGGCGTGACGAGCGGCGATGAGGACGTTGATGCCGCTGGAGTCCATGAAGGTCACCCCGCGCAGGTCGACCACGACACGGGGATGAGCAGTGGCGGCGACGTCCAGGGCGTGACGGAGGGCGTCGCCGGTGTGGTGATCGATCTCCCCGAACGGGTTCAGCACCTGGATGCCGTCAGTGGCGGTGGCTGCGACCGACAGTTGTTCCCGCTGTTCAGTCCGATTGCTGTTCGCCACTTCTTCCTCAGCCGTGTCAGTGATGCGTGCACACCAAACCTTCACCCGGTGATTTCCCCGCGCACACCGGGTGATGCCCGTATGTGACGGAGACGACAGAGGTGCATGGGGCGTCACCCGTCCTCGCGCGGGCACGCGCAGGATGTGAACGGGGTAGCGAAGGCGGCCGGGATGAATCCAGTTCCCTTGGGCGCGGACGGCGCCGCGCCGGGCGGGCAGCGCCCGCACACCACGATCGCCTTGGACGGGGACGGCGCCGACATCGCCCACGCCCGCCACCTGGCCGCCGACTTCCTTGCCCATGTCCGGGCCGAGCACGGCCTGCCGGTCTCCCGGCGCGCCGTCGACGTGACCCGGCTGGTGGTCAGCGAGCTGGTCACCAACGCCCGCAAGTACGCTCCCGGGCCGGCGCTGCTGGACCTGCGCATCACCGGTGACACGGTGGAGGTGGGAGTGCGGGACTCCGATCCGGTGCTGCCGATCGCCCGGGCCGCGGACGCCGGCCGGGTGGGCCAGCACGGCCTGGAGATCGTCATGGCCGTCTGCCAGGGCTTCACAGCGCAGCGTGAGCCGGTCGGCAAGAGCATCACCGCCCGCATCGCCCTGCTGGATGAGCCCGCAAGCGCTCCCGCCGGGCGGCAGCCGCTCTGACGTGCCCCCTGGACTGTGGACCGGGGTGAGCCGGGGAGCACGCCGAGGCCCTGTGCTCACTCAGGTGGCGGCGGGGCGGCCGTCCCGCCGTTCGCGCTCGCTCATGCGGAGGTCCTCGACGACCCGGTGGGTGCCGGCGCTGTCGTCGCGGGTGTGGGCCATGAAGGGGGCGCTCGACGGTGCCGTAGGCGGTCCGGGAGACCTGCCCGGCCTCGACGAAGCCGACCCACGGCCGGTGGGGGCCAGAGCCGGGGATGCCGGGCCGGCGGTCGTTCGCAGAAGTACGCACGGGCGGGCAGGAGGGACACCCCACACCTCTGCAACGGCACTGAGCCGCCCCTGCGCAGGCCGATGCATGGGGGCGAGTGCCCGGGGCATGAGGGGAACATGACGACGACGCTCGGTGCCTTTGTGCTCGGTACCCCCGATCCGCCCGCGCTGGCCGACTTCTACCGGGCTCTGCTGGGCTGGCAGGAAGTCGAGCGGGACCCTGAGTGGGTCCGGCTGCGGGATCCCGGACAGGACCGCCCCGGCCTCAGCTTCCAGCTGGAAGCCGACCACACGTCCCCGGTGTGGCCCCAACGACCAGGCACCCAGCAGATGCAAGCACACCTGGACCTGCAGGTCGACGACTTGGACGCGGAGACCGAGCGGGCTTGCGCCCTGGGCGCGACGCTGGAGGACCACCAGCCTCAAAAGGACGTGCGAGTCCTCCGTGACCCGCACGGTCACCCGTTCTGTCTCTTCCTGCCCGGCGCCTGAACGACCCCGGCCTCGCACCACGCCGACGTCGTCCGGTTCGTCCGAGGAGAGCTCCACGAAGCGCTCGCCCACCAGGCCGGGGCATCGCGCCCCTCTCGTGGGCATCAGGAGCCGGCCTTCACCGCCGGGTTGTCATCGCTCAGCACCGGGGCACTGCGCACGAGGCGCAATGCCGTCGTCAGAAGAAGGCCGCCGACGGCGTTGCCCAGGACCGCCCAGGCCAGCCACCCCAGCCAGTCGGTGTAACCGTAGGACGTCCTGCCGGTGTGCAGGCCGGCGAACGCGATCAGGGAGTCCAGGACCGAGTGCCACAACCCGAGCCCGGCCAGGACGAACGCGGTGGTGATCGACGCGGTGATCTTCCCGGTCATGGAATCGGTGCCGTGGTGCATGCGGGTCATGAGCGTGATGACGCCGCCGCCCAGCACGGTGAGGCAGAAGGTGCCCAGGGTGTAGCCTCCGTCGACGAACTGCGCGCCCAGAGCAGCCGTGGTGCGGTGCAGATCCGGATAGGCCCGCATGACCAGCCAGGTGAACACCCATCCGCCGATCAGGTTCATCACCAGGACCGTCGCCCACATGCGCACCAGGTCGAGCCAGGTGGCCGCACCGGCGATGACAGTGGCGACGGGCACCAGAAAGCCCTCCGTGAACAACTCGCTGTGACCGAGCAGCAAAGCGACGAGCCCCACGGAGAAAGCCAGTCCGGCCAGCAGTTCACTGCCGGTCTCGTGGCGTACGAACAGCAGCGTCATGACGCCGACACCGACGTCGATACCGCCCAGCAGCGAGGTGGCCACCAATGACGTCCAGGTGCGGTGCAATCGTGGCCGGCCCTCGGCCACGATCCGTTCCGCCGCTTCGGCGACTCGTCGCTCGCCGGGCCCCTGCATGATCCGGTCGTCCTGCGGCATGGGACTCCTTCGGTCTCGCGTCGCCACGGGAACGTCTCGTCGGCCTCGTGACGGAGACGTCTCCGGAGAGATCTTCGGTGAGGACGTCCCCGGATCTCGTGACCCACGCCGTCCGACTCGGCACGGTTCACGGCCCCGACCGTCCCGCCCGCCCGTGGAACCGGGACCTGGTGCCGGGAGCGGAACGACGGGACGGCGGGAGCGCTTGCCCGCGCCGCGCGTCGGCAGGACTGCTGCGTCGGTACGGCGGCGAGCGGCGGGCCGCGGGGGAAGGCGAGCGCCGGCTGCTGCCGGCCGTCTGTGCTGTCCGGGAGCGGGTACCCGTGCGGTGTCTGAAGATGGATACACCTGAGTGGCCATGGAGGAGTCCCGAAGTGGCCTGTCCGCCCAAGGCCGCGTGCCTGCCCGGCGAGGGGACCAGAGGTGTGACCGAGAGTAGTGCTGTGTCGCTGATGCGGCTGATGCAGGCCAGTCATACGGCCACGCTCGAACAGCTTCCGAGGATGATCGCTGAGCACGCCGCCGTGGCGGGCATGTACGACGTGGCGCTCTTCGTGATCGATATGCAGGAGACGGTGCTGCGCCGGCTCACCGGCCGGGGACCGGATGCCGGGGAGAGCGGGCAGGAGTTCACCGTCTCGGGCAGTCTGCCCGGCCGGGCCTACCAGCGCGTGGAGCTGCTCCCCGAATCCGAACGGGACGCCACGGGCGAGCATCCGGACGGGCGGCGGCGGTGGTGGGTGGCCGTCACCGACGGCGTGGAGCGCCTGGGCGTGCTGCGGGCCGACACCCGCACCGACGACGAACCCGTCCGGCAGGCCCTGCGCGACCTGGCGTCCATGACAGCCCTGCTGTTGCTCAGCAAGCGGTCCTTCAGCGACTCCTACGCACGTCTGGTGCGCACCGAGCCGATGAACGTGGCAGCCGAGATGCAGTGGAACCTCACCCCGCCGCCCGCCTACGCCGGGAACGACGCCACCGTGGGTGCGGTGATGGAGCCCGCCTACCAGATCGGCGGTGACGCCTTCGACTACGCGGTGGCCGACGGTACCCTCCACCTGGGTGTCTTCGACGCCATGGGCCACGACACCACCGCCGGTATCACCGCCAACGTCGCCGTGGCCGCCTGTCGCAACGCCCGCCGTCAGGGCGCCTCCCTGAGTGAGACCAGCCGGAAGATGGAACAGACACTGATCGAACAGTTCAGCACCAGCCGCTACGTCACCGGACTCCTCGCCGACCTGGACATGGACACCGGCCGGCTGACGTGGATCAACCGAGGCCATCACCTGCCGATCCTGATCCGCGGCAACCGCTGGACCACCGAACTGGACTGCTCCCCGGCCGGCCCCATGGGCGCCGACCTCGGCCTGCCGGTCACCACGGCCACCGAACAGCTCGAACCCGGGGACCGCCTGCTGCTCTACACCGACGGCATCGTCGAAGCCCGCGACGCAGAGGGCAGGGAATTCGGCCGGGACCGGTTCGTCGACTTCATCCGCCGTCACCACTCCGGCCGGCGCACCCTGCATGAGACCCTGCGCCGGCTGATGGCCGCCGTCATGGAGCACCATGACGGCAAGCTCGACGACGATGCCACTGTTCTGCTCACCGAGTGGCGCGGCGGCCACCAGCAGGAGCTGATCCCGTGAACCACGGCCCACCCGAAGAGAACCGATGATGAGCACGGACCGGCGGCACGCTCACCGCGATCGGCAGGGCGGCCTGGAGGTGTACGTCCACCGCCTGGGGGCCGACCGGAGCCTCGTCACGGTCGAGGGAGCCCTGGATCTGCACACGGCCTCCCGGCTCGCCGGCACCCTGCAGCCCCTGCTGCTCTCCGGTGGTCAGAGCGTGCTGGTGCACCTGTCCGGTGTCGACTTTCTGGATTCCAGCGGGCTCACCTGTCTGATCGCGGCCTACCGCACAGCCAGGAACACCGGCGCCCGGCTGGTGCTGATCGCACCCAGCGAACGCGTACGCCGCATGCTGGCCCTGACCGGTACGGACCAGGTGCTGCCCAGCTACGCCACCGTGGACTCGGTCCCCGACTGACCGCCCCCGCCACCGGCAGCCGCTGCCTCGGCGGGGGACGGCAGCGGGCCCGTTCCGATGCCCAGGAAGCAGTGCAGCCGTACGCCGGGCCGGCCGGGGGCTTGAGCGGTTGCGTTCCACCGCGGTGGCCGTCCACCGCGAAGCGGGCGCCTCCTGAGGACGAAGACGTCCGTCAGGACAGTGACGACGGGACCCGGATCGCGGAGATGTCGAACTGCAACCGGACCTTCTCGCTCACCATGGCGCCGCCGTTCTTGAGGCGCTGGTTGTAGGAAAGGCCCCACTCGGTGCGGTCGATGGTGGTGGTGCCGTCGAAGCCGGCCCGCTCGTACCCGAACGGATCCAGGACCGAGCCGAGGTAGTCGAGTTGCAGGTCGACGGGCCGGGTGACGCCACGGATGGTCAGCTCTCCCGTCATGCGGAAGCTCTCCCCGCCCTCGTGGAGGGTGGAAGTGCTGCGGAACACCATCTCCGGGTAGCGCCGCACGTCGAAGAAGTCGGGGCCGATGAGGTGCGCGTCCCTCTGTTCCACGCCCGTGTCGACGCTGGCCACCCGGATGACGAGATCGGCCCGCGACTCGCAGGGCCGTGCTCCGTCGAAGTACAGAGTGCTGTCGTAGTCGCTGAAAGCACCCCGGACCGTCGTCACCATCGCGTGACGGACGGAGAATCCGATACGGCTGTGCGGGCGGTCGATGGTCCATCGCCCGGTCAACGCCCGCAGCGTCGGATCCAGCGCGGCACCGGCGGCCGAAGCCCTCGCCGCGGGCACACCGACACCGGCAGTCGGCGTCGGCTCGATCACGTCTGTCTGGCGGCGGCTGAAGATGCCCATGACGTCGTAGGCCCTCTCTGTCTGGTCACCCCGTGCTATCACGAAGCCGACAGATGCTGCGGGGCGAGATGAGCGGCCTCGTCCGGGTTCCATGCCGTCGACTGCAAAGCTGCACAAGATCGACATGAGCGCTCCCCGGATGGCCGGTGAGGCCGGTCCCTCGCGTGGCCGGCACGTTCAGCGCCATGGAGAGGACGCGGGCGACCGGGGGCGCCACCGTGCTCACCGCCGGCCGCGTCACCGTTTCCTGCTGAGCTTTCGTGAGGCGGGGGATCTGATGCTCCGGCGCGGCGTCATCGTCTGCCACGGAACGTGCGCCGTCGGTGCGCCGAGTCCGGCCACGCTCACGCGAACGGACCGCGCCGTCGTCGGTCCCGGCCCGGTGACACCCGGCCCCTGCGGACGGCCGGGCGCGAAGGGCGGGCTCGGTCACGCGGGAGGCCCCGATGCCCACGGCCCCTGTGGTGACTCCGTCGGCCCGGGGACCGACTCGGGTCCGGGTGTTCTGCCGTCCTGCGGCGGACCGCCGCCCAGCCGCTCTTCAACGGCCGTCGCACGGGTCGCCGTCCACGGGCATCGGCCGGGTGCCGGCCGCCAGACCGGAGGAACACACCCGCGACGGCGCGGGCCGCGGCTCCGATGCCGGCAACAACCGGAGCCCGGTCGTGCGGCCGGTCAGGCGGAGGTGGGCTCGAGACGGACGACGAGGCCCTTCGACGCGGGCTGGTTGCTGATGTCGGCGACGCTGTCCAGCGGTACCAGGACGTTCGTCTCCGGATAGTAGGCGGCGGCCGAGCCCTTGGCGGCCGGGTAGGGCACGACCTCGAAGTTCTCGGCCCGGCGCTCGGTGCCGTCCGCCCAGACGCTCACGAGGTCGACACGATCGCCCTGGACGAGGCCGAGTTCGGCCAGGTCGGCCGGGTTGACGAGCACGACGTGGCGGCTGCCGTGGATGCCTCGGTAACGGTCGTTGTCGGTGTAGGGGACGGTGTTCCACTGGTCGTGCGAACGCAGTGTCTGCAGCAGCAGGTGACCTGCGGGCGCCCGGGGGATCACACGTTCGTTGCAGGTGAACAGGGCTTTGCCGACCTCGTTGTTGAAGACGCCCTCGTTGACCGGGTTGGGCAGTTGGAAGCCCCCCGGCCGGGTCACCCGTGCGTTGAAGTCGTGGAAACCCGGCACGACGCGGGAGACGCGGTCGCGGATGGTGCCGTAGTCGCCCTCGAACTCGGCCCAGGGAATGTCCGCCTTGCCGTCGAGCGTGCGGCGGGCGAGCCGGCACACGATGGCGACCTCGCTGAGCAGGAGGGGGGAGGCCGGTTCGAGGCGGCCCTGGGAGGTGTGCACCTCGCTCATGGAGTTCTCGACGGTGACGAACTGCTCCCCGCCGGCCTGGAGGTCCCGTTCGGTGCGGCCCAGGGTCGGCAGGATCAGCGCGGTGTCGCCGCAGACGGTGTGCGAGCGGTTGAGCTTGGTGGAGATGTGGGCGGTCAGGCGGCACGAGCGCATCGCCTCCTCGGTGACCGCGCTGTCGGGTGCGGCCCGGACGAAGTTTCCGGCCAGGGCGAGGAAGACCTTGACGCGGCCCTCGCGCATCGCCCTGATCGCGTTCACCGAGTCCAGCCCGTGGGCACGGGGCGGATCGAAGCCGAACTCCTTTTGGAGGGCGTCGAGGAAGGAGTCCGGCATCTGCTCCCAGATGCCCATGGTGCGGTCGCCCTGGACGTTGCTGTGGCCGCGCACCGGGCAGGCGCCGGCGCCCGCTCTGCCGAGATTTCCGCGCAGCATCAGGAAGTTCACGATCTCCCGGATGGTGGGGACTCCGTGCTTGTGCTGGGTGATGCCCATCGCCCAGCAGACGATGACGCGTTCGCTCCGCAGGACCTCGTCGCGGACGTGCTCGATCTCCTCGCGGGTCAGACCGGTCGCCGTGCGCACGTCGTCCCAGTCGACGGTGCGGGCGTACCGGGCGAACTCCTCGAAGCCGGTGGTGTGGGCGTCGATGAAGCCGTGGTCCAGGACGGTGCCGGGCCGGGCGTCCTCGGCCTCCAGCAGCAGGCGGTTGAGGGCCTGGAACAGGGCGAGGTCGCCGCCGGGCTTGATGTGCAGGAAGCGGTCGGCGATCTGGGTGCCGCGTCCGACGACCCCGCGCGGTTTCTGCGGGTTCTTGAAGCGCCGCAGCCCGGCCTCCGGCAGCGGGTTGACCGCCACGATCCGGCCCCCGTTGCGCTTGGCCTCCTCCAGAGCGGTGAGCTGGCGCGGATGGTTGGAACCCGGATTCTGCCCGACCAGGAAGATCAGGTCGGCGTGGTGGAGGTCGTCGAGGCTGACGGTGCCCTTGCCGGTGCCCAGGGTCTCGCTCAGGGCGAAGCCGCTGGACTCGTGGCACATGTTGCTGCAGTCGGGCAGGTTGTTGGTGCCGAACGCCCTGGCGAAGAGCTGCAGGACGAAGGCGGCCTCGTTGCCGGCCCGGCCGGAGGTGTAGAAGACGGCCTCGTCGGGGGAGGCCAGCGCCTGGAGTTCCTGCGCGAGGACGCCCAGGGCGTCGTTCCAGCCGATGGGCTCGTAGTGCTCGGAGCCGGGCCGCTTGATCATCGGCTCGGTGAGCCGCCCCTGCTGGTTGAGCCACATGTCGGAGCGGGCGGCGAGGTCGGAGACGCTGTGCTCACGGAAGAAGTCGGCGGTGATCCGGCGCGTGGTGGCCTCGTCGTTGATGTGCTTGGCGCCGTTCTCGCAGTACTCGTTGCGATGGCGCCGGCCCGGGGCCGGGTCCGCCCACGCGCAGCCGGGGCAGTCGATCCCGCCCACCTGGTTCATGGCCAGCAGGTCCACCCCCGTCCTGCGCGGGGAGGTCTGCTCCAGGGAGTACTCCAGCGCGTGCACGACCGCGGGGACTCCGGCCGCCCACTTCTTCGGCGGCGTCACGGAGAGGGCGGTCTCCCGCTCCTCGCCGGGCGGGTTCTGCATCGGTTCGCCTTTCTCTTGCCGTGTCCGGTGCGCGGGTCAGCCGACGGGCCACTGGGCCACGCGGCTCCTGGGCGGTTCCGGGCGATCGTGCTGCACACGGCCGTTGCGGATGGTGCCGCGCCAGGCCCCGCCCTCCTGCCCCAGTCCCTCGATGAACCGCTTGAAGCTCACGAGCTCGCCGCGCACCAGCCGGGCGGTCAGCCGGGCGGCCCGGGACGAGCGGGTGAGGACCCTCGCGGCCCCCCGCGGTTCCAGGAGCATCCGGACGGTGATCGCGGTGCCGCCGGACCCCGTCGGCCGGAACTCGACCTCACCCTGGTGGGAGGGGTTCTGCTCGAGACCGCGCCAGGCGAGGTACGAGTCGGGGTCCTGCTCCACGATCTCGACCGCGAAGCGGTGGCGCAGGGGCCCGTAGCCGATGGTCCAGGCGGTCACGGTGGGCCTGAGCTGCTCGACGCCGTGCACCACGGTCGAGAAGCGCGGGAAGGTCTTGAACTGAGTCCACTGGTTGTACGCCGTCCGCACCGGCACCTCGACCTCGACCGTCTCCTCGACGTGCCGCTCCCGCAACGGTCGGCGGCGTGTGGCGCCGTCCCCGTCGGTGCGCGTACCCGGCATGTTCGGCAGGGCATGCCGGGTGTCGTCTCCGTGCGCCATCGTGGTCTCTCCTCCGGTGAGGGAGCCGGGCGTGCGGACACCCGGCCTCCCCTCGTGCGTCAGGGTTTCTCCTCCGGTTCCCCCATCGCGCGCTTCGAGTCACTTCGTGGAGAGGTTCGTCGCCGAGGGACTCGTGGCGGCCCGACCGCCGGGAGGCCCCACATGGTCGTGGACGACCGGTGGGTGCCGGACACCGAAGGCCGAGCCGGTACTCCGACGCCTTGCCGACGAGGACGCCGGGGCTGCTCGCAGAACGTGTCCTTGATGACGGTCACGATCCGGGCGGCCCGGTCACTGCCGAGGTCGGGAACGTCGCCGCTCCCCGGCCGGAGTCCAGCCATGTGCCGGACGGCGGCTCCGGCATCTGCGTCATCCCCGTCCCTGACGGCTCGGCAGCGGAGCGAGTGACGGCGCCGGTACCTGCGGAGCAGTGGGGCCCGTCCAGGTGGCGATGAGCCCCCGTCCTTCTTCCGGGAAGCCCTCCTGCGACCGGTGCGGGGGCGGACGCCTGTGCGAAGATCGCGGCGTGAAGGACCTACGCTTCCGTCTCGCTGACGGCGTCGATCTTGCCGCCGTCGTGCGTCTGCGTGACGACGCGGCCCGCTGGATGCTCACCCGGGGTGTCACTGGTCAGTGGCAGCCGGGTGAGCTGGGTGAGGACCACTTCCGCCGGATCATGGAGAGCGGTGAGCTATGGCTCGCGGAGGCTGCCGATCGTGTGGTCGGGGCCTGGGAGCTCTGGTGGGAGGACGAGGACGCCTGGGGGCCGCAGCCGCCGGCGGCCGGCTATGTGCACCGGCTGATGGTGGACCGCGGAAGTGTTCCGCCCGGGACGGGGCGGCAGCTTCTGGGAGCCGCGGAGCGGCGCGTGGCCGAGGTGGGCCGGTCGTTGGTTCGCCTGGACTGCCTGGCCACCAACGCACGCCTGAGTGGGTACTACCTCGACGCCGGATATCGGGTCGTGGGACGCAAGGAGGGCAAGCCGCAGCCGGGCGGTACGCCCAAGTCGTTCACGCTCCTCGAGAAGTCCGTACGGGACGAGGCGGGGTAGATCGAGCGGCCAGGGCCTCGGGACGCTCGACGAGCCGGCCGTGTCGGAGGCGTACGACGTGCTCGGGGACGGCTGCTGCGGCAAGGGGGCGGGACAGCGGGCCAGGACGTTCGGCCTCGGCCCGACCGGTTCGGTGACGAGCGCGACGTCCGGTTCGTTCACGACTCGATCGCACGCCCCCACACCGGGGGAGGGGCAACCCGTCAGCTTCTTCGATCCGTGGACGGCCCAGGCGTCCGGAGCCTGCCGGATCATGTCCCCACCGGACGCGCCAACACGTCGACGGCCGCGGAGAACACCCCTGGCAGCCGCTGCGCCGCAGGCACCAGCGCCGAGCGGACCGGGAGGATCCTCGTCGCACCGAGCAGCGCCCGGGTCAGCCAGCGGTGGTGCCGGGTGAGCCGTCGCCACTCCCGCTCGTACGCTGCCAGGTCGTTGCCGACGACTGCCCGCACCGCCGCTGAGGCCTGCGCGAGCGCCAGCGCGATGCCCTCACCGGTCAGCGCGTCGACATAACCGGCCGCATCGCCGACGAGCAGCACCCGGCCGACGGTGCGTGCGTGCGTGTCCTGGCGGAGCGGCCCCGCCCCGCGCACCGGTCCGGCGGGCCCGGCTCCGGCCAGCCGCTCCCGCAACCCGGGGAAGGCCGCGAGGTGGTCGTCGTACGGTCCGCGGCCGGTGGTGAGCACCGCGACGCCTACGAGGCCGTCGCTCACCGGGGTCACGTAGGCCTCCGCGCCACGGGCCCAGTGCACCTCGACGCGGTCGCTCCAGGGAGCGAGCGCGTAGTGGCGGCGCAGCCCGTGTCGCCGGTGGGCCCGACGCGGCCGGTGCAGCCCCAGGGAGCGGCGGATAGGCGAGTGCAGGCCGTCCGCAGCGGCGAGGTGGCCGGCACGGGTGCCGTCGACCACCACACCGTCCTCGTCCTGCTCGACACGGCGCGCGGTGCGCTGCTCGACCCGTACGCCGGCGGCCAGCACCGCCTCCCGCAGCGCCGCGTGCAGGACGGTGCGACGTACCCCGCGGCCCGGCCCCGCCCGGAAGTCGGCGTCGGCCCGACGCGGCCCGCAGACGTACGCGATGCCGCGCAGGTCGTGTCCCGGCGGGTGGACACCGAGCGCTGCCAGGGCGTCGACGGCGCCCGGCATCAGGCCCTCGCCGCACGCCTTGTCGACGGTACCGGCGCGCTGCTCCCAGACGGCGACTTCGAGGCCTGCCCGGGCCGCGTGCAATGCCGTGGCGAGACCTGCCGGTCCTCCACCGACGACGAGAAGGTCCATGCGTCCCTCCTCAGGCCAGCCGCGCCAGGGCGGTGTCCTCGGCGCGGACGCGGACGGCGAGCAGGAACCCGTTCAGCACGGTGAAGACGGCCGCCGTGACCCAGGCCGAGTGCACCAGAGGGAGCGCGAGCCCTTCGACCACGACGGCGAGGTAGTTCGGGTGCGAAAGCCGGCGGTAGGGACCGCCGGTCACGCGCGCGGCGCCGGGCACGACGATCACCCGGGTGTTCCACTGCCGGCCCAGGGTGGCGACGCACCACCAGCGCAGCGCCTGCGAGGCCGCGACGAGGGCGAGCATGGCCCAGGCGAGGACAGGTACGACGCCCGGCCGCCGCACCCATACCTCCACGAGCGCGCCGACCAGCAGGCCCGTGTGCAGTACCACCATGAACGGGTAGTGGCCCCGCCCGGCCTCCACGCCGCCCCGCGCGATGCTCCGGACGGCGTTGCGGTGGGACACGAACAGTTCGGCGGCCCGTTCCAGGCCGACGGCCAGGACCAGGACGGTGAACAGCACCTCGCCGCTCATCTCTCATCCTCCCGGGGCGCGCAGGAGCACGAGTTCGGAGCAGAAGCCCGGGCCCAGGGCCAGCATGAGCCCGTGGGAGCCGGGCCGCGGAGGGCGGTCGGCGAGCGTGTCCGCCAGGACGTGCAGCACCGAGGAGGAGGACAGGTTGCCGATCCGGCGCAGTGAGTCCCAGGTCGCTCCCAGGGCGTCACGCTCGATCCCGAGCACTTCCTGCAGTGCTTCCAGGACCCTGGGGCCACCGGGGTGCGCGACGTACCAGCCGATGTCGTCGTCGGCGAGGGCGTGGTCGGCGAGAAAACCGCGAACGTCGTCGCCGACGTACCGGCGCACCAGGCCGGGGACCGAGGAGTCGAGTACGATCTTGAATCCGCCGGAGCCGACGTCCCAGCCCATCATGCGCTCCGAGTCGGGGTACAGGCGACTGCGCGAGGCGAGGACCTCGGGGCGGGCGGGGTCGTCGGACCGCGCGAGCGGATGCCCGGGGCCGACCGCGACCACCGCCGCGGCGCCGTCCCCGAACAGGCCGCTCGCCACGAGATTGGCGAGCGAGGTGTCCTCGCGCTGGAACGTGAGCGAGCACAACTCGACCGACACCAGCACCGCGACCCCGTCCGGGCGGCCGCGCAGCAGGTCGTGCAGGCGTGCGATGCCGGCCGCGCCGGCCACACAGCCGAGGCCGACCAGGGGCATGCGCACCACGTCGGGGCGCAACCCGATCTCCGCCGCGATGCGGGCTTCGAGCGAGGGGACGGCCAGACCGGTCACCGTGCACGACACGACGAAGTCGACGTCGGTCGGTGTGAGACCGACATCCTTGAGCGCGTTGACGACCGCGCGACCGCCCAGTTCGACGCCCGTCCGGATGAAAGCGTCGTTCGACCGGCCGAAGTCCCCGAGGCGGGCGTACTCCTCCAGCGCCAGCACGGTGTGCCGCGTCTCGACGCACGTGTTGCGGTGGAACCGTTCGACGACGCCGCGGTCGACCGCGCCCTCGGCCAGTATGCCGGTGAAGGACCCGGTGATCTCCTCCTGCCGGTAGCGGTGATCGGGCAGGACACCGCAGACACTGAGGATGCGCATGGTCATGCTGGCTCCTGGGGGCGGCCGGTCGGACGGCCGGGCGTGAGGAACGCCCGGCCGAGGCCGAGCGCGACGGTGGGGGTGAACCGGCCCCGGGCGACACCGAGTTCGACGAAGTCGTCGAATACGCGCTGGTCGGCGGCCGAGGCCCGCAGCCCGGCCTCGAGGACACCCGCGGTGCGGGCGAGCCGGGCGGCCAGAGCGGTGTGGCGCAGGTGGGGCAGCAGGATCCGGCGGGTGACGTGGGCGTATCGCTCTCCCGCCCGCTCGGGCCGTCCGTCACGCAGGGCTGCGGCGGCGGCGCGACCAGCCGCGATGCCGGTGGCCACGGCATGGTGGATGCCCTCTCCGGTCAAGGGGTTCACCAGGCAGGCGGCGTCGCCCACGAGCAGTACGCGGCCGGCCGGAGGGCGCCAACGCGCCGTCGAGAGCGGCAGGAGGTGCCCGGCCCAGCTCCCACCCCCCTCGGCCGCGCCGGGCAGGAGCGCTTCCAGCCGCTCGGACAACTGGGCGCGGGTCGGCGCCGGCCGTCCTCCGAGGAGGACCTCGCCGTATCCGACGTTCGCGTGGCCGTCACCGCGGTCGAAGGACCAGGCGTACGACGGCTGGTGGCGGGTGCCGAACTCGATGACCTGTACGCCTCGCCGCCCGGGTGCGACCGGGGCGTAGCCGCGCAGCGCCAGGGCCACCGGACCACGAGACCGGCCGAGCGCGCGCCGGACGACCGAGTGTTCGCCGTCGGCGCCGACCACGACCGCGGCGGAGACCTCACCGTCCAGGATCACCCCACCGGTGTCCTGCCGCAGGTCACGGACCCGGTGTTGCAGGAACCGGGCGCCGGCGGCGACGGCCGCGTCGACCAGCCGGGCATCGAGGACCCGGCGCGGCACCACCCACGCCGGGCGGGCCATCCGCCGTTCGACGACCAGGCCGCCCCGGCCGAGGCGTAGCCGCTCGACCGGGACCCGGTCGTCGACGAGACCGGTGACACGGACCTCGGAGAGGAGGTCGAGGACGTGCGGGGCCACCCCGTCGCCGCAGACCTTGTCCCGCGGAAAGCGCGCCCGGTCGAGGAGGGCGACGCGCAGCTCCGGGTCGGCGTGCAGCGCGCCCAGGGCGGTGGCGGCTCCGGCAGGTCCGGCACCGACCACCACGAGGTCCCAGCGAGCGGGTGCGGGCGCCATCAACCGGCCGCCACGAGCAGCACGACATCGAGCAGGGCGACGGCCACCGCGGCCCGGAAGGAAGTACGGCCGTGGGCGGCCGACGCAACCACCACAAGGACCGCCACCGGAGCGAGGACCGCCGGCGCCCACGCCGGAGGGAGACCGGCGGGACCGATGACGGCCGGCAGCGAGGCGGCGGACAGCAGCACGAGGGCCAGGATGCGCGAAAGGCGCTCGCCGAGCCGGTGCGGCAGGCCGCGGACGCCGGTGCGTTCGTCGTCGGCGAGGTCGGGCAGCGTGTCGAGCAGGTGTGCCCCGACACCGAGCGCGGCCCCGGCGCCGGTCATCCACAGCGGCGCCCAGGCCGGGGCGGGGCCGGCGAGGGTGACGACCGAGGGCAGCGTCCCGAAGGCGCTGGCGTACGGCACCCACGACCACCGGGTCGCCTTGAGCCCCAGGTTGTAGGCGTGGCCCGCGCCGGCGCCGAGGACGACGTTGACCAGCGCGCTGCGCCAGCCGGCGAGCGCGGACAGCACGACGCAGACGAGTCCGGCCACGACCAGGGCGCGCACCGCCCAGCCGACCGGGAGGGCTCCGGTGACCAACGGCTTGTCGGTACGGCCGACGGCGCGGTCGCGGGGGAGGTCCCGCAGGTCGTTGCCCCAGCCGATCGTGAGCTGGCCGGCGAGTACCGCAGCGGTGACGACGGCGGCATCGAGCGGGGACAGGTCGCTGCGGAGCGCGAGCAGGCCCGCGACGGCGGCGACCGCCAGGGCCGGCCCGCCGTGGGCGGCGGCGAGCAGCGCGGCCACGGGCGGCGGTCCGGGGCGCACCGGCGCCGTGCCGGTGGTCACGGGCGTCGCCGCACGGCGACCGGACCACGACGGACCGCGTCGCCGAGCGCCCCGAGGACGGTGCGTGGGCGCAGCACGGGTGTCCGGCCGGACGCGGCTTCCCTCATGCCCTCGATCACCTCGGCGAGCACCTGCGGGCCGTCCTTGGCCGGGGCCCAGTCGAGCTCCGTGCGCGCACGGGTCGTGTCCAGCGTCGGGAGCGCGAAGCCCATGTCGAGCCACCCGGTGTCGACCGGTTGCAGGCGTGCGTGCCAGGCGGCCGACATGGCGGCGCGGACCACGGCGGAGGGCACGTGCACCAGCCTGGCGCCGAGCGCGTCCGCGATGACCGCCGCGGTCACGGGCGTGTCGGCGGCGAGGTTGAACGGACCCGCCGCGCGCCGGTGCAGCACCGTGACGATCGCCTCGGCGACGTCGTCGGTGTGCACCATCGGGATGGTCAGCCTCCGGTCCATCGGCAGGACCGGCAGCAGGCCGAGCACCCTGGAGGGCACGAGGGCGGGCACGCCGTACCGCAGGAGAGCACTGCCGGCGGCGCGCTGTCCGACGATTCCCGGCCGGAGGCGGGTGACGAGCGTGCCGGCGCCGGAGGCCTCATGCCGGTCGAGGAGACGTTCGGCCGCCGATTTGTGCCGGCTGTACCGCGAACTGCGCACGCCCCCGGTGGGCCAGGACTCGTCCACCGGACGATCGTCCTTCTTCGGTGAGTAGGCGCCGACCGAGGACATGTGAATCAAGTGCGGGACACCGGTGTCGGCGACGGCCCGGAGCACGCGGCGAGTGCCGCCGACGCCGAGTTCGGTGAGATAGGCGAGATCGTGGGACGGCTGGAAGCCCCATGCCAGGTGGACGACCGCGTCCGCGCCGGTGAACGCCTCGACGAGTGTGCCGTGGCAGGCCTCGACGCTGAGGTCCGCCGAGCGCCAGTCGACACCCCGGCTGTCCGGGCCCTCGGGCAGTCGCCGGGCCAGACCCACGAGGTCGTGCCCGCCCTCGGCACGCAAGCGTCGCACGACGACAGAACCGATGTTTCCGGTCACCCCGGTGACCACGATGCGCATGCAGGATGCGTTGCCCGTCGCCCCTCCTCTCACACGAGGCACTCCGGCATCCGGCGGACACCGGGTCACCCGGCTGGCGCACCGCGCGTACGCGCTTCCCCCGGACCCGGAGGAAGCACGGAGTGTTTCCGGCGAGTGGACCGGACGCTTCGCGGCAGACCTCCGGGCGGACGGTGCGGACCGCCGGCCGGCGGATGGAGGACGTGGTCCTCATCGGTTCCGCCCCGATGGGGGAGACACGGGCATCGCTCCCGCACAAGGGGGAACCGGCTACTCCATGCATCACGATCACACACCCGCCAGGGGCGTCGCGCACGGTCGGCCGCCGGAACCGTGGTCCGTCGCGCCGTCAGGGAGGAACGGAGGCAGGCACCGGCGCGCCGGACGGCGCAGGGGCCGGTGGCGGCGCAGGCTCCTGGTCTATCGCGAGGTCGGACTGCTGCAGTCACCCGCGCCCGGCACCGCAGGGGAGGAGTGCCTGCTGATGGTCCATGTGCGCAGGGTGGTCGGCCAGGTGACCTACCGGACGTGCGAGGAGTGCGCCAAGGGTGTGATCACCGATGTGGTCATCGACGATCCGTTCCGCGACAGTGGACTGGGCACCAGGGCGCTGTCGCACCTGCGTTCCCGGTACCCCGGCATCACCTGGCGTGCCACCGACGGCCGTCGCCTCACGCGTGACCTGCTGCACAGGATGCGCATTCCCCGGGCGGCCACCGACGACCACTGCTCCCACCTCCGGTCCGCTGCCGTTGCCGGGAACGCCGGGTGAAGGGTTTCCCGCGGTCTTCTCCACGCGGCCTTCACAGCTGTGACCGTTGGGGTAGCCCGATCTCTCACGGGTACGTGTGTCCGGAATCCCGTCGGCGACGAGCGCCCGTACGGACACCTCTTCGAAGCAGTGGGAGACGAAATGAGGCTCCGCGAGTCGGCTTTGGCACTGACCTCCCGGTGTTCCGCCGAAGTGCTGGCCGGACGGTACCGTCTGGACGCACTCATCGGCTCGGGCGGTGCCGCCGACGTCCACCGCGGCTTCGACCTGCGTCTGAAGCGATCGGTAGCGGTCAAAGTCTTCCGGCCCGGCGCCGATATCGGCATGGAGGAACGCTTCCGGGACGAAGCGGTCATCCTGGCCAGGATGCACCACCCCGGGCTGGTCACCGCCTACGACGCCGGACGGCACAAGGACCGTGCCTACCTGGTCATGCAACTGGTCGAAGGCCCCACGCTGAAGAGCCGCATCACCGGAGGCCCCCTGTCCCCCGAAGAGGTGGCCGCACTCGGCGCCGACCTCGCCGAAGCCCTGGCTCACGCGCATGGAGCGGGGATCGTTCACCGCGATGTGAAGCCGTCCAACATCATCCTGGACGCATCCGGACGCCCCCACCTGACCGACTTCGGCATCTCCCGGCTGCTCGACGCCACCACCCGTACCGCCACCGGCACACTCATCGGCACCGCCGCGTACCTGTCCCCCGAGCAAGTGCTCGGCCGGTCCGTCAGCCGGCCCGCCGACATCTACGCCCTCGGCCTCGTACTCCTCGAGTGCCTCACGGGCAGGCTCGAATACGGTGGAGGCCCTCTCGAGGCGGCGATCGCACGACTCCACCGCCGGCCCGTACTGCCCGCGTCCCTGCCGGAAGACCTCGCGACCCTGCTGCGGAGGATGACCGCCCTGGACGAGTGGGAACGCCCGACGGCACACGAGTGCGCCCGGCTGCTGACCGCCCTCGCCGGCACGGCAGATTCCGTATCCGTTCCCTCCGCGCTCCGCGCCACGAGTGTCGCGCCGAGTCGGGGGCCGGTGCGGGATGCCGAGCCCACGCACCCGAACCCGTCGCCCGCGGGCAGCGCGACCGGGCCGAAAGCCGCCGCCACACGACGCCGCACCCTGGTCGCCGGTGGAACCGCCGCGCTCGCTGCCGTGCTGGCCACTGCCCTCGCCCTCCCTGACGGCCTCTCACACGAAGGAAGCGGCGAGAAAGAGACACGGGCTGCCGGCCGCTCCTCCACGCCGGCCGGCCCGCCGCACACCGCCGCCCAAAGGAATGACGCGGCATCTGCGGCTCCGTCGCCCTCCGTCCCCGACGCTCCGGCCGAGTCGTCCCGTGACACCTCCTCGGGGCGAAGCCCTCGCTCCGCCCCGGCTGATCCGGTCCGGAATCCAGTCACCGGGACAGCCGCGCACGGCGCCGGGGCCTCGACACCCCACTCCCGTCCGGCCGGTACTCGGGGCGACCTGACCGCAGACCTCCCCGATACGGGAGAGCGGACCGGGAAGAGGACCTCCGGCGAACGGCCCGGCAAGTCCGGAACGGCTGACAGGGGCGGGGGAAAAGGACGGGAGGAAGAAGGGAAGGCGCGGAAGAACATGGGGAAGCCGGCCGCCGCGGACCGGGGGTCCGACCACTGAGCCGAAGATCTGGCCCGGCGAGCGAGGCCGGCCTCCCCAAGGGCGGGGGCCGGTGTGCGCGGGCGTCATGTCCGAGGAGAACGGCCGGGGGCTCCGCTTCGGCAGGCCCCGTCAGCCGCACCACCCGCCCCTTGGCACCCCCTGGAGTGAGTACGCGGTCCGTCTCCCCGGCTCATGTACTCGGATGGTTCCGAGTACGCGTGCGCTGTCCGGCGGCGGCGGGCGGCGGGAGGCTCGAAGCATGCATCAAGGACTCGTGAAACTGCTGCCCCGGTTGACGTCGGCCCTCGTGCCGGCCGTGACGGCGTCGGTGATGTGGGCGGTGTGGCTGGGCTGGGACCAGCACCGTGACGTGCACTCCGACGGCTCGTCGACCGGCCCGTACGAGGCGTGGCAGGTGATCGGGCTGGTGCTCACCCTGCTGGTGCCGGTGTGCTGGGCGGTGTTCCGGAACCACGTGGTGGGCGCGGTGGCCGGCACCACGACCGGCCTGACCGCTGCCGCCTTCCTGGACTGGTCGGACGACGCCGGCGGCCTCTTCGTGATCGGCGTGGGGATGGTCATGATCGGCAGCCTCGCCGTGACCGCCGGTGTCTCCTCCGTGATCACCCTCGTGACACGGCACGGGCGACCGGTCTGAACCCGGCGGCACACCGCGCCGCCGAATCGCCGCCCCCGGGCCGTCGATCGGGATGCATGACGTCTCCATCACGCTGCCCGGGGTCCTCGTCGGTCATCCGGCCTGCCGCATGCGCTCGTGGAGCGGGGCGCGATACTCATCACCGGGGATTCCGCACCCGTTCCACGCGTCGCGGTGGCGCCGGATGGCCGCAGAGGAACCCCACTTCGACCGGGCCGCCACCCGACTGCACACGAGTGAGCCTCCGCCGACTTGAAGTCGCAGGTCAAAGGGCTGGTGTGGCCGGTTCCCGGGATGCTCGGGCTGGCCGTGGGCGAGAGTCCCCGGAGAGGATCGTCCGTCAGCGGTTGACTTCGAGGTTCGTCAGAACGGGCGGGGCGCGCAGGAGACGGGCCGCATGGGCGGGACCGGTGCGGAGCTTGGTGAGGGTCCGCCAGTTCTTCAGGCGGACGAATCCGTGCTCGACCGGCGTGCGCCCCGCGGCGGGGACACGGTTGGCGTCCTTCCGGCCGGGGTGAGCCTGTGGGCGCGGCCGGCTGTGAAGCCGGTGACGACCACGGGGGCGGGTACGTCGGATCCGTTTCACCAGCTCGGGATCCATGCACCGGATCGTGGAAGGCCACCAGGGCCACAGCGAGGAGGAACTGGCGAACCGACCGCGCTGACGGACGGTCTATGCCGTAGACAGCCGCCCATGACCAGCACGAGCACCCCGAAAGGCCGTCACACCATCCCTTCGGCCTGCAATTTGAAGTTGGTGCAGGCTCAGTGAACCGCCCTCTTGCAGGACTGCGGAAAACAGAACGGGGCGACATCGCCTCCTCGGCCACCCCACCAGGGTCTTCCGTACCCGTCGCCCCCGAGCACTCCCCACGCCGCACCGGCACGGCCATGATGGGAGCGCTCCCGCACCACCGCACGTGCAGATCTCCCGACACCGGAAGGACCGCTCATGCGCACCGCTCCCCCTCTCTCCCGGCGAGCACTGCTCACAGCCGCCGCCGCGAGCGTGACCGCGGGCGTCACCGTCGCCGCGGCCGCACCCTCCCAGGCGTCCGTCGCCCATCGCTCCCTGCCGCCCGCCGCTTTCACCGGGTTCCGGACGGCGGGCCGGGTCAAGAAGGCGGCCGACGGCTCGGTGCGGTACACCTGGCCCGGCGTCGCCTTCGAAGGCCGGTTCTGCGGCACCGGCGTCGGGATCGTGCTCGACGACTCCGCCAACGACTACGACGTCCAGATCGACGGGACGACCGTCAGCACACTGGTGACTCCCGGGCGCACCACGTCCTGGGTCAGGGATCTCGCCGACACCGAGCACACCGTGCGGATCGTCAAGCGGACGGAGAGCCCGTGGGCCGCCGGCCGCTTCGGTGGATTCGTCGCCGCTCGGGGAGGAAGGATCCTCGCCGCCCCCGCGGCGCGGAACAGGCAGATCGAGTTCATCGGCGACTCCTTCACCGCCGGATACGGCAACGCATCGGGCACGCGCGACTGCTCTGCCAACGGAGGAGTCGACCGGAACAGCAACGCGGACCTCGCCTTCGGCGCCCTCACCGCCCGCACGTTCGACGCCGACCACCAGCAGAACGCGTTCTCCGGCCGCGGCATGGTCCGCAACTACAACGGTGGTGAGCCCGGCACCGATTACCGCACCTACTACGACCGGGCCCTGTTGAACGTCGTCGGCGACGTCTGGCGGAAGCCGCGCGGCTGGCGGCCGCAGGTCGTCGTCATCGGCCTCGGCATCAACGATTTCTCGACCCCGCTCCGCCCGGGCGAGCCGTGGGCCACACAGAGCGAGCTGATCGCCGCCTACGCGAGCGCCTACCACGGCTTCCTCGACAAGCTGCGAGCCCGCTACGGAAGCAGGACGTTCCTGGTGGTCAGCGCCACCCCGGTGTCCGGCACCGCCTTCGCCGACACCGCCCGGGGCATCGTCGAGGACCGCAACGCGCGGGGGGACGACCGGGTCAGCTTCTGGTACTACGACGATCCTGGCCTGGACCGGCTCGGCTGTGACTGGCACCCCTCGCTCCACGACCACCAGATCATCTCCGGCCTGCTCGACCAGCACCTCGCCGCTCTGCCGCTGGACTGGTGACCGAGAGGACGGTCCGGGCAGGGTCCGGGCCGTCCGCCGCGGTGCGACACGACAACTGTCCGTCTGCACGGTCGCAGGGGCTTGGACCGCCCGGGAGTTCGGAGCGGGTCCGGAGTCCCCGCGCGACGAGGACGGCGCGGTCCTGGAGCCGGCAGCGCAGGGTTGGCGTGCACCGGGACGGACCGACGGGACGCGCGCGTATCGCCTCCGGCCGTGCGGTGGAGACCGGCATCCGACCCGGGACGTACGGCTCCGACGGCGGTTGGGACCGTGGAAGGACGCGGGGCCCGGGACCGGGACCGTAGCGTCCCCGGCATGAACAAGCTGACCCGGGCGGCCGCCGCCGCCCTTCTCGCCTGCGCGGTCGCGTTACCGGCCGCCACCACCGCCATGGCTGCGCCGACCCGTCCGCGCACCGCCACGACCGTCCCGGACCGGCCGGCCGAACGCATGCGGCTGCCGGCCCCCACCGGGCCGTACGGGGTGGGGAGTTCCGTCCTCCACCTCGTGGACCGCTCCCGCACCGACCCCTGGGTGCCCGAGGCCGACGGCCGGGAACTCATGGTCACCCTGCACTATCCCGCGTCCGCCCGGTACACGCCGGGCCGCCCCGCCCCGTACGCCACCCAGGAGGAGGCCCGGCTGCTGCTGAAGGGCGTGCCGGTCGAGGACCCGGCGTCGGTGCGGCAGGTGGCGCGGGCCCGTACGCACAGCGTGGTGGACGCGCGCCCCGCTCCGGGACGGCACCCGCTGGTCGTGCTCTCGCCCGGCTTCGGCATGCCGCGGTTCACCCTCACCAGCCTCGCCGTGGACCTCGCCTCCCGCGGCTACGTCGTCGCCTCGCTCGACCACGCCTACGAGTCGTCCGGTACGTCGGTGCCGGGTGGACGTACTCTGACCTGCGTCGCCTGCACCGTCATGGAGGAGGACGACCGGGCCAGGGGCCACCTGGTGACCGGGGCCCGCGCCGCCGACACCCGGTTCGTCCTGGACCGGCTGACCGGCCCCCGGCCCGCCTGGCGGTACGCGTCATCCATCGACCGGACGCGGATCGGCATGGCCGGCCACTCGATCGGCGGTGCGAGCGCCGTCAGCGCCATGGCCGCCGACCGGCGCATCGACGCCGGAGTGAACATGGACGGCACGTTCTGGGACACGGTGCCCCCCGACGGACTCGGCGGACGTCCGTTCCTGCTGCTGGGCACCGACGAGTTCCACCGGCCGGGCGGCGAGGACACCTCCTGGGACACCACCTGGACGGCCCTGAACGGCGAGAAGCACTGGCTGACCGTTGACGGCGCCGACCACCTCGGCTTCTGCGACGCGCCCGTGCTCCTCGGCCACCTCGGCCTCCCCGGCGGCGACCTTCCGGCCGACCGCGCGGTGACCGTCACCCGCGCGTACGTCGCCGCCTTCTTCGACGAGCACCTGCGGGGCAGGAACCAGTCGCTCCTCGACGGCCCGGACCCGGCCCACCCAGAGGTGCGGTTCCACCGTCCCTGAGCCCGGGACGGGCGACCGGACGCGGGGCGGGCACGCCACCGGGGCCCGCCCTGTGGACATGCTTATTCACGGACCGCCGGTAGGCTGCGGCGGTGCGTACGGTCGAGCTTTTGTTGGACGAGGCGGCGGAGTCGGCGGTTCGGGAGGCCTGGCGGCGGCTCGCGGACGCGGGGCTGCCCAGTCAGGCGCGTCACCGCTCACCGACCAACAGCCCGCATCTCACCCTGGCCGCCTGTCCGGAGCTGACCACCCCGATCCGCTGGGAGCTCGCCGGGGTGGCCGCCGCCCTGCCGCTGCCGGTGCGGTTCACCGGCGTGGTTCGCTTCGAGCGGCCCACCTCGGTGCTGGCCTGGGCGCTGGACCGCGACTTCGCGCTGGCCGGTCTGCACCGCCGGGTGTGGGAGGCGGTGGCCTCGGACAGTCCGCCCGGAACCCTCAGCCCGTTCCACGCTCCTGAGCGCTGGAGCCCGCACATCACCCTCGGCCGGACCCGGCGGGCGGGTGCCTTCGCCGGCCGGCGGGTCCCCGAACTGCTGCCGGCGCCGCCGCTGTCGGCCCGGCTCACCACCCTGCGCAGCTACGACACCGAGACCGGCGCCCTGGAGGTGCTGGCGCCTCGCCCCTGAACGCCCCCGACACCGAAGTCACCTGATCCAAGACGGCATTGCGGTGCGTACGGTTCCGCCCCGTCGGCCGGGCTCCGGCGCGGAAAGAGGACCACGTGCACGATGTGCTCACCCGGCCCCGAGGCGGCGCGGCTCGCCGGTGGTCCCGGGGAGGCCGCATCTCCTCCGGGCACGGTGGCGGCAGACCGGTGAACCTCCAGAACGGGCATGTCCTCGACCCGGAGCGAGGCGATGCTGACCGCGCGTCCTCCGGTGGGCGAGAGGTGCCCGATGTCCCACACGGGCCGCGGAACACCGGCGCCGGAGCTCGGCGCCGTGCGTCGATCCTCGGCAGCAGGACGAAGCGTCGGAGTCGCTCGGATCATTCCGTTGCGGATCCCCGAGCACCGCTGACGACACCGAGCCGCGCTCCGCTCGAACCGGAGCAGCCCAGTCGCTTCGGCGAGCTTCTCCCAGAACGCCGGAGGGGGCGGGCGGACGTCCCCGAGCTCCTCCGGCAGGCCCGGGGCGACCTCCCACTCGTCACGGGCGAGGTGGTCCCGGATGTCCCGCACCGTGATGCCGTTCGCGGCAGCGGTCTCTTCCGGAACCAGCAGGGAGGCTGATTGGAGCGGCCCGGGGACGTCCATGCGCTCATTGCCGACCCCCGGCGGGACGGCAGCGGACCCGCCCGGCACCGGCGTCGCCGTATCAGCAGCGGCGCACGTTCACCCGTGTGCCGACCCAGGTCGTGTGATCCAGCCTGTCGCCCACATCTGCGGCAGCCCCGACAGCATCCGGCATCACCGGGGAGAATCCATGCGGCGGCCGCCGGTCCCTCCACCACGGCCGACCACCCATGGCAGTTGAGTACCCGTACTCAAGCACCCTGCCCCGAACCGCTCATAGCGTTCGGCCCATGCACATAGACCATGCTGCTCCCGGTCCGTGGCGCCCCCTGGTGGGCATCACCGCGGTGGCCTCCTGCCTCCCCGAGCGCGAAGTGACGTCGGAGCAGCTCCAGGAACAGATCACCGCGGCCTCAGGGCTGACCCTGCCGGCGCGCGTCCTCGAACGGGTCACCGGCATCGCCTCACGCCGGGCGGCCGCGGAGGGCGAGTACGCCTCGACGCTCGCGGTGCGCGCGGCCCGCACCGCACTGGACAGGGCAGCTCTCACCCCTTACGACGTGGACCTGCTGGTGTTCGCCTCCGCCACCCGGGACGTGGCCGAACCGGCGACCGCGCACATCGTCCAGGCCGGACTCGGCTCCCGGGCACACGCGCTGGACGTGACCAACGCGTGCAACAGCTTCGTCAACGGCATCGACACGGCCCGCTCGATGATCCTCGCAGGCCGCGCCCGCCGCGCCCTGGTCGTCACCGGGGAGACCCCCAGCCGCGCGGTCCGGCACGCCCCGTCCGGCCCCGGTCAGCTACGGGACGGCTTCGCCGGATACACCTTCGGCGACGCCGGGGCCGCAGTCGTCCTGGAGCCGGTGGAGCGGGGCGGCATCCTCGACGTGGACACCGAGACGCACTCCGAACACTGGTCGGTCGGGGGCATCTTCGGCGGCGGTTCCCGCCACCCCCGCGGGGACGAGCACACCTACTTCCACGGTGACGGCGGCGAGCTGCGCGAGGTGTTCGAGAAGGTCGGAACATCGGTGCTCGACCGGATGCGGCGGCGCACCGCACTGGCGTGGGACGACTTCCGGCACATCCTGGTGCACCAGGTCACCGTGCCGTATCTGGAGCGGTTCGTCGAACTCACCGGCGTCCCCCGGGACCGGCTCGTCGTCACCGTCCCCGAGCTCGGGAACATGGCCAGCGCCACCCTCGGCGTCCAGCTCGACCGCGTCCACGAGCGGCTGCGCCCCGGCGACCGGGTCCTGTTCGTCGGTCTGGGCGGCGGCGTCAGCATCATGACGATGGTCTGGGAGAAGGCATGAGCGCCCTGTGGGTGGTGGTGCCCGCGCACCAGGAGGCCGCGCGCATCGGCGCCACGCTGAACGCGCTCGCGGCCCAGTACGACCGCGACTTCACTCTCGTCGTCGTGGACAACGCCTCCACCGACGGCACCGCCGCCCTCGCCCACGACTTCGCCCGCTGGGCGCCCTTCCCCGTCCACGTCCTCAGCGAGCCGGACAAGGGCGTGGGCTGCGCGGTGGACACCGGCTTCCGGTACGCGATCGAACACGGGGCGACCTGGCTGGCCCGCACCGATGCCGACTGCCTGCCGCACCCCGGCTGGACGGCCGGCGCCCGCGACGCCCTGCGGCGCGGCGCGGGCCTGGTCTGCGGGCGCATCGACGCACGCCGTGACGAGCACGGGCCGCTGGGACGGGCCGCCTTCCGCGTACTGGTCCGCATCGCCGCCCTCTTCGGCCGCATACGCCCCGCCCACCATCGCCGCCACGGCTACCTCGCCCCCTACCGGATGCACGCCGGGAACAACATGGCCGTCACGGCAGCGCTGTACGAGGCCGTCGGCGGGATGCCGCGCCGCCCGTCCCCCACCGACCGGCTCTTCCTGAACCGGGTGCGCCGCCGCACCACCGCCATCGTCCACGCCCCCGGCATGCGCGTGGAGAACTCCACCCGCCGGCTGCGCGCCTACGGCCTCGTCGGCACCGCCCGCTGGTACCTCGACAAGGGCCCGGGCCGCCACGGGGAGGACCCCCGCTGATGCTCGACACCCTCGCCCACACCCTGCGGCGCCACCCCGGCCGGCCCGCCGTCCTCGGCACCACCCGCACCGGCGCCGTACGCACCGAGGTCACCTGCGGGGACCTCGCCGACCTCGCCGACCGCTACACGGCCGCCCTCCACCGACGGGGCGTCGCACGCGACACCACCGTCGGTGTCGCCGTCCGGCCCGGACCCCGCGCTCTCGCGGTGATGCTCGCCGTGCACCGGCTCGGGGCGCGCGCCGCGGTGCTCGACCCCGGCGCCGGAGCGGACGTACTGCGTGCGCGGCTCGCCCTGGCCCGCCCCGGCATCGTCCTCGCCGACGCCGCCGCCCAGGCCGTCGCCGGATGGGCCCGGCCGCTCGCCCGCCGAGCCCGCCTGAGCCTGCCCGACCTCGCCGAGCTGGGGCCGGTGGCCACCATCGGGCCCCGGGCGCCCGGCTGCGCCCCGGCCCTGGACGCCGACGCCCGGGCCGTACCGCTGCCGCCCCCGGTGGACGAGGACGCGGACGCGGTCATCGTCTTCACCTCGGGCACCACCGCACGGCCCCGAGCGGTGGTGCACACACGCTCCTCGCTCGCCGCCGGCATGACCACCGTGACCGAGCTGGTACGGCCCGAAGCCGGGCGGCCCGTCCTCGGCGGCACCTTCTTCGTCCTCCTGCCGTCCCTCGCGAGCGGCGCGCCGGTCGCCCTGCCCGCCCGCTCCCCGCATGTCCTGGCACGGCAACTGCGCCGCCTCGCACCGCAGGCCACCTATCTGACGCCGCCGCAGCTGCGGCGGCTGCTCGCGAAGGACGGCCGGTTCTGCGGGCGGGTGTGGACCGGATCGGCCCCCGCGAGCGCCGACCTGCTCACCCGCGTCAAACGCGCGGGCGCCGAGGAGGCGTGGGGCGTCTACGCGCTGACCGAGCTGTTCCCCGCCGCGGCGGTCGAGCAGGCCGACAAGGCCGCTTTCACCGGCGACGGAGACCTGGTCGGCACGCCCCTTCCCGAAGTGGCGGCCAAGACCGACGCCTGCGGGGAACTGCTGCTGTCGGGCCCCGCCGCTCGGGACCGCTACCTGGGCGAAGAACCCGACCCGTGGGTCGCCACCGGCGACCGGGCACGCTTCGACGGCGGCCGGATCGTGCTGGAGGGCCGCCGCAAGGACATGGTCCTGCGGCGCGCCGAGAACATCTACCCGGGGCTGTACGAGCCGGCCCTGCACGTACCGGGTGTCGAACTGGCCCTGCTCGTGGGCGTACCGGCCGACGACGGCGACGAGCGCCTGGTCGCCGTCGTCCAGCCGAGCAGCGGGGCGGACCGCGCCGCGCTCCGGGCGGCCCTGCACGGACCGCTGGAGCGCATGGGCACCGCCCGGCCGGACGCGGTGCTGCTCGCCGGCATCCCGCTGTCCGGCCGCTCCCGCAAGCCCGACCGCGCCGCGACCGCGCGCCTCGCCGCCCGGCGCCTCGCCGAACGGAGCTGGGGATGACCGCCCCCGCCGGCGTGCCGTCGCTGTGGGCCGTGGTCCCCGCCTACAACGAGGAGCGAGGGATCAGGGCCACCCTCGCCGCGCTCGCCTCCCAGAGCGACACCGGCTTCGCCCTCGCCGTCGTCGACAACGCCTCCACCGACGCGACCGCCGCCCTCGTGCGCCGCTTCGCCGCCACCGCGCCCTTCCCCGTACACCTCGTCCGCGAAGAGGAGCGGGGCACCGGCGCCGCCGCCGACACCGGCTTCCGGTACGCCATCGCGCACGGCGCCCGACTGCTCGTGCGCACGGACGCCGACTGCCTGCCCGCCGCCGACTGGATCGCCCAGGCGCGCGCGGAGTTCGCACGAGGAACACAGATGGCCTGCGGCCGCAGCCTGCCACGCCGGGACGAGCGGCCCTCACTCGCCGAGCGGTACCTGCTCCCGGCGGCCGTCAGGGCGACCGCGCTGTACGGGCGCTACCGCGCCGAACACCGGCACCCGCGCTACCGCGCGCCCTACGTGCTGTGCCACGGTCACAACCTCGCCCTGACGGCCGCGCTCTACCTGCGCTGCGGGGGAGCACCCCGCACCCCGCTGGAGGGACCGCCCGAGGACGTCGTCCTCCTCAACCGGGCCCGTGAGCACAGCGACCGGATCGCCCGGGCCGAACGGATGGTGGTGCACGCCAGCCTGCGCCGCCTGCGGGCCTGGGGCGCCCGCCGGACCCTCCTGTGGTGCTGGGACCGTCGTTACCGGCCCGCCGACCCGAAGCAGGTACACGTCAGATGACCACGTCTCCCGCCACCCCCACCGCATCCACGCTCCGCGCCGCCCGGCGCCGCGACCGGCGCGTGTACACCCGCTCCCACCCCGTGCTGTTCGCCCTCCTCGCCGCCGCCCGCAGCCGCACGGTCACCCGCATCGGCGGCACGGTGCTGGTGCACGGCACCGACCCCTACCGGCAGGCCCTCACCCGGATCCCGCTGGACCGCACCGCCGCCGGCACCACCGGCGGCGCCGCCCGGCGACTGTCCGCGGGCGGCACGCTGTTCGACCAGGAGGGCACCGACCACCGCGCCACCCGGCGCGCCGTCGCCGACGATCTCGGCACCGCCGGGGTGGAGCGCCTGCGCCCGGTGTGGCGGAACGTCCTGGACCGCCGCCTCGCCCCGCTCCGCGCGGGCCGCGAGGTCGACCTGGTACCGCTGGCCCGTGAGCTGGCCGGGGCCACCGTGTGCGCGCTGCTGGGCACGGCCGGCGACCCGCAAGGCATCGCCGCGGCGGCGGCCGAGGCGGCGGCCGCCGCCGTACGCGACCACATGCCCGGCCCCCGGCGGCCGGGCAGCGCACGCACGGCCGCCGGGGCGACGGCGCGGCTGGAGGCACTGCTCACCCCGGCATCCGGCGAAACGACCGAACCGGCCCTGCGGGCCATGCTCGCGGTCGCCGCCGTCAACACCACCGTCGCCACCCTCCCCCGCGCCGCCGCCTGGTGCGCCGACGCGGGGCTCTGGGAGCAGGCGGCCGACGACCGGCTGCGCCCGGCCCTGGTGGGCGAGCTGCTGCGGGTGACCGCCCCCTCCCCGCTGCTGCCCCGAGTGGCGGCAGCCGACGCGGAGCTGGACGGCCGCCCGGTACGGGCCGGGGACCGCCTGCTCCTGGTGGCACGGCACGCCGCACGGGCCCATGACCGGCCACCCAACGCCCGGCACCCGGCTGCGCCCGCCGTGGCCCAGCTCGTCTTCGGCGCCGGCCCCCACGCCTGCCCCGGCGCACACCTGGCCCGTGCCCAGCTCGACGACGCCCTCGCCGCGCTCGCCCCCCACCGCCCCACCGTCCTGCGCGCCCGCGTGGACCGGGGCGCGGCCCTGCCCACCTGGCGCTCCCTCACCGTCCGGGCGGCCGACGCCCGCCCAACCGCGAGGAACCGATGACCACCATCGCCGTCACCGGTGCGAGCGGCTTCTGCGGCTCGCACGTCGCCACCACAGCCGCCGCCCGCGGCGCCGACGTCCTGTGCGTCGGCAGGCGCCCGGGCCCGGTCGGCCGGCACATCCCCTGGGACGCCACGCGCCAGGTGCCGGACCTGTCCGGCGCCGACCTCGTCGTGCACTGCGCGGCAGCCGTCGGCGACCCCGCGCCCGGCTCTCCGGCGGAGGCCACCATGCGCGCCGTCAACGTCGACGGCACGGCACGGCTGCTGGAGGCGGCCGCCGGCCGGCCGGTGGTGTGGGTGAGCAGCGCCAGTGTCTACGCGCCCGGCCCCGGGAGAGCCCGCATCACCGAGGACCATCCGGTGCGCGGACACCTGAACGCATACGGCCGCACCAAGGCCGCCGGCGAAACACTGGCACTCGCCGCGGGCGCCGTCGTGCTGCGGCCGCGGGCGGTCTACGGCACCGGGGACCCGCACCTGGCACCCCGGCTGCTCTCCCGCGTCCGCCACGGCCTGCTCATGCTGCCGGGGCCCAGCGTCCGCCTCAGCCTGACCGCCGTCGAGAACCTCACCGACGCCTGCCTCACCGCCGTCGGCTGGCCGCCGGGCGCGTACAACATCGCCGACCCGGTCCCCTACGACCGGGACGAGGCGATCCAGACGGTCCTGCGCGCCCACGGCGTACGGACGCGCATCAGCCACATCCCGCTGCCCGCGGCCCGGGCCGCGGCGGGCGCCGCCCAGGCGCTGGCCCGACTGCGCCCGCACGCGGAGCCGCCGCTCACCCGCTACGCCGTGGACCAACTGGCGCACTCCGTGGTCCTGGACGTGTCCAGAGCCGAGTCCCAAGGGTGGGCGGCCGGCCGCACCCTCAAGGACTACGAAACCGCCCTCCTGAGCAGACGAACGGCCACAGCGCGACAGACCCGCTGACCCCGGCCCCCCGTGCCGACGTCCCCGCCCGCGCGCCGTCAGCGGATGGCGGGCCGGCAGTCCTGCCGCCGTACACTGCCCGCGGCCAGGCCCTGCCTCGGGCAGGTCCGCAGCGATGCGGCGCAAGGGGAGAGGGCCTGGACGCGTGACCGGGCCTCCTCGGGCGAGCCGACGGACCACGACGCTGATCACGGCCCGTCGGGTCATGGTCTCGGCGCGGGCGGTCAGTCAGGGAAAGGTCCACTCGATCGCTCACCGCTCGGGCCGGTCCGGAGACCTCGCCGGACGAGGTCCTCCCGGACGATCTCCGGCTCGCGGGCGAGGATCCGGGCGGTCCGGTCGACCAGGTGGAAGGGGTGAGGCCGTGTGCTCCGGTCGGCTGAGGGTAGCAGGGGTTCATCTGTTCACCGCCTGCGGCAGTGCCGCCCACGGCCGATAGCGAGAGGGGTTCCGTGTGTCCGCCTCCCTGGTAGAGACAGTCGACATCGAGGCTCCCGTGTCCGTGACCTGGGCTCTGTGGAGTGACGTGACCAAGTGGCCGTCATTTCTGAGTCACGTCCGCATAGTGCAACGGCTCGACGAGCGCCGCTTCGCATGGCAACTGTCGTTGCCCGGCGCGGACAAGAACTTCGTGGCCGAACTGACCGAGGTGGTGCTCGAGCACCGGATCGCCTGGCGGACGACAGAAGGGGTCCACCACGCGGGCGTGGTCACTTTCCATCGGCTCAGCGACACATCCAGCAGGGTCACGCTGCAGATCGAGTACGACCCGAAGGGCTTCGTCGAGCATCTGGGGGCACTGACCAATCTGGATTCCGCACTCGCCAACTACGACTTGGGCGAGTTCCAGAAGCTCGCGGAAACCGCGGCTGCGTGACCTCGTAGGCACGCGCCGACGTGCCGCGCTGTGAGGGGCCCCTCCCGGCACGCCCTCGGGCGGTCATCGCCGGGCCGGGCCCGATGGACGGACCCACCGCCCGGACCGCGGGGCGGAAGGGCCGGCCATAACCGGTCCGCGCTCCACACGCATCCCGCGGTACGCGGTCGCGTTCGGCCTCCTGCGGCTCGGACTGCTCAGCCCGGACAACGGGCTGGCAGGACGGGCGGAGGGCGGCAACGCCTTCACCGCCGCCGGTCTCGGCAGCGACACCGCGTCCGCCTGCTGCGCGCAGGACGCGCACCGCATCCCGGTCGAGGACACGGCGCGCAACTTCTCCTTCAACGTCGCCGCCGGCCTCCGCGTCCAGCAGACGGTCAAGGACTCCCTCTCCACCGCCCCTCAGCCGAGGCGCTCCCGGACGCCCACGACGCTGACGATCGCCGAGCGCTCCTTTCGGGTCCGGCAGTGGGCGACAACCATCCTCGAGAACGCCCCCGCCGTCCAGCGCACCCAGTACATGCCCGGCGTCGGCCACCGGATGTGGAACGGTCCGGGTGACGACGACCAACGAGCAGCGGCCGTCATCACCGCATTCCTCCGGAGCGGGCCCGCACCACTGTCCGACTACCCGACCCGAGCCGACGTTCCGGCCTCCTCCGTGACCATAAGCAAGCGGACGATCCCTGGGGTTCGCTGTCTCGCCTCACTCGATCCTGCCGCTGGGTACGGCCGTCGCCCGCGACGCCGGGCTCCGGACCGGTGTACGAGGAGTGCGCACCGCGCCGCCCGGGGCCGGACCGGCCGGACACGCGGCCGTAAGCCCGTCCCCGCGCGGCCACCGTGGTGGTCGCTGTCCCGCTTGCGTGCGGCAGAGGTTTGGCGACTGGCGGTGCCGCACAGGCCGGGTCAGTCGAAGGCCGCGGCCACAGCGTCCGAGAGCTGGTTCAGTATGTCCCGCGAGAGTTGCACCGAGCCGGTGAACGACAGGAAGCCGTGAACGGCTCCCTCGACCGGGAGGTGCTGGACCGGCACGCCGGCGTCGGCCAGTTTGCGGGCGTAGTGGTCGCCCTGGTCGCGCAGGGGGTCGTTCTCGGCGGTGGCGATGACGGCGGGAGCGAGTCCGGCCAGCTCGCCGGAGCGCGCCGGCGAGACCCGCGGATCGGCGCCCTGGTCCGGGGTGCTGAGGTAGGCGCCCCAGAACCACTCGAGGTAGGAACGGGAGAGGACCGGGCCCGTCAGGTTCTCGTACATCGAAGGGCTGTCGTCGAACCGGTCGACCGCCGGGTAGGCGAGCACCTGGAGCGTGATGCGCGGTCCTCCGCGGCGCAGGGACTCCTGTGCGAGAACCGCGGCAAGGTTGCCGCCGGCGCTCTCGCCGAACACGGCGATGCGCTCTCCGTCGCCCCCGAAGCCGGCGGCGTTGTCCGCGACCCAGGTCAGCGCGGCGTAGGCGTCGTCGACCGCGGCCGGGAAGCGGTGCTCGGGTGCCAGCCGGTAGTCGACGGAGACCACGATCGTTCCGGAGCGGCCGGCCACGGTGCGGGCGATGTTGTCCTGGGTGTCCAGGTCACCGAAGACCCACCCGCCGCCGTGGAAGAAGAGCGTCACGGGCAGCGGCCCGGCGTTCGGCTCGGTGACGGGCCGGTAGACACGGACGGGTATTTCGCGGCCGTCGGCAACGGCCGCGGTGTCCCGGACGTCGGCGACCGGTGCGGGAGCGCCGGCCAGGGCGCCGAAGGCGCGCCCGAAGGCGCGGTTCTCCGCCACCGTCAGAGTCTCGGGCGCCGGTCTGTCTTCCGCGGCCACTTTCTTGAGCAGGGTCTCGATCTGCGGGTCGAGGGGCATAGCGCTCACCTATCTGGAGAGAGGGCCGTCTGGTGTGGAATGATCTTTCCAGGATCATCGAGGGCGCGTAATTGGAATGTCAATTCCAACTTGGGTAGCGTGGGTGCATGAGCGCATCAGTGAAGACCGAAGAGCCGAAGAAGCAGCGGCTCACCAAGGGCGGCCGCAAGACCCGCGAACGCATCATCGAGGCCGCTGCGGAACTGATGTTCCAGCGTGGCGCGGGAGGCACGAGCATCCCGGACATTCAGGCGGCCGCCGGGGTCAGCGCGTCGCAGATCTACCACTACTTCGGCGACAAGCAGGGCCTGGTCCTGGCGGTCATCGACCATCAGACGGACGCCCAGCTCGCCCAGCAGCGTCCGCTGCTGGACAACCTGGACAGCATCGAGGCCCTGCGCGAGTGGTGCGACAGGGCAGGGAGCCGGCAGGATGCCAGGGGATGCGAAGGCGGCTGCGAGATCGGCTCGCTCGCCAGCGAGCTCGCCGACAGCGGCCAGTCGGCACGGACCAGACTCGCCTCCGCCTTCGACCGGTGGGAAGGCCCCATCAGGACGGGACTCGCACGCATGCAGGCACGCGGCGAGCTGAGCGAGCGCGCTGATACCGCCGCGCTCGCCACCGCTCTGCTGGCCGCCGTCCAGGGCGGCATGCTGCTGTCCCAGGTCCGCCGGTCGAGCACCGCCTACCGGCAGGCCGTGTCAGCGGTGATCGACCACATCGAGAGCCACCTCGTCCGGTAACGGCTCGGGTGCGTCGGCTCACCGTGTATCGCCCTGCGAGGTCGGCGGCGCAGCTCATCGGTATGGATCTGGCCGAACTTCGCGCGTCGGCGGCGCGGGCGTCGGAGTCCGCGGTCGCGGTGAGACGCGGCTGGAAATCCAGCGTCGCCATCTGCGCCGACGCATGCGGACCCTGCGCGAGCAGGTGCGGCGCACCGCCCGCCGACGGGAGGTGACGCGGCGCCGGATCCGTGACCACGTCCCGTCCGTGGCGATCACCGGTTACACCGATGCCGGGAAGCCAGCTCCGCTGAACCGGCTGGCGGACGCGGACGCCGAGGTCGCCGACGTCCTGCGTCGTCGCCGGTGCCGCCCCCAGCCCCCTGACCGAGATCTGCCGCCTGGCCGGTCGGCTCCACGGCGACCAGGGCCGGATCACCCTGCCCGGCTTCTACCGCGGCTATGTTTTCCTCGCCACCGCCACCGCCACCGCCACCGCCACCGCCCTCACCATCTGGCTCCGCACGTGATCGCCCGGACAAGTCCCGTGCGGGCTGTCACATCTGTCGCCCCAGCAGCCCCTCTTCGGCCGGCAGATCACCGGCGTGAGCGGCGCAGGGCAGCGGTGAGCGAGACCCGGCCGTGAGGAGCGGGGACGGTGGTGGTCGTGATCAGCCTCCGTGGACGGTGAGCCGGTAGCCCTCGGGGCCGGTGAAGGTGAACGTCGGCCCGAAGGGGCTGTCCTGTACCGGGCCGGCCACCTCGACGCCTGCCGCGACGAGCTGCGCGTGCAGCCGGGTGGCGTCGTTGGTGCGCAGCCACAGCGCCACTCCCAGGCCTGGGGTCGAGTCGCCGGTCAGGTCGGTGCCCGGCAGCGGCTCACGGACGGCGAAGGGGATCGGGGTGGTGGCGAAGACCACCGCGTGGGGCGGCGAGACGGGGGCACGGCGCAGGCCGAGGTGCTCCTCGAAGAAGGCCGCTGCCGCGGGCAGGTCTGTGACCTGCAGAGCGATGAAGTCGGGGCCCTCGACGGTGGCGGTCATGGTTCCTCCAGAAATTGGATGTCAGTACTTTGACATCGAGGACTGTAGATACATCCTGTCGAGCATGTCAAAATGCTGACATGGAAGATCGGATGCCCGTTCCCCCGCCGCACCCAGCCCAGGACGTCACCGAGCACGTGGGATACCGCCTCAAGCGCACCTCGGCCGCGCTGCGCTCCGCCATGGACAAGGCGCTGCGCGAACACGGCCTGACCGTCCCGCAGTACTCCTGCCTGGAACTCCTTGATGAACAGCCCGGTCTGTCCAACGCCGACCTGGCTCGCGGCACGTTCGTCACCCGGCAGTCCGCCAACGTCGTCCTGCGCGGCCTGAGTGAAGCCGGCCTGATCACCCGCCCGGCTTCCGCCGAGCACGGCCGCGCCCTGCCCGTGCACCTCACCCCGGCCGGCCGGGAACGCCTGCACGCCGCCCGCGGCGCCGTCTATGCCATTGAGCAGCGCATGATCAGCAAAGTGGCCCCGGGCCGCCTGACGGCCCTGCTGGCCGACCTCGACACGATGGCCGAAGCCCTCGGCGACTGACCGGCCGGCAGCAGACGCCTCGGCTCGGGCAGGGCCCAGGTCACGTCTTCGATGCCTTCGAGGGTGGCCGGTCATTTCCTGAACACCCCCGCCTGCCTGCTCGACGCGCGTGGCGGACGTGCGGGCCGCGCGCCGATCGCGGAGGAAGCGGCGGGCCCCGGCGGCGCGTTCGGCCTGATCTCGCGCTGGGTGCTGCCGAGGCGGGCTGTGCTTGAGGTCGGCGTTGACCAGCTCGTCGGGGTTCTGTTCGACGGCCACGCAGCGGGCCGGACGCAGCCGTCCGGTCCCGGTCGGGGGCGCATTGCGGTGAGCCGCGGGGGCCTTTCCGGCCGCCGGTGGCCGGTGCAGATGTCGCGATCCACACCAGGCCAGAAGGCCCTCAGCCGTGACCCCTGTCACCGTCCGCGGCCTCCCCGGACGGAACGCCTGGAGCGAGTACGACCACGACAACCACGAGCACTGTTCCACCTGCCAGGCCTGGCCATACGCAACCCTCCGGCTTCCGGCCCTGCCCCGCGCGGCGGCCGGGTGACGCGCGCCCCGCGTCCCGGCCCGCTTTGACGCGACCGGCCGCGTCCTCCGGCCGCGGCATTCGGCTCGCCGTGCGAACCGGCCGGAACGTCACCAGCCACTCATACGGACGCGACAAGAGCTTCGGCGCCCGCCTGCAGCGACCACGACCCGGACGTGCTCCTCGAAGCCGTCGGCACCGCCGACCCCGACGCCGCTTCCGGCGCGGTGGGGGAGTGGCACGGCACGGTTGCACCCCCTGGAACAGGCCGGGACTCCGGAGTCCCGCAAAGGGGGTGGTGACCGCAAGCGGTCCACGAGGGATACGGCTGACGGACCGTGGTCGCACTGTTCTCGAGGGGCCCGCCGCAGCACTCCGGCTGATCGTCGAGGCAGTCGGTTCCCCGGATACGGCCGGTCGTCCGCCTGAGGGGGAACACGTGGGAGGAACCCACTTCCTTACCTCCTGAGCCTTGCGCGATGAGCTGCGGTGGGTGGCTGAGCGGTGGTCAGACGGGTCACACCATGGTCGACTCCTTTGCGCCCGCCCGGGCAGCTGCCGCCGGTCCGGGGGCGGACGTCGGCTTGGGACCGCCTTCGCTGAGGCCGTACCGCGCGTGGAACGTGCGCAGGAAGCCGGGCGCGTACCAGGCCGAGTTCCCCAGCAGACGCATCGCGGCGGGGACGAGCACGCCGCGGACGGCGAGGGCGTCGATGAGGATGGCCAGTCCGCTGCCGAGGCCGAACATCTGTATGAAGCTGAGTTCGGCGGTGCCGAAGGCGAAGAAGCTCACCGCGAGCAGGAAGGCGGCCGCGCTGACGATGCGCCCGGTGTGGCCGAGGCCGTTGACCACGGCGGTCTCGTTGTCCGCTCCCTGGTCGTGGAGCTCCTTGATCCGGCTGGTGACGAAGACCTCATAGTCCATCGAGAGGCCGAAGCCGATGCAGAACATCAGCACGGTCATCGACAGCTCCATCGGCTGGGCGGTGAAGCCGAGCAGTGAGGAGAGGTTGCCGTCCTGGAAGATCCAGGTCATCACACCGAGGGTGGCGCCCAGGCTGATGAGGTTGAGTGCCAGCGCGCGCAACGGCTGCACGACGCTGCCGGTGAACAGGAAGAGCAGCAGGAAGGTGGTGAGGACGACCAGGGCCACGGCCAACGGGAGCTTGTCGGTGATGGATTCCTTGGCGTCGACCAGTACGGCGTCGTTCCCGCCGACCAAGGGATCCGTCCCCGGAGGCGGAGTCACCGAGCGCACCTGCTCGACCAGGCTCTCGGCCGCCTCCGACTTCGGCGTCAGGCTGCTCACCACATTGATCCGCTGTGCGTCGGGCCGGCCGAGGGCGGAGTCGGCCGGGTCGGCCGCGGCGGGCCGTCCCGCGCTGTAGGTGCCCGCGCTGGTCTCGACGCGCTCGACGCCCTCGAGCGCGGCCAGTCGCCCCGCGTACGAGGCCAGTGGGGCTTCGGCCACGGAGGTGTCGATGGCGATGAAGACGGCCGAGTCCTCGCTGCCGCCGAACTCCTCCCGCAGGACCTGTGAGACCTGGCGGCTCTCGGCGTCCTTGGGCAGCACGCGCTCGTCCGACGTCCCGAAGGTGACGTTCAGCAGAGGGCTCGCCGCCAGCAGCAGCACGGCGAGAACGGGCACCGCTGTGAGCACGGGCCGCCGCATGACGGTGCGCGCCAGCCGTCCCCACACGGGTGCCTGAGCTTCGGAGCGCCGCGACTTCGCCCACGGCATCCGTCCGCCGTTGACCCGGTGCCCCAAGGTCTTCAGCAGGGCCGGCATCACGAACAGGGTGCTCAGGGCGGCGATGACGACGACGCCGACCCCGGTGAAGCCGAGCGAGCGCAGGAAGTACTGCGGGAACACCGTGAGGGCTGCCAGGGCCGCCGCGACGGTCGCTGCGGAGAAGGCGACGGTGCGGCCCGCGGTGTGCACCGTCCGCCGGACGGCGTCGTCCACGCTCACCCCGGCCGCGATCTGCTCCCGGAAGCGGCTGACCATCAACAGGGCGTAGTCGATGCCCAGTCCGAGACCCAGGGCGGTGGTGAGGTTGGTCGCGGTGTCGGCCACGTCGGTGACGCTGCCGAGCAGGAAGAGCTGGGCGAACGAGCCGATGACGGCGATGACGGCGATGGCGAGCGGCAACAGCGCCGCGACGACGCTGCCGAAGACGATCAGGAGCAGCACGAGGGTCAGCGGTATGGCGATCACCTCGGCGAGGACCAGATCCTCGACCACCTGGTTCGACACGTCGGCTCCTACAGCGGCGCCTCCTCCGGCCCGGACGGTGAGGGTGTCCTCGTAGGAGCCGCTGTAGGTGTCCAGGATCGCGATGGCGCTTTCCCGCTGCTCGGTGGTGTCGCCTTTCACGTGGGCGAGCACCATGGCCTCACGGCCGTCCTCGGAACGCAGGTGCGGGCTGTTCGTCTCCCAGAACGAGACGACGTTGCTGAGCCGCTCGTCCTTCTTGAGGTCGGCCACCAGGTCCTGGCCGTTCTCCTCGGCGGCGGGGGTGTCGATGCGGCCGTCGGGGGAGCGGACCAGCAGGACGAGGTTGGTCTCGCCGCCGAACTTGTCGGCGATGACGTTCGCTGCCCGTGTGGAGGGGGAGGCGGGGTCGTCGAAGCCGCCTCCCTTCAGCTTGCCGAAAGCGCCGGCACCCACCACGCCCATCAGTGCCACGGCCAAGGCAGCCACGACCAGCACCAGTCGGGACCGGCGGATCGCCAAGTCGGCCATACGTTCGAACACGAGTGGATCTCCTTCGGGGTACTTCGGGGAAAGCCGAGAGGCGGCGGCCGGGCGAGAAGCCGGCGGAATGCGTCGCAGAGCCCTCTTCGCCCCGGCAGGGGGTGCGCGATGCCGCGCTCGTCGCCGCCGGGAACGACGCTAACGGGGTAGTACGTTCTTGAGCAGGAGGAGATTTACCTGACACTGTCAGGTTTTTCGGTCGGGTGTAGTTCTCTGATGACCTGTCCCGTCAACCGCCTTAGGATCGCCGCATGTTCGCCGAAAAGCCCGCGACGGTCCTGCCCTCCCTGCGCCAGCGACGCCGAGCCGTCGCCACTCGAGAGATCGTGGACGCCGCCGAGCGCCAGATCGCCGAGCACGGGCCGCACGCCCTGTCCCTGCGAGCGGTCGCCCGCGACCTCGGCATGACCGTGCAGGGGCTCTACCACTACTTCCCGAACCGGGACGCCCTCGTCACGGCGTTGCTGGCCAAGGCGTACGACGACCTGACCGATGCCGTGACAGCAGCCGTCGACGCAGCGGCCGACGAACCGGCTGCACGGCGGTTCCTGGCCGCCGCCGAGGGCTATCGCCGCTGGGCCGTCACCCACGTCGAGCGATTCCAGCTGCTGTACGGCGCACCGCTGCGCCATTACGAGGCGCCTGCCGAGGGCCCGACCACCCAGGCGATGCGGCGACTGAGCACGGTCTTCCAGCGAGAGATGTTCGATGGGTTCACCACGGCACAACTCGCCGCAGCCGACACTCGGGCGCTCTCGCCGGCTCTGCAGACGCACCTGGAGCACCTGTTTCCGCATGGCGCGGAAACCCTGCCGCCTTCCGCAGCCGCTCTCCTCCTCGGCACCTGGGGGCACATGCACGGCATGGTCGTCCTGGAGGCCTTCGGTCACACCTCCTTCATCGGCGAGCACCAAGCGGAGATCTTCCGCATGGCCATGCGCGACCTGCTGGAGGACATCCATCGGCGGATCCCCGAACAGCCCCCGGGCACACCGGCTGCCCCTTGAGGGGCGGCGCTGGACGCGCGGCGGCCGCACGGGCGGCTGACCCGGTCCCGCACCGGGGCCGACACCGATGGGACGGGTGCTCCCGGTGCTGCCGACCCCTCGGCCAGACACGCGGGGGCAGGCCTCGGCCAGTGAGGCGCTGCCGCTCTGCTGGCACGTTGTGACCTGCCGGTCCTCGCACCGGCGCCAGGACGGGTGCCGTCGGAGTTCCGTCAAAGCCGTGGTACCGCCATGAGGCAGTCATCAACGAACGGGCCGACGTGGCCGACGGACGAGCCCCTCCCCGCCGTGGATCAGCGACGCGCGGCAGCTCCGCGGTGGCAAGGTCGCCTCGCTCGCGTACGACGACCAGGACAGCCTGTGAAAGGTGAAGCCGCCGGCGCCGCTGGGGTCTGTCCGGGCGATCACTCGTTCCGTCAGGGTGACCCGGCGGAGGGATCTGATGAGTGCTGCGGAGACGAGTCGCACGCAGGCGGTCGCGCTCGTGCAGCGGATGATGCAAGCGGACTGCACCTCGGACGGCGAGCGTGCGAGCGGGTCGCCACGGACGAGGAGCGGGCGCGTGACCTCCCCTTCGTGATCGACCGGTTGACAGCGCTTCGAGCCCTGTCAGGCACGATCCGCGGACAGGGGTGCCTCCCACACGCACGTATGGTCGACACTCGGCGGACCGGGGCGGCAGGGCACTCCACCGGTGGCGCGGCCGGCGTCCGCTTCGAGCGGCTGATCCCCGAGGCGGCGCGGCACGGACTGGCGCCGCTGGGCGGTTCCGCCCCGCACGTGGGCGTCGTCTCCTGCACCTTGGGCGGCGGACTCCCGCTGCTCGGACGCAGTCACGGCTGGGCGGCCGACCGGGTCCTGGCCATGGACGTGGTGACCGCGGACGGCGAGCAGCGCCACGTGACCCCGGAAGACGACCCGGACCTGTACGGGGCGCTGCTGGGCGGACGGGGCAACTTCGGCATCGTCACGGGCATGGAGTTCGGCCTGGTCCCGGTGGTCCGGCTCTACGGCGGCGGCCTCTTCTACGATGCCGAGCAGGCACCCGGCCTCCTGGAGGCGTACGCGGGGCGGACCACCATGGTGCCGGACGAGATGAACTCGTCGGTGGCGCTGATCCCCTTCCCGGAACACCTTCCGCCTCAACTACAACATCCCGCCGGTCGCCGGTGAATGTCATCGACTCCCGGAGAACTCGATGACACCGTCGTGCACGCCCGGCGCCGCGGCGCGGTCCCGCCCGCCGACGGCTGCCCGGCTCCGCCGCCTCCTCGCCCTGGACGCAACCGGGCGCGGGCGCTGCTCTGCCGGCCGTCCGCGCCCATCCGCCGCTCGCGTGGGTGCTGCTGGTCGCCGTGACCGGGGCCGTGTGGGCGGCGGCGAGCATCACCTCCCTCGCCCTCGACTGGCGGGACACCACCACCGCCCGCACGGCGTGGACCGTCCTGCAAGCCGTCCCCGTCCCGCTGCTCACCGTCCTGCAACCCGCCGCGCTGCGCGCCGGGGCCTGACCCCACTTCACTCCTGGAGTCCCGCGTGACCCGACGCATCCGACGTCGCGGTCGCCCACCGTCCGCGACGAGTCTCACCGAAGCCGACGACGGCGCCGCCGGTACGGCCGAAAGATCCGAACCGGTACCGGAGTCAGGCCGCGAGGAGTTCCTGCTCACGGTCCGGCGCCTTGACCTCGGGCTTCCTGTTCGGCAGCGAGAGCCGGAAGACCTTGCGCCACGCGGAGAACACCTGCTTGGGCAGCGGCCCGGTGACGTACTCCAGCTCGTATTTCTCGAACAGCGCGCGCACCTTCACCGCGACCTCGGCGTACCGGTTGCTCGGCAGGTCCGGGAACAGGTGGTGCTCGATCTGGTGTGACAGGTTGCCGGTCATGAAGTGCATGGCCCTGCTGCCGCTGATGTTCGCCGAGCCCATCATCTGGCGCAGGTACCACTGGCCGCGCGTCTCGCCCTTGATCGACCGGCGCTCGAAGACCTGCACGCCCTCGGGGAAGTGCCCGCACATGATCACCGAGTGGGACCAGATGTTGCGGACCAGGTTCGCGGTGAACGTGGCGGCGAGCGTGGGGAGGAACGACGGGCCCGACAGCAGCGGGTGAACCACGTAGTCCTTGAGCACCTGCTTGCGGATCTTGCGGCCCACGGCCCTGGCCCGCGCGCGGAACTCCGGGTCCTTGCGGCGGCGCTTGCGCAGGTTCTTGCCGAGCTCCAGGTCGTACGCTGCGATGCCGTACTCGAAGAAGCAGGCGTTGAGGAAGTTCCACAGCGGCTGGCCGAGGTGGAACGGGTGCCACTTCTGGTCCTCGTCGACGCGCATGATGCCGTAGCCGAGGTCGTTGTCCTTGCCGATCACGTTGGTGTACGTGTGGTGCAGCTCGTTGTGCGAGTGCTTCCACTGATCGGAGGGCGAGACGTGATCCCACTCCCAGGTGGTGGAGTGGATCTTCGGGTCTCGCATCCAGTCCCACTGGCCGTGCAGGACGTTGTGGCCGATCTCCATGTTGTCCATGATCTTCGCCACGGACAGACCGGCGGTGCCGAGCAGCCAGGCGGGCGGGAAGATCGAGAACAGCAGCACGCCTCTGCTGACCAGCTCGAGCTTGCGCTGCGCGGAGATGACCTTACGGATGTAGGCGGCGTCTTTCTCGCCGCGGCTGGCGATCACCTCGTCGCGGATCGCGTCCAGCTCGCGGCCGAGCTCCTCGATCTGTTCCGCAGTCAGGTGGGCGGTGGGGTCGATGGCGGTCAAGGTGCTCCTACCGTTCGATGTCGCAGGGGCCCGCCGCGGCGGACACGCAGGTCTGGATGAGGACGCCCGGCTCGGCCTCGGTGATCTCGCCAGTGCGCAGGTCGCGGACGGCGCCCGCCTTGAGCGGCGTGATGCAGCCGAAGCAGATGCCCATGCGGCACCCGGAGGGCATGAGCACGCCGGCCTCCTCGCCGATGTCCAGCAACGGCGTGGCGCCGTCCGCGTCGACGGTCTTGCCGGTGACGCTGAACGTGACCTCGCCGCCGTCGCCGGCGACGACGATGCCGGGGCGGAAGCGTTCGGTGTGCAGGCGCTCTTGTACGCCGTGCTCGCTCCAGTGCTCTTCGGCGGCGTCGAGCAGGCCCGCGGGCCCGCAAGCCCAGGTCTCGCGCTCGGCCCAGTCGGGCACGAGTTCGTCGAGACGGGCGATGTCGAGCATGCCGTCCGTGGCGGTGTGCACCTCGGAGAGCCGCAGCTTCTTGTCCGCGACCAGGTCGTGCAGTTCGTTGCGGAAGATGACGTCTTGCGGCCGTGGCGCGCAGTGGACCATGACGACGTCGTCGAACTCGGTGTCGCGCAGCATGCCCATCACGGGCGTGATGCCGCTGCCGGCCGTCAGGTAGAGCACCTTGGCGGGCTTGGGCTGCGGCAGCACGAAGTCACCGGTCGCCTGGTCGAGCTGGATCAGCGTGCCCGGTTTCGCCCTGCGGACCAGGTGGTTGCTGACCTTGCCGTCCGGGATCGCCTTCACGGTGATCGTGAAGCGGCCGTCCTGGCGGGTCGTCGGCGAGGTGATGGAGTAGGCGCGCCACAGGCGCACCCCGTCGACGTCGACCCCGATCCGCACGTACTGGCCGGCCGTGTGGCCGCGCCAGCCTCGCCCAGGCCTGATCACGACAGTCGCGGCGTCACCCGTCTCGGGGTGCACGGCCTCGATGCGCCCACGCAGGTCTGCGCCCGCACGCAACGGGCTGACCAGGTCGAGGTAGTCCGACGGCAGCAGCGGCGTCGTGACCATCTCCAGCAGTTTCCACGCCCTGCTGCGCAGGGCTGTACTCGTCATGACTCCAGCTTGCTGCCCCCCAAGGCGTAAAGTCCTGACCGCAGGACGTAAATCTGGTCGGTTGAATTGTTCGCAGGGAACAAAACGTGAGCCATGCAATCCGGAGGGCCAGCGAACTGGCCCTGGACGAGACGACGGTCACCGCACTTCGGGCCGCGCTGAAGACCACCGCCGACGAGGTCGTCCAGGCGATCATCGACGAGGTCCCTTCCTACGCCAACGCCCTTTCGGGCCACATGGGCGCCACCATCCGCCGAGCCGTCCGCACCGCCCTGGGGCACTACCTGGACCTCGCGAGCGGGAACGCCACAGGCGGCGACGCCGGTGACGCGGCCTACGAGCTGGGCCGCGGCGAGGTCCGGGACGGCCGTTCGATGGACGCCCTGCTCAGCGCCTACCGCGTCGGCGCCCGCGTGGCCTGGCGATGTCTGGCAGCGGGTGCCGTACCCGCAGGACTGCCCGCCGCCGAGGTCGCCAAGTTCGCCGAGCTGACCTTCGCCTACATCGACGAGCTCTCCGCCGCGAGCGCCGCGGGCCACGCCGACGAACTGGCCGCCCGGGGCAGGGCCCACGAGCGTCACCTGGAACACCTGGCCCGCGACCTCCTCGCCGACGCGAGCCCGGACGTGCTGCTGGCCTCTGTCCAAAGGGCCGGGTGGCAGCCTCCGGTTTCGCTGACCGCGGTCCTGCTGCCCGCCGCCCAGGCCCGGCCTGCCTACCGCGCGCTCGACCCGAGCACCCTCGTCCTCGACGATCTGCCGGACGCCACCGGTGTGCTGCTCGTCCCCGATGCGGACCGATCACATCTCTTGAGGCAGATGACCGACCGCACCGCCGTGGTCGGCCCGGCCCGGCCATGGACTCGTGCGTCCGCCTCGTACGCACGAGCCGTACGCGCGCGCTCCCTCTCCTCCGATATCCGCGACACCGAGGACCACCTGCCCGAGCTGGTGCTGAGCGCCGACGCGGAGGCGTTCGCGGACCTGCGTGCCCGAGCCCTCGCACCGTTGCGGACCTTGCCTGTCACGACCGCCCGGCGGCTGGAGGAGACGTTGCGGGCGTGGCTGCTGCACCAGGGCAGGCGGGAGGAGGTGGCGGCGGCGTTGTTCGTCCATCCCCAGACGGTCCGGTACCGGATGTCGCAACTGCGGGAGCTGTTCCCGGATCTCGCATCGCCACACCGGGTCCTTGAACTGACGCTGGCGGTCGGTCTTCGGATCAGCTGACGAGTACCTCGTCCTCGGTGCCGTCAGATGGCTCATGCGGTCCGGGGAAGAGCGGTATGGGCCGACTGAGACCGGGGGTTGACGAGGAAGACCGGACAAGGCCCCCGGGAAGCCCGTCGGGGGCGCTGTCGCCGAGCAGCGCGGTGGCGGATACGGCTCGACTGGATCCGGTGGACGATGCGCACCGGCCCGCTCGTCGGCGCGCTCATCGAGCGTCCGGCCGGTGAGCTGGGCCGCTACGCCCTGGAGAACGGCTTTCATGCCGCCGTGGAGGGCGCTGTTCTGGCACGAGCCGCCCCACGGGCGCGCATCGGGCCGCAGCCGGGTGACCGGCGGGGCGGTCAGGCCGGGTCACCAGGGGCGGGGCCGGACAGCTCGCGCCGGGGACCACCGTGGTTCCGCGACGGCCTCGTGCCTCCCTTCCGACAGGTTGACCGGACGACCGGCCGACCGGCCGGGCCGGCCTGGCGCACCGCCGTGTCTTCGTCGCGCTGCCATCCGCGAGCCGGGAGGCGAACCGCCTGTCCGGGACCGGCCGTTCCCCGGCTTCGGGGAGTTCACCGACCTTGACGGGAGCGGACACCGACCACAGGACGAAACGCCCCGGGCTGTGGGACCGCCAGGTGCGCCTGTACCGAGTGCATCGCGCGGTCACCGGCTGCCCCGATCCGCTCCCTGCGCGCCCTGGAGGGCGCCGTCGCCGGACGGCTGCGCGCTCGGCTCCCAGCTCACGTCCCTGCGCTGGCGGAGTGTGCCTCGCCCGGAGAGCGGGGTCATCGTCGCCGGAAGCCGGTTGAACTGCTGCCTTCGGCAGGGAAGGGTCTGCGGTCATGGAGTTCTTCTGCTACCACCGTGATCGGCCAGGCTCCCTCGCGTTACGCGAGGAGTTGCTGGAGGAGCACTGGTCCTACATGGACCGGTACGCGAAGGAGCTGATCGCTCGCGGCCCGACCTTCGCCGATGACGGTGAAACACCCACCGGCAGCGTGCACATCGTCGACCTGCCCGATCCCGCCGCCGCCCGCGCGTTCGCCTTCGACGAGCCCAACTACCAGGCCGGCGCGTACCGGGACGTGCTGCTGCGCCGGTGGCGCAACGTGCTGGGGCGCACCATGTGGGATTTTCCCGGAGGGTGGACCGGTGGCAACCGGTACCTGGTGCTCGGCCTCGGCGAGGGTCCGGCCGCCGACCTTGCCCTGCCGCTCGAGCGGGACGAACTGGTCGCGTACGGGCCGCTGCTGTCCGACGACGGCGACACCTGGCTGGGTACGGCGGTGCTGCTCAGGGCCCCGGACCCGGACACGGCACGAGCCGTCCTGCATCCGGACCGGTACGCGGATGTCGAGGTCCACGACTGGGAGTTCGGAGGACGTCGATGAGCCACGAAGGCACCGGGCTGATGTCGTCCCCGGACCACATTGACCCGGGGCAGCGGCGGTGACGGTGGCGATGCGGGCGGTTCCGCTGGTGGGTGGACCGGTGGAGTTGCGGGGTGCGCTGGACCTGGAGATCACCCGGGCAGGGGTGATGCCACGCCGGTTGCCCGCGTGGACCAAGGAGCAGTACCGGGAGCCGTCGGTCCACGGGGTGACCGCGATGCCTTCGGGGTGCGGCTGGTGTTCCGCACCGATGCGCGCGTATGGGAGTTCGAGGTGCTCACCTCCACCGGCCGGCTCGACTCCGACCCCCGCCCTTGCCCGACCGGGACCTGGCCGGTGGTGGCAGCCGTGCTCGGAGGAGCGGAGGTGATCAACCTCAGCCAGGCGGGCAACGCGCTGCTGGATCCCCATGTCGCCCGGACGATCCGCGATACGCCCGCCGACCTGATCAGCCTCAAGGTGGGCATCGACATCATGAGCCTGTCCGCCTTCCGGCTGCGGACATTCGGCCCGGCGGTACACGGATTCCTGGACACGAGGCGGGATGGACACCCGGACACCACGCTGTTGTTGATCTCTCCGGTGAGCTGCCCGGCCCTGGAGGGGCCCCGGCCCGACCGTGACCGGCCCGGACGGCGGGCTCGCCGCCCCTGGGCGACCCGGCCGATGTGGCCGCCGGGGCATTGTCGCCGGCGGTGGTCCGTGCCGAGCCGGCCCGCATCGCTGCGGCGCGACAGGCGTCCGATCCCCACCTCCACCGTGTCGACGGACGCGAGCTGCTCGGCCCGGACGAGGCAGAGGACCTGGCCGACGGCCTTCACCCCGCCGCCGCACATCGTCGCATGGGCAAGCGCTTCGCAGCCCACGCCTTCGCGACCGGTGGTCCCTTCCGCTGGGCGAGCTGAGCTCCACACTCTGCACCAGAGGTGTGGAGCTCCAACGCTCTTCCGGCCGGAGACGGGCGGTGGGGGAGTCAGGGCACTGCTCGCCTCGGAAAGGGTGATCACGGCCGGTCAGCGGGGCGATTCCCCGCGGTTCGAGCCCGTCCTGGAAGCGATCCGGGTTTCCCGGCTGGAGCTCGGCAGGCCGCGCAAGCGCCCGGACCGGGTCCGGGCCGACAAGGCGTACGAATCCCGCAGCAACCGCTCCTACCTGCGCAGACGCGGGATCAAGGCGATCATTCCGGTTCCGGTGGACCGGGGCCGCAACCGCCTCAAGCGCCACCGGGCCGTCGCCACGAGGTACGACAAACTGGCCGTCCGCTACGAACGACGTGCTGATCTCCACCAGGGCTTACACGAGACGGCCTGCAGTGCAGCCTCGTATGTCTCCGCCGCCCGCGGACCTCATTCTGGAACGATCAGTAATAGAACATATTGTTGTTCAAATGAACTTGTAGATGTTAGAAATGGTTCCTGGGCATCGCCGGCCGACGGAGCCTGGCCGCTGCGGTCGGCTTGGGCTCCGACGGGCCTTTCCTGTCGGAGCCCGCCCAGCGTCAGATCCCGTGGAGGAGACAGCCTGTGAACACCCACCCGCATTCGTTGATGATCCTCGTCGCCGGACCGTACCGATCGGGCACCGGTGACGACCCGCTCAAGCTGGAGGCGAACGTCCGCGCGATGAACGAGGCCGCCCTGACGCTCTTCCGCGCCGGCCACCTCGGAGTCACCGGCGAGGCACTCGCCCTGCCGCTGCTGGAGACCGCCGGCAGCACCGGCCCAGGCGACGCCGTCTACGAGGAGATGTTCCACCCCGTCGCCGAGCGGCTCCTCTCCCGCTGCGACGCGGTCCTGCGCATCGGTGGCCCTTCCGAGGGCGCCGACCTGATGGTCGCCTGGGCGCGCGCCTGGGACAAGGCCGTCTACACCAGCCTCGATGACATCCCGGCCGCCCGGTGACAGCCGGGATCGACGTACCCGACCGGCGCGGCCGTACCGGTCTCGACCGGCACGGTCGTGATCTGACCGGCAACCCGCGGGTGCGCATCCTCGACGTGCAGGTCCTGTCGTGCGACTGGTACGTCCTGCGCAGGACGACCTTCGACTACCGGCACAGCGACGGACACTGGAGTCGCGAGCAGCGCGAGACCTACGATCGCGGCGACGGCGCCGCCCTTCTCCTCCACGACGCCTCCCGCGGCACCGTTCTGCTGACCCGTCAGTTCCGGCTGCCGGCCTATGTCAACGGTCATCCCGACGGAATGCTCATCGAGGCGGCGGCCGGCCTCCTGGACGGGGACACGGCCGAGGAGGCGATCCGCAGGGAGGCGGCCGAGGAGACGGGCCGGACGGTCGGCACGGTCGAGCACGTCTTCGACGTGTACATGAGCCCCGGATCGGTCACCGAACGCCTGCACTTCTTCGCCGCCCCCTACGAGAACACCACCGTCCCTGCGGAGGGCACACGAGGAGTCGCCGGTGAGGGCGAGGACATCGAGGTCCTGGAACTCCCCTTCCCCGAGGCCCTCGCCATGATTCGCAGAGGGGAGATCGTCGACGCGAAGACGATCATGCTCCTGCAGTGGGCCGCGCTGGAGGGACCCTTCAAGCACATCCGTCGCTGAACCGTCCCCCGTCGTATGGACATCAGGGAGACGGTGCTGCGCCGGCTCGCCGGCCAGGGGGCTGATGCCGGGGACGGCGGGCAAGCGTTCACCGACCCGGGCAGCCTGACCGGCCGGGTCCACCAGCGCGTAGATCTGCTTCCCGAACCCGTTCGGGAAGCCCTGCGCGACCTGGCCGTCCAGGGCAGCCCTTTGATCAGGGCGGCGCCGCTGGGGCAGCGGGTGCCCCATGGGGTGGCTGTCCGGTCATCGCCGGCTCGGCCCTCGCCGCGCACACGATCCCGCACGGGGGAGCGGCGGGTGGAGTTCATGCGAGTTCCTCTCCGGAGCGCGCCACGCTCACCCTCCCGGGGAGCGAGCGCGACGCGGGACGGTGCCCGGGCGAGGCGTGCCCGATCCGGGAGCCGCGGCCCTGACGCACGGACGCGGGCGGCGGTGTCCTGCGCACACCGGCTCGGCGGCGTACGACGCACGGTGCCCTGTCCCTCACGAACTGCCCGCCGAAAAGGCGAACTTGCAGTTCGTCTCGGAGGGATGAACATTTTTCTTGTTCGCACGAACATGGCTGTGTTAAAAAATGCACGGGGTCCACGGAACGACACCGTTCCTCCGCATCCCCTCATCCGAGGGCGGAGGCGGTCACGCCAAGGCTGCGACCTGGAGGACCAGGCAGGCAGGCGATTCAGCGCGAGGCCGTCTCCCCGGTCCACGACTCACAGTCCGCGAGGAGACGAAATGACCTGTCGCACGCTCATGGCCGCGGTGCTCGGAGCGGCCACGGCCGCCGTGGTGGCACTCCCGGCGGTCGCGACCGCTTCCCCCCACGACCCGGAGACCCCCGTCACCGTCACCCGGGAGAAGGGACACGTGCTCGCGTGTACGGGCACGACGTCCGGTGTCGAAGTGGCGGTCGACCTCTACGACAACGACGTGTTCGGTACGCACGCCGCTGTGAGCGTGCGGACGCCGGACGACGAATACGTCCGGGGAGGGGAGACCGGGGCGGGCCTCTTCCACAAGGGCCGCATAAAGCGGGAGTTCGTCCTCGACTCCGAGACCTCGGGCACCGCGCAGACGGTCGTGGTCAGTGGCGCCTACGTACGGTCCGGGCCGCCGAAGCGCGTCCACGAGGTGTACGACGAGCCGTTCGGCCAGGTGGTGACCAAGGGGTGGAACTATCCGCTGGAGGCCGACGTGACGGTGCGGACGATGGGGCGGCAGGTGAAGCTCACCTGCGGAGAGGCCTTCGCCTACAAGCTCACGACATGGCGTCCGGCCGGCACCGCCGGGTGACCGGCCGGGCCCGTCGAGCGCGGCTGCGCCGTCGGCGTCCGGCCCGCCGCCCGAGGGAGAGCACCAGTGACACGCGTCCTGACCCGCAGCGATCTCCTGTCCGTCCTGGATGTCGGATCGTGCGTCGAAGCGCTGCGTGAGGGGTTTCGCGACGACGACCGTATCGCCGCACAGGGGTCGAGGGTGCACGGCGACCTCCCCTTCCCGGGCACGGCCACCGTGCTGGTCCCGGGGCTGCTTCCGGGAGTGGAGGCGTACTCGGTGAAGGTCAACGCCAAGTTCCCGGGCGCCCGACCCGCCCTGCGCGGCGTCATCTGCCTGCACCGAGGAACCGACGGGGCGTTGCTCGCCCTGCTGGATGCGGCCACCGTCACCGCGTGGCGAACGGGCCTCGCGGCCGCGCTGGGGACTCATGTCCTCACCACCGCGCAGGGGACCGGCGGTCCCGTCGTGGGCGTCGTGGGAGCGGGAGCTCAGGCCGAACTCATGGTGAGCGGCTTGCGCCACTTCCGTGACCTGCAGGACCTCCTCGTCCACGACACGGTCGCCGACCGGGCCGAGGATTTCGCGGGACGGCACGGTGGCCGAGTGGTCGGTTCGGCGTCCGAAGTCGCCGCGGCGTCCGACACGGTCCTCCTGGCGACCTGGTCACGCCGGCCGTTGCTGGGGCTCGCGGAGACGCGGCCCGGCCAGCACTTCACCACACTGGGCGTCGACGAGCCGGGCAAGCAGGAGCTGGCAGCCGACCTGCTCGAAGCGTCGTTCCTGGTGGTCGACGATCACAGCCTGGCAGCCGCGGCGGGCGTTCTGGCCGGGGCCGACGGAAGCGCGCGGATCACCGCGGACGCCTCGCTCGGCGAGCTCCTGCGGGGCGGGCGCTCCGGCCGGACGACGCGATCGGGGACCACGGTGTACGCCCCGGTCGGCCTTCCGTGGCAGGACCTGGCCATCGCCTGGCTCGCTTACCGGCAGGCCGAGCTGGACGACGTGGGCAGCAGGGTCGACCTGCTCGCGTGAGCGCCGGGGCGCGCAGGCCGCCGTGCCGGGTCACCGGCCGGTGCCTGCGCGGCCTTCCTCTGCCTTCCCGGCACTTGGTCACCCGCCGGCGGAATTCGGTCGTGTCCGATCTGCGCGGCGGCGAGTCGAGCAAGGAGACCGGTTGTCCCACGTCCGTCCGGGGGAGAGGGGCATCTCATGCACATGCGGACATCTTTCACGATCCGGTCCGCGGTCCTCGATGACGCGCAGTCGATCTGAGGCCTGACCAACACGGTCGGCGTCATCGAGACCGGCGAGTCCGAGACCGGAGTCGCCGAAGTGATACGTGACATGACCCGGACCGGGACTTCAGGTCGGCACAGCCGTGGCGGGCTGTGCCGAAGACGTGGTCCACCGGGCAATGCAGCGCGTCGCGGCCAGGGTGCAGACGGCGCGTACGGCACGTCGGGCAGCGCAGCAGGTCGGGGGACGGATCCAGCCTCGTGCGGTTTCAACCGGGCGCGGCGGCGCGTGCGGATCGTGCTTCCTGACGAAGGGCGGCCTCGTTGCTTCCGAGAGCGCCGCCCCAGTCCTGCGGTGGGCGGGGCGGCCCTGAGGTCCCCTCCAATAGGAGCACTCCGGAACCGAGTTCATGCGGCGCGCCCACGTCACCCCTGAGCGACGTGTGCTGATTTCCTCCGGTTCGGCCCGGGGTCCGCGGACCGGCCTGCGGTTCCGACCGGAGGGTTCGCGGGGGACGGACGCCGTGGGCGGGATCGGCGTGGGACGGGAGCGCGGTGGCCCTCCGCAGAAACGGCGACCGCGCCCCGTACGTGCTGTGCGCACGCGAACCGGCCGGTGACGGCCGACGTGTGCGCGGCGGACTCACCGGCTGTTCGCGGTGGCGGCGACGGCGGGGAGGATGACGAGGGCGAGAATGCCGGAGACGAGGGCGAGGACCGTGAAACCGCCGACGGAGACGACGACTCCGGAGGCGAGTCCGCCAGTGGCTCCCGCGACAGCGATGGAGACGTCGACCATGCCCTGTCCCTTGGCACGGGTGGTCGGCGGCAGGGCGTCGGTGATCATGGCCGTCCCGGAGACGAGGCCGAAGTTCCAGCCGAGGCCGAGGAGGGCGAGCGCCAGGGCGAGCAGGACGACGGAGTGCGCCGGGGCCGCGGCCGCGGTGAGGCCGGCGGCCAGCAGGGTGAGGCCGGCGGCCGCGGCGACGGTCCTGCGGCCGTACCGGTCGACGAGCCAGCCCGTCAAGGGCGACGGCAGGTACATCGCACCGACGTGGATGCCGATCACGAGGCCTGAAGCAGCGGTACCGTGACCGTGGTCGTGCATGTGCACGGGGGTCATCGTCATCACGGCGACCATGACGAGTTGAGCCAGGATCATCGTGAGGGCGCCGAGGACGAGGCCCGGTTTGCGGCTGGAGCCCGACGCCGGGGCGGTGGTGACGGCGCCGGCCCCGTGCCGCTCCCCTTCGAGACGACGGGCGAGGAGCAGGGGATCGGGACGGAGCCAGACGAGCAGGACGAGGGCGGCCAGGCCGTAGGCGACGCCGGCGAGGAGGAACGGCCCGGCGAGCGTGGGTATGCCCAGGGCGTCGGCGAGGACGCCGGCGGGGGCGGTGAGCGTGGGGCCGACGACGCCGCCGAGCGTGGTGGCCACCAGGACCGTCGAGACGGCCCGGGCGCGATGAGCGGGAGCGGCCAGGTCCGCTCCGGCATAGCGGGCTTGGAGGTTGGTGGCCGTGCCGGCCCCGTAGACGAAGAGGGCGGTGAACAGGAGCACGGCACTGCCGGCTGCTGCTGCCGCGACGACGCCGGCCGAGCCGACGGCGCCGGTGAGGTACCCGGCTGCCAGGCCCGGTCGGCGGCCGCGGGAGTGGGACACGCGGCCGACGCCCACGGCGGCGAGAGCGGATCCCGCGGTGAACAAGGCGCTCGGCAGACCGGCGAGGTCGGTCGAGCCGAGCATGTCCTGCGCGAGCAGGGCGCCGACGGTGATGCCGGCGGCGAGTCCGGCGCCGCTGAGGATCTGGGAGGCGACCAGGACGGTCAGGACGCGGCGCTGAGTGGCGGAGTGCGGCGGTGTGCCGGTCGGAGAGTCGTGTGCGGTTGTTGTCACAGGGGTTTCCTTACGGGGGCGGCCGCAGCCGTGAGGGCGGAGCGCCGGTTCGGTGCCGCGGCGTGGAGGTGGGAGCGGACCGCACGGAGGAGGCGGTCGGGCACAGGTGGGACCCATCGTCGGCCTACCGGCGGTTCCTGAGCCTGACGCCGCGTCACTGGCGGCGGACCCGTGCGTACGGGAGCGATGTTTCCGGTCGGGCCTCGGGGCGGCGCGTACGGTACGGGGATCCCGCGGTGCAGGATCCGGGAGCCACCGTCTTGTGCACCGCCCCCGGCGTGCGGATGCGTCTGGCGGGTCCCGCCGCCGGAGTGCGCGTCGGTGTCGCCGGCCGCCTGGGTCAGGTCGGTTCTTCCGCTGCGACGGGCATGTCGGCCAGGCGCCATTCGAGCATGCCGTCGCTGAGACGGACGGCGCGCCTTCCGCGGTCGGCCAGCAGGCGGACGGCGTCATGGGCGAGGACGCAGTACTCACCGCGGCAGTACACGACGATTTCGACGTCCCGGGGCAACTCGCCCACCCGGTCGGCCAGTTCACCCAGCGGGACGGACAGGGCACCCGGAATGTGGCCGGCGTGGTACTCCTCCTGCGGCCGGACGTCGAGCACCACGACCTCCCCTGCGGCCACGCGGGTCAGGAGCTCCTCGCGGCTGACCTCGGCGGCGCCGTCGTGACCCAGATAGGCGTCGCGTGCCGCCGGCACGGCACTGTGGTGCCTCTCGGCCACCTTGCGCAGGAGTGCGAAGAGCTGGGCGACGTCGTCACCGGCAAGCCGGTAGTGGATGCGCACGCCTTCTCGGCGCGTCGCGACGAAACCTGCCTGTTTGAGGATCTGCAACTGCGCCGACGCGGTCGTCAGGTTGAGGCCGGCTGCCTTGGCGAGCGAGTCGACGGTCCGCTCGCCCTGGGCGAGGAGGTCGAGCAGTTGTAGCCGCTTGCCGCTGGCGAGTGCCTTGCCACTGGCCGAGAAGGCCTCGTAGAGCCGTTCGGGAGAGGCCGACGGGGTCACATCCAAAATCCACTCCTCCATAGATCCATGGAATACTGTAGCTCATGGAGGAGGGGGTGATCGTCCGCCCCGGCGGTCGGGACGGGTCCTGCGGCACGCTCCCCGGGCACCCGACGGCCCAGAGGCACCTCGCGCGTCGCCGGAGGAGCTGTCCATGCGAGACAGCCAGGACGCGAGCAGTGTTTCGAGAGCCTCGGCCTCGGTGGGCGTCAGCAGATCGAGCAGGCGGCGCTCGTTGCGCATGTGGTCATCGAATGTCCTTGACGGCCTTGTCGAGGAGGACCACGGCCCGGTCGGGATGCGTGTCCGGGGCGACCTGCTCCGAGACGTGGCACGACGTCCCGAACGGGTTCTCGGACGCGGTGATGCAGGTGGCGATGGTGTCGCCGAAACCCGCGTCGTTGCCGCTGGCGGAGTGGACGATGGTGCGGGCGCTGTCCTGCTTCGCCACCTGATCCAGCTGACCGTCCTGCGGCTGTTCGCGCCCGGACGGCTTTCCGCCCGCCTCGAGCGGTGGGCTGTTCTCCGCGGTCGCCCCGGAGCGCGCCGGGTTCACCGTCTTGAGCATCCCGTCATCGAAGGGAACGGCCGCGCTCTTGATCTCGGTCGTGTCCGATCGGTAGCGCTCCCCGCTGCCGTCCAAGGACACGATGGCCGGAACATCCTGCACACTTCCTCGACCTCCCGGAAGCTTCGGGATCGAGCGGGAAGAGCGTCATGCGTGCCTCGTCCCGTGATGCCCTGATGTCCTTGTCGCGGTTCTCGTCCTTCACGCTCCCCGACCGGTGTTCCGGCACAGGCACGCAGCTCCGCCCGTCCCGCCGACTGCGCCGAGGACGGCACCGGTACGCCGTCGACGACCACTTCCACGCCGTCCTGAGCACCGCCCACCCCGATGTGCCGAGCACCGGGGGCCCAGGCGTGCGGCGTGCGCGTCCTCCGTCGCGCGGCCCCGGCCGCGGACGTGTTCGCGCAGTCCACGGCTCCGGCCTCGCCGGTCGGCTCGGGCAACGGAAAGCGCGTCGGGCCCTGCCTCCGGGCAATCGGAGGGCGTCACGGCATGAACATTTCGCCCATCTCCTCACAGGCGCGATATCCGGCCGGGAGGCGGCAGGTCCTCTCATTTGTTCAAACGAACAGAGTGCTGTTAGAAATGGTTCATGAGCGCCGGAGACCGTCTTGACCTGACCCTGCGGCTTGTCCAGAACGCGGGCAAGCTGTCCGTGTCGGAACTGGCCGAACGTCTCGGCGTCTCGGAGATGACCGTGCGCCGGGACCTGAACGCGCTGGAGAGCCAGGGTCTGCTGCGCCGGGTCCACGGGGGCGCCGTTCCCGTGCGCCCGCGGGAAGAGGGCGGGGGCTTCCTCGCCCGGCGCGAGTGGCAGGCCGCGACCAAGGACCGGCTGGGGGCGGCGGTCGCCGCGATGATCGAACCGGGGTCGAGGGTGCTGCTGGATGCGGGCACCACCACGGTTCACGTCGCCGAACACCTGGTGGAGCGTGCCCCGCTCACGGTGGCGGTACTGAGCCTGCAGGCAGCCGAGGTCCTGGCGGACAGGTCAGGCATCGAGCTTCTCGTCGTGGGAGGGCGATCGCGTCCGGGTGAACGCTCGCTGGTGGGCCCCCTGGCGTTGCGCACCCTGGAAGCCCTGAGCTTCGACTGCTTCGTCATGTCGATCGGCGGGGTCCACGCCGAACGCGGCTGGACGGAGCTTTCCCTCGACGACGCGGCGGTCAAGCAGGTGGGTCTCGTGCAGGCGGCGCGAACCGTCGTGGTGGCGGACGCCACCAAACTCGGCGTGCGAGCGTTCAGCCGGGTGGCTCCGCTGAGCGCGGTGGGCGCCTTCGTCACCGATGCCGCGGCGAAGGACGTGCAGACCCATCCGAACGGGCCGCTCACCCTTCAGACGCTGAGGGAGGCCGGGGTCGAGGTCCACCTGGCGTGACGGCCGCCGGCCCCGTGTCCGGGGCCGGCGAGACCCGTCTCACGCGACGGCCGCCCGCACGGGTCCCGGTGTGCGCCGATCCCGGCTCCGCGCGGGCCGTGTCGCGGCCTCCTGCTCCCCGCCCGCCGGTGCTCAGGACCGCGCCGGGGAACCGCCGGTCCGGCCGTCGGCGAGCAGATGCCGCAGGGCACGGGCCACCTGCTCCGGGTCCTGGAGCTGAAGTCCGTGTCCCACACCGTGCAGCTGTGCGATCCGTACGTCGGGGACCTGCGCCCTGATGAACTCGACGTCCGCGTCGGTGAGGAGGCCGCCGGCCGCCGGGTCGGCCCGGAGCACCGTGACGGGAACGCCCAGTCGGCCCAGCAGGCCCTCGTCCAGCCGCCGGTACGTATCGGTGAAGCGCTGCGTCACCGCGTCGAGGAAGTCGCCGTCGTGCCGGAACAGGGAAGCGGCCATCTCCCGGACGTACGGGTGGTCCCGGCCGAAGACGTCGGCCATCGTGGCGGTTCCCCGCGGGGTCGGGACCTCCAGCGTCAGGAGGCCGTCCAGCACCTCGCGCTCCGACGAGACGACGGTGGTCAGAGTCCGCCACGATCGATTGATCCCGTAGGCCGACTGCATGTGCGCGAGCATCCTGCCGCGGGTCATCGGGGCGTCACCGATGATCAGGCCGGCCACCAGATCGGGTCGGTCCTCCGCGAGCACGGCGCCCACGTGGGCGCCGTGGGAGTGTCCCATCACCCAGCAGGGCGGGGCTCCGGCGTGCTCCAGGACCTCGGCCACGGCCGCGGCCGAGTCCTCCAGCCGGTAGGCCCCAGGGGTCGCCGGCGACTCCCCGTGGCCCGGCATGTCAGGACGGACCATCCGCGTCCCATCCGACAGCAGAGGGGTCAGGAAGTCGAACCACTGACGACGGCCCGAACCGCCGTGAAGCAAGAGCAGTGTCGTCTCACCGCTGCCGACGACGTCGTAGGCCACGCCTGCTGCGGTCCGGCGTGTCTGTGTCTGCATGTCACCACTCCCGAGTGATCTTCCGTGCGGGGCTCGCCGGGGGAGGGGAGGTGAGGCGGTCGTCGAGGCGGCTGCCCCTGCCGCACGGCGGGACGCACCGGAGCGGCGCGGGGTGCGTGCTGCACCGGCGGGGCGGCTCGCACGCCCTCGCGCGCCCCGGAGCAGCGCCGCGGGGACACCTCGGGGTCATGCGAAGTCCTGCGGGCGGAAAGCGTGCTCCGTGAAGCTGCCGCACGCCGTGAACCCCAGGCGCTGGTAGACCGGCTCACCGTCCGCTGTCGCCTGGAGCACTGCGCGGCACTGGCCGTGTCCGCGTGCCGCGTGCAGCGCGGCCACGGTGATGGCGCCGCCGTAGCCGCGGCGGCGGTGGCTGGCGAGGGTGCTGATGTTGTAGATGCCGGCCACACCGGCGTGGTGGAAGACTTCCGCCGAGCAGACCGGCTGGTCACGGTGGTACCCGACGAGGTACCGGGCAGGACAGTCGGGGCGGAGGGCCCAGTGGGCCGCTTCGCGGTAGAAGGCCCGCACCGTGGCGGCCGGAGGGTCCCAGTTCGCGGACAGCACCGCCGCGTAGTCGGCGAGTTGTCCAGGGGTCCTGACCTGATGGACGTCCAACTCCGCGACGCGGCGGCGGGGTGGGAGCTCATCGAGGGGAGCCCACATCGCCGTCTCGCTCTCGGTCGCCCCGAGGCCGGCCGCCTCGAGGCGACCGGAGAGGTCCGAGGGCGTGGAAGCGGGGCCGACCCACCAGGAGAAGGGACGTCCCGCGGCCTTCAGCGTGTGGACCGTCGATTCGATGCGAGCCACGTCCTGTCCGGGGGCGAAGCGTGCCGCAGCCACGATGTTGAACGTGTCGTCGTCGATCCCGCTGTCGGCGATCAGCAGGTCGTCCGTCTCGGTCACCGTCGCACCGGCCACCTGCCGGTGCAGGTGGGCCGCGTGCTCCGCCAGGTTGGTCTCCATGCGCACGAGGATGTCCGCTGTACCGACATCTGCGCACTGCTTCGTGATCACTACCGCCTTCAATCTCTCCAGGTGTCACACGGCTTCCGCCTCACCGGACGACCGGTTCCATACCGGATGACCCGTCAGCGATCCGGAGACGGTGAGCGGACTCGAACGAGAAGTGCTGCCGGCGCGTGCGGTGGCAGTGGTCCCCCGCTGCCCGGCGGGAGACGGGGCCGCGCCTCGTCGAACGCCTCCTCCGGGGCGGGGCGACCGCCCACGGTGATCCTCTGTCGCGTCGCCCGGCGGACTCCGTGGGGGTGTTCACCGTCCCGCGGCGGGTCGACAGCCTTACGGGGGGAGGAGGCTGACGGCGAGGGCGGGACGCCCCCGTCCGGGCACCGCGTCAGGCCTGCACCACCCTGCCGGCCGACTCGAGCCTGCACCTGACGGGCTGCGGACCGTCCTCGGCGCCGGTGTAAGGGCTCGAAGGCCGAGGTCCGCCAAAACACCTCCGTCGAACACGACATCACCGCGGGACACCGGGGCCGAGACGGCGGCGTCGCCGGTGCCGGTCGTGAACTTCGCGGCGAGGCCGCAGGCGTGGGGCGGACTGCCGCCGTTGCGCACCCCGACCCGCGCTGCCGGACGCCCGACGGCATCACCGTACGCGCAGTTCGTGATCCGCACGTCGCGCAGGGCGTTCGTGGTGCCCGGCTTCAAGTGAAAGGTCCTCTGGTGTTCTGTGTGCGTGCTGTCGGACTTCTTGCCGGAACTACCGCCGTGCGAGCCGGAGCTGCCTGCGCTGGTCAGGGCGACCGGAACGACGCCGAAGGCGGCGACGGCACGGATATGGAGAGGCTTCACCCTTCAATCCCCCCTGAATCGGCGCCACGGGTGCACTATCGGCGAACGCGACCACACTGTAACACCAATCGCACATGACATGTTCGTATGAACATGGGGATGGCAGGACCGTGTGAGACGGGCCGTTCCGTCGAAGTTGCACGACATGCCCGCAACAGCGTTCGAGGAGGGGAGCTTGAAGCGGTGGACGTGTCCGAACGAACAACGCCGGTGCGCACGGGAGCGGAGGCCGTGGCGACCGATCCGGCCGGCACTTCCGTCGCGACGCGCGAACCGCGGGCAGCCGCGCTCCGGCCTGCGGCAGTCACCACGCGTGGCACCGATGGCACGGCCTGGCGGCGAACGGGACGCCGAGGGGCGGCGGCGTCCCCACGGACGGTTGCCGGACGGGATGTCCAGCCGTTCACTCCGATGCCCTGGCGCTAACGGCGCGAAGTGGCCCCGGACTCCCGGCCCGGGCTGTCTCCACGTCCGTGGTTGAAACGATGCTTGTTCCGGCCTGAAGTGGCTTTGGACTCCGGTCCCAGCAGGGCCAGAGCCAGGGTAGGGGTGGGGCCGTTGAGGTGGGCTGATGGGCCATGAGAGAGAATGCCGGGCATGACGACTTGAAGAGCGCCGGCCGGTCGGCGGCACTGGGTCAAGGTCGCGATCTGGGACACGGTCATGGACGGTGATCGCCGAAACTGTGCTGCCTGCGGGACAGCAGTCCGCTCCTGCCGGTTCCGTCTCCATCCGCCTGAGTCCTCCATGTTTGAGCGGTGCGTCGGCTTGGCCTGGTGTTCCGGGTGCCGGATCTACCCCGGTGCGATGGTCCACATTCCCCGAACACGTGTCCTCGCCGACGCACTGGAGGCCCTGCCTGAGGACGAGTCCGTTCGACTGCGCCGCAGCGAAGCTAAACTGGTTGACCACCTCGATCGCCAAGGGCGCCGGCAGCCGTGATCCACATCCGGAGGGTGACCGATCATCTGTGAGGGCTACTTCTTCGCCTCAGGCTGCCGGCCGGCGCTGAAGGCCCCTGACGCCTCCTGCACGAGCCACCCGCGCTCCGTCAGGCGCCTGGCCTTCGAGCGCACCCTCTCGCCCTTCGCCGTCGTCTGAAGGCCCAGCTCCACCGCGGTCTCCCTGGCCTTGGGCGGTCCCTGGACCGCCGGCTGCCACTCATCGATCACGCCCAGGATCGGCCGGCAGTCCGTCACCGGCACCGTCACCGGCAAGCCTTCGCGCCGGGGCGGCACGATCGAGCCCGGCACGGGCGCGGGCGCGGACACGTTTTCTTGCGCCGCCTCGGCCCCGGCCACGGCAGCCGAGGCTGCCAGGGCCTCGACCAACTCCTCCCGCGCGATCACCCGCCGGTCCAGCTCGATTTCCGCGGCCTCCAACACCCCAGCCAACCGGGCGGCTTCCTCCCGGAGCCCTTCACCTGCACACGGGCCGCCGTCTCCCGCTCCTCCAGCATTCCCAGCACCGACGCCATCGCGCACCCCTTTGTGCATGGAGCGGAAGCAAGACGCCGAATGCCTCCCTCATTCGGAGCTAGACCATGCCTGACCAGCAGAAATCAAGCGATCATGTTCGGTTGGGATACGGCTTCCAAGCAGGGCTGCGGCCTGTGGGCGACGGGTCGGGGGCCTTGGGGCGCCCCGCGGCCCGTGGTGGCGCCCCTGCGGGTGCCGCCGCTCGGAGGCGACCCCTGCCTGCCGTTGCCCCTGGCCAGTCCCCGTCGGTGGCCGGTGGCGGTGGTACCGGGTTCCGGCGCCTCGCTCGGGTGCGGCCTGCCTTGACGGCGTCGTCCGGCACTCCTTACGCTAACGACGTTAGAAAAGTTAACGACGTTAGGTCGGTGTGGTGCGGACCGGTGCCACGCCGTCTCAGGGCAAGGAGACTCACATGCGTACGCGTACTTTCTTTCCCGGCCTCGCTGTCGGGGTGGCCGCGGCGGCCCTGATGGCCGGCACCGTCGGTGCCGGACCCGCGGCCTCTTCCGAGGCGTCGCCCGGCCAGCGGGCCGCGCAGGCTGCGCAGGCCGGGTCGCGGCAGGGCGTGGGCGCGGCGAAGCACGAGAAGGACCGGGTGCCGGCGATCGGGCGGCGCTGGGCCGCCGCGTGGACGACGGGCGACACCCGCGATCTCGCCCGTCTGTACACCAAGGACGCGGTCTACACCGACCGTGCCGTCAACCTGGTGTTCCGCGGTCCTGAGGGGGTCGAGGAGTGGGAGACCGGGTCCCATCAGCTCATCGAGAATCTCGGGTTCGAGGCGACCGGTGGGTTCCGCGGGCGGGACGGGGTCGTGGTCGAGGGGGTGTTCACCGGCCACATCGTCGGTGCGCCTCGTCCGTTCGCGGTCCCGCTCGTGACCGTGCTGCGGCTGCGCGGCAACCTGATCCAGTCGAGCAACGACTACTACAACCGGACTGAGATCCTGAGCGATTCCGGCCTGCCCGCGGACTGGACCCCGCCCGGCAGTTGATGTCGCCCGCCGAGCCCGCCCCCGCGCGGGGCGGACCCGGCGTGAGGCGACCGCGATCGCGGGTGGCGGTCGTCCCGCCCCGGTCCGGTTCAAGCAGCTGATCTCCACCGGGGCCGGGCAGCACCGACGGACGGGTCGGCGATCGGTCCCGGTCCGGTTTCGCGGAAACCGGACCGGACCCGAGTCGTCTCGGTGCCTACGCGTCCACCGGGAGGTCGGCCCGCCAGCCGCGAAGCAGTGTGTGCATCGCCTTCCGGGCGAGCTGCTGGGCGCGCTCGTTGCCGACGGTGCCGATGCGGCCGAGCGACGCCATGCCGGACAGCGTGCCCCAGACGATGTCGCAGGCTTCGTCGAAATCGGCCAGGACCACGTCGTGGGCGTCCGACCACGTGGTGAGGAGTTCCCTCAGGAGGCCGATCATGGGGGCCGCCGCGCGCAGGCGCTCATCCGCGTCGACGGTGTGGTCGTTCATCACCTGGTACAGGTGCGGATGCTCGCCGGCGAACCGGACGCTCTCGGACGCGAGCAGCAGGAAGCGCCGGTCGATGTCGGGCTCCTCGGCGGCCCGCCGCAGCTCGGCCAGCATCAGACGGTAGCCGTGAGCGACGAGCTCCAGCACGAGCGCGTCCTTGTTGGCGAAGTGCTGATAGACGACGGGTGCGGAGTACTCGACGGCGGTTGCTATGCGCCGGATCGTCAACGCCGTGACACCCTCGTTCTCGAGGATGTGCAACGCGGCCTCGATGATTCGTTCACGGGTGCTCGCGCGTTCGCGGGCCCGTCTGGCGCTGGTCGGCATCGTTGGCACCTCGCTTCCAGCGTGTCCTCGGCACGAGCCACCGGCTCGGCGGCACCGTCACGGCACAGCCATCCTAACAACGTTAGAAGGTCGCGGCGGAACGCGCCGTGCGCGGCACGACCGGCTCCGCGGGGTGCACCGCCACCCCGGGCGGACCCCCGCCGCTCCCGAGGCTGCGGACTCCGCCGCTGAGGAAGGGTGACCACCGAGGCGTCGCCTGGCGCGGCCGGTGGCTGGCCCGCGACCTGGGCCAGTAGACCGCACCACGAGGACAGGTGCGCCGCGGTGTCCTGGACACCGTCCAGCCCTTCGCGCGGTGTCCAGGACCCCCGGATTTCGATCTGCGAGGCCGACGGGCGCGCCGAGAGTCCCCTGGAATAGTGGTAACTCACGCGCGCGACCGTGCCGCTGGGCTCCCCGTACGTCAGTCCGCGCGCCTGCGACCGTCACGGCCCGCCTGCACCGCGCCAGCGGGCCGCCGACCACCGTCTCCCTCCCCGATGGATCCGAGAAGACGTCAACGCCCATCTCAAGTTGGAACCGTGGCCGGGCGAATGACGACTGTGCACGTGGCAGCCCTGGCACTTCTTCGCACGTTCAATGACCGCATCTCATTCGGCGACAGGGCACGGCGGGGCAACATCGGATGCCGCGATCCGTCGCGCTCCCGTCCCTGCCAACCGCAGACGATCCACTCCTGGAACATCTCGGCCAGCTGAGCCGGCGTCCACACCGCCTCGCCCTCGGCGTCCTTCCCGCGCCCGCCGGTGTGCGAGGCCGTGCAGGCGGCCACGTGCTGGACGAACGGCGTGTTGATCGAGGAGAAGGAGCGCTCCACGTGCCCCTTGGCCGGCCCGTTGCCCGGTGGCGCGGGCTGCACGGAAATGCCCAGCGACTCGCAGGCGGCGATGAACGAGGACGAGACGAACACATTGCCCTGGCCGACCACGATGGTCTGCGGGGTGGTCACCGACCGCGCCGCGGCACCTTCCAGCCGGGCATCCACGCTCAGCAGCCGCTTGTAAGGCACCACCGAGGGGTCCACCGCCGGCACCTCGGCCCAGCCTGGCCGCATCGGCGCCGGGACCATCATCTGCGCCAGCAACTGCGCCCCGTCCACGCTGCGGGTCCCTTTCGCACGCAGCACGGCCACGCAGATGGTGCGGGTGGCCACATCCAGCGCGATGGTCAGCCCCGGACGCTCCACCACCCCGTCATCGAGCACCACGAAGGCGTCCAGCACGGTGCTGTCCATCATCACCAGCTCACCCGGCGCCATCACCGTCGTCGGGACGGACGGAGGAGCCGGCCGGGCCGAGCGCCAACGGCGCTGCCGCGCACTGCCCAGCAGCCCGCGGCCGTCAGCGAGGGCGCGCGCGAGCCGGTTGAACGTCACACTCGAGGGCAGCGGCACCACCCCGGCCCCGTACTGCTCGGCCAGCAGCCGCTCGGTGTATACCCGAAGCCGCCCCAGCATCCCGCCGGAGCGCTCTCGCCCGGTCGCCAGCACCTCCCGCAGGGCGGCCACCGCCCGCCCGCTCGCACGCACGCCCCAGCACCGTCCGCAGCCGGGTGACACGGTGGTCCACCAGCCCCCACACCCCGTCCTGCCGGTAGCGGGATCACATCCGCCGCCCCGTCACCGCGCCGGCGGACATGCCGACGCCGGTTCCGCCGCCTTCGCCTCCTCGCGCTGCGTCGTCCCGCTCAGCCCGCACCTCGGACAGCTGCTTGACCAACTGCTCCTCGACTGCATCCGGCTCCGCGCAGCGCGCGGTGATCCGCTCATGCGCCTCGGGGCCCACCGTGCGCCGCGGCGTACGAGCGCAATCCGCGACGGCGTACGAGAAACCGCAAAACCCGCACCTGCCAGATGATCCACGCCCCAGACTGCCGCCTTACCGAGCAGCCCCGGCGTCAGGCCGTCCGGATCCGGTCCCGCACCTCCGGCCGCACCTCGAACCCGGCCGCCTTGTACGTGGCGACGCCGCCGACGTTGGAACTCGGCGTGCATACACGTACGCTCGACGAGCCCATCTCCCGCAGCGCGGCCGCCCCGGCCACGGTGATCGCCCGGCCGTAGCCGCGGCCACGGTGGGCCTCGTGGACGCCCATCGGCTCGACCAGCCCCGGCTTCCCCGGGCCGGCCGACCACACCGTCACCACCGCCGCCACGCTGCCCTGGTCGTCATAGGCGCCCAGGCAGCGGGCGTCGGCGTAGAACGGTCCCGCCGACATCGCGTGCCAGTACGCGCGCGTGGGCCGCGAGGTGTTGAACGCCGACCGCAGGACGTCGGCGAAGTCCTGAGCCTGCTCCGGGCCGATCGACTCGATCCGCACGCCGGGGTCCTCCACCGGCTCGGTGAGGTCGCGGAAGAGCGGCGTCCACGGCTCGTCGACGCCCCAGCCCTCCTTGTTCAGCAGGTCGTGGAGCAGCAGGCCCAGCGGCGCCTCGACGGACACCGCTCCTTCCGGCAGCACGCCGCGCTCAGGCAGCGAGAAGTCCTCGACAAGCCGCCGCGCCAAGTCCTCATCCTGGAAAGCGTCCGGAGCGACCGTCATCCGCACCAGCGTCGGCGAGTCGAGCATCCCGACCGCGAGAATCCGCCCGTCCCGACTCCAGGTCCGGACCACCGCGGCCGTCTCGACCGTCCCGAACCGGTAGTTCCAGCCGATGTCCCCGGAATGCAACTGCATCGGCGCTTCGTCGTCCTGCCACACCCGCAGCGCGGCCATCGCCTCGCGTACCCCGTCGGCAGTCGGCGTACCCAGCACAATCGTCATAGCCGGGATCAGACACTCCATCCCGAAGCTCCACAACCGATTAACCGGGCCGGCCGCTGCTCCCGCAATAGCCCAGCAGCTTCGGTACCCCCCCGTTCCGCACGGCGCGCGGTGATCCGCTCATGCACCTCGGGGTCCACCATGCGCCGAGCGTAGGAGCGCAACCCGAGACTGCGGGCGAGAAATCACAGAACCCCCACCTGCCAGACGGTCTACACCCCAGACTGCCGCCCACGACCAGCACGAGTACGCCGAAGACAACTCACGCCAAACCCGTGACCAGCACCTTCACGATGCACACCACTCAATGGACTACCGGCTCAGGATGCTACTGAGTTTTTCGTTGGTTCTGTGGTGGTTGGGGCTTCGGCGGTGTGAGCATGATGGTGTGTCTTCCAAGCCGCAGGTTGCTGTTGCCGAGGTCTCCGTTCTGCCGCTGACGCGGCCGCAGTTGACCGAGGCCCGTCGCATGCGCGCGGCCGAGTTGTTCGAGCGGAGACGTCCTTCGTCCGAGATTGCCCGGGCAGTGGGGATGCCTCCCGAGAGCGTGCGCCGGTGGAAACGCCTGTGGGGGCAGGGCGGGGCTCAGGCGCTGCGGCGGCGTCCGGCCACCGGCCGGCCGTCCAGGCTGGACGACGTCCAGGTCGAAGTGGTGCGAGCCGCCTTGGAGCAGGGCGCCCGGGCGCACGGGTTCGAGGCGGATCTGTGGACTTTGGAGCGGGTCGGTGTGGTGGTTGAGCGGGTGACCGGGGTGACGTTGGCCCGGGCTTCGGTATGGCGCCTGCTGACCGGGCGGCTGGGGTGGAGTCTGCAGCGGCCCCGGCGCCAGGCCGTCGAGCGGGACGAGTGTGAGATCGCCCGATGGGTCGCCCAGGAGTGGCCGCGCGTCAAGAGGGGGCGGTGAAGAAACGTGCCTGGCTCGTGTTCTTCGACGAATCGGGCGTGTCGCTGCTGCCCGAGGTGCGCCGCACCTACGCGCCCCGCGGCCGCACCCCTGCTCTGCGGCAGCGGCTGAACTGGAAACGAGCCTCGATGGCCGCCGCGCTGGGCTATCACGCCGCCGACCCCGATCGCGGCCCGCGGCTGTGCTTCGACCTCAAGCCGGGCAGCTACGACACCACTTCCCTGATCGGGGTGCCGGAACGGATCAAGACCTTCTACGCCGGTGAGCCGGTGGTGCTGGTACGGGACGGACTGTCCGCCCACTGGAGCCGGGCATGCGGGCCTGGGCGGCCGAGCAGGACTGGCTCACCCTCGAGCGGCTGCCGGCCTACGCGCCCGAACTCAACCCGGTCGAACTGCTGTGGTCGGCCATCAGGACCCGCGGGCTCGCCAACCTCGCCGGCGACCACCTCGCCGATGTCGCTGACGCAGCCGAACGCGGCATCCACCGAGTCTGCCCCGGTGAGCAACTCCCGCGGTCCTTCCTCACCCACACCGGCCTGACCATTCATCCCCAGCCGCCACAGAACCAACGAAAAACTCAGTAGATCCGGCGGGTTCCGCCCATCACCGCGCCGACCGGATCGGCCTCCCCGGCCTTCGGTTCGGGCTGCGCGGCCCTCTGCTTCATGAGCCGCTCGCCCTCGATGTCCACGTCGGGCAGGACGCGGCCGAGGAGGCGCGGCAGCCACCACGCCTTGTGCCCGAGCACCGCCATCACAGCGGGGACGAGGGTCATCCGGACGACGAAGGCGTCCATGAGCACGCCGACCGCGAGGGCGAGTCCCATGCCCTTGATGACCTGCATCTCGGCGAGGACGAACCCGCCGAAGACAGCGATCATGATCACGGCTGCGGCGGTGACGACCTTGGCGCTGTGGCCGAAGCCGCGGATCATTGCCTCGATGGGTGGCGTTCCGTGCGCGTACTCCTCGCGCATGCGGGAGACGAGGAAGACCTCGTAGTCCATGGCGAGGCCGAACAGGATGCCGACCAGCAGCATCGGCAGGAAGCTCAGGACGGGCCCGGTCTCCGCGATGCCCAGCAGGTCGCCGAGCCAGCCCCACTGGAAGACCGCCACCAGCACGCCCAGGGAGGCGCCCAGGGAGAAGAGGAAGCCCAGCGCGGCCTTCAGCGGCACCGCGACGGCCCGGAAGACCAGGGTCAGCAGGATCAGGGCGAGGCCCATCACCACCAGGCAGTACACGGGGAGCGCCGCGGAGAGCTTGTCGGCGACGTCGATGTTCACCGCGGTCGTACCGGTGACGTTCACTTCCGTGCCGGTGCTCGTCTCGACGTCGTCGCGGACCTCGCGGATCTCCTCGAGCAGCTGTGTGGTCTCCTCGGACCCGGGGCTGCTGGACGGTGTGACGTTCACCAGCGCGGCCTTCCCGGAAGCCGCCGGTACCACCGGGGAGACCGCCGCCACGTCCGGCAGTCCTTCGATCCGGTCCGCCAGTTCCCGTGCCGCGGACGTCACGATGGTCTTGTTCTCACCCTGGGCGAGAACGACGAGGCCGCCGCTGTAGCCGGGCCCGAATCCTTCATTGATCATCTTCTGAGCCCGCGCGGCGGAGCTGTGGGGGTCGTTCGTCCCGCTCAGTCCCAGGCGCAGATCGGCGGCCGGAGCGGCCAGGACACCCAGACCCAGCACACAGGCGACCAGCACCAGCCAGGGGCGGCGAGCCGCTCCGGCCGCCCACCGCTCTCCCGGGGTGCGGCTGCCGTCCGTGCGTCGGTGACCGTGCCGGGGCCGCCGGGCCAGCAGGGGCACCGTGCTCGTGGCGATGCGGCCGCCCATCAGCCCGAGTACCGCGGGCAGGAGCGTGACGGCGATCAGGACCGACACGACCACGGTGGCGGCGGCACCGAGGCCCATGACGGTCAGGAAGGGGATGTCGACGATCGCCAGGGCGGCGAGGGCGACGACGACCGTGGCACCGGCGAAGACGACGGCACCACCGGCGGTCCCGGTGGCGAGACCGGCGGACTCCTCCGGGTCCATGCCCTGACGTACCTGCGTCTGGTGGCGGGAGACGATGAACAGGGCGTAGTCGATGCCGACGGCCAGGCCGAGCATCACGGCAAGGATGATCGACGTGCTGTCCATCGTGATCACGCTGGTCAGGGCCAGCAGGGACAGCACGCCGATGCCCACACCGACCAGGGCGGTGGCCACCGGGATGACGGCGCCGCGCAGTGTGCGGAACACGAGGACCAGGACGGCCAGGGCGATCAGGACACCGATGACCTCGGCCGGGCCCATGATGGGGGGCAGGGTGTCGAAGGCCGCTCCCCCGAGTTCGACGGCAAGTCCCGCCGAGCGGGCCTCGGTGGCGGCCTTCTCGAGGCTCTGCTTCGTCTCGGCGGGGATGCCGTCGGCCTTCTCGGCGACGAAGACGATCTCGGCGATGCCCGTCCGGCCGTCGGCGGAGACACTGCCGGCCTCGGCCGCGGGGGCGGTGGCCGACGCCACGCCAGGGGTGCGGCCGGCCTCCTGGACGGCCCTGGCGACGCCCTGCGCCGCCTGGCCGGAAGTGATCTTCTGGCCCTCCGGCGCCCGGAGGACCATCGTGCCGGTCACGTGCCCCTCGTGAGCGGAGGGGAACTCCGTCTCCATCACGTCCAGGGTGCGCTGCGCCTCGGTGCCCGGAATGGTGGTGGCCGAGGCGAACGGCTTCATCAGGGCGAACGCCGACACCCCCACGACCACCAGGACACCGAGCCAGGCACCGATGACGGCGCCCCTTCGCCGGTAGCAGAACCGGCCGAGCCGGTAGAGGAATGTGGACACGCGGAAACTCCCCAGGGGACGAACGTGGAGGACGAGGGCGTCCGGTCGGCCTGCTCCGTGCGAACCGGACGTCGTGCCTGATGAGAGGCGCGATCCACGCTAGACCGGCCATCGGGGCGGACCCGTCGTTCGATGCCTCCGGCGGGCCTTGTTCACATGGAACTCCCATGGAACCCCACCCGCCGTTCGGTCATGATCGAAGACGGGAACGGAAGAGAAAGAGGGCGAGGACTCCGATGACAGGCGCCTCAGAGGCCTCCCCGGACACGGGGACCGGTCCGGCAGCGCAGGGCCGCCTCCTGGTGGTCGACGACGAACCGGCGATCCTGGACACCGTCAGCAGGTTCCTGCGGTTCCTCGGTTACGAGGTCCGCACCGCGGCGACGGTCCACGAGGCGGTCGCCGCGGCGCGGGACTTCCTCCCGGAGCTCATCCTGCTGGACGTGATGCTCCCGGACGGGGACGGATTCGAGGTCATGCGCCGCTTGCGGCAGGACGGGCTGCCGCACGCCGTGGTCTTCCTCACCGCACGCGACACCAGAAAAGACCTGGTCAGGGGACTCACCGCCGGAGGCGACGACTACATCACCAAGCCGTTCGGACTGGACGAGGTCGCCGCCCGGGTCCAGGCCGTGCTGCGCCGCACGAGGCCCCGGCCGCTCGCCGATCCGGTACTGCGCGTGGCCGACCTGGAACTCGATCCCATGGCCTACTCCGTCCACCGGGGCGGCACGCCCGTGGAGCTGTCCCCGACCGAATTCCGCCTCCTGCGCTACCTCATGCTGCACCGCGGCCGAGTGGTGTCCCGCGCCCGGCTCCTGGCCCACGTGTGGTCCTACGACTTCAACGGAGACGACACCGTCGTCGCCACCTACATCAGTTACCTGCGCCGGAAGATCGACCGCCTCGGGCCTCCGTTGATCCACACTCAGCGCGGGATCGGCTACAGCATCCGGGAATCCCGTTGAACGGCCGCCGCTGGCGGCCACCGGGTCCCAGGCGCGTGGTGAGGGGCTCGGTGGGTCTCGCGTCCCCGAGGAGCGGTACGTGGAAACGTCCCCGGCACTGGCCACTGCGTACGCGGATCAGCGTCCTGGTGACCGTCCTGTGCGCGCTGGCCATGGCGGCCACGGCGGCCGCTTGGGCCCTCACCCAGGATCCCGTGGTGATCGTGACCACCGAACTGGCCGGTCTCTTCACGATCGCCACGGTCAGCACCCTCGTGGTACGGCGTGAGCTGGGCCCGCTCAAGGACGCCGCCGACGCGGCGGACGCGATCACCGCGGGAGAGCTGAGCCAGCGCGTCGGCGCGGCCGTCACGGCACCGACCACGGAAGTCGGCCGCCTCGCCCACGCCTTGGACAGGATGCTGGACGAGGTACAGGAAGCCCTCGACGCCCGCAAGGCGTCCGAGGAGCGCATGCGTCAGTTCGTGGCCGACGCCTCGCACGAACTGCGCACACCGTTGCAGTCCCTGCGCGGGTACGCCGAGCTCCACCAGCACGGGGCACTGCCCGACAGGGCCGCGGTCGACGAGGCGATGGAACGGATGCTGTCGGAGGTGCACCGGATGGGCAGACTGGTGGAGTCGCTGCTCATGCTGGCCCGCTTCGACGAGTACGCCGATGCGGAACTGGAGCCGGTCGACCTCAGCCGCGTCGTCACCGACTCCTGCCGCGACGCCGCGGCGGTCGAGCCCCACCGACCACAGACGGTCGACGTCCGGTCCGGGGTGACGGTGCTCGGCGACGAGGCGCAACTGCGCGGATTGCTGGCCAACCTGTTGGGCAACATCCGTATGCACTGTCCCCCCGAGGCGTCGTACGCCGTCCGGCTGCGCATAGCCGACGGTCACCCGGTGCTCGTGGTCCGGGACGACGGGCCGGGCATCCCCGAACACGCCCTCCCCCACGTCTTCGACCGCTTCTACCGGGCCGACAAGGGGCGCAGCCGCGCCCACGGCGGCAGCGGCCTGGGCCTGTCCATCGTCGCCGCGGTCGCGGAACTCCACCACGCCCGTATCCACCTCGACAGCGCGCCCGGTCGGGGGACCCGTGTGGAGATCGTGTTCCCGCGCAGTGCTACCGCGGGCCTGTGACCGCGGTGCGGTTCAGCCGTCCTCACCCTCGTTCGAAGGCGCGGCCAGTCCTGCGGTGAGGAAGGCGACGACGGTACCGACGGCAAGGAAGGACCGCTCGAACGCCACGGCGGGGGGACACGGTCGCAGCACGTGACTGGGACACGGTCGTCGAGTGGGATCCGGGGCAGCCCCACGGTGTACTTGCCGGGGGAGTCGGAGGCTGGTCAGTGGAGTTGTCCTGAGCGCTCGCTGCGCGGGGCTTGCGGACGACGCTGACGTAAGCCTTCAGCCAGGGGGCGAGCCGAACACTTCGCAGGCGTAGTCGCCGTGCTCACCTCCGACGATGGTGTCTTCTTCATCACGGGGACCGAGGTACGGGTGGATGGCGGCGCACGCATATGACGACGGCGCGCCACCCGGTCGCCCTTACTGACTTCGGCTTGTGAGGGTGAGGCCGGTTCGTCGAGGGTCAGGCCGGTGCCGGCTATGAAGCCGTCGAGGGTGCCGGGCCGGTATGGAAGGCGTTTGAGCCGGTTGCGTACGAGGGCTTCGAGCCGGTCCAGGGCGACGACGGCGAGGTTGGCCGGGCTGCGTTTGACGTGCGCCCATACCCACTCGACGGGGTTGGGGTCGGGCGAGTACGCGGGCGGCAGGAACACCGTCAGCCACTTCCGCTCGGCGATCAGTTCGCGCATGGCGTGGGAGACGTGGGTGTTCAGCCGGTCCCAGACCAGCACGATCGGCGCCTTGACGAGCTGGTGGACGCCGTCGATCAGCGCGATGAAGTCCCGCTCGCCCATGCTGCGACGCGTGCTCTTGCCCGCCCGATGGGTGCGCAGACGATGGCACAGCCGGGTCCGGGAACCAGGGCGCATGGCGATCAGCCCGGTCACCGACAGGCGCCCCGAGCGGCGGCCGCTGACGGTCACGACCGGGGTGTGTCCGCGCCGACCCCAGGTATGCCCCCGGGGCGGCCGGCGGGTGAACCCGGCTTCGTCCTCGAAACAGACGCAACCTCCGCAGGCCGCCCGGGCCCTTTTACCTCCGTCCAGGTCGCCTCCCTCCACACGGTGACGGCCCTCTCGTCGCGCTCGGCGACCCCGCGTGCGGGCACCTGCGGGCTGAAGCCGAGCCGGTGCACCAGCCGTGTGGCACCCGAGACGCTGTAGGAGACGTGGAACTTCCGGCGGATCAGCGTGGCCGCCCTCGATGCGGTCCACGCCTGGTCCTCCACCCAGCCGTGGGCAGCCGGGCCCTCATCGAAGTACGCAGCCAGTTTCTCCGGGCAGCGCGGGGACAGCCAGCACCGTGATCCGCTCGGGCCACGCGAAGCCAGAGCCTTACGACCGCCGTCCCGCCACATCTGGGGCCACCGATAGGCCGACTTCACGCTCACCGCAGGCGCCGTGCGACCTCCGACGACTTGACCTTCTGCTCGAACAGCTCAGCCGCCTGCATCCGCACCGACTCACGGCGCCGAGGTTCCGCAGCGGTCAGCCCGCCCCCGTCCGCATACCTCACACACCACGAGACGCAGCCATCACCCCCGGCCCTATCAGGGACTTCGTCAAGATTCACCCCGACGAGCCGAAGTCAGTAACTGCACTGTCTGGCTGATCTGCTCGTCCTGGAGGCATTGGCGGAGAAGGGTCACATACGGTTGTCTGGGCGCCCCGTATCTGAAGCGGATTGTGAGGGCCTCGATAGCGGCGGCGATCGCCGGACTTGTTGGTGCACTGCTGGGAGCAGCGTTCGGTGATCAACTCGCTCGGGCTTGTTCACGAGAAATAGCAGCACTGTGGTGGGAGAGGCGTCGCTGTCAGGTCAGGACGATGCACCCCTGCCGCTCCAGCTTGCTGAGAAGCGGTAGAGAGGGATCGATCTCGTTCCAGCGCAGGTCCAGCTTCTCCAGCGATGGCATCAGGGCGAGCCAGTCGGGCAGTCGGCTGAGGTTGTTGCTCCGCAGGTCGATCTGACGCAGTCGAGGGAGGCCGGCGAGGGAGTCCGGCACCTCGGTCAGAGAGTTCTCGCGTAGGTCCAGGTGACGCAGTTCGTGCAGGTTCGCTGTTGACGACGGCAAGTGCTCGATCGTGTTTCCTCGGAGCCATAGCTCACGCAGGCTGGGGAGCTGGCCGATGACGTCGGGAAGGGTGGTGAGCCGGTTGTGCTGGGCCCTGAACTCGATAAGGCCGATCATCCCGCCGATGGCCTCCGGCAGGATGGTGAGGGGGTTCTCGCCGACGTTGAGGTAACGCAAGCGGGTCAGGTTTCCCAGAGAGTCCGGGAGCCGGGACAGCTGGTTGTCGTGCAGGTAGAGGCAGTCCCTGAGCTCGGTAAGGTGGCCGAGCTCTTCGGGCAGCGACGTCAGCGCGTTGTGGCCGAGGTCCAGGGTTTTCAGCCGGTGGAGCTTCCCGATGTCCGGCGGGAGGGCCGTGAGTCCGTTGTCCGCGAGGATCAGCACATCGAGCTCGGTCTGTCGCCAGACCGACTCGGGCACCTTTCCGAGATCTCTACGCCACAAGTTCAGTGTGTGCCTCACGGTCATCTCTCCTTCGTCAGCAGGCTGGGCTCCGATTCTCGTCCGGGACCTTCCCCGACGGCGACGGGTCGCCAGACAGACAGGACTAGATCGGCTGGCTTCAGCGTGCTCGGCTCGGGCTCGTGACCGTCCGGTACGCCACCCCGTACTTGCACTCAGCGCTCGCATCGACGTACCAGCCCGGTGGTCACGCCGGATCGCCGCATACAGCTCAACCTTCGACATCTGCGGCATGACCAGCACCTTTCACCAGAAGCATCCCGATGCCGCCCTGACAAGAACCGCAGTGCTGTCAAAACTCGGGTTCTGACTCACTTTCCGTGGAGCATGCACGCTGAGTGACGGGTCTTGAGCGAGTCGGCCTTGGGGAAGTTGCCCGGAATTGCCTCGTACCGGGTGCGGTGTGACCGACAGTGCGACCCGTGGAAGAAGTGGCGCTCCAGCTAGAGGAGTTGCTGTTCCCGGCGATCGACGACGTGGCGGTGCTGTCGGCCGACGTGAACGACGAGGCGGTCCACATAGAAGCCCGAAGCACAGTGGCTGGGGCCATCTGTCCCGGGGCCTTGACCCCGGATCCTGAACACGGGTTATGCGGCTTCGGCCAGCGTGGTTGATGTTGTTTGGAGTGCTCGCTCATAGGCGACCGGGCTGCGGTGGCCGGGCGCTGTCATGTTGTTGGGCGGGCGGCCTCTGAGGGTGTGTCACGGTCTGGTGGGGCCCGTTCCGGGCTGTGCTCAGGCCGTGGTGGTGAGGCCGGCGACGCCGGTGATCTGCTCCCGGATGGCGAAGCGGACGGTCATCTCGGCTCGGTGGGCGGCGGCGGTCATCAGATGACGGCGGGGCCGGAAGTGGGGTGAGATGCCGTTGAACGCGGCCAGGAACCGCTGTGCTCCGCCCACCGGGCGGAAGCCTTTCATCGCCCGCTCGCGTTGCCTGGTGGGCTGGTGGCTGTTCTCCGCCCGGTTGTCCAGATACTTCGACTGCCGGTGTTCGACGCAGGGCATGACCTCTTGGTGGGCGGCGCCGTAGGAGCGGAGCTTGTCGGTGACGATCACTCGCGGCACCGCGCCGGTCTTCTGCAGAAGTCTGGGCAAGAAGCGCCTGGCCGCGGCCCTGTCCCGGCGGTTCCGCACCAGGATGTCCAGGACGCTGCCGTCCTGGTCGACCGCCCGCCACAGGTACTGCAACCGCCCGTTGATCTTGATGAAGACCTCGTCCAGATGCCGCTTGTCCCCAGGCCGAGGCCGCCGGCGGCGCAGCGCGCCTGCGTAGGCCGACCCGAACTCGGCGCACCAGCGGCGCACCGTCTCGTAGGAGACGACGATCCCGCGCTCGAGCATCAGCTCCTCGACCTCGCGCAACGACAGCGGGAAACGGAAGTACAGCCACACACGGTGGGAGATCACCTCGACCGGGTACCGCTGCCCCTTGTACGACAGCGACACAGCCCCCACGGACAACCCCCTCCAGCACGATCAACCAGAAGATCATCCCACCCGGCCAACCAACGTGACAGCGCCCTTCCGCAGCGTCGGCGCAGCCCAGCGGTTCCTGTCCGCCTTCAGCGGCATCTCGCCCCGCTTCCGCCCCCGACGGCACCTGATGAACGCCCCCGACCACCGCACCGAGATGACCACCCGCTTCGCGCTTTAGGACCAGATCACCGGCACCGTCGGCCAGCCCACCGCAGCTTGAATCAAGACTGAAGGCCTGGGCCAGCCCCACCCTGGCACCACGTCGGATACCCACATGCCCAACAACGTGACAGCGCCCGTCACTCCGCTGCGGGTGTCGCACACCGGCGGGCACCGCAACGACATCACGCAGCTCCTGCCGCTGGTCGACGGCCTGCCGCCGGTGCGGGGCAAGCAGGGCCGCCCCGGCGCAAGCCCCGTACCGTTTATGCCGACCGTGGCTACGACCACGCCAGCCACCGCTGCCGACTGCGTGAGCGTGGCATCGTCCCGAAGATCGCCCGGCGCGGTCAGCCCCACGGCTCGTGCCTGGGCCGTGTACGGTGGGTTGCCGAGTCCGCCATTGCATGATTCCACGGCCCTCGAGGCCACCCGCCGCGGCACCGGCCCCCCCTCCGCCGCCTGCCGGACGGTGCCGTGTGTGGTTCAGCGTCCGTCCGGGGCTGTGGCGTACTCCGTGATCTCCTCCAGTGTCATCGCGCGACCCGCCGCCACCGCGTCCGCGTACTCCCGGCCGTCCAGGGAGGCGCGGGCGCGGGAGGCGGCGCGTTCGCGCAGCGACTCGTCGGGCAGGTAGTAGCCGTACACGTCGGCCCCGGCGGTCTCGCGCAGGGACCGGGCGGCGCCCAGCAGGGTCGACACCCGCACCGGGTCGCCGGTGGTGGTGTCCTCCACCACCGCGAGCGTGTCGAGGAAGTAGGCCAGGTTGGCGAGGTCGCGGACCTGTTCGGACAGGCGGATGCCCTCCTCCAGGTAGCCGCGGGCCGTCTCGTGATCCCCCTGTTCGATGGCGGCCTGGGAGAGGTTGAACAGGGCCACGAACGTGGTGAGCCGGTCGCCGCGGGCCCGAGCGGAGGCCAGCCCCCGCCGGATGGGCGCCTCCGCAGCGGCCGGGCCGGCCGTCACCATGACGGCGGTGCCGAGCCACACGTGGGTCAGCGACTCGATCCACTCGGCGCCGGGACCGGCGTGGCGCGCCAGGCGTATCGCGGAGCGGAACAGGACCGCCGCCGTCTCCGGGTTCCCGTCGGCGAGCGCGACGAGGCCCGCTCCGGGCCGCGCGTGCGCCAAGGCGACGTCGTCCTCGGCCGCCAGCCCGTCCTCGCACGCCTGTCGCCAGTGGCGGTCGGCCGCCGTGAGGTCGCCCTGGGCGAAAGCGATGGCCGCGGCGGAGGCGCGCGCACGGGAACGCAGGCTCGCCGGCAGCGGGTGCTCCAAAGTCGCCTCCAGCAGGCGGCGGCCGAGGATGAGACGTCCGCGGATCCACCAGTACAGCCACAGCGCCCAGCCGAGGCGCGCCGCCGTCTCCGGCTGCTCGTTGTCCAGTGCCCAGGTGATCGCCGCGGCGAGGTTGCCGTCCTCGGTCTCGGTGAGGGCCAGCCACCGAACCTGGTCCGCGCGCTGGTACTCCGGTGCGGCCCGCTCGGCGAGCGTGAGGAAGTACGCGGCGTGGGCGCGTCCCGCCTCCAGGGCCTCGGACGCGGTGAGGCGGGTCCGGGCGTACTGGGCGACCGGTTCGAGCATGTGGTAGCGGACCGGGCGGCCGGGGAGGCAGACGGCGGTGACGAGGGACTGCTCGACCAGGCCCTCCAGTGGGCGCAGCGCGCCGCCGGGGCCCGCCACTGCTTCCGCGGCCTCCAGGGTGAAGCCGCCCGTGAACACCCCCAGGCGTCGGAACAGCCGTTGTTCGTCCTCCCGCAGCAGGTCGTGGCTCCAGTCCAGGGTGGTGCGCATGGTCCGCTGACGCCACGGCAGGTCGCGCGGCCCGCCGAGCGTCATGGCTTCGTCGAGCCGGGCGAGCAGCGTCTGTGGGTCCAGGGAGCGGACGCGTGCGGCGGCGAGCTCCAGGGCCAGCGGGATACCGGAGAGCCGGGCGCAGATGGCCGCGACCGTGGCGGCGTTCTGCGGCGACAAGCGGAAACCGCCCGCGACGGCCTGTGCCCGCTCCATGAACAGCCTGACGGCGGGGGACCAGGCGACCTCCTCGACGTCCGGATCCGGTCCCGAGGGGAGCGTGAGCGGACGCACCGGATACTCGTTCTCGCCGAGCAACCTGAGCGCGGCCCGGCTGGTGACCAGCACCGTGAGCAGTGGGCACGCGGCGAGCAGCCGGGACACCGCGACGGCGGCGTCGGTGAGGTGCTCGAAGTTGTCGAGCACCAGCAGCGTGCGCCGCTCGCGCAGGTGCGCGGCGAGCGCCGTCTCGGGGTCCGGTCCCTCCGGGGCGGCCAGGCCGGTGCCGCGGGCGACCGCGGGGACGACCAGGGCGGCGTTGTCCACCGCAGCGAGCGGGACGAACACGACGCCGTCGGCGAACCGGTGCGCCGTCTCGCCCGCGACCGCGACGGCCAGCCGGGTCTTGCCGACCCCGCCGGTCCCGGTGAGGGTGAGGAGGCGGACCTCCGGCTTCAGCAGCGCCGCGGTGATCTCGGAGACGTCGTCCTCCCGGCCCACCAGGGCGGTGACGGGCACCGGCAGCGCCCCCGCGATGGCACCGCTGGACGGGCCGGGCGCGTCACGGCTGTCCGCGCCGCCTGTTCCGCGCCCGCCTACGAGTAACGACGCCTGGTCGCCGGTGAAGGCGCGCAGTGCCCCGACCAGCGCGCGCACGGTGCTCGGGTAAGGCCGGCTCCTGACCCCCCGTTCCAGCGCCCCTATCGCCTGGGCGCTGAGCCCGGCACGCTCGGCGAGCTCCTCCTGGGTCAGTCCCGCCCGCTCCCGCAGGGCACGCAGCCTGGTGCCGAATGGCGCCCGGGGGTCGATGGGCCCGCCATGGCCGATCACCTGACGAAGTGTAGTAAGAGCTGCACGACCCGCACAGTACACGCACCCCTCGTGCACCTCCCACACACTTCCCGCACGGTCGGCGGTGTGCGGGCGCTGTCGGTGGCCGGGCGGCTGGCTGTGGGGGAGCGTGGTGGTGCGTCGGTGCCGGGGCCGCACGGGGGAGGAGCATCCCGCCCGTGAGGGTGGGCTTCCCGTCGGTGTGGACCGCGGCCCGCAAGTGCGAAGACCGCGTGTGGCTGAGCACGCCGGGACCCGCTGGGCTTGCGGCCGGGATGCCTCGGGGGGGAGCGGCAGTGCGGGCGCTGTGCCTCTGCTGGGACCTGCGGGACCCCGCGCCGGAACGCGCGCACGGCGTCGTTCCGGCAGCCTCGCCAGCCCCGTGCCGGTCACCTGGGGCCGGACCGGAGCAGGCCGCGGGGACGCGACGGGACGCCGGTACGGACGGCGGCCCGCGTGTGCAGGGGTGTCCGGCGAGTCGGCGCGGCGGTGGGCCGCGCCCCGGAGTAGGGAGTTTCGTGGGGATCGTGGAAAGGGGCGGCGGCATGGCCGTGCCCGTGCTGCCGCCGTTGAGTGTGGCGAATCTGCCGCTGGTGCTGGCCGGGCCGATGGTGAGGCGGGTCGACACCACCAGTGTCACGGTGTGGATGGCGCTGAAGGCGCCGCGCAAGGTGACCCTCGACGTGTACGAGGGGGCGACCGGGAGCCTGCCTCCCGAGGCCCCGGTCACGGGCACCGGCGTCACGGCCCGGATCGGTGACAACCTGCACGTCGTGGCGGTGACCGCCAGGGCGCGCTCCGGGCGCGATCTGCGGCCGGGCACCATCCACCGCTACGACCTGCGCTTCGGCGAGGACGTCTCCGCGCCGGCCGGCCCGGTCCCCGCGGGCGCGCCCGACCTCTTCTCCAAGAACGTCGTCGCATGGACCGAGGACGACGCCAAGCATGCCTTGACGTACCCGGACGCGCCGGGCGCGCCCACGCTGCCCAGCTTCGTCACGCCGCCCGCCGACCCGGGCGGGCTGCGAATGTTCCACGCCTCCTGCCGCAAGCCCCACGGCGAGGGGACCGACGCACTGACGGTCCTCGACGAGGTGCTCGCCGACGACGTGGGCTCGGCCACCGACCGCCCTCAGCAGCTGATCCTGACCGGTGACCAGATCTACGCCGACGACGTCGCCGACGGGATGCTGTACATCTGCACCGCCTACGGCCACACCCTGCTCGGCCGGGGCGAGAGGTTCCCCACCCTGCCGGAGGAGAGCCGGAAGCGGCGGCTTTTCCCGGGGCGGCGGCAGGAACTGGTCGACGAGGACTTCGGACTCACCACCACCCACGGGCGCAGCCATCTGCTGCGGCTGTCGGAGTTCCTGGCCATGTACCTCATGGTGTGGTCGCCGGTGCTGTGGCCCACCCTCCCCACGATGGGGTACTTCGCCGACCTGTACCCCAAGGAGGCGGCCGCTCTCGGCAACCCCCACGTCAGCGAGTACCGGGCCCTGCTCCACAAGCCCCGGGACAAGGAGGCCGGCGAACGCCTGGGGGACTACATCACCGAGTCCGACAGGCTGGACGAGTTCCGCGCGACCCTGCCCAAGGTCCGCCGCGCCCTGGCGAACACCGCCACCTACATGATCTTCGATGACCACGAGGTCACCGACGACTGGTTCATCTCCGCCGCATGGGTCAACGACGTCTGCGGCACCGTCCACGGACGGCAGTTCCTCGGCAACGGCCTGGCCGCCTACGCGGTGTGCCAGGGCTGGGGCAACACCCCCGAGCAGTTCGCCGAAGGACCCCTGGGCGAGGCGGGCCGCGACCTGCTGGCGGCCCTCGCCGCCCCGGACCACACCGCGCCCGGGCCCGCCGCCGTGATCGCCAGACGCACCGGCGTGCCCTCGGGCACGGACCCGGCGGGGCGGATCACGCGCGCGGACGGCTCGCTGGCCTGGCACTACTCCATCACATGGCCGGGCCACCAGATGGTGGTGCTCGACACCCGCACCCAGCGGGTCTTCCGCGAAGGCGCCCAGGACCCGCCCGCGCTGCTCTACTCCGACGCCTCCTACACCGCCATGGTGGAGGGGCCGCGCGACCAGGGCCCCGAGAAGGTCACCCTGTTGGTGTCGCCGTGCCCCGTACTGGGCTACCCGCTGGTCGAGGACTTCATCCAGCCCACGGCCCGCGCCCTCGCCTTCGACACCTACGCGAACCAGCTCGAGAACGACTACGAGGCGTGGGCGCACGACCCGCTCGCCTTCGAGAAGTTCGTCTCCCGGGTGCTGGGCCACGCCGACCCCGGCCCCGACGGGGTGCGCCGGCGCCGGGTGGTCTCCATCGGCGGCGACGTCCACTACGCCTTCGCCATCCGCATGGCCTACCACGCCGCCGTCCCGTACCGCGGACGGCCGGGCGAGGCGCGCGGGGTGATGGCCCAGCTGACCGCAAGCTCGCTCAAGAACGAGACCGGGGGCACGGTGCTCCTGCACCGCCTCGGCTACGGCCCCGATCGCTCCTCGGCCGAGGTGCCGTCCACCCGACGGGCCGGCTGGGCCAACGCCGACGGCGAAGGGGTGGCCGTGCGGATCGCTGGGCTCGACGGCGTCCGTACCAGCGTGGTGCGCGAGGTCCCGGCCGTCTACGAACTCCCCCCGCGGTCCACCCTGAGGAGTCCGGCGCCCGAGTGGGAGTACCAGCTGGACTACTACCGCCACAACGACCCCGACGGGAAGGCCCCGCGTCCGGGGAGGCCCGCCCCGGTCTCCTACCCCGCCTGGGGTGACCGCCGCGCCGCCCTGGCCCAGTACGTGCAGGCGGCCGGCAACCACGACGGCTACATGAACCTGTGGGGCAGCGGCAGGGAGGTCGTCGGCCGCAACAACATCGGCGAGATCCAGTTCTCCTGGGGCGCCGGTGACGCCAAGTCGGTCATCCAGACGCTGTGGTGGCACCTGCCCGGCCCCGGGTCCGGCGCCCCCCTGACCCGGCTGGTCGTCCCCCTGGACGTCGGCCCGGCCACAGAACTCGCACCGGAGGCCCCGTCCGGCCCCGACACCGAAGGACTGCCGGAATGAACCACACACCCGAGCCCGGCGCGGCGGCCGGCGGAACGCCGGGCGACGAGATCTCAGCCAGTGCGTTCTCAGCCAACGAGATCCCGGGCAACGAAGCTCCGGGCAACGAGGCCCCGCCGACCGCCACGGACCCCGGGCCCGATCCCGGCGGCCCCGAGCTGCCCGACGGGAGCGAGCCCGACGACACCGGGCCGTCCCTCGACGCCCAGAGCGCCCTGGTCACCGAGATCCTCCACCTGATCTCCCCGCTCACCGACGCCGTCACCAATCCCGGGCATCTCGCCCGGCTGCTCGCCAGGACCGGCTGGAACCCGGCCGCCGCCGGCGGACAGGCCGCCGCGGACGTGGCCACCTGGCTGGAGACCGCCACGAGCGCGGTCGGCGGCCTCCAGGAGCTGGCCGCTCACCCGCCGCAGGACCTCGCAGGACTCGGCCGCCTGCTGGACGTCATCGGCGACGCCATGGCCCTGGTGCGCGACGTTCCGCCCGCGCTGGGCGCGTTCGACGCGGCGGCCTTCGCCGAGGACGTGGTGCACTATCTGGTCGCCGACTGGCTGGGCCGCCACCACGAGGTTCTCTTCTCCGTCCTGGTGCTGCTCGGCGTGCTGGAGCTGCCCGGGGACGCCGGGCCGCAGACCGCGATCGTCAACGAGAACGGCGAAGCGGTGCGCACCGGCCTGGCACGCGCCCGGCTGCGCCCCGGGCGGCTGGCCGACCTGGTCCGCGACCCGGTCGCCGCGTTGCGCTCGATCTACCTCCCGAACGGACTGCCGGACGACGAGGCCGCCGACGCGCTGGCCGAGAAGCTGCTGCCCCGACTCGGCGCCCTGCTGAATGCCTTGGGCGCCGAGGTCCTCGTCGGCCTGGGCGTCACCGAGGACACCGGGCTCGACGAGGCGTCGGTGGCGCTGGGGCGGCGGATGCTCACGTTCGCCGTCCCCGTCGAGACCGCCCCCGGCGTCACCGTCGAGGCTGGGGCGACCCTGGGCATCTCCTCGCCGAAGGCCGGCGACCTCGGCGTGGTGCTCGTCCCGCGCGGCGAGGTCGGCGTGGACCAGATGCTCGGCGGCGGCTGGGCGTTGCGCGCCGACCTCTCCGGCGCGGGCCCCGGCGTGGCGCTCGGCCCGCGCGGCGTCACGTTCTCCTCGGACTCCGCCGGCCGGGTGCGGCTCGGCGTTGAGCTGCGCAAGGCGGGCGCAGGCGACGCCCCGGCCGTGCTGCTCGGCACCGCGACCGGCAGCCGCCTGGAGATCGGGGGGTTCCGAGCCTGGGTCACGGCCGACCTGGAGATCCCGGCCGACGGCGGCCCCGCCAGGGACGACGTCGAGGTCGGCCTCGCCGCCGACCGTGCCGCCGTCGTCGTGGCGGGCGGCGACGGGGACGGCTTCCTCAAGCACGTGCTGCCACCGGACGGGTTGCGCGCCGAGTTCGCCCTCGGCCTGCGATGGTCCCGGCGCAAGGGCCTGGCCTTCACCGGCTCCGCCGGTCTCGACACGACCCTGCCGGTCAACGCCGGCCAGGGCGCGCTCGAACTGCTCGCCGTCCATCTCGGGTTGGACGCCACCGCCGACCCGTCCCTGCGCGCCGCCGTCACGGCGAGCGCTCGTCTGGAGCTCGGCCCGGTGCAGGTCACCGTGGAGCGGATCGGCCTCGCCGCCGAGCTGACTCCGGCGGACGGCAACCTGGGGCCGGTGGGCCTGCGCGCCGGATTCGCCCCGCCCAAGGGCGCAGGGCTGAGGATCGACGCCCGGCCGGTCACCGGCGGCGGCCACCTGTTCTTCGACCCGGACAAGGGCGAGTACGCGGGCGTGCTCGCGCTCCAGCTGGAGAGCGTCGCACTGAAGGCCGTCGGGCTGCTCACCACGAAGCTGCCCGGCGGCGAGGAGGGCTTCTCGCTGCTGATCCTGGTCTCGGCCGAGTTCACTCCGGTCCAGCTCGGGTTCGGCTTCACCCTCAGCGGCGTCGGCGGGCTGATCGGGATCAACCGCTCGGTGTCCGTGGAGACCCTGCGCGCCGGGCTGCGCGAGCGGTCCCTGGACCCGGTGCTCTTCCCGGCCGATCCGCTCGGCCAGGCCACGGGGATCATCTCCGCGCTGAACGCGGTGTTCCCGCCCACCCCCGGCCGGCACGTCGTCGGCCCCATGGTCCGCATCGGCTGGGGCACCCCGACCCTGCTCACCCTGGACCTGGGCGTCCTGCTCGAACTGCCCGCCCCCGTGCGTCTGGTGCTGCTCGGCCGACTGCGGATGGCGCTGCCCACCGAGGAGCGGCCGGCCATCGAGATCAACGTCGATGTCCTCGGCGTCGTCGACTTCGAGCGCGGCGAGGCGGCCGTGGACGCCACCCTGTACGACTCGCGGATCGCCGCGTTTGCGCTGACCGGTGACATGGCCGTGCGCGCCCGGTGGAAGGGCGAGCCGTCGTTCGCCCTGTCGGCCGGCGGCTTCCACCCGCGCTTCCAGCGGCCCGCGGGCTTCCCCGAGCTGCGCAGGATGAGCCTGTCGCTGCTGAACGGCGACAACCCGCGCCTGCGCCTGGAGGCGTACCTGGCGCTCACCTCCAACACCGTGCAGTTCGGCGCCCGCGCCGAACTGCACGCCGCCGCCCTCGGTTTCAGCGTCGACGGCATGCTCGCCTTCGACGCCCTGGTCCAGTTCGAGCCGTTCGGGTTCCAGACGGACATCGTCGGGCAGCTCACGCTCAAGCTCGGCGACCGCGTCCTGATGGGGGTCGCGGCCGAGGTCGGCCTGTCCGGACCCGTGCCCTGGCACGTGCGCGGCCGGGCCCGGTTCGACACCGCGTTCTTCGGCGGCGAGATCGCCTTCGACCGCGCCTTCGGCGAGAACGCGGCCCCGGCCGTCCCACCCGCCGCCGTGCCCGTCGCCGACAGGCTGGAGGCGGCCCTGGCCGACCCGCGCAACTGGACCGCGCAGGCCACCGGCGCCGGCAACACGGTGGTCACCCTGCGGGAACTGCCCGACGTCAAGGCGATGCTGATCGTCCATCCACTGGGCGGGCTCTCCTTCACCCAGCGGGTCGCCCCGCTCGGCGTCACCCTGGATCACTACGGCAACGCGCCGGTCGTCGGCCCGCCCCGGCTGGACCTGGAGCGGGAGTTGACGGTGGAGGACGAGACCAGGGCGCCGGGGGTCACCCTGCGGCTCGCGCCCACGCGGGACTACTTCGCGCCCGCGCAGTTCGTGCGGATGCCGGATGAGGAGAAGATCGCGGCCCCGGCCTTCGAGCGGCTGGAGGCGGGGGCCGCCGCCGAGGGCGCGCTCGCCCGGGAGCGGGACCGGCAGGGCGTGTTCGCCTCCCCGCTCATCTACGAGGAGTTCCCGGACGGCGGCGACGTCACCTCTCCCGGTACCGCTTCCGGCGTCGCGGGGCTGCGCGCCGCCGCCTCGCCAGCCGCCCGCCGCACCGGCGGAAACCGCTTCGCCACCGCGCCGCGCCGCCTCGGCGTACGCGACACCGCCTGGGCCGTCCACGGTGGCCCGCAGGCCGCTCCCCTCGGCTCGCGCGCGGAGCGAACGCCGCGTGGCACCACCTGGGCGGAGGCCGCCGAGTACCGCCGCCGCCTCGCCGCCCCCGGCCTGCGGATCCGCCCCGTCACCACCCCGCCCGCCGGTGAGCCGGCCCTCGCGGGAGGTGCCCGATGACCGGCACCGCGCGCCCGCTTCCCGTCCCATCCACCACCGACCACCCTGCCGGAGGCATCCGTTGAGCGGCCTGACCTTCCTCTCCTGGGTCCGCGAGGGCCTGGCCGCGGCCGGAGGCAAGCCCGACCCCACGTCGGGCGCCATGCCCGCCCGCACCACCGTCACCCTGCGCCCGAAACTCTCCGGCCGCGCCCCCGTCGCCGTCGAGGCCCGCCTGCTCGGCCCTGGCGACGTCACCGGACTCGACCCGGCGCAGGTGCTGCGCTCCTTCCCCGCCCCCGACAGCGACGGTGCCGAGCCGCACCTGTTCCCCGCCGTCGAGTTCGACCGGCCCGACCTGCCGTGGATGTTCACCCCCGCCGCCGCCACCGCCGAGGGCCGGCTCCGGCCCTGGCTGGTGCTGGTCGTCGTGGAGGCCGAGGGCGCCGAGCTGCTGCCCGGCGACGGCACCCTGCCCCGGCTGCGGTGCGACCGGGCGGAGCTGCCCGACCTGGCGCAGTCCTGGGCCTGGGCCCACGCGCAGGTGGCCACCGACGACGACACGGGCGAGGCCGAGGTGGACCGGCTGCTGGCCGAGGAGCCCGACCGCGCCCTGTCCCGCCTGCTGTGCCCGCGCCGGCTGCTCCCGGGGAAGGACTACCTCGCCGCCGTCGTCCCCGCCTTCGAAGCGGGCCGCCTGGCCGGGCTCGGGCGGCCCGTCCCGGACGGCGACCTGGTCCCCGCCTGGCCCGCGCCGGGCGACCGGCCCGAGGTGACCCGGTGGGAGCTGCCGGTGTACCACCACTGGCGCTTCGCCACCGGCCTCGATGGCGACTTCGAGTCGCTGGTGCGCGCCCTCGCCCCGCACGCCCTGGCCGGCGACCTCGGCACCCGGCCGCTGGACGTCGGCGACGCCGGGCCCGGCCTGCCCGCCCTGCCCGAGGGCCACCCCGGCCGCACCACGGACCTGGAGGGCGCGCTGCGCCCGGCCGGCACCGAGCCCCGCGCCTGGGACGAGGACACCGCCGCCGCGTTCCGCGCCGCCTACACGGACGTGCTGGACGCGGGCCCCTCCGGCACCGTGCTCACCCCGCCCGTCTACGGCTCGGCGCAGGCCGGGACCACCGGGCTTCCCGCCGCCGGGGACGGCCCCGCGTGGCTGCGCGACCTCAACCTCGACCCCCGCCACCGGGCCGCGGCAGCCCTGGGCGCCGAGGTGGTGCGCCGCCACCAGGAGGACCTGGTCGCCGCCACCTGGGACCAGGCCGCCGAGGTGGGAAGGGCCAACGAGGCGCTGCGCCAGGGCCAGCTGGCCCGCTCGGCGGCCACGAGCCTGCACCGTCGCCTGACCGGCCCCGCGCCGGACGCCGCTCCGCAGGCCCGCTGGGTCGGCGCGGGGATGCCGGACCGGGTGTTCGTGGTGTCGGCGGACGGCCGGCTGCTGGCCCGAGTCACCCGGAACGGCCGGTCCACGTGGGTGGACCACGGCCCGCCGCCGGGCACCACGGCGGCCTCCTCGCCGGTGGCCCTGCTGGACCGGCACGTGTTCGTGGTGGGCGCCGACGGCACCCTGCGGGAACTGTCCGGCGGCGACACGTGGGTGTGGAAGAGCCACGGCAGACCGGGCGCCGCCCCGCTGCGCGGCGGGGAGGGCGCGCTGAGCGCGGTCTCCGGCCCCGACGGCGACGAACCCCCGACTGTGTACGGCACGGACACCGCGGGCACGCTGTGGCAGCTCGCCGCGGGCGCCGGCCCGGCGTGGACCTGGGCGGCCATCGGACCCGCGGGGCGGCGCGTCACCGCGGTGCGGGCGGTCGATCCCCACAACCTCCTCCTTCTCGACACCGACGGCTGGATGATCGAGTACGCCCGCGACGGCAGGACCTGGACCGCCCGGGACCGCCGGGGCGTCCAGCCCACCAGCTTCGACCCGGCCCGGGGAGCGCCCGACCTGAACTCGCTCCTGCCGTACGCCGTGACCGCGGCCGGGGAGCTGTTCCAGGGCGGGGAGTACATTCACGGGTGGGTGTGGACCAGGCTCGACGCCCCGCCGATCGGGCGGATCGTCGGCAGGCGCCACGACGGGCGGGTGCTCCTGGCCACCACCGACGCGCGTATCGTCACCGTGCACGGCGAGGTCGCCGAGACCGGCGGCGGCAGGGCTCCCGTCGGCCCCGACCAGGTGCTGTCCGCCGCCGTGTCCGGCACACTCGTCTACGCCGTCGGCGACGGCAGGCTGATGGTCACTGACCCGGCGGGGGACGACACCTGGCGCGTCCTCGACGGACCCGGCGTCGCCGACGAGCGGGACGCGCGGACGCTGCAGATCACCTCCGCCGCCCAGGACGCGATCCCGTACGGCGACGGCACCGCCGCGCGGGAGGTGGCCCGCAACGAGGAGGCCGCCGCCGCCATGGACCCGGCGTTCCGGCGGCTCCTGCGTCCCGGCGGCCCGCTGGTTCGCCGCTCGCTGCCCCCGGCCGGAGACCCGGCGGCCGCGCTGGCCGCAGGGCTCGCCGACCGCACCGAGCGGGCCGTCCCTCCCCTGCCCGTCCCCGCAGGCCTGGCCGGGGTGGAGAACGTCTCGTCGGAAGAGACGTTCGAGAACCTGACCGACAGCCGGCTGAGCACCCGGTGGTGGGAGGAGAACCCCACAGAGCCGCGCGAGACCGTGCCGCCCGCCGTGCCGGTGATCCGCTGGGTCGGCGCGGCCATGGACAACCGGGTGTTCGTCGTCACCACGGACGGCCGGCTGATGTCCCGGGTCACCCAGGCAGGCGTGCCCGGCTGGGTGGACCACGGCGCCCCGCCCGGCACCACGGCCGCGTCCGCACCGGTCGCCGTGCGGGACCTCGACGTCTTCGTGGTGGGCGCCGACGGCACCCTGCGCCACCTGTCGTGGGACGGCGACCAGTGGGTGTGGAGGAACCAGGGCATGCCGGACGGCCGGAAACTGACCGCGGGGGAGGCCGCGCTCAGCGCGGTCGTCCGGTACCAGCCCGCCGGAGACATCTCCAACACCAACTACCTGCATCTGGCCGTCTACTGCGTGGACACCCTGTATGGCAAGGCGTGGGAATTCAGCGCGGGCGCGAACCGGAGATGGGCCTGGGAGGGGGATCTGCTGCCCTCCACAACAGCCCCCCGCGGGGGAGTCCGGGTGGTGGGCGACTGGATCCTGTACGGGCTCGATTACCGGGGGTCTCTGTACGAGTTCGTCCACGACGGCACGCGCTGGGTCGCGGCCCCCGACATCAGGGGCGTTCCACGCGTCGGTTTCGACGCGGCCCGGGGTGTGCCCGACTGGTGCGGGCACCACTACGGCGCGGCCGCCGGCGGTCAGTTGTACGAGAGCCGGCCGTCCGGCCAGGGCATCACCTGGGTGCCGTCCGACGCCCCGCCCATCGGCCGGATCATCGGCAGGGGCCACGACGGGAACCTGCTGATGAGCACCACCGACGCCCGGGTCATCACCCAGCCGGGCGGCGGCGCCCCGGTCGGCGGCGGGCGCGCCCCCGTCGGCGCCGACCAGGTGCTGTCCGTCGCCGTGCACGGCAGGTACGTCTACGCCGTCGGCGACGGGCAGTTGATGGTCGCCGACCGGATGGGCAACAACACCTGGCAGGTCCTCGGCCGCCCCGAATACGGCGGCAAGGGCTACCCTGACGCGTTTCCGCCGGTCGACATCGGCTGGCGCCCGCAGCCGGGCTTCCTGTCCAACCTGCTGGTGGGGCACGTGAGCCTCCCGGGCACGCCGCAGCTGCGCCTGGGCCGGGACACCGACTTCGACGCGTCGGTGCACGGCGGCTGGCAGCCCAAGGGCGCCGTCACCGGACCGGAGAAGCGGGCCCTCCAGGGCTTCGGCCTGGCCACCGCGGACCTGGACGGCTCGGGCCGCCCCGACGCCGTCGTCTTCTGGATCGAGGAATACAACAACCAGGGGCACAAGGGGAACTTCGGCCGCTACCGCATCGCCCGGAACCTGGACGGCAACGCCGACCCGGCCTCCTGGGTGGGCCCGGTGACCATGCCCACCCCGATGTCGACCACCACCACCGCGAGCGGCGGCTCCACCGCGGTCGTCACCGTGCAGGCCGGTAGCTGCGCCCTGGCCGACCTCGACGGGGACGGCGGCCACGAGCTGCTCGTCGCCTACGTCGGCGGCGTTTCGGGCAACAACCGGCTGTTCCTGCGGATCGGCTGGAACATCGACCCCGGCACCGGCCTGGCCCGCGGCGGCTGGTCCGACTCGGTGGAGATCCCGTGGCCCGACCGGCCTTCCTACACCGCGCCGGCCGTCCTCGCGCTGGACATCGCCGTCGCCGACCTCGACGGGGACCTGCGGCCCGAACTGGTGGTGCTGCTCGTCGAGCAGACCCCGGAGGGGCCGCGCGCCCGCTACCGCGTCGGGTGGAACATCAACGCCCGAGGCCGCGTCAAGAGCTGGGGCGACGTCGTCACCGTCCCCGGCCCCTTTCCGCCCGGCGGCACGGTGGGCATGGTGATCGCCGACTTCAGCGGCTCGGAGCGGCCCGACCTGGGGCTGCTGGTCCTCGACGACTCCGGGTCCGCCACCTTGCGGGTGGGCTGGGACGTGGAGAAGGCGACGGGCGTGCCCGGCACCTGGTCCGCGCCCGTCCAGGAGGGCGGCTGGCCGGGCGGGCGCCGCCAGGCAGTCCGGGTGGCCCTGGTCGACCTGCCCGGCGACCTGCCCGGCGACCGCCGCAAGTACATCACCAACAGATTCCGCAAGGCCGCCCAGCAGCACCAGCGCGCCCTGCTCGCCGCCTACAAGCTCGCCGATCAAGCCGGCCGCGACGAACCGCCGAAGCTGGCGACGGGTCAGGTGGCCTCCGCCGTGCGCGCGGCCGCCGACCCCGAACGCGCCGTCACCGACCGGGTGGTGGCCCGCATCGACGGCGCGGACCTGACCGGCCCGGACGCGAGGAAGCTGCCCGACCGCCTGGGCCCGCTGCTCACCCCGCCGTCGTTCACCCAGCCCATGGCCGAACTCCTCGCCGAGCTCGGCACCGGCCACCTGCTGCCCGGGACGGAGAACATCCCGCCCGACAGCGTCACCCTGCTGCGCGCCAACGCCCCGTTCGTCGAGGCGTTCCTGGCCGGCGCCAACCACGAGCTGGGCCGGGAGCTGCTGTGGCGGGAGTTCCCCACGGACCGCTCGGCGACCGCGTTCCGGTACTTCTGGGACGCCCGCGGCACGGTGGAGCCCGGTCGGGAGCAGCCCGACGTGCCGCCGATGCGCGAGTGGGGCCGGGACAGCGGGCTGGGGGAGAACCTGCGCCGCCCGGAGGGCGGGGACGACGCGGTGGTGCTGCTGGTGCGGGGCGAGGTGGTGCGGCGCTTCCCGGCGCTGGGGCTGCACGCCCGCCGGGCCCTGCCCCCGGACACCCCCGGCGGGCCGGGGCGGCTGGGCGAGCGGGTGGAGCCGGTGTTCTCCGGGCGGATCGGCACCGACGTGCTGTTCACGGGCTTCCCGCTCACCACCGCGCAGGCCCTCGGCGAGGACGGCAAGCGGGGCTGGTGGTTCGTCTTCGAGCAGCACCCGAGCGCGCCTGCCTTCGGGCTGGACCACCCGCCGAAGGCGCCGGAGTACGGGAAGACGCCCAAGACCTGGCAGGACGTAAGCTGGGCGTCGGTGGCGGACAGCGCCGAGGAGCTGGCGGCCCTGCGCCACGCGGGCATCCGCGCGCCGTTCGGCACCGACCCGCTGCCGCTGTACCCCGCCGCGACGGAACCGAAGGTGTCCTGGGGGCACAACGCGGCCGCCATGGCGCACATCACCCTGCAACGGCCGGTCCGGGTGGCCCACCACGCCTCCGCGCTGCTGCCCGTGCCCGGCCCCGGGCTGCGCGTCAGCCACGTCCGCACCCGTGTACCGGGCGACGGCGAGGTCTTCGTGCGCGAGGTCGCGGGCCGGCACCCGGACGGCCGCTGGTGGCGGATGACCCGCGCCGAGGCGCTGGACGCGCTGGACGGGCGTCAGCGCCTGTACGTGGAGCCCGCGCCGGGCGAGCGGGTGCCGGTCACCGCGGTCACCGCCGGCGGGACGCGCGGGCTGCGAGCCGCCGGCCCCGGTACCGCCGACCACCTGCTGACGCTGCCGGACATCCCGGAGGACGCGTACGCGGGCCGCCCGGCCCTCCCGTCCGCCCGCTGAGGCCGGGCGCCCTCCGGGCCGGCGCGCTCGGCGCCGGCCCCCCTTCTTCTTTCCGCACGCACGTGATCGGACGTGAGATGACCACGCCAACGCCCGCCTGGGAGCTCTCCACCACACACCCCGTGGTGCTGCTGCCCGTCCGGCTGGAGACCCGGTTCACCGCCGGTGAACTGCTCGTCCGGATCTACCCGGACGAGATCCACATCGACACCCACGAGGCGGCGCTCACCGCCGACGAGCAGATGCGAGGCCGCACCTACTGGGAGGGGGTGTGGAACGCGCGCGGCGACGCCGCCGCCGAGGAGGCCGCGTGGGCGGCGCTCGCCGACCGCTTCGGCGCCGAACGGGCCGGCTGGATCGCCCGCCGGCTCGAACCCGTCAACGGACAGTCCCAGCCCGCCCCGGGCGGCCCCGACACCGCCCCGGTCTTCCCCGCCGTGGAGACCCGGCAGGCGAGCTGGACCCGCCGCCCGGTGGCCCGGGCCCTGCCCACCCGCTGGTACGTCCTCGGGCGGCCCCTGGATCCGGCCGCGCCCGTCGTCACCCGGGTCACCTCCCGTGTCGGCGGCCCGTCCGGCGGCGCCGTGCTGCCGGCCGGCCCGTCGCCCACCGCCCCGGTCCCGGCCGACCCCGCCGCCCCGCCCGTGGACGACGCCATCCGCTGGATGACGGACTTCGCCGCCGCCGAGGCCGCGGGTATGGCCGTACGGCTGCCGCGCGGCACCGGCTACGCCCGGCTGCTCGTGTACGGCGTGCGCGAGGAGCAGCCGCACACCGCGACCGCCGAGCTGAGCGCCCTGGTCGAGGCCCAATACCACACCCGGGGCCTGGCGTACGTCCCGCCGGGCGCGCCGTCGAACAACACCGCGACCACCGGGTCCGCCTACAGCCGAGGCGGCCCGGAGGAGCGGGCGGCCTACCGCGTCCGCCCCCGCCCCGCACCGCCGCGCACGGACACCGACGCGGCCGCCCTGGCCACCGCCCTGGGCCTGCCCCTGGTCGGCGGCCAGGGCGGGCGCCCCCTGCCGCTCGCCCTCGCCCTCGGCGCCCAGCGCCGCGACCAGGCCGCCGCCCGCGACATGGCCACCGCCCTGTGGGGTGCCACCTGGGGCTACTACCTGGAGCAGTTCGGCGAGGGCCGCTTCCCCGAGGCGAAGGTGCGCGCCGTCCGCGAGCACGTGCGCCGGTACCTGCGCCCCGGCGGCCCGCTGCCCGCGCTGCGGGTCGGCGACCAGCCCTACGGCGTGCTGCCCGTCCTCGCCCTGGACCGCTGGGCGGACGCGGACGACACCGCGCTGGGCGCCATGCGCCTGGACCCGGCCCTGCCCCGCTTCCTGCGCACCCTGCGCGACCGGATCTGGGCGCCGAGCGCGGCCGACCCGAAGGCCGTTCCCCGCGTCACCCGGAACACCACCGGCCAGGACGCCATCGCCGACATCCTCGGCATGGCCCCCCACGCCCGCCGCGTCCACGGCCGCAGCGCTCTCGGCAAGGAGTACATCACCGCCCTGTGGCGGTACGGCCCGCTCTCCCTCAACGACGAGTGGGGCACCGAGCTGGCCGCGCGGATGCGCGAGCTGGCCGCCCGGCTCGGCCTGCCCGACTGGGAGCTCGGCCCGGGCCGGGTGCTGTACGCGAAGAAGGCGTGGCCGCTGGACCGCCCCTGGATCACGGCGCCCGACGGCACCCCGGGCGGCGCCCCCGCCCAGTACCTCGACGCCCTCGCCGACCCCCTCAACGCCCCCGCCTGGGCTCCGCGCGTCCCCGTCCCGGGATACCGGCAGGGGCAGCCCTGGTCGCGCTGGTGGCACGACCTCGGCGTGGTGGGCCCGGAGGGCCCTGACCCGGCCAACGGGCCGAGGACCCCGCTGCTGTACCAGCTAGCCCGCCACTCCCTGCTCGCAGAGTTCGCCCGCGCCGTGGACCTGGTGCTCGGCACCAGCCTCGCCGAGCGGTGCGAACCCGAGGTGATCGACACCGACTTCCCGGCCATCACCGAGACCGTGTGGCGGCGCGCCGGCCGCAACCTGCCCGCCGAGAACGCCCTGGTGGGCGAGTACCTGTGGAGGCCGGAGGCCAGGGCCAGGCCCGAACTGGCCCCGCTGTACGAGACGACGGACGCCCTCAAGGCGCTGGCCACGCTGCCGGACGGCGACCTGGAGCGCCACCTCGCCCAGACCCTCGACGCCACCTCGCACCGGCTGGACGCCTGGATCACCTCGCTCGCCACCCGGCGGCTCGCCTGGCTGCGCCGGGGTGACCCCGGGACCGCCCCGGGCAGTCACGTCGGCGGCTACGGCTGGCTGTTGGACGTTCGGCCGCGCACCCCGGCGGGGACCCAGGGCCCGCACGCGGCCGGGGACACCGCAGGTCCGGTCCACGCCCCGTCCCTGGCCCAGGCCGCCACCGCCGCCGTCCTGCGCGCCGCCCAGCGCGGCCACGGCGACCGACCCGACGCGCCCACCGCCGTCGACCTGCCGTCGGCCCGCACCCGCGCCGCGGCCTGGCTGCTGGACGGCGTCCGCCGGGGGCAGCCGCTCGGAGCGCTGCTCGGCTACCGCTTCGAACGGGCCCTCCAGGACCACCCGTCCGGCACCCTCGCCTCCTGGACCGACCGCTTCCGGCAACTGGCCCCCACCACCGCCACGCATGTGGACCACGACGACACGGTCAGCGAGTCCGTCACCGCCCGCGACGTCTCCGACGGCCTGCGGCTGCACCGCCTGCGCGCCGAGGGCCGGCTCGACCTGGTCGATGACGTGGGCGTCCCGGCGGATTCGGCCGACGAACTCGCTTATCTGACGGAGGTGCTGGACGGCCTGGACGACACCGTGGACGCGGTCGCCGACGCCCTGCTGGTCGAGGGCGTGCACCAGGCGGTGCAGGGCAACCCGCTGCGCGCCGGCGCCGTGGCCGATGCCCTGGCGGGGGGCGAGGCCCCGCCGCCGGAGCTGGAGTCCCTGCGCACCCCGCGCGGCGGCGACGCGGTCACCCACCGGGTGCTGGTCCTGCTGCCCGAGTCCGCCCCGGCGGCGCCCGCCGGCTGGGTCACCGACGCCCGTACCCAGTCCCGCGCGCTGGCCGAGCCCGCCCTGAACGCCTGGCTCACTACGCTGCTGCCCGCCCCGGCGGCCGTCACCTACCGGGTGCGCGACGTCCTCGGCGGCGTTCGCCCGGTCCCGCTCGCCGGGCTCCCGCTGTCCCCGCTGGACTGGCTCGTCATGGGCACCGAACCCGAGGCGCTGCCCGGCTCCGACCTCGAACGCCACCTGCTGCTGCACGCCGAACGGCTCGCCCGCCCGGACGAGCTGTCACCTGCCGCGGGGTCACCACGGCCCGCCGAGCCGCTGCCCGGTGCCGCGCCAGACGGGACCGGCGCCGCCGCGCCGCGCCCGGTCGCCCTCGCGGAGGACAACGAGGAACTGCACCGTCTCCTGGAGACCGTGCGCGCCGCGCGCGACCTGGTGCGCGGCGCGCGCCCGCTGCGCCCTGCCGACCTCAGCCTCCCCGAGACCGTCGACCCCGCGGCCCCGGAGCCGCAGGACCCCGCCCTGCCGCCGCGCGCGACCGCCGTGCGCGCCCTGGCCGGCGACGCCGCGCTGGACCTCGCCGACGGCGCCGCCGACCGCCGCCACCGCGGCCTCCTCGCCGCCGGCCTGCTCGGCATCCCCGCGGCCGTCCCCCCGCCGCCGCCCCGTCCCGGCGCACCAGCGGCCGAGACGGAGGCGTACACGCGCGAGCTGGCGGGCCTCGCGGCCACCGTCGCCCCCGTGCTGGCCCAGCGTCTCGCGGCAGCCGACGCGCTGGCAGCGGCACACGACCAGAGGGCCCTCACCGACCAGCAGTGGGCCGAGCGGACCCTGACCGCCCTCCTTGGCGAGGACCTGGTCCTGCTGCCCTCCTTCTCCGGCCCAGGACCCGGGCCGCTCACCGAGTCGCTCGCCGACGCCGGCACCTTGCTCGACGGCGACCGCCACGCCCCCGTCACCTGGCTCACCCGGCTCGGCCGGGTCAGGCGCGGCGTTGAGCGGCTGGTCACCAGCCTCGGGTACGCGGAGGCCCTGGGGACCGGTGACGCGCTCACCGCCGTCGTCGCCCAGGCCCCCTACACCAGGTCCCCCGACCCGGCCCGGGCCGAGCGATGGGCTGCCCTGCCCTCGTTCACCGGCGCCAGCCCGGGGCCGCGCCTGTCTCTGGTCCTGCACACCCCCGGCGGTGCCCCCGCGGACCCCGCTGACGTCCTCGTCAAGCCGCTGCGCGGCCTGGTCGTCGACGAGTGGACCGAGGTCGTGCCCAGGACCCGGCAGACCACCGGCGTCGCCCTGCACATCGAGGCCCCCGACGCCGCGCCCCCGCAGGCCGTGCTGATCGCCGTCCCGTCCGACGCCTCGCCCACGTGGACGCCGGAGCTGCTCGGCGCCACCGTCGAGGCCGCCCTCGACCTGGCCCAGTTGCGCGCCGTCGACTATGAGGCGCTGCACCCGGACAGCCCCGACGCCGTCGCCGACATCGGCCAGCTCGCCCCAGCCGCCCTCCTCGCCATGAACACCAGTTTCGAGGACGCGGTCGCCACCGACTTCACCCGCGGCATGGAGAGGTAACCCATGGCTTCCATCACGAGCTGGACCCGGCTCGAACCCCGGGCCCGCACCCGTGACCTGCGCCCCTCGCTGGAGGCCCAGGTCCACGACCCCGCCTGGATGCTGGCCCGGCAGTGGCAGTTCGGCGAGTTCCTCGGCGACGACGCCGGCAGCCCTGTGTGGGTGCGGGTGCACGGCCACGCGGACCGGATCACCCGCTACCGCCCCGGACCCGCCGAGGGCCCCGGCGCCCCCTACGACGGCGCCACCCCGCTGGAGGCGTTGACCGAGGCCGAACCCGGTGGGCCGGGCTCCATCGCCGACGACCTGCGCGCGGGTGCCGAGGCCGGGCAGCACATGGTGCGGCTGCTGCGCGCCTCCCCGGTTCCCGCCGAGAGCGTCGCCGCCGCCGTGGCCCGGATGCTTGCCGATCACCCGCTCACCCTGCCCGAAGGCGGCACGGACGACCCGGCGACGCACCGTTACCTCGCCGTCATGCGCGGCCGGGTCCCCGACGGCCACGGCATCGCCCGGGTCCTGCGCGCCGCCCCGCCCGGCACCACACCGCTGTGGGGCCTGCCCACGACGGCCATCCCCGTCCTGCGGACCTGGCTGGGCTGGTACGACGCGCGCCACCTCACCGCCGCCGACACCACCGGCACCTGGGACCCGCGGCGCCTGGAGCACCGTTTCTCCGTCGGCATCAGCGAGGGCGGCGCGGAGACCACCCTGGCCGCGCCCGCCTACCAGAGCGGCACCCTGGACTGGACCGACTTCACCGCCGGCGGGCCCACCGGCCTCGCCCCCACCGCCGCCCGCGAAGAACTGCTGAGCACCACCTTCCCCACGCCCCTGCGCTACCCCGGCATGCCAGCGCGCCGCTACTGGGAGTTCGAGGACGCCCGGGTCTCTTTCGGCGGCGTGGAAGCCGCACCGTCCGACCTGGGCCGCATGCTGGTCGCGGAGTTCGCCACCGTCTACGGCAACGACTGGTACCTCGTGCCGCTGGAGGTGCCGGTGGGCTCGCTCACCACGCTCACCGCGGTCGTCGTCGGCGACACCTTCAGCTCCGAGCTGGGCGCCACCCAACTGCCCGCCCCGGGCGAGGGGGCGGGTGACGAGCACTGGTCCCTGTTCCAGCTCAGCACCGAGGACGGCGGACGGCGCCCCGGCCTGTTCGTTCCGCCCGTTACCGCGGGCACCCTCGACGGCGACCCGGTCGAGGAGGTGCTGCTCGCCCGCGACGAGGGCGCCAACCAGGCCTGGGCCGTGGAACGCCTCATCACCACGCCCCTCGGCGCGGCTCTGGACCGCACCGGCACGGCCGCCCCCGTGCCCCGCCCGGTCCCGGCCACGCTCACCTACCGGCTGGCCACGGACGTGCCCGCGAACTGGCTGCCTCTCGTCCCCGTTGAGGCGGGCCCCGGTGCCCACCGTCTGCGCCTATCCGGGCTGAACGCCCCGGACGGCAGCCCTCTCGTGCCCCTGGGCCGTCTCCTGAATCCCTGCCTGCCCGGCCCCTACGAGCTGTATGCCGAGGAGGTCCCGCGCGAGGGCGTCACCGTCACCCGCACCGTCCGTCACACCCGAACCGCCAGCGGCCGCACCCTCGTCTGGACCGCGCGCCGAGCCCGTCCGGGCCGAGGTGAGTCCTCCTCCGGCCTGCGCTTCGACCGCCTCGAAGGCTGAGCCCCGCCGGACGGGCTGCGGGGCAGCCGTGTCCTGTCCCGGCCACCCGGCTCGGCGGGAGTGCTGATTACGTGACAGAAATCCGTTTCGGGCGCGCGCGTCGCCGCCCGCCCGGGTGACGTCCGGTGCGGCGGCCACGCGGGACCTCCCTGGGCCGACTGACACCTGACGATCCGCGGAGCGTTTGGAAGTCGTCTCATTTGGGCTCGTAATCTTGAGGCATGACGATCGTGGAGCGGCTGGTCCCGGACGGGTTGTGGGAGTTGTTCCAGCGGGTGGTACCGCCCGCACCGACGCGCCCGCAGGGCGGTGGGCGGCGCCGGTACGGCGACCGTGAGGTGCTGGCGGCGATCGTCTTCGTGGCCACCTCCGGCTGCACCTGGCGGCAGTTGCCGCCGGTCTTCGGCCCGTCGGGGCCGACCGCGCACCGGCGCTTCACCGAGTGGAGCGCCGCCCGGGTCTGGGCGAAGCTGCATCGCCTGGTCCTGGACGAGCTGGGCTCGCGCGGGGAGCTGGACTGGTCGCGGTGCGCGATCGACTCGGTGAACGTGCGGGCCCTGAAAGGGGGGACCTGACAGGTCCGAATCCTGTCGACCGGGGCAAGAAAGGCTCGAAGATCCACTTGATCACCGAGCGGACCGGTCCGCCCCTCTCGATCGGGATCTCCGGCGCGAACCTCCACGACAGCCAGGCACTCAAGCCCCTCGTCCGCGGCATCCCGCCGATCCGCTCCCGGCGCGGCCCGCGCAGACGGCGGCCCGCCAAGCTCCACGGCGACAAGGGCTACGACTACGACGACCTGCGACGATGGCTCCGCAAGCGGGGCATCCGGCACCGCATCGCCCGCAGGGGCGTCGAGTCCTCCACCCGGCTCGGCCGACACCGCTGGACCATCGAACGAACCATGTCCTGACTGGCCGGCTGCCGCCGCCCGCACCGCCGCCACGAACGCAAGGCCGAACACTTCCTCGCCTTCACCGCCATCGCCCGCACCCTCATCTGCCACCGCAGACTCGCCAAATGAGACAACGTCTAAGCAAGGGCATCACCACGATTCTCTTATCCGCTGCGGTCCGACGGCGTTGAGAGCACTGCCGGGGGAGGGGGAAGAGCAACGCACGGTGCCGGGCCCTCGGTGCCGGGACGGCTGGTGCCGCCGACCGGCGGCTACCCGCCCGCTCGCCATCCAGCTCGACGCGCCGCAGGCGAACTCCGCGGTCATGAAGCGTCGTCTCGATCCGCGGACAGGAGGGTCAAGAAGTAACCTACGCGCGTAGACCACCCCGATGGCAGGGTGCAGAGGACACCGCAAAAAAATACGACAGAAGATGTCGGGTTTTGTGGAGACAGTGGGGGCGCCGGTCGGTGCCGTGGTGGCGTGGGCCGGGACGACGGACAGACAAGGACCCTCATGCGTGAGACACCCAACGATCTCCACCGGCTCCAAGCCCTCCTCGACGCCTCGCTCGCCCGCTCCACGGCGCACCTGCGGTCGATCATCAGCAGCGAGCGCACGCTCACCGCCGAACAGCTCACCGGTGTGCTCACTGGCATGTGCACGCTTGCGCTGTCCACCGTGACGGCGAAGGGCGAGCCGCGGGTCAGCGGCGTGGACGGGCACTTCTTGCACGGCAAATGGCACTTCGGCACCGCGCGCGGCGCAGCCAAGGCCCGGCACCTCGCCGCCCGGCCCGCCGTCAGCGCCGCGCACATGCGCGGGGAGGACCTGGGCGTGTTCACACACGGCACCGCGGAGGTCCTCAACCCCCGAGACGGCGAGCCGGCCGCCGACTGGCCGGACCTGCTCGCGTACTTCCGGGACTTCTATGGCGACGACGCCTTCGACTGGGACAACGACGTGGTCTTCTACCGACTGCACCCGCAGTGGATGGCCGTGTTCGCCCCCGACCTCGCCAAGCTCGGTGGGAAGGCGGACAAGGCGTGACCCCGCCCGTGCCAGACACGCGCATGCCGGCCCCACACGCTGCTCCCTCTTCGAAGGCGCCTCCCCCTGGTACGCCAAATGGCGGTCCGGAGAGCACATGTTCGTCCCCGCACTCGCCGTCAAACGCGACGTGGACCTCGACCGCCCCTGGCAGTCGCTGCCCGCAGCTTTCCAGCACGAGATCCTGTACGGCACCGGCGGGGAGGCGCTCGAGGCCACCATCGACATCCCGAACAAGAACGAGACAGCTCGTATGACCTACACCCCCAGCCAACCGCTGCGCGGCGCGCTCGCCGAGGTGGAACGAGTGTTCGCCAACGCCCAGACGGCCGACGCCAAGCAGCGCTACCTCACGTACATGCGCAAGCAGCCCTGCGGCGCCTGTCACGGCAGCGGATCCGATCGGGTCGCCCGGTCCGTACGTCTCGGCGGCTTGACCTACCCCGAGCTGCTGGACGTGGATGTACGCGAGGTCTGCCGCTGGGCCGGGCACGTCGCCGACTCCCTCGACACCCGGCAGCGCACCGCCGGCGAGCCCCTGCTGCAAGACCTCGGACGCCGGATCCGCCTCCTGGACCGGCTTGGCCTGGCCCACCTGCAGCTGTCCCGCAGCGCCGCCACACTGTCCGGCGGCGAGTTGCAGCGCACCCGGCTCGTCGCTCAGCTCGGCACCGAGCTGAGCGACGTCGTCTTCATCCTGGACGAACCCGGCGCCGGGCTGCACCCGGCGGACAAGAATCACCTCCTCGGCATCGCCTTGGAGTTGCGTGAAGCCGGCAACACCGTCCTCCTCGTCGAACACGATCCCGAACTGATCGCCCGCGCCGACTGGATCGTCGATATGGGCCCCGGCGCGGGCCGTCTCGGCGGCGAGGTCCTGGTCTCTGGCTCACCCGCCCTGGCCGCCGCCAACCCCACCTCGGTCACCGGCCGCTGCCTGGCCGGCAACAGGCCGCGGCTGCGCTGTGCCCCCCGCCCGGTCCGCGATGACGCCGACTGGGTGGAACTGCACGGCCTGCGCGCCCACAACACGGCAGCGGCAGGAGCAGCTTCCTGGGCGCACTCGCCGCGGGCGCGGCGGCCGCTCTCAAAGGCACGATCGCCGACACTGTGCGCGAGGTGACCGGACTGGACGGATTCGGCTGGGTCGCCGTGGTCGACCAGGAACCCCTCGGGCGCGCGCCGCGATCCAACCCGGCCACGTACAGCAAGGCGTTCGACATCGTCCGTAAACTGTTCGCCGCCACCGGTACGGCACGCGCGCGGCGTCGACGTCTCCTGGTTCAGCTTCAATACCACCGGCGGCCGCTGCGAGACCTGCACCGGCTACGGCCGCAGGCTCGTCGACATGCACTTCCTCCCCGACACGTGACATAGGCCACCGACCGTGGGTGTCACAGAGCGGCTGGGGCCGGCGTCTTGTGCGTGACACGGTCGAGAACGAACATCGGGAGCCGACCATGAGCGAGCGCAGCGAGTGGACAGGGAACACAGCCGAGCCGCCCGCTCGTGACAGCCACATGGACTCCGCTACCACGGCGTTCGTCGCCCACCGCAACCTGCTGTTCACCGTCGCCTACGAGATGCTCGGCTCTGCCGCCGACGCCGAGGACGTCCTCCAGGAGACGTGGCTGCGCTGGACGGGCGTCGACCTCCACACGGTGCGGGATCAGCGTGCCTACCTGGTCCGGATCACCACTCGACAGGCTCTGAGCCGGCTGCGCACGCTCCGTCGGCGTAAGGAGTCCTACGTCGGCCCCTGGTTGCCCGAACCACTGCTGACCACGCCCGACGTGGCCGAGGACGTCGAGCTGGCCGACAGCGTCTCGATGGCGATGCTGCTGGTGCTGGAGACGCTCGCCCCGACCGAGCGGGCGGTGTTCGTGCTGCGCGAGGTGTTCGATCTGGAATACGACGAAATCGCAGAGGCCGTCGACAAGAGCCCAGTCGCGGTCCGCCAGATCGCGCACCGGGCGCGGGCGCACGTAGCTGCGCGCCGACCGCGCGAGGTCGTCTCTCCCGCAGAGACCCGCGACGCGCTCGAGGCGTTCCAGCGAGCAATCGAGACGGGCGACCTGCAGCGCCTGCTCGACATGATCGCGCCAGATGTCGTCTTGCTGACTGACGGTGGCGGAATCGTAGAGGCCGCGCTTGCGCCCGTCGTGGGCGCCGACAGGGTGGCCCACGTGCTGGGCAGGATTGACTCCGCAGTGTTGCTGCGGCCGACACAGGTCAATGGCTACCCAGCGCTCACTCTCCGGCTGGGCGGCAAGGTCGATACCGTCCTGGCAGTGCACCTCGACGACGGCCTCATCACTGGGCTCTACGCCGTGCGCAATCCCGAGAAGCTGTCACGCACCGACCGCGAAACCACTGTGAGCCGCTGAGTCATCGGCCGCTCTCCCCGGTAGGTCTCCGACCGGCCGCCGCCGTTCTCAGCGGGTTCCGGCAGGTCACTCAGGCCCTTCTACTACTCCAGTTACAGTTCGCTATCTCTGCTGGTCAGAGGAGCCTTCTTGAGTCTATTCGGCTGCCGTGCCGCCTGGTGCCGGAAGTTCGTGACCTCCACTCCGTGGGCGGAGCCCAGCGGTTTCTGTCCGCGTTCAGCGGCATCTCACCTCACTTCCGGCCCCGCCGCCATCTGATGCCCGCATACCACTACCGCGCCGAAATGACCGTCCGCTTTGCAATCTGGGAGCAGATCACCGGAGTCGCCGGCCTCCCCGCCACGGCCCGAGCACCCGGAACCGGCTCCACCACACCACGACGCACCATCAGACAGCTACCCACCCAACAACGTGACAGCGCCCAACGGACCGGGCAGGTCATCGTCGGCACAGGTCGATGCCGCGCTCGGTGGCCAGGGCCAGCAGGGCGGTGACCGTCGTACCCTCGCGCAGCCGACGGCGGACTTGCCGGCCGTCCAAAACGACATCGAGGGCGGCGGGTCTGATGCCGAGGGCCCGGCACGCCCGCGCGGCCGCGGCGCCGTCCACGCTGAGGGCCCTCATCCAGGTCTCCAGCTCCGGGGAAGTCAGCTTGAGCGCGTCCCAGACGACCGTGCGTTCTCGGAGCTGGTGGTGGCGAAGCCCGGGTGCGAGCCGGGCGATGAGCCGCATCACGCGGGAGCGCTGCGCCATGCTTGAAGCGATCATCGGTGGTCTCGTGGGCGCCGTCGCCGGCCTGCTCGGGACCGTCCTCGTCGTCCGGGACAGCAGACGCGGCCGTGAGTCCGCCGCTGAGGAACGGGCTGCCGCCGCCCTGCTCGCACAGCTCCGCCGCGTCCGTGTGGACCCCGATCTCCTCAAGGATCAGCGGGCCGCGACCGAGTTCCTGGAGGAGTGCATGACGGCAGTCCTCGCCTTCCAGGACCGGGACGTGAGGAAGCGTCTGCGAACCTCCGTCGGCATCATCAGCAGCGCCCCCCCGGTCGCGCGGATGGTTCACGCGGAAGAACACACCTACCAAGCGTACGAGGTCGCCTTCCACGACATCTGGCGGTGCCTTGAGGCCCGTCTCGACCGGCGGAAGCTACCGAAGCCCAGGCAGGAATGGAAGGCCGCAGGCGAAAGCCTCCACGGCTGGCTGGGAGACGCTAGGGACGAGTTCGACGCCATCGAGGAAGCGTGGGACGAGAAGCAGGCAGAGCTCAACGCCCGCCTGTCCGAACCCTACTGAGGTTGAACTCGTGATGTCGCCTCGTGTCAGGTGGGTCGGATGGTCAGGCCGGTCTCCGCGAGGCAGCCGTCGATAGGTGGTTGCGGTACTGGATGTGCCGCAGCCCGCGTCGGACGGTCTGGACGAGGTGTTCGGGGGTGCTGAAGGCGACGTTCGAGAGCCGGCCGCGCCGCAGGAGCGACCAGATCCCCTCGACGGGGTTGAGGTCGGGTGCGTAGGGCGGCGGTTAGTAGATGGTCAGCCAGTCCCGGGTTTCGGCGAACTTGCGCAGGTCGACAGCTTTATGGTTGAACCGTGTGCGTGCGCAAGCCGTTCATGACTGCATGCCCTTGAAGAAGAGGGGCAGTAGGCGGCTGCGCCATGGCCGTGCTTTCACGGGCAACGACGGGAAGAAGTACTCATGAAACTGACGTTCAAGACCTCGGTAGTAGGAGCAGTCCTCGCCTCCACCGCCGTACTGGCGGCTCCGGGAACCGCATCGGCTGATGAACCCGTGACCCGCTGCGAAGAAGGCCAGATCTGCCTCTACGACGGCCACAACCTCACCGGGAGCAACCTGCAGCTCCAGTATCGGGTGGACATCCCCAACCTCGGCTGGGCGTGGAACGACCGAGCCAGCTCGGTGTGGAACCGTGCCGCGGGGCCCGTCTGCATCTACACCGATGCCGACTACCGCGGCTACCACTACACCATAATGCCGGGTGCGAAGCAGGAGCTTCTGTTCCTCTTCGAGAACGCAGTGAGCTCCCTTGAGTACGGCGGCTGCGGGGCCCCCTGAGCCGGCTGACCGACCCGAACCCGCTACTGAATTTGTCGGCGTGATGTCGTCAGGGTGAGTCCGGTTGCGGCGAGGCATCCGTCGATGGTTTCGCTGCGGTACTGGAGTTCGCGGAGGGGGGTGCGGCGCAGGACGTGCATCAGGTGGTCGGGGTCGGTGAAGGCGATGTTGTTCCGGCCCGCGCGTCGGACCGGTGACCAGATGCCTTCGACCGGGTTCAGGTCGGGTGCGTAAGGCGGTTGAGCTGCCCCGAGTTTCGTAGAGTCCGACGGAGTGTCCTGAGTTTGATGGAGTCGTGTCGCTTGGTTTTACGCTACAGGTGCTGCACGTAGTTCGTACTCGACCGGAGTGAGCATCTCCAGGGCCGAGTGCCTGCGCTGGCGGTTATGGAAGATCTCCAGGTACTCGAAGAGTGCCGTGGACAGCTCCAGCCTGGTCCGCCAGCGTCGGCGGTTGAGCAGTTCTACCTGGACCCGGGCCCAGAAGGACTCCATCATCGCGTTGTCCACGCAGTCCCCGATCGAGCCCATGGACGGTAGGAGACCGGAGGCGCGGGCTCGTTCGGTGAACGCCCAGGAGCCGAACTGCACTCCGTGATCGGAGTGGATGATGGTGCCGCCGGGCTGGGGATGGCGGTTGCCGATGGCCATGCTCAGTGCATGGGTGGTCAATGCGGCGGTCGGAGACGCGTCGATGGACCAGCCCACCACTCGGCGGGCGAAGACGTCCAGGACCACAGCGCAGTACACCTTGCCCTCCATCGTGGGGTGTTCGGTGATGTCGGTGACCCACAGCTGGTCCCGGGCGTGACGGGTGAAGTTGCGTTCCACCAGGTCGGCGACCGACGGTGTCTGCAGCCTGGGCCGCCGACGGGCTCGGTTGCCCGGCAGGCCGTGCAGGCCGGCCCGCCGCATCAGCAGTTCCACGGTGCCGTGGTGCGCGTGGATGCCCAGACCCAGGGCGAGTTCGGCGTGCACCCGGCGGGAGCCGTAGGTGCCGCGTGAGGCGGTGTGGATGCCGATGATGGCCTCGGTCAGCCAGGCGTGCCGGACCATGCGGGCCGAGGGCGGGCGGTCCTTCCAGGCGTAGTAGCCGGACTCCGCGACGTGCAGTGCGCGGCTGGCCAGCTGGACCGGCAGGCCCTCGTCAGCCATCACGCGGATGGCTTCGTACCGCCTTTTGGGCGGGTCGCCTCGCCGAGGAGTTCCGCGGCCCGGCGGTGGATGGCCAGCTCGGTCTCAAGCTCGGCGATGCGCTTACGAGCCGTGACCAGCTCAGCCTGATCACTGCTGGTAGTACCGGGGATCTGCCCGGTGTCGATCAGATGCTGGCGGCGCCAGTTGTAGATCGTCTGGTCGCTGACGCCCAGGAGCTGGGCGACCTCGGCGACCTTGCGGCCGGATGCGACAAGGTCGAGGACCCGGCGGCGGAATTCGGGCGGATAGCTGCGGGGCATGGTGGCCTCCGGATGCTGCTGGATCAGTCAATTCTCCAGCAACCCGACTCCATCAGACCCGGGGCAGACCAGTCTCTACCGAACCCGGAGCGGTTCAAACTCCGCGCCTCGATGATCTGGCTCGAGGACCTCCTGCGAACAGCCGATTGATCACGACATCACACAGGCCCTAGTGGAACAGCCGCTCGGTCGGCACATCGCCCTCGTTCTTTCCGGGTCGTGACCCGGCCCGTCCGCTGTGTCTGCAGTCGGTCCGCCTCCGGCTTCGTGAGCACGACCTCAGCTCGGACGCGCCAGGGTGGGCCGTGGCCAGGCCGTCGAGCAGGACGCAGCCGTTGCGCGGCTGCGTGAGGACGCCGGCCGGGGTGTCCCGTACGTGCCTCGTCCCCACGGGACGAGGCACGTACGGGATCCGGCTCAGAGGCCGATGGTGCCCGGGCCCGCGCCGCGCATTACGGCGTCCTTGACGGTCCGGGGGTCGTCGACGGTGTAGTCGTAGTAGTCCGCCGGGTCCTCGACGCTGCCGCCCGTGACCGGTTCACCGGTGTCGCCGACGAAAACGTTGTTCCGTTCGACGATGTTGCCCTCCGGCCCCGAATAGCTGTTGGTCATGGGCTCTTCGACGTCGTCGAAGTAGTTGCCCTCGATGAAGCAGCCGGAGTCCGCGTTGCAGGCGGGGCCGGTGTCGCTGTTGTCGAGGAAGTAGTTGTTGTAGATGTGCACGGGGTCGCCGAAGCGGGTGCGCGGATTGCGCTGCGGGGTGCGGTCGTACCAGTTGTGGTGGTAGGTCACCTTCAGCCGGCCGGTGTCCTGGGCGCTGTTCTTGTCGGAGTGGCCCAGCAGCATGTTCTTGGCGTGGTGGTGGGTGTGGTTCCAGGAGACGGTGATGTAGCTGGAGCCCCGCTTGATGTCGAGCAGCCCGTCGTATCCGGCGGACAGGTCGTTGTGGTCGATCCAGATGTGGTGCGAGAACATCTGGATGTTGATGGAGTCGTCACTGGCGTTCTTGAACGTCAGGTTGCGGACGATGACGTTGTGCACGGCGTTCGCGGGCGGTGCGGTGACGTTGTCGCTCGCCGGGAGGCCGATGTTGAGGCCGCCGCCGGTGATGCCGGAACTCGCGCCGACGCCGACGATCGTCTTGTCGGAGCTGACGTCGTACATGCCTGCGGGCAGCGTGATCATGCCGTCGACGCGGACGGTGCGCGGGCCCTCGGCCCTGACGGCGGCGATGAGGTCGGCGGCGGTGGAGACGGTCACGGTCGGTCCGCCCGCGCCGCCGGTGGTCCCCTTCTGGCCCCATGCGTCGACGCTCGCGAACCCGGTGGGTGCCGACTCCGCCAGTGGGGCAGGGGCCGCAGGGGCGGGTGAGGGGGCGGCGGCCGTGGCGGTCAGTGCGGCCAGGGCCGTGAGGAGGAGGGTGTTTCCGCGGTGCATCGTGTGCCTCCTGGTCAGACGATCCTGCCGACACCGACGCCGGCCGGGACGGTGGTGGGGATGGTCGACGGGGCGTCGAGGGTGTACGTGTAGAAGGTGCGCGGCTCGATCACCGTGCCCAGCGTCTGGGGCGCCCCGGAACCGACGTAGAGGTTGTTCCGCTCGACCACCCGGCCGGGTCCGCTGTCGTCGTAGCCGGAGTAGATCGGGTGGGCGACGTTCTCGAAATAGTTGCCCTCCACCAGCACGCCCGCGTCCTCGGTGGAGGCCACGCCGTAGAGCCGGTTGTTCCGGTAGTAGTTGTTGTAGACGTGCACCGGCTCGGCGAACCGGACGCGCGGGTGGCGCTGGTCGGTGCCGTCGAAGAAGTTGTGGTGGTACGTCACGCGCAGCTTGCCCCGGTCGGCGGTGTAGCTGTCGTTGTGGCCGAGCAGACAGGTCTTGCTGTGGTCGTGGAAGTGGTTCCAGGAGACGGTGACGTAGTCCGACTCCCGCTTGATGTCGAGCAGTCCGTCGTAGCCCTGCGAGAAGTCGCAGTGGTCGATCCACACGTGGTGGGCGCGGTTGGTGACGCTGACGGAGTCGTCGGAGGCACGGGTGAAACGGATGTTGCGGATGATGACATTGTTGCCGGGCCTGGTCGTGGAGCCGAGTTGGAGACCACCGCCGGTGATCTCGGCGGCGGAGCCGACGCCGAGGATCGACTTGTCGGCCACCACGGTGATCATGCCGTCGATCTCGATGCGGCCGGAAACCAGTATGGTCCAGGGGGAGTTGCGGCCCGCGTAGTTGGCGAGCTGGGCGCCGGTGGTCACCGTGACGGTGGGCCCGGCGACACCGCCCGTGGTGCCGGTCAGACCGAGCGCGCTGACGCTCGCGAAGCCGTCGGCGCTCTGTGCCGCCGCGGTGGCGAGCCGGCCCGGGGCGATGGCGGCCCGGACGCGCGGGGCCGCGCCGACGGCCAACAGGGCGGCGGCCGCGGTGGCGGTGGTGCCCGTGAGCAGGCCGCGGCGGGTGATCGGTGGAATTTCTGACACGAGGACTCCTTCAGATCCGGCCGGCGCCGGCACCGGCGGGAACGATGGCGGGGAGGTCTGCGGGGTCATCGAGGGTGTACGCGTAGTAGGTGCGTGGTTCGACGACGGTGCCGAGCGTCTCGGGCTGTCCGCAGCGCACGTAGAGGTTGTTCCGTTCCACCACCCGGCCGGGTCCGCTGTCGTCGTAGCCGGAGTAGATCGGGTGGGCGACGTCCTCGAAGTAGTTGCCCTCCACCAGCACGCCCGCGTCCTCGGTGGACGCCACGCCGTAGAGGGTGTTGTTCCGGTAGTAGTTGTTGTAGACGTGCACGGGTTCGCCGAAGCGGACGCGTGGATGGCGCTGGGCCGTGCCGTCGAAGAAGTTGTGGTGGAAGCTGACCCGCAGCCTGTCCCGGTCCTGACTGCCGTTGGCGTCCGAGTGGCCGATCAGCATGGTCTTGCTGTGGTCGTGGAAGTGGTTCCAGGAGACGGTGACGCAGTCCGCGCCGCGTACGATGTCGATCAGACCGTCCGCGCCCGTGCTGAAGGTGCAGTGGTCGATCCAGATGTGGTGCGAGGACTGCTGGATGCTGAGGGAGTCGTCCTCGGCACCGGTGAACCGCAGGTTCCGGATGATGACGTTCTGCCTGCGGTACATGTCCAGGCCGCCGCCGGTGATCTCCGCGTCGGTGCCCAGACCGATGATGGTCTTGTTCGAGCGGACGCCCTGCTTGCTGCTGATGCGCAGGGTACCCGAGACCTGGATCACGTAGGGCTCGTTGCGGTCGCAGTAGTCCAGGAACGTGTCGGCGTCGGTGACGGTGACCACCGGGCCGCCCGCGCCGCCGGTGGTGCCGGACAGGCCCAGCGCGGGGACGCCCGCGAAGCCGTCGGCGGTCTGCGCCGCCAGGGCGGCTCGCGCCCGCCGTACGGCAGCGGGCGCGGCGGCCCACGCGCGCCCGCCCGTGCCGGTGGCCGGCAGGGCGGCGACGGCCGCGGTGGCGGCGGTGCCCACGAACAGGCCGCGACGGGTGAGGGAGGGGAGGTTCCTCATCGTTGTCTCCGTTCCTCAGATCTTTCCGACGCCGGCGCCGGCCGGGACGACGGTCGGGACCTCGGCCGCCCGGTGCGGGGTGTAGGGGTAGTACGTGCGCGGCTCGACGACCGAACCCCGCGTCTCGACGGGGTGGTTGCACTCGACGAGGACGTTGTCGCGCGCGACCAGGCGGCCGAGGTCACCGCTGAAGTCCACGCGGGCGGGGTTGTTGACGCTGTGGAAGTAGTTGCCTTCCAGGACCACCCCGGCGTCCATGGCGGAGGCGACGCCGTAACTGTTGTCGCGGTAGTAGTTGTTGTAGACGTGCACCGGCTCGGCGAACCGGACGCGGGGATTGCGCTGGTCGGAGGCGTCGAAGTAGTTGTGGTGGTAGGTGACGCGCAGCCGTCCGCGGTCCTGTGCGGCGTTGTCGTCGTCGTGTCCGAGCAGCAGGGTCTTGTCGTGGTCGTGGAAGCGGTTCCAGGAGACGGTGACGAAGTCCGAGCCGCGCTTGATGTCCACGGCGCCGTCGTCGCCGTCGGAGAAGTCGTTGTGGTCAATCCAGATGTGGTGCGAGAACATCTGGACGTTGATCAGGTCGTCCGTGGCGCCGTCGAACGACAGGTTGCGGATGATGATGTTGTGCACCGTGTCAGCAGGGGGCGAGGTGACGGCGTCACTCGCCGGGAGGCCGATGTGCAGCCCGCCGCCGGTCAGCCGGGCGGTGCTTCCCAGGCCGACGATGGTCTTGTCCGAGGCGACCGGGTGCATGCCGTCGCGGGAGCCGGTGGGCAGCGTGATCGTGCCACTGACCTGCACGACCAGGGGTTCGGGGCGGGAGATGTAGTCGAGGAACTGTGCGGTGGTGGCGGCGGTGACGACCGAGCCGCCCGTGCCGCCAGTGGTGCCGTTCTGCCCCAGTGCGCTGACGCCCGCGAAGCCGTCGGCGGTCGTGGCGGAGGAGGAGGGAGGGGCGGAAAGGGCCGCAGTGGGGGAGAGGGGGCCGAACGGCGGGATGGTGAGGGCGGAGGCGATCAGCGCGGCGGCAATCAGTCCGGCTCGAGACGCGCGGCGTCTGAATAATCGCATGGGGGATAGCCCTTTCTGTACCGTCTTTCGGACGTGCCGAAGATGACGTTCCTTAACGGGCTGTACTGAGCGAATGACGACTCTCTTGAGGGCAAGCGCTTTCTGTGGAAAGTAGGGGCCTTGTCCTGGGCGCGTCAACAGGCGTGCAGGCATGTGAAAGCGGACGTTCTCAACAGGAGCAGACAGGAGCGTGCGTGAGTGAACAGACGTCACACCCGTGGCGGCAATCCGTGTCCGTACGGTCCGGCCACCCCGGCTTCCGGCAGGGCGCACCGGAGTGCCGCAACAGGTCGTCGCTGTCGCTGGTTCGGATGCCGACTGATCGCCGGGGCACGAACGGAGTGAGTGAGTCCTGCATTGCGCCGCAATCACTCTCGCAAGAGACGCCTGCGCCAACGCGCCGCGGTCGTGCTGCTGCCCACCGCACGCGCTACGCGCGTGTGATCAAGGCGCCCCGAGTGCCTGCGAACCCTGTGCCGCTTGGAAAGTCATCGCTGCTGGTCAAGCCGCATATCGGTACTCGTTGATCGCTTTGCCGAGGATGCGGGTGCGTGGGAGTTTGCCGGGGTGGCCGTGCTGGTGTTCGGCGGTGGGTTCCTCGCTCACGTCGGGCGGGAGTTGGTCCCGGGCCTGGTGGGGCCGGTGCCCGTTGTAGTGATCTTGATGCCGGCCCAGGGCGCGACGCGCATGGGCCTCGTTCACGATCAGCACGTGGTCCGGGGCTTCCCGGTGATCGTGCCGGTCACGCGCTCGCAGTGGGCGTTCATTCGCGGCGCCCGGGGCGTGCTGAGCAGCACGTCCACGTCCTCTGACGGGAAGACGGCGTCGAAGGCCTCGGTGTATTTGGTGTCGCGGTCGCGCAGCACGAGACGCGGGGACTTCATCCGTGTGCCGAAGTCAGCGGCGAGGTTGCGCGCCTGCTGCACCGCCCACTGGCCGGTCGGGTGGGCGGTGACGCCGGTCGGGTGCGGGCGCCGGGTGCCGTGCTCGAGGAACGCCGGCACATGCAGGCGCTTGCCCAGGACGGTGTCGAGGTGGAAGAAGTCCGCGGCCATGATCCCCTCGGCCTGGGCAGTGAGGAACGTGCGCCGGCCGGGGCCGCAGCGGCGTGGGGCCGGGTCGATGCCCGCAGCGTCGAGGATCTGCCAGACGGTGGACGGTGAGAACGGGTGCCCCAGCCGGGCCGGCTCGCCCTGAATCCGGCGATGGCCCCACCTCGGACTCTCCTCGGCCAGGCGCAGGACGAGCTTCTTCGGCGCGGCCGGGGTCGGAGGGCGGCCGGTGCGGCCGCGGCGCTTGGAACAGTCCCACTTCTTCGCGATCAGCCTGCGGTGCCAGGCCGGTACGGTGCCGGGCCGGACCGGGAAGACCTGCGCCCGGCGACGGCGCGGTATCAGCGAGGACAGGGCGGCACACCAGAACCGGTCGGCCGGCTCGTAGCGCACCGGTCCTACGAGTTGGCGGTGCAGGACCGTGTTCTCGTGCCGCAGCACGAACAGTTCGGCTTCCTTCATGGTGTCGCGGCGCAGCAGTATGCCGGGGACGGCCGGCAGCTTCCGGGTCACCCCGTACCGCAGCGAGACGATCACCATGACAGCACCCCAGCTGCTACCGACGCTCCAGGACATGGGTACGCACCTGCAGCGATGACTTTCCGAGCGGTACAGGACCGGACCCGGCTCTACGACGGCGAGCAGATCGACGCCTACCTCGCCGGGCGTCCCGTCCCGGCGCTGCCGACGGCGGATGATGACGATGACCTGCTGGACCGCCAGGAGGTTGCCGCGCTGCGCGGGATGGGCCCGCAGGCATGGGACCGCCGGAAGAAGGATCCGGCCGTGCGTGAGCACATGGTGCTCGTGGGCGGAGTCGAGCACTGGCTCCGCCACGTCGTGCGCGACCACACCCCCATGCCCCGCCGCAGGATCGCCACCGGTGGCGGGGGCCGTCCCGCGGGCGTCGGGGACCAGGTCCCGCGCGATCTGCTCCCGGCGCGTGTCGCGCAGCTCCTGGACGACGACTCCACCGTCACTGCGGCCGTGTTACCGACCGGCTCGGCGTGCACCGCAACACCGCCCAGGCCGCGTTGACAGCCCTGCGCGCGGAGCGGATGGCCGACGTGATGGAGCAGCGCGGGGTGAGCGCCGCGCAGGCCGCCGCCGGAATCGGCTACCCGGCCGACCTGACCCGCCGCGCGGGCATCCGGGCCGCGGCCGTCCCGCGCGGCCGCCAGGCCCGCCCCTACCTCGCCGAGGTCGCCCGCGCCCTGCACGCCCGCGGCTGGACCACCGCCGACACCTCGCCGGCCGTTCAGCACCCCGAGGACGATGAATGCGTCGCCGTGCTCGTCCTGGACGGCCCCACGGTGCTGGCTGCGGCTCTGGTGTGGTCCCAGCGGCACGGCTGGCGCACCGCGGCCTCCCGGGCACCCGCTCGGCCGGGGCGCAGCCTGGCCCCCCCGCCAGGCCCCGGCGTGCGCCACCTCGCCGCCGGCACCGCCCCCGACCCTGCCGACCTCGTGAAGGCCCTGGAAACCACCGGCTGACTGGCTCTCTCCATGAGAAGGAGCAGCACTCCGACACCGATTCGGGAGGCGCCGGGCCGCGGGCTCCCAGACGGAATGTCCACGAGTTCAGACAGCACCGCTCCCCCTGCCCGTGCGAAGCGCAGACGGGGGAAGCAGACTCCCGAGATGATCCATGACTTCCTGGATCCAGGAATGCGTGTACTTTCGTGGTGTGCTGACTGTTGACTCCGACATCGAGGTGCTGGCCCGGTTCGGTCGTGCGCTCGCCGACCCGATCCGCTGCCGCATCCTGCTCGCCCTGCGTGATGCCCCCGCCTACCCGTCCGACCTCGCCGACGCGCTCGGGATCTCCCGTACGCGGCTGTCGAACCACCTGACGTGCCTGCGGGACTGTGGGCTGGTCGTCACCGTGCCCGACGGCCGCCGCACCCGCTACGAACTCGCTGATCCCCGGCTCGGCCACGCGCTGGACGACCTGCGCACCGCCGTGGTGGCCATGGAAACCGACAAGGCGTGCGTCGACGCCGAGGCCCAGGGATGCTGCTCATGACCGCGATGTCCCTCGGGCCCTCCCCGGCCCGCCGTGACGCGCTGGCCAAGCGCATACGCCTGCTGGTCGCCGCGACCATCACCTACAACGCCATCGAGGCGATCGTCGCCATCACCGCCGGCACGATCGCCTCCTCCACCGCCCTGGTCGGCTTCGGCCTGGACTCGGTCGTCGAGGTCTCCTCCGCGGCGGCCGTCGCCTGGCAGTTCTCCGCCCGCGAGCACACCGTGCGCGAGGCCCGCGAGAAGACCGCTCTGCGGATCATCGCGATCTCGTTCTTCGCGCTGGCCGCCTACGTCACCGTCGACGCGATCCGCGCCCTCACCGGTATCGGCGAGGCCGAGCGCTCCATCCCCGGCATCGTGCTGGCCGCCCTGTCGCTGGCGATCATGCCGTTCCTGTCCGCCGCCCAGCGCAAGGCCGGCCGCGAACTCGGATCCGCCAGCGCGGTCGCGGACTCCAAGCAGACCCTGCTGTGCACCTACCTGTCCGCCGTCCTCCTGGTCGGCCTGCTCCTCAACGCCACCCTCGGCTGGGCCTGGGCCGACCCCATCGCCGCCCTCGTCATCGCCGCCGTCGCCATCAAGGAAGGCCGCGACGCCTGGCAGGGCAAGGGCTGCGGCTGCGCACCCCCCACCACCGCGGCGGCCTCGTCCACCGACGCTAAGGCGGACGCGTGCGGCGGCTGCCCGCCCGGATGCGACTGCTGCAACTGACCGCCCGTAGACGTGGAGAGAGCCCCGGTGCTGACCGGGGCTCTCTCCACGTTCAAGATCGGTTGAAAGACCTTCGTGGGTCTGGAGCGAGGGCGGGGGTTGGTAGATCCTCAGGTGGGCCGCTGCCACGAGGACGGCACATCGCATCGGGGTGTGCCGAGCACGTCGGCGATCCGGCCGGCCCCCGTGCCCCGCAGACCGGCGGGGAAGGACATCGCGGCCCGGATGACGTCGGCGTCCTGCGCCGGGTGGGGAGACGGGAGGCAGGCCGGGGGCCGGGCGGTTCTTCGCCGAGGTCAGGATGTGGCCGGGTCAGCGAAGGCGTCCAGGGATTCGGGGAGGGTTTGGCCGCCGTCGACGATGAGGGACTGGCCGGTGACGAAAGAGGCTTCGTCGGAGGCGAGGAAGAGCACGGCGTGTGCGACGTCGGCGGTCTCGCCCAGCCGCCCCAGCGGGATGGAGCCGGCCATCCGGCGCAGGTAGTCCGGCCCGAGGTTGGTCAGCCCTTCGGTGCGAACGTTCCCGGGCAGGACGGCATTGACCGTGATGCCGTACGGGGCCAGCTCCACAGCCGCCCCGCGCAGGAAACCAAGTTGCCCTGCCTTGCTGGCCCCGTAATGGGACCACCCCGCGTAGCCCGTGGCCGGGCCGGTGATCGAGGAGGTCAGAACGATCCGGCCGCGGCCAGCTCGTTCCATCGCGGGCAGACACGCCCGCACGGACAGGATGGAACCCCGGAGGTTGACGTCCAAGACCTCGTCCACGTCCTCGGCGGTCAGCTCGCGCAGCGGACGCTCCGGGAAGATCCCGGCGTTGGCGCACAGCACATCGATCCCGCCGTACCGCCGTTCGGCCTCGGCCGCCATCCTCTCGATCTGTCCGGGCCGCCGCACGTCCACGCCCAGACCCGCGATCCGCCCGCCCGTGACCTGGGCGAGACCGTCCGCTGCTTCGCGGGCCGTCTCCTCGTGCCGGCCCGTGAGCAACACGGCGGCACCCTGCCGGGCGAAGAGTTCGGCGATGCCGAACCCGATTCCCCGCGTCCCTCCGGTCACGATCACGGACCGGTCCTCCCAGCGTGTGAACGTCATACCACTCGCCCCTTCACTGCCATTCCTCCACCGCCGGGAAAGCCCGGCCGCTGTCCCGGTCACGCTAGCGACGGATCCGGACGTGGTGGCGAAGGACCGGCCGGTACGCGTACCGGGCGGGCTCATGAGCCGACGAACTCGTCGAGCAAAGCGATGGGGTTGGGGGCGCGCCGCGCGGCTCGCTCGTGCGCCGGCCAGGTGGTGTGCTGCCGGGTGTCAGGGTGCGGGCGGCTGGGTGTGCTGGGGGGGGCGTCGCCGGATCAGGGGGTGGGTGAGGAGTAGGTGCAGGACGCGGCGGGCGTCGGTGCGGCGGGCGGGGTCATGGGCCAGGACCGCGACGGCGGTGGCCAGCAGGGGGCCGATCACGCTCAGCACGAGGGCGGCCAGGGGCGGAATGAGGAACGTCACGACGGGTGTCTTCCGGTAGCTGGTTGGGTGGTCGTGGTCCATTGAGGCACCTGAGGAGCGTTCGGCGGGGTGTTGCGAAAGACGCCGAACGACAGTGAACGCCCAGGCCACACACCCAGGCCATGGACACCAAGGTCGCCGTCGACAAGAACAGGAAGGGGGGAGGGGGTGGGGGTGGAGTCGGGTGAGGATCCGGTGGAGGAGTTCGCCGCGTGGCTGCGTGAGCTGCACCGGGAGACGAGGAGGCCCAGCTACAGCGAGATCGTGCGCCGTATCCGTGCCAGGGATCCCAGTGCGAGCGTCGTGGTGAGCACGATCTCCGAGACCCTCAACGGCAAGCGCCTGCCGCGCTGGACGACGGTCGAGCCCATCGCCCGCGCCCTGGGCGGGGTGCCCGCGGTCGAGGAATGCCTGCGCCGCTGGAAACAGGCCGATGCCGCCCGCGCAGCCACCACCCCGCCGAACCCGAGGCGACCAGGCCCGTATCCGGCACTCCTTCGCCCGAGCGAGCAGCCACCAAGCTCCCTACTGCCGTAGAGACAGAGCCGGTCGGCACATCCCGGCAGGGAACACCGCAGCTCCAAAAGAAGCTGCTTGTGGTCAGGGTGGCGAGCGCGGCCACTGCCACAGGACTGGGCCTGGCGCTCTGGCTGTCTCTTGTCTCTGTCGGTGGGCGCCCGGTGTTGATTGGGCTGTCCGTGCGGCGGTTGTTCTGTGACAGCCCGAACTGCGGCCGACGGACGTTCGCTGAGCAGATCGCCGGGCTGACGGCGCGCTATCAGCGCCGCAGCCCGCTTCTGCAGCACCCGGTGGAGACGGCCGGGGTGCTGCTCGCCGGCCGCGGCGGCGTCCGGCTCCTGCAGATCCTGAAGGTGCCGCTGCCGCGGACCAGCGTGCTTTTCCATCTGATGCGTTTGCCGCTTCCGCCGGCAGCGATTCCACGGGTGCTGGGCGTGGACGACTTCACGCTGTACGCAGGCGGCGCCGGGCCTCCTCCAGCCGCACGTCATAGTCGGGGAAGAACAGCGCGGGCAGCATCTTGTCCAACTGGCCGGCGATCCGATGGATCGGTGCCCATGCCGCCGGATCGTCGACCGTGTTGCTGAGATCGGTCATCTGCAACCGTTCCAGCCAGTCCGACAGGATCGTCGCTTCGTCGCGGGTGAGCTTGATCGTGATCTCTGGCTCTTCCACCCCGGCCCCACCCCTTCGAACAGGCGATTCAACGTTCCGCGACAACCTACCGATCGCCTGCTCCGCGAGATCGACCAGTCTTCATCGGGGCCGAACACATGCCGTCATCTCTCGTCGACATTCCCGAGCCGGTTGATCGCCAACTGCCTCCGCAACCCATCGACAAACGCTGTTCCTGGAGATGAACGAAGCCGGCCGGCGCCTCGGCACTCACCACACCGAGAAAGCGTCCGTCGCTGAACCAAGGCGCAGCGCCTCACGACACGTCGGGCCGCGCACCCGTGACCGAACCGAGGGCCATCACCGCGTCGTCCATGTCCCCTTCCAGGAACAGGAAATACGCCTGCGCCACCACGGCGCTCAAGGAGCCGTCTCCTTCGCGGCTCTCCTGCAGTTCCGGGCACCGGTCCCGCCATAACTCGGCGAGCGCACCGTAGGGCTCCGGAGCCGCCGGCGCCGAGGCCATCACCCCCACCAAGAACTCCACGGCGACGGCCCGGCTTCCGCCGCAGTGCGCCATCACACCAGCGAGACCGACTCCTGCCGCCACCGACTGATTCGACATTGCCGAAGAATATCCACGGCCAAAGGGTCTGTGCGCCCATCCACTGGGACGAAGGCACCGATCGATGTGTGAAGAGGACCAGTGCCTTTGTCATGCGTCCGCTTGAGGCGAGATGACGGAGGCTGTTGCCCCGCCGTAAGGCGCGGTGTTGGCCGACGAGCGGCTACAGCCGCTCGTGGTCCGCCGGCAGAGCGGGTCAGATGCCCATAGAGGCCATCTCGATGAGTGAGCGGTAGTTGGCCGCGGCGGTGACCACGCAGGCGCGGTAGGTCCGGTCACTCTTGACGGCCAGGAAGTAATCGCGAAGGTTTTTCCAGTATTTGACCAGATAACTGAGTCCGGGCACGAAGCCGACCGGGCGCGGTACGAGGGCGAACGCCTCGCTGCACTTGAGGATCTCGCCAGTGGCTGTGGACAGTACGTCGGCCACCTCGGCGTTCATGTTCCAGCCGACCGCTAGCTCAGGCGTCCAGATGGCACCGGCGATGGCCCGCAGTTGCTCCTGTTCCTCGGGGGTGGGGTCGCTCATCGCGATCGACTGCGCGGTCACCGGTGCGTCGGCCGGCGCACCGCCGGAGGCTGCTGCAGCCGGTCCCGCCATGGCCGTCGCGACCAGAACCGCTGTCAGCGTGACGGCGATCCTGGTGCCTCTGCCTCTCCCATGCCCGCTGCTTGTGGTCACCGTGTGTTCCTCCCGTGGATGACTGCCCCCGGCGCGGGGGGGCGTCTGAAGGTGACATGGCATGGACAAGACGGTCAACGGCGACAATCACGCCACACGCCCTCATGACCCGGCCGGGACCTGAGCGCGCGTCCGGCTGACAACGACGGCTTCTGGCTGAGGGTGCCATTCTGACCGCCGGCCGCTGTAGGTTGGTCAGTCGGCCCGTATGGGAACAACGGCCGTCGGCAGCGACCCCGCCACTTCCTGCGGGTACACCGTCAGGCCGAACTCGCTTTCCACCGCCTCCAGCGCGGCAGCCGGGTCAGAGAAGTCGTCCTCCGGCTCGTCCAGGAAGAAGCCGACTCGCTCCAGGGCCCGGTTGAGCCGGTCCGGATCCGTTCCGGACGCCGGGTCGAACCTCCACGAGTCGAACAGGGCGAGTATCTCTCCGTCACGGGCGTGCGCCACACGAGTGGTGCCGTCGAGGAACTTCCACACAGACACCGCTTCCGTACCCCTGGACAGCTCCTTGAGCACCGGCTCCCTGAACGGGACACCCATCTGCGGGAGCGCATCGAACACATACGCCCACCCCGACCCCTCCGGGCAGTAGACCCGCACCGCCCAGCTGTCCAGGCTGTAGTGCTCAGCCACACCGTCGATGGGATACCGGGGCAGCGGATCCGAGCCGACGGCACCCAGCCGGGCCAATACGTCCGCCTCTCCCAGCCCTCGGACCGCGGTGACGCAGAACCACTCGTCCCCCAGCACATCGAACAACGTGGAAGCCATCACGCCCCGAGCCTTCCCGGTCAGCATCCGTCTGGCGGCCGCCAACGCTACGCCACACGCCTGAACTCCCGTTGACGAACGACGACACCATCAGAAGCCGTATCTCAACCGATCTCGGAACGCGCGGGTGGTGGCCTACTGCTACATCAGACCGCGCTTGAGAGGACCGTGTAGAGCGCGCGGCTGCAGGAGTTCCCGTGCTCGGCCGGGGTTGTGTGAGCGGTCCGGCCGCGGGTAGACGGCTGAGCGACTGGGGAGTGAAGCGCGCGGGTGGCGTGTACCTGTGGTGAGTACGCGCCGCCCTCGCACGCGTCGTGGCGCTGAGGAGATTCGGGCCGGCGGGCCGTAGGAGGGGCGCTTCGGCGGCGTGCTGGGTCAGGAGCGCAGACGCTTTTCGCGGACGGGCCGCACGATGGCCTCGTGAGCCGTCGGCTTGCCTGGCGTCGCAAGTGGCTGGAGCGCCCAGGCCGTTTTCTCTCCCGGGTGGTGCCGCACGGGGGTAAGGCCAAGGACGGCTCCCAGCCTCGGGTGTTGACCGGCGGGTTGGCGAGAGCCGTCCGGGATGTGCGTGGTGTGCTGGGACTGCGGTAGAGTGGATCTTGAGAACGCCGCCAAGTTTGCCGGTGGTGGACTGTGCGTTGGTGGTCCAAGGAAAGACGCCCCGCTTCCTGCGGGGAAATGCAGGTGCAAGGCCTGCCCGGCGCTCCACGAGGAGGACCCCCGACCCCGCTGTTCCAGGGTCGGGGGTCTTCTTTGTATCCACTTGCCGGGGTGTTCAGCCGCAGTCGTTGCGGTTGATCTTCAGCGAGCGGGTCTGGTCGTTGAGGTTGTAGCCGCGCAGGTCGTGGATGGAGCCGCCGCTGCGGGTCACGCACACCCACCGGCCGGCGTGATTGCGCTTTTCGTAGACGCGGGCGGTGCGGTCGGAGTTGTTGCGGATCGAGCTGCCGCGGTCACGGATCGCGGAGGGCAGGTCCTTCACGCTGCCGTCCACCGCACGCCGCACCCAGGGCTGCCCGCCGAAGCCGATCTCCGGGTAGATGCACACGTAACCGGACGGGCAGTCGATACCGGCGCGTCCTGCGGCGGGCTCGCCGGCGGCCGAGGTGGGAGCGGTCAGGGGGAGCAGGGCCAGGGCGGAGACCGCCACGGAGCGCATCAGGGTTTTGATCACGCTCAAGAGATAGCGGCCCCGGGTAGCCTGCCGGCCGGCTGGATGCCGATCGGTTTCACCCGCGTGGAGGAGGCATACAGGCCACCTCCTCAAGCCGCGCTACGAAGGCGTCACGCCTGCCGGCAAGCCGGGGCATCACCCTTGCTGCCCGGGTGAACACCCTGCCCTGGCTGAAGCGGGGGAGACTGGCACAAGATCAGCATCGACGATCTTCTACCAGGGGTGCGCGAGCTCCCCTCCGTCACCACCGAACGTGAAACAGGGCCAATCGCTCGGTGTAATTCCTGATCCTGACCAGGCTGAAGCGCGCGAACATGTAGGGCGGTTGGCCGGTTATACGGCGTCGGACGCGGACGGGGAGGTAATCGTGGACATCGACGGCGTCCTCACCCTGGCACACTCCGAGGAGCAGGACGCCACTGTGCCACCTTGCCCGTGGTCGGCGGGGCGGAGCCCGGCCGTCCGGGGGACGACCGGGCTCCTTGATGTCACGCCGCGGTGGACGGAAGTCTTTAGAAGGTCAGGCTCCAGCCGTCGAGGTATCCGGGGTCGACGGTGAAGATGCCGGGAGTGTTGTCGGTGACGCGCAGCTTCCACGTGCCGTTGGCGGGCACGGCCGACGCGTCCACGGTGAACGTGTCGTGGAGTTCTGTGCCCTCGTCCCAGACGAAGTCCTTCACCAGGATGACCGTGCCGTCCTCGGCGACGAGGTTGATCACCTGTCCGCCGATGAAGTCGTGGACGAGGTCGACGTTCACCTTGAGGTCGTCGGGCGCGTTGCCGGCCCGCCCCGTGACGGTGATGGGGGACTCAACGGTGACCCAGTTGGGTATGTCGACCCGGGCCGGATTGGTGAAGAAGTCCCCGCCGGAGGCCAGCACGGACCAAGCGAAGGAGAGTTCGCGGGTCTCTGAGGCGGAGTTCGTGACGGTGACGACCGTGGAGAAGTCGCCCGCCGCCGTCGGGGTTCCGCTGATGACCCCGGTGGCGGCGTCGATGCTCAGTCCGGCAGGTAGGTTGGTCGCGGCGTAGCCGAGAGCGCCGGGACGGGTCGAGACCGCGTCGATCCGCAGCTCGGTGGGTTGGCCCACTGCGGACTTCTGGGTGGTCGGAACGACGGCCGCGATGTTGTTGACGTATGAGGGGCCGACGTTGACCGCGGCCCAGGCGTTGCCGACGGCCGTGTACGCGCCGTCGGCCATGCCGAAGAGGTCGTCCGCGGCCCGGAGCGTAGCGACGCGGGCGCTCGCGTAGTCGGTGCGGCTGGTCATGTAGACCGTCAGGGCCCGGTACCAGATGGCGGCGGCGTTCTCGATGCCGATGCCGGCGACCGGGTTGCCGTCGTAGGTGGGGCTGTCGTACGCGATGCCGTTGATGGTCTTTTGGCCGCTGCCTTCGGCGAGCAGGTAGAAGAAGTGGTTGCCCACTCCGGAGCTGAAGTGGGGGTCGAGCTTCCTGGTCTCGGAGGTCCAGTAGTCCTGGGACGTCCCTTTCTGGGAGGCGTCCCTGGAGGGCCGGTCCATGTACCGGATCGGCTGGCCGGTGCCGCGCAGGTCGATCAGCTCGGCCATGGTGTAGTCCGGCGTGTCCAGCGGGTTGTCCGCGTAGAACTCCACGGCTGCGGCCATGATGTCGCTGGTCGCCTCGTTGAGGCCGCCTGACTCACCCGAGTAGTGGAGGTTCGCGGTGGCGTAGGTGACGCCGTGGCTCATCTCGTGGGCCACGATGTCCAGGGAGGTCACAGGCCTGGCGTCGCCGATGCCGTCACCGTAGGTCATGCAGAAGCACAGGTCGTCCCAGAATGCGTTGGCGTATCCGCTGCCGTAGTGGACCCGGGAGCGGGCTCCCACTCCGTCGTCGGCGATGCCGTTGCGGCCGAACCGGTCCCGGTAGAAGTCCCACGTCGTCTGTGCGCCGTACGCGGCGTCCACGGCAGCCGTTTGCTCGTGGGCGGCGGTGCCGTCGCCCCAGTGGTCGTCGTCGTCGGTGAGCAGGTTCTGCGTGTTGTCCTGGGCGAACGAGTAGGTCCGGTGGTTGCCGCGCGTCGGGTCGGTCAACTCGTACGCGGTGCCGTTGTGGACCGATCCGATCTGCACGGAGCCGCTGTACTGGCTCTGGCCTTCACCGGCGCGGATCTGCTCCGCACTGTGCAGTTGCTCGCCGGTGGTGGCGTCGGTCACCACCTGGAGGCGGCTCGGGGTGCCGTCCTGCTGGAGGCCGGTGACGAAGGTTTCCCAGGCCAGGACGGGTTCACCGGAGCCCGCCCAGACGACCTGGCGGGGGGCCTGCGAAGTGGCGGCCTTGGCGGTTCCTTTCTCCTTGCCCGCCGCCAGCGCCTCCTTCCTGGCGGTGCCGACGGTGACGGTGGGCTTGGTCGTGTCGACGGCGATCCGTTCCGAGGTGGCCTTGGTGACGGTCGTGGAGGCGCCGTCCTGGTGGACGACCAGGTCGCCGCCGAGCACCGGGAGTCCCGCGTAGGTGCGCTCGTAGCGGGTGTGGACGGTACCGTCTGCGTCCTTGACGACATCTCTCGGCACGAGCTTTTCGCGGTCGCCGAGCTTCAGTCGGCGGGCGGTAGCGGCACCGTCGGCGGCGGCCGACTCGAGCAGCTTCTCCCGCTCTTCGGCAGAGAGTTCGACGCTCCCGGAACCGGGCTCGGGCCGGACCTCGATCTGCTGGGGCGCCCGGTCCTCGTCCGCGGCGAAGGCGGCCGGGCCCGCAGCCGTAGCGACCGGGAGCAGGAGCGCTCCCACGGTGAGCGCCGCGGTCAGCACCGCACGCTTGCGTGGAGTGACAGCGCCTCGAGGAGGGTGAGATCTGGATATCGGAGAATGTCCCGGTAATGACAGTCTGTCAGTCACTTCTGCAGCTCTCCCTGTGTCCGGCCGTACGCGCGACGGCCAGTGACGCGGATGCCGGACGTGAACCGGCACAACCGACCCCAGGCAGCGGCGTGCACCGCCTGAAGCAGCTCGATGCTTTCAAGGAATTAAGCAAACAGGCAGAGGTGAGCGGTTGGTTGTCCGGATCTCATCGACTGATCGGCTGATCCTTCAACGCACTTGAACAGAAACCCACTTGAGGTGACACTTTCCCGCAACATGCCTCTGAACAGCACTTTTAGCGGCGAAGCTTCGCCAGGCAGGCCTCTTCGCATCGCTGTAGGGCATGCTCGCGGTTTTCGGGGAGCCGGGATCGCCTTCACGCCACTCTCGAATCCCCACATCGTCTGCCGGTCATCCAGATGTAACAAAATGAATGACCAACGGCACTTGCTCTCCTCTGCTTTCAACTACTTGAAGACAGATCAGAACAAAAGGTATGTATCGTCAATGAGTTCGTGCACGGTGAGCGGCGAGACGCCGATTTCTTGATCGCCGATCATGGTTGTGTGGTGAGGAACGGGGTGCGTGCGGCGATCACCGATGACCGGAGAATCACGAGCCTCTCGGCCGAAGTGATCGCTGAACTCATTGCAGAGCCAGGAACCGTTGTGGCATGAACGGCACCAGACCAGGCTTGCGTCCAAGCCGCGGAAGCAGACTGTGGGCGCCGTCGCGAAGCACCGGCCGGCCTTCGTCGACCAGCTCCTGGTCATCCTCGTGCACCTTCGACACGGGGGCTACCCGCTACGTACTGGCCTGCTGATTCAGCACGGACCGCTCCACCATTAGCCTCGCGCTTTCATGAAGCGGACCGTCCGGCAGGCGGTCAGGAAAGCAGAAAGTGCCTCTGGCCAGCAAGAATGAGGATTGTCGAGGTCCTTGTTCCTGCCACCGCCGGAGGCACTTCCCAGGTGAAGCACTCTATCGGGTCCTATCCCCGTGTCCGCGTCCAGGACGACGGCCGCCAGGTCGTCTCCCAGGCCGGGACGGCCCTGCTCGTCGAAATGAGGTTCCCCCGAGATGCGGAGGGCCCGGGCGTACACCTGTCACACGCAAGACCTTGAAACCGGCACCCCCGGCACCGGTTTGCGCGTGCGGCCCGCACCGCACCGTCCGGACCACGCAGCCGGCGATCAGTCGAGCGCCCGGAAGTGATCGGCCGTGCCGTATGCGGCGCATCCACGCCGACATCCGCCCATCGGCTCGCACCCGCTCACGACTCGGCCGCCTCCTCGGTCCAGACTCCGGTCGGGTGCTCATCGACCGGAAGCCACAGACTGGGCTGCGCGCGGCAGCCCGGGCTGGCCTGCTCGTCCGACGGCCAGCGGTGATCCCGGTCGGGCCAGACGAGCTGGACGACGGGGACCGGGGCCTGGCGATAGAAGCCGACGGCCGTGCCCAGCAGAGGACGGTGCCAGCCGACGTTCACCGGTTGGACCTGGATCTCGTACCCCTCGACGACACCTGAGAGCAGCGTGCCGGGCTCTGTCGCAGCCCCGTCACGCAGCTCGGCGGCCCCGGCATTGACCCAGTGCATCAGTCCGTGAAGCTCCAGACCGAGCATGGCGACCTCTGGGATTCGATATGAATGCCACAGGCCAACGGTGAAGGACCAGTCTGGGATGTCCCCACCGCCGACGCCCACGACGGGGTGCCGGTAAGAATGCTGTCACCGATCCTGCTGGCTTAGAGGGTGTCTCACGTGGTGAGTTTTGCGAGCTTCTTGTAGCAGGTCAGGGTCGCCGCGAGTCCGAGGAAGGCCAGGAAGTGGCTGCCCTTTCGCTCGTATCGGACGGTCAGGCGGCGGTAGCCGAAAAGCCACGAGATCGACCGTTCGATCTTCCAGCGGTGCCGGCCGAGCCGTTCGCTGGACTCGATGCCGGGCCTGGCGATGCGCGGGACGATGCCCCGCTCGCGCAGCCACTTCAGCCTGTCGGCGGAGTGGTACGCCTTGTCCGCGCGGAGTCTGCCGGGGCGGCGCCTTCGCGGACCGCGCCGGGAGCGGATGGCGGGGATGCCCAGGACCAGCGGCAGCAGCGCCTGGCTGTCATGGACGTTCGCGCCGGAGACGCCAAGAGCGAGAGGGAGGCCCTGGGCGTCGGACAGGACGTGGAGCTTGCTGCCCCTCTTGCCCCGGTCGACCGGATTGCGCCCGGTCAGCGATCCCCCCTTTTCGCGCGGACGGAGGCCGCGTCCACGATGGCCGAGGTCCAGTCCACCTCGCCGCGGGCGCCGAGCTCGTCCAGAACGGCCTGGTGCAGCCGCCGCCACAGCCCGTCCCTGGTCCATGCGGAAAACCGGCGGTGCGCGGTGGCCGGCGAGACGCCGAACGTCTCCGGCAGATGCCGCCAGGCACAGCCGCTGGTCAGCACGTACACCACAGCCGTGAACACGGCCCGCTCATCAACCGGAGCCGTACCGCCTCCCTGCGGACGGGAAGCGAAGGGAGGCAGCAACGGTGCGACGAGCGACCAGAGTTCGTCAGGAACCAACCGCTGCGACAAACCAACACCCATGGCAAAACATCATGCCGCATCCACCTCACACCACGTGAGACACCCTCTTATTCCGTGCCCGGCGGGGCTGGCAGCTCGTTGGACAGGCCAGCAGCGGCCGTCTTGGCGATCCCGGTCGCGGGTGGGGTGTGGAATGTCGATGCGGCCGAGGCCGTGGCCGAAGGTGCCTGAGCTGACCGCGCAGGTGGCGCGGGCTGTGGCGGCACGGGGCCCGTACCCGCTGGCGATGCGGGTCCGTGACGAGCTGGGCGAGTTGTTCGCGGACGCCGAGTTCGCCGAGGCGTTCGGATCCAGAGGGAGGCCGGGCTGGTCACCGGGCCAGCTGGCGCTGGTGACGGTGTTGCAGTTCGCCGAGAACCTCACCGACCGGGCGGCAGCGCATCGGGTGCGGTACGGCATGGACCTGAAGTACGCGCTCGGCCTGGAGCTGGATGATCCCGGGTTCGACGCCTCGGTGCTGTCCGAGTTCCGCACACGGCTGGTCGAGCACGGGATGGAGGAGAAGGTGCTCGACCTGCTGCTGACCGCCCTCAAGGACCGGGGCCTGGTGAAGGCGGGAGGCAGGCAGCGCACCGACTCCACCCGTGTACTGGCGGCAGTACGCGACCTGAACAGGCTGGAGCTGGCCGGGGAAACACTGCGGGCCACGCTGGAGGCGCTGGCCTGCGCGGCCCCGGACTGGCTGGCCGGGGCGGTGCCCGTTCGGGAATGGGCCGACCGCTACGGCCCGCGGACTCACTCCTGGCATCCGCCGGCTTCCACGAGCAAACGCGAGGAGATGGCCCTGGTCTACGGCCGGGACGGGTTCGCGCTGCTGGAGGCGGTGCACGCCCCTGATACCCCGGCCTGGCTGCGCGAGCTCCCGGCGGTGCAGGTCCTGCGCACGATGTGGGTGCAGAACTACCACCGCACCGTGACCGAGACCGGAGCGGAGGTGAAGCGGCGGGAGAGCAAAGACCTCCCGCCCGGCAGACTGCGGCTGGCCTCTCCGTACGACACGAACGCGCGCTACGGCCTCAAACAGGGCTCCTGGTGGACCGGCTACAAGATCCACATCAGCGAGTCCTGCGACGATGCCGATGACCAGGACTCGGCTTCCGGCGGCCAGGCGCTGATCCCTGGAGCCGACGGACCGCCGCCGCGCTTGATCACCAGCATCGCGACCACCGACGCCACTGTGACCGACGCGGAAATGACCGAACCGGTCCATCACATGCTCGCCGCCCGCGATCTCCTGCCCGCCGAGCACTTCCTCGACTCCGGTTACGCCTCCGCCGAGTTGATCGTGGGCATGAAGAAGAACTTCGGAGTCACCCTGGTCACCCCGGTCCTGCTGAACAGCTCACCCCAGGCGCGTGCCGGCGCCGGGTTCGACCGCACCGCGTTCACCATCGACTGGGACAAGCGGCAGGCCACCTGCCCACGCGGGGACACCAGCACCTGGTGGAGCCCCGCCACTCTGCGCGGCACCAAGGCCATCGTCATCAAGTTCGACAAGGAGACATGCCGCCCCTGCCCGGTGCACGACCAGTGCACCCGCTCGAAGACCGGCGGCCGGACCCTCTCCCTGCAACCCCGCGAACTGCAAGAAGTCCTCGACCATGCCCGTCTCCAGCAGGGCGACGAGCAGTGGCGAGCCAAGTACGGAACCCGCGCGGGCATCGAGGGAACCATCCACCAGGCCGTCGCGGTCACCGGGATGAGACGTGCCCGCTACCTCGGTCTTCAGAAGACCCACCTGGAGCATGTCTTCTCCGCCGTTGCGCTCAACCTCATCCGCCTCGATGCCTGGTGGAACGGCCACCCGCTCGACCGCACCCGCGTCAGCCACCTTGCCCGACTCGATCTCTCCCTTGCCGCGTGACCGAATAGGGGTCTTACTGGTGTGATCGCCTAATCAACTGTCGCCGGTTCCCTGAGGAACCCAGCCAGTTGGTGACCGACTGTGGTCGCCAACGGCGTATCGGCTCCGGGTCCCACCGGCCTCATTGCGGAGCCGGGTGGTGGTCTTGTCGTGGTAGCGAGAGCGTCCGCGGCGACGGGCGCGGGATTCGGCACGAGGTGGGAGAACAGCTGCGAACGGCGGGTGTTAACTTCCTTCCCGTGGTGGAGCACCAGGACGAGACCAGGGCGGCCTACGACGGGGTCGTCGAGCTGTATGCGTCGATGTTCGCTGATCGGCTGGAGAAGCAGCCGTTCTCGCGGAACATGATCGGCATCTTTGCCGAGCTGGTGCGCGGGACGGGGAACCCCCGGGCGGCCGATGTCGGCTGCGGGCCCGGACATCTGACGGCCATGCTGCATGACCTGGGGCTGGATGCCTTCGGGCTCGACCTTTCCCCAGCCATGGTCGACCACGCCCGGCGGGCCCATCCGGCGCTGCAGTTCGACGAGGCGCGAATGGAGGCCCTGCCAGTCGAGGACGGCGCGCTCGGCGGCGTGCTGGCCCACTACTCGATGATTCACACCCCTCCTGGGGAATTACCCGCGCTGCTCGCCGAGCAGGCGCGTGCCCTGGCACCAGGGGGCCTGCTCCTGGTCTCGTTCTTCGCGACCGACGGGCCCGAGCCGGTCCGCTTCGACCACAAGGTGACGCCCGCCTATAGCTGGCCGGCGGACCGGTTCGCCGAGCTGCTGGCCCGGGCCGGGCTCGTCACGTTCGCCCGGCTGCTCCACGACCCGGCCTCTGAGCGGGGCTTCCTCGACGCCCACTTGCTGGCCCGCAAGTCGGAGGACACCGTCGAGGCCACCGCACAATAAGCCAGCAGGATCGTCACCAGCCGCAAACGGCGAGGGTCACGTCCCACGACGTGCGGCGGGGTCGCGTTCGGCGACGTGTCGGGCGACCGAGTCGACGCCGGGGCGGGCGTACCGCTCCAGGGAGCGGACGGATGCGTGGCGGGAGCGTGCCAGCAACATCGGGGTGGAGGTGCCGTCTTCCGCGTCGTGCGTCAGGGCACTGTGACGGAGCCGGTGAAGCGTCCAGCCGTCGAGATCCTCGATGTCGTCGGGTGAGGCGAGGGGGTTGGCCAGCAGCCGGGTGTTCTCCTCGAAGATCTCCTCAGCGCGACGGTAGGAGAGCCGGGCCCGGCCGGTCTCGGGGCACACGTCGAGCGTCGGTGTTCCGGCGGGGGCTTTGCGGTCGGTGAGGAATAGCGGGCCGCGGGTACGGCGGGCGATGAGGCGGGGCAGGAGCTGGGCGGTGCCGGACTGCCAGTGAATCCACTCCGTCGCCCCGCCCTTGGCAGTGATTTTCCCTCGCTTGTCCTGCGGGTACAGGCCTTCGACGTTCAGGCACAGTACCTCGTCGGCCCGTGCGGCGGACTCGTAGAGCACCTTCCACTGCGTCTTCTCCCGCAGTGAGACGTCCAGGCGCCACAGGGCGGCGATCTGGTTCTCGGCCAGGGCTTTGGTGCGGTCGGGCGGCGACCCGCCGCTCGATGCCGACCGTCGGGTCGCCGATGATCCAGCCCTGGCGCTGCCACCATCCGATCGCCTTGCGGGCGATGGACAGCTCCCGGTTGACGGTGTCGGCGTCCATCTCGTCCGCCCGTGCCGCCGCCAGCTCGGCCAGAGCCTCCGGCAGCGCCGGGTCGTCGATCGCGGCGACGGGGAAGACGGGCGGCTTCGCGCCCCGGCGGGCGGGTCCGGTCGGCGCCGGTTCCCCGGCGAGCATCCATCCCCACGTCGTCAGCGAGATCCGGTAGATCCGCGCGGAGGACTTCGCGATCCCGGCGCCGGTGAGGTATCGCTCGACCGCCGCGGTGTACGACGCGGGCGGGGCGGACAGGGGCACCACCCGGGCGCGCGGCACACGCAGCACGCCCCCGCTCCCGAGTTCGGTCACCGGTTCGATCGCCACGTCCGTTCCGCCCCTCCGGTCCTGCCGCAGTAAATGCGTACACCTCGCCTGCGGCGGTCGAAGAGTCCGCCGCAGGTCGCGAATCAGAGCGGTGGCACGGGTGCGCAGCTCTGCTGCTACGGGGACGCCGGTTGCGTGTCGAAGCGGTTTCCGGTGCGCCACGGTGACGTGCATCTGTCGGCCGGGTCGTCGTTCGCGTCGGCCCCGTGCCTGCCTGGTGGTCGGCTCAGACCGGAAGCGGCAGACCGGCGGCGTGGAAGAGCCGGTCACGGGAGGCCGCGGCCTCGTCGAAGACGGCGTCGCCTCCCTTCAGTACGCCGTTCTCCTTGAGGATGGCACCGGCCACCACGACCAGGTCGACATTGCCGGCGTGGCCGCCCGCGACGATCGTGGCCGCGGCGTCCGTGGCGGGCAGCATGTTGGTGTGATCGAGGCGGATCATGATCAGGTCTGCCTCCTTGCCCGGGGTCAGGCTGCCGGTGCGGTCGTCGATCCCCGCGGCCCGTGCGCCCTCGATGGTCGCGAAGGACAGCAGGTCGGCGGCGTCGAACGTGGGCAGGCCGGGAACACGGTCCATGGGCCCGGCCGCACCGGCGAGGATCAGCTGCTGGTAAGCGAGGGTCGCCCGCATGACGCCGAACATGTCGCCGCTTACGATCGTCTCGGTGTCCACGCTGAGGCTCGGGCGGACACCGGCGGCCAGCAGCCGGTTGGTGGCCGGCTGGCCCAGGCCCGGCATGAAGACCTCGAGGGCGCCAGCCACGGACGCGGTGGCGCCGCGTGCGGCCAGCATTCTCAGCTCCTCGTCGGTCGACGTGCACAGGTGGATGAACGTCATGTCGGAGGCGAGCAGCCCGGCCTCCTCCAGTTGCCGTACGGCCTGCTGCTCCGCCCCCCACTCGCCGAGGCCCACGTGCATGCTGATGCGCAGGCCCAGTTCACGGGCGAGCTGGATGTCACGCTCGGACACATCGGGGGTGGACAGCTCCGGTCCGCGGAGCATTGCGTTGAGGGTCACCCGCGCCGAGTCGTCGGAGAGGACCTCGTTGCGGATGCGCCGAATGTCGTCGGGGTGGGTGCGGTTGCTGCCGAACTGCCACTGTTCGGCCTCCGTCGACGGCCAGCCGTGGCCGAAGACGGCACGGATGCCCGACTCCCAGTGCGCGGCGATCGCCGCGTCCGAGTGCTCGGGGCTGTTGCTGATGTGCGATTCGTCCCGAACGGTCGTCACCCCGGAGTCGAGGGACATCAGGTCCGCTGCCAGGTTGCCGATGTGTACGTCCCGGGGGTCGAAGTACTGTCCGAGGCCGATTTGCACCTGGCTGCGGTACTCCTGGTAGGTCCAGGCGGGGCCGAGATTGCGCAGCGCTCCCTGCCAGTTGTGGCGGTGGGTATCAATGAAACCGGGCAGTACGGCGTTCCCTGTGCCGTCGATGACCCTGGCCCGGTCGTCGGACAGGTCCCGGCCGACCTTGAGGATCCTGCCGTGGGCGATGAGGATGTCGCCCACGAAGTTGCCGAGCTTGTCGTCCTGCGTCATCAGGTATGCGCCCTTGATCAGGATGCGTTCGTTGTTCTGCGGCTGGTTCTGGGACACCTGTGGTTCCTTTCGTGCCGTGGGCGGCACTGTGTTGCTTCTCCATCGAGAGAGGGGTGGTGGGTCGGGTCCGCGTCCGGTCCGGGCGCGGACGTGGATCACTTCGCGGTGGTGTCACGAGGGCGTCGGGAGGCAATCCAGACGGCGCCAAACGTGAGCAACGCACCGAGGACGGTGAGGACGGAGGGGGACCGACCGCCCGAAGGGACCAGGAAGTCCAGGGCGATCGAACTGGCGAGCTGCCCCGCGATAGAGGCCATGCTCAGCAGCAGGACACCGATCCGGCGCACCAGGAACGCCGAGGCGCCGATGAACACCACGCCGCACAGACCACCGAGGTAGACCCACAAGCTGGTGGGCAGCGGGCCCCCCGCGGTCCCCTGCACGAGTGTTTTCACCCCCCAGGCCGCGGCGAGGAACACCGCACCGACAAGGAAGTTGAGCCAGGTCGCTGCGATCGGCGAGCCCGACGCGGCCGTCGTCGCTCCGTTGAGTGCCTGCTGCACACCGAGGAGGAAGCCGGCGGCGATGGCGGCGAGGGTTGGCAGGATGATCGTGGCCGGCGCGAGGGTGTCGGCGAAACGGGGCAGGGCGGACACGACTGCGGCCACCAGGATGACGGCCGCTCCCGTGAGCCGGGCGGCGCCCGGGCGCTGCCGCAGGCCGCCGCCGATACCCCGGCTGTCCACGATCAGACCGCCGAAGGTCTGACCGGCGATGGCCGACACGGTGAACACGGCGACTCCAGTGACCAGCGCGGCGGTGGACTGGGCCAGGGCGAACGTGCCGCCGAGCACACCGGCCAGCAGGTACCGGCGGGGAAGCCGGCCACCCCGTGAAGCGCCGGCCAGGCGGCGCAGCGCGCCGCGCAGCCCGGGGGAGAAGAGCGCGAGGAGGGACAACAGGACGAGTCCGCCCGAGAAACTGATCGCCGCCGCGGCGATGCCGTCGTCGAGGCGATGACTCAGCTCGCCGTTCAGACGGGCCTGTACCGGCACCACCATGCCGGCTGCGATGGCTGCCGCGACGGCCAGCGAGCTGCCGCGAGGCACGGATGGGCGGGACTGTTCCGCCGACTGGGGACCGGGCCCAGCAGGACGGCGATGACCTGACCCGGTTGGAGCGGTGGGAGTACTCATGTCGAAGTTCCTCAAAAAGGGTTGCGGCCGGGCAGGGCCCGGGGCGCGGGCCTTTCTCAGAAGTCAGTACGCGCGATGTCGTCGAGGACCGACTGTCCCGTGGGGGACCAGCCCAAGACACGCCGGGCCGTGTCGCCGGAAGCCTGCTGGTCGAGGAGAAGGGCCTCGCCGAGCCGATCGAGCGTCTGCACGACGGGTTCGGGCTCGACGCGTCCGGCCAGGCCGACGGAGCGGCTCACCGCTTCGGTGATCTCCCGTACGGTCGGGTTCGTACCGCTGGCGCCAATGAAGTACGAACCGGCCGGGGCCTTCTCCAGCGCGAGCACGTAAAGCTCGGCCAGGTCGTCCACGTGCACGGTGCTCCAGTGCTGGTCACCGGAACCGATCATGGTGAGCGCCGGGGTGTTTCCGCTGGTTCGAGGACCGGCGGCGACGAGGTTCAGCAGACCGCCGCCGTGGCCGTACACCACTGCCGGTGCGATGACCGAGGTCCGGACGCTCTGCGCGTCGCGCACGAGCTTGTCGAGCGGCGCCCGCCAGGCGGTCAGCCGCGGGGCGTTCATTCCGGACGACTCGGTGATCGCCGAACCGCTGCCGTGCAGCCAGACGCCGGTGGTGTGCACGAACGGCCGGTCCGTGTTCCGCAGCGCGTGCAGGAAGCTGGTGACGGCGACCTCGTCGACGGTCGCGCTGGTCTCGTCGCCTGGCGACGCCAGGTGGATCACGCCGTCGCTTGCAGTCGCGAGTTCCTCCAGGGCGTGGCCGTCTGCCAGGTCGGCAACCGCAGGCTCGGCGCCCTTGGCCCGCACCAGCTCGGCCTTCTCGGCTGAGCGGACCAGGGCAGTGACCTGATGGCCGCCGGAGATGAGCCGATCGAGCACCGCGGCTCCGATGTAGCCGGTGCCGCCTGTGAGCAGTACGCGCATGGTCATCCTCTTTCGCTGACGTTTCCTGGTCCGGGCGTTGGCCCGCACGACAACAGTCGCCCTGCCCGGCTATCGTGTCCAACGAATGTTTTCGAATATTCGATCGGACATACCGATGAATGAGGTGAGTGTGGACCAGAAGCGGCTGGAGTACTTCATCACCGTCGCCGAGGAGCTGAACTTCACGCGGGCGGCCCAGCGGCTGCACGTCACTCAGTCCACGCTCTCGGCCGGCATCAAGGCCCTGGAGCACGAACTCCGGACCGAACTGCTCCTCCGCTCCACGCGGTCGGTCAGACTGACGGAGGCCGGCTCGGCGTTCCTCCCCGAGGCGCGGACCGCGATCGAGGTACTCGACCGGGCCCGGGCGGCAGTGGAGCCGCTCTCCACGGGGCTGCGCGGCAGCCTCACCGTTGGCGTCCTCAGCGGGCTGACGGTGATCGACGTACCCGCGCTGGCCGGTGAATTCCACCGCCGTCATCCCGAGGTCCGGTTGCGCACCGAGACCTCCCAGCGGGGAACCTCCGGGCTGATCGAGCGGATCAAGGAGAGCCACGTCGACGTGGCCTTCGTAGGAGCCGACATCAAGGACGAACACCTCAGATCGAGGGCCATCAAGAGGTACGAGGTCCAGCTGCTGGTCCCCGCCGCTCACCCACTGGCCCGCCGGAAGCGTGTGCGGCTCAGAGACATCGCCGGGGAATCCTTCGTCGACATGCCCGCCGGTTTCGGGCAACGCCAGATCGCGGACGACGCGTTTACGAAGGAGGAGCTGTCCCGGCGGGTCCTCATCGAGGTCTCGGACATCACCACGATCGCGGACTACGTGGCGCACGGCTTGGGCGTGGCGCTGTTGCCCCCGGACTTCGCCGCGGCGGCCGGGGACGCCGTTTGTACCGTCCCCCTCGCGGACGCCCGACTGGCCTGGACGCTCAGCGTGGTCGCCTCCGCGACGCGTCCGCCGACGCGGGCGCTGCATGCCTTCCTCGACCTGATCCCACACCACATCCGGCGCGACCGCGTGTTCTGAACGGACATCCCCGGCCGTGTCCGGATCACTTCCCGAAATCCACCGGGCTCGCGTGGGCGGGGTACGAGAGCACCTCCGAGGAGGACACCATGATCACCATTGTAGGTTCCGCGTCCGGCTGTCCACCGGCGTTGCTCTGAACAGCGGCTTTCACGGGAGTCCCGCCCTGCGTCCACAGGTCCTCGTCCCGTTGCCGTGTTCATTTCCTCGGTCCGTGCGCGCCTCGGGCCCGGTGTCCCGTCTCGTTCAGGGCGGAGGAGAGAGGGCCGCTGATCTGGGTGCCGTCAGTTTCAGGTGGGACTGCGCACTCGTGGTCACTGACGAGGTAGGACCGGCTCGCCATCGGGATTCAGCGGGGGTTTGGAGTTGCTCGTTGGCTGACGGGACGTCGGCAGGTCTCGGGATCGCCGGATCGGAGAGAAGAACAGGATGAGGGCGGCGAGCGGGACCCCCGTTGTCGTGATTGCCATTACTGTGCGGATGCCGAGCGCGGTTCCGAGCGCGCCGCCGAGCAGTGCTCCGAGGGGGATCGTCCCGTAGCTGAGGAATGCGGTGCTTGCGGTGAGGCGTCCGAGGAGATCCGGCGGGCAGTAGCGTTGCTGGAAGCTGGCCTTGATGATGTTGCCGGCCACGACGCCCGCGGAGACGTAGAAGCCGCCTGTCACAAAGAGCAGGATCCCGGCTCCGCCGACGGTCAGCGGGATGAGCAGAGCGAGCATGGGAAGTCCCAGTTCGAACAACAGTGTCGCGCGGGCCGTGCCGATCCGGTCAGCGACCCGGCGTGCGACGAAGGCCCCGGCAACGCCTCCAGCGCTGGTGACCGCGATGAGTGTGCCCACCGGCCCGGGGGTTAGGCCGACGCTCCGGACCAGGAAGACCACCTGGATTGACTGGTACCCCATCAGAGCCAGGTTGGAGGCAGCTCCGAAGAGCGTCAGTGTGCGCAACCAGGGATCGTTGGCGATCAGCCGCAGACCTTCGCGGACTTCGCTGACCAGTGATTGGGAGCGATGTTCGGTTCTGGTGAGGCGTGGCTCGCGGTGCCGGATGCCTGCCAGGCAGAGGAGTGAGACGAGGAATGTCGTGGCGTTGGCGAACATTCCGTTCACGGCACCTGCCACCTGTGCAATCAGGCCGCCGGAGCCGAGCCCGACGATCTGTGCGGCGGACGCGCTGCCGTGCAGTTTGGCGTTGCCCTCGGGCTGGTCATCGGGTTCCAGAATGCTGGGGAGGTAGGCGCTGTAGGCGGTCTGGAAGAACATGGCTGCCGTGCCCGTCAGCAATGCGACTGCCAGCAGTAGTCCGATAGTCAACCAGCCGAACCATGCGGTGACCGGGACACTGGCGAAGAGTTAGTAGCTGTTGTCGTTTCGGTCTTGAGAGGCGGGCGTCGAACGGGAGTCTCGATCGGGTGATCGCGGCGGACTGCGGGCATGAAGGCAGGGCCTCTTGGTAGCTCGGGGTTGCGAAGCCGACCGAGATCCAGGAGACCCTGTTGCCGCAGTTTTACGTGCTCACGCCGGTGGAGTTCAACTCGGCTGCACCATCGTGTGATTGCCTCGCCCACCGGATCGGGAATGCGGTCGATCACCCGGAGCGTGTTCGGCGGTATCCCTCGGACATGACGGACGCGGAGTGGGCCGTGGTCCGGCCGCTGCTGCCGGTGCCGGGCTGGCTGCGTGACCGGGGCGGGCAGCCGGAGGCGTACTGCCACCGGCAGATATTGGACGCCGTCCGCTACCTGGTGGACAACGGCATCAAGTGGCGTGCGATGCCGGCCGACTTCCCGCCGTGGGGCCGGGTCTACGCGTTCTTCCGCCGATGGCGCGAGAACGCCCTGGTCAGGGAGTTCCACGACCGGCTGCGCGGCCGAGTCCGCCTGGAGGCGGGGCGGGATGCGGAGCCGACGGCCGGGGTGATCGACTCGCAGTCGGTCAAGGCGGACGCCGTGGTGGGTGCCGACAGCCGCGGCTTCGACGGCGGGAAGCTGATCAACGGACGCAAGCGGCACGTCGTCGTCGACATCCTCGGCCTGCTGCTGGGTGTGATGGTCACCGCAGCGGACATCGGTGACCGCGCCGCCGCGAAGGTGCTGCTCGAGCGGGTGGCCGACGCTCACCACCGGCTGGAACTCGTCGGGGCCGACGGCGGTTACACCGGCAGCCTCGTCGAGCACTGCCTGGCCGCGCTCGCTCTGGTCCTGGCGATCGTCAAGCGCAGCGACGACACGCGCGGTTTCGCGGTGCTGCCCAAGCGGTGGATCGTCGAGCGGCTCTTCGCCCACCTGATGCGAAGCCGCCGCCTGGCGCGCGACTTCGAACGCCGCACGACCAGCGCCGAGGCGATGATCTACTGGTCGATGACCATGGTCATGACCCGCCGTCTGGCCCGCTCACGCTCCGCGCGAGCGTGAACCGGCCCGGTGCCGGCTCGGCCAGCCAGCCCCGCGAGACCAGGCGTTTCGCCTTCGACCGCAGCGCCTCCACCTTGGCCGGCACCACGTCCATGCCGAACAGGACGGTCATCTCCTGGCAGGTCAGCGGGCCCTGGCCGAGACGGACCCGATCCGCGAGCGCGGCCAGGATGCGCTGGTAGTCCGCCGACAGTGCCGTCCGGGCCAGCCCTTCGCGCCATACCGGAACCTGCGACTTCGCCTTCGCCGCCACGAGCGCCGACGCCTGCACCCCTGCTTCCAGCCCGGCACGGCCCGGTTGCTCGGCGGCCACCGCGTCGGCTGAATCGCCGCCCGGCGCGGACAGCACCGCATCAACGCGCTCGCGGGCGATCGTCCACTCCAGCCATTCCTGCTCGGCCGTTGCAAGCTCGGCCTGGATGCGGTCGGCCTCCTCGCGCAGCCCGTCCACACGACGACGGGCGGCAAGCTCGTGCTGTTCCAGCAGTCCGACAACCGACGGCATCCGCAACCTCCGCGGGAGCGACGAAACGATGGTCCATCACTCCCACACCGACGCCGCACCTATCCCGGTCCTCGCGGATGGCGTTGGCCAGGCCGGCCAGGGCCGGGAGGCCGGCGTCGGACAGTTGCTCGGGCCAGTGCGCCAGCGGGCGGGCGTCACGGGCGTCGAGCATGGCGGCGAACTGACGGACCAGGTCGTGGGTTCGTGCCAGTTCCGGGCAGTGGGTGAGCAGCCGTCGGAGGGCCTCGGTGGTGTGGAGGTCGCGTCGGGATGGTGCGGTGGTGATCCAGCGGGTGACCTGGCGGGGTGAGGGCGGTCGCTCGCGTGGGGTGTCGATCGGCAGGCCGCGGCGTAATGGTGCGATGGCCATCTTGACCCGTTGGTAGTGGCCGCCGTAGCCCTTGGCGGAGATCTCCTGGTGCAGCACCGTCGCGGTGTGCTCGCCCTCCTCCCAGCGCTGCCTCAGATAGTCCAGGTATGGATCAAGACTCGTGGGCCGACGAGGCGGGATCCGGCGTACGCATTCCTGCCAGGTGGCGGCCCGGGCGTACTTGCCCACGGTGCGGCGGTTCAGGCCCAGCTCACGGGCTGCCGAGTTGAGTGAGCGGCCAGTGTCGGTCACCGCGTGCACCGCCTCGAACAGCCGCTTCGCGTGGCGGCGGGCGGGGGTGTCGGCTTCGTCGGACGGTGCCGCCGGGCTCGTTGGCGGTGATGTAGCTTCGGGCTCCGGGACCGCAGCGGACAAGCATCCTCGGTGGGCCGCGGCAACATCGCCGACCCGCTTCGACAGGCCCTGCCACAGGTGGAAGCGGTCGCTGACCTGCACCGCGTTGGGGGCGCCGTCGGCGATGCCCTGTCGGTAGACCAGCGAGCCGTCCCGGCAGGCGACGTCAACACCGGGGTGCGTCCGCAGCCAGGTGGCCAATTGCTCGGCGTCGCGGCCGGCCCACAGCTCGATCGGCAGCCGGGTGTCGGCATCCACCAGCAGGGTTCCGTAGACGTCCGCGTACAGCGCGAAGTCGTCCACGCCCAACACCCGCGGGGTCGCTGCCGGCGGAAGGGGCAGGCGCATCAAGTGGAACAGCACGCTGGTCCGCGACAGCGGTACCTGCAGGATTCGCAGGAGCCGGGCGCCGCCACGGCCGGCGAGGAGCACTCCGGCCATCTCCACCAGGTGCTGCAGCAGCGGGCTGCGGCGCTGGTAGCGCGCCGTCAGCCCTTCGACCTGCTCGGCGAACGTCCGCCGACCGCAGCTCGGGCCGTCACAGAACAACCGTCGCACTGACAGCTCGATGACCACCGGCCGGCCACCCACAGCAACATCGGCCAGCGCGCGGCGGTAGCGGCTGTGCACCCGCGCGGAGCCGCGACCGCAGTCCGGACACGCCACCGACAACTCGCGAGTGCGGGCCTCGATGCGGACTACGCCTCCCGCCACCCATACCCGTTCCACCCGCACCGCATCGAGGTGCGGAGACATGATCCATATGAGGTCATCACACTGGTCGACACTGCCGCTACCCATGACGGAGCGTCACCGGCGCACAGTCGCACACCCCAGCATCACGAAAATCTTGCCAGGGCCAGAAAAGTCCGTACGCCGACACCGGGCTCCGGCACGTCGCCTTTCGGGTGGCCTGCTGCCGAGCCGGGGGGCGGTTCGGGTCCACGGTCTGGGGGTGATTAGGGTCGGCTTTCGGCCGTAGCGAGGTCAGAAGAGCAAGGTCTCGGTCCAGGAGGGGCATCTGTGAGCGTCGGTGTGCAACGCGGTGCGATCGCCGCCGTGCAGGTACTCGGCCTCGCCGTGTGGTTCTCCATGTCGGCGGTGGTCCCCGGCCTGCGGAACGACTGGGGGCTCACGGCCGGCGGCGCGGTGTGGCTGACGGCCTCCGTGCAGTTCGGCTTCGTCGCCGGGGCCGTGGCCTCGACCGCCCTGAACCTGGCGGATCGCGTCCCGCCCCAGCGCCTGCTCGCCGCCGGTGCCGCGGCAGCCGCCGCCTGCACCGCGGCGCTGGCCCTGGTCGCCGACGGGCCGGCCGTCGCCGTCCCGCTGCGCTTCATGACCGGGGTGTTCCTGGCCGGGGTCTACCCCACCGGCATGAAGCTCATGGCCTCCTGGGCCGGTAGCGCCGGACGGGGCAGGACCATGGGCGTCCTCATCGCCGCCCTCACCCTCGGCTCCACGCTTCCCCACCTCATCGCCGGGCTGGGGTCGCTGCCCTGGCGCGGTGTCCTGCTCGCCGCAGCGGCGGCCGGACTCGTCGGCTCCGTCATCGCCCTGGTCCTGGTCCGGCCCGGTCCCTACGCGGCGTCGGCCGCACCCGCCCGCAACCCCCGATACGCGCTGTCCATGTTCACCGAACGAGGGCCGCGCCTGACCAACCTCGGCTACTTCGGGCACATGTGGGAGCTCTACGCCCTGTGGACCTGGATCCCGTCCTTCCTGCTGGCGGCCCCCGCCGCAGGAGGACTCCCGGGCTCGGCGGAGACCACGGTGTTCCTCGCCATGGGACTCGGTGGCGCGGCCGGCTGCCTGCTCGGCGGCTGGGGCGCGGACCGCTTCGGCCGTCCGCCCGCCGCCCTGACGGCACTCCTCCTCAGCGGCCTGTGCTGCCTGCTCTCCCCGTTCCTCTTCCACGCTCCGCCGCCGCTGCTGTTCGCCTTCTGCGCGCTGTGGGGCGCCGCCGTGATCGCCGACTCGGGGGTGTTCTCCACCTCACTGAGCGAGGTCGCCGACCACCGTTATATCGGGACGGCGCTCACCGGCCAGACCGCGATCGGCTTCGCCCTCACCGTCGTCAGCATCCAGCTCACCCCCCTGCTGGCCGAGGCCGTCGGCTGGGAGTACGCCCTCCTCCTCCTCGCCCCCGGCCCTCTGGCCGGCGCCCTCGCCATGCGCGCCTTCGGCAAAGACGCCGTCCCTGCTTTCTCCCCGCAGGGCACCTCCTGAAGGTCGGCCGTCGAGCGGGCGTCGGCTGGCGAAGAAGCCCCGCACCTGACCAGGCTCCGCCACTTGGCCGACCGGCAACCTGAAAGGTCGTGCCCCGCCCAGGGGAAGTTTGGGCGGGGCATGACTGCGGGAGGTGAGTGTGCTTACCTCACCGCGCTGGGACTGGGGGTGGCTGCAGGGTTCTCGCTTTCCGCGGTGGCCTTGTTGCCCCCTCCGAGCAACAGGACCAGGGCGGTGATGACCGCGGCGGCAGAGGCGATGGCGCCGACGGTGTCGCCGCGGCTGGCCGGCGCGCAGGACGCGCGGGTGTGCCGGTAGACGATGCAGCTCACCATGATGCTCACGAGCAGGATGGCGGCGCCGAGGGGCTCGATGTACACGGTCACTGGATGCCCTCGCTTCGCGAGGTCTTCATGGCCCTCTTCATGGTGGGGGCACGGTGGTCGGGGTGGTCGCCTGCTTGCGGGGCTTGCGCGGCCGAAGGATGGCGGTGCGCGCGTACTGGTAGGCCATGGTCACGCCGAGGGGGGACAGGGGGGCCTGAAGTTCCCCCTTTGAGCTGGACAGCTTGATACTGGGACGACAGGTCCCGAAGAAGTAGTTCCAGGTAGTGAGCAGGAAGAGCAATACGAGCAAGCGGCACATGGCCGGGCACAGCGTTTGCGCCCTCCTGTCCTGCCTCGGTCCGATGCACCAAGGGACCTTGGAGGGCGGCACGACGTTCGGCGTCCGAGTGACGATCGACTACTGGCTCATCGGACCCCTGGCCACTGGCCGCCCAGGGCCGGATGCTTGAGCAGTGCGACTCAGTCCGGCGCGGAAGGACCCCAGCTCGCCCGACGCGACCCGACCGCAACCCTAGCGATCATTCTCCCTCAAGCTCCAATCTTGGGTCGTTCTGGACACCGGCTGGTCGAAGTCGTCAGCTGGGAACAGGAGAGACTCGCCCAGCGACACTCCCTGACGCTCGGCCCGACTCGCCACCGAATCGACCCGGGGCACGGGCCGGTGAACGGGAACCCGCAGCAGCACCGGACGCCACCGCCGACGGCCCAGACCTGCGCAAGGGCTGCGCAACGCAGGACTGCGCACTGCGCAGCCCGCGTCACGACACTGCGCAGCGCGCGACCGCGCCGAGCCGTGACGGATCTCGGTCCCGGCGCCAAAGGCCGACTGTCCTGTACCTGCGCAATCGTCTGCGCAGCGCGCTGACCTGCATGGTCGGGGGCATGGTTGGGGTGGGGCGTACTCCTGGGTGCGCCGGGATGCTCCGTGCGCAGTGGACGGGTTGCTGCGCAATCCGCCGCCTGGGTGTGCGCAGTGTGGTTGGGAATGTGGGCGGCTGGTGGCCGGGGTGGGTTGTTCTTACGGTGGGGCGATGGCGTGTGACCTCCCCAGGTCTTGTCCGCCACCGCCCCGCCGTGTTCCCACCGGCACCCGGACGTCTGCCACTTCGTCCAGCCGCCCGTCCTGCTACCCCGCCTCGAGCTCCTCATACCTGTGCGGGCGACGGCATGGCGCCCCCACCGCCCGCTGGGCTTCCCCCCTACTCGCGCGCCCGACGGCTGCGCAGGACCGTGGTCGGATCCCGACCACGGTCCTGACCATGGTGGTGGTCAGGGATGTGGGGTGTGCATCCAGTCGACCCTGTGGTCAGGGTCGTGGGCGGGCCGCCAGATGGGTGCGGTGGGGCCGTGGTGGAGCAGGTCGGTCATGGGGGTGGCGAGGACGGGGACCTCGCGCAGGAAGCCGGCCAGCGACACATCGCGAGCGGCTGTGCGGAGGGCGTGGACGCAGTTCTCGACTCCGGCGGGGCCGGTGCCGTCGAGGACGAACAGCAGGCGGGGGAAGAGGGGGTAGCGCTGTCGCCAGGTCTCCTGTGCTGGTTCGAGGAAGGGCTGTTGCCGCTGCCGCACGGTCGGTATGGGCGCGTAGCTGTGGAGTCGGGTGTAGCTGCCGAGGGGCCTTGACCCAAGGCCAGGTAGTTAGCGTTTTCGCAGGTCAGGCAAGTGGCGATGAAGAAATCTTGACGTAGAACAACGGAGCTCGTTGGTACAGGCAGTCGACCAAGACAGCTTGTCTCCAAGGAGCTCCGTTGCCGTCTCATCATCCCCTGCCCGCGCCGATGATGGCCATCACTCGTTCGGTCGCCGTGGCAGCGGGCAAGTTCGCGCCCGGTCATCTGGGCGAGTTGACGACCGTCATACCGTTCGAACTGGTCGACGCTGGCCTTCACGAGACCCGTCGCTTCCAGAAGCGACTGCGTGATCTCCCGTCCCGTGTCGGCATCTACTTCCTGCTGGCGATGGGTCTCTTTCCCGAAGTCGGCTACCGGCTCGTCTGGGACAAGCTGACGGCCGGGCTGGGCGAGACGCCGGTGGCTTCCCCGACTCCGAAGGCCTTGCGGGACCTGCGCCGCAGGCTGGGAACCGCTCCGGTGCGGATGTTGTTCGACGTACTGGCCGGGCCGCTGGCCCGGCCAACGATCCCAGGAGTGAGCTTCGGCCCGTACCGGACGGTGTCGTTCGACGGCTGCAGTTCACAGAAGGTCCCCGACACGGAGCGCAACCGGGCATGGCTGGGCCGGACCTCCCATCACGGCTATCCGACACTTGAGTTGATGACGCTCATCGAGACCGGGACACGGGCCCTGATCGGCGCGGTCTTCGGTCCCACCGACGAGGGCGAGACCAGCTATGCCTCCCGCCTCCTGCACCTGCTGCGGCCGGACATGCTGGTGCTGTGGGACAAGGGCTTCGACGGCAACGTCTTCCTCGCCGCGGTGAGCGCCACCCGTGCCCAGTTCCTGGGCCGGCTCCGCAGCAACTGGCGGACCCCGGTCCTCACACGTCTGGCCGACGGCTCGTACCTGTCGGTGATCGGCACCGTAAAAGTGCGCGTCATCGACGCGCGCATCACCGTGACGTGCGCTGACAGCACACACTTCACCGGTTCCTACCGCCTGGCGACCAGTCTGACCGACGCCCGCCGCTACCCCGCCGCGTCCCTGATACGTCTCTACCACCAGCGGTGGGAACACGAATCGGCGTACTACGCACTCCGGCACACGATCATGGCCGGACGCGTCCTGCGCTCGGGCGACCCTGTCGGCGTCGAACAGGAGATGTGGTCGCTGCTGACGCTCTACCAGGCACTGCGAACGGTCATGGCCGATGCCGCCGAGTCCCTTCCGGGAACCGATCCGGACCGCTGTGGCTTCACCATCGCCGTCCAAACCGCCCGCGACCAAGTCGTCCAAGCCGCCGGCATCGGCACAGCGAACTACGGCGCGGCCGGCCGCATCGGACAGAAGCTTCTCACTCACCTGCTTCCGGCCCGACGGCAGCGGGTGAGTACCCGCAAGGTCAAATCACCGATCTCCCGCTACAGCCAGCGTCACCGCGACAGACGGCCCGACGTCGCTCTTGCCGTCGTCCGCCTCGACATCTCCGTCCACGAACCCCCGGACATGCAGCCGGCCCTGCCCACCCGCTCCCGTGACGACCGGTATGCCATCCCGGCCCAGCGCCGCAGGCACCGGGTCCTGGCCCTCCTCCATGAGGACCCCACCCGCCTCTGGCGCCCCCGCGAGATCGCTGCGCATTTCGGGGACATCACCCTGCACACCATGTACAGACAGCTCTCCCGATGGGCCGACGACGGACTCATCCACAAGATCGGTCCTGGCCTCTACACAGCGACGGCATGGGAATCAAAACCCCTTGCCTGACCTGCGAAAACGCTAACTACCTGGCCTTGGGTCAAGGCCCAGGTGCTGATCGTCCGCGAGCATGTCTTGGCTGGCCGGGCTTTCTCCTCGGTCGAGGAACTCAATGCCGCGTTCACCGCCTGGGTGCCGCTGCGGCGGGCGAAGGTGCATGGCACCCATGGCGAGGTCATCGGGCTGCGGGCGATCCGCGACCACATGGCCCTCCGCCCACTGCCGCAGACGCCCTATGTGGTCACTCAACGACACCTCCGCCACGTCGGCAAGGACTGCCTCGTCGCCTTCGATGCGAATCTCTACTCGGTGCCGGCCTGCAAGGTCCGCCCCCGTCAACTGGTCGAAGTCAGGGCCACGAAGTCCCAGATCATGCTGCATGCCACCGCCCCCGATCGCACTGGCGAAACCCTGCTGGCCGCCCACCCACGGGCGGTCGGCCGAGGCGCCCGCATCGTGGATGAGAAGCACTGGGACGGCCTGCCCACGGGAGCCGGCCGCCGCGTCACAGCCTGCCCCGGCCCCGCCGGCAGAACACAGGTCCCGAATCCGGGCCGCTGGCGGCCCTGCTGAACCGGGCCGCGGTCACCCAGATCGAGGTCGGCCGCCGGCCTCTGTCGGTCTATGACGAACTGACCGGCACCCGCCCCTTCACCACCAAGCCGAGCGCGAAGGAATCGTCTTGAGCGAGCTGGTCTCCACCCGCATCCGCAACACAGCCGGCAAGCTGGGCCTGCCGCACCTGGCCGAGGCCCTGACTCAGTACGCTCAGCGGGCTGACGAGGCCAAGATGGGCTACCTCGACTTCATCGACCTGGTCCTCTCCGAAGAACTCGCCGTCCGTGAGGACCGCCGCTTCCGCACCGGTCTGCGGATCTCGAAGCTGCCGCACCACAAGACACTGGACGACTACGACTTCTCGTTCCAGCCCGAGCTTGACCCGCGCGAGGTCAAGGACCTCGCCACGTTGTTGTTCGTCGAGGCCAAGGCCAACGCTGCCCTGATCGGGCCGCCGGGAGTGGGCAAGACGCATATCGCCGTCGCTCTCGCGGCCTGCCGGGCCGGGTACTCGATCTACTTCACCAGTCTCGACGACATGGTCCGCAACCTCAAGACCGCCGAGGACGCCGGACGGCTGACCAGCAAGCTCACCAGCTACCTCCGACCGGCGGTTCTCGTGGTCGACGAGGTGGGCTACCAACCCCTCGAGCGCGCGGAGGCCAACCTGGTGTTCCAGGTCATCTCAAAGCGCTACGAAAAGGGCTCGATCATCCTGACATCGAACAAGACCTTCAGCGAGTGGGGACAGATGTTCGGTGATGAGGTTCTGACCACCGCCATCCTCGACCGACTCCTGCACCACTGCGACGTGATCTCCATCAACGGCTCCAGCTACCGGCTCAAGAACCGGCTCGCTGCTATCGAGCGAGACCAGGAAAGCGCAGCCTAATAGTTCGTGTGGTCGACAATGAGCGCATGGACGTCCCTGAGCTGCTCGAATCAGCTTCTCTGCTTGTTCCGGAAGAGACCGCCACCGAGAACGACATCACGGTGCGAGACATCTGGGACTACCTCGTTCACGACGAGTGGGAGATCGCCCTGGGCCTGCTAGAGGAACTTGGGGACGGTCGCTCGCTCCCGCTGGCGTTCTGGGAGAAGCTCGCCGACGCGGCTGAGCAGCTCCGACTTGAGCGGAGCGCGGCCTGGTGCCATTGGCGGTGCTCTGAGATTCGTCATGGCGTAATTCGGGCGGATCTGACGCTCCGTCCTGCCGCGGAGGCGCGACGCACCACGGCAATCTCCGGCGCCGGAGTTCTACGACCCATGTGGGACATCGGACATCTCTCGCCCACCGGTGGACGTTCGGTCAGCATCGCCTCGCTTTGGGTTGAAGACATGCCCTATCTGGAGCCCGGCGGGCGAGCCACGGTTCGACTCGTGCCCCTCACTCCCTCCCACTGGACGCACCTCCAGCCCGGCCAGCAGATCGCGATGCACGAGGACCGAACCGTGGCCGGCACGGCAGTCATCCTGGAGGTTCATCGCCTTGCCACCGCCATGCCCGCAGGGTGACGTGACTGGCTCACAGCCTTTCTGCTGGTGCACGTATCTCCGGACGTGGTGGAGTTGGTTCTCGATCTTCCAGTGCCCTCGGATCCAGTCGGCGATCTGTTCACCCGTGGCGGCCCCGGGCGGGAGACTGGTGACGAAGTAGAGCCGTTCGATCGTGATCTTCTTGCTGGCCAGGTCCATGCACCAGCGCATCACGCGCAGGGCCTGGCGGGCGCCCGGGTAGTCAAGGTGACGGAAGGCGACGGTCTTCAGGTGCCGGACCTTGAGCCGGCCCCGGCCACGAGTGCGGTCCTTGTGCTCCAGGCCGATGTCGTGTCACGGCAGTTGCCTCAACTGCCGCAGCAGGCGGGGGTGGTCGCCTTTGACGACGGCGATGTAGTGGGCCGCCGTGGTTACGCAGCCACTGGCCGTTGGCGTGCTGGGTGTGGGTGGCGTTTGCGGTGACCACGGTGTTCTCCAGCGGCAGGCCGTCCAGGAGCGGGATGAACGCGGGTGTCTCGTTGCTCTTCGCGTCGATCTGGCGCTGGGCGATCACGGTCCCGGCGTGGTCCATCGCGGCCAGCAGCCACACCGCTTTCCCGCCGCCCGCTCGCGATCCGCGCAGCTGCTTCCCGTCGACGGCCACCGCCCGCCACCGGCGGGATTCCCCGCTCTGCCGGCTATGGGCTCTGGCCTGTAGGAACGTGCAGATCACGTTATCGAAGGCGTCGCCGTCGAGACGGCCGAGGAGCCGCATCACCGTGGTGGCGTGCGGGACAGCGAACGACCTGGTGAACGGGTCGACAGTGAACCCGAGGGCACGGAGGGCCCACGGGGGCGCGTCCGCGAGCCACTCGGCGATCGCGGTCGGGGACCGGGCGCCGGCCAGAACACCAGCGGCCGCGGCCGCAACGAGCGCCGTCAGCGAGAAACGCCGGCCACGACGGTCACGTGGGTCGGGCAGCCCGGCAAGAAACCGGACAAGGCGCATCGCATCGGGCAACGGCTGCGGCGACGGGATACGGGCCAGTTCCTCCAGGCCCGACGGCATGGGAAATGATGAGGCAGCAGGCACGGTCTTCGGTTGTGGTCACGTGAACTCGACACTCACATGATCAACGAGACCGTTCCTGCACCTGCATCCGGACCCAACTGCCATGACCGGCCATCACCGGGCGATCCCACCCAATCCGCAAACACGCAAGGTCCCTGGCCCTTGCCCACCTCCACGGCCCCCGCCGCCTACGAACCCGCTGGGAGACCCGAGACGACATGCACGACGCCTTCCTCCAACTCGTCCACTGCATGATCCTCGCCCGCAAGAATCCAGTATTCTGACAAAACCCCTGAGAGGGCACGACATGAGCACGGAATACCAAAGGGTCAACCGGTTCGGGTTCGCGGAGTACGACGTCATGGCCGGCACCGCCCGGGAGGCGGACCTGTCGGCCATGACGGAGACGCTCCGCCAGATTGTGGACCTGGTGCTCGCCGAGGACGAGTCCGGCCTCGCCGAGGCGATGTCGATGGAGGCCCAAGCCGACTTCGCCGTGCCGCTCGGCATGGCCGCCAAGATGCTCGAAAGCGGTAGGTACTCGGATATGGAGCTGGTCTCGGCGGCCTGCACCGTGCGGTATTGCGCGGAGCGTCACACGAACGAGTTCCCCGAGCCGTTGACCGCCCTTCTGCTGCGGCTCCCGCGCTGAGCCACGCGGGGACGTGAGCGTCCTGGGCGGAGCGCCCGATGGTGCTCAGGACGCGCGTGAACCGTTGGTCCAAAGGGTGACCCCATGTCGGGTCACCCTGCTGCCACTCGGCCAGCCGCCGCCAGCAGGTGGACCCGAAACCGAAGCCCAACTCCTGCGGTAGGTACTCTCATTGAGGTCGTTTCATTTTGAACTCGCAGGTCGCGGTACTGGTGTGAGTCCGTGATGCGGTCCTCGTGCTGGCAGGCCGATTGATCGTCGTCGGGTGATCGTCTGTCACCGCTGGACTTCGCGGTTCGCCAGAACGAGCAGGGCTCGTAGCAGTGTGGTGGCGTAATGGGCGTTCATGCGGTTGCCGGCTGCGCATGTGTGTGACGTGCCTCGTCGGACAAGATGGCACCCGCCCCGAAGTCGTAGCGGGTCCTCCGCAGATCCCGATGTGCTCAAAACCCGGTGAACCAATTCACGATCGACTTCGTCTAGACGGTTGAGATTCGTAGACGCTGCTATCCGGGTGCGCTCTTACCGTCAAGCCGCAATCCTTTCATAGAGGTAGATATGTCCCTTTCCGTAATCCTGCTCTTTCTTGTCGCAGCCGTCACGCTTTTTGTATACAGGTTTGTGCGGCGCCGACTGACCACCGGCGCGGCGTTGGGAGTGGCGGTTGGCGCTCTGGGGCTCCAGCTCTTCGGTCTTTGGGTCATGGCCGAGCTCACATTCGCCAACATGGGCTGAGCTCGGCTCTGTCGGGGATCTTGGAGTTTTCCGGTGCGTCGCGGTGGCCGGTGGGCATGCTCGGGGTGTTGCTGGAGTCCGTGCAGTTGTCGAGGTGTCCGTAGTCGCTCCCTCCTCGTTCCGGTGCAATGCCGTTGTTTGAAGGATCAGGCAGTGCCGTGACCTGTCGGTGTTCTGGTCGTTGGGCGGGTCATGCATCCGTGGGTGGGGTTGTCTGATGATGTGCGGCTGGAGGCGCTCACCAAGTGGGTGACGCCGGGTTTGGTGGATGAGGTACTGGCCGAGTGCGGCCGGGGCGGGGTGAAGCCGGGTGCCTTGTCGCCAAGGTTCATGGTCTACTTCACGCTCGCATTGGCGCTGTTCGCGCAGGACTCGTACGACGACGTCGCGGAGAACCTGGTCGGGGCGTTGGAGGGGATGCACGAGACGGTCCCGAACCGGGCCTCGTTCACGAGGGCTCGGCAGCGGCTGGGCCCGGAGGTTTTGGAAATGCTGTTCCGACGGATTGGCGGAGCGGTGGCCCCAGACAGCCTGGGTGGGGCGTTCTGGCGTGGGATGCGGCTGGCCGCGGTGGACGGGTTCGTGCTGGACGTGCCGGACAGCGAGGCGAATCGGGCGTTCTTCGGTGGGCCGACCGATGCCCGCAAGGCTGAGGCGGGGTCCCCTCAGGTGCGGGTGGTGACGCTGACGGAGACAGGCACGCACGCCTCGATCGACGCCCGGATCAGAGGCTTCAACGGGGGCGAGCGGGAACTGGCGGTGCAGATGGCCGATTCGGCGGCCGGGATGCTGGTTATCATGGACCGGGGCTTTCCCGGGGTGGAGCTGTGGAAGGCATATACGGGTGCCGGAGCGCACCTGCTGCTGCGAGCCCGGTCGACGGTCGCGTCCCGGCCGACGGAGATGCTGCCGGACGGCACCTATCTGGGGCGCATGAGCCTGGCCGGTCAACGGGCCTCACACCCCGGCGGGGTGACGGTGCAGGTGATTGAGTACCGGGTCGACGGCGGCGAAGTGATCCGGCTGCTGACCGACCTGATGGACATCGAGGCTTACCCCGCAGCGGAACTGGCGACCCTGTACCACGAGCGGTGGGAGGCGGAGTCGGCCTACCGCCAAGTCAAGACGTTTCAGCGTGGCCCGGCGCAGGTGCTTCGCTCGACGGCGCCGGCGCTGGCCCGCCAGGAGGTCTGGGCGCACCTGGTGGTGCACAACTGCCTGACCCGGATCATCATCAGGGTGGCCGACGGCGAGCGGATTGACCCGGACCGGATCTCCTTCGTGAAGGTCCTCAAGCATGTTCGGCGCAGCGTGGTCAAACAGGCCAAGGACGCGATGTCGACCCTCGGCTCGTTCCTGGCGATGCTGGAGGCCAAGGTCCGCCGCAAGCTCGACAGCGGTCCCCGCCGTCACCGCACTGCACCATGGGTCCTCAAGCACCCGGACTCGAAATATTCACCCTCGGTCAAGAAACGGCAGCACGGACCCACCCGCCGCGCCCCGGTCAACGTCATCACCCTGACTCCCCATGATGCTTAACCCTTCAAACAACGGCATTGGCCGGGTACCTCGAAGTGGAACAGGACTGAGCACCGGCTGTTCTCCCACATCACTATGAACTGGCGCGGCCAGGCCCCTGACCAGCTATGAAGCCGTCGTCAACAGCATCGCTGCGACCCGCACCCGTACCGGCCTGCGCGTTCACACCGAGCTGGATGCCGGTGCCTACCCGGTGGGCATCTCCGTCAGCCGCGACCACCTGCGCTCTCTACCGATCACGCCCCATGACCAGCACGGATCCTGGAACTACACGATCGCCGCCGCCGGTGCCGAGGACGGCAGCCAGGTCAGCCCCAGCGATCGAGACCGCACCAGGGCGCAGGTCCTCACGATGCTCACCGACCCCCGCTTGAGCGGCATGACCGCATCGGAACTGGACACGCTGCGCGACCAGTTGGCCCCCGCACAAGCCGCCCAGGCGGAACAGCGCAAGTTCCAACAGCGCGGCGGCCGACGGCTGCAGGCCCCCGGAGCCCACGGCAGACCCCTGCTCTCGAACGCCGATCGTGTCCTGATCACCGTGATCTACTTGCGCCGCGTCTGTTCCCAGAAGGTCCTGGTCGATCTGCTGGCCATCAACGCGGTCACCATCGGCAAGGTCATCGGTGAGACCCGCACGCTCATGGACGCACAGAAGATCACCGTCACACAGACCGCGCATTACTTCTCCTCCGCCCGGGAACTGCGCGACTGGGCGGAAGGCGGTGCGACCACCAGTCGCATGGAACTCTCCCAAGCTCTGTCCCACCCCGCCCTCACCGGCATGCCTCGATCAGACCTCCAGGCACTGATCGACCGGATCACCCTGCCCTACCAGGCCGCCATCGAGGAACGCCGGCATCGCCAGCGCGGCGGTGACAGGCGACCCGGAACCCGCGGCGGCCTCTTCCGCCAAAAGATCACCGACGCCGACCGGATCCTGGCAACTGTCCTTTCCCAACGAGGTTTATGCGACCAACAGGCCCTGGCCGCCGTGTTCGGCGTCAGCCGCGGCACCATCCGCAACGCCATCGAGGATGTCCAGCCTCTCCTCGACCAGGATCAATACGTCGTGACACCCGCCGAACGACGCTTCGCCACGGCCGCCGACGTACTCAAATTCGTCGCGGAAAGAGGGGAAATACCATGTTGATTCCTCACGGCTTCGGTGGACCACGCAGGTCTGGACGATGGTGCGGGGCCAGACGGTCTCCACCGCCTCGGGCAGGCCATTGAGCCCGTCGCAGACAAGCATGAGGACGTCCTCGCAGCCGCGGTTCTTCAGCTCGGTGAACACATGCAGCCAGTACTTGGCGCCCTCGCCGCCGTCGCCGGCCCAGATGCTGAGGATGTCGCGGGTGCCGTCCACGGTCACCGCCATCACCACGTAGATCGGGCGGTTCGCGACCTGCCCATCCCTGATCTTGGTTCTGTCGACTATCTTGTGATCCGGTGGGTTGGGGCTCATCGTGTGAGCAGGACGCGTTTGCGAAGGAGATCGAGGCTGGCGCGGCCGAACATCTGGCGTTTCAGCATTTTAAAAGTTACGTGGAATCTGCCGGGGTGATCATGTCTCCCTGGTGCAACCACGGACTTGGGAGATCGCTTGAGCGCCACGATGGTGCTGACGGAGAAGTGGCCGGTGTTCGCCCGGCACGAGCAGGCAACGGCATGGCTGTCAGTCTGGACGGATCTCGGACGTGCACCACGCACGATCGACGCCTACGGTCGCGGACTGGCCGAGTACCTGGTGATGTGCGAACGAGAGGACATCGACCCGGTCGCCGCGAATCGGTCCCACGTCGCCCTCTACGTACGGGAGTTGACCTCGCGGCCCCACCGTCGCGGTGCGAACGTGATCTCGATCGATTCGGGGTCGGGACTGGCTAACGCCACGATCCAGCAGCGCCTGGTGCCGGTCCGTCTGTTCTACGACTTCCTGATAGAAGAGGGACTGCGGAAGTCCAACCCCGTCGGCCGGGGCCGTTACACCCCCGGTCGACGGGCCGGCGGCCAGCAGCGCGGCCTGGTGCCGCGGCTGACGAAGCTGCCATGGATCCCGGGTGAACAGGAGTGGCTGCACATCCTGGAGGTGGCCCAGCGGGAGCCGATCCGCAACCGCGTGATGCTTGCCCTGGCCTATGATTCCGCGCTGCGGCGCGAGGAGTTGTGCTCGCTGCGGACTGATGATCTGAATCCGGCTCACCGCACGTTGCGGGTGCGCGCGGAAACGACGAAGAACCGACTGGAACGGGTGGTGCCGTACTCGGCGTCGACCGGCGTGCTGATGTCGGCCTATCTCGCCCACCGGGCCACGGTCAGCCGGGCGAGAGGTCCGCTGTTCCTGTCGGAGTCGCGGCGCAACTACGCACAGCCACTGAGCCTGTGGACGTGGTCGAAGGTGGTACAGCGGATCGCCGTGACGGCCGGAGTCCCGCAGTTCTCCACGCACACCACCCGGCATTTGTGTCTGACCGATCTCGCCCGGATGGGCTGGGAGTTGCACGCGATCGCATCCTTTGCCGACCACCGTCACACCGACTCCACGCTTCAGTACATCCATCTGTCCGGCCGGGACCTGGCCGACAAGCTCGCCCGCGGCATGGAGCACATCCACGCGTGGCGAATACAGGCGCTCACCTCCCCGAACGGCACGTCGCCGGAGGTGGCACGGTGAGTACATCTCGACTGGCCCTGCCTGCGGAGAACCGGCCCGAACGCTGGTCCTGGCCAATCATCCCGGACCACTACGACACTGCTGTCGAGATCCGGCCCGCCGAGGCGCTGGCAGTGAGCGAACTCGGGGTGCGGAATCTGCGCCGGCTCAAGGACCACGATCCGTCCGCTGCCGGCTGGCGGGTGATCCGCCGTTTGGTAGTCCCGCTGGAGGCGGTCAACGCCGCTCTGGACTCACCACCCACCCCGCACCGCCGACGCGCCATGCTCGACGTGATCGCTGTGCTGCTGACACGTTGCGCGGAGATCGGCCGATCCTTTTGGGGATGGACCCCGCAAGAGTGGACCCATCTGCTCGGCCGCAACCAGAGTTGTGGACGTTCACGTATTTCCCCGGATCTGAGTTCACGTAATTCCCCAGCCCCGGGTGCCGATGGCGCCTACTTGACTGACGGCTTGGCGGGCTTGTCGGTGGGGTTCTTGGGGCGCTTGTTCGGGCGGTAGCTGGGGCCGTTCATGATGACCTGGTGGCTGGTGTTGATGAGCCGGTCGAGGAGGGATTCGGCGACGACGGGGTTGGGGAAGAGCGGATACCAGTCGCTGGGCGCCCGGTTGCTGGTGATGATCAGGGACCGCCCTTGCCGCTCGCTGACGAGTTCGTAGAGGTCGTCGGCCTGGGTTGCGGTGAGCTGGCGCATGGCGAAGTCGTCGAGGATGAGCACGTCGGGCCGTACCAGTTCACGGATCCGTTTCTCCCAGGTGCGGTCCGCGTGGCCGCCGGCGAGTTCGGCGAGGATCCGGCTGGTCTTGGCGAAGCGGACGTGGGCGCCCTGGCGGACGGCGAGGTGTCCCAGCGCCTGGGCGATGTGGGTCTTGCCGACCCCGACGGGGCCGAACAGGATGACGGACTCGCCCGCGTGGAGCCAGCGCAGGGCGCCGAGGTCGCGGATCTGGGCTGCGGGCAGTTTCGAGGAGGCGGTGAAGTCGAACTCCTCCAGGGTGACCTGCTGCTCGAACTTCGCCCGCTGGAGCCTGCGTTGGAAAGCGACGGTCTCGCGGCGGGTGATCTCGTCCTGGCAGAGGACCTGAAGGAAGTCGAGGTGGCCAAGCTCGCCGCCGTGGGTCTGGGCGAGGCGGGCATCGAGGGTCTCCAGCATCCCGGACAGCCGCAGGGACTTGAGTGACTCGCGCAGGGCGGTGTCCATTACGCTCATCGCGTTGCCACCTCGTCTTCGCCGTGGGCCTGGTCGTCGCGGGTGTCCTCTGGGGCGTTCGGGGGTGCGACGGAGCCGAACAGTCCCTGCGGGCCGTGGAGGAAGGCCGCGGCGCCGGCATCTCCGCTGGTCTCGGGCTCGGGGTCAGTCTCGGTGCCGGCGACGAGGACGCCCTTGATGGTGCGGTAGGACGGGTCGCCGACCGTGATCGCTCTCGCGCAGGCGGCTTCCAGGCGGGTGTCGCCGTACTTCTTGCGCAGTCCGAGAACGCCCTGGGCGGCGCGGAGCCGGTAGAGCGCGTTGACCTCCAGGAGCTGGTCGACGACCTCGCGGCAGGCGGCGCCGACCTCGGACGCCTGGGTGCGGCACCAGATGGGGGTCTTCATCTGGAAGGCGATCTTCTCCGGTGGGTAGTCGCTCTTGTCGGTGCGTTTTCCCTGTTCAAGGGCGGCGTGGGTCTTGACCAGGTTGCCGTCCAGGAAGACCTGCACCATCGTGGCGGTGGAGCGGACGTCGACCTTGCGGCCGATCAGTTTCCAGGGCACGGAGTAGAGGGTGCGGCCGACCTTGATGTGGATGTCCGGGCCGACGGTGGCCGTCGACCAGCGGGCCAGGGTGAACGGGGTGGGTGGCAGCGGCAGCAGGGCGGCGGCCTCGACGGCGCCGAACACGGCCATCGGGGCCGCCCCGCCCAGCGGCCGGCACTGCCGGCGTCCGGCGACCTGCTGGCTCCAGGTGACGGCTTCGGTCTGCATGTGCTCGATCGAGGTGAACTCCCGCCCACGCCAGAACGAGTCGCGGACATAGGGCATGGGCCGCTCCACCCTGGGCTTGTCTTTTGGTTTCAGGGCTCTCGCCGGGTCCACCAACGCGCCGTAGTGGGTGGCGAGTTCGGCATACGCTTTGTTGATTTTGGGGTCGCAGAGGTCGGGCTTGTCGACGCCGGTCTTCAGGTTGTCGGGCACCAGCCGGCGCGGGACGCCGTCGAAGTAGCGGAAGGCTGCGACGTGTGCCTCGGTCCATGCGTGCTGGTCCAGGTTCAGGACCGGGCGGACGAACATGTGCCGTGAGCAGGGCAGCACCATCACGAACGCCCAGACGCGGTGCCGTTTTCCGGTACGGGGGTTGGTCCACTGGCCCAGGAAGCCGTAGTCGATCTGGGCTTCCTCGCCCGGCTCGATCTCGTCGCGCAGGACGGTGACCTGCGAGCGGCCCACCTCGTCGGGCAGCGTGGCGTGGACCCAGCGGCGGAATGAGGAGATCGATACCTTCAGTTTGTGCTCGTCCCGCAGCCGCTGGTGGATCGTGGAGACCGTCACCGTTCCGAGCAAGTCCTTGATGTAGTCGCGGTGTTGGTCGATGTCGGACCAGGTGACCTGCCGCAGTCTCCTGTCGACGAGGCCGGGGAACCACCCCTCGATCAGCCCGGCCCAGTCGGCCTCGGTCATCGGCGGGCCACCCGGGGTGATCCCGGACGCCTCCGCCGGCGCCAGGTACTTCCTGACTGTCTTGCGGTCCACCCCCAGCGACGCGGCCAGCGCGCTCTTCGAGCGGCCCGCGTACCAGTGGACGTAGATTTCGGTGATGTCGACCACGACGAACGTTCTCCTTGCCATCCGGGCTGCCCATCGGCGTTCGGGACCCACTGGGCGAGGGTCATCCGCAGCTCCGCGATGACCAGGTCCCTCGATCCCGAACTCCGCCGTACTCATGGCCAATCAGGAGGATTCAGAATAGAGATCGCATATCTATCAAACCGCCCCATATGCTGAAAATCTGGTGACTGCGACGCCGCCCTGCAGGGCGCAGCTATTCCAAAGAATCCGATGCAAAGATTGCATTGCAAGCATTCCTTTGCATCGCTATCTTTGTAGGCATGAAGGAGCCCCAGGACTCGCACGTCCGCAATCTCGATGCCCGATCCCTGCGCGGGCTCGCACACCCACTGCGCATGCAACTGCTGGACGCCCTGCGCTTCGGTGGCCCCGCCACCGCGTCCCAACTCGCCGAAAAGCTGGGCGAGTCAAGCGGTGCGACCAGCTACCACCTGCGGCAGCTCGCCGTTCACGGCTTCATCGAGGACGCCCCCGAGCACGGCAAGGGCCGGGAGCGGTGGTGGAAGGCGGTCCACAAGGGCCTGCGCTTCGACGACGCACTGCTCACGGACACCAGCCCGGACGTGCGCGGGGCCGCCGACATGTATCTCCACGAGGTCGCCACCACCCAGACCCGGGACCTGTCGACCTGGCTCGGCAACCGTCAGACATGGCCAGAGGAATGGAACCGTACCTGGGACATGAGCAGCGCGACACTGCGGCTGACGCCCGAACTGACCCAGGAACTCGTCGAGAAGATGCACGCGCTCGTCGACACCTACCGTGACCGGGCCGCCGGCGGGGACGACGCCAACACCGCCCAGGTACGCATCCACACGCACGCGTTTCCCCTCACCACGGAATGAAAGGCCACAGTCCGATGCGTCCCGAGATCCACCTTGCCCTGCACCATGTCCGCGCCGCTGAACTCCGTGCCGAAGCTGACGCGTACCGTCTCGCCGCAGCGGCCAGGCGCCCCCGGGACCTCCGTACCCGTCTCGGCTGGGCCCTCGTGGAAGTCGGCCTGCGGCTGGCTGCCACCCCCAAGCCGGCAGCCGCCATTCCCTAGTGCCGTTCGCGACCGCCGTCCCCGTGGGGAAACATGACCGCGAGGATGGGGAATTGGTTGACGCCGAACCCACCTGAGGTGGGGAATTACATGACCGTCGACACGAGTTCCACCAGCATGCCCCCGACTGGGTCAACGACGAGGTCCGCCCCTATCTCGCCGCGCACGCCTACCTGTTGGGCTCCTTCAACGAATTCCACCGACTCGGCAGCTTCCAGCGACTCACCCTGTCCTGGTGGATCTTCGGACGGGGCCTGGTGAGCAGCGAGATCACCCGCATCCGCGCGGTCCTCGCGTCCTGGGGCTATCAACTGGGGCGGGACGACGACACGCTGCTGTCGATGGTCGTCTGCCAGCTGCTTCTCCTCAACCGGAGCCCGCATCTGGAGGATCTCGACACCACGCTGTTCGATCGGGTCCGGCGCGAGAAGATGCTGGCAGGCTCACAGCACTACACGCTGCACGTCACGCAGCGGGCGGTTGCCGAACTCGGGTTCTGTGATCCTCCGCAGCCCATCACCGGCCGCCAGTCGGCACGGGCGACCGGCGGCGCGAAGACGTGGGAACAGTGGGTCGATCGCTGGTACGCCACCTCTACGCTCACCTCGGGCGTCCGCGGCGCCATGCGTTCCGCCCTCCTCAGGGTGGGCCGCTGGATCGCCGCGGAACAGTCCGACGTTGCTGACCCGACAGACTGGACGCGGCAGACCTGCGCGACCTGGATCGCCGCGGTGGACCGGATGAGGGTCGGTGACTACGTTCAGCGGACGGCGGGCCTGGGGGACCGTCTCGGCAAGCCGCTCGAAGCGGCGACCAAGGCTGGGCAGATCACCGCGCTGCGGACCTTCTTCAGGGACTGCCAGGAATGGGAGTGGCTGCCCCGCAGCTTCGACCCACTGCGCGCACTGGCGATCCCTCGCAGCATCACAGCCCTCCTCGGCCCCGACCCGCGGGTGATCGCTGATGAGGTCTGGGCGAAGCTTCTGTGGGCGGGCTTGAACCTGGAAGCCGCGGATCTCCCACAGTCCCAGGCCGGGCAGTTCTACCCCTTCGAATTGGTCCGCGCGGTCACTCTGACTTGGTTGTTCTCCGGTCAACGCAGCAACGAGATCGCCCGATTGAGGGTGGGCTGCATCCGCTGGCAGCACGACGGCACCCCCATCACCGGTGACTCACAGCAGGTCCTGGCCCGCGACACGGTCTGCCTCCTCGACGTCCCGCCTCACAAAACCGGCACCGCCTTCAGCAAGCCCGTCGACCCGATCCTCGGCCAAGCCGTCGACGCCTGGCAGGCCGTCCGTCCCGACCAACCGAAGTTCACCGACCCCCGCACCGGCGAGCGCGTCGACCTGCTGTTCGCCATCCGGGCCCGCCGCGTCTCCACCCACTACATCAACAACACGATCATCCCGATGCTCTGCCGAAAAGCCGGCGTCCCCGCCGCCGACATTCGCGGCAACATCACCAGCCATCGCGCCCGGTCCACCATCGCGAGCCAGCTCTACAACGCCAAGGAACCGATGACGCTGTTCGAACTGCAAGCCTGGCTCGGACACCGATCACCGCAATCCACCCAGTACTACGCAAAGATCACACCGAACGCCCTGTCCAAGGCATACTCCGAAGCGGGCTACTTCGAGCGGAACGTCCGCGCGATCGAGGTCCTGGTCGACCGTGACGCGGTCGCCTCCGGGGCCGCAGCCACCGGCGAACCATGGCAGTACTACGATCTCGGTCACGGGCTGTGCTCCGACACGTTCTTCGAACAGTGCCAGCACCGGATGGCCTGCGCCCGCTGCGATTTCTACACGCCCAAGGAATCGACGAGAACCCAGCTCGTCGAAGCCAAGGCCAACTTGCAGCGCATGCTCGTGAGCATTCCGCTCACCGACGAGGAACGCGCCGCCGTTGACGACGGCCAGAGTGCACTCGATCGCCTCCTTGAGCGCCTCGCCGAAGTGGCCACGCCGGCCGGCCCGACCCCGAACGAACTCCGCGCCGAACCCGGCCGGCTCCTGCCGCTGGCCGTGCACTCAGCACCCGACCCCACCGACCGAAAGCACTGCTGACATGCAACCAAACCTGTTCACCATCGACTTCCCCGGCCCCGGACGGGTGAGCACCATGGCCCGGCCTCGTGGCGGCGACTGGCTCGAAGACGAGATGACCGCGCTGAGACGCTCTGGCGTCGACATCTTGGTCTGTGCACTCACCAGGCCCGAACTCCACGATCTCGGCCTCGCCGAGGAGCCGCAGGCAGCTGCCGCGGCCGGGCTGCGGTTCGTGGCCGTCCCCATCACAGACCGCACCGTCCCCGAGCTCGCCACGGTCCTTCCCACCCTGGACACGCTCGCCGAACAACTCCGCGAAGGCGCACATATCGTCACCCACTGCCGAGCCGGCATCGGACGCTCGTCCCTCCTTGCTGCCGCACTCCTCATTCTCAGCGGCATCGGCCCTGACATCTCCTGGAACCTGATCGAACGCGCTCGCGGGCTCGCCGTCCCCGACACCGCTGAGCAGCGCGAGTGGACGATGCAACTGCGCAAAGCTCCATGACCTTGACAATTCAGATTCCACATAATCAGTCGGTTGATGTTGTCCTCGACGGCACCGGAGTTGTGGGGCAGGGACAGTCCGTTGCGGACGGCGTCGAAGTCGCGGCGGAGGTTGCGGGCGAAGCCCGCAAGCGGAGCCAGGCTGTCTCGTTCGACGTCGATGATCCAGTCTTCGAGGCGGTCGCCGTGGCGGCCGGTCATCATCGCGGCGAACTTCCTGACGTGAAGGGTGAGCCGGTCGAGTTCCAGATCGCGTTCACGCAGCCGGTGCAGCTTGTCGGCGTTCTCGTCCCGCAGGTGCTCGGGGTGGGTCATGATCCAGGAGGTGACCTCGCGGACCGACGGAGGCTTGGGTCCCGGGTCGGGTGCGTGTCCGCGTCCGGTCCGGTAGCACCGCAGGTGGCGCTGGACGGCCAACTCGCCTCCCGGATAGCCGAGCTCTTGGATCTCCCGGTAGAGCTGAGCGGCGTTTCGGATGCCTTCGTTCCAGCGCCGGTGCAGGTGGCCGACGTATGGGTCGACGATATGCGCCCGCTGCAGGCTCTTGGCGACGACGTCATCGGCGGAGCGAGCACTCACCAGCTTGCGGACGGTCGCCTGGTGCAGTCCGAGTTTGAGGCTGATCCTTTGGAGTGGACACCCTGACAATGGATCTTGATGGTTCAGGGAGGGATGTCCAGATGGGACGCAAGTCTCCGTATCCGGAGGAGTTCAGGAAGGACGCGGTAGCGCTCTACCGTGCCGCGGCCGGGAAGCGGACGTACGCGGCGGTGGCTGCGGATCTCGGTATCACCGCGGAGTCGCTTCGGACGTGGGTGCGCAAGGACGAGGCCCAGGCCGTGCCCGAGGGCCGCGACGGCAGCGGGAGCGCGGCCGAGGAGCTGGCCCGGTTGCGAGCGGAGAACGCCCGGCTGCTCAGGGCCGAGCAGGAGTGGCACCTGGAGCGCGAGATCCTGCGCAGGGCTGCTGCCTATTTCGCCCGGGAGGTGAAGTGAGACCCTACCGCTGGGACTTCATCTCCGACAACCGCGTCGACTTCGGCGTCAAGCGGATCTGCCGTGTGCTTGGAGCGTCCCGAGCCGGCTACTGCCGGCACCTGGCCACTGAACAGGCCCGCGCCGAGCGCCGGGCCGAGGAGAAGCGGACCGTGAGCGAGGTTCGTGCCATCCACGCCGAGCACCAGGGCGCCTACGGCGCCCCGCGCGTCCATGCCGAGCTGCGGGCGAGAGGACGCAGGATCAACCGCAAGCGCGTCACCCGGTTGATGCGGGTCAACCACATCGTCGGGCGGCACCTGCGGAAGAAGAAGCGGACGACGATTGCGGACAGGACCGCGCCGCCCGCGCCGGACCTGGTGATGCGCGACTTCACCGCGGACACGCTGGACATCAGGTGGTGCGGCGACATCACTTACATAGCCGTCGGCGCGAAGTGGCTCTACCTCGCCACGGTGATCGACAGCTGCTCGAGGAAGGTGGTGGGCTGGTCGATCGCCGACCACATGCGCACCTTGCTGGTCACCGACGCGATCGAAATGGCTGTGGCCGCCCGCGGCGGCCGGGTCCACGGCGTCGTTTTCCACACCGACAGAGACGCCCAGTACAGCGCGGCCGCCTTCGCCGAGGTCTGCCGCCGGCACGGCATCCGCCGCAGCATGGGCCGGGTCGGCTCGAGCTATGACAATGCCCTCGCCGAGTCGTTCTTCCAGGGCCTCAAAAGCGAATTGCTCCATGGCCGCCGCTGGACCTCGAAGGCCCAGACCCGGCTGGAGCTGTTCCGCTGGCTGTCGTACTACAACCGGCGCCGTCGACACTCCGCGCTCGGCTACCTCACACCAGCCGAGTTCGAACAGCAACTGATCACGTCACGTACGCTGTCACTCGTCGCATGAAACCCGGTGTCCACTCCCGGGGATCAACCTCAACCGGCGCTTGGCCCACTGACGTGGGCCCGCAGCAGGTTCACCGCCAGGTGGTGACCGTAATGATCGGCCATGTCCAGGGGAGTACGACCGTCTGGATCTGCAAGCTCCGGGTCAGCCCCAAAGGCCAGCAGCACCGCAGTGGTATGCACAGCCAACGGCTGGCCGCTTTGGAGCGAGCCATCAGCCTCGACGTCGATGGCATGCGTCAGCAGCGTCATGTTGCTGAAGACCTCATCGGGGTCGGCACCATCGGCCAGCAACCAGGCCAGGGTCTCCACATCCTCGTGCTCCACCGCGTGATGGACAGGCGTCCAGTAGTCGCTCACCACGGCATTCAACCGCCACCGCAACGCGTCTGCCAGCAACTATCTACACCGGCAACCACCAATTGAGATGACGTCTTACCCGACAGTCACCGGCCGCAGCGGTGATCTCCGGCTGCCGGGCGCGAACCCGCATGAAGCGGCGTGCTTCCAGGGGGCGGCCGCCGCTTCGTCGTGCCCCCGCCCTCCGGCGCTGCTGACCGACGCCACGTGCACACCATGGGGCTGGGCGGGCGGCTCGGCCCCGCGGGCCATCCGGACAACGCCGCGATGCCGCACGGCACCGTTCTCGACTGCCGCTCCGGCGAACAGCGGCTTCAGCAGCACGCCGACTTGTGACTGCCGCCCCTGACCAGCGCCGCCCCGAGGGCGTACGGCGGCGTGAGGTCCGATGTCCTGGACCAGACCGACCGCGTACTGCTTGCCCAGGGCGAAGAGGCTGGGGCCGCCGACGAGGACAGCCCGCTGCAGAACGTGTCGGCGATGATGGGTCCGCCCCGCCGGTCCACGGCCGAAGACGACCCCGAGTTGGCGGCAGCCGCCCTCGCAGACAGCGGAACTCTCGCCTTGCACCTGTAGCGGCTGCTCTCTGCGTGGCCCGCCGTTCCTGGCGCTGGCCGGCCTCGTGACTGTGCTGCATGGCGGGTCCGGTGCGCGGCACAACAGCTGCGCGACCGTTACGGCAGTCCCCTGGTCCCGGCGGTGGTGTCGTCCAGACTGTTGGTCGTAGGGGCCGGTGCGCAGGCCGGTCTCGGCGCCGTCGTTGGTGACGAACACCCCGCCGTGCTGGAAGGGTTTCCTCGTCCCCGGGGTGACGTTGAGGTACGGGTCGAGTTTCTGCATCACGACGCGTAGAGCGCAATTCTGGAGCAGTATGCCCAGGCTGGAGGCGGTAAGCCGCTTACCGAGCGAGGAGGTGACGCCTCGGGGGGAGGCTTGCGGTGCGAGACCTTCAACCTTCGCTCTGGTCACGCCCGCTGTTCGTGTCTCGGCGACACCCCGGGGGGCTTGCGGTGCGAGGTCTTCAGCCTTCGCCCTGGTCACGCCTGCTGTTCGCGTCTCGGCGCCGCTGAGCCGGCGGCTCACAGCCACTGTTCGTACGTCCCGGACGCGCAGGCCAAAACGTCGCTGTTTCCTTACCCGGCGGTCACCCGTTCGGCGGACCGGGGTTGTCCAGAGCGGCACACAGATCATCTACAGGCATCGTACTCTTCTCGGCATCAGCGAGCCCTTCGACATGACGAAGGGAGACCCGCAGGAGGCTCTTGCTTGGCGGCTGGCCTCTTTCAGGTCTCCCTCTCGTCTGCCGTGGGGTCACCCACCCGATTGCGAGAAGAGCGGAACCCATGACATCCATCGACCGTACCCGGACGGAACCTGAAACGAAGCGTCTTCTCCGCTGGATCACAGCCGTCACGAGTTTACTGTCTGTTGCTACGGTGGCCCTCTTGGTGCTCATCGGCCAAGTCGAGGCGGCGGTTGTCGTCGCGGTCGCCGGCGGCACCGCTGCCAACGTGACGGTGAACATCCGCCGGTGAACCCCTGACCGGAACGTCTTGCAGCCCCGACCGGTCAGGACGGGACCACCGAGGCCGGCAAAACCGGCCGCACCACGCCCGTACCGTCTCCGTCCCGGGCCAGACGGTCTGCCAGAAGACGGACGGCTCAGGTCCGCGTCTGCCGGATCTCGAGGACCTTCAACTGCTTCTCGCCGGGCAGGGCGCCCAGGAACCGGGCGGCACCGTAGGCGGCCTGCTTGGCCTCGACGGCCTGCTCGGCCGTGGCTGCGACGAACGGCACCCACGCCGCAGTGCACCACGGCTCTTTACCGCCGGGGAAGCTGTGGAGACATCCGTGATCGAAGCACCACACGTATGCACACGGAGGTGAACTGGCCATGTCGAACACTTCTGGTGTCCGGCGCGGATGGTCACGGCCGGCGCCGCCCGGTTCAGCGCGGACGCCCGTCCTGATGGTGTCGGCGGGGTGTGACATCCAGTACCGCCCACCACCTGGTCAGCTGGTCGTTGCCCACCATGCAGGCAGGTGTTGAGCTCTCAGCTGGGGTGCCCCTGCGGCCGGATGTGGCTCAGGACATCGCGCAGTGCCTCCTCCAGCACCTTGACGCGGTCGGTGCCGGCGCTCTGCTCGCTCGCCGCGTCCCGGGGCAGGGGATCGGCGACGAAGCTTGCCCCTGCCCTGCACGACGTGGACTAGGCGGTTTCGTTTGGATCATCGGGTGGACCAGAGGAAGATGCCTGCGATGTGGAGTCCGGCCAAGTAGATGGTGGCGGTCTTCTCGTAGCGGGTGGCGATGCCGCGCCACTGCTTGAGGCGGTTGATGCACCGTTCGACGGTGTTGCGTTGCTTGTATGCCTCCCGGTCGAAGGCCGGTGGTCTGCCGCCGGCCTGTCCGCGCCGTTTCCGGTTGGCCTGCTGGTCGGCCCGTTCCGGGATCACCGCGCGGATGCCGCGTTTGCGCAGGTGGCCACGGATCTCGCGGGAGGAGTAGGGCCTTGCCCCCGGAAGGTGGACACCATTCGTGTCGTTATGCGACAAGTGTCAGAGTAGCTGACTGCTGCTCGTAAGCGATCGGTGCCCGCTGCCCGAGGCGTGAGTGCCTGCGGCGGGTGTTGTAGCGGGTGGTCCAGCGGAAGACGGCCAGGCGGCAGACACGGACCCCGTTGAAGCGGCGGGCGCCACGAAGCGTTTCGCGTTTGAGGGCCGCGTTGAACGACTCGGCGAGGGCATTGTCCGCGCTCGTGCCCACCGCGCCCATGGACTGGGTCACTCCCAACTCGGCGCAGAATGACGCGAATTCACGAGACTTGTACTGCGCCCCATGATCGCTGTGGAAGATGGCGCCGGCCAGGCCGCCGCGGACCCGGGCGGCTGTCCGGAGCGCATCGGTGACCAGCTCGGTGCGCATGTGATCGGCGATCGACCAGCCCACCAGACGACGCGGGAAGCAGTCGATCACCGTCGCCAGATACAGGAACTCACCGTCGCCCACCGGCAGATAGGTGATATCGCCGACGTACTTGAGGTTCGGCTCACTCGCGGTGAAGTCGCGCCGCAGCAGGTCCGGCACCGGGGCGGCGGACGGTTCGGGCACCGTGGTGACCTGGCGCCTGCGCAGCCGCAGACCGGCGATGCCGTACTTGCGCATCACCCGCCCGACGCGCTTGTGGTTCACGCGCTCGCCGTCGTCGCGCAGCTCGGCGGTGATCCGGGGGCGACCGTAGGTGCCGTCCCACTCGGCGTGCACGGCCCGGATCCGCTCGGCGAGCGCGGCGTCGGCCCGTTCGCGTGCGGCGCGGGCCGCGCGGCCCGTCCGCCACTTGTAGAAGCTGGAGCGGGCCACCTCCAGCACCTGGCACAACCGCTTCACGCCGAAGGCGCGGTGGTGGTCTTCGATGAACTGGAAGCGGTTGATCACCAGGTCATCTCTTGTGCGAAAAACTTCGTCGCCTTGCGGAGAATGTCCCGTTCCGTGGCGAGCCGGTGCATCTCCTTGCGCGCTGCCGCCAGCTCCCGGCGCAGGGCCCCGTTCTCGGCCTGAAGTTCTTCGGCCGTCGGCGGGGAATCCACCGTGTTCTTCTCCGTGCTTGTGCTCGTCGTGCTGCCCCCGCCGTGGCGGGCCCGTTCGGCCCGCACCCAGTTGCGCAGCGTCTCCCGGCTGATCCCCAGATCCTTGCCGATGCCCTCGAAGGTGTGGCTCGGATCTGACAGGTACAGCGCGACTGCGTCCGCCTTGAACTCGGGCGAGTAGACCTTCATCACCATAAAAGATGCCTCCTGCCCGGCCCCTGCCGGGGCCGGTATCAGAGGTGTCCACCACTCGGGGACAGGTCCCGGGTCCGGTGACGTGGACGATCTGCTGGGCGCAGGCGTCCAGGGTGTAGGCGGTGCGCATGTGGGCGGCATCGGGCAGCAGGGTCGGCCACAGGGAGCGCAGGCCGCCTTCCAGCGGTGGGCAGTCGGCTCCGGCGAGGAGCACGCAGACGGCGGTGAGGGGAAGGTGGGAGGTGCCGGTAGCGGCCGGCACGGTCAGGGCGGTGGCGGACAGCACGGCGCTCAGGTGGCAGGGCGCTATCAGGCCGCATATGTCGGCCAGGTGTCCCAGTAGCGGCAGTCCGGCGGCGGGGGCGATGCCGTACAGGGCGGCCAGCAGGCCCGCGGTGGCCAGGGAGTGCCCGTCGGATCGGGCGGCGAGGATCAGGGCGACGGGCACCATTCCCAGCGGGAGGCGGCCGATGACCGAGGCGGCCAGCAGCCGGGCACAGTGCCGGTGGCGCAGCACCGCACGGAAGGACGGTGGGGCGCCCGGGGCGGCATCGGCGGGCGGCGGCACTGCCGGAGTGGGGGCGGGCGTGTCAGGAGTGCGGGGGTGGGGTGGATGCCCCGCCCGCACGGCGGGTGTGTCAGGGGGAACTCATGCCGTGCGGGCGGTGCCAGCGGCGCAGGGATGAGCCGCTGCGGCACAAAGCCCAACAGCACCTGCGCCTTCGCTTCAACGCCCCGTCCCCGCCTGCGGTCGGCCTCAGGTGCAGGGTGTCGGCCTCTGGTGCGGCCGGCTGCCGGGCTGTTCCGCCGTGCGGGGGGTGGGTGTTGGGCGGGGGACGCGTGCGGTCGTATCGCGGCGACGTGGTGGACCGGGCTCTGGTCTGGTCAGCCCGCGAGTCCGGCCAGGCCGTCCTGGTGCACCCAGCCCCTTGGTGCCCTTGGCCAGGCCGGAGGTGGAGCACCCGGGTGAGCTGGGTGTGGTCCCAGGTGCCCCGGGATGTGCCCTGGGCGGTCACGCCCCCGCGCCAGGGCCTGCCGGGGAAGGGCGGGCGCGGCAAAGGCGGCGCGCGGCTTTGTCCACGAGTTTGGGCTCTGGCTCAACTTCTGTGACGTGACCCCGTGAGCCGGGTTGTCGTGAACGTTCGGGGATATGCGAGATGGGAACCAGCCGAAGGGGACAGGAGGACCTCATGCAAGGTGGCATGACGCCTCTGAGGAATCGCTACCTCGCTGCGTGTTTTATCGTCGTCATGTATCTGATGGTTGGCGCCCTGTTGGCCGGCTTGCTCGCTGCGGCGCTCTCGCCCAGCGGCGTGTGGGCAGGAGCGGCAGCTCTCATGGGCGGGGCTCTTGGGGTCGGCTTCGGTGCGTGGCGTCTCCGACGGACGCCCGAGGATGAACGCGCCGACGACCACATCTACTAGGCATAGGGCCGTCGTTGAACGTGCGTCCGCGTCACACAGCTCGTGCCAGAACCAAATCGGCTCTGTCCGCAGTTTCGTGAATCCCCAGGTCAGCGAAGTGAGCGAGGGATCGTTTCGGCAGAGTATGTCCCGGCATGGTGAGCAAGACGGTCGAGGCTGTGCTGTTTCCCGGGATCGATGTGCGAGTGGAGCGCGTCAGCGACTCCTCCGATGTCCTGGTGGTGGAGGCGGTGTCCACCGCTCGCCCGGGCCGGTGCCCGGACTGCCGGAAACAGGCGAGGCGCACGCACAGCTCGTATCAACGCGACCTGAACGAAAGGCCGTTGGGCTCTCACCGGGTCATAGTCCGGCTGCGCGTCCACCGATACTTCTGTGACCGGAAGAGCTGTTCCCGCAAGACGTTCGTCGAGCAGGTCCCGGGCCTGTCCGAGCGGCACCGTCGCTCCAGCACCGGGCTGACAGGCTGGCTGCGGTCGATCGCGATTGAGCTTGGCGGACGTCCGGCCGCGCGGTTGTGCCGCCGACTGCGGCTGGTCGCGGGCCGTACCCGGCTGCTCAGGCTGCTGACGGCGCCGACGGTGCCGGACCGCGCGCCGGACCGCGCGCCGCGGGTGCTGGGGGTGGACGAGTTCGCCTTCCGCAAGGGCTGCACCTACGGCACCGTGCTGGTCGACGTCGAGGCCGGCCGGGTCGTGGACGTGCTGCCCGACCGCACCTCGGAGACGTTCGCGGCTTGGCTCACCGCTCATCCCGGCGCCGAGATCATCTGCCGGGACCGGGCCACCGCCTACACCAAGGCAGTCAAGGAAGCCGCCCCTCACGCCCTCGAAGTGGCCGACCGATGGCACCTGTTGCAGAACCTGTCCGCCGCGGTGGAGAAGACCTGTCACCAGCACCGCGACTGCCTGCGCAAACGTGCCGAGGAGGAGACGGTGACCGAGGTGCCCGAGCCGCCCCCGATGCTGTTACCGCCTGCGGAACTGCCCCGCACCCAGATCATCGAACGCACCCGCCACCGCTACTGAACTTGATTGGGTGATGTCGGTGCTGTTCGCCTGACAGCCGGCCGTCAGTACCGGTAGCCCTGGGGTGTGAGATATGCGCAAGGCGGTGGTCTGACCGACGCGGGGAGGGCCGCAAGGGAACGGGTACGGCAGCAGGCCGTGGAGCGTTTTCAGGTGGGACAGAAGAACGCGGAGGTTGCTGACGCGCTGCGGGTGAGCGAGCGGTCAGTGGAGCGGTGGCGCCGGGCATGGCGCGAACTTGGGGAGGCCGGGGTCCTGTCAAAGGGCTCCCCGGGGCGGTCCCGGCTCAATGATGCACAAATCGCGCGGCTGGAAAGTGAGTTGGAGCGTGGTCCGCTGGCCCATGGCTGGGCAGACCAACGGTGGACGCTCGCGCGGATCAAGACGCTGATCAGCCGGCTGTTCCACGTTTCCTACACGGTTGAGGGCACCTGGCGGCTGATGAAGCGGCACGGCTGGAGCTGGCAGCAGCCCGCCCGGCGGGCAATTGAACGGGACGACTCAGCGGTCGAGGTGTGGAAGAAGGAGACCTGGCCGCGGGTAAGAGCATCGCGGCGGAGCGCGGGGCCTGGATCGTTTTCGAGGACGAAGCCGGCCAGTCGATGACTCCGCCGCGCGCCAGGACCTGGGGCCGGATCGGCCGGACGCCCGTCGTTCGGGTCAGGAGGCGGGGCTCGGGACGGGTGTCGATGGCAGGCATGGCCTGCTACAAGCCGGGTCAGCGGTCCCGGCTCATTTACGCGATCCGCGAGTACCAGGGCCGCAAGGATGAGCCGAAGGGCTTCGGTTGGCGGGACTTCCGCGACCTGGTCGTCCGCGCCCGCATCCAGCTCGGCGGCCCAATCGTGCTGGTCTGGGACAACGTCCGCCTCCACCTGACCGCAGGCATGAAGGAGTTCATCGACGCAAACGCCGAGTGGCTGACTGTGTTCCAGCTGCCGGCCTACGCTCCCGATCTGAATCCGCAGGAAGGCATCTGGTCGCTGGTCAAGCGCGACATCGGTAACCTCGCCGCCGCCGACCTCGGCCAGATCACCCGGGCGGTGAAACACCGACTCAAGCAGATCCAGTACCGCCCGCAGCTGGTCGACGGTTGCCTCGCCGGCACCGGCCTGAGCTTCGATCCGGCCCGCTGACGGATGCGGTGGTCTTTATGCCCGTCGCTGGCGGCGGCAGGTGTGGCAGCATCACCGCCATGTCTTTGCTGACCTGGGACTACGACGGTGATCCGTACTGCGCTCTCACCACCGAGACTGGTGCGGGTGAGGGCCGGACCACCCATTTCGAGCTCAGCGAGGCCCGCATGGTTCCGGGCAGAGCCCCTGCCATGCCTGCTTCACCAGCTCCCGGACCGGCAGCCGTGACAGTGGTTGCCTACGCCCCCGAGGAGGAGAAGCCGGCAGAGGTCTTCTTCGACGAGACGCAGACACTGCCGTTCGCCGTCTTGCAGCACTTCGTGGCGATCATCGCCTCACGGTTGGCAAGCACGGGATCGTAGAGCAGCCGTCCTGCGGCACAGCAAGCCCTTGAGCCGACATCACGAGTTCAAGTTCAGTACGAGGACATCCACCGCCTGCTGGAGAAACGCTGGACGATCAGCGCCATCGCCCGCCGTCTCAACCTCGACCGCAAGACCGTGCGCCGCTTCCGCGACACTGCTCTCGACGAGCTGCTGGCCTCCGCCCGCGAGCGCCGCCCCAACGGCGTCCTGGAGCCGTTCAAGGCATACCTCAACGCCCGCTTCGCCGAAGCCCAAGGCCAGGCCAGCGGCACCCAGCTCTTCCTGGAGATCCAGGCTCGCGGCTATCGCGGCAGCCGCCAGGTCGTCCGCAAACACCTCGACGCCCTCCGCGCGGGCACCGCTGAACCGGTCCGGGCCGACATCCCGAGTCCCCGGAAGATCACCTCGTGGATCATGCGGCCCCGGGAGACGCTCACCGAAAGCCAGGACGAGCGGCTCCTTGAAGTCCGGCTTGCCTGCCCGGACATCACCCGGGCCTGCGACCTCGCTCGGGCGTTCGCCGACATGGTCCGTCACCAGCGCGGATACCTACTGCTGGAGTGGATCCGACAGGCCGAGCAGGATGCACCGAAGCCCATGGAGGGCTTCGCCGGCTTCCTCCGCCAGGACCTCGACGCCGTCACCGCCGGTCTCACCCTCCCGTGGAGTTCAGGCGTCGTCGAAGGACACGTGAACTGGGTGAAAACGCTCAAGCGGGCTATGTATGGCCGGGCCTCGTTCGAACTCCTCCGGAAGCGCATCCTCACCCAGCCGTCGATGCCCCCTCAGCGGGCCGCTGGCGGTGAGGGAGGTTTAGCTGTTCATGCAGGAGAGCCGCAGCCTGGAGGTCATTGGTGACCATCATCTGAGCCAACCTGCCCGCGACTGCGATCACGTTAGTCCAGGCTGGAGCATCCAGATAGACCTCGTCCGGGGCACCGCGACCTACTTCTTCCTGCACGGTCGAGTAGACCTCGCCCAGCTCCTTCATGAGCGCGACTTCCTCCTCGGTCCGCAGGCTCTTGCCCAGCCACGGTGCGGGATCGTCTGCGTTGCAAAAGTCGTCGAACAGCACGGTGACTACGTAGTCCAGGTCCTCGAACTCCTCTGGCCGCAGCCAGACATCGCGTTGCCACGAGGGACTCGCAAGAGCGAGAACCGCTGGTACAGCATGAAGTCGGAAGACCGGGAACTCAATGCCGTGATCCGTCACGTCCCGAGCCTATTGATCAGAAACTCATGGGGTTCTCGTCCAGGACGTAGCGGACGTGTGGGCCGCCGAAGTAGCCGCGGACGATGTGTGACTGGCGTTGGCGTCTGCGGAAGAAGCGGCGAGTCTCTGCGGCGAGTTCGGCCTGGTCCCGAGCTCGGTGCTGCTTGGGCAGGCTGTGTTTGAGGTCGGCGTTGACCAGCTCGTCGGGGTTCAGCTCGGGCGAGTACGGGGGCAGAAAGTGCAGCTCGACAGCCTCGGGGTGGGCAGCGAGCCAGTCCCGGACCTTCTTCGAGCGGTGCGCGGAGTGCCCGTCGACCACGAGATGGACCTTGTGGTCGAAGTGACCGGCCAGCCGGTCCAGGAAGCGGCACATCACCTCGGCGGTGAAGGACTCGGTGAAGACCATGAAGTGCATCCGGCCTTGGTGCTGATCGCCGACATCGCGTTCACCGAGAACCGGTTCCCGCTCCGCCGCACCACGGGCGTCCTGCCCTTCTCGCCCCAGGTGCGGCCGGTGACCTGGTCGGATCGGATGCCGACCTGGTCGGCGAAGAGGATCTCACCGCCTTCGGCCTTCGCGCGGATTTTCGGCCAGGTCTCCTGGTGCCAGCGGCGCACGGACTCCGGGTCCTGCTCGACGGCCCGTTTGCCCGGGCGCTGGAAGGACAGCCCCCACCGCCTCAGGTACTTGCCCACCCCCGGTTCGGTCAGCCGCACCCGGTATAGCTTCACGATCAGCTCGCCCACCAGCCGCCGCGTCCACAGCTGCCCGCTCAGCCCCACGTCACAGGGGCGGTGATCGGGGACCGCCTGCCGCACCGCTTCCTGCTCGGTCTCGCCGAGGACCTGGTGCACCCCGACCGGCTTGCCCCGCGGCCGCATGACCAGCGCCTCCCGGCCGCCGGCCTGCCACTTCGCCCACCACTTGTCGACCGCCTTCAGCGACACCCCGAAGACCGCCGCCACGTCCTCACGGTCCCGCCCCGCCACCAACGCGGCCACCGCCCGCAGCCGCAGGGCCTCCTGCGCCGACGGCGACAGATGCCGCGCGTCCCCCACCAGATCGCTCACACACCACCAACGACCCAGAACCCAAACCGTTTCGGATCAATAGTGGCCAGGACCAGGATGGCAAGGACACTTTCTTCGCCGGTCTGGACGACCAGGGCCCGGAGCGAATGGCCTAGGGTGGCCATGTCCATGAACAGGGCGCAGGAGCGGTGATGAGGCGAGCAGTACACGGGCGGGCGCACGCTCGGTTTCGTGGTGTGCTGGCTCTGCTCGTGGGCGTGGTGGCGCTGTTGTGCGTCTTCGGGCACGTGGAACGTGGAGCGTCGGACACACCGCCGTCCATTGCGGAGCACGTGCACGTTCCCACCGTTGCTGAACCGTCGGACGGCGCAGCGGCGCCGTGTGGCAAGAAGGTTATTGCTGATCATGGTGCGCAGCGGGCCGAGAATCCTCCGCCGTCTGCTTCGTGCCCTGGTCCTGCATCCCCGTACACCGTTTCCGCACCTTCCGTGTCACAGCACTCCGGTGTGCTGTCGGGGGGCCCGGCTCCGCCGCCGACGACACTTCACTCCGTCCTACGGATTTAGACCGGCCTGTTGGCCGTGTCCCTGAATCCTCGGAGAACGGAGTTCTTCAGCATGTCCTCTTCCTCGCGTTCATGGAGCCGGGCGGGTGCGGCACTGCGTGGTTGGCGATCCCGGCAGTGGGCTGTGGCGGGCGTCGGTGCCCTGGCCACGGCGATCCTGGTCGGCGTGCCTACCGACGTGGTGCCCAATCCGCTGTTCGGCCGGTCGGTCCCGGTGCAGTGGTGGAACTACCCGGCCCTTGCCGTCACGGCCGTCCTGGCCGGCATCGTCCTGAGCACCTACGTGCGCCGGCCCTCGTCTTCCCCGGAACCGAAAGCCGAAGACGGCACCCGTTTGGGAGCGATCGGCGGGGTGCTGTCCTTCTTCGCCGTCGGCTGCCCGGTCTGCAACAAACTCATCCTTGTGCTCCTCGGAGCTTCCGGCGCCCTGAGCTACTGGGCTCCCCTGCAGCCGCTGCTGGCCTTCCTGTCGGTGGGGCTGCTGGCGGAGGCCGCGCTGCGCCGCTTGTCCTTGCAGACCGCGTGCCCGGTCACGGCTTCTGCCTGATCTGCGGCCGGTTCTGCACCCTTTCCTCCTCAACACCTGAGGTGTCCCATGCCTGGATCCCCCCTGTCCTCGTCCCGCCGCAGCCGCAGGCGGACCATCGCGGCCGTCGCGGTTCTCGCCGCCGCCGCGGTGACCGCGGCCTTCGCCCTCACGCTCGACGATTCGGACAACCGCAACGAGAAGGCCGACGAGCCCGCGGTGGTCACTGAATCCGCTGTTCCCGCGCCCGCTGCCGAGAGCCTGCTCGCCCTCGCCCGCCGCGATCCTTCCGACCCGCTGGCCTTCGGGCGTGCGGACGCCCCGGTGGTGATGATCGAGTACTCCGACTTCCAGTGCCCGTTCTGCGGCCGGTTCGCCCGCGAGACCAAGCCCGAACTGCTGCGCTCGTATGTGGACAAGGGAGTCCTGCGCATCGAATGGCGCAACTTCCCCGTCTTCGGCGAGGAATCCGAGCAGGCCGCGCTGGCCGGCTGGGCGGCCGGACAGCAGAAGAAGTTCTGGGAGTTCCACGACGTCGCCTACGGCAAGCCGCGCGAACGCAACGCCGGCGATTTCGGTGCCGAGAACCTCATCGCCATGGCCCGCGAGGCGGGAATCACCGACATCGAGCGGTTCCAGGCCGACATGGCCTCCGACCAGGCCCGCAAGGCCGTGCAAAAGGACCAGGAGGAGGGCTACGTCCTCGGCGTGACCAGCACTCCGGCGTTCCTGATCAACGGCAAGCCGATCCTGGGGGCCCAGCCCACGGCCACCTTCGAGGAAGCCGTCGAGACGGCGGCGAAGGCGGCCGGGCGATGAACGGGGTCGGCCTGGCGGCGGCGTTCCTCGGCGGGCTGCTGGCCTTGCTCAGTCCGTGCAGCGCACTGCTGCTGCCGGCCTTCTTCGCCTACTCCTTCACCAGCCGCACCCGGCTGCTGGCGCGTACCGGCCTGTTCTACATCGGGCTGTGCACGACGCTCGTACCGCTCGGCGTGGCCGGCTCGTTCGCCAGCCGCCTCTTCTACGGCCACCGCGACACCCTGGTGACCGTGGGAGGGTGGACGGTCATCGCTCTGGGCGTGGCGCAGATCGCCGGGATGGGCTTCGGCTCCCGCCGGATGGCACGCGCCGCGGGCGGACGCCGTTCGGGCTCGGCACTGTCGGTGTTCGCCCTGGGAGCGGTGTACGGGCTGGCGGGATTCTGCGCGGGACCGATCCTCGGCTCCATCCTGACCGTGGCAGCCGTGGACGGCGACCCCCTGCACGGCGGTGTACTGCTCGCCGTCTACGCCCTGGGCATGGCGGTTCCGATGTTCGTGCTGGCGTTGCTGTGGGACCGGTTCGATCTGGGCCGCAAACGCTGGCTGCGCGGCCGGACCTTCCAGGCGGGGCCGGTGGCCCTGCACAGCACCGCTCTTCTCGGCGGCCTGTTCTTCATCGCTCTCGGGGCGGCGTTTTTGGCCTTCGACGGCACATCCGCGCTGCCGTCGGTACTGAGCACCGATACCGAGTTCGCCCTGGAGGAACGGCTGTCCGATGTCGGCGCAGCGGTGTCCGACCGGCTTGTCCTGCTGGTCCTGGCCGGTGTGGCGGCACTGGCCGCCCTGCTGGCGCTGCTTTGGCCGGCCAGCAGGCGGGAGCCGCAGTCACCGCCGGAAACGGTGCCGGCCGCACGCGAGTGATTGTTCGCTCCAGAATACCTCCAGGGGGCATTGGGAGTGGCTGAACGGGCGGCCTCGGCCGCCCGCGGCGGGGCACGCACGCGCCTCCTCGTGCGTGGCCATGTGCCGGCCCGGTCTTCCGGTTCTCCTTCCGGCGTCCGGGCCTGCCCGGCTGCCGGGACCCCTGCGTTCCCTCGACTCCGCCAGGAGCGGGCCGCAGATGTCCGCCGCTCAGGGCTGGTCCGCCCACCCCGGTGATCGTTCTGCCCCCGTCATGCCTCCGGGCGCCTCACCTCCCGAGTGGAATACCCCCCTCCCGTATGTGTTTAGATACGGGAGGGGGGTATGTGATCGGTCGGGTGACCGCAACGGCGGTCAGGTGTCGTGACCACGCGCCGACGACTGGAAGCCTTGCGTGTACCGAGTGAAGGAGACAACGTGACAACGGCGACGAAGCAGCGGGCCGGAATGATTCCGCTGCTGGTCATCGCGACCGCTCAGCTGATGCTGGTGCTCGACGACTCGATCGTGAACATCGCGCTGCCGAGCATCCAGCGGGAGTTCGGCGTGACGGCGGAGCACCTGCCCTGGGTGGTCAACGCCTACATCCTCGCGTTCGGCGCGCTGCTCCTGCTCGGGGGCCGGATCGGCGATCTGTGGGGACGCCGCCGCACCCTGCAGTTCGGTATCGTCGTCTTCGTGATCGCGTCCCTGGCAGGGGGGCAGGGGCAGAACGTCACGATGCTCGTCGTCGCCCGTGCCGTGCAGGGCATCGGAGCGGCGCTGACCGCCCCGAACGCACTGGCGCTGATTGCGACCAACTTCCCCGACCGCAAGATGCGCGACCTGGCGCTCTCCCTCTACGGGGCGATGTCCGCGCTCGGCATCGTCGTCGGACTGCTCCTCGGCGGTGTGCTGACCGACCTCCTCGACTGGCGGTGGGTGTTCTTCATCAACATCCCGATCGGCCTGCTCGTTCTCCTCGGCAGCCGCACCCTGGTCGCGGCAGACCGTCACCCCGGCCGGGTCGGCACGGTGGGTGCCGTACTGGGCACCGGCGGCATGGTCGCGCTCGTCTACGCGATCACGCGGTTCGGCGAGGACGGTTTCACCGACCCCGTAGCGCTGGTGCTCCTCGCGGCAGCAGTCGTACTGCTCGTCGCGTTCGTCCTCACCCAGGCCCGCAGCTCCAGCCCTTTGGTGCCGCTGAGTCTGTTCAAGGACCGCAACCGTTCCGGCGCCTACCTGACCATGCTGCTGCTGGCCATCGGCCCGATGGGCACGTTCTACGTCATCACCCTCTACCTCCAGCAGGTCCAGCAGTTCAGCCCCCTTCGCACAGGGGTGGCATGGCTGCCGTTCGCCGCCGGACTCGTCCTCGGCGCCGGCGCCGCCCCGAAGCTCCTGCTGAAGATCGCCCCTCGCTCCGTGGCCGCTCTCGGTGCGTTGCTGGGCGCGCTGGCCGCGTTCTGGTTCTCCGCGATCACCGTCGACACCGGCTACTGGCTGCACCTGGCACCGGCGATGTTCGTCCTCGCACTCGGTTTCGGTCTGGGCGTGCTCGCCCTCACCCAGGCCGCGGTCTACCGCGTCGACGCGGACAAGGCCGGGATCGCCTCGGCCCTGCTCAACTCCGCCCAGCAGATCGGTGTCGCTCTCGGCCTGGCCGTACTCGCCGGGGTCGCCGCCACCGTCACCGCGCAGCCGGAAAGGGCCGCGCGGGGCACCGGAGAGGCACTGGTCGCCGGATACGGCACGGCCCTGATCGTCGCCGCAGGCGTCCTCCTCGCCGCCGGCCTTCTCGCGCTCACCACCCTCAGCGCCCACCCGGCCACAGAGCAGGACACGCCTGAGCCGGCAGGCACGAACACCACGCAAGGAAACTGACCGAACACTGCTCGCGCGCCGGAATCGCTCTGAAGTGATCATTCGATCGGGGTGCCTTCGGTTGCACGCTTGACATGCGTTGAGGAGGGAACCGGATCCGGCCTCCTCCTCAACGCATGGTTCAGCGGTTGCGCAGTGCGGTCAGGGTGTTGTCGAGGTCGGCGGCGCGGGGGCGGTTGTGGGGCAGCTTGGCGAGTATGGCGGCCATGCCGCAGGTGTTGGTGAGGGCGGAGAAAACCAGGCCGCCCGCGATGCCGGCGGAGAGGAGCTGGAAGGCGGGGTGGACGGCGAGGCCGAGCAGCAGGCCGAGCAGCACGATTACTCCTGCGGTGAGCCTCACCTGCCGCTCCATGCCCCAGGTGGCACGCGGGGAGCCCTGGGGGCGGTGCAGCTCGTGGCCGTCGGCCGCCCAGGCGCCGGTGCCTCCCGTCAGAGTGGCGGCGGGGACGCCGTGCTCCGCGAGGATCCGGCGGGCGTTCTCGGAGCGGGCACCCGAGGCGCAGACGACCAGGACGTCGCCGCGCTCGGCGGCGTCCCGGAGGTCGGGCAGCGCACGCTGGATCTGGTCGAGGGGGAGGTTGAGCGCGCCGGGGAGGTGACCTCCGGCGTATTCGCCCGGGGTGCGCACGTCGACGACAGTCAGTTCGTGCAGGCGGGTGCGTGCCTGGTCGGTGGTGAGGGCGGTGGACGTGGTCATGGCAGAGGTCATCCTTGCGTGTCGATGGTGCCCCCGGCGGGGGTCCTGTTGTCGTGAGGGGTCGGAGGGAGCTTGAGCTGACGGGAGCCGGACCGCGGGCCACAGCGGCGTCCGGTCGGCATCGGAGTGGGCCGCCGGCGCGGTGCGGGGCAGGAGGAAGAACACAGCCGACGGGCCTTGCGTCTCAGACGATCACGTCGGCGAGCATGAACGCCGCCACTGCCAGCAGGAGACCGGCGAAGATCTTCTGGAGGGTGGTGCCGGAGATTTTCGCCGCGAGGCGTTTGCCGTCCCAGGCGCCGAGGATCGCGGCTCCGGTGAAGGGCCCGATGACCTCCCAGTGGAGGCCGGTGCCGGTGCGGGCGGCGAGCGCGGCGAGCGAGTTCACGGTGATGACGAGCAGGCTGGTGCCCACCGCCTGCCTCATCCGTAGTCCCAGAACGCTGACGAGGGCGGGCACGGCGAGGAACCCTCCACCGACCCCGAGAAGCCCGGTCACGGCGCCCAGTCCGGCACCGGTACCGGCCGCCTTGCCGGGACGGATCCGGTGCGGCGGCTCGGACGCGGACGGACGCAGCATGCGCAGGGCCGCCAGCGCGGCGATGAGTGCGAACGCCGCGGTCAGTACCGCCTGGGGCAGACGTCCGGCGGCGGCCCCGGTGAGGAAGGCGGGGACGATGCCCGCCGCGGCGAACAGCGCCCCCGTCTTCCACGCCACGTTCCCGTCGCGGGTGTGGGCGTACAGGGCGGTGGCGGAGGTGGCGGTGACGATGATCAGGCTGGCCGTGGTGGCGGCGGCCGGGGTGAATCCGAGCAGGTAGATCAGTGCCGGCACGGCAAGAACGCTGCCACCGCCGCCGAGAGCTCCGAGGGCGAGACCGATGACAGCCCCGGCGACGAGGGCGAGAACCAGTACGCTCACGCTGTCTTGCCGCTGTTCCCGCGTGCGTCGACGACCGGGTGCCCGGCGGCGGCCCACGCGTTCATGCCGCCCTCGACGTCCACCGCCTGCGCCCCGCGTCCGGCCAGGAGTTCGGCCGCCCGCTGGGAGCGGTGACCGCTGCGGCAGATCACCACCAGCCGACGCCCCTGCGCCTCGGTGGGCAGGGCGGCGCCGGCGGCCAGTTCCGTCAGCGGTACGTGGACGGCGCCCGGGGCGTGGCCCGCGGTCCACTCGGGCTTCTCACGGACATCCAGCAGGACGGCCTCGGGCTGATCGCCGCTGGTGCGGCTGTGTGCCTCGTCGACCGTGACGCGGTCCCCGGCTCGGGGGAAGAGGGACATCACACGCTTCCTTCCTTACAGGCAAAACGGCCGCTCTCAGCCGGAGGTCAGGGGCAGCCCGGCATCCGCGGCGGCGTCGAAGCCGTCGTCGACGGCGACCACGTCGCGGCCGGCGGCATCCAGCAGGGAGGCGGCGATCGCCGCACGCATTCCACCGGCGCAGTGCACCCACACCGTCCCGTCCGGCACCTCGCCGATGCGGCCGTGCAACTCGTGGATCGGGATGTGGACCGAGCCGTCGATGTGAGCGCCCGCACGCTCGGAGTCCCGGCGCACGTCCAGGACGACCACGTCCTCGCCGCGCTCGCGGACAGCGGCGAGGTCGGCGAAGCGGGCGCGGGGGAAGGAGACGAGCCGTTCGCCCTCACGGACCCAGCCGGCCGGGTCGCCGGTGGCGGCGGCGGCCGGGCGGTCGATGCCCACCCGCGCCAGCTCCCGCTGCGCAGCGCTGATCTGCTCCGGGGTGTCGGCGAGCAGGGTGACGGGCCTGCCCCACGGGATCAGCCAGGCCAGGTAGGTGGCGAGCTTGCCCTCGCCCTCGAAGTTGAACGACCCGGCCACGTGCCCCTCGGCGAACGCCACACGGTTGCGCAGGTCCACCACCCACTCGCCCGCGGCCAGCCGGGAGGCGATCTCTTCGGCGTCCGCGCGCTGGGGCGGGGTGAGGTCGACCGGGGCGGGACCGGCGGCGTTGGCCGGGCCCATGTGCGTGTAGTAGGCGGGCACGTCGTCCAGCCCGGCGAGCATCTGCGCGACGAAGGTGTCCACGTCCAGGGTCAGCGCGTCGTTCGTCTTGCGCTCCTGGCCGATCGTGGTCGTATCCCCTTCGGCCTGGGAGGAGGAGCAGAAGCTGCCGAAGCCGTGGGTGGGTAGCACCGGGACTTCGTCGTCCAGCTCGTCGGCGAGCCGGTTGGCGGAGGCGTGCTGGGCCCGGGCGAGCTGCTCGGTCAGCCGCGGCTCGACCAGGTCGGGGCGGCCCACGGTGCCGATCAGCAGCGACCCGCCGGTGAACGCCGCCACGCCGCGTCCGCCCTCGGCGAGAGCGTAGGAGGTGTGGTGCGGGGTGTGCCCGGGGGTGGCGATGGCGCGCAGCACCAGATCCCCGTCGACCGTCACGGCGTCACCGTCGGCGACCGGAGTGTGAGGGAAGGACACGTGCGCCCCGGCCGGTACGAGGTACTGGGCGCCGGTGGTGCGGGCGAGCTCCAGGCCGCCGGTGACGTAGTCGTTGTGCACATGGGTCTCGGCCACGAAAGCGATGCGCACCCCGCGGCGGGCCGCTGCGGCGATGATCTGGTCGATGTCGCGCGGCGGGTCGATGACCACCGCCGTGTCGGGTCCGCCGACCAGGTAGCTGCGGTTGCCCAGACCCTCGAACTCCAGGGTGTCGACGAAGAACACGGCTCTCCACTCCTCTCGAACGGTGTACCCAGGGGGGTATCTGTCACTCACACTAACACCTATACCTGGGGGGGTATTCCATCGATCGGAGCCCACTTCTGGCAGCCGTCGGGCAGGCCGCTTCTCTGCAGCACTCACGGCCTGATGGTCAGCGGGCCTGCCTTTGGGTGGCGGCCGCCTGGTGACTGCCGCGTGCGACGGGAAAGGGCGGGGCATGCCTGACGCACGGCCCGCCGGGGTGAGAGCGCCACGGCCTCGTCCTGGTGCGAGGCACTCTCACCCTGTGCAGCGTGGAGTGCCGTCAGTGAGCGGCCAGACCCTGCGTGGCCGAGGTGACGAGGTCGCTCTTGGGGAGGGGGTTTTCGTCGGTGACGGCCGCTGCCCAGGCGTCGGTGGTGGTGACCGCGGCCCAGTTCGAGTGCAGCAGCGTCATCAGGGTCTCGTGCACCTGTCGCGCGGAGGCGGTGCCTGCCTCGTTGGCGATGTGGATGGCGCCGGTCGCGTCGGAGAGGACCTCGATCGTGAAACCGAGGGGCTCGGCCGCGGCGGAGGTGGACAGGACGCAGTTGTTCGTCATGTAGCCGACCAGGGTCAGCGTGTCGATCTCGTTCTCCCGGAACCATTCGGCAAGTCCGGTGGCGGTGAAGATGTCGGAGTAGTTCTTGACCACTCGCTTGGTCATGGAGCCGATGCGGCGCTCCACCTCCGGGTGGTTCTCCCAGCCGGGCGAACCGGCCGTGAAGACCGGGGTCCCTTCCGGGTACTCGTGCTGGACGGCGACGACGGGCAGGTCCGCCTGAGCGGCGATGTCCAGGGCGCGCAGGATGTTCTTCAGCGATTCGTCACGGGGCGGGTACTGGATGTTCAGCGGTCCGTCGAAGTACTCCTGCTGCACGTCGATGAGGACAAGGGCGCGGCGTGGGGCGGTCAACGTTCTCTCCTGTTTCTGGTGGGCACGGCGCGGACGGCGCCGTGGACTCCATCCTCATCGGGCCGCAGCCGCTACAGTGAGTGGCAGAAAAGCAGATAATCGATGAGATTAGGACAGCATGCGTATCGCCGTTCACGCCTTCGACGGAATCACCGCGTTCCACCTGGCCGCGCCCCTGCTCGTGTTCGGCGAAGTGGCCCGGCAGGGTCTGGCCCCGGGGTGGACCACCACGGTGTGGAGCACGGACGCGCGCCTGATCCGCACCTCGGAGGGGATCGTGATCGACGACCTCGCTGGGCCCGCCGCGGCGGAATCGGCTGATCTGCTCGTCTTCCCCTCCTGGCCCGCCGACTTCCCGGAACCGGACGGCGGGCTCGTCTCCCTGATCCGGGACACGCACGCGCGCGGAGCAGGAATCGTCGGGCTGTGCCTCGGCGCGTTCCCCGTGGCGGGCAGCGGCGTGCTCGACGGACGTACCGTGGCCACCCACTGGGCCTCGGCGGCGGAACTGGCCGAACGGTACCCCGCCGTGGACGTGCACGCGGATGCCCTTTATCTGGACCACGGTGACGTGCTCACCTCGGCCGGCACGGCCTCCGGGCTCGACGCCTGCCTCCATCTCGTCCGCAGTCGGCTGGGATCGGCGGCGGCCGCCACCGTCGCGCGTCATCTCGTCATCGCGCCTCACCGGGAGGGTGACCAGGCCCAGTACATCGACCGGCCCGTGCCCGACGACGCCGCGGGACCCATCGGCGACACGATCACCTGGGCTCTGGCCAACCTCGATCAGCGGTTGTCCGTCACCGAACTCGCCGCCCACGCACACATGAGCGCCCGCAACTTCTCCCGCCGCTTCTACGAGACGACCGGCATGAGCCCGGCCAAGTGGGTCCTCACCCGCAGGCTCGACGAAGCCCGCAGACTGCTGGAGACGACCACCTGGAGCATCACCCGCATCGCTGCGGCATGCGGGTTCGCCAGCGCCGTGACCTTCCGACAGAACTTCACCGCGCACTACGCGACCACACCGACGTCCTACCGCCACCGCTTTACCGACCGCACCCGGATGAACGGCTCTGCCCCAGGAGCTTCCGAGCCCGCCCTGGGTGGATATGCAGAATGCGCCACCTCCGTCGTGGAGGCATAAGACTCGAAGCCGCTTCGCGGCGTCCCCGTGCGCCCCGGTGCTGCGATGGCACGCGCGGCGGTCTTCCGAGACCTGGCGAGGCCGCGTTGGCGGCCAGTAGATCGTGCACGATGTCGGCTCGATACGAGCTCCGTCGTGATCGTTTCCACTGCCCGCACCACGGTTTTCGACATCGACGGCACGCTCTGCTTCGACGGCCGGACGATCGACCGCCGGATTTTGACCGCCCTCGAGACTTGTGAGCGCGCTGGTCATCAGCTGGTCTTCGCCTCCGCCTGACCTGTCCGCGACCTCCTGCCCGTCCTCGGCGGGGCCTTCCCCAGCGCCACGCTGATCGGCGGGAACGGCAGCATCGTCTCCGTCGACGGCCGCGTCCGGGCGCGGGCCGCGTTCGAGGCGGGCGACCTCGCCGACGGCCCGTGGGACTACACCTACACCGGGCCGGCCGAGCATCCGGTCCTCAACCGTGTCGACCAGGGCCGTCTCGCCCGCCAGGTCGCCCTCGCGGACCTCCCCGCCGTCGTGAAGTTCCTCGTGGTCGACGCGACCGACATGGCAGCCCTCGCCGAGGTCGGTCGCATGCTCGGGATGACCGTCAACCACCACCTGGACGAGGCGATCATCGACTTCGCCCCCGGGCGTCACAAACAAGTGGGAGGCACTCACCTCGCTCGGCATCGACCAGTACGACGCCTTCGGCAACGACATCAACGATCTTGACCTGCTGCGTCACGCACGGCACGCAGTCCGCGGCGGTGCCGATTCCGGCCTGGATGATGTCGCCCACGTCAGCGTCGCCGCCGCCCCGGAGGCTGTCGCTGACGAAATATCCAGGCTTGCCCTGGTAGCTCCTGCGGTCTGAAGGCAGCCCCAGTCAGTTCCGGACCCAGATGAGGATGTCTGACAGGCGAAGCACGGCGGGGAAGGCGATGGCGAACCTGCCGGTGCCAACGATGCCCGGCTTGTCGGTGACGTCGCAGACCGGAGCGAGGACCCGGTCGCCTGTTGTCAGTGAGTTCCCTTGCGGCCCTCGCGCGCACAACTTGTCGAACTCCTCGGCGTCGTCGACAGATGCTTCCAGCGCGAAGGGATGGCGCAGGATGTTCACCCTGACGTCTTCGATGCGGCGTCATCATCTGCGGTGAGCGCGCCCTTCATGGCCGTGGCGACCGCCGGAGTCGCCACGGCGTCCATCAGCCGATCGCCCAGGCATTCTCGCTGACGGGCGGAGAGCTGTTCGGTCCGGTCTGCCTCGCCGTCTGCTGGACCGTGCTCGCGGTCCCGCGGGTGTGCGTAGTCCGTTGGTCTGCGGCCCGACTGAGCGAATAACATCGCTGTATGGCGATACAGCAGAACTCGGGTCCCTCCGCCCCGCAGGACATCGAGGCCGACGCGCTGACCGCGGCCGCCTGCCTGTTCCACAGCTTCAGCGACCCGTCCCGCCTGGCGATCCTGCATCACCTGCAGTTCGGCGAGCATCGCGTCGTCGACCTCATCGACCACCTCGGACTGTCGCAGAGCACCGTCTCCAAGCATCTGGCGTGCCTCAAGGACACCGGCCTGCTCGTCTCCCGCCCTGTCGGCCGGGCATCGCTGTACTCGCTGAAGCACCCCGACGCGCTGATCGACCTGCTTGCTGCCGCGGAGAAGCTACTGGCCCTGACCGGCGACGCCGTCACCCTGTGCCCTCTGTACGGCGTCGACGCGGTCAGCAACTGCCACTGAGGCCGCGGCCCTCCCCGCGGCGGCACCCACACTCGCCCGCGCCTTTAACGGGTAGCGATTTGGTGCCATCGCTGCATATCGATAGCATCGCCATTGAGCGATGAAAGCGTCGATCGGTGCTCTCGCGTGTCCGCACCTGGCAGCGCCGGTCTTCCGCCTCCTGCTTACCCCATGCTTGCCCACAGCTGCGGTCCGAGCGAATCAGCTCGACCGCCTCGCTGGTCGGCTGCTGTGGCGAGCCGGTGCTGCCGCACCGCACGATTGGAGCCCCCGTGAGCCAGGAGACGGACGGCCGGGAGTCGACCGCAGTCCCCTTCGACCCCGTACGCCGCGCCATCGCCAACCGGGTCACCGCCAGCTATGCGATCCCGACGTTCACCGCTACGGCCGCCGCCGATGTCGAGGACCTGTTCGCCCTGCGGACGCAGCTCAACCAGCCCCTCTCCTGCTCTGGGCAGAAGCTCTCGGTCAACGACTTCGTCGTACGCGCTGTTGCGCTGGCCCTGCGGCGGCACCCGCAGGTCAATGCCTCCTACTCCGCCGAGCGGCGCGGCGAGACCCTGCTGCACGGCCGCGTCCACGTCGGCTTGGCCATCGCCGCACCCGCCGGCCTCATGGTCCCCGTCCTGCGGGACACGGACCGTTCCTCGCTGGCCCAGATCTCCTCTCAGACCCGCGACCTCGTCGACCGCGCCGGCAAGCGCCAGCTGGAAATGGCGGACATGGCCGACGGCACGTTCACGATCAGCAACCTCGGCATGCACGGTGTCGAGCACTTCACCGCGCTGGTCATCCCGCCACAAGGGGCGATTCTCGCGGTCGGCGCCGCGACGCAGCACCTGCGGCTTACCGAAGATGGTGTTGTGGCACGCAGGCGGATGCAGTACACGATCACCGCCGACCACCGCATCATCGACGGCGCCCTGGCCGCCCAGTTCCTCGCCACCGTCACCCATCTGCTGGAGAACCCCGCCGAACTGACGGCGGAGGACCACGTATGAACCACCCTGCCCGGCCGGCCGGACGCCACCTGCTGAGGATCGAGGCCCGCAACGCTCAGACCCCCATCGGGAAGAAACCGGAATGGATCACCACCCGTGCCCGCATGGGTCCCGAATTCCGTGAATTGGCCGCCCTCGTCAAGAGCGAGGGTCTGCACACCGTCTGCCAGGAAGCCGGCTGCCCCAACATCTACGAGTGCTGGGAGGACCGCGAGGCAACCTTCCTGATCGGCGGCTCCATCCGCACCCGTCGCTGCGACTTCTGCCAGATCACGTCCGGCAAGCCACTCCCACTGGACCGCGACGAGCCCCGGCGCGTGGCGGAGTCGGTCCGCACCATGGGCCTGCGCTACGCCACCATCACCGGCGTCACACGCGACGACCTGCCCGACACGGGCGCCTGGCTCTATGCCGAAACCATCCGTCAGATCCACGCCCTGAACCCCGGCTCGGGAGCCGAAGTCCTCGCCGACGACCTCGGCGGCCGCCCGGACGACCTCGCCACCGTCTTCGAGGCACGTCCCGAGGTCTTCGCCCACAACCTGGAGACCGTCCCCCGCATCTTCCGCGAAATCCGCCCCGGCTTCCGCTTCGAGCGCTCCCTCGACGTCCTGCGCCAGGCCCACCGAGCAGGCATGATCACCAAGTCCAACCTGATCCTCGGCATGGGCGAGACCACCCAGGAAGTCATCGCCACGATGCACGCCCTGCGCGAGACCGGCTGCGACATCCTCACCCTCACCCAGTACCTGCGCCCCTCGCCCCTCTACCGCCCGGTCGACCGCTGGGTGCGCCCGCAAGAGTTCGCCGAACTCAAGGCCGAGGCGGACCAGATGGGGTTCGCGGGCGTGCTGGCCGGCCCGCTGGTGCGCTCGTCCTACCGAGCCGGACGACTGTGGGCCCAGGCCATGACGGCACAGGGACGCGACGTGCCGCCCGCACTGCGACACCTCGCGACCGCCGCGGCCGAAGAAGCGTTCCCTCGGGCGATCTGAAGGCCCAGGAACCACACCGGGCCGCCCGGCCGGCGAAGGACCAGGGTCCGACGCCGACGGTGGCGTGTCCTCGGCGATCCGCGCGACGAGCAACATCGCGGACGATTCACAACGACTACCGCTCAAGGAAGGGCGGAGGCGCAGCAGCGCTCGTAGCAGCCGAGCGCCCATTCCCAGAGCTGCGGCCCCGACGGGCAGCGAGGCGGCCGGCGCCTTCCGCCCAGACCGCATTCACACACGCCTTGGGCGCGGCGGTGCTGCTCGACGACCGGCCTGCCGGCCATCACATCCCATCCCACCCCCGCTCAATACCCCAGGAGAATTTCCATGCCCAAGCCTGCGGCCTATTCGGAGCCAGCCTCGCCGCATACCGGTAACCGCCCGCCGGAGACGGGTCTGCGCCGTTCCGTCCCGGAGACACAGAAGCGCATCCTGACCGTCCTGCTGATCTCCCAGATCCTCAGCGGCGCCGGACTCGCGGCAGGCATCACCGTCGGCGCACTGCTGTACCAGGACATGCTCGGATCGACCACCCTGGCCGGCCTGCCCAGCGCTCTGCTCACCGGCGGGTCCGCGCTCGCCGCTGTCGCCATCGGCCGCATCTCACAGGCGCGCGGTCGGCGCCCCGGACTCGCCGCAGGTTACGTCGTCGGGGCGCTGGGCAGCGCAGGCGTCGTCGCTGCCGCCACACTGGACAGCCCCGTCCTGCTCTTCGTCTCCCTCGTGCTGTACGGCGCCGGAACCGCCGCCAACCTCCAGGCGCGCTATGCCGGAGCCGACCTCGCAGCCCTCGCCTACCGGGCCCGCGCTGTGTCCACCGCGCTGGTCGCCACCACCCTCGGCGGCATCCTCGGCCCGAACCTGGCAACCCCGGCCGGACGTGTCGCCGAAACCCTCGAGCTGCCCAGCCTCACGGGCCTCTTCCTGCTGTCGGGCCTCGCCTACGCCCTGGCCGCCCTCGTCCTGACCGTCTGGCTCCGCCCCGACCCGCTGTTGCTTGCCCGTGCTCTCTCCGAGGTGCGAGAGCCGTCAGACGGAGCGGAACGGCCGGAGGCACACTGCGCACACCGGGGCCCCGGACTTCTGGTGGGCATACTGGTCATGGGCCTCTCCCAGCTGGTGATGGTCGCGGTCATGACGATGACGCCGGTCCACCTGCACGACCACGGTCACGGCACGGCAGCCTCCGGACTCGTCATCGGTCTGCACGTCGGCGCCATGTACCTGCCATCCCCGCTGACCGGTTTCCTGGTCGACCGCTACGGCAGCACGACGGTCGCCACCGCTTCCGCGCTCACCCTCCTCACGTCCGGCATCCTCGCCGCAGGCGCACCCGGCGACTCCGTCGCGCTCTCGGCCGCGGCACTCGTACTCCTCGGGCTGGGCTGGAACTTCGGCCTGGTCAGCGGGACCGCCATCGTCACCCAAGCCGCGCCGACAGCCACTCGCGCCAGGACACAGGGCCTGGCCGATGTGGCTATCGCCATCGCGGGCGCGGCCGGTGGACTCCTTTCCGGCCTGGTCGTCGCCACGGCGGGCTATTCCGTGCTTGCCATCACGGGTGGTGCGCTCGCTCTTGCGATCCTGCCCGCCGTCATGGTGGCGGCCTTGCGAATACGGCAGGGACAGGGCGGCAACGGCATGCAACGTGAGGTGAAGTAGGGGCGACGCTCAGGCCCGGCCCAGGAAAACTTCCTGGGCTCGGGTGCGCCCTGCGTGCCCGTGGGGCCCGAGGACGTCCCGGTCACCGGTTGCCGTCCAGGTCCGCTCAGCAGCCGATCTCATCCGGCCCCTCACGAGTGGTGCGCGGGGTGCCGGGCGGAGCGCTCAGGGTTGATCTCCCGGTGAGGGGTCCCCAGGTATGCCTGGTACGCAGCGGCGATGTCGGCGGCGGGCCCTCGCCGATGTGCGGCCCGGTCTCAAGCGAAGGCTCGGCCTTGCTGTTTGCGAGCGTAGGCGCGGGCTGCTCGGACACGGTCCCCGCAACGGGTGGAACACCACTGTCGGCGCCCATGGGTGCGCAGGAGGAAGCGGTCGCAGGGGGGCGCTTCGCAGCGCGCGATCCGAGAGGCCTCGTCGCCGGTGAGCAGAGCGGCGGCGTCCTCAGCGATCTGAGCCATCGCGTGCTCGACGAGTTGCGTCACGGGGTGCACCGGGGTCCGACGGAACCCTTCGTCCGGTTCGTGATGCAGCAATGGCGCGCTGGGGACCTTGGTGAGGGCCCGGTTGATGCCGTCCAGGGCTCGCGGTGGGGGAGCTTTGCCCTCCACCTGCGCCGCGAAGAGAGCGCGCAGGTCGTCCCGAAGTCCCGTGAGCTGGTTCTGGCAGTACGCCAGCAGTGTCGTCCGGGCGGGTACGAGGCCATGATCGACGAGCCAGCCGGTGGCCTCCTCGGGGGTGCCCAGTTCGTCTGCCCGATGTCCACCGGGAAGGGGCACCGTGCTGTTGACCAGCGCGAGGCTGACGTGCTCGTCAGCTCCGGGGGCGGGCGGGAGCGGGATCTTCGACATCGCCCTCATGGTATCAGCGCCAACCTTCCGTGATACTCCTGCTACCGTGGATATCACGATGAAGAACACCTTTTCCCGTGAGAATCGAGGAGTGGCGTGATCCCCGCACCGTCTTCGGGCACCGCACCGTTCGCCCTGTCGGTGCTCGACAACGCCCACACCGCTGTCGGGCAGACCGTCGAGGAAGCCTTCAGCGAGGTCATCGCACTGGCCCAACTGGCCGAGCGGCGGGGGTACCACCGGTTCTGGATGTCCGAACACCACGCAATGCCGGCCGCGGCGACCTCCTCGCCGCAGCTGATGCTGGCGCGCCTGACCGGCGAGACGAACCGCATCCGGCTCGGCGCGGGCGGGATCATGCTGCCCAACCACGCCCCGCTGGTGATCGCCGAGCAGTTCGGCATGCTGGAAGCCCTCGCCCCGGGACGGATCGACCTCGGACTGGGACGCGCGCCCGGCACAGACCTGCCGACCGCCGCGGCGCTGCGCCGCCACCACGACGCCAACGACGGCTTCCCGCAGCAGGTGCTGGAACTGCTCGGGTTCCTCGGCGACGACTTCCCCGACGGCCACCCCTACCGGAACGTCCACGCGGTCCCGGGCCCGTGGCAGGCGGACGAGAACCGGGTGCCCCGCCCCGAGACTGCGCCGGAAACGTGGGTCCTGGGCTCTTCGCCCTACTCGGCGCGCCTCGCGGCCCAGCTCGGCCGCCCCTACGCCTTCGCGCTGCAGTTCGGCGACGCCGACGTGGCCACGGCCATGCGGCTGTACCGGGACAACTTCCGCCCTTCGGAGATTCTGGCCGAGCCGTACACGCTCGTCAGCGTCGGCGTGGTCGCGCACGACGATCCCGCCGAGGCCCGCCGCCAGGCGGCCTCGTCGGCTATGGCCATGCTGCGGATGTTCCAGCGCAAGCCCTACAGCCTGCTCCCCCCGGAGGAGGTCGAGACCTACCCCGCCAGCCTCCAGGAGCAGCAGATCCTCGAGACCTACACCCACCGGTTCCTCAACGGCACCGGCCCGGAGGTGGCCGCAGCCCTCGAACGACTCCACGCCCGCACCGACGTCGACGAAGTGATGCTCGTGGTCATGGGCCACTCACGCCAGGCCCAGGCACGCACGGTCGAACTCATCGCCGACCACTACGCGCTCCCCACACGGTGAGTTCCGGACTCGAGCGGCACCGGCGGCGTCACCGCTCCCCGACGCGGGGGCTGGAGGAAGGATGACGGAGACGACGACCAGTGCCAGGAAGCAGCTGGCCGGTCTCGTCGGAAAGAGTGGGCGGCGCCCGTGGGGGAGGGCGGAACTCCCGCGGGCCACACCGCGGCACCGGCACACGATGCGCCCGAGCGCCGTGCTGGTAGTGACCAGACCGGTAGCCGACGACGTCGCCTTCCTGCTCGTGCGGCGTTCCTGGGCCCTGCGCCACCACCCGGGCGAGTTCGCGTTCCCCGGTGGCGGCATCGACCCGAACGAGACCCCCGTCACGGCCGCGCTCCGGGAGTGCCACGAGGAGACCGGCGTGACCCTCGGCCGGCGGCACGTACTCGGCACCTTGCCCGCCCTGGCGCTGGAGGCGAGCGCGAACGTGGTCACGCCGGTACTGGCCTGGGCCGGAGACGATGTCCAGGACGGCCCGGCACAGCACTGGCACGCCCGCGAGACCCAGTCGACACACTGGGTACCTCGCAGTCACCTCGTGGATCCGAAGAATCGCACCACCGTGACGTACGGGGAGCACTGGACAGGGCCGGGGTTCCTGCTCGACGGCACCCATGTCTGGGGCTTCACCGCCCATATCCTGGACTGGCTGCTCGACGAACTCGCATGGAGCCGCCCCTGGGACACGTCCTGCCAGTACACCATCACCGAGAACTGATCTGATGCACACCTCGCGCCGCAGGCGTCCGTTCATGTCTCGCCGGAGGTGAGGAGGCCCTCCGCAATCAGCACGGCCTCCTTGGTCTTGTCGGTCGTTCCCGGGCCGGAGCGCGTTCTGCGGGTATTCGGAGGCGACTGGGCGGTCCACTCCTCCTTGGCCGGTCGCCGCAGCGTGAGGTCACGCAGAGCCTGCGGGACCTCATGACCCTGCGCCGTCACGGCCTGCGCCCACAGGCCGTGACGGCACGTCAGGACGAACGCGCCAGCGGGCCGGCCAGGACGCCCGTGCATCCCCTTCGGGCAGCCCTCGTCACCAGGGCGGTTGAGGCGAGGGAATCCGGCAGCAGTGCACCGGGCCGTGGCGGGTGCCTGCGGTCACGCCAGAGGCGGGTCAGACCGGCTCGGCGGCGGGCTGCTGGGCGGCGATCTTGAGGGACTCGCCCATGGTGAGGAAGGGCGACCAGGCACGAGCCAGCCGTGCCACGGTGAAGCCGGCTTCCAGGGCGTAGCCGGCGGCGACGATGATCTCGCCGGCCTCGTCGCCGACGATGTGGACGCCCAGCAGGCGGCCTGTCTCACCGTCGGAGACCAGCTTGACCATGCCGTGCGGACGGCGGCTGACCATCGTCCGTCCGATGTGCGCCAGGGGCAGGACGCGGACCTCGTAGGGCCGGCCGCTCTCGCGCGCCTGCTCCTCGGTCAGGCCGACGCCTGCGGCGGCGGGCGAGGTGAAGGTGACGTGCGGCAGGTACCGGTAGTCCAGGGTGCCGGTCCCGTCGCCGTCGAAGGCGTTGGCGACGGCGAGTTCCGCCTGGGCGACGGCCACGTATTCGAACTGTCGGGCGCGTCCGGTCACGTCGCCGGCGGCCCAGATCCGCGGGTGGGCGGTGCGCTGGTGCTCGTCGACGACGACCTCTCCGGCGGGGCCGGTCTCCAGTCCGGCGGCTTTGAGGTCGAGCGGGGCCGTGACGGGCCGGCGGCCGGTGGCGACGAGGAGGCGCTCGGCGGACAGGGCGCTGGTGCCCGTGCCGTCGTCGACGGTGAGGACGATCTGGTCGCCGGAGGGTGCGACGCGCACCGGCGTGACACCGGTACGGAAGGAGATGCCCTCGTCCGTGAGTGCCTTCTCCAAGGCGGCGGAGACGGCGGCATCCTCACGCGGGGTGATGCGCGGCGCGATGTCGACGACGGTCACCGTGGCGCCGAGCCGCGACAGGATCTGCGCCTGTTCCAGTCCGACGGCGTTGGCGCCGATGACGAGGAGGGTCTCGGGGGCGCGGTCCAGTTCCATGGCGGTGGTGGAGGTCAGATAGTCCACATCCGGCAGGCCGTCGATCGCCGGGATCAACGGTTCGGCGCCGGTCGCGATCAGAACGTGCTCGGCGGTGATCTCGGTGTGAGTGCCGTCCGCGTGCGCCACGGACAGCACGGGCAGTTCGCCGCCGGCGCCGCCGCTGAAGGAGGCGGTTCCCTGGAACATCTCGATGCCCCGGGCCTTGGCGAGGTCCGCGTCGGCGCCCGGCAGTCGGGCGATCATGCTGCGCTTGTCCTCGATCAGGGTGCGCATGTCCACGGGGCCCGCCGTGGTGGTGATGCCGGGAAAGCGCCCGGCTCCGGCGTCCGCGCGGGTCGCGGCGGCGGAGATCAGGAGCTTGGACGGCACGCAGCCGGTGTTGGGGCAGACACCGCCGTACGCGCCGCGCTCGACGAGGGCGACCGACTTGCCGCGTCCCCGGGCGGCCATGGCAGCGGTGACCGCGGCCGGGCCGCTGCCTATGACGGCCAGATCGTAGCGGGGCGCGGAGGCGTGGGGGCTGGTGTCGTGCAGCGTGCTCATGAGGTGGTTCACTCACTCCTGGATCAGTACAGACAGACCTGTCTGTTCGCTTGAGTCTCGAAGGTAGACAGACCCGTCTGCTAACGTCAAATCCATGCCTTCCGCATCGCTCCGCCGCCCCGCCCGTGACCGCATCCTGGACACTGCGGAGCAGCTCTTCTACACACACGGAATCCGGGCCGTCGGCGTCGACAGGGTGATCGCCGAAGCAAAAGTCGCCAAGGCGACGCTGTACACGCACTTCCGCTCCAAGGACGAGCTCGTCGCAGAGTGCCTGCGCCGTGACGCCGCGCGTATCCGTGCCGGTCTGGCCGAGGCCGCCCGCGCGACAGAGTCCGGCCCCGACCGCATCGGCGCACTGTTCGACAGTGCGGCCGCGAGCGCGGCAGAGCCGGGCTACCAGGGGTGCGGCTTCATCAACGCCGCAGCCGAACGCCTGTCTGGCCCCGTCGGCGACATCATCGCCACACACCGTGCCGACCTGCTGGCCTTCCTCACGGAGAACATCGACCGGGAGACCGAGGGCGAGCGCGCCGCGGTCGCCCGCGTCATTCTGGCCCTCCTCGACGGAGCCAAAGTCGCCTCGATGTCCACCGGGCCCGCCGCCTTCACCGACGTCCGGCCGACAGCCGTCGCTCTGGCCTCCCATCCCTTGCCGACCACCCGGACGAAGTGATTTTTCCGGCCCGGCGGAAGGCGAACGCGGCACGTTCTCAGCGGCGCCGCACCGACTGGCTCACCCGCTCAGCGCCAGAAGCGGGTCAGATGGGTGGCACCGGTGAGCGTCGCGCACAGTTCAGGGGAAAGCTGCTGAAAGCGCCTGAGGCGCTGTAGTGGTGATAACGCCGCTCAGCCCTCCGCCCTGGCCACCAGCCCGGAGTCGGTCCCCTGCCGCGCAGCGCGGCTCACGGCCGGCGGTCCGGAAGTGGCTTCATCGACGGGCTCGCGACGGCAGTTGTTCACGACTGGGGGAGGCCTCCGAAGTGCCTCCCGAAGCGCTGCGAAAGCGTTGCTGTTCGACATGCGCAGAGCCACGCGGCGAAGGCGCGAACGCTCCCGGTGGGCAATGGCAGCCCACCGGTCACGGAAATGATGAGGGCGGTAGGGCCACGGGAAGGTGCTCTACGGGTGTCCCCTGGTCGGGGCGGAAGCGCCTCAGGAGAGGGAGAGGAAGAGCTTCTCCATCTTCTGGGTGTCGAGGCTGTCGGCGCCGCCCTCCTGGGTCAGGCACTGCTTGAGGCCGCTGGCGACGATGGCGAAGCCGGCCCGGTCCAGTGCGCGGTTGACCGCGGCGAGCTGGGTGACGACGTCCTCGCAGTCGCGTCCTTCTTCCAGCATGCGCACGACGCCGGCGAGCTGGCCCTGCGCGCGCTTGAGCCGGTTGGCGGCCGACCGCACCTGGTCGGCGGGGAGCTGGACCATGGGTTCTTCCTTTCACAGGGCCGGTCCGGGGCCGACCGCGGTCACTGGCCGGGGCTCTGGGTGGCGAGGGAGGCGCGGACCTCGTTCATGTCGAGCTCGCGGACGGCGGTGATCAACTGGTCCAGCGCCTGCGGCGGCAGGGCACCGGGCTGGGAGAAGACCAGGATGCCTTCGCGGAAGGCCATCAGGGTGGGGATCGAGGTGATGTCCGCGGCGGCGGCGAGAGCCTGCTCGGCCTCAGTGTCAACCTTGCCGAAGACGATGTCGGAGTGGGCCTCGGAGGCCTTCTCGTAGACGGGGGCGAACATCCGGCACGGCCCGCACCAGGAAGCCCAGAAGTCGACGAGGACGATGTCGTTGCCGGTAACGGTGTTCTCGAAGTCCGCGGCGGTCAGTGCGACAGTGCTCATGGGACGGTTCCTTCCGTTTCTCCGGAGTAGTAGTTTTTGATACCCCCTGGGGTAATGAACATCAGAGTGGGACGGGCCATTCCCCGGACGGCACGACATGCCGCTGCCCCGGCACGCCGAAGGGCGTGCGCCGGGGCGGCGGGGGTCCGGTGACCGCCAAGTCTGGTGGACGACGCGTCGCAGCGAACAGCGGGCGACGAAGCCGTAGCAGACGCCCGCTCCGACGCCCAGCGAGGCGACGGCCGCGAGGACCAGGACCACGATGCGGGCAGGGGCCTGCCGGATCAAGACGAAGGTGCCCATGGCCAGCACGAACCAGGCGAAAAGCCGGGAGAGGACATGGGCGGGGACGCGCTCGGCCAGCCGGGCCCCGCCGAGGCTGCCGACGACCGCGAAGCTGGTGACAGCCAGGGTCAGGAACCAGTCGATCCGGACGCTCGACAGTAGCCAGCGAAGTCCGCAACCGACTTCATCACGATGACCAGCAGGGAAGTGCCGACAGCCACCGGCATGGGCAGACCGCCCGGCAGGGCCAGGGCGGGGACGACGAGGAAGCCGCCGCCCGCGCCGACCAGACCGGTGGCCAAACCGACGGCCGCGCCGTCCAGCAGGACCCGCCCCACCGGAAGCTGCTGGTGGGCCCGGCCGGCACCAGCGTTCCGGCGGCCGCGGAGCATGGCGGCGGCGGTGACGATCACCATGACAGCTCGGCCGGATCCGCCACAGACGGCGCGGACAGGTCCGGCTTACCGGGCTTGCCGGAGTTGGCCACGCCCATGCGGGAGTAGTAGGCCGGGTAGGTGTCCAGGCCCGCCAGGAGCTGCTCGACGTACGCCTCCTCGTCGGCGGTCAGCACGGTGTTGGTCCGCTTCTCCTGGCCGAGGCGCTGGCCAAGCCGGTGGCCTGGGTCGCGGAGCAGAACGAGCCGAACCCGTGGGTGGGGTAGACGGCCGCCTCGTTCGGCAGCTCCTCGGCCAGCCGGTGCACCGAGTGCCACTGGGCCCGAGCCAGGGCGTCGGTGTAGTCCGGTTCCAGCAGGTCGGGACGCCTGGTGGTGCGGTACAGCAGGGAGCCGCCGGTGAACACCGCGACCTGCTCCCCGCCGACCTCCAGCGCGAAGGCAACCGCTGGCGTGACCTCCGCAACGTCCCAGCCGCCCGGCTGGACCCGAGTCGCGCCGACGTGCAGCACAGTTCGGGGTGGTCCCGGCGGCCTCGCCATCGATCCCGCGGCCTTGTCGGGAGGTCGAGGCGGAGCGCGGCCGGGGCGCGGCTCGGCATCCGCCGGGCGCCGCCTCGGAGCACCACCATTCCCCTCATGGGTGGCACCCGTGACGGCCTGGGCGCGGTGCGAGTGACGTCTTCGCAACCCGTGGGTGTATACCCTCACCGGTATGCCCTGTCGAGGCTCCCGCATGCGGTATCGCCTTATGGAGCCCTCACGATGACAGCGTCTTTTTCGCACCACGGAGCGGGTTCTGTGCTGCGTCGCGTTGCGTTCTGGTATTGGTCGCCGTGCTGATCTCGTCCCTGTACGCGGCCGGGCAGTCCGCGGCGGAATCTGGCCTTCAGGCCTCGGTGACCTCGAAACGAGGTCATAGACGTCCTGTTGGGGGATCGCCGCGTCGGCGCCGAGCCAGCACAGTAGTGGCCGGAGCGTATGGGTCGTCGCATGTTGGGTGTTCGCGCTCCGGTGCTGTTGGTCACGCCACCGGCTGAAGAACTTCTTCATCGCCTGTCGCGACGGCGGGATCCGCAGACCGAAGTCGCCGCGGTGACGCGGGCAGTTGAACGGGTCGATCGGCGACTCCACCGTCGCGTCGAACCGGCGCATGATCTCGCCGACATAGCGCTGTTCCAAGAAACTCAGCGGCCGTAGCCGCGGATGTCCGGCAGGACGGTGAAGCAGGCGGCGAGATGGCGGGCCAGAGGCGGCAGGCTGTAGCGATCCGGGCCACCGCCGTGCAGCAAGACCAGCCCCGGCCCTTGCCCCGGGGTCGTGCCGTGCAGCCGGCAGCCGTCGCTGCTGCGGTGGACGAAGTCGCGCATGCGGCCTCCCTCGTGTGCCATGAACGGTGCCCTCCCCGGAGACGGGAGGAGTAACAGAAAAACGGGGGGCGGGCCTGTTGGCCCGCCCTCCGTCCGTGCGGCGGGGTCGAGGTGTCAGTCGGCGGCCTTGAAGCCGCGCAGGCGCAGGCTGTTGCCGACGACGAAGACCGAGGAGAACGCCATCGCGGCTCCTGCGATCATCGGGTTGAGGAGTCCGGTGGCGGCGAGCGGCAGGGCGGCGACGTTGTAGGCGAAGGCCCAGAACAGGTTGGACTTGATGGTGCCGAGCGTCCTTCGGGCGAGGCGGATGGCGTCGGCGGCGGCGCGCAGGTCGCCGCGGACCAGGGTGAGGTCGCCGGCCTCGATGGCGGCGTCGGTGCCGGTGCCCATGGCCAGTCCGAGGTCGGCCTGGGCGAGGGCTGCGGCGTCGTTGACGCCGTCGCCGACCATCGCCACGCTGCGGCCCTCGTCCTGGAGGCGCTTGACGACGTCGACCTTGTCCTCAGGCATGACCTCAGCGATCACCTCGTCGATGCCGACCTCCGCGGCCACCGCCTCGGCGACGGCCTTGTTGTCCCCGGTCAGCAGGATGGGGGGTGAGGCCGAGGGCGCGCAGCCGGGTGATGGCTTCGGCGCTGGTGTCCTTGACCGCGTCGGCGACCTCGAGGACCGCCCTGGCCTCGCCGTCCCAGGCGACCGCGATCGCGGTGCGGCCCGCCGCCTCGGCCTCGGTCCTGGCGCGCGCCAGGCCGGCGGGCAGGCCCATGGCCCACTCGGCGAGCAGCTTGGTCCGGCCCACCAGGACCGCGTGGCCCTCGACGACGCCCTGGACGCCCAGCCCGGGCACGTTGGCGAAGTCCTCCGGCACGGGCAGTGTGCCGACCCGTTCTGCGGCGCCTGCGGCGACGGCTTGGGCGATGGGGTGTTCGGAGGCGTGCTCCAGGGCTCCCGCCAGGCGCAGCACCTCGTCCTCGTCGGTGCCCTCGGCGGTGTGGACGGCGAGCAGGGTCATGCGGCCGGTGGTCACCGTGCCGGTCTTGTCCAGGACGATGGTGTCGACCTTGCGGGTGGACTCCAGGACCTCGGGGCCCTTGATGAGGATGCCGAGCTGGGCGCCGCGTCCGGTGCCGACCATCAGCGCGGTGGGGGTGGCGAGCCCGAGGGCGCAGGGGCAGGCGATGATCAGGACGGCAACGGCGGCGGTGAACGCGGCTGTCAGTCCGGCGCCGTTGCCGAGCCAGAAGCCGAGGGTGCCCAGCGCCAGGGCGATGACGACGGGGACGAAGACGCCGGAGATCCTGTCGGCGAGCCGCTGGGCGGCGGCCTTGCCGTTCTGCGCGTCCTCCACCAGCCTGGCCATCCGGGCGAGCTGGGTGTCGGCACCCACCCGGGTGGCCTTGACGACCAGGCGGCCGCCGGCGTTCACGGTCGCTCCCGTGACCGCATCCCCGGCGCCGACCTCGACGGGCACGGACTCGCCGGTGAGCATCGAGGCGTCGACGGCGGAGGTGCCCTCGACGACCGTGCCGTCGGTGGCGATCTTCTCGCCCGGCCGAACCAGGAACAGGTCCCCGACCTTCAGGTCGCCGACCGGGATCTGTTCCTCCCGGTCGCCGCGCAGGGCGGTGACGTCTTTCGCGCCCAGCTGCAGCAGGGCCCGCAGGGCAGCGCCGGCCTTGCGCTTGGAGCGGGCCTCGAAGTAGCGGCCGGCCAGGATGAAGGCGGTGACGCCGGCGGCGGCCTCGAGGTAGATGTTGCCCGCCCCGTCCGTGCGGGCGATGGTCAGCTCGAAGGGGTGGGTCATGCCGGGGGTGCCGGCGGTGCCGAGGAACAGCGCCCACAGTGACCACAGGAATGCCGCCGACGTGCCGACCGAGATCAGCGTGTCCATGGTGGCCGCGCCGTGCCGGGCGTTGGTGAACGCGGCCTTATGGAAGGGCCAGGCGGCATAGGTGACGACCGGGGCGGCCAGGGTGAGCGAGAGCCACTGCCAGTACTCGAACTGCAGCGCCGGCACCATCGCCATCGCGATCACCGGGACGGCGAGCACCACGGCCGTGACCAGCCGCTGCCTGAGTGGAAGCAGTTCATCGCCTTCCGTCTCCCGCTCCGGCCCGACGTCCCCGGAATCGGCCATACCGGGCTCCGGCTCCGGCTTGCGGGCGGTGTAGCCGGTAGCTTCCACCGTGGCGATCAGGTCCGCGACGTCGAGGTCCTGGCGGAAGGTGACCTTGGCCTTCTCGGTGGCGTAGTTGACGGTGGCCTCGACTCCGTCCATCCGGTTCAGTTTCTTCTCGATCCGGGCGGCGCACGAGGCGCAGGTCATGCCGCCGATCGCGAGTTCGACCTCGGCTGTGTCGGGGACCGTGGTAGCCACCATTGCTCCTCGGACTGGGTGGGTGGAAGAGGGAAGAAAGGACCGGGCCCGCCCGCGGGCCCGGCAGACGGGCGAAGCTTTCAGGCCGCGCGGCCGGTGAGCTCGTAGCCGGCGTCGTCGACGACCTTCGCCAGCAGCGCCTCGTCCGGTTCGCCGGAGCTGGTGACGGCGACCTGTCCGGTCTCCAGGTCGACGTCGACGGCCAGGACGCCGTCCAAGGCGCCTATCTCCTTGGTGAGCGTGGCCTTGCAGTGCCCGCACGTCATCCCGGAGACGTTGTAGACGGTGGTGGTGCCCTCGGCAGCCTCAGCCGCGGCGGTGTTGGTGGAGCAGCTGCCGTCAGGGGTGCAGCAGGACATGGTTCCTCCCGGAGGATGCGATCATTGGAGTACCCCAGGGGGGTACCGCTGACGTCGTCAGGTATACCCCCTCCCCGTATGTTTAGCAAACTACTCCGGATCTCTTATGTATACCCCCAGGGAGTATATGGTCAGGGTGTTCGCCGGGGAAGGCGGTTACACCGCAGAGAAAGGGCCCGCCATGAACACTGGCGCAAAGATCACTGCTTTCACCGCCGCCATCGCGGCGACCTTCGCGGCCGCCTACGGGATCGGCGCGGCCATCGGACCCCTCACCTCCGACCCGGAGCCGGCAGCCCACGCCGAGCACAGCAGGCTGGCATCCCCCGACCACAGCGCCGGCGGACACAGCGTGTAGGACTCGTAAAGTCGTCGCTGCCGGTGGGGGCTCGCGTGCAAGTTCTCTCAACGGTGGCTGGAATGCCGAACCAGTGATCATCCCATTGCTGTACCGGGCCACCCGGCGTTGCTGTCTGTGCCTGCGGTCCTGCTGCGTCGAGACACGGCCAAGGACGCCGAACTTCTGGTGTCACGGCACGAGAACGCGGTGCTGCGACGGCAACTCGCCGGCTCGGTCCGCTACGAGCTGGCGGACCGGTTCTGGCTGGTCGCGCTGTTGTCGCTGATACCGCGCCGGCGCTGGAGCCATATCCTCCCGGTCGCGCCGTGAACGCTGCCGACCCGGCACCGCAGGCTGATCGCCAGGAAATGGGACCACGCCGGCCGACGCCGCACGGGCCGCCCTCCTACGGCCGCCACGCTCAAGAAGCTGGTTCTGCGCCTGGCAAGGGAGAACCCGCGGTGTGAAGTTCCCCCCTCTGAGGTGGACAGCCTGATAGTGGGACGACAGGTCCCGGAGGAAGGCGGAGCGACCAGGCATCACCCGGCTGGACGTTCCCGCAACAGGCGTGCCATGACGCTGGAAGCGAGTGCGAACGCCGTCACGCCGGTGCCGGCCTGGGCGGGGACGACATGCAGGACGGCCCGACCTGGAACATTTTCCGCCGACACACGATCACAGAAGCCTGACCCACGCCATCACTTCCGCAACAGCGGCACCCAACGTCGGCCACAGGCCAGACGACCGCCTCGCCTTTCTGCTGCCAGGCCAAATCTGCTCCTGAGGCCGCCTCCGACCAAGAGGCCAGCATCGCCGCTCACGAAGAGGGCCGGCGGGCCGACCTGTCACGGAATGATCGTGATCTTGCCTACATGCGTACCGTCCCGAAACACCTCCTGAGCGGCGTGGATGTCACTCAGGGGGAAACTGGCCGCGATGCGGGGGCGCACGCTTCCGGCGCGGGCCAGCTCGGCCAGGGCCGCGAAGTGGGCGCGGGTGTGCATGGAGGAGCCGATGAGGCGGAGATTGTGCAGGTAGAGGCGCCGCAGGTCGAAGGTGATGACGGGGCCCGCGACGGCACCGGCGACGACCCAGCGCCCGTTCTCCCGCAGGGCAGGCAGGAGCCGCTCGAGCCACGGTCCTCCCGCCACGTCCGCGACGGCGTCCAGGCCCCCGGGCGCCACCGCGGCCAGCCGACGTTCCAGCTCGGCCAGGTCCGCGTCTCTGGGCAGCGTCGCCGCCGCGCCGGCCTCCTCCAGCGCGGCGGCCTTGGACCCACTGGTCAGCGCCACCACCCGCGCCCCGCAAGCCGCCACGAGCTGCACCAGGGCCAAGCCCACCCCGCCGGACGCTCCGGTGACGAGCACCGTCTCACCGCTGCGGATCTCCGCACGCTCCAGCATGCCCATCGCCGTGCCGTAGGCGACCGGAAGGGCGGCCAGCTCCTGATCGGAGAGCGGGGAGACGCTCATGTCGTGCAGGCGGTCGGCGTCCACCACGACGTACTCGGCGAAACCGCCGTCCCTCTCACTGCCCAGCAGACCGACGGGCGGAGCGTCCTCACGGCCGTCGGCGTAGAAGGCGGGATCGACCAGCACTCGGCGGCCCACCCACTTCGCCGGTACACCGGCACCGACCTCACTGACGGTCCCCGCGATGTCGCCACCCTGGACCAGCGGGAACTCCAGCGGCCCACGCCATCCCGCCTTCGCCTCCGGATTCCCGGGCAGCCCGTACGCCCCTTCGCGCGTCCACACATCCGTGTTGTTCACCGCCGCCGCGGACACCCGGACCAGCACCTGGCCCGGGCCGGGCTCGGGCAGCGGCCAGTCGGTCCGCAGCCCCAATGCTTCCAGGCCCCCATGGCCGTAGAGGACAGCGGCGCTCATGACACGTTTCACCACAGCTTGACCATCCCTCACAGTGTCTGGCTGAGGCGGCTACCCACCTCGTCTACACCGACGCCTTCCTCTGCGCATCCCGCCCTCCCGGACCGCTCCAGAAACAGCGGACCCGCTCCTGCCGACCCGCCGGTGCGGAAAGCGCAGGTATACGGCCGGATTCCGCTCTTCACCGTGTCCCGCGTACTGGGCGACACCACCTGCCGGGCGATGGCCGGGACATGAACTGAGGGGGACTGTGCTCCCTGGACTGGACGGTCTCCGAGCGGTGGGCCGATCAGCACAGGCAACTGCCTGTGGGGCAGATGAAGGACCCTGCCTTCATCCAGCGGTACCGGCCCGTCGCGGAGCTCTGTACATGGCGCTGGACGCCCGCCCCGCCGGCAGGAACTGACCGCGAGGGCTGGCTCGCTCCGCGACCCGCGGGCCGGCCCTCCGATGTGCACGGTCCTCTTGACCGGCCTTCCGTGCTGCGGGACGGTCGTGGCGCGCAACTATGCGCAACCATGTCGCAGGGGAGAGTGTCATGACGTTACGGTTCGTCGGGATCGACCCGAACACCGGAGGCGAGGGATCGCCCATGGTGTGGGTGGAAGAGGAGAGCGCGGACCTGGTCCTCCAGGACGAGGAAGCCGATGAACTTCTCAAGGCCCAGGTCGGCTCCACCGAGTGGGTGGCCGGCCACAGGGCCGGGATTCCCTCGCATGAGCGGGTGATCCGGATTCCGGCCCACATGGTGTCGATCGTGAGGGAGGCATGCGATGCGGCGGAACGAGCTGCTGGACAGCGCGACGTTCGCTGACCTCCTCGCTGACACCCACCGCACAGCGGTCCATCTGGAGATGCGCGACGTCTACGCGGTGGGCGACGAACGGGACGACTTCGAGTCCTTCCTGCGCACCGGCGTTCCGAACCTCGATCCGGCCCGCTCGTTCTGGCCGCAGTGGATGCCGCTCGTTCAGGACGCGGTGGCCCGCGGTGTGGTGATGCGCCGGGCGCGGATTGTCTCCGAGCCGGTCACCGACTACATCCGCTACGAGCATGCCATCACTCCGCTCAACCTCCAGGCCGGCGAGGACGTGCGCTGGCTGCCCCGCCGCCGCGCCTCCGACATCGCGCTGCCCGGCAACGACTTCTGGCTCCTGGACGGCCGCGTCGTGCAGTTCCACCACTTCACCGGCACCGGTGACTGGGCGAGTGACGGCAAGGAACGCACCACCGATCCGGCCGCCGTCGCGCTGTGTTCCGCCGCGTTCGAGGCGGTGTGGGAGCGTGGCATCCCGCACGAGAAGTACACCGTCCAGGCTCCCTGAGCAGACCTGTGCCCGCCTCCCCATCGTCCAGCGCCCAAGCGGCCCGCGAGGCGCTCGCCGTGCGCCTCACGCACCTGCGCAAGGACGCGGGCCTCACCGGGAAGGAACTCTCCGCCCGGTGCGGCTGGCACCCTGCGAAGACCACCCGTATTCAGAAGGGCGACGCCCCGCCCTCGGACGCCGACATCCGTATCTGGTGTTCGGCGTGCGGCGCCGACGACCAGGCCGACGACCTCATCGCCACCGCCCGCGCCGTCGACTCCATGTACCTGGAGTGGCGCCGCCTGCACCGCACCGGCATGCGCAAGGTCCAGCAGGACTTCAACACCCTGCACGAGCGGACCCGCGTCTGCCGGGTCTACGTCTCCAACGTGCCGCCGGGCTTCTTCCAGACGCCGGCCTTCGCGACCGCCCTCATGGAGCAGATCACCGCCTTCCAGGGCACTCCCAACGACGTCGCCGACGCGGTCGCCGCCCGCATCGCCCGCTCCCGCTTCCTTTACGAGGGCGGCCACCGCTACGTCGTCCTCATGGAGGAGTCCGTCCTGCGCTACCGCACCGCTGGCCCCGACGCGATGCGCGGGCAGTTGCGTCACCTCCTGGCGGTGATGCCGCTGGCGTCGGTCTCGCTGGGGATCATCCCGTTCACCGCGCAGCGCACCGTCTGGCCGCTGGAGGCGTTCTACCTCCACGATGACACCACGGCCGTGGTGGAGACCCTGACGGCGGAAATCAAGGTGACGCAGCCACGCGAGCTCGCCGACTACGCCAAGGCGTTCACCGGCCTCGCTCAGATGGCCGTGTACGGCGACGCCGCCCGCGCCCTCATCCATGCCGCGATCGACGCCCTGGAGTGAACTTCCGCAATTTCCCGCAATCTCGTTGAGGACGAAGCGGACCCCTCCCTAGCGTCGAACGAGACCGACGCGACGCACTCAGCACACGGAGGCGGTGCCCCATGAGCGCACCCACACCCACCGGCCCCGAGCCGGAAGAGCACGGTCTCCAGGCGCCCGCATTCGGCCGGCCCTCCCCGGCACTGATGGCCCGCGCCGGCCGCGGCTACGCCCGCTTCCTCGCCAGCCAGGCCCCGGCCGCCGACACCGGCGATCACGACCAGGACGACGCGGCGGCGGGCGCCCGATGAGCGACACCCACGCCGTGCTCCACGACCCCGACAGCCTGATCGAGGCCGAACTCCCCCTGGACCGCGCCCCGCACGAGGCACTCACCACCGCCGTCCTCGCGTGGAAGGACCCGGACCTCGCACCCCGCGACTACGAGCAGATCGCCCTCCAGCTCACCGGGCACGCCCGCGCGGTCGCCGCCGACGTCCGGCGTCTCGCCGCCGCCCTGCCCAAGAGCGACGGCCGCGGCGCCCTCGCCGAAGTCGTCCTCCGCGAAGCCGACGGACGCCTGTCCGCCCCACTCAAGGGCACCTCCCGCACAGCGGGGGAAGCTCATACGGGCCCTCTACACGCGGCTGGACCGCCTCACCGAACCTCTCCCAGCCACCCCGTAACCCATAGGGAAGCAACTTTGGAGACGACGCCGCCAATTCCGGACTGCGGAAGCCCCGGGCTGCCCAATGCGCCAGGGAGGATCGTAGGCGGCGGGCAGCCTGAGTGTGTGGAACCGCATCTACTGCGGAGCAGCGCGATGCGTGCCGAGCAGCCTGGCAAAGAAGTCCGCGACGATCGGACGAGCGGTCTCAAGATCCTTTAGTTCTTCATGGCCGAAGCGGTAGACGTGGTAGCCGAGGAACTTTAGGTCGCGGTCCGCGGCCATTGTGGCGGCGTACCTGCGAGGGCTGGGCGTTCTTCCTCGGTTGTCGGTGTAGTGCTGTGATCCGTCGACTTCGATGACGATGCGCTGCCGTCCGGGAAGGAGCATGAGGAAGTCCATGCGTATGCTGTGCTGGGCACGGCCGCGGCGTTGGCTGATGGTCTGGTGATCCCAGTGGAGCCACACTTCGGGCAGCAGAGCGGACCGGTCGCCCAGGCCGTGCCCGTAGAGGTCGTAGTACAGGTTCCCGAGGTTGTCTTGTCCAGTCGCCTCTCCGGGCACGCTGGCGCTCATGCGCTGCAGCAGGGCCTGCTTGGCCAGGACGGCGTCGTTGATGCCGCGTTTGGCTTGCCACCAGTCCATGAGATCGCGCCAGCGCAACCCCTCATTGCCTACGACATGGTCGTAGACCAGAACGTCATCGTCGCGTTCCGCCTGGTCCAGCACCTCCAAGTCGCCATCCAGAACGCTGCTGATGCGGATATCCGGCTTCCTTCGGGTCGCAAAGACCACCTGCCGTGGCCGACGGGAACCCGCCTGACCTGCCGCCACCAGCTCGAACAGCGGATATCCCTCTTCCTCGCCCACTTCTTCGAGCTGCGCTCCGATAAGCCGCAGGTGCTCGTTGGCCATAGCCACAAAGCGCCGTTGGGCCGGCTCGTCGGGAAGAGTGGTGGGCGATGCCAGCCCCTCAAGGAACCGGCCGAAACGGTAGTGCGGTGCGGTGAAGCAACCGAGCTCGTCGAAGAGGCGCTCCGCGTCCCAATCTTGGAATCTGATCACATGGCGAGCTATCTCCGCTGCAAGGATGCGATCGGGCCCGTCCAGCCTCCCTCAGGCCCGTGATCGTCCAGGACCCACAGGGAGGCGAGCAGACTCAGGAAGGAGTCGGGATGGCGCGCATGATCCTCCAGAGAGTATGCGGCCGCTAGCTCCCGTCGGGTACGACCGGGTATTACCGCGCACGCAGCGTTCTGCTACAAGATGTCCTGCAGGCGATTCCGCTGGCTCGCACTGAGGGACTGAGTCGCCAGGACGGTTCGTCCCACTGACGGTAACTCCTCGTCGCACAGGGCCTGCAGACTAACCTCGATCTTTCGTGACGGTCTGCCGACGGAGTTGGCAGACCGCTTCGCGTTCTGTGTCTGATGTTGGGCAGGGCAAGTGCCCGTCTGTCGCGTCGGGTGTGCGCCGGGTTCCACGGCTCCGGTCGGGTTGGTGCTGTTCGCAGGGACGGGAAAGGTGCTGTCAGCCGGGGTTCGAAAGAGCGTGGAGCCGGTCCAGGGCGTCGGTGATGATGTCGGTCCAGGGCCAGTGCTCGGCAAGGCGGAGGTAGCGGCGGCGGCCGGTGGTGACGAGTTGAGCGGCGGTGGAGAACAGCCGCAGCCGCAGGCGGCGGGGCTCCCAGAGCCGGGCTTTGCCGGTCAGCGCGAGCATCGGCATCCAGGCGAGCAGGTCCAGGGCGATCTCCCGCCAGACCCGATTCTGCGCGGTGTGGTGGAGGGGGAGGTTGCGCAGGCCGGTGGCGCGGGCGGCGCGGATGCGGTCCTCGGCCCGGGCCCGCTGCCGATGGCGCAGTTCCAGGGCTGCGATCGCCTCGCCGGCGGTGTTGGTGGCGAAGCAGGTCAACCGCATGCCGTCGGCGTCGGTGAAACGCAACTGGGCACCGGGGTGCGGCCGCTCCTTCCGCACGATCAGCCGCATCCCTTCCGGCCAGCCGTCCAGCACGTCGCCGGCGAGTTCGGCGACCCAGGCGCCGTCACGGACGTCACCACGGGGTTCGACGGCCGGCGTCCAGGCCGATGCCGGGACCTTGAGCGCGGCCTGGTGGACGACATCGGTGATGGTCATGCCGACCGAGTACGACAGCCACCGTCCGCGCTGGGCGAGCCAGGCGACGAAGGCGTGGGTGCCGCCGCCGGAGTCGGTGCGAATCAGCGTCTGCCGTCCCCGCCGGTACCGTTTTGGCAGTTGGGCCAGCGCCAGCCGGGTGGCCTCGATGTGGTCCACGGCGGTGTTGGAGCCCGCGTTGCCGGGCCGCAGCAGGCCCGCGACCGGCTCGCCGGACCCGCCGTGGCCGTGGTCGACGAAGCCCATCAGCGGATGGTGCCCGAACGTCTTCTTCCAGGTCGCCGCCGCATCCTGCTTTTCGGAATGGGCGAGGACGAGGACACCGTCCAGGTCCACGACCACCTGGCCGTCGGCATCCGGCGCCGTGTCACCGGCCAGCGTCCAGACCCGTTCACGCACGTCGGCCCGGGCGGCGCGAATGGCGGTCAGGGCCCGCTGTCCGCCAGCGGCGAGGGTGTCGATGAGCCGGGAGACGGTGGGGTCGGAAGCGACCGGCCCGAACACGGCTGGCTCGGCCCGCAGCATGCCCACATCGGCCAGGCAGTCCCCGCCCAGTGCCACCACGAGCGCCACATCCAGCAGCACCTTGCCCGAATCATGCACCGCCCGGGCCTTGCGCCACGGCCTCAGGGCCGCGGATATCGCCTGGTCCAGGCCGGTTCTGCGGACCGTCTCCAGCAGCAGTACGGTCCCGGCCTGGGAGACCACGACCGGCCGCCGCCCTCGACGCGGACAGGCGGGTAGGACCCGATACGCTTCTTCACCTGGGAAGTGCATCCGGCGGTGGCGGGAACAAGGACCTCAACAATCCTCATTCTCGCTGGTCAGAGGCGCTTTCCGCTTTTCTGATCACCAGCCGGACAGTCCACTTCGTGAAGGCGCGAGGCTAGACAAGCCCTGTCGCCCCAGTTCAGAGGCACTCTCCGTTTGGTTGATCAAGACCCGGACAAGCCCACGCGGGACCATCTGACCGTCCGAAACGGCCGCGCATGCCAGTGTCGCGCTCGAGGACGGCCAGGCCGCTCAGGCGTGAGGTGGCGTGGTCACAGCGCGATGCGGACGGTCTTGACCTGGGTGTAGGTGTCGAGTCCTTCCAGGCCGCCTTCGCGGCCCAGGCCGGACTGCTTGTAACCGCCGAAGGGGAGGTTGCCGGTGCTCATCTCGGCCCAGGTGTTGATCCAGACGGTGCCGGCCTCGATGGCTGCGGCCATGCGGTGTGCGGTGGTGAGGTCGGTGGTCCACACGGAGGCGGCCAGTCCGTAGTCGGTGTCGTTGGCCTGGGCGATGGCGTCATCGATGTCGGTGAAGGTGGTGATCACGCCGACGGGACCGAAGATCTCCTCGCGGACGACGCGCATGTCGGGGCGGACGTCGTCGAGGAGGGTGGGGGCGAAGAAGTATCCGTGGTCCCCGACGCGCCCGCCGCCGGTCACCACATTCGCGCCCTCCTCGCGGGCGATGTCGAGGTAGGAGCTGACGCGGTCGAACTGCGCCTTGGTGGAGAGCGGTCCCACCAGCGTGCCCTGGGCCAGCGGGTCTCCCGGGGTGAATGCCTCCATCGTCTTCAGCAACTTCTCGACGAACTCCTCGCGGATGCTCTCCTCGACGAACACCCGTGATGCGGCGACGCAGACCTGTCCCGCGTTACCCAGGAAGCCGGCCGCCACGCCGCGGACCGCGACGTCAAGGTCGGCGTCGGCGAAGACGACGGACGGCGACTTGCCGCCCAGTTCGAGCGTTATGCGCTTGAGCGTGTCGGTGGCCTGGCGCTGGACCAGCTTGCCGGTCGCGGTCGATCCGGTGAAGGCGATCTTCGCGACACCGGGGTGCGCGACCAGCGCCTGGCCCGCCTCGGCGCCCAGGCCGGTGACGACGTTCACGACACCGGCCGGCAGGTCGGTGCCGGCCAGCAGCTCGGCCAGGCGCAGCGTGCTCAGCGAGGCGGTCTCGGCCGGCTTGAGCACGACGGTGTTACCGGCGGCCAGGGCCGGGGCGAGCTTGCCGGGCAGTTGGCCCATCGGACCGTTCCAGCCCCAGATGATGCCGACGACACCGAGGGGCTCCTTGCGGGTGTAGGCCATGCGGTCCTTGCCTGCGGGAACACTCACGCCGGACAGCTTGGTAGGCCAGCCCGCGTAGTAGCGGAAGACCTCACTGGCCTCGGCCAGCATGTGTGCGGTCAGCATGCGGGGTGCGCCCATGTTGACCGAGTCGATGGTGGCCAGTTCGTCGGCGTGCTCCTCGATGACGTCGGCGATCTGGTTCAGGATCCGGCCGCGCCGGTCGGGGCTCATTTCCGTCCAGGCGGGATCGGTGAACGCCGCGCGCGCGGCGTTCACCGCGGCGTCGATGTCGGCTGCCTCGCCGCGCGGCACACCGGCCAGCGCCTCCTCGGTGGCCGGGTCGGTGTGCGGCAGCGTTCGTCCGGAGACTGCGGCGACCTGTCGGCCTCCGATCCACATCATCCGCTCCCCGGCCCGTACGAACGCGGGGATGTCACGGCGGGCGGTGTCGGCGACGGGCGGGACGCTCACGGTTGCAGTCATGGTTGTTCCTCTCCTGGTGTCCTGATCAGCAGATCCGTCCTAAACGGATTGCCTGTCCATTTAACGTAGTGGACAGGCTATCCGTTTACAAGAGGAAGTGAGAAGGCTATCCGGTACGCTTGGGTTCCGGACGCAAGAGGAAGGAAGCATCCGCCGTGAGCGCTGAGCCCGCCCCTGCCCGACGCGCTGACGCCGAGCGCAACCGGTCGAAGATCATCGCGGTCGCCCGCGAGGCATTCGCCGAACCCGGTGCCGCACCGTCGATGGCCGAGATCGCCCGACGTGCCGGCGTCGGCATGGCCACGCTCTACCGCAACTTCCCCGGCAGACTCGAACTGGTCGAGGAACTCTTCCGTCACACCGTCGACGACATGTGCCAGGCCGCTGAATCCGTCAGTGGCGACACGCCTGGCGAGGCCTTCTTCGCCTGGCTCATGCGTTTCCACGCCCTCGGCACCCGCAAAGGACCTCTCGCCTCCGTCCTCCTCTCCGAATCCGCCAATGGCACCCCCATCCTCCGCGCCAGCCGCTCCCGCACGATCGCGGCCGGCGAACCCCTTTTCCGCGCCGCGCAACGCAGCGGAGAAGTACGCGACGACGTCTCTCTCGGACAGATCCTCGACGGCCTCGTCGCGCTCGCCGGCATCGACAACGGCCCGGACTTCCCCGGCGCCCTGATCCGCATCCTGCTCGACGGTCTGCATCCGAATCCGCACACCACGGGCGGATCGCCGACTGCCGGTGAAGGCACGGACATCCCCACGACCACAAGAAGGAGCGAGTGATCGGCGTCCGTCTCCCCGTAAGACCCCGCGCCTACCTGCGCCGCCGCAGGATCCGCTGCACCATTCCGGACAAGGCCGACCAAGCGCTGCCGTCGGAAGCTCGGGCGTCGAGGCATGGGCCCGGGATCCCTGACAGCCCGCACCCGCGACCAGCGCTTTCACAACGGGTGGAGGGGCATGCCCGACTGCGCTTCCACACCTGGGGAGTGCTTCCTTCCTGACAGCGGACAGAACCCAGGCAAGGGCATTGTCACGTTGTTGGACGTGTGGTGGTTTTATGGTGTGTCGCGGCATGTGGGCCCGCGACCTGGGACTGTGGTCAGGTTGTGGTGGGCTGGTCGACAGTGCCGGTGATCTGGTCCCAGATCGCGAAGCGGATGACCATCTCGGCTCGGTAGTCGTGCGCGGTCGTCAGGTGGCGGCGGGGGAGGAAGTGGGGCGAGATGCCGCTGAACGCGGACAGGAATCGTTGGGCTCCGCCGACGGAGCGGAAGCCTTTCATCGCGCGTTCGCGCTGCCTCGTTGGCTGGTGGCTGTTCTCCGCCCGGTTGTTGAGGTACTTCGACTGCCGGTGCTCGACGCAGGGCATGACCTCGCGGTGGGCCGCGCCGTAGGAGCGGAGCTTGTCGGTGACGATCACCCGCGGCACCGTGTGAGTCCTCTTCATCAGGCGGCGGAAGAAGCGCCTGGCCGCGGCCTTGTCCCGGCGGTCCTGCACCAGGATGTCCAGCACATTGCCGTCCTGGTCGACAGCCCGCCACAGGTACTTCCGTTCCCCGCTGATCTTGAGGAAGACCTCGTCCAGGTGCCATGTGCCACCAGGCCGGGGCTGCCGGCGGCGCAGCGCGCTCGCGTACTGCTGACCGAACTTGGCGCACCAGCGGCGCACCGTCTCGTAGGAGCCGGCGATCCCGCGCTCGAGCATGAGCTCCTCGATCTCGCGGAACGACAGCGGGAAGCGGTGGTACAGCCACACGCAGTGGGGGATGACCTCGACCGGATACCGGTGGCCCTTGTACGACGGCGACACGGCCCCCACGGACGACCCTTCCCAGGCTGATCAACCAGGAGATCATCCTCACCGATCAGCCAACGTGACAACGCCGGTCAAAGCCCTGACAGCGAGCCCCCGGCCCCATCCTTGACCGCGCCGCCACACCACCGACGCGCCGACCGCCTCACGGCAGGGGCATTTCCTGCTCGATCCAGTGCGTGATCGAGGGGCGCGAGGGGCGCCAGCCGAGGTCGTGAGCCCGGGTGGCACGTACGCGGCTGTTGGCGCCGAGGGCGTACCGGGAGAAACCCTCCCCCCACGCGGCCGCGGCGGAATCCAGGTCCCACGGCTCCACCGGTCCCAGGCCCAGCCGACGGGCGATCGCCTCCCCGATTTCGGCGAACGAGGCGTCCTCGCCGCCCTCCACGAAGTAGAAGCCCGTGGCCGCGGGGTCGGTGAGCGCCAGGTGATACAGGTCGGCCATGTCATCGAGGTGCACCGTCGACCAGCGGTTCAGGCCGCGTCCGACGACGCGGACGGTCTTGCCGGCCTGGGCCTGTGTGACCAGCGGCGGGATCAGCACGGTCTGCGGGCGCGGTCCCGTGCCGTTGCCGTAGATCAGTGAGTTGCACAGCACCACCGAACGCACTCCCGCCGCAGCGGCATCGACGACGGAGCGGTCGATGGCGTACCGGGCCCGCCGGATCTCGTGGTCCCCCGGGCCGAAGGGCTTCGCGTCGTCGAAGACCACCTCGGATGCGTACCGGCCCTGGGCGTCGTCACCGATGACGCTGGTCCCGCTGGTGTGGATCAACACCTTGCCCGAACCCCGCAGGGCGTCGACAAAGGCGGCCACAGCGCCGCGGTGGTCACTGTGAGCGGCATTGACGACCGCGTCGGCGCGGTCGGCCTCCCGTTTGAGCAGCGCCGCGTCGTCGAGGTCCCCGACGACCGGTGTGATGCCGGCGGCGGCGAGAGCACCGACCACGCCGGGCGTGCGCGTCAAGCCGCGCACCGTGTGCCCCTCGCGGATCAGACGGCGGGCCACGGCTCCGCCGATATAGCCGCCGGCACCTGTGAGAAAGACGTCCATGATGACTCCTGACGATGATTGGGGTGGTGGGGGTGTCAGTTGCGGAAACGGCCTGCGGCGCGCAGGGCTTCATCCAGCGGCAGGCGCTGCTGCTGGTCGCCGAACTCGCAGATGCGAGTGATGCGCCCCTCGTGGACCGTCACCTGGAGGCAGCGTGAAATGCGCACCGGGGTGCCGTTCTCCAGTTCGCCCGAAGCGGTGGCGGCCAGAGCGAAGCCGTGGTGGTCGACGTGGAGGGACCAGATGCGGTCAACGTGGTTTCTCACGAGGTCGGCGGTCGCACGGAGCATCCGCAGCATCGCACCCGCGAACTTCTCGCCGGGAAGTGACACGGTCTCGTGATCGAAGCTGTGCCAGACCTCCACGGTCTCGGCGAAGAGCAGACCGAACTCGGGGTCGACCCGCGTCAGGCCGTACGTCCCGGTGAACCGACTGGCGACCTGGCGCACAGCGGCCAAGCAGGCGGACGGCTCGGAGTCCTGCTCGTCGGGCCGGCCCGCAGCGGCTGCGGCTATGTCACTGCTGATCATCGATTGCCCTCTCGTGCCTGCCCCTATGCGGTCAGGGGCGCTCGAGAACCAGCGTCCGCGCAACCGTGCCGATTCGCGAAGGCGCCTTGCTGCTATGGCAAAAATTGCCGATCGGGTGGTCTCAGGTGGCGCGGCGGCACATGTCCCTGGGCCGAACATCGAGCCCCTGACCTGCCCATACCCGACGGTCTATTCCCACAAGGCCAGAGGAAGCACACTCGACACCGCCCTCAACGTGGCTCTCCTGGGCTCGCCCGCCCACTGCCACGACCGCACCTGCCGCCTCCCGTGACCTGCGCCACTCAAACTACGATGGCACGCGCTCAAATTTCGATGGCACAGGACACTCGTCCACCCTGTGCCGCTCGAGAAGTCATCGGCGCAGGTGGGAGTGATGCAGTTCGGTCCTGGGATCATGTCCGCGTGATCGTGTCTCTGCTGTGCAGGGTGGCCCGGAGACTGTTGTCCGTCCCGTCGGTGCTGCTGCGCCGTGACACCCGTGAATAACGCCGAGTTGCTCATGCCGCGGCATGAGAACGCAGTCCTGCGCCAGCAGATTGCCGGCCCGGTCCGCTACGAACCAGCCGACCGGTTCTGGTTCGCTGCCCTCTTTGGGCTGATACCCCGGCGACGCTGGCACGAGGTCTTCCCGGTCACCCCGGGCACCTTGCTCGCCTGGCACCGCAGGTTCGTCGCTGCCCAGTGGGATGACACCGCACGCCGACGCACCGGACGCCCGCCAACCCGAGGGGCGGTCAAGACGCTTGTTCTACGGCCGGCCCAGGAGAACCCGCGGTGGGGGCACAGGCGGGTCCAGGGGGAGTTGGCCCGGCTCGGGCATCGGGTCGCTGCCTCGAGGGTCCGGGAGATCCTCGACGCCGCGCTCGGCACGAGGCCGTACGCACTGGTGTTCCTCGAGCACGGCACGAGGCGCCTGCACATCACCAAAGTCACCGCCCGGCCCACCCGGGAGTGGGGCGTGCAACAGGCGCGGAATCTAGCCGCCGGCCTGGGCATGCGCAGGGAGTCTGTGCGGTTCCTGCTGCGTGAGCGCGCTGGCGAGTACGGTGCGGCGTTCGACACGGTCTTCGGGGCCGGGGAGCTGGAGGTGGTCTTGAGTGCCCCGCGGGTTCCTCGGATGAACGCTCACTGCGAGAGGATCATTGGCAGCATCCGGCGCGAGATGCCCGGCCACGTCCTGATCGTGAACGAGGCCCATGCCCGCCAGGTCCTGGCCGCCTACCGATGGCACTACAACGCCCACCGACCGCACCAGGCCCGACAGCAACTACCGCCTGATGACGAGGAACGGCCCGATGCCCCAGTGCACGACCTCAACGCCCGTCGAGTGCTGCGGACCCAGATCCTCGGCGGCGTGATCAGCGAGTACCGCTCTATCGCTTGACCGGCAACGATGACTTTTCGAGCGGCACAGCCTCCAGGGCGAAGGTGCCCTCGCACGGCTTGCCGACCTCCGGACCGGGCAGCCGCGGTGACCGGAACGACGATGCGTTCGGCGACGTCGACGAGCAGCTCGGACATTCGCAGTTCGGCGTCGGCAAAATCACGGGCGGCGCGTCGTCAGGCCGCCTCACCGAGATCCCCGCCGAGTCGTGCGAGGCCCTCCGCGTCCGCCGGCCGGTTCTTGGTGAGCTGGGCCAAGTGCGCTTCGAGGGCGTCGAGCTGCTCGGCTCCGATCTGCGCCGCCCAGCGGTCGCGCACCTCGGTGAAGAGCGTCGCGCCGAGGGTCATCATGTCGTGGCCGCGGGCCGTGACGCGAAGTCGCTTGACGCGTGCGTCGCTCGGGTCGGTCTCCCGCTCGACGTATCCGAGTCGCTCGAGGGCGGCGATCGTCTTGGCGGCGGCCTGCTTGGACACCGACAACCGGCGGCCGAGCTCCGTGGCCGTGTCCGCTCCCTCCCCGATGGCGCGCAGGGCGAACTCGTGGGATGCGCGCACGCCTTCGTGTCCGCGGCTCGCCAGCTCGCCGACTACCTCGTCCACCATCGACTGGAAGCCGCCGAGCAGCAGCAGCGCAAGCTCGGCGCCTGGTGACCGTGTCATGAGACGCATGGTACGAGAATCCCGCCAGAGTCGACAACCCGGTTGCCTATCCATAGGCTGGCAACCAAGTTGTCGATCAAGCGGAGGAAACCAATGGCCCCCACGACCCCCGGCGCCACCCTTCCGGCCCTCGAACACCACCGCGCCGGCCTCAACGGCACGGAGCTCCACTACGTCTCGGCGGGAACCGCCGGATCCCCCGTCATGCTGGTCCACGGCTTCCCGGAGACCTGGTGGGTCTTCCACAAGCTGATCCCCCTGCTCAGCGCGCACCACCGCGTGTTCGCTCCCGACCTGCGCGGTTTCGGCGACTCCGCCACCGCCACCGAAGAGCACGACAGCGCGACCGCGGCCCGGGACCTGAGCGAACTGATCGCCCTGCTCGACCTCGGCCCCGTTCACCTGACGGGCCAGGACATCAGCGGTCCCACCACATTCCGTGTCGCGGCCGCACACCCCGACCTGGTGCGCAGCTATACGGCGATCGAGACCGGCCTGCCCGGGTTCGGCCTGGAAATGCTCGCGGACGTCACCCACGGCGGCGCCTGGCACATCGGCGCCCTCGCCGCCCCCGGCATCCCGGAGATGCTGCTCGCCGGACGAGAGCGCGCATTCCTCTCCGAATACGCCCTGCCCTCCCTCAGCGCCACCCCTGACGCGTTCACCGACCAGGACATCGACGAGCTCACCCGCTCCTATTGATCCGAAACGGTTTGGGTTCTGGGTCGTTGGTGGTGTGTGAGCGATCTGGTGGGGGACGCGCGGCATCTGTCGCCGTCGGCGCAGGAGGCCCTGCGGCTGCGGGCGGTGGCCGCGTTGGTGGCGGGGCGGGACCGTGAGGACGTGGCGGCGGTCTTCGGGGTGTCGCTGAAGGCGGTCGACAAGTGGTGGGCGAAGTGGCAGGCCGGCGGCCGGGAGGCGCTGGTCATGCGGCCGCGGGGCAAGCCGGTCGGGGTGCACCAGGTCCTCGGCGAGACCGAGCAGGAAGCGGTGCGGCAGGCGGTCCCCGATCACCGCCCCTGTGACGTGGGGCTGAGCGGGCAGCTGTGGACGCGGCGGCTGGTGGGCGAGCTGATCGTGAAGCTATACCGGGTGCGGCTGACCGAACCGGGGGTGGGCAAGTACCTGAGGCGGTGGGGGCTGTCCTTCCAGCGCCCGGGCAAACGGGCCGTCGAGCAGGACCCGGAGTCCGTGCGCCGCTGGCACCAGGAGACCTGGCCGAAAATCCGCGCGAAGGCCGAAGGCGGTGAGATCCTCTTCGCCGACCAGGTCGGCATCCGATCCGACCAGGTCACCGGCCGCACCTGGGGCGAGAAGGGCAGGACGCCCGTGGTGCGGCGGAGCGGGAACCGGTTCTCGGTGAACGCGATGTCGGCGATCAGCACCAAGGCCGGATGCACTTCATGGTCTTCACCGAGTCCTTCACCGCCGAGGTGATGTGCCGCTTCCTGGACCGGCTGGCCGGTCACTTCGACCACAAGGTCCATCTCGTGGTCGACGGGCACTCCGCGCACCGCTCGAAGAAGGTCCGGGACTGGCTCGCTGCCCACCCCGAGGCTGTCGAGCTGCACTTTCTGCCCCCGTACTCGCCCGAGCTGAACCCCGACGAGCTGGTCAACGCCGACCTCAAACACAGCCTGCCCAAGCAGCACCGAGCTCGGGACCAGGCCGAACTCGCCGCAGAGACTCGCCGCTTCTTCCGCAGACGCCAACGCCAGCCACACATCGTCCGCGGCTACTTCGGCGGCCCACACGTCCGCTACGTCCTGGACGAGAACCCCATGAGTTTCTGATCAATACACGCGACCCGACGCGTTCAAGGGTGCGGCCGGGCTCTACCGGTCGATGCTCCGCGAAGGCGAGGAAATCCGAGAACTGGCCTCCAAACAGCTCACCATGCCCGTGCTCGCCATCGGCGGCGGATCGGGAGACTTCACGCCGGCGACGCTACGCCAGGTCGCCAAGGACGTAAGTTCCGCATCGCTCGACGGCATCGGCCACTACGCGGCGATGGAAGCACCCGAACGGCTCACGAACGCCCTCCTCGCTTTCTACCGGAAAATCGACAACCCGGAATGACCCCCGGACCCAGCCCCTGAGCACGGAACAGCGCGCCCGCGGAGGCGGAGCGCCCTTCATCGTGTGAGCAACGCGGTCACACGGTGAAGTTCAGGCGGGCGGCGCCGATTCGACAGCGCCGCGAGACCGTTGGGTCCTTCTCGGGAACATGATGGTCGCGGTGCGTGACCGTGGGCGGTCGCTGGGGCCCAGAGTGGTGACCTGGCGTCGGATGCACGTGAAGCCCCTGGCCGGAACGGATCTGCGAAGATCAAGTTCCGTAAGGCCAAAGGCTTCACGTGCCCTCCGGTGTCACCTGCACCGCCGTCCTCGACGTCGGCAGGACCACCGCCGAGTTCCTCGCCCGGCTCCTCCAACAGCACCGCGGGCGGCTCGGCACCCGCAACAACACCCGCCCCCTGGGCCCTTTCAAGCAGGCGGTGCTCATCCTGCGCTGGTTTGTCGACGGAACCCGCGTCACTCAACTCGCCCGCGACAACGGCGTCTCCACACCGACCTCCTACCGCTACCTCCACGAAGGGCTGACCGTGCTCGCTGACCACGCGCCCGACCTGGCCACCGCCCTGGAGCGAGCCGTCGTGGCTGGCTACACCCACCTCAACCTCGACGGCACCGCGATCCGCACCGACCGCGTTGCCGCCCCCGGCCCCAACGGCACCGACCTGTGGTGGTCCGGCAGACACAAGCACCACGGCGGGAACGTACAGGTCATCTCCGCCCCGGACGGCTGGCCGATCTGGATCTCTCCGGTCCGCCCGGGCCGCGAGCACGACACCACCTGCGCCCGCGCCCACGGCCTGGTCGATGCCCTGAACCGGCTCGCCGCCACCCTGGGCATCCCCACCCTGACCGACCTCGGCTACGAGAACACCGGAGGCAACTTCCGGCACCCGGTCAAGAAGCCCAGGGGCAGTGAACTCGCCGAGCATGGAAAGGCGTTCAACGCCGTGATCCGAAGCGTCCACGCCGTCGCCGAACGCGCCAACGCCCTGCTGAAGGTCACCTCCAAGGCCCTACGCCGGGTCAGCCTCGAACCCGCGGCCATCACCCGGATCGCCCGCGCCGCCCTCGTCCTGCTCCAGCTCGAACACGGCCGCACCACCTGAACGAAAATCACAACGCGTCACGAAGCGTTACCGAGAAGAATTTAGTGGCCAGGTATGTCTCGCATGTCAGTTTTTGAGCGTGCCGCCGAACTTCTCCGGGAGCAAGTCGGCCTGCGCGGCACCACTCTTGAGCAGACCAATGATGGCATCGGCGACGTCCTTGGGTGAGTGTGGCACCAACCCGCTGGCGGTTTCCATCCGACGTGCCCCTTCGACGTCACCGCGGACCGTTCCGACGAACTCGGTCTCGGTGATCGAGGGGAACATCATTGACACGGTGATGCCTTCGCCTGCGAGCTCCGCGCGGGCGATGGCCGTGAGCTTTTGCAGGGCGGCCTTGGAAGCGGAGTACGCGCCGGACCCGGGCAGCGTGGACCAGACAATGCCAGAGCCCACGTTTACGATGGCTCCGGCTGCCTGCTTACGCATATGCGGAAGGACCGCCTGCGTCATCATCAAGGGTGCGACGAGATTGAGCTCGAGGATACTTCGGAAGTCGTCGAGATCGATAGCGTCGATGCCGGCCTGGAGCCCTTGACCTGCGCTGTTCACGAGGGCGTCGATTTGTCCAAACTTCTGGACCGTTGCCTGCACGGCTTTCTGGACTTGCGTCCGGTCGGTCACGTCGCAGGGAACAGCTATGGCTACGGACTGGCCAAGTTCCAGGGCAAGCCGCCGGATGTGCTCCTCGCGGCGGGCGATGAGCGCTACCCGCGCGCCGGCCTCAGAAGCGGCCCGTGCAGTAGCAGCTCCGATGCCCGATGACGCTCCAGTCACGAGCACTACGGATCCGTTGATGTCCATGGGAAGTATCCTCATGTGCGAGTAGGGAATGGCTGCATGCAGCGCGGTCGCGATCTGCAGCCGAGCGACCGCCATCCCTTGTATCCTATCAGGTGATAGCTGTTACTTGATAGGAGACCCTCGCGTCATGAGAGATGATGTCCACGCATCGAGCTTGCATGAGCTGGCCGACCTGATCTTCGCTGTGAGTCGGCAGCTGCGACCCCCGACTGACCCTGCCTTCGAGCCGTGCACGCCGATTGAGATCAGTGTCATGCGGTTCATCAATCGCAACCCTGGCGCCTCTGCCCGGGCGGCGGCGGAAGCAGCGCTACTTCCATCGAGCAACTTCAGTCGTGTACTGCGCGGCTTGGAGAAGCGAGGCCTTGTGAACCGCGTCATAGACGACCGCAACGCTCGAGGTGTGCGCCTGTACCCCACCGAGAAGGCCAACCAGAATCTCCAGTTCCTACGCGACCATTGGGACCGAACTCTTCGCGGCATCGTCGATGACCCCGCTACGATCAAGATCGTCAACGCCACGCTGCGGCGAATCGAGGACGAACTCGTAGCTCGGCACAGCAAAGACGGCTCCCAACCCGCTTTCTGACTGGGCGTTTGGTCCTGTACCGTCGCATCTTTTTCAGGCATGGCTGGCCTTATGGTCCAAAGCCTCCGGCCCGGCTGGCCCTACTTGTTCGTCACTACTGAACTTGAACTCGTGATGTCGGCTCAAGGGCTTGCTGTGCCGCAGGACGGCTGCTCTACGATCCCGTGCTTGCCAACCGTGAGGCGATGATCGCCACGAAGTGCTGCAAGACGGCGAACGGCAGTGTCTGCGTCTCGTCGAAGAAGACCTCTGCCGGCTTCTCCTCCTCGGGGGCGTAGGCAACCACTGTCACGGCTGCCGGTCCGGGAGCTGGTGAAGCAGGCATGGCAGGGGCTCTGCCCGGAACCATGCGGGCCTCGCTGAGCTCGAAATGGGTGGTCCGGCCCTCACCCGCACCAGTCTCGGTGGTGAGAGCGCAGTACGGATCACCGTCGTAGTCCCAGGTCAGCAAAGACATGGCGGTGATGCTGCCACACCTGCCGCCGCCAGCGACGGGCATAAAGACCACCGCATCCGTCAGCGGGCCGGATCGAAGCTCAGGCCGGTGCCGGCGAGGCAACCGTCGACCAGCTGCGGGCGGTACTGGATCTGCTTGAGTCGGTGTTTCACCGCCCGGGTGATCTGGCCGAGGTCGGCGGCGGCGAGGTTACCGATGTCGCGCTTGACCAGCGACCAGATGCCTTCCTGCGGATTCAGATCGGGAGCGTAGGCCGGCAGCTGGAACACAGTCAGCCACTCGGCGTTTGCGTCGATGAACTCCTTCATGCCTGCGGTCAGGTGGAGGCGGACGTTGTCCCAGACCAGCACGATTGGGCCGCCGAGCTGGATGCGGGCGCGGACGACCAGGTCGCGGAAGTCCCGCCAACCGAAGCCCTTCGGCTCATCCTTGCGGCCCTGGTACTCGCGGATCGCGTAAATGAGCCGGGACCGCTGACCCGGCTTGTAGCAGGCCATGCCTGCCATCGACACCCGTCCCGAGCCCCGCCTCCTGACCCGAACGACGGGCGTCCGGCCGATCCGGCCCCAGGTCCTGGCGCGCGGCGGAGTCATCGACTGGCCGGCTTCGTCCTCGAAAACGATCCAGGCCCCGCGCTCCGCCGCGATGCTCTTACCCGCGGCCAGGTCTCCTTCTTCCACACCTCGACCGCTGAGTCGTCCCGTTCAATTGCCCGCCGGGCGGGCTGCTGCCAGCTCCAGCCGTGCCGCTTCATCAGCCGCCAGGTGCCCTCAACCGTGTAGGAAACGTGGAACAGCCGGCTGATCAGCGTCTTGATCCGCGCGAGCGTCCACCGTTGGTCTGCCCAGCCATGGGCCAGCGGACCACGCTCCAACTCACTTTCCAGCCGCGCGATTTGTGCATCATTGAGCCGGGACCGCCCCGGGGAGCCCTTTGACAGGACCCCGGCCTCCCCAAGTTCGCGCCATGCCCGGCGCCACCGCTCCACTGACCGCTCGCTCACCCGCAGCGCGTCAGCAACCTCCGCGTTCTTCTGTCCCACCTGAAAACGCTCCACGGCCTGCTGCCGTACCCGTTCCCTTGCGGCCCTCCCCGCGTCGGTCAGACCACCGCCTTGCGCATATCTCACACCCCAGGGCTACCGGTACTGACGGCCGGCTGTCAGGCGAACAGCACCGACATCACCCAATCAAGTTCAGTACTCTGGAGTCGGGGCGGACCTCGCGGCGTCAGATTCTGGATGCCAGGAGGCTGGGGCCGGCCGACGACGTCGCCGAGGTCTCTGAGGCCCAGGTCCGCCATGTGCCGACGACGCCAAACTGGCCGTCCTCGCCGTGGAGCCGTACCGACACACTGCGGAGCACGTTCGAGCCGGCGTCCAGTGAGTCCACCACCCGGGTGCTGGCGTCATCGCGGTCAGCCGAGTCCGGTGACCCTGGCAAGGATCGCCTCGGCCCGCAGGAGTACAGGCCGGTCGATCATCTCCCCAGCATGTGATGTCGCGGATCCGTCCTGGCCGGCCTGGAGAACGGACTGGGCCCAGGTGGCCAAGTAGGGCGACGGGGTGAACGCGTCGTTGACGGTGGTGACCTGGCGGGGATGGACGCAGAGTTTGCCGGTGAAGCCGAGCGTCACCGCATGCCGCAGGTCGGTGTCGAGGGTGTCCGCGCAGTTGAGCGTGGTGGTGACCCCGCCCACGGGGCGCCACACCCCGCAGCCGCGGCGGCGATCACCAGTTCCGAGCACGCGTGACGCAGGACTTCTCTGGAGTGGTGGTCCACGTGGAGCTGCGCCGTCGGGTCCACGCTGCCGAACGCAGGGCCTACGACGCTCGATACCCGGCAGAGACGCACTCCGAGGGCCGTCTCGACGAGTGGAATCAGCGGCATGTCACCGCCCAGGGCGGCGCCTGCCTCCCACAACAGGCCCGCATCCTCGACCTTGGACGCCATCACGGCCAGTGCTCGCCCGGCCGCGGCGGCGAAGTCGCTGCAGTGCCAGGGGAGGCTGAAGCGTTGACACGCCCGGTCAGGCGCCTTGGTGGAGCTGCAGCCGTCGAATGCGACCGTTCGCCAGCATCGATAGCGGCACCTGGCTGGATTCTCTCGTCGGGGCATTGTCACGTTGGTTGACCGGCCTGAGATGATCTTGAAGTTGATCGTGCCGGGGAGGGGATCGCTCGTGTCGTCCGCGCCGCCGTTGCACAAGGGTCACCGGTACCCGGTGGAGATCATCGCGTACTGCGTGTGGCTGTACCACCGTTTCCCGCTCGGCTTCCGCGAGGTCGAGGAGTTGATGCCGAAGCGCGATGTGCTCGTCTTCCACGAGACCATCCGGCGGTGGTGCCTGAAGTTCGGGCAGTCCTACGCCAACGCACTGCGCCGCCGACGTTTTCGCCCGGGGGGCAAATGGCACCTGGACGAGGTCTTCGTGAGAATCAACGGAGAGCACAAGTACCTGTGGCGGGCGGTGGACGCCGACGGGACCGTGCTGGACTGGCTTCGTTGATGTCTAGGAACAGCGTTTGTCGGTGGGTTGCGGAGGCAGTTGCTGACCAAGCGGCTCGCGAATGTTGAGGAGAAACGACGGCGCATGTCCTGTTCGCTCGTTGCGTGAGGCGATCTGGTTCGCCGCCAGTCGTGGACACAGATCATGCGCCCGGCAGACTTGCCCCATGACCGCATCAGATCCCAAGGCTGATCTTCACTTTTATCTGCAGTCCGCCCGTGATGCCCTGCTATGGAAGCTCGAAGGGCTCTCGGAGTACGACCTCCGTCGTCCGTCGACGCCGACCGGCACCAACCTTCTCGGCCTGGTGAAGCACGCGGCGAGCGTGGAGCTGGGCTATCTCGGCGACACCTTCGGACGGCCGTCCGGTGAACCGCTGCTCTGGCTAGAAGACGGTGCCGAGCCCAACGCGGATATGTGGGTTACCGCCGACGAGCCACGCGAGTACATCGTTGAGCTCTACCGCCGAGCGTGGGCCCACGCGGACGCGACGCTCGACGCGCTGGCGCTGGACACGATCGGCAAGGTGCCGTGGTGGCCCAGCGGTAAGGACGAGGTGACGTTGCACCACGCCGTGGTGCGCGTGATCGCTGACACGCACCGGCACGCCGGTCACGCCGACATCATTCGGGAGCTCATGGATGGTGCCGTGGGGATGAACAAGGGCAACGACAGCATGGCGCCCGGCGACTCGGCGTGGTGGGAGAACCATCGGAACCGGCTGGAGCATGCAGCTCAGGAAGCCGACCGACGCGCAGCTTCGGATCAGATCAGCTGAGACAGTTTGAGACGAGATGTGCAGCCGCCTGCCAGGGCGGCTGCACATCGAGGTAGGTAGCGGCAGCGGTCAGCCGGCCTTGGCGGGCTCCTCGGTTCGTGCTCGGGTGCTGGCGAGGCGGTAGGAGTCGGTGCCGGTTTCGATGATGGTGCCGTTGAAGGTGAGGCGGTCGACGATGGCCGCGCAGAGGCGGGGGTCGGTGAAGGTCTTGGTCCAGCCGCCGAAGGACTCGTTGGAGGCGATGGCGACGCTGTTCTTTTCCTCGCGTTCGGTCAAAACTTGGAAGAGGAGTTCGGCTCCGTGCCGGTCGAGTTCCATGTAGCCGAGCTCGTCGATGCAGAGGAGGTCGACGCGTCCGTAGCGGGCAATGGTCTTGTTCAGCTGCTTCTCGTCGGCAGCTTCGACCAGCTCGTTCACGAGCTTGGTGGCCAGCGTGTAGCGGACGCGGTAGCCCTTCATCGCGGCCTCGGTGCCCAGGGCGATGAGCATGTGGGACTTGCCGGTGCCGGAGTCGCCAATCAAGCAGAGAGGCTGGCTCTTCTTGATCCACTCGCAGCTGGCGAGCGTGTGGATGGTGGCCGGGTCGATGTTGGGGTTGGCGTCGAAGTCGAATGCCCGCAGGGACTTCTCCCGCGGAAAGCCGGCCGCCTTGATCCGTCGTTCCGAACGGCGCCGGGCCCGGTCGTCGCACTCGGCCATCAGCAGCTCGGCGAGGAAGCCGCGGTAGGTCATCTGGTCCTTCATCGCCCGGTCGGCGATCTCGGTGAACTCGTTGCGGATCGACGGCAGCCGCAGCATGCGGCAGGCGGTGTCGATGGCGGCGTCGGCGGCCTGCTCGGTCAAACCACGCTGGCGGGGCAGAGTCACTGCGCTTCTCCCTCTGGGTGGTCACCGCCGCTGGCGCGACGACGTCGGAGCAACTGGTCATAGGGGGTCACCGACGGCAGGGGCCTGGTGTCCGGCGGGAGGTGGGACAGCTTCCACTCGTGCAGGGACGTCACGTTCGTCGGCGATGTGCCGGGCAGCGGCCGGCTTGCCAGGTCGGGTTCGGCCTCGGCCTGGGCGGCCTTGCGGGCCTCCAGGGCGACTGCGTCGGCGGTCATCGCCCCGGCGCGCAGAGCTGCGGCCAGACCGGCGACGATGTGCTCGTGCGGCAGGTGCCGTCCCAGCAGCAGGACCTCGATCAGGGCTCGGGTGCCGTCCCGCTCGCCGTGGACCTCCTGAGCCTGAGCCCACCAGGCATCGTGGACGGGGGTGAACTTGCCCGCTGAGCGGGCTTGCTCCAGGGCGGTGGAGCCGGGGAACGCGCCGGGCTTGCGGACCAGGACCTCCAGGTAGTGATCCAGCTTCAGGCGGACGGCGCCCTTGGCGATCAGCCTCTCGTGCCGGGCCACTTCCACGTTCTGGTCGTAAACCACCAGGTGAGAGGCGTGCAGGACGACCCGCACCCGTTTGCCGATCAGCCGGATCGGCACCGAATAGCGGTTGGTGCGGACCGGGATCTGGCCGTAGCGGTCGACCCGCGGGGTGAACAGCCGCCCTGTCTCGAACGGCTCCTCGGGCAACGGCATCAGCAGCGGCTGCTCGAGTGCGAAGCACTCGGCGACGGTCTTGGACCGGGCGCCGATGCGGCGTGCGTCGTCCTGCCGGTCCCACTGTTCGACCATCTCGTTCAGCTCCGCGAGCGAAGAGACCTCGGGGACGGGAACGAAGTGGTTGCGGCGGAAGAATCCGATCTGTCCCTCGACGCCGCCCTTCTCGTGGGCGCCTTCGATGCCCGGACGGCAGTAGAAGCTCTCGATGCCGAAGTGCGACTTGAAGGCGATCCGCCGGTCGGCCTCCACCCTGGCCCGGCTGAGGCCCAGTACCCGTGCGACGGCGGCCTTGAGGTTGTCGTAGCGGACCTTGCTCCGCGGGACCCCGCCCAGCGTCCGCAGCGCGTGGACGTGGCCTTCGAAGAAGGCTTCCTGGCCGCAGGAGGCGAACACCCGGTGGACGGCCTTGCCCGAATACGACAAGTGGAACGAGAACAAGTAGCAGGTCACCAGCTCGCCGGCGAGACGGATCGTCACGTCGCCGAAGTCGACTTCCGCCTCGTGCCCGGGCTGGTGGGTCTGCGGGACGAACGCCTCCAGCGGGGCCTTGCCGGACTCGACCAGGATTTCCGGCTTCCGGGCGGCAACGTAGTAGCGGACCATCCCGTAGGAGACGTCCGCCCCGTGCTCGTCGACCAGGCGGTGAAAGATGCGGGTGACGGTGTGCCGCTGCTTGCGCGGCGCATCCAGATCTCCGCGGAGGATGCCGTCAATCACCGGCTTGTACGGGTCCAGAGCGGTCGCCCGGGGCGGCAGCTTCTTCCGAGGCTCAGGCCAGGCCGAATCCAATGCCCTGCGAACCGTCCGCCACGTCACGCCGTGCTTGCGCTCGAGCTCCCGCATCGACATGCCGCCGCGGTGGTCACGCCGGATCGCCGCGTACAGCTCGACCTTCGACAACTGCGGCATGACCAGCACCTTTCACCAGGAGCATCCCGATGCTGCCCTGGCAAGAGACCCGGTGCCTCCCAAACTCATCAACACCACCCGCCCGTGGAACGGGGCGCCTCCCAAACTCATCGACAAGCGACGTCACTACTGCTCGATAAAGCCAAGGCGCCACTGCTGAAGACATCGCCGCCCGCGAGGGCCTGGACCTGGCGGCCGACCTGGCCGCAGCCGCCGGCGCACCATCCGCGCCGCCGCGTCCCGGCGGCGCTCGGAGGGGGACACCGACGCGAGAACCAGCGCGCGCCGGAGGACTACGCCTTCGAGGTGCTCAGCCGCCGTGCAGGACACCTGCGGCGGTCCGAACGGCGGGACCTGGCGCGGGCCTGGACCCGACTGGGACTGTGGCCCGCGGAGCTGGAGGCATGGGTCGGTGCCGTCGGCGTCAACGGCGCCGCGATCGCCCAGGGCTGCCTCACGGCGGGCATCCCAGTGTCCCCGATGGACATCACCCTGGACGGCATGCGCGTCAAGCAGCGCCTGCGGGGCGGAGAGCCGGTCTTCTCCGTCCTGGCCCGCGCCACAGCCTGCGGGCGCTCACTGTCCGACTGACCCGCAAGGGGTCGCGCGGGGTACCGCCCCGGGAACGGCGCTGAGAGACGGGTGCCGGTGACCGGCGCGGTACACGGTCGACAACATCGAGGCCGAGTGCTCCCCACACGCGTGGGGGTGTGGCTCACCTCCTGGTTCTCCGCTGCCGCGTTCAACGTTCTCGGGCGCGGGTGACTCGATTCCGCTCGGCCTTGGAGTCCGCCGTGCGGTGCCGGTGCACCCTCAGCCCGGTGAGCGCATCCCACGGTTGATCGCCTCTCGTGACCGGAGCCGCCTCAGCCTCGCTGACCGGACGTTGCAGCGCGCAGCAGGGGCGGGTTGAGCAGCCATGCGTGTCCACGGCGGTAGAGGGCGGCCGGACGCCCGGTAGGGGGCAGCCACTGATCTCCCGTCGGCTGCACGAATCCTGTGGTGTTGAGTACCTTGCGGCGGAAGTTGCTCGGATCCAATGGCTGGCCCCAGATCACTTCGTACACCGTGCGGAGATCTCTGAGTGTGAACGTCTCCCTGCAGAAGGCCGTGGCGACAGCGGTGTACTCGAGCTTCCTGCGGACCTCTTCCAGCGCCTCGCTCAGAATCGCCTGATGGTCGAATGCCAGGCGGAGCGTGCCGTCCTCCAGGTGCGCGGCGGGGGCCCAGAAGGCGCGTGCGGCATCAGTCCCGCCGACGGGTGTCGGCAGGTCCGGTCCCAGTGCGAGGTAGGCGACGGTCACGACTCTGCCTCTCGGGTCACGCCCGGGATCCGCGTAGGTGCCGAGCTGCTCCAGGTGCAGTCGGCTGCCGTCGATACCGGCCTCTTCGGCCAGCTCGCGCAGGGCTCCATCATGGAGGGTCTCGTTCTTCTGGACGTAGCCTCCGGGCATCGCGGACATGCCGTTGAAGGGGTCCAGGCCGCGCTCGATCAGGAGCACCATCAGCTGGTGGTCTCTGAGGGTGAAGATCGCAAGGTCCACGGTCAGCCACGAGGGTCCGACCTCGTCTGAATCTTTCAGCCAGTCGTCCACCCGCACCCCTAAAGGTCTCATTGACTTAAACTCCGCCGACACTTATGGTCACAGCAACCATAACTGTAGAAGCCGAGGGCAGGACATGACCACTTCCCACGCGCCACCAGCACAGGAGACAGCGCTCGAACCCACGGCCGCCACCCGCCATCTGTGCGCCGGCGTGTATGTGGACGAACGCTTCCGCGACCTTGTGATCGACGAAGTCTGCACCGCGCCGCACCGCAGGGTCGCCCCGTCCTACGGCTTCGACATCGTCCCCGTCATGCATCACGCGTGGCGCGCCGCCGCGCTCAGCGCGCTCCCTCGTACCACGGTCCTCGCTGCAGTAGTCGGACCCGTCCTCACCGGAGCCGTTCCCGCGGCCATCCTCATCGCCTGCGGCTTGGGCCTGTTGTTGCTGCTCCGTCTCGCCACACTGCTTCAAGGAATCGACCGCCAGCCGATGCCAGCCCACAAGTCCAGGCGCCGTGGCTTAGGCGGCCCGTTACGGGCCCACCGCTACCTCCTCAGGTTCCTCCTTCCGCGCGTCACGACGGGCAAAGCAGTCGCCTTCCGGCGGGTCACCACGGCCGCGCTGTGGCTGGCCCTGACCGTCCTGGTCATCGCCCTGGTCTATCCGCGGCAGGCGCTGACGGCACTCCTCCTGGCCGCGGCGATCACACTCGTCTACCTGGCCGTGGGAGCCACACGCCAGCTGATCCTCAACCGCATCCTGCGTACCCCTGCGCTGCGTCCCGCCCGCCTGTCGGGCCGACAGCGTGCAGCGGACCGCCAGCAGCATCACATGTGCGCCGTGTACCGCCGCCCCCGGCACAGCGACGACGAGGATGACGACCTCACCAGGTTCACGCTCTTCGGTGACCGGTCACCGTTCATCGGAGCCGGTGAGCTCGTCTACCAGTGGAATCCGCCGATGAGTATTCAGTTGCTGCGGCCCGACACCGACGATGAGCCGCTGCACGAGCGTGAGCACTCGGTGCCACCTTTCCAGGCACACGAACTCGTCGAGCACCTACGCGAAGCCGTCCTGCCACTGAACATCGACAGCCGCGACGTCCGGCTGCCGGCAGAGGTCCGGGACCGCGTCTACGTCGCCGAGACGGATGTCGCGGTGGACCGATCGCTGCTTCCGCACCACTTCACCCGAAGTGAACTGCGTTCCATCATCAACACTCCGGAATCGAAGCAGCACCACTTCCTTGAGGTCACGACCGCCGCCGACGGGGCCGAATTCGTTGCGACCGTCCTGCTACACGTCAGCTTGCAGGGACGAACCCTGAACCTGTCCACTGCGGCATGCGTGCTCGCGCACACACCACGCTCCTTCCAGCGAGCTGAAGAGTTCGGCCACCATGGCGGCGCAGCCGTCATATGGGCGGCCTTCAACGAACTGGCCTCGCTTCCCTCCGACATCCAGCACTCATGGCGGATCTTCCGTTACCTCTACGCGCTGGCAAAGGCCGCCGTCCTGCCCTGCGACCTCACCACGACGCCGATCCGCAACATCCTCATTGGCAGCCGCGTCAGCATACGAGAGGAATCGTCGCAGGCCTGGACCAAGGTACAGCTCGAGAAGAGCGACATCCTCGGACGGATGAAAACCATAGAGCAGCGGCTTTTGAGCGCCGCCAGTGACTTCCTGCAGGGCAAGGACGTCGACACATCCGTCTTCAAGGACCGAGCACTCAAAATCATCAACAGCGGCATCTTCAACTTCGGCGACAACAACAGCTTCACCAACAACGCAGTAGGCGAGGCGGCTCATGTCAGCGTCGCTGCGAACCAGCCCGCACAGCCCGACAACGGAGCAGCCCCATGACCAACAACCGAGGCATCATCAGCCACGGCAGCAACAACCACTTCAGCAACATCGCGATCGGAGCGAACGCTCAAGCCTCCGGCCCGGCGCCCCAGCGCTCCGCCGAGCCGGCCGTCGAGGAGGACGCCGGGTGGGACCTCGGGATCGTCACCATCCTCAGTGAGGAACTCCGCTCCGTTATCGACGAGTTAAAGCTTCACCGGCACAAGATGCCAAACGGCCTGTATTTCTACCAGGGCGAACACAATGTCCCCGGTGCCACCTTACGCGTCGTGGCCACACAGACACAAAGCCAGGGACAGCGGTCCACCATGGCCGCCCTGGAAAACCTCCGACGCCACTACAACCCCCGGCTGTGGGCCCTCGTCGGCATCGGAGGCGGTATCCATGATGACCACGCCCGTATCGGCAACGTCATCGTCTCCACCGACGTCGTCTACTACGAAAGCCGCAAGATCAACCCGCTGGGAGACACTCGCCGCCGCGGTGAACACCGGCAAGCACCCGCGCAGGTCGTTCACGCCGTGAACGCCTACTTCACCGACCACGGGACGCCAGCGCGCATCGACGGCCAGATGACCGAACACGCCAGCGACCAGTACGAGGTATACCCCGGAGTCATCGGGTCCGGCGAAGCCGTTATCGCCGACCGAGCCAGTGACGTTCGAACCTACCTCACCACTTACCACGAAAAGGTCCTGGCCGTGGATATGGAAGCCGGCGGTCTCAGCCAGTACTGGCAGGAGAACTCAGTCCACGGCACAGAGAACCCTGGCTGGGTCGTCATCCGCGGGGTCTCCGACAACGCCGACGAAGAGAAGGGCCACCGTCACCACGAACTTGCCGCCAGAAACGCCGCCCACGTCCTGAGCCAATTACTGCCCTACCTCTGCTGACCCAGCTCCGCGCACCGCGAGCACCGCCTAAGGAGACAACTCCCACCACCGGAGTCTCAGCATGAACGCCTTCTTGCTCGGCATACTCAGCTCCCTCGTCACGAGCGCCCTCCTGCTCGCCCTCAGCTTCCTGCGCGCCTCACGCCCGCTGTGGTGGCTCACCGCCGTCTGCTCCCGGTTCACCGGCACCGGACTGCGCCGCGTCTACCGCCGCCAAGCCGCCGCAGAACAGAACATGAGCCAGGACCTCGTCCGGGCCCGCTGGGTCAAAGTCATGGCGGGACGCGGCAACATCCTCACGCGCGAAGCCTTCGCCCCACTGTGGTCTGGCGACCTCGCGCCCGCATCCATCCAGATCCTGCTCCCCGACCCGGACACACCACACGACTCCTGGCTCGACCGCCGCTCCCACGACGTCGCCCGCTTCGACCCAGGCTTCACCCCTGACCTGCTCAGGAACCAGGTCCGAGCCAACATCAACTACCTCGCCCGGGCTGCTCGCACACAACGCAACATCCAACTGCACAGCTACAACCTCCCCCACACATGCCGCGTCATTGCCACCGACAAGGTCGCCTACCTCACCTTCTACAGCGACAACGCGCACGGCAGGAACTCGCCCTGCCTGTACGCACGAGCCCCCGGCCTCCTCTACACCATCGCCCTCCAACAATTCGACACAGCGTGGGCGAACAGCGATCAGACCCTCACCACACCGCATAACTGACTGCCCCACCCCGGCACGGGGCCCGTGCCTGGTTGTTTCCCCACGTGGGTGGGGGTCCGCCTCAGCGAACGCGGTCAACCGGCTGTTGAGCAGCGAGCGGGCGCGGGTCGAACACGGCTTCGTGGACTTGGACGGGGCTCCGGGGCAACCGGCATGATGAGGTTGATCCCCGGGAGTGGCCACCGGGTTTCATGCGACGAGTGACAGCGTACGTGACGTGATCAGTTGCTGTTCGAACTCGGCTGGTGTGAGGTAGCCGAGCGCGGAGTGTCGACGGCGCCGGTTGTAGTACGACAGCCAGCGGAACAGCTCCAGCCGGGTCTGGGCCTTCGAGGTCCAGCGGCGGCCATGGAGCAATTCGCTTTTGAGGCCCTGGAAGAACGACTCGGCGAGGGCATTGTCATAGCTCGAGCCGACCCGGTCCATGCTGCGGCGGATGCCGTGCCGGCGGCAGACCTCGGCGAAGGCGGCCGCGCTGTACTGGGCGTCTCTGTCGGTGTGGAAAACGACGCCGTGGACCCGGCCGCCGCGGGCGGCCACAGCCATTTCGATCGCGTCGGTGACCAGGGAGGTGCGCATGTGGTCGGCGATCGACCAGCCCACCACCTTCCTCGAGCAGCTGTCGATCACCGTGGCGAGGTAGAGCCACTTCGCGCCGACGGCTATGTAAGTGATGTCGCCGCACCACCTGATGTCCAGCGTGTCCGCGGTGAAGTCGCGCATCACCAGGTCCGGCGCGGGCGGCGCGGTCCTGTCCGCAATCGTCGTCCGCTTCTTCTTCCGCAGGTGCCGCCCGACGATGTGGTTGACCCGCACCAACCGGGTGTGTCGACGTTCAAGTTTTTCCCCAGGTTGGGCGGTTTGAGCGTCACGTAATTACCCATCCCGAATTCTCCTAATTGGCCATGGGTAGCGCGGAGGTCGGGATCGAGGGACCTGGTCGTCGCGGAGCTGCTCATGTTCCTCGTCCCGTGGTTCGGATGGCCGATGGGCAGCCCGGATGGCGAGGAGAACGTTCGTCGTGGTCGACATCACCGAGATCTACGTCCACTGGTACGCGGGCCGCTCGAAGAGCGAGCTGGCCGCGTCGCTGGGGGTGGACCGCAAGACGGTCAGGAAGTATCTGGCCCCGGCGGAAGCGGCCGGGATCAGCCCGGGCGGTCCGCCGATGAGCGAGGCCGACTGGTCGAAGCTGATCAAGGAGTGGTTCCCCGGGCTCATCGACAGACGGCTCAGGCAGGTGACCTGGCCGGACATCGACCAGCACCGCGACTACATCAAGAGCCTGCTCGGGACGGTGACCGTCTCGACGATCCACCAGCGGCTGCGTGACGAGCACAAGCTGCAGGTGTCGATCTCCTCGTTCCGTCGCTGGGTGCACGCGACGCTTCCGGACGAGGTGGCGAAGTCGCAGGTCACCGTGTTGCGCGAGGACATCGAGCCCGGTTCGGAGGCCCAGATCGACTACGGCTTCCTCGGGCCGTGGATCGATCCGCGGACCGGGAAACGCCACCGGGTCTGGGCGTTCGTGATGGTGCTGCCGTGCTCGCGGCACATGTTCGTCCGGCCGGTGCTGCACCTGGACCAGCACTCATGGACGGAAGCGCACGTCGCGGCCTTCCGCTACTTCGGCGGCGTCCCGCGCCGGCTCGTCCCGGACAACCTGAAGACCGGCGTCGACAAGCCTGACCTCTACGACCCGAAGATCAATAAGACGCTGTTTCTGATGGCGTGATCGTTCGTTGAGCAGTGCATGGCGGATCTGGTGGAGCGGTTGGTGCCGGACGAGTTGTGGACGCTGTTTCGGCGGGTGGTCCCGCCGACGGAGGTCATACGTCCGCAGGGCGGCGGGCGACGGCGGGCCGGTGACCGCGAATGCCTGGCAGCGATCATCTTCGTGGCCACCTCGGGCTGCACCTGGCGGCGGCTGCCGCCGGTGTTCGGGCCGGCCTGGCCCACCGTCTACCGGCGCTTCGCCCAGTGGAGCCAGGCCAGGGTGTGGGCCAGGCTCCACCGGGTCGTCCTCGACGAACTCGGTGCGCGGGGCGAGCTGGACTGGTCGCGGTGCGCGATCGATTCGGTCAGCGTCCGGGCGGCAAAAGGGGGCCTCCAACCGGACCGAATCCGACCGACCGTGGCAAGAGCGGATCTAAAATCCACCTCATCACCGACCGGAACGGCGTGCCGCTGTCGCTGGGCATCTCCGGCGCGAACATGCACGACAGCCTTGGCCTGCAGCCGCTCGTGCGCGGGATTCCGCCCATCCGCTCCCGCCGCGGACCGCGCCGCCGGCGTCCTGCCAAGCTCCACGCCGACAAGGGCTACGACTACGACCACCTGCGGAAATGGCTTCGCGAGCGTCGCATCCGCCACCGCATCGCCCGCAAGGGCATCGAGTCTTCCACCCGGCTGGGCCGACACCGCTGGGTCGTCGAAAGAACGGTCTCCTGGCTGGCCGGCTGCCGCTGCCTGCACCGCCGCTACGAACGCAAGGCCGAACACTTCCTCGCCTTCGTCGGCATAGCCGCAGCCCTCATCGCCCACCGCCGACTCACCAAGTGAAACAACGTCTAAGAGGGTGTCTCACGTGGTGTGAGGTTGATGCGGCATGATGTTTTGCCATGGGTGTTGGTTTGTCGCAGCGGTTGGTTCCTGACGAACTCTGGTCGCTCGTCGCACCGTTGCTGCCTTCGTTCGCTTCCCGTCCGCAGGGAGGCGGTACGGCTCCGGTTGATGAGCGGGCCGTGTTCACGGCTGTGGTGTACGTGCTGACCAGCGGCTGTGCCTGGCGGCATCTGCCGGAGACGTTCGGCGTCTCGCCGGCCCCCGCGCACCGCCGGTTTTCCGCATGGACCAGGGACGGGCTGTGGCGGCGGCTGCACCAGGCTGTTCTGGACGAGCTCGGCGTCCGCGGCGAGGTGGACTGGACCTCGGCCATCGTGGACGCGGCCTCCGTCCGCGCGAAAAGGGGGGATCGCTGACCGGGCGCAATCCGGTCGACCGGGGCAAGAGGGGCAGCAAGCTCCACGTCCTGTCCGACGCCCAGGGCCTCCCTCTCGCTCTTGGCGTCTCCGGCGCGAACGTCCATGGCAGCCAGGCGCTGCTGCCGCTGGTCCTGGGCATCCCCGCCATCCGCTCCCGGCGCGGTCCGCGAAGGCGCCGCCCCGGCAGACTCCGCGCGGACAAGGCGTACCACTCCGCCGACAGGCTGAAGTGGCTGCGCGAGCGGGGCATCGTCCCGCGCATCGCCAGGCCCGGCATCGAGTCCAGCGAACGGCTCGGCCGGCACCGCTGGAAGATCGAACGGTCGATCTCGTGGCTTTTCGGCTACCGCCGCCTGACCGTCCGATACGAGCGAAAGGGCAGCCACTTCCTGGCCTTCCTCGGACTCGCGGCGACCCTGACCTGCTACAAGAAGCTCGCAAAACTCACCACGTGAGACACCCTCTAAGTGGTGGGCCGGATGCCGATGTTAGGTGCTGTATGTGGAGTGCTCAGGAGGTGGCCCGGGACCAGGTCCGGCGCCAGGCAGACGGCCTCGGTATCGCTGCCGTGGCGTTTCCTTTTCCCGCGTCCGTGATCATTCCCCAGCCAAAGAGGGTTGGGGCTGTCACCTATTCCTACCAACTGTACATGCTGCATCAATCTGATGTAGCGCTGACCGGAACCCAGCCCGAACGAGCGACCCCCATCCTCGCAGCCAGCCTGGCCCGCGAAAGCGGGCCCAACGGTCCTAGAGGCGCAGCCGGAAGGACCGTCAGGCGGGGGAGCGCAGCGGACCCGTCGACCCCTGGTCGGAGCGAAGCGCAGGCCAGAAGTGGGACGAAGTCCCGCCGGGCCGGGAGCGCAGCGGACGGCCCGTCAACTCGCTGGCGCGCCAGCGCTCACGCGGAGCGTGAGCGCAACCCCCATGCGCAGCACGGGGGTTCGCTTCTTCGGGCGCAGCCCGAAGGAGAC